>NZ_CAAJGL010000156.1 GCF_900996225.1 Paraburkholderia sp. BCC1884 | reverse complement strand
CTGATGACCATAGCGAGTCGGTACCACCCCTTCCCATCCCGAACAGGACCGTGAAACGACTCCACGCCGATGATAGTGCGGATTCCCGTGTGAAAGTAGGTAATCGTCAGGCTCCCAAGCAGCAAACAGAAACCCCACCCCTTCAAGGTGGGGTTTTTGCGTTTAACAGCCCACACTACATCCCAGCCGGCGCAAAACGCCTTTCACTTGCCGCTATTTCACCGACGAAGCATTCCCCGTCGGTTCGATACATTTGCTTAAGCCCGTTTTTTCACCGGCATCTGATAAGACAGGCCCGCGGTAAAGCGGTCGAGTCTTTCGCTGGCGTCGGTAATGGCCCAAAGCGGGGAGTGATGCAGTTGTTCGTCATAATTGCCAGCGACCGCTGCAAAGAGCGTGAACCCATCATCGTCGAGTCTCCACTCGCCGGTCTCCCGACCCGTATCGAATACCGTCGAAATAGCGCGCTCTGCGGCTCCGAGTTGTTCGCCGGTGGCCGAGCCAAAGCCCGACTCCGCGAGAAAACCGGTCAGCAGCATGGTCTGCGTCAACGTTTGCGCGTCAGTCATGCTGCCGGCGCCGCGGCGCAGCGCGTCGAGCGCCAGATGTACCCGCAACGCGAGGTCGTCGGCGGTCTGCCGGGCGATCGGCAACAGCATCGCCTTGGCATGTCGCGCGCGCGCAGCGCCAGTGTTGCGTGATAAGGGAATAGGTTGGGGCATGAAGATCCAATGTTAGTACCTGTGCAGATGCAATAACGGCGCGGACGCTAAAAGGTTGAGCCCCGCAACACCACGCCGCGACACGATCAAGTTGAAACCCCACGCGGCCCAGTCTCGAGTCCGATCGATACAGGTCTGCCAGCGCGTCGCTGACACCTTCAAAACGCATAAAGCGGGAACCCAAGCTGCCGCGATCAGGAAGATTGCGCAACGTTTAAACCTCGTCGAAATGCTATGCGACCAGGCAAGTCACGATCATTTACGTAAGTAGCGATTTAAGCTTGTGCTGTGCTCGCGGAGTCTCTATAATTCGCGCCTCTAAAGGCTCGTAGCTCAGTTGGTTAGAGCACCACCTTGACATGGTGGGGGTCGTTGGTTCGAATCCAATCGAGCCTACCAACGCATCAGTGACGTGGACGAAAGCATTATGCTTTCGTCCACGATCCTGTCTACGTATCACTTAGCGCACGGTTTTTCGCGTGTGCTAGCCAGCAGTTTCCCCTCGGCTTCGTCTCCTATTTCAGCTTGTCGTACTGCGCTAACGCATTCGCCAATGCGCTGTAAAGTTGAGCCTTCCGCTTTCGCATCCGAATAAACCGTCCCGCGCGCTCAACGCAACCGCAAGTACGACCACAGGCAATCAGAACGCGGGCAGACTCCAGGGACGCCGACGCAATGAGGAGGCTCATCAACGACCTCTCCACGATCGTCCCCGACATGCTCGATGGCCTCGTCGCGCTCAATCCCGCGCTCTCGCTATTGCGGGCGGCATGATCGTCGTGCGTGCGGACGCCGAGGCCATCGCTGCTCGCAGTGAAGTCGCGCTCATTTCGGGCGGCGGCTCGGGCCACGAACCCGCACACGGCGGCTATGTGGGCGCCGGTATGCTGAGCGCAGCGGTGGCGGGCGAGGTCTTCACGTCGCCATCGACAGACGCCGTGCTCGACGCCATCCGCGCGGTGGCCGGCCCGGCAGGTGCCTTGCTGATCGTGAAGAACTACTCGGGCGATCGCTTCAACTTCGGCCTCGCGGCAGCGATCGCGCGCGCCGAGGGCGTCTCCATCGAGATGGTGACCGTCGCCGACGACATCGCGCTCGCGGCGAGTGGCGAGTGGCGACCATGCGGGCCGACGCGGCCTCGCGGGGACGGTGCTGGTCCACAAAACCGCTGCCGCGGCTGGGCGTCGGTTGCCCGACGTCGCGCAGATCGCGCGTGAGTTGGCCGCGTCGCTCGGCACGATGGGGGTCGCGCTCACACCTTGCACCGTCCCGGCGGCCGGGAACCCCGGCTTTGAGTTGGCGGACGGTGAAATCGAATGGGGTTTGGGCATTCACGGCGAACCCGGCGTTGCGCGCGGGCGTTGGAGTCAGCCGACGTCATCGTCGGCAAACTGCTGGCGAAGATCATCAACGACCTGTCACTGCAATCGGGTGAGCGAGTGGCTTTGCTGGTGGACCACCTTGGTGGCACGCCGTCGAGCGAATTGAGCATCGTGGCGCGCGCATCATGGTCGATGCACTGAAACCCGCTGCCGACGCGCTACAGTCCGCGCTCGCCAAGCCAGACGACATCGAAGCCGCATTGAAAGCGGCCGTCGGCGCAGCAACCGAAGGCGCATCGCAGACCGCGTCGATGCATCCGCGCCATGGCCGTTCGAGCTACGTTGGCGATCGCACACTCGGTCACGTGGACCCAAGCGCGCATGCCGTGGCTTGATGGCTCACCGCGATTCGCGACGCGCTGTCTGCTTAAGACGATCTCAAGGCCGCAGCAAATCGAAACCGGCCAGTACGACGACGCCGCTGACCATGATCAACGCGACGGAATGCTGGCCGAAGTAAAGCAGACCGGCCGCCGACCAGGTGGAGAGGGAAAAAGCCGCGATACGTTTCATGATTCACAGTCCTAAAGCAATGGCCAGCAGCCCGCTCACCACGCCGCATACGACCACCGCGAGCGCCACCACCGTGAGCACGCGCTTCGGGAACGAGCGGCCGAGCATCGCCATCGACGGTACGCTGATGAGCGGCAGCGTCATCAGCAGCGCGCCGGCCGGACCGGCTGCCATGCCGAAGGCCAGCATCGCCTGAATGATCGGCACTTCGCCCGCGGTCGGGATCACGAACAACGTGCCGGCAATCGACAGCGCGATGATCCACAGCAGGCTGTTGTCGATATTCGGACCGATGTGCGGGAACAGCCAGGTGCGTGCCGCGCCGAGAATGAGCACCAGGACGATGTATTCGGGCACCAGACGCAGCGTCATCGAGGCGAGGATTTTCAGCCAGCGCGTGAACGCGGTGCCGGGCACGTCGTCGACAACCAGTTGCGCCATGGCGCCACGCGACGCCTCGGCTTCCTGCGGCGTCACCATGCGATTCACCAGATAGCCCAGGCCGAACACCATCACGATACCGAGCACGAGTCGCAGGCCCATCCACTGCCAGCCGAGCACGAAACCCATGAAAATCAGCGTGGCCGGATTGAGCGCGGTGTTGCCCAGCCAGAACGCGATCGCCGCGCCCGGCGCCGCCTGACGGGCGCGCAGGCCGGCCACCAGTGGCGCCGCGCAGCACGTGCACATCATGCCCGGCAAGGACATCAGGCCGGCCTTCACCACGCTGCTGAAATCGCTCCGGCCGAGCGCGCGCGCGACCCATTGCGGCGGAATCAGCGCCTGCACCGCCGAGCCCAGCAGCAGACCGAGCACCATCGCTTGCCAGATGGCCTTGCCGTAGGCAAGCGCGTAGTCGATCGCCGCTTGCCACGATGCCGCCGGCGCGCTTGCCGAGGTCCCCATCAGAATCGACTTGCCGATGGAATGCTGGCTCGCCGCGACGAACGCGCGGTTGTAGTACGGAAACCACTTCACGTAGAAGAGGCCGACGACCGCGATCAGCAGAAACACGATCCAGCCGGCTGCGACGCGGGGCTGACGAAGGGTTGATTGCATGGTGGTTTTAAACGTTGGTTTTTAATCAGATGACAGCGAGCGCGCTCTTGTCGAGCTGCGCCAGCAGCGCTTCCGCCTGTTCGACGATATCGACATCGTTCGGGCGGAAATTCAACTGCAACGCGTGCGGCAACTGCGCGAAATGCTGGTGGCTGCTGCGGGCATACGCCGGATCGTAGTGTCGCTCGATCAACTCGCCGGCGAGTTCGGCGCGGCTGTCCTGATCCACGAGTTGCAGCCAACCGGTGACACGCTCACGGCTATGCAAGCCGATCAGGCGCTGTAACTGCCCTTTGAGCGAAGCGGGATCGTCGAACAGGTGCGCGTAGTCGTGCAACAGAAAAGCCGCGCGATCTTCGCGGCTCGACAGCACTTCGACACAGGCGCCCTGGTGAAACGTGTCGAGTAGCGCAAGCGGCAGCGCAATCGACCCGATGCGCCGGCTTTCCGCTTCGACGAAGACCGGCCGCGCGGGATCGAACGCGCTCAGCGCGGTGGCGAGCAGCGTGTCGAAACGCTTTTGCGACGGTTGCGGCACACCGGTCCATGCGCCGAGCAACGAACCCCGATGCGAAGCCAGCGCCTCGAGGTCCAGCGTTTGCGCGCCCGCCTGGTTCAAGGCCGACAGCAGGCGGGTTTTGCCGCTGCCCGTCGGGCCCACGAGTGCAATGTAGCGGAAGGTCTTCGGCTGGCTGTCGAGCGTAGCGAGTGTGGCGCGACGATAGCTTTTATAGCCGCCGTCGAGTTGACGCGCCGGCCAGCCGATCATGTTGAAGAGTGTCGTGACCGAGCCCGAGCGCTTTCCGCCGCGCCAGCAATAGATCAGCGGGCGCCAGTTGCGCGGCCGGTCGGCAAAAGTCTCTTCCAGATGATGCGCGATGTTGCGCGCAACCAGCGCCGCGCCAATACGCGTGCCTTCGAACGCCGATACCTGTTTGTAAGTCGTGCCGACCAGTACCCGTTCTTCGCTGCTCAGTACGGGGGCATTGAGCGCGCCCGGAATGTGGTCTTCGGCGAACTCGAGGGGCGTGCGCACATCGATGATTTCGTCGAAATCACCGGCTTTTTCGAGGCTGACGAGAAGATTTTTCAAGGGGAAGGCGGCAAAACGAGCGACGGCAAAGACGAAATTATCGCACGCGCCGTCAATACCGGCCGGCGACGCTGTCGCTCGTGCGTGCCTCAGATCACCTCGACACGCCTTTCTCCGCTGACCATTTCGCCGATCACGCGAGCTTCGCCAAAGCCGTCGGCATGGAACAGCGCGAGCACTTCATCGACAGCGTGCGGCGCGCAGGACACCAGCAGGCCCCCCGAGGTTTGCGGATCGGTGAGCAGGGCGCGCGCGGTCGACGGCAATGAGGACGTCAAAACGACGTCTTTGCCGTAGGCGTCCCAGTTGCGGCCCGACGCGCCAGTATAAATACCCGCTTGCGCGAGGCGGATCACGTCGGGTAGCCACGGCAGATCCGCATAACGCACGCGGGCGGTCAGGTTCGAGCCGCGCGCGAGTTCGAGCGTGTGACCCAGCAGACCGAAACCGGTGATGTCCGTCAGCGCATGCACACCGTCCAGTCTCGCCAGCTCCGCGCCCGGGCGATTGAGCTTGGTGGTCGCGCCGATCATCGCGGCATAGCCGGCGGCGTCGAGCTGATCCTTCTTGAGTGCCGCCGAGAGAATGCCGACGCCCAGCGGCTTGCCGAGAATCAGCACGTCACCCGCTTGCGCGCCCGCATTGCGTTTCACCCGCTTCGGATCGACCACGCCGATCGCGACGAGGCCGTAGATCGGCTCGACCGAGTCAATGGAATGGCCGCCGGCGAGCGGAATGCCCGCCTCCGCGCACACCGATTCGCCGCCCTTGAGCACGGCCGCGATCACGTCGTGCGGCAGAACGTTGATCGGCATGCCGACGATCGCCAGCGCCATGATCGGCTTGCCGCCCATCGCGTAGACATCGGACAGCGCATTGGTCGCGGCGATGCGGCCGAAGTCGAACGGGTCGTCGACGATCGGCATGAAGAAGTCGGTGGTGGCGACGATCGCCTGCTCGTCGTTGAGCTTGTAGACGGCGGCATCGTCGGCGGTATCGTTGCCGACCAGCAGGTCGGGAAAGAACGGCAGTGGCGCGCTGCGCTTGAGCAGATCGGCGAGCAGGCCGGGCGCGATCTTGCAGCCGCATCCGCCGCCGTGAGAGAGGCTGGTCAGGCGCGGCGATGGGCGGGTGTTGGGTTGAGTGTCGGTCATGGTGGCGCTGTTTCAGGCTACGAATGACCGCATTATGAGGGTTATGCCGGCATGCCGCAGCGCGCCGCTGTGCAACGCACGTTCATTTATGCAACGTAAGTTAGGCCGGCGGGTGCTCGATGTGCAACGTCGAGGTCACTTGTTACTGCCAGCTCCCGTGCCGTAGAGCCCATTCTCGAAACCGCCGGCGCCTTGGGTCTGGTGACCTGGCTGCGCCGTTTTTCCGCGCGCGCCCGTCGAACTTCCATCTTTCGTTTGCGGCTTGTTCGATTCATGCACCATCGACGCGGACGGATCGGGCGTCGAACCCATTGCCGAACTACGGTTGTCCTGCTGTGAGGAGCCGTTGCCCTGCGTGATCTGCGCGACGCTGAATGAACTGGCAATGAGAAGTGCTATACCCAGCGCGATTAAAACGACGAATGAAACGATACGTAATGACCTGTTTGATTTCCGCGCGCAGTAAGAATTGCGGATAGCAGACGGGCAATTGGCAGAAGAAAAGGCAGGGAAGTCGTATTGGGAAGTCATGGTGTGCAATTGATCCAGGGTCGGCACTGACTCATGTCACATCAGTACGTTAGAAGCAGCAGAAAGAATGCCTACACCCCAATACCGGCTGCAGTGTTTCATATTTGTCTTTTCTCCAGATGGTGTTCTTTATGAATGCGCGACTCTATTGCGGCCTCTATAATCATTATCAGTATCCCCAAAAAGAGCCGAGGCCATTACATGACCCACATGTCCCGGCGACAATTTCTGAAGGTTTCTGCCACCACGCTAGCTGGATCGAGTCTCGCCCTCATGGGCTTCTCGCCGGCACCCGCGTTAGCGGAAGTCCGTCAGTACAAGTTGTCGCGTACGACCGAAACCCGCAACACCTGTCCGTACTGCTCGGTAGGCTGCGGCATCCTGATGTATGGACTCGGCGACAACGCCAAGAACGCCAAGGCCAGCATCATCCACATCGAGGGCGATCCCGATCATCCCGTCAATCGCGGCACGTTGTGCCCGAAGGGCGCGAGCCTGATCGACTTCATTCATAGCCCGAGTCGTCTGAAGTATCCGGAGTATCGCGCGGCCGGCTCGAATGAATGGAAGCGCATTGCATGGGATGACGCGTTGGACCGCATTGCGAAATTGATGAAGGAAGATCGCGATGCCAACTTCATCGAAACGACGGAAGACGGCAAGAAGGTCAACCGGTGGCTGACTACCGGCATGCTTGCAGCATCGGCCGGTAGCAATGAAGTGGGTTATTTGACACACAAGACTGCGCGCAGTCTTGGCATGCTCGCATTCGACAATCAAGCACGTGTTTGACACGGCCCGACGGTGGCAGGTCTTGCCCCGACGTTTGGCCGTGGAGCGATGACGAACCATTGGGTCGACATCAAGAACGCGGACGTGATTCTGGTGATGGGCGGCAATGCAGCCGAGGCGCACCCGTGCGGCTTCAAGTGGGTCACGGAGGCGAAGGCGCATCGCAAGGCAAGGTTGATCGTGGTCGATCCGCGCTTCACGCGCACGGCCTCGGTGGCGGACTATTATGCGCAGATTCGGACCGGCTCGGACATCGTGTTCCTGGGCGGGGTGATCAACTATCTGCTCACCAACGACAAGATCCAGCACGAGTATGTGAAGAACTACACGGACATGCCGTTCATCGTCCGTGAGGATTTCTCGTTTACAGACGGTCTCTATTCCGGCTACGACGCCGACAAGCGAAGCTACGACAAGACAACCTGGGACTACGAGCGCGGCGACGACGGCTTCGCCAAGGTCGACCCGACGCTGCAACATCCGCGCTGCGTTTATCAGTTGATGAAGCAGCACTACTCGCGCTACACGCCCGAGCAGGTCGAACGAAGCTGCGGCACGCCTAAAGAGAAGTTCCTCAAGGTCTGCGAGATGCTGGCATCGACGGCCGTCCCAGGGCGTGCCGGTACGGTCCTCTACGCACTCGGCTGGACCCATCATTCGATCGGCGCGCAGATCATCCGCACCGGCGCGATGGTGCAATTGCTGTTGGGCAATATCGGCATCGCGGGCGGCGGCATGAATGCGCTGCGTGGTCACTCGAATATCCAGGGTTTGACCGATCTCGGCCTGATGTCGAACCTGCTGCCGGGCTACATGACCTTGCCGATGGACGCCGAGCAGGACTTCGACGAGTACATCGCGAAGCGCGCCACTCAGCCGCTGCGGCCGAATCAGCTGAGCTACTGGCGTAACTATCGCGCGTTTCACGTCAGCTTCATGAAATCGTGGTGGGGCGATAACGCGACGGCCGAGAACAATTTCGGTTTCGACTATCTGCCCAAGCTCGATAAGTCATACGACATGCTGCAGGTCTTCGAGCTGATGAATCAAGGCAAGATGAACGGCTACATCGCGCAGGGCTTCAACCCGCTTGCCGCGGCGCCGAACAAGGCGAAGATCGGCGCGGGTCTGGCCAAGCTGAAGTGGCTCGTCGTCATGGATCCGCTCGCTACGGAAACGTCGGAGTTCTGGAAGAATTTCGGCGAGTTCAACGACGTCGATCCGGCGTCGATTCAAACCGAAGTGTTCCGTCTGCCGACCACCTGTTTCGCGGAAGAGCGCGGCTCGCTGGTCAGCTCCAGCCGCGTGCTGCAGTGGCACTGGCAAGGCGCGGACGGCCCAGGCGAATCGCGGAGCGATCTCGAGATCATGTCGGGGCTGTGGCTGCGGATTCGCGAGGCTTATAGAAAGGACGGCGGCAAGTATCCCGATCCGATTCTGAAAATGAGCTGGCCGTACGCCGATCCGGCAAGCCCGACACCCGACGAACTCGCCATGGAGTTCAACGGCAAGGCGCTCGCCGACGTCACCGATCCAACCGACAAAACCAAGGTGCTCGCCAAAAAGGGCGAGCAGCTGGCGAGCTTCGCGCAGCTGCGCGACGACGGCAGCACGGCGAGCGGATGCTGGATTTTCTGCGGCGCGTGGACGCAGGCCGGCAATCAGATGGGCCGCCGCGACAACTCCGATCCGACCGGCATCGGCAACACGCTGAACTGGGCGTGGGCGTGGCCGGCGAACCGGCGGATTCTGTACAACCGCGCTTCCTGCGACGTCAGCGGCAAGCCGTTCGATCCCACGCGCAAGCTGATCGCGTGGAACGGCAAGACGTGGTCGGGACCGGACGTTCCCGATTTCAAGTTGGACGAGCCGCCGGAAAACGGCATGAACCCGTTCATCATGAATCCGGAGGGCGTCGCGCGTTTCTTCTCGCGTGACGGTCTGGTCGAAGGGCCGTTCCCCGAGCACTACGAGCCGTTCGAAACGCCGCTTGGCTACAACCCGCTGCACCCGGATAACAAGGCGGTCGTCAGCAGTCCGGCGGCACGCGTGTTCCCGGACGATCGGGCCGCGTTCGGCACGCACGAGAATTTCCCGCATACGGCCACTACCTATCGTCTGACCGAACATTTCCACTACTGGACCAAGCACGCGCGTTTGAATGCGATCGTGCAGCCGCAGCAGTTCGTGGAGATCGGCGAGGACCTCGCGAAGGAAGTGGGCGTGGTGGCGGGCGACCGCATCAAGGTGTCGTCCAATCGCGGCCACATCATCGCGGTTGCGCTGGTCACCAAGCGCATCAAACCGCTGATGATCGAAGGCAAGAAAGTTCAGACCGTCGGCTTGCCCTTGCATTGGGGCTTCAAGGGGCTCGCTAAGCCGGGCTATCTCGTCAATACGCTGACGCCTTCCGTGGGCGACGGGAATTCGCAGACACCGGAATTCAAGTCGTTCCTCGTCAAGGTCGAAAAGGCATAAGGGAAAGAGATGGCACTGCAATCACTGGATATAAAACGCCTCTCGGCCACGACCTTGCCCGAACCGCAAGTGCGTGTGCCGGTAACGGGCACCGTCGCCAAGCTCATCGACGTGTCGAAGTGCATTGGCTGCAAGGCATGTCAGACCGCCTGCATGGAATGGAACGATCTGCGCGACGAGATCGGCACGACCACCGGCATTTACGACAACCCGCGCGATCTCAGCGAGCATTCGTGGACCGTCATGCGGTTCTCCGAATACGAGAACCCCGAAGGCGATCTCGAGTGGCTGATCCGCAAGGACGGCTGCATGCATTGCGAGGACCCTGGCTGTCTGAAGGCGTGTCCGTCGCCGGGTGCGATCGTGCAATACACGAATGGCATCGTGGATTTCCACGAGGAAAACTGCATCGGTTGCGGCTATTGCGTGACCGGCTGCCCGTTCAACGTGCCGCGCATTTCGAAGCAGGACAACCGCGCGTACAAGTGCACACTGTGTTCGGACCGCGTGGCCGTCGGCCAGGAACCGGCGTGCGTGAAGACCTGCCCGACTGGCGCGATCATGTTCGGCACGAAAGAGGACATGAAGCAGCAGGCCTCGGACCGCATCGAAGATCTGAAGGAACGCGGTTTTCAGAACGCCGGGTTGTACGATCCTGCGGGTGTGGGCGGCACGCACGTCATGTACGTGCTGCACCATGCGGACAAGCCGACGCTCTATCACGGCTTGCCGCTGAATCCGAAGATCAGTGTGATGGTGCAGATATGGAAGGGTTTGGCGAAGCCGCTGGCGCTCGCGGGTATCGCGTTCGCGGCGCTGGCCGGGTTCTTCCACTACACGCGGATCGGCCCGAACGAAGTGTCGGAAGCGGACGAGCTGGAAGCCGAGCATGAAGCTGATGATGTAGAGCGTTCCCGGGAGGCAAGCCATGAAGCACCCTGAACACGATGACCTGAGAGACGTGAAGGGCCATCGGCTGATCGAGCGCTATACGCCGAATGAGCGGACCAATCACTGGATCACCGCGATCACGTTTGTCTTGCTGGCGTTGTCGGGCCTCGCCATGTTTCATCCGGCGATGTCCTGGCTCTACGCGATCTTCGGCGGCGGCCAATGGACGCGGATTCTGCATCCTTTTGTCGGCTGCGTGATGTTCCTGTCGTTCCTGATTCTTGCGTTGCGCTTCTGGCATCACAACTATCTGGACCGCGCGGACATTCAGTGGATGAAGCAGATCGGCGACGTGCTCAACAACCGCGAAGACCGGCTCCCAGCGATCGGTAAATACAACGCGGGCCAAAAGCTGTTATTTTTCACGATGGTGATGTGCCTGCTCGCGCTGCTGGCGAGCGGCATCGTGATCTGGCGGCGCTACTTCTCGTTCTATTTCCCGATCGAGGTGATCCGTTTGGCGGCATTGGTGCATGCTGCTGCGGCGTTCGTACTGATCGTGGGCATCGTCGTGCATATTTATGCGGCGCTATGGATCAAAGGCTCGATTGGCGCGATGACGCGCGGCACGGTGACTTACGGTTGGGCCAGAAAGCATCATCCGAACTGGTTCAAGGAAATCATCGGCAAGTAAGCCGGTAAAAAGAAGCGCACTGCGCTCCGAGCCGCCGCCCGTGTTCGATGACCGGCGGCGGCTCTTTAGTTTCTGGAGGTCGATACTGTGGTTCAACGCATTCTTGAAGCCGGCGACATCGAGTCGCTCGATCACACGGCTATTCCCCGCATTCGTACGCCGGAACGGCTGGCCGTGTTCGCGCCGCGCGCCGCGCGTCTGCGGCAATTGGCGGCGCTGAACAATCCGATTGCCGGTTACCTGCGCCTGATGGCCGTGGTGGCGGACGCGCAGCAAGCCGTCATGGCGGGATTCAAGGCCCAGCCGCCCAGCCCCGAGTTGATCGCGAGCGCGCAACAACATTCCATGCCGCTGATACCGGCGCTATCGGGCGTGCGCGACCCCGCCTGGCACGATGTGCTGCGTCAGTTGCTCGACAAGGTGGAAGCCGCCGGCCCGCTCACGCCGCCGCTCGCCGCGCTGCTCGACAAGTTGCGAACCCTTGACCGGGCAACGCTCGACGTCCAGGCCGACGCGATCTTTGCGCAGCGTTTCGACGAAGTCGATCCCGCCAGCGCGCCGTTCATCGCGGCCGCGCTGCAAGTCGTCTGGACCGACCTCGCCGCCGATATCGACAAACGCGCAGTGCCTTACATCGAGACCCTCGGCCTGTGTCCGGTGTGCGGTTCGCATCCGGTCGCGAGCATCGTGCGCGTGGGCGGTTCATATGACAATTACCGCTATCTGCAATGCGGCCTGTGTTCGACCGAATGGCACATGGTCCGCTCGAAATGCTCGAACTGCGATTCCACCAAAGGGATCGCGTATCACACTGTCGGCTCGCCGGAGGCCGACGAGGCCACGCGCGAGGCTGAATCGAAAAACGCCATGCTGAAGGCGGAATCGTGCGACGAATGCCATACTTACCGGAAGATCGGCATCCAGTCGAAGGGCTACGATTTCGAGCCGTTCGCGGACGATCTCGCCAGTCTGACGTTGGACCTGCTGATGGGCGCGGAAGGCTACCGGCGCGCGTCGCCGCATCCATGGCTATGGCCGGAGCGGGCCGACGATGCGCCCGAACCGTCCGGCGAAACGGACTAACCCAGTCGACGGAAAGGATGGTTTCGTGAGTGATGTGAGCGGCTCGGAATTGCGTGCGCTGATGGCGCGCGTGCCGTCGGTGGAGAAAGTCATGGCGTCGGCCGAATTCGCGCCGCTGCTGGGCGAATTCGGCCGCACGCAGGTGCTGGCGGCCGTGCGCGAGGCGCTCGACAACTGGCGTTCCAGCGCACAGTCGGGCGACGCGAGCGTGAGCGCACTCGACGTCGCGCGGCTTCAAAGCGCAGTCGAAGCCGTGCTGCGCCGCCGCAACCAGTCGCGCTTGCGTAGCGTGTTCAATCTGACGGGCACGGTGCTGCACACGAACCTGGGCCGCGCCTTGCTGCCCGACGAAGCCGTGCAGGCAGTGATGAGGGCGCTCACCCAACCCGCCAACCTCGAGTTCGATCTGGCCACGGGCAAACGCGGCGATCGCGACGATCTGATCGACGAACTGATCTGCGAGTTGACCGGCGCCGAAGCGGCGACGGTGGTCAACAACAACGCGGCGGCCGTGTTGCTGACGCTGTCCGCGTTGGCGTCGAAGAAAGAAGTCATCGTGTCGCGCGGCGAGCTGGTGGAGATTGGCGGGGCCTTCCGGATTCCCGACATCATGAGCCGCGCGGGCGCGAAGCTGCGCGAGGTGGGCACCACCAACCGCACGCATCTGAAGGATTACGACGAAGCCATCAACCCGCAGACCGCGCTGCTCATGAAAGTGCACGCAAGCAACTACGCGATCAGCGGCTTCACCAAAGAGGTCAGTCTCACGGACATCGCGCCGCTTGCGCGGGCGCGCGGCCTGGCGGTGGCCGTCGACCTCGGCAGCGGCACGCTGGTCGATTTGAGCCAATGGGGCTTGCCGCGCGAGACCACGGTGCGCGAAACGGTCGAGGCCGGCGCCGATCTGGTCACCTTCAGCGGCGACAAGTTGCTGGGCGGACCCCAGGCCGGCCTGATCGTCGGCCGGCGCGATCTGATCGCGAAGATCAAGAAGCATCCGCTCAAGCGCGCGTTGCGTGTCGGCAAACTGACGCTGGCGGCTCTCGAGCCCGTGCTGCAGCTCTATCGTGCACCAGAGAGGCTGGTAGAGCGGCTCACCACGCTGCGCCTGCTGACCCGTCCCGCGGACGATATCCGGCTTGCCGCGGAACGTGTGCAGGCCGCCATGCAGCAGGCGGTGGGCGAGCGCTACGCAGTCGTCGTCGAGCCGATGTTCAGCCAGATCGGCAGCGGCGCACTACCGGTCGATCTGCTGCCGAGCTACGGCCTCGTCGTCAGGACGGCCGATGGCAAACGCGGTGGCCGGCAATTGCTCGCACTTGAAAAACTGCTGCGCGAGATGGCGCGGCCGGTGATCGGCCGGATCGCGGACGACGCTTTGCGTCTCGATCTGCGCTGTCTCGAAGCCGCCGACGAAGCGCAACTCATCGGGCAATTGAAAGGCGCGCGCGCATGATCGTCGGTACGGCTGGGCATATCGACCACGGCAAGACGAGTCTGGTGAAGGCGCTCTCGGGCGTCGACACGGATCGCCTCAAGGAAGAGAAGGCGCGTGGCATATCGATCGAACTCGGCTATGCATACGTGCCGCTCGACAACGGCGACGTGCTGGGTCTGATCGACGTGCCCGGCCACGAAAAGCTCGTGCATACGATGACCGCTGGCGCGAGCGGCATCGACTTCGCCCTGCTGGTGATTGCCGCCGACGATGGCGTGATGCCGCAAACCCGCGAACATCTTTCGATTGTCGAGTTGCTTGGCATTCAGCGCGGTGCAGTCGCGTTGACCAAAGTGGATCGGGTAGACGCGCAGCGTCTGCAGGAAGCGAAGGACGAGATCGCGGCATTGCTGAACGGCAGCGTCCTGCAGGATGTGCCGGTTTTCGACACCTGCGCGACACGCGACGGCGATCCGGGTGTGGCCGAATTGAAGGCGCATCTGCACGAGGTGGCCACGGCCTGGCGTAAGCGGCGCAGCGACGGGCTATTCAGATTGGCCGTGGATCGTGTCTTCACGCTGGCGGGGCAAGGCACGATCGTGACCGGCACCGTGGTGTCGGGCAGTGTGTCGGTTGGCGAGACGATGTTGCTGGCGCCGGAGAATCAGCCCGTGCGAGTGCGCAGCATTCATGCGCAAAATCGCCCGGCGCAAACCGGCAGGGCGGGCGAGCGCTGCGCACTGAATCTCGCGGGAATTGAAAAGAGCGCGATCGATCGCGGCGACTGGATCGTCGATCCGCGTTTATCGCAGGCGTCGGAACGTATCGACGTGATGCTCACGCTGCTCGCCGATTGTCCGCTCACGCTGGAACATTGGGCGCCGCTGCATGTGCATCTGGGCACCCAGCATCAGGTCGCACATGTTGCCTTGCTCGATGGCGAAACGCTTGCCGCCGGTCAGCGCGCTCGGGTTCAACTCGTGTTCGAGCGGCCCGTCTGCGCCGTTTCGGGCGATCGCCTGGTGGTGCGCAATGCACAGGCCGATCGCACGGTTGGCGGCGGCTACGTGCTCGATCCGTTCGGACCGTCGCGCAAGCGGCGTTCGCCCGAGCGGCTGGGCTGGCTCGAAGCGGTTCAGTCCATGCTCGATACGGGCACGCTGGATGCGCTCTTCGCCCGAGCGCCGCATGGCGTGCTGCGCTCGTCGCTGGAACAGTTGACGGGTAGACCGGCGGACGCCCTCGCGTTGCCCGCCGACACGCGCGTGGTCGCGCTTTCCGGCAACGACGCGTTATTGCTTGCCGATGCATCGTGGCAGACGCTTGCGAATCGACTGACGACAGCGCTTGCGCAGTATCACGAGCGCTCGCCCGACGAACTCGGTCCGGACACCTCGCGTTTGCGACGCATCGCTGCGCCGCTGGTGGACGATGCGTTGTGGCGCGCGTTAATCGACGATGCGGCCGCGCGCGGTGAGATCGTCAAACGCGGACCATGGCTGCATTTGCCGGGGCACGCCGTCACTCTCGACGACGCGGACCGCGCACTCGCTGCGTTGTTGCTGCCCGCAGTGAAAGCGGGGCGTTTCGATCCGCCGTGGGTGCGTGATCTGGCCACCGCGCATGCAGTGCCCGAAGAGCGCATGCGGCTACTGCTGCGCAAACTCGCGCGGCAAGGCGAGTTGTTCCAGGTCGTGCGAGATCTTTTTTATCACCAGGACGTGATTCGCGAACTGGCCGCAATTGCAGCCGCCGAAGCGCTCGAGCACGACGGCACGGTGGCCGCCGCACCGTTTCGCGATGCGACCGGTTTGGGGAGAAAGCGGGCGATTCAGCTTTTGGAGTTCTTCGACCGGGTTGGTTATACTCGTTTCCACCGTGGCCTGCATTTGATGCGCACGGATACGCGTTGGCTCGATCGGGTTTGATCCGATCGGCAACGCGTTTTTTTGAATCACCGTAGGAAGGCATTCGTATCCGGTGGTGCGGCTGGGCTTCAAACCCAGTTGAGGACGTCAGTCGTTCTCAGGTCGGTTCGACTCCGGCTGCCTTCCGCCATAAGGCTTTCAGGGATTTTTTGAATTCCGTTGAAAGTCTCGGTTTCCGGGTGGGGTGTGGGTTTTTCTGCCTTAAACGTGCACGGGCTCTATCGTCGGTTGCCAATTTTCGCTACGGCGTCAGCCAGACGTTCTGTTACCAGGTGCGCATAGCGCTTCGTCGACGTTGGCGTCTTGTGACCCAACACACCGCCGACGGTGTATAGGTCGATGCCTGCATTAATCATCTCCGATGCGGCGCTGTGGCGTAGGTCGTGGAATCGCAATTCAGGATACCCAGCTCGCGCGCGCGCCTTGTTCCATTCGTCCTTTAGCTTCTGCGCCTTGATGGTGAACTTCACGCGGCGCGCTATGACGGCAACCCTCGGATGGATCGGCACGATGCGCGGTCGGCCGTTCTTTGAGGTGCCCAGCGAGTAACCGTCTCGCGAAGGAACGGCTCTTAGAATCTCGCTGAGACGCATCCCTGAGTAAAAGGCTACCCGGATGGCCGCTCGCGTTTCGCGATTCGCGCAACCCTTCGCGACCTGTAGCATCTCCCGACGTCCTTTGTACACGTGGCGCTCGTCACTCGGTTTCGGGATCACCATTTTCGCTGTCTCGTCGTGCTCTATTTTCCCGATCTTGTGCGCGTATTTGATCGCGGCGCGAAGATACCCGAGTGTGTTGTGGATCGTCCCGCTCGACATGGGCTTTTTCGGAATGCCATGCCGATCGATGGCCGCTCGCATATAGCCTGCAAATTGCACGGACCATTCGTAAAGATCGAGCGCGTCCTGGTCCTCGTACTCCGGCGAGTATTTGTCCAGAACCTGGATGCGCGTCTTTCTATCCTTCCACCCATTGCTCTTGTCGTTCACGTGGATGCGAACGCACTCCCCGATCGTTACAACCGGCTTCTTAGCTCCGGTCGCAATCGCGTAGGTCTCAGCGTCCCACTTTCGGCCTAGCTCGTCAGCTTCCCGCGCAGAAACTCCCGCAGGGATGAGCTTGGTTTTGCGTACGCGTTCATCCTCGATGACGCGTTCGAACGTCCAGCGGAAGCGCCGACGACCGGCCTTTGTAATGGTTTCGATTGGCATGATGCGAGGAATTTATAAAGCGATTCGAGTTCGTAGACGTGCGTTTTATGACCGAGCTTATAACGCTGGATGATCTCGCCGGCTCGGTCGATCCGGCTGATCGCATATCGAGGAACCCCTAGAATCCGGGCGGCCTCGGTCGCGCTCACTCGCTTGCCTTTCGCGATGTCCATGTCACACCCCAGTGTTTGTGCGTGGTTTCAATCATTCGTGTGCTGCTTCGGTCATACTTACGACTCTAATATCGAGGGGCACCGATAATGACCACCGGGGAATGGGTAATAGCGTTTGCGACTTTCGCTGGGCCGATTTTCGCCGTCCAGGCGCAAAAATGGATTGAGCTCAGTAAGGACACGGAAAACCGGAAGCAAGGGCTTTTCCGTACGCTGATGGCCACTCGCGGCGCACGACTGTCGCGCGAACATGTTGGTGCTCTGAATATGATTGACCTTACCTACTACGGGCGGGTTGTGGTCGGGCGCTCGCTCCGCAATAAGGTGGAACAGGCCGTATTGGACGCGTGGAAAGAGTATCTCGATCATCTGTCGACGGAAGAGCCTAAGCAAGAGGCGTCGAAAGCAGCGTTCTATGGAAGCAGAGAAGAGCTTTTCATTAACCTGCTCGTTGCTTTGGCTAAGGAGCGGCGCTTTGCGTTCGACCGCGTCCAGCTCAAGAAAGGGGCATACGCTCCGATGGCGCACGGAATGATCGAAGAGAAGCAACTCGCTATGCTCGATGGTGCTGCGGAAGTATTCGGAGGACGGCGTCCAATAAAAATCGCGCCGGCGGATGCTCCGCCGCAGCCTGCGCCTGAAGCGCGCGTCTAGTGGCCTTGGGTGTTTGGTGTTGGTCATGCGAGCCTCAAGTTTTTTCGCTTCGCGCCGATACCGAAGGCATGAACAAATTTTTCAGCAAAGACCTCGCCGACCAAGTCGGTTATCTGGAGGCCGTCCAGGTCGCGGCTATCGCCACTGATCTTCAGAGCGCACTGCAACGATCGGCGGCCATTCGAAAGACGCGAGGCCTGCTGTCCTTTGAAGAGCAGGAAGCAGCCGACAAGGCTGAGTTTCTGCAAATGAGGGCCGAGGGTCACCGGTTCAATCCTGACCTCGAGGCATGGCTGAACGAGGACTGATTTCACGTCGCCTCTCCCGTCTTAACCACGCCGGTATCGGTGGCTGGAACAATCTCCCACTCGTGACCGTTCTCGGTGATGTTGAAGATCCGAACCGTCGCGGTCTGAATTCGCTTGGCCAACTGCAATTTCAATTCAAGTTCGTCGTTGGCAGGCGGCTCGACATCAACCGGCCACGCGCTATCGACCTCGCTTTCTACGGCATCGTCGATAGAATGGAAAAACTGCTCACCGTCGTCATCCGGCCAGACCATATAGGCATCGAGCGCAGTCAGCGTCGCCCCGGTATCGTCGGCGAATGGCTGGGCGGTGCTATAGCCGATAGAAGCGTATGCCTTCGCGATGACCTCGTGGGCTTTACCGCGCGCCTGTGAATCGGCCAACGTGGACGGCGTCTTGGTGAAGTGCTTCACCATCAGTTGCAGCGTTTCGAGCAATTCGCGCGTCAAGTCTTGCGCTGCATCGCTGGCGCGCGGAAAGGGAGCGGCGAGCAGACTTTCCAAGCCGCTGATAGCTTCGGTGCACTGGCCGACAAACGTACCGTCTCCCGCCTCGACCTGACGTAGCACCTGAATCGCGTACTCGATCTCGTCGCGCCGGTCGCTTGCCGCCTGGCTATCGTCGGCGGGGTATGCAGGCGCGGCGGCAAGCAAATTCCGCGCAAATCGGATCCGTGTTTCGCGTAACGTCGCTCCTCGCGAGTCGGTGTTCTCCCATACAGCATCGATCTGTTCATCTGTCAGCGCCACAGTCCCGGTTTCGCGGATGATTAGGTTAGTTATCGCACGCAGCAGCTCGTCGACGCCGGGGTATTCATCGAATCCAAGCAGGGCCGATACTGCGCCGATGTCTGCGCAAACAAGCCTGAATGCTTCTCGGGTATCGCTCATGTCGTCTCTCTCAGGATTGGGTTAGGGCTTCGTCGGCCGCGCGGATGAATTCCGCTGCCGCTTCTACGTTGATTGCGTTTCCATAACCTCGAAGGGTTCCAACTCGGTAGGCTTTGGCGCGCTTGAGGCTTGCAGAATCAAGCCCTGCCAGTTCTGCCAGTCGGCGCTGTTCGGTGCTGAGCTTGCCCATTCCTTTGGGTAGCCCATCAGCCAGCGGGAATGTTCCGGGCTCAACTGGCCGCCACTTCTCGTCCCGGCAGAAGAGCCAATCAGCATCTCGCCAGAAGCCGTTAGTCGGGCCGGCGAGTTCTTCACGTAGTCGATCTGATGCCCCAGTTGAGTCGCCCGATTGCCGATCCCCAATTTCACCTTTCGAGCAATCGCCGCCTCCGGATTCCCCTCGAAGGTTTTTGCTGTTGGAGTGCCCCAGCTCGCCAAGCAAGCCATTGCCGCCAAATCCGGGCCGTGCGATCGCATCGCCTCCCGAATACCGCCCTCCGTTGAGCGCACGCCCTTGTGGGCCAGAGCCGATGTGGGAGTCGGCCACGATGCCTGCCACGCCACGCGACCCAGTAGCGCATTCAATGGCACGTTCGCGCACTCGGCGCCGTCTTTGTGATCGCGAGTTGTTGGCGTGGGCCATCCAGTAGTTTCTGTCTCGGATGTGCGGCGCACCGACGCCCGAAGACGGAAACGGGACACTTCCGAAGGCGTAACCCAAGGCTTCCAAGTCAGATTGAACAAGGTCGATCCAGTCGTCGACATCCTTGCTCGCAACTTGCTCTCCAACAACCTCTGAAGGGCTGCACTGGGCGATGAGCCAATAGAATGCCGGCCATAGGTGCCGCTCGTCAGCAAACCCAAGTCCTTCGCCTGCCTGGGAGAAAGGTTGGCACGGTGCGGAACCAGACCAAACAGATCGATCATCGGGCCATCGAGCACGTCGAAGCGCGAGCGGCCATCCACCGATTCCGGCGAAGAAATGACACTGGGTGAATCCACGAAGGTCGTCTGGTCGAACATCCTCAATGCTCCTTTCGTCTACGACGCCGTCGGCAATGTGACCGGCGGCTATCAGGTTGCGCAGCCATTGCGCGCAGTACGGGTCGATCTCGTTGTAGTAGGCGGCGCTCATGCTAGGATTCCGTCGAAGCAAAACGGAGATAGGAAATGACCCACTTCCCCACGCCTGGAACTGAACCCCAAGCCGCAGACGACGGCGTTCGTTTTTCCCTGACGATCGACGACGTCGTTCAGAAATATTGCATTTCGCACGAGGCTCTCGAAGATCATTTTGGAGATGCGACCGGCCGTCTGAACGGCGGCACGCTTGCCACCTTCTACAGAAACCAAGACCAGATTTACGCGAAGGCTGTCGCCAAACTTGGTGCAGCAGTCGGGATCGGCAACGGTAGCCGCATTGGCTTGCTGAGCAACGATTTCAAATAGCCGATTCATAGCTGCTCCTTGGCTATGGCCAATTGCTTGCGCACTGACGCGGCGCGGGTCTGGGAGCAGCCGAGAAATTTCCGAATCTCGTTCACGGTCGGCCGCAGTACGTCGGCGGCGATCGCTGCCAGCACGCGGGTAACGTCGTCTTGTGACTCGGTATCGCCGTTCTCAGGCGCTGCGACTGCGTTACTCGCTTCCGTTACTGGCGTGACTGACTGCGCGTTACTGCCTTGCTGGACGGGCGTCGACGCGGTTTCAGTCACGACAGCGGGGCTCAGCGCCAGCAGCCAGGCGAAGCAGGCGACACCCTCAAGCACGGCGGCGAACGCGAGTCCCGCGGCCAGATCGGCATGCGCGGCCGGGAGACCGAACGCGGTCAGCGCACCCGTTACCGGGTCAGCCATCGCCGCGGCGCGCGCGGTCGCGGCTTGGTCTTGCGCGGCCTCTGCACGCTGCGCTTCCGCCGCTTCGACGCTCAATGCATCAAGGCGAGCAGTCAGCGACACGCGCTCAATCCGCACGGTTGCGCAGCGGTCACGACATTGCCGCTCGGTCACGCGGGCCAGTCGCGCCACGACACCGGCGCGGTCGTTGGCGATCTCAGCCAGATTCCGGCCGGTGGCCTCGACCACTGGCACGGCCGCAGCGCGGATCTCGCCCGCATGCTTTTGAGCCATGACGAAAAACACCGCGTGGCCGTAGCAGGTAGCCGCCATGCAACCGATCCAGAGCGCGACACCGAGAATCCGAAGACGCCAGCCATGCGAGCGGCACAGGGCAGGGAGCAGGTGAGCGGCAACCACCAGCACGACGCCGACGGCGATCCACAGCGCGCGCTCAGTTGCCCAGCCTCCGCGCTGCCAGCCTGCGACGATGGACAGGCACGCAGCAGTAACGGTCGCTGTGACTGCGAGTAATGCTGGTTCCGTATTGAGCGATAGATGTCGCATGCTAGGATCAAGAAAACGGGGTGAATATGCAAAAGTGGCTATGGAGTTACGCTGTCGCTATGCTGACGATTGGCGGCATCGTCGTCGTGCAAAACCTGTGGGATCTAACCAAATCCGATTGGGCGTCGTGGGCGCAGGCGATCGGGACCGTTGCTGCTGTAATCGGTGCGTTTTTGGTGGCTCGATACCAAATCGCTACCGGCAAACACGAGAACGCGGCCTTGGAGCAGATCTCTCATGGAAAAGATCTTTTGGCACTTCAACACCTGGCGGCTGAGCTCGCGCAAATGTGCGTTCTCGCAAACTTTGAGAAGTCCAACTATGTCGAGCAAACGATCTATCCCGATGCGGCGATGGAATTTCGCAACGTGGCAGATATGCTTTCGAAGTTTCCTGTCGTCACAGTAGTTGCGCTCGGCGAAATGGAGACTGTGCTTCATCTCCGACGTATTGCGATAAAAGCAGCGCTCATTTTCGAACGTGATCGCGACATTAAGGGTGATGCGTTTGTTCTGCGGCACCGAGCGGTCTTTGCCACGTACCGTACTGAATGTCAGCAAGTCTCGATCAGGCTCCAGACTTGCGTGAATGCCGTTGCCCCCGAGCAGTTCACAAACAAGCTTCGCACGCATCTTTAGTATTAGGATCTGCCTAGGGATGGCTTTGCAGCCAAAAGCATGAACGATGGGATCCGTTCGTCGCTTACCTACGCGATCCAAGCAAAATCTTCGTCGCCGTGTCGCGCGCCATCGCAGCGAGCGTGTCCAATTCATGTGTGACCACCTTGACGACAGTGCCGCCGCGCAGTCCCATTAAGGTTTGAGTGAAGACCTTCTTCATTTGTTGACTCCGTGCTGTGAAGAAACTGCGGGTTAGTCGCCAATGCGCGGAAAGCAGTGCGCATCGCATTCGTGTTCGAACTCGGTCGGCAGACGCGGCAAATATGGATCTGATGCATCTGCCCTTTTTGCCGCCTGCCCTGCTCGCCAGGCCACAATGGCAATACAGAACAAAAGGACTGCTAGACAGATTGCGATTTTTGATTCCATTGGTGAGTCTTTACGGGATCAGGAGCAGCGAACCACGCTGCAGCGTTCGATACGGGCCTCGCGGTCATCGATCGCCGTTGTGAGGGCGCAATAGACGGCGAGAACGAGAAGGGCGATTGCCCAAGCTTTCGCGTACTTAGCGAACACGCTCATTACCAGGCACCCAGCAGGCGGCAAATACCTTCAACGATGAATGGTACGGTCGCGAGGATCGCGAAGCAGAGCAGCGGACGCTTGGTGGTGCGGCGCGCATACTGTTCGAGTTCCGCGTCGGACATGCCACCGTTCGCGAAGTAGTCGATCTCGTTGGTCGTCCGCGTTGCTTCAGTGAGGCGCGGCGTCGGTGCGGGCAGTGTTCCCATTCAAGTTCTCCCGGCAGGGCGGTAAGTGCATGAACGAATTAAACACTATGTTTATAACCTAGTCAAACAAAATGTTTAGTTCTGCACTGGTGCTCGCGCCGAATCTTGGCAGATACGGTGGGCCGTCGGGGCGATCGAGGGGGCGAGCGGCTACCTTGGGGGGCAATGAACGAAGTTCGGGAGCCAATCCCCGTTTGAGCCGGCCGAGTGAGAGTTGCTTAGACGAAAAAAAAGCCCCGCAGAGGCGGGGCTTGCTGGTTATTGCTAATCAGCGCGTAGCAAAGTCAAGGATCTTGCTGTCTTCGATTTCCGGCACGACAACGATGTCCTCTTCCCGCAGTTGCTGAGTAACTTCTGAGAAAGCGGACGCACGAGGTCCGAAATTTTCATTCGGCGGCTGTACGGCAAACATCACATCCCCAACCAACGTCTTGTCGCGCCTCAATTTTTTGACCTTGCCAAGCCAATCCCAACCATGGTCATACAGACGGCTTGGATCATCGTGCCCTAAAAACAAAGGCTTTATGGCCCTAACCGCGCGACCGTTATGGTCTAGGCGAACGAAGGGCAGGCGCGCCTTGTACGCGTCCGAGCCTCCGAGGGTGTGCTCTTGGTATAGCCCGGTAAGATCTGCAGCGCGCAAGATCTTGTGCACCCGCTTTTCTACGCTCCGCTCTTGGTAAGCTTTAGTCGCAAATGCCCGACCCACATAGTGATCGAAGAGCTCGACAAGCTTTTCGCTCGGGTCATTGGCCATAACGACGCGATCCGTGTCAGCGTAAATGAGACCTTCGCGTGGCTTGACCAGCTCCCCAAATGCGAAATTTGCAAAGCTAAGCGTCGGACCATGAGACGACTCGGCAAACGCATGTTCGATCGACTGCCCGATGCGGAGCAGTTCGTCGGCGTACGTCTTCCGTGCCTTCCGAAATATGTTGGCGTCGAGTTCATCAAAAAACGCCGTTATTCGCGCAACGCGTTCCATCATGCGATAGCCGAAATACTTGGCGGTAGGGGACAAAACGACTATCCCAACGTTCGCGAACTCGCCCGTCTCAGGGTAAGGCATGAAGCGCACGATGGAATATCGGCAAGCATGTTTCATCGGCGTCTCCAAAAATGGGGAATGCTCTCAGCCAAGACCGATCGCGCGTCCTCAAAGGTAAACTTGAGAGGCAGATCGTCGGCCAGCCAGAGCCACGAGTCTGGCATTCTATCGCAGGCGTCCTCAAACTGCCCGAGGGCGCGCCGCATTCGGTCCTCGTAACGCTGCCTTTCGAACAAATCCTCGAACACAATATCCCACGCGTGAGAAAAAGCGTGACCTTCAAAAAAGATGTCGCAATCAAAATCTGGGTCGAACGCTTGGTTATGATCGATAACCAGTAGGTCTTTTGTGGCCGGATTCCACAGCAGGTTCGGGTTGCCGCCCATATCAGTCAGGATGCGGTCTTGATTGCGTACCCAATAGTCAAAAACAATAACGTCCGACTGGAGTTGCATCGGTATATCTTTTATGTTCGATCGCGCTAGCTCCATAACGTTCTCAATTCTTTGAGACGCAAAAACATAGCCGCTTCCTAGGTCGCGATAGTGCGGCGGCCCGTACTCAATGATCGCCGGATCCACTTCAGCGACGAAAAACGGCGCGATCGGGATCCCGAATGTTTGCGCCATGCAGCCGCTTATCCATTCCGCAACCAAACTTTTGCGCCCAGCACCGTGGCCCTTGACGTAATACAGCACGCCATTGGTGCCGCGACAGAGGAATGGTTCTGTAACGCCCTGTGTGGTGCGCTCCAGCACTTCCTCAATTTGGATCACCTGTCCATTGATCATATGGGGCTTGCAGGGACGATTCAAAGCCGCTGCGACAAATCAACGCCTTCGGAGACCGTCGATCGTCGCAAACTCGGTCATGCTAATTCTGCAGATATGCATCAATGGACGCTACTGCAACCTTCGGACTATCAAATGTACGGGTCTGCCACTTGACGCCTGACTTGTTATAGGCGAGCCGTTGGCCCTTATAGCCATAGATGCCAAACCCATCGCCCCAATCCTCTTGAAGGGTCCACGGGAGATTTGTCGCGGCCATCGCGGATGGGGCGGAGAATTCATGTTGGCAGAACCGGCAGACCTGAGCAGCCGCCTTCACCGTCTCGGCGCAACGCGGGCAGGTTTTAATCGAGTTCGCCGGGGTAGGCATGGTTGTTTGTTCGCCGGCGGGCAGCTTCGAACTGCAGGCGAGAACGACGGTCGCGATTAACCCCAAGGGGATCGCGAGCAATGCCCATGCGAGAGGGCTTCGGTTTTTAGAATTGGCTACCAAAGCCGTAATGAGCATGATGACGAGCCACCCCACAACAAAAAACATTGCTACCCCCGGATTTTATTTTTAAGCTGCAACCGTGTCGTTCAGCCCGGACGCCAGGCAGACGGCTTCGCGATCCATCCTACGTAATGCATCTTTTCGATATTGTCTTTGTCGATCGCAATAGGTGCATGCGATTCATTAACCGAGATCAGGTGGACGCGACCCGCGCGCTCGTACAGAAACTCCTTCACCATGACCCGGCCGTCTTTTGACTTGACCAATACCTCGTCGCCAGGCTCGATCACGTGGTTCGGCTCCACGACGACGAATTCTCTGTCCTTGATTCGGGGACGCATCGAGTCCCCGACGCAACGAAGTGCGTACGCATCTTTATCCTCGGTCGGCGAAGCCACAAATCCGTCTCCGTAGCCAACCGGGTATTCGATGTCGACAAAATGTCCGTTATCGCCCAACTGAGCAAACCCCACGACGGGCGCGCCGCGCCATTTAAGATCCGTGATCGGGTCGAACGCATCCGCGTATCGTACGGCCACGCCGGGCTCTCCCTTGCCCTTGAGCAACCAAACCGAGTTCACGCCATAGGTATTCTGTATCGCGACGGCTTGAACCATCGAAATATCGGGGCCAATTCCACCCAGCCAGTGCGCGGCTGTCTCGACGCCTACGGCTGCTACGGACGCCAACTCCGTCGGTGACACCTGCTTATCACTCAAGGCGCGGCGAAGCCGATGTACGGATGTTTCCCCGGCAGGCAGTGTATCGCGGTCCGTGTCGGATTGCGTTTTGATTACGCCTTTCTTTCGGTCGATCTTCAACGAATCAGCCGCTCCGGCGTCGTGTCTTGCGTGCGGTGAGCTGGCGGCCATCATTGGTGGAACGCCGGTCTCGAGCCAAGTGGCACTGCAACCGATTTTCTTTTGTGCGTCCAGCATTCCGCCTTTCGAGATGCCGCGGCGTTGCCAGTTATTAACCAATTGTTCAGAGATGTTCAAAAATTTGGCGAGTTGCGCCGGCCCCTCTATTTGATGAAGGAGGCGGGCGGCTTCGTACAACCGTTCCATTGTCGCGTGCATGCGCGCAATAGTCGCCGAAGTAAACGTTTTGTTGTTCAACGACGTGTTTAAACTGCTTGCGATAAAACTAAACATGGTGTTTAATGATGTCTCATGAACACCGCTACCTTCTCCCTCGATTCCGACCGGGCCCTGATTGAGCGCCTCGGCGGCCCAGCGCGCGTCGCGAAGCTCCTCGGTTTTCAGAGGGGTGGTACCCAGCGCGTCCACAACTGGAAAGTTCGCGGCATCCCCGCAAGCATCCGACTGCGACGGCCTGACGTCTTCGCTGTCAGCGCCAGTAACGGTTTTTCCAAGGCCGCATGACATGGCGCTTACCGCAACTGAACAGAAACAGATTCGCGAGGCACTTTGCGCGATCGCCGTGCGCGACGCGCGCTACCCCGAAGAGTACGAGAAGGCGCGGGCGGAACTGGTAAAGCAGTTTGAGGCGCTGAAAGTGGTTGCAGCGCAACCAACAGAAGCAAGGAAGTAACTGCCGCATGTCCATCGGGTGCGGCGCCAGTGAAAGATTCCCGTAGCGTTTTCATTTTTTTCTCCCTGTGTCACGTGCGTAGCTTTAGTAGTCCTTATCGCACATTGGCACTTTAGCCACTAACGAGTGACAGATCATGCGAGACAGTTCGCACAAGTCCCGAATCCACATCATCCGCGACCACGTCGCAGCATGGCGCAAGTCGCAAGCTTGGAGCCGCGAGACGGCTGCTGCGGAAATCGTCGCGGCGCATGAGCGTATCGGCGGCCACCTGTCGGGCGTGATCGTGTTTGACAAGGGCGCGGACATCTACACGACGCAGAAGAACCACGCTGATCGCATCTGGCGTTGGCTCGACGACGAGTCGAAAGACAATAACCTGATGCCGGCAAATTTCGAAAACTCGATTCTTGCCGCGTTGCCGCTCGAGCGCCGGGTCGATCTGCTCAACGAGGTGTTGGCGCAGATCGATTGCGCGGCCCGCGCGCGCCACCACGACGCCGACGCTGAGATCAATGCACACGAGCTCGTGCAAACGATCATGCGCGCCAACCACCGCACCGAGTCAGATGCCGCTGACCTACTGGATGGAGTCGATCCGGGTGAGCTTCCGCGCCTGCGCAGTAGCCTGGTCGAGGACATTCGAGTAAAGCAGCGCTCGCTGCGCGTCGTTGAGTCTGCGCTCACGGCAACCGGGGAAGCCGTTCAATACGACCAACTGCGGAAGGTGTCCTAATGCGTTCCAAGCTCTCTCAATTGGCTGCTCACGACGCGCTCGACGAAGACACCAAGCGCACCCAGAAGCAAGTCATCATGGACCTGTTCGCGCTGCCGGAAACGGCGTTGACGCGGCAGGACATTGCAGACCGCACGAACATGCGTCTCGGCAGCGTCTGCGGCCGTGTGAATTCGCTTCTGAAGGCGGAGCGTCTTATCGTGCGCGGCTCTCGCAAGTGCGTTGCGACAGGCCAGAGCAACGACATAGTTGGCTTGCCGGTTGAGGTGGCCGCGTGAGCACGATGATCATGTCGGCGTGCTGGCCGCTTCAAGGTATGTCGCTGGCGCAAAAGGCTGTGTTGATTTCGCTCGCCGACAATGCAAACGACCAGGGCGTTTGCTGGCCGTCCATCGCAACGATCGGGAAGCGTATCTGCGCATCTGAACGCGCGGTCCAGAACGCAATCAAGTGGCTCGAATCGGCGAAGATCGTCACTGCGAACCGGACGAACGGTCGCCACACCAGCTATCTGTTGACCCCCGCAGCATATTCACCCCCGCAGGAAATGCACCCCCGCACCGAATGCACCGGCGCAGGAGATGCACCCACCCCCGCAGCAGATGCGTCTGACCTCCGCAGCAAATGCGGCACACCCCCGCACCAGGTGCCGCCTAACCGTAAAGAACCATCAAAGGAACCGTCATTGAACCGTCAACCTGCGCGGCGTGCGCCGCGAGTTGCGTTGCATGCCGAACTTCTGAACATCGAACTGCCTGCGGCCATCCCGTTCGCCGTCTGGGATGCATGGTGCGAACACCGCGAGGCAAAAAGCAAAGACGCGCCTTGGACGCGACCGGCGGCACGCGTGTCGATCAAGAAGCTTGAATTGCTCGCTGCCGCTGGCCAAAGCCCCGAAGTCACCGTTGATGAAGCCGTGCTGCGCGGGTGGACGGGGCTGTTCCCTGTGAAGGCGGCAACGCAATCGGCTGGTGGGCAGGCTGGTGCTCCGGCCGACTGGTGGAAGACGGAGAGCGGCTATGTGGCTCGCGGCGCGCGACTCGGTATCGACCGTGCGAAGTTCCAATTCTTCGAGCAGTTCAAGGCAAAGGTCTGCCGCGCAGCAGGCCCAGGCGAATGGATGGAAGACCTGTTGCGCACGGTCGGCCGCGAGAGCGAAGAGCGCTACGAGGCTCTGTACGCCTACTTCAACGATATTCCGCGCGAGAAGGCGCAAGCGGAGGCAGCGTGACCAAGCGTGCACCCTGGCCGATGGTAGTCCGAACAGGTGCGACGATCGTCGGCACTGCTCGCATCCGCGAAGACATCAGCGTCGGTCGCGACTCGAATCATCGCGCGTTGGTTCGCAAATTCGGCGCGCAGCCAAACAGCGAGTTTGACGAGATCGCTGACGGCTACGACCCGTTTGCTATCGAGCCGCATGCGGCGACGGCCACCGCGAAGAAACCAGCGAAATACCGGAACACGAAGTGCGAGCACAACGGCATCAAGTTTGACAGCCAGAAAGAGCGCTCGCGCTGGTTTCACCTGATCCAGTTGCAGGCGGCCGGCGAAATCCGTGACCTTCGATTGCAAGTTTCGTTCGTGCTGACCGAGCGCCGCCAGCGCGACGACGGCACATGGGAGCGCGCGTCGAAGTATGTCGCCGACTTCGTTTACGAGGTCGCGGCAACCGGCAAACCGGTGGTCGAGGACGTCAAGTCGATCGCCACGCGTAAAAACCGGACGTACATCCAGAAGCGTAAGCAGATGCTGGAAAAGTACGACATCACCGTCAAGGAAATCTGATGAGCCGCAGCCAGAAACCCCGCAAAGCGTACCGACCACGTGTCGTCAGCCGAACTGCTGGTCTCGACGTGATCGAGCGCCGAACGCCGATGGACATCAACCAGACAACCGACCTGGGCATTGCATACCACGTTGCGCTCGACGAGATGATTCGCGGACGCGGCACGGAAGAGCATTGGTCGACTGTCGTCTGTGCGTTGAACATCGCACTTGTTCTCGCCGAGATGGGCTTCGCGGCTCTGGAAATCATGATCATCAAGGATGCACTCGACGGAGCCGTGCGCACGCGTGACCGCGCTCGACAGATTGGGCGCTGGGGTTTCGATGGTGATGCGCTGCTCGACGTAAAGATGGCACTCGAGACGCATGACTCGCAAATGGCGATCGTCCCTAAGTCCACGATCATCGCCGCGCTCGCCGAAGTGCATCGCCGGATTGACTCCGGCCACGCATTCAGGGAGGCCGCGTGATGCATGCGACGAAGATCCGAATTTGCAAATTGGTCGAGCAGTGCGGCGTGCTCGACCACTCGCAGATCGCCGAAGGGCTGGGCTTCACCTACAAAAACGCCTTGGTGGCGGTCAATGCGTTGGTGAATGGAGGGTGGCTCATCGCACGCTATGAACCGAGTCGCGCCGGCGGCTCGAATGTAAAGCGTGTCGTCTCCCGGTCAAGCCTGGGCGTAAATGATCGGCCTTTGGCTGTACCTCCGTTGCCACCACCGTTGCCGAACTTCGTTCCGCCAGTGTGGGATGACTGGTGGCCGCGTGCCGATGCATTGGTAGTGCGCTCTTTCAATGCAATGGTCAACGCCGGGAGGGCGACCGCATGAAGCTTTACATCGCTGGTCCGATGACGGGCTATCCGGAACTAAATTTTCCGCTGTTCCATGCCGAGACCGCGCGGCTGCGCGCGCTGGGGTTCGAGATTGTGAATCCAGCGGAGATCAACGCTGATACGAATGCCGAGTGGCTCGACTGCATGCGCGCTGACATCAAGCAGTTGGTCGATTGCGACGGTGTAGCGGTGCTCCCAGGCTGGGCGCAGTCGCCCGGTGCAGCGATCGAGCACAACCTTGCCCGCGATCTGGGTCTGCGTGTCTACGACGCCGCCCATTTGGTCGGTCTGACTGGTGACTTTCCGGTGCTCTCGCGCGCGGCAGTCGCTTGCGTCGGTATCGATTGGGCTTCGGCGTGAAGCGTTCAGCGCCGATGAAGCGCACCGGGTTTAGGCGGCCCGATCCAGGTGTGTTCAAGAAGCAGCTCGACCGTAACACGCAGACGCTGGTGCGCATGCGTGCAATTAAGCCGAAGCGGAAGCGCGTCACGATCGCGGAGGGCTCCAAGTATCTGGCGGCATGCCGAGGCGAGCCCTGCTACTTGAATGTGACGTGTCCGTGGACAGATTGGGCAGACCCGACAGTAGTCGACTGTCATTCGAACCAGTCGAAGCACGGCAAGGCGGCCGGATTGAAGGCGAAGCATTGGTTCACGGTGCCGGGTTGCGCGAAGTGCCACGAATGGCTGGATCGGTCGGATGGGTTGTGGGAAGAAAAATGCGCGGCATTCGACGATGCGCTGGCGCGCTGGGAGCCGCAGCGAGCGCGAAAGATGGGACTGAAATTACTGGAGGCTGAATGAATTTGTTGGTGCCAATCCCGGACGGTGTTGGGTTCTACAAGCGCAAGAACGGTCGAGGCTTGTTTCATCGGTTCGGGAAAACGAAGAAGATTTCGACGATGGTTTATCGGATCGCGCGCCTTGATCATGACACCGGCCCGCTGCGCATTTTGGCCGACGTGTGGGTTCCGGAGCACCACCGTGGCGGCTTTATTCCCGGTGACCTCTCGTGGATCGGTGACGGGATCTATCGCACACACGTCTATTTCGAAGATAACCGGAATTCGCTGCGAGCTTTTATCGAAAGCGGCGATCGGGAATGGGATGTGAGGGAAGTTGCATGAGAGTGAGCGAACTGAGCGGAGCGAATCTTGATTGCTGGGTAGCGCGTGCCGAAGGATTCCGAGCGGAGGTTGTGAAGGCCAATGGCATGGAGTACTGCCGCATCGACGTCGAGACGATTGGCCACCAGTTCTACCAGCCGACACAGAACCCGGTTATTACCGCGCCGATTCAATACCGCCAGCGCTACACACTTTATCCGCTCGACGAGATCAGCAGCAAGGGCGGCGGCACGCGGCGCATGTGGATCGCCGAAGCGCAGATGAATCCCGATTTTCACGACCTGTACCGCGACGAGCTGCCTTTGGTGGCCGTCTGCCGTTTGCGTGTCGCCGAAGCGATCGCCGGTGGATTGATCAAGCCGGAGCAGGGCACTTGATCGCGTGTCCCCGCGTCGCGTACGGAGACCCGCTTGCCGTGATGGTCGCCACAGAACAGCCGACCCGCTCAGGCTGTCCGCACGAACGAACCTATGTATCCATGGCTCCATGCAAACCATCTGCGCAGTAGGCAATACGCACGGCAACCGTTGCGAACAATACGGAAAGAGGCAAACCAATATGACGATAGATGCCATTGACGCCGACGATCTCCCGATGGACGACATCGATGCGGTGCTTGTCAATTGGTACCAGTGGAGTGAGGGATTTCGTCCTGTTGCCGGCTACAGCGGGGCGGACTCGACGTGCCGTGATTTCAGAATCAGCAATCAATGGATGGACTATGACGATCTATCGGAGGTCGTCGACTATCAATTACTGACCACCGCCGGCGAAGCGGTCGAGCCGATTGTACTCACGCTAAATGTCCAACACCGAGTTGCGGTGATGACGGCGATGCGCAACTTCATTGCTGGCTCGCAGGTGTTCAAGAACCCGCGCAGCCCTGCGACGCAGGATGCTGACTATGCGTCGGCAAAGGCAACGATGCGGCCAGCGCTCTTTGCGAAAGGCCTGATAAACCGCTTGTAAACTTTTCGAGACTGTCCTAGAATCTCGCCTGAGGGCAGAGTCGCGCCCAAACGAATCAAATAAGCCCGCCAGGTGAAAGCCTCGCGGGCTTTTTCATTTGCACGGAAACGCTTTCTTGAGCGCCTCAAGAAGAATCATGCCAAGCGGGTAGTCTCGACTCGTTGGGTCTTCGGCGATATATCGATCAAGAATCGAATAGACGTTTTCGTTGTTGAGTGCCAAAGCCGGCGGAACGCAAAACAACATTTCCTTATTTGCTCTGTGCAACGAGACGTTCGCCCAGCCGAAGGCCTGTGACAAGCCCGCAACATACGCTTGTAGCGCCGGGTCTTCGTGGCTCTTATTTAGGTAGGCTGTTCCGGTAAGTTCCGCGTGCGCGGTAATGCTGACGAGCAGCAAGAATGCTGCCGCGAGATGACGCATATCGATTCCCCTTTTTGTTGTGCCAACCCTTCCGGCTCAACGATTCTACCTCTGAGCCATGAACCTCAAAGCCATCATCCAGAAGATCGCCTCGTGGTTCAAGAGCGAGACGTCAGCCGTTGAGACCGAAGCCGCTGCCTATATCAGTGGGATCGAGCCGCGCGCCGAGGCAATCGAAGCCGTGTTCAAGGCGGACGTGCTGAGGGCTGAAAGCATCGCAGGGCAATACACCATTTCCGCCGAACTGGCGCAACAATTCTCAGGATCGAACATGAGCACTCCCGCAGCCGCAACAGCGCCGGCAACGACCGGCAACAACGTGAACACCGCAGTGCAGATCGCGCTCGCGCTGAAGTCGATCGATGCATCGCTGTCGGTCGAGCAAGTGCAGGTCGGCACGAACGCGGCGCTTGCTGCGCTGTATCCGGTCGCCGCCTAACCAACGACATGCCGCGTCTTCGCACGTTGCCGACTCGCTTGCAGACGATGCCAAGCCGAGTCGCAATTGTGGAGGCGCCGTCTTGGCGTTCTGGCAAGACCAGCAGCACTGCTCGCGGTTATGACTATGCTTGGCAGAAGCTGCGGGGTCGGCATCTCGCCGAGCATCCGCACTGCGCTTACTGCCTGCGCGATCTCGGCATGCTCGGCATGCCACCTGCTGATGTCGTGCTTGCGTGTGCGGCTCGCGGCGTTGCCGAGCCGCTCGGCAACATCGGCGACCACATCGTGCCGCACCGAGGCAATGATCGGCTGAGGCTCGATTTAACCAACGTGCAGACCCTTTGCAAGCCGCATCACGACAGCGAGAAGGCACGCGCCGAGAGGGCGATGTAATTCGTTCAAATCGGTGGGGGTATCGAAAGTCTATAGGTAAAAATTGCATAGACCGACCGTTCCCGCACGCGCAGAAAAAATTCCCTTTTGAGGATTTTGTTAATGGCTTTAACAGCGAAAAAAAGGCTTTTCGCCGACGCTGTTTTGGCCGGCAAAGCCAATAAAGACGCGGCAATCGCCGCAGGTTACAGCGCCGCGACGGCGTCGGCGGCCGGATCGCGGCTTGTTAAAGACCCGGATGTCGCTCTGTATCTTGCAGCGAACCGGATTCAACGGGAATCGAAGCCCGCGCCGGCGGCAAAACCTGCTGCCGACCGATCTCCGCCGCCGGATTTCGATCCGTATGCGATGACGAGCTTTAGCGACCCGAAGGCTTTCCTGATCGCCGCCATGAATGACGGTCGCACCGAGCCAAAACTGCGTGTCGACGCGGCAAAGGCGCTGCTGCCGTTCGTGCATGCGAAGGTCGGCGAAACAGGCAAGAAGGATGCGAAGGGCGAAGCCGCGAAGAAGGCGGCGAGCAAGTTTGCAGGGCTGCCGACACCGAAGCTCGTCGTCAACAACCGGAAATAGCGCATGGAATGGTCGACTGCATGTCCGGATTGGCCCGAGCGACTCCGTGCCGGCCGCTCGATCATTCCGCCGCCCATCTTTCCGGAGCAAGCCGAGCAGGCTCTCAAAGTTTTCAAGCAACTGAAGATCGTCGATGCGCCGGGTAGCCCCACGTTCGGCGAGTCGTGCGCCGATTGGGTGTTCGATCTGGTCGCGTCGATCTTTGGCGCATACGACCCGGACAGCGGTCGTCGGTTGATCACCGAGTGGTTCGTGTGTATCCCGAAAAAAAACAGCAAGTCGACGCTGGCTGCCGGGATCATGATGACCGCGATGATCCTCAACTGGCGCCAGTCTGCCGAGTACGCAATTCTGGCGCCGACGATCGAAGTCGCGAACAACAGCTTCGCGCCGAGTCGCGACATGGTGAAGCACGAGGAAGAACTCGACGAGCTCTTCCAGGTGCAGACGCATATCAAGACGATCACGCACCGGGTAACCGGCGCGGCGCTTAAGGTCGTCGCTGCCGACGCGAACACCGTGAGCGGCAAGAAGAGCGTCGGCACGCTGATTGATGAACTTTGGCTGTTCGGAAAGCAGCCTAACGCTGAAGACATGTTGCGCGAAGCGACTGGCGGTCTGGCGTCACGGCCCGAAGGCTTCGTGATTTACCTGACGACGCAATCGAATGATCCGCCTGCGGGCGTGTTCTTGCAGAAGCTGCGGTATGCGCGCGATGTCCGCGACGGCAAGATCCACGATCCGTGCTTCGTGCCGGTGATCTTCGAGCACCCACCAGAAATGGTGAAGAGCAAAGAGCATCTGAAGGTCGAAAATCTATCGATGGTCAATCCGAATTTCGGCTATTCGGTGGACCAGGCGTATCTCGAGCGCGAGTTTCGCAAGGCGCGGGAGGGCGGCGAAGAGTCGTTTCGCGGCTTCCTCGCGAAGCACGCTAACGTTGAAATCGGGCTCGCGCTGCGCAGCGATCGATGGGCTGGTGCCGAATTTTGGGAAGCCGCCGCATTGGTGCCGAGCCTGACGCTCGAGCAATTGATCGAGCGCTGCGAGGTTATCGACGTCGGAATTGACGGCGGCGGCCTTGACGACTTGCTAGGTCTGGCCGTCGTCGGTCGCGAGCGTGGCACGCGCAACTGGCTCGCCTGGACACATGCATGGGCGCATCCGTCCGTGTTCGAGCGCCGCAAGGAGATTGCGGACACACTTCGCGACTTCGAGAAAGAGGGTGATCTGACTGTTGTCGATCAGATCGGTGACGACGTCGAGGACGTTGCGCAGATTGTCGCCACGATTCACCAGGCTGGACTGCTCGACAAGGTCGGCGCGGACCCGGCTGGCATCGGTGGCGTGCTCGACGCGCTCGGCGCAGCGAAGGTGCCGGAAGACAAGGTAATCGGTATCTCGCAGGGTTGGAAACTGTCAGGCGCGATCAAGACGACCGAGCGGCGCGTTGCTGCCTCAAGTGGTCGGCGCGCAGAAGATGGTGGCGACAAGCCAGACGGCACGCTGATTCACGGCGGTCAACGCATGATGGCCTGGTGCGTTGGCAATGCGCGCGTCGTTCCGGTTGGCAACGCCGTAAACATCACCAAACAGGCCAGTGGGACGGGCAAGATCGACCCGCTCATGGCAATTTTCGACGCGGTATCGCTGATGGCACTGAATCCGCCGGCTCAAGGGCCGTCTGTCTACGAGTCGCGCGGTATTCGATTCCTTTGAGGTGTGAATGAGTTTGTTCGATTTCTTCCGGCGAGGACATCAGCCGGAGGCCCAAACTCGTCTGCCGCAACCACCCGGTCCGCGGGCTGAACTGTCTTCTGGCGGTGACACATTCACCGGGTTGGACGATCCTCGCCTGCTCGAATACATTCGCCGCGGAGAGATCGACGGAAACGACCCGCGTGGCATGCGAGCGCTGCGCAACATGGCGGTCCTGCGCTGCGTCACCCTGATTTCCGAAGCGATCGGCATGTTGCCGCTGAACCTCCAGAGCAGCGACGAAAAAAAGCAGGTGCAGACCAATAACCCTGCGCACCGATTGCTCAAATACAAGCCGAACGATTGGCAAACGCCAATCGAATTCAAGAGCCTCATGCAGTTGCGCGCGTTGTTGGATGGCCAGTCCTTTGCGCGCGTGATCTGGTCCGGTAATCGACCCATCCGGCTGATTCCTATGGATCGCGGCTCTGTGAAACCGACACTCACCAGCACGTGGCAGATCTCATATCAATACGGAACACCTGGCGGCGACGAGATTACGCTCGGCGCGCGCGACGTGTTCCACCTGCGTGACCTGTCGCTCGACGGCGTGAACGGAGTTTCGCGGATCAAGCTTTCACGCGAAGCGCTGGAACTCGCCGAGCAGGCCGAGCGCGCGGCGTCGCGCACGTTTCGCACCGGCGTGATGGCCGGCGGTGCGATCGAGATCCCGAAAGAGCTTTCCGACAATGCCTATAAACGCATGAAGGAATCGCTCGCCGATAACTACTCGGGCGCGGAAAACGCTGGTAGCTGGATGCTCATCGAAGAAGGCGGCACGGCAAAGCAGTTCTCGATTACTGCGGTATCAGCGCAACAGATCGAAACCCGCAACCACCAGATTGAAGAGGTTGCGCGCATGTACGGCGTGCCGCGGCCGCTGCTGATGATGGACGACACGAGCTGGGGCAGCGGCATTGAGCAGCTCGCGATTTTCTTCATCCAGTATGGTCTCGCGCACTGGTTTGTGTCGTGGGAGCAAGCTGCCGCGCGCAGCTTCATTCCCGACAACCAGCTCGGCATGCAGCAATTCAAATTTAACGAGGGCGCGCTGCTTCGCGGCACGCTTAACGATCAGGCGTCGTTCTTCTCGAAAGCGCTTGGCTCGGGCGGTCAGGCGCCTTGGATGTCGCAGAACGAGGTTCGCGAACTGTCCGACCTGCCGAAGTCCGATGATCCGCAGACCGACGCGCTGCGCAACCCAATGACACAGAAACCGAAGGGGAACGGCGATGAGCCTCCTGCAACTGCCTGAGATTCGCGCTGATTTCCGGTTGGGCGCCGCGCAGTTCGATATGCGTCCGGATGCGCTGGAACGTTGGGAGCCTGAGGTGCGCGCCGCGAACGACGGTTCACCTTCCATCTCGATCTACGACACGATCGGAGACAACTGGGAAGGCACCGGCGTGACGGCGACCCGCATCTCAGCCGCGCTTCGTAGCATTGGCGCGAATCAGGCGGTCACGGTGAATGTGAATTCGCCGGGTGGCGATTTCTTCGAAGGCGTTGCGATTTACAACCTGCTGCGTCAGCATCAGGCCAAGGTCACTGTGCAGGTGCTCGGCCTTGCGGCGTCGGCCGCGTCGGTGATCGCGATGGCCGGCGACGAGATTCTGATGGGCGAAGGCTCGTTCTTCATGATCCACAACGCGTGGACCGTGGCGATTGGCAACCGGCACGATCTCGCGCAAGCAGCGCAGACGCTCGAACCATTTGACTCCGCAATGGCGAATCTCTACGCGAAGCGCGCGGGCATCACCCAGGACGACGCCGCGAATCTGATGGACAAGGAAACGTGGATCGGCGCCGATCAGGCTGTGAACGAAGGCTTTGCCACCGGCCTGATCGAAAGCACCGAAGTCAGCAAGACGCAAACATCGTCGTCGGCCACGCGGAAGACACTTGCCATTGTCGAGGCGTCGATGGCGAAGGCTGGCTACTCCCGCTCCACCCGCCGTGAAGCAATCAAATCCCTTTTATCTGGCATGCCGAGCGCTGTCGGAGACCCTGCCATGCCGAGCGCTGGCGAAGACGTTACAGCGTCGCTGCAAAACCTCATCAACGCAATCCAAGGCTAAATCATGAGCAAAAATCTGTTGATCGCCGCCATCGCGGCTACTTTGGGCTCATCGCTCGGTTTCGTGCCGCGTGGCATCGTCGCGGTGCGCGCGGACTCCGGTGCTCCGGAAGTCAAGGCGCTCATCGAAAACCTTCAGAAGGCATTCGCCGAGTACAAGACCGAACACACGAAGCAGCTCGACGCGGTCAAGGCTGGTTTGCCGACATCGGACATCACGGCCAAAGTCGAGAAAATCAGCGGTGATCTGGACTCGCTTCAGAAGGCCATCGACGAAACCAACGTGAAGATGGCCGCCGCGCAGATGGGCGCGGGCAGCAAGCAATTGCGCGATCCGGAATACACCGACGCGTTCAAGGCCCACGTGAAGCGCGGCGACATCAATGCATCGCTCAACAAGGGTGCTGACGAGCAGGGCGGCTATCTTACGCCGGTCGAGTGGGACCGCACCATCACGAGCAAGCTCGTTCTCGTCTCGCCGATGCGCCAAATCTGCCAGGTGCAGTCGGTATCGAAGGCAGGCTTCTCGAAGCTGTTCAACATGCGCGGTACGTCGAGTGGCTGGGTCGGCGAAACCGACAACCGACCGCAGACGAACACGGCGTCGTTCGCGTCGCTCGCGTTCGGCCAAGGCGAAATTTATGCCAATCCTGCGGCAACCCAAGGCATTCTCGACGACAGCGAGATCGACCTCGAAACCTGGCTGGCAGGCGAAGTGCAGACCGAGTTCGCCAAGCAGGAAGGCCTCGCGTTCGTCTCGGGCGATGGTTCGAAGAAGCCCGCCGGCATCCTGACCTACATTGCCGGCGGCGCAAACGCTGCGGTGCATCCGTTCGGCGCGATCGAAGTCGTGAACAGCGGTGCGGCGGCCGACATCACGTCGGACGGCATCATCGACCTGATCTACGACTTGCCGAGCGCATTTACCGGCAACGCGCGGTTCACGATGAACCGTAATACGCAGCGCTCCGTGCGCAAGCTGAAGGACGGCCAAGGCAATTATCTGTGGCAGCCCTCGTATGTCGGAGGCCAGCCGGCAACGCTCGCTGGTTACCCGGTCACCGAAATGCCCGACATGCCGGATGTGGCAGCCAACTCGACGCCGATCATGTTCGGCGACTTCCAGCAGTCGTACCTGATCATCGACCGCATCGGTGTGCGCGTGCTGCGTGATCCGTACACGGCGAAGCCGTACGTGCTGTTCTACACGACGAAGCGCGTCGGCGGTGGCTTGCTGAACCCGGAACCGATGCGCGCGATGAAGGTCGCGGTGAGCGCGTAAGCGACAACGAATCTCCGTAGCGTGTGGCTTAGGGGCGCCCAAGTGGCGCCCCATTTTTTGGAGGCAGATATGCCGAAGTTCATCAAGCCGTTCCGCGGCGTGCCGGAAGGCGAGATCTACCCGAAGCAGTTCGACACTGGCGACGAATGCCCGTCCGAGCTCGAGGCCGGAGCGAAGGAAATGGGTGCGTTGGAAGGTTCGGAGAAGCCGGTCGCGGCGACCAAGGCGACCAAGTAATCCATGGCGCTCGTTGATGTCACTCTGGCGCTCGGGTTTCTCCGGCAGGACGCCGGCGTCGAGGATGAGATCGTGCAGGCGCTTCTCGACGGCGCAACGCAGTCGGCAGTCGATTATCTGAATCGCCAGGTGTTCGAGGATCAGGATTCGTTAAATATCGCTGTGACCGCGGGGATTGCTGGCGACTATCCGATGGTCGTCAACGGCGCGATTAAGGCGGCGATTCTCAAGACAACGGCCGAACTGTATTCGAATCGCGAGGACTCCGCTCTCGGACACGTCGTCGAATTGCCGTTCAACGCGCGGACGCTGCTGCGGCCGCACCGAATCGTGCCGGGTGTCTGATGCGCGCGGGTGATCTCAACCGCCGCGTGCGCATCGACCAGCGCGTCGGCGCGGGCACGCTCAACGATCCGACCCGCTGGGCGCCACTCGCGACGGTATGGGCGAACGTCAAGATGCTCACTGGCAAGGAAACACTGCTCGCTGATAGCGATGTTGGCGAGGCCACGGCGAGCATCCGCATCCGGTTCCGCACAGACCTCGACAACAGCATGCGCGTGGTGTTGCTGATGTTCATCGGCGGGCAACCGGTCGACGAAGCGATTTTCAACGTCCAGAAGCCGTTGCCGGACTATGCCGGGCGTGAATACACGGATCTGGCGTGCGTCGAGGGCAGCAACGATGGCTAGTGCTGAATCGATCGTCGACGCAGCGCTCGCCGCTCTCGCCGACGGCCGCGTCTATCCGGACGTCGCGCCGGCCGGAGCGGTCAAGCCGTACATCGTCTATCAGGGTGTCGGCGGTGTCGATGAAACCACTCTTGACGGGCCCGACACTCTCCAAAATTGCCGCATGCAGATCGCGGTGTGGTCGACCACACGCGCCGAGGCGGCAACGATCATGCAGGAAATCCGTCAGGCGATGACTGCTGCGCCTGTGCTCGGCACACCAATCGGCGCGCCAGTGCCCGACTATGAGTCCGACACCAAGCTCTACGGCAGTCGCCTGGATGTCTCAATCTGGTTCAACGTCTGAGGACAACCATGACCAGCTCCGCAATTAGCGCTCAAGGCAGCGCCTTCTCGATCAACGACACCGGCACGGACGAGGTTCCGGTGTGGACGAAAGTATCCAACGTCAAATCGTTCACCGGGTTCGACGGTTCTGCGACCGAACTCGACGCGACCGATCTCGACTCGACCGCGAAGGAAAAGCTTTTGGGCTTGATCGACGAAGGATCGTTTTCGATCGACGTGAACGTCAATATGGCCGACCCCGGTCAACTTGCGATGAAGGCATCGCAAAAAGCCAGTTCGAAGAAGACCTACAAATTGACGCTGCCCGATGGGACGTCGTCCACCTTCTCGGCTTTCGTGAAGACGTTCCCGCTCTCGGGCGGCGTCGATGCGATCCTTTCAACCACGATCGCAATGACGATTACCGGTCCGGTCACGGACGTGCCGGTCGGCGGCGGAGCGTAACCATATGCTGACACGCGAACAGATTCTCTCGGCGAATGACCTGACGGCCGAAGATGTGGATGTGCCGGAGTGGGGCGGCTCCGTGCGGATCACGGTAATGAGTGGCGCCGCGCGCGACGCATTTCAAGGACAGATGTCTGCCAGTGACAAGTCGATCAGCTATTTCCATAATAGTTTGCTCGTCGCCACCGCTGTTGGCGAAGACGGAGCGCCTCTGTTCACGGTCGCGGACATGGAGGCGCTGCGTACCAAGTCTGCTGCCGTTGTGACTCGCGTTGCCAATGTAGCGGAGCGCTTGAATGGGTTCGGCGCCAAAGCGGTGGAGACTGCGGAAAAAAACTCCGAAGCCGCCCCGAGCGGCTCTTCTGGTTCCGACTCGCCCGCGAGTTAAAAATGTCGGTGAGGCGCTGTCAGAACGAGATTGACAGCGCCGAATTCGTCGAATGGATGGCTTTTTCGGGCATCGACGGTCTTACCGCCGAAATGGACGATCTACGATGCGGGCTGATCACGGCAGCGACGTACAACGTGCATCGCGATACCAAAAAGGCGCGCAAACCGTTTGGGCCTGCGGATGTTGTGCCGTGGCTAAAAACTGCGGAGCTGGAAGTGGTCGCTGAGCCAATCTTGCTGGGGGACGCAAAAGCACAGTCGAAGATGATTCGTGCCGCACTTTTCGGTAGGTCGACCGATGGTTAAAGCGTTCCAAGTTACCAATCCTGGTGCACTCACAGAGCAGATTGATGCGCTTGACGCGGCAGTCAGCGAATCTACATTGAGAAAGGCCGCATTGGCGGGTGCGAATATTTTTCTCGCCGAAGAAAAGCTGCGAATTCCGCGTGACACCGGCGCTGGTGAGAAAGCCTTAGTGGTTGCATACGATGCCGAGAAATCGGTTACCGGAAAGCTTGCCTCGTACATCGTGACTTGGCTAAAGGCGGCGTATTACCTGCGATATGTCGAATACGGCAGATCCGGAATGGCGGCGAAACCATTCAAGCGGCCGGCATACGAGGCGAAGAAGACGGCGGCAGCCCAAGCGGTCGCCGATGCTATTGATTCTGAGATAAAAGCGAGCACTCGTGGCAAATGAAAGCGTAACCCGCGTCACAGCCGACGCCAGTGGATACCGGTCGGAGCTTGACTCCGCTCGGAAATCCGCTTCTGCGTTTATGCAGACGCAGGACCAGGCTGCGCAGCGTGTCGTGGTCGCCCAGCGGGCAATCGCTGAAGCGGCTGCCAATGGCAGCAAAGCGAGTGCGAGCGCCATTAACTCTTTTATTTCTTCGCTGACGCGTGCGTCCGACACGGCCGGGAAGACCCGTTCCGATCTTCTCGAGATGAAGGCCGCCCAGCTAGGAGTGTCGCAAGCGGCTGCAGCGTCCATCGCACAACTGAAGGCGGTCGAGAGCGCTTCGTCCGCCAACGGCGAAGCTGTCGAAGGCATGGGCATCAAGACCGCGGGCGCGCGCCGCGAACTGCTCGTGATGGCCCATGAAGCATCGCAGGGCAACTGGAAAAATCTGGCTGGATCGGTTCAGGTGTTCGGTGAAAAAATTGACCTGATGGGCAAATTACTCTCTCCGGCTGGCATCGGTTTGAGCCTTGCCGCGGCTGCGGCAGTGGGTTTTGTCTATGAGGTAGCGAAGGGCGCAATTTCCCTCAATGACCTCGGGCACGCGGCCCAGGTTACGAATGGCTATCTCGGCTTGACCACCGATCAACTGGCGCAAATGTCGTCCAGTATCGCAGGCGACTCCGAGTCGATTGTTGCTGTGCAGGCATCCATGACGGCGCTGGTCGCGAGCGGAAAGATTGCTGCTGATCAGTTGAGTCTTGCCACAAAAGTAACGGAAGAATTCGCTTCTGATACTGGTGTTTCGGCTGAAAAGGCAGCCGAAGCCATGATCAAGTTCTCTGAAGATCCGCAGAAGGCTCTCGAGGATTTGCAGGCTCAGTACCATACGTTTTCGGCGGCGCAGGTTGACGTCATCGAAAACTATGTTCGCACAGGTGATAGCGCGTCGGCCTACAAATCCATACTCATGGGGATGGACGAGGCTCATCAGCGCTTCAAGGCGAGCGCTGATGAGAATTTGGGCTACGTGCAGCGGCTCTGGAATTTCCTGAAGGATGACGCGACGTGGGAGCTTAACCAGCTCAACCAGATTGGTATGGCCGCGACCAACGCTGAGAAGTTGACCACCGCGCTGAAGGATCAAGCAGATGCTCAGCGAAACCTTGCGCAAGCCAAATCTATGCCGTTCGGCAATACCGGATCAGCGCAGGCGCAACTCGACGCTGCGAATGCGCAGGTTGCGGCTATTCAGAAAGTGCAGACCGCCCAGAAGACGGCGGCCTCGGATCAGGCGAAGCGCGCAGCAGGCGGCGACGCGGCGGTTGCGGTCAATTCGTACATCAACAACCCGCAATATGCGACGCCGCTACAGCAGCGCACATTGGCGATCCAAAAGGAAAATGCCGACTACGCAAAGGCGACGAAGGATGTCGATAAAACGTCGGCCGACTTTTTGGCCGCCGAAAAGCGGCACGCCGACAATCTGGCGGAGATCGACAAGCAATATGACAGCCGTAACGGTTCGAAGGCAGCGGCTAGCGCTGCTTCGGCGGCGGCGCAGAATGCCCTGAATGCGCAGTTGACCGCACTCGACGCTCAGCAGAAGGCCATTGAGGACGGTCTCAAGACCTCGCTTGACCACATTAAGAGCCTGCAAGATCAAGGTTTGATCACGCAGGAGTCTGCACTGTCACAGGCTCATGATCTGCGCGCGAAAGCGCTCTCGGATCAGCTTGCGATAGAGCAGCAGGAAGTGACGATTGCAACCGGCAAGAAGCAGAAGTCGGCGATGGAGAAATACGCCGCTGAGGTCAAAGCGACGCAGGAAAAAATCACCGCGAACGATTCGCAATATACCGATGACTCCGCCAAGCTGGCCGCCAAGCGCGCTTCTGATCTAAAGGTGTACACGGATGCACTGCAACAGCAGTTGGCAACGCAGCAGTCGGCAGCCGACACGCAGCTAGCGGGTTTAAGTTTGGGTGGCAACGACAGGGCCGATTTCGACAAGCAAATTGCGATCCGGCAGGACTATGACCGCAAGGTTGCGGACTTGGCCAAGCAGCAGACTGAGAAAAAGATAGGCCCTGATCAGTATGCCTCTGAGTTTGCGGCGACGCAGGATTATTACGACAAGTCTGTGGCGATCGCGCAGAAGTCGTCGGCAGACATCCGTGCCGCAAACGCCGACTGGACGACCGGCGCCAAGCGCGCGATTGCAGACTATGCCGACAGCGCATCGAATGTGGCCGCGTCGGTAGCGTCGACGTTTCAAGACGCTTTTCGGGGCATGGAAGATGCGTTCGCAACTTTCGTCACGACTGGGAAAATCAGCTTCACCAGCCTTGCAACAAGCGTCATTTCGGATATTGCCCGCATGGAAGCGCGCGCGGCAATCTCAGGTCTTTTTAGCTACGCGTCGAGTGCGCTCGGCGATTACTTCGGCGGCAGTGCCAGTGCAGCGGGGACCACGACCGGCGTAAATAGCTACGGCTTCCATCTTGCTGGCGGCGGCGCTGTTAGTGGGCCGGGCACGTCTACGTCCGATTCTATTCCAGCGTGGCTTTCGAATGGCGAGGGAGTGCTGAATGCGGCGGCTATGAAGCGCCTCGGCGTTGTGGGGCTGAACGCACTGAATAGCGGCGCATCGGTTCAAAGCATGTCCCGATTCGCAAGTGGCGGATTGGTGGGCGCCAATGTCGCAGCCAACTCTTCATCAATGTCCGGTGGCTCGAGCATTAGCCTTTCAGTACAGACTAGCGATAGCGGTAGTGGCCTGAACGCTGACGATGCGAAGTGGTTGCAGGGGCAGCTTAAGAATCTCGTCGATGCTCGTATCGCCGCCAAGATGAAGGGTCAGGGCGGGTATGCCTGGAAGCAAAAGTGGAGCTCGGTATAACCATGGCAACTCAGACTTTCATTTGGGTGCCGACGGTCAATGGTTTGTCGGGCGACACCACGCTGTTGGTGAATGAAGCACGGTTCAGTGACGGATACGGGCAGCGCGCCGCTGATGGCCTCAATAACCGGTCATCGTCGTACAACCTGACGTTCATCGGCGACGCATCGAAGATTTCCGCAATCATGGCGTTCCTCGACGCGCGCGCCGGCGCAGAGTCGTTTTTCTGGACGCCGTTGCTGCGGCCGCAGGCGCTGTTCACCTGCCAGAAATACACGGAGCCGACGAAAGACGGTGACATCTACACGATCACGGCAACGTTCGATCAGACGTTCGACACAACCTCCGCTTCCTGAGCACTATGACCTCACTTCAGAAAGTCGTCCTCGGCACACCTCCCGCTGCGGTCGACGGCGATACCGTGCGCGTGGCAAACACGAAGACGAATGCAAACGTCGACGTGTTGAACGCGCAGGCGACTTTGACGAGCGCGGCGGGCATCACGGCGCCGTCGGCGTTGACCGCCGCGCATATCGGGAAGCGGGTGAATATTGCGTTAGCGGCGGCGGGCGCGGTGAATATGCCGCCAGCCAACTCCGGTTCGGCCGACAGCGTCGTACTTGTGCGGAACATCGGCACGACGGCCGTTTCTCTTCCGGCCGCTGTTGGAGCGGGGGACACCGTTGCGTTGTCGAAGCTAAACCCCGGCGAAGCCGCTTTGATGGACACGGACGGCGTTCACGCGTGGACTGTGGTTACGAGAGGCCGCACCAATTCCGATAATGAAGTGGTCAACGGAACACTGACTACGTGGGGAACAGCCTTTTTGAGCGGTGGCCTTTCGGTAACGGGAGCGGCTGCTTTTGCAGCGCGTCCGACATTCAACGGAAATACACCGCTGGACAGTGGTAACGCGGCGATCACCGGCGCGGTGATGTATTTCGCCATGAGTGCAGCTCCGGCGGGTTTCCTGAAAGCCAATGGGGCGCTCGTGTCCCGTACCACGTACGCCGCTCTATTTGCTGCAATTGGGACATCCTATGGCGCGGGGGATGGGTCAACGTCGTTTGGCCTACCTGATCTGCGCGGCACGTTCGTTCGGTCATGGGACGACTCTAAGGGCGTGGATTCAGGGCGCGCGCTGGGTAGCGCGCAGGCGCAAAACCTGCCACCGCACTCTCACTTGATCCCTATCGGCTGGGACGGTAATAACTTTTGGGGTAACGGTGGCACTCCAGCTTATGGAGATTTAATCGCGCAAAACGGCGGCCCCGCGTCCGGTGGTAGCGTTATCCAAAACATGGCTGGTCTGTGGAACAACCAAGGCACCACGAATATCCGCCAAGCGTACTCACGGACCGATGCGAACAGTATCACTGGCGAATTGCGTCCGGCTAACGTCGCATTGCTCGCCTGTATCAAGTTTTAAAGCAGCCTTATGACGATCACAGGCGACGTACAGCAGCTAGAACCCGGCAACAAGATCGAGTTGTTTGAGGTCGACTGCACGGCGATCGGCGGCGACATGCTGCGCTTTCATGCGCATCTGCAGTCCACATCGATTTTCTGGCAGGGCAACGAGTACAGGCCGTGGCCAATCCAGGCAACAGGCTTTGAACACACGTCCGACGCTCAGCAGCCGTCTCCGACGCTCACGGTCGGCGACATCAACGGCACTGTCACAGCGCTGTGTGTCTATCTAGACGACATGGTCGGTGCAAAAGTGACGCGCCGGCGCACGCTCGCGCAGTATCTCGATGCGGTCAACTTTCCGGACGGCAATCCGACGGCCGACCCGAACGAAAGCATGGCGACCGAGATCTGGTACATCGAGCAGAAGAGCAATGAGCAGCCCGGCATTCAGGTCGAGTTCACGCTTTCTTCGCCGATGGACTTCGGCGGTCAGCAGGTTCCAGCGCGACAGATCGCGGGAGTTTGCGGTTTCAAATACCGCGGCCCGGAATGCGGCTATGTTGGCATCGCGTATTTCGATAAGACGGACCAGCCTGTGGGCGATCCCGCGCTTGATCGGTGCAGCTACAAAATAAGCGGCTGCGAATGCCGCTTTGGCGTCAACAACCCGCTCCCTTGGGGCGGCTTCCTCAGCGACACCCTTTCCTGAATGAACGAGCAGATCAGAACCGCGATCGCGAATCACGCGCTCGCGGAGTACCCGCGCGAGTGCTGCGGGCTAGTCGTGCTTCGCGCGGGCCGTGAACTGTACGTGCCGTGCCGGAACACTGCCACGCGTGCAGGCGACGATTTTGTGATGGCGCCCGAAGACTATGCGCATGCCGAGGAGCTTGGCTCGATCGTCGCGGTGGTGCATTCCCATCCCGGCGCGCCGGCGCGGCCGAGCGGCGCCGATCGCGCGATGTGCGAGCAAAGCGGCGTCGATAAGTGGGTGATCGTGTCTCTTGGCGTGCAGGGAGACGGTGCGATTGCACTGGACGACTGGTTCGAGTTCGGGCCGGCTGGCTACATTGCGCCGCTGATCGGTCGGCAGTTCGTCCACGGCGTGCACGACTGCTATGACCTGATCCGCAGCTATTACCAACTCGAACGCGGCGTCGCGCTGCCGGATTTCGAGCGTCCTGACAACTGGTGGGACGACGGCATTTCGAATCTCTATCTCGATAACTTCGAACAGGCCGGATTTGCCGATATGGGGCAGAGTGCCGCGCTCGAGGTGGGCGACGTTCTGCTGATGCAGATCCGCAGCAAAAACGGAGTGCCGAATCACGCCGGCGTCTATCTGGGCGACAACGTGCTGCTGCATCACATGCATGGGCAGCTTTCCGGCCGCACGGTCTGGGGCGGTATGTGGGCGCATAGCATGCGCACCGTGCTTCGATACAAAAGGGAACAGGCGTGACCGAAAAGGTTCGAACGATCCGGCTATATGGGGTGGCTGGCGCGCGGTTCGGTCGCGTGCATCGCTTCGCGGTTTCCTCGACGGCTGAGGCCATGCGCGCGCTGTGCTCGCAGATCAGCGGATTCGAAAAATTCATGATGGACGCGAAAGACAACGGCCTGAGGTTCGCGGTGTTCATGGGACGCCGAAGTCTCAATGAAGAGCAGCTCGACTACCCGGTCGGCGACGATGAGATCCGCATCGCGCCGGTGCTGGTCGGCAGCAAGGCTGCCGGTCTGTTCCAGACGATTCTTGGCGCGGCTCTGGTCGTCGTCGGCGTCGTCACCAGCGAATTCGGCGGCGGCTCGCTGATCGGGCTCGGCGCGTCGCTCGCGCTGGGCGGTGTCATGCAGATGTTGAGTCCTCAGACTGCGGGTCTTGCTGGCACCGGACCGGATAACGGCACGTCTTATTACTTCAATGGGCCGGTGAACGGCGCCGCGCAGGGCGAGCCGGTGCCGCTCGTCTACGGTCGCATGCGTGTCGGCTCTAAAGTCATCAGCGACGGCATTTACGCCCAAGACCAGGCATAGGCATGCGCATCCAGGGTTCAAAAGGTGGGGGCTCCGGCAGCACGCCGACCGAGTCACCGGATAGCCTGCATTCGATCGCTTATGCGCGCGTGCTTGATCTGGTGTCGGAAGGGCCGATTGAAGGTTTGGTGAACGGCCTGCAATCCGTCTTTCTGGACGACACGCCGATCCAGAATTCGGACGGCTCGGTCAACTTCACGAACTACAGTGTCGACACCCGGCTGGGCACGCAGGATCAGACGTATATGTCTGGGTTTCCAGCCGTCGAGAATGAGGTTGCGGTTAGCGTGCCGCTCACGTCGGATGCGCCTTGGGTGCACCAGGTCGAGAACACGCAACTCACCGCGGTGCGCGTGCGGTTCGGCGTGCCGGCGCTACAGAAGTCGGATTCCACAACGGGCAACGTGACCGGCTATCGCGTCGAGTATGCAATCGACCTCGCGACAGATGGCGGCTCCTACGCGCAAGTCGTGTCCGGTGCGTTCGACGGCAAGACGACGACGCTGTATGAGCGCAGCGTGCGTGTCGAATTGCCGGCGGCTGCCACCGGCTGGTTGGTGCGCGTGCGCCGGATCACGGCAAACGCTCACAGTTCGTTGATCGCCGACACCGTCAATATCGAGGCGATCACGGAAATCATCGACCGGAAGCTCCGCTATCCGATGAGCGCACTGGTTGGCCTCTCGTTCGATGCGCAGTCGTTCAGTTCGGTGCCGACGCGCGCGTACGACATCAACGGTCTGCTGATCCAGGTGCCGACGAATTACGACCCTATCGCCCGAACCTATTCCGGCGTGTGGGACGGTACGTTCAAGCTGGCCTGGTCGAATAGCCCGCCGTGGATTTTCCGTGACCTCGTCCTGAACAAGCGGTACGGTCTCGGTAATCGCGTCGACGACTCGATGGTGGACAAGTGGGGGCTGTACCAGATCGCGCAGTATTGCGACGTGATGGTCTCCGACGGTAAGGGCGGTCAGGAGCCGCGCTTTACGTGCAACGCCGTCATCCAGTCGCAGGCCGACGCGTACAAGGTACTTCAGGATCTTGCCACCACGTTTCGCGGCATCGCCTATTGGGGTCCGGGCGCCATGGTGGCGAGCGCCGACATGCCGTCGGATCCGGTCTACGTCTACACGGCCGCGAACGTCATCGCCGGCAAGTTTCAATATGTCGGTTCGGAGCGCAAGACGCGCTACACCACTGCGCTCATCAGCTGGAACGACCCGGCGAACGGCTATCAACAGGCGGTGGAGTACGTGCCAGATGACGACGGCATCGCCCGCTACGGCATCGTCAAGGCGCAGATCACCGCCTTCGGTGTCACGTCTCAAGGGCAGGCGCACCGCGTTGGTTTGTGGACGCTGCTGACCAGCCGCTACGAGACGAACACGGTGTCGTTTCAGGTGGGGCTAGACGGAACGCTCTGCGCGCCCGGTCAGGTGATCGCGGTCGCAGACCCTGCCAAGGCTGGCCGACGTATAGGCGGCCGGATTCGTGCTGTCAACGTTCGAACCATAACGCTCGACAAGGCACCGGCTGTCGCAGCGGGTGACTCACTCACGGTCATCCTGCCGACCGGCATTGCGGAAAAGCGCACCGTGCAATCGGTCGACGGCGATGCGATCACCGTGTCGGACATTTTTAGCACCCAGCCGGTGCCTAATGCGGTGTGGATGCTCGAGAGCGCAGACCTCGCGTCGCAGTTGTTTCGCGTGATCAGCGTGCAGGAAGGCGACGACAACGGTCAGATCACCTACACCGTCAACGCAACGCAGTATGAACCGGGTAAGTACGCCGCGATCGACAATGGCGCAGCGATTCAGGTGCGGCCGATCACGGTCGTGCCGCCCTCGGTTCAGCCGCCGCCGGCGAACGTCACGCTTTCGACGTACTCGGTCATCGATCAGGGCATCTCGAAAACCGTTATGGTCATTGCGTGGGACGCGGCGGCCAGCGCTGTCTCGTACTTGCCCGAGTGGCGGAAGGACAATGGCGAGTGGGTGACCGTCAACTCGACCGGCGGCTTGCAGGCCGAGGTTTTCGGTATCTATCAGGGCACCTATACCGCTCGCGTGCGCGCGGTCAATCCGATGGGTGTGACGTCCATCCCGGCGTATAGCGTCGACACCGCGCTGACGGGCAAGACCAGCCCGCCGCCTCAAGTCGTTTCGCTGACAACGGAATCGATCGTGTTCGGCATCAACCTGAATTGGTCGTTCCCGGCGGATGGCTCGGCCGGCGACACGCAACGCACCGAGATCTGGTACAGCCGCACGAACGTGCTCGCTGATGCGATCAAGTTCTCCGATTTCGCGTTTCCGCAGGCAGGCACTTCATATCAGGGACTCGCGGCAGGCCAATCGTTCTTTTTCTGGGCGCGTCTGGTCGACACGTCGGGCAACATCGGGCCGTGGTATCCGGCCGGCGCGGGCGTGAACGGCCAGAGCAGCAGCGACGAAACGGAATACGAGGCTTACTTTGCGGGGCACATTACGCAGACGTCGCTCGGTTCCGATCTGCTTGCGACCATCGAACTGATTCCGGACTTACAGCAGGACGTTCAAGAGAACGCCGCGGCCATCTCGAATGAGCAGCAGGCGCGCGTCGACGGCGACACAGCGTTGTCGACGCGTCTTGACCAGGTAAGCGCCCAAGTGCTCATTCCAGAAATGGCGGGCAGCACTGGCGACTACGCCGGCTCAACGCAGGTCTACGCAGGTGTCTGGTCTGAGCAGTCGGCGCGCGCGGAGGCCGATCTCGCGCTGGCGCAGAACCTTGAGACGACCACCGCTCAGATCACCTCGACGAAAACGACCCTGCTCGCGGCAGTGCAAACCGAGACGCAGGCGCGCATTGACGCCGACAGCGCGCAGGCGACGCAGATCACCACGATTCAGGCGCAGGCAAACGCAAACACGGCTGCGGTGCAGACCGTGGCGAGTTCGTACGCGGACTTGAATGGGCGCGTGGCCGCGTCGTACCAGATCAAGACGCAGATCACCGCAAACGGCCGCACCTACATCGCCGGCATTGGCGTTGGTGTCGACAACACCAGTGGTGTCGTGGAGTCGCAGGTTCTTCTGTCCGCGAGCCGCGTCGCAATTCTTGACCCGAACGGCAGCGCCGTTACAGCGCCATTCGTCGTGCAGGGCGGGCAGGTCTTCATCAGCCAAGCGTTGATCGGTGTGGCGTGGATTCAAAACGCCAATATCGGTGACATCATTCAATCGACCGCGCTCGGCGCGAACGGCCAGCCGCTGTGGGTGCTAAATAAAAACTCCGGCCTGACCTTCAATGGCGCGAACGCGGGCAGTGGCTATGCCGTGAGCGACAACAGCGGCGGCCGGGCCTACGACAACAACAACACGCTTCGCGTTCGCTGGGGGTGTTGGTAATGTCTTGTGGCCTTCAATGCTGGGATGAGAACGGGAACCTCATCTTCGATGCTACGTACCGGGTTTTGCGGATTATCGACTCGGTAATCATGGACGGCACCAATAACAGTCGGCAGGACGACCGCCTGAAGCAGGGTGGTTTTGTGTCATTCCAACCAAACAACACGTGCGGCGACGGCTACCTTTCCGGAGGGGTAATAACGCCTCGTTTCACGATCGATCCGTCCACCGGCATTCTTAGCTGGTCGTATGCGCCTAAACACAACACCCAATACGACACTTACCAGCTGGGTACTTTGTTTTACGGAGCAAGCTGATGCCGGTTGGATTTCAGGCATTTACCGATACCGGGCTAGTCCAGATCGACGGCACCACGCAGAACTATGCGTTGCGACAGAAATTTGATGTGACGACAGCGGGCGGCACAATCAACGGAGCTAAGTCTAATGCCGGTGTCATGTACACCTACTCGGCGAATGTGGCTAGTTTCACGATCAACGCAGTAAAGCCACTGATCGCTTTGTATAGCCCGAATGCATACGCGACCATCTTGCAATGCGTCAACAGCAACGGCACGTGGTCCGTAAAAATCTGGACCGATACAGCCGCGATCGTTAGCGTGTATGTATTCGATCAGTCGTCTGCTGCCGCGCCTGCGGGGCCAGGCTACGGGCTTCAAGTGTTTGACCAGAATGGCGTGCTGGTGTTCGATGCGCGCCAGCGTATCGCTCGGGTGATCGACAACCAAGCCGGGAACATCAACAACACATCGCCTGGGTGGGGACAATGGGCGCATGTTGACACGCGTACATCCTCGTGGAACTACCCGACGGTGAGCAAAATCGGCGTCGCGGCGATCGGAACGGCTTTCATCTGCACGGAAGGTGGCGGCCCCAACAGTTGGTACAACATGAGTGGGCTTCAGACCGCGGGCAATACCGTCAATTTCAAGTACGGGTATTACCAGAACGGCAGTCCGGCTCACCCTAACAACGACATCTGTTTTGGATCGCAATTTGATTGGCGATTCATGGCGATTGATCTAAGCAATATTTAACCAGGATTGAACATGCCTCTTCAGAAAGACTATGTGACGCCGTCGACCGGCGCCACCGCCAGCTATCACCGCGCATCGTTGGTCACGCTGGACGACGACGGAAAGAGCACATCGATTCAGATCGCTTCCTATCTGAATGCCGATATGCGCGCAGCTGGTAAAGCTCCGCTTTATACCCAGCAAATTGTCGTTGACGGCTTACCCGCCAACGGGCAGGACGCGTTCGCTTATGCGGAGCAGCAGTTATCTGCCGCCGCTCCCGAGAACGCCGCGCCCACCTATGCGAACCGTTTCGTTTTCGCTGGGGCAGAGATCGTCGCATGATGTCGTAATTCAATGTAATATTTGTCAGACAAAAGCAAGGCATTTTCCTCGGGGGCGGCGATGTTCAAGTTGTGTTCGGCAGTGGGATTGGTGGCGTTCAGTCTTGTGGCGTGCGGCGGCGGTGGAGACGGCGGTATTTCATCTCAGCCAGCTGCCAAGGCGTACACGATTTCTATGTACGGAAAACCGCTGGTGTCGTTGACGGCAGCTACTGCGCATGCGCAATTGGCTGCGGTCGCGAAGGCTGCATCCGATGCCGATGGGTCCTCAGACGTTCAGACGACGGTACAAACCCTTCAGGACGCGCTGGCCGCGCGCGGTGTCACTGCCGACGTGACACCGAAAGTCATGGACGGTACATCGCTTCACGCGTTGATAATGGGCGAAGACAACGGTCTTCCCCCGACGCAGGACCAGTTCAAGACGGACCTCAGCGGCGCAGTGATAGCAAATTTCCAGCTCGATGACATGGTTACGCCTTGGACGGACCCTGACCAGCGCGCGGCTGCAACTCAGTTCGAGCAGGATCTGGAGGTGTTCATCCAGCGGATGCACGTTGCTGGCAAACAGGTATGGATTGTTCTTCCGATCGAGACCTGCGACTATCCGGCCGGCTCGAATTTTAATGATCAGTACACCGCTCGAGATGCTCTCCAAGGGTCGATTTTGCAAGCGGTTGCCGCGACGACGGGCCAGTTGGCCGGCGGCATCTCCTACGCGTATGTCACTACGCAGGATCCAGTGACCGGGGCGTACACGACAGTCAACACTGTCACGCAGGGTCATCTGGGCGCCGATTGCCGCACCCCCGACGCCTATTTGCAAAATCTGCAAATCCAGTCCGTCGCCGATACGATAGCCGCTCTCTACAAGGAGACAGCGGATAACGCCGGCGCCGCGAGTGGCGCGTCAGCGGGGACGTAGCACCAAATTAAAGAGAGAACGAAAGCCAGCCTTCGAGCTGGCTTTTTTTATTGGCCGCCTTCGGGTGGCTTTTTTTATGGCCGCGCCGTTTTCAAAGGGGGAGCGCGTGAATCAAGAACGGCAAGCGGGGGCAATGCCGCTAGACGAAGTGCGGCAATGGTCGTTCGACAAGTCGGTGAACATCCCGACGCTTTTGACACTGGTCGCGCTGTTAGCCGGATGTCTCGGTTCGGGCTTTGGCCTGTATCTGAGCTTCGATCGACGAATCAGCAGCCTCGAGGATCGGACCAACCACATCGAGAAAGACCAGAGCGAGCAGAAGTCCGACAACAAGGAGCAGCTCAAGGCGATCAACGAGAAGCTGGACCGGCTTCTCTACGATCGCGCGGGCGTGCGTCCGGAAACCCGGGGATGGACGAAATGACATTGAAGATCACGCTGGCCGACGGCTGGCAGAAATTGCACACGCGCGGCACCGTTATTTTCTCGACGGCCGTAGGCGTTGTTGCGCCGCTCGGCGCCGTGCTGCGCGAGACGTGGAACGGTATGCCTGACGACCTGAAACAGTACCTGCCGCACAGCGTGCAGCAGGCGATCAGCTACACGATCCTGTGCGCGACGTTCCTGGCGTTGCGTTATACGACGGTGCGCCGCGTACCGCGCGAGGGTGGTGATGGAGGCCAATAACGAGCTTCAACTCGTTTGCGAACTACGGCGCGACGAGGGCGTGCGCTACATCGTGTACCTCGACACAAAGGGCATTCCGACGACTGGTGTTGGCCACAACCTGCGCGCGTCGCCGCTGCCGGCCGCATGGGCCTATCCGCTATCCGACGAGCAGGTCGATCAACTGCTCGAGTGGGATCTCGAATCGGTCTATGCGGATCTCGATCGCAATCTGGCTTGGTGGCGCGACTTCAACTACGCGCGCCAGCGCGTGATCTGCAACATGTGCTTCAACCTCGGCATCACGAAGCTGCTCGGTTTCGTCAACACGCTCGCCGCGATGCGGCAAGGACGGTACGCCGACGCCGCGCAGGGGATGCTTAACTCGGCGTGGGCGTCTCAGGTAGGGATCGGCACCGCCGCGCAACCGGGCCGCGCGCTGCGGCTCGCCAACATGATGAGGGACGGGAAATGATCGCACTGCTTCTCCAGTTTGGTCCGTGGATTCTCGCGGCACTCGCCGGCGCCGGCGCGCTGCTGACACATTGGAATTCGAAGGCGAAGGTGGCCACGGCCGACCAGAAAGTTGCCGAAGCCCAAACGACTGCCGCTCAGGCGCAAACCCAAACCGCCGAGGTGCGCGACGCCGAGGCCCAAGCGAACGCGGCAGCTGCCCAACAGGGCGCGGCCGCACAAAAGGAGAGAACCGATGTTGAAAGCGACGTTGCTGCTTTGCCTGCTGGGTCCGCTGCTGACCAGTTGCGCAATGAATGGAGCCGACCAGGAGAAGCCGCTGGCCGCGGAACCGTTGGTTCAGGTCAAGACCCGGTTCGTTGATACTGCGTGCGACTGGACGAAGCCGATCTATGTGAGTAACGGCGACGTGCTCACCGACGAGACCGCGAGGGCAATCCTCGCTCACAACCTCGCCGGCGCGAAACAGTGCGGCTGGAAGCCGACGGCGGGAAAGTAATGGCTCAAGCAGTGGACGCGCTTGTCCTTGGCCGGGGCGCATGCGTATCGATTCGTGTGAAGATTTCTATAAACTGGACATCCCACACCTGCGAGGATTGAAAATGAAAGTGTCTCCGGCCGAGAAAATGATTTTGATGATGTTGTGCGACGTCTACGAGAAGCTCGGCATTGAGGGCGAGATCGACCACGATTTTGTGAGGTCTGCGCTAAATAGTGATCAATTGTGGGCATTCGAGTGGAATTATAATTTTTTGAACGACATAAACCTGCCACATGAAAACCCGGCCGTGGTCAAAGAAGTAGTCGACATATTGGACATGTGGAGCTTTCTCGAGTCTGCGTTCAAACAATTGGGCGAAGACGAAAAGCAGCGTGTGATCACCGAGGGCGGTGTGTTCGGCGACACTATCGAATTCGCAGGGTTCGACGCCAACAATGAAGACCATTACTCGGTCGCGGTGTTCATGATCAAGGACCTACGACGATTTCAGCACTTCGGAGGTCGGGAGCTCAACTCTCACAGCGAATCAGTCCAAGGTTATAAGCGCATGCTGGAAGTCTTTCTTCCGATGCGACCAGGTATACATATGGGAAAAATGACTGCGGATCAGGTTATTGCGGTTATGAAGGCTCGTCGCTTCGCATAACTCCGACCGGCCGAGGTTTTTACATCTCGGCCATCGATTGCTAGCGGCGTTTCTGGTGCGCTCGAGCGACTCGGAAGGCCGCGCGATCGGCCGGATCGTCGGGATCATAGTCAAATCCTTCCGCACCTCCTGTTAGCGGTGCCGCGGCGCGCCCGACAACACCTTTTCCTCCGATTGGTCCGATGCGGAACATTTCCGCGGCTGCAAGCGCGCAAGCTTTGCGCAATGGCGCGTCTTCCCCGGTCAGTCGCCCGAACTCTGCGCGTCGCGCGGCGCGTGCCGTTTGCTCAAGCATTTTGTTTAGGCAGGCGAGCGTCTCCCGGCCGTGCTGAACCTCAAGGATCAACCGCCAGACAACTTCATTTTCCTTGTGCAGTCGATACCACTCGCGTAGTTCGGCGAGTGTCGGAGGGGGGAAAGGCGGAAGTGTCACCGCATGCTCCGAATACTGTATGGATGTACAGTATAGCCAAGACGGGCCGCAGCTTGGCGCTATCATGGCTGCTCCCACACTGGAGACGCCATGTGCACAAACTACCGGCCGCCCGAGACGGATCTGTTCGAGGCGTTCACCGATTTCCCGCGACCGAATTTCGAATATCGCGGCGAGACGTACAAGGACTATGTGGCGCCGATCCTGCGGTTGACCGACGGCGAGCGCAGTACCGATCCGGCGACGTTCGCAATGGTGCCGCGCAAGCGGATCCCGCCCGGCGTCAAAGTGTTCGACACAATGAATGCGCGCGCCGAGTCGGTGGGCGAGAAGCGCAGCTACAGTGGCGCATGGAAGAAGCTCCAGCTCTGCCTGATTCCGTGCGCGTCCTTCTACGAGCCGAACTACGAAACCGGCAAGCCGGTTCGCTGGCGGATCGGGGTGGATGGCGGCCGGCCGTTCGCGATCGCTGGTCTCTGGCGCGCTTGGGAGGATGCCGAGGGCGTCTTGCTGTCGTTCACCATGCTGACGGTCAATGCTAATGAACATCCGCTGATGAAGCGATTCCACCGGCCCGGTGATGAAAAACGGTCCGTGGTGATCCTGCGACCGGAGGAGTATGGCGACTGGCTCGGCGCGCGAAGCACCGACGAAGCCCGCTCCTTCCTAAACCTGTACCCGGCGGACGAGATGGTCGCCGTCGCGGCGCCAAAGCCGCCCCGCGCGCCGCAGAACGACGGCGGAGCGGATCTGTTTGCCGGAGCGTGAGATGCTTGATTCAGTGGCCCTTGATAGCGACGCGCGCGCCGAGCTTCTGTGCTATCTCGTCGTCGCTCAGCTCGTTGCGCATGCTCGCACGGGCGAGTGGCTGCGTACGGACCATTTAGTCGAATCGGCTCGAATTTGGACCGGCGCCAACGGTGCCGATGGCGCGTGGGCGGCACGCGCGGAACTGGGTCAGATTTCGGCGTCGATCGCGCCGACGTTTCAGAACGTCTCGGCGCTCTGTGACTGCGATTCCCTCGCCAAGCTGTTCACCGACGGGTGGCGTCTCGACTACCGTTCTGCACTTGTCCGATGGCTGCATGATGTCTGCGATGCGCATCTGCAAGGCGAAGCTGTTGATAGGCCATTTAATCCGAACATAGAAGGAGGCGGTGATGGATGAGAGCGCTTCGACGAGTGTGATTCCTGGCGGCGAATCGGCAGGCCAGTTCGATGCGGCATGCCAGCAGGTCCGTCTTATGACGGAGGCACAATGCGCGGTTGTGATTGTGATTGGCGGGGTCGCAGGCTCAGGCTATTCAGTGACCGGATCGTTAGAGTCGCAAATGCTTCTGCCCGACGTGCTGGAAAAAATAGCACATACTCTACGCGGGCAGCTCGCGAAGAAATTGCAGTGAGGGTTTGCATGTTGTGCTAGCTCGAGAGGGCTGCGTGCGGCCATCTACGGTCATTATGCGAAAGCTCGCTGTAGACGTTCGGACGACCGTTCCCCTCAAATAGCGGTCATCCCAGAGTGAGTGCACAGCTCACCTCTTCGGCCGAATCAATCAAATTTTCTGATCGTGACAGGATGACTGCTATATATTACGCCGCTGGAGAGCCAATTGGTTGAGTAGCTGGTTGAATATGCCCTGCTATAGCCAGTGTGCGATGCGCGTTTTAATTCACGGCATTGCTCTTCATCAAACATTTCGCCTTAAGGAGACCCGGATGCAGGACCTGGACGATCAGGTGCAAAAGCTAAGAGCGATTTATCTGGATTCCGCCACAGCTGTGCCGATGAAAGATGAAGCTGCTGCGAATAAGGCTTTGGAAGCCTACCAGAGCCTACAACACGCAACGGACCGACTCTTCGATTTATTGATCGTCTTGGAGAATACTGGCCAAACGGTTGGCACCGTGCGCTCTCTAGCCAATCATTTCTTTTTGGCCAATGTGCTAGATAACGTGAGCGAACCGATCGCCGAGGCGCTCAACAACATTGCGGCTTGCGTGCCCGGAATTGCTAAGCCCGACGGAACGAGGATTCCATTTGGGCCCGTTCAACCAGGCGCATCTCCTTCCCCGCAAGTCACTGCCTTCGTGAAAGCACTCGACCATGAGTCGGCTTGGCTCGAAGCCATGCTCATAGGCCGCGCCTTCACGGTCCTCAAGCGATTTCCTTTTTCGAACGCTCGCACGAACGCGGTTGCGGGCGCAGCGACTCGGATCAAACGGTTCGGCTACGCCTTTTCAATCCGCTCAGGCCGATACCAGATCAGCCCTGAGGGTATCGAAAATATCGTCGGCCAAATTTGGAAATGCCTCCAGCGCGTAGGCTCTTTCAACGCGCTCTCGAATATCATGCGGGTGGCCCTGGAGACCCAAGACTACGCCTACGAGCAAATTCTATTCGGCAGGAAATATGCCGGCGGCCTTGGCTATCGCTCCCCGGGATTGCCAATCGGTCTGCTCTATAACATTGCCGTCAAGCTGCCGGCCCTGGGATCCAACGAACGCAATGCCAGGTCGTTCTGGGACAAGGCCGTCTGCCTAGCGCGCGATCTCGTGGCGATGCTCGATCTCGAACCCTACTCACATTTTGCTTTTTTAGGATTGAATGCCGAATCCTTGGAGGATGGACTGCGAGAGGTCGCTCACTACGACCACTGCTTCTCTCTTCGTCAGTGGCACCTCAGTTTCACGCCTCAGTTTCTCACCATTTTTTTCGGTGAAAGCTTCGATGCCGATATGAAGCAGCGGCTCGGCTGGAACGTTGCGAATGCGATACAGCTGGCCCAGGTTCTTAAAGCGCATGCCGCACCTGGCACTCAGGTCGTACCGATCTCCAAGTTGGTTGAAAGCGGCTTCGACCCGGGGATCCTTAAATCCATGTTGCCGTTCTTTGCGCATAAAGAGGGAGAGGCCAACAAGCACTATCGCTCCCCCTTCGGGGCCGCGGGTCCTGACGTAATTTTCAAGCCGCTCATTCTGCTCAAGGGAAACAGCGTCGTTTTGCCGGCGGCCTCGGTACTGGGGCCGGCCCTGTTCGAAGCCACATTCGCGGCCTGGAGAACCAACAAGACCGATCAGGAAATCGCGCGTCTGAGAGGCGATGCGGCAGAGAGGCTAACGAAATACATATTCGCCAAGCACGACTTTCAACCGAGCTTCGAGAGCGCGATCTATGATCTGGGTGAACAAGGTGCCGGCGAGTGCGATCTCGTTTTCGAGGATGAGGAAAATATCATCCTTGTCGAGTGCAAAGCGAAGGCGCTAACGCGGGGCGCCATGACTGGCATGCAGGGCGATGCGCTACTTGATTTTGCGGGTGGCTTGTTTGCTTCTCAAGCTCAGGCTCTCAGGCATGAGCGTATTTTGCGGAGTGTGGGCGCGATACATTTCCGCGACGGGACGAGTCTCGAGTTTCGAGACCGGCACATCACGCGCCTCACCGTGACCCTGTTGGACCACGGCGCGCTCCAGGATCGGTGGATGCTTAGGAACGTCTATAACGCTTTGTTGTCGGCCCAATTCACCTGCGATCCTGGGTATACGAAAAAAAAGCAAGTGCAGGAATTCAACACGCATCTACGCTTGTTTCAGAAAGAGACACGCCTGCTTGAGGCGGCAGGCCAACACATCAACGCCCATCCGCTCAATGCCGGCTCCGCGAGCGTGGCCCAACTCGACATTCTATTGGAGAGCGTGCAATCGCTGACCGAAGTGAGGAAGACGCTATCCATCCCCATGACGTACTCGACCTTAAATGTACTCCTTGAACACTTTCATCAGCAGAAGATGCGCAGCGCCGGTCAGCCTTCTTAGCGTCAGCATTGGCCGAGGCCGGGAACGAAGCTGAGTCTGTTCGGAAGACTGTTCAAAGCGGCCTTTGTTGCCCAAGTTCTTGCGGACCGGTTTGGCCGATCCTCTGCCGTTCGCCGCGGATTTTCCTGTGGCTGTTCGAGTTTGAAAGCGGTCGTTGAGATGGTTTTGGTTCGAAGGGCAGTTCAGGGTCGTGAGACGACGGTCGCCTTCACATGACGGCCATTTATCTGTTGACGCCGCGCGGGTGATTGCCAGCATTTCAGTAAGTCATGCTCGACGGAATAGGGTGTGGGTTTTTCTGCCGTAAACTCGCAAACCACTGTTCGTATATACAGTATACGACCGGCCTCAAACCCTTATGCTACTGTAGGCTTCATACCCAAAGCCTGTGTTTACGAACAGTACCTAAGGGCTTCAAACCCAGTTGAGGACGTCAGTCGTTCTCAGGTCGGTTCGACTCCGGCTGCCTTCCGCCATAAGTTTTGCTGGAAATTGGCGATTAAGGTCGTCACGATTTCTATTCCGCAAACAAAGAGCGCATCCAGTACCTGGCCTCGCACAAAAGTCACCCTTCACAACCGGCCTTCAATCGAGAATTGGAGAAACGCACAATGCATCGCGATCCCCGGCGTGCCACGCTTGCCGACCGTCACGCGATCGAACAGATCGTCCGGGATGCCTACTCGCCTTACATTCAACGTATCGGACGGCAACCAGGGCCGATGTCGGATGACTATGAAGCTTTGATTGCGGAGGGCCGGGTATAGGTTGTCGAGTTGGGAAGCGTCATACACGGACTTCTCGTGCTCATCCCAGAACAGGATGCGATGTTATTGGCTAACGTGGCCGTAGCACCTGCGGCCAGGGGAACAGGGATGGGCCGCAGCCTGCTCGAATACGCTGAGCGCGCAGCCAGTGCGGCAGGCTATGGCGTCCTCAGGCTCTACACACACGAGACCATGACGGAAAATATCGCGCTCTATTCTCGCATCGGCTACACCGAGACGCACCGCGCCGAGGAAAACGGCCTGAAGCGGGTATTCATGGTTAAACACTTGACCTGATATTCGACAACGTCTACCGACAAATAGTCGCAGCAAGCAAGCGCGCTGATCCAATTGGAGCGTTTCGTTAATGTGCGCGTCCAGAGCGAACGTCCGGTTGTCAGTGTGGCGAAAGAATGAGCCACGGGAACAGGCGCAAAACCGACGCACGCGCCGCCGCGCGTCGGGTCCGATGCTTGCGTCGTCGTTTCCAGATACCGGAGACGTGAGCATGAAATTGACTTTTGACCAGTTCAATACGAAGTTATCAACGTTGCTTCGAGACCTTATGCCCTGCACCACAGCGGATTTGACCGATACCGCGATAGCGTACTGGGATGGGCGCCGGGTCGTTTACTGCTATCTGGATGACGATAGCGGTCTGATTGACGAAGAGTTCGATCTCGGCGGTCGTTCCTGGGACGAATGGCGCGAGTACCTGACGCAGTGGATCGAGGCGCCCAAATTCAGCATGAGGCCCGAAGTGCAGGACTGGCTGAATGATGCGCCGCCGGACGCGGCGGGATGATCGAAATGCGCCCGAGGTACGCGAATCGCAGCGCCCGCGGCAGATCCTTTTCCACGCACGACCGGGTGAGCGAATCCAGACACCGCTAATTCCTCTCGCGTTCGTCCGCGATACCGCGTCTCATGAATGCATCAATGCCATCCGTGCGCGATGAGGCAAACGCCCGCATCACCACCACAGCAATGACACTCAAAACAACCACCACCGCAGGAATCTCAAACAAGGTCATATTCACGAGCCACTCCTCATAGTGCGAGTGTCGCCACGGCGAAACAATGCCGCGCCATGGCTCCACTCCCTATCCTCAGGATAGAGAGTCGGACCTGACGCGACAAACGAGCATTTTTCGACAGTATGTGAGAAATATTGCAATAACGGCAATCCGGGGCCGAGCGCGTGTTAATGCCGCTCGGGATGGCGCAGCCTCGAATGGTTTCGGCCGTACGAGAGGTAGATGACCATGCCGATCACTAGCCAAACGACGAGCCGCACCCACGTGATGAGCGGCAGTCCTGCCATCAGCAACAGGCAAAACAGGATTCCCAGAACCGGCACGATCGGCACCCCAGGAACGCGGAAGGGGCGGGAAGCGTCGGAGTCGCTACGCCGTAGATAGATCACGGCGCCGCACACGAGGATGAACGCGAACAGCGTGCCGATGCTGACCATCTCGCCGAGTACGCTGATCGGGGTAAGAGCTGCCACGATTGCCACGATCGTGCCGATCAGCATCTGACTCAAGTGGGGTGTCTGCAGACGCGGATGAACCCGCGCGAAAAGACCCGGTAGCAGGCCGTCTTGCGACATCGTGAAGAAGATGCGGCTCTGCCCGTAGAGCAGCACGAGAATCACCGTGGTCAGTCCTGTCAACGCACCGATCTTGATCAGGATGGAAAACCAGTTGAGTCCGATCGCATCGACGCCCTTTGCGATCGGATCAGGGACATTCAACTCGGCATAAGGGACGAGGCCGGTAAGGACGCCTGCAACCAGGATGTACAGCACCGTGCAGATGACCAGCGACCCCAGAATGCCGATCGGCATGTCCCGCTGTGGTTTTTTCGCTTCCTGCGCGGCGGTGGAGACAGCGTCGAAGCCGATGAACGCGAAGAACACGACAGCCGAACCACGCAGAATCCCGCTCCAGCCGAAGTTGCCGAATTCGCCGGTATTCGCGGGAATAAACGGATGCCAGTTCGCCGGTTTGATGAAAAACACGCCGAGCGCGATGAAGGCCACCACGACCACCAGCTTGACTGCCACCATGATGTTGTTGAGCCGCGCGGATTCTTTCGTACCGAGCACGAGCAAGATGGTGAGGATCGCCACGATCAGTATCGCCGGCAGATTGACGATGCCGGTGGCCGTTGTACCGTCCGCGAGCTTGATGACCGTGCCGGGCGCGGCGGACAGGGCGGCCGGGATGTCGATTCCTACGTTACGTAGCAGGCTCACGATATAACCGGACCAGCCGACCGCAACGGTCGCCGCGCCCATCGCGTATTCGAGGATCAGGTCCCAGCCGATGATCCACGCGAAGATCTCGCCGAGTGTGGCATACGTGTAGGTGTAACTGCTGCCGCATACGGGGAGCATGGCCGCCAGTTCCGAGTAGCAGAGGCCGACGAAGGCGCACGCAATCCCGCCGAGCACGAAGGACAGAATGATACTGGGACCGGCGAATTGCGCTGCGGCCGTGCCGGTCAGGACAAAGATGCCTGCGCCGATGATGGCCCCGATGCCCATTGCCGTGATGCTGGTGGCGCCAAGCGTTTTCGATAATGAGTGGCCTCCCTCCGCATCGGCGCTGCCCACAATATCGGCGACGGATTTCCGTGCCATGTAGCTCGTATCAGCCATGATGAGTCGTCCCGTTCAAATGGTGTTTGGCACGAACCGACTCGGCTTGCTTCGGCTCGCGGAGCACGACAAAAGCATGTATTACCGAAGACTTGCAGGGTGGAGCCTGGAGGAAACCTGAATTCAGTGTAGTCCGAATAAAAAGCAAAGTGAACTTCGGAGGCCACTCTCCGGGAAACTCACCCTTTGCGAACTGGAGAAGATCGATGTTGCTACGCTGCAACATTGCGAGGCGCGTGCGGCACCGCTGAGGGAGACACAGGCGAGCGCCGCTCGCCTGGCGTCGATTACACGGGTCCGGCACGGTCCTCCGTGACGGCGGTTCAGCCCTTCAGCACCGAGTCGCCGTTCGCGACGTATGCCCTTAGCAGATGATGAGCGATGGCGAACGGCTTGGGCGCCGACAGTCCGTCGATGTGCGTTCCCGCGAGCATCGTCGCGACTTCCTGGCGCGTGAACCAGCGGGCGTCTTCGAGTTCGGTCATGTCGATGACGACGTCGGTGTCACTCGCCTGGGCAAAGCAGCCGATCATCAGCGATGAAGGAAACGGCCATGGTTGCGATGCGAAATAGACAACCTGTGCACAGCTGATGTGAGCTTCCTCCATCACTTCGCGGCGCACTGCGTCTTCCGCGGTCTCACCCGGTTCAACGAAACCGGCAAGGGCCGAGTACATGCCAGGCGCAAAATGACGCTGCCGTCCGAGCAGACACCGTTCGCCATCGATCACCAGCATGATCGCGACTGGGTCGACGCGTGGGAAATGGCGTGCGCCGCAAACATCGCAGATGCGTTGCCAACCCGCGGCCGTGACGCGACTCGCGTTACCGCAGTTCGCACAGAACGAGTGGCGGGCGTGCCAGTCGAGCATCGACTTTGCCTCGGCCAGTATGCCGAGCACCCCGTCACCGACGACGCCTTGCAGCGCGAGCGAGCGCAGGTCGATGCGCTCATAGGTGGCGTCCGGCGCTGGCCCCTCCGATCCGAGGTCGAGCTTCACGCCGAGCGCGAAGCGTCCGCTGCCGTCGCTTTCCTCGCCGAGGAAGATGCTATGAAGCGGTGCGCCGAACGCAGCAGTTTCGCTGGCGTGGAACCACGGGTCATGTCCGTTGCCCCGCTTGAACAAGGGCACGTCGCCGTCGAAAACGAGAAAGCGCGCTGCCGGGTCGCTGCGTAGACGCTCGATGAATGACTCGTCGTTGCGTTTGTCGGAGCGGCGGTCGAGCGGATTGAAATTGAAACCGATGGACTCGGAAGAAGCAGGTATCACGGTCGTTGACAGGTGGGTGTCGGGATTGGCAAGTATGGCAGGGGTTTGGGATGGCCGCAGGATGCTCGCCTGATCAGGCATGGCCCGCCAGCCTTGGTGCGTCCGAGTGTCCCCCTTAAGGGGACACTGTCGAACTCGCTTCGTCGAGCCCGTCATCTCATACTTTTGGATGAGCCGATTCGATCCACTTGGCTGATTTCAGGCCAGCTGCCTCTGCGTACCATGCACCGGATGGTTCGAGTGCCGGCGCGTGATGTCACACGAAGCCGCGAGCCGATCAATGGAACGAACAGGAGAATGACGTTGCAGCATCGACACGAAGGATTGGCATTGATTTTCAAGCGGGCCGCGGCGGCCCGCTGGCGAGCGCTCAGGGGAGCGTGCGGTCTGGTGAGCATCGGCATGGCGACACTTGTCCTGACTACGCCCGGTGCGCGAGCCAACCCGAGTCCGACGACGCTGGGTATCGGCATCGCCGTCGCCCCGCGTTACGAAGGAAGCAGCACGTTCCACCTCGAACCGTTTCCCATTCTGTCGGCATCGCGCGGCATTTTCTTCATCGACGGACTCGACGGCGGCATCGCGATCCCGCTGGGCGGCAATCTCAAGACCGGCCTCGTTCTGTCGACGCAATTCGGCCGCGATCAAAGCGACGGGGATCGTTTGAACGGTCTCGGCGACATCGACACCACGGCCGCATTCGGCCCGTTTCTGGACTGGCATCCCGGCGCGTTCGACGCATCGCTCAAATTTTTCCAGTCCTTGCATTCGGGTTACGGCGCAACGCTGACGCTGGACACGAAATATAAATTTCAATTAAGCGAGCGTGATAGCGTGACGGTCGGCAATTCGGCAACGTGGGCCAGCCGGAGTTCGCAACAGACTTTCTTCGGGGTCACGCCGGGACAGGCGGCAAACAGTGAGGCGGGGCTGCCGGCTTATTCGCCTTCGGCAGGGTTCAGGAATGTCGGCACGTCGGCGACATGGGTGCACCTGTTGAACCGCCACTGGTCGGTTGACAGCACGCTTCGGCTGGACCGTCTGCTTGGCGATGCGAAGAACAGTCCGGTGGTCGAACACAGTACGTCGCTGTTCGGTGGGATAGGCGGCGCCTATACATTCTGATGCAGCGGTTTTCTTTCCTTCTTCAGAAGCTGAAACACGGGTGAACGACATAGCGCAACGCGCACGCTCTCCATTTGCCATCGTCAGAAACTGGCGCAACAGCCTGTTCTGGCGATTCCTCTGCGCCATGATGCTGGCTTCCTGCGCGGGCGTGATCGTGACCGTGCTGGCGAATGCGGTGCTCGACAACCGGCGCGTGACGGCAGCGCTGTCGTCACCGGCACTTGCGCAGGCGTTCGAGGATCAACTGGCGGCGAATGCGCCGCTGCTCGCCCAGGCGCGTCGCTCGACGACGTTCTGCGAACTGGCCATGCACGAGTTGTCGGCGAAAGTGCTGAGTGGCTGGCTGCCGGATATCAAAGGCCCGAATCACATCGAACGGGCACTCGATAGCGGCAGGGTGGCGGTCAAGTATCGCTGGGCCGATGGCCAAACCTGCCTCTTCCCGCGCAGCGCGGTCGCAGCGCAGGAGAACGGCAAGATGACGACGCTGACGGTGCATCCGGCCACCGACTCCGGCGCAACGCTGACGGTGAGCATGGTTGTCCTGTCTCCGATTGCCTCGCTCCTGCACAGCGATGACGTGTCGTGGGCCGTGATCTGGCTATACGTGCTCGTCATCAATTTCTGCTCGGTGCTGGTGCTGGTGCCGTTGCTGGTCAAGCGGATCAAGAAGGCCGAACGCGCGGCGTCCGCGTGGACCGATGGCGATCTGACGGCGCGTATCGAAGATGCAGGTAAAGACGAGTTCGGCCGTCTCACCAACAGTTTTGACGACATGGCCGACGCCTTGTCGGCGATGATCGAGATGAAGCTGGCGCTGGCGGCATCGGAAGAGCGGAACCGGCTTGCACGCGACCTGCACGATACGGCGAAGCAACGCGCGTTTGCTCTCGGGCTACAGATCACGGCGTTGAAAACACTGGGTTCAACGAGTACCCGTTCAGTGGACCTCACCCAGGCCGCCCTCGCGCTGGTGTCGCATCTTCAGCAAGACCTGGCCGACATCATCCGACGCCTGTCGGCACCGACGATTGCGGAGCTGGGCCTGCGCCGCGCGTTGAGCGAAGGTATCGACGCGCTGCTCGCCGGCTCCGGCGCGGGCTGGACCTTGCATCTAAGCCACAGCGACGAACAGGCGCTCGAGGCCGTACCGGATGTCGCGCGTCAGCTGCTGCTGATCTCGATCGAAGCCTGTGCGAACGTGTTGAAACACGCCGACGCTAACCGCGTGGACGTGGCATTCACACGCGTCGACGATACTTATCACCTGAAGATCGTCGACGACGGCCGGGGCTTCGACGTGCGAAGAGGCGAGGTGCTGGGAATGGGACTGTCCAATATGCGGCTGAGAGCCAACAGCCTGCCGCATGGGCGTTTATCTCTGGTGAGCCGCACTGGAAACGGCACGGAAATCACGGTCTCGTTTCAAACAACGCGTTAAGGATGCGATGAAATTTACTGTCCTGCTTGTCGACGATCATGCCGTGGTAAGGCGAGGTCTGGTGAATATCCTGGCGATGACCGACGACTTCACGGTGGTGGGGGAAGCCGGCGACGGCGCGCACGCTGTCGAACTTGCTCGCGAACACCAGGCCGATCTCATCATGCTGGACCTCCTGATGGCCGGCATGGACGCCGTCACGACGATTCGCGCGCTGAGGTTGGCGAGCCCAAATTCCCAGATCGCGGTCCTGACTTCATCGGACGACGACAATCTCGCGTTCGCCGCGATCGAAGCCGGTGCGCAATCGTTTCTGCTGAAGTCGATGTCCGGCGACGCCTTGCTGGAAACAATGCGTCGTATCGTCGATGGTGAAGCAGTGATTCACTCGGACATCGCGCATCGTATCTTGCGGAGCGTGCGCAGCGCGCGAGAACCGGAGGCCGACCCGTTCGTGCTGTTGACCCAGAGAGAACTCGATGTATTGCGCGCGCTGGCAGAAGGGTCGAGCAACGGCCGGATCGCGGCGATGCTCACCATCAGCGAGAGCACCGTGAAAACGCACGTTGGCAACGTGCTCGCGAAACTGAATCTTCACGATCGCACTCAGGCGGTCGCATTTGCGTGGCGCCATGGACTGGTCGGTTCAGACAGTCCCGCCAGCCGTCGCAATCTACGCTAGAACGCCGGTCACTCTCGCCTCGTCGCCCGAGCCACCGCGCCCGACCCTCGCACACGTCGCGACGGACTCTGCAGGCGGCCGCGCGCACGGTGATTCGCTTAGCCAAACCGAATGCAATGCCGCCGCCCATTGGCTGGGTCGGCGCGCTTCGCGACGGCCTGACGCATCTCACGACGCGTAGACGCAACTGGTCGCATCGCGCTGGAGATGGCCGGGCGATGAAGCGAATATTCACCTGTCGCAAGAAATCGTTGAAGCAAAGATCGCCGCCGACAAGGATCGGCTGTGTTCTCGGGTCGTTAATCAATCAAACCGTTTTTCCAATTCTTATCCATGGAGTTTCGCCGTGAAGATCTTGCCTTTCGCCGCTTCGGTTTTTTCCCTTTCCGTATGCCTGTTCGCCTCCGCTGGTGCGATGGCCCAGGATGCCAAACCGGCCACCGCGCCGATCAAAAACATCGTTCTCGTGCATGGCGCGTGGGTGGACGGTGGGGGCTGGAAGCCGGTCTATGACATCCTGACTAAAGACGGTTATCACGTCACGATGGTGCAGGAACCACTGACCTCGCTCGACGACGACGTCGCCGCAGCGAGGCGCGTGATCGACCTGCAGGATGGCCCGACCATCCTGGTCGCGCACAGCTACGGCGGCTCGGTGATTACGGAAGCGGGCGTCGATCCGAAGGTGGCCGGGCTTGTTTATGTCGCAGCGCATGCACCGGCTGTCGGCGAAGACGAAAGCGATCTCGGCAAGAAGATGCCGAGCTACACCTCGAAGCAAGCGGGCGCGATCAAGAAGACCGACGACGGTTTCACGTACCTGAATCCGGTGGATTTCCCGAAGGACTTCGCAGCGGATCTGCCGCTCAAGCAGGCCGAATTCGAGTCGCATTCGCAGATTCTGACGGCAGCGAAGGTGTTCTCGCAGCCGATGACGGTGGCGGCCTGGACCACCAAGCCGAGCTGGGGCATCGTCGCCGGCGACGACAAGATCATCAACCCCGATCTCGAACGTTTCTATTATCAGCGCGCGCATAGCCACACCACGGTGCTGGCGGGTGCAAGTCACTCGGTCTACGAATCACGTCCGAAGGAAGTGGCTGCTGTAATCGAAGACGCAGCGAAGCACGCTCAGCAATGATGAACTGCCCGGCGGCGCTGCAAAGCGTTGCCGGGCGGCGTGGCTGACCTGTCGCCGGGCCACTGCTCACCCGCCGCGTCAAAACGTGTGACGCATACCCAGCGTCGTCACCATCTGACGGTTCGTGGAAGACGACGTGTAGCCCTGAATATCCGCGAGTGCACCGCCGCCGGACTGTTGCAGGTAGACCATCAGGGCGATGTCCGTTCGCTTGGACAGGTAGTAATCCGCAACCAGGTTGAGTTCATTCCAGCGCGGCTTTTTCCCGGTGACGGTGTACTGTCCCGTCGTGTAGACGTATGCCGCGCCGAGCAGAAAGTAGGGGCGGACATAGTAATTCGCACTCAGGCTGAAGTTCTGCATATTCAGATGCTGACCGTCGAGATAGTTGAAGTTGACGTCCGTGTAGAGCGCGCCAAGCTTCAACAAGCCAAAGCTATAAAACCCGCCGGTCCCGAAGATTCTCTGCTTCTTTGCGTAGGCGTGTGTGCTCAATCCGCTGCGATCGAAGGTGAGATAGGTGGGCGAATAGTCTGTATCGATAGCGCCGGTCGGATTGGTCGCGCTGTATGGCGAGTCGAACTCGGTGTACGCGACGTTCCAGTTCAAACTGCCGTAGTTGTACGTCGCGCCCATACCGAAAGTGCGGTTGTCGTTGAAGCCGCTGGTCGAGTTACTGAATCCGTACAGCGCAGTAGCCTGCAGACCATGGATATTCTGGGTCGTGTACTTGATCGAATTGTTGACGTGGATGTTGGCGTACGTGTTGTCGTTGTCGCCGATCGTGCCGTTCCAGTTGTACGCGGTGTTGAGACCGAGCAGATCTTCCACGGGGTCGTATTGCCGGCCGAACGTGAGCGTCCCCCATTTCGTATTGGCCAGGCCGATATAGGACTGGCGGCCGAATTCGCGAGCGTTGAAAGAAGCATTGCCACTATAAATATTAAAGCCGTTTTCCAGCGTGAAAATAACGCTGGTCCCGCCGCCCAGATCTTCCTTGCCGCGAAATCCCCAGCGCGGCGACTGATTCGTGCCGCTGACTGCCTGATACGTGTGGTGGCCGCCCTGGTTGGTCGAATAAGCCCAGCCGCCGGAGATCAAACCGTAAAGCGTGACGCTACTCTGCGCAAACGCACCCGAACAGAGCGATGCCAGACCAAGGCCGCAGGCCAGAAGCGATACTTTAATTTTCATTTCTTTATCCGAATCAAAATATCAATCGATAAATAGTGTCGTGGTACACGTCGCCGATGCGACGGTTAGCCGACCGCAGGTTCAAGACAGCCGTTCAAGGGAGAAAATCGATCCGCCTCGCGTCGGGCTCGCGTCAGCGACGGTGCCGCCTCGTGGATTGCGGCCCCTGGTCGCGCGGTTTCGGGTGGGAAACTGCTGAGCTCGTTCGCAGGTTATTCAGGCCAAAAATATAGATATACGGGGTGCAAATGCAACGTGGCGTTGCATTCTCTGCAATGGGAACTTGAAAATAGCCACGTGAGTGCTTCACGGAGGCTCAGCGATGCGGCAAAGGCGGTGATGTGCGCCGTGGAACGCATCGTTATGTCGAGTGATAAGATCAGGTCAATCTCTTCGCGCATCCGGCCATGAAAGCAGCTTACGAGCATGTTGAGTTCGGCGCGAGCTGTTCGGTAAGGATTTATCATCGGCGGCTGCCTGGAATCCCGTTCGAATGGCACCATCATCCCGAGTACGAGTTGACCCTGACCATGAACAGTCAGGGGAAACGGTATATCGGCGATTCAGTCGCGCTATATGGCGCCGACGACCTCGTACTGGTCCCGCCAGACATGCCGCACACCTGGGCGTCGAATCGCTCGATCGATCCATCGAACTCGCAGGTCGCCATCGTCATCTGGTTCGGCGACACCTGGGTGCGCCGCCTCGCCGACCTCTGTCCGGAATATTCCGATCTGCGCAGTCTTTTGCGACGCGCTGTGTGCGGTCTCGTGTTCGAAGAGGGTGCGGGCGCGCACATGCGCCAGTATCTGAACCGCCTGCTCTCGGAGAATGCACGCGAGCGTCTCGCGGCGGTGTTGGATATTCTCGTCTGGCTGGCGGATTTGCCGGCCACGCCGCTCGCGTCACCCAGTGCCTTCGAAGGGCGTGTCGGTGCACCGTCGGGCTATGAGCCGGAACAGCTCAATCGCGTACTGTCGCTGATCGAAACCCAGTTCGAACGACCACTGCGTCTCGCGACACTTGCTAAAGCATCCGGTCTTTCCGAGCGATCACTGACACGACATTTCTTGCAGCACCTGGGCGAGAGTGTCGGCCAGTACATTGCGCGGGTCCGAATCGGGCACGCCTGCCGCATGCTTGCCGACACTCAGTTGCCGATATCCCTGGTGGCCGCCCGTTCGGGGTTTTCCAACGTGGCCAATTTCAACCGGCAATTCAAGGCCACCAAGCTGCTGACGCCCGCGGCTTACCGGCAACAGTTCACCGGCGCCCGGCGCGGCGAAGATGAGGTGACGCACGCTCTTTCGGAGCGCCCGCCGTCGCTCGAGAGCAAACGTGCTGCGACTCAGCGCGCTTCAGACCGGGGTCGTCGACGCCGGACATGAAAGCCCGGCGGCCGCGCGCTTTATCACGGCGTGGGCGCATCTTCGCGAATAACTCGCGCCGTTTCAGTTCAACCCAGAATTCCTACGGTATATCCATGCGGGCGTGCACGCGCCCGTTGCACTCATGTCGTCGCTTTACAGGTCGAAGCCGAGTTGCTTCTTGCCGAGCGAAGTCAGGTCGTCGGTCGTGGCTCGTCCCGTGAAGTCGACTTCGAAGTGATCGGTCGGAAAATCGGGCGGGCTTTCGCCCTTCAGGAAGCTCGGCAACTGACGCTTCAGGTACTCGTCGTTCTTGGCGCATGCGGGCGCCGACGCGATATACATCACATTGCTGTAACCCTTACCGCGGTGCACGTCTTCGACAGCGTGAATGACGTCGCTGTGCCAGAAGACAGTGTCGCCGGCTTCCATGTTGGGGATCGACGAGAGCGCCTCGAACAGGGGCGCGTGGAATTGCGGTTTGATCGACAGCGCGCGTCCCGGCATGGCGCCGCAGAGATCGTCTGGCGCGACATCGTCCTGAAGTGCGCGCAGGAGGATATAGACCATCGAGTTCGCGATCGGCACGAGTTGTAGCGTGCCGTCGCCGGGGCCTTGAGGCGTCAGCGCAGTCCAGCCCTGAAATGTACGGAACATCGAACACACTGCCGGCGACGGAATCTCTTGTACATCAGGCCGGAATGCAGCGTCGAACGCGTCGTAGTCGCGCCAGTTTCCGTCGAACACATGCCGGTACACCTTGCGAAAATTGCTTTCGATCCAGCGTTCGACCGAGCCGCCGTCGCAATGCGCCGACAGGCCAAGTGATTCCGAGCCAGGAGGCCTGCGGCGCAGACGATCGGCATAAACGGGCACATGGTCCGGATCGAAGTGCATGCGGCCTTCGCTTTCATTACGCCACAGCCGGTTCAGAAACACGCGCGCCGCGGTGAGCGCAGTGGATTGGCGAGCCAGTACCTGCGGCTTCGACCAGTACACGCCGTAGATCTGCGGTTTGCCCGATGCCAACTGGCCGAAGTATTTGTCCTCTGCACGGTTTTGCAGTCGTGTGTCGAGGTCATTGCGTTCGACATAGTCGGCAATGTCCCGATCCCAACTTTCTACTAGCGTGCGGTCGAATACATTGCGGATCACGCATGCGCCTCGCGCCTTCACGAGGGCGACCTGGTCCGCCGTTACACGGTTCGCCGTGATGTCGGAAAATTGAATTTCGGGGATAACGCACTCACCGCGATCGCGTTGCTGGGCGATATGTTTCGCTTCGGTGCTGATAGCTTTTTCGACTTCGGCGAATACTTCGCGGTAGTTCGGCAAGCGCTCTCGCAGTTCCCGTTTTGCCTGCCGGATGGCGCCCGGCAAATCGTCGATTGTCAGTGGCATGGTTGTCTCCGTGTCGGTTTTGATAGGAGCTAGCATATGCCGCAGGCAGCCTGTGTAGTGATTCGATCCAGACAATTAATTTGCGATTTCGGCCACGTCGCCCGGCCGCCGATGCGGTGTTGGCGCGAGACGGTTTCTGAATGGTGATCGAACCGGCGAGTCGGTTTGCTAGCTGGCGCGTGGCTGTATCAATCTCGCGGCCGACGCGAGATACAGCGGCGAGGGTCGACGGCGATCTTCGCAAAGACACGTGTAGGCCATCTTGATGACGTGATCGTCGTTCGAATCGACCGCCAATTTGCACACGTCGATCCAATCCAGCGCGGTATCGGGTGAAGCAGCGCTCCCGTTTTTCCGGCCGCCCACCGTTACGTAGGCCGCACATAATGCAATCCACAAGCGCGGCAGCAGTTGCTCGACCAGCGTGTCGGGCAGTTCATCGAAGACGATGCGAGCAGCGCGCGTAGCCGTGACCATGTGGAGGATCGTGAAGTCGGCGTGGCGCCAGTACGCTTCGATCGCCGCCTGTGCCAATGTGTCCAGCAGGGGTGCATCGGGCGGAGGCGCTAGCACCGCGCTCGCGAAGCGTTCATCGGTCGCCACGGCGCGCAGGCGAGACGTGATCGAACTGCCCTGAAGATCCACGCCGCTCATCGCCCGGACGACGTGATCGAATCCCGCGTCGATGCTTTGCGCTGCGCGGTTTTCATTGATGAGCGCGTCCACTGGAAGATGCGACGAGATCAACGACGCCAGCCCCGAGGCAATCTCACCCGCATGCCGTACCTCGATGCCATATGCCAGCCGAATGATTCCGTGAAAGGCCTGCGTGGCCGGGGCGAATGGAACCTCTCGCAGTACTTCCGTAACCACCGCGATGGGTCCCACATTCGTGATCCAGTCCAGAAAGCAAACACGCAAAACGCCAAAAGCGGCAGGATTGCCGAGATAGCGCGACCATTCACCGCGAGAAATCACGATGTCTACAGGAGCGGCACGCAAGGCGTACTCGCGTTCCCATCTATCGAAGAACGCTTGCAGCCGGGCCGGCGACGCGCCCATTCCGGCCAGTGCAATAAGCGCCATTGGACAGTGATTAGTCGTGCCTCTAGCCGACAGCCCGAAGCGTGCGTTCGCATCCAGCAGTTCGCGCAGTTTGAGGTGAATCGAGTCGTTTTCCATAGTGCGATCTCGCCGCTGAAGAAATGAGATCGTCCATTGTGAAAGTTCAAGTAAACTTGAAGTCAAGAGGGCATAGCCGGAGGGCGCGTGAAAGAAGCGACGATCACGATAGGTGAGCTTGCGAAGCGTTCTGGCGTTGCCGCCAGCGCGATCCGCTTTTACGAGGAACAGGGGCTGCTCAGCAGCACCCGCACGGAAGGCGGCCAACGGCAATACCGCAGAGAGATACTCCGCCGGGTAGGGTTTATTCGTGCGGCACAGGCGGTGGGTCTGAATCTTTCGGAGATCCGTTCTGCTTTGGACACGTTGCCTGGCCAGCGCACGCCAACCAAACAGGACTGGGAGCGCCTCTCGCGCGCCTGGCAGCCTTTGCTTCAGGCGCGTATAGACGGACTCATTGCGTTACGCGATCAGCTTGCGTCGTGCGTGGGCTGCGGATGTTTGTCGCTGAAATCGTGTTCGCTCTACAATCCGGAAGACCTTGCCAGGCGACGCGGAACTGGCGCCCGATATCTGTTGGGCGACACCTCGCGTAGCGTGCTGGCTGACAACAAGGCTTGATATTCATTGGGAGCATGCGGTTGAACGGACTTTCCGCGGTCGAATGCTACTTGCAGGATTTTCATCAACGCATAGTCGGGTCCACGCCAGCGGCCTTCAGCAAACTTCCGGCCAAAGCGAATGGCGTGATCCATGCGTCTTCCTATCATGTTCTGGCTTCTCTGATTCCAGGTGAAACGAGATCGGCTACCGTCCTCGATCTCGGTTGTGGCGACGGACATCTACTCGGATTGCTTGCTGATCGCAGGCAACCGGGGCTCGACCTTATTGGCGTAGACATGAGTCGTGCCGAGCTCGAGGCGGCTCGAGCAAGCTTGCCCGGCGACGTCGCCTTGCTGAACGAGCGCGCACAGCATTTATCGGTGGAGTCGGGCAGCGTCCAATTTGTACTTAGTCATATGGCTTTGATGTTAATGGACGACATCGAGCAGGTCTTCTCGGAGATTCGCCGCGTATTGTCGTCGCGTGGCACGGTCTCTTTTATTGTGGGGCGCTCGTTTTTGTCGGGACCGGTCAAGCAACTGTACGTAGACGCGCTTCGGCCAATTGCGAAAGACGAAGGCGCGCAGCTTCGTTTCGGAGACCCGAGAACCCAGCTGGAAGACTGTTGGGCGGCGTTGCTCTCGCGATCCTTTCACGAAGTCGCCTGTACGGATGTCGACGTGGATTGGACTCCGTCGCCGGGCGAACTGTGGGAGTCACTGTCGACGACGTATGACGTGGACCGGCTATCGGTGAGCGGTCGGGCTGCACTTCGTGAGAGATTTTTGGCTGCGCTCGTCGAAGTGCAGGAGCATGACGGACGCATCCGAACCGGATGGGGACAACGACTCGTTACGGCGAAAGCGCGGCGGCATTGACCAGAGCGATGACGCCACTGACCGGCTTCATCAACTCTTCAGGAAGACCGTGTCGCTGACGAAGATACTCGACGGAGTTGAATGAGAGCCACGTATGGCCACTGTCGTCGTCCCAGACCAGCACCTTGAGCGGAAGATCCAGCGCGGCGGTCGGTGCATATTGCATCAATGGCGTGCCCGCCTTGGGGTTGCCGAAGACCACGAGTTGACTGAATGGTAGTGTGAGTCCGGCCCGTTCGGCGTCGCCGCTGAAATCGACACAGGTGAAAAGCATGAGTCCTCGCTCCTTCACCAGCGCCTGCAGGCGACCGACAGTCTCGGCACCGGAGTGCGCGCTTTCAACCGTGACGATCCCGTTGTCAGTACTGTGTGCATTCGAAGCAGTAGTCATGATGTCTCCCAGAGGGACAAAACGTTTGTGCAGCCTTCAAGGTTGTGTCGACACGCGGATCGGTACAGTTTAGCCGTTCTCCTGCCTAGCGTGCTGTTGGCGACCGACTCAACTGCGGCGCGAAGCGATCGTTGGACACGTGCTGTCGAATCGCCGACAATCCGTCGACCGTCGACAAAAAACAAGGCCTTTTGCACTATGAGGATCGCAGCCCTTTCGGACATTCACGGCAACCTGGCAGCACTAGACTGCGTTCTGGATGACATCGCCAGGCAGGGCGTGGATGTGATCGTCAATCTCGGCGACATTCTGTCCGGTGCGCTTTACCCGTCCGAAACGGCGGATCGGTTGATGCCCCTCGGATTGCCGACGATCAAGGGTAACCATGAAAGGCAATTGCTTGCCGGCGATCCTTCACGTATGAGACTCTCCGATCGTTTCGCACATGATTCTCTACGCGAGGATCAGATCGCCTGGATCCGCGCATTACCGGCAACGCTCAGGCTGAGCGACGAGGTATTGCTCGTGCATGGCACCCCGGGCAGCGATCTAGACTATTTCCTCGAAACCGTGACAGAGACTGGATGCCGCGTTGCGACTCACGATGAAGTCAAAGAGCGCGCGGGAGAGACACGCGCAAATTTGATTCTCTGCGGACACACTCATCTGCAACGGTCGATGAAACTCGACGACGGCCGTTTGGTCGCCAATCCTGGTAGCGTCGGATTGCCGGCGTACTATGACGATCATCCGTTTCCGCATCGAATGGAAATGGGTTCTCCCCATGCTCGTTACGCGATCGCGACAAAGGGCGCGTTGGGGTGGGAAGTCGAGTTTCGCGCCATTGAATATGATTGGGAGCAGGCTGCAATAGTGGCGGGATTGAATGAGCGGCCCGATTGGGAAACTGCGCTTCGGAGCGGATCCTGCTGAAGATCTGGAAAGGCGGTCGATAGAACGGATTCGTGCCGACACCACAAAATGTCCTGGATCGGATTGCGATTTCAATTCCGCCAGGCTTGCGCCTGCTACGAATCAACAGATTTGCAGCAGATGAAAAGAGGGGAGTGGCGACAAATGAAATTGCATCGCTTTACAAAGGGAGTGTGCGCTAAAGCACATGTCCGGCCGGCCGCCGTCAGCCATAGTGTCACCCGCTGTTGAAGATTACCGGTCCTTGCACATAAAGCGTAATCTTTTTTCCCGCCATACAATCCAATTTCTTCTGCCCGTAGGTGTTCGTAAGGGAATTTTGCATGCAGACTTAATTCTCGATTTGACGCAGTTCAGGATTGACCTTGTTGGTGTTACACTCGACCGCGCCGGATCCTGTTGGCAAAGGGTTTGGGTCTCTCAAGTGCAACACTGGTTTGAACCACGTCCGCGGCTCGTATTTTATGCCGGACGTGCGGGACATTGACTGGACTTCCTTCGAACACCCACTGCGTTTTCTGGATTCCTCAGGTTCTTATACCGTGTACTCTCAAACGCAAATCGATCCGGTAGTTAGCTTCCGCAACTCGCAGCGCGAGCACGTGCGTGGCACAATCATTAACCTCCAGAGAAAATCTTTGGTCATGGAGGTGTATAACCCTTACTCCATCGTGCAGGTCAGTGAAGTGTTAAGCGACCTGAGCGTGCGTATGGGCAGCAAGAATGCCTATATGGGTAAGGCGGTGGTCGTCAGTCTGGTGAACACCGGTCTTACCGCGGTGGTCTCACTGGCACTGATCGACGAGTGGCGCGAGCTCAGCGTGCTTCCCAACGAGGCCAAATCGGTCGGTCGCGAAGCGGAACTCTTCATCAGCGACTGGGACGCGCGCTTCAACATCCGGCGCGACTATCAGATCGTGGTGAACGAGATGCGCGCGTTCCTGTCGGAAGTGTCGCGCTGGGTCGAGCAGGTCGATCTGACCGAGAGTCTGCCCAAGACCGACGGCAGGCTGCGCGAGGATCTGTTCTACGAGCTCGCCACTCCCATCATGCACAAGGTCAAATCCTACCTCGTCCGACTCGAGGAGGAGGCCGAGCGCGTCGACGCCGAAATTGCACCGGTGCATCGTACCTATGCGCAATCGGCGTTGCATCCGCTGCTGCTGCGCGCGCCGTTCGTGTACCGGACATTTACCAAGCCATTGGGCTATGCCGGCGACTACGAAATGGTCAACCAGATCCTGAGCAATCCGCAGCAGGGGCCGACCACTTACTTCCAGATCGTCAATACGGCGTTCCTCCAGGCTGCGGTGGCAACCGCGCATAGAAACCGGATCACGCTGCTGATCGACTTTCTGACACGGCAGGCCGAGCGCGCGCGCACTGCCGGCCGACCCTTCCGGATACTCAACGTAGGTTGCGGACCCGCTTTCGAGATCCAGCGCTTCGTGCGCGAATACTCGCAGCCCGAACTGCTGTCGTTCCAGCTAGTCGACTTCAGCGAGGAGACGCTGGCCTTCACGAAGGCCTCGATCGAAAGTGCGGCGCGCGAAGCGGGCCACAAGGTTTCGGTGGAAACGGTGCATCAGTCGGTGCATGACCTGCTCAAACGCAAGATTACGCCCGACCCGTCTTTGCGGGAATTCGACGCAGTGTATTGCGCGGGCCTGTTCGACTACCTGTCGGACAAGGTTTGTGCACGCCTGTTGAGTTATTTCGCTGCACGAACGCGACCCGGCGGCCAATTGCTGGTGACCAACGTCCATTCGGCGAATCCCGAGAAGTTCGGTATGGAGCATTTGCTCGAGTGGTACCTGATCTATCGGAATGAGAGCGGAATGAGCTCGCTGCTGCCTGAACAATCCGAGGGACATAAGCTCTACGTCGACGAGACCGGGGTCAATGTGTTCGCGGAAGTCACGATCCTCTGAAACGTCAGCAGACATTCCATCCATGAGTATCAGTCAACTGCACTCCGGCTATCAGACCGAACTGGCCGACTTCCGCGTGAATTTCAGTCGCGGCGGCGCCTATACGGCCATTGTGCTCGTCCTGCTCGGCGTGGGACTGGACTACGCGCAGTATCCGCAACTGCTGATCCCTTTCGGCGCGGCGCGCCTCGTCGTCTCGCTGCTGATCGGCGGCATCGTGGTCATGCTGAACGGCCCGGCGGGGCGCCGCTTTGCCCCGTGGTTGACCCTGTCGTGGCTGCTGCTGCCGCAGATCATGATTTCGTGGATGATCTGGCAGACCGACGGGGTGATGTCGCCGTACTACATGGGTCTGAATCTGGCCATTTTCGCCTCCGGCATTGCGTTACCATTCGGCTTGTGGCAAAACCTGGTTTTCGGCATCCTGTCCTGCGTCCTGTATCTGCTTGCCTGCCTGCTGCATGCCAATGGCGTCGGGCTGACCGGCACGATGACCGTCAACGTCTTGCTCCTGCTATTTGCCGCTTCCGCCAGCGCGGTCTATACCTTCTTCAATGAGCGGGTGCGCTTCATGCTATTTCGCCTGAAGGCAGAAGTCTCCGAGAAAAATGCGCAGCTCGAGGTGATCAACCGCAAGCTGCTCGACATCAAGGGCCAATTGCTCCAGCAGGAGAAAATGGCCGCAATCGGTACGCTTGCTGCGGGCTTGCTGCATGAAGTGAACAACCCGGTGAATTTTTGCCTGATGGCGATCGAGGTCGCCCTGGAGGAGCCCGTGGCCAAAACCGAACCGGCGCTGCAGGAATGTCTCGTCGACGCGCGGCAGGGCATGCAGCGAATCCAGCATATCGTGTCGGACCTGAAGACCTTCGCCTACCGCAAGCCGGGCGCCGAGGCGGAAGTGGGCACCCCCTTCCTGTTCGAAAAAGCATTGGACTCTGCCATCCGGCTCGTGGCGCATGAACTGCGCGGCGTCGCCGTCACGCGCGATCTGCCGGCGGATACGCTGGTGCAGGGCGACGAAGCGGCGATCATCGGCGTATTGATCAACCTGCTCTCCAACTCGGTTCTGGCCATGCGCAAAGCGGGCACGCCCAAGCCGGCGATTCACATCGCCGTGGCATGGTCGGAGGAGCGCCTGAATGTGACGGTGCGGGACAACGGGCCCGGCATTGCGGCTGAGAATCTCGCGCGCGTGTTCGAGCCGTTCTTTACGACCCGCGATATCGGACAAGGATTAGGTCTGGGGTTATCGATTAGCTATGCCGTCATCGAACGTCATGGCGGCCTGCTGTACGCTGAGAGCGAACTGGGAAGCTGGGCGGCATTCAGCTTCGATTTGTCGCGCGTGGCTTGAGAATGCAATGAACGACATGACATTGGCGCGGCCCACTCTTCTCTACGTCGATGACGAAGAGATGGCCTGCAAATATTTCGCTCGCACAGTCGGTGCGGATTACGACGTCCTGCTCGCCACGAGCAGTGACGCGGCGATCGCCATTCTGCGACGTGAAAGCGCCCGCGTTGCCGTGCTGGTCACGGATTTTCGTATGCCGGGCCGCAATGGCGGCGATCTGCTGCGCGAGGTGGCGCAGGACTATCCTCACATCGTCCGCATTCTGGTCACGGCTTACGCGGACAAAGACGTGCTGTTGCAGACGGTCAATAGCGGCGAAGTGTTCCGTATCCTCGAAAAGCCGCTGACGTCGGCCTCCGTGCGCGAGACGCTGCAAATGGCATTCGAGCGCTACCGCGAACGCGCCATTCAGAATCAGCGCTTGCTGGCAATCGACGAGACGTTGGCCTTTCTCGCGCATGAGCTGAACACGCCGCTTGCCACCATCGCGTTGAACGCCCGCAGCATCGAAAATCGTGCCGACATGGAGCCGGATTCGGACAGCGATATCAACGGTGCCGCCCGGTCGATGCGTGAGAGCGCACAGTACTGTATCGCGGTGGTCTCGTCGTTCTGGCGCTCGGTCCACAATGGGCGCCGGCGGCTCGCGGAGAGCGATGCCCGCAGCGAGGTGACGGCGCACGGATTGATCTCGGCTTTGCTCGATACCTATCCCTTTGCAACGGCGCAGCGCGCATGGGTGCAGGTGGAGGTCGTTGGCGACTTCGCCGTGCTGACGCAACCGAATTGCGTCGCGTTGGTGCTCTCTTCGTTGTTGTCCAACGCGCTGCGTGCGCTGGCGGATGTGCCCGCGCCGTCGGTGCGCTTTACCGTGATAGCAGAACCCAACCCTTGCATTCGCATTAGCGACAACGGCCCAGGCATACCGCCCGAGGTGAAAGCCCGCCTGTTGACGGACCCGATTACAACACACGCGAAATCCGGTGGAAACGGCCTGGGCCTGATTCTATGCAACCGTGTCATGCAGTCCTGTGGCGGCAGCATCCGGATCGAGTCCACGTCCGGGAAGGGCACCACCGTGATGCTGGATTTCCCCCAAATTAAAGGTCAAACGCACAGGAGTTGTTGATGAGCGAATCGAATGACACACCCGAGTCGCCACTGGCGATCATCTTCGTCGATGACGAAGCCACGGCCGTAAAGTACTTCCAGCGTGCAATCGGAAGTCTTGCGCCGGTCCTGACCGGCGGCTCCGTAGAAGAAGGCAAGGCGCTGCTGGACGAGCACGGTCACAAGGTGGGGGTCCTTGTCTCCGACCAGCGCATGCCGGGCGAATTCGGCAATGAATTGTTGCGCTACGCAAGCGAGCGCTTTCCGCATGTCGTGCGGATATTGACCACGGCCTATTCGGAGATCGACCAGACCGTGGCGGCCGTCAACCTCGGTCATATCCACCGCTATATCAAGAAGCCGTGGGACATTACCGCGCTGCGCATGGAGTTGAAACAGGCGCTCGAACTGGCCGACCTGCGCAAGGAGCGGGACCAGTTGCTGCGCGAAAAACTCGCGGTACTGCAAAAGCAGACGCTTGCCACGCGCGTTGGTCTGATCCGCACGTTGTCTGCGACGCTGATTGGGCCCGAGCGGTTTCAGCCCGTTGAGACGTACCTCGCCGCGGCAGTACTCGCCAACGTGCAGAGTTCTGAAGTGGATTGGCTGTTGATGGACTACTCCGATCTGGTTGCGGCCGAGAGCAGCCGGGCCGGGACGTTTGGCCATACAGTGACGGCAAACCTTGCTACGTTGCGCAATCGGCATGCTGGTTCGAATGCGAGCAACGCGGTGGCAACGTTGGCTGAGACGCTGGAAGAGGCGGGCATCAAGGTGCGGCGCGAAGGTGATGCGCTAGTCTGGAACGAGCCCGCGGAACTGGTCGAATTCCTGGGCGAACCGGCTAACAAGGCCGTGTCGACCCGGCATGCTGCATGGTTGGCGAGTCTTCTCTGGCTGGACGGGAATAACGTCGCGCTCGCGCCGGTGCGCGAGGGAAGCGCCATTGCGTTCCGCCCGACTCAACACGGAACGGAGTTTCCGGCCGATCGTCTGGCCACATGGATCGAGCAGTTCTAAGTGCTGCAAAGGCGCGCGACAATCACTCGATTATCGCGCGCCACCCTCGCGTCGACTTGCGACGGGTTCTTCCCTCTTTCAGTAGTTGACGGGCCGCGGATGCTCTGCCATTCGCTTTTGTCCGCAGACGATACGCTTTAGTTGCAACTGCTCACCTCATCGCGAATCGGCCGGGTCGTCGTCCCATTGATGAGGATCTCGAACCGTATCTGCATTGAGCAGCGTTCGAGAGCATCCAGGATGCCAACGCGGAACCGCTACCTTTGTCACTCGTCCCCTAGGGAGAAAACGATGCACAGACCAGAGTTCATCAAACACTGGACCGAATTGGAAGAACCCGAAGCGCATTCTTATCGCGGCGACTCCGAGACAATGGGATTCGATGCGCCGCTTTCGGCCGCATTGGGTATTACGCGGATCGGCATTCATCACGTGAGACTGTTGCCCGCTCGGAGAACTTCCTATCCTCACGCCGAGAGTACTGAGCAGGAGTTCGTCTACGTGCTTCATGGCAAGCCCGACGTCTGGATCGACGGCGTGCTGCACAGCCTCGCCGAGGGTGACTCGGTGGCATTTCCAGCCGGTACCGGAATCTGTCACACCTTTATCAACAACACGCAAGATGAAGTCAGATTGATGGTGGTCGGTGAACGACCGCGCGATGACAACCGTATCCGGTATCCGCTCAACGAAGCGCATGAATCGAAACGTGAAGACCGCTGGGCAGACTGGCCGATTCGCCCACTGGGTGACCATAACGGAATGCCGGATTAAGGCCAGGTCTGGCGCGGTAAGACGTTATGAAGCGCACCGCCGTGCTGTTTCTTACATGTCGATATCAGCGTCGAATTCTGAATGCTGGTAGGCATGCCTCATCGTGGCATGCGATGAAGAGCGAAGTGGCGATCGCCATCGTCACTTCGCTGGCGGCTTGCATGGACGCGGAATATCTCGCGAATGCCTGCATCGCCACGATGCGATATTCGCCTTGCCTGCGGCAACAGCGCGATGACGTGCACTCGCTGGAATAATCCAGCACGAGCGGGTGCCTGGCAGCTGCGAAGCGGTACGTGCGGAGTTTGGGGCATACTTGTCCGTAGCACGCCAACGCATACAGCCCGGAATACCGCACATGAAGACTCTTTGTCTACTGACTCGTTGCGCTTCGTTGTTTTCATTCAGCGCCGCCGCGCAGGCGCAAGTCGATCAATCGAAGCCACAGCTTCTCATCAAAACCGCGACCCAGCAGATACTCGACGAGGTGCGCACCCGCGCGATCGCGCCGGACGATTTCCCTCGCATCATGGATATCGTGAACCGCGACATCGTCCCCTACACCGATTTTCGCCGCACCACGTCGCTCACGATGGGCCGCTACTGGCGCACGGCGACACCCGCGCAGCAGCAGCAAGTGATCGATCAGTTCAAGATGCTCCTGATTCATACGTACTCGGGCGCGATCGCGCAGCTGCGTCCCGACCAGCAGATCGACTATCCGCCGACCCACATCGCGCCGACCGATACCGACGTCGTGATACGCACGATCGCAACCCGAAACGGCGAGCCGGCGGAGATCGACTATCGTCTGTACAACACGCCGGAAGGCTGGCGCCTGTATGACCTGAATGTGCTCGGTGTCTGGCTGATCCAGACGTATCGTCAACAGTTCAGCGACAAGATCCAGCAAAGCGGTGTAGACGGTCTGATCCAGTTTCTCACCGGACGCAATCAGGATCTGGCGTCGGGCAAGCAGTAGTTCAAGCGGTTAGAACCGGTCCACCCGGAACGGCCTGACGGGCAAACGCATGGTGCCGATGCGCGCGCACATTCGCGCGCGTGCCGTGTCCGACTTCCCGGAGTACATCCGGCATTCAGGCGAGGAGTTCGTGTTCGTGCTGGGCGGCAAACTGGAATTGCGCTTTGAAAGCGGCAAGTCGTTCAGGCTGATGCCCGGCGACAGTCTGTATTTCGACAGTTCAGTCGGACATGTCTACCTGAGCCTCAGTCAGGACGATGCGGACGTGTTGGTGTGCTGCGTCGATGCCGATGAGCATCGGCCGAACGGCGCTATCTGAGCGATTTGCCGAAGGTCGGTCGTGCTTCAAAAGATCTCACTGCTTGCCTGCTCACGCGTCGTGTTCGATCAGTTGTTTGCTGAGCGGCAACGACGCGTTGCCGCTCGACCTGAAGCGCTCGCGATAGTCGGCAGGATTGATCTGCAGGCGCTTCTGAAAGATGCGGCGAAAGCCATCCGTGTTGTCGAAGCCGCAGCGTCGTGCGATTTCGCGTAACGGTAGCGCAGTTGCTTCGAGATAATGCCGCGCCGCGTCGATGCGTGCGTGGCTCAGGAAAGTCATAGGCGTAACGCCGCATTCCTTCACGAAGGTCCGTGAAAGATTGCGGGCGCTCATATGCGCGCGCTCGGCGAGTGTGGTCACGGTATGGTCGACATGTAAATTGTCGAGCATGTACTGCTGCAGTGAGAGCGTTTGCGACGAAGGCGAGGCTTGAACTTCGAGCAGCGGACTGAACTGCGATTGGCCGCCTGCACGGCGCAGATACACGACGAGATATTTGGCCACGTCGAGCGCCATTTGCCGCCCGAAATCGGCTTCGATCATGGCCAGCGAAAGATCGATACCCGCCGTTACGCCGGCGGTCGTGAAGATGCTGCCATCCTGAACATAGATGTGATCGGGCTCGATGCGTGCCTTCGGAAAAGCCGTGGCGAGCCGCTGCACGTCCATCCAGTGCGTGGTGACCAGGCGGTTGTCGAGCAGACCCGCCGAGCCGAGTGCGAATAGCCCGTTGCAGATCGCCGATATGCGCCGGCAACGCTTGTGCTGGTCTTTGAGCCAGGCGCTGAGCGCGGGGTCGTCGAATGCCTCGAAAATGCCGAGGCCGCCGGGCACGATGATCGTGTCGAACTCGGGGCAGATGTCGAAAATAGTACGGTCCGGCATGACGGTCAGCCCGCTCGAGGACAGCACGCTGCCGCGCGTGGTGCCGACCGTCAACATTTCGTATTCCGATTCGCCCTTGCTGAGTATCTTCACTTCGGCAAAGGCGTCTTTCGGACCGGCGATGTCGAGCAACTGGAAGCCCGGAAAGACCACCATGCCGACTTTTATACGTTTCATTACCCCATCTCCGTTGTGGCGGACAGTTTGGCAATGCGTCGGGAGACATCGTGCTCGCGATGTCCGTCACGCGCTCCCGGAGACGGCGCAGCCCAGGAGGGTTGTGCGCAAGCCCAGTTTATCCGCAAATATCAGAGCCGGCCATTGGCCATAAAGACCCCCGATGCGCGTACAGCGGCTTTCTGCGTGGCCGGCAAGCAGCGTTCCGCCAGCGCGCCGAACGCCAGGCCGATGGTAGTCCATAAGATAGCTTGCATGCCGATCGCCACGACGCGAAATTGCCAGAGCAAGGCAGCCGGAAAGGTCGAGGGCACTTCGTTGATCGTCGGCAAGGCGATCTGCACCGCCGCGATGATGACGACGAATACCGCGCCCGCCGCGATCGACGCATTCCACGCACCCAGCCTGGCATAGGCGAAGCGTCTCACCTGCAGCGACAACACCAGGGCGGCAATCGATATGGCGATCATCAGGAAGTACAGTCCGGTTCGATAACCGATTGTCTCGGGGTCGCCAACCGACGGTGGGTTCGCCGGATATTTGAGGTTCGGCACGACGCAAAGCGTGACAAATGCAGCCACCGCGATCGTGGCCGACAGCGTTCGAATTCCGGATTTTCCCGCGCGGCCATAGGCATAGGCGAAGGTCAACGCGAACAGCCCGCCAAATGCCGCGCCATAGGTCACTACGCCCGTCAGCAGGCCGAGGCCGGACTGCGTTGCGCGGCTCACGAGTTCGGGCTCGGGCGCTTCGCCCCGCGCGGCGGCCGCGTGCTCTTCGAACGAGATCGCCTGATCGACGCGGGGTTCGCCCGCGATCTTTGCAAAGCCGAACGTCACCAATCCGGCGACGATGCCCGCGAGCATGCCGCGTATCAACAGTTTTCTGACCATGGTGATCTCGCGGGTTAGTGGCAGGGGAAGCCGAGCAGATGCCGGCCGTCGTGGACGAATTCATGCACGTACATGCCGGGAACGATCGACGTCGCGCCCTCTTCAGCGCCGACGAAATACAGTGCGAGCAACATCAGCAGGCCACCGAAGACGATCCACGGAAGCAACTCGCGCAGCGGGATCGGTGTTAATTCAGTCGTGGGATGGAGGACAGCATCGCTCATGACAGGCATCCTTCGAAATAGAGAGTTGAAGATTGAATAGACGGTGAAAAACTGAACACGCCGTTCATGGCGTTTCCATTTGTGCGAGCGGCACGCCTTGCTCGATGGGCCGGCGCGCGATCATGATCCTGGCGAGTTCGTCGCGCGACAGCACGCCGCTTGCTTCGACTACATTCAGCAACGCTTCGAGAAAACGCTCGTAGTAATCCCAGCGTGGCTGACCGGCGCAATCGGCGGGCGCCTTTTCCCAACGCGCGATGGAAGCGATCAGGCTCTGGCGGAAATCCTCCCACTCGAAACAGCCCGCCTTCGACAGCGACAACGCGAGACCGAATACGTCCCGTTCCCAGCGATTGGTGAAGAGCAGTTTGCCGTCGAGTCGGGGCGGCGAGTCTGTGGCGCCGAGCATCGACGCGGCGGCGTATTCCTCGAAGCGTGTGAACATTGCGTGCTCCTGCTCAGGCGGAGGCCGGCGGCGCGACGAGCGCCACGCCCATCATCGATTCCGGGGTGACCAAAGCGGCCAGTTCCGTCTCGCTCATGTGCCCGGTGTTCGCGGGCCGTTCCGGTACCACGAACCAGCGGATCTGCGCACTGCTGTCCCACACCTTCACGTCCTTGGCCGCAGGCACCTCGACACCGAATTCCTTCAGCACCGCACGCGGTTCGCGCACGCCGCGCGCGCGGAACACCGGGTCCTTGTACCAATACGGCGGCAAGCCGAGCACCGGCCACGGATAGCAGGAGCACAACGTGCAGATGATCAGGTTGTGGACGTCCTCGCCGTTGGCGACCGCCGCCATGTGTTCGCCTTCCGCGCCGGCCATGCCCTGAGGCAGTGCGAGTTCGGCGATGGCCGCCGGCGTATCGGCGACGAGGCGTTGCTTGAATGCCGGATCGACCCATGCGCGGGCGACGATCTTCGCGCCGTTGAACGGTCCCGCCATCGTCTCGAAGTGTTCGAGGACCGTGTCGACGGAGTCGCTGCCGATCACGCCTTTTTCGATCAACAGGGCTTCGAGGGCACGCACCTTGGCGGCGCTCGATGCTTCACGGTCGTCTGGAAACTGAAACAGGTTGCTCATGTCGTTTTCTCTCGTAGTGCAGTCGGATTTCGCAGCGAAGACATCAGGGGGAAGGCAGGATGTACGCTTCGTAGAGATCGGCGTAGAGGGTCGTGCGCGCCTCGCTTTTGCCGGGACCCCAGATATCGGCCGCGTCGAATGCGATCCGGTACACGGGCATCGGCTCACCAATGCCGTCGGGACCGGTCGACACGAAATAGGAGAACGTACCTGGATAAACGAGGTCGATCACACCGCTCTTGTTGCGCAGATAGCCAGGTAGGCGCGTGTGGTCGACTGCATCCGGATCGGCGATACGCACGGTCTCGCCGGCTTTGAAGCGCGTAACGCCTTCGAGCGCATGAGCGCCGGAATCGCCCTTCTGCAAATAGGCGTCGATCTGCTGACTGATCGCCTGATTCGGTTTTTCCGGCAGCATGGCGTCCGGATTGGCGCGGAAGTAGGCGGTTTTCTCCGCGAGTTCCTCGGCACTGATATAGCCTTGATCGACGAAGAACTGCGAAATGCCGCCCAGCCATTTTTCGTAATAGCGATACTTGAAGTATTCGAACGGCTGCATGTCTTCCGCGCCTGTTCGCAGCGAAGCCCATGTCCAGTCGTTCCTGAACGACGTCGGCAGGTCCTGCACCGGATACGCGTGGAGTGCGTCGGACAGGTGCGCGCTCTCGGCCATCATTGCCGTATGAATGCCGAAGATCCGCTTTTCCCACGGTTCGACGAACACGCGTGTTTCCGTGCTGACAGGCCCGAGGTTTTCAATGCCACCGAGGTGGTGCTGTAGTTTCACGATACGCTCCGCAAACAGGTAGAGATCGGGTTAGTTCAATTGCGGCGCGCGCTTGAACGCCAGCGCGTCGCCCAGCCATTCGGATACGACGCCGAATACCGCGCCGGTGATGAGCGCGGCCGCGGCCACGAGTGCCGGGTTGCCGAGGCCGACTGTCGTGATGGCTTTGCCGGTGGCCACGGTCGTGCCGACTGTCGAGGCGAAGCCCCAGACGATGGCCGGGAGTACGTCGAGTAGCCTGATCTTCGACGCCTGGACCATCAGCGCGCTGCCGATGCCGACCGCCACCGCGGCGCCGAACGGGGTGCTGGACATCGTGGCGATGCCGAGCAACGCGAGCGAGCTGATCACGAGTCCGGTCAGATTCGACGCGACGCTTTTGATGAACCCGACCTTTCCGCCGCCGAGGACGAAAAACGACGCCCACGCGATGAAGGTCACCCATACCGGCACGGGAAAAATGGTGCCGGTGATCCACGTGTCGACGACAGCGAGAACGCCGATGCTCAATGTGTACGCTTCTGGCTTCTTCATTTACTTGCTCCTCGAGGAAAGACGGGAAAGAGTGGTGATGCAGAGAAAGATAGAAAAATGGCGACGTTCAACTGTGTACCGGTTCGTCGATGCAGTTGAGCAGAGCTTCGTGCATGGCGGCGGCGTCGATGCCGCGGCCGATCATGACGAAGCGGCTTTCGCGTACCTCGTCGCGTGCCCAGGCTTTTCCAAAGCGCGTGTCCATCAACATGTGCACGCTGTGAAAATAGAGCCGACGTCCTTCACCACGCATGTTGAGTACGGCCTTCATGCGCAGCAGTCGTTGTCCATGGGTTTGCACGAGCTGGTTGACCCAGCGGTTAAAACGTTCGGCATCCACCTCGCCTGGTACGACGAATGCGCATGTCCCGATCGAGTCGTCGTGTTCGTGATCGTGTGCACCTTCGTCCAGCAGGTCGGGTTCGATCGAGAGCAGGTTGTCGAGCGAGAAGCTGCGCACACCGAGCAAGGCGTTGACGTCGACGGCGGAGTGCGTCGTGAAGTCGAGCTTTGCGGTCGGATTCAGCGCGCAGATGGCGTCGACAAGCGCTGCGCGTTGAGCGGGCGTGGCGGCATCGGTCTTGTTGATGACGATGCGGTCGGCGAACACGATCTGCTCGCGCGCGATGTCGTCGCCGAGTTGAGCGAGCGCATGGCACGCGTCGACTACCGCTACCACGGCTTCGAGTTCGACCCGGTCGCGCAGGTCGGGATCGGCGAGAAAAGTTTGCAGGACCGGCGCGGGGTCGGCGAGTCCGGAGGTTTCGACGATCAGACGCTCCAGCCGCTCGCCGTATCGCGCGAGCAGATCGTGAACGCTGGCCACCAGATCGGCACGGACGGTGCAGCATACGCAGCCGTTGCTGATCTCGACCACGGCCTCTTCGTCGGCGACGATCAACTGGCCGTCTATCCCCACCTCGCCGAATTCATTCACGATGATGCCGATCGGCATCGGACGAGTCGAATCGAGAATGTGATTCACGAGTGTCGTCTTGCCTGCGCCGAGAAAGCCGGTAATGACCGTTACGGGTATTTTTCCGAGTCGCATTGCTGCCGTCCTTTAGTGTTTGCCGATCGTTCAGAGCGCGAATTTTGCGGGCTGATACGAGTGAGGTTGGCATGCACTAAAGCGACTTCCGGGCCGCATTTGTTCGACTGTCCTGGTCGGCGCCATTGTTGGCGCGATCGGTGGGTCTGGGTGGCCGGATCTGCGCGAACCGTATCAAACGGTCGTGATGGAGGCATTACCCGTGCATGCGACGCCGGCTGACGGGCGGGCGGCGATGGGGCGCGGTTGCGCCTGAACGGTGCGCTTCAGGTCCGGAGGTGGTGCGTCTGGACAGCACGGAGCTGTGAAATCCTCCACGCCGGGCGCATGCAGGAGATTGTCGTGACAGACGTAATGTTGGCGACCGCTTAGGGGTTGCTCAGGAAATCAACCAGGCTCCCAGGCGCATCCGGGCCGAGACACACGTCGAGTACGCGTTCTGCCTCCGCGGCTTCGGCTGCGCTGCGCGGGAAAAGATCTTTCTCATACGCGACGAGCGCCGCTTCAACGTCACCAGGGTTGGCGACGATGGCCTTTCCGAGTTCGGCGCCGTCGAACATCGCCAGGTTGGCGCCTTCACCCGAAGGGATCATCAGGTGCGCTGCATCGCCGAGCAACGTCACACCGGGTACCCGAGCCCATCGATGTTCGACGGGGAGCGCATGGATAGCGCGCGGCGCAGGGGGCGTCTCACCGTCCGTGATGAGCGCTGTCAGCGCCGGAGCCCAACCGTCGAACTCGCCGGCCACGCGCGCCAGGGCCGTGGCCTGGTCGGAGAAGTCGATGTTGTCGAACCAGTGCTTAGGCTTGTTCAACTCGACATACGTATGAAGCGAGCCATTCGGCTCACGGTGCGCGAGAATGCCTTTTCCCGGCATCAGGGCGAATAGCGCGCCACCGCCCACCGCTTGCGCGCTCGCTTGATGACGCGTGTCGCTGTCGAACAGATAGGTCTCGATGAATGCCGTGCCCGTGTATTGCGGCTTTGCATCGGAGAGGAGCGGGCGAACTTTCGACCAGGCGCCGTCGGCGCCCACCAGGAGGCCGGCCGTTGCCGTCGAGCCGTCCGCAAAGGTCAACGTATGCCGTCCGTCGCCGAGTGCGGATACTGCGGTGACCTTGTGTCCCCAGCGGACCGTGCCGGCGGGAAGCGAGTCGAGCAGAATCCGGCGAAGTTCGCCACGAGGCACCTCGGGCCGACCGCCTGTGCCGTCGTCGGGATGGTCGAGCAGGACCTTGCCGTTCTTGTCGAGCACCCGTGTTGCCTGACCGCCTGGGTGGATGATCGCGAGGAACTGGTCGAAGAGTCCTGCTGCCTTGAGTGCAAGTTGCCCGTTGTTTTCGTGAATGTCGAGCATGCCTCCCTGCGCTCGCGCGTCCGCCGAGGGCTCCGCTTCGTAGATCGTCGCGGCAATGCCGTGCACCTGGAGAACGCGGGCGAGCGTCAATCCGCCGAGCCCCGCTCCGACGATTGCAATTGAAGTGTTCATCTGCTCCTGGCTCAAGTGAGGTCGCGACACAATTTTGCAGCGACTTTATGGAACGTCATTCCATGATAATCTTGGAACAACATTCCAGATCTGTCAACACGAGGCATGACAAAGAAAGCGAACACCAGTCCACGTCGGGAAGAGTCGCTGTCGCGGGACCGAATCATCGAGGCGTCGATCGCGCTTCTCGACAGCAGCGGGGAGCGTGGCCTGACGTTTCGCGCCCTGGCCGAACGACTCGCCACCGGCCCGGGCGCTATTTACTGGCACATCGATCACAAAAGCGATTTGCTGACCGCTGCCTGCGACGCCATCATTGCCCGCGCGCTGAGCGCACCAGTGGTCGGTGTGACGCCGGAAGCCAGTATTCGCGCGCTCGCGCTGAGCATGTTCGACGCCATCGACGCCCATCCGTGGATCGGCTCGGCGCTCACACGTGCCCCCGGACAGTTGCCGATGGTGCGCATCTTCGAGCGCATCGGCCAGCAGGTTCGGATGCTTGGCGTAGCGGAGTCGGCGCAATGGGGCGCCGTCTCCGCGCTGTTGAGTTATATCCTCGGCGTCAGTGGGCAGAACGCAGCGAATGCCCATATCGCCCGGGAGCAGGGCGCCGACAGAGTCGGTTTTCTGGAGCAGGTGTCGACGATGTGGTCTGAGCTCGATCAGAACGAGTACCCTTTCACCCGCAGCGTAGCGGGCCAATTGAGCGCTCACGACGACCGTGTCGATTTTCTCGCCGGGATCGATCTCATTCTTCGCGGGATGGAGTTGGCGGACGGACACTGATCATGTTTATCGATTCTGTCTGGCGTTTTGCGCTTCGCGTCGGCTTCCCGCTTGCGCGTGCCTGGTGGCATCTTCGGCGGCCTCATCACGAGGGCGCGCTGGTAGCGATCTACGTCGGCCGATCGCTGTTGCTGCTGAAGTCGTCGTATCGGAGCGAATGGAATTTCCCGGGTGGTAGTGTCGAGCCCGGCGAAGCGCCTGAGATCGCGGCGCAGCGCGAGCTGGAGGAGGAACTCGGTCTTCCGGCGTATCCCTTACTTCCCGCAGGGCGTGCCAGCGGCATCTGGGACGGCCGGCAAGACCAGGTGCATTTCTTTGAGTTGCACCTCGATCGGCTACCCGAGTTGCGGCTCGATAATCGCGAGATTATCGCCGCGCAACTGGTGTCGCCGGAGGCGCTGCGCGGCATGGCGCTGACGGAGGCCGCCGCTGCTTATCTCGACGGAATCAAAAACCGATGATTGCATTCGACGGATCGCCGGGTCGAATCGCCCGGAGACTTTCCGGAACCCGGCTTTGTCGGCCCGACGACGCCGGAAGTTTATGACTGGATGTATTCGCGCATTGCTTTACGCATCTTTAAGCCAGGGCATTTCCACGGGCGACACCACCAATTGCTGGAACTCGCGTTTCAGTTCGAAAATGAAACCGACCAGGATCATGGAGTCGGCATAAGGGATCGGGAACACGTGGGGATTTTCCACCGAGCGCAGCGGGCGAGCAGGCGTGTCCGCCGTCGTCGCAGCATTGTCGCGGACGCTTTCCAGTTCGTCGGCCATTGCTTGTCCACTTACTTTGAGGACGCGGCTACGCAGGTCGCTGAAGGGTTCGATGCGCGCACCGTCCTCGTTGTATTCGGGTACTTCATAGATGAACCAGGACATTTGCCACTCCTATAAAATTGCAATCATTCTAACAGCGGGCGTAATCGGCTGAGCCAACATGGCCGCACGGGCCACTTACCTGCGAAATGGCGCAAAATGCAATCGCGGCATGCTCAAGCGTGAGAGGACGTGGCACCTCATTCCGGTCGGCATAGCCAGACATTAGCGACAATCTTGGTACAGAGAGACAAAATGAAAAAAGGAAAGACGAAACTTACCCGGCAAGATGCTGAGCGCCTTTTCGAGGGATTGCCCGCAGGGAAGGCGAACGTATCGAGCCGGCCCGTGAACCCCTTTGAAGCAGGCATATTCGACGAAGTCCAACGCGTCGACGACGAAACCAAACTCTGGAAAGACAACCTCATCACGCTGCCGATGGCGATCGAGCTGCCGGCTTGCTACGAGTCGGTGGACCGCATGCGCGAAGCAATGGTGCGGGCATGGCGCGTGAAGTGGATGAGGGAAGGGAAAAACGAGGTGGTCACCGATTTCCCGGAAGGGTGGGCCGCGATCCGGCCCAAGAGCGGACCCATTGAACTGCGGGATCCCTCGGGCGTCGTCCGCGCGTTGTACGGATGGGCCGAGGATGCGGAGCTCAGGATTCTGCCCAGGTACCTGGTCGAATCGCAGGCGAACAGTACAAACGGACTCGGCAGCTTGCTGGTCCGAGATCGTGGAAACGGTCAGATTCTCGAACGGTCGTCGATCTGGTCGGCTCAGACGGGTACCAATCATCCGGATTGGGCGAGGCTGTCACAGTGGCTCAGTCTGCGTTATCCAGAACATCGCGACCCGCTTCGTTATTGGGAAGATTGCGAAGAGAACAGCCGGAATTGAAATCGGTTTTGGCGGTGCTCGATTATCCTCGCCGACGGGAAAGACGCACCATCTGTAGCGAGCTTGCCGGCTCGAACCTCTCGAGAATTAAACATGACGACAACACCAGCGTCTGTCGCACAGACGACCACCGGCGTGGCGGCGGGTCTGGCGATTCTGTATTTTTTGCGCCCGGTTCTAGTACCTTTTTTTCTGGCTGTGTTGCTCCGAATCCTTATCGCCGGCATCGTTTCGCTGGTAGTGCGGGTGCTACCTCGTGCGCCTAAATGGCTGATACTCATTGCGACCGCCGCTATCGTCGGATTTAGTGCCTATAGTATTTTTATTGTCATCCTTCAGGGCATGAGCGATCTCGTCATGCAGGCGCCCGCGTTGCCGGCTCGACTCGACAGCCTGATTCGATCGGTCAGCGTGGGATTTGGACGAAAGTTCGATCTGGCGACCGTGCTTGGATTGATCGATTTCCGTACCCTGGAGCACAGTCTGGCGTCCGGAGTGGGCGACGCCGTATCGAAAGCATTCCTTACGTTGTTTTTCTTTGTTTTCATGTTGCTGGGGCCGGGGGCAGATACCGATCCCAAGATATTCAAGGGCACGACTAGCGAAGCACGAGCGAACTCCCAGCGCGTCGTGCTATCGAAGATCACACGCAGAGTGCAGGTCTATCTGATTTCTCAAACGGCAATCAACCTCGCAATTGCCGCGATTTCCGCCGCTGTTTTCCGCTTTGCCCAATTGCCCGACACGGCGTTCTGGTCGGTGACGGTGTTCCTTCTGGCATTCATGCCCGTTGTCGGGCCTTTCGTCGCGAGTGTCGTACCCGCATTATTCGCTGCTATCCATAGCGGATCGATCGCTTTGCCGCTCGGTGTGTTCGTGATTATCCTGGCCGTCTTCCAGATCGCACACAATCTCATCATGCCGAAGGTTCAGGCCAAAAGCACGAATACGGATCCGCTGATTGGAATATTTGCTCTGGGGATCTGGACGCTTTTGTGGGGTGTGCCGGGCGCCATTCTCGCGACGCCCTTGACCGTGCTGATGATGGTGATAGCGGCTCAGTTTCAAAGTACCCGCTGGCTAGCGATTTTGATGTCGCATGATGGTGTGCCTGATGCAGTGGATTCTCAAGCTGCCGTTACCTAGCGGGGAAAACGGTGCAGTCGATCGCAACCTGCCGTTCTACCCGCGAAAGCGGCAACGTCGATGTCCCTGTCAGTCAGCCGATTCGACCGCATTCTCAGATGTACCAAACCATCGCGCCAACGCCTCGACAAGCTCCGACTCTGCGGAGTCAGCGTCGCTCGCCCAGGCGACGAACCCATCTGGACGCACCAGCACAGCGCGCAGTCCCAGCCGATCCTTGACGTCGCCCGCGACATACATGACTCGCGCTTGCCAGGGACTTGCAATTGCTCGCAGCGACGCATCTGCATCGAAGTCGAGGATAAGACCCCTCCCACCCCGCAGAAGATTGCCGACCCTGGTTCCATCGACCAGTTCGAAATCAGGAACGCTACGACCTACCAGCGGATGCTTGCCGCCAAAATCATAGCGAAGCGAAACGCCCCACACGCGCTCGGCGAAGTATGTCGCTCCATCGCGAGTCCCGATGAGATCGCGGATGATCGCTTCGAGCGCGCGCGAGCTTTGGGTCGGTCGCATGAGTGCGACTTGCGCGCGCGACCAATCGAGTACGCTCGCTCCCACCGGATGCCGCTCCAGTTCATAGCTGTCGAGTAGACCGGCCGGCGCATCGCCACGGATCGTGGACGCCAGCTTCCAACCCAGATTCATCGCATCGCCAAGCCCGAGATTGAGCCCTTGACCGCCAATTGGAGAATGAATGTGCGCGGCATCGCCCGCGAGCAGTACGCGTCCTTTGCGATACGTTGCTGTCTGGAAAGCGCGATCCGTCCAGGTGGTGGCGAGCCGCAGCCCCGTCAATGTGATCTGCGTGCCGGACACGCGGCGTAATACGGCCTGCACATGCTCCAGCGTGATCGGCTGAAGACGGTGCGCGGCGCCGCCGTCGAAGTCCACCATCGCGATCGTGCCAGGCGGCGCGTACGTGTACATACCAGTCGGCGTGTAGTGCCGGCCGGGGCGAAGCGTTTCCGGGTCGGCTATCTCGACTTCGACGGAATAGCCGGTGAACTCGGGATCGGTGCCGGTGAATTCGAAAGCGCTTGCCTTGCGCGTCGCACTGCGGCCGCCGTCACAGCCGACGAGCCAGCGTCCGCGAAAAGACTCTTGACCGGCGTGAACGGTCACGCCTTCGTCCGACACGTGAAATTGGTCCACGTCGCAGTCACGTCGGATGTCGGCCCCCATCGCGCCGGCGCGGAGCGCCAGGACGGTTTCGAGCGTCTCCAATGTGACTGCCATGCTGGCGTCGGCCTGGCTCGGCAGGCGATACGGCCACTTCGAGGCGTCGATATCGTCGAGATAGAACTGGATGCCCGCGAAGTGACCCCCTGGCCGACGCGACTGGCCCATCCAATGCGCGGTCGTCGCCGTCCTGCTTGCGGCATCGCTCGCCCGCTGGGCCGTGACTACTTCGTCCAGCAGTCCGCGCCGATACAACGCTTCGAGGGTAGGGACCGAAAGGCCGCGCATTCCGAATGGAAGGCGTTTCAAGGGGGAGTGGGGGGCTTCGGCTTGCTCCAGCACCAGGACCGAGAGGTCGAACTGGCGCAGTTCGCAGGCGAGAAACAGACCGACGGGGCCGCCCCCGACAATCACGACGTCATGGATGATCGGATGATGCTTGTGCATGAACTACTCCTGTGTCGATGTCCGACCGGAGCGTTCCTCAGTTGAGAACCACACGGACGAACGCTCCGACGCCTGGACGGCGTCATAGGTTCGTCGTGGGGATCTCGTGCACGAGGCCAAAGACCAGAGCTTTCGTTACCGAAAGGACTTGGGCTTACCAAACCAAGTCTGCCTTTTCCGACACCGCTTTATAACATCGTGGCGACGAGGCGGCAAGCAGCGCAGAGAGGCCCTTCATGCGCTAGTCGTCTCACGCGATTCGGGCCAGCTTGATCGCGCGTTCAGGACAGGCCGTCACGCACAGACCGCATGACCGACAGGCATCCGCATTCGGTGTGTAGGCGACTTTCATGCCGTGCACGCGTAGCTTGACGCGATGCATCAAACCAAGGGCGAGATAGTCGGCCTCGTCGATGCGCCGGATCTCGAACACATTCTCGGGGCAGACGTCCAGGCAGTCGCCCTTACCTTCGCAACGCTTCAGATCGACGATGGGTGCAATCACACCCGGCTTCTGTTTGCAGTCGGCCATTGATTTCTCTCGCATGTTCACTCTTCCGCGCGCCGGGGCGGGGCGCGGCTTCATGCGTCTGGAGACGTATCAGGAGCGTGAATATTGTGGCCTGCAAAAAGATTATTTCAGCCGGTTCAAGACGGCCTTCTCTCTAGGCTTCCACTGCCTGCAGGTAGACCGCTGCCTTGTGTTGCGTAACCAGCGCTTCGATCATGTCGCTCAGATCGCGCGTCGCCTCGTTGCGCATGGTCGGTGCGACATGCAGTTCGAGTTCGGCGGGCGGCAATGGCGGCAAGCCATCGTCAAGTCCGAGTGTTCGCCACGAGGAAGGTAGCGTGCGCCGATCGATGATAGTCACCGCCGCCGCATGGTTCACGGCGATGCGGATGCCCGTCGGACTCTGGCTGGTATAGACGAGCTCGTAAGCGCGGCCCATCGCAGTCAGCGCATGCAGGCCACGCTGCCGGTAAGTGCAGCTTTCATCGAAAAGTGCCAGCGGAATAGGCTTGTCCTCGCACGGCACGTAATCGCGATGCGCGGCCCAGACCAGTTCCTGACGCCCAAGCGGCTTGCCGCCCGTGCGCTCCCCGTGGCGAACCACGAGCGCGATATCCAGTTCGCCGGCATGCAGTCTTTCGAGCAATTCCAGTGACGACCGGCAATGAATATGCGGGCGTGCGCCGGGCCGCAAATCATAGAAGGCGCGCAGCAATTCAGGTAGCCAGAGCTCGGCATAGTCCTCTGGCAGTCCGAAACGAATCATGTTGCCGCGGCTGCCGCGCGTCAGCGCTTCAATGGCCTCGTTCTGCACTTGCAGAATGCGCCGCGCGTGAATCAGGAAGTTTTCACCATCGCCCGAAAGCGCGAAACGGCGGCTGTTGCGCAGGAACAGGTGTGCTCCAAGCCGCTCTTCGAGCGTCCGGATGCGCAGGCTGATCGTGGATTGCGTGCGATGCAGTTGTCGCGCGGCGGCCGTGAAGCCGCCGCTTTCGGCGACGACCACGAAAGCGCGAACCAGTTCGGCATCGAGCGAGGCGATTTTCGACCAGTCGGGATCGGTGTCGGGATGCGCGGGAGGGTGTCCCAGCGCGCTCGCATCGGATTTACTCATGGCATCCATCGGAAATCCTCGCTTTCCAAAAGAAATTGGCCGCCAAAAGATCGGGCCGTAGTGCGTTGATTGTTCTCGAATTCAGCCCTTTGATCCACTCGCCAAAATACCGACCTGGAGCTTGCCGTGGTTCTCTGTGTTTCACTTGCCGATGCCGAATGCCTCGATCTCGGCGACATCGTCAACACTGACCGTTATCCCCTGCACGAGCCGGAAAATCCGGCCCTGCGAGATCTCGTGGCCGCTTGCCGCGCTCAACTGGCCGCGACCGGCAGCGCAGTGCTGCACGATTTCCTGCGCCCGGAGGCGCTCGAACGAGCCCAACTCGAAGGGCGTGCGCTGGCCGCCAAGACCTATTTTTCGACCCGTAAGGTGAATGCCTACTTTACGGCGGACGACCCCGCGCTGCCCGCGTCCGACCCGCGCCGCATGTTTATGGACCGGACCAGCGGTTTCGTCACACGTGATCTGATTCCGGCGGATGCCATCGTGCATCGCATCTACGTTGCCCAGTCGATGAAGCGCTTCATTGCCGCGTGTCTCGACGAAGCACGTGTCTGGGAATATGCCGATCCGTACGCCGGTCTGGTGCAGAACGTGATGCCGCCGGGCACCGAACAACCGTGGCATTACGACACGAACGAATTCATCGTATCGATGATGACGCAGCAGCCGAGCGCCGGCGGCGATTTCGAGTACTGCCCGAATATTCGTTCCCCGCACGGCGAGAACTATGAAGGCGTGGGGCGGGTGATAGGCGGGGAGTCGCGGGCGCCGGTCAATGTCATCACGCTGCGGCCCGGCGACCTGCAACTGTTCAAGGGGCGCTTCTCGCTGCATCGCGTAACGAAGGTCGGTGGCGAAGTCGAACGTCATACGGCGATTTTTGCCTACTCGCAGAAACCGGGTGTGATCGGCCGGCTCGAACGCACACGCCAGTTGTATGGACGGGTGTCCGAAGCGCACCTCGAAGCCGAGCAGCGACTGGTCCGCGCCGACGGTCTGGTCGACTAGATTACTCACTCATCAAAAAAAGAACCCCCACATGTCCATCATTCGTCCCACTCATCGTCCGGAAGATTGCGAGCCGACGCCGGAAGAGATCAAACAGATTCAGCGTGACCGGCTCGCCGCCGTGCGCCGCGAGTTAAAAAAACGCGACATTACCGCCGCCGTGCTGTTCGACCCCACGCACATGCGTTATGCAACCGGCTCGCGCAACATGCAGGTCTATTCGATGCGCAACCCGGCACGTTACGCATTCGTGCCGGCCGAAGGCAAGGTCGTGCTGTTCGAGTATGCCGGCTGCGATTTTCTCGCCGAGGGGCTCGACACCGTCGATGAAGTGCGCCCGGCAACCGCGATCTCCTACTATTTCTGCGACGACATGTTGGGTCAAGTCACCGAGCGATGGGCCGACGAAATCGATGACCTGATGAAGCGATGCGGCGGCGGCAAGCGCATCGCGATCGAAAGCGCGACATCGGCGGCGGCGTTTGCGTTGCAGGCACGCGGCTACATCGTCTCGGACGCGCAGGAGCCGCTCGAAAGGGCGCGCGCGATCAAGGTGCCTAACGAGATCAAGATGATCCGCTCGTCGTTGCGCGCCGCCGAAGAGGGTGTGCGCAAGCTCGAAGCGGCGCTCGTGCCGGGCATCAGCGAGAACGAACTCTGGTCGTTTCTGCACAAGCACATCATCGAAACCGATGGCGATTACGTGGAGACGCGCCTCATCAGTTCGGGGCCGCGCACGAATCCGTGGTTTCAGGAAAGCAGCCCGCGCCAGATTCAGGCGGGCGAACTGGTCGGACTGGATACGGACGTGGTGGGACGCTTCGGCTACTACGCGGACTTCTCCCGCACCTTTCTTTGCGGCGATTCGCCCGCTTCGGCGGCGCAGAAAAACCTCTACAGGCTCGCGTACGAACAGGTCCACTCGAACATGGAAAACGTCCGCGCCGGAACGACTTTTCAGGAGTTCATCGCCAGGGCATGGAAGATTCCGCCACCCTACGAGGCGCGCCGTTACTTTGCATTGGCGCACGGCGTGGGGATGACCGGCGAGTATCCCTACATTGTCCATCGGGAAGACAACGCGGCAAAGGGATATGACGGCGTGATCGAACCCGGTATGACCTTGTGCATCGAGAGTTACATCGGGCACGAGGCCGGCGGCGAAGGGGTGAAACTGGAAGAGCAACTTTACGTGCGCGACGACGGCTCGGTCGAACTCTTGTCCGACTATCCATTCGAAGCGCGGCTTCTCGCCTGATTGCCCAGGTATGCATGGCCGCCGGTCGACACGCCGGCGGCTCCCCCGACTCAGGAGGCTCCATGAAAAAGTGGCTAAACGCGGCACGTCTGCTCCTTTTGACGTGCTACATCCCCGTAGCGTTGGCGGCACCGCAGGACAAGCCGATCACGATCGGCGTGAACAATTGGGCCGAGAACATCGCGGTCGCGAATCTGTGGAAGGTCCTGCTCGCGAAGAAGGGTTACACGGTCAATCTTCAGCCGGGCGACAAAGCGCTGATTTACAGCGGCGTGGCTCAGGGAAAACTGGATCTGACCTTTGAAGTGTGGCTTCCGTCCGCCGATGCCGCGCCTTACGACAACGTGAAAGCACACGTGGAAAGGATCGGTCCCTGGTTCGATAAAGCGCAACTCGGCCTCGCCGTGCCGGATTACGTGAAGGTCGATAACGTCGATCAATTGAACACACAAGCCGCGCAATTCGCGCACGACGGAAAGGCCACGATCTTCGGCATCGAATCCGGCAGCGGCCTGATGAAGCTGACGGCGAAGGCCAAAACCGACTACGGCCTGGATTACTCGGTGCTGCCGTCGTCTGAGGCGGCCATGCTGCTTGCGTTGACGCGCGCGGAACAACGTCACGAGCCGATCGTGGTCACGCTATGGAATCCGCATTGGGTGTGGGCGAAATATCCGATGCACTATCTGAAGGACCCGAAAGGCACGTTCGGCACGCCGGACGCGATCTACGGTATCGCCGCGTCGAATTTCACGCATGACTATCCGGACGCCTCGCGCTGGCTGCATCAATGGAAGATGGATGACCAGACGCTGGGCTCGCTGATGAACGATATCCGGGCCGACGGCGAGGCCACGCCGGAGAAGGGCGTGACGGCCTGGATCGGCAAGAATCCGACGCTGGTGGCGCAGTGGCTGAAGTAGTGCAGGCGTCGAAAGAATAGCCCTTGAAAAGGCTCATCGACAATCGTTCTCCGTTCGTCGACAATCTGCTGATCCGTCAACGCGCGAGGGACGATTGCCATGGACAAGACCACGCTCTCTGAAATCTACCGCAGCTACATAGCCTGTCTGAACCGGCAAGACTGGGCAGAGCTGGGCCGCTTCGTCGGCGATAAGGCGAGTCACAACGGTAACGAGTTTGGGCTGGCCGGCTACCGCCAGATGCTGGAGAAAGATTTTCGTGAGATACCGGACCTTCACTTCGAGATCGAGATGCTCGTCTGCGAGCCTCCTTTCGTTGCGAGTCGACTGCAGTTCGACTGCACGCCGACGAACACATTTCTCGGACTTAACGTGAACGGTAGGCGAATCTCGTTTGCCGAAAACGTCTTCTACGAGTTCGATGGAGGAAAAATTCAGCGGGTGCGGTCGGTTATCGATAAAGTCGCCATCGAGGCGCAGCTATGAGTCACGCATCCAATCTCAGCCGTCACGTGAAGACATGGCTTCTCGTTGCAATCGTCGCCACTTCGTTCGTGACCTGCGCTCAGGCGCAAAGCACCGCGTCCGGCCCGCTCGCGACGGTCGCGGGCCAGTTGCAGTTCGTGCGCGAGGATCGCGATTTCGTGGCAACGCTGGACCAGAAAAGCTTCGACCGCTTCAGCGCCAACACGCTCGCCCATTTCGACGACATAAGCGCAAACGATACGGTCACACGGACTCTCGTGCAGACCGAAGCCGGTCCGGTGCTTTACGATTTTCGTCGTCGTCCGCCGCTTGTGCAGCGCTCAGGCAAACGCATGTCGGTCAGGCGCGTGTTCTGGCAAGGCGACGAAGTCGTCATGCAAGGCTCGCAAGGCTGGTTCCGGTTCACGCGCGGCGAGGTGACCAAGCTCCAATCTTCGACGACAACCTACCATTGAGACGAGGCGATGATCTCGATCGTCACGGCCGGGTCGTTCGAAGATATGCGAAGGATAAATATTGTTTCGATATAAACATATCGAAATAGAATAATTCTCATGGCGGTTCTTCGTCGCTACGCTTGCAGGCATACCGCAAGCGAGGACTTATGACCGCATCTGTTTCAACGTCTTTTTCGAAGCGGCGACGCGCGCTCGGACTCATTGCCGCTGCGCCCGCGATCGCCGCGTTCGGCGCGCTGAAAAGCAGTGGCGCGAGCGCCGCAGAGCTTGCGTCGGTGACGCTCGTGCTCGGCGATCAGGCCGGTGGTACCCGCGCGCTGGCCGAAGCGGCGAAAGTGCTCGACGGCACGCCCTACGCGTACCGCTGGGCCAACTTTCAGGGCGCGGCTCCTCTTTTCGAAGCGCAACGCGCCGGCGCAGTCGATCTTGCCCCGGCGGGCGATCTGCCGGTGCTGGCGGCAGCGGTCGGCGACCCGTCGCTGAAGATCGTCGCCACGCGTGTCGGTTCGGGTGCGCAACTCGGCATTCTCGTGAAGCCTGACTCGACGATTCGCTCGGTGGCGGATCTGAAAGGGCGAACGGTCTTCGTGTCGTCCGCGCGCGGCAGCATTTCACAATTCCAGTTATACGGCGCGCTGGCCGAAGCCGGCCTTACCAAAGACGACGTGTCGGTCCGCTTCATTCTGCCTGTCGATGCATTCGCCGCGTTCGCCTCCGGATCGATCGACGTCTGGGCGACCTTCGACCCGTACTTTGGCATTGCCGCACAAAAGGGCGCGCGGATTCTGCGCGACGGCACGGGCATCAATAGCGGGCTGGGTTTCATCACGGCCTCAGGTGCGGCCGTGACCGACGCTCGCAAGCGCGCCGCGATCGCGGATGTCCTGCTGCGATTGCAGCGGGCCGGCGATTGGGCGCTCGCCAATCCCGATGCTTATGCGCATGTTTATGCGTCGCTGACACACGTACCCGTGCCGGCTGCGTTGCAAATCACCCGGCGCTCGGCACTCAGGCAACGCTTCGTTGCGGACGCCGATATCGGTGCGCTGCAAAAGGTCGCCGACAGCGCATTCCACGATGCGATCCTGCCTCGCCGCATCGATGTTCGCGCCATCAGCGATACCCATATTTCCGGCGCGTGAGCCTCCTCCTGTTGGAAACATCGACATGTCTTCACATCCGCAATTACTCGACGTTCCCGGCCTGCACGATACGGCCGAAGTGACGCGCCGCGACACCGCACGATTCATCGCGCCAACGCTGGCTTCAGCGGCGTGGCTGGGCGGCGCGGCCATCACGCAGTGGTGGCCGGATCTCGACGATTGGCCGTACACGCGTGAGCTACTGATTCTGAAACTCGCGCTCGCGGCATTCTGTGCGCTGATCGTACTTGGCGGCTGGCGCCAACGGGCGTCGACCCAGACCGACGACTCGCGCACGAATCGATGGCTGGCGGCCGCGCCCTGGCTGCTTGCGCTCGCACTCGGTATCAGCGGATGGGAAATCGTCACCGCGAAACTCGAGTGGTTGCCCCGGCCATTTTTCGCGCCGCCGCAGGCGTTGATTGCCGTGTACTTCGACGATTTTCCGCGACTATGGACAAGCGTGGTTCATTCGCTTGGCTTGCTCGTCTACGGCTATGCGCTCGGTGCGCTCACCGGTTTTAGCGTCGGGGTGAGTATTGGCTGGTCGCGGGCGGTCGGCTACTGGCTTCATCCTGTGCTGCGTTTCATCGGTCCGCTGCCCGCGACCGCCTGGTTGCCTCTCGCGTTCTTCTTTTTCCCGTCGAGCTTCAGCGCGAGCGTATTCCTGATCGCGCTGGCGAGTGCGTTTCCCGTTGCAGTACTGACGTGGTCCGGCGTGGCCAGCGTCAATTCCGCGTACTACGATGTCGCGCGCACGCTCGGCGCGCGCCCCTCGTTCCTGATTCTGAAGGTGGCGATTCCCGCCGCGTTGCCGTCGGTCTTCGTGGGACTGTTCATGGGGCTCGGCGCTTCGTTTTCCGTGCTGTTCGTCGCGGAGATGATGGGCGTCAAGGCCGGGCTCGGCTGGTATCTGCAATGGGCGCAAGGTTGGGCCGCCTATTCGAACATGTACGCCGCGCTGCTCGTGATGGCGCTGATGTGCTCGGGGCTGATCTCGCTGCTCTTCCTGTTCCGCGACCGGCTGCTGGCCTGGCAAAAAGGATTGCTCAAATGGTAATCACCGCTCCACTCGATCATTCGTCCCGCGTTACGCCAGATCTGCACCGATCCCGCGACGGCGCGCGCATCGACGTGCGTCATGTCAGTCACCGCTTTGCGATCCGCGGTGAAGGACTGCCGGTGCTGGAGGACATCAGCCTTTCGGTCGAACCCGGCGAGTTCGTCGCTCTGCTCGGGCCCAGCGGATGCGGTAAATCCACGTTGCTGCGACTCGTCGCGGGTCTCGACAAGCCGACGCAAGGAAGTGTGCAGGCCAACGGCCTGCCGATCGACGGTCCCGATCCTTCGCGCGTCGTGGTCTTTCAGGACCCGACGCTGTTTCCCTGGCGCACTGTGCGCGACAACGTGGGCCTCGGTCCCGAGGCGCAACGCACCAGTCGGATCAGGCCTGGAAACAAAGAATCGAAAGTCGGCGAGCGCGTCGACGCGGCGCTCGAACTCGTCGGACTATCGAAGTTTGCCGACGCCTTTCCGCATCAACTGTCGGGTGGCATGGCGCAGCGTGCGGCGCTGGCGCGAGCGCTCGTCAACGATCCGCAATTGCTGGTGCTCGACGAACCGTTCGGCAAACTCGATTCGCTCACGCGCATTCGTATGCAGGGCGAGCTCGTGCGTCTCTGGCAGGCGGCACGCTATTCCGTGTTGCTCGTTACGCACGATGTCGAGGAGGCGCTGTATCTCGCCAACCGCGTGATCGTGTTTAGCGGGCGTCCCGCGCGCATCGTCGCGGAGGTGCGTAACGATGCGCCGTATCCGCGTCATCGCGATGATCCGAAGCTGGTCGCGCTGCGTCGCGAAGTGCTCGGGCAACTCGGCATGGATGTCTGAGCGCGCCGTGTCGACCGACCAACCAACCATCACACAACGAACTGGAAGCAACGATATGGATTCCAACCACAACGCGGCGGCGCCGGACCTCGCGCGGCGCGCGTGGCTGCGCAAGACCGCATGGACCGCGGGCGCGGCGACATTGGGCGGCGCGTCTTTCGTGTTGCCGAGCCTGCGGGCCGCTGCCCAGAGCAACCTGAAGCCTGTCAAGCTCTCATGGAACGCTGGCGCAATCTGCACGGCACCCGTGCCGGTCGCGCTCAAGCAGGGCATCTTCGAGAAACACGGGCTGCAGGTCGAACTGATCAACTTCGCCGGGTCGACCGATCAATTACTGGAAGCCATTGCAACGGGCAAATCGGACGCCGGTGTCGGCATGGCGCTGCGTTGGATCAAGCCGCTGGAGCAGGGCTTCGACGTCAAGTTGACGGCGGGCATTCATGGCGGCTGCATGCGCTTGCTCGCGACGAAAACCTCGGGCATCGTCGATCTGCAAGGCCTGAAGGGACGCACGGTGGGCGTGAGCGACATGGCGAGTCCCGCGAAGAATTTCTTCGCGATCACGCTGAAGAAGCTCGGCATCGACCCGGACAACGAGGTGCATTGGCGGCAGTACCCGGCGACGCTGCTAGGCGAGGCATTGAAGAAGGGCGAAGTGCAGGCGATCGCGGACGGCGATCCGACCATCTGGACGCTACGTGAGTCGGACCATCTGCAGGAAGTTTCGAACAATCTGTGCGGCGAGTATCAGAACCGCGTGTGCTGCGTGCTGGGCGTGCGCGGGTCGCTGATTCGCAAGGACCGGGCGACGGCACAGGCTCTGACGCAAGCCTTGCTGGAAGCGACCGAATGGACCGCTAATCGTCCCGCCGACGCCGCGTCGATCTTCTCGGCCTACGCGCCCGGCGCGGATGTCGCTCAGTTGACCGCGATGCTGAAGAGCCATACCGATCATCACCATCCGGTGGGCGAGGCATTCAGGAAGGAAATTGCGTTGTATGCGGACGACCTGAAATCGGTCGGCGTGATGAATGCCGGCACGAACTCAGACCGGTTTGCGACGCGCGTCTTTTCGGAAGTACTGGCCTGAGCAAGGTGCCGCCGCAGCCGGTTACCGTTGCGGATTATCTGGTGAAGGCATAGCGCAAACAAAACGTCCGACATGTCCGCGTCCTTTGATTGGACGCGAGCACGTCGGGCGTTGTCGGTGGTTCTGCTGTGTATCAGGCGAGGGCGACCTGCTTTTCGCGCGCGTGCCCGTCGGCTTGCCGGTGGCCGACGGCGGCACGCACGAGCGGCAACAGATCTCGCCCGTACGCCAGCGCATCTTCGAGCGGATCGAAGCCGCGAATCAGGAACGTCGTGATACCGAGCTTGTGATACTCGAGCAGCGCGTCCGTGACTTGCTGAGGCGTGCCGACGAGCGAAGTCGAATTGCCGGCGGCGCGCGTCAAGGCCGTGATGCCGGTCCACAATCGCTTATCGACGATACTGCCCTTATCCGCCTCGGCAAGCAGACGTTGCGCGCCGACATTCTTCGGGTCTTTCGGCCGACGTGTGAAATTGGGCGACGCGGACACGACATCCTTCGCGCGTTGCAGAATCGATTCGGCGCGGGCCCACGCTGCATCTTCCGTGGGCGCGATGATCGGGCGCAGCGACAGACTGAAGCGGATAGCGTCGGCGCGTCCGTGACGTGCGGCCGACGCACGAACCCTGGCAATGGTCTCTTCGGCTGCGGCGAGCGATTCGCCCCATAGCGCGAAGACGTCGGCATGCTTGCCGGCAACCTCGATCGCCGCCTCCGACGAGCCGCCGAAGTACACGGGCAGATGCGGTTTCTGCAGCGGACGGATCTGCGATTTATGGCCCTTCACGTGGTAGAACTCACCCTCGTGATCGAACGGCGTCTCGCTGGTCCATGAACGCTTGACGACATCGAGATACTCGTCGGTGCGTCGATATCGTTCGTCGTGCGCGAGAAAATCGCCGTCGCGCTGTTGTTCCGTATCGTCGCCGCCCGAGATGATGTGAACGGCGGAGCGTCCCGAGCTGAAATGATCGAGTGTCGCGAGCTGGCGCGCGGCGAGGGTCGGCGCGACGAAGCCGGGCCGATGCGCCAACAGGATGCCCAGGCGCCTGGTCTGTTGCGCGACGAACGACGCAATCTGGAATCCATCCGGTGAGGCGCTCGAATGAGCGATCAGCACGCGGTCGAAGCCGCCATACTCATGCGCCTGCGCGACGGCCGCGATATAAGGTGGATTGACGGCCGGCCCGTGCGGTAGATGAATCTCACTGGATTCCTGATGACTGACATAACCGATGAATTCGACGCTCATGGCGTTTGCTCCTCTGTCGATGAAATGGCGTGCGTGCAGCGCGCGGCGAAAGCGCTACGCCCGAGATTGCCCAGCACGGTGTCGTTTTGCGGGGTGTGAATGCGGGCGCACAGTACGTCGCGATAGTGGCGCTCCAGCGGATTGTTGCGGCTCAGGCCCGGATTGCTGCTCGCCTCCAATGCCAGCGCGACGGCCTCGATGGCGTGTTTGCTGACGAGGTACTTAACGGTTGCGGCTTCGTTCGTTGCAATCTGTCCGGTCGCGCCCGCGTCGAGCAATACCCGGTTATTGAGGAGCAACGAGTCGATCCGCCCCACCGTCTGCTGAAAACTGTCGAGACTCGATAACGGCGCGCTCAGCCCGGACGGCACGCGCCCGGCGGCCCACTGGACGAACCAGTCGCGGGCCGCGCGCGCGACACCGTCGTAGATGGCCGGCAGCAGCACGCTCATCCAGAGCGCCGTGACCGGGTCCATGCCGTTGCTCGGGCCGGGCGTCTGCAGATCGACCGCGTAGTCGGCCGGCACCCGGACGTTGTCGAAGATCACTTCGTGGCTACCGGTTGCGCGCATGCCGAGATGATTCCAGCGCTCGCCGAAACGAATGCCCGGCGTGTCGCGATGCACGAGCCATGTGCCGACGCGCGGCTCGGCTTCGTCGGTGCGACCCCAGACGGCGAACCAGGTGAGCCCGGGGCTGCCTGTCGAATACAGCTTGCGGCCGTTCAGAATCCAGTGGTCGCCCGTGCGTGTGGCGACCGTCGCAGGCAAACCGCCACGCGAGGGGGAACCGAGTTCCGGCTCCACGCGCAGCGAATTGATAAGCGCGCCGCGCTCTACCGCGTCGCGCGCGATCTGCTGCTTCAACGCAACTGGCCAGTTGGGGTTCGCTTGCAGTCGAAGATGGTAGAGACACTGCATCACGAGGATCAACGCGGTCGACGGTTCGCCGCGCGCTACCGCGCGGATTACCTTGAGGGCCTGTGCAAGGGTCGCCTCATGGCCGCCGAGCGAGCGCGGCACCGTGAGTGAGAGCAGGCCCGCGCGGCGCAGACGGGCCAGATTGTCGTGGGGGAAATGCGCTCCGTCGTCGAGCGCGGCGGCGCCGGCGGCGAACGCCGCGCTCAGCGAGGCGAGCCAGCGGTCGGCGTTCGCGCTGTCCAGATCGGACAACGCCGAGAGCGCGTCGGCGTCACGTTCGGCGTCGCGCCCAATATCGATCAGGGCGGTCTCGGGGTGTCGGCTGGTCATGCGTGGATTCCGTTATGTCAGGGCGCGGCGAGCGGGAACTGCCTGTCGAAACTCGGCGCGATGTCGAGTCGGGTTTTGATGACGTCGACCCGGTGGTACAGGTCGGCCGTCTTCTGTTGCTCGGCGATCAGGTTGTCGTCGATGGCGACAGGGTGAATTTGCGCGCGCTGATAGACGATCTTCAGGACGTCGGGCGGCAGGCCTGTCACGCGCGACTGGATCGCCGCGACTTCGTCGGGATGCGACAGCGCCCAGCGCTGGGCCACGGCAACCCGTTTCAGAAAGTCGGCGATTTCCGCGTGCTTCGCCTTGATCGAGTCGTCGGTGGCGGCCTCGAAGCTCAATCCGGAAGACAGACCGATTCCGTTGGCGATACTGCGGTCATGGTCGCGCTGCTCGGCCAGCGCGACATACGGGTCCCACGTGGACCATGCATCGACATTGCCGGTCGCCAGAGCGGCCTTGGCATCGGCGGGCTGCATGAAGCGTAAAGATACATCGGTGAGTTTGAGGTTGGCGCGTTCGAGCGTGGCGATGGCAAGGTAATGGCCGATCGAACCCCGTGTCGTGGCGATGCGTTTGCCCTTCAGGTCCGCGGCGGTCTTGATCGGCGAGTTCGCCGGAACGATGATCGCCAGATCCACGGGTTGCGAGCGCGTGGCAGCGACCGCGCGAACTTTCGCGCCGGCGGCATAGGCGAAGATCAACGGCGCGTCGCCGAGGCCGCCGACATCGATTGCACCGGCATTCAGCGCTTCGCCGAGCGGCTGCGCGGCCGGAAAGTTGAACCACTCGATCTTGTACGGCAGATCCTTCAATTGGCCGGATGCCTCAAGAACGCCGCGAGTCTGGAGTTGTTGATCGCCGACCTTCAAGGTCGTTTCGGCCGACGCCAGAACGGGAGCAGCAGTCAGGGTCACGAGCAGCAAGCGGACGAGTAATCGTTGCATGGATAGGGAAGCTTTAGCAGAGAGGGTGAAGGCACGAAAACACACGATACGGTTGGGTCTGTTATTACGCAAACGCATTGTTCTGCTTTGCTAATATGCGAGGATGAAATGCAGTGGCAGGCTTGAGCGAGCCGTCCGAAGTGGCTAAGCTCGGGCCTATCGAACCGGCGCAGTGCAATCCGCCGTGCGTCAAATAACTTCCTCTGAAGCGGAATAGATCAATGAAACTCGATGAAATCGAGGCGTTTGTTGCAGTCGTGCTGAGTCAGTCCTTGAGCCAGGCGGCCGAATCGCTGGCGCTCACGCAGCCTGCCGTGACGCGGCGTATTCAGAATTTCGAAGAAGCACTCGGGGTCGAACTGTTGGACCGCAACACCAAACCCCTGAAGACCACGCCAATGGGGCGCGCGGTCTACGAGCAGTGTCGCGCGATCGTGCGTGAAGTCGATACGCTTCGCCATCTCGTGACGGACGATGCGCCGCTTGCCGGCGTGCTCAGGCTCGGCGTTGCGCAAACGGTCGCGGATGTCGCCATGCTGCCGGCATTGCACGCGTTGAGAAACGCGCACCCCGAGTTGCAGCCGCGTGTATCGACCGGGTGGGGCAGTCCTTTGCTGCAAAAGGTCGAAGACGGGCAACTGGATGCGGCAGTCGTGCTGTTGCCCGCGAATCGTGCATTACCCGAGACGTTGTTGGGCGAATCGCTCGGCACGCTCAAGCTGGCCGTTGTCGCCCGCAAGGGAAGCATGAAGAAGCGCGCGCATTCGCTCGCCGAGTGTCAACCGGTCGGCTGGGTTCTCAACCCGGACGGCTGCGGTTTCCGGGCCGGTCTCCAGCATGCGCTCGCCGCCCAGGGCTATCCGTTGAAGCTCAATCTGGAAACATTGGGCATGGAGTTGCAATTGGGCCTTGTCGCGGATGGCGTGGGTCTCGGACTTGTCCCCATGCCGTTGCTCAACAGCAGTGCGCACGCATCGCAACTGGACGTAGTAGCAGTCAGCGACTTCAAACCCGAGATCACTGTGTGGCTAGTCCATTCGCGCGCGCCTGGAAAAATGCAGTCGGCGCTTGCCGTGCTATCGCACAGTATCGAGCGAAGCTTCAAGGCCGCACGCGCCGCGCGCGCCGCATGACTGGCGCGTGCTGCGCGTTGACCGTTGCTGCTCAGATCACGAAGAAGCCGTGCGTGCCATCGCGTTCGAGTTGCGCGACGAGGCCGTATTCCCACTCGAGGTAGGCGTTCATCGCCTCGCGCGCGTTGTCGGTGCCTTCATAGGGTCGTCGATAGCGGTCGATGCGAGGTGAGGCGAGCCCGGCGTCGCCCGTCTCCACGGCAAAGCCCGCGCGAATCCATGCGGACGTGCCGCCTTCCAGCAGATGCACGGGCTTGCCCGTCAGTGCCGCGACCTCGGGTGCGGCGAACGGCGCAAGTGCATTCGTCGCGCAGGTGACGACATAGCGCTTTGCGTCCGGCAGGTTGCGCAGATCGTCGAAGTCGCTCGTAAGGCGCGAGCGTAACGCCCAGCGTGCGCCGGGAATATGCCCCTTGACGTGGTTCGCGCTCGACGTGAAATCGAGCACGATGGTCTGGCTTTTCGTGTCGGCAAGCAACGCCGCGAGTTCATCGGCCGAGAGGGACGGCGTGGTCGGCGCAGTGGGTTTCGATGCCTGCCATGCGCCGCTCGCGGTCGAATCCGCGGACGATGCACCATCGACCACATACACCTCGACGTTCATCTGCGCGAGCCACGATGCGGTCATGTTGGCGCGCACGCCGTCGTCGTCGACGAGCACGACACGCGCGCCGCGCACCGGGGCAAACATTTCCGTTTCCTGGACGAGCTGGCCGCCGGGTGCGCCCTGGAAGCCGGGCACGTGGGCCTGTTCATATTCGGCCGGAGTTCGAACGTCGAAGCGATACGTGGTGCGCGTCGTGTCGGTTGCCCAGCGCGCGGCTTCTTCAAGCGACGTTCGGCCGACGCCCGCGCGTTGCGCGAGCGCGAGTGCCGCATGTCGGGACGCGTCGAGGTTCGCCGCGTCGTGGGCCGCGTGCGGATCGAAGGTGCGATCGCTGCCGCGCTGCAAGGTCTGCCCTGCAAGCGTCCAGCCGATCGTACCGTTGCGCAATGCCGCGACCGGATTGGGCAAGCCCGCATTCACCAGCGACTGCGCGCCAATGATGCTGCGCGTGCGCCCCGCGCAGTTCACGATCACACGCGTCGTCGGGTTCGGTGCGAGGGTACGCGCACGCAGCACGAGTTCCGCGCCGGGCACGCTGATGCTGCCCGGAATGTTCATCGTCTGATATTCGTCGAAGCGGCGCGCGTCGAGCACGACGACATCGTCGTTGTTCTTTAACAGCGCGTCGACGGTTTCCGCCGATAGCGAAGGCGTGTGCCGCTGTGTTTCGACAAATTCACCGAACGCCTTGCTCGGCACGTTGACGTCCCGAAAGACTTCGCCGCCGGCGTCGATCCAACCCTGCAAGCCGCCCGCGAGCAACGCCACGTCCGTATAACCAAGCGCATCGAGGCGGGCGGCCGCGCGTTGCGCGAAACCTTCGCCCGCATCGAGCAGAACGATGGGCACGTCGCGGCGCGGCAGACGTGTGTAGGCTTCCAGCTCGATTTTCGACAGCGGGAAGTTGGCCGCGAACAGCGGATGACACTGCGCGTGGGGGTCTTCCTCGCGCACGTCGAGCAAGGCAATTTCACGTTTGGCGAGTAACGCTGCGCGGACGTCCTCGTCACTGCGCACGGGATATGACTTCATGAAAGACGGCGTTCCTTGCTGAGGTCCCAGAGGTTCGGGACGGTTTCGTTCGAATAACCTGAAATAAAGGGCTTGGGCGGTGCGTCGGGCGGATAGGTCGAGCGATGCACCGCGCCGATGTTCGCGCCGTACACGTGAATGCTGACCGACACGCGATCGTCATACGCATTGCGCACGCGATGGATATCGCCGATGGTCGGCGATACGGCTTCGACCACGCCGCGTTCGAGTCGCGCTTCTTCGCTCGTCTGGCGCAGCGTGCCGTCCGGGTCGCGCGTAAAAGAGGTCGCGAGTTCGGCGCCGCGCAGCACGCCGATCAAACCCCATACCGTGTGATCGTGCACCGGCGTCTGCTGGCCCGGTCCCCAGACAAAGCTGACCACGGAGAAGCGCTGCCGAACGTCGGCGTACAACAGAAACTGTTGATAGCGATCCGGCGAGGCTTGCGCGTAGGCTTCGGGCAGCCAGTCGTCGATCGCGATCAATTCGCGCAATGCCGTACCGCCGCGTTCGAGCAGATCGGTTTCATCGGTCACGCTATCGACCAGGCCCGCCATCTCGCCGACGAAGTGCCGGAGTGTGTGAATGGCCATCAGTCGAGCAGTGCCGGTTCGGCTTCGACGAGTCCTTCGTAGAGGCTCTCGAACGAATGTTGCGCGCCGCCAGGCCGGCCGACCTGTGCATGCGTCAGTGCCGCGACGTCGTGGGCAATCCGCTGCGGTGTGCCGGCCGCTTCGGCGAGCAGTTGTGCGTGACAGGCATTTTCCAGCGCGATGTACCACCAGGCCGCCGCCTCGACCGTCGGACCCGCCGTGAGGATGCCGTGGTTCTTCAGGATCACCGCCTTGTACTGACGCAAGGCGGCGGCGATGCGCGCGCCTTCGGTCGTATCGAGCACGACGCCCTGGAAGTCGTCGAACAGCGCGTGGTCCTCGTAGAAGGAGCATGAGTCCTGGGTCAGTGGATCGAGTGTGCGGCCAAGTGTCGACCATGCCTTCCCGTAGAGCGAATGCGTGTGCGCCGCGGCGACGACATCGGGGCGTGCTTCGTGGATCGCTGCATGGATCGCGAAGGCCGCCTGATTGAGCGGCCCTTCGCCGACGACGATCTCGCCCTGGCTATTCACGAGCAGAAGATCCGACACGCGCATGCGTCCGAAATGCCGGCCGAGCGGATTGACCCAGAAATGATCGGTCCATTCGGGATCGCGCGCGGTGATATGACCGGCGAGGCCCTGCGCGAAGCCGTATTGCGCAAACAGACGGAATGCGCCCGCCAGTCGCTCCTGACGATGGCGGCGTTCCCCGGCTACGGTTCGTGCGGATGCGTCGTCGTCGAACCAGAATTTGCGCACGGGCGTATCGCGACGCGACAGAGCTGAAGTGGGTGAGAGCACGGTACTCATGGTTCGGTTTCCTCGCGCTCAGGCGGCTTGTCGCGCGCGGGACGTCAGTTCGCGCGTGGCGGGAATCAGCTCTTTGCCGTAGTCGATGGCGTCTTCGAGCGGATCGAAGCCGCGAATCAGGAAAGTCGTCACACCGAGGTCGCGATATTCGGCGAGCGTTTGCGCGACCTGTGCGGGCGTGCCGACCAGCGCGGTCGAATTCGAACGTCCGCCGATTTCCCTGGCGACGGCAGTCCACAGACGATCGTCGACGCGCACGCCGTCGCCGGCCGCCGCGAGCAGACGCCGCGCGCCCTCGCTCTGTTGCGGCCCACCTCGTGCAAAGCCCTGTTCGACGCGCAGGCGGCGCGTCTCCTCGAGAATGTGCTCAGCGCGTTCCCACGCCGCTTTTTCTGTCGCAGCGAGAATCGGGCGGAACGACACCGAGAAACGCACGGTTCTGCCATGCTTCGCGGCTTCGGCACGCACACGCGTGATCTGCTCCAGCACCTGCTGTTTCGATTCGCCCCAGAGCGCATAGACGTCCGCGTGTTTGCCTGCAACTTCCAGGGCGGGCGCCGATGCGCCGCCAAAGTAGATTGGCACGTGAGGCGACTGCCTGGGCTTTACCTCGGAGAAGGCTTTTTCGAAGCGGTAAAAACGTCCTTCGTGGTCGAACGGTTCATGCTCCGTCCAGACGCGACGAAGGATCTGCAGATACTCGTCGGTGCGGGCGTAGCGCTCGTCGTGACTGAGATAGTCGCCGTCGCGCCGCTGGTCCTCGTCGCTGCCGCCGGAGATAAAGTGCACCGCGAGCCGGCCGCCCGAGAAATGATCGAGGGTCGCGAGCTGCCGCGCCGCCAGCGTCGGCGAGACGAAGCCGGGACGATGCGCGAGCATGAAATTCACGCGCGAGGTGACGCTGGCCGCATAGGCGATGGTCAACGTGGCGTCTGGGCTACTCGAGCTGTGAGGGACCAGAATACGATCGAAGCCTGCGTTTTCGTGAGCCTGGGCGAAGGCGCGGACGTAATCGACGTCGATTGCGGGTCCGGTGGGGGCATGGGTTTCAGATACCTTGCGCTGCTGGATCATACCGATGAATTCGACGCTCACGTTGGCTCCTGAGTGCGCTCGGTCCCGGCAAGCGGGACGGGTTGGCAAAGCAGGGCAGCGGAGATCCGCGCCTGCAGATTCAATGCAGGCTATCACCGGGTTATGCGCACACTAAATAGTAAATTCAGATAAACATATCAAATGCGCATGTTAGGGGCCGGGCGGCCGGCCACGCCAGGCCACGCTTCGACGCGCCGAGCCCGCGTGACCGGGTTGTCAAAATTTTCAGCGTAAAATGCGGCTGCCGCCGCGAAGTACCGGTGTAGATTTTTCCAGTTAGCAATGCACGTCGATCTAATTACCCTTTATCTCCTCGCCATCGGAACGCTGCTGGCCAGTTCCGGCTTGACGTTGTGGGAGCACCGAACGCATCCCAGGCGCAGCAAGGAATTAAGGATTCTGGCCGCGGGTTACGCCACGCTCGCCATCGGCTGTGCTGCGGCGGCGTTCCGGCGCGACCTGCCGGGTGCGAGTGGCGCCGGCCTCAGCAACTTCGTCATTGTTACCGGTTATCTGTTGATCCTGCACGGCGTCGCCGCGCTGAACGGCCGGCAACATCGGGTGGTCTCGATCGGCATACTGTTCGTCGTGGCGCTGACCTGGGTGCTGTTTGGCGCGCGCCGGCAGGACATCTTGTGGAACTACGCGAGCGCGCTGCCGATTGCCGTGGCTTCCGGCTTGACCTCGTTCGAGCTGTTGCGAAGCGACGGCTTCAAGGGGCTCAAATCAAGGTACATCGCCGTGATCGTGGCGGGTGTCCACGCGCTCTTTTATGCCTTCCGGACATTCATCCTCCCTTGGCTGGCAAGCATGTATGGCCACGGCGTGCTGTCGGCCGCGGGCCAACTCACGATGTACGAGGGCGTTCTATATTCGGTCGTGTTGCCCATGACCCTGCTGACGCTCATCCGCGAGGAATCGCATGGCCAGCTTTTGCAGGCGTCGCAAACGGACTATCTGACCGGTCTCGGCAATCGCCGCTGGTTCTTTGAGGAGGGTTCGCGCGTGCTCGGCAACGTTGGGGCATCGCGGCCGGTGTCGCTGCTGGCCTTCGACCTCGATCGCTTCAAGTCGATCAACGATCAATACGGTCATGAGACGGGTGACAAGGTTCTGAAGTCGTTTGGCGAGGTCGCTCGAAGCGTGGTCGGGCCGGAGGCGATTCTTTGCCGCATCGGTGGAGAAGAATTTGCCGCTTTGCTGCCCGACCATGATGATCTGCACGCCCAGGCGGTGGGCGAGGCCGTGGTGCGTCGCTTTGCCGGTACGGTCGCGCATCGGATCGACGGCATCGAAATCCAGGCGACCGTGAGCATCGGTCTCGCCCAGTCCGGACGCCAGGCGTCCACGCTCACTGAACTGCTGGCGGCCGCCGACCAGGCGTTGTACAACGCGAAGTCGCTGGGCGGCAATCGGCTCGAACTGGCGTAGATCGGCGCCGGGTTGCCGCAGGACACAGTCTCGATAGGCTACCGGCGCATGGAGGGCTACGGCGCACGCCTGCTGCGCCCCACCACGGTGCCGCGTCTCGCCCGGCTGGCGCGGCGCTTCGTCGGCAAGCGCGGGTGAGCTTGATCGAGCCATAGGCGAACAAGGTATTTTCCTCGTTGCGTATCGTCATTGATCGATGACGATTCGACAGATTGCGCCGATATCCCATTGAGTCGGACGTGAATCTTTAAACCTTGGTATGGCGCCCCAATATGAGAGGAGATACGGGATATCCGATCGTAGGATGGCGCTTGGCCGGGTTGGCCACTACCTTTGAAGCATGCTCGAAGAAAGACAGAAACGCGCTGAAGTTTCTCGTCTCGTTGTTCCGGCATTAACTGTTTGTGGAGTGGAACATGTCGACGTCAATTGCTCTTCTGGCCAATGGGTACCTGGAGATCCTGTGCATCGATCCGTGGCTTGCCCCCGTGTGCCGTCACTACGTCGTGCGGCGCACCGTCGACTACGACGATGTTTGCCTTCAGTAGCCGCAACCGTTCGCCGATCTCGTCGAGCATGCTGATGCAGCGCTCGTATTAAAGGCGCCCGTCTTCGCTCAGCGAGATCTTGCGGGTCGTTCGCTGCAACCGTCTGCAACCCGGTCGATATTCCAGCGCCTGCAGAAGCCCGGAGACTTTCGGCGCGGTCGAGTCGAATGAGCCGACCGCCTTCGTCAGGCTCCCCGCCTCGACAATCCGCACGAACACCTTCGTGGCGTACAGCGTGTCCATCTGGCGTCTGCGCTTCTTCACTGTTGTGGTTGCAGGCGCGCGGGCAAATCGCGCTGACTCACGCTCGACGCCGATAGAAAAACGAGTACCTGTCCAGCAGTTCCGGTTCAGGACGCGTTAGCCGTCGCCGGACGGGCGAGTCGAGCGCCTGCCCACAAAGCCGGCTTGCTGCGCTCGTATTGCGGCGCAAAGGTGATCGACGCTTCGGCGCCGAGGGTCTGAGCCGCGTGCCACACCCAGCGCGGATCGTCGAGAAAAGCACGGCCGAGCGCCACGGTGTCTGCCTGACCGGAGGCGATGATCGCCTCGGCTTGTTGCGCGTCGGCGATCATGCCGACTGCGCGCGTGTGCAGATCGACGTTTGCCTTGACCTCGGCCGCGAACGGAACCTGATAGCCGGGTTGCACGGCGATACGGGCATTGACCACGCCGCCGGTGGTGACGCACACATAGTCGGCACCGCGCGCTTTCAGGGCATCCGCGAAAGCGATGGTCTCGGCCACTTCGATGCCGCCAGGCGTCCAGTCCGACCCCGTGATCCGCAGACCGAGGCACACCGTGGAGGGCACTACCTCGCGAACCGCCGCCGCCACTTCCAGCGGAAAGCGCATGCGATTCTCGAGCGACCCGCCGTACTGGTCAGTGCGCCGGTTGGCCAGGGGCGAAAGGAATTGATGCATGAGATAGCCGTGGGCGGCGTGGATCTCGATCACGTCGAAACCGAGGCGCAACGCGCGGCGGGTCGCCGCCACGAACCCGTCGCGCACGCGGGTCATGTCGGCGGCGGTCATTTCCTTCGGCGTATGCCAATGCTCGCCTGCTGCGACCGCTGACGGACCTTCGGTCGGCCACGGATCTTCGAGTGGGCCCAAAGCCGCGCGACCTTCCCAGGGGCGCTGCGCCGATGCCTTGCGTCCCGCGTGATTGATCTGGATGCCCCAACGCGTCTGCGGCGGCGCCACGCGGCGCGCCGCTGCCAGCACGCGGGCAAGGGCGGCTTCGTTGGCGTCGCTGTAGAGGCCGAGGCAGCCGTGCGTGATGCGGGCTTGCCGCTCGATCGCCGTGGCTTCGAGGACGATCAGCCCTGCGTTGGAAATGGCCAGCTGCATCAGATGCATCAGATGCCAGTCGTTGGCGCAGCCGTCATCAGCGCTGTATTGGCACATCGGCGAGACGACAATGCGGTTTGGCAATGTGACCGGGCCGACCGCGACGGGTGAAAAGAGTGTGGATGTCATGCTTCATCTCCAGCAAGAGAAAAACGTGATGGGGGTTTGGACCAGCTTGGACGCGTTGCGCGCTCGTCGATTGCGTACCAGCGGTGCGCTTTTCAAATTCGCACGACACTATTTCGACGCCGTCCGGCAATTCCGCAGCAGGTCGAAAACCGGGATCAGGTGGGCACGGCAATCGCGTGTTCCGCGAAATCGATGAACGCGTGCACCTTTCTCGAATGACGGCGATTCGGCAGGTAAGTGGCATAGACGAAGGCATCGCCGCCTTCGGGCGTCACCTGCGCGTCGGTGAATAGCGCCGTCAATTTGCCGGCAGTCACGTCGGCGCCGACCAGCCATTGCGGAAGGAGAGCGATGCCATGGCCGCCCAGCGCCGCGCCGGACAGCATGTCGAGGTTATTGGTGAGGAGTTGGCCATTCACGTCCACGGATTCGGATCGGCCAGGATAGCGAAACACCCATCTCTGCCGGTTGCCCGGTTTGTAGATGAAGCGCAGGCATTCGTGGCCGATCAGGTCGGAGGGTGTCTGCGGCGTGCCCTTTCTTTTCAGGTACTCGGGACTGGCTACGACAAAGCGTTCGCTCTGGCGTAGCCGCTTGACGATCAGACGATCGTCCGCGGTCGGCACCCCGACACGTACGGCGAGATCCAGGCGCTCGCTTACCAGATCGAGATGGCTGTCCGATACCACCAGCTCGAGGTTGACGCGCGGATTCTGCTTCAGGAACGTCGCGATGTGCGGGGCGATATGCAGGCGGCTATACGTGGCGGACACGCTTACGCGCAGCGGACCCATCGGGTCGATGCCGCTATCGATCACGCTGTCGTCGGCGCCCGCCAGGTCGGTCAGCACCTGGCGGACCTGTTCGACGTAGGTCACGCCCGCGTCGGTGAGCGAGACGTTGCGCGTGGTGCGTGTCAGCAGCGAGGTGCCAAGCGACGCTTCCAGCCCGTCCATGAGCCGCATGACCGACGAAGTGGTCTTGCCGAGCTCATGAGCGGCCGCCGTAAAACCGCCCGATTCCGCAACGGTGAGCAACGTTCGCAAAGCTAACAGCTTGTCCATACTTTCTCCAACGTAACGGCATTGGGATTGCCTTTTCAACACGTTCCCGCAGCGTTCCCGGCAACTCAGATCCTGACCGCTGCGCGGCGAATTTCCCGTTCACCCTCGCTGGTCTTCACGCCCATCGCGTACAGGCCCGAGGTCTTCCTGTTGTAGCGAATCTCGAAGGGGAAGTCCGACGGACGGCCGATCTCGCCGAGCCACGCAGCGAACGCCGCTTCGTCTTCACCGATCTCGATCCAGTTGAGCCCTTGGCCCTGCACCGAGCCGGTCCCCGGTTCGGTCGGCAGGCTGGCGGTATGCGGTCCATTGCCTGGCTTGAAGTACAGGTTGGGTTTGCCGATCGGCCACGCTGTCAACGCGCTCGGTGTCTGCAGCGCAAAGCCGCGGTTGCCGTTCATCATCTGGCGGCCGGCGTCCTTGCCGGTGGTGCTCTCGTCGACGACCGTGCCGTGATGCTTCGCGAATGCCTTCAACTCGTCCAGCGAGTCGGTGCGCAGGCACCAGCCCACGAAGCAATCGCCTTCCCGCGTCTGCTGCTCGAAAAACGTCGCAAGCGGTTGACCTCGCTTGAGGACCGTGTGATCGACAATGCCTTCGACTTCGATATAGATATCCGGGGCCAGCGGCACGACCTTGTGGCCGATCCCGTAGAGCGGGAAGAAGCCGCCGTCGTAATTGCCGAAGCCGGTTTCGCGGCTCAGTCGGAACGTGGCTTCATAGACGTTTTGTGCCGCAAGGCAGACGTGGTCAAAATGGATCATTGATACATTCCTGATAACAGTGGGCTACGGGGTAAAGCGCATTAATCGATGGTGGGCAGCCCGAGGCGTCCGGCCGAGCTGGGCTCGTTGGCACGACCGTCGTAGCGGGGCAGCAGCAGGAAGACGAAAGCCGCAGCGGCGGCGAGCACGGCGCTCAGCACAAGGCCCGGTTGATAACTGCCCAGCCTGTCGGCCAGCCAGCCGATCCCCAGCGGGCCGACGCCGGCAGCGATGCACAGTGCGCCGTATTGAAACGCGTAGGCACGGGGAAACATCCGGAGGCCGAAGTAGCGGGTGCACATCAGCGCGACCAGATCGATTTCGCCGCCGAATGTCCAGCCCACCGTGAACGCGTACAAAGGGGCGTAATGGATGCCGCCCAGCTTGAGCGTCAGCACGCCGGCCATGCCGACCAGGCAGGAGAAGGCCATCAGTCGCGGCGCATGCACATAGTCGGACAGCCATCCCACGATCAGGCGAACGCAGACTGTGCCGATGCCGAGCAGGCTCATGTATTTGGCTGCCGAGGTGGCGTTCGCACCCAGTTCGCGAAGCATCGGCGCCATGTGTTGGGCACTGCCCGCCACGAAGAGAGTGGACAGGGTGAAGGCGAGGAACATGATCCAGAACGTGCGGGTTCGTTTGACGGCCGCGAACTCCCTGGCGAGCTCTTGCATGTCGGGCGCATCGGCTGGGTCGGGTTGCGCCGTGGCCGCGGATTGACTGTCGCGCAAGATCAACAGGGCGATCGGTGCGCCCGCCGCTGCGATGGCGGCCAGCATCAGGTAACCGGAGTGCCAGCCGTTTTTGACGATCGTGGCCGCGACGATCGGCGGCAGGATCGCGCCGCACAATCCCAGGCCGACCTGGGTCAGCCCGAGCGCAAAGCCCCGGCCCCGATCGAACCAGCCACTGACGATGCGCGTAAACGTGAGGCCGCTCGTACCGCCGCCGAAGAAACCAGCCAGACCGACCAGTAGGATGTAAGCCGTCGGCGTCGAAATCAGCTCCGCCATCGCGACGAAACACGCGGCGAGCGCAAGCGCGCTGCCTGCGGCGGTGCGCGCTGCGCCGAAGCGCGATAGCAGGCGCCCCCACATCTGCAAACCGAGCGCGAGTCCCAGCGTGAAGGCCAGGTAACCGGCCCCGTACTGGGTCTTCGTGAGACCGATCGCGCCCTGCAAATCCTTGGCAAACAGTCCGAGGTTGTAGGAGCCCAAGCCGATCACGCCGATGCCGAGACCCAGCGTCGATCCGATCAACTGCATCCATCCGCGTCTAAATTCAGCTAGTTTGTTCATCGAGGAACTCAAAGAAGCGAAAGATAAATTATCTTTCGATTAATATCGTAGCGGAATCGTGTTTCGACATCCGCAATCAGGAGGGTCAACGGGTCGGCTCGGTCAGCCGTGGAACCGGCGGTGAACCGCGCTCTGGACTCAAGACACAGCTTATTCACGCCAAAATAATTGATAAACCGGGTCCAGAAGCAACGCAGCATTGCGTTCACTGCTACGCAGAGCGCCGCATGTCTTCGGGTTCTTATACCTTGGTATTAGATAACCTTCTGATTCTTTGGGTAGGCAAACCCAATGCATAACTATTCCGGTGGTCCCCGGCAGCTTATTCTGATGATTCACGCGGCGATCTCGCGCCCTTTGCCCGACGCCCTTCAGGAGAACCGTCGACCATGACGACCACGCAGTCCTCACCTACGATCCCCATGCTTCAAGTGGGCATGGAAGCGCCGGATTTCACTTTGCTGGCGACCCCCGACCAGAGAATGTCGCTCTCGGAGTTGCGCGGCGCGCCCGTCATCATTGCCTTCTATCCGGCGGACTGGAGTCCGGTTTGCGGCGATGAACTGGGTCTCTTCAACGCTGCGCTGCCCACGTTCCACCAGTCCAAAGCACAGTTGATCGCCATTTCCGTGGACAGCGTGTGGAGCCACTCGGCCTTCTCCGAGCAACGCAAGTTTCACTTCCCGCTGCTCGCCGATTTCGAACCGAAGGGCGAGGTCGCGCGGCGCTACGGCGTGTACCGTTCGGCCGACGGCGTTTGCGAACGCGCATTGTTCGTGCTCGATGAACACGGCATCGTGCGTTGGGCCTACGTGTCGCCGATCACGGTGAATCCGGGCGTCGATGGCATTTTGAGCGCGCTCGAACAGATCAATCCTTCGACGAAACAGGAAACCTTATGAGCCATCTTTCCCCGCCGGTTGGCAGCGCCGACCATGCACAAGGACCCGCCGACGCACCTGTCACGCTCGTCGAGTACGGCGACTTCGAATGTCCCTACTGCGGCGCGATGTACGGTGTGATCAAAGCCGTGCAGCGGTCCATGGGCGACCAGTTGCGTTTCGTGTTCCGGCATTTTCCGCTCACCGACATGCATGCGCACGCACTGCATGCCGCTGAGTTTTCGGAAGCCGCAGCCACCGTCGGAAAATTCTGGGAGGCGCACGATGCGTTGTACGAAAACCAGACCGCCCTGACCGACAGCGATCTGGGCCGCTACGGCGCCGAACTCGGACTGCACACTCGCGACCTGGCGAGCGCTTTCTCCGGTACGTACGACGAGACGATTCAGAAAGACTTCGACAGCGGGTTGCGCAGCGGCGTGAACGGTACGCCGACGTTGTTCATCAACGGTCACCGTTATGAAGGCGACCGCGATGCGGATACCCTGATTTCAGCCCTGCGCGCGGCGATTCGGAGCGCCTGAATTTTCCGCAGTATCGAAAACGGCGAGGCCATCCGGCCTCGCCGTTTTTTTGCCATGTCGCGCTATACGTCGATCATCTTCCGCAGTCGCTCGCCGGCTAGCGGCATGTCGCGCAGCCGCTTGCCGGTCGCGTCGAACAACGCATTGGCGAGTGCGCCCGCGGTCGGCCCCATCGACGCTTCGGCCGCGCCGAGAAACGGCGCACCCGGCCGGTTGATGAGATGCACGTCGATGCTGCGCGGCGCAGCGGAGTAACGCAGGATCGGGTAACTGCTCCAGTCGAAGCTGCGAATTCTCGACGTGTCGAACTTGAGCTCTTCGTAGAGCGTCCAGCTGGCCGCCTGAACCACGCCGCCTTCGATCTGGTTGCGAATGCCATTCGGATTGACGATCTGCCCGGAGTCGACCGCGACTTCGGCGCGCTCGAGCACTACCTGACCGGTCTCCGGCACGACGGATATCTCGACCGCCATGGCCACGTACGCCATCAGGTTCTTGTACTTGCCGAACGCAAAGCCGACACCGTGATTGCGCTTGCGTGGCGGCCTCGGCCAGCCGAATTTGCGCGCGGCCAGCTGGATCACGTCACGCGCGCGCGGGTCCTGCATATGCTCGAGCCGAAATGCCACCGGATCGGCGCCGGCGGCAGCGGCCAGTTCGTCCATGATGGCTTCGATCGAGAACACGTTCATGTGGGCGCCGAGTGAGCGCATCGCCGACGTTTGCAAAGGCATGGTCGGTGAGAAATTGTTCATCACATGCAGGTTCGGCAATGCGTAGAGCGGAATCGCGTTGCGATCGCCACCGCCTTCAGGCTGCACCATCGGCACCGAGGGGGCGGATACGAACGGCGGTTCCAGCATGCGTGCCGGAAGCAGCCGTCCGGCGTTGACGATCCGCTCGTTGTGCGAACTGCTCCACAGCGCATAGTTCCAGTCGACGATGCGCCCGCTCGCGTCGAGCGAGGCACTGACCTCGGTGACCATCGCGGGTGTGAAGTGGTCCCACGTGTGTTCCTGATCGCGCATCCATTGCACGCGAACCGGTGCGTTGGGCAGGTCGCGGGCGATCAGCACGGCGTGCGCGGCGACGTCGTCCGCTCCATTGTGGCCGTAGCAACCCGATCCTTCTACGTGGATACAGCGGATCTTTTCCTTCGGCATGGACAGCATTTCTGCCAGCCCGTCGCGTAACGGATAGACGCCTTGCGTATGTGTCCAGACCGTCATTTCGCCATCCTTGAACAGCGCGATCGAGCAGGACGGACCAATCGAACCATGCATCATGTAGCGCTTGGTGTACTTCGCGCTCAGTGTTTTGACCGGCGTGCCGGCTGGTTCATGCGTGTTCGCGATCTCGATGTGCTGGGTGGAGATCTGCTTGAGATCGCGGTGCACGGTGGCCGGGTCGGGCAACGTGCGCCCGGCAGTCCACTTGCTGGCCGCCGACAGCGCGCGTTGCGCCTGCACCGCTTGCCATTCGCCCTTCGCCACGACGGCGAGCACGCTGCCGCTGCGGACCACCTTCAGCACGCCCGGCATCTTCAGCACATCGGCCGAGTTGGTTTCCAGCAGCTTTGCGTCGTAGACAGGCGGCATCACGACGCGGGCATGCAGCATGCCCGGCATCATCATGTCCTGAACGTAGCTCGGGCCGCCCGTGACCTTGCCGGGTATGTCCACGCGCGGCAGCGAGGTGCCGATCATGTCGAAGCTGGCCGGGTTTTTCAGGGGCGAAGTCGGCGTGGCCATGCGATGCAGATCGACGAGACCAACCGCTTCGCCATACGTCATGCTGCGGCCATCCGGCGCCTTGATGACCCCATTGTGTGCCACCAGTTCGCTGCCGTTCACGCCGAAGTGTTTCGCCGCCGCATCGACCAGCAGGCCGCGCACCTGAGCCGCCGCGTTGAGCAACGCGCTGCCGCTGTCGGCGATCGTATGGCTGCCGGCCGTGAGGCCTTCGTCCGGCGAGGCGCCCGTGTCTGCCATCAGAAACGTAATGAGCGAGGGCGCCATGTCCAGTTGTTCCGCCGCGACCTGCAGCAGCGCCGTGCGCACGCCTGTGCCGAGTTCCACCTTGCCGGTATAGACGGTGACTTTACCCGCCGCATTGATCTTGATCCACGCGTCGAGATAAGGGTTGGTCTTCAGACTGCCGGCCAGCATCTGCGTGGCCTTGCCGATGTGAACGGCAGCGCCTTCGTCGGCGATCACCTCCTGGGCCATCGCCTTGACGCCGGGGAACAGGCTAAAGCTCACCACCAGCGCGCCGGACACCATGAAGCGGCGGCGCCCCTCGTTGATTGTTTCGTCGACGTCGCTCATTGCGCGCCTCCGAGACTCGCCATCTCCATCGGTTCGTTGGATAGGGTGTCGCCAGCCGGCAGATGCGCGACCTCACGAATCGCGGCGAGAATCCGCAGATGCGTGCCGCAACGGCACAGGTTGGGTTCCATATGGTCGAGCAATTCCTGCTCGGTCGGGCGTGGATTGCGATCGAGCAGCGCCTGGGCGCGCATGATCATGCCGGCGATACAGTAACCGCACTGGGCCGCCTGATGATCGATAAACGACTTCTGCAGCGGACTGGGATGCTCGATCGTGCCGAGGCCTTCGATCGTGCGCACGGCACGCGTGCCGATCGACGACACGGGAATCAGGCAGGAGAACATGGGCTTGTCGCCCACGATCACCGTGCAGGCGCCGCATTGTCCGAGTCCACAGCCGAACTTCGCGCCATGCAGATGGAGGTCGTTACGCAGCGCATACAGAAGCGGCGTCGACGGATCGATATCGAGGGCGTGCTGCACGCCGTTGACGGTCAGAGTAATCATCGCGCGTCGTTCTCCTTTCTGACTTTGGCGACCGTCGCCTCGACGTCCTGCCACGGGCCGCGCTGCGAATAGGCGGCGCGAATGTAGGACGCCAGATCGGCGATTTGCTGGTCGCTATAAACCTGGCTGAAGGCCGGCATGTAGTTCAACGTGTCTTCGCCATGCCAGTCGATACCGTTGAGCATCATCTGGATCGCGTTGCGCGGCGTCGTCGCGTTCACGGCCGTGCTGAACGCGAGCGAAGGGCGCTCGCCAATCGATTGCATGGGCGCGTGCGGGCCGTGGCATTGCGCGCACGAAGCGGCGAACAGCAGCGCGCCGTTTTGCGCTTCGGGCGAGAGCGTGGCGTCGGTCGTCAGCGCACGGGTGGCGACGGGCTCGTGCTTCTGGATCGACAGAATGTACGCGGCGATCGCTTGCACATCTTCTTCGGGCACCGTGGCGAGATCGCGCGTAACCGGCAGCATCGGGCCCGCAGCGGCACCGTGCTCGCTGGCGCGGCCGGTGCGCAGATAGGTGACGAGTTGCGCCTGAGTCCACGGTTTTGGCGCCGTGCCGAGCGCGTTGAGCGGCGGCGCTTCCCAGCCGTCCACGACACCGCCGTCAAATGCATGGCCGAGCTTTTCGCCGCCGATCGGATTGAGCGGCGAATGGCACGAGGCGCAATGGCCGAGGCCGTCCACCAGCAGCTTGCCGCGGTTCCACTGCGCGTCTTTGGAAGCGTCCGCGACATCTGCGCCGGGATGCAGAAACAGCACGTTCCAGAAGGCGAGCAAGGGCCTGAAGTTGAGCGGGAAGATCAGCTCGTTCGCGGGTGCGGTTGCCTTGACCGGCTCGCGCGTCATCAGATAGGCGTAGGCGGCCGAGATGTCGCCATCCGACATGTGGGTGAAGTGGATATACGGAAACGCCGGATAGAGCAGATGGCCGTCGCGCGCCACGCCGTGACGCACCGCGCGTGTGAAGGCCTCGAGCGACCAGCTGCCGATCCCCGTCTCGACATCGGGCGTGATGTTGGTCGCGTAGATCGTGCCGAACGGTGTCGCGAGCGGCAGGCCGCCGGCAAACGGCTGGCCGCCTTTCGCGGTGTGACAGACGATGCAGTCGCCGAGCGCCACGACACGCGCGCCGGCGAGCCGGGTTTGCGCGTCGAACGACGCCGGCGGCGGCGCGGTGATCGGCGCGATGGCGGGTTTCCACATCAGCGCCACGGCGACGGCCAGCGCGGCCACCACGACCACGCCACCGCCCCATAGAAATCTGGGCTTGAGAGTCATTCACGCACCTTTTTCAGATGTCTCGATCAGGAAGGTCGCACGCATGCGCCGCGCGCGAGCGCTGGCCAGGTCGAGACGTGCTGGCTAGCCTATCGCCAGCGCTACGTTTATTCCTGAATCGACGCTGAATTTTTATTAAGCCAGGCGGCGTGGCCGCCCGGCTCACGAATCGACAGTGTGCTCAGGCAATCCGCGCAGCGTGCGGCCGGCCGATTGCCAGGTAGTGAAGCAATGCAAGCAGCGGGAACGCCGTGGCAACCCCCGCGACCAGCGTCCAGCCGCCGTGCTGATAGAGCGGACTCGCGAGCGCTGAACCAAAGGCGCCGCCCACGAAGATGCTCGTCATATACAGCGCGTTCAGACGGTTGCGGCTTGCCGCATGCAGCGCATAGATTTCGCGTTGACCCAGCACCATGTTCATCTGCACGGCAAAGTCGAGCACGATGCCGGTCGCGACCAGGCCGACGACACCCCACGCCGGATGAATCAACGCAGGCGTATAGGCGAGTGCGCCCACCACGAGTGCGATCAGGGTGGCGCGCACGGTGTGGCCAGCGTCGGCGAGACGCCCCGCGACCGGTGCGGAGGTCGCGCCGATTGCGCCGACCAGCGCGAAGATCGCGATCGCGGTTTGCGACAGCCCGAACTGTCGCGTCAGCTCGACGGGAATAGCCGTCCAGAAGAGGCTGAACGAAGCGAACATCAAGCCCTGATACAGCGAGCGGTGGCGCAGAACCGGCATCGTGCGAAGCAGGTGGCCGAGCGAGCCGATCAGTTCGAAATACGTGGCCTTGTGTTCCGGCTGACGACGTGGAATTGTCAGTGCGAGCACGCTGGTCACGATTGCCATCAGCACGGCGGCGCAGCCGAACACCGCGCGCCAGCCGAAGTGTCCTGCGATCACGCTGGAGATCGGACGCGACAGCAGAATGCCGAGCAGCAAGCCGCTCATGATGGTGCCGACCACCTTGCCGCGCGACTCGTCCGGCGCGAGATGCGCGGCGAGCGGAATCAGGATCTGCACGGCCACCGAGCTGAAACCGACCAGCAGTGAGATCCCGAGAAACCAGCCCGGCTGATGAGCGAAAGCGGCTGCAGCGAGACTCGCAATCGAGACGAGCGCGGTGGTGATCATCAACTTGCGGTTCTCGAGCAGATCGCCGAGGGGCACGAGAAAGAACAGGCCCAACGCATAGCCGATCTGCGTGAGCGACACGATGAGGCTGGCCGTATCCGGCGACATGCGAATGTCGGGCGCGATCAATTCGGTGATCGGCTGCGCGTAGTACAGGTTGGCGACGATGGCGCCGCAGCAGAATGCAAATAGCGCAATCAGACCGCGCGTTAGCTTGACCGGACTGGTGCCGCCGGTCGTAATCGATGCCTGGGTTGACATGACAACTCCTTGAACTAGAGAAACGGAAACTCGCACCCTCAGCGGGCGATGTTCATCAGACGGTTGCCGAGCGACATGCCCATCTCGGTCATGAGCTTGCCGCGTTGCAACTGCTGGCCTTCCCAATGCTTGAGCGCTGAATCGATCGTCTCACCGCTGCGTTGTGCGGCGAGCAGCGCGAGCGCCAGCGTGTGCGCATTGGAGGCGGCCTTTGCGGTGCTGCCCGCGGTATGCGGCCGCGGCACCGAGGCGGCGTCGCCGAGTAGCACGGCGCGGCAGAACACCATCTTCGGCGAGCGCAAATCGACGATCGGCTGCATGAAGGGGTCCTCGGTGGCATCGACTAGCGCGCGGAATGTCGGTCCCATCATCAGCTTCGCGTCTTGACGAAGCTGGAGGACGTCGGCCCATTTGGTCGAACCCGGCGGTAAGGAAAACGGCCGCGCCACGCCATGGCGGTCGATCAGCAATTGATCGAGCTGCTCGCGGCTGTACTTGCGATACCACACCCAGTTCCAGCGACGCTGACCGGCAACAGTCGAGTCGTTCTCGCCCGGGATCAGGTAGGAGAGCGCCGAATGACCGTCGCCCTGCTGAAACGAAAAGCGTTCGCGCAGCATGTCGGCGGCGTGTGACGGCAGACCGGCTTCGTCCACGAGGCCGCGCCACGCCACGTAACCGGCATAGACAGGCACGATTTCCGGCAGCAGGCGACTGCGCAGCGTCGAGCGGATGCCGTCGGCGCCGACCAGCAGATCGGCTTCTTCAGTGCGTCCGCTTTCGAACAGCGCGGTCACCCGCTCGCCGTCGCTGCGAAAGTTGACGAAGGTTTCGCCAGCATGCAGATGCTGGGCCGGCAGCGCGTTTTTCATGGCGCGGTAGAGCAGGCTCCAGGAGGTCTGCATCTGCGGCATGTACAGTTCTTCGACGCGCCTGTCGTCGCGGTCCAGATAGATGCGATCGCCCGACGCCACGCCGGGCGGATTCGGCAATTCGATGCCGGCGAACTGCAGCGCGTCCAGCACGTCAGGCTGAAGCACCACGCCGCCGCCGCGACTTTCGAGCTGATTCGGCGAAGTCTCGAAGACGTCGACCTGCCAGCCGGCCGCGCGCAAGGTGGCAGCCGTCAGCAGTCCGCCGAGCGAACCGCCGACGATGACCGCGCGGCGTGGTTCGAATGCAGTCATGCTGCGCTCCTCAGCGCGGCGGAACGCAGCGCTTGCGTGAAGACGACCGGAGGCTGCGCGCCGCTGATGATTTCTCCGTCGATCACGGTGGTGGGAACGGCCTGAACGCCCAGCTTGTCCGCGCGTCGGCGAGCCACGTCGAGTTGGTCTTCACCTGCGTTGGAGAGCAGATAGGCACGCACTGCGTCGGCGTCGAAACCCTGCGCGAGGGCGATGGCCACCAGCGTGTCCAGCGCGCCGATGTCCCGGCCTTCCGAGAAATAGGCGGCGTAAATGGCTTGATACAGGGCCGCCGTCTGGTGCGCTTCATGGCGCTCCTGAGCGAACTGCATCAACCGATGCGCGAGACGCGTGTTCGGAGTGCGCACCACGAGGCCGTAGTTGAACCGCGCGCCTGCCGTGAGACCGGCGGCTGCGACCTGGGCATCCATGGCTTGCGAGCGCGCCCAGCTGCCGAACTTCTGTGTGCGATACGTGCGCCGATCCATCCCGTCGACGGGCATGGACGGGTTCAACTCGAACGGCACGTAGCGAACCGCAACTTCGCCGCTCGCGCCGGACTCCGCAAGCGCAGCGGCGAAGTTGCGTTGACCGATCCAGCACCACGGACAGATGAAATCGTAATTGACCTCAACGTGAATCTTTTGCATGTTGCACCCCTCACTTGGTAACGCATGAAGCTTATACGTTGCGAAACGGTCGTAGAATGGGGCTAAAATGCAATCTGGCGTTGCATTGAACGCAACCAAATCGCTGTCAGGGTCGACCATGGACAAACTCCTCGCGCTGAATACCCTGCTGGAAGTCGCCGATGCCGGCGGCTTTTCAAAAGCCGCGCAACGGCTCGGTGTGGCGACTTCCTCGGTGACGCGGCTGATGGATTCGCTCGAAGCGTCGCTGGGCACGGCTCTCCTCACCCGTACGCCGAGGAAGGTCAGTCTGACCGACGCCGGCATCGCTTACGTCGAGCAGGTCGGCAAGGTGCTGGACGATCTGGCCGAGGCCGACGAGAGCATCGTCGACAGCGGCGCGTCGCCGGTCGGAACGCTGCGCATCTCCGTGCCGTCCACGTACAGCCGCTTGCGGCTCGCCCCGCATCTCGCGGCGTTTCTCGCTGCCAATCCCCGGCTGTTTCTCGACGTCGTCGTCGCCGATCATTTCGCCGACCTCGCGCTCGATCGCATCGATGTGGCGATCCGCATCGGTCTGCCCGATCGCGATGCCAATCTGATCGTGCGAAAACTGACCGACAATCCGCGCTACGTCGTGGCCAGCCATGACTACCTGGAACGCTGCGGCACGCCGCAGAATCCGCAGGCGCTCGGCACGCACGAGTGCCTGCGCGTCGCCTATGGCGGGAGCTACCGCACGCGCCAGATCTGGACCTTCCGGAGCGAGTCCGCAGCGGGGCACGTCGAAGAGCGTGTCGAAGTGCGCGGCCATCTGCTGTCGAACAGTCTCGACATCCTTCACGAAGCGGTACTCGCCGGACGCGGCATCGCCTTGCTACCGGAATGGCTGGTCAGCGCGGAGATTCGCGCCGGCCATCTGATGCGCCTGTTCGAGAATGTCGACGCCAGTCCGCACCAAGGCAATGCCATCGTCTATGCCGCGTATCTGCCTAATCGCCGTCATTCCAGCAAGGTGCGCGCGCTCGTGCAGTTCCTCGAAGCGCGGCTTCATCCGGCGCTCGAAGGCTGAACAGCGACGCGCGTCGCCTTTGTGGCCCACTGCAGATCCAATGCAGTGTAGGAATGCCTTGCTCATAAAGTCCTGCAGAAAATATGAAAACTTCTTAGCGGAATTGAATCGACCCATAAAGACAACGCGCGCGCTCCCGAAACACACTTCTGTGCAATCCGGGCGCCGGCGCAAACGAGTCGCGCCTATTTAGAGTTTTTTAGAATCTTCTAAAGTCTTTAAAGTTTTAATTCGCTACTCTCCACTCGAACGGATCTTGTGGATTTCGGTGATCCTTCGACGCCGACCGGTCAGCGTGCTTGCGGGCGAGCACATGAGCCTGACGATACCGGGACAAGAGCTGAACACAGAGGAGTGGATATGAGGCAAACCATTGCGGGGGTCGACATTCCCGACGGGCCGATAGCCCAGGCGGCCGCCCGTCGGATTCGTACCACCGAGTCGGCATTGATGTTTCATCACGCGCTCAGGGCATTTCTTTTCGGCGCGCTCACCGGCTTGCGGCAGCAATTGAGTTTCGACGCCGAGCTGCTGTATGTCGGCGCAATGTTCCATAACGTGGGGCTGAATGCGATCTATGCGCACTCGGCCAATCGCTTCGAGATCGATAGCGCCAACGCCGTGCGCGATTTTCTGTGTCAATACGCGCTCGCCGATCGCGCGATCGACGAGGTGTGGGCCGCCGTGGCATTGCACACCACGCCCGGCATTCCCGAGCATATGTCACCACTCGTCGCATTGACCAGCGCCGGTGTGCAGATGGATGTTCGCGGTGCCCGCTACGACGATTTCACCGCGCAACAGCGCGATGAAATCCTGCAGGTCTATCCGCGCGAATCCGCCTTCAAGAAGAAGATCATCCAGGCCTATGCGCACGGAATGGAGCATCGTCCGGACACGACTTTTGGCACCGTGAATGCCGACGTGCTGGACCGCTGGGACCCGAACTACCGACGGCTGAATTTCTGCGGACTGGTGCTTGGGTCGGACTGGCAAAATTGACATGCGCCGACCTGCCAGACCAGGTGATGCCCTAGAGCGGGTTCTGTTTCTGCCGGGTCAGCGTTTCGTGAAGATCGCGTGTGAGCGTTTCGATACGCTCGGCCAGCTGGCGCGTCAGTTCGGTGAGATCGGTGTTCTGCTTGAGCAGTTCGGCGATTTGCGCGTTCTGGCGCGCGAGGTCGGCTTCGCGCATCTGGCAGGCTTGCGCAATGTCTTCGCGATGATGCGCATCCGCTTCGGTCAGCGCCTTGTCGCGATCGGCCTGACGCGTTTGCGCGAGCAGGATGAGCGGGGCGGCGTAGGCGGCCTGAAGACTGAAAGCCAGATTCAGCAGAATGAATGGATACGGATCGAAGCGAAAGACGCGCAGCAGATTCAGCGCAATCCACACACCTACAATGACAGTCTGGGCGATCAGGAACGTGGGCGTGCCGAAGAAGCGCGCGAAGGCTTCGGCTTTGAGGGCGAACCAGTCGTTGCCGAATACGCTCGACAGATGCCCGTGCGGCTGCTGAAATCGCAGGTGGTCTTGCAACGGCAGCGCAGCAGGCCCTGATTCATCTTCGATTCCGGTCGGCATGGCGAGTCTTTCGGTCGAAAAATAGAACGATGCCATAAACTCGAAGAAACCGCATTGCCCGGCCATTGCCCGAGCGGCTCGAACCCACGGCCGGCCGCTTGCCGGCGACATACCTATGTATGATGTCGCGCCTCGACGAGCGCCGTTAATATGGAACTGGATAGGCTCGTGCAACCGCGCGGCTGACGCGGGCTAATTCTTCACATCGGACGGCGCACCGGACATCGACGCCCGGGTGTCACGTTGAAGCACGGGGAGTTTCGAAAGCCATGAGCTTTGTTTGTATCGTCGACGACGACGCTTCGATACGAAGTGCTCTGGCTAACCTGTTGAAATCGGCCGGTTACGCGACTGTCACCTTCTCGTCAGGGGAGGCGTTTCTGGCGGCTTCCGATATCGACGACGCGCTATGCGTTCTGCTCGACCTGAAAATGCAAGGCATGCAAGGACTCGACGTGCAACGTCAACTCAATCAGCAGCAACGTTCGGTTCCCATCGTCATCATGTCGGCCCATGGCGACGAAACGATTGTCCGGCAGGCCTTGTCCCAAGGGGCATCCGGGTTTCTGCACAAGCCCTTTCCGGAAGACGCGCTGCTCGATCTGATTGCGCTCGCCGCCGGCCGGAAGGGAGCGGACGATTGAGTACCGACGCGTTTATCGACGGAAGTCGCCAGGCGTCACAGGACACCGCCGGCGCCGTGCATTTCGACCAGCTGTGGTTCGACCAGCTCGCGCTCGAAGCGCTGCTGGTGGACGGCGATATCGTGCGTTATCGCGCGTACTCGCAGGAGGCGAAGAAATCGTGGTTGATCGCGGTGCCGGGCGAATCGTCTTCGGAGGCCGTGTTCCGGCGTCTGCAGCAGGAGTTCGCACCGGCCGACAGGCTCGATGCGGCATGGGCCGTGCGTCCGCTTGCGCTGGCTCAGTTGGCGCGCGGCCCGGTGCTCGTCTATGACGACAATGGCGGCGCGCTGGTGCTGCCGCCGGCGGACGGCACGATCGGGGTGGGTCGCTTTCTGCGGATTGCGATCGGCGCCACGCGTGCCCTGCGTCTCGCGCATCTGCGCGGCGTTCTGCATCTCGACATCAAGCCGTCGAACCTATGGGAAGGGCCGGACGGCGCGATCCGCCTGTTGGGTTTTCGCGGCACGTCCAGCCTCTTCGGCGATCCGGCCGCGGAACTGCCCGATACCTTGTACGGCACGCTCGCGTACATGTCGCCGGAGCAGGCGCGCCGTGCGGAGGGGCAGGCCGACGAGCGAAGCGATCTCTATTCGCTCGGCGTCACCCTGTACGAACTGCTCACGGGTCACTTGCCGTTCGACGCCGCCGACGCGATCGAATGGGTCTATAACCACGTTGCCCGCCCACCCGACGACCCGCGCCAGCATTGCCCGTCGGCACCCGAAGTGCTGGGCGCCATCGTGCTCAAGCTGCTGTCGAAAAGTCCGGCGGAGCGATATCAAAGCGCCTCCAGCCTCGAGGCCGACTTGCGGCGCTGTCTGGCCGACTGGAATGAGATCCAGCATATCGTGCCGTTCGAGCCGGCCGCCGAGGATAATGTCCGCAACCTGAGCGTGACGCACCGGCTGTTCGGGCGTGCGGAAGAATACGAGGCGCTGCTCGCCGCGTTCTCGCGCAACGCTGAGCACGGCGTCCCCGAACTGTTCCTCGTCGCCGGTTATTCGGGCGTGGGAAAATCCGAGCTGGTGCGCAGCGTGCATCGCGCCACGGCGCAGACGCCCACGCTGTTCGCCGCCGGCAAGCTCGAACAGTATGGCCACAACGCGCCGTACGCGCCGCTGATGCAGGCCGTGCGCTCGCTGTTCCAACGCATTCTCGGCGAAAGCGACAGCGAGCTCGAAGACTGGCGCGAGATGCTGCGCGCGGCGGTGGGCCAACAGGGCAAGCTGCTGGCCGGATTCATTCCCGAGCTGGAACTCGTTCTCGGGGTGCAGCCGGAGGTCGCGGATTTGCCGCCGGTCGAAGCGCAACTGCGCTTCCAGGCGCTCATCACGCGGCTGCTGTCCGCCTTCGCGACGAAAGCGCACCCGCTGGTTCTGTTTTTCGACGACGTGCACTGGTTCGACGACGCCACGTTGAATTTCATTTCGAGCTTCGTGGCCACGGTCGAATTCCGCCACGTCTTGCTGGTCTGCGCGTACCGCGACAATGAGGTCGATCGCTCGCCCAAGTTCAAGGCTTTCCTCGATTCGCTGCCGGTCAGCAATGCGCGCGTCACCAAACTTGCCGTCACGCCGCTCGACATCGCGAATGTCACCGCGCTGCTGGCGGACGCGCTGCATTCCGACGCCGTCCATGTTTATCCGCTCGCCGTCGTGGTTCACGAAAAGACCGGCGGCAATCCGTTTTTCGTCAAGCAACTGCTGCTCACCCTGGCCGATCATCAACTGATTTGCTACGACGGCATTGCGGGCCGCTGGACATGGGAAATCGAGCGTATCGCCGAATACGAATCGTCGGACAACGTGATCGACCTGATGGTGGCGCGCCTGTCCCGACTCCCCGGCGAGGCGCAAGCCGTACTCCGGCTGCTGGCGTTCATGGGGCGGCGTCTCGACCGGTCGATCCTGACGCGGATCGACCACAACGGTGGCGCCGAACTGGAGCGCCGTCTCGCGCCCGCCGTGGACGCGGGCCTGGTGGTGGCGGACCGTACCGGTTTTGCGTTTTCGCACGACCGGGTGCAGGAGGCCGCCTACGCGTTGAGCGCCCCGTATGACTACGGGGTCGAACACGCACGGATTGCGCGCATCCTGCTGGAAGAGTTTCAAATGCAGACCGGCCGCCAGTCGGCCTTCGAGGTGGCGCTCCATGTCGAGCGCGCGCAGGCAGCGGGCGCATTGTGCAATCTGCCTGCCAGCGAGACGATTGCCTTCGCGGGGATCTGTCTGCAGGCCGCCCGTCATGCGAAAGAGGCGATCGCGATCCAGTCGGCCCTGAACTATCTGGCGGTAGCGCAAAGCCTGCTCGATGCGAGCGATGGCGACTATACGCAAACGCTGGGTTACGAGATCACCGTGTTGCGGGTGCAGTGTCACATCCATCACGCGGACTTCGATTCCGCCGGGGTACAGATCGCGCAGTTGTTGGGTCAGGATCTGTCGATCGTGGCGCGGGCGTCGGTTTATAAGCTCAAGGTCGACATGCACCAGCACTTGTCGGATTACGAGGCTGCGGTCGACACGGCGCTTCAAGGCGCGCAACTGTTCGGCACGTTTTTGCCCCGTCATCCGGAAGCGTCGGACATCGAGGCCGCTTATGCACGACTCAACCGATCCCTCCAGACACGGAGCATCGCATCGCTCGCCGAATTGCCGCCGCTTCGCGATCCCGCGATCGAAGCGGAAATGAATCTGCTGGCGAGCATTTACGCGCCCGCCTCGTTCGTCAACGAACGGCTCGGTTTTCTGCATCTGTGCCACATGCTGCAGCTCACCATCGATCATGGGATCACGGCGGCTTCGGCGCATTGTATGTCGTGGTTTGGGGTATGCGTTGCCGAGTTCTTTGGCCGTTACGAAGAGGGACTCCAGTTCTCCCAGCTAGCCAGAACCCTGGTCGAAGAGCGGGGTTACCACGCAATGGCGACCAGCACACTGGTCGCGCTCGACACCGTGAGCGTCTGGACCCGCCCGCTCTCCTACGCACTCGAATGCGCGCGCGATGCCTTCGAGTCCGCGCGCCCGAGCGGCGATCTGGTGATGAGCTGCTATTCGTGCAATCACATCGTGTCGGATCTGTTGATCATGGGCGCGCCGCTCGAACAGGTCGACAAGGAAATCGACGTCGGCCTTTCATTCGCCCGGCGCGTACGGTTCAAGGACGTCGAAGATATTCTCGAATTGCAGAAGCGTTTCGTGCATAGCCTGACCGGCGGCCCGGGATTGCCCGACACCTTTGGCGTGCTGGTCGACGGACGAATGAGGTTCGACAACAACCTGCTGGATACGCAGATGGGCACGCTGCGCTTCTGGGTCTGGTTGTTCAAGGGCATCTCCTGCTATTTCCACTCTGACTACCAGAGCGCGCTTGACTGTCTGGCCGAGGCCGGCGAGTTGAAGTGGTCGACGCCGGCGCACATTCATCTGCTGGACTATCACTTCTACACCGCGCTCACGCTGGCCAGGGCGTACGAGGCCGAGCATTCCGCTACCACGGTCGTGATGATCGAGCCGCATCTGGCAAAACTGCGGACCTGGGCGCAGCTCAATCCGGCGACCTTCAAGGACAAGTTGCTGATCGTGGAGGCCGAAGTGGCGCGCCTCAACGGCGCGACGCTCACGGCTCTCGCACTCTACGAGCAGGCCGCAGTGGTGGCGTCGGAGAACGGCTTCAATCAGGGTAATGCGCTCGCGCACGAGTTGGCCTCGGCATACTGCCGGGAAAACGGTTTGCTCAGTGCGGCGTGGCATCACGGCCGCCGCGCGATCGACGGCTATACGCGCTGGGGCGCGCTTGCCATGGTCGATCGCCTGGAGCAGACCAGCCGGCCTGCGTCGCTGCCACGTGAATGGCCCGCCGCGACCCGGCCGTCCATCGAGATTCCCGACGCGCAGCAGCAGTTCGATCTCATGGCTGCGATCAAGTCCTCGCAAGCGCTTTCCGAGGAGATCGTCCTCGACAAACTGATCCGCACACTGGTCACGCTGGCGATCGTTCATGCCGGGGCACAGAGCGCCATGCTGATCCTGATGAAGCGCAACGTACCGATGGTCGAAGCGAGCGGCAGCCAGGAGAAGAGCGGTGTGCAGGTGACGCTCGGCGGCGACAAGGTGACACGCGACGACATGCCGGCTTCGGTGTTCTACACGGCATTGCGCACGCGCAAACCCGTCGTGGTGGACGATGCGCAACGCGATCCGCGTTTCTCGTTCGACGCCTCGCTCGTGCGGCGTGCAGTGCGCTCCGTGTGCTGTCTGCCGCTAGTCAAACAGGGTCATGTAGTGGGTGCGCTGTATCTGGAGAACAATCTGGCGTCGGGCGTGTTCACGGCAAACCGTACTTCCGTGCTCGAATTGCTGGCTTCGCAGGCCGCCATTTCTCTGGAGACCGCCCGGCTTTACGCGGAACTCATGGAGGAAAACAAACGCCGCCAGGAAACCGAGATGGCCTTGCGGATGAGCGAAGAAGCGCTCGCATTGGGTCAGAAAATCAGCCGCTCGGGAAGCTACATCTGGAATACGCAGACCGGCGAGCGTTACTGGTCCAAAGAGCTGTACGACGTCTTCGCGATACCGATGCAAAGCGGCAGTCCAGGCACTCACGCGATCCTCGAGCGGATTCATCCCGAAGATGTCGCCGCCTATCAGGACACAACCGGGCGGGCAGCGCGTAATCGCACGCCCTTCAGGCAGAAATTCCGTGTCGTCACGCCGGAGGGGACGATCAAACATCTCGAGGTGCTGGGCGAGCCGTCCGGCATGAGTAATTTCGTCGGCGTGGTCACGGATATCACCGATCGCCATGTCACCGAACTGGCGCTGCAGAATGCGAAGACCGAATTGACCCAGGCGTCGCGCGCTCGCACCATGGGCGAGTTGGCGGCCTCGATCGCTCACGAGATCAATCAGCCGCTGGCCTCGATCGTGTCGAATGCGAGCGCCAGTGTGCGCTGGCTGAATCGCACGGCGCCGGACATCGGGGAGGCGCTGGCCGGCTTGCGCGATATCGTGAAAGACGGCAAGCGGGCGGGCGAGATCATCCGCGCGTTGCAATCTCTGGCGAAGGAAGCCACGCCGAGCTACGTGCCGACTTTTGTCGACGGTGTAATTCGCGAAGTGTTCGACCTCGCGGCGGTCGAAGTGGAGCAACGTGGACTGGTCGTCAGGCTCGACCTCGCCGCAGACTGCCCCGTGATGGCCGATCGCGTGCAATTGCAGCAGGTGCTGTTCAACCTGGTGATGAATGCCGCGGATGCGATGAGTCATCTCGACGCGAAGCAGCGCTTGCTGAGCGTGACATCGTGCGTCAGCGATCAAGGCTCGGTGATCGTGTCAGTGCAAGACAACGGCGCCGGCATCGACGAGACGACCCTGGCCCGTATCTTCGATGCGTTCTTCACGACGAAGGCGACCGGCATGGGCATGGGACTCGCCATCTGCAAATCCATCGTCGAGGCGCACGGCGGCACGCTGACTGCCGGGCCGGCCTATCCCGGCGGCACGGTGTTCGTTTTCAATCTGCCGATCAGCAGGCAGGACACGCCATAGCGGCCGGTTTGCTCGGCTGGCCGAAACCAGGATCTGGCCCGGACATGCATCCTCAAATCGAATCGCGCGCTGTCGGCCACGCCCTACGTTGGGCGCTCGTCCTCGTTCTGACCGGGGTGGCCGGCGGGCTGGGAGGATTGGGCCTCGCCACCTTGCTGCATGCGATCCAGCATGTCGCATACGGGTATAGCCTCGATACGATCTTCAGCAAGGAGAGCTTCGAGGCCGGCGTGACGGCAGCGAGCCGGCCGCGGCGAGTGGCGATTCTCGCGCTCTGCGGCGTGGTGGCCGGCGCCGGATGGTGGGCGGTGTATCGCTGGTGCAAGCCGCTCGTCAGCATTTCCAGGGCCGTGCGTGGCGACGACCTACGCATGCCGGGCTTCGCCACGACGTTCCATGCTTTACTGCAGATCGTTACCGTCGCGCTCGGCTCGCCGTTGGGACGCGAGGTCGCGCCGCGGGAAATCGGCGCGATGCTGGCCGGCAAACTATCGTCGTATGCGCGGCTCACGGTCGATGAATCGAAAGTGATGGTCGCGTGTGGCGCGGGTGCGGGTCTCGCCGCCGTCTATAACGTGCCGCTGGCGGGCGCGATTTACGTGCTCGAAGGATTGCTCGTCAGTATCGGTTGGCGGGCCGTGGTGCCCGCCGTCGTGACCTCCGTGATCGCAGCCCTCATCGCGCGAATCGGTCTCGGCAATCTGCCGCAATACGATGTGCCTCACTACGCGTGCACGCCCTCACTGATCGTCTGGGCGCTCGTGGCGGGTCCGCTCATCGGTCTCGCGGCCTGGCAGTTCACCCGGCTCACCGACAACGCGCGCGCTCATGCGCCGCGCGATGGCCGCTTGCTGCCGTTGTGCTGCGTGAACTTCGTCTTCATCGGTCTTCTCGCCACTCGACTCCCCATGTTGCTGGGTAATGGCAAGGGACCCGCCCAGGTCGGTTTCGACGGTTCGCTGACCTTGCAGCTTGCTGCGGTTCTGCTCGGGTTGCGCGTGCTGATCACGTGGACGAGTCTGCGCGCCGGTGCCGCCGGCGGTCTTCTGACACCTGGCTTGTGCAATGGCGCGCTGCTCGCCATTCTGCTGGGCGGGGGTTGGTCGGTCCTGTGGCCGGGTACGCCGCTGGGCGCGTTCGCCGTGATCGGTGCCGCCGCATTTCTGGCCACGTCGATGCGCGTACCGTTGACGGCCATCGCACTGATCTTTGAATTTACCCAGCCGTCGCCCGCGTTTCTGATCCCGGTGCTGATTGCCGTGGCCGGCTCGGTTGCGGCTTCGGGAGGCGTGCGCCAGATTGTCGAGCCCGCGCCTCGACCGGCCGGTGATTTGCGCGCGAAAGCGGAGCAGGCGAACCTCTGAACGGTCGTCGGGCCGCACAGAGGTCGCCTGAATCAAACGGAATCGGACGGGATCAAAAGCCGCACGCTCAGGCCACCGGCGCGCTACCCGCTTCAGCGGGGGTGGCCATGCGATCGAGGATGCTGCGGGCCTGTGCCACTTCTTCCGGCGTGCCCTGAACGATCAGCAGAAAGCCATTCGCCTTGATCGCGGTTTCATACTTGACGGCGTCGTCCTGCGGCACGCCGAGTTGCGCTAGCGCGGCGCCGAGCGCGGTCACGCCGCCGCCGATCACGGCACCTTCGAGCGCGGAGATCACCGCCGCCACGACCGGTCCGGCGAGGCCGACGAGCCCCAGACCCGGCACGAGGAAAACGGCCGGCGCTAGCAGCAGACCCCAGATGCCGCCCCAGAACGCGCCTGTCGCGCCCCACGATCGGATGCGGTCGCCCACGGTGTAGAAACCGACCGCGTGCTCTTCGGAGTGATAGCCCTTGCCGACTACCGAGAGCCGGGTCATATCGAAGCCGTTCCGGCTGAGTTCCTTGATGGCCTCGTCAGCGGCCGAGTGGCTCGTGAAGGTTGAAACAACAGTGCTGTCCTGATTCATAGCTCGCCTCATGGGTGGTCATTACGATGCCTGGTTGCATGCGGTCCGGCACGGCGACAGGCGGGAGTGCCGCCGCGCGTGCCAGCCGGTCGATAGAGCGCAATTCGCGTTCGCCCGTATCGAGTGTCGCAAAGGCCACGTGAGCGGTATTTCCGAATCGCACGACGAGCGCGAGTGTCCGGATCATGGCGAAATTCGAGCGGCGGTGAGCGTGCAGATCGGACAAGTCCGGGCAATCGGAAAAGGACTGCGGGAAGCGCTGGCCAATACTCGCTGCACGCATGACACAACGGTGTCAGTTGGCGAACCACCTCTCAAGGAGTAAGAGCAATGGCATATTTCACGACCCAGGACGGCACCGAACTCTATTACAAGGATTGGGGCACGGGCCAACCGATTACGTTCTCGCACGGCTGGCCCCTCGACGCGGACGCATGGGATTCGCAGATGATGTTCCTCGCTGAGCGCGGCTACCGTGTGATCGCCCATGATCGCCGTGGCCACGGTCGTTCGGCGCAGACCTGGGGCGGCAATGACATGGACACGTATGCCGACGATCTGGCCGAACTGATCGAATCGCTCGATCTCAACAATGTCGTGATGGTCGGGCACTCCACGGGTGGCGGCGAAGTGGCCCGCTACATTGCCCGCCACGGCACGAAGCGGGTTGCCAGGGCGGTGTTGATCTCGGCCGTGCCGCCGGTCATGGTGAAAAGCGACGCTAATCCGGGCGGCCTGCCGCTATCCGTGTTCGACGGCATTCGCGACGGCGTGAAGAACAACCGTTCGCAGTTTTTCAAGGACTTGGCGGTGCCGTTCTTCGGCTTCAATCGACCGGACGCAAAAGTCTCGCAAGGCACGATCGACTGGTTCTGGTTTCTCGGCATGCAAGGCTCGATCAAAGGGCTATACGACTGCGTCAAGGCCTTCTCGGAAACCGACTTCACCGAAGACCTGAAGAAGGTCACGGTACCGGCGCTGGTTCTGCAGGGCAACGCTGACCAGATCGTGCCTTTGGAAGACTCCGGCATGCTGTCCTCGAAGATCATGCCGAACGCGAAGCTCAAGATCTACGAAGGCGCGCCGCACGGTATGTGCACCACGCATGCCGACAAGGTGAACGCGGATCTGCTCGAGTTCCTTCAGTCGTAATCCGGCTGCGGCTCGATCTGCCCGATCGGCGCCGCCCCGTCACCTCATTCGGGGGGATGCGGGCGGCGTTGCGCATGACGGAGGAATTACCCGGTGACGCTATGCAGATCACGCTCCAGTTCGTCGTTCGTGCCGCGCGGATCGAGGCTCGAGAGATAGCACTCGTGGCGTGAGGCTATCTGCTGGTGCTCGCCCTCGGTGCACAGCTTTTCCATCGCGTAGGCGCGAGCCGATTCCGACAGGCGATAGCGCGCCACCGATCCCACGAGCTCGACCGAGACCAGCGATTTCGCCACCAGTTCGGTGACACCGTTGATCGCGTCCATCACGCTGTAGGTTTCGTCGCACACGACCGCGCACAGCGCCTCGAAGCTGAAGCTGCCGCTAAACACAGCGAGCCGGCGGAAAATAAGCTGGCTCGGCATGTCGAGTATCGCGAAGCTCCAGTCGAAGGTCGCCCGCAGCGTCCAATGACGCGGCAAGGCATTACGGTAGCCGCCGCCCAGCATCGCCATACGATCGTCGAGGAGCCGATGCACGCCGTCTACACCCAGTGCGAAGACGCGAGCCGCCGCCAGTTCGATCGCGAGCGGAATGCCGTCCAGGCGCCGGCAAATCTCGCCGGCGAGCTGGATGGTGGCGCTGTCCATGCTCACCGCTGCCTGTAGCGTACTGGCGCGCAGCAGGAACAGATCGACCGCTGAACTTTGCAGAATCTGTGCGTCGGTGGAGTGCGGTGGCGGGAGGTCCAGTGGATCGACCCGGAGCACGGTCTCCACCCGGATCCGCAGCGGCTCCCGGCTCGTCACGAGTACGCGCAACGTATCGTCGTACGCGAGTAGTGCGTCGACGGTGTGCGCCACGTCGCCGATCACATGCTCGGCGTTGTCGAGCACCAGCAGCCGACGCTTGCCGCCGAGCGCCGCTGCGACGTGCCCCACGTCGAATGGCGGTCCGCCGATGGGCAGTCCCAGGCTCGCGACGATCGCGTCGAGTACGCAGTCCCGCGTGGTCAGTGCGGCCAGTTCGACGAAGCAGACCGGCTCGGTGAAATCCGCTGCGGCATGGCGCGCCGCTTCGATCGCCAGACTCGTTTTGCCGATGCCGCCCGCGCCGACGAGCGTCAGCACGTGGGTGCGCGGGAGCATCGCGCGGATCGATTGCACCTGCGCCGCGCGCCCCAGCAGGCCGCATCTGGGCGGCGCAAGGCAGTTCGCGTCGATGGCGCGGCCAGCGGCTTCTGCGCCGCGCGCAGCGGGTGCCCGTTTGCGCAACCGGTAGCCCAGACCGGGCACGTTGACGATCAGGTCCCGCTCCGGGCCGAGAATTTTTCGCAGTGCGGAGAGCGCGACATGAAGACTGTTCTCGTCGACCACGGTGTGGGGCCAGACGGCCTTGAACAGCGCTTCTTTCGTCACGAGGCGGCCGTCGGCTGTCGCGATCGCGGCGAGGATGTCGAAGGCGCGTGAGCCGAGCGGCACGAGTCTGCCGTTGCGCCGCAACGCGCGCATGCTTCGATCGATTTGAAAGCTGCCGAGTTCGATCATGACGTCGTCAGGTTCCGAAGCAGTGGCCGGAAAGCGGAATTGCGACCGGGCGCCCGAACCGACCAGGCGAGTGCGCGCGGGCTATGGCACGCCTCAAAATAACGCGCGTGAAAACACACGTCTTGCACGTTAGTACGAAGTTTTGAAGAAAAATTTACCGCGCCTCGTGGCGGGCGATCAATTGGCGTCCACGAGGCTGCGCGAAGCAGCAAAGCTGCTTTGAGCGAGGCTTTGCGCGAGGCGCCCCGGCGTGAAGCTCGCGATGCGCAAATCGAGTTTCTGGCGTAACGAGGTGGTCAGGAAATCGACGAAGGTTTTGAGTTTCGCATCGACATACTGGCGCGACGGATAGACGACGAACACGTTGGTGTTTTGCAGCGGGTAGTCGGGAAATAACTGAACCAGTCTGCCGGCCCGGATATCGTCGATCACCGAATAGGTCGGCACCGCGCCCACACCCGCGCCTTCCAGCAGTGCAACCCTGAGCGCCTGCATATTGTTGACGACGAAATGCCCGGCCAGCCCAGTGCCGCCGTCGACCTCGCCGGATGCCCCCTCGGGCCACTCGGACGGCGGATCGAATGACGAGTTGACCTGCATCAGCGCGTGATTCGACAGATCGCTCACGGCCACGATGGGATGGCGCGCGAGATAGTCCGGCGCGGCCACGAGAATGCGCTCGCACCGTCCAATCAGCTTGCTGACATTGCGCGAGTCCGGCAACGACGAGGCCGAGACGATCGACACGTCGAACTCGTCTTCAACCAGATTGGGCATGCGCGGCAGTAGTTTCAGGTCCACCGAGACAGCCGGAAACGCCTCGCGATATTCGACGATCGTGGAGGTCAGCTGCTTCAGTCCGATGTCGGGCACGGCATGCACCCGCAGCCGGCCGCGTGGCAGCGTATGGGCATTGCTGGCTTCGGCGTCGGCCGCGTCGAGCTCCGCGAGGATCTGCTTGCAGCGATGATAGTAACGTTCGCCGCATTCGGTCAGCGACACGCTGCGCGTGGTGCGCTGCAGAAGCCGCGTGTGAAGGTGCGCTTCGAGCGACACCACGGCGCGCGAAATATTGCCGGCGCTGCAGTCCATGTATTTGGCCACCGCACTGAAATTGCCGGTCTCCGCGACCCGCGAGAACACGCGCATGCTGAAGATTTTGTCCATAGTCGCTTTGACCTCTCGATCCGGTTGAGCAGGGGCATCACGTCTGCCCGTTGAGAGAACAATACGATCTACGGCAGCCGGCCGCTATCCCTACATACGGGTGCCGAGGCTATCAAAGCATTCAGGAATCTAATCCGGAAGTATAGGTTCGTGCGCAGCAAGACGACGGCAAGTAGTGCCGTACGACCTGTCTTTACGGATAGCCGAGGCCGAACGGTTGCGACATATTCACTGTGGTTTGCGTCGAAGCATTCCCCAATCTTCATTCAGGTGATGTCGATGAGCGCAATGCCGTCCAGCGCGGCGCACGGCGATTCACGTCAGATCTTCAGCAGTTTTGCGGCATTGCCGCCCAGCACCATGCTCTTCTGGTCGGCGGGGAGGGCGAGGCGGTCGAGGAAGGTAACCGGTTGCTCGTAGCCCATGTCGAAACAGTAGTCGCTGCCGAGCACGAGCCGGTCGACGCCGACGTTCTGGATCAGGAAGTCCAGCACCGGGCCGGAATGCGAAACGGTGTCGTAGTTGAAGCGGCGCAGATAACTACTCGGTTTCTGCGCGAGCCGGCGGGTTTCAGGCCGCACGTTCCAACCCGCGTCGATGCGTCCCATGAGAATCGGCAAGGCGCCGCCCGCGTGCGGCAAGGTCACGCTGAGCGCCGGATGGCGATCCATCACGCCGCCCAGAATCAGATGCGAACCCGCGATCGCCGTGTCGAACGGATTGCCCAGCAGATTGCTCAGGTAGAAGTCGTTCAGCCGCGCGCCTCCCACCGTCTGTTGCGGATGCAGGAACACCGGCAAACCGAGTTGTTCGATGCGCGCGAACGTCGGTTCGAACAGCGGGTCGTCCAGATCGCGATTGTTGATATTGGTGCCCATGTAGACGCCGCGCACACCCGGCAACTCCGCCGCGCGTTCGAGTTCCTCGATGGCGTCGTGTGGGTTGAGCATTGGCAGCGTCGCCAATACGACGAAGCGTGTGGGGTACTGCAGATGCACTTTGGACGCCGAGGCATTCCACGTCGTCGCGAGCTTCGCATTGAAGGCGCGGTCGGCCCAATAGGCCATCGGCACGCTCAGCGAGAGCGCTTGCATGTCGACCCCGGAGGCGTCCATATCGGCGAGCCGCTCGTCGATGTTGATGAACTTCAGCGGCAGCGGGCCGAGGCCGCCTGCCGGCGTCTGGAAGCTGAAGCTGCTGGCGTCGCAGGTAAATTTTCCGCCGAACTTCTGGCCTTCACTGCCGACCAGATCGCAATAGCTCTCGGGGTAGTAATGAGCGTGAATGTCGATCGAGCGGGTTTTGCCGGCACTGCCGGCTGCGGCAGCGGGTGTTGCAGCAGCCGAGCTATCCGCCGCACTCGCCGCGCTCGATGCAAGACCCCCTGCCAGCGCAGCCATTGTGCCGAGCAGGCGGCGGCGTTTGGGCGAAACACAACACGTGCAATCCATGAGTCTGTCTCCGTAATTAATTCCTGGTGTAATGCACTTATCCCTGCTTCACCATGCCGAGTTCGCAGTCCACGAGCTGGTTGCCGTACAGGGCGCGTTCGCGTTGGCCTCGCTCGGACGTGTCGGTGACGGAGAACACCATCACGCCGGCGAAGGCCACGATCATCGAGAACAGTGCGGGATATTCGTACGGGTAGATCGCGTGCGCGTGGCCCAGCACCTGAACCCAGACCGTCGGGCTAAGAATGGTCAGGGTGACCGCCGAGATCAGTCCGAGCGAGCCGCCGACCACCGCGCCCCGGGTGGTGAGGCCTCGCCAGTAAATCGACAGCAGCAGCACCGGGAAGTTGGAGCTGGCCGCGATCGAGAACGTCAGGCTCACGATGAAAGCGATGTTCTGCTTTTCGAAGGCGATGCCGAGCAGAATCGCAAGCACGCCGAGTACGAGCGTGGTGATGCGCGAGACCTGCATTTCTTCGCGGTCGGTGGCCGTGCCACGGCGGATCACGTTGGCATAGAGATCGTGCGAGACCGCCGACGAACCCGCGAGCGTCAGGCCCGCCACGACGGCGAGAATGGTCGAGAAGGCCACCGCGCAGATAAAGCCGAGGAACACATTGCCGCCCACTGCATGCGCGAGGTGGATCGCTACCATGTTCACGCCGCCGAGCACCGCGCCCGAGGCACTGTGATACTGCGGGTCCGTCGCTACCAGCGCGATCGTGCCGAAGCCGATGATGATGATCAGCGCGTAGCCGATGCCGACGATGCCGGTTGCGTACAGAATGCTTTTTCTAGCGGCCTTTGCATCGCGCACGGTGAAAAATCGCATCAGGATGTGCGGCAAGCCGGCCGTGCCGAAGATCAGCGCGAGACCCAGCGAGACGGCCGAAATCGGATCCGACACGAGGCCGCCCGGACTCATGATTGCCGCATGTTTGGGATGCGCGACGATGGCTTGCGCGAACAGCGCATTCAGACTGAAGCCGAAGCGACTGAGCACCATGAAAGCCATGAACGCCGCCCCCGCGAGCAGCAACGCCGCCTTGATGATCTGAATCCACGTAGTGGCCAGCATGCCGCCGAAGAAGACGTAGACCACCATCAGCACGCCCACCAGTACGACCGCGATCGTGTAGTTGAAGCCGAACAGCAATTCGACCAGCTTGCCCGCGCCGACCATCTGCGAGACGAGGTAAAGCAGCACGATCACGATCGAACTGGACGCTGCAAAGCCGCGAATCGGCCGTTGCTGCAGGCGGTAAGAGACGACGTCCGCGAGCGTGTAGCGGCCGAGATTGCGCAGCGGTTCGGCGATCAGGAACAGGATGATCGGCCAACTGGCGAGAAAACCGATCGAGTAGATCAGACCGTCATAACCGCTCGTGAAGACCAGCGCGGAAATACCCAGCAGCGAAGCGGCGGACATATAGTCGCCGGCGATCGCCCAGCCGTTCTGGAACGCGGTGATCTTGCCGCCCGCCGCGTAGTGGTCCGACACGCTGTGGTTCTTTTTAGCCGCCCAGCGCGTGATGAACAGCGTCGACGCGACGAACAGCAGGAACATGCCGATGGCGATCGGGTTATGCGCGTGCGCTGTCGTTGCCGTTGCCGTTGCCGTCGCGCTTTGAGCCGCGACGGCGGGCAACGCCGTGAGTGCGCCGCACATCGAGGCGCCGAGCCGCGCGAGGCGTAGCCGGAAGGGGGTGTTCATGGCTGGACTCCTTGCCGGATTTCATGGACGGCGCGGTCATACGTGGTATTGGCACGCACGACATAGACGGCCACCAGCACGAACGTGAAGACGAACATGCCGAAGCCGACCGGAATGCCCCACGTGGCCGGATAGCCGTCGACGATGGGCCGGCCGAGCAGCGCCGGTGCAAATGCGAGGGTGAGGATGAAGGCGAAGTACACGGTCAGCATGAGGATCGTGAGCCTCCACGAGAACCGGCGTCGCGCGCGCACCAGGGCGATAAAGCGCGCGTCATCGAGTAGGGGATTCGCCGCTGGCGGCGGCTCGGCGGCGACGTATTGATCGCTCATCAGGCAGGTTGGGGCGCCATGTTCCACTTTGTCTCCTTTCTAACCGGCTTCGAGTCGGTTCTTTAACGTAACACTGCAAACGGCGAACCCGCCGTTTGCGTGCCAATGGCTAGAAGCGTGCGGGCACGGCGGTCTCGCGCATGACGGCGTCGGGCGTGCGATAGCGCTCCGCCATTTCACGGTCGACTTCGTCTTTCAGCTGCGCCTGCATGTACGCGCCAAGGTGGCGTGCGTGCTGAACGATGGCCGCGCCGACCTGGGTGCGCACGCGGCTGTAGTGCGCCAGCGCTTGCCTGACGTCGCCGTGAGCGCCCAGCGCCTTTACCAGTTCCATGGCGTCGCTCGCGGCCTTGGTGACACCCATGCCGCAATGCGGGCGCGCGACGAACGCGGCGTCGCCGAGCAGGGCGACGCGCCCGAATGCCATCTGTGGGACTTCGAGATCGAAAATCGGCTGAAAGAGCGGCAGGGTTGCCCGGGTCACGACCTCGCTGAATTGCGGCGCGAGCAGGGTGAGGGCGGCGTCTTCCATATCGGCGAGCACGTCCTGGCGAATCAGCGTGGGCGGAATACCGCCGACCCAGCGTTTGCCGGACTCGTCGGTCAGCAGATCCGGCAGTTGAGTGTCTTCGCTGGTGGCGCGATACCAGACGAAGTTGTAGCGGCGCTCGCCGGGCGTCGTGCTGTTGCCTTGACCCGCGACCGGATAGCCGAGAATCTGCTCGCGCGGCGGCAGGCAAAAGGCAAACTTTTCGAACAGCGCTGCGCGCGTTTGCGTCGACAGCGAGGCTTCGTCGACCAGACCACGCCATGCGACGTAACCCGCGTATTGCAGCTTGACGTCAGGGAGGAATTGCTCGCGAATGGCCGACTTGAAACCGTCCGCCGCGATGACGAGATCCGCCTGCACGACGGTGCCGTCGCTGAGCGATACGGTGGCCTGATCGGCGCCGTCCTGCACGGCGACGACCGAGCCGCCGGCGTGATAGTGGACGTCGGGCAGCGCGGCGCGCAATACGTGATACATCTTGCCCCACGCAGTGAGCGTCTGGGGCAACTCGCGCTCCGACAAGACCGCGCCGTTCTGTGCGAACGTGACGCGCGATTGCACCTTGACGCCGATGGACTCGTCGAAGTCGATGCCGGCCGCGGCCATTGCCTCGAACAACTCGGGGTGGGTGACGATGCCGGCGCCGCGGCCGGCGAGTTCGTCGGGCACGCGCTCGAACACGTCGACATCCCAACCGTTACGCACCAGCAGATTGGCCGCGAACAGGCCGCCTAGCGAACCGCCGACGATGATCGCCTTTGAGCGTGCAGAAGTTTTCGTCATGGCTATTCTCCAGCGACGGTGGTTTGAACCTGGGCCAGGGCGGTGCCCGCCAGCCGGATGATTTCCTCAGCGGGGAAATTCAGTTCGATGGTCACGCCCGACGGATCTTCGATAAACACTTGATGCAAGCCGAGACTCGGCACCGTGCGGTCGCGGTAAGCAATGCCTTCGGCCTTCAGGGTCCGCCACATTTCTTCAACACCGGTGGCGAGAAACGCGATGTGGTCGACGGTGCCGGTTCCGGTGGCGGGCAAGGTCTTGTCGCCGAGGTAAGCGGCGAGTCCGTCGGGGTTGTCGGGATCGACGCCGATGATATGAACCGTGCCGAAGTCGGCCTCGTCGCCGCCCTTGTAGAGCCAGGCGCCGGGAAAGTCGAAGGGCGGCCGGTAGCCGCGCTTGAGACCGAGGATCTGTTCGTAGAACCGGCAGGACTTCTCGAGATCGGTGGTGCGGATCGAGTAGTGAGCAAGCTTTGAAATGGGCATCTGAAACTCCTGCAACGCTATTTATCGATCGATTAGTGATCGTTAGATAAATTGTAGGCGAATGCAGATGACGGAGAAAGCGGCATGACGCCGGTGTTTACCCTGAAAAACGTGAACCTGATGGGAGACTGGAGGGGGGCGCAGCAGGAGGCGAAACGGCGGGCGGGCCGGGCGGCCGGCCCCTGTCAGGCGGCCGATTTCGCTCGCGATCTGGCCTTGGCGGGCTCTTTGGAGCCTTGCTTCAGCGCTTTGGGCACGCCGTTGAGGAAGGCGTCGATGTGCCGCGCGATATGGTCCTCGACATCGTCGCTAACCGGCAGGCCGTAGATCCATTTGCGCACGCCCAGATAGAAGATGCTCGCGTGCAGGCTCCAGATCAGTTCGAGGTCGACCTCGCGCTGTCTTGGGCTGGTGGCGGCCGGCAAATCGTAGGCCGAGCGGATTTCCGCCATGACGGGCAGAAACACCCGTTCGCGCAGGCGCGACAGATACTTCGAATTGATGCCTTCGCGTGTGAGACCCGCGAAGATAAAAATGCGGATCCATTCGCGTCGCAGAATCACATCGGCGTACAACGAGTAGAAGCGGACCATGCGTTCCTGAATCGGGACGCTGCGGTCCTTGATCAGGTTCTCCCAGCTCGAGTCCCATTGATAGACCTCTTCGTACACGCGGTCGATCAAGGCTTCCTTGCTGGGAAAATAGCGGTAGAGCAGGGGCTGCGTAACACCGAGCTGGCGGGCGAGTTCGCGCGTGCTGCCGGAGAAACCGTGGGTGGCGAAGTGGTCGATCGCTTTGGTGAGAATCTGACGTTCACGCACTTCGGGCGCCAGACGCCGCGTGGTTCCTTTCGGGATGTCGTGCACTTCGCTGCGCGCTGCGGTGTCGTCAGTCCGTACTTTTCTCGGCATGGCTAGTTGGATACCCAGTGTGTTGGGACGCATCATACAAAGATTAGCCTGGTCTGGCTAGGCGAGGGCGTGACGGCCGGGTACGGTGAGTGTGATGACTGCAGTTCGGTTGAACGGGAGACGGCATTGATACGATCAGTCGGGTTCTTTTTCGTGCATCCGACGTCGTGCCTGTTCTAGACTTCGGGGGTGCAAAGCCAGGCCGCGATTGCGCGGCGCTCGTTCAATACACTGCGTTTTCGGGATTTACGTTCGATGATCCGGATAGGTCCGCTAGAGGTCGACATCGGCGCTCGGGAAGTGCTGCTCGACAGCGCGCCCGTACGTCTCGGCAGTCGTGCTTTCGACATGCTGGCCGTGCTGATCGCGGCGAATGGCGAACTGGTGTCGAAAAAAGAATTGCTCAAGAAAGTCTGGCCCGACACCGTCGTCGACGACAGCAATTTGCAGGTGCAGATGTCCGCGCTGCGCAAACTGCTGGGCGAGAATCGCGGGCTAATTCAGACAGTATCGGGGCGCGGCTACCGGCTGTTGTCAGGCGGGGCGCCGGATGCGATTGCGGTGCCGCCGCGGCCCGCGCTGGAGCCTGACGAATTCGCACCGCGCTCTCGCGTGCCGAATAACCTGCCGGCCCATTACCCGGCGCTGATCGGCCGCGCCAAAGCAATCGAAGACGTTTCGCTCGCCCTCGCTTTGGCGCACCATGTGACGCTGGTCGGCTCGGGCGGCATCGGCAAAACCTGCTTGGCCATCGAGGTCGCGCGCGGTCTGCTGAACGCATTCGAGGACGGCGTGCATCTGGTGTCGCTCGCCTCCACGGCCGACGTGAACAGTGTGCTCGCGGCGTTCGCCGCGAGCCTCGGGCTCGATCCATCGAGCGGCCCGTTGACGCTCGCGCGTCTGAGTAACGAACTCAGCGGACGGCGTGTGCTGTTCGTGCTCGACAACTGCGAACATATACTCGGTCCCGCCGCCGAACTCGCCGAAACCCTGTCGGGCGTGAGCGAGGATTTGCGTGTGCTCGCCACCAGCCGCGAGCCGCTGCGCGTGACGGGCGAGCATCTCTATCGGGTACCGTCCCTGGCGCTTCCCGCGAAAGACGATACGAGTAGCGCGCTGTTGAATTGCAGTTCGGTCGAACTGTTCATCGCACGGGCACGGGCAATCGATGCCCGTTTCTCTTCAGACGAAAGTAACGTGCAACTCATGGCGACGGTCTGCCGACGGCTCGACGGCATACCGCTCGCGATCGAACTGGCGGCGGCGCGCGCGGCGATTCTCGGCGTGCAGACGCTGGCCGATCATCTCGACGACCGCTTCAATATGCTGACCGGCGGCAATCGTACGGCGCTGCCGCGTCACCAGACGCTCAAAGCGACGCTCGACTGGAGTCACGGTCTACTCGACGAAGCGGAGCGAACCACCTTGCGCCGGCTCGCTATTTTTGTGAACGGCTTCACGATGGAAGCGGCGATCGCTATCGTCGGCGATGGCGCATTGCGCGAGCTCGACGTGATCGCGGCAGTGATGGGGCTAGTGGAAAAATCGCTCGTGGTGGTGCGCATGGAGGGTGGCAGCACGAGCTACCGTCTGCTCGAAACTACGCGCGACTACGCAATGCAGCGGCTCGACGACAACGGCGAACGGCGTCTCGTCACGCTGCATCACGCGCGCTATTTTCTCAGTCTGCTCGAGCGCGACGAGTCGAATCGCCGGAACGTCGCGCGCTCCTTTTCCGACGGCTGGCATCTGCGGATGCACGAACTGCTCGACGATTTGCGCGCGGCGTTGGCGTGGGCGTTGTCGCCGAAGGGTGACGAAGCGCTGGGTGAAAAGCTCGCGGTGAAGGTGGTCTTTCTGCTCTACGAATTGTCGCTGGTCGACGAATGCTGCACGTGGGCACGACGTGCTCTCGAAAGCGTGGTCGGCACGCAGCAGGGCGCGCGTTCCACCCATTGTTTGCGGGTGCGCATGCAATTGCAGGCGGCGCTGGCCGCCGCGCTCGTGTACGTGAACGGACCGAATCGTGAGACGGTCGGTATCTGGTCGGAGATTCTCGGCTCGGCGATCGCGCTCGGCGACCATGCCTTCGAAGCGCGCGCGTTATGGGGCATGTGGAACGCAAGTCAATCGTCGGGCGCGGCGCGTAACGCACTGGCCTTTGCCAGGCGCTTCGCCTCGCTTGCCTCGGAGATGGACGATGCGAGCGGCGCGGTCCTCGGCTACCGGCTGCTGGGCATTGCATCGCATTACGCGGGAGATCAGCAACGAGCCCGCGCTTCGCTGGAACAACTGCTGGTGCACTCGGAAAATCTTCAGCACCGGCTGCCGCTCGGCCAGTCCGTCGATCAGCGCATCGTCGGACGAGCGACGCTCGCGCGAGTGCTCTGGTTGCAGGGCTGTCGCGATCAGGCCTTGCAGATGGCGCAGGACTGCGCGGCTGAGGCATGCCATCAACAGCCGGCGATTGTCGCGAGTTATGTGCTGGTGGAAGCGCTGATTCCGCTGCTCCTGCTGTCGGACAAACGCGCGCTGGCAGCCGGGGCGATTGCCTTGCTGCACGATGTGTCGGCGCGCGCCGGCCTGAACGTGGCGCAGGTGTGTGCGCGTTGTTTCGATGAGTATCTGCGCTCGCAAGACACGGGCGACGCGCCGCGACTGACCGGCTTCCGTGCTGCGCTGGACGACCTGGAGTCGCTCGAATTCGGGGCGCCCCGTGCCCTGCTGGTCGGTCAATACTGTCTCGCGCTCGGCCATGCAGGCCAGCGCGAGCAGGGTATAGCGGCCGTGGTCGCCGCGCTCGGCCGTTGTGACGAAACCGGCGATCATTGGTATGTCGGCGAGCTGCGGCGCATTCACGGCGAGTTGTTGCTCATGGATCAAAGCACCGCCGCCTCTCAGAGTGCGCTAGCCCGCGATGCGGAGGCCTGTCTGCTGGCTGCCCTGGAAGATTCGCTCGTGCAAGGCAACCGCTCGTTGCAACTGCGGGCGGCGACCAGCCTGGGGCGGCTCTGGCATGGACAAGGCCGCAGCGAGGAGGCCGCGCAATTGGTGAAATCCGCTTGTTCCAGACTGGGAGAGGGGCTCGACTGGGAAGATTACAAAGCGGCGCGCGACTTGCTCGAGCGCGCCTGCGGCACTTCTTCCGGCATGATGCCCCTTGGCGATACTTGCGTGCCTGTCAAGTTCATTAAGTAGTTTTCAGGCCGAATTCAGGACATTTCCTCGCTACTTCAATAGTCTGAGCGAAGTGAGGCAGTACACGCCGCGCCACCTGGTGGCGACGGTGCATACCGGTCAGTCCGGACGCGTTTCCGGTTCGTCGGCGCCCGGCCGATCTTCATCTTCCGAAAAGGAGTCAAGCATGGCCAGCAACACCATTGCCGGATACCTCGCAGGTACGCTCGCTGCCGCGGGCGTCGAACGGATCTGGGGCGTGACGGGCGACAGTCTGAACGGGCTCGCCTACAGTCTGGCGCAGGCCGGCGAAATTCGCTGGATGCACACGCGCCACGAAGAAGCCGCCGCTTTCGCGGCCGGCGCGGACGCGGCCACGACCGGACGCCTGGCGGTATGCGCGGGCAGTTGCGGACCGGGCAACCTGCATCTGATCAACGGCCTGTTCGATTGCCATCGCAATCATCAGCCGGTGCTGGCCATCGCCGCGCATATTCCGTCCACGGAAATCGGCCTCGGCTACTTCCAGGAAACGCATCCGCAGGAGTTGTTCAAGGAGTGCAGCCATTACGTGGAGGTGGTCTCGTCCGCGTCACAGTTCCCTCGCGTGCTGGCGCGCGCCATGCGCACCGCGGTCGAAGAACGCGGCGTGGCCGTGATCGTATTGCCGGGCGACGTGGCGCTGAGCGAGGGACCGGCGGAAGCGCCGTCGTGGTTCGACAGCGCGCCGCCGCGAATCCTGCCGGCGGAGGCCGATCTCGACCGGCTCGCCGCGATGCTGAACGGCTCCGAGGCGGTCACGATCATGTGCGGCAGCGGCGTACAGGGCGCGCACGACGAAGTGGTCGCGCTTGCCGACGTGCTGGGCGCACCGATCGTCCATGCACTGCGCGGCAAGCAGTTCATCGAATACGACAATCCTTACGACGTCGGCATGACGGGGCTGATCGGTTTCAGCTCCGGCTATCACGCGATGATGTCGTGTGACACGCTGCTCCTGCTCGGCTGCGACTTCCCGTACCGGCCGTTTTATCCGGCCGACGCCAGGATCATCCAGATCGACTGGAAGGGCTCGCAACTCGGCCACCGGGCACCCTTGGCACTGGGCCTCGTCGGCACAGTGAAAGAAACCGTTGCCGCCACCTTGCCGAAGCTGCAGCGCAAAACGGACCGTGGTTTCATCGACAACGCGCGCAAGCACTACGTGTCGGCACGCAAAGGACTGGACGACCTCGCTACGCCGGCCGGCGCGGGCCGGCCGATTCATCCGCAGTACCTCGCGAAAATGATCGACGAGGCGGCCAGCGAAGACGCCATCTTCACCGCCGACGTCGGCACGCCCACCGTATGGGCGGCCCGCTATCTGACGATGAACGGCAAGCGCCAGCTGCACGGCTCGTTCAATCACGGCTCGATGGCCAACGCCATGCCGCAGGCGCTCGGCGCACAGGGCGCGCAGCCGGGACGCCAGGTGGTGTCGCTATCGGGCGACGGCGGCCTCTCGATGCTGCTCGGCGATCTGCTCACCGCGCGTCAACTCGACCTGCCGATCAAGGTGGTGGTGTTCAACAACAGCCTGCTCGGCTTCGTGTCAATGGAATTGAAAGCGAGCGGTTATCTCGACACCAACGTCGACCTCAGCAAGACCGACTTTGCGGCGATTGCAAAGGGTGCGGGCATTTTCAGCATCCGGGTCGAAGAGTCGGAAGACGTGGCGGGCGCGCTGAAGGAGGCGTTCGACCATGCCGGACCGGCGCTGGTCGACGTGGTCGTGTCCAAACATGAACTCGCGATGCCGCCGACCATCGAGCTTGCCCAGGCCAAGGGCTTCAGTCTCTACATGATGCGCGCGATTCTGAACGGGCGCGGCGACGAGATCGTCGAACTGGCGCGCACCAATCTGCGCTAGTCGGACGCGGGGAAGAAGCCAGCAAGAAAGCGGCCGGGGAACCGGCCGCTTTCGCGTTGCGCGTCACATCTGGAAAAACAGTGCGTTTACGCAAAAGCCCCCAGCGTGGTTATCGCAATCTGGAAGCGTGAGACGGTCCTGCGTAGCGCGACCTGGCGCCATGCGCCACCGCCCCGATTGATGGCCACGCCCCCACGAGCCCCTATGAACTTGCAACCGGACAGCGCCGCCCTTCCGCGATGGCGGGACGAATTGACGACGTACTGGAACGCGGACGGACCGCGCTTTTTGCACATCGCGAAGGTTGCGGCGGCGGTCACGCTCGCGATGGGTCTCTGCATGCGGCTGGAGCTTCGTACGCCGGGCACCGCGATGGTGTCGTGCGTCATCGTGATGATGCATCAGCAAAGCGGCATGGTCATCGCGCGCGGGTTCTATCGCGGGCTGGGCATGGTGTGCGGCAGTTTCGCCGGGCTCGTCATCATCGCGCTGTTTCCGCAGCAGCCGCTGCTGTTCTTCCTGGCGCTGGCGGCGTGGATCGGCGCGTGTGTGTTCGGCGCTTCGTACTACCGCAACTTTCAATCGTATGGTTTCGTGCTGACCGGTTACGGCACGGCGATTACGGCCATGCCGGCCTGGTCCAATCCGTATGGCGTGTTCGACAACGTCGTGTACACGGTGAGCGAAGTCGTGATCGGCGTGGTCTGCGCCTGCCTGGTGAGCGCGCTGGTATTTCCGAAGCGGGTCGCGCCGGCGCTGTATGCGTCGGGCAGCCGCAATTTCACCGATCTGCTCGAGGCGCTCCATACAGTCCTGCAACGCACGCCCGCCGGCGCGGGCTTCAAGACCTTCGTCGAACTGATCGCCGAACGGGCCGGGATTGAAAGCCTGCGCAGCGGCGCGATGTTCGAGGACCCGTCGATTCGCTTGCACAACCCTGTGTTTCTCGATCTCGACCGGAGTTTTCTCGACACGGTGGCGTGGATTCACGCGCTGCATCAGTTGAAAACGCGTGCCGCCGCCAACGCCGAGCCCCGCGCGTTCGCGGCCGTCGAAGAACTGATCGACAGCCTGCTCGCCATCGTGCCGGACCCCGTGCAGCCGCAGATCGTCACGCTGGAACAGGTCGAGGCTTTGTGCGGCCGCCTTCAGACGTTCGAGACGGCGCTGCCGGCGCATCTCGGCACGCTGCTCGAATCGGTGGCGGACCTGTCGCCTCATCAACGTCAGTTCGTCGCGACCGCGGGGGCCGCGCTGTTTTTCTCGATCGCCGACCTGCGCGTGCTGTGCCGCAGCTACGTCGAAATACGCACGAACGATCGGCGCTCGTGGTCGCGCTCGGTGATCGAGGCTGTCAGTCGCCTCGGCCGCACCCGCGCGACGGCCAATCGCATCGCCGCCCTGATCGCCGGCGTCCGCGCTTTCGTGGCGATCCTGCTGGTGGGCGCGGCGTGGCTGTCGTCGGGCTGGGTGGGCGGCTCGAGCGCAATCGTCGCGGTGGCGATCACCAGTGCGCTGTTCGCGCTCGCCCCCAACCCCACCGTCGCGAGCTGGCAGATTTTCGTGGGGTGTCTGCTCGGCTGGCTCGCCGGCTTCGGCTTCAATTTCTTTTTGTTGCCGCGTCTGGATACGTTCGAGTTGATCGCGCTGTCGATTGCGATCTTCGTGATGGTGGGAAGCTACCTCAACACGTTCCCCAAAACGGGGATTCTCGGACTTGGTTTCAGCATCTATTTCTGCTTTATCGTCAGCATTGCCAATCCTGCCGTCTATAACCCGAGCGCCTATCTCGACACCGGCTTTGCCTTGCTGTGCGGCATCGCTACGGCCGCCGTGGCGTTCTCGGTGATCGTGCCGCGCGCGGGCGACTGGGTCACCGCGCAGTATCTGAAGCAGGTCCGCGCGCTGGTCGCCAACGGCGCGCGCGACGGCGACCTCGACGATCTGCTGTTCAGCTTCGAATTGAGCCTGCGCGATTTCATCATCGAAATCGCGGCGGCGCCGACGGACGCGCACGTGGATCGCAATCATCTGATCGGCTGGGCGTTCGCGGCGCTCGAAATCGGACGGGCGATGATCCAGGTGCGGCTCGACACCGAACAGCTCGGCGCCGCGCTGCCGCCCGCATGGGCCGGCGCGCAGCAGGCGTGGCTGGCGGCGCTCGCCAACGTGTTCGCCGAGTCCACGCAGAAGTCGGCCGACATCGCATTGGCGGCGACCCAGCAGGCGCTCGACGTGTTGTCGCTCGCGCAGAACATCACGGTCGACGCGACGATGCTCACGCGCTGCCGGATGCGTGCGCTCCTGCACATCACGGAGCTGACGCTGCAGGACGGCACCTTGTCGCTGTGGCGCACGGCGGGGAACGCAGCATGACACGGCATCGCTTTTCAGACTGGAAAACACGCCGTGTTTCGGCGTATGCCGCATGCCGTCCGCTGCTGGCCGCGCTCGCCTCGGCGTGGCTGCTGGGCGGCTGTATCGACAGTGGCGGCGTCCATTCGCACGAGTCGATGCTCGACCCGGCGTCGCTCGATCCGGGCACCGCCTTGCGCGCCACCCAGCCTGACGCGAACTGGCCCACCGACCACTGGTGGCAGCAGTGGCACGATCCGCAACTCGACTCGCTGGTGCAGGACGCCACCGCCGACAACCCCGGCTTGCGCACGGTCGAAGAACGGGCCGAGGCGGCCCGCTATCAGGCCCAGATCGCCGGTGCGGGTCTGCTGCCGCAACTCGATGCCGGCGGCAGTTTCGAGCGCCGCCGTTACGCCCGCTATACGACGCCGGCGCCGCCGGGCGGCACCACGGTGTGGAGCAACAGCGTGCAGGCGGACCTCTCGTTCGATCTGGATTTATGGGGCAAGACGCGCGCGATCCGCGAAGGTGCGCTCGACAACGTGCAGGCCGCCGCTGCGGACGCGCGCTTCGCGCAAGTCGAACTGCAAACCGCCATGGTGCGCAGCTACGTGCATCTGTCGCTGCAATATGCGCTGCTCGACGTGTATCGCGCGGTTCAGCAGGAGCAGCAGCACACGCTCGACATCGCGACCCGCCGTTGGCGCGCGGGGGTCGGCAGCCAGCTGGAGGTCAGTCAGGCGTCGACCGAGTTCCAGACGAGCACCACGCGGGTTCAGCAGGCGCAGCAGCAACTGGCGCTGACCCGCATCGAGATTGCCGGTTTGGCCGGCAAGGGGCCGGGCTATGGTGATGCACTGCGCCGTCCCGGGCTTGCGCTGAGCGTGCCGGTGGCGCTGCCGGCGTCGTTGCCAGCCGAACTGATCGGGCATCGACCGGACGTGGTGGCGGCGCGTTGGCGGGTGCTGGGTGCGGATAAAGGCATCGCGGCCGCGCACGCCGATTTCTATCCGGACATCAACCTGGTCGCGACCGCGTCGCTAGGCTCGGCGGCGACCTTCGGCGGCTTTTTCAATTTTCTGAACAGCGACGGCGTCGGCCACGGCGTCGGCGCGGCGATCTCGCTGCCGATCTTCGATGGCGGCCGGCGGCGCGGCCAGTACGGCGTGGCCGTGGCGTCGCGCGATGCAGCGGTCGATGCCTACAACCAGAGCGTCATCGGCGCCATGCAGGCGGTCGCCGTGCAGGTGGTGTCGTTGCGCTCGCTCGACCAGCAGCAGGCGTCGGTCGAAAGCACGCTGGCGTCGTCGCGCAACTCGTTCCGGCTGGCCGACACCGGCTATCGCAGCGGCATCACCGAATTCCTCAACGTGCTGGCGGCCCAGAACGTTCAGTTGCAGCAGGAGGAGAGCCTCGCGGGCATCCAGGCCGAGCGTCTCGACGCCTGGGCGCTCCTGATGAAGGAACTGGGCGGCGGATTTGCGCCTGACCAGGCCGAGCGGATTTCCGAACGGGCATCGCAAGGAGCAACACCGGGAGCACGACCAGGAGCAGCGGATGCCGCGCGAAATTGATCTGTTTTCGCTGCTCGTGCCCGGCCTGCTGCCGATCCTGGCGGAGTGCGTGGTGGTGTTCGTCGTACTGGACCTGATCCTCGCGAGACTCGATTTCTATCGACTGACCTGGCACCCTGGCCTGTTTCGCGTTGCGTTGTTCGCGGCGATGTTCAGCGGCGCCTCGCTGCTTTTCTGGCAATGACGCGCGCGCCAAACCCGCACTCCTGAATTCACTGACCGCCAACCCCGTTAAATGACGATGACCAAGCAATCCATCCTGCGCGCAGTCTTCACGCTTACCCTTCTGGTGGTGGCGATCGCGCTGGTTCGCCTGTTATGGGTCGACTACATGTTTTCGCCCTGGACCCGCGACGGCCGGGTGCGGGCGAACGTGGTGCAGGTCGCCACCGACGTCTCCGGTCTGGTCGCCGACGTGCGCGTGAAGGACAACCAGCTGGTGCGCAAGGGCGACATTCTGTTCGTGCTCGATCCGGCGCGCTTCCACTACGCCCTCGCGCAAGCCGACGCCGATCTGCTGCGAGCCCAGGCGCAGGTGGCGCAAGCCAAAGCGCAGATGGCCGGCAGCGAGTCGGGCTTCGCCATGAAGCGCGCCCAGGCCGCGCGCCGCGCCAACCTGGCCGGCGACGTGATCTCCGACGAAAGCCGCGCCGATTCGGCCTCGCTCGCCAGGCAGTCGGCCGCGTCGTATGCCGCCGACCAGGCCGCCTATAGCGCGGCCGAAGCGGCCTACAAAGCCGCCGTGGTCGCGCAGCAGACGGCGGCGCTGAACCTGGCGCGCAGCGAGGTGCGCGCGCCGTCCGACGGCTTCATCACCAATCTGAACCTCTATCCCGGCGACTTCGCCACGGCCGGTACGGCGCGCATGGCGCTCATCGACTCCCATTCGTTCTGGGTCTACGGCTATTTCGAGGAAACCAAGCTGCCCAACGTGCAGGTGGGCGACCGGGCGGTGGTGCGGCTCTTGTCGGGCGGCAAGGACATCGTGGGCCATGTCGAAAGTCTTGCGAGCGGAATCGCGGACCGCGACAACCCGACCGGCGGCGACCTCCTCGCGGACGTCAACCCGATTTTCACGTGGGTGCGGCTTGCCCAGCGCGTGCCGGTGCGGGTGCATCTGGACCAGATTCCGGCCGGACTGAAGCTCGCCATGGGCATGACCTGCACGGTGACGCTGCAGCCGCGCGGCGAACCTTGACGTCATCGTGCGAATTGGAAAACGGACTCGCTGCGATGCGTGCAAAGTGTGGGTCAGCGCGACCTGGGGCAGCCGCGGCGCGGCGCCGTCCCCGGCTTGCAAACGGGCATTTTTAATCGATTCATTCTCTGGAGTAAAAATCATGAAGCTGAAGTGGGCACTCGTATTTCTGGCCGCCTCGACCTTGGGCGCAATGGGCCAATCCGCGAGCGCGCAGGTTGCCGGCGCGCAGACCATCGGCGTCAGCGTGGAGCAGGCGCAACTGATCGTGGAAGGCTGGAGCACCAAGAAAAGTCTGCTGGGCAAGACCATCTACAACGACAACGGCGAGAAGGTCGGCGTGTTGCACGACATCATCATCGCGCCGGATAACGCCGTTTCGTTCGCTATCGTGGCGGCGCACCAGTTCCTGGGCGTGTCCCAGCACGACGTGGCGATTCCCATGTCGCAACTGGACTATGTGGACGGCAAGCTCGTCTGGGCCGGCGCCACGCGCGACGTGGTCAAGGCGATGCCGGTGTTCCAGTACACGAAGGTGCGCACCGTTCCCATCGCACGTAAGGACTACGGCCACCATTAAGGCCGCCGGCTTCCCCGGAACCCCCGTGGTCAGGCCCACCGGGGGTTGTTCGCCGGGGTGCGGGCAGGGCCGGTTTTTTTGAAGGTTTAAGGAAAAATAAGTACCACCATCGACGCGGGCTCGCGCATGATGCAAATCAGATTGAAAGCTATCGGTCACCGGTAGGTCTGAGTGTCATGTGTCCGGACAGCCAACCCGGCTGTTTTCCTGGCGGCAGGCTACCGGTATTTGCTCACCCACGCCTGTGTCGAAAGCCTTATGTCCACGCCTTTGCGTCCCGTCATGTCCGCTTTTCGTTCGGTCGTGCATTAATCCGGCCGTCATGAAAACGTTCCCGCGCGCCCTGCCCATCGCGAACCGCGACTCGAGTCTCGTGACGACGCTCGCCGCCGTCATTGCGCTGGTCGTGTTCGGCATCGACGCGCTGACGCCGCTCGATATCGCAGTCGCCGTGTTCTACGTGGTGGTGGTGCTGCTGGTCGCCTCGACCAATAATCGCCAGGCCACCCTCGCCGCCGCGCTGGGATGTGTGGCGCTGACCTTGCTCGGCTTCGCGATGTCGCACGACTCGGGCTATACGAGCGGTGCGATTGCGCGCTGCCTGGTCAGTCTGGTGGCGATCGGCACCACCTCCTTTCTGAGTCTGCGCAACCAGGCCGCCACCACGACGCTGCAGGAGCAGGTCGAACTCCTCAATCTCGCGCACGACGCCATCGTCGTGCACGACATGAACGACCGCATCACATTCTGGAATCACGGTGCCCAGGCCCTATACGGCTGGACGGCGCAACAGGCGCTCGGCAAATCCATTCATACGCTGACGCAGACCTCGTCGGCGGTGCCGGTCGAACAGATTCGCGACGAACTGCTGCGCACCAACCGCTGGCATGGCGAATTGCAGCGAGTGCGGCACGACGGCAGCGTCGTGGTGATTTCGAGCCGTTCGGCGCTATGGCGCGACGCCACCGGCGCGCCGCGCGCGGTGCTGGCCACCAATAACGACATCACGAAGCGCAAGGAGATGGAGGCCAAGCTTCAGCGTCAGCAGGAAGAACTGCGCGCGACCATCGACGCGATCCCCGGCATGGTCTGGAGTTGTTCGGGCGACGGCAGGCTCACCTTCATCAATCGCCGCTGGAACGATATGGGCGTGACGCTCGAAGAGGGCGAGAACGGCACCGATGTCTGGTCGGCGATCGTGCATCCGGCCGATCTGCCGCAGATGCAGCGCGACTGGCAAACGGCGATCGCGGCGGGGACATCGTTCGAGAACGTCTCGCGTATCCGCACGCGCCCAGGCGTCTATCGCTGGATGCACCTCGGTGCGGAACCGTTACGCGACGAGGCCGGCATGATCTTGCGCTGGTACGGCGTGAATACCGATATCGAGGAGCGCAAGCAGGCCGAGCAGGCGCTCGAACGCAGCGAGGCGTTTCTGCTGGATGCGCAGCGTCTGAGCCGTACCGGCAGTATCGCCACCCACTTTGCCGATGAGTCGTCGATGTGGTGGTCGGACGAGGCCTACCGGATTTTCGATTACCCGCCCGAAGTCGAGCCTTCGATCGAGGCAATTCTCGCGCGTACGCATCCCGACGATCGCGCGCTGGTGCGTGGCGCGTTTGAACAGGGAAATGGCGGGGCCGGGCTGGTCGACGTGGAACACCGCCTTGCAATGCCGGACGGTAGCGTCAAATATGTTCACTATGTCGCCCATCTGAATACGCCGCGATCCGGCGGCTCCGAATACGTCGGCGCGCTAATGGACATTACCGAAACAAAGCTTGCCCAGGAAGCGCTCGCGCGTTCGAGCGCCGAACTCGCGCACGTGACGCGCGTTACCCTGCTCGGAGAACTCGCCGCGTCGATTGCGCACGAGGTGACGCAGCCGATCGCCGCCGTGGCGGCTTGCGGCGGCGCGGCGTTGCGCTGGCTGAATCGTCCCACGCCCGAACTCGGGGAAGTGGAGCAGTCGGTCACGCAAATGATTCGCGACGCGAAGCGCGCCAGTGAAATCATCCAGCGCATCCGCGCAATGGCGAAAAAGCGTGACCGTAGTCCGACTTCGGTGGATCTCAATGGGATCGTCAGCGAATCGGTGGAGCTGATGCGGCGCGAGTTCGAACGTCATCGGGTGGAGTTGCAACTGGAACTCGACGAGCCGTCGGCCATCGTATGTTGCGACCGGGTGCAATTGCAGCAGGTGCTGGTCAACCTGCTGATGAATAGCGTGCAGGCAATGGCCGACGTCGGCGGCGCGCGCAAGCTGCGTCTCGCCACGCGTCTGGCCGACCCGGAGCATGCGCAGGTCGTCGTGCAGGACTCGGGCACGGGCATCGGCGAAGAGAATGCGGACCGGCTCTTCAGTACGTTTTTTACGACCAAGGCCGAGGGGATGGGGATGGGTCTGTCGATCTGCCGCTCCATCGTGGAGGCCCACGGTGGCCGTATCTGGGCCGAATCGCCGGAAACAGGCGGCGCGATGCTGCAGTTCATCCTGCCAGTCGATGAAGGGAGATGTCATGAGCAGTAGCACTACGAGCCAGGACGATAAAAACGCGGCGCTCACCACCATGGTCTATGTCGTGGATGACGACGAATCGATGCGCGAGGCCGTCAGCATGTTGTTGCGTTCGGTGGGGCTGGCCGTTGCCACTTTCGGCACCGCGCAGGAGTTTCTCGCCTATGACATGCCCGACGTGCCGAGCTGCCTGATTCTCGATGTCCGCCTCAAAGGGCAAAGCGGACTCGCCGTCCAGGAACAGATTGCCGAGAGCCAGCTGGGCTTGCCGATCGTCTTCATGACGGCGCACGGCGACATTGCGATGACCGTCAAGGCCATGAAGGCGGGCGCGACGGATTTTCTGGCCAAGCCGTTTCGCGATCAGGACATGCTGGACGCTGTCACGCATGCGCTCGCGAGAGACGAAGAGCGGCGCGAAGTCAGCCGTGTCGTCGGCGATTTGCGTCGTTGCTACGATTCGCTGACGGCGCGCGAGCGCGAAGTGATGGCCTTTGTCGCTGCCGGCCTCATGAACAAGCAGATTGCCGGCGAAATGAATCTGAGCGAAATCACCGTCAAGATTCACCGTGGACAGGCCATGCGCAAGATGGGCGCGCGTTCGCTGGCGGACTTCGTGCTGAAAGCCGAAGCGCTTGGCGTCAAGCCGCCGCAAAGCAATGCGACGGTAGCGGCGCGCGGCACGCGCGCCTGAGCGAACCCGGCTGCAGGCTGTCATCGTCGAAGGCGGGCCGCCCCGGCCCAGGCACGATCCGGCTCATACGTTCGTATGAGTCGACCACCGTTTCGGTTCAGAGACGCGCTCCAAATCCCACTTTTTTTCATCGGTTCTGCCGCCAGTCCGCGCCAGGCACGGCTGCGTACTGCCTGCGCGTCGCTCTGCGAGACTAAACCTGCATATGAGTGGATCGAACCATTGGTCATTCCAGGCAACCGTATGTAGGGCTAGTTGACGTGTTTGCGGTGCGTTACCTTGGAGTCATCGCGGTGCCTGTTCAAAGCCGCACCGTCACATCACTCATTCAGGAAGACCGATCATGATCAGTTCGTTCTCTTCGTCTCCCGAACCCGCCCTCGACGTTATCCATAGAAGTCGCGTGAGCTCGATCGGCATGGAGCATGCATGGCGCGACCCGAGTCACGAGGGGCACGCCGCCGCATCTCAGCGTAGCAACATCCTCGTGTCGCGGTGGATACGCAACGACGGCGGGTCTCTCGAAGTCATCAACCCCGGCAACACCGCGCATCATTGCATCGCGATGAACCTCAAGTGCACGTCGCTCAGCTTCGCGCATGCCGGGCGCACCCTGGTTCGCGGACGCGTCACGGCAGGTGCGATTCAGATCACCGCGCCGAGCGTGCCGTGCAGCGCGGTGTTCGAGTCCGCGGCGGACGTGTTGCATCTGTTCGTCTCGCAGCAGGTCATGGGCGAATGCTTCGAGGACACTTTCGGCCGCTCGCACACGGGCGACATCCGTATCGACGATCCGAAGCTCGTGCGCGATCCCGCACTCGAACGGTTGGGCCAGGCGCTGGCCGTCTCGCAGTCCGACGACGCCACGCTCGGCAAGGTCTTCACCGACAGCGTGAGTCTCGCGATCGTGTCGCGCGTGATTGCTCGGCACTTCACGGTGACGGAGCGCAAAGCGCGTGAAGCGAGTGCCTTGCCTTCGTGGCGGCTCAGTCGCGCGATCGACTATATCGACGCGCACCTGTCCGAATCGATCGGGCTTGCCGACATCGCCAATAGCACGGGATTGACGCGGATGCACTTCGCGTCGCAATTCCGTCGCGCAACCGGCATGCGCCCGCACGAATACCTTTTACGCCGGCGGATCGACCACGCCCAGCAGCTCCTGCTCGAGTCGCGACACAACGTGCTCGATGTGGCGCTGAGCTGCGGCTTTCGCTCCCAGGCTCACTTTACAACCGTGTTCAAACGCCTCGTTGGCGAAACCCCGTATTGCTGGAGGATGAAAGCGAATGTCGATCGCTAGCCAGGTTGGCGAGTTTCTGAAAGTCAGTGCAGTTTTCCTGCGGCAGTCCGACGTCGGCGTAGCGCGCGACGAATGGCTGCCGATGAATCGAGCAGGCGATGCGCCCGGCCATCTCTACATGCCGTACGCGTTGCACGCTCTCGAGGCAATCGCCGGCGACGGCTATGACGCCGCCCGTTGATCAACCGGAGTACCTGAAACAGGAGTGTCACCATGCTGGAGAAAGCGCATTTCACCGATCCGTGGTTGCGGACGCTTGGTTTGCTATCCGTATTGTCCGGCGACGCGGAGGTCGGTAACCACGCCGTCGAGGCGGCCATCGCGCGCAAGGAGCCTTGGGGTTGCCATTTACCGGTCATGGGACAACGCTTCGAGGTTCAGGTCCGCGTGATCGACCGGCCCACGCAGTCCACTGCGACGGTGGCATGGCGCGACCCGACGCACTGCTCCTATGGCGATCAGGTCTGGCATGCGAGCCGGGCACGCGTAACGGGTGTGTGCGCCTTGAGCGGACAATCGATCAAACGCGGCGACGCGATCTACAAGCCGCGTCCTTGCCGGCCCGCGCCGCTGAATGTCGGCGCGATGATTCTCGGCAGCGTGCTCAACAACGCCGTCGGGATGTGACCGGAGCGTCGTTGTCGTAGCTTGAATGACGGGCGGTGGTGATAGGGGCAGCGTTGCCTGATATCACCACCGCCCTTTTGCGCAGGGATTCATTCCCCGGCGTGAGAGCCGGTCAGCACCTTGCCGCGGAAGATGTAGTACTGATAGAGGTTGTAGCCGATCATCACCGGCAAGAGGAAGCCGATGCCGATCAGCATGAAGACGAGTGTCGACGAATCGGATGCCGCTTCCACGATGCCGAGCTTGCCCGGCACGAAGTCGGGAAAGAGGCTGATCGCGAGGCCTGCGAACGACAGCACGAACAGCGCCACGGCGCCGCGAAACGGGCCGCGCGAGCTGCCCAGATAGAGCGAGGCCGCGATGAACGCAAACGCCAGCGCCGCTGCAAGACCGAGCGCCATCAGCAGATGGAAGACGCCGGGCTGGCTCCAGCGGTCGTGTCCCACCTCGCTGACGAACCAGGTGGCAGCGCTCAGAATGACCGCCGCCGCAACGGTCACGAGCGCGCTCAGCAACGCGAGCCGGCGCGACCATTGTTCGATTGTCCCGGCAGTTTTCTTGACCAGATAAGTCGAGCCGAGCAACGAATAACCCGCCACGACACCGACCGCCGAGACCGCGACGAACACGTCGCTCAGAGCGCCAGGCATCAGTCCGGTGATGACCTTGCCGAGCACGATGCCCTGGGCGATCGCCGCCACCAGACTGCCGACACCGAATACCTTGTCCCATAGCGGGCCGTGGCTCACGCTGTGACGGAACTCGATCGCCGCGCCCCGCATGATGAGCCCCGCGATCAGCAGCATGATCGGCAGATAGAGATCCTCCAGAAGCAGCGCATAAGCATCGGGAAACGCGCCGAAGAGGGCGCCGCCCAGCACCACGAGCCAGGTTTCGTTGGCGTCCCAGACGGAGCCGATCGTTTGCACCATCACGTCGTGATCTTCGCGGCGCTTGCGTAGCAGGCTCAAAATGCCGATGCCGAGATCGAAACCGTCGGTGATGACGTAGAACACCAGCATGAGACCGATGACGCCGAACCAGGTGAAGGCGAGCATCGTGTGAGTCGAACTGTTCATGAAATAGCCTCGCAGAGGGAATGGTTTAGTACTCGGTGACAGTAGCAGCGACGTCCGCCTCGATCGTCGAAGGCGGCGTCGGACTCGGGTCGGGACCGGCACGTAGCCAGTTGCGGGCAAGCACGAAGAAGGTGATCAGCAGCACCACGTAGAAAGCGAAGAACATGGCCATGCTCAGGGTCACCGACGACGCCGCAACCGTCGAGACCGCGTCCCGGGTGCGCAGCAGGCCATAGACGACCCAGGGCTGGCGTCCGACTTCGCGCACGATCCAGCCCGCCTCGACGGCGACATAGGGCAGTGGAATGCACAGCACCCAGGCCAGTAGCAGCTTGCGTTGCGCGAGCAGCTGTTCCAGATTGCCGCGCGTCTTGCGGAACACGTATGCGCTCCAGAGGGCCAGCACCATGAACAGGAAGCCGATGCCGGCCATCACGCGGAACGCGTAATAGAGCAGTGGCAGCATCGGCGGCTGGTCGGCGGGGGCGAAATCCTTGAGCCCTTTGACCTCGCCATGCAGCGTGTGGGTGGCGAGCATACTCAACATGCCCGGCACTTCGAGTGACCAGTCGTTGCTCTGGGTCTTCTGGTTCGGCCACGCGAGCAGCGACCACGAAGCAGCCGTGCCCGGCGCATTGGTGACCCAATGCCCTTCGATCGCCGCGCCCTTGGCGGGTTGTGTCCTGAACACGCTGCCGCCGCTCGAATCGCCGAGCCAGATCTGGATCGGTGCGACGAACACCAGAATCAGCAGCACGATCCTGAACGAGTGCGCGAAGAATTCGACGTTGCGGCGCCTGAACAGATTCCAGGCCGAAATGCCGGCGATCACGAACATGCCGGTCTCGATCGCCGCGAGCCACATGTGCGTGACGCCCCAGACCATGTCGGGATTGAAAATGGCGGCGGCGTAGTCGGTGACGACGATCTTGCCGTTCTCGACCGTCACACCCGCCGGCGTCTGCATCCACGAATTGGCGACCATGATCCAGAATGCGGAGATGCTCGAGCCGAGCGCGACCATCGAGGTCGCAAACAGATGCACGCCGCGCGGCACGCGTCCCCAGCCCAGCATCATCACGCCGATGAACCCCGCCTCGAGCATGAAGGCCATCGCGCCTTCGAAGCCGAGGATGTTGCCGAAGAACTGGCCGCTATAGCGGGAAAAGCCCGCCCAGTTGGTGCCGAACTGGAACTCCATCGGAATGCCGCTCACCACGCCCACGGCGAAGTTGAGCACCAGCAGCTTGCCCCAGAAGCGCGCCTGCCGGTAATAAGCGTGATTACCGGTGCGCAGCCACAGCGCCTCGACCAGCACGAGGAAGGCAGACAAACTGATCGTGAGAATCGGCCATAAGATGTGAAAAATAGCCGTCATCGCGAACTGGGCGCGAGACAGATCGAGCACGTTAGTGAGCTGCATGTGAAACCCCCGCAGGAGCGAGCCTGGCCGATTGTTGCAGGGAGTCGGCGTCACCCGTCGCGGCCGGCACGATCCTGACCGGGACGGACTTGTAGGAGGGGGTACGGCTTTTCTGATCGAAGGCATAGAGCGGAATCAGCGGATTCGCCTCCGGGTAATAGGCACCGCAGCATCCGTCGGGCAGCACGTACTCGACCACCTTGAAGTGGCGAATCACGCGCTCGATACCATCGTTCGACAACGCGTAGATATCGACGCGGTCGCCTGCATGCAGGTTGCGCTTCTGCAACTCGTGCGAGTTCATGAAGACCACGTCGCGTTGGCCAAACACGCCGCGATAGCGGTCCGAATGCGAATAGAGGGTGGTGTTGTACTGATCGTGACTGCGCATGGTGGTGAGCCATAGCGCGTCGGGATCGTTCTGTACCGGATCTTCGTCGAGGCCCTTGAAGACGAGAAAATTGGCGCGGCCGGTGGCCGTCGCCCAGACCCGCTCCCGCGCGCTCGAAGCGAGATGGAAGCCACCCGGCACGCGAATGCGCTGGTTGTAGGCCTGGAAGATCGGATAGACGATTTCGATCTTGTTGCGGATGCGGTCGTAGCTCGCGACGAGATGCTCCCAATCGACGTGCGAGCCGGGACCCATGGTCGCACGCGCAATGCCGGCGACGATCGCCGGTTCGCTCTTCAGATGCGGCGAGGCCGGCTCGTTGCGGCCACCCGATGCATGCACCATCGACATCGAATCTTCGACCGTGATCGACTGCGGGCCGTCGGCCTGGATATCGATCTCGGTGCGGCCCAGGCAGGGCAGGATCAACGCCTGCTTGCCGTGCACGAGGTGGCTGCGATTGAGTTTGGTGGCGATGTAGACCGTCAGGTCCAGCTTGCGCATGGCGGCTTGCACGCGGACCCAGTCCGGCACGGCCGCGGCAAAATTGCCCCCGAGCCCCATGAAGACCCTGGCGTCGCCGCGCATCATCGAATCGATCGAGGCGATCACGTCATGGCCGTGCGCGGCGGGCGGCCGGAAACCGAAGGCCCGTTCAATGCCGTCGATCAGCGCCGCCGAAGGTTTCTCCGTGATCCCGACCGTGCGATTGCCCTGTACGTTCGAATGGCCGCGCACCGGGCACACGCCCGCGCCGGGCCGGCCGACATTGCCGCGCAGCAGGGCGAGATTGGCGACCTGCTGAACTGTCTCGGTGCCGCGATGATGCTGCGTGAGCCCCATGCCGTACACGAGGATTACGCTTTTCGCCTGCATATAGATATTGGCGGCGTTCTGGATCTCGTCGCGCGACAAGCCGCTCTGGCTGACGATCGCATCCCATTGGGTGGCGCGCAGATCGGCGAGCAGATCGTCCAGGCCGTGCGTGTGTCCTTCGATGAACCCGGTATCGAGGATGCGGGGTTGGTCGGCGGCGAGCGCGGCGTCGTCGGCCTCGATCAGGGCTTTCATCATGCCCTTGAGCACGGCGACGTCGCCGCCCACCCGCAGCTGATAGAAAAACGTACTGATCTGCGTGAAGCCGAGCGTCGCCATTTCCAGCGGATTTTGCGGCGAGGCGAAGCGCTCCAGCGCCCGTTCGCGGAACGGATTGAACGAGACGATCTTCGCGCCGCGCCGGGAGGCGCTGTGCAGATCGCTCATCATGCGCGGGCTGTTGGTGCCCGGATTCTGGCCGAAGATGAAGATCGCGTCGGCGTGCTCGAAGTCCTCCAGCAGCACCGTGCCCTTGCCGACGCCAATCGATTCGGGCAGACCGACACTGGTCGCCTCGTGACACATGTTCGAGCAGTCGGGGAAGTTGTTGGTGCCGAATTCGCGTACGAAGATCTGGTAGAGAAAGGCCGCCTCGTTGGAGGCGCGTCCCGAGGTATAGAAGTCCGCCTGATCGGGGTGGTCGAGATCGTTCAGATGTTTTGCGACGAGCGCGAACGCGTCGTCCCAGGCGATCGGCAGGTAACGATCGGAGGCGGCGTCGTAGGCCATCGGATGGGTCAGGCGGCCCACCATCTCCAGATCGTAGTCGTCCCAGGCGGTCAACTCCGTGACGCTATGCGCGGCGAAGAATTCCGGCGTGCAGCGATTGACGGTGGCTTCCCACGCGACGGCTTTGGCCCCGTTCTCGCAGAATTCGAACGACGAGGTGTGCTTCGCATCGGGCCACGCGCAGCCGGGGCAATCGAAGCCGTCCGGCTGGTTCATCCGCAACAGGGTCTTCGCGCCGGAGACGGTGATGCCCTGTAATGCGAGCGCTTCGCCGGTTGCCTTGAGCGCGCCCCAGCCACCTGCGGGTTCGCTGTAGATCCGGATTACTTTTTCTTTAGCCATGTCCATTTCCCACCAATTTGTTGAGGGCATGGCGAAGCATGGCGTGCTGCGTAGGACGTCAGTTGTTCAAAAGCCCGTCCGTTTCATATTCGCACGTCGATCTCGGCATGGGCGGTCCGCGTCGCGGGTTGCGCAGACGCTCGATCGCACCGTGCGTTTTCTAAACCCCGGCGGCGATCTGAAAAGACCGGCGCGGCCGCGCGCCGAATAATGCGTTCAACCCGGCCGCGCGTCTGGAACTCTGGAACGGCCTGGCCGCGGCCACCGCAACCACCTTGCGGCGACATCTGGAGGAGCATCATGCGATATCTCGACGACTCACTGCGTAACGTGGGCAACAGCGATCTGGGCTTTTTGTCCGACGCTCAAGTGGTCCGCACGCTCGAACGCGCGGAATGGGACGCGCCGGAGTTTGCCGCGCCCAGTGAGACGGCACTCGGGCCATGGACGCGCCGGGTGATCGTCGCGACCGCCATCTGGTCGGCGTGCGAGTTGCCCTTCGAGATCTGGATCAGCCGGACGCCTCGGGAAATGGCGGCCTGCATCCTCGGCAAACTGCTGTGGATCGCGCTCGTGTGTTTCGCCCTGGCGGGCAGTCGCGTTGCGCGGGTGGCCTACGGCTTTCTTTGCACGATCGGCCTGATGGCGGTGGCGTTTGCGCTGCCGGCGGAATTTCGCGTGTTTCCGCTGGGATTTCTGCTGTCTTCGGTGGAGTGCGTGTTGAAGGCGACCGCGTTCGTTTGCCTGGTGTCCGCCGGCGTGTATCCGGAAGAAGAGTAGCTGCCGCGACGCAGCTGCCGCGCGCCGCGCGGCGTCAGACCGTGCGCGTCGGATCGAGTGCGACGAGCGCACGCGTCATGGCGTAGGCGGCGAGCACTGCCGACTCGAAGGCGCTTTCGGCCGCGAGCAGTCGGCCGTCCACGGCGACGATCCAGCTGGCGCCGTCATGCTCGCAAACGAGTCGGCGATTCCCCATCAGATCGGCATACCAGCGCCAGATCCTCGGGTCGGCAAGAACAGCATTGTGACGCGCTTCAGGCGAGTGCGTTTGATCGACCATGGGACACCTGCAAAACGGATTGTCGAAGACAGTATCGCGGTCTTGGGAGAAAGGAGCTTTCGCCGTTGCACGTTCGATTGCCGATTTGCACGCGGGCGGTCGACCATCCGCCGGCATGACGGTTTCATACCAAAGTGTGATGCGCCTGCCCCGCCACGCCGGACGGGGGCTCATGCGGTCGCGCCCGCCGCTTGCCGAAGCGATGATCGACGTATCCCTATGGATAATAGTTTCAGATGACGTTCCCCTCTACCATGCCTGTTAGACGCTAGCCTCGTACTGGCTGCGTTAGTGAACAGGGCGCGAAGTCGATGAACTCGCCCGTCCCGCTAATCAACCAGGCGTGAGTCCAGCATGATAAAGATCGGTCGAATCACAGTGTCGCTGGAGATGCGCGAGGTGTACGAGGGCGGACAGTTGCTCCAGCTTGGGTCGCGCGCGTTCGGCATTCTCGAACTGCTGATCGGAGCCGGGGGCAAGACGGTGACGAAGGACGAGATCTTCCGCCATGTCTGGCCTGATTCGGTGGTTGGAGAAAACAATATCCACGTGCAGCTGTCCGCGTTGCGCAAGATTTTCGGTGACGGCGCGCAGGCCATTCGCACGATTTCCGGACGTGGCTACCGGCTGACCTTGGCGCCCGAGTCGGTCGATCCGGCCGCGATGCTTGCAGCCGATACGCCTGCAGCCGGTACATCGGCCGCTGGTACGCCGGTCGTCGCGCGGGCGCCCGCGCCTGTTCCGTATGCTGGCGGCGGCCCGAATGGCTTGCCGGTGTGCCACGCGCCGCTGATCGGGCGTGACGACACGATTGCCGAAGTTGCGCGGGCGTTGGACGACACCTCCATCGTCACGCTTCTCGGCCCGGGCGGCATCGGCAAAACGCAACTCGGCATTGCGATCGCGCGTTCGATTGCGAATGCGTCCGGTATGCAAGTGTGCTTTATCACCCTGGCATCGGTCGCGCGCGAGCAAAGCATTGTCGGCGCCGTGGCCGACGCGTTGGGTGTCACGCGTGGCGAAGGCACGAGCGACGTCGAACTCAGGTCCATCGCTGCGGCGATCCACGGGCGCAAGCTGCTCGTTCTGCTGGACAATTGCGAGCACGTGATCGAGTCCGCGGCGACCGTCTGCGATGCGCTGCTGCAGGCGAGCGCGGAGCTGCGGATCCTGGTCACCAGCCGCGAACCGCTGCGAACCCGCGGCGAAAAATCGTACTGGGTCAACGCGCTCGACGTCCCCGCAGCGGGTGCCGGCTCGCAGGAGATTCTCGCCTGCGGCTCGGTCGAGTTGTTCCTTGACCAGCTCAACGCGCTGAATGCCACGGCCACCATCGATCGTGCCGGCCTCGACATGATCGCGACGATCTGCCGCCGCCTCGACGGCGTGCCGCTTGCCATCGAACTGGCGGCCGCGCGCGCCGCGGTCTTCGGCATCCGCAAGCTGGTCTCGGAACTCGACGACCGGTTCCAGTTTTTGACCGGCGGGCGCCGTACCGCGCCGCGCCGTCAGCAGACCCTGGAGGCGTCGCTCGACTGGGGCTATGCGCTTCTCAACGAGTCGGAAAAAACGGTGCTGCACAGGCTAGGTGTTTTCCCCACGCGCTTCTCGCTCGAGGCGGTGTGCGCGGTCGCCACCTCGGATCAGTTGTCGCGCAACGAGGTCACCGAGGCGATCGTCGGGCTGGCGTCCAAGTCCTTCATCATGACGACCTGCGATAGCAGGACGAAGGAGTATTTTCTGCTGGAGACATGCCGGGAATACGCCTTGCGCAGGCTTTACGAGTCGGACGACGCCGACGAGGTCCTGGCGAGAAAGGCTGTCCTGGATGCGTCGGGGCAAGCCGGGCCTGGACGCACTTTCAGGCTCGCCGGACTCGCCGCCCAGACGGCAGTCGAAGCGTTCGCTTCCCAATAAGAAAAGGCGTGGATTACGGGCTGGAACGAGAATCCAGAGGTGGGCATCAGGTACCATGACGGCACCCAAGACTCCCCATTTTTTCTGGAAACTGCAATGCCCGGTCCTTCGGAAATCGAACCGATGGTGTATGTGATTGACGATGAAGAAAGCGTGCGTCATGCGCTTGTGCGTCTGCTGCGTTCAGCCGGTTTCGAGGCGCAGGGGTTCGCGTCGCCGGCGGAAGTGTTGTCCCAGGAATTGCCCAATGTGCCGATGTGTATCGTGCTCGACATGAACCTGCAATCCACGAATGGTTTTGCCGTACAGGATCAGTTGGCGCAGAAAGGGGTGCAGGTGCCGATCATTTTCCTGACCGGTCATGGCTCCATCCCGATGTCGGTGCGGGCAATCAAGGCAGGTGCGCAGGAATTCCTGACCAAGCCGTCCGACGACGAAGAACTGCTCGCCGCCGTCAGCCGAGCGCTCGCGCAGGACAAAGCCAACCTCGCCGAGCGCGAGTTCAACGCGGCGGTGGTGCGGCGCGCTGCCTTGCTCACGCCGCGCGAAATGGAAGTGGGCGAGCTGGCGGTGGAAGGCAAGATGATCAAGCAGATCGCCCATGAACTGGGCACGCAGGAAGTGACCGTGAAAGTTCACAAGCGTCGCGTAATGAGCAAGATGCAGGCCAAAACGCTGATCGAACTGGCGAAGATGTGGGAGTTGATTCGTCGAACGCGATGAGTCTGCGGACGCAGTAAATATCGCGCCGGATTTTTTTCTCTGTTAAGTGGCCGGCGCAATTGGAGTAATGGCAGCTATGAGTTTTGTGTGCATCGTCGACGATGACGCCTCGGTAAGAAGTGGCGTCGGCAACCTTCTCAAGGCCGTGGGTTACACAACCATGACCTTTTCTTCGGGCGAAGAGTTTCTTGCTTCGCCCGAGATCGACGATGCGCTGTGCGTGTTGCTCGACATCCGGATGCGCGGCATGCAAGGCCTCGATGTGCAACGGCAATTGAATGCGGAGCATCGGGCGATCCCCGTTGTGTTCATGTCGGCGCACGGCGACGGTGAGACGGTCGAGCGGGCCATGCAACACGGCGCGGTGAGTTTTCTTCGAAAGCCGTTCGCTGAAGAAGTGCTGCTCGATTCAATCGAACTTGCCATCGGGCGCAAGAATGGCGAGCGTTGAGCCGGTGGGCCACGTTGCCCATTTTGTCGATCAACCGTCCGGTATCGCCAGGCTCATCTGCTGATCGTCGGGCACGGTGGTATCGGTCTGCGCCCCCGCCATGCTGCGGCCCCCGGCGCCGGCGCCGGGTCCGTGCCTGTTGACCGTCATGTCGCTGCCGCTGGCTTCGTCGAGCATCTGCAATGCGTAGGCCCGTACGTTTTCGAGCAGGGCGTAGCTCATAGCGGAACCGCACGCTCCCACCGTGAGTAGCGACTTCGAGGCGAGGCCCGCGATCGCTTCGATCACGTCATCTTCGGTGAGGCCGTCGCGGGCGGCAATCCGACATGCCTCGCCGAGCCGAAAACGCTCGTGGAATACGCTGATGCGCCGCAGCACTATGCGCTCCCGGCTGCAGAGAAGCTGATAACTCCAGTCGAGCGTAGCCTTCAGGCTTCGCTGGCGCGCCGGCGCGGTACGCAAGCCGCCGGTCAACACGAAAAAACGATTGTCGAGTTGCGTGACGAGTTCGCCGATACCCAGGGTGGTCACGCGGGCCGCCGCCAGTTCCAGTGCCAGCGGCAGGCCGTCCAGTCGTCGGCAGATCACGCCGATCAGATCCAGGCTTTCCCCATCTGCCAGGAAGTCGGGCTCACGCGCCCGTGCGCGTGAAATGAACATTTGCACGGCGCTGCAGCGCAAGACTTCCTCGTGATCTGCCGCTTGCCGAGGGACTTCCAGTAGCAGGACGCGGTAAATGCGCTCGAAACTGGCGCGCAGCGGCTCGCGGCTCGTCGCGACGATCTTGATGTCGGGGTTGGACTGAATCAGCCGTTCGCACAGCGAGGCGGCTTCGTGAATCACGTGCTCGCAGTTGTCGAGTACGACCAGCTGCCTGCGCGCCCGCAGCGACGCGCCACCCTCGGGCGGGTGGGCGAGCCCGTCGTAGATCGTGCTCAGTATCGAGTCCGGATGTTCGATCGCAGAGAGGTCGACATAGCGCACCTCGGCGAACCTGGAAGCGATCGAACGCGCTGCCTCCAGGGCGAGTTGCGTCTTGCCGATGCCGCCGGTGCCGACCAGCGTCACCAGGGGCGACACGTCGATCGCGCCTCTGACGTCCTCCAGCGCCTGCTGCCGGCCGATCAACGGGGCGCAACACAGGGGAAAGGGATTCGGCGCGAGACCGGATTCCGGCGGGTTCGCTTCACTCCACAGCGGGGACGTTGCCTGCTCGGACTGGCGGCCGCGGATCAGGCAGTATCCGCGACCCGGGATGGTCTTGATGAGATCCTTGTCCGGTCCGAGCAATTTTCGGAGCGCGGAAATGTGAACTTGCAGATTGCTCTCTTCGACGATCGTGTCGGGCCAGACCGCGCTGAACAGATCTTCTTTGGTGACGAGCTGGCCGCTCGCCTCGATCAGCACTTCGAGGATATCGAAGGCCCGCGTGCCGAGACGCATCGGCTGGCCGTTCAGAAACAGCTTGCGTAGTTCCAGCGACACGTCGACTCTGCCGATCTTGATCATGGCGGTTCCGCTTGGGATTGAGTGTGTCCATGCTGGGCGTCTGCCGTGTCACGGTGACATTTCCCGTTTGATTGGCAGTGATTCTAGAATTGGCGGAATATCCCCACGATTAGGGAATCATTAAGGAAAGTTAACGCAATGTTTTCAACCTGCTCAGCGCCGCGGCCGCGAATGCAAGGCCGCCATATCGACCCGGAAATATAGCCAGGGGTATTCGGGGCAAAAATTAAAAAAATTTAATGAGCGCGCAAATTCGTATGTCGCCGATTTTCCCGGATAATCGGTGGATTAGCCGGGAGCGCGCCGTCCGGCCGACAGCATGCGGATGGCTCTGTCATCCCACGGTCGGTCCGGGCTGGCATTGAAGTCTTGAGCGTTGCTGAGCTGCGGAGAAAAGCATGAACGACGATCGCGGCGGTATTCGGATCTCGCCGATACCTGAGCCCGAGTGCGCGGAATTCCAATGAAAATCTTGCTCGTCGAAGATAACGAACAGGTTGCCGGGTTTCTGAAAAAAGGCCTGGCAGAAGAGGGGCATGTCATCGATTCCGCGGACAACGGTCGCGACGGCATGTTTCTCGCCGCCAGCGAGACCTATGACGCCATCATCATGGATCGCATGCTGCCCGGCGGGATCGACGGGCTCGGCATCATCGCGGCATTGCGGGCAACGGGCAACAAAGTCCCGATCCTCATCGTGAGCGCGCTAGACGAGGTCGACGAGCGCATTCGCGGGCTGAAGGCCGGCGGCGACGACTACGTGGTCAAGCCATTCGCGTTCGGCGAGGTGCTGGCCCGGCTCGACGCCTTGACTCGCCGCTCGCATGAAAACTACGCCGAGACCACGCTGAAAGTGGACGATCTCTGCATCGACCTGCTTTCCCGCAAGGTCATGCGCGCGGGCAAGCCGATCGCGTTGAAGCCGCGCGAATTCAAGCTGCTTGAATACCTGATGCGCCACAAGGATCAGGTCGTTACACGCACCATGCTGCTGGAAAACATCTGGGACTATCACTTCGATCCGCAAACCAATGTGATCGACGTCCACGTCAGCAAGCTACGCCACAAGATCGACGCGGGCTTCGAGCGTTCCTTGTTGAAGACGGTACGCAATGCTGGCTACATGTTGTCGGTGAACGACTAGCGCAAACGCGGCGGCGGGGCTGCAGCATGATCGAATTATCAGACTTCGAATTTGAAACGCTCTGCGACGACGGCGAGTTCGTATTGTCCAGAATCGAACGGCGCGATCACGCCCAGACGTGGCTCGCCGTTACCTCATCGGCCCTGCAGCCGGCCGCCGATAGTCAGGCACGGCTCGAACGCGCCTATGAATTGCGAGGTTTGCTGGAGGGGCCGCTGATCGCTCGGCCGCACGCCTTGATCGAGCACCGCGGCAGCACGGCATTGATACTCGAAGATCCCCGCGGCATTTCGCTTTCGTCGATTCCGATGGGGTCCTTGCCATTCGATCGGGCATTGAGCGTCGCGAGAAATCTCGCCGGCGCGATCGCCGACCTGCACGGGCGCGGTCTGATCCACAAGGACATCCGGCCCGTCAATATTCTGGTGGATCCCGATACCGATGGCGTCGCCTTGACCGGTTTCGGATTCGCTTCGCGTGAGACGAGCGAACGGGCGCCCGGTTCGCTGCCCGACAGGACGGCGGGCGCGCTGCCTTATCTGGCGCCGGAGCAGACCGGGCGCATCAATCGCCCGGTCGACTCGCGCACCGATCTTTATTCGCTCGGCCTCACGCTGTACGAGATGTTTGCCGGTGGCTCGCCCTATCGCGCGAATTCGCCGGTCGAATGGATTCACAGCCATATCGCCAGAACGCCGATTCCGTTGAACGAGGTGGTGAGCACGGTGCCGCCCCAGGTCGGCGCGATCGTCATGCGGCTGCTCGCGAAGACCGCCGAGGATCGCTACCAGACCGCGCGCGGTCTGGAGGACGATCTGCTGCGCTGTGTCGAGGCATGGCAGCAAACCGGGCGCATCGAACCGTTCGCACTCGGCACGCGCGACGCGGCCGAGCGGTTGCTGGTTCCGGAGCGGCTCTATGGCCGGGAGGCGGAAACGGCAACGCTGCATGCGGCTTTCGAGCGCTTGACGAGGCAAGGGCGAGCCGAGCTCGTCCTCGTGTCGGGCTACTCCGGCATCGGCAAATCGTCGCTGGTCAATGAGTTGCAGAAAAAGCTCGCGACCTCGGGCGCGCGCTTCGCCGCCGGCAAGTTCGATCAGTACAAACGCGATATTCCGTATGCCACTCTGGGTCAGGCGTTTCACAGTCTGATTCGCCAGATTCTGGAGCAGGGCGACGCGGAGGTCGCGCGCTGGCGCAAGCGGCTCGGCGAGGCGGTTGGCGCGAACGGTCAGTTGATCGTCAACCTGATCCCCGCGCTGGAAAACATCATCGGGGTGCAGCCGAGCGTACCCGAGCTGTCCGCGCAGGACGCTCAGGTCCGTTTTCAGAGGGTCTTCGCGCGTTTCATCGGCGCGTTTGCGCATGCCGATCATCCACTGGTGCTGTTCCTCGACGACCTGCAATGGCTGGATGCCGGCACGCTCAGTCTGCTCGACAATCTGCTTGCCGAGCCGCGCCTGAAAAATCTGCTGCTCATCGGCGCGTATCGCGACAACGAGGTGGGCCAGGCGCATCCGCTCGCGCGCGCGGTCGCGTCGATTCGCGCAGCGGGGACGCCCGTCGAGGACATCGTGCTGACGCCGCTGCATCTCGCGGACGTAGCGCGTCTGATCGCTGAGGCACTCCGCGCCGACCAGGCGGACGTTCAGCCACTCGCTGCCTTGATCTTCGAGAAGGCCGGCGGCAATCCTTTTTTCACGGTGCAATTTCTGAAGATGCTCGCCGACGAGCATCACCTGGCCTTCGATCCTTTGCGTCGCGCCTGGGATTGGGACGTTGAATCGCTGCGCCAGACGCGCTTCTCCGACAGCGTCGTCGATTTGATGGTCGGCAAGATCGAACGGGTGTCGCCGGCAGCACAGGGCGCGCTGAAACAGTTCGCCTGTTTTGGCAACGTCGCGGCGACGGCCATGCTCGCGCGCGTCGCGGGTGTCTCCGAGCAGGAGATCCATGCCGCGCTGGCCGCGGCGGTGGAGGCGGGGCTCGTGTTTCGGCGCGAGCACGGCTACGCGTTTTTGCACGACCGGGTGCAGGAAGCGGCCTATGCGCTCATTCCCGTCGACGAACGCGCGCACGCACATTTGCGCATCGGCCGGATGTTTGCGGGGAATGTGAGCGCCGCCGTTCTCGAGCAGGATATCTTCGAGGTCGTCAACCAGTACAACCGCGCGTTGAGTCTCATCGACGATCCCGCCGAGCGCGAACGGGTCGTCGAGTTCAATCTGATTGCGGGGCGGCGCGCGAAGACGTCGTCCGCCTATGTTTCTGCTTCGACCTATCTGTCGATCGGCAGCGCGATGCTGGAGGGCCGCGATGCCTGGGACCGGCACTACCCCCTGAAGTTTGCGCTCGAAAGCAGTCTCGCGGAATGCGAGTTCCTCACGGGCGAAACCGATTCGGCCAAGGAGCGTCTGGCCGCCTTATCCCGGCGTGCGGCCACGCTGCCGGACCGCGCAGCGGTCACATGGCTGCGCGTCACGCTGTTTACCGCGCTGGACCAGAGCGACCGCGCGGTGGAGATCTGCCTCGAGTATCTGCGTGGCGTCGGGATCGATTGGGAGCCGCATCCCACTCGCGACCAGGCGCGCGTCGAGTACGACCGGCTCCTTCAGCAGATCGGCACGGCGCCGATCGAATCCCTGATCGATCTGCCGCTGCTCACCGACACCGACCGGCGTGCGACCCTCGATGTGCTCACCGCCGTCCTTCCGCCGGCGTTTTTCAGCGATGAAAATCTGGTTTGCCTCGTCCTGTGCCGGATGGCGAATCTGAGTCTCGAACACGGCAACAGCGACGCCTCGTCGATTGGGTATTCGTACCTCGGCATGGTGGCGGGTCCCGTGTTCGGAGACTACGAAGCGGGTTATAGCTTCGGGAAGCTGGGCCTGCGCCTCGTCGACGAACGCGGTTTGCAGCGCTTCAAGCCGCGCGTGTACATGTGCTTTGCGTACCACGTCACGCCTTGGACCAAGCCGATTCGCACCGGCCTCCCGCTGTTGCGCCGCGCGTTCGAGGCGGCGACCGAAAGCGGCGACCTGACCTATACGGGTTTCAGCAGTTGCTGTCTCGTCACCGGTTTGCTGGCGGCGAGCGAACCGCTGGCCGATGTCGAGCGCGAGGCGCATCAGCGCCTCGGCGTCGTCCAGGCGGCCAAATTCGGTCTGATCGTGGATATCATCAGTTCGCAGTTGCAGTTGATTCGAAGTCTGCGCGGCCTGAATCCTTCGCCGGCGTCCTTCAACGACGAAACTTTCGACGAGACCACGTTCGAGGCCCATCTCGAAGCCGACCCGTGCCTCGCCATTGCTGCCTGCTGGTACTGGATTCGCAAGCTGCAAGCCCGTTATTTTGCGGGGAATATAGCGGACGCGATGGCCGCGGCGGCGAAAGCCGCGCCTTTGCTGTGGACCTCGTCGGGCCACTTCGAAATCGCCGAATATCATTTTTATGCGGCGCTCGCGCGGGCACGTCAATACGACGACGCTGAAGAAAACGAGCGGCCCCGGCATTTAGAAGCCCTGGTCGAGCATCACGCGAAAGTGGCGCTCTGGGCCGAGCATTGCCCGAGCAACTTTGGATGTCGCGCGGCGCTGATCGCCGGCGAGATTGCGCGCATCGAGGGCAATCATTTCGACGCCATGGGCGAGTACGAGAACGCGATCCGTCTGGCTCGTGAACACGAGTTTTCGCTAGTCGAAGCTCTGGCGAACGAAATCGGCGCGACGTTTTACCTGGCGCGCGGCTTCACGACTATCTCGCACGCTTATTTCGGCAATGCGCGGCTTGCGTATTTACGTTGGGGTGCGATAGCCAAGGTTCAGCAACTGGATCGCCGCTATCCGAACCTGGTCTCCGAACCGGCAAATTACGGCGCCACCCGCGGCATCGCGGCGGAGCAGTTCGACGTCGAGACCGTGGTGCGAGCCTCGCAAGCGATTTCTGGCGAAATCGCCTTCGAGAAATTGATTCGGACGCTGATGACCATCGTGCTCGAACATGCCGGCGCGGGCCGCGCTTTGCTCGTATTGCCGCGTGGCGAAGCGTTGTGGATCGAAGCCGAAGCACTGGCGAGCCGTGGTGTCGATGTCCGCGTGCAAAGCGAAACGGTGACGTCCCAGCACCTGCCCACGTCGATTCTTCACTACAGCATGCGCACCAGGCAGCGTGTGTTGCTCGACGACGCTTCCTTGCCTCATCCGTTCTCCACCGACGAATATTTCAGATCGAGCCGCGTGCGCGCGGTGTTGTGTTTGCCTTTGGCCAAGCAGGGCAAGCTGATCGGTGTGCTGTACCTGGAGAACGACCTCGCACCGGGCGCATTCACGCCGCCGCGTATCGCGGTGCTCGAATTGCTCGCGTCGCAGGCAGCGATCTCACTCGAAAACGCTTCGCTCGAAGAAAAGGAAGCGCTGCTCGAAGAGAAAGAGGCGCTCCTGCATGAAGTGCATCATCGGGTAAAAAACAATCTGCAACTCATCAGCAGCCTGCTCAACCTGCAGGCTGCCCGGGTCACCGACAAGGCGGTCGCCGAGTTGTTCGCCGACAGCCGCAACCGCGTGCGCTCGATGGCTCTCGTGCACGAGAACCTCTACCGCGCCGGCAACTTCGCGCGCATCGCGATGGCCACGCATGTGCGCAACCTGTGCGGCCACCTTGCACGCGCTTACGACACCGGTCATATGGCCGTCGAATTGCAGATCGAGGTGGACGAGTTGCAGCTCGACATGAACCGTGCGGTATCGTGTGGCCTCATCATCAACGAGCTGGTGTCCAATGCGTTGAAGCACGCTTTCCCGGCAGGCCGGAGCGGTTGCGTGCGCATTGAACTCGGTCTGGTCGATGAAGATCGCTGCAAGCTCACCGTGGCCGACGACGGCATCGGCATCGCGCCGGCCTTCTCGCTGAAGGAATCCGATTCACTCGGCTTGCAACTGGTCCACGACCTGACGCACCAACTGCACGGAACGCTGGAATTGAGCAACATGGGCGGCACGATCTGCAGCATCACATTCAACGCGAACGGACGCTGAGCCATGGCGTCGGCGAGAATTCTCATTGTCGAAGACGACCGGGTGGTGGCCCGCGACATCGCCCAGCAGATGGGACGCGTGGGCCATACGGTGGTGGGCATCACGGCGCGCGGCGAAGACGCGCTGCCGTTGGCAAGAGACACGTCGCCCGACCTCGTGCTCATGGACATCCGTCTCGAAGGCGAACTCGACGGGATCGACACCGCCAGGTTGTTGCGCGAGCAATGCAATTTGCCGGTGGTGTTCCTGACCGCGTATGCGGACGAGGACACGGTGCGGCGGGCCACCCTGGCCGAGCCGTTCGGCTATGTCCTCAAACCGTTCGACGACACCCAGCTGCGCACCGTCGTCGAAATGGCTTTGTACAAGCACGGTGCCGAGCGGCGCCTGCGCGAAAGCGAGCAGCGCTATGCGGTTACGCTCTCGAGTATCGGCGACGCGGTGATCGCGACCGACCGCAACTCGCGCATCAGTTTCATGAATCCCGTCGCCGAGAATCTCACCGGCTGGTCGCGCGAGAACGCCATGGGGCGGCCGCTCGCCGAAGTGTTCCGGGTCGTCAACGAGACGACTCGCGCGGCGGTGGAAGACCCCGTGACCGCCGTGTTGAGCGCCGGCACGATCGTCGGACTGGCGAATCACACCGTGCTGCTGTCGCGCGACGGCCGGGAAATTGCCATCGACGATAGCGGCTCGCCGATCGTCGACGAGCGCGGTGAGATCCAGGGCGTCGTGCTCGTGTTCCGCGACGTCACGCAAAGACGCCGCGCCGAAGAAGCAGAGATCCTTCGTGAGACCAATGTCCGGCTCGAAATGGCCATGCACGGCTCCAATGTGGGCGTGTGGGAAATCGACATGCCGGATGGCGATTACCGCAGTGGTTTTGCCCGTTTCTCGAACATCTGGGAGTGGCTCGGCTACACGCGCTCGACCTCCATGCTCGACTTCAACGCCTATATGAGCGTCTTGCATCCCGACGACCGCGAGCGCACGGAAGTCGCCATGCGCAATTACCTCGCGACGATCTCCGAGGCATTCGAAATCGAGAATCGCCTGTGCCATCGCGACGGCAGCGTTCGCTGGGTACTCGTGCGAGGTCTCGCGCGACGCGATGCGAGCGGCAAACCGGTGCGGTTCGTGGGCAGCCTGGTCGATATCACGGAGCTGAAACTGACCGAGCAGGCGCTTCGTCTTAGCGAAGAGCGTTTTCGCGGCACGTTCGAGAACGCCGCGGTGGGCGTCGCACATTGCGATCTGCAAGGCCATTTCCTGCGACTGAATCAGCGCTCTTGCGAGATCGTCGGCTACGAGCGCGAGAACCTGTTGCTTAAACGCTTTCAGGACATTACCGACCCCGCCTTTCGGGCGTCGAGCGAGGAAAATCTGCGCATGCTGGCCGAGGGTCGGCTCACGCACTACTCGGAGGAAAAACCCTTGTTGAAGCGCGACGGCTCGCGTGTGTGGGTGAGCGTCTCGGTCGCGTTGCAGCGTGACTCCAGCGGCTTGCCCGTGCACGCCATCGCGATTCTCCAGGACATCTCGGGGCGCAAGGCGCTCGAGCACACCGTACGCGTTGCCAAGGATGCCGCCGAATCCGCGAATCGCGCGAAAGACCAGTTTCTTGCGAACGTGAGCCATGAACTGCGTACGCCGTTGAACGGCATCCTCGGCTACGCGCAGATTCTGCGGCGCGACGGCACGATGACCGAGCGCCAGCTGGCGAGTCTGGGCGTGATCGAACAGAGCGGCGAGCATCTGCTTCTGCTGATCAACGACATCCTCGACTTCGCGCGAATCGAGGCCGGCAAGCTCGAACTCAACCTGACGGATGTGCCGCTCGGACCATTCCTGCGCGTGATCGCGGAAATGGTCAGCGTGCGGGCCGATCAGAAGCGCCTGGTGCTGAACTATGAAGCGGCGGCGAATCTGTCGAAAGTGATACGGGTCGACGAAAAGCGCCTTCGGCAAGTCCTGTTGAATCTGCTCGCCAATGCGGTCAAGTTCACCGACCAGGGCGAAGTCAGCTTCGTCGTCAGCGTAGTCGCCGATGGGCGCCTGCGCTTCGAAATCCGCGACACCGGCGTCGGTGTGAGTCCCGACCGTCTCGACGCCATCTTTCAACCGTTCGAGCAGGCTGGCGATTTCACGCGCCGCACCGGGGGTGCCGGTCTTGGGCTTGCCATCAGCCGTCAACTGGTGCGCATGATGGGCAGCGACATTCACGTCACGAGCACGGTGGGACGCGGCAGCACCTTCTGGTTCGAACTCGATGCCCCGGTTTCGCACGCGGAAGTGGCGGGCTTCAGCCCGCGCCTCGAAATCACGGGTTATGAAGGCGAGCAACGTCACGTGCTGGTGATCGACGACGTGGCCGCCAATCGCGCGCTGATCGTGGATACCTTGCAGCGCTGCGGGTTCCTCGTCTCGGAGAGCGGCAACGGCCGCGATGCACTGGCCCGCGCACTGGCGTCGCCACCTGATCTGATCCTGCTCGACACCGTCATGCCGGTCATGGGTGGCCTGGAGATGCTCACGCATATCCGCTCGACGCACGCGCTGCGGCCTATTCCTGTCATCGCCGTGTCGGCGGATGCCTCGTATGCCAATGCCCAGGCGAATCTCGGCGCAGGAGCGAACGTGTTTCTGGAGAAGCCGCTAGATCTCGATCAGTTGTTGAATGAAATAGCCGCGCTACTGGCGCTGACCTGGACGACACGCGTGGCGACAGCAACCGTGGAAGAGCCGTTGACCGTTCCTCCGCACGGGGAACTGGAGGCCTTGCGGCGCATTGCGCTGCTTGGATCGATGCGCGACATCGTGCATTACGCGGACTACCTCGCCGGTCTGGACGTTCGCTACGATGCCTTCGCGGCGCAGTTACGCCGGCTTGCGGCTGCTTACGAATCTCAAGCGCTGCTGGCCATGATCGAAAAATATCTGGGCCAAGACGCGTGAGCACAGTGCAACCGTTCGATACCACTACGCCGATCGTTCTCGTCGTAGACGACACACCCGCCAATCTCGGCCTCGTGGTCGAATGCCTGGAGGGCAAGAATCTGCGCGTGGCGATCGCGCGCGACGGCGAAGAAGCGTTACGGCGCGCCGAGCTCGCGGAGCCCGACCTGATTCTTCTCGATGTGATGATGCCCGGCCTCGACGGTTTCGAAACCTGCCGCAGGCTGAAGGCGATGGAGAAGACCCGCGATATTCCCGTGATCTTCATGACGTCGCTGACGCAAACCGACGAGAAAATCACGGGGTTTCGCGCGGGCGCGGTGGACTACATCACCAAGCCTTTGCAGATGGAGGAAGTGGCGGCACGCGTGAATACGCATTTGAAGCTGCGCGCTCTGCAAAAACTTCAGGAAGCGCAGAACGTTCAGTTGCAGCGGGAGGTGAAGACACGCAAGCAGGCCGAGGAGGCCTTGATCGAAATGATCAATAGCGTGCGCAACGTCTCGAACTCGATCGCCCACGATTTGCGCACGCCGCTCACCGAACTGCGCTCGCGGCTGGAGGCGCTGATCCTGACCTTGAGGCGGCAGGGCAATCGGGACACCTTGCCGGAACTCGAAGGGGCGATGACGGACGTCGATCGCGTGATCCGCATTTTCAACGCGCTGCTGCGGCTGGCCGAAATCGACGTGGGCGTGCGCCGCTCGGGCTTCGTGCCGAGCGATCTCGCGAGTCTGCTGTCCGACGCGGTGGAGTTCTATCAGCCGGTGGCGGAGTTGCGCTGCGTGAGCCTGTCGTTGGCGTGCTCGGGCGATCTGGCGGTCGTTGCCGATCCGCTTCTGCTGGCGCAGGCGATCGGCAATCTGATCGACAACGCACTCAAGTTCGCACGCGATGGCGGCGACATCAGGATCGTCGCAACGCGTGCGCCAGAGCGCATCCTGATCTCGGTGGCTGACGACGGCCCCGGCATTCCCGATGCGGAAAAGCCGAAGGTGACGGAACGCTTCTATCGCGGCGACACCAGTCGTGGAACGCCGGGTGTCGGCCTGGGCCTCGCGCTGGTCAAAGCCGTGGCGACCCTGCATCGGGGGTCGCTCGACTTTGCCGACAATCACCCCGGATTGATCGCGACGCTTACGCTCAGCAGCGATCTTTGAAGTGCAATCCGGCTGTTTCAAGGTTTGCCTCTAAACCGCCAGCGACACGCTGAGTATTTCAATTCGCTTTCATTGAGCGCGTGTGCAAGTCGCGCCTGATGGCCGAAAAAACCATCATCCTCAAGCGGTCGCCGGCGCCTCATCCGCACCGAACAACCCTCGCGTAGTCTTTCACAACCCGACATGTATCACGCTCGTAACTCAAGCCTCGCCCGGCCCTGGTACATTGATGCGATGCCGAATCCAAATCGCTGTGCCCCCGCTTCCACCAAGGCGAACATGAACGACCCGCGCTCTGTCAGCAAGGCCCTCGTAGCAATCGGCGACTCGCCGCATGCGTTATGCCGCCGGGATACCTTGATAGAACATTACCGGCGTTTACGAAACGCGTTCATCGCCGCGGACCCAATCCTCAGGTCATAGCTGGCCAGGCACCCGCCTGGCGGCATGCACTTTGCGTGAGCGCCTGGCTTGCGATTAGCTGACGCCCCATCCAATGTCCGTAGAGTTGTGACAAGGCACGAGAACCGTGGCATGTTCCCACCATTCCGGCAGAGAATGACTCCCCGCCTGATCCTCAACGGCAGCAACTGTTTTCGGAGATACCTATGAGCGAAGCCGTGTCCACGCAACCGAAGCGGTCCCGACGCGGGCTCATCCTGTTCGTGGTTGTCGTGCTCGCGCTGGTCGCGCTCGTCGTGGTCCACCTGTTGACCCGCAAGAAGCCGACGCGCGACGTCGCACCGATCGTCGTTACCGTGGCGAGCGCCACGCTCGGCTCGATGCCGGTCACGCTGAGCGAGCTCGGCACGGTGACGCCCACGGCTACCGTGACCGTGCTGCCGCAGTTGAGCGGCTACCTCACGGCGGTCGGCTATCACGAAGGCCAGGAAGTGCAGAAGGGCCAGTTCCTCGCGCAGATCGATCCGCGTCAGTATCAGATCAGCAAGCAGCAGGCCGAGGCAACGCTTGCCAAAGACCGCGCGACGCTGGCTCAGGCGCACGCCGATCTCGCCCGTTACACGGAGTTGAACGAGCGCAAGTCGATCGCCCAGCAGACTTTCGCCGATCAGCAGTTTCTCGTGCAGCAGGACGAAGCCGCGGTCAAATCCGACCTCGCCACCATCGCCCAGTACGACCTCGATCTGACCTATTGCCGCATCACCGCGCCGGTTTCCGGCAAGGTCGGCCTGCGCCTCGTCGATCCGGGCAACTACGTGACGGCATCGTCGTCGACGGGGATCGTGGTCATCACCACTATCAAGCCGACGACGGTGCAGTTCACTGTGCCACAGGATTCGCTCGCCTCCATCGTGCAGCGCCTGAACGGCGGCGCGAGCTTGCCGGTCACCGCCTATTCCAGCGACAACGCCCACGAGGTCGCGACCGGCACGCTGTACGCCGTCAGCAATCAGATGGCCACGGCAACCGGCACGGTAACCTTGCGCGCCACTTTCGCGAACGACGACGAGGCGCTTTTCCCCAACGAGTTCGTCAACGTCAAGTTGCTGGTCGATACCCTGCAGAACGCCGTGCTGGTGCCGACCGCCGCCGTGCAAACCGGCGCGCCGGGTGACTTCGTCTATCTGGTCAATGCGAACAGCACCGTCTCCGTCCACAAGGTCAAACTCGGCCCGAGCGACGGCAGGAACACGGTCATACTCAGCGGTCTCGCGCAGGGCAACCAGGTGGTCACGGACGGCACCGACCGTCTGAACGACGGCGCGAAGATCAAGGCGGCCGCGCCGAAGGCGGCGGCGGCGAGTGCGGCGGCCAGTGAGTCGGCCAGCGCAGCGGCGAGCGACGCCGCCGCACAGCCCGCCACCTCGGAACCCGCTGCTGCGTCCGCAGCGGCGTCGGCCAACGCGGCTTCGTCGTAGCAGGTTCGCGCGCCGATGAATATTTCCCGTCTGTTCATTCTTCGCCCGGTAGCCACGCTGCTGCTGATGATCGCGCTCGTGCTGGTCGGCCTCGTTGCCATGCGTGTGCTGCCGGTTTCATCGCTGCCCAACGTCGACTATCCGACCATCCAGGTGCAGACCTTCTATCCGGGCGCGAGCCCGGACGTGATGGCCACCACGGTCACCGCGCCGCTCGAGGTGCAACTGGGCGAGATCCCGGGCTTGCAGCAGATGACCTCGTATAGCTCGGACGGCGCGTCGGTCATCACGCTGCAGTTCGATCTGTCGCTGAACCTCGACATCGCCGAGCAGAACGTTCAGCAGGCCATCAACGCCTCCAACAGCTATCTGCCCTCCGGCCTGCCGGCGCCGCCGACTTACGCCAAGGTCAACCCCGCCGACCAGCCGATCCTGACCCTCGCGGTCACCTCGAAGTCGATGTCGCTGACCCAACTCGAGGACGTCGCCAACAATCGCCTCGGCACCAAGATTTCCGAAGTGTCGGGCGTAGGCGTGGTGACGACCAGCGGCGGCAACGTTCCCGCGATCCGCGTGGAAGCCGACCCGCACAAGCTGGCCGCGTATGGCCTGAATATCGACGATCTGCGCACGCTGCTCAGCTACGTCAACGTCAGTCAGCCGAAGGGCAATTTCGACGGCCCCGACCTCGACTACACGATCAACGGCAACGATCAGATCACCGACCCGAAGGACTACCTCAACACGGTGATCGCGTACCAGAACGGTGCGCCGGTCTTCATGCGCGACGTCGCGCGGGTCAGCCAGGCCGCGCAGGACGTCGAGCGCGGCGCCTGGTACAACGGTTCGCCGGCCATCGTGCTGAACGTGCAGCGCCAGCCCGGCGCGAACGTGATCGCGACCGTCAACCAGATCATGAAGCAGTTGCCGCAGCTCGAATCCACCTTGCCGGCCGGCATGAAAGTGACCGTGGTCTCGGACAGCACGGGCGTGATCCGCTCGTCGGTGTCCGACGCGGCGCTTGAACTGATCCTCGCGATCGTGCTGGTGGTGGCGGTGATCTTCGTGTTCCTGCGCAACGTACCGGCCACGCTGATTCCGAGCGTCTCGGTGCCGGTGTCGTTGATCGGCACGCTCGCCGTGATGTACCAGCTGAACTACTCGATCGACAACCTCTCGCTGATGGCGCTCATCATCGCCACGGGTTTCGTGGTCGACGATTCGATCGTGATGATCGAGAACATCGTGCGTTATCTGGAAGAGGGCAAGACGCCGCTGGAAGCCGCGCTCGAAGGCGCGGGGCAGATCGGTTTTACGATTATGTCGCTGACCATTTCGCTGATCGCCGTGCTGATTCCGCTGCTCTTCATGGGCGGCGTGATCGGGCGCCTGTTCAGCGAATTCGCGGTGACGCTGGCGGTCACCATCGTGATCTCCGCGATCGTCTCGCTGACGGTCGTGCCGATGCTGTGCGCACGCATGCTGCGCGCACAGGCCGAACGGCATCCGAGCCGCTTCGAGCGGATCAGCGAGGGCCTGTTCGACAAGACGCTCAACGCCTACGAGCGCGGCCTGCGCTGGGTGCTGGATCATCAGGTGCTGACGCTCGTCGTGGCGGTGGGCACGGTGGTGCTGACCGGCATTCTGTACGTGGCGATTCCGAAGGGGCTGTTCCCGGTGCAGGACGTCGGCGTGATCGAAGGGATCAGCGTGGCCGACAACTCGGTCTCTTACACGGCGATGGTGAACCGCCAGGGCGCACTCGCCGATGCGATCCTGAAAGACCCGGACGTGACGTCGCTGACCTCGTACGTGGGTATCGACGGCACCAATTCGACGCTCAACAACGGCCGCTTCCTGATCAATCTGCGCGAGCGCGACAAGCGTTCCGACACGGCGCAAGAGGTGGCGCGGCGGCTGCAGCAGGAAGTCGCGAATGTGCCTGGCGTCAAACTGTACATGCAGCCCGAGCAGGATCTGACGCTCGACACGACCGTCTCGCCGAATCAGTACAGCTTCGTATTACGCGGGCCGAGTCAGCAGGCGTTCCAGAAGTACGTGCCGGAACTGGTGTCGCGCCTGAAGCAGATTCCTTCGCTGGCCGACGTGCAGAGCGACATGAATAGCGACGGCCTCAGCGTGAACGTCGAAGTCAACCGGCAACTGGCGGCGCGCTTCGGCATCACGCCGGCGACGGTCGACAACGCGCTGTACGACGCGCTCGGTCAGCGCATCGTCTCGACCATCTTCGAGCAATCGAACCAGTATCGCGTGATTCTCGTCGCCAAGCCGGAATCGCTGCCGAACGTGCAGGCGATCGGCAACCTGTATCTGCCGAGCCAGACCAGCAGTACGGGCCAGGTGCCGCTATCGGGCATCGCAAAGATCGAGATCAGGAAGTCGCCGCTGGTGATCAGCCACCTCGCGCAGTTCCCGTCGGTGACGATCTCGTTCAACCTCGCGAAGGGTGCGTCGCTGAGCACGGCGGTCAAGGCGGTTCACGAAGCCGAGCAGGCGGTGAACCTGCCGCCGTCGATCACCTCGTCGCTGCAGGGCGCGGCCCAGGCTTTCGAGGATTCGCTATCGAGCGAAGTCTATCTGCTGATCGCGGCGCTGGTGGCGGTGTATATCGTGCTCGGCGTGCTGTACGAGAGCTTCATCCATCCGGTGACGATTCTCTCGACGCTACCCTCCGCAGGGATCGGCGCGCTGCTTGCGCTGATGATCGCCGGCAGCGATCTCGACGTGATCGGCATCATCGGCATCGTGCTGCTGATCGGTATCGTCAAGAAGAACGCCATCATGATGGTGGACTTCGCGCTCGACGCCGAACGCAACCACGGCAAGGCGCCGCGCGAGGCGATTTTCGAGGCCTCGCTGCTGCGTTTCCGCCCGATCCTGATGACCACGCTCGCCGCCATGCTCGGCGCTCTGCCGATGCTGCTCGGCTCGGGTACGGGTTCGGAATTGCGGCGGCCGCTGGGGCTCGCGATCATCGGCGGCTTGACGCTGAGCCAGGTGCTCACGCTCTTCACCACGCCGGTAATTTATCTGTTCTTCGACCGGATGGCCGGGCGTGTCAATCGCTGGCGCAAACGCAATAAGCCGCAAGATCCGAAGCCCACGTCTGAAGGCGGGACGGAGGAGGCGCCTTGAACATCTCGGCGTTGTTCATCCGGCGGCCGGTGGCGACCACGCTGCTGGCCATCGCGATCCTGATCTCCGGGACGCTTGCCTATTTCCGGCTGCCGGTCGCGCCGTTGCCGAACATCGCCTTTCCGGTGATCGTGGTGCAGGCGAACATGGCGGGCGCGAGTCCGGACATCATGGCCTCCACGGTGGCCGAGCCACTCGAACGGCGGCTCGCGACGATTGCCGATGTCGAAGAGCTGACGTCGATCAGCTACGTGGGCTCCTCGATGATCGTTGTCGAGTTCGGGCTGAAGCGCGACATCAACGGCGCCGCGCGCGACGTCGAAGCGGCCATCCAGGCGGCACGCGCCGACTTGCCCACGACGTTGCGCAGCAATCCGAGCTACCGCCAGTACAACCCGGCGGACGCACCGATCATGGTGCTCTCGCTGACGTCGGACACGCTCACCAAGGCGCAGCTCTATGACTCCGCCGATTCGGTGATCCAGCAGCAGCTCTCGCAGGTCAAGGGCGTGGGGCAGATCACGCTCGGCGGCGGCGCGTTGCCTTCGGTGCGGGTGGAGTTGCAGCCGGGCAAGCTGAACAGCTACGGCATCGGTCTCGAAGACGTGCGCGCGGCGATCAGCGCGGCCAATGCCGATAGCGCCAAGGGCCATCTCGACGAGGGCAATCAACGCTATGTGGTCACGTCCAACGACCAGATCACCCATGCCGCGCCGTACCGCGATCTGGTCGTGGCCTACCGCAATGGCGCGCCGGTCCAGTTACGCGACGTGGCTCAAGTCAGGGACTCGAACGAAAACATTCGCAATGCCGGGCTCTTCAACGGCAAGTCGGCGATTCTCGTGATCGTGTATCCGATGCCCGGCAGTAACGTGGTGAGCACCGTCGCGCAGATTCGCAAGGTCCTGCCGTCGATCGAGGCGACGCTGCCGAGCAGTGTGCACGTGGGTGTGGCGATCGACCGCTCGGAGTCGGTGCGCGCGTCGGTGGGTGACACGGAGCGCACCTTGTTCATCGCCGTACTGCTGGTGGTGGGCGTGGTGTTCATTTTCCTGCAATCGCCGCGCGCCACGCTGGTGCCGGCGGTTGCGCTGCCGCTGTCGATCGTCGGCACGTTCGGGCCGATGTATTTGCTCGGCTACAGCATCGACAATCTTTCGCTGATGGCGCTGACCATCGGCACCGGCTTCGTGGTCGACGACGCGGTGGTGGTGCTGGAAAACATCGTGCGTCACATGGAGCTGGGGCTCAGTCCGAAAGAGGCGGCGTTGAAGGGCAGCGGCGAAGTGGGCTTCACCGTGATCTCGATGAGCCTCTCGTTGATCGCCGTATTCCTGCCCATCATTTTGATGCCGGGCGTGGTCGGTCTGCTGTTCCATGAGTTTGCAGTGACGCTGTCCATCGCGATTCTGATCTCGCTGGTGATTTCGCTCACGGTCACGCCGGCCATGTGCGCCTATGTGCTGAGCCGCGAGCATGCCGGGCATTCGAAGGCCCGCTGGGCGACGTGGGTCGAAAAGCAATTCGATCGCTTCAAGGAGGCCTACGCGCGTTCGCTCACAGCGGTGCTGGATCATGCGCTGCTGGTCGGCCTGCTGCTGATCGGCCTGCTGGTGGCGAACGTGTTCCTGTTCAAACTGGTGCCAGCCACCTTCTTCCCCGAGCAGGACACCGGCATCCTGATCGGCCAGATCATCGCTGACCAGAGCATCTCCTTCCCGGCGATGCAAAAGAAGCTCGCGCAGTTGCAGGAGATCGTGCAGAAGGACCCGGCGGTGGCCTCCGTGGCGGGCTTCACCGGCGGCCGCGCGCTCAATACCGCGAACGTGTTCATCGAACTCAAGCCGCTGGCGCAGCGCCATGCGACGGCCACCGACGTCGTGAACCGCTTGCGGCCCAAGCTCAACGCGGTGTCCGGCGCGCGGCTCTTCATTCAGGCGCAGCAGGATCTGCGCATTGGCGGACGGCAATCGGCCGCCGAGTATCAATACACGCTGACCAGCGACGATTCCGCCGCGCTCTTCAAATGGACGCCGCTGTTGGTCGCGGCGCTCGGCAAGGAGCGCGCGCAGTTGCTCGACGTGAACTCGGACCTGCAGCAAAACGGCTTGCAGACCTACGTCAGCATCAATCGCGCGACGGCGGCACGCTACGGCTTTGCACCGAACCAGATCGACAACGTGCTGTACGACGCGTTCGGCCAGCGCACGGTGTCGACCATCTACAACCCGTTGAATCAGTACTTCGTGGTGATGGAAGTCGCGCCGGATTACTGGCAGTACCCGCAAACGCTCAGTCAGATCTACCTGAGCAAGTCCTCGGGCAATGCGACCGGCACCGCCGGCACGCAGATGCCAGGCGCCACGGTGTCGGGTGTGCCGTTGGCCACCGCCACTAGCACGACCAGCTCGTCGAGCACGAACACGCTGAATTCGAACGCGCAGGCCAACGCGACCACCAACAGCATCGCCAACAGCAAGGGCGGCAGTTCGACCGGCAGCGCGGACAGCACGTCGGCGGAAACCATGGTGCCGCTGGCGGCGCTGGCCTCGTACGCCAACAGCCATACATCGACGCAGGTGAACCATCAAAGCGGACTCGTCGCCGCGACGATTTCGTTCAACCTGCCGGCCGGCGGTTCGCTGAGCAAGGCGGCCGAGTCGATCAACAACACGATCCGCGAGATCGGCATGCCCGCCAGCATTCACGGCTCGTTTGCCGGCGCGGCGGCGGCCTACTCGCAATCGATGGGCACGATACCGCTACTGATCCTCGCGGCGCTCGGCGTCGTGTATATCGTGCTCGGCGTCCTGTACGAAAGTTCGATCCACCCGCTGACGATTCTGTCGACGCTGCCTTCGGCAGGCATCGGCGCGACGCTGGCGTTGCTGATTTTCGGCACACCGTTCTCGGTGATCGCGATGATCGGCATCATTCTGCTGATCGGTATCGTGAAGAAGAACGGCATCATGATGGTGGACGTCGCCATCCAGTTACAGCGCAGCGAAGGGATGCCGGCGCGCGACGCGATTCACTCGGCTGCCGTGGTGCGGTTACGGCCCATCATGATGACGACGTTCGCGGCCGTGCTCGGCGCGGTGCCGCTCGCCATCGGCATCGGGCAAGGCGCGTCGCTGCGGCAACCGCTCGGCATCACGGTGATGGGCGGCCTGATCCTGAGTCAGGTGTTTACCTTGTACACGACGCCGGTGATTTACCTCTACCTCGACCGCTTGCGTTCCAAGCTGGTCAAATGGTCCGCCAACCTGCCATGGAATCGCGACGAGCAGCGACCCGGACAACCGGATACGAGGGCATGACGATGAAGCTTTTCCTTAGACATTCAGGCCCGCTGAGCCTGCTTCGGCCGCTGGCCGCCTCGACGCTGGCCCTGCTGGCGAGTGGCTGCATGGTCGGGCCGGACTACCATCGGCCGCCAGTCAGCGTGCCGGCCACTTACTCGGAACTGCCGGGTTGGACGCAAGCCGAACCTGCCGCGGACAAGCCGAAGGGCGACTGGTGGACGGCCTTCGGCGACCCGTTGATCGACCAGCTCGAACCGCTGGTGTCGGTGTCGAACCAGACCGTGCGCGCGGACTACGCGAACTATCAGGAAGCGTTGGCGGAAGTGCGGGCGGCGCGCGCGGGTCTGTTTCCGACTGTCAGCGCGACCGGTTCAGGCACGAAGCAGCGTGCCTCGAGCGGCAATGCCGCGCGAGTGGTCAACTCGGGTTCGCTCGAAGGCAACGTGAGTTGGGCGCCCGACCTGTGGGGCCAGGTGCGCCGCACGATCGAAGAAAACGCCGCGACGGCGCAATCGAGCGAAGCGACCTTCGCCAATGCGACGCTCTCCGAGCAGGTAGCGCTTGCCACGGCGATCATCGAGCTGCGCACGAGCGATGCCAACATCGACCTGCTGCAGAAAACGGTGGCGGCGTATCAGCATTATCTGGACGTCGTCTCCGACCAGGATAAGGCGGGCATCATCGCGCCGTCCGACGTGATTACGGCCCGCACTCAACTTGAAAGTGCGCAGTCCAATCTGATCGCGCTCGGCGTGGCGCGCGCGCAATACGCGCATGCAATCGCGGTGCTGGTCGGCAAGAACCCGGAGGAACTGTCGATCACCCACAGCACCACCATGCCGACGCTGCCGGGCATGCCCGTCGGTGTGCCGTCGACGCTGCTCGAACGTCGCCCCGACATCGCCGCCGCCGAGCGCAAGATGGCCGCGCAGAACGCCGCGATCGGCGTGGCGGTGTCGGCGTATTACCCGGACGTTTCTCTCTCCGGTCTGGCGGGGCTCACGCAGTCGCCGTTGTCGGGTCTGCTGAACGTGGCCAACTATGTCTGGTCGCTGGGCGGCAGCGCCACCGAAACGCTGTTCGATGGCGGCCTGCGCAGCGCGGACGTCGACGCGGCGAAGGCCGCTTACGACTCGACCGTGGCCAGCTATCGCGGCACGGTGCTGTCGGCGTTCCAGAACGTGGAAGACGACTTGTCGGGATTACGGATTCTGGCCGAGCAGAACACCGTGCTGGAGACGGCGGTCAAAGATGCGAACCGTGGCGCCGAGATCGCTTTCAACGAATATCAGGCCGGCACAGTGGACTACACGACGGTCGCGTCCGCCCAGGCTACGCAGTTGAGTCTTCAGCAGACCGCGCTGAACGTGCAGGAGTCGCGTTTGCTCGACGCGGCGTCGCTATTCGGCGATCTGGGCGGCGGCTGGTCGGCGGATCAGTTGCATGATCCGCGGCATCCGGACAGGACGCCGGCGGAACCGGTGCAGACCGACAATGCTTCCACGGGTAGCAGCGACGCGAAAGTGCCGTGATCGCGAGGTAGAGCAAAACGGCCAACGTTTTAGTCAGCTCGCCCGGTCGGCGCTTGAACCCGACAGCCGCGCGAGCATGCGCGCTAGGCGATTGCCCCACCACCATCCACCAGCACCGTGGAGCCGGTCGCGTAGGGCGTGCCCGCCAGGTAGACGATGGCATTAGCGACGTCTTCGGCGTGGCCGACACGACGAGCAGGCAAGCGGGCGGCCGCGCCGTCGAACATCGCCTGACGCGCGTCGTCGGCCAGCTTCGACCAGAGCGGCGTGGCGATGAGCCCCGGCGAAACGGTGTTGACGCGAACCGGCGACAACTCCAGCGCGAGTCCGCGTGCCAGCGCCTCCAGCGCGGCATTGATCGCCCCTTGCAAGACGGAGCTCCTGCTCGGCCGCACGCTGAGAAAGCCCGACACGAAGGTCAGCGAACCTCCCTCGACGATCCTGACGGCGCGCGCCACGCGGTAGGCGCCCCAGAACTTGCTGTCCATGGCGGCATGTGCGTCGGCCAGTGCCAACTGACGAACTGGACCGCCAGGCGTTTGCGCCGCCGACACCACGACGTGATCGAACGGACCGGCCTTCGCGAAGAACGCTTCGACGGCGGCTTCATCGGTCGTATCCAGCACGGCGCTGTGCACGTTGGCACCGATATCGGCGACCACGGCGTCGAGCTTTACCTGATTGCGCGACGCGATCGTGACGTTGGCGCCGAGATCGGCGAAGGCTCGCGCGCTCGCCGCGCCTATGCCCGAACTGCCGCCTACGATCAAAACCGATTTCGATTCGAAGTTATACATTTGACGGCTCCTCAAGTGTGGAAGTAGCGCGCTGCACGGACTCGTGCGCAAGCGCGGGGTAGTCGGTATAGCCGTGCTCGCCGCCGCCGAACAGCGTCTTGCCGTCGAACTCCGCGAGTGGCAGATCGTGCTCGAACCGGCGCGGAAAATCGGGGTTGGCGACGAACGACCGCCCGAAAGCCACCAGGTCCGCATAACCCTTCGACAGCACCCAGTCCGCCCTGGCTTTATCGTATTTGCCCGCGACGATGATTGGCCGCGTGAAGCGGGCGCGGATGGCTTGACGGAAGTCTTCGGTGAATTGCGGAGCGTCGTCCCAGTCCGCTTCGACCAGATGCAGGTAGCCGACGCCGCGTGCCTGCAGAAATTCGGCGGCTTCGAGAATGGTCGGCAGGATGTCGGGGCAGGCCATACCGCGAGCGGTCAGGAACGGCGCGAGGCGAATGGCGGTGCGCTCGGCGCCGATTTCGTCAGCGATCGCGTCGACCACTTCCTTGAGAAAGCGCAGCCGGTTTTCTCGCGAGCCGCCGTATTCGTCGGTGCGGACGTTGGATGTCGTGCGCAGGAATTGATCGATGAGATAGCCGTTGGCACCGTGAATCTCGACGCCGTCGAAACCGGCGTCGATCGCGTGGCGTGCCCCGCGTCGAAAGTCGTCGACGATCGCTTTGATTTCGTCGCGCGTCAGCTCACGCGGCGTCGGCGAATCGACCATGGCGCCTTCACCCGTCGTGGGATCGACTTTCCAGATTTGTCCGTCGAATGGCACGGCCGAGGGTGCAACCGGGAGTTTGCCCTGATGAAAATCGGCATGCGACATGCGGCCGACGTGCCACAGCTGCGCGAAGATCCGGCCGCCCGCCGCGTGGACCGCCTCGGTGACGAGACGCCACCCGGCCACCTGTGCGTCGCTATAGATGCCGGGCGTGAACGAGTAGCCCTTGCCTTGCGGCGACACCTGAGTCGCCTCCGTGACGATCAATGCCGCCGAAGCACGCTGCGCGTAGTAACGCGCGTTCATTTCGTTGGGTACGTCACCCGGTTGCGTGCTGCGGGCGCGCGTCATCGGCGCCATGACGATCCGGTGGGGCAGCGTCTGACCGGCGACGACAATGGGGGTGAAAAGCGGTGACTGGGTGGACATGGCGCGTCTCGCAAATGGAAGGTCGGAGTTGATCGCGACACGGGCCGCTTCGCACGCTGAGCCGTGCTGGGGCTGTGTTTCGATCGCATGCCGCCATTCTGCGAGACGCGGTTTGATTTGATAATTGATCTGGTCGTTGAAAGATTCTCAAAAATTTTTGAATAATTCCGCGCGATTGAAGCGTGATGCCTTCATGCATCAAACCCGCCGCGAGGCCTGTGCCCGGATCGGCGCGCACTACGCATCGTTCTCAGTGATATCCCCTGGCGACACAATGCGATGGTATCGCTACCATCATTCGCATCAAGAAGCTGATCCGGCTTTGTGCTGCGCAGCGTAATGGTAGCGTTACCATGGAGATGTCCGTGTCATCGAACCGCAAGACTTCTGAAGAGCTTCGCAGCTACCGCTGGTATGGCGTGAACGACCTGCGTTCGTTCGGCCACCGCTCGCGCACGGCGCAAATGGGTTATCACGCGTCGGATTACATGGGCAAGCCGGTGATCGCCGTGGTCAATACGTGGAGCGAGATCAACTCCTGTCACACGCACTTCAGGCAACGCGTGGAAGAGGTGAAGCGTGGTATCTGGCAGGCGGGCGGCTTTCCCGTCGAGATGCCGGTGATGACGCTCGCCGAACCGTTCCAGAAACCGACCACGATGCTCTACCGCAATTTCCTCGCAATGGAAACCGAGGAATTGCTGAAGTCCTATCCGTTCGACGGTTGCGTCCTGATGGGCGGCTGCGACAAGACCACGCCGGGCTTGTTGATGGGGGCGATCAGCATGAACCTGCCATCGATCTTTCTGCCCGCCGGCCCCATGCTGCGCGGCAACTGGAACGGCCGCACGCTCGGCAGCGGGTCGGACACATGGAAATACTGGGCCGAACTGCGCGCGGGCAAGATCACCGAGGACGAGTGGAAGGGCATCGAGAGCGGCATCGCACGCTCGCCGGGCCATTGCATGACGATGGGCACTGCGTCCACCATGACGAGCGCTGCGGAAGCGCTCGGTCTGACGTTGCCGGGCTTCTCGTCGATTCCCGCGGTCGACTCGCGGCATGCGCAGTTCGCCTCGCTGACCGGGCAGCGCATCGTCGAGATGGTGTGGACCGATCAGAAACCCTCGGACATTCTGACCGCCAGATCTTTCGATAACGCCGTGACCACGGTGCTGGCCATGTCCGGCTCGACCAACGCGATCGTTCACCTCGTGGCGGTGGCGCGTCGCGCCGGCATCGATCTGACGACCGCGCGTTTCGACGCACTCTCGCGCATCACGCCGGTGATCGGCAATCTGCGTCCCTCGGGCCAGTATCTGATGGAAGATTTTTTCTACGCCGGCGGACTGCGCGCGTTGCTGCTCGAACTCGGCGAGTTGATCGACGGTACGCAGATGACGGTCAACGGTGCGACGCTCGGCGAGAACATCGCCGGTGCGGAGATCTTCAACGACGACGTGATCCGCAGGCGCAGCAATCCGGTCGTCGCCAGCGACGGCCTCGCCGTGCTGTCCGGCAACCTCGCGCCGGATGGCGCGGTGATCAAACCGGCGGCGATGGAAGCGCACCTGCAGAAGCATCGCGGTCCCGCCGTCGTCTTCAAGGATTACGCGGACATGGCCGCGCGTATCGATGCGGAGGACCTCGACGTCACCGCCGATTCGGTGATCGTGCTGCAACACGCCGGTCCGGTCGGCGCACCCGGCATGCCCGAATGGGGTCAACTGCCGATTCCGCAGAAGCTGTTGAAAGAAGGCGTGCGCGACATGGTGCGCATTTCGGATGCGCGTATGAGCGGCACGAGTTACGGCGCGTGTGTGCTGCACGTCGCGCCCGAGTCGTTCGTGGGCGGCCCGCTTGCGCTGGTGAAAGACGGTGACATGATCGATCTGGACATCGCTGCTCGCCGCCTGCATCTGGAAGTGAGCGACGCCGAACTCGCCGCGCGCAAGGCCGCCTGGCAACCGCCCAAGCTTCCGTTTACGCGCGGCTTCGGCGTGATGCATCAGCTGCACGTCACGCAGGCGAACAAGGGCTGTGACTTCGATTTCCTCGAAGAGCCCTTGAGCGATGCCGCAGCGCAAGGCCCCGAATCAATCGCACCCGCTGCGTCGGTGGAACAGGGCGCGCCAGACGCGCCCGCGACGAAACGCAGCGAACCCGAAATCCACTAACCCGAGCCTTTCATGAGCGCATCCGATATCACCGTCAGCGAAGCGACCCTCGAACAACTCCGCCACGTCAGCACGGCCACGTTGACCACCCAGCTCTTCAAGCGCGGCCTGCGCAACGTATTTCTGCAAGGCGTCACGCCGCTCGTCAAACCGGCGCCCGGCGCGCCGAATGTGGTCGGTCCGGCGTTCACACTACGCAATATTCCCGCCCGCGAAGATCTCGATCACGTCGGCGTGTTTCAGGACCCGGACCATCCGCAACGCAAGGCCGTCGAATCGGCGCCGCCCGGCAGCGTGCTGGTGCAGGATTGCCGTGGCGAGCGCGCGGTGGCGTCGGTCGGTTCGATCCTCGCGTTGCGGCTCGCCAAACGCGGGGTCGCGGGCATGGTGTCGGACGGGCCGGTGCGCGACAGCGGCACGATCGCCGAGCTGGGCTTGCCGCTCTGGTGCGCCGGTGCCAGCGCGCCGTTGAATCTGGCCAAACACCACGCGGTCGATATGAACGTGCCGATCGCGTGCGGCGGCGTGCCGGTGTATCCAGGCGATATCGTCGTCGCCGATGTGGACGGCGTGGTGATCGTGCCGCGCGAAATGGCCGCCGAAGTCGCCAACGACGCCACCGAGCAGGAACACCTCGAAGCGTTCATCACGCTGCGTATCGAAGAAGGCCGTCCGTTGCGCGGCACCTATCCGCCGAACGAGGAAACACTGGCGGCTTACGCGCAGTGGCGTGCACGACAAAAATAAAACGGCCGTCACGCATGCAATGCTGGTGAGCGTGCTGCGGCAATCGAGCGATCGTCGGGATGCTGGTGGCCGCATTGCTCAGCGTCGCGTGCTTTCCCGGCGCCGTGCTCCTGCCGACCAGCACGCTGCGTTTCGCTGCTCGACGCTTCGCTCGGCCAGTCGCGGCGCGGCGCGACCTCCCGTCTACAATAGGCGCGACTTTTTATTCATCGCTAGTGAACCATGCCGAATCCCAAGCCGGGCGCCGCTGACAACGCCGACCTCGCCGAGCCGACCGCTGCGCCTGCAAAACGCGCACGCGGCGGCCCCAAGGGCCTGCGCATCGCCGACGTGGCCGCGCAGGCCGGCGTCGCGCCGATGACGGTGTCGCGCGTCTTCAACAACCCCGAGACCGTCGCGCCCGAAACGCTCGAACGGGTCAGACAGGTCGTGCAAAAGCTTGGCTACGTGCCGAACCGTCTCGCCGGCGGACTTTCGTCGTCACGCTCGCGGCTGATCGCGGCGATCGTGCCGACCATCGCTCATTCGCTGTTCTCCGAAACGATCCAGGTGTTCAGCGAGACGATGTCGCGTGCCGGTTATCAGGTCTTGCTCGCGCTGAGCGGCTATAGCGATTCGAGTGAAGAGGCGCTGCTCGACGCGGTCCTGAGCCGGCGTCCCGAAGGCGTGTTGCTGACCGGTGTCGCGCATACGGACTCGTTGCGGGAGCGCTTGCGCAACGTCGGCATGCCGATCGTCGAGACGTGGGACATGACCGATACGCCGATCGATATGCTGGTCGGCTTTTCTCACTACGAGATCGGCGTCGCGGTGGCCGAACACTTTTTGCAGCGCAAGGTACGCACGCCGGGCCTGGTATCGGCCAACGACGAACGGGCGCTAGCGCGCCGCGACGGCTTTCGCGAGCGGCTTGCTCAGGCGGGCATTCACGAGATCGCCGAGGTGCTGGTGTCGCCGCCGAGTTCGGTGGCCGTCGGCAAGGCGGCGTTGCCGACGCTCATGGAGCAGGCGCCTCGATTGGACGCCGTGTTTTGCGGCTCGGATCTTCTGGCGATCGGCGTGCTCGGCGCGTCGCGTCGGCTTGGGCTGGCAGTGCCGTCGCAATTGTCGATCTGCGGTTTCGGTGATCTGGAATTTGCCACGGAGACCACGCCGCAATTGACCACGGTGCGCGTGGATGGCACGCACATCGGCCGCACGGCGGCGCGTTGTCTGCTGGACCGTCTGGAAGGTCGAGACAAGGTCGTAGTGACCGACGTGGGCTTTCGAATCGTCGAACGCGAGACGACTTGAGCGCCGCGCCGCGTTAGTCCGCTTCGTTTTTTATGTCACCGATCGCGGGCCCGACGTAATTCGCCCGAGGCCGCAGCAGACTGCGCGTGGCCGATTGCTCGATGGAGTGCGCCATCCAGCCGACACTGCGGCCGATCGCGAACAGCGAGAAGGCTGCGCCATCAGGCAAATGGCAGAGTTCCGCAAGGGCGGTCAGCGCGATATCGATGGATGGCTTCAGGCCGGTTTCGCGTTCGACATGATCGATCAACTGACGGGTTCGTCTGGCGGGCTCGAAGGCGGCCAGCAGGTTGGCCGCGCGTGGGTCGCCCTGGGGATAGAGCTCGTGTCCGAAGCCGGGCAACGCGTTGCCACCCAAGCGCCAGCGTTCGACTGTCGCCTCGACGCCGGATTGCTGCGCATCGTCCATCAACGCCTGAACCCGCGCCGTCGCATCGCCGTGCAGCGGTCCCGACAAGGTGGCCAGTCCCGCCAGCGCGCACGCGCCCAGCGAGGCACCCGTCGAAGCGGCGACGCGTGCCGCAAAGGCCGAACTGGTCAACTCCTGATCGGCGAGGAGGACGAGCGCGCGGCGCAGCAAGTCGGCTTGTGGCTCACACTGCCAGGCGCGGGCAATGCGCCAATGGAGCGGTCCCTCGTCACTGGCGAGCGCGACAAAACTGCTAGCCAGCCTGCCTACCAGCCTCGCCGACTCCTCGATCATGCTATCGACATCGAGCGTGCGGGCCGCATCGCCTTCTGCAGCGGCAAGTCCCATCGCGGCGTAGGCGCGGGCGCGCAGCGGACCCGAATTCAGCACCGGCTCGAATACCGGAAAACGAGGCAATTCCGCCGCGTCCCACAGGAGTTGCGCGACGTCTTCCAGCGACAGGTGATCGGCCAGCCCGAGCACGTCCTTGCCGCGATAAAAAAGCTGCCCACGGACGATCGTGGAAATGCGCGTGTCGATGATCGGTTCGCCCCACGCCATCGTGCTTGCTGCGATGCTCTTGTGAGCGCGTCCGAGCCCGCGTTTCTTCACGAGCGCGGCGACATCCGATTCACGGTACAGCTTGCGGCTGGCATGGTCGGGGTCCCAGCGCACTTCGATCTGTCCGCGGCTCACATAGGCATAGAGCGTTTGCTTGCGCACGCCCAGCGCTTCACAGGCCTCCTCCTGGGTGATCCAGATCTTCACGTTGATTATCCCAATCAAGGTTGACGCTCACTGATTGCGTGAGTCTAATGCAGAACATACGACAACTCTAAAGCACATCACCCACCTGCAAGTCAGCGGCGGCACGCGACACTTGCCATGCCGCCAGCAGGCGAGACATACGAGGAGGAGACATCGATGTTTTCCGAAAGGACAGCTCCGTACGCAGCGACGGATTCAAGCCGCCTGACACGTACACGCTTCACCATTCTCGCGACGATTCTGCTGCTGGCGACGGTGGCCTACGCGGACCGCGCGATCCTGTCGATTGCAGGGCCAGGTATTGCGAAAGAGTTCAGCCTGAATCACATTCAACTCGGCTATGTGCTGTCGGCTTTCAGTTGGGCCTATGTGATCGGCCAGATACCCGGCGGCTTGCTGCTCGATCGTCTGGGCACCAAAGCGGTGTACGGCGCCACACTCGTGATGTGGTCCGTCGCGACGATCCTGGTGGGTTTCGTCGGCAAGATCACGTCGGATGTATCGATCGCGCTGGGTCTGCTCTTTGCATTGCGCTTCGCGCTCGGTTTCATCGAAGCGCCGAGTTTTCCGGCCAATAGCCGCGTGACCGTCATGTGGTTCCCGAAAGACGAGCGTGGGCTCGCGACCTCGTTGTTCGCGTCGGCCTCGTACTTCGCGGTGGCGATCTTCTCGCCACTCGCGGGCTGGCTCACGGCGAAGTTCGGCTGGCCCGCGCCGTTTTTTGCGCTCGGGCTGATCGGTATCGCCTCGGCAGGCGTGTGGGTGCGGGTCATGCACGAGCCGCGCAGACATCCGCGGGTGTCGCAAGCCGAACTGGATCACATGGTGGCGGGCGGCGCGATGGTCGATATCGACTCGACCCAGGAGCGCTCGTCGCGCCCGGCTGTGTCGGGGCAGGCGTTGCGCGTGCTGTTGAGCAACCGGATGCTGTGGTGTTCGTATATCGGCCAGTACTGCGTGATTGCATTGAGCTATTTTTTCATCACCTGGTTTCCGATCTATCTGGTTCAGGCACGCGGCATGAACATCATGGAGGCGGGACTCGCGACCATGGTGCCGGCCATCGCCGGCTTCGTGGGGGGTATCGCGGGCGGTGTGATTTCGGATTGGCTGATCCGACGCGGCTGGAGCGTGTCGTGGGCGCGCAAGACGCCGTATATCGTCGGCATGGCGGTCGGCTGCTGCCTGATTTTTTCCGCCTTCACCGAAAGCAACACGGTGATCGTGCTGCTGATGACGATCGCGTTCTTCGGCAAGGGCGCCGCGGCCGGTGCGGGCACGTGGGCCATCGTCTGCGATACGGCGCCGCGCGAAGCCGTGGGCCTGGCCGGCGCGATCTTCAATTGCGTGGGCAATATCGGCGGGATCGTCACGCCGATTGTGTTTGGCTACATTGTTCAGGCGACGGGCGGCTATACGGCCGGACTTTATTTTGTCGCTGCACACTGTCTGGTGGCCGCCGTGATCTATCTGCTGTTCATGGGTAAGATCGAGCGCGTCAAAATGGCGTGAACGATACAGTGCCGGACTCGAATCGATTAACTGGATGAACCCAACACTCGTTATGCAAAAGCCGATCATTCTCCAGGCGGCCGACTTGCCGGAATGGACCAACGCGGAATTGCGCGCGCTCTTTACGGTGCTCGACTTACCCGACGATCCCGCCGCCGTTGCGGCGTTCCTGAAAGAGCACGGCCCGGCCGTTCGCGGCATCGCGCTGCGCAAGACGAAAATCGACGCGGCTTTTCTCGACGCGTTGCCCGCGCTGGAAATCATTTCGAGCTACAGCGCCGGCCTCGACAACGTCGACGTGCCGGCGGTCAAGGCGCGCGGTATCGTGATCGAAAATTCGTCGCAGGTACTGGCCGAGGACGTGGCCAACACCGCGATTGGCCTCGCGCTCGCCGTCACGCGCGATCTGGTGAACGCAGATGCGTATGTGCGTGCGGGCAAATGGCCGGAGCACGGACAGTATTCGCTCGGCCGTTCGATCTCGCGCATGAAGGTGGGGATTGTCGGCCTGGGCGCGATCGGCTCGGCGATTGCGCGACGTCTGCAGGCGTTCGGCTCGCGCATCGCGTATTTTGGCCCGACGCGCAAGCCCGTCGAATTCCCGTACTACGACGACGTGGTCCGCCTGGCGGCGGATTGCGATATGTTGATTCTGACCTGTCCGCTGTCTGCGGCCACGCATCATCTGGTGAACGCGAAAGTGATCGAGGCGCTCGGCCCGCGCGGCTTCCTCGTGAATATCGCGCGCGGTCCCGTGGTCGACGAAACGGCGTTGATCGCGGCCCTGGCCGCTAACGGTCTGGCGGGCGCCGCGCTCGATGTGTTCGAGTATGAACCGGAGGTGCCGGCCGCGCTCATCGAAGACGAACGCGTGGTGCTCACGCCGCATATCGGTTCGGCGACGGAAGAAACCCGTCGTGGCATGGCGGAAAACGTCGTCGATACGTTGGCTCGGCACTTCGGTGTCACGGGGCCGCGCGATACGGCGGACGACACAGGCATGATCGCAGCCCGCGACTCCCGATTTGCCTAGTTGGGTCCATCGTTGGCGCTTACTGCAGCACCTTGTTCGGCATCGTGCCGAATGAGATGAAGCGGGCGATGGACCATCGGCCATCCGGCTGCCGCTGGAAAATGTCCATACCCGCTTCGGTGTCCATGCTCTGTGTGGCGCCTTTGCGGGCCGTGAGCGTCCAGAACAGCCGGACGACGGCGATATCGCCGGAAACGATGATCTCGCGAATATCCGGCCGGTCGTAGTGCAATTGCAGTTCCGGCTTTTTCAGCAGGATCGAGAGCCTCGAACAGATGGCATCGTGGCTGCCATCGAGCGCTTCGGGAACGGTAGACACCAGATCGGGTGCGAAGATATCGCAGACGCCCGTCGCGTCGCGCGTGTTGAAGGCTTCGGTCCAGCGCTGCAGTCTGGCGGTGATGGCCGCCTTGTCGGAAGCGACGTCGGCGAGCGCCGGGCTCGTTGCACCGACACCCGCCAGGATGGCGGAAATCGCCAGTAGCGCTTTGCGCATGGCACGCTCCAAATCGACAGGCTACGCCCGGCGTGCTGCGTGCGCAACGCGGTTCTCGCTAAAGTCTCCTGCATAAAGACGCAGTGACCCGTTATCGCTATCGCAACGCACTTATCCCGGCTGGCGTGTCTTCCCTTTGCCCTTGGTCCGAACGTCCTCGACGCCCCTCGCATCATGCTCGCGACTCCAGTGCTCGAGCAACGTACGCGTCTGCTCCCCGACGGTCGACTTGAGCAACTCGGCGTTCTTCGCATCGATCGACGTCCAGCCGAACGCCGACAGCGTCGAGCGATGCGCGACGTGAAAAATCATCAGTTGCCCATGCAGGCTGAAGGTGCGGATCAACGTGATCGGATCATCCGCCGCGCGGCCGGAAATTCGCCCGACTAGCGCCGAGCTCACATTGTTCAACGGGTCGCGGATGCGGCTGGCCAGGATTTGCGTCGCGCTTTCCGGTTCGTATCCTGCCTGTTCGCGCGCGAAGAAAAGCCGCCGGCCTGGCTGATTCGCTTTCTCGAAGGTGCGGTCCGCCATGGCTTCCTGAATGCGGATGAACGCATCGATCAACACGGTGCTGTCGGCGTTCTCACGCAGTGCCTGGTGCGCGTGGGCAACGGCCGGCGCGAAGCTCGTCCAGGCGTCGTCGGCCATCGCTTCGACACACGCCCGATAGACCCCTTCCTTGTTCTCGAAGTAGTACTGCAGCGCGGGCGCATTGACGCCGGCGCGGGCCGCGATGTCGCGCGTGGACGCGCCTTCGAAGCCGTGTTCGCCGAATAGCTCGACGGCCGCCTCGATGATGCGGTGACGCGTTTCGTCGCCGCGCGCATAGCCGCCGTCCGGGGGACGGCGCAGCTTCTTTGCGGTGCTCATGCCTTTCTCTCCGTTACATCCGCAGAAATATATCACTTGACACAATTTTATCGACTGGAATAATTGTGCCAACTGGAAATAATTGGACCAATAACATGTCAGCGACCGCAGGCTCTCCCTCCCGCCCGATTCCCGCCGAAGATTCCCCGGCAACCGGCACGCGGCGTCCCACGCGGCGCACGGTGCTGATCGCACTCGGGGTCGTCGCGTTGATCGTCGGCGGCGTCTGGCTCGCGCGTTGGTGGACGGTGGGGCGCTTCATCGAAAGCACCGACGACGCTTATCTGCAAGCCGACAGTGTGACGGTCGCGCCCAAGATCGCCGGCTATGTGACGGAAGTTTACGTCGCGGACAACCAGCTCGTGAAGCCGGGCGATCCGCTGGTGCATCTCGACGCGCGACAGTACCAGGTCGCGCTCGACCAGGCGCTGGCCACCATCGACGCGCGCAAGGCCGACATCGAACGCGCGCAGGCCGAGATCAGGCAGCAGCAGTCCAACATCGCGCAGTCACAGGCGCAGCAGCAGGTGGCCCGTGTCAGCGCACAGCACGCGAGCGACGAAGTGCGGCGGTACGCGCCGCTCGTTGCAACCGGGGCCGAGAGCAGTGAGCGGCTGGCGGAACTCACGAGCACACGCGATCAGGCGAATGCCACGCTCGCCGCGAACGCGGCGGCAGTCGACGCGGCCCGCTCGCAGATCGGCTCGGCCAACGCGCAACTCGCGCAGGCCCGCGCTCAACTCGAAGCCGCACAGGCCAGCGCCCAGCAATCGCAACTCGATCTCGACAACACCATCGTGCGCAGCGTGCTCGGCGGCAAGGTCGGCGATCGTACCGTGCGCGTCGGGCAGTACGCACAACCCGGCACGCGGATGCTGACGGTCGTGCCGGTACAAAGCACTTACCTGCTGGCAAACTTCAAGGAAACGCAGGTGGGCCGCATGCGTGTCGGCCAGCCGGTGGAACTGCACGTCGACGCGTTGCCTGGGCACACGCTGCACGGTGTGATCGACAGTTTCTCGCCGGGCACGGGCTCGCAATTCGCTCTGCTGCCGCCGGAAAACGCGACGGGCAACTTCACCAAGATCGTGCAGCGCGTGCCGGTGCGAATTCGCATCGACACCGGCGCGGAGACGCGCAGTGTGTTGCTGCCGGGATTGTCGGTGAACGTGGATGTCGACACGCGTTCGGCGCGTGAGCGCGACGAGCGCATCGATGCCGAGAACCACCGTGGCTGAGCGCGGCGCTACCCTGCCCGCCGCCGCGCCACATGCTGAGGAGCGCGCCAGCGTCGGCGACTGGATCGCCGTGGCTGCCGGCGCGCTCGGCGCGTTGATGGCGACGCTGGACATCTCGATCACGAACTCCGCATTGCCGCAGATTCAGGGTGAAATTGGCGCCACTGGCACCGAGGGCACGTGGATCTCGACCGGCTACCTGATGTCGGAAATCGTGATGATTCCGCTCGCGGCCTGGCTCACGCGCGTGTTCGGACTGCGCAATTTCCTGCTCGCCAACTCGGCGCTGTTCATTGCGTTCTCGATGATGTGCGGCTGGTCGCACACCTTGCCGATGATGATCGTCGGCCGAATCGGGCAGGGCTTTGCCGGCGGCGCGATGATCCCGACGGCGCAGACGATTATCCGCACGCGTTTGCCGATGTCGCAGATGCCCGTCGGCATGACGCTGTTCGGGCTGACGGTGCTGCTTGGGCCGCTGTTCGGCCCCGTGGTCGGCGGCTGGCTCGCGGAGAACATCAGCTGGAGCTGGTGTTTCTTCATGAATCTGCCGGTCTGTCTCGCGCTGATGACTTTGCTGATCGTCGGCCTGCCGTCGGATCGGCCGCATTGGGAGGCGTTCCTCAAGGCGGATTGGCTCGGCATCATCGGCCTCGCGATCGGCCTCAGTTCGCTCACCGTGGTGCTCGAAGAAGGTCAGCGCGAACGCTGGTTCGAGTCGTCGATGATCGTCACGCTCACTTGCGTGTCGCTCTTTGGCATGCTCCTGATCGCGGCTTCGCAACTCACGGCCAGGAAGCCGATCGTGCGTCTGAGCCTGATGCGCAATCCGAACTACGCCAGTGTGATCGTGATCGTATCCGCAGTCGGCGCGGCACTGTATGGCGTGTCGTATCTGTTGCCGCAGTTTCTCGGCGTGGTGGCGGGCTACAACGCGGAACAGGCCGGCGCGATCATGTTGTTGTCCGGGCTGCCGGCGTTTTTGATCATGCCGGTGCTGCCCACGCTGCTCGGCAAATTCGATTTCCGCGTGCTGGTGATCACCGGGCTGCTGCTATACGCAATCAGTTGCATGCTCGACATCGACCTCACGGCGCAGAGCGTCGGGCACGATTTCGTGTGGTCGCAACTGATACGCGGCACGGCCCAGATGCTCGCGATGATGCCGCTCAATCAGGCGTCGATGGCCGCCGTCTCGCGTGAAGATTCCGGCGACGCCGCCGGCCTCTACAACATGGCGCGCAACCTCGGCGGCTCGATCGGTCTGGCGATCATCGGCACTGTGATCGACCGGCGCACGACGTTCCATACCGCGATGATCCGCGAGTCGGTCAGCGCGAATTCGCTGATCGGGCAGGAGAGCCTGAGCGCGAATGCCGCCAACTGGTTCGCGCATACCGGCGACATGGCTTATTCGCAGATGCGCGCGCTTGGGCAACTCGGGGCGCAGATCCAGCAGCAGGCCATCGTCATGACCTATTCGGAAACGTTCTATCTGCTCGGCATCGCGCTGCTCGTGTGCATTCCGCTTGCGCTGCTTCTGAAAACACCGCGCCGTGATGCGCCGCCGCCTTCGTCCGCGGGACACTAATGCCCTCTAATTTTTCCATGATGTCCAATCGTCTCTCGTGTTTCGCCCTCGCCGCCGTTGCGCTGCTGTCCGCCTTGTCGGGCTGCACGGTCGGTCCGGATTATCACGGTGCGCCGCCGGTTGCGCAGGACGCGCACAGCACGGCCACGTTCGTGCGTGCGCCGGCCGTCGGCACGACGGCGACGCCCGCGCCGAATCAGTGGTGGCTCGCGTTCAACGATCCGCAACTGAACGAGCTCATCGACGCCGCGTTTGCCCACAATCCCGATGTCGATGCCGCGAAGGCGCGGCTGCGGGAATCGCGTTCGCAATTGCAACGGCAACGGGCGGACGCGTTGCCCAAGGTCTCCGGCGACGCCGCGGCACTGCGCATGCGACAGCCTGATACGAGCGCGTTCGGCTCGTCGGGTGGCGGCCCGTTGCAGTTCTATACGGCTGGCTTCGACGCTACCTGGGAAATCGATCTGTTCGGCGGCACGCGGCGCGCAGTCGAAGCGGCGTCGGCAGATGCGGAAGCAGTCGACGCGGATCTCGCGGACACGCGGGTGTCGCTCGCGGCCGAAGTGGCACAGGTCTACGTCGAACTGCGCGATCAGCAGGCACGCCTTGCACTGGCGCAGCGCCAGGCCGAGACCGAACAGAAAATGCTGACGCTCACGCAGCAGCGCCGCGAGCGCGGCACGGCGGCGGATATCGACGTCGAGCGCTTGACGACGCAAGTGGAAAACACGCGTTCGACGCTGATTCCGCTGGACGCCCAGCTGACCGATTCGCTCGACAGTCTCGCGGTGCTGACCGGCCGCGCGCCCGGCGCGCTGGATGAGCAACTCGCGACGGTCCGGCCGCTGCCGGCGTTGCCCGGCACGGTCGCAATCGGCGACCCGTCGACGATGTTGCAGCAGCGCCCCGATATTCGCGCAGCGGAGCGACGGCTCGCCTCGAGCAATGCGCAGATCGGCGAACACATCGCGGATTTTTTCCCGAAGGTGACCTTGCTCGGAGATATCGGCTTCAGCGCGAGCGATCCGGGCCATCTCGTGCGCAAGAGCAATTTCAGCTGGATCGCCGCGCCGTATCTGCAATGGAACGCGCTCGATTTCGGCCGTACGCTGGGCAGCGTGCACGCGGCAGAAGCCTCGCGTGACGAAGCCGAGGCGCGCTATACCAAGGCCGTGCTCGGCGCACTGCAGGACGCCAACTCGTCGCTCTCGCGCTATGGGCATCAGCGCGAACATGTCGTCACGTTGCAGAAGGTAGAGACGTCCGCTACGCATTCGGCCACGTTGATGCGGCAGCGTTATGCGGCGGGCGTCGCCACGTTGATCGATCTGCTCGACACGCAGCGACAGGAGTTCACCGCGCAGCAGAATGTGGTCGCGGGACAGGCCGAGTTGCTCAAAGACTTTGTCTCGTTGCAGAAGAGCCTGGGCATCGGCTGGCAAGCGCAGCAGAGTTAATGCGTGGCGGCGGCGGCTTTTCGCTCGCGGCTTGAGGGTCATGCTCCAGCGAGTTCACAGGCCCAGACAAACCGCCCCGCCCGCGACGATCGCACACGCGAGCCAGCGCTTTGCGCTGACCGCCTCGTGTAGAAACATCCTTCCGATCAGCACCGCGAACACGACGCTGGTCTCGCGCAACGCCGAGACCGCGCCCATCGCGCCCGATTGCATCGCCCAGATCACGATGCCATACGCCGCAATCGACACCAGCCCGCCGGCAAGCGACGAGGCGATGACCACTGGCGCGTCACGTAGCGGCGCCCACAGTGCGGCAAGTCCGCGCTTCGCGACGAACAGCACGGGCATCAGCCAATAGAACAGGAACATCCACGCGGTGTAGGCAATCGCCTCGCCGCTGGACAAGCGCACGCCGATGCCGTCGATCACGGTATAGAGCGCGATCGTCGCGCCGGTCGTGAGCGCCGACAACACACCCATGCGTGAGACATGCCGCCCTTGCAACGCAATCGCGATGATGCCGCCCGAGATCATCGTGATCCCGAGTGCATGGAGCGGGCCGATTGCTTCATGCGCGAAGAGCGCCGCGCCGAGCGAGACCAGCAGCGGTGACGACCCGCGCGCGATCGGATACGCCTGCGCCAGATCGTTGCGGCGATAGGAGCGCACGAGGCTCACGTTGTAGACGATGTGCACGAGTCCCGATGCGACGAGGTAGGGCAACGCAGCCGCGGGTGGCCGTGGCGTGGCGAGGACCATGAGCGTGGCGACCGATGCGATGGCGATGCTCATCCAGGTCATGGACAGGAACCGGTCGCGATTGCCGTGCAGCAGCGCGTTCCAGCTCGCGTGAAGCAGGGCGGCGATGAGGACCAGGCCGCCGGTATAACTGAGCATGCGGTTTCCGGGTTGGAAGGAGAAAGAGCGAAATAGGCCGTGCTTCAAGCAGGATAACTATCTTGCGCGTGGCCAACAAACCAGATTAATTGGGCAGTCGAGTTAGATAAACTCGCGCTTCAGAAAGCGAGACGATCGCATCACGCGGCTCGATCGAGGCGGGCGTGGCAACTAGCGTGAGGAAAAAGAGAGGATGAAACGGCGCGCGAGATAAGGAGGGTGTTGCGCGAATCCGGGCCGTTGCTGCGCCCGGTTCGGTGCCGGCGGAACACAGATGCGCTCTGTGCTCGCCGGTGATTCACTTGCGTGACGGCGGGTTGCCCCGAGCCGTTTAATCGCCGAGATATTCCGGCTCGATCTGGATGTTCTTCTCGCCTGCAGCTTTCTTTTCCCAGTAGCGCTTGACCCAGTTTTCGAAGGTCTTGCCCGCTGCAGTGTCCTTGCCGGTGAAGGCAATGGTTCCGATGTCCGCGTACGGAACGATTTCCTTCGTCTGCTTGCCGGTCGGAATGATCCGCACGAAGCAATCCTTGAAGGCCGCGCCGTATTGGCGGTCATACAGATAGCCGGCGACCGTCGAGCCGTCCTTGCGAGTGATCGTGACGTCGCCACGATAATCGAAGGCCTTTTCCATCGCTTCGCGCACTTCTGCTTCGGTGGTCAGTTCCGGCGTCCAGCCTTCGAGCTTCTCGTGCACGGTGCCCGCGGCGGTTTCCATCTGGTCCGGCGCGGCCGTCTGCACGACCGGCGCAGCTTCCTGCCGAGCCTGCTTCGCGGCGTCGGAACGCTGCGCCGACGGCACGAACACCATCGGCACTTCGTGCGAGGTCTTCTTCCAGCCGGACAGGATCTCGGTGGCGCCCTCGTCCTTGTAGCTGTCGAACAGCATCGCCTTGACGGTCTGGAACATGCCCTTGAACGAACCGAACGTGTAGTTCACGCCGCTTGCTTCATAACCCGAGTGGACCATGCAGTTCGCGCATTTCGGATTGCCGCTCTCGGTGCCGTATTCCGACCACTTCACGCTTTCCATCAGTTCGTCGAAGGTATCGGCGTAGCCGTCCTGCAGCAGATAGCACGGCTTCTGCCAGCCGAAGATGCTGTACGTCGGCATGCCCCACGGCGTGCAGGTGAGATGCTTCTTGCCCATCAGGAATTCCATGAAGATGGGCGACGCGTTGAAGCGCCAGCTCTTCTTCCGGTTCGACAGGATGGCGCGGAACAGCTTCTTCGAACGCGCGCGGCCGAGAAAGTGCTTCTGGTCCGGGGCTTTGTCGTACGTGTAGCCGGGCGAAACCATCATGCTCTCGACGCCCACTTCCATCATTTCGTCGAAGTGCAGGCGCACGCTGTTCGGATCGGCGCCGTCGAACAACGTGGTGTTGGTGGTGACGCGGAAGCCGGCCGCGACTGCCGCGCGCACGCCTTCCATTGCGATGTCGTAGCCGCCTTCACGGCACACGGCAAAGTCGTGATGCTCGCGCTGGCCGTCGACGTGAACCGAGAACGACAGATACTTGCTCGGCTTGAAGAGGTGCAGGTGCTTGGCGAGCAGCAGCGCATTCGTACACATGTAGACGTACTTCTTGCGCGCTACCAGACCGGCGACGATCTCGGGCATCTGCGGATGCAGCAGCGGCTCGCCGCCCGGAATCGCGACCATCGGCGTGCCGCATTCCTCGACCGCCTTGAAGCATTCCTCCGGCGTGAGTTCCGACTTCAGCACATGCGCCGGGTACTGGATCTTGCCGCAGCCCGCACACGCCAGATTGCAGCGCATGAGCGGCTCGAGCATGAGGACGAGCGGATATCGGCTACGCCGCATCAGCTTCTGTTTCAGGACGTAGGTGGCGACCGTCCATGCCTGCGAAATTGGCACTCCCATGCTGCGAACTCTCCTCGGTAATCTTTACTCGGCGGGCAAATCCCGCAACTGCGTTCAATTGAGTGCTACACGCCCGGTTCGGGCGCTATCTTGTGCGAAAGCGGGATAGCCGTATCCGCGCCGGCGGAATAAACCGGTCTGGCGCGGAGGTGGGGATCCCGGAACAGGAAGAATGATCGCACAAACTGCGCTTGCGGGTTGGCGGCGCGTATCAGGCGACGCCGTGGCGCTGACGCGGCGGGGAGCGCCGGGCCGGCCGTCGGCGTCGGAAAACGAGCCGCGTCAGCGCGCCGGCGCCTGGGCGCCGGTCTGAAAATCTTCTGCGTCGACGTCGTAGCCGGATGGCTCCCAGCGGATCGCGAGCAAAGCCAGCAACCCGCACAGCGGCGCGAACGCGATGATCCAGAACACGCGTGTGCTCAGTGCGGCGGCCAGCACCGGGAACAGAAACAACGACGCCGCCGAACTGGCGCGCATCAAGGTCTGATTGAAGCCCACGCCCACCCCGCGCAGCGAGGTCGGATAGCTCAGCGAGGCGAAGGTCATGCTGTGCGAGCCGGGGCCGATGCCCTGGCCCGCCAGGAAAGCGGCAAGCAAGGCGACGGCCGCGACCACCTCGGGTGTCGACGAAGGCCGGCCGACGATGGCCAGACCCAGCAGCGCGATCAACTGGAGAGAGTAGCCGAGCACCGTCAGGTTCCATGCGCCGAACTTCGGCACGATGCGCACCGCAATCACGCCGCCGACGAAAGCGAAACCCAGATTCAGCGCGAGCGACGCGAGAATCGTGGTCAGCATCGACTGCTTGAGGAAACTCGAAATGATGACCGGCAGACCAAACGCAACGGCGTTGTAGGCGAAAGCCGAGGCGATGCCGATCACCGTGGCCAGCACCGTGCGCTTCAGATAGACACCGTGCAGCAGTGCCGCGTAGTTGCGCCATGAACCCGCACGCACGGGCGCGCCTGCAGCGCTGGCTTGCAGGTCTTGCACCACTTCCGCGTCGATCCCATAGGAACGCTTCAGGATGCGCGCTGCACCTTCGAGGTCGCCCTGATTGGCGGCCCACACCGGCGATTCGCTGATGTACCGGCTGCGCACGGCGATGATGATGAGCGCCGGCACCGCGCCGAAGCCCAGAATCAGACGCCAGAGCAAACCCGAGTGACTGGCGGGCAGCGTCGAATAAAAGCCCAGCACGAGCAGGTACGAGATGCTGATGGCCGCGTACCACACGGGGCACCACGTCGCGATGCGCGCGGCCTTGTTGCCGCGTCCCGAGAGGCGCGAGAACTCGGCAAGAAAGGCCATCGCAACCGGCAGATCGATCCCTACGCCCAGTCCCATCACGAAGCGCGCGCCACCCAGCACCCACGCGTTCGGCGCAAAGGCGCAGGCCAGCGCGGCCACCACGAAGAAAAACATGTCGGCCATGAAGACGCGATAGCGGCCGATCTTGTCGGTGAGAAATCCGCCGAAGAAGGCGCCGAAAATCGCCCCGAACGTGATGGCCGATGCGACGAGCCCGGTGCCGGTCGGTGTCAGTGAAAATTCACGGGCGACGTCTTTGACGCCGAAAGCGAGAGCGCCGAGATCGTAGGCGTCGAGAAATACGCCGCCGAGCGCGATCGCGACGACGATGCGGGCATCGCTGCCGGCAGCCGCACCCTGATTGACGAGATTTGAAACGTCAGAGGCCGAACGGATGACGGGCTTTGCGGGCCCGGTTGTCGAAACAGCGGGCGAAGCGGGCGCAAAGGTGGTTGACATGCAAAGGAGACCGGCAAAGCGTGCATCCTACTGCGAGGCCCCGTCCAGGTACAAAGCCACATTTGTTATTTGCTAATGCCGCTTTTACAGGGCCGCCCGCCGATCGGGATTTCACCGTGCGTACGCTATGATTCATCCCGCGACGTGTTTTCAAATTCGTATGAGCCACATTCATATTCAAATCCATTCCCCGTTTTTCCACGGCCACAACCGAGATTGCGCGCCGCGCATGACACGCCATGCTTGAGTTGCGTCATCTGCGATCGCTGATCGCGATCTCCGAGTCCGACAAACTGGTGACGGCCGCCGAGCGCGTCAATCTCAGCCAGTCCGCGCTGTCGCATCAAATCCGCGATATGGAAGCGCACTACGAGGTCTCGCTGTTCGAGCGTACCCGGCAGGGCCTGCGCTTCACTGCCGCCGGCGAGCGGCTGCTCGTGCTGGCGCGCGAAGCGGTGGCCGCGGTCGCCACGGCGGAGCGTGACCTTGTCCGACTGAAGGGCGACGTGCGCGGCGAGCTGCGCATCGTGCTGGAGTGTCACACCTGCTTCGACTGGCTCATGCCGGTCATGGATGAATTCCGGCGCCGCTGGCCGGAAGTCGAAGTCGATCTGGTGGCGGGCTTTCATGCCGAGCCGATGAAACTGCTGAGCGAGGGCAAAGCCGATGTGGTGATCGGCTCGAAGCCTGCGGCCAGGCGCAATCTGCACATCGCACCGCTATTTCGCTTCGAGATCCAGGTGGTGATCGCCAACGAGCACCGCTTGCGCAACAAGCGGCGCGTCGGCCCCGCCGATCTGCAAGGCGAGACGCTGATTACGTATCCCGTGCCGGAAGCGCGCATCGATCTGATCCGCGAAGTGCTGGAGCCCGCCGGCATCAAGCTCGAACGGCGTACGGCGGAGTTGACCATCGCGATCATGCAACTGGTGGCCAGCCGCCGTGGCATCGCGGCCTTGCCGAACTGGGGCGTGAAGAATTACGTCGATCACGACTACGTCCTGGCTAAACGCGTCGGCCCAGGCGGGCTGTGGAGCGAGCTATACGCCGTTGCACCCAAAGGCATTGCAGGGCGTCCGTATTTCGACGATTTCGTGCGGATCGTGCGGGACATCTGCGCGGCGCAACTGGACAGCATCGAACTAATCAGTCAGGAACTCGCGTGATGAAAAAAATTCTGGTCATCGGCATTGGCGCCGGCAATCCGGATTACATGACCGTTCAGGCGATCCATGCGCTGAACCAGGCCGACGTATTCTTCGTGATGGACAAAGGCGTCGCGAAAGAGAAGCTGATCGCGCTGCGCAAGCTCATCATCGAACGGTTCGTGACGGACGATCGTTACCGCATCGTCGAGGCAAGCAGCCCCGAGCGTCGGCGTGACGACGCCGACTACCGCGCAACGATCGACGAACTGAACCGCGACAAGCAGTCGATCTTCGAGCGCCTGATTGCCGACGAATTGCGCGAAGACGAAGTCGGCGCGTTTCTGGTGTGGGGCGATCCCTCGCTCTACGACAGCACCATGCGCATTCTCGAGGCCATCGCGGAAGAAGGGCGGCTCGCGTTCGACTACGAGGTGATACCCGGCATCAGCAGTGTCCAGGCGCTCGCCGCGCAACACCGGATCGCGCTGAACCTGATCGGCCGCTCGGTCGAGATCACCAACGGCCGCGGCATCGCCGAAGGATTTCCGGAGAACGTCGACAGCGTCGTCGTGATGCTTGACTCGCAGAACTCATTCAAGCGCCTCGCGCACGAAGACCTCGATATCTACTGGGGCGCCTACGTCGGCACACCGGACGAAATCCTGATCGCCGGCAAACTGCGCGACGTCATGGATGAAATCGAGCGCGTGCGCGACGAGGCGCGCCGTACCCATGGCTGGATCATGGATACGTACCTGCTGCGCAGACGCGAGCGCGTTTGACGGGCTCAGCAGTTTTCCAGCGCGTACGACAGATCGGCGATCAGGTCGTCGGGATGCTCCAGTCCCACTGAGACGCGAATCAAACCTTCGGACACGCCTGCTGCGGCGCGCGCTTCAGCCGGGACGCCCGAATGCGTCGTCGAAGCGGGGTGGCAAATCAGCGACTCGGTGCCGCCGAGACTCACCGCCGATTTGAACAACGTCAGACTATTGATGAATCTGAACGCCTGCTCGCGCCCACCGTCGAGCACGAAGGCAAACGTCGACCCCGGCCCGCTGCACTGACGTTGATAGAGCGTCTGGTAGGCCGGGTCGTCGATCAGTTCCGGATGCAGCACCTTTACCGGGTGAAACGGATTGGCCGCGAGCCATCGCGCGACCGCGCTACCGCTTCGCGCGGCCTGCTCCATGCGCAGCACGAGGGTCTCCATGGAGCGCGTAATCATCCACGACGAATGCGGGTCCAGTTGCGAGCCGAGGGCGCTGCGGATCGAGCGTACTTTGGTAATCAGAGTGCGCTTGCCCGTCACGCCGCCGGCAACCAGATCGCTATGGCCGCCGATGTATTTCGTCAGCGAATACACGCTCAGATCGATGCCCTGTTTCACCGGCTTCTGATACAGCGGACCCAGCAAGGTGTTGTCGCAGACCGAGAGCGGGCGATAGCCGTGGCGCGTTTCGAAGGCGTCGATTTCGCGGCGTAGACCTTCGAGGTCGAACAAGGCGTTCGTCGGGTTGGCCGGCGTCTCGATGTAACACATCTTCACGATGCCTTTTTGCGCGGCGGCTTCGAGCGCATCGCGAATCGCCTGCACTGAAAGACCGTCGTCGATGATCTGGGACTGGATGCCCCATTCAGGCAGAAATTTTGAAATCAGCGTTTCCGTGCCGCCATACAGCGGGACCGACTGGACCACGCAGTCGCCGGGCCGCAGGAATGCCAGCAGGATCGCCGCAATGGCGGACATCCCGCTCGACGTGACAACTGCGGCTTCCGAGCCGTCGAGCAGCGCCAGACGGTCCTCGACGATTTCGAGGTTCGGATGATTGAAGCGGCTATACACGAGGCCCGCGCTTTCGCCTTCCGGCAGTGGCTTGCGGCCCGACACCATGTCGAAGAAATCGGCGCCGTCTTCGGCCGTGCGAAACGCGAATGTCGACGTCAGGAAGACGGGCGGCTTCACCGACCCTTCCGAGAGGAACGGATCGTAGCCGTAGGACATCATCTGCGTTTCGGGATGCAGATCGCGATCGGCAATCTGGCGTTTGTGGTAGTTGCGATAGGCCATGCTTTCTCCATGTCATGTCTTGGGGAAGATTGAACGGTGGTTGCAGTCCCAACGCGCACAACGCTTAAAGAGGATCGCTCTTCGAGCTAGCGCGTGACCATGCTACTCCTTGGCGAAGAATTCATCGCGAGCGGCACGGCCAGATAAAACAGACTGGCGAAAGGTTTCGTCATGGCGGAGAGAACCCGGCAGAGCACCGCGCGCGCGGCTTATACCATTGCGCGCAGCTTCTTCGCCGCCGCCACCATGTTGGTCAGCGCCGGCATGACTTCTTCCCACTGACGCGTCTTCAGGCCGCAGTCCGGATTCACCCACAGGCGCTGCGCCGGAATGCGCTCGGCGGCCTTCTTCATCAATTGCACGATGTGCTCTTCGGTCGGAATGTTCGGCGAGTGAATGTCGTACACGCCCGGGCCGATTTCATTCGGGTAGTTGAAGTTGTCGAACGCGTCGAGCAACTCCATGTCCGAGCGCGAGGTTTCGATCGTGATGACATCGGCGTCCATGTCGGCGATCGACGCGATGATGTCGTTGAACTCCGAGTAGCACATATGCGTGTGGATCTGCGTTTCGTCACGTACGCCGTTAGCCGCGATGCGGAACGATTCCACCGCCCAGTCGAGGTATTCCTGCCACTGCGACTGGCGCAGCGGCAGGCCTTCGCGCAGCGCGGCCTCGTCGATCTGGATCACGCGCACACCGGCCTTTTCGAGGTCCAGCACTTCTTCGCGGATCGCCAGTGCCAACTGGTAGCACGATACCGAACGCGGCTGGTCGTCGCGCACGAACGACCAGTTCAGGATCGTGACCGGGCCGGTCAACATGCCCTTCATCGGCTTGGTGGTGAGCGACTGGGCGTACTTGATCCACTCGACCGTCATGGCCTTCGGGCGGCTGATGTCGCCGAACAGGATCGGCGGCTTCACGCAACGCGAGCCATACGACTGCACCCAGCCGAACTGGCTGAAGGCGTAGCCGTCGAGCTGTTCGCCGAAATACTCGACCATGTCGTTGCGCTCGGCTTCGCCGTGCACCAGCACGTCGAGCCCCAGCGCTTCCTGCTCGCGCACGCTGCGTTCGATCTCGGCGCGCATCGCACGCTGATAGCCTGCCTGGTCCAGCACGCCGCTCCTGAACTGGCTGCGTGCATGGCGGATTTCGCCGGTCTGCGGGAACGAACCGATCGTCGTGGTCGGGTAGGCCGGCAGGTTCAGAAGGGCCGACTGCTTGTCGGCACGCGCCGGGTAAGCGTTTTTGCGTTGACCGAGGGCCGGGTTGATCTTCGCGAGAGCGGCTTTGACGGCCGGGTGGTCGACGCGCGGCGAAGCACGGCGTGCGGCAAGCGCGGCGCGGTTGGCGGCCAACTCGGCCTTGACCGCATCGCGGCCCTGGTTCAGCGCGGTGGCGAGCACGTTCAGTTCACCCAGCTTTTGCAGCGCGAAAGCGAGCCACGAGCGGACTTCCGCGTCGAGCTTCTGCTCGCTGTCGAGGTCGACCGGCACGTGCAGCAGCGAGCAGGACGGTGCGATCCACAGGCGTTCGCCCAGTTGCTTCGCGACCGGTTCGAGCCACTCGAGCACGCGGCTCAGATCGGTCTTCCAGACGTTGCGGCCGTTGATTACGCCGAGCGACAGCACGCGATCCCGTGGCAATTGAGCGATCACCGTATCGACTTCGGCGCGGGCATTGATCGCATCCAGATGCAGGCCCTGCACCGGCAGCTTGCAAGCCAGCGGCAGGTTGCCGAGCAATGGGCCGAAGTAGGTGGCCAGCAGCAGCTTGACCTTGCTCGTGGCGAGTGCCGCGTAGGCCGTTTCGTACGCTTTCTGCCATTCGGCGGACAGTTCGGTGACGAGGATCGGCTCGTCGATCTGAACCCATTCGACGCCTTGTGCGGCCAGCGTCGTGAGTAATTCCGCGTAGACGGGCAGGATGCGCGGCAACAGGGCCAGCTTGTCGGAGTCGTCCCTGGCTTTGCCGAGCGCGAGATAGGTCACCGGACCGACGATCACCGGCTTGACCTTGACGCCTTGCGCGCGGGCTTCGGCCAGTTGTTCCAGCAGACGCGACGCGTCGAGCCTGAATTCGGTCCTGGCGCTGAATTCGGGGACGATGTAGTGATAGTTGGTATCGAACCACTTGGTCATCTCGCCGGCCGCGACGCCGCCGCAGCAGGCGCTGTGATCTTCCGCACCCTTGGCCGAGCGGCCACGGGCGACGCGGAAGGCGTTGTCGAGCGCGTCGCCATGGAAACCGTGCACGCGTTCCGGCAGATTGCCCAGCGTGAAGCTCATGTCCAGCACCTGGTCGTAGAACGCGAAGTCGCCGGCGGCGGCGAGGTCGAGGTCGGTCTGGTCCGCCCAGTGACGCGCGCGCAACTGGGCGCCCAGCGCTTTCAGCTCGTCCAGCGACGATTCGCCTTTCCAGTAGGATTCCAATGCGAACTTCAGTTCGCGCTTCGCGCCGATGCGGGGGAAGCCCAGATTGTGTGTCGTTGCCATCGTTTCGCCTTGATTCGATCAGTTGCGGATGCGTGGATCGTAGCGACGGCATTCCATGAAGTAAAATGGTGATAATTCAATGAACCATTAGTTTTGCTCATGTGCGACCATGCTTGAAAGAATTCATCTGGCCATCGTTCAGGCGGTGGACGAGTACGGCTCGCTCACCGCTGCGGCGGACGTGCTGTGTGTGACGCAATCCGCGCTGAGTCACTCCATGAAAAAGCTGGAGCAGCAGTTGGGCACGGACATCTGGTTGCGCGAAGGGCGCAGTCTGCGTTTGACGCAGGCCGGTGAGTACCTGCTTGCCGTCGCCAATCGCGTGCTGCCGCAACTGGCGCTCGCCGAGGAGCGTCTCACGCAATACGCGCAGGGCGAGCGCGGGGCTTTGCGCATCGGCATGGAATGCCATCCGTGCTATCAGTGGTTGCTCAAGGTGGTCGCGCCGTATCTGGCGAGTTGGCCGGACGTCGATGTCGACGTGAAACAGAAGTTTCAGTTCGGCGGCATTGGCGCGCTGTTCGGCTACGAGATCGATCTGCTCGTGACACCTGACCCGCTGTACAAGCCCGGTTTGCGCTTCGAACCCGTGTTCGATTACGAACAGGTGCTGGTGGTGAATCGCGAGCATCCGCTCGCCGGCGCCGACTATGTCAAGCCGGAGCAACTGACCCAGGAAGTGCTGGTCACTTATCCGGTGGAGACCGATCGGCTCGATATCTACAATCAGTTTCTGATGCCGGCAGGCGTCACGCCCAGGCGTCACAAGGCCATCGAAACGACCGACATCATGCTGCAGATGGTGGCGAGCGGCCGGGGCGTCGCGGCGCTGCCGCGTTGGCTGGTGGAAGAATACGCGGGCAAGATGAATCTCGTGCCGGTGCGCCTGGGCAGGAAGGGCATTGCCAAACAGATTTTTTTGGGCGCCCGCGAAACCGATACCGACGTCGATTATCTGAAGGCATTCGTCGACATGGCGCGCAAGCCGCCGACAGCTTCAGTCGAACCGAAGGAAACGCCATGACACAGTATCTGCAGCGCGAGCCGCTCGCCGTGCTAACCGTGAGTGCCTACGCTGCTACGTGATCCCATCCATGGCGATATCGAGCTGACCGCTCTCGAGACGGCGGTCGTCGACCTGCCGGTGATGCAGCGGCTGCGCGGTATCAAGCAACTCGGCACGGCGCATCTGGTGTATCCCGGCGCACTGCATACGCGCTTCGATCACTCGGTCGGAGTCTGCGCGGTCGCGCATCGGATCGTCGCGAGCTTGCGTCGTTCGGGCGTGCAGATTCCCACGGAACTGGAAGAAGTGATTGGCGTGGCGGCTTTGCTGCACGACGTCACCCACGTGCCGTTCGGCCACACGTTGGAGGACGAGCGCCGTTTATTCGCGCGGCACGACAAAGGCTCACGTCTGACGGACATGTTTGCAGGTAAACCTGGCGAAGCGCTGGGCCGCCTGGGCATTCGCGATCTCGTGGGCGGCCTGCTCGGCTTGCCGTCGACGGAAAGGGCACCGGCTTGGGCGAAGGATATCGTGTCGGGCAGCATCGACGCCGATCTGCTCGACTATCTGCGTCGCGATAGCTTCTTTGCCGGTCTTGCTCAGGACTACGACGACCGGATATTCCGCTGCTTCGCCGAACACGACGACCGGCTCGTCATCAGGCTGGCAAAGCACGGTATGGACCGGCCGGATGCCCGTTCCGAAGTGATCGGCGTGCTGCGGTTGCGCTACTACCTGACCGAGCGCGTCTACTATCACCACACCAAAGTCGTAGCGGGTGCGATGATTTCCAAGTCGGTGGAGATTGCGCTCGATCACGGCGTGCTCGCCGAAGGCGACCTGCTGGAACTCAACGACTGGACCTTGCTGGATCGTCTCGCGCGCTGCGGCGTAGCGGATGCCGCCGCGCTTGCACGACGCACCTTGAATCGCGACCTGCTCAAACGCGGCTACGTCGTCTCCGGCCGGAGCGTGCCGCTCGCACTGCGAAAAGACTGGGTGGCCCGCTATCACGCCTCGCGGATGGGGCGTGCGCGAGCCGAAGCGGAACTCGCAGAGAAGTTGAACCTGCCATTTGCGGATGTCGTGCTGTACTGCCCCGCACTCACCGCGATGAAGGAAGCCTCCGTACCGGTCGAGACCAGCCGGGGGCTCGAGTATCTGAACGACGCAGGCAGTAGCGCTTTCGCGGAGATCGGCGCACTGCAGGATCGCTATGCCGACCTCTGGCGGTTTTATCTATTCGTACCGGAGAGCGCGCTTGGGCGTGCCGCTTCGGTGGCGGGCGAGATGTTCGACGTGCCGTGCGAACTCGCGCAAACATGCCGGTTCAGACAGTCGGAATAACGACACGGAATTAACTACCGTTCAAGTCCACTGAATAACGCCACTTGCTCGCGCTGGAATCGATGCGCTCATCATTGATGCGCCGTTTTTCAGCGCGTGCGCGGTCCGCTTGTTGCAACGCCTGGCTTTGCGCCTGACGCGAAATTGCGTACTCGCTCACGACGCTGGTTGTTCGCGGTGCCACTTGAGTTTGTGATCGCATCATCATTCCAGAATGGGGTCACAGAGCGCGACCGATCGTCCGACTGTATACCCATAGCGAAATGTAAGCACGCTTTCCTTGGTGATAGCTGAAGCCGCTACGCAAACCCTCTCATCCCTCACGCACCCGCGATACGGCGGAGCATTAAACCGGACGCGACGCGCCAGCAAAACCAAGCCGCGTACTAATCGCCGCCGCTTCGCGTCTTACCGCCGTGGCGACCGGTCCGTCGATCGAGCAATCGAAGCCGCCGGTTGCACCGAGCGCCGTGAGCGTCGCGCACAAGCGCCCGTTGAAATCGAAGAGCGGCGCGGCCACCGCGCTGATGCCTTTGAGGTACGTGTCTTTGACCGTCGCGCACCGCACGCCTTGCACGTCGGCACGCAGGCGGCCAATCGGATCGTCCGCGTCGAGTTGCGCGCGCAGATCGTCCGTGGCCTGGGTCAACTCGTCTTGCGCCATCGCGAGGATGCGCGATTCGTCCAGCAGGCCCAGAAAAAGCCGGCCCGTTGCCGACCACAACACCGACATCACTGACCCCACGCGGACGTTGACGGTGACCGGCAAGCCCGGCTCTTCGAAACGCACGATCGTCGGTCCGCGGTTGCCCATTACCGCGATGAAACAGGTGACCTCGAGGCTTTCCCTCAACCGCACCAGTGACGGCTCCGCGATACGAATCGGGTCGACCTGCCGCATTGCCGCAAGACCGATCGTGAGGCACTCCGGGCCCAACACGTACTGCTGCGTGGCCGCCTCCTGCACGATCAGCGATTCTTCGATCAGACTGACCAGATAGCGGTGCACCTTGGCGGGACTCTCGTCGACGTAAGCCGCCAGCGCCGTCAGCGAAGCCCGTCCACCGAGCGTGGCCAGACCTTTGAGCAGCACGACGGCGGTCGTGGCGGATTGCACGCGTTGGCGTCGCTCGCGCTCGGGCACTGCCGCGATGGGCGCGCCCGCCGTAGGCGCTTCGATTGGATTTTTTTTCATGGCTGCATTCTAGCGGGCACTCTTTCCGGACCAAGGTTTCATCAAAGCGTGGTCGTCGCTTCATCTCGTAAACCCCGAGAACCTAGTTACGCATTGCGTATTATAGTTACGCAAATGGTTATCTGGCGCAGGAGACTTTGATGAGCGAGACGAATTCAACGGAGCGTGGCTCCGCTTGTCCCTTCAACCACGGCGCACCAGCGTGTCCCGTCAGCCAGCGGGCCGCGGACTTCGATCCGTTCGAAGACGGCTATCAGCAGGACCCGCCGGAATACGTGCGCTGGGCACGCGAACAGGAACCGGTCTTTTACAGCCCGAAACTCGGCTACTGGGTCGTCACCCGTTACGACGACATCAAGGCGATCTTTCGCGACAACCTCACGTTCAGTCCATCGATCGCGCTCGAAAAAATCACGCCGACAGGCCCCGAAGCGAATGCCGTGCTCGCGTCATATGGCTTCGCGCTGAACCGCACGCTCGTGAACGAGGACGAACCGGCGCATATGCCGCGTCGTCGCGCGCTCATGGACCCGTTCACGCCGGAGGAACTGCTGCATCACGAGCCGATGGTGCGGCATCTCGCGCGCGAATACGTCGACCGTTTCATCGACGACGGCCGCGCGGATCTCGTCGACCAGATGCTGTGGGAAGTGCCGCTGACCGTCGCGCTGCATTTTCTCGGCGTGCCGGAAGAGGACATGGACACGCTGCGCGAATACTCGATTGCGCACACGGTCAACACGTGGGGCCGTCCCAGGCCCGAAGAACAGGTGGCCGTCGCGCATGCCGTGGGCAAATTCTGGACGTTCGCGGGCAAGGTGCTCGACAAGATGCGCCAGAATCCCGACGCGCCCGGCTGGATGCAATACGGCATTCGCAAGCAGAAGGAACTGCCGGACGTCGTGACCGACTCCTATCTGCATTCGATGATGATGGCGGGGATCGTCGCCGCGCACGAGACCACCGCGAACGCCACGGCCAATGCCATGAAGCTGCTGCTCGAGCATCCCCAGGCATGGCGCGATATCTGCGAAGACCCGAGCCTGATTCCGAATGCCGTGGAAGAGTGCTTGCGGCACAACGGTTCGGTCGCGGCGTGGCGGCGTCTCGCCACGCGTGACGTGGTGATCGGGGGGATCGACATTCCGTCGGGATCGAAGCTGCTGATCGTCACGTCGTCGGCCAATCATGACGAGCACCAGTTCGCCGACGCCGATCTGTTCGATATTCGCCGCGAGAACGCCAGCGACCAGCTCACCTTCGGCTACGGTTCGCATCAGTGCATGGGCAAGAACCTCGCGCGCATGGAGATGCAGATCTTCCTCGAAGAGTTCACGCGACGTCTGCCGCACATGCGGCTCGCCGAGCAACGTTTCAGTTACGTGCCGAATACCTCGTTCCGTGGCCCGGAACATCTGCGGGTCGAATGGGACCCGGCGATGAATCCCGAGCGACGCGATCCCGCCGTGCTCGAATCGCGCGGCTCGGTGCGGATCGGCGAACCGTCGGCGCATGCGATCAGCCGGCCGGTGGTGGTCACGTCGCTATCGCGCGAGGCGCACGATATCGTGCGCGTGACGTTGGCATCGCCCGATGGACGGCCGCTGCCGCGCTGGAGTGCGGGCTCGCACATCGATGTCGCATGTGGCGCGACCGGAATCTCGCGTCAATACTCGCTGTGCGGCGATCCTGCGAATACGGCTGTGTTCGACATCGCCGTGCTCAGGGAGTCGCCAGGCCGCGGCGGTTCGCAATGGATGCACGACCACCTTCAGATCGGCGCGCAGTTGCGGATTCGCGGGCCACGCAATCACTTCCGTCTCGACGAAACGGCGACGAAGCTGATTCTGATCGCGGGTGGCATCGGCATCACGCCGATCAGCGCAATGGCGCGCCGCGCGAAAACACTCGGCCTGGACTACGAGATTCACTTCAGCGGACGCGCGCGGGATTCGATGGCCTTATTGCCGGCGCTGATCGCGTTGCACGGCGATCGGTTGCAGGTCTATGTATCGCAGGAAGGCACTCGCCATGATTTCGGCGCGCTGAAGGTGGACGCAGGCACCCAGGTCTATGCATGCGGCCCGGTTCGCATGCTCGATGCGCTGCAGGAAGCCAGCGCGGGCTGGCCCGACGACGCGCTGAAAGTGGAGCATTTCGAATCGAAGCTCGGCGCGCTCGACCCCGCCAACGAGCACGCCTTCGAGGTCGAATTGAAGGACTCGGGTCTGGTCGTGATGGTGCCGGCGGATCAAACGCTGCTCGCCGCGCTGCGCAAAGCAAACGTGGACGTTCAGAGCGATTGTGAAGAAGGCCTATGCGGCTCGTGCGAAGTTCGCGTGCTGGCGGGCGAGGTCGATCATCGCGACGTGGTGTTGACCCGCGGCGAGCGGCAATCCCATACGCGGATGATGACCTGTTGCTCGCGCGCTGCCGGAAAGCGACTGGTACTCGAACTCTAGGCTGCGATTTTGCCCACGAGCTAAACCTTCGTATAGGTCGCACCAACCAATGGGGACGACTGGCAAACGTTTGTCGGATAGGCGGCGGAGCAAGGATGTTCTACCGTTCAGGTAAGGGCACATTCCCCGCAAACGATGCGTTCGGCTAGCGAGATTCTCATGGAAAAGATGGAAACCGATTTGGGCTTCGAACTGGGTCACGCGCAGTTTGCGTCGCCATGGTCGGCAACCGGACCGCGCACTTCGGTCGCTGCGCCCCTGGGCCGGTGGCTCGTGCTCGGCGTAATCGCCACGGGCATCTGGTCGCTGGTGGAAGCGCCGTTCGAAGTCTGGGGTGTGCCATGGGGCGCCGAGGTGGCGGCGTGCCTGCTGAGCAAGGTCTTATGGATCGGTTTGATCGCGCTCGTGCTCTTGCGGAATCGCACGGCGTTACTGGTCTACGGATTCCTCAGTGCGCTGAGCGTGGTGGCGGTCGGCTTCAGCCTGCCCGCCGAATTGCGGATTTTCCCCTTGGGCTTCGCTCTGTCGCTGGGGGAATGTGTGTTGAAAACGGTGGCGCTGAGCGCGTTACTGCGCCGGGCGCTGCGTAACCGTTGACGTCCGTTCAATCCGCCATGCCGGTCGCGACACGCTCGATCGCCTCGCGCACGTGCCGCACATGGTCGATGCCGGCAGCCTCGGCTTTCTTGCCGTCGCCCGCGAGGACCGCCGCGCCGATGCGGGCATAGTCCACGATCCGCATCTCGAGTAGTTCCGGCGTGCGATATTGCGCGTGCACGACATGCATCTGAACGGCGGGAAACAGACGGTTCAGTTCCCGGTTCGCCGCGATATCGAGCAGAGCACGATAGAAATTACGGCGCGCTTTGCTGAACGCCTCGCTACTCGATCTGACACGCTCGCTTGCAATATCGGCAAGCGCTAGCCGAAGCTCGGCCGCATGCGGCGAGCGTTTCCCATGACGAGCGGCGGCGCGGCCCAGCAAACCGGTCAGCAGTTCCGCCACCTCCATCACATCTCTGGCCTCCTGCAGCGAAAGCGAACGGATCGACGCACCGCGGTGACGATTCAGCTCGACAATGCCTTCGGCGGCCAGTCTCTGCAGCGCTTCGCGCACCGAATTCCTGCCGACGTCGAACTGTTCCGCGAGGTCCGCCTCGACGAGTCGCTGCGAGGGCACGAACGTGTGTCGCTCGAGTCCTCTGACGATCCCCATGAAAACGAGGTCCGACGCGCTGGCCGGCGACTGCCGCGGTGGGTTTCGAGCGTCGGATTGCGCGGTGGTCTGGCTGGCTTTGGGCATAAGAAAAGGTCGTTCCGAACGGGGCGCATCCGCCCGTTTCGTGTCGTGACGCATTGGCGCGTCGTCATTCGTAGCACGATTGTAAGCTGTGCGTGCTTCGGATAATTGTCCTACAATCCAATCCTACAATATGCCTGATGGAGACGAAAGGACCATGAGCAGCATGAGCGTAGTCGGAACGCAGCGCGGCATCGAGATTGCCGCTCGCGTGGAGCAATTCGTGCGCGAGGTCGTGATCCCTTACGAATCCGATCCGCGCCGCACGAGTCACGGCCCGGAAGATGCATTGGTCGACGAACTGCGGGCCAAGGCGCGCGAGGTCGGACTTCTGACGCCGCACATCGGCGCGGACGGCAGTCATCTGACGCAACTCGAAACGGCTGCCGTGCTCAAGCGCTCGGGCCTCTCGCCGCTCGGGCCGCTTGCGTTGAACACGGCGGCGCCGGACGAGGGCAACATGTATCTGCTCGGCAAGATCGGCACGCCGCAGCAACAGGCGCGCTTTCTCGCGCCGCTGATCGCCGGCACCGCGCGCTCCGCGTTCTTCATGACCGAACCGTCGGCCGAAGGCGGGGCGGGCTCCGATCCGTCGATGCTGCAAACCACCGCCGGGCGCGATGGCGATAGCTGGGTCATCCACGGACGCAAGGCCTTCATTACGGGCGCCGCCGGCGCGCGAACCGGTATCGTGATGGCGCGCACCGGTTCGGCGGAGGCGGTCAAAGCCACCATGTTTCTCGTCGAACTGCCGCATCCCGCGGTACGGATCGAGCGTATCCTCGACACCATCGATAGTTCGATGCCAGGCGGCCACGCCGTCGTTTGCCTCGACGGTCTACGGGTGCCTCACGATCACGTGCTGGGCGAAGTGGACGAAGGCTTTCGCTATGCGCAAGTGCGTCTCTCGCCCGCCCGGCTGTCGCATTGCATGCGCTGGCATGGCGCGGCCACGCGCGCCAATGAAATCGCCACGGCGTACGCGTGTCGGCGCAAGTCGTTCGGCAAACTGCTGATCGACCATGAAGGCGTCGGCTTCATGCTCGCGGAAAATCTCATGGACCTCCAGCAGGCGGAATTGATGATCGACTGGTGTGCATCCATTCTCGATAGCGGTTCGCTCGGCACGCTCGAAAGTTCGATGACGAAAGCCTCGGTGTCGGACGCGCTGTTCCGGGTGGCGGATCGCTGCGTTCAGGTGATGGGCGGCACGGGAGTATCGGGCGACACCATCGTCGAACAGGTGTTTCGCGAGATTCGCGCGTTTCGCATTTACGACGGCCCGACGGAAGTGCACAAATGGTCGATTGCCAAAGCCATCAAGCGGCAGACGCTCGCCGCGACGCCAGGAGAGCGATGATGAGCGACATCCCCGACCAGTCCGGCACGGTAGCGGTGTCGCCGCGCAATCGGTTCGACGAGGCCCGGCTTGGCGCCTGGATGAAGCAGCATGTCGCCGGTTTCGACGGCCCGATCGAGGTGGAGCAGTTCAAAGGCGGCCAGTCCAATCCGACCTATCGCGTGCGTACCCCAACGGGCGATTACGTATTGCGTCGCAAGCCTTCCGGACCCTTGCTCAAAGGCGCGCACGCGATCGAGCGTGAAGCGCGCGTGGTCGCCGCGCTGGAACCGATCGATTTTCCCGTGCCCCATGTGCATGGCCTGTGTACCGACGACTCGGTGATCGGCAGCGCGTTCTATGTCATGGACATGGTGGCGGGGCGCATCTTCTGGGATGCGAGTTTCTCGTCCGCTCCGATTGCTTCGCGAGCGCAGTTGATGGACGCGATGAACGGCACCATCGCAAAGCTGCATCTCGTCGATCCGGTGGCGATCGGTTTGAGCGACTACGGCCGGGTTGGCGGCTATATCGAGCGCCAGGTCGCGCGCTGGTCCGGTCAGTATCAGCAGGACGAGCAGGCCGGCCGCAATGCCGACATGGACCGGCTCGCGCAATGGCTTCCCGAACACATTCCCGCCGCCGACGAAACCTCGATCGTGCACGGCGATTTTCGCGTCGACAACGTGATCTTCCACGCCACGGAACCGCGTGTCATCGCCGTGCTGGATTGGGAGCTGTCGACGCTGGGCCATCCGCTTGCCGACTTCGCCTATCACGCGATGATGTTCCGCATGCCGAGCGACATTCTCGGCGGTCTGGCCGGCGTCGACCTTGAGGCAGCCGGGTTGCCCAGCGAGGCCGGCTATGTGGCTGCCTATTGCCGTCGTACCGGACGAACCGGCATCCCGGATCTGGATTTCTACGTCGCCTTCAATCTGTTCCGCTTCGCGGCGATCCTGCACGGCATTCGCGGCCGCGTGGCGCGTGGCACGGCAGCGAGTGCGGACGCCCAGATCATGTCGGCGCGGCTCGAACGTGTGGCTGCGCTCGCATGGCAGCAGGCGCAGTCGTTGCACAAATGAAGTGAGCGCCGGTACGGCGCCGCTGTTGCTACAAGAACGTCTCATCAGGTCAAAAGCATGAATTCCACGCCTCCCCCCGCAATCAATCCCGCTCACAAGACAGGTTCCGCCAACCGCGTCGTCGGCGCCATGGTGTATGTCTTCGAACAGATCATGCCGGACCCGTTCGTGCTGTCGATCGGACTCACGGTACTGGTGATGCTGCTCGCGTTTGCGTTTGCGCCCCACGCATCGATTCCGGTCATGCTCAACTCGTGGTACACGGGCGTCTTCGGGATCTTCGGCTTCGCGCTGCAGATGATCCTGATTCTTTGCACCGGCTATGCGATCGCCGAGGCGCCGCTCGTGCAGCGCGGCCTGAAGGCGATGGTCGCGAATGTGAAAACGCCCGCGCGCGCGGCGTTGCTGGTGTTTCCATTCGTTGCGCTGGCGGCGTGGCTGAACTGGGGGCTGGGATTGATCGTCGGCGCGCTGCTATCGCGGGAAATCGCCAAGCGCGTCAACGTGGATTTTGCATGGCTCGTGGCGGGCAGCTACTCGGCGTGGTCCGTCTGCAATAGCGGTTTGTCGAGTTCCATCGCACTCTCGCAGGCGTCGCCCGGCAATGCGCTCAATCTCGCGGAAAAGGCGACCGGGCATGTGATCCCGTTGAGCCAAACGGTCTTCGCGCCGTTCGTGCTGGTCCCGACGATTCTGGTGGTGGTCGTCATGACCGGCATCTTCATCTGGATGCACCCGAAAGACGACGCCGTGCAGCGGTTCAGCGAGCGGCCGGAAACGGTCAGCGCGGAGCCCGATGCCCATTCGCGCAACGCCGAGGTGTCGTCGTTCGCCGGCCGAGCGGAGCGCTCGATCTTCGGCACGCTCGTTCTGCTCGCAATGGGCTGCGGCTATCTGTTCATGACGTGGCACGCCAAAGGCTTCGAACTCGATATCAACACGACGATCCTGATCTTTCTGCTGGTCGGCCTCGCGTTGCAGCGTACGCCGCTCGCCTACGCCAACTCGATCCGCAATGCGGCGCGGCAGACCGGCTCCATGTTGCTCCAGTATCCGATCTACGGCGGCATCATGGGCATCATGACGGGCACCGGTCTCGCCTCGACGATCGCCTCGACCTTCGTGGTGGTGGCGACGCCGTTGACGCTGCCGCTGTGGAGCTATCTGAGTTCGTTGATCATCACGCTGCTTTTGCCGAGCGCCGGCGGTCACTGGGCCGTTCAGGGACCGTTCGTGTTGCCCGCCGCGCTGAGTCTGCATGCGTCAGTTGCGCGCACCGCGATGGGCGTGGCCATGGCGGAAAACGTCTCGAACATGCTGCAACCGTTCTGGGCCGTGCCGGTGGTGGCCATTGCCGGCATTCGCATTCAGCGCGTGATGGGCTACACGGCGGTGACGTTTCTGGTGTCGCTGGTGATCTACGCCGCGGCGCTGCTGCTGGTGCCGTGAGGCGGCCGCGCCCAGCAGGCTCCGGGTGAGAGCGGTATGATCTCGGCGAGCTTGCTGGCGTGGTGGGTCGCTGAATCGTCGCGAGCACCGCGCGCGAACCCAAGCACAGCTTCATAGTCCATGTCCGTTGCCGTATGGCTGCGGGCCTCCAGTAACGATGCTCTCCGGCAGAGTGCGTCCGGCCCGTCGTCTCCACGGCGAGCCTGAGTCAAGCAATGCGCCGTGCCGGGAGCGAAGCAGGGAGCACCTCGTGTCAAGTCAGTTTCCCGCGGTCCGTCCGCGACGCCTTCGCCAATCGTCCACGCTGCGCACGATGTTTCAGGAGACCGAGTTCGATCTGAACGATCTGGTCTTGCCGATCTTCGTCGAAGAGGGCGTGAGCGACTTTGGCGTCATCACCAGCATGCCCGGCGTGTTGCGCATTCCCGAATCGAAACTCGCCGGCGAAATCGAGCGCTACGCGCGCGCGGGCATCCGGGCGGTGATGACCTTCGGCATCTCGCATCACAAAGACGAGATCGGAGCCGACACGTGGAATGAAAACGGCCTCGTGGCGCGTATGGCGCGCATCTGTAAAGACACCGCACCCGAACTGGTGGTGATGTCCGACACCTGCTTTTGCGAATACACCTCGCATGGACACTGTGGCGTGCTGCACGGCCATACCGTCGACAACGACGCGACGCTGGCCAATATCGGCAAGCAGGCGGTGGTGGCCGCGCGAGCCGGCGCGGATGTGATCGCGCCTTCCGCTGCGATGGACGGCCAGGTGCAGGCGATCCGCCGCGCGCTGGACGAAGCCGGCCACAGCGACACGTCGATCGTGGCGTACTCGACCAAGTTTGCTTCGTCGTTGTATGGGCCGTTCCGGGAAGCGGGCGGCACGACGCTGGAAGGCGACCGCAAAACCTATCAGATGAACCCGATGAATCGCCGCGAAGCCGTGCGCGAGTCGTTGCTGGACGAGGCGGAAGGAGCCGACTGCCTGATGGTTAAACCGGCGGGCGCGTATCTGGACGTTATCCGCGACATTCGCGAAGCGTCGCGTTTGCCGCTGGCGGCCTATCAGGTGAGCGGGGAATACGCGATGATCAAATTCGGCGCGGCAGCAGGCGCGATCGACGAGCATCGGGTCAGCCGCGAAACCGTCGGCGCAATCAAGCGCGCGGGCGCGGATCTGATTCTCACGTACTTTGCGATGGATTTCGCTCGCGACGGCATCTGACGCGAGGCATGACGGAATTCAGGCCGCGAGTTCTCGCGGCCTGAATTGTCATTGGAGCGCAATGCTGCCGTTCAGAACTTGTGACGCAGGCCGAAACTGACCAGTTCTTGCGTATTCGTGCCCGGATAGCCATACGAGCCCACGGATGCCTGCGCACTCACCACACCTGTTCCGTCCGCATTGAGCGTTTCGCCGCTGGCATGCTGCCACGCGCCGACCAGATAGACGTCCGTGCGTTTCGACAGGTTGTAGTCGGCGCCGAGCGATACCTGATGATAGGTCGCGCCCGTATCGCCCGTCGACTTCGTATAGCTGTAGCCCACGCCGACCAGCAGTGCCGGCGTCGCCTGATAGTTCACGAAGCCTTGCCCGGTGTTGAATTTCTCCGTCGAGTCGAACGCGGATTGCGCGTCGGACTTGTACTGCGAGTTGCTGTAGCCCAGACCGAAGGTGAACGGCCCCGCCACGTATTGCCCGGCCACCCGCGCGATGTTGATCGACTTCGCCGTCTGATACCCGAGGTTGACCAGCGAGCCGTCGAACGTGCCGTCCGAGGTGCCGCCCCAGGTGGTCCGCAGCGGCGTCGTCACGGATGCGTTATCGGCGACGAAATAGCCTGCTGCGAGAGAGAACGGCCCAGCGGTGTACGCAGCCGCGGCCGACCACGTCTGGCCCGAACCGGTCTGACCGGCCACGCCGCCAAGCGCATACATGCCTTCGATCTGCAGGCCCGAAAACACCGGCGAGACGTATTTGATGGCATTGCTCGTGCGTGAGCTGTTGTCGTAGTTGTCGACGTCGCCGACGGTCGCGAAGGTGCTGCCGAAGTAGTTATCGCCCGTCAGCCCCTGGACGAGGTCGACCAGCGGGTCGTATTGGCGCCCGAGCGTGAACGTGCCGAACTGGTCGCTCGCGAGGCCTACATACGCCTGACGGCCGAATTCGCGGCCACCCTGTCCCAATGCGCCGGTTGTCGGATTAAAACCGTTTTCCAACTGGAAAATGGCTTTCAGTCCACCACCGAGATCTTCCTGGCCTTTCAAGCCCCAACGTGTGCCGGACAGATCGCCGCCGCTACTGTTGCCGAGCGACCACAGGTTTTGCCCGGTCGCGGTCGCATTGTGGACGAAGGTGATGGATGTATCGATCGTTCCGTACAGCGTGACGCTGCTTTGGGCATGCGCGGATCCGGCGGCCGCACAGGCGGCGAGCGAGACCAGGCAAGGCTTGCTCCATTTCATTGTGTTCTCCAGATTGATGGCGCGGCCCGACGCGGCGCTCATGCAAAAGTAGCGGAATCAAAAAAAAATGCGCTGAAGCACGACAGATTGGGTGATGCGATAGCGACCACGACAAGGCGATGCCGCGGTCCATGATGAAATCCGGCTGAATCCAGTCTAGTCGAAAGTCTGACGAGTGGAAGGCGTAAAAGAAATCGCAGGGCGAATCGGTCGCGACGCCTGGCTCGACGTCGCGTTATTCAATTGGGGCTCGAATCCCTGGCGCGACGACGGCGGGCACGATCTGCGCCAGGCCGTAAGCCGCGCGTCGATGCGGGCGCACCATTCGGCGGTCCTTCTCCCGCAGACGCCGCGCCCTGCGTCGGTTGCCTCGAAGGGGGCGATCCGTATACGCTGGATGCCGGCCTCGCCGACGGCACGTCCGTCGGCCGGATGCAGATGAAACGTCAAAAGAGATGACCCTTCGATGGACACGACCGACCACATACTGATCGTCGACGACGACCGCGGCATTCGCGAGCTGATCGCCGGCTACCTCGAGAAAAATGCCATACGCGTCTCGCTCGCCGCTAACGGGCGGCAGATGCGCGCGGTGCTCGAGAGCGGCGCGCCGGACCTGATCGTCCTCGATCTGATGATGCCGGGCGAGGACGGCCTGGTGCTGTGCCGCGAACTGCGTGCCGGCAAGTTTCGCGCGGTGCCCGTGCTGATGCTCACGGCGCGCAACGAGGAAGCCGACCGCATCCTCGGTCTGGAAATGGGTGCCGACGACTACCTGCCCAAGCCTTTTGCGGTGCGCGAATTGCTGGCGCGCATCCGCTCGGTTCTGCGACGCGCGCGCATGCTGCCGCCCGGCATGCAGGTCGACGAGTCCGTGCAGATGCTGAGTTTCGGCGACTGGCGGCTCGACACCACCGCGCGCCATCTGCTCGATGCCGAAGGCACCATGGTCGCGTTGAGCGGCGCCGAGTACCGTCTGTTGCGCGTGTTTCTGGATAACCCGCAACGAGTCCTCACGCGCGACCAGTTGCTCAATCTGACGCAGGGACGCCAGGCCGATCAGTTCGACCGTTCGATCGACCTGATGGTGAGCCGCCTGCGGCAACGCTTGCGCGATGTCGCGCGCGAACCGCGTTACATCAAGACCTTGCGCAGCGAAGGCTACGTGTTTTCCGCAGGAGTCAGCGTGATCGCGGACGCGCCATGAACCCGCGCGCCTGGCTGCACTGGCCGCGCACCTTGTTCGCGCGGCTCACGGTGATTCTGTTCATCGGTCTCGCACTGGCGCAGGCCTTGTCGTTCTGGCTCACGTTGACCGAACGCGACCAGACCATGACCAATGTGATGATGGGTTACATCGAGCGCGAGGTGGCCAGCTCGGTCGCGCTGCTCGACCATTTGCCGGCCGACGAACGCGCGCAGTGGTTGCCGCGCCTCGCGCGGCGCAGCTACGAGTTCATTCTTGGGCCGGGCATCATCGGCGGCCCGCTCGACGCGCGTCTGTCGGCGCGGGTGGCGCACTCCATTGCCGAGGGAATCGGCACGAACTATCCGCTCACCGTGAATGCGGTGCCGGGCGATCGTGAGCGTCTGCAAGTCCATCTGAAACTCAACGACGGCACGCCCTTGACCATCGACATGCATCCCATGTCGGGCGCGCCGCTGTCGGGCTGGCTGCCGCTCGTGATGCTGCTGCAACTGGTGGTGCTGGTGGCGTGCTGCTGGCTGGCGGTGCGGCTCGCCACGCGTCCGTTGCAGGCGCTGGCGGTAGCGGCCGACACACTGGGCCCCGATCTGAAAGCGGTTCGTCTGCCGGAAGACGGGCCGTCGGAAGTCGCGCGAGCCGCGCGGGCGTTCAATGCGATGCAGGACCGCATGGCGATGTACATGGCCGAGCGCATGCAGATTCTCGCGGCGATTTCGCACGATTTGCAAACGCCGATCACACGCATGCGGTTGCGCGTCGACACGATGGAAAGCGAGTCGGACAGCGCGAAACTGCGCCAGGATCTGCAGGAGATGGAAGCGCTGGTGAAGGAGGGCGTGACGTACGCGCGCACGCTACATGGTGCGACCGAAGTGCCTTGCCGCATCGATCCCGACGCGCTGTTCGACAGTCTGGTTTGCGACTACGTCGACGCCGGGCAGGCGGTGTCCCTGCAGGGACAGTTCGGCGCGCCGATGATGACGCGTCCGCAGGCGTTGCGCCGCATCGTCGGCAACCTCGTGGACAATGCGCTGAAGTTTGGCGGCGCGGCGCAGATCGAGGTCGCGGTCTCGGCATCCTCCGATGCACAGGCGACCATCGTCGTGTCGGACCGGGGGCCAGGCATACCGGCAGAGTCGCTCGAAGCGGTGTTTCAGCCGTTCTACCGGCTCGAAGCGTCACGCAATCGCAGTACGGGCGGCACCGGACTCGGTCTCGCCATCGCCCGGCAACTGGCGCTTGCAATGGATGCTACGCTTACGCTTCATAACCGCGTGGGCGGCGGACTGGAGGCGCGATTGACTTTGCGCAATTCGAGTACACCTGTCATAAGCCAACGTAAGCAGACGCACGTCGATCCGTCGGCGTGAGCAGAACTGCTCGCTGAAGGCCGCGCGTCAGCTTCGCGCGGCCTTCTGAAAGGAAGCCACGGTAGGATTCGGCAAGCTCGAGCCTTGCCCTCCCACCGCCGTTGCTCTTTCGTCAGCTTACGACAGGCCTATGTCTTCCTCCGCGATTCCCTCGTCTTCTGCCGCCACCAAAGCTGCCCCCAACCTGGTGCTCGGGGCCATCGGCGTCGTTTTCGGCGACATCGGCACCAGCCCGCTCTACACGCTGCGCGAATGCCTCAAGGCGGCAGGCGGCATCACGCAGACGAACGTGTTCGGCATCGTCTCGCTGATTCTGTGGGCGATCGTCGTCGTCGTCACGTTGAAGTATGTGAGCTTCGTGATGCGTGCCGACAACGAGGGCGAAGGCGGCATTCTCGCGCTCACGGCACTGGCCTCGGGCGTGGCCCCGGAAAAACTGCGCCACGTGCTGTTGACCCTTGGGGTGTTCGGCGCGGCGATGTTCTACGGCGACTCGATGATCACGCCGGCCATCTCCGTGATTTCCGCGGTTGAAGGCGTGACCCTCGTCGATCCTCATCTCACCGAGTGGATCGTGCCGATCTCGCTGGTGATTCTCACCGGCCTCTTCAAGTTGCAAAAGCGCGGCACGGGTGCGGTCGGCAAGGTATTCGGCCCGATCATGATCGTCTGGTTCGTCACGCTCGCGGCGCTCGGCGTGTCGCATATCGTCACGCACGTTTCGATCCTGAAGGCCGTGTCGCCGTTCTACGCGGCGGTCTTCGTCGCGCACGCGCCGGGCACGGCGTTCATCGTGCTGGGTTCGGTGTTTCTGGCCTTGACGGGAGGCGAGGCGCTTTATGCCGACATGGGCCACTTCGGCAAAAAGCCGATCCGGCTCGCCTGGCTACTGCTCGTGCTGCCGAGCCTCGTGATGAATTACTTCGGCCAGGCGGCGCTGGTGCTCGAACGTCCCGCTGCCGTGGCGCAGCCGTTCTTCCAATCCGCACCTGGCTGGGCGTTGATCCCACTCGTGCTGCTCGCCACCGCGGCGACCATCATCGCCTCGCAGGCGGTGATCTCGGGCGCCTTCTCGATGACCAAGCAGGCCGTGCAACTGGGCTTTCTGCCGCGCATTCCGGTGGTGCATACGTCGTCGCACGAAATCGGCCAGGTGTATGTGCCGTTCATCAATGTCTCGTTGTACGCGGCGGTGGTGTTTCTCGTCGTGTTCTTCAAATCTTCCGACAACCTCGCGGCCGCGTACGGCATTGCGGTGGCGTCGACCATGCTGCTCACGACCTTGCTGATGTACTTCATCACGCACAGCCTGTGGCACTGGCGACCGCTCGCGAGTGCGAGCGTGATCGTGCCGCTCGTGCTGGTCGATGCCGTATTCGTGTCGAGTAACGTCAGCAAGGTGTTCGAGGGCGGCTGGTTTCCGCTTCTTGCGGGCGGCGTGCTCTTCACCGTGATGACTACGTGGCACAAAGGGCGCGAGACGCTCATGGAGCGCATGCGCAGCGACAACCTGCCGCTCGCGCCATTGATTCACTCGCTGTGCGACGGCTCCCATTCGCCGCCGCGCGTGAACGGCACCGCTGTGTTTCCCGGCGGAGTGGCCGGCATGGCGCCGAGCGCGTTTCTGCACAATCTGAAGCACAACGGCGTCATGCATCAGTTCAACATTTTCATGGCGGGCACGACGGACAATGTCCCTCACGTGCCGGACGAACAGAAAGCCGTGGTCGAAAATCTCGGCCACGGCTGTTACGCCATCACGGTGCGCCACGGCTTCACGGAGATTCCCAACGTGCCGCGCATTCTGGAACTGGCGCAGAAACAGATGCCCGAGTGGCACTATGAAACCGCCGACACCTCGTTCTTCCTCGCCCGCGACACCGTGCTCGCCACCGGCGTGAGCAAGGCGATGCCGTTGTGGCGCGAGAAGCTGTTCGCGTTCCTCGCGCGCAACGGGGCGCAAGCCGCCGAGTACTACAGTCTGCCCGCCAATCGCGTGGTGGAAATGGGCGGCCAGATCAACATCTAGCGCGCGCTTCAGTACGCGCCGTGCACGAGATTCGTCGGCGCACCGTCGACGAAATGCTCGATGTTGTCCATCAACTGATCGGCGAGGCTCTGCTGGGCTTCGTCCGAAGCCCACGCGACATGCGGCGTCAGAATCACGTTTGGCCGGCCCGCTGCGCGCAGCAGCGGATTGTCGTCGGCGGGCGGCTCACTCGCTGTTACGTCGAAACCGGCGCCGCTGATCAGGCCTTCGTCGAGCGCCTGTACCAACGCGCGTTCATCGACCAGGCCACCGCGCGCCGTGTTGATGATCAAGGGCCGCTGCTTCATTGCGCGAAACTCGGGCATCGCGAGCATGTTGCGCGTGTGCGGTGTGAGCGGGCTGTGCACGGTGATGATGTCACTGGTCGCCAGCACTTCGTCCCACGGCGTGTACAACGGGCCCAGCCCTTCGCGGCCTTTGTGGGCGGCGAACATCGGCTGCATGCCGAAGGCCTTGGCGATTTCCGCCACGCGTTGCCCCAACACCCCTTCGCCGATGATGCCCAGGCGCGTGCCGGCCAGATCGTGAATCGGATGCGTGAAAAAGCAGAACTGTCCCGAACGCTGCCACTCGCCGGCGATCACGTCGTCGCGATAGGCCACCAGATTGCGCCGCAGCGCGAGGATCAAAGCGAAGGTGTGTTCGGGCACGGTGTTGATCGCATAGCCGCGAATATTGCTCACGGCAATGCCTAGCCGCTGGCAGGCCGCCTTGTCGACGCAATCCGTGCCGGTCGCGGCTACCGCGACGAGTTTCAGTTCGGGCAACTGTTCGAGTATCTCGCCCGTCAGCGCGACCTTGTTGGTGATCGCGATCGTGGCGCCCGCGAGGCGCTTGAGTATCTGGTCCGGCGCGGTGCGCTCATGTTCGATCAGCTGATGTTCGAAACGCGGCTCGCGTAAAACGATCTGCGGCGCAAGCGTGGAGCGGTCGAGAAAAACGATCTTATGCATGGTGCTGTCCTGGTGATTTACAGATGCCGTTTCGCTTCGGCGACGATATGCGCCGCCGTGATGCCGAAATGGTCGTACAGCGTTTCTGCGGAGGCCGACGCCCCGAAGCCCGTCATGCCGACGAAGCCGCCGCGTTCGCCGAGATAACGGTCCCAACCGAAACGCAGCGCGGCTTCCACGCCGACGCGCACCGTGCCGGGGCCGAGCACGGCGGCGCGATAGGCGGCGTCCTGTTCGTCGAAAATTTCCCAGCACGGCATGGAGACGACGGCGGTCGGAATGCCTTCCTCCTGCAACTGACGACGTGCCGCCAAAGCCAGCGCGACTTCGGAACCGGTTGCGAGCAAGGTCACCGCGCGCGCGCCCTGGTCGGCCTGCGCAAGCACGTAGGCGCCGCGTCGCGACAGGGACTCCGCGCTGTATTCGCGCCGCACCAGCGGCAACGCCTGACGCGCGAATACGAGCGTGCTCGGACCGCGCCGATGTTCGAGCGCGAGCGCCCAGCATTCGGCGGCTTCGACGGCATCGGCGGGACGCAGTACGCGCATGTTCGGCATGGCGCGCAACGAAGCGAGTATCTCGACGGGTTGATGCGTCGGGCCGTTTTTGCCGACGCCGATCGAATCGTGGCTGAACACGTAGTGCACCGGCAGGCCCATCAGCGCGGCCATGCGCATGGCGGGGCGCTGGTAGTCGGAGAAGGCCAGATAGGTGACGCTCGTCGCGATCACGCCGCCATGCGCGGCCATGCCGTTCGCCATCGCACCCATCACATGTTCGCGTACGCCGCAGTGGACGTAGGCGCCGCTGCGATCGTCTGCGGTGAAAGCGTGCAACTGGCGCTTGTGGCCCGTCGGTGCTTCGAGATCGGCGCAACCGACCATGCGTTCCGGCAACAGCGGTGCGAGCAGGTCGCTGATTTCGCCGGAGATTGCGATGCCCGGTTGCGGTTCGTCGCGCGCGAGGGCGAGCTTGCGGTAATCGTCGAGCACGTCGTGCCAGCCTGCCGGCAGTTGGCCGCATTGCACGCGCTCGAATTCGGCGCGTTGCGTCGGCGGCAATGCTGCGAGCCGCGCTTGCCATGCACGATAAGAGGAATCGCTGCGGCGTCCGGCTGCGCGCCACGCATCGAGAATCGCGGCGGGCACGTCGAAGGCGGCATGCGGCCAGCCGAGCTGGTCGCGGGCGGCGTCCGCATCGGCCTGGAACAGTTTGCCGCTATGGCCGCCACGCTGCCCTTGCAGGCGCGCGATGCCGCGGCCGATCACGGTCCTGCAGGCGATCATCGAAGGGCGCGGGTCCGCGCGGGCAATCGTCAGTGCCGCCGACACCGCTTCGAGATCGTGCCCGTCGACTTCGACGACGTGCCAGCCGGCCACGCGAAAGCGCGCGGCGACGTCTTCGCTGATCGAGAGCGCGGTGCTGCCATCGTCGGTGATCTGGTTGTCGTCCCAGCAGAGGATCAGTTTGCCTAGTTGCAGATGCCCGGCGAGCGAAATCATTTCCTGGCCGATACCTTCCTGCAGACAGCCATCGCCGACGAACGCGTACGTGTAGTGATCGACCAGTTCGCGGCCGAATTTTGCGGCGAGATACGCCTCCGCGACGGCCATGCCGAACGCGTTGGCAATGCCCTGACCCAGCGGGCCCGTGGTGGCTTCGATACCGTGCGCCGGGTCATATTCGGGGTGCCCCGCGCAATGCGAGCCGAGTTCGCGAAAGCTCCTGATCTGCTCCAGGCCGATCGCGTCATAGCCGGTGAGATATAGCAGCGCGTACAGCAGCAGCGAGCCGTGTCCGTTGGACAGCACGAAGCGGTCGCGGTCGGGCCAGGTCGGATCGGCGGGATTGAACTTGAGGTGCCGCGTGAACAGCGCGGTCGCGATTTCGGCCATGCCGAGCGGCACGCCTTGATGACCTTCGCCGGCGCGCAGAATCGCGTCGATGGAGAGAAAACGGATCGCGTCGGCGAGCGGCAAGGTGGCGGATGGCTGCGCTGTCGGGATGGCATGGGAAGCGGCAGGCATTTCTGAAGCAGTAGGCGCGACAGGCTGCGCTTCGGTCGTGGACATGGCAAAAGGCTCCTCGACGCCGTCCCGGCGAAGCGGGGCGGCGGCAATCAAAAATCAATCGGACAAGCGAAATGACTCGGGCGCGACGGCGAGGGGCACGCCTCAGCGGTTCAATGCAGGAACCCGGTCGAGATCCACGGCACCGCGGCCACCACGATCAGCCCCACCATCAACGCGGCGATGTAGCCGAGAATCGGCTTCATGCCTTCGTCCGGATGAATACGGCTGACCGCGCAGGCAGAGTAGTAGCCCACGCCGAACGGCGGCGCGAAGAGGCCCACGCCCATCGAGAGGATCACGACCATCGCGTAATGCACGTCGTGGATATGCATGGCCCGCGCGATCGGAAACATGAGCGGCCCGAACAGCACGATGGCCGGAATGCCTTCGAGCACGCTGCCGAGAATCACGAACACGCAGATCGAGGCCGCCATGAACATGGCTGCGCCGCCGGGCAAGGCGCCCAGGGTCTGTGCGAGCTGGCCGGAGAAACCGGATTGCGTCAACGCCCACGCCATGGCGGTCGCCGCGCCGATGATCAGCAGGATCGCGCCGGACAGCGTCGCGGTGTCGATCAGCATCGGCTTGAGGCGCTTCCACTCGAAGCGTCGATAGATCAGCAGGCCCGCCAGCACCGCATAGGCGATACCGATGGTGGAAACCTCGGTCGCCGTGGCGATGCCTTCGACGACCGCCGCGCGAATCACGAACGGCAAGGCGAGAGCAGGGAACGCGATCACGAGCTTGCGCAGAATCTCGCCCCGGCTCGCGCGCTTGACGCTCGACATGTCTTCGCGCCGATAACGCCATTGCACGACGATGCACAGCGTGAAGGCCAGCACGATCCCTGGCAGCATGCCACCGGTGAAAAGCGCCGAGATCGACACGCCGGTCACCGAGCCGAGCGTGATGAGCACGAGGCTCGGCGGAATCGTTTCGGTCTGCGCGCCGGTGGCGGCGAGCAAGGCGACGAGGTCGCCGGGTTTCGCGCCGCGCGCTTTCATTTCAGGGAACAGAACCGGCGCGACTGCGGCCATATCCGCGGCCTTCGAGCCCGAAATGCCCGACACCAGATACATCGCGCCGACCAGCACATACGAGAGGCCGCCGCGCACATGGCCCAGCAGGCTCGCGAGAAACGCGATCATGGCCGCGGCCATGCCGGTCATTTCGATCAGCTGGCCGAGAAACACGAAGAGCGGCACTGAAAGCAGGATCAGATGCGACATGCCTTCGTCCATCCGGCCGACCACGACCGGCATCGGCGTCGTGGTGGTCAGGGCGAGATAGCCGAAGGTGGCCAGGCCAAACGAAAACGCGATGGGCACGCCGCTCAGCACGCCGAGCGCCACGAGGCCCACGAAGAAGATCAGCAGATTGATATTGCCGAGATCGCGCAACAGCGGACCGAGTGCGATGAAGATCCCCACCAACGCGCCGACGGTAGCTACGGCGCCCAGCACGAGCCGCCAGTTGCCGACGCGTGCGAGCCGCACCACGGCGACCAGCAGCATGAGCGCCGAGCCGATCGGCAAAGCGGCCGCGCGCCACGAATTCGACAGTTCGAGCGCGGGCGTGGTGATGAACGACTCGTCTTGCGCGAAACTGATGGCCGGGCCGATCACCATGACGAGAAACGCGATCGGCGCGGCGATCGCCACCACGTCGAGAAACGCGCGCACGCGCGGCGGCGCCATGCCGACCAGCGCCGTCATCCGCATATGTTCGCCGCGTCGCAAGGCGATCACCGCGCCGAGCATGGCAAGCCACAGAAACAGCATGGAGGCCAGTTCGTCGGACCAGACCAGCGGCGCGTGCAGCAGATAGCGGCTCGTCACGCCGGCCAGCAGCACGAAGATTTCCGCGAGCACCAGCAAGGCCGCGGGAATCTCCACCAGATGCCCGAGCGCGGAGTCGAGCGCGCAGGCAAAGCGGTGCTGTGCTTCGTGCGAATAGGAGATCGTGATCATCGCGTTACCCCAGTTTTCCGACTGACTTCTCGAGCATGCCCCAGGCTTCGTCGCCGTATTTGCCTTTCCAGTCGCGATAGAAACTGGTTTTGGCCAACGCACCGCGGAAGGACTCGCGGTCGACGTCGATGAAGGTAATGCCCTTGGCTTTCAGATCGTCGCGCAAGGAACTGCTCAGCTTCGCGATGTCGGCGCGTTGCAGGACGGCGGCCTTTTCGAATTCGCGCGTGACGATCGCGCGGATATCCGCCGGCAGTCGTTCCCATGCCGCGCGGTTGCCGAGAATCCAGTATCCGTCCCACACATGCGAGGTGAGACTGATGTACTTCTGCACTTCGTACAGCTTGGCGGTGGCGATGATCGGCAGCGGATTCTCCTGGCCTTCCACCACGCCCGTTTGCAGCGCCGAATACAACTCGTTGAAATTGATCGGCGCGGGGCCGGCGTCGAGCGCCTTGAACAGCGAGGTGAGCATCGGCGCTTGCGGCACGCGAATCTTGAAGCCCTTCAGATCGGCCGGCGTGTGCAATGCGCGAGTGGACGAACTGATCTGCCGGAAACCGTTGTCCCAGACCTTGCTGACCGAGACGATGCCCGACTTGGCGATCTGCGCGCGAATGTAGTTGCCGAGATCGCCGTCCATCGCTTTCCAGACCGCGTCGTAATCCTTGAACGCAAAGCCCGTGTTGACGATACCGGCCGCCGGCGTGAGCGTCGCCAGAATCGATGAAGCCTGGTTGAAGAATTCCACGCCGCCGTTGCGCACCTGCGAGAGCAGGTCGGTGTCCGAGCCGAGCTGGTTTTGTGGAAACAGCTTGATGTCGAGGCGGCCGTTGGTCGCCTCGCGAATGTGATTGATCGCCTCCTGCGCGCGGATGTTCACCGGGTGCGTCGGGTCCTGGCCGGTGGCGAGCTTGTATGAAAACTCGGGCGCGGCCATGGCGCGTCGCGAGACGCTCCACAAAGGCACGGCGGCGGACAGCGTTGCGCCGGCTTTCAGGAAGGTGCGGCGGCTGATGCCCTGCGGGGCGTTCGAACGGGTAGTCATGGTGTCTGCCTCCAATATGGTCGGTCGTTTTATAGTTTTGAAGCTGAAGCGGCCGCACGTGTCGTTCGCCGTGCTGGCCCGCCTCTTCATCGCCGTCGACGTCCTCCCGGGCGACGGCCCGTCCTGCCGGAATGCGTCAGTGAATCAGCATGCCGCCGTTCACGTCGATCACCGCGCCGGTGATATACGACGACAGCGGCGAAGCGAGAAACAGGAAGGCCCCCGCCACATCGTCGGGCACACCCAAACGATCGAGCGGAATGCCGGCGAGAATTTCGGTGCGTTTGTCGTCGCTGATCTTGCCTGCGTTGATGTCGGTCTGGATCAGCCCCGGCGTCACGCAATTCACGCGGATGCCGTCGTTGCCGAGTTCGCGCGCCATCGCTTTGGCGAGACCCAGCACGCCGGCCTTGGCTGCCGAATAGTGCGGACCGCCGAGGATGCCGCCGCCGCGCTGCGCCGAGACCGACGACATGCAACCGATCGAGCCGCTGTGCTGTTTCTTCATCTGCGGCACGACCGCTTGCGAGAGATACAGCACGCCGCGCAGATTGACATCGAGAATGCGGTCCCAGCTGTCGGCGTCGATATCGAGCAGCTTGACGGCCTGGGTGATGCCCGCGTTATTGATCAGGATATCGATCGATCCGAAATCGGCGACCGTGCGCTCCACTGCCGCCTGGCAGGCGCCGCGATCGGTGACGTTGCAGGCATAGCCGCGATGTTGTGGACCGATGGACGCAGCGGCTTCCACCGCGGCTTGTTCGTCCAGATCGAAGATGGCAATCCGCGCGCCTTGCGCCGCGAACATGCGCGCGGTCGCCATGCCGATACCGCGCGGCGACGCACCGCCTGAAATGACGGCGACCTTGCCCTCGAGAAGACGTGACTCTGACATGATGCGGATCTCCTGAATATGAAGCTTATGGTGTGCAGCGTGGTTGGCTATGGGTGACTACGTTAGGTTCCGGTTTTTGCTGTCAATCGCGCGTTTAACGCAACCAGCCTTTGATCGTGTCGCACATCGCTTCGGTGGAAATGCCGTAGCGGTCGTGCAGCGTGGGCAGCGCGCCGGCGTCGAGAAACGCGTCGGGCAAACCGATCTGCCGGAACGGCGGCGTGACGCCATTGGTCAGCAGCACGGTGGCCACCGCTTCGCCGAGTCCGCCGATCACCGTATGGTTTTCCGCGACGACCACCAGGCGGCCCGGGCGGCGCGCTTCGCGCAGCAGCGTGACGGTGTCGAGCGGCTTGATGGTCGGCACATGCAGCACGCCTACGTCGACGCGATCGGCGGCCAGCGCCTTGGCCGTTTCCAGCGCACGCATGGTCATGATCCCGGAGGAGACGATCAGCACTTCGGCGCCATCGCGCAGCAGCTTCGCTTTGCCGATTTCGAACTGATAGTCGTATTCGTCGAGCACGACCGGCACGTTGCCGCGCAACAGGCGGGCGTAGACCGGGCCGCGATGATCGGCCATCGCGGGCACCATCTGTTCGATTTCGAGCGCGTCACACGGATCGATCACCGTGAGGTTGGGCATCGCGCGGAACAGGGCGAGGTCTTCTGCGGCCTGGTGGCTCGGGCCGTAGCCGGTCGTGAGGCCGGGCAACGCGCAAACCATCTTGACGTCGAGGTTGTCCTCGGCAATCGCCTGATGAATGAAGTCGTAGGCACGGCGCGCGGCGAACACCGCGTAGGTGGTGACGAAGGGCTGAGCGCCTTCGTGCGCCATGCCGGCGGCGGCGCCCATCAGCAGTTGCTCGGCCATGCCCATCTGATAGAACCGCTCGGGGTATTCCTTGGCGAACAGATGCAGGTCGGTGTATTTGCCGAGATCGGCGGTCATGCCGACCACCTCGGGCCGGTGCCGCGCCAGTTCGACCAGCGCATGACCGAACGGCGCGGAGCGCGTGATCTGTCCTTCGCCGGCAATCGAGGCGATCATCGCCGAAGTTTTCAGGCGGGCTTTCGGGGCGGCGGCGCTCATACGGTTCTCCCGGCTTCCAGTGCTTGCAGTGCGAGTTGCCACTCGTGCGCGTCGACGCGGATAAAGTGGTTCTTCTCGCGCGCTTCGAGAAACGGCACGCCACAACCCATGCGCGTATCGCAGACGATGATGCGCGGTTGCGCGACGAGGTGAGCGCGCGCCGCCTCGAACGCGGCCACCACGGCTGCGAGATCGTTGCCGTCCACGCGCTGCACGAACCAGCCGAACGCCTGCAGCTTCTCCACCAGCGGTTCGAACGCCATCACTTTCGAGGAAGGCCCGTCGGCCTGCTGATTGTTGACGTCGACCATCGCGATCAGGTTGTCCAGTTGCCAATGCGCGGCGGACATCAGGCCTTCCCACACCGCGCCTTCGTCGAGTTCGCCGTCCGAAAAGAGCGTGTAGACGGTGGCCTGCGAGTTCTTGCGTTTGAGTCCGAGGCAGCGGCCCACGGCGATCGTCAGACCCTGGCCTAGCGAACCGCCGGACATCTCCATGCCGGGCGTGTAGCTCGCCATGCCCGACATCGGCAGACGGCTGTCGTCGCTGCCGTAGGTTTCCAGTTCTTCGTCGGCGATGATGCCGGCCTCGATCAGCGCCGCGTACAGCGCGATCGCGTAGTGGCCGTTGGACAGCAGGAAGCGGTCGCGGCCTTCCCAGTCGGGATCGTCGGCGCGATAGCGCATTGCGTGGAAGTAGGCGACGGCGAGCACGTCGGCGATGTCGAGCGCCTGGCCGATATAGCCTTGGCCCTGTACCTCGCCCATGCGCAGCGCGTTGCGGCGAATCTGATAGGCGTGCTCCGCGAGTTCGGCGTGTAGGACGGGTTCGCTGATTTTCACTGTCTGTCTCCTGAGGGATCTCGATGCGCGGCTTTTTGATGTCGCCGCCAGTGAATCAAGCGTAATCCGCTGCTCACGCGCGCTCAAACGAATTAAGATGGCCGATAGTTGAATTGAATTCATCTTGTTGCTGCCATGCACAATCGCGTCTCTCTCAAGTCGATACAGGCTTTCGAAGCAGCCGCGCGGCTTTCGTCGTTCGCGCTCGCAGCAGAGGAACTGTTCGTCACGCCCTCGGCGATCAGCCATCAGATCAAGCTGCTCGAAGAGCAATTGAGCATTCGTCTGTTCCATCGGCTGCATCGCACGGTGCTGTTGACCGACTCGGGGCGGCATTACGCAGAGGAAATCACCTCGGCGTTCGCGCGCATCGATCTGGCCACGCGCGAAATCGGTCGCGTCGCGAAGAGCGACATCCTCACGATTCATTGCACGCCGAGCTTTGCGACGCAGTGGCTGATGCCGCGCATCGCCCGCTTCAGCGCCGCGCATCCGGATATCGACGTGCGCCTGAACGCGTCGTCGGCGGCAGTGGATCTGATTTCGGAGGCGGTCGATATCGACATCCGCTACGGGCCGCGCAAGCTGCAACCCGCCGGCACGCTGGTGCTCGACTTGCCGCCCGAGACGATCGTGCCGCTCTGCGCGCCCGCATTGATGGCGGGCGACTATCCGCTGCACAGCGTGGCGGACTTGCAGCACCATGCGTTGATTCACAGCGAAGGCTGTCTCGTGGGCTGGCGCGACTGGATGCGGCTGCATCGCAGGACGCGCGTGGATATCGGGCGCGGCCCGCGATTCGATCGCTCGTTCATGGCGCTGAGTGCGGCCGTCGACGGTCTCGGCGTGTGCCTCGAAAGCCTGTTGCTGGCGCAACGTGAACTGGAGACCGGCCAGCTGGTCGCACCGTTTGGACTGGACGGTCTCACCGTGCATGGCTATACGCTGAACCTGCTGAAGTCGCGCGCCGATTTGCCGAAGCTGCGCAGCTTCCAGGACTGGCTGTTCGTCGAACTCGAGCGCTAGGGTGGCCAGGGCGCCGCCCGCCCGCGTCGTTACCTTCGTCGTCGATTACAAGGAGTGGTGCTGATGCAGGACACACGCAGGACATCGTTATTCGATCTGAGCGGCCGCACGGCGCTCGTCACCGGGTCGGCGCGCGGCATTGGCTTCTCGCTCGCGGAAGGCCTGGCCCATGCCGGCGCACGCGTGATCGTGAACGGCACGCGCGCCGACACCGTCGAGCAAGCTGTCGGCCGTCTTGGCGCACAAGGCCTCGAAGCCCAAGGCCGGGCGTTCGATGTGACCGACGAAGCAGCCGTTGCCGAAGCATTCGAGCAATGGGACACGAAGGGCGTGCAGGTCGACATTCTGATCAACAACGCCGGCATCCAGTTTCGCAAACCGCTCGTGGAGCTCGAACTGAGCGACTGGCAGCGCGTGATCGACACCAACCTCACGAGCGCCTTCATCGTTGCTAAGCAGGCGGCGCGGCGCATGATCGGGCGAGGCACGGGCGGCAAGATCATCAATATCGGTTCGCTGACGAGCGAGGGTGCCCGCGCGACGGTCGGCGCGTACACGGCAGCGAAAGGCGGCGTCAAGATGCTGACTCGCGCGATGAGCGCCGAGTGGGCGGCGGCGAATATCCAGGCGAATGCGATCGGCCCAGGCTACATCCTCACCGACATGAACCAGGCGTTGATCGACAACGCCGCCTTCGACGCGTGGGTCAAAAGCAGCAATCCGTCGCAGCGCTGGGGCAAACCGGAGGAACTGGTGGGCACGGCGGTGTATCTGGCTTCGGCGGCGTCGAGCTATGTGAACGGCCAGATCATTTACGTGGACGGTGGCTGGCTCGCCGTGCTCTGACGTGGCGATGCGTTCACATCGCGAGCGGGTCGAGCAGGCTTTTCCACTTGCGTGCGCTGAGGTGCTGGCCTTGCCGCGAGCGCAGGGCGTCGATCATCTCGAACAGCGCCCGGATGTCGGCGGTGCCGGCCGGCGTGTCGAAGTGCAAGGCGAGGCGTTCGAGCAGATCGAGCGCCTCGTCGGCGCGGCCCTGGTCGCATAGATGCCGCGCGTTGGCCATCGAGGCACGCAGTTCCCACATGAGTGCGCCCTGGGCGCGCGACAACTCCACCGCCCTGGCAAAGCACGTGGACGCGCGTGTCAGTGATTCCTCGCACGATTCACCGGGATTCGCTCGCTGGTTGACCTCGGCATGCGCGGCGACGCCCATGGCGCGCCAGATTTCCGGCACGAAGAACATTTCGCCGTTGCGCTCGCAGACGGCCAGCGTTTGCTCAAGCAGGGCGCCGGCCTCCTCGGTGCGCCCCGTGGCCGAGAGCCCGTCCGCATAGCCAACGATATACGGCGTGATCAGCCGCCGGAAGCCACGCGACCTCAGGCTGTCGAGCGCCGCCTTCAGCCGCGGCAGCGCGCGCTCGGTCTGGCCACTGAGCAGATCGCGGTAAGCCGAAAGGCAATCGCAGTAGTCGCGCCAGACATCGAGGTGATGCAGCGCGGCCTGTGAACGCATGATCTCCAGATACGTGGCGGCGCGGCCAAGGTCGCCGGACATCAGCGCGAGCGGCGCAGCCACCGTGCCGAGCATGTGCGTGAGCGACGGCTCGAGCACGTCGGGCTGAACCCGCGCCATCAGATCGTCGACGACTTGCCGGGCTTCCTCGGGCTTGCCTTGCAGCCACGCGATGCGCGCCAGCGTCCCATTGCAATAGACCAACGGATTGACGGCGAGCTTGCCGCCATTGGGCGCAGTGTGTTCGAGTTGCGCAAAGCGTTCGCGTGCGTCCAGCAAGGCGCGCCGCGCCTCGACATGGCGACCGAGACAGTGCTGCGAAATCGCCACCAGCTGGTCGGCGAACACCGTGTGCCATGGATTGGCCTGGTCCCGCGCCAGTTGCTGGAAGCGCTGCGCGTAGGTCATGGATTCGTGGATGGCGCCGAGCGAAATCATCGTGTGCCATTGGCCCCACAGCGCGCGGGCGTGGAAGTCCACGTCGCCGCAGGTGAGCGCCATCGCGAAGACGGTCTGCCACAAGTTGGCCGCTTTCGAAATCGATCCGTGGACGTAGGGCAAAGCGGAGGCCAATGCGGCGCGCACACGCATTTCCGTGCCGGGGTCCACAGCGGCGTCGGGCAGGCGGTCGAGCACCTCGACCGCCTGGGCGGCGCGCGTGCAGCACTCGGCGAACAGACCTTCGTCGAAGAGCGCGCTGGTCAGGTTGGAGGCGAGTTCGATCCCGAGGCGCGGGTTGCCGTCGGCGGAGAAGGCCCAGTCGCAGGCGTCGCGGGCGTCGTCGAGGGTGTGGTCGAGGGCGGCAACGCGGGTGCGGCCGTCGACCAGTTGGGTCAAGCGTGTCTGGAAGCAGGTGGACAAAAAACGCGCGTGGCGCGCCGCCAGTTCGCGCCGCTCGCCCTCGGCCTGCAGCTTGTCGAGGGCGTAGGCGCGGGTGGACTCGGTCAGCCGGTACTTCGCGACCGGACCATCGAACTCGATATTGACGAGCGATTTGGCCAGTAATTCACTGATGCCGTTGATCGCGCTCGCCACCGTCAGCAGCGGGTCGCACACCACTGCGCACATCGCCTCGAAGGTGAATACGCCGCCAAATACGCCGATGCGCCTGAACAGCGAGCGCGCCCCCGGGTCCAGCAGCGCGTAGCTCCAGTCGAAGGTGGCACGCAAGGTCTGATGGCGCGGCAGCGCGGTCCGGTAGCCGCCCGCGAGAATCGCCATCCGGTCGTCGAGCCGGCGGTGCACGCCTTCGACGCCGAGCGTCGCGACGCGCGCGGCCGCCAGTTCGATCGCCAGAGGCAGGCCGTCGAGCCGCCGGCAGATTTCGCCGACCAGTTGCAGCTCCGCGCTGTCCGCGGCCACTTCGCGCTGCAAGGAGTGCGAGCGCAGAAGAAACAGATTGACGGCGGACTGCTGCAAGATTTCCGCGTCACTGGAATAGGGCGCCGGTACGTTGAGCGGATCGACCCGCAGCAGTGTCTCGGCCATGATGCGCAGCGGCTCGCGGCTGGTCACGAGCACACGCAGGGAATGGGTTCTCGCCACCAGCACCTCGACGATTTCCGCGACGTGGTCGGCTACGTGTTCGGCGTTGTCGAGCACCAGCAAGGTGGGCACGGGCGCGAAGGCCGCGGCGATCTGCTCGGCGCAGGGCGTCTCGACGGCCAGACCGCAGCTTTGCGCGATGGCGCCCAGCACGCCGGCGGCGCTGATGAGCGTGGCCAGTTCCACGAAACAGGCCGGCTCGGGATAGTCCGCCGAGGCCTGACGGGCGGTTTCGATCGCGAGACTGGTTTTGCCGATGCCGCCCGCACCTACCAGCGTGAGAACGCGCGAATGCTTGAGCAGGGCACGGATCTGCCGGACGGTGGCGTCGCGCCCGACCAGCTGGGTTTTGGGCGACGGCAACGGACGGCGCAAGGTGGCAGGCTGGGTGGTGTCGGCGCGCTCCGGCGTGGTCTTGGGCTGCCGGGTCACCAGCTGATAACCGCGGCCCGGCACGGTCAGAATCAGATTGCGGTCCGCGCCGAGTATTTTGCGCAGCGCCGAGAGATGCACCTGAATATTGTTTTCTTCGACGATGGTTTGCGGCCACACCGCATTCATCAATTCGTCTTTCGTGACGAGACGGCCGCCCGCGGACACGACCACGGCAAGAATATCGAAGGCGCGTGAGCCGACGTGCACCGGCTCGCCGTCCCGCTGCAACGTGCGCATTTCCAGATCGATTTGAAAGCGGCCTAATTCAATCATGTCGTTTTCAAGTTCCGGACAAGGAGCGTAATAGGGCGACGGCGCCGCCGGATCGCCGCCTGATGACTGCCAGTTCTCGCGCGGCGACTGCACGCTCGAACGGTCATCGTCGAGGTAATGGAAAGTACCTCGACTGGTCCCCTTGTGTCTTGTCGGTTAGTGCGATGCTTTGTAGGAAAGTCTATTCGTGCGGTCAGGCGCGGCCGGCCTGACGGCGCCAGTTGCCGGGCGGCGTGCCGATCAGTTGCGAGAAAGTCCGCGTGAAATGGCTCTGGTCCGAGAAGCCGCAGGCGATGGCGATTTCGGACAGGGAATAGTCCGAATGTTTGAGCATCTCGCGGGCCCGATCGATGCGTTTTTCGAGTAGCCACTGATGCGGCGTGCGACGCGTGGTTTCGCGAAAGGCGCGAATGAAGTAGCTGCGCGACAGGTTGCACGCGCTGGCGATCTCTTCGATCGACACGTTGCCTTGCGATTTCGAAAGCAGCATCTCTTTGGCGCGTGCTTCCTGCAGATTCGACAAGCGGCGCCCCGCGCCGTCGGCGTGGCCAGGCGTTTCACCGTAGCGATCCAGCAGGTGAGTGCCGATCGTCACGCCCAATTGCTCGACGAAGAGCGCACTCGCCTCGCTCTGACGATCCAGCGTGAGCGACAGGATCTGCGCGAGGTGGCCGAGCACCGGGTCTTTCGGGCCCGCCAGCGGCGACAGCCTCGGGGAGCTCGACCCGCTGCGCTCATAGGAAGCGTTCGTGATGAACGCGCGCGAGAGTTCGATCAGCACGAAATCGAAGCCACCTTGCAGGTCGGCTTTATAGTCGTCCGCGAAGTCGCGGATGTAAATGCAGTCCCGTTCGAAGTCGTGGGTGGTCCAGCGGTGTTGCGAGAAAATCCGCCGGCGATGGCCGGTTTCCAGCGCGACACCGATCAGAAAACCTCGTTCCGAGCCGTGCATGGCGACCGCGCTCGTTTGATCGTCGCGAGTGGATTTGCGATAAAACTTGAATTCGCCCGAATCGAGTTCCAGGTCCCGGCCGAGATGGCTCGACAGACACCCTAATGAGTCTTTCGATCGTGCGGCCGTGGCGGCGGATGTCTGTGTGTCGTTGAACATGGTTCATCACCTCGGTTCGTCGCGCTGCAGTCCACTGCGTGTCGTCATTTACCCCGAACTTATAAGTTGGGCCGAGGGGCGCCATTATGGCTTAATCGGCTGCAATCAGTATGTCTTTGAGTTAAATATTTCGTCTGTTTTATATCTGGAATGAAATCCGGCCATTTGGCGCAATATGTTATCGCTTGATAATCCTGGCGGCTATTTCAACAGAGGATTTTAAAACGAGCCCGTCGAACTGCCGTGGCGACGTGGGCCGGACCATGATAACGGCATTAAAGCGCAAAAAAATAAGGCCGGGAAATTGTGCCGGGCAACAAAGCCGGAAAAAGGTGAGACAGATAAATGACAGGGCGGCGGTAGTTTCATGGGCACGCGCCGCCCTGCCGCGCATCAGCTCTGCAGGAACGCGAGTAGATCGGCGTTGACCTTGTCCGCCTCGGTCGTGCACATGCCGTGCGGCGCGCCCGGGTAGACCTTCAGCGTGGCGTTCTTCACCAGCTTCGCCGACAGGCGGCCGGCGTCGTCGATCGGCACGATCTGGTCGTCGTCACCGTGCAGAACGAGCGTGGGCACGTCGACCTTCTTCAGGTCGGGCGTGTAGTCCACTTCGGAGAACTGCTTGATACATTCGTACTGGCCAAGGATCGAACCGAGCATGCCTTCGCGCCAGAACTCGTCGATGGTGCCTTGCGAGATTTTCGCATTGGGACGGTTGAAGCCGTAGAACGGCACCGCCAGGTCCTTGAAGAACTGCGAGCGATTGGCCGCCGTGCTCGCGCGGATGCCGTCGAACACGGACATCGGCAAGCCATTCGGGTTGTTTTCGGTCTTGATCATTTGCGGCGGCACGGCGCTGATCAGCACGGCCTTCGCCACCCGCGCGGAGCCATGACGGGCGATGTAGTGCACGATTTCGCCGCCGCCCGTGGAATGGCCGACCAGCATCGCGCCTTTCAGGTCGAGGTGGTTGATGACCGCGGCGAGATCGTCCGCGTACGTATCCATGTCGTTGCCGAACGACGGCTGGTCCGAACGGCCATGGCCGCGGCGGTCGTGCGCAACGACGCGGTAGCCCTTCTGCACCAGAAACAGCATCTGCGCGTCCCACGCGTCGGCATCGAGCGGCCAGCCGTGCGAGAAGACGACCGGCGTGCCGGTGCCCCAGTCCTTGAAATAGATCCGCGTGCCGTCTTTTACCGTAACCGTGTTCATCGTGTGCTGTTCTCCGTGTGAGTGAGATGAATTGCCCGCATGGGCGCTACCGCTCGCTGCCGCTGCCGCCATTGCCACGCTCGGGGCGGCCATTGCGGCGACCGCCGCGCCGGCTGCACCGGCTCCCGCGACCAGTAGTTGCCGGCGATTTGCCGAGGTGATTCCCGATGGATTAGCCAAGTTTTTTCTCCAGTCTTTTGATGGTATTGGACGCCGGGGCGCGACGAAGCCCGCCACGATGTCGCTGACTTCAATCGTACGGTGAGCACGCCTGTATAGAACTTCAGATTGCTTAATTCTTCTGAAGGCTGGTGATTTTCACGCTCGTCTGCGCCGTTATTCCATTGCTGGCTGGGATCACAATTTTTTTAAGAAGGTTTAAGGAGTTCGACAAGGACTCTGGCAGGCGGCATGGCTAGACTGGGTCTCAGTTCTTCACGCCGGGCTTCGAACAAGCACGGCTTGTTTTCCCCGGTCAACTTACTCATTAGGACGTACCTCGCCATGTCAAATCCGAAACTCGAAGTCCTGACGCCTGCCAACTCGCAGATCATCTTTATCGACCAGCAACCGCAAATGGCTTTCGGTGTCCAGTCGATGGATCGCCAGGCGCTGAAGAACAACGTCGTCGGCCTCGCCAAGGCGGCGAAGGTGTTCAACATTCCGACCACGATCACGTCGGTGGAATCGGAGAGCTTCTCGGGCTATTCGTACCCCGAATTGCTGGACGTGTTCCCGGATCACAAGGTGCTGGAACGCACGTCGATGAATTCGTGGGACGACCAGAAGGTCCGTGATTCGCTGGCTGCCGCCGGTCGCAAGAAGGTGGTCGTGGCGGGTCTGTGGACCGAAGTCTGCAACAACACCTTCTCGCTGTGCGCGATGGACGAAGGCGACTACGAGATCTACATGGTCGCCGACGCCTCCGGCGGCACCTCGAAAGAAGCCCATGACTACGCGATGCAACGCATGATTCAGGCCGGCGTGGTGCCGGTCACGTGGCAACAGGTGCTGCTCGAATGGCAACGCGACTGGGCGCACAAGGAGACGTATGACGCCGTGATGAAGATCGCCAAGGAACACTCGGGCGCATACGGCATGGGCGTCGACTATGCGTACACGATGGTGCACAAGGCGCCCCAGCGTACCGCTCAGCAGCACGAAATCCTGGCACCGGTGCCGGCGAAGGTGAAGTAAGCAGCGCATTCAACACATCGCGCGGAATTCGAGGGCGAGACATCGAGTCTCGAATTCCGCATGTGGGCTTCACTCTGCTTCTGAATACCTCATGGATGCGGCACGCGACGAGCGGCCGCTGTCCGTGACTAGCTCCGCGCGTGCCAACCGGAGCGCTCCTAATGAGGATCGCCATGACTTCCAACACTTCCGCGCCGACGCCGGCCGAAGTTGTCTTTTTCAACGGCAAGATTGCCACGCAGGACGACAAGCGTTCTTTCGCCGACTCGGTCGCCGTGGCGAACGGGCGCATCGTCGCCGCGGGTTCGCGCGATGCCGTGATGCGTCACGTGAACGAGGCCACCCGGCAGATCGACCTCAAAGGCCGCACGGTCATTCCGGGTCTGAACGACTCGCATCTGCACATCATTCGCGGCGGCCTGAACTTCAATATGGAGTTGCGCTGGGACGGCGTGCCGTCGCTGGCGGACGCGCTCGAGATGCTGCGCAAGCAGGTGGCCCGCACCCCGGCGCCGCAATGGGTGCGCGTGGTGGGCGGCTGGAACGAATTCCAGTTTGCCGAACGTCGCGCCCCGACGCTCGATGAAATCAATGCGATCGCGCCGGACACGCCGGTGTTCATCCTGCATCTGTACGACAGCGCCTTGCTGAACGGCGCAGCCTTGCGCGCCGTCGGCTACACCAAAGACACCCCCAATCCTCCGGGCGGCGAGATCCAGCGCGACAAGCGCGGCAATCCGACCGGCATGCTGATTGCCCGGCCGAACGCCGGTCTCCTGTACTCGACGCTCTCGAAGGGTCCGAAGCTCGGGCTGGAAGATCAGCGCAATTCCACGCGTCATTTCATGCGCGAGCTGAATCGTCTCGGCGTGACGAGCGCGATCGACGCGGGTGGCGGCTACCAGGCCTATCCCGACGACTACGCCGTCATCATGGAGATGGCGAAGAACAGTGAATTGACCGTGCGCATCGCGTACAACCTGTTCACGCAGAACGCCAAAAAGGAGATCGAAGACTTCGCGAAGTGGGTGAAGATGACCCGGCCCGGCGAAGGCGACGATTTCCTGCGCGTGAACGGCGCGGGCGAAATGCTGGTGTTCTCGGCCGCCGACTTCGAAGACTTTCTGGAGCCGCGCCCCGACCTGCCGGACACGCTCGAAGACGAACTCGAAGCGGTCGTCAAACTGCTGGTGGCCAATCGCTGGCCGTTCCGTCTGCATGCCACGTACAACGAATCGATCGAACGCTTTCTGAATGTGTTCGAACGCGTGAACGCCGAGATTCCGTTCAACGGACTGCGCTGGTTCTTCGACCATTGCGAAACCATCACGCAGAAGAATATCGACCGCGTGCGCGCGCTCGGCGGCGGGATCGCGATCCAGCACCGCATGGCGTATCAGGGCGAGTACTTCATCCAGCAATACGGTGAAGAAGCCGTCAAGCGCACGCCGCCGATCCGTCACATGCTCGACGCAGGCCTGCCGGTCGGCGCCGGCACCGACGCAACGCGCGTCGCCTCTTTCAACCCGTTCGTGTCGCTGTACTGGATGGTGTCGGGCAAGACGGTGGGCGGCACGTCGATGTATTCGAGCGAGAACAAGCTCGATCGTATGGAAGCCTTGCGCCGCTATACGGTGGGCAGCGCATGGTTCTCGAACGAGGAAGAACGCAAGGGCGCGCTGGTGCCGGGTCAGTTCGCGGACTTCGCGGTGCTGAGCGACGACTACTTCACGGTCGACGAAAGCCACATCAAGTACCTCGAATCGGTCATGACCGTGGTGGGCGGCAAGGTGGTCTATGCGGACGGCGACTTCAAGCCGCTCGCGCCGGCCGATCTGCCGGTCAGCCCGTCGTGGTCGCCGGTGGCGGAATTCGGCGGCTATAGCCGCTACAAACCGACCGCAGTGGCCTGCGTGGACGGCTGCGTGAATCTGTGTGGCGTGCATGCGCATGCGCACGGCTGGGCATGGCGCAAGAACGTGCCGGTCAGCGATTCGAACGGCTTCTGGGGCGCCCTGGGATGCAGCTGCTTCGCGTTCTGAGTGTTGCAGCTATCGCGCTCTGAATCTGGCGGCTTCCTGCTTCCAGGCGAACGAGGACCTTCATGCCGACCCTGAACGATGGCGTGTTGTACGGGCTAGGCATCCTGGTCCTCGATTTCCTTGCATGGCGGTTCATGGATCGCAAGACCGAGCCGATGCGCCTCGCGTTGCGGGCGCTGATGTTCGGTCTGTCGAGCCTCGTGCTGTTCAGCAAGGGCATGAATCCGCTGCGCGCGGCGCCCTGGCCGGACGAGCCGCTGCGGCACCTGCTTGCGCAGGTGCTGGAAGTGGTGTGGTGGTTGCAAGGCGCGCGGCTCGTGACGATTCTGCTCGATCGCGCGGTGCTGCCGGAAACGTGGCACAAGGAGCGGCTCTTTCAGGACGTGTTCGGCGCGCTGGTGTTTCTGGCGGCCGCGGTGGGTGCCATCGCTTTCGTGCTGGAGTTGCCGGTGCGCGGTTTGCTTGCGACCTCCGGCGCGCTCGCCGTCGTACTCGGACTCGCGATCCAGAGCACCTTGAACGACGTGTTTTCCGGCGTGGTGCTCAATGCCACCGAACCGTTTCGCATCGGCGACTGGATCACCATCGGCGAAGTGGAAGGCAAGGTGGTGGAAAGCAACTGGCGCGCGACGAGCCTGCTCAACGGGCAGGGCAATATCGTCGTGATCCCCAATAGCGTGGCGGCGCGCACCAATATCGTCAACGCCAATCAACCTTCGCACACTCACGGTATCAGCGTGATGCTGCCGATCAAACCGTCGGTGCGTCCCGCCACCGTGTTGCAGGCGCTCGTCAATGCCGCGGCCAGTTCGGAAAACGTGCTGACCGATCCGAAGCCGCTCGTCAGCGTGCGCCGTGCGACCAACGACGCGATCGAGTACGAGATCGTCTGCTATGTCGATTCCCTCAGCAAGAAGGTCGAGGTGCGCAACGAACTGTTCGATCTCGCGCACCGGCATTTGCTGTCGCGCGGAGTCGTGCTGCATCCCTTGTCCGTGGCCGATCCCACCTTGGCCGGTAGCGACGAGCAGCAACGCCTGCTGCGCAACGTGCTGATTTTCCAGGCGCTCGACGACCACGAGATCGGCGAACTCGCGCCGCAGCTCACGCGTCACGAGTTCGATGCCGACGAAACGATCTACGACGGCGCCGACGTCAGCGGCCATGAGTTGCACATTCTGGCGCGCGGCGTAGCGAAGGTCTCCGTGCCGAAAGACGGCAGCGCGGTCGAACTGCGGCGGCTCGCGCCGGGCGATTCGATCGGCCAGTCCGGCATTCTCGCCGGCGTCAGAAGCACGGTGACGGTCAGCGCGCTGACTCGCGTGGTCGTGTTGCGGCTCGACAAGGCCGCGTTGACGCCGATCCTCACGCGACACCCCGAGGTCGCGCACGAGATGTGCCGGCTGCTCTCGGAGCATCACGAAGACGAAAAACTGCTGCTCGCCACGCCAGCCGAAACGGACGGGAACGCGGGCGGCCTGTTCCAGTGGATCCGCGATGGCGTACGGCGTCTTCATGACCTCGCGCTGTGATCGGGAATGAAAGTGCGTCCGTCGATTAAGTCTTTTTAAGAATCCCCCAAGGCCTTTATTGGGTTAACTCGCTACGCTGTGTGGGACAGTCGGCAATGCTCTTGCTGCCTCGACCCGCGCGATCTATCAGGAGTTTCACGTGAGCACTTTCATCACTTCCGACGGGACTGAGCTGTACTACAAGGACTGGGGCACGGGTCAACCGATCGTTCTGAATTCCGGCTGGCCGCTGAGCGCCGACATGTGGGATTACCAGATGATGTTCCTCGCCGAGCACGGTTTTCGTGTGATTGCACACGACCGCCGCGGTTTCGGCCGTTCGTCCCAGCCTTGGACGGGCTACGACTACGACACCTTCGCCGGCGACGTGCACGAACTGATCGAAGCGCTCGATCTCAAGGACGTGATTCTCGGCGGCTTCTCGATGGGCGGCGGCGAAGTAGCGCGTTATATCGGCCGATTCGGCACGGCGCGCATCGCCAAGGCCATGCTGATCAGCGCCGTCACGCCGCTGATGATGCGCCGCGAAGATCATCCCGAAGGCATGGACCCGGCGATCTTCGACGGTATCCGCGCAGGCCTGCTGAACGACCGCGCGAAGTTCCTCGATGAATTCGGCCCGGTCTTCACCGGTAGCAAACTGCCCGGTTCGAACGTGAGCCAGCAGATGCTCGACTGGACGCTCGGCATGGGACTTCAAGGTGGCTTCAAAGGCACGTACGACTGCGTCAAGGCTTTCGCCGAAACCGATTTCAGACCGGACCTCGCTAAATTCGACGTGCCCACATTGGTGGTGCACGGCAACGGCGACGCCGTGGTGAATTTCGACGCAACCGGCAAAGCGGCTGCCGCCTTGATCGAGGGCGCGAGGTTTCTGGTTTATGAAGGGGCGCCGCATGCCGTCTACTTCACGCACAAGGATCGGCTCAATCAGGACATGCTGGAATTCGCGCGCTCCTGAAGGTTCGCACGATCGCGAGGTCCGGCCGGATGGCCGGGCCATAGATACCCCGTAGCGCCAGTCCGAGAGGGAGGCGGTGACATGAAACAAAGCATTGCCGGCATCGAGTTTCCCGACGGACCGATGGCACGGGCCGCGACCGGGCGGATCCGCGCAACGCAGTCCGAATTGATGTTCCATCACGCGCTGCGGGCGTTTCTGTTCGGTGCGCTGACGGGTCATCGCGAACAGTGCGAGTTCGACGCGGAACTGCTTTATGTCGGCGCGCTGTTTCACAACGCCGGGCTGGATGCACGGTATGCGCGTTCGCCGCACCGCTTCGAAGTGGACGGTGCGAACGAGGCGCGCGACTTCATGCTTCAGCAAGGCGCATCCGCCAGTGCCATCAAGGAAGTCTGGGCGGCGATTGCGCTGCACACCACACCGGGTGTGCCGGAACACATGACGCCGCTGGTGGCGCTGATGAGCGCGGGGATTCAGATGGACGTGCGCGGCGCGGGCTATCACGACTTCACCGCGCAACAGCGCGACGACGTGGTGCAGGCGTTTCCGCGTGAATCCACCTTCAAGAAACAGATCATCGAGGCCTACGCGCTGGGTATGGCGAATCGGCCGGAAACGACGTTCGGCACCATCAATGCCGATGTGCTGGACCGCTGGGATCCGAACTACCGCCGCCTGAATTTCTGCGGGTTGGTGCTGGGTTCGGACTGGCCGACTTGACGCGGCTTGCCGCGTATGACGGGTATCAAAAGGAAATCAGAATGGGCTACATCATTTCATTGGGCGTCGGCTTCGGCGTCGGACTGCTCTACTGGCTGCTCAAGGTGCAGTCGCCGGCGCCGCCGCTGATCGCGCTGGCCGGTCTGCTCGGCATGGTGCTCGGCGAGCACGCCATCCCGGTCGTCAAGGCGCAGCTGTTCGCGCAGACATCGACGGTGCAGGTTGCGGACCCGCTCAAGGGCGCCGCCGCGCCCAAGCCGGCCACGCCCGGCGCCACCAAAGAGGGCGGCTGACCGTTTGCTGTCCGCGCGGTGCTTTCATGGCGCGTACCAGATTTCAACTCTTGCTAACACTAGTGGGTAATCACATGTTCTCTTCGCTTCAGCGCCTTCGTCCGCTCGCCGTCCTGTGCGCGGCGCTCCTGGTCGGCCTCGCGCCGGCCGTGTCGGCGTATGCCGATGCCGGGCCGCCCGAAGTTCCGACCGGCAAAGCGGCAATGTCCGCGCGGCAGCCCGATGTCTCGGTCGGCCCGCAGTACGACACCACTCACGTGTATGTGGCCGACGCCGACCTCGACGCCTTCGTCAACAGCTTCATCGCCACCTTCGGCGGCAAGGCGTCGCCGCGAGCGGTGTTCACCGTCACGCCGACGCCGAGCAAGACGGCCTCGCAATACGTGCAGACGCCGGTCGGCATGCTGTCGGTGTTCGGCTTCGAGACGCCGATTCCATCTCCGTTCGGCAATGAACGCACCGGCTATCTGGTCACGAATATCGATCAGGCCATCAAGGCGGCGCGTGCGGCCGGCGCCGACGTGCTGGTCGACAGCTTCGACGATCCGATCGGCAAGGACGCGGTGATCCAGTGGCCGGGCGGTCTGACGATGCAGCTGTACTGGCACACCAAGGCGCCGGACTACGCGCCGCTGCACAGCGTGCCGGACAACCGCGTGTATGTGTCGCGCTACGAAGCGAACAACTTCGTGCGCCGCTGGGTGCACTTCTCGCACGGTAAGGTGGTGTCGGACAATCCGCGTGCGGATGCCGGGGTGATCGGCCGTCCGGGCGAGACGATCCGCGAGATCCGCATCAATTCGGGCTTCGGCCGCATGGTCGTGTTCGTGACGGACGGCAAGCTGCCGTTCCCGTTCGGACGTGAGACCACGGGCTACGGCGTCGACGACCTGGCGCAGACGCTCGAGCGTGCGCAAGCGGCTGGCGCGAAGGTGTTGTACGCGCCGTATAGCAGCGAGTCCGGCAAGACGGCGGTGCTCGAATTCCCGGGCGGTTATATCGCCGAAGTGCACGATGGCGAGTAACGCCGCCGCCGCGAAGCCGCCCGTACTTCCCAGGCGGTTGAACGCCTTGCGCGCACTGAAGTCGCGTGGGCGGCCAGGGCAAGGCTCGGCGCTGCGCGCCGCGCGTGCCTTGCTGCTCAGCACGGGGCTGGCGGCTGCGCTGCCCGCCTCGGCGGCGGACACCGCACTCGGCAGCGCCGACGACACCAGCACGATCAGCACGACCGGCACGACCACCGCCCCGGCGATCGTGACGTCCGGCCCGACCGTGCCCGCCGTGGCGGACACGTCCTGTGCGCGTCCGGCCATCATGTTCAATCGCTGGCAGGAAAACTGGTCGGTGCTCGCCAATCCGTGCGTGCCGAAAAAGCCGCTCGATTCGCTGAAATATATCCCGCTGTTCGGCAACCCCGATGCCTACATTTCGCTCGGCATGATTCTGCGCGAGCGGCTGGAGATCAACGACGCGCCGCTCTTCGGTCTCGGTTCGGGCCATGACGACACCTACCTGCTGCAGCGGCTGGAAGTGCATGCCGATGTGCACCTCGGCCCGCACGTGCAGATCTTCACGCAGTTCGAGAGCGCGCAGCCTTACGGCAAGGACAACGTCTCGCCGGTCGACAAGAACCCGCTCGACCTGCGTCAGGCGTTTGTCGCGATCACCGAACCGCTGGGACCGGGCACCGTGAAATTCCGCGTCGGCCGTCAGGAGATGGCGTTCGACTTGCAGCGCTTCGTGTCCGTGCGCGACGGCCCGAACGTGCGGCAGGCCTTCGACGCGATCTGGGCCGACTATGAAACCGGCCCATGGCGCTGGATCGCCTACGCATCACAGCCCGTGCAATACCGCGACAACTCGGATTTCGACGACGTCTCCAATCGCGACCTGACCTTCAGCGGCGTGCGGGTGGAGCACAAGAACATCGGGCCGGGCGACCTGTCGGCGTATTACTCGCGCTACAACCGCAACAACGCGCATTTCCTCGACGCGGCCGGCGACGAGCATCGCGACGTGTTCGATACGCGCTACGCGGGCTCGGTCAATCACATCGACTGGGACATGGAAGGGATGTATCAGTCGGGGCATGTCGGCAGCAAGACGATCGGCGCATGGGCGGTGGGTTCGCTCGCCGGCTACACGCTGGCCTCGGTGCCGTGGACGCCGCGTCTGGGCATTCAGGTGGACGCCGCCTCGGGCGACAGCCATCCCGGCGATGGCCGGATCGGTACCTTCAACCCGCTTTTTCCGAATGGCTACTACTTCGCGCTGGCGGGCTACACCGGCTACGCCAACCTGATTCACGTGAAGCCCACGCTGATCGTCAAACCGAACAGCAAGCTCTCGCTGCTCGCGGGCGTCGGTCTTCAATGGCGCGAAACCACCGCCGATGCGGTGTACCAGCAAGGCTCGGCCGTCGTGCCGGGGACGGCTGGCCACGGCAGTCGCTGGACCGGCTTCTATACGCAGCTTCGTGCCGATTATGCAGTGACGGCGAATCTCGCCGCGGCGCTCGAAGCCGTGCATTTTCAGGTCGGGCCCTCGCTGCGCGCGCTGGGTGCGCGCAACGCCGACTATGTCGGCGCGGAACTGAAATTCGGCTGGTAGCAGGCGGCTGCGCGCCTGCCACCCGTCCGATGGATTAGAGAGGTCTTTGATATGCGTACGCCAGAAGAATCGTTCGGCGCGGTTGCTCCGTCCGAACTCGAGCTGCCGTTTTCTTCGCTGGAATACCGCCAGCATCAGATGTTCCCGCGCCTGTCGGCTGCGGAAATCCAGAGCCTGCGACGCTTCGCCATGCCGATGTCGTTCAAGGCCGGCGAGATGATCTTCCAGACCGGCGAGGTCGCGCTCGGCCTGTTCGTGTTGCTGCAAGGACGGGTGCGGATCTTTTCGCGCGACAGCTTCGGCCGCTCGACGCTCGTCACCGAACACGAAGACGGTCACTTCATGGCGGAGATGGCGCAACTCTCCGGCAAGCCCGCGCTGATCGACGGCGTCGCGCTGACCGATGTAGAAACGCTCGTGATCGAGCCGGACCGCTTGCGCGCGTTGATCGTCGCCGATGCGCAACTGGGCGAGCACATCATGCGTGCACTGATTCTGCGGCGGCTCGGGTTGATCGAACAGCGGCTCGGGCCAATCATCGTCGGCAACGGCGACGATGCGCGCCTCGTCGCCTTGCAAGGTTTCCTGCGCCGCAATGCCTATCCGGCCATGGTGATCGACGCGCGAACCGATCCCGAGGCCGTCACGCTGCTGGGCGGCATCACCACCGGGCCCGGCGATTTTCCGCTCGTGTTCTGCCCGAACGGTCATGTGCTGCGCGCGCCGGACGAGGCGCAACTCGCGTCCTGCCTCGGACTCGTGCCGACTTTCGAGCGCTCGCATGTCTACGATGTGGCGATCGTCGGCGCGGGACCGGCGGGACTCGCGGCCGCCGTGTATGCGGCGACCGAAGGCCTGTCCGTGGCGGTGTTCGATCAGCGCGCGCCAGGCGGGCAGGCCGGCGCCAGTTCGCGCATCGAAAATTATCTGGGCTTTCCGACCGGCATTTCGGGCCAGGCGCTGGCCGCGCGCGCGTTTCAGCAGGCGCAAAAGTTCGGCGCGCATCTGGCGATTCCCGGCAAGGTCACCTGTGTGACGCGTGACGAAGACCGTTTCGTGCTGACGCTGTTCGACGGCCAGTCGATCAACGCGCGCACGGTGGTGGTCGCCAGCGGCGCAGCGTATCGCCAGCCGACGGTGGCCGGCTTCGAGAGTTTCGAAGGACGCGGTACGTACTATTGGGCGTCGACAATCGAAGCGAAGCTCGTCAAGGACCAGGACGTCGTGCTGATGGGCGGCGGCAATTCCGCGGGCCAGGCGGTCGTGTTCCTCGCCAACTTCGCGCGCAGCATTCGTGTGCTGATTCGCGGCAAGGACCTGAGCGCGAGCATGTCGAAGTACCTGATCGACCGGATCGCCTCGCTGCCCAACGTCACGCTCTGCAATGCCTGCACGCTGCGTTCGCTCGAAGGCGACGAGGCCGGCCTCACGCATCTGCATGTGCGCCACGAGGACGAAGGCCGCGATGAAGTGCTGGCTTCGCGCCATCTGTTCCTCTTCATCGGCGCGGACCCGAAGACGGATTGGCTCGGATCGAGCGGCGTGGAACTCGACAACCGCGGCTTCGTGGTGACCGGCTTTGCGCGCAGCGAACATGGCCACGCCAATGCACGGGCGCGCTTTCCGCTGGAAACCAGCGTGCCGGGCATGTTCGCGGTCGGCGACGTGCGCTCGGAATCCGCCAAGCGTGTGGCCGCAGCGGTCGGCGACGGCGCGGCGGTGGTCGCGCAGATTCACGCGTATCTGAGCGAACTGGCCACGCTATCCACTCAGGACGTTTAAGAAAAATTAGCGGGTGTGCCGAGCGATCGGCCGCTATGCTTTTTCCATCAACACGGCAAGATCGAGGCAATCAGATGATGAAAGGGATTCAACGCAAATGGGTCATGCAGGCGCTGACGCGGTGCATGCTCGTATTGAGCGTTGTGGCGAGCGTCTGGAGCGGGGCGGCGTGGGCCGCCGCGCCGCAGGTCAAAACGCAGGCGCCGGGCTTTTACCGGATCATGCTGGGCAGTTTCGAAGTGACTGCGCTGTCCGACGGCACGCATCCGTTTCCGATCGACACGGTGGTGCAGGACATCCCGAAGGCCGAGATCGCCCGCGATCTGACGCGTGACTTTCTGCAGACGCCGGTGCAAGGCTCCATCAATGCCTTTCTGATCAACACGGGCTCGAAGCTGATCCTGATCGATACCGGCGCGGGCGTGTTGTATGGCGACTGCTGCGGCAAGCTGCTCGCCAATCTCCGTGCTTCGGGCTATCAGCCGGAGCAGATCGACGAGGTGCTGCTCACGCATCTGCACAAGGATCATGTCGGCGGCATCGTAACGAACGGCGCGATGGCATTTCCGAATGCAGTAGTGCGCGTCAGCCAGACCGAAGCCGACTATTGGCTGAATCCGGCGAACAAGACCACGGCCCCGGCTTTTCTGAGCACGTTCTTCGACGCGGCCATCGCCACCGTGGCGCCTTATAAAGCGGCTGGACGCTTCGTGCCTTTCACCGGCGAACCCGAACTCGAGTCCGGTATCCGCGCGGTCGCGTTGCCCGGCCATACGCCGGGCCACACCGGCTATCTCGTGGAGAGCGACGGCAAAGACCTGCTGGTGTGGGGCGATATCGTGCATGTGGCGGCGATCCAGTTGCGCAATCCGAAGGCTTCGGTCGAATACGACACCAGTGCCACGGATGCGCAACGCTCGCGCCGCATGGCCTTCAATCTCGCGGCGCAGAAGGGTTATCTGATCGGGGCGGCGCATATTGCTTTCCCGGGCCTCGGGCACATCAGAAAGAACGGCAATCAGTATGAATGGGTGCCGGTCAACTACTCGGCGGTACCGGGGCCATGACCATCACGCGCACGGCTTGTCGACGCACGACGAATAGCGGGGCCGCGCGGCGGCCTTCGCGGCAAGGCGCAAGTCCTTCAGGAGAAGCACGATGCAGATCGAAACGCCCTTGAAGCAACGTCCGGATGCGGTTCGGCAGGAAGCGCGGATGCATCACGAGAGTTACTGCTCGCCGCGCGACAACGCGGCACCTTTGCTCGATACGCGCGATGCACTCGATGCCGGCCGCGCCCCGGTCTGGGACCACGTAATCAACCGGCTGCTGGCCGGTTATCGCAGCGAAGCCGAGGGTGAGGCGTATCTGAAGCGGCCGGTCAATCGCGCTGCCATGCAGATGCCGTCGCTTCACGTGCAGATCGAAGTGATCGAGCGCCTGTCCGAATCGTCGATTGCCGTGCTGTGGCAGGACGCCACTCGTTGCCGTTATGTCGATCAGGTGTGGATCAGTTGCCGTGCGCGTGTGAAGGGACGCTGCGCGGTGAGCGGCGCGCCGATCCGCCGCGACGATGCGATCTACAAACCGAGAGTGCGCAGCGCGGTGCCGGCGAACGCCGGCGCGATGATTCTCGCCTCCGTGATCGAAGTGATGGCTGCTGTCGCATGGCACGGCGACGTGCGCTAAAGAGAGGCTCGCTAAAGAAAGCCTCGCTCGACAAAGCCTCGCGCGGGAGGCTCGGTGCGGCGACGCAGCCGCCTGGAACGGCCTTGGGGCAAAGGGGCTTAGTACAAAAAATTTGAACAATCGGTTCAGTTTTTTCCGCGCATGCCCAATCGCCATTGGTCTAGACTTCGGGGACTCAACGCTGAGCGGTCGGTACTCAGTGGTTTTTCCACCCGCTGCGCCCTGGATACTCTGGCAATGACTCGCATCGGCCCACTTCAGGTTGATCTCGCCAGTCGAGAATTGTTTCTCGATGGACAACTCGTGCGGCTTGGCGGCCGTGCCTTCGACATACTCACCGTGCTGATCGCCGCGAAAGGCGGCCTGGTGTCGAAAGACGAACTGCTCAACCAGGTGTGGCCCGACACGATTGTCGAAGAGAACAATCTACAGGTGCACATGTCGGCCCTGCGCAAGATGCTGGGCACGCACCGCGAACTGATACAGACGGTGTCGGGCCGGGGCTACCGGTTTGTTTTGCGCGAGACGTCCGGCATTGATGCCGACTCGCTACGCGAGAGTCCGCTTCGCGAGAGTCCGCTTCGCGAGAGTCCGCTTCGCGAAAGTCCGCCGCGTGAGACTCAGCCGCGCGAGAGCAAGTCTCTCGACAATAAGCCGCGCGAAAGCATGCCGCGCGAAAGCATGCCACGCGAAAGCATGCCCAGTGGCATGGTCGAGCGCATGCCCGGCCACTCCATCCCCAACAATCTGCCCGCCAATTTTCAACCTCTGATCGGACGCGACCGGGCGATGCGCGATCTCGCGCTCACCCTCGCATCGGCGCGGCTGGTCACCCTGATCGGCTCAGGCGGAATCGGCAAGACCCGGCTGGCGACCGAAGTCGCGCGGAGTCTGCTTGCACACTTTCCCGACGGCGTCTATCTCGTGTCGCTCGCCTCCGCCGAGGACGCCGCCAGCGTGCTGGCGGCGTTTGCCAGCAGCATCGGCATGAGCGCGGCCAGTGGCCAGTTCACGCTTGCGCGCATACGGCGCGAGCTTGGCGAGCAACGCATGCTGTTCGTACTCGACAACTGCGAGCAGGTGCTTGGCCCCGTCGCCGAATTGGCGGAGACCTTGCTGAACGTCAACCCCGCGCTGCGCATTCTCGCGACCAGCCGCGAGCCGCTGCGCGTGGTGGACGAGAGCCTGTATTGGGTCGCGTCGCTCGAGGTGCCCGGCCACGACGATCAAAGCGAAGACGTTCTGCAACGCAGCGCCGTCCAGCTGTTTCTGGCGCGTGCGCGAGCCATGGACGCACGCTTTTCATCCGATGAACACAGCATTCACCTGACCGGCATGGTGTGTCGCCGGCTCGATGGGATTCCGCTAGCCATCGAACTGGCGGCGGCGCGTGCGGCGATCCTCGGCATCGAGACGCTCGCGGACCATCTCGACGATCGCTTCAATATGCTGACGGGCGGCAACCGCACGGCTTTGCCGCGCCATCAGACCTTGAAGGCGACACTCGACTGGAGTCACGCGTTGCTCGACGACACCGAGCGCATGACGCTGCGCCGGCTCGGTGTGTTCGTCAGCAGCTTCACGATGGAGGCGGCCATTGCAATCGCGGGTGGCGACGCATTGGGCGAAGCCGAGGTGATCGCCGCGATCTCGGGACTGGTCGAGAAGTCATTAGTCGTGGCGCGCATGGAATCGAGCAAGGCCAGTTATCGTCTGCTCGAAACCACGCGCGCGTACGCCATCCAGAAACTCGAGGACAATGCCGAACGGCGCCTCGTCATGCTCAATCACGCGCGCTATTTCGCGAGTCTGGTCGAGCGCGACACGGCCAGCGGCACGTGGACCGCACAGACGGACACCGACCGCTGGCATCAGCGCATGCGCGATCTGCTCGATGATTTGCGCGCGGCGCTGTCCTGGGCGCTGTCGCCGAAAGGCGACCCTGTGCTCGGCGAGACGCTGGCGGTGAAAGTCGTCGCGCTGCTCTATGAACTTTCGCTGGTCGACGAATGCTGCGCGTGGGCGCGGCGCGCGCTCGACATCGTCGCGGCCAACCATCAAGGATCGAGTTCGGGCCGCTATCTGCGCGTGCGCATGCAACTGCTGGCGGCGCTGGGTTCGGCGCTCGTGTATGTCAACGGGCCGACCCGGGAAACGCTGGGTACCTGGGCCGAAGTGCTGGCGCTCGCGATCGCGCTGGGCGAGTCGACCTTCGAAGCGCGCGCGCTGTGGGGCATGTGGAATGCGAGCCAGTTGTCCGGTGCGGCGCGCAACGCGCTTGCATTCGCACAGCGCTTCGCCTCCCTCGCGGCGGAAACGGGCGACGCGAGCAATGCCGTGCTCGCCGACCGCCTGCTCGGCATCGCTTCGCACTATGTCGGCAATCAGCGGCAGGCGCAGGCGTCGATCGGTCAGTTTCTGCAGCGTAGCGACGGCTTGCGACATCGCCTGCCGCTCGGGCGCTCGATCGATCAGGGACTGGTCGGCCGCGCGACGCTGGCGCGGTTGCGCTGGTTGCAAGGCGCGCGCGATCAGGCGCTCGAGATAGCGGCGCAGTGCGTGGCCGAAGCCTGCCGTCAGGAACAGGCCATCGTCACGTGTTATGTGCTGGTCGAAGCCGAAATCCCGCTGGCGCTATTCGCCGGCAAGCGGGCGCGCGCCGCGCAGGCGATTGCGTTGCTGCAGGATGTGTCGGCGCGCGCGGGCCTCGGCGTTTCGCAAGCGTGCGGTCGCTGTTTCGACGAATATCTGCACTCGCTGGATGAAACCGGTCCCGCTCGCCTGGCAGCGTTTCGCGCCGCACTCGACGACCTCGACGCGCTCGAATACGGTGCGTCGCGCGCCATGCTGATCGCGCAGTACAGTCTTATGCTCGGCCGCGCCGGTCGACGCGAAGAGGGGCTCGCGACGGTAGTGGCGGCGCTTGCTCAATGCGATGAAACCGGCGACCACTGGTATCTCGTCGAACTGCGCCGTGTTCACGGCGAATTGCTCTTGATGGGCTATGCGGGCAAGCCGCCGCCAGGCAATGTGGCGACGGACGCCGAGGCCTGTCTCAGCGCGGCCGTCGACGAGGCGTTGGCGCAGGGTTGCCGCTCGTTGCAATTGCGCGCCGCGACCAGTCTTGCGCGCCTCTGGCACGAGCGGGGCCGTAGCGGCGAAGCCGTGCTGCTGTTGCAGTCGGCGTGCGAACGGCTCACCGAGGGGCTGGACTGGGACGACTTCGAAGACGCTACGCGCCTGCTGCGAGTGGTCGGCGCGTCGGCCGCCGCGCCGGCGCAACGGGCAGGTCATGCCAGCTCTGGCCGCCACGTCGGCGAAGCGGCGCGAAAGCCGAAACCGGCGTGGCCAGGCGAGGTCGCCGGCCCATTCGGCGAGCCGCCTTCGGAAGAGATCGGCGAGCGCTGCCCAGGCTGAGCTTCAGCCGTGCACCATGCGCTGCTGCACGACCTTGTCGATGAGGTCCGGCTGGTCCAGTTGTTCGACCCACCAGTTCAGCGCCTTGCCACCTTCGTCGTCGCGCCACGCCAGATAGAAATGCGTGACGTCACGCATACCGATCACTTCCTTTCTGACCAGTTCGCCACGCTTGATGGGTTCGAGGGCGAGACACTCGGGGATCGTGCCCGCCGCGAGCCCTCTGATCTGTGCGGAGAGTTTGGCCTCGAGCGTGGGCACCGTGAGCACTTCCTGATTGGGGGCGATCGCGATGGTACGCGGCGCGAGCTTGCGTGACGTGTCGCCGATCGCGACCACGCGATGGCGCGCGACCTCGTCCATCATCAGCGGCTCGCGTGCGCTGGCGAGCGGATGGTCCGGCGCCACCACGAACACGTGACGCAGCGAGCCGATCGGCCGCGCGACCAGATTCGGAATGGGCGGCGGTTCGCCCGCTGCGCCGACGATCAGATCGGCGCGGCGCGTCAACAACGCGTCCCACGACCCACCGAGCACTTCTTTCGATACACACAGCCGCGTGTCCAGCTTCAGATCGTAAAACGCCTCGACGTGGTGCCAAAGCAGCTCGAAAGGAATGATTTCGTCGATCGCGACGTGCAGCTCGGACTCCCAGCCGCTTTGCACCCGCTTTGCCTTGCATTCGAGATCTTCCGCTGCCTGCAGCAGACGGCGTCCTTCTTCGACGACCACGCGGCCCGCGTGCGTAAGCGTGGCGCGTCGGCCCGTGCGGTCGAACAGTTTGACGTCGAGGTCGAGCTCGAGCTTCTGGACCAGATACGACAACGACGAGGGCACCTTGTGCAGCGTTTCAGCCGCACTCGCGAACGTGCCGGTGCGGTCGATTGCATCGAGCGCTTGCAGGACTTCGAAAGATAGATTCATGTGAACAGAGCCTGAGCCGTCGGGGGACAGTGGAACGGTCAGGATACTGGATTTCGTGCCGTGCGCGATGACCTGAATGGAGGTGAAAATTTTCCCTCGCTCGTAGGTCATCCACGTGTTGCGACAGGGCCAGGTTCAATGGCTGCGTCGCGGTCCTGTCGAGGCCCGCACTACCAGCTGAGGCGGTGGCGCGAGCACCATCGACGCTTGCTGGCCAGGTGCCTGAATCAACCGGATCAGACTCTCCACCGACAACTCCGCAATCGACGTCGTCTGGATCGCGACGGTGGTCAGCGCAGGGTGCACCTGGTGCGCCAGTTGAATGTCGGTGATGCCGATCACCGAGACATCGGAGGGCACCGCGCGGCCCAAGGTGATCAACGCCTGGGCGGCGCCGATCGCCAGCAGATCGTTGGTGGCGAAGATCGCCGTGAGGTGCGGGCGATTCGCCATCAATTGCATGCAGGCGGCGTAACCGGCGTCGATCGAATCGCGAATCTGCAAGACCGCGGCGGCGTCGGCTTCGATACCCGCTGCGCGCATCGCCGCGCGAAAACCGTTGGAGCGCGCATCCTGCAAGCCGCCGCAACCGTCGCCGATCAGCAGGCCGATCTCGCGATGGCCGAGTTCGAGCAGATGATGCGCGGCCAGCTCGCCGGCCCGCGCGAAATCCACGGCGATGCAGGGCAGGGCAGGTGGCGTCTCCGGGTGTTCCCACATCGCGAGCAGAATCGGCGCGCTGTGAGTCGCGGAGGCACACAGGTCGTTGATCGCGATGTCCGTGTTCATCACGAGAACGCCGTCCGCGAGCGTGCCCGCGATCTGGTTCAGATAGGCGCGGCCGATCTCGGCGTCGTCGTCGGTGTTGCAGACCATCAGGAAGTAGCCCGCTTTGCGCGCGGCGCGTTCGGCGGCCAGCACGAACTCGGGGTAGAACGGGTTCGAGATATTCGACAGCATCAGGGCAAGTGTCGACGAGCGACCCTCGGCCAACGCACGCGCGTTCAGGTTCGGCCGATAGCCGAGTTCCGCGATCGCCTTGAGCACGCGGTCGGCAGTTTCGGGCCGCACTTTCTCGCGATTGCGCAGCACGTTGGAGACGGTGGCGGCGGTAACGTGCGCACGCTTCGCCACTTCGGACAGGGTGACCATGTTCTTCTTATCCCATATTTAGGGAATGCGATTCAAATGTTGCAAGCCGTCGGCGAGGTTGATAACTTGCTGGAAAACATACCGGAGACACCTGCCATGACTTTTTCCCTCGACCTCGAATTTAAGCGATTAAATGCCTGCCGCACAAGAGCCGGCCGGTAATTTTTTTCAAAAATTTAAGCGGTTAAATCGACGGAGGCAGCATGGCGGCAATTCGTTTGACGAACGTGCAGAAGTCGTATGGCGACCATCCGCCGGTGATCCGGCGCGTGAATCTCGACATCGGGCAGCACGAGTTCTGCGTGTTTCTCGGCCCTTCCGGTTGTGGCAAGTCGACCTTGCTGCGCATGATCGCCGGGCTCGAAGATTTGAGCGAAGGCGAGTTGCAGATCGGCGGGCGTCTCATGAACGACGTGCCCGCTGCCGGACGCGGTGTGGCGATGGTGTTTCAGAGCTACGCGCTGTTTCCGCACATGACCGTGTTCGACAACATGGCGTTCGGTCTGAAGCTCGCGAAGCAACCCAAGGACGTGATCGAACGGAAGGTGCGGGAAGCCGCGCGCATTCTGCAACTGGACGACTATCTCGACCGTTATCCGAAGGCGCTGTCGGGTGGACAGCGTCAGCGCGTGGCGATCGGCCGCGCGATCGTGCGCGAGCCCGGTGTGTTTCTGTTCGACGAGCCGCTGTCGAATCTCGACGCTGCGCTGCGCGGGCAGACTCGCGTGGAGATCGCGCGTCTGCATCAGCGCTTTGCCAATGCGAGCGTGGTCTATGTGACGCACGATCAGGTCGAAGCGATGACGCTCGCCGATCGCATCGTGCTGTTGCATGCCGGTGCTGACGCGGAGCGTTTCGGCAGCATTGCGCAGAGCGGCGCGCCGCTGGAGTTGTATCACCATCCCAAGTCGCGTTTCGTGGCGGGCTTCATCGGTTCGCCGCGCATGAATTTCATCGACGCCGTAGTCGATTCGATCGAGCCGCACCACGTGACGGTCACGTTACCGACCAGCGACGAAAAATTGATCGCGCACGTCGACGGCCAGCGACTGCAACGGGGGCAGCCGGTTACGCTCGGCGTGCGGCCCGAACATCTGCGTCTCGACGGCGACGAGCAATCCATTCAAACCACGACGGTATTGTCGGAGCGGCTCGGCGAGCACAGCTATATTCACGCGGATCATGCGGCAGGCTCGCTCGTCGCGAAGGCCGCGGGCGATACGCCGATCGGCGCGGGCGAGCGCCTTCGCATTCATGTTCCGCCTGCTGCGTGTCATCTGTTCGACGCGGATGGAATGGCATTGCGGCGCAGTACCTTCGAGCCCGAGCGCGTCGCCGCCTGAGCCTGCTACGAGGAACTGAGCTGCACAGGTATTGACTGATTCACCAGACCGAATTCCGCCACAGAGCGGGTTACACCGCTGCCAGCCGCTCGCTGTCAGCCAACAAGGTATCAAGGAGACACAAGATGATTGCGCTTCGCCTTCGCCGTTTTGCCTACGCGTCGCTTGCAGCCGCTCTGGTTGCGGGCGTACTCGGTAGTGCCATGGCCGACGCCGCCACGCTGAACGTCAACGTTTCAGCGCGTGGCAACCAGCGTTCGACCTGGCAGGACGCGTTCGACAAGTTCAAGAAAGCCAACCCCGACATCGACCTCAAAGTGACCTACATCACCGAAGAAGCGTACAAGGTGCAGATGAGCGGCTGGCTGGCCACCGATCCGCCCGACGTCGTGTCATGGCACGACGGCGAACGCATGGCGTATTACGCACAACGCGGTCTGCTCGAAGACCTCTCGTCGGACTGGACGAAAAATGGCTGGACGCAACAGTACGCGTCGGTCAAGGAGGCGTCCACCTATAAGGGCAAACAGTACGCGGCGCCGCTCGGCTACGACGCTTATGGGTTCTTCTATCGCAAGGACCTGTTCGAGAAGGCCGGCATTAAGAGCGAGCCGAAAACGTGGGATGAATTTCTCGACGCCTGCAAGAAGTTGAAGGCCAGCGGCGTGGCGCCGATCGCCGTGGCCGCGCGCGATAGCTGGACGCTGGCCGCGTGGTTCGACTATCTCGATCTGCGTATCAACGGCAACGCGTTCCATCAGCAATTGATGGCGGGCGAAATTCCGTACACCGATCCGCGCGTGAAGAAGGTCTACGCTGCATGGAAAACGCTGATCGACGATCACTATTTCATCGACAACGCACTGTCGTACGACCTCGATTCGATCGCGCCGTTTCTCGTGAACGGCAAGGCCTCGATGATGCTGATGGGCACATTCTTCTCGGCGAGCATTCCGGCGACACTCAAACCGCAAACCGGCTTCTTCCGCTTCCCGGTGATCGACGCCAACGTGCCGATGGCCGAAGACGGTCCGGTCAACGTGCTGCTGATTCCCGCGAAAGCAAAGAACAAAGCCGATGCCCGCAAGCTGCTGGCCTTCATGGAAACGCCGCAAATCAACGCGGATCTCGCGCATGGCTGGGGCCAACTGCCGTCGAACAGTCAGGCAGCCGAACCTGAAGACGCAATTTCGAAGGTGGGCTTCCAGACCCTCGCGAACACCAAGGGCGGCATCGCGCAGTTCTACGATCGCGACATGCAGAAAGAAATGGCCGACGAAGGCATGAAAGCGATGCAGCAGTTCTATAGCGATCCGTCGCAACTCGACGCCGTGCTCACGCGCCTCGAGGCGACCCGCAAGCGCATCTATCAGAAGTAAATCCCGGAGCGCCGGCTCGCTCTGGCGGCCGGCGCTTGCCTTCGATCTTCGACGAGGCCCGATCCATGTTTCAATCCGCAGCGCGCCGCTTACCCGCGGCGCGGCACCGTCACGTCTCGACGACGCGCCGTCATCAGCATCGCGCCGCGCTTTTCTTCCTGTTGCCGGGTTGTACGCTGTTCTGCCTGTGCGTGATCTACCCGATTATCAGCAGCATCTCGCTCAGCTTCTACAACTGGGACGGCATGACGCCGAAGACGTTTGCGGGCTTCGGCAACTACATCGAACTGTTTCATGCCGATACGTTTTACACGGCGCTCAAGAACAACCTGATCTGGCTCGCGCTGTTTCTGCTGGCGCCGCCGCTCGGCCTGCTGTTTGCGTTGTATCTGAACCAGCATGTCCGCGGCATGCGGGTCGTGAAGTCGCTGTTCTTCGCGCCGTTCGTGCTCTCCGGCGTGGTGGTCGGGCTCGTGTTCAGCTGGTTCTACGATCCGGGCTTCGGCCTGTTGCGCTTGATCGTCGGTCACGGCATTCCCGTGCTCGGCGATCCGCATACGGTGACCTTCGGCATCGTGTTCGCCGCGTTGTGGCCGCAGACGCCGTTCTGCATGGTGTTGTATCTCACCGGCCTCACCGGCATCAATCCCGAAGTGGTCGAGGCGGCGCGCATGGAAGGCGCGAAGGGTGTGCGTCTGTTGTGGCATGTGATCCTGCCGCAACTGCGGCCCGCCACTTTCATGGCGATCGTGCTGACGGTGATCGGCGCGCTGCGCAGCTTCGACCTGATCGCGGTGATGAGCGGCGGTGGCCCATTCGACAGTTCCACCGTGCTTGCCTATTACATGTACGACCAGGCTATCAAGTACTACCGCGAGGGATATTCCGCGGCGATCGCCGTCGTGCTGTTCGCCATCATGCTCGTCTACATCGTGTTCCATCTGCGCCGCATGTTGCGCGAAGAAACCTGATTGCCAGGAGACACCTGCCATGTATCCGCTTCCCGTCGAACGCTGGAAACCGCTCAACCGCACGCTGTACAAAGTGTCGTTGCCCATTGCCCTGCTGATCTGGCTGTTGCCGATGCTGGCCGTGCTCGTCACGTCGATCCGCTCGTCCGATGAACTCTCGCGAGGCGATTACTGGGGCTGGCCGGAACATTTTGCCCTGATCGAAAACTACGGCACGGCGCTTACGCAAACGCCGATGCTGCATTACTTCACCAATAGCGTGTTGATCACGGTGCCGTCGGTGCTCGGCGCGATCGTGCTGGCCTCCATGGCCGGCTTTGCGCTGGCGACTTATCGCTTTCCGGGTAATACGGTGGTGTTGTTCGCATTCGTGGCCGGCAATTTCGTGCCGGTTCAAATTCTGATGATCCCCGTGCGCGACATGGCGCTGAAAGTCGGCCTGTTCAATAGCGTGTGGGCGCTGGTGATTTTTCACGTGTCGTTTCAAACCGGCTTTTGCACGCTGTTTCTGCGCAACTTCATCAAGCAATTGCCGTTCGAGATGATCGAAGCGGCGCGTGTGGAAGGCGCGAGCGAATGGACCGTCTACTGGCGCATTGTTTTGCCGTTGATCCGGCCCGCGCTTGCTGCGCTCGGCATTCTCGTCTTCACGTTCGTATGGAACGACTACTTCTGGGCGCTGTGCCTCACGCAAGGCGATGACGCCGCACCGATCACCGTCGGCGTCGCCGCACTCAAAGGGCAATGGACCACGGCGTGGAACCTGGTCGCGGCGGGCTCGGTGCTGGCCGCGCTGCCTTCGGTGTTGATGTTTTTTCTGATGCAGAGGCATTTTGTCGCCGGCCTGACTTTCGGGGCGAGCAAAGGCTGAACGCCTGCCTGTCTTCAACTACTCACGAGATACGTTCATGCAACTTGGTGTTTGCTATTACCCGGAACAGTGGCCCCGCACGATGTGGGCCGACGACGCAAAGCGGATGGTCGAACTCGGCATCACGCATGTGCGGATCGCCGAATTCGCGTGGAGCCGCATGGAGCCGCGCGCCGGCGAATTCGTGTGGGAGTGGCTCGACGAAGCGGTCGCGACATTGGCCGCTGCCGGGCTGAAGATCGTGCTGGGCACGCCGACCGCGTCGCCGCCGAAGTGGCTGATCGATGCCTGTCCGGAGGTGCTGCCGGTGCGCGCCGACGGCACACGGTGGAACTTCGGCTCGCGGCGCCATTACGACGTTTCGAGCGAGACATATCGGCGCGAATGCGTGCGCATCGTCACCGCGATGGTGGAGCGCTATGGGCGCCATCCTTCAATCGTAGCGTGGCAGACGGATAACGAACTCGGCTGCCACGATACGGTGCCGAGTTATTCCGACGCCGCGCTTGCGCGGTTTCATCGATGGCTGCGCCATCGCTACGAAACGATAGAGGCGTTGAACGAAATCTGGGGCAACGTGTTCTGGAGCATGGAGTATCCGTCGTTCGAGGCGATCGGTCTGCCGAATTTGACGCCGACCGATGCCAATCCGATTCATCTGCTGGACTTCCGGCGCTTCGTGTCGGACGAGGTAGCGAGCTTTCATGCCGGGCAGGTCGAGGTGCTGCGGCGCCATGCGCCCGACGCGGACATCCTGCATAACTTCATGGGCTTTTTCACGACCTTCGATCACTACCGTTTTGCCGACGGCGACGCGCTCGATGTGGCGGCATGGGACAGCTATCCGATTGCGCGTACCGAATCGATCGCGCTGCCCGAGGAGCAGAAGGCGCGCTATGCACGCACCGCGCATCCCGATGTGTCTGCCTTCGATCATGATCGCTACCGTGCTATTGGGCGGGGGCGTTTCTGGGTAATGGAGCAGCAGGCGGGACCGGTCAACTGGGCGCCGTGGAATCCGGTGCCGGCGAAGGGCATGGTCAGGCTGTGGGCGTATGAAGCGTTCGCGCACGGCGCGGAGCTGGTGTCGTATTTCCGTTGGCGTCAGTGTCCGTATGCGCAGGAGCAGATGCATTCAGGTCTGAATCTGCCCAACAACGAATTGTCGCCGGGCGGACTGGAAGTGCAGCAGGCGGCGCGTGAGATTGCGGCAAGTGCGGCGCTCTCGGCGTTGGGGGCGCCGTCGCCTGCGTCGGTGGCGATCGTGTTCGACTACGAGACGCAGTGGATGTTCGAGATCCAGCGGCACGGCAAAACGTTCGACTATCAGACGCTGGTGTTCGACTATTACGAATCGCTGCGCGAGCTTGGGCTCGATGTCGATATCGTGTCGCGCAGCGCGGATCTGTCTGCGTATCGATTGGTGGTCGTGCCGAGTCTTGCTGTTATCGACGATGCGCTCGTGGATCAGATCGAACGCAGTAGTGCGCAGTGGGTATTTGGGCCGCGCAGCGGGTCAAAGACCGACGCGTTTGCCATTCCGGGCAATCTGCCGCCCGGCGCGTTGCAGCGGGTTCTGCCGATGCAGGTACTCGAAATCGAATCGCTTCGCCCGACGCTCGCGCCCGCGCTGTCAGTGGGTGACACTCACGGTGTGGCGATGCATTGGCGCGAGCACGTTCGCGCTAACGGCGACACGCGTGTCGCCGCACAGTTCGACGATACCTGGCCGGCGATTCTCGCGCACGGCAAGCTTCGTTATGTGGCGGGATGGTTGTCGCATGCGTTGCATCGCGAGGTCCTGCAACAGGCCGCGCGGCAAGCGGGTATCGACACGCAACTGCTTCCCGATGGGGTACGCATTCGACGTCGTGGTGAATTGACCTTTGCGTTCAATTTCGGCCCACAGCAAGCGCAGGCTCCGGCGCCTGCCGATGCGCGCTTCGTGCTCGGCGGCGCTCAGTTGCACACCGGTGACGTGTGCGTGTGGCGCAACGGCTGAACGCCTGTTCGCCCATGCGCCTGTGCGCAAAATCATTTGAGCATCCAGCGGGCGCTACTGTGCGGCGGGCGCCTGCGTTTGATGCTGGTTCGCACAGTCCTGCGTGATCGCCATGCTGGCCTGATCGGGCGTCATGTGGGGTGCGCCGGGTGCGTAGATTTTCTCGATGATGGCATTGACCGCTTGCTGGTCGGCCGAGTCTTTATAGTATTTCGCGGCTTGATCGAGCGCCTGCGCTTTGGTCTTTTTGTGCGCGCGCCATGAAGCTACCTGGCCGGCGATGTCGCCGAGCGCGAAACATTGATTGTTGACGGTTTGCGCCACGGCCTGGGCGGCCGGTTGAGCGAAGCACGCCATGGTGAGTATGGCGGAGATAACTGCGCGTTTCATGACCTGAAGTCCTGGGTTCGTTTGGGCGTCGGTGCGAGAGCGGGCGGGCACACTGCGCGGCATGCCGACGCGGAAATAACGGCGTAGTTTATCGGGAAGTGCTCCGCCACGCTTTTTTCGTCGCCGGACTCATCAATCAGACGACCTGAAACCTCAGAAGATTCCCTTCTGCTTTTCAAATTTCTCCTATCAGCGTTAGCGGTGTCGAGCGACGATGATCCGTCTTGCGATGCCGCTCACGCTGCGAGTTGCCTGAAAGCGTGACCTGCGTCGTCTCGGGAAAATCGAACACCAGGGGGACGGTTGAATGACAAAACAGATGGACGCTACGGTGCGCCATATAACGCCGCGACATACGCAATGCAGGTTTAGTCATGCGTAGAGCAGCGGTACGGCATGGTGACCCGACAACTACAGGCGGCGTAGTTATCGCTGAGTCATCGACAATTCATGACGGGGGTAAAAAAATTGCCCTGAGCGGAGACAAGGCAACTTGTGGAAATTGCACCGGCGCATACGAAATTATCGGAACCGCCTACAGGATGACCGAGATGGGTCGGCTCGTTGTTCTCGACGGCGATCAGGTAGCGTGTCCTTGCGGCGAGAACAGAGTCATTGTCGGGCGCGACCCGGGTGTGTTTTTCGAATCCGACGAAGGCCGACCCGATTTAGTGGTCGCAAATCTTGGCACTTCTCAGAACCCGTCGCCTGCTTACGACGAGCAGTTCGTCTTGTGCGACGGCAACGACAATCCCTTAGCTGATACGCACTACACCGTGAGACTACTATCCGGGGCATTGCGACATGGCATCACGGACTTGCACGGCCGTACAGCTCGCTATTCCACAAGCGAAGCGCAGCCTATTTCGATATCGCTCGGCCATCTGGATTTTTAATGCCTACACCACTTTGCATTGCAACCACCAACACCTTTCCCGAATCATGCGTAACGGCATACACCCGACGACGGTCAAAGCCATGGCGTGTTTCCACGGAAGCATTGGTTTTTCTGGGTGTATGGGAGTCAGGAACGCTCAATGGAATCAATTTTCAAGGGCAAGTAGTCACCGACGGGTACATTTTGAAGGCATACCGTGATAACCGCGGTTATCCTACGGTCGGGGCCGGACATCTGATTGTCCCTAATGACCGCATTGCGCTCGGAGAAACTATCGACCTCGAACGCGCGCGTGGGCTGATGAAGGTGGACATAGCGAGAGCGGAAAATGCGATAAACCGGGATGCGAGAGTGCCTCTCTATCAATTCGAATACGATGCGTTGGTTAGCGTCATTTACAACTGTGGGGCAGGCAATGGTGCGGTCGGAATCATGGAGAGAATAAATGCGGGGGCATACGATTCAATGTTCGACTTTATCCATCAGCACCGCACGCACAACAATCCAAACTTGCGAAACAGGCGGTTTGCGGAGGCGCGGCTGTTTGTCTCTGGAGTCTACGATGCGTCGCATTAAGCTGTTGGTATTGTTCTCTGCAAGTATGACTCTGCTTGCAGTTGGGCCCGCGAACGCCAGAACAGATCCGATCTGCCTGAAGCATTTGGGCGGTGGACTGTCGGATGCGGACTGTTACGGCGGCCTTGCGAACGACGTCGTTGCGGAAAATAAGAGCATTTACAACAAGATTCGCAAGACGATCCCGGGAGGGAACGAACATCTGCGTCTCTTGAACGAATACATGTCAGCCCAGGACCAAGCAGAGAAATTCTGCAAACTGGCAAGAGATGCCGAGGCGTCCTGGGACCCTGCTCCCGATGGAACGATGTACCCCGGCATTTATGCAGAGTGTGTTTTTGATCTACGAAAACAGGAGAATAAATTTCTGCGCGCCATGCTCGACAGCACGAGAGAATAGCGGGCGGCAGTCGAGGAGGGCATTGACGCTAAAGCCCTTGCTCCTCCCCCCTCAATGCCCAAACGACTCCGCTTTCGCCGCCCCCGACGCAGCGACATGTGGCCGCGCCGCCTGCTTGATCAGCAACGCCACGCACGAGAGCAACCCTGCCACCGCCACCATCGCAAAGATGCCGGCGAACGTGAAATGACGGCGCGTCAGTTCAGCCACCAGAAACGATCCCGCAATCCCGCCAAAGCGCCCAATTCCCAGCATCCACGCCACCCCCGTGCCGCGACCTTCGGTCGGATAGAACGCGGCGGCGAGCGCCGGCATCGACGATTGCGCGGTGTTCATCAACACACCGGCGACGAACACGCTGAACACCAGCGCGCCCACGTTGCCCACCGCCTGGCCGATGAAGTACACGCTCACGGCGGTCAACGCATAACATGCCGCAATGATCCGGTTCGCGTTGAAGCGGTCCATCAGCATCCCGCACAGCACGGCACCGACGCCGCCCAGCGGAAACAGCGCGGAAATCAGCGTCGCGCGTTGCGGCGTGAGCCCGGCGTCCTTTAGCAGAATCGGCATCCAGTTGATCGACGCGTAGAAAATCACGAGGCCCATGAAGTAGGCGACCCACAGCATCACCGACCCGACGATGTACGAACGCGACAACACCACGCCCAAACCCTTGCCGCCAGTCTGCGGCGCAGTCTCCGTCATGACGAAGGTGCCCGCTTGCGCCGCTTCGTGCGAAATGCGCGCAAGCGCCGCGCGAATCCGTTCTATGCTCGCGCGATTGGCGACCAGGTAGCGAACCGATTCGGGCATCTTGATCAGCAACAGAATCAGCAACAGAAGCGGCGTGATGCCGCCGAGCAGTAGCACGCTGCGCCAGCCGAAATGCGGAATCATCCACGCGGCGAGAAACCCTCCGAACGCGGCGCCGAGCGGAAAGCCGCAGAACATCAGGTTGATCACGGTCGCGCGACGGCGATCCGGACAGTATTCGCCCATCATCGTCACGGCGTTCGGCATGGCCGCGCCGAGGCCGACGCCGGTGATGAAGCGCAGCACGGTCAATTGTTCGATGCTGCCCGAGAAGGCCGAGCCGAGGCAGGCGACGCCGAACAGCAGCACCGAACCCAGCAGCATCGAGCGACGCCCGAGCTTGTCGGATAGCGGTCCCGACCCGAGCGCGCCACAGGCGAGGCCGAACAGCGCCGCGCTCAATACCGGCGCGAGCGCCGGTTTGGTGATGCCCCATTCGGCAATCAACGAAGGCGCAATGAAGCCGATCGCCGCCGTGTCAAAACCGTCGAACAGGACGATGACGAAACACATGAAGAAGATCAGCCACTGGAACGGCGAAAAGGGGTGCTCGTTGATGAAGGTTTGAACGTTCACAGCGGTGCTGCGGTTCATTGTCGTCTCCTGACTGCAAAAAAATGCAGTTTTGTTCGTATGTAGAACCATGATTCTGTGTGCGAACCGACGTCACTGTAAGTAAATCGACAATGAAGGGTCAACGCGGGATTACCCGCGCCTGTGGCGGATGCACATCGACGGATGGTGTTGGCGCGAATCGCGGCCTTATCCGCCGGTGCTGGCGCGGGTCACGGTCTGTTCGATCTTGCCCAATCGCACCACGGTGACGCCCGGGCGCAACTGTCGCAAGGAAGGCATGACGAGCATGCAATCGTCGTAGGGCGTGACCACCGCTTCGCCGTTCGACCAGCCGATCACACTGCCGGCGTCGGCGAAAATTTCGAGGCCGGTGTAGGGTGCCGCGAAGCGGAAATCCATGCTGGTCGCCACCACTGGCTGCGTCACGCGCACGATGTGCTGAACCGGCGGTAATGGCGCGAGCCAGTCCGGCGGCAGATCGGCTTCGTCGATGACACCGCTGAGCAGCAGGAAACGCGCAGTGGTGTCGCGAGCCACGGCAACCGCACTTTGCTCCCAGTGCTGGCCGCATTCGATCAGCAAGGCGTTCTTCTCCATATTGGACGGGTCGCCGAAGCCTTCGTAGTCGCGCATACGGCGTCCTTCGGGATGGCCCTCGTCGCAGATGACCGTGGCGGGCGTGCCCACTTGCACGGAGAGGTCGATCCCTTTCTGCAGCGGCCCCGCGACGATCAAGGGCTTGCTCTTCTCGTGCATCGAATGCAGATCGAGCAGAAGATCGACGCTGTCGATCACGGGCCGCATCGCGCGGGCGCGCGTCAGTTCGCTCGACATGAGCGAGGTATCGTCGAGCACTTTCGCGGTCCACACGCGATTGAAATCCTGATCGACGAAACGGGCGGCATCGGGCTTCGCGGGATCGAAGCGCCCGTAAGCGGCCACGTTGGCAAACGACAAGGTCAGACGCCCGCGCCGTGGCTTGAGCCCGCCGCGCAGCAGTTGGTCCACGACGATCGCGCCGCACACTTCATTGCCGTGCGTCAGCGCATTGATCATCACGTGCGGGCCGGGCGTCCCCGAGTCGAACGTGTGGACATAAGCAACACCCGACGACGAATGTTCGTGCATCGTGATATCGGGGAAGGCGACTTCGATGGGGTAGGCATCCATGCTCATGCGAGTAAGTCCTGGCAGCGTAAGAGAGTTGAACGGCAGGCGGGGGTGGCCCGGCTCAGGCGATCGAAGTCGTGAGTCTGGCGGCAATGGCCTCGCCCACTTCCGTCGTGCTCGCCTTGCCGCCGAGGTCCCCGGTATGCGGGCCTGCGAGTAACGTGGCTTCGATTGCCGCGAGAATCGCGTCGTGCGCCTCGCGCTCCTTGCCCGCATGATTGCCGAGGAAATCGAGCATCATCGCGGCCGACCAGATCATCGCAACCGGATTGGCGATGTTCTTGCCGGCGATGTCGGGCGCCGAACCGTGCACCGGTTCGAATAGCGACGGAAACCTGCGCTCGGGATTGAGATTCGCGGAGGGCGCGAGACCGATCGTGCCGGTGCAGGCCGGCCCGAGATCGGAGAGGATGTCGCCGAACAGATTGGTGGCGACCACTACGTCGAAGCGATCCGGGTTCAGCACGAAGCGCGCGCACAGAATGTCGATGTGCTGTTTGTCCCAGGCCACATCGGGATACTGCGCGGCGACGCCGGCCGCGCATTTGTCCCACCACGGCATGCTGATCGCGATGCCGTTGCTCTTGGTGGCCACCGTGATTTTCTTGCGCTCGCGGCGTTGCGCGAGATCGAACGCGAACTTCAGCACGCGTTCGCTGCCATGTCGTGTGAACACCGATTCCTGCAGGACGAATTCGCGTTCCGTGCCTTCGAACATCACGCCGCCCACCGACGAATATTCGCCTTCGGTGTTCTCACGCACGATCCAGAAGTCGATGTCGCCGGCCTTGCGTCCGGCGAGCGGCGAGGGCACGCCGGCGAACAGGCGTGCGGGTCGCAGATTGATGTACTGGTCGAACTCGCGGCGGAATTTCAGCAGCGAGCCCCATAGGGAAATATGGTCGGGCACGGTGTCGGGCCAGCCTACCGCGCCGAACAGGATCGCGTCGGCGGATTGGAGTTGAGCCTTCCAGTCGTCCGGCATCATCTTGCCGTGTTTCGCGTAGTAGTCGCAACTCGCCCACTCGATGTGCTCGTATTCCAGTTCGAGGCCGAAGCGCCGTTGCACCGCGTCGAGCGCGCGCAGCGCTTCGGGCATGACTTCGACACCGATGCCGTCGCCGGGAATGACCGCGATCCGATAGGTCTTCGACATGTTCCTGCTCCTTGGTGGGGACGTTCGTCGATTCAATCACGACGAGTGTAGTCCTGCTGCTCGTAGCGGGTCGCTTTGGCCGCTGCGAGGCCGCGTTATTGCGCGGCGTTGAGCTTGCGCCATAAGGTCGTCTTGCTGATGCCGAGTGCGTCGCACACCGCATCACGGTCGCCGTCATGAGCGGCAAGCGCGGCACGGATTTCGTCGGCTTCCACATGACGACTGCGCTCGCGCAAAGTGAGGGCGGTTTTCCTGGCGCGTGCCGGCGGCTCGGCGATTTCGGGCGCCACGCCGCGCAGCATCTCGCGGATGAAGACCGCGCCGCTCGCTGCGTCGGCCGGCGTGTCGGCATCGGCGAGTTCGACGGCAATCCGTTCGATCACGTTCTGCAATTCACGCACGTTGCCGGGCCAGGCGTAATGCTTGAACGGTTCGTTCAGACTGGCCAGCACGCGTTCGGCGGCGGCTGCGTCGGGCAGGCGCGCGGCAAGTCTCGGGTCACGCGAGGCGGCTTGCAGCAGCAGTTCCACGGCGAGCGGCAACAGGTCGGCAGAGCGCTCGCGCAGCGGCGGCAACGCAATGCTCAGAATATTTAACCGATAGTAAAGGTCAGCGCGAAAGCGGCCCGCTTCGATCCCTTCGGTCAGCGCGCGATGTGTTGCCGCGACGACCCGGATATCGACCCGCGTCGGTTCCGTCGAACCCAGCCGAACCACCTCGCGTTCCTGCAGCACGCGCAATAAGCGGCTTTGCAGCGACAGCGGCATCTCGCCGATCTCGTCGAGAAACAGCGTGCCGCGATGCGCCACTTCGATCAGCCCCGCCTTGCCGCCCTTGCGCGCGCCGGTGAAGGCGCCTTCCTCGTAGCCGAACAATTCGCTTTCCAGTAATGCCTCGGGAAAGGCGCCGCAATTGATGGCGACGAAGGCGAAGTCGCGCCGCGTGCTCAGTTGATGCATGCTCTGCGCGACCATCTCCTTGCCCGTGCCGCTTTCGCCGAGGATCAGCACGGTGGCGTCGGAGCGTGCATAGCGCGTGACGAGCGTACGCACCCGTCCGATCGATTCCGACGCGCCGACGATATCGTCGAGCCGGTAACGTGCGCTGAACTGCTGGACCCGTTGACGCGAGCGCAAGGTACGGTCGAGCCGTTCGACGGCGCGCGATTCCTGAAACGTCAGCACGGTGCCGGCCGCGCCACCGCTGCTGGCGAGCGGCCCGCGATGCACGACGTAGCTCGCGCCGCGCACCGTGCAGAAGCTGTCGCCGTCTGCGTCCGGCAGACTGCCCGCGAGATCGGGGGCGAGATCGAGCAGGACGCGGCCCACGGCGCGCGACGCGTCGATGCCGAGCACGCTGGCGAGCCGCTGGTTCATCGCTTCGACTCGCCCTTGCGCGTCGAGCGCGACGACGCCGTCGCGCAGATGCTGCAGCAGATTGTCGAGCCGCTGACGCCGCACGGTTTCGCGGCGGGTGGCCTCCGCGACTTCGAGCGCGGTGTCGAAGGCTGCGCGGATCGACGCGCGCGAGTAGAGAAACACGGCGCCCATGCCGGCGCTCGCGGCGAGATCGGTGACGAGGCCAGGCCCTACTACGACGTCGATGCCGCGATCGCGCAGGTCGAGCACCACGCTCTCCGCGTCCTGCGCCGAATCGTACGAGGCGAACGTCACGTCGAGGGCGTAGGCGGAAATGAAGCGCCGCACTTCGTCGGGCGTGTTGCCGTGCGTGACGAGCGCGACTTTCGCGCCGTCGCGGCGCGCGCGCGCCAGTGCATGCATGACGTCGAAGCCGGTCGCGTTGATGCGCACCACCGGCACGGGGACGCGCGTCTTCAGATACGCGCCGTTGGAGCCGCCGGCGATCACGACGTCCGGGCGGCTTGCGTCGGCCGAGTCGATCTCGCGGACGGCGTCTTCGAAGCCATGCGAGACGATGCGCAAATCGGCGCGTTCGACATATTCGCCTGCGATGTCGAAAAACAGATCGCGCAGGCGGCTGATGCTCATCGCCCAGATGCGCGGCCGCTGGACGGGTTCGAAAGGAGAGGTGCTCAAGGCGGACGCTCGCTGCTTGGGTGGAACGTCCCTCCATTATGCGCGGTTCGGTTTCTATTGTGAAATTGTGATTTCATTTATGAAATTAACTCCTCGAGTTGCCGAACGGATGTTTTTTGTCAAATCAGGCACTTAGCCGTGGGGCGCGCGGCTGGCCCGTTCTTTGCATTTCAGGCATCGTCCAAAAACACCCCCAATGCCTCTGGAGACGAAGATATGAGCGAAGCAGACAACAGCACGCCGGCCGCTGGCGCATTCAAACCGAAGAAGTCCGTCGCCCTGTCCGGCGTGACCGCGGGCAACACCGCGCTGTGCACGGTCGGCAAGACCGGCAACGATCTGCACTACCGTGGCTACGACATTCTCGACATCGCGGGCGCCTGCGAATTCGAAGAGATTGCGTATCTGCTGGTCCACGAAAAGCTGCCCACGCAGGCCGAGCTGAGCGCGTACAAGGCGAAGCTCAAGGGTATGCGCGGCCTGCCCGCCAACGTGAAAGCCGCGCTCGAATGGATTCCGGCCGCCGCGCATCCGATGGACGTGATGCGCACCGGCGTCTC
>NZ_CAAJGL010000155.1 GCF_900996225.1 Paraburkholderia sp. BCC1884 | reverse complement strand
TGGCCGACCCGGCTGCGATCGAGCGCGTGTTCGAGGACCTCGGCCGAACGCTGGGCGGGCTCGACGTTCTGGTCAACAACGCCGGCATCGCCGTGCCGACCGGCGGCATCGACGAGATCGACCCGGGAGACTGGCAACGCACCATCTCGATCAACCTCGACGCGCAATACCGTTTCGCGCGGCGCGCGGTGCCGCTGCTGCGCGCCTCGCCGCAAGGCGGCTCGATCATCGCGCTGTCCTCGGTGGCCGGGCGGCTCGGCTACGCGTTCCGCACGCCCTACGCGGCCACCAAGTGGGCGATCGTCGGCCTGGTCAAGAGCCTCGCGATCGAGCTCGGGCCGACCGGCATCCGCGTCAACGCGATCCAGCCCGGCATCGTGCGCGGCCCGCGCATGCGCGGCGTGATCGAGGCGCGCGCGAAGCAGCTCGGCCTCGCCTACGAGGAGATGGAGGCGCGCTACCTGGAGAAGATCT
>NZ_CAAJGL010000154.1 GCF_900996225.1 Paraburkholderia sp. BCC1884 | reverse complement strand
GGGCGCGCGATCCAGCGCGCCCGCCGTCTTTTTCAGCCCGCGCCGCCTTCGCGCGGCTCGCGCCATCGACATGGGCCCCCGCCAGGCAGGCCCATTCGAGATCACCAGCCGGCTTCGCGGCGCACCTTGCCGAAATGACGCGACAGGTAGATGCCGAGCAGCAGCGCGCCCAGCGCCATCGCCGCGCAGTCGGGATTCAGGCCGAGGCTGATCGGAAAGCGCTCGAAGCGCAACAGGCCGACCGCGAGATTGAAGGCGCCCCACAGGAAATTGACCAGCGGCGAGGACAGGCCGACGCCGCGCGGGGTCGCGAACGGCGTGGGGAACGGCCGCCCCTGCAGGCCCGCCACCAGGTGCGGGATGCAGTTGCAGAGGAAGGCGCCGGCCAGGAAGGAAGTCAGCAGATGCATGGTGGAATCCATGAAACGGGAACGACGAGGGTTGGGAAAGGCAAGCCGATCGATTCGGATGCCTG
>NZ_CAAJGL010000153.1 GCF_900996225.1 Paraburkholderia sp. BCC1884 | reverse complement strand
CGATCACGTCGTCGAGATCGAAGCGCGAATAATCGATGCCGCTGCCGGCCGCGAAATGCGCGAGGCCGGCCTCGGGGCTGGCGTGGCGCGCGTACTCGGCGAACTTCTCGCGCGCCTCGGCCTCGGTGCGCCCGACGATCACCGTCACGCCCATGAAGATCTTCAGGCCTGCCGGATCGCGCCCGGCCTCGGCCGCCTGGCGGCGCAGCTCGGCCACCAGCTTGCGCGTGCCGGCGCGGCTGCCGCTCGATACGAACACGCATTCGGCATGGCGCGCCGCGAACTGCTGGCCGCGCCCCGAGGAGCCCGCCTGGAACAGCACCGGCGTGCGCTGCGGCGAGGGTTCGGCGAGGTGGTAGCCGTCGACCTCGTAGAAGCGGCCGCGATGGCGGATGCGGTGCACCTTGGCCGGATCGGCGAACACGCGCGCCTCGCGGTCGCGGCGCACCGCGCCGTCTTCCCAGCTGCCTTCCCACA
>NZ_CAAJGL010000152.1 GCF_900996225.1 Paraburkholderia sp. BCC1884 | reverse complement strand
ACAAGTGGCCCGGCGCAAGCTGGCCATGCTCGATGCGGCCCAGGCACTGCGCGACCTGGTCGTGCCGCCCGGCAACCAGCTCGAAGGCCTGTTCGGCGATCGCGCGGGGCAATACAGCATCCGGATCAACGAGCGCTGGCGCCTTTGTTTCGTCTGGAGCAGCCGGGGGCTCGAGCTCGTCGAGATCGTCGATTACCACTGATTCAGCCGCGAGGTCCGCATGAATGCCAAGAGTGTGAAGCCCGTCAACGCGATGCCCGCCATCCACCCCGGCGAAATCCTGCGCGAGGAGTTCCTGGTGCCGCTCGCGCTCAGCGTCAACGCGCTGTCGCTGGCGCTGATGGTGCCGGCCACCCGCATGCACGAGATCGTCAACGAGCGGCGCGGCATCACCGCCGACACGGCCTACCGCCTGTCACGCTACTTCGGCACCACGCCGGAGTTCTGGCTGGCCCTGCAGGCCGACTACGACATCAAGA
>NZ_CAAJGL010000151.1 GCF_900996225.1 Paraburkholderia sp. BCC1884 | reverse complement strand
ATGCTGCGGGTGGCCGTGTCGGGCGTGACGGCCGTGTCGACATAGGTGACCGAGCGCAGCGCGGCCTGCCATTGCGCGAGCGCGGCGGTGGCACCGGCCGAAGTCAGCGTCAAGGTGCCGTGCACGGCGTCGTAGCTGGCCGTGATGTTGCCCATCGTGAGGCCGTCGTTGACGAAGCTCAGGACATCCTCGCCGGCATGGAAGCCGACACCGATCTGCACGATGGCCGAGGCGAAGGTGCGATTGTCGAGATCGGACAGCGTGATGCCGTCATCGATCGTGACCGGCGTGGACGGGGCATTGTCGGCGGCCTTGAAGGGGACCGAGCCGGAATTGCCGGAGCCGACGACGGGCGTCTGGTCGGTATCGGCGACGGTGACGTCGCGCGAGTAGGTCGTGCTGGTCTGGGTGCCGTCGCTGACCGACAAGCTGATCGTACGCGTGCTGGTGTCGGGCGTGATGGCCATGTCGGTATAGGTG
>NZ_CAAJGL010000150.1 GCF_900996225.1 Paraburkholderia sp. BCC1884 | reverse complement strand
ACAGGGCGCCGCTATAATCGGCCCTTGCCACCGCCACGCTCACGAGGATCGCCCATGGACACGTCGGCCGCCCGCCGCAACATCTTCGCGCGCATCCGCGCCGCCCAGGGACGCCCGGCCGAGCCCGACGCGCTCGAGCGCGAGCAGGCCGCCGACTACCTCGCGCGTCATCCGGCCGGCCCGCGCCCGCCGATGCCGGACGATGCCGCCGGATTGCTCGCGCGCTTCACCGAGGAAGCCGAGCGGATGTCGACCACGGTCGAGGCCGTCGACACGCTCGCCGAGGTACCGGCCGCCGCGGCGCGCTACCTGCAGGCGCGCTCGCTGGCCGCGCGGGCGATCGCCTGGCGCACCCTGGCCGATATCGACTGGGCCTCGGCCGGCCTCGAGGTCGACTTGCGCAAGCCCGTCGAGGGCGACCTGGTCGGCATCACCCGCTGCTTCTGCGCGAGCGCCGAGACCGGCTCGCTAGTGCTGCTGTC
>NZ_CAAJGL010000149.1 GCF_900996225.1 Paraburkholderia sp. BCC1884 | reverse complement strand
AGGCGGAAGGCATGTGCGGGCAGGCCACGGCATAGAGCACCGTGGTCGGCATGTGCAGCTCGCTGAGGAAGGCGTTGACCGAGGGCCACCAGATCGGCACGCCGTCGCGGTCGACGATCAGCCGGTGCGCGTCGTCCTTGTAGCTGCCGTAGTCGACGAACAGGGTGCTCGCGCCGTGCGAGACATAGGCCTCGCGCAGCCGCTCGACCAGGGCCGGCGACCAGACCGAATCGTTGTCGCCGTACATCCACAGCGAGGGCACCTGGGTCTTTTCGCCGTAGGTGTCGAAGGCGCTCACCAGGTTCTTCTGCCAGCCGTCGCAGAGATCCTGGCGCAGGCCGCCGGAGAAGTTGATGATGCCCTTCACGCCCTTGGCCGCGACCGTGCCGTAGGCCAGCGAGACCAGCCCGCCGTGCGAGGTGCCGGCCACCACGATGCGGTTGGCGTCCACGTAGGGCTGCTTCGCCATGTAGTCGACCGTGG
>NZ_CAAJGL010000148.1 GCF_900996225.1 Paraburkholderia sp. BCC1884 | reverse complement strand
CTGCCGCCTCGGCCTGGGCCTCAGCGAGGCGCCGTGCTTCCCGACCAATAGCCGGGTGGTCGCCACCTGGTTCCCGCAGAAGGAACGCGCGATGGCCACCGGCACCTACACGGTCGGCGAATACATCGGGCTGGCCTTCCTGAGCCCGGTGCTGTTCGCGCTGATGGGGGCGTTCGGCTGGCGTTCGCTGTTCTGGGTGGTGGGCGCGGTCGGCATCCTGTTCGGCCTGGCCTGGCTGCGCCTGTATCGCGAGCCGCGCGACCATCCGGCGGCCAACGCGGCCGAGCTGGCCTATATCGCCGAGGGCGGCGGCCTGATCGACGGCGAGGCGAAGGCGAACAAGCCGGGGCAGTCGAAGTTCAGCTGGGCGATGGCCGGCAGGATGCTGAGGAAGCGCCAACTGGCCGGCATCTGCCTGGGCCAGTTCGCCGGCAACTCGACCCTGGTGTTCTTCCTCACCTGGTTTCCGACCTATCTCGCCACGG
>NZ_CAAJGL010000147.1 GCF_900996225.1 Paraburkholderia sp. BCC1884 | reverse complement strand
CCTCTGGCTGCCGGCCGGGCTCGCGCACCGCCTGGTGCGCACCAAGAACGTGCTGCTGACGATGTACCTGTATCGCCTCTCGCGGCGGCGCCCGGAAGCCACCAAGCGCTTCATCCTGAACGCCGCGAGCCGCCAGCTCGGCCCCGACTTCGACATCGCCCGGCACCTGACGCCGCGCTACCAGCCCTGGGACCAGCGCCTCTGCCTGGTGCCGAACGGCGACCTGTTCAAGTCGATCCGGGCCGGCCAGGCCTCGATCGTCACCGACGAGATCGAGCGCTTCACGCCCGGCGGCCTGCAGTTGAAGAGCGGCCAGACGCTGGAGGCCGACGTGGTGGTGACCGCCACCGGGCTCAAGGTGCGCATGCTCGGCGGCGCCGCGGTGAAGGTCGACGGCCGCCCGGTCGAGTTCGGCGAGGCCGTCTAGTACAAGGGCATGATGGCCAGCGGCGTGCCCAACCTGGCCACCTTGTTCAGCTACACCACTGCG
>NZ_CAAJGL010000146.1 GCF_900996225.1 Paraburkholderia sp. BCC1884 | reverse complement strand
CGACCATGCACGACGCCGACAGTTACCGCTCACAATCCTTCGAAATTCCTGACGTTTGGCTTTGACGCAAACATTTGCAGTGGTGCAGGATTAACCAGTGCAGTGGCCCATGTCGCCATTCACTCCATCCGGAAAGCCGCACGGCATCCCGCCATGTACGGCTGAAACATTCTCGATCCCGTCCCTTCTTCCGTTCCGATCCGCTCGGAAATGAACAATCACTCGGTCGTTCCCAGCTGGTCCTTATTCGTATCGAGATGAAGTCTGCTACTCCGCGTCAAATTTCAATGCATTGACTGAAATCAATTTCCCCTGAACTTCACGCAGGCATTTCCGCCGAATGTGACAAATCTCAATAAGTAGTGTCATGTTGGCGGCTTGATTGATTCCGACAACAACACGGCGAGAACAGACATTCGCAAATCGGCGGGCGAAGGTCGCCCCTATGCTACGGCGCATAAAACAGAAATGTAAGAAATTGTTAAGGGGT
>NZ_CAAJGL010000145.1 GCF_900996225.1 Paraburkholderia sp. BCC1884 | reverse complement strand
TCCCAAACCCGTCCAACCCGCTCAAACCCTTGCCATTGCTGGCTCTCCCGCCTCCCCGTGCCCCGGTGTCCGAAGCACGAAAGAGCGAGATTCTAGCGACCCAAACCGGGCCTTGCAAGCGTTATTTTGACGTGTCCCGATTGCGCCCGAACGGCAGCAAGAAGATGGCGAAACAGACGAACCGACCCACCCCAAGCCGGACATGCTGAGCCTCAGCAAAAGACCAGCAGAAGCCCAGCCGAAACTCACACGGCCGCGTGCTTACTCATCACACGCTCGACCAATCCCATATAGTGATCGATATCCGGCGTCACACGATTCTCCACTTTGGCAAGATCGTCCCACCTACGCAGACGCAGCGCGTCCTCGGCAAAAGGCTTCTGCAGAAACGCGGCCGCCTCCTCCTTGCTGAAAATCCCACCCTGCAGTTCCAGACTACGCACCGAGTCGGCGGAAAGCTGGCCGAAGTACGTATCATCGATCGCGCACAGGCAGCGCTTGGCGTCGACGTGCAGGCGAATCGGCTCGAGCACCGCGTCCGACAGCACCGGCCGCAAGAACGGCAGCGCGAAATACTGATGCAGATCGTCGATGCCCCGCTCCGTCGGCGTCTCGCCCTGGAGATTGAGCAGATGCCCAAGGTCGTGCAAAAACGCAGCGGCGACCAGTTCCTCGTCGGCGCCCGCCTCTTCCGCCAACGCCCCACTCTGCAACGCATGCTCGAGTTGCGTCACCGGCTCGCCGCTATAAGCGAGCGCGCCATATTGCTCGAACAGTGAACGGATGTCGTTCAGACTCAGTGCCACGCTATTACTCCCACGGTAATGAAAAGGTCTTCAGATTGGTGAAGCTCTTCATCGCTTCCTGAACACCTTCCTTATAGCCAAGCCCGGAATCCTTGATGCCGCCAAACGGCGTCAGCTCGATCCGGAACCCCGGCACTTCCCAGACGTTGACCGTCCCCACACGCAATTCATTGATGAAGCGCGTAATCGCATCCTGCCGGTTCGTGCACACACCCGAAGACAACCCGAACGGCGTCCCGTTACTAATGCGGATAGCGTCGTCGAGCGTATCGAAGGTGATGATCGGCGACACCGGGCCAAAGGTTTCCTCGCGCACCAGCGTCATCGACGGATCGACGCAATCGAGCACGGTCGGCGAATACAACGCGCCCGTGCGCCGGTTGCCGATCACGAGCCGCGCGCCGTTCGCCACCGCTTCGTTCACCCGCGCTTCGAACAGCTGCGCCGCGGCGACGTCGATCACGGTGCCCATCTGATTCGTTTCGTCGAACGGATCGCCGAAGCTCCACGCCCGCGTTTTCTCCACCACCAGCTCGGTGAAATCCGCAGCAATACGCTTTTGCACCAGTATCCGTTTGACCGCCGTGCAGCGCTGCCCCGAGTTCTTATACGAGCCTTGCACCGCAAGCGTCGCCGCGCGTTCGAGATCGGCGTCGTCGAGCACGATCAGCGGATCGTTGCCGCCCAGTTCCAACACGACACGCCGATACGCCGCCTTCGCCGCAATGTATTTGCCGATCGCCACACCACCCGTGAACGTCACGAGCTCCACCAGGGGATGCGTAATCAACTCGTCGGCGATTTCGCGCGGATCGCCGGTCAACACCTGCAACATCGGCGCGGGCAAACCAGCTTCATAGAGAAGGTCCGCCAGATAAAGTGCCGACAACGGCACCTTCTCCGACGGCTTCAACACCACGCGATTATTCGTCGCGATGGCCGGCGCCACCTTGTGCGCGACCTGGTTCATTGGATGGTTGAACGGCGTAATCGCGACGATCACGCCCGCGAGCGGTTCGCGCTGCGAAAACACTCGCCGCTTCTTGCCATGCGGCGTGAGATCGCAGGAGAAGCTCTGTCCGTCGTCGCGCAACGCTTCGATCGACGCAAACTTGAAAACATCGGCCACCCGGCCGATCTCATAACGCGAGTCCTGCTTCGACAAGCCCGACTCGCGCGAAATCACATCCGACGCTTCTTCCGTGCGCTCACGCAACAAAGCCGCGGCGCGTTCGAGAATCTGCGAGCGCTCATAGCGCGTGAGCTTCGGCTGATAAGCCGCCGCATACTCGAGCGCGGCGCGCACATCGTCGACGCTGGCGAGCGGCACGGTGCCGACGCGCGTGCCGGTATAGGGATCCAGTACATCGAGCGTGCGCGTGCGTGTTGCGCGTTCGCCTTCCAGCCGCAGCGCTTCCGTCCGAAAAGCCGGATGGTCCCGCAGCACGGCGTTCATGATGCCGACACGCGATTCAAGGCGATGTCGAAGATATCGAAGTTGCGCAGCCGCTTTCCGCCGTTGCCGCCGCTGCTGGGCAACCCCTCGACACGCCGATTGAACAGCAGTGGCACCTCCTGCTCCGAAATCCCGCCATGCGAGCGTAGCGGCACGGTCAGCCCGGAAAGATCGTGGTCGTCGCGCCGCGTGCCGAGCACGACATGCTTCGTGCTAACCACGACGATATCGCCGACGCGGTCGTTCGGCAGTTCGAAACGCTCGCAAGCCGCCGGGTTGTCGAGCACGACATCGATGCCCTGCAGCCCACGGATACGCTCGATCACCTGTGCGACATCGACATCGCGTGGCAAATAAATTGTCGCGAACGAACCGAGCGCGCCGTGATGCACCACGTAAGGATCGGTGATCGGCAAAATGACACGCGCCTTCTTCGCGCCGAGCCAGTCGTCGAGCACGTCCTGCAGATAGATCACATTCGGCTCGCCGGTCTGCGGGTCGTGCTTGGCGTTCATGCCGTGATCGGCGGTCAGTCCGATCACCCAGCCAAGCGCGTCGAGCTTCGCGAGGTAGCCGTCCATCATCGCGTAGAACGCGTTCGCGCCTTCGGTGCCCGGCGCCCATTTGTGCTGGATGTAATCGGTGGTCGACAGATACATCAGGTCGAGCTTGCGTGTTTGGGCGAGCCGCACGCCGGCGGCGAAGACGAATTCGGACAAGCCCGCGCTATACACGTCGGGCACCGGCAGGCCGACCAGATCGAGCACTTCGCCGATGCCGTTTTCTTCGAACGTCACCTTGTCGGCCTTTTCCGCCGAGAAACAGATGCCTTTCATCTGCCAGCCGAGCAGGCGGCGCAGTTTGTCCTTCGCGGTGACCACCGCCACTGCGCAGCCCGCATCGGCGGCCGCGGCCAGCAAGGTGCCCGCACGCAGATAGGCGGGATCGTTCATCATCACTTCCGCGCCTTCACCGCCATTCGCGTCCGGGTCCCAGAAGTAATTGCCGCAGATGCCATGCACCGACGGCGGCACGCCGCACACGATCGACAGATTATTCGGGTTGGTGAACGATGGAATCACGCAGTCGCCCTTGAACGCCGCGCCGCCCTTGAGCATCTTGCCGATGAACGGCGCGACGCCGGCCGCAACCGCGGCCTCGAGATAGTCGAACTCGCAACCGTCGACACACACCACTACGGTCGGTTGCGTAGGCAGCCGATAGCTGCGGCCGTTGACTTCGATCGTGCGTTCGCTTGTGTTTGCCATCGCGTTTTCCATCGATTCCTTCCCGTTCATGCATGCCCCGTACGCCTGAGCGCGTACGGTTGTTAGTCCGTCGCGGCCGACATCTGCACCGCGGCGAGTGGCCCTGCCGCTTCGCACGCGGCATGGGCGCGCTGCTGACCGCCACTCACATGCGCATGCATCAGCGCCGCGGCAAGATCGGCATCGCGCGACGCCAACGCCGTCAAAATCGCGCGATGCTCGGCCAGCGAGCGTTCCATCGCATCCGCCTGCACGACCAGCGCAGCGCGCCGGAACAGACTCAGCTCACTCACCAATCTGCGATACGTCTCGTACAGCTTCAGATTGCCCGACGCCGCCACCAACGCATCGTGAAAGGCGACGTTGGCACGCGCGTAGCCATCGTGGTCCCGCGCATCGAGCGCTGCGCGCATCGCGTCGAGCCAGTCGCGCAGCACGGCGAGCTTGCCCGCATCGATACGCGCCGCCAGCAACCGGCACGCCGCCTCTTCCAGCACCGCGCGCACGGCGTAAATCTCGTCCGCTTCCGCCAGCGACACCGTGCGCACGAACACGCCGCGATTCTTCTCCGTGCGCACCAGCCCGGCTTGCTCCAGCGCGCGAAACGCCTCGCGCACCGGCCCGCGCGAAACCTGCAGACGCGCGGCCCAGTCGGCCTCGTTGAGCTTGTCGCCCGGTGCGAGCGCGCCCTCGACGATGTGCCGCTCGATTTCGTCGCGGACCAGCGTCGTCAGCGAATGCCTGCGTACAACCTCAATCGGATCGACAGAAGCATTCTGCATATATTCGGTCATTTTGCCAGATTTTGCCACATCGAAGTGTGTCGGCATGCCACGGCAGCACACCAACCCATGCTCAGAAGAGGTTCGTCAATCGGCCCGACGGCGCGGCACGCGCGCCGCGATCAGGAGCAGCGCCGCCAGCGAGACCATCAGCAGAATCAGCGATAGCGCGGAAGCCGGCAGGTAATAGCCGCGCTCCACCTGGCCGACCACGACGATCGGCACCGTCGCAAAACCCGGCGGATATACGGTGAGCGTGGCGCCGAGTTCGCCGAGCGAAAGCGCGAAGCCCAGCGCAAGGCTCGCGCGGATGGCCGGCACCAGTTGCGGCAGCACGACGCGGCGCAACACCATCGACGGCGGCGCACCGAGGCTGGCGGCCGCTTCGCGCAGAATCGTCAACTCGGGGCGCAGGGCGGCGGCCGCGCAGCGATAACAGAACGGCAGCACCAGCGCGAGTTGCACGTACACGACAATCGCCGCCGAGCTGGACAAATCGATCGGCCGCTTGTGATACGCGATCAGCACCGCGAGCCCGAGCACCACGCTCGGCACGCCGTTGGGCATCATCGCGATGGTGTCAACGATTGCGCCGAGGCCGCGCCGGTCGCGCCTTTCGAGCGCCAGCGCCAGCCACAGGCCGACTATCGTGCCGAGCACCGCGACGCCCATGCCGATTTCAAGGCTGGTGGTGAGCGCGTCGAAGTCGCTCGAACCGAGCCGCTCGAACCAGCGCATGCTGAAACCGTCGGGCAGGATCGTGCCGGACCAGTGCGCGGCCACGCTCGAAAGCGCGACGACCAGCACCGGCAGCACGAACAACCAGAAGCACAGCAACGCGGCAAAACCGAGAAACAGGCCGCCGAGCATTCGCGTGAGCAGACTGCGGCGCACTGGCCGCGCTTTCTTGTGCATGACCGGCAAAACGGTCGGGTCGAGTTCAACGGCCATGGCCCGCTCCTTTCACCTTGCGACGGTTGACCTGGCGGTACAACGCATACAGCGACAAAGACATGATCAGCATCACGACCGCGCCGGCGGCGGCGGTCGGCAGATCGAGATCGACGGTGGCGGAGCTATAGATCGCCACCGGCAGCGTGATCAGATGCGCGGAGCCGAGCACCAGCAGAATGCCGAACTCGTTGAGCGTCAGCAGAAAACACAGGATCGTGCCGGCGGCGATGCCCGGCCATGCGAGCGGCAGGATCACCTTGAACGCGACCATCCAGCTATTCGCACCGAGACTGCGGGCGGCTTCGATCAGACGCATATCGAGCGTGGCGAACGAGGCGAGCGTCGGCCGCACGACAAACGGTGCGTAGAACACCACTTCCGCGAGAATCACGCCGCCGACGCCGAACAGAAAATCGAGCGGGGGCGCCTGCAGATGAAACAGCCGCTGCAAGCCGATGCTCACCGAGCCTTGCGAGCCGTACAGAAAGATCAGCGTGAACGCGACCAGAAACGATGGGAACGCCACGAACAGTTCGAGAAAGCGCGTGACCATGCGCGCGCCGGGGAACGGCTTGAAGAACAGCAACGCAGCGAGCAGGACGCCGAGCAGCGAGGCGAGTCCGGCGCTGGCAAACAGAATCCACAGCGTCGTGCCGATCACGCCGCTCGTTTCCGGATTGCCGAAGAAGTTCGAGTAAGCCTGCACGCTCAAGCCGTGCGGACCGGTCAGGCTCAACAGCACGAGGCGCACGAGCGGATAGATGACGAGCGGCCCGAGTATCACCACCGCGATGAACAGCAGATGCCATTGCGCCACGCGCTCGCGACGCTTCACGGCAGCCGTATGCGCCGCGGCGCTCGCGCTGCGACGCGCGGCAGCGGCGTCGTCGGTCGCCGACGCGCCGAGCGAGTTGGGCGTATCAGGGGTTGATAAGGACGACATCGTTAGCCTCGTAATGCAGGGAAACACGCGCGCCCTTCTCCGGCATCATGCCGTGGCCGCGCTGCATGGTGACGAGCACCGGATCGTTGGGCATCGCGTCCAGCAGAACCGAGACCGACAGCACCGCGCCGTACCATTCGACCGAGGTGATCGCGCCGTGCAACTGGCCTTCGCCGAGCGGCACGATACGCAGCGCTTCAGGCCGCAGGCAGGCCACGCGGGCGCGCTCGTTGTAGCGCACATCGCCCATGCTGAAGGCGACTTGCGGCGGCAGCAGATTGGCCGCGCCCAGATAACGGGCGACAAACCCGTCGGCCGGCGTGTCGTACAACTGTTGCGGCGTGCCGAGTTGCGCGATGCGACCTTCGCGCATCAGCAGCGTGCGGTCGGACAACACCAGCGCGTCGTCCTGATCGTGCGTCACGCAGACGATCGTGAGATTCGGCAGACGCTCGTGCAAGGCCTTCAATTCGGAACGCACCGAGGCGCGCAGATTGGCGTCGAGTGCGGAAAGAGGTTCGTCGAGCAGCAACACGTCGGGTTCGATCACGAGCGCGCGGGCCAAGGCCACACGCTGCTGCATACCGCCCGACAATTGCGCCGGCATCACATGGCCGGCATCGCCGAGTTGCACCAGCTTCAACGCATCGGCGACGCGTCGCGCCACGTCTTTGGCCGGCGTGCGACGCGCGCGCAAACCAAACGCCACGTTCTCGAACACCGACAGATGCGGGAACAGCGCATAGCTCTGGAACAGCAGGCCGAGATTGCGCTTGTGCGGCGGCACGTGCGTCAGGTCGTGACCGGCCACGGTCAACGTGCCCGACAGTCCGTCCGCTTCGATGAACCCGGCGATGAAACGCAACAACGTGGTCTTGCCACAACCGCTGCGGCCCAGCACCGTGAGCAACTCGCCGCGCTGGATCGTCAACGAGAGATCGTCGAGCACCGTGCGCGAACCGAAGCGCACTGTCAAATGATCGATCTGTACGCCGCCCGGCGTAGTTGAACGCGCGGCGTCGAGCGCGTCCGGTGAGGCGTCGAGCGCGCCTCGGTGAGCAAGACTGGCCGTATTCACCGGATTCATCCTCCAACAAGATTAATGCTGATGCGGCGCTCCAGAATTCCGGAGACGCCGCCTGACTCTATTTCTATGGCGTACGACGGCTTACTTCGGCTTGACCACGTCGAGCTGCTTGCCCGACGAACCGATCACATCGTTCTTCCAGCGCGCGGTCCAGTCGGCCTTCTTCGCCATGACCTGGTTCCAGTCCACCGGAATCAGCTTCACGCCGGCGATGGCCTGCTTGACGGCTTCGCCGTTCTTGCCGGCGAGCGGCACGTCGGTGCGACCCGGAATGCCGAAGATGTCCGGCACTTTGGCCTGCACTTCCGTCGACATCAGGTAGTCGATCAGCTTCTTGCCTTCAGCCTGGTTCGGACCGTTCTTGATCAGGCCGATGGCGTACGGCAGCTGGAACGTGGTCGGCTGGCCGCCGGGCGCTGCGGCGAGGAACACCGGCTTGAGCGACAGGCCGCCGTTGGCTGCGTCGTCCAGATCCATCTGCAGGTCGCCGTTGGCGACCGCGATCTCGTTACGCGAGAGCAGCACGTCGAGGTAGCCCGTGCCCTTGGTGTGGAACTTGGCGCTGTTTTCGAGCTTCTTCAGATAGTCGAACGCCTTGTCTTCACCCATCAGCGACGAGGTCAGGATGATCACGGCCATACCGTCGCCCGCCGTTGCCGGGTTCGAGTACGCCACCTTGCCGGTGAAATCCGGGTGCAGCAGATCGGCGAAGGTCTTCGGCTGGGTCTTGGTGACTTCCGGATTGATCGCAAACGAGAAATAGTTGTTCACGAAGGTCGCCCACGCACCGTTCGGCGCCTTGGCGATCGCCGGCACGTTCTTGTAGTTGGCGCTCTGATAAGCCTGCAGCAGGCCGGATTGATCGGCTTGCTGGATAAACGGCGGCAGCGTAACGAGCACGTCGGCCTTCGGCTGATCCTTTTCGATGGTGGCGCGGTTTACCACTTCACCACTACCCGCCGTGACGATGTTGACCTTCACGCCTTCCTTCTTTTCGAAGGCCGGCAGCACATCCTTGTAGAGGTTTTCGAGGCCGTCGGCGGTGTACAGGACCACGGCGTCAGCCGCATGAGCCTGGATTGCCGTGCCGCCGAATGCAGCGGCGGCGACCAGCGTCGGCAGCAGTTTGCGGGCGAGGCCAAACTTGGCGTGAAGGGAATTCGTCTTTGTCATGTCGCTTTCTCCGAAAGGCAAAAAACCAGACGGTCGGGAAGACCCGATACCTGTTGTGATTGAACGGCGGTAGTGCCGCACCGCTTGCGTGTTGCCCGCAACCAGTTGTCGTGCGTTTTGGGCAGATTGCAGATTGCCGACAACTTTGCTGCTTATTCTTCAGCCTGACTGACAGCCTGCCTGTGCCACTCGCGCTGCCGACCCTGCCTGAACTGGCACGGCAAGGATCACAGGTTTCCGTGACAACGCAATGACGATTCTGGCGAATTCCAAAAAATGACACAATTCGCCAATAATATCCAAACGAAACTTATCCTCGCCCGGTTTGGGCGACGCGCGTACGTTGGGCGTTCGGGAGTGAACGAGGGTGAAGGCGTGGCCGCCTCAGGCAATCAGAATTTCCGGACCGTGGGCCGTGATCGCCTTGCCGAGCGCGCGCTCGGGGGCGAGTTCGGTGACCAGATAGCGCGCCAGCTCGATGCCGTTGATGCGCACCGGCGTGACCCGCCCGAACTTCGAATGGTCGGCGACGATCACCACCATGTCGGCGGCGGCGATCATGCGGCTGCGCACTTCGGCGGCCATGCGGCTGTAGTCGGTCAGATAGCCGTCCGGCGAAATCCCGCCCGCGCCGATGAACGCGAAGTCCGCGTGATATTGCGTGAGCTGGTGAACCGTGTCGAGGCCGAACGTGGCGTCTTCGATATCCGACAGTTCGCCGCCGAGCAGCGTGACGCGGTTGTCGTTGCGGCGGCCGAGCAGCAGCGCGATGCGCCAGTCGTTCGTGTACACCGCGAGACGATGCCGGTCGAGCAGCGCGCGGGCCAGTGCCTGAGTGGTGCTGCCGGAGTCGATGATGAGCGAGGCGCCGTCCGGCACGAACTCGGCCGCGCGCTCGCCGATGGCGCGTTTTGCGCCGGCGTTGGCAGCTTCGCGCGTGTCGAGGTCGGGCTCGCGCCGGTCGCTCGAGAGCGCGCCGCCGTGGGTCGTGACCAGCAGGCCACGGCCGGCCAGCGCGTTCAGATCACGACGGATGGTCTCGCGCGATACGTTCAGTTCGCGCACCAGCTCGGCGACCGAAAGCGCGCCGGTTTTGGCGACTTGCGCCAGGATGTATTGGTGACGTTGTTCTGCGAGCATCTGTGAAAGGCCGGAAGCCGGCACGCTTGGGTTTCGCCACGGTTGGAGAAGGCCGGCGTATTGTATTACGCAAGGCGCGGCGATGCGGCCCAGATGCGCGCTGGAGAAAGGCCGCCTGCCTGCCGGGCGCCCCCAACCGGTGCGCCGACCTGCTAACCTGATGCCCTGGCCACGCGCCGATCCCCCGTCGATACCGCCTGGTCCGTCAACCGAACTGCCGATGCCGCCACTGTTTCGCCGTCTACTCCTGCTGTTCCACGCGCTGCGCTACGGTGCGCGCCTGCTCTGGCTGGCCGCCCCGCCCGACCACAAACTCCACTGGATGATCCAGCTGATCGGCCGCGTGCATGCCTCGGGGCGCAGCGGTCAGGGCCTGCACCACGTGTTGCCGGCGCTGGGGCCGTTGGCAAGCCGCTTCGCGCAGACGCTCGCCGAACGGCCGGAGCTGGCGACCAGCACGCTGCATGACGCCATCGACGCCATCGATCACATGGAGGCCCCGCTGCCGCCAGCCGAGTCCGGGGCGGCGCTGGCGCGCGCCTTCGGACGGCCGCTCGCCACGCTCTTCAGTGCCGTCGACCTGGTGCCGGTGCGCGGTGGCTTCGCCGAGCAGACTCACTTCGCGCGGCTGCTGGAGCCGGTCAACGGCCATTGCGAGGTCGCCATCAAACTGGTGCGCGTCGACCAGTTGCAACAGATCGGCGACGAACTCGCCCTGCTGCGCTGGGTCGCGCGCTGGCTGGAGAAGCTGTCCGGCTCGGCGCGCCGCCTGCAGGTGCGCAAGCTCGCCCAGAGCTTCACCGACGACATCCTGCGCCGCTTCGATCTGCGCGCCGAAGCCGCCAACCTGAGTCAGACCGGCCATCATTTCGACGGCGACAAACGCATCGTCGTGCCGGCCGTGATCTGGGACCTGTGCACCAACCACACGCTGACGATGGAGCGCGTCAGCACCTTGCCCGCGAGCGACCTGCCCGGCCTGCACGCGCATCACATCAAGCTTGCGCCGCTGGCCGCGCACATCGTCGAGGTGGTGACCGAGCAGGCGTTCGAGCACGGCTTCTTCCACGCCACGCTGGACGCCCGGCGGGTGCGCGTGAGCATCGAACCCGACACGCTGGGGCGGCTCGTGCTGGCCGAGTTTTCGATCATGTCGAGTCTCTCCACCGGCGAGCGCGAGTTCTTCGTGCACGGCGCGACCGCCTTGTTCGACCAGGACTACGGGCGACTCGCCGACATGCATCGCGATGCCGGCCACGTGCCTCACGACACCCGCGCGGAAATGCTCGAAGCCGAGTTGCGCACCCGCGCCGAAGCGCATTTCGCGGCCGAGCCAGAGGACCGCTCGGCGGGCTCGCTGTTTCATCATCTGTTGCACGCGGTGCAGCCGTTCGCGGGCGCCGTGCCGGCCCGGCTGGCGACCGCGCAGCGCTCGTTCCAGCAGGCCGAGATGCTGGCGCGCGCGCTGCATCCGGGCGTCGATACGTGGAATATCACGCGCGGCGTGCTGGCGGGTATCGCACGGCGCGATGTGGATCATCGCGGATGGATCAAGCGCATTTCGCGTGAGCTGCCACATCTCGCGCATATGTTGCCGCGCGTGCCGCAACTGGCCGTGCGCTATTTGCAGCAGGAGCACGATCGGGCTCGCACGCCACGGCAGAATGCCCAGCTGATCGCGGACATCGGCCGGGAATACCGGCGCACGCGCGTATTGCTGTGGGCGTGCGCGGTGTGCGGCGGGGTGCTTGGCGCGGGGACGGTGCTGCTGATGTGGTGACGTGCGGCGAGACGGCGATGTGCGGTGAATCGGGGAACCGGTTGACGGATGCGGATGCGGATGCGGATGCGGGTGCGGGTGCGGGTGCGGGTGCGGGTGCGGGTGCGGGTGCGGGTGCGGGTGCGGGTGCGGGTGCGAATTCTGCTGACCACGAGCGTTCGTCGATTGCAGCTTCGAACAAGACACACCTCGCCCGTCGCGACAAGATGGCGGCCTTCTCACCGCCCAGATTCCAATGCTCGTTTCCCTCATTGCCGCTGTGTTCGTCGTATTGTGGTCGACCGGTTTCGTGGTCGCCCGCGCGATCACGCCTTACGCCGATCCCAACCTGTTCCTGCTCGCGCGCTTTAGCGGCACGGCGCTGATCTTCGCGCTGGCCGCTTTGGCCACGCGCGCCGCATGGCCAAGCGGCCGCGATCTCGGCAAGCACCTGCTGGCAGGCGCCCTGCTGCAAGGCGTCTATCTCGGCGCGGGCTACTGGGCGGTGGCTCAAGGCCTGAGCGCCGGCGTGATGGCGCTGCTCGGTGCGCTCCAGCCGCTCGCGACCGCCGCCGTCGCGGCGCCGTTATTCGGCGAGCGGCTCTCGCGGCGCGGCTGGAGCGGCATGGCGCTCGGCCTGGCCGGCGTGGTGCTCGTACTGGCGCCAAAACTGGGCGCCGCGGCGCCGACAACCCACGCAAGCGCGCCCGCGTGGCTCGTCGTGTTGATCTCGATTCTCGCCATCGGTGCCATTACGGCCGGAACGCTATTTCAGAAGACATCCCTCGCGAAGGCCGATATTCGCAGCGCGAGCGCCGTGCAGAACTTCGGCGCCGCGCTCGTGGCCGCGCTGCTTGCGCTTGCACTCGGTGAACATCGCTGGATGGCGTCACCCACGCTATGGGCGTCGCTGGCGTGGGGCATCGTGATGCTTTCCGGCATCAGCGTCACCTTGCTGGTTTGGATGGTCCGGCGCGGCGATGCGGCGCGTGCCACCGCGCTGATGTTTCTCGCGCCGCCGCTGGCTGCGCTGGAAGGCTATATCGGTTTCGGCGAAACGCTGCTGCCGGTGCAGATCGCGGGTTTCGCCGTGGCGCTGGTCGGCGTGCTGCTGGCGCGCTCGTGAACGACACGCGCCTCCTGCCTCAATCGCCCGTATCCGCGCCCGCCGGCATCTTCGCGCGCGCCTTGCTGCCCGGTGCCGGCGCCCACGCCGGGCGGCTCTTGCGCTCCGAATCGACCACGACGATATAGCGGCCCGCCCAAGGCGTGATCTGCCGATCGCTCTTCAATACCCACAGCGATTTACCCGATTCGATCAACGCCGCGTATTCGGCGTCGAGAATGCCGTAGTGATCGAGGAAGACGTTGAGCGATGCGGGAATCCGCACACAACCCTTCGAGTGACGAATGCCGAGCAGTGACTCGAGCCGGTCGGGATCGGTGGCGTGCATCTGGAAGCGCATCTGCGACATGCCGCCCTTGCCCCAGCCGCGCTCGCCTTGCGCCCAGCCGAGATCGAAGATGCGCATGTCGCGCTTGCCGTAGCCACGAATGTGGTTTTCGTTCTGGGTGCCTTCCGAACGGAAATCCATGTTGGACGGCGTATGTTCGAACACGCCCAGCGGGGTGATGAAATGATCGTATTCGCCCGGCCGGCCGGTCGACACCGGCGATGCGCCGATGATTTGCCAGCTATCGGAAGGCGTCGCGCGGAAGTAGATCATCAGCGCCTGCACGTTGGCGTTGCGATCCACCAGCACGACGTACTCGCCCGACAGATCGCCCAGCACGTGTGCGCCGAGCGCGGCTTGCAGCCGGTCGGCGTAGGCCTTCTGCTCTGCGGGCGGGACTTTTAGCCGACGCGTGACGCTCTGATCGAATACGTCGCGCAGCATGAAGGCGCGGTGGGGATCGACGACGCCGGCCGCGTCAGGCGCGGCCACGGTGGAGGCGTAGACGACGGCTAGCGGGTGGGCTGGTTGCCTGGAGGTCGATCTGGATGCCGATGCCGATTTCGCTGCAGACGCCGATTTCGACACCGATGCCGCCTTAGGTGCCGAAGCTGCAAACGCGACCCCGCACGCCATCACGCAAACGGCTGCACTCACCGCGCGCCTCATCAATCTGCGAACAGAAACACGTTCGTCTGAAAACGCCGACATGCACAACACTTCTCGCGGACGATCTACCGATGCGGAAGTCACACGGTCTAGTACAGGCTGGCCAGGCCGATTGGGGTAGTTCATCGCGTAATTGAGCAAACCTGATTATTATTGACTGCTCGCCGGCTCATGCGGCGCTCGGAACGACGATATTACTAAGCACATCGCATTCTGTCGATGAAGTTCAGAATGATTGGTCAACATTACCTTTATACGTTAAGTATTCGCCAATCTGACTGTCGATTTAACGCTAATTGAAAGGCGAATTGAAGCTGGTATTAGCGATAAAAAATCGCGAGACGGATACGTCCATTGTTAATCGAACGGCCACGCCCGGCCCTTGACATCGCGATACTGCGCGAGGAGCAATAAGCCATCATGACGCAACAGGATTTAATCGCCCGCCAGACGAGCATTGCCGAGGAAATGCAGGTGAGCAGCGAGTTTGTCGCCGAGCTTGAGATTGAGCGGCGGGTCGCATTCCTCGCGGATTATTTGCGCGCAAGCGGCCTGAAAGCCTATGTGCTCGGCATCAGCGGCGGTGTGGACTCGACCACGGCCGGACGGCTCGCGCAACTCGCAGTGGAACGCCTGCGTGGGCAACACCATGACGCGCGCTTCATTGCCGTGCGGCTGCCTTACGGCGAACAGAAAGACGAAGCCGACGCGCAACAGGCATTGCAATTTATTCGTGCCGACGAAAATCTTTCCATCGATATCAAACCCGCGGCCGATGCCATGCTTTCTGCATTGGATCAAAGCGGCGTGTTATTCAAGGACGAAGCGCAACGGGATTTCGTCCACGGCAACATCAAGGCGCGGCAGAGAATGATCGCGCAATACGCGGTGGCCGGCGCACGGGCCGGCGTGGTGATCGGCACGGATCACGCCGCCGAATCGGTGATGGGTTTCTTCACGAAGTTCGGCGATGGCGGCGCCGATATCCTGCCCCTCACCGGATTGAACAAGCGCCGTGTGCGCGCCGTGGCGAGAGCCCTGGGCGCGCCGGATGCGCTGGCCCACAAAGTGCCGACCGCCGACCTCGAAATGTTGCGCCCGCTGCGCCCGGACGAGGACGCCTACGGCATCCCATACGACGCCATCGACGATTTCCTGGAAAACAAGCCGGTGGACGACGCCACGCGCGCAACCGTCCTGCGTTTCTACGATGCGACGCGGCACAAGCGCGCGTTACCCTACACGCCGTTCGACTGGACGGCGCCGGCAACCGGCGAATAAAGTGGGATGACGACGAACGGGGCGTGCGCTCGCGGCACGCCCGCTACGAAGAATCGATGACGTGTGTCAGTGAGCGGCGGGCGGTTCGTCGGTGAACAGATCGGCGCTCGCCTCGAGCGTCACGCCGCCCAACTGCTTACCGTGAATCTGCCGCGCGATCACGTCGCCCACGTAAGGCACCTGCGCATCCAACTCGACCGTGGCGTAGGCACCGGGCTTGCCGGCGTCGATCACCTCGACGTGCTTCGCGTAATGCCCTAGTTCGCGCGTTAGGAACTCTCGCACTTCCTGCTCACTGCAGGACTCCGCGATGTTGCGCACGATCAGGTTCATGCGGCTTACCCTCGCCACTCGCTGCGGCGCGTGCCGCGATCGGCTGTCTGGACTCGCACGGGGCGCAATGCAGCGCGCTCTTTCGCCTGGGCGGCAGCAAGCTGGCGAATCAGCGCAGCGCCAGCGGCGCCCAAAGCAGCCAATGAAAGATAGAAAGCGATCATTTTTAACTCTCCCCAGTGGATTTTGTCCTGTTTGCAGGATAGCCACATTCTCACAGCAAAAGCGACGCAACACAGTGTCGTAAAACAACGGCCCTGAAAACCGCCGTTAAAGCACTGTACCTGAATAAGCGGCATCAAAAATAGCAAAACAGCTGTTCATTGAGCGACACAACCCCAACTCGGGCGACCGCGTTCACGCAGAACGCAATAACCGGGCCGCTGGGACCAGCATTCGGGGCATCCTGCTGGCCGATGCGCCGAAAGTGGCCCCGAACGGCAGATTAGTCCGCCACCTGAACGTTGGCGGCGCTCACCCACCACGCGTTGCTGCCTTCGGGCGCCCGGACCAGCACGGCGGACGGATCGTCCACGCCGTCGTCGGCGATTTCGCAGACGGCCAGCCCGTCAGGCAGACGCTTCACTTCGCCGGCCGCCTGGAACAGCGCGACGCGCTGGGCGTTCAAGGGCCGCAGTTGCCGGTAGACGTCGAAGCTGATTGCCGCCGGCACATCGCCGCGAATCCGCAGTGCGTCGGCCTTGCCGCAGCCCACGGGGTCGGCGGCGAACGCGGCGGTGCTGCCGCACAGACAGGCGAAAGCCAGCGCGATGGCGGACAGGCGTGTATGAGTCATGGTGATTCTCCGGGAAAGGTGGAAACGGCGTGCCGCGAAAGGCACAACCGGAAAGGCGGGCAGAAAACGACACAGCCGATAGTGCCGGCGACGAGACCGGAGTTCACGGCGCGTTGTCGCGCGCGGCGCCCCGTTCGCTCTCGCCACCGGTCGCCACGTCGAGCCGGCTGATGTCGCAGGAGGTCTGGCTGAAGCCGGAGTACACCACTGACCAGTTGCCGACGATCGCGGCTTGCGCTTCGGCGAGGCTCAATTTGCCTTCGCAGACGCAATGTTTGAGCATGACCGCGGCGCGCGCCTTGCGGCGCTCGCCCTCGCGGCCTGCCCACGGCAGAAGGTCGAGATTGGCGGAGGCGTCCGGCGAGCCGCCGAGCACGATGGGCACGCGCCGGTCGAGCGCGAAGGTGATGCCGCTGTCCGCGTCGATGCCGCGCGCCGCAAGCAAGCGGTCCTTGTGCGCCATCAACGCATCGAACGGCGGCGCGACGGTGTCCGCGTAGCCGGGCCGGCAGATCGTCCCGGCAACCGATTGCTGGGTGACGCGTTCGTCGAGCATGCCGGCGTCCTGAGCGCGCACGTGGGCTGCGCCCAAGCTGAGAAGTGCGCTCAGCCCGACGGCCAGTGCGAGGCGAGTCTTACCGCAACCGCGCGACTTGCACCTGGCGCGCGTGGGGTCGCCGCTGCGCGCTGGCGCCGGCGTGATCGCCTCGTCGAAACTACAAGTTGGGTCGCTCGAACGGAGCGAACGACGCCTCTGTGCAATACCTGCGTTCATCCGTCGGCGCGCCGGGGAACGGCACGCAATAGTTTATTCGCAGACTAATTAAAACACATTCAATATGCTTACGCGAAAAACGTCGGCACGCGTGAGCCCCGATCGGGGCGGCGCCGGTCATGCGCGCCACCCTTTCACGCAGCCGACGCTGCCCAGCCGGCCGATCGCGCCGCGCACTTGCGGCATCACGTCGCATCCGGGCGCGCGCCGCTTGCCGCTACTTCGCCACTCGCGCCTGCAACGCCCGAATCCGCACAAGCGCCTGCGTATTGGCGACCGTCGCGTCGTACATCTTCGCGAGATCGCCCTTTAGCGCGGTGCGCGAGCCGCCGTCGAGATACACCATGTGCCCGGACGGATAAAACCGCGCCGACAGGTTCTGCCGAACCTGCTGGCTGAGCAGCGGCATCTGCTGCAGATCGATCACGGTTTGATAGAACGGCGTCACGTAGTCGAAGAACCCGTTCGCCGACAACACCTTGAGGTCCGGATTGAGCGCCATCACGGCGGCAAGGTCGCCCGCGGTGTAGAGGATCACATTGCCCTTCTTGTCGAGGCCCTTTTGCGCGCCCGTCGGGTCAATGTGGCTGAAGTCCCAGTACTGGAAAGCCTGGTCGTTCAGGTCGGTGAACGCCGAGTTCGACGTGTACTTCAACTGCTCGTTGAGGTACACGTTCCACATCGTCGTGTAGACGCCCGTTACCGCCGTCATGGTCGGATCGTTGCCACCCGAGTTCGGGTCGATCTTGCCGGCGATGCCGGTACCGATCGCCGTCACCCGACCGTCGTACTCGCCGAGCTCGAGCCCTTGCGCTTTGAGCAGCGTGGTCAGGAATAGCGAGTTGCCGCGACTGTCGTAGGACGTGATGTCGAGGCTCCAGGCAAGCAAGGTGGTCTTGTCGATGCCGGTGTATTCGCTCAGCTTTTCCACCGTCGCCGAATCGGTGGTCGGAAACTTGCGCAGCGCGGCCAGATAATCGGTGCGTGAGAATTGCGCCACTTCTTCGGCAAAAGTACCGAGATCGGTAGGTCGCGGCGCAATACCGAGCTTTTTGTGATACCAGGCGTCTGCCGCAGCGGTGGGCAGCGCGCCGACCGGATTGCCGGCCTGCGTGTAGTCGAGAATCGACGATTGCAGCGTAATGCCATTAAGGTCCACGCCGTCTTCGTGCAACCGGTACGCCACCACGCAACTGCGCGCCGTGCCGTACGACTCGCCGTACAGGTACTTCGGCGAATTCCAGCGGTTGTTTTTGGTCAGGAAACGCTTGATGAACTGCTTGATCGAATCCGCATCCTGGTCGACGCCCCAGAAGGCACGATTTGTTTTCGGCGCGATCGCCGCCGAGTAGCCGGTGCCCACCGGGTTGATGAAAACGAGATCGCTTTTGTCCAGCAAGCTGTCCGGGTTGTCTTCCATCGCGTACGGCGCGGGCGGCGTGAAGCTCGGCATCGAGGTCTTGATGCGGCGCGGCGCGAACGAACCCAGCAACACGAATACCGACGACGAGCCCGGGCCGCCGTTATAGAAGAACGTGACCGGTCGCGTTTCCTCCTTCTGGTTGTCCTGCGTGAAGGCGACGTAGAACATGCGCGCTTCCGGCTGCGAGCTGCTCGGGTCGACGATCACGAGGTGACCCGCCGTTGCCGTGTAGTTGATCTTGTGACCACCGATGGTGGTCGAATGATGCGTGATCGCCGCGGTTTCCGCGGTGTCGGTGACCGAGTCGTCCGGTCCGTTGCCGTAGGCCACTGGATCGAAGAACGGCTGATCGCCGGCTTTGTGCGGCGCGCTGGCGGGGCTCGCCGCGCCGGTAGCGTGACTGTCGTGCGACTGCGGACTAACGGAAGCTGACTCGGTATTCGTCATGATCGCTCCATGGGTTCGTTCACGTCTTGTCTGCCGCGCCCGAAGGGACCTCCTTGGGGCGCGTGTTCCTCACCGGTTCCTGACTATAGTGCGGCGGCCACCTTCTGACCATTGGGACTGCCGAGCCCCGTGCAGGCGTCCCATCCCGCGGACGCCGCGAAACTGCCGTTGTTGCCTTGCGTGATGTCGTTGCACGCACCCGTCGCCTTATACAGCTTCGGGTTGATGAAGCCGACCGGCTGTCCTTTGGCGGCATTGATCCGCGCCAGCAGCGCGGCCCATAGCGGCGCGACCGCGCTGGTGCCGCCCACCACCGTTTGCGAACCGTCGATCAGCACGCTGTAGCCGGTGACAGGCGAGGCGTCACCCGCCACGTCCGGCACGCCGCGCCCGCTGAGCGCCTTCTTGCCGCCGCTCGTGGCCGTGGCGGACAAACCCTTCTGCCACACCGGCACCGGGAAAGTCTGGCTCACGCCCCCGCCGCCCGCACCGCCTTGCGCGCCGTCGTTCCACACCACTTCATGCGAGATCGTGGTGCCCGACGCCGTCAGGTGCGTGCCGCCGCAGGCCAGCACGTAAGGGCTCGAGGCCGGAAAGTCGACCTGATTGCCCGCGCCCGCGCCGTCGCTCGAACCGCTATCGCCCGAGGCGACGCAGACCGTTACGCCGAGCACCGCCGCGCTCTGCAGCACGCTATTGAATGCCTGCAACGACTGGCTGGTCCAGTTCGACTCCGGCGCGCCCCAACTGATCGAGATCACCGAAGGCTTGTTGGTCGTGTCGTGCACCGCGCGCGTAACCGCGTCGATGAAACCGGCGTCGCTGTTCTGCGTGAAATACACGGCGATGGTCGCACCCGGCGCGATCGCACCGACGATTTCGACGTCGAGCGTGACTTCGCCGTCCGGGCCGTTCGGATCGCCGCTCGGCTTATTGCCGCCCTGATCGACGCCGACCGCCTTCACCGTGGGTGAGGCGACACCGAGGTTGCCGAAATACGTCTTGAGATCCGACGCGTTATACCCGCCGCCAAGTTCGACGATACCGACGCACTGCCCGCTGCCGTCGCCTTGCGGAAAGTGATAGAGCGACGCCAGTTGCAGCGGCGTGAACGAAGCCGGATGTCCTTGTGCCGCCTGAAACGGCGGCCGGATGCGAAAGTGCGGGCGCGCCTGCGGCCGGTTGTCGAGCCCCAGCACCGCCTGCACGACGCCGTGCAGCTCGTCCGGCACACTGATCGTGCCGGTACGCCCACGAAACTGGCTGGACGTGTCGTGATGTTCGTAATGCTCGAGCTTGACGCCGAATGCTTCCTGAAACTGCGCGATCGTGCCGCCTAGCAACACGGAACGCGCGGCCGCATCTTCCTTCACGACACTCAGGCCGTGGGCCGCGGCAAAAGTCTTGACCCTGGCGATATCGGCGGGCGCCGCGCCGTAGTCTTTGGCAAGCGCCTCGCGAGAGAGCGGTTTGACACCGGGGTCTCCTGCTTCGATCTTGCTGATGAGCGCGTCGAACTGCGCCTGCTGCTGACGGCGCAGCATCACGAACACCTCGATCCGTTCCGCTGGGTCGCACTGTCCGACCACCTTCGAACCCGGCTCGACCTTGCGCTCGCTGCCCGGCAATTCATGTCTGTTGACCATGGTGATGACTCTCCTGTTAGCGTGACGGCGCGAACCACGAAGTGGCTTCCCAGCACGGCACGCGCCTGCACAACCCGTGGCCCGGCAAGCGGGCGCAGAGTTGCTGTTTCGAGGACTGCGTCAATCCGTCCGACCTATGCATTCGAACACAGTTCCGGTGCGCGCGGCAGTTGTCCGAATGGCTAACGCGGTGTTGCATCAACACGCATGAACCAGCGCTCGCGCTATGATGCTGCAACGGCAATCCAGCCGTTCCATTGCCTCGCGCGCCGGGCGCGCACGATCGAAGAATCAGAGGAACTCCATGTCGATTTCGATGTATCAAGCATCTCTACCCGCGTTGATTCGCGGCATGACGAACCTGCAAGCCATCCTCGGTAAAGCTCAGGCGCACGCCGCCGCGAAACAGGTCGAGCCGTCGGTGTTCATCAATGCCCGGCTGGCGCCGGACATGCTGCCGCTCGTGCGCCAGGTCTATATCGTGAGCGACACCGCCAAGGGTTGCGCCGCGCGACTCGCGGGCGTCGAAGCGCCGAAGTACGACGACGTCGAACAGACTTTCGACGAACTGCATGCCCGTCTTCAAAAGACGATTGATTATTTAAAGGAATTCAATGCAGGACAGATCGACGGTTCGGAAGAGCGCACGATCACGCTGAAAATGCGCGTCGGTCCGGTCGAGTTCACCGGCTTGTCATATCTACTCGGTTTCGTGCTGCCGAACTTTTACTTCCACGTGACGACCGCTTACGACATCCTGCGTCACAACGGAGTCGAACTCGGCAAGCTCGATTATCTGGGCGGCGCGAAATAAATCCCGCGGGGGCGTTGCCGGCAAACTCACATGCGCGGCTGGAAGGCGATGATCGCCATGCCGGCTAGCGTGAAGGCAACGCCCGCCGCGTCCCACAACGTGGGGCGTACTTTGTCTACACACCATAGCCAGGCAATCGCCACGGCCACATACACGCCACCGTAAGCCGCATACACTCGGCCTGCGGCGGTGCCATGCAGAGTCAAAAGCCACGCGAACAATGCGAGGCTGAGTGCACCGGGCACCAGCAGCCAGACCGAACCGCCCTCTTTGAGCCAGCGCCACGGCAAGTAGCAGCCGACTATCTCGGCAAGCGCGGTCACGGCATACAGCAAAAAAGTTTTCATCGACGGGAAAGCTGCGGGTGATTGTGACGACGCACGGGCGTGCGAGGCTCTATCGGCTTTATTAACACAATCACTTTGCTTACGGGCATGGCGCATGCGAGAGTCCCCGCATTGCTTCTTCAATCGCTATCGACCATGAGCATCGCCTCGCCCTGCATCGACATCTGCAAGTTCGACAGTAAAACCGGCTTCTGCGTCGGCTGTATGCGCACCCGCGAGGAATGCAAAAGCTGGAAGAAAATGAAGGACAAGCATCGCCGGAAAATCATCGAGGACCGGTCGCGCCGCGAGCATAAGCTGAGTAAATAGCGGCGCGCCGTTGTCAGTCGAGTGATAGACGCAACGCGAAACCGATCAGCGCAGCCGAAAAAGTCCAGCGCTGCAAAGTCTGCGCGAGCGGATGAGCGCGCATCCAGCCTGCGATCCGGGCCGCGCCGATCGCATACATCGCATCGAAACATGCGCCGATGATAAGCAGCACGACACCTAATTCCACCATCTGCACGGCAACCGGCCCCGCTTCCGGACGTACGAACTGCGGCAATAACACCGAGCAGAACAGCAGCGCCTTCGGGTTCAGCAGATTCGTCAGCAGACCTTTGACGAACGCGGCGCGCAAGGGCTGCGATTCCCTGTCGGCCGCGTTCAGCGCCGGACGATTGTCCGTGACTTTGTCCGCAGCCTCCGGCAACGCGAACACCGGCGAACGGAAGATCTGGATCCCCACCCACGCGAGATAAACCGCGCCGCCGTAGCGCACCACGTCATAGAGCCACGGCGCATTGCGCAAGAGCGCCGCGACACCACATGCCGAGAGCGTGACATGGGTTGCGCGCGCCACACCCAGGCCGCCCGCCGCCGCGAATCCCGTGCGCATGCCGCGTCCAATACTGGTTTGCAGGATCAAGGCCATGTCCGGTCCCGGCACGGCATAGACGACGAACAGCGCGGCGATATAAACGGCCAGCAGATGGGCGGAAATCATGGCAAACCTCTTCTTGTCGAGGGCTCTATCTTGCTATCGTCGACGGAGAGATTGCTGGCGAATTTCCGGACACGATGTCGAACATTTGGAGGAATACGCTAATATTTCGACCTCAAGCCACGCTTTCCTCCAACCGCCCGAAAGACGCCCTCAAACCCATGACAACCCCGCTCGACAAGACCGACCGCGCGATCCTCGCCGCCTTGCAGAAAGACGGCCGCATGTCGAATGCACGTCTCGCCGAACTGGTCGGTTTGAGCGAAACACCTTGCGCGCGTCGTCTGAAGCGCCTCGAAAACGACGGCTATATCGATCAGTACCGCGCGATGCTGTCGCGCTCGGCACTCGGTTTCGGCGTGGTGGCGTTCGTTTACGTGCGCTTTGCCGTGCACGACCGGGCGGTGGCGACGCGCTTCGAGCACGAGGTGCAGGCGATTCCCCGCATCCTCAGTTGCCACAATGTGTCGGGCAGCGCGGACTACATTCTGCAAGTGGTGGCGCGCGACCTCGATGACTACGGCACCTTCATGCGCGACGAAATGCGCAGCTTGCCGGGCGTGACGTCGGTGGAGTCGTCGCTGTCGCTGCGCGAAGTGAAGAGCAACGGCGGCCTGCCGCTGTCCTGAGCGCGAACGTGGCATAGTCACCCCTTTGAAACGGCGCAAGCCGACCCGACGAATACGGAGTTTTTGATGGAACACGATCAGGCACGAGCCGAAGAATCCGCCGCAATGGAGCGCGTGTTGACCGCCACCAGGCGCGTACAGGCGGCGTTCGCTTCGCTGCAGTCGCAATTTCCGCCGGCCGGCAGCGGCAACCCTTCGCAGTTCGCGTTGCAGACATTCGACGCCGCGTTGCAGGAACTCGAAGATGCGCAAGCCGCCTTCGACGGCCTCCTCGGCGACCTGCTCGACGGCAATCGTTGACACGCCTCGCGAATCGTTCATTCGCCTTTTCTTGCTGCTGGCGGTCGTAAAAAACTCGACGCGCTTTGCACGACCTCGCGTGGCGTTACGCTCACAGGGCCACAAAAGTGTTTGCTTCGTTAAACGAAGCATGTTGACTTAAAAAATATTCGCCCGTCTTCACTAACGGGGCTCATGCCTCGGACACAACAGTCACTGACCTTCGAACCGTTTCACTGCCTGACCGGCCCGACACCCGCGCTTTCTTCCTGGGCGCCATGACCTTTGGTGATCGTGAAAGTCGTGCGGATGGCGCTGCTGCACTGAGCACCGCGCAAATGCTAACGCGACGGCGCGGCGTGGCCGGTCAGATTCGGCGCGCGTGGATCGGGGTTCATATTCAGGCTCGTGCCGTTCGCCCGCATCGTGTTGAGCGCCGGCCCCGATCCCGCGCCGCCGGCCGTGCCGGGCGAGACGAGACCGCCCAGCGATCCGGCGCCCGGCGTCGGATTCAGGCCCGTGCCCGTGCCGGGCACGGTCATTCCCGCCGCGTTCCCCCCACTATTGGCCGCGCCGGAGGGCAGATTGCCCGCGCTGCCCCCGCTACCCGATTGCGCATTCGCCAGGCCGGCGACACTCATCATCAACACCGACACCACGACACTGTCGCGTACGAATTTCATCGCCGCCTCCATCACATGATTGAATCGCACCGGGCAACCTTGTCCGGCTTGCGAACCCTCGAAGAGTATGACGACCGCGAACCCGGTTCGTTCAGACTCTGCACACCGGCGAGCGCTGCAAGATCCAGGATCTGGCCCGCGAGGCCGTGCACGCCACCCATACGCGGAAACGCCGCCGCGTTATGATCAACCGTTACCTCAGAACGGTCGATCGTCACGCGCACGATGGAGCATGCCTACAGCCAATTCCTGCACCAGCTAGCCGGTCACCCGGCCTGGACGCTCACGGTCGTGTTCCTCGCCGCATTTCTCGAAGCGATCGCCGTCATCGGCACCTTCATTCCGGGCAGTACCGCCATGTTCCTCGCCGGCGCGCTGGTCGGCAACGGCTCGTTGAGCCTCGGCTGGGTATTCGTCTGGGCGATTGCCGGCGCCATCGCCGGAGACGGCATGAGCTTCTGGATCGGCAGTCGCTACAAGGACAAGATCGTCAAGCTCTGGCCGTTCTGCACGCATCCCGAGGTGCTCGAGGCCGGTCACCGTTTCTTCCACAAGCATGGCGCGAAGAGCGTCGTGCTGGCGCGCTTCGTCGGACCATTGCGCGCCATCGTACCGGTGGTGGCCGGCATGCTCGGCATGCCGCCGCTGCGCTTCTACGCGATGAACCTGCTGTCCGCCGTGCTGTGGGCGCCCGCCCATATCCTGCCCGGCGTGGTGTTCGGCGCTTCCGTGCTGCTGGCCGGTGCCGTGTCGTTTCGCCTCGTGGTCATCATCGCGCTACTGGTGGGCATCGTCTGGCTGACCTTTCGCGCCACCGGCTTCCTGCTTTCGCATGCGCATGCCTGGTCGGGTGCGACGGGCCGCTATGTGGGCCAATGGGCGTGCCGGCATCCGGGTCCGTTCGGCCGCTTCGCGCGGAAAATGCTCGATCCCGACACGCCGGACGCCACCAGCCTCGTCATCACTTCGCTGGCCGTGCTGGTCTCCGGCGCGCTCTTTTTCGGCGTGCTGCAGGACGTGGTGAGCGGCGATCCGCTCACGCAAGTCGATGTCTCCGTCTATCACTTCCTGCAATCGGTGCGCACGCCCTGGGGCGACGCCACGCTCGCCGGACTCGCGACGCTCGGCAGCGGCCTCACGCTGACCGCGCTGATCGTCACCGTGGTGGTGTGGATGCTGCTGGAGCGGCGCTGGCGCACCATCGGCTACTGGCTCGCCGCGGTCGTGTTTTCCCAATTGCTGATCTTCGCGCTGCAGTTCGCGATGCATCGCGCGCCGCCCAATGAAGCGATCGTCGGCGCTTACGTGTTTCCGAGCAATCACGTAGCGGCCACCGTCATCGTGTACGGCTTCCTCGCGTTTCTGCTGGCGCGTCGTGTCGGCATGCTGGAGGGCGTGCTCGTCGCGACCGCCAGCACGATCGTGGTGATTCTGGTGACGCTCGCCGGCCTGTCGTTCGGCCGCTACTGGGTGTCCGACGCGATCGGCGGCGCCGCGCTCGCCTATGTCTGGGTGGCGATCGTCTCGATGACGGCCCTTTGGCGACATCCCGAGCAGCCACCCATCCGCACCTTCATGCCCGCCGTCGTGCTGGTGGTGATGCTGCTCAGCGTCGGGGTGCAACTGGGCATGCGCCCGCCCGCGCCGCCGCCCGGCAGCGCGGCGCGGCCCTTGCCCGTGCTGGTCTCGCAGTCTCAGTGGACGCTTTCCTTGTGGAAGCATCTGCCCTGCTATCGCTCCGACATGGGCGGCGATCGCAAGGAGCCGCTTACCCTGCAATGGGTCTCCAATCTCGACTCGATCCGCGGACAACTGCGCGCCCAGGGCTGGATCGAAGGCACGGATCTGTCGGCACACAGTCTGTTGTCGCTGGCCACGCCGAATGTCGCGGCGGTGTCACTGCCGGTCTTGCCGAAGCTCAACAACGGCGTGCCGTCGTCGCTGGTGTTCATGCGTCCTGGCGACACCCGCGACGAACGCGACGTGCTGCGCTTCTGGCCGAGCGGCTATGCCGTGCAAACGGGCACGTCGGCCACACCTTTGTGGGTCGGCGCCTTCGCGCATGAACGGCTCTCGCGGGCCTCGTGGCCGATCAACATTTTGCGGATCGACAACAGGGTGAGCGGCTTCGATACGCACGAAAAATCCAGCGCCAATCTCGGCGCGGCGATCGTCGCCCGGGTGAGTTGCCACGGCGTGCCGGTGGCGCTGCTGTCTTCGCCGGTGGAATGAGCGGCCCGTGAGCCGATGCCGCGTCTTTCGAAGCCGGCGCGCGTTCGCTGGCCTCGCGCGGAAATCGTCATGCGATCAAGCAGTTGCCCGCCTTGGCCAGGAGTTGTCCACAAGGATATGAACATTTTCTGTGGATAAGCATGGCGGTGCCCACCGAGCGACGCGGTGTCGCACATGCTCCACCTTCAGTGCACAAAGTTTCCGGCGGCGAATTCCTGATGGGCAGCGACTCGAAACAGGCTCAGCCGAACGAGCGTCCCGCGCACAAGGTGCGGGTGCACGGTTTCTGGATGGACACGCATCACGTGACCAACGCGCAATTCCGTCAGTTCGTCGAAGCAACCGGCTACGTCACCACCGCCGAGAAAAAACCCGATTGGGACACCCTGAGAGTGCAATTGCCCCCCGGCACACCGCGCCCGCCCGACAGCGCACTGGTCGCCGGCGCAATGGTGTTTGTCGGCACCGACCGTCCGGTGCCGCTCGACGATTATTCGGCCTGGTGGCGCTTCGTACCCGGGGCCGACTGGCGTCATCCCACGGGACCGGACAGCAGCATCGCCGGTAAGGACGATCATCCCGTCGTGCAGGTGTCGTACGAGGACGCACAGGCATATGCGAAGTGGGCGGGCAAGCGCCTGCCGACGGAAGCCGAGTGGGAATTCGCCGCGCGCGGCGGCCTCGAACAGGCCACCTATTCATGGGGCAATCAGTTCGCCCCCGACGGCAGACAGATGGCCAACGTCTGGCAAGGTCAGCAGGAACAGGCGTTTCCCGTGGTCAGTCCCAAAGCGGGTGGCGCGCTCGGCACGAGCCCGGTCGGCACCTTTCCGGCGAATCGCTACGGACTGTCCGACATGACCGGCAACGCGTGGCAACGGGTTGCCGACTGGTATCGCGCGGACCAGTTCAGACGCGAAGCGGCCGGCACACGGATCGTCGACAACCCGGCCGGCCCGCGCGATTCGTGGGACCCCGCTGACCAGGGCGTGCCAGTCGACGCACCCAAACGCGTGACGCGCTGTCGGTCGAGTTGCGACAGGACCCAACGGTCTTTCAGCGTCCGGTGAGCCGGCTGGTTCTCTTCGTGATTCGTGTTCGAGATGAACACCGAAGAGCGGCAAACCGGTTGGGGACTGCATAGCAGAAGCGCGCGGCTATTGAACCGTATAACCCTTGCCCTGCATGCAGGCGCTGTAGGCGCGCCAATAGGTGCTCATGGCCGCCTGCTGATTGACCTGCGCGTTTTGCGCCTGCGCCGCCTGCTGCCGGCGGTTGCGCGCGCCGCCGGCTACCGCGCCGGCGGTCGCGCCGACGGCGGCGCCATGCCCCGCGTCGTTGCCGCTGACGTCGCCGATGATGGCGCCCGTGGCCGCCCCGCGCGCGGCGCCGCGCATGCGTGAGCCATTCGGCCCCGACGGCGGCGGCGGTGCCTGCGCGACCACCGCCGGGTCGATGCCGGTGTTCTGCTTGGCCCACGCGTAACACGCGCCGTCGTCCGAAGACTGGCGCTGCGGACTCTGTCCGTGCGCGGGATACACCGCGGGTTTTTGAGCCAAGGCGAGCGCGCTCACGCTGGCCAGCATGACGATGGCGAATCGCTTCATAGCGTCCTCTCGTATCGTGGAATGATCCGGTAGCGCACGCGGGTCAGACGAACCACGATAGTTAACCCGAATGCCAAACGCAAGGAAATTGTCAAATGAATTGATTAATCTGAATTCCGTTTCAGTACTAAGAAAACCCTTGTCGAATTCAGCGATGCGGCGCGCTAATTAGTCGCGTGCAACCTGAATTTATTTGCGTCAAATTCAGCACACGCGCTGGAAAAGGTTTATTAATCTTCCCATTACACGAAACGGAGTTTTCAGTGTGAAGCGAGACCGGCCATGAGCAGCCCGCGAGAACCCGTCCCGTCGTCCGAACCTGCCGATCGGGACGGCGAGCCACGACGTGGCTGGCTGCCCTCGCTCGTCTGGATGATTCCGTTGATCGCGGCGTTAATCGGGCTTGCGCTGGTCGTGAAATCGGTGACCTCGCGCGGGCCGTCGATCACCATCGTCTTCGAAAACGCCGAGGGCCTCGAACCCGGCAAAACCGAGGTCAAGTACAAGGACGTCGAGATCGGCTCGGTCAAGTCCATTACGCTCTCGAAAGATCAATCGCACGTTGAAATCGCCGTCCAGTTGACCAAGGAGGCCGAGAATTTCGCGGTCAAAGATACGCGCTTCTGGGTCGTGCGTCCGCGGGTCGGCGCGAGCGGCGTGTCGGGCATCGGCACCCTGCTGTCGGGCGCGTATATCGGCGTGGACGCCGGGCGCTCGAAAGACACCCAAACCCATTTCGTCGGGCTCGAAACGCCGCCGCCGATCACGGCGGACCAGAAAGGCCATCGCTTCACGCTGCACGGCGATTCGCTCGGCTCGATCGACGTCGGCTCGCCGATCTTCTACCGGCGCGTGCCGGTCGGACAGGTCTACGGTGTCTCGCTCGACAAGGACGGCACCGGCGTCACCGTCCAGGTGTTCGTCTCCGCGCCCTACGACCAGTACGTCGGCACCAACTCGCGCTGGTGGCACGCGAGCGGCGTCAACGTGCGGCTCGACTCGGACGGCTTCGTGGTCGACACGCAATCGGTCGCGGCGATTCTGGTGGGCGGCCTCGCGTTCCAGTCGCCGCCCGGTCAGTCGATCGGCGCACTCGCGCCCGCCAACAGCGAGTTCCGCCTCGCCACCGACGAAACCGACGCCATGCGGGCGCCAGACGGCGTGCGCGTGCATGCCGTGATGCGATTCAATCAGTCGCTGCGCGGACTCGCCGTGGGCGCGCCGGTCGATTTCCGTGGCATCGTGCTCGGCCAGGTCACGAATATCGGCGTCGCCTACGATCCGCAAAGCCACAGCTTCACCCTGCCCGTCACGCTCGATCTGTATCCGGATCGTCTCAGGAAACGCGTGCGTGACGCGTCGGTACCGGAGCCGCGCACGGTGGAAAGTCGGGACCTGGTGCAACGGCTGGTCGAACGTGGTCTGCGCGGCCAGTTACGGACCGGCAATCTGCTGACGGGACAACTTTATATCGCGCTCGACATCTTTCCGAAGGCCGCGCCGGTCAAATTCGACGCCGGGCAGGATCCGGTCGAGTTGCCCACCATCCCGAACACGCTCGACGCCTTGCAGGTTCAGATCGCCGACATCACGAGAAAGCTCAATCAGGTGCCTTTCGACCAGATCGGCACGAACGTGAACAGCGCGCTGAAGAATGCAGACAAACTTTTCGCGCAACTGGACAGTCAGGTGATGCCGCAGGCGCGCGACACGCTCGCCGCCGCGAAGCAGACTTTCAGCTCGGCCGAAACCACTTTGCAACAAAGCTCGCCGTTGCAGTCGGACGTGCATCAGGCATTGCAGGAATTGACCCGCACCCTGCAATCGCTCAACGGACTAGCGGACTATCTGCAGCAGCATCCCGAATCGCTGGTGCGCGGCAAGCCTGCGGACAACAAGCCATGACGCCTGCATCGCGGCGACGCCCCGGCCCACGCAGCGCCCTTCGCGGGCGCTGCGCTCAACCGGGCTGTGCCGGCTGCCGGAGTTTCTCCAAGGCCTTGTTCCTGGTGGCCTGCGCATCGACGATCAGTCGATAGGCCACGTAGTACTTGTAGATATTGCGAACATAGGTCGTCGTTTCGATCCCGATCTTTTCCGCCACGACAATTTCCACGTTGTTGAACCACTTGTCCGGATCGAGTCCGCGCGCGGCCGCTTCCTTGCGCATCTTCGCAATATTTCCCGGTCCGGCGTTGTAGCTCGCGAAGGCGAAGAGCGGTCGGTCGGTGTCGCTGAAATGCGCGTCGGAGAAGTAACGTGTCATGAGTTGATCCATGTACTTGGCGCCGGCATGAATATTGGCCTCGCTAACCGCGATGCTGCCGACGTTCATCTGCTTGCCCGTGGCCGGCATGAGCTGCATGATGCCGACCGCGCCAACATGGCTTTTCGCGGACTGGTTGAGTTGCGATTCCTGGTAACCTTGCGCGGCCAGCATCAGCGGATCGAAGTTGTACTCTTTGCCGTACTTGTCGAACAACGCCAGCATCTGCACGAATCGCTCGCGTTCCTTCGCATCGGCGCTATTCGAGATCTGTTTGATCCGCTTCATGTACTGGGCCAACCGGTAAGCGGCAATGCCCTGCTTCTTGACCGCGTTGACGTAAAAGTCCATCAGCACGGCCTGCAATTGCGGGCTGTTTTTGCGAATCGCCCAGCCGACGTACCCCTGATCGCGTACAGCAAGGTCGTCGTGAACCTTGATATGCGGCAGTATCTGCGCCCACATGTTGGCCTTCCAGTCATCGACCACGACGATGTCGAGCAGCCCGGCGTTGAGCATCTCCAGCTTGTCTTCGTCTTCCAGCGCATCGGGCAACAGCGTGATGGTCATGAGCGGCTTGCCCGCCGCCTTGAAGCGTTCGTTCAGCGCGATCAGGCTTTCGTAATAGCTCGTCGACCGACGCACATAAACCTGCTTGCCGGCGAGATCGTCCAGTGAAGCAATCGGTGGCGACCTGGGTCCGGTCACGATTAGCTCGCGCACCGGTTTGCGGTCACGGGGCGCCACGAAATCGACCAGCTTGAGCCGCTCGTCGGTCGCGGTCAGGTTGCCCGCGGAAATGTCGCCGAGCCCTGCCGGCAACTCGGAGAGAAGCTTGTCGCGGGTGGTCGGAATCAGGTAAAGCGTTATCGGACGCTTGCCGAGTTCGCTCGCGTAGCGCTTGTTCAGATACCGTTCGAAGTCGCGCGCAAGCTCCGCCGACAAGCCGCGCTCACGGCCGTTGTCGTTGAAGTAAAGCGTGCGGCTGTAGGGCACGAGAAAGCGGATCACGCGCCGTTTCAGCATGGCGTCGAAATCGCCGGTCCACGGTTTGTTGGTGAGGCTTAGCGTGCGTGGACCGGTGGCGCGTGTCGTCGCGCCTGGCGAGGTGACGGCCGCCTGCGAAGCCGGAGGTGGTGAAGCCGGCTGCGGCGCCGCTGCGTGCGCAGCGCTTGCCACGGTCAACATCGCGATGAACGCGGTAAAGACACGACGGTAGAGTGTGTACATGACGATATGCCTCCTGACGATTCCGCGCGACAGCACGGTCCTTCAGATGTCATCTCGACTGGCGCCGGTCGGCGCCAGAGTCATGTACCAGCATGGCAGTAAATCGTTTTGCGTCCGTGCGCTTGCGCGCAGAGCGCTTGAATCTGTGCGCCGTCCGTGTGAAAACTGCCACGCGCGATCCGCATCGCGCTGCGCGCGGCTAGCGAGGTGCTGAGGAGTCCGCGACGCCCACTTGCGCGCGCGGCGTGGCATCGACGCTCCAGCCGTAGCCCAGCGCCTTGTACAGCGCAACGATCTGCGCAAGCTGCTGGTCCTGCAACTGGGACTGCTGAAGCTGCGCAGCGAACAGACTACGCTCGGCATCGAGCACTTCCAGATAGCTCGTATACCCCCCCTCGTACAGGTCGCGCGCGAGCGACGCATATTGAGTCAGCGCTTCCACCTGCCGGTTGGTCGCGTTCAACTGATCGCGCACGCGCGCCTCGCCGACCAACGCATCTTCCACATCCGCGAAGGCCGACTGGATGGCTTGCTGATAGCCGAACAGCGCCTCCTGCTGCTGCGCCTCGGCAGTTTTCACCGAACCGGCGATCGCGCCGCCGGTGAAGATCGGCTGGGCGATCGCGCCCGCGAACGACCAGATGCGCGCGGGACCGGTCCACAGTCCGGAGAGCGCCGTACTCGCCGCCCCGAACAGGCCAGTGAGCGAAATGCTCGGGAAGTACTGCGCGCGCGCCGCACCGATCGACGCGTTGGCGGAAACCAAAGCCTGCTCCGCCTGCACGATATCCGGTCGTCGTTCGAGCAAGGACGACGGCAAGCCGGCCGGAATCGCAGGCGCGGCAAGTTGGGTGAGCGGTTTGCCGCGCGGGATGGGTCCGGGGTTGTCGCCGAGCAGCATCGACAGTGAATTCTCCTGCTGGGCAATCTGTTGCTGGAAAGCATAGACCGATGCCTGAGCCGATTCATACTCCGACTTCGCCTGGCTCACCTGCAACTGCGAGACCACGCCGCCGCCAAAGCGCTCCTGAAATAGCGAGAGCGCATCCGAACGGGTGACGAGCGTCGATTGCGCGATCTCGAGTCGCTGGTCGAGATCGCGCAATAACAGGTAGCCGGTCGCGACACTCGATATCAACGCGATACGCGTCGCCTGCTGCGCGGCCTGAGTGCCGAGATAATCCGCCCGCGCGGCTTCGGTCATGCGCCGCACGCGGCCGAACAGATCGATCTCCCACGACGCCATCACGTCGAGTTGCACCTGATTGCCGACCGATGGCGGATAGCCCGGCGCAGGCACGCCGCGACTGCGGCCACCCGCGAGATTCGCGCCGACCTGCGGGAACAGTCCGGCGCGGGTCGTCATCAGGCGGCCGTAAAACTCGTCGACCCGCGCGGCCGCGGTCAACAAATCCTTGTTCTGAAGGAGTGCTCGCTGGATCAGCGAATCCAGCACCGGGTCGTTGAACTGGGTCCACCAGTCGAGCGCGGCAGGATCGACCACCTGCGCATCCGGCGCCGCATAGCGAAACGACGAAGGGGTATCGACGCCGGGACGCTGGTAATTCGGCCCGACCGTGCAGGCAGCAAGCGAGCAGGCACAGAGGATGGGCGCGAGGCGACGCATCGGGCGCTTCACGATCAGTCCTCCTTCGGTCCGTGCACGGCCGGCGGCACGGCTCCCGGTTCGGGCGGCTTGTGTTTACCGCGCGACGACAGCGTCTCGAAGCCCCAGAAAAACATCGGGATGAAGAACAGCGCAATGACCGTCGCGCCGAGCATCCCGAAGATCACGCCCGTGCCCAGCGAGCGGCGGCTTGCCGCAGAAGCACCGCTTGCGATCGCCAGCGGCACGCAGCCGAGAATGAACGCGAGCGAAGTCATGATGATCGGGCGCAGCCGCAGCTTGGCGGCTTTCAACGCGGCGTCGTAGGCGGAGAGGTTTTCTTTCTCGCGTATCTCCACCGCGAACTCGAAGATCAGGATGGCGTTTTTCGCGGCGAGCGCGATCAGCACCGTCAAGCCGATCTGGAAGTACACGTCGTCTTCCATGCCGCGCAGCAGGATGCCGACCAGTGCGCCGAAGATCGCGAACGGCACGGCGAGCAGCACGCCGATCGGCAGCGACCATTTTTCGTATTGCGCGGCGAGAATCAGGAACACCATCAGCAAGGCGAAGGCGAACACCGCGGCCGCGGTGGAACCGGCCTGCTTCTCTTCATACGCCTGACCGCTCCACGAATAGCTGTAGCCTTCGCCGAGCGTCTCCTGCGAGATCTGCTCCATGGCGGCAAGCGCTTCACCCGAGCTGTGTCCCGGGGCGGCGTCGCCGGTGATCTTGGCGGCCGGAAAGTTGTTGAAGCGCGTGACGATGTCGGCGCCCGGCACGAACCTGAAGGTCGTGACCGCCTTGATCGGCACCATGTCGCCGCTGCGATTGCGTACGTAGAGTTGCTGGATGTCCTCGGGTTGCGTGCGGTACTGCGGCTCCGCCTGCACGATCACCTGGAACAGACGGCTACTCTTCGGAAACTGGCTCACGTAGGCCGAGCCGAACATCGTCTGCAAGGCCGAGTAGACGTCCTGCACCGGCACGCCGAGCGACTCCGCCCGCTCGCGGTCCACCTCGACCAGCAGTTGCCGCGAGTGGGTGTTGATGGTCGAGCTCACGCTGCGCAAGGCGGGGTTCTGGCGGGCCTTCGCGATCATCGCGCGGACCCGGTCTTCGAGTTGCTGATAGCTACCGTCGCCGGTGCTCTGCAGCCAGAATTCGAAACCGCCGGTCGTGCCGAGGCCCGGAATCGACGGTGGATTGAGCGGCACCACGACGCCTTCCTTGTAGCCGGCGAAAGCCTTGTTGGCGTCGCGGATCAGATCTTCCGCCGTGCCGTTCTCGCCGCGCTCGTTAAAGCCCTTGAGCGTAATGAACAAGGTGCCGGCGTTCGACTTGTACTGCGAGTCGATCAGGCTGAAGCCGATCGGCGCGGCCACCGATCTGACCGCCGGCTGTTTCGCAAACCATTGCTCGGCACGCTGCGAAAGATCGCCGGTCCGGTCGAGACTCGCGGCGTCGGGCAGCACGACTGCGCCCAGCAGATAACCCTGGTCCTCGGTCGGCACGAACGACGACGGGATGTGCTTGAACAGGGCACCGGTGGCGATCACCATCACCACGATCAGCAGGATCGAGATCGCGACGCGGCGGATCACGAGTTGCACTGCCCGGCCGTAGCCTTGCGTCACGCTGTCGAAACGGTCGTTGAACCAGCGGAAAAAACGGTTTTTCTTGTGCGTGCCGGGCTTGAGCAATATCGCGGCGAGCGCCGGCGAGAGCGTCAAGGCCACCACGCCGGACAGCACCACCGAAACCGCGATCGTCACGGCGAACTGCTTGTACAGCTGACCTGTAATGCCCGACAGAAACGCCACCGGAATGAACACCGCGAGCAGCACCAGCACGATCGCGATGACCGGGCCGGTGACTTCGTCCATCGCGTGTTTGGCGGCTTCTTTCGGTGGCAGCCCGAACTCGGTCATGTTGCGCTCGACGTTCTCGATCACCACGATCGCGTCGTCCACCACGATGCCGATGGCCAGCACCATGCCGAACAGGGTCAGCATGTTGATCGAAAAACCAAACGCCGTCATGCCGATGAACGCCCCGAGTATCGACACGGGTACGGCGAGGATCGGCACGAGCGTCGCGCGAAAGCTTTGCAGGAAGATATACACCACCAGAATCACGAGGATGATGGCGTCGCGCAGCGTGTGAATCACTTCGCCGATCGACTCCTGCACGAACTCCGTGGTGTCCAGCGCGACCTCGTATTTCAGGCCGGGCGGAAAGCTTTTCTGCATCTGTTCGAGCGTCTGATGCACCTGCTTGGCCACCTGCAGCGCGTTGGCGCCCGGCTGCTGGTAGACGGCAATCAGTGTGGCGGTCTTGCCGTTGTAGCGTCCGCGCAGCGAATAGTCTTTGGCGCCGAGTTCCGCGTGGCCGATGTCCTTGATGCGAATCGTCGAGGCGTCGCCCGAACCCGCGCGCAGGATGATGTTGTCGAAGTCGGAGGCCTCGGTCATCCGGCCTTTGGTCGCGACCGGAAAGGTCTGCTGCACGGGGCCGTTGGTCGGCGCCTGGCCGAGCCGGCCGGCCGAGAACTGCTGGTTCTGATTGCTGACCGCCTGCTGCACATCGGCTACCGTAATGCCGAGCTTCGCCATCCGGTCGGGTTTGATCCAGATGCGCATGGCGTAGTCGGCCGAGCCGAAGATCGACGCCTGATTGGCACCCGGAATCCGCTTCAACGCATCGAGCACATAGACGTTCGCGTAATTCGCGACGTACGACTGGTCGTAGGTGTTGTCCGGCGAATAGATCGCGATCACCATCATGAACGCCGACGAGCGCTTCTGCACCGAGACACCTTGCGCCGTCACCGAATCGGGCAGCGTGGGCAGCGCCAGGTTCACGCGATTCTGCACGTCCACCTGCGCGAGTGACGGGTCCGTGCCGGCCTTGAAGTACACCGTCAGCGTCATGTTGCCGGTCGACGAGCTCGACGAGTTCATGTACATCATGTTGTCCGCGCCGTTCACCTGCTGCTCGATCGGCGCCGCCACGTTCTGCGCGACGACTTCCGCGCTCGCGCCAGGATAGGTGGCGCTCACGGTGATGGTCGGCGGCGCGATGTCGGGGAACTGCGCGATCGGCAGATTGAGCATGGCGACGATGCCGGCCACCACGAGGATGATCGACACCACCGACGCGAAGATCGGCCGGTCGATGAAAAAGTGGGCGAACTTCATCGCTCAGCCTCCCGACGTGGGGCTGAATGTGACGTCGACGCGACGCGATTTGTCGGGCGGGTCGCTGGCCACCACCCGCGCGGGCCGGTGCATCTCGATGCGGCCGACCTCGACGCCCGCGACGATCAGCGCGGAGCGCACCGTCGCGGCGCGGGCGGCGGCGAGCTTGACGTTGTCGGCGTAGGAGCCGCTGGCGTCGGTGTAGCCGGAGATCACGGCGCGGGAGCCGGGTGTCGCCACCAGTTGACGCGCCACGGCGGCGAGCCCTTGCGCGGACCGCGGATCGAGGCTGGCGCTGCCGAGCGCGAAGAAGAGTTCGGTGCGCGCGGATGAGGTGACGGCGCCGCCGGTTGCGCCGCCCGATGAGTTGCCCGATCGGGCGGTGTTGTTGGCCTGGGCGGCGCTGGAACCTGCGCCAGCGGATTGGTTTGCGGCACCTGCCGTTGCGTTGGCGCCTGCGTTGGTGCCAGCGCCCGCGTTCGCACCTGCATTCGCTCCCGCGCCGCCCTGCCCTGTGCCGCCCGCGCCGCCGCCCGCCGGCGGCGCACTACCGCCTGCAATCGCGGCGATATTCACGCTCGCCGCCGGCAAGGGCACGACATGCGCGTTGACCGCCGCGCCCGGCATCAGCCGCAAAGAGTTATCGACGACCACACGGTCACCCACGCTCAAGCCCGAATTGACCACCCAGTCGTTGCCATTCCACTCTCCCGCTTCGATGGCGCGCTGCTGGGCTTTGCCGTCCTTGTCGACGGTCCAGACGAATTCGCCGCGTGGTCCTTGCATGACCGCGCCTTGCGGCACCGCGACCGCCGCGCTGCGCTGTGCGCCGAGCAGCTTGATCCGTACGAATTGTCCCGGCCGCAGCGAGCCGCCGGGATTGGGCACCGCAGCACGAATCAGGTAAGTGCCGGTTTCGGAACTCAGCGACGCATCCCTGAACGCGATGTGGCCGCGCTGCGGATAGATGCTGCCGTCCGCGAGCACGATCACGGCTTCGAGATCGCCCACCGCCGGCAGCTTCAACGTGCCGTTTTTGGTCTGCGTGCGCAATTGCAGCATTTCGTTTTCGGACAGCGAGAAATTGATCCACATCGGATCGAGCTTGGCGACGTAGGTCAGCAGGCTACTGGAGGCGTCGATATACGAGCCGTCCTGCTTCTTCGCAAAGCTCGACAGCCCGGTGACGGGTGCCGTGATCGTCGTATAGCCGAGATTGAGATTCGCGCTCGTGACGTTCGCGCGCGCCTGTTCGAGCGCGGCCGCGGCGGCCTGTTGCTGGCCGATGGAATCGTCGAGGTCTTTCTGGCTCAGCGCGTTTTTCGCCACCAGCGGACGGACGCGGTTGAGATTCGCCTGCGCCGTGTCGAGCCGCGCCTTCTGCTGGGCAAACTCGGCGCGCGCGGCGTCGAGCGATGCCTGGAATGGCTTGCGGTCCATCAGGAACATGACGTCGCCTTGATGGACCATCGAGCCCTCCTCGTACACGCGCTTCTCGAGAAAGCCGCTCACGCGCGCGCGAATCTCGACCTGCTGCGAACTCTCCGTCTGGCCGACGTAGTCGAACGCCACGGGCACGTCGCGCAATGCAATGTCGACCACGTCGACATTAACCGGGGCTCGCGCGGCCTCGGGCGCCGCTTTGTCATGACACCCACTCAGCGCGGCAAACGCCATCAGGAAGAGGCCCGCGGCAAAGAAGTGCGACCGTCGTGTCATCTTGATCTCCGTTGGCCAGTCGTTGCGGTGCGGTAGCACCGGCGACGCAATCGGGTGATGCCAAAGATCTTTCAGTTGTGGCGCGTGTACAGGGACACGAAACAGAAACTCGATAACACGCCGTGAGTTGCGCACGGATCAGCATTAACCCCACGTGCGGCCCGCGCGCGTTTGTCCCTGCGCCTCGTTCAAGACGGAGAAACGTGGAGAGGTCTAGCGAAAAACGGTCATGCGTGGCGCACGGGGGCGCCTTGATAAAGACCGAAAACAACTATTCAAAGTGTAGAAAGGGATGGTGCCGGATTGCCCGTGCAGAGCAAAGCCGGTAAACGCGTTCAGAGTCGATCATTAGCCGATGCATACGTGCTCCTTATAGTTCTCGCCGTATGTCAATTCAATGTCCAACACGCTGCGTTGACGTCATCGGGCAAATGGCAACTCGCCCTGGAACGTTTTCTTACCTCGATGCGCCGGAGTGTAGCATCGCTAATCAAAAAACAACACGCCGTAAATTGCAAGTTAATGACCGGCGCATAAAGCGCGCGGAAATGCGCCGATTTGCGGCGCTGCGGCGAACGCGACGCGCAATGAACAACGCGCGCGCGCCTGCGATCGTGATCGAGGCGCCGCGCGCGTCGGTGTTCGTGTCGTTCCTAGGGAGCAGGCACAAATACAGTGCGCTGCTGGCTGTTCGCGTGTTCCCAGTGGGCGCTCAATTGCGCGAGCGGAACGGCAATGGTGTCGACCTGCCAGCTCGCGACGGCGGCAGCATCGAACACCGCTTTCATCGCGTGCAGCAGTCGCGCCAGCGGCACGCTGCCCATGCCGCTGCCGAGCAGCGTGATGTTCGCCGAACGAAGCACGGCGCCAGGCAACTGGATGTCCTCACCGCTGACGGCGCCGATCTGCACGAAGCGCACCGGATGATCGTCCGGCGAAGCTTTGGCCGCTGCGACCAGCAAGGCTTGCGCGCTGGGTCCCCAGAGATAGTCCAGCACGACGTCCACGCCCTGGCTGAATTGGGCTTCGAGGGCGCGCGTGAGATCGGCTTCGCTTTGCTCCAGCGAAATCGTCGTATCCGCGCCGGCCGCCTTGAGCGATTCGAGCGACGCCGCGTTCCGCCCTGTCGCGATGACCCTTCGCGCGCCGAGGTGTTTGGCGATCTGCACGGCAAGTCGCCCCGACGTGCCGGTTGCGCCGTTGACCAGCACGGTCTCGCCCGCCACGAAACGGGCGCGTTCGATCAACGCCGCCCACGACGACATGCCGGGGATCGCCATGGCCGCCGCAGTGACGTCGTCCACGGCATCGGGCAGTGCGATGCAGTGATTGGCCTGCGCGAGGCTGCGCTCGGCCATCGCCCCGAACGGCGCATGCGGCTTGAAGAAATAGACGCGCTGCCCGTCCTCCAGCCGCCCCGTGCCGTCGACGCCCGCCACGAACGGAAAACCGCTGCCGGATGAATAGTGCGACCCGGCTGCCCGCGAGCGCGTCACGTGACTGAGCGCGGCGGCGCTGACATGAATGAGATGCTGCCCGCTCACGGCGGCAGGTTCGTCGAAGTCGGCATACACCGGCGCTTCGCCTTTGCTTTTGACAACCGCTGCTTTCATGGTTGCTCCTTGAATATCTGCATATAAGTAGAGACTGGAATGTCGATCACTGTCTGACGACCCACGCGCGCAGCGCAGGGTCGCGAATCTCCAGGACGTCCAGCAGCCCGATCGCACGCAACGCCGGCAGCGCTTCGCGCAGGTCGGCGGCCGCTTCGGCACGCGCGCTTTCGCTGGCGCCGGTATCGCTCCAGACGCGCGCGTTGGCAAGGAACGCAGCGACGGTGCCCTTGCGGACGGTCGTGCCTTGCAACTCGACATGATCGACGTCGTCGGGAAGAAACTGGTGGGCTCGCATCGCGCTGCACTCCTTTGTCCTTGAAGAATGAAACTGAGTGTAGGCGTGCAATGGCGGCCCGTCTCCGGTATAAATGCCATTCGATACCGCGTTTTGGCCATGTCCCATCCATTCGATCCGCTCGATCCGCTCGATCCGCTCATCCGTCCCGATCTCGTTACGTCGGCGGCGGGCCCGTTCCTCGCCGCGGCGGAACTCACGCAGAGCGAAGCACGCGCGACGTCCTCGCACCGCCATGCGCGCGGGCAACTGATGGGCGCGCTGAGCGGGCTGGTGTCGGTCGGGCTGGACAAACAGCAGTGGGTCGTCCCGGCGATTCATGCGATCTGGATTCCGCCGCATTTCGTTCATTCGGTACGCTCGTACGGGCCGTTTTCAGGGTGGAGCGTGTTCATTGCCGAGCAGCGCTGCGCGGACTTACCGCGTGAGCCTCGCGCGATCAGGACTACCGCGCTGCTACGCGAAGCGGTCCGGCGCGTGGCCACCTGGCCGGGCGACGAACTCGACGCGTCGCAGACGCGCATCGCGGAAGTCATCCTCGACGAACTCGCCGCGTCGAACGAGGAATCGCTCGATTTACCGCGCCCCGACGATCCGAGGCTCGTGCGGATCACCGACGCGCTGGTCGGCGATCTGTCCGATAACCGCCGCCTCGAACAATGGGCCACGTGGGCCGGACTCGCGCCACGTACGCTGAGCCGGCGTTTTCTGGCCGAGACGGGTTTGACCTTCGCGCAGTGGCGGCAGCAGGCGCGGCTACTACGCGCGCTCGAACTGGTCGCGGACGGCGTGCCGGTGACGACGATCGCGCTCGAACTCGGCTACGACAACGTCAGCGCGTTTATCGATATGTTCCGCCGCGCCTTGGGCACGACGCCCGGCCGTTATCTAAAACGCTGATCGTGATTTCACACGACGACCGCTATTTCGGCGCGGCCGATCGCTATATCCGGCTGGAGAACGGGCTGATTATCGAGGAAGTGCGACCGTTGCGCGCGCCGGGAGCCAATGGAGCATCGGGCCACACGCCGCTGCCTGCGCGGGCGTAACGCACGGCCATCGGCGACGCGGTATGCGCGTTCGCCGACGCCCCACCCGCCTTTGCCGTTCTAGCGAATTTCGCGCGCCACGTCCTGCAATTTTCTGAAGGCGCCATAGCGCGCTTCATGCAGTACCGCGATATCACCCGTGGCTGGCTCGTAGGTCCGGCTGATCTCCGACATCGAGGTCATCGCCGAGCGCAGGTCGTCGAACAGCGCGCCCGCCACGCCACCCAGCATCGCTGCACCCAGCAGCACCGGCTCTTCCGCCTGGGTGGCGAGCACCGGCTTGCCGGTGGCGTCGGCGAGCAGTTGACGAACGAGATCGAGCCGCCCCGCGCCGCCGCTAATCATCACGCGTTCGATCGGCGCACCGGCCGCGGCCTGCACTTCGATGATCTGACGCAAGCCATAACCGATACTGCAAATGCCCGCGATATAAAGCGCGACCAGACTGTCCAGGTCGTCTTCCATGCCGAGGCCCGCGATCACCGCTCTCGCGTGCGGGTCGGCGAACGGCGCGCGATTGCCGAGGAACTCGGGCACCACGTGCAGGCCGTCGGCCAGCAGCACCGCCCCGGAGAGCCCGCGCGAATGCCGTGCAGCCAGGCCGGCGAGCATCGACGGCAAGGATTGGCCTTCCTGCTCGGCGCTTTGCTGGGCGTCGGGCGCGGCCGGGTGCATCGCGAGCAGTCTTTCGATGGCCGCGCCGGCCACCGACTGACCGCCTTCGTTGAGCCATGCGTCGGGCACCATCGCCGAAAAGTACGGACCCCACACGCCGTCCACGAAGACTGGCTCGCGGGTCGTGGTCATCGTGCACGACGAAGTACCGAACACATAGGCGAGACATTTCTCCGGCTCGCCCCCCGCGCCGACCGTGCCGATGCCGCCGGCATGCGCATCGATCACGCCCGTCGCCACCGGCGTGCCGGCGCGCAGCCCGAGTTCGGCCGCGGCCTTTTCCGTCAGTCCGTTACCCAACGGTGTGCCGCCGTCGACGACCGTCTGGCCGATTCGCGCAAAGCCCTCGTCGGCCAGCACGCCGAGGCCGACCGTGCGGAAGTAGCTCTCGTCCCAGCGCCGTTCGTGCGCCAGATAGGTCCATTTGCAGGTCACCGTGCAGGTGGAGCGGGACAGATCGCCGGTGCAGCGCCACGTGAGAAAATCGGTCAGATCGAAGAATTGCCAGGCCGACGCGAACACTTCCGGCTTGTTTTCCAGCAGCCACAACAATTTCGGCGTTTCCATTTCCGGCGAGATCTTGCCGCCGACGAATTTCAGCACCTCGTGCCCCGTCGCGTTGATACGCTCGGCCTGCTGCAAAGCGCGGTGATCCATCCAGACGATGATGTCGCGTTCCGCCTCGCCCGACGGACCCACGGGCAGCGAGCGGCCGCCCTCGCCCAGCACGACCAGCGAGCAGGTCGCATCGAAGCCGATGCCGCCCACCTGATCGGGCGACACGCCGGACTGCGCGAGCGCCTCTTTCACCGAATCGCAGACGGCGCGCCAGATTTCACTGCTCGACTGCTCGACGACGGAGCCGCTTGCATGAAACAGCGTGATGTCGCGTTTGGCCGACGCCACCATGCGGCCGGCCAGATCGAAGAGTCCGGCCCGGGCGCTGCCCGTGCCCACGTCCACGCCGATGACGTAACGCGGGTCGCCGGTCGCGCCGGAGCGCGGGATGTCTGAAGTCATAGTTCTTTGCCTGTCATGGGAGGCGTTTCAGGACGACGGCGCGCCACCGCGGCGGCGCGCAGCTTCAGGCGTTTTACAGGTCGACGCTGTTCGGCAGGATCACGATATCGCGAATCGTCACATTGCGCGGCCGTGTCAGCATGAAGAGCACCGCATCGGCGACTTCCTTCGGCTGCATCAGGCTGCCCGAGGCGAGCGCTTCGTCCATCTTGGCTTTCGGCCAGTCGTCGAGCAAGGCGGTCACGACCGGCCCCGGCGCCACCGCGCCGACCCGCACGCCATGCTTGGCAAGTTGACGCCGCGTCGTGTGGACGAAGGCCTGCACGGCGAATTTGGACGCCGTGTAGATCGGCTCCCACACCACCGGCACGATGCCTGCAATGGAACTCGTGAAAACGATGTCGCCCGACTTCTGCGCCACCAGATGCGGCAACACGGCATGCACCGAACGGAATGCGGCGTTGATGTTCAGGTTGAGCATGCGGTCCCACTCGTCGGGATTGCCCTCCACCACGTCACCGCCGACATAAGCGCCCGCGTTCGCATGAAAGATGTCGAGACCGCCGGCCAGCGCGACGATTTTCGGCAGCATGCCGGACACTTCGGCGGGTTGCAGCAGGTCCACGACCAGTGGAAAGGCAGTCGGTCCCAACTCCGCGCAGAGCTGCTCCAGCTTCTCTTTCGCACGATCGATCAGCACGACCTTCGCGCCTTCCGCGATCAGCGTGCGGGCGCATTCGAGGCCGATACCCGAGGCCGCACCCGTGATGGCGGCGACCTTTCCTTTGATGGATTCACTCATTGATTGCTCCACGATTCCTTGAATTAAGCTTATGCGCGGCCGTGCGAAACCCGCGACTGACGAGCGAGCGAATCGACGATCACCGCAATCGCCAGCACCGCGCCGGTGATCATGAAGCGCAGCGACGACGACAGATTCAACAGCGTCAGCCCGCTTGCGATCGACTGGATCACGATGATGCCCAGCACCGCCGAATACGCACTGCCGCGTCCGCCGAACAGACTCGTGCCGCCGATCACGGCCGCCGCGATGGCGTTCAGGTTGACGTCGCCCGTGCCGGCCTGTTGACTGGCCGACGCAAGGCGCGCCGCCGTCAGCACGCCGCCGAGCGCCGCGAGACTCGCGCACAGCACGAAGGCACTGGTATAGATCGCGTTGACTTTGATACCCGCGCGTCGTGCCGCCTCGTGATTGCCGCCGACCGCGTGCATCGAGCGGCCCCAGCGCGTTCTCTTGAGCGCATAGTCCATCGCCACCGCGAGACCGAGGAAGATGCCGAACATCAGCGGTACGCCACGGCCCATGTTCAGGTAGGCCACCACGGCCTCCAGCAACACGGTGATGGCGAGCGCGCGCGCCAGCAGACTGCTCATCGAAGGCGCGGAGAGATTGACCGCGCGACGACGCGCACTGGTGCGCATGCCGAGCACCAGCATCACGCCGCCTGGCACCAGCGCGAGCAGATAGGAGATCACCGCGGGAATGATGATGAGCTGGCCGAGATTCACCAGCGCCGAATCGTAGGGCAGGTTGATCGAGCCGGTCGCGCCGAGCACGTACAACTGCATGCCGAGGATCGCGAGCAGGCCGGCCAGCGTCGCGACGAAGCTGGGCATGCCGAGCCGGTTCAGCAGCAACGCGTACAGCGCACCGACCACCGCGCCCACCACGATGGCCGCGACGATCGCCAGCAGCACTGGCCAGCCGTGATTGACCCACAGCATGCCGAGCAGCGCCGAGGCGAAGCCGCTCATCGAGCCGACCGACAGATCGATCTGCCCCACCATCAGCACGCAGACGATGCCGAGCGAAATGACACCCACTGTCGAGCAATCGAACAGCAGGTTCACCAGATTGTCGGCGGAGAGAAACACCGGGTTCAGGCTCGTGAACACGGTCCAGATGATGACGAGACCCGCCACCACCGGCAGCGATCCCAGATCGCCCGAGCGCACCCGGTCGACGAATGCCGAGACCGTGCCGCCGACGCCGGTGGCGTGCTTGACGCGCACGTCGCTGCGATCGAGCAGCGTGGGCTGCGGAGCACCTTGTGGCGCAGGCTGCGGCGCCCCTTGAATATCGTTACTCATGATCTTTCCTTGAGGTGGTCTAAACGCCCTGCTCGGCCTGGCGACGGCCGGCGCGACGCGACACGGCGTTCTCGGTGGCGCCGGTGATCGCGGCCACCAGTTCCTGATTCGAGGAGTCGGGATAGAAGACACCGTTGTTGCGGCCGAGCCGCAGTACGACGATGCGATCGGCGACGGCGCGCACGTCCTCCATGTTGTGGCTGATCATGATCACCGCGTGGCCGCGGTCGCGCACCCGCTCGATCAGGTTCAGCACTTCGGCGGTCTGCGCGACGCCGAGCGCCGCGGTCGGCTCGTCGAGCATGATCAGCTTCGGGTCGAGCAGCAGCGAGCGGGCGATCGCCACGGTCTGGCGCTGGCCGCCCGAGAGCGAAGCGACCACGTCGCGCACGCTTGGGATGCGGGCCGACAGCTCGTTGAGGAGCGTCCAGGCCTTCACCTCCATCGCGACTTCGTCGAGGCGCATCGGGCCCAGTTCGCGGCCGAGATAGATGTTCGCGACGACGTCGAGGTTTTCGCAGAGCGCCAGGTCCTGGAACACCGTGGCGATGCCGAGGTCGAGCGCCGTGCCCGGATCGGACAAGGCGACCTCCTTGCCGCGGAACGTGATCGTGCCCGAGCTCGGTTGATGAACCCCGGCGAGCACCTTCACGAGGGTCGATTTGCCGGCGCCGTTATCGCCCACCAGGGCGACTACTTCACCGGCGTGCACGTCGAGCTCGATGTCCGTCAGGGCCGAGACTGCTCCGAAGTGCTTTGAGACGCCGCGCAGGCTCAGCACGAGTTCGCCTGGCCTGGACCGTGTTGTGGAGTTGTCAGTCATGAGACGGATACCTCGTTAAAAATTAGCGGGAATCCGGCGCGGGCCGGATTCCGTCGTCCGGGATTGCGCCGGATCAGTTCGTGATGCCCAGCTTCTTGCAGCCTTCCGCGTAACGGTCGGTGCACAGATCCTTCGAGCTCGCGAAGCCCTTGTCGACCACTTCCGCCTTGATGTTCTTCGCCGTAATCACGGCCGGCTTGAACAGTTGCGACGGCGTATTGAAGAGCGTCGTTTCAGCCTTCGGCGTCTGGCCGCTCAGGAAGCCGACGGCCACCTTCGCCGCCGCAGCCGCGACGATTTCACTCGGCTTCAGGATCGTGTTGTATTCGTCGCCGGCGATGATGAGTTGCAGACCCGCGAGCGTGGCGTCATTGCCGGTCACCGGCGGCACCGGATTGACACCCGCTGCCTTGAACGCGGCGACCGCGCCGCCGCCCGTGCCGTCGTTCGCGGCCACCACGCCGACGATCTGCGAGCCGAAGCGCGTGATCTGGCCGCTCACCCATTGCTGCGCTTTCGGCGGCGCCCAGTCCGGCGTGTCGTATTCGGCCAGCGTCTTGTAGCCGCTACCCTGCAGGCCGGCGTGAATGCCCTTCTTGATCAGCCCTGCTGCCGCATCGGTCGGCGAACCGTTGACTTCGAGCACGCCGCCCTTGCTGGTCGGCACATTGCTTTCCTTCAGATGCGCGACGAGCGACTGCGCGATGGCCTTGCCGATGCCTTCGTTGTCGAACGAGACGTAGTAGTTGGCGGGCGTCGAGGGCACCGGGCGGTCATAAGCGATGACCTTGATGCCCTGGTTTTGCGCCATATGCACCAGCGAGGCAGCCGCCGTCGAATCCACCGGATCGAGCACGATCACCTTGGCGCCTTGCGCGATCACCGAGTTGAATTGCTGCTGTTGCGTCGAGACGTCCGCATTGGCGTTCTGATAGAGCACCTTGCAGTCGGGACACAGCTTGGTCATTTCGGCCTTGAAGCCGGGGAAGTCATGCTGTTCGTAGCGCGTCGACGCCTGGTCTGGCATCAGAAAAGCGACCGTGCCGCTCGGTGCGGCCAGTGCCGCGGTGCCGCTGATCAATCCCACGCTCAGCAGGCTGGCGCCGATCAGGTGGTTGGAAAGTCTGGTCATCTTATGTCTCCGTTTTTAGAAAATTTCCGGCGCACGTGGTGCCGTGGTTGGGACGCGGGTGAAGCTTCTTCCTGAAGTTTTCGGTGCGGGGTGCGGTAGCCCGTTTAGTGCTCTCGTCGTTGCTCTCGTCATGCACCTGAATGACAAAGCGCACTCGTGACTCGCCCGGCATCGGACGACTCGTCCGCACTCGCCGCATTGAGTTGCTGATACGCACGCCATCGCGATGGCGACATGTTCTTCAGCGACAGAAACTGCCGATTGAAATTCGACAGATTGCTGAAACCGACCTGATAGCAGATATCCGTAATAGTCAGTTCGCCCGACATCAGCAACTGGCACGCGAGATTGATACGCAGACGGTTCACGTATTGCACGAAAGGCACACCGGTATGTCGGCGAAAATATCGCGAGAAGGCGCTTGCGCTTTGTCCCGCGAGTTCGGCCAGTTCCGATTCGCGCAGCTCTTGCGAAAGGTTCCTGCCGATATACGACAGCACGTGATTGATACGTGTCTCGGCGTAGCGCGCGGGGTCTGCACGATAGGCGGCGCTGGCCAGCTTTACCGGCCCCATGCTCTGCACCAGCAGGTCGAGCAAAGCCAGGAACAGGGTGATGCGGCGCAGGCCATGCGCGTTCAGCATCTCGCGCATGATCGGCTCAGCCGCTGCGCCCGTTTCCGGCGTGAACAGCACGCCCCAGCACGCTGCATTGAGCAGCGACTCCACGCGCTTGAGTTCGGGCAATGCCTTGATGGCACGCACCACGAAGTCGGCGTCGAATTGCACGATCAGACAGCGCTCGTCCACACGGCCGCCTTGCGGCACATGGCTGACCCAGTTGTGCGGCAGGTTCGGTCCGGTCATCACGAGATTGCCGGGCGCGAAATCGCCGATGTGATCGCCCACAAAGTATTTACCCGTGGTCGACGTGATGAGCTGGATTTCATACTCGGGATGGAAGTGCCAACGCACCGTGCGATAGGGATAGCCGTGCGACCAGACCTTGCACGATTCATCGCGCGGCACGGCGACCAGCTCGAGATCCGGCTCGGCGAGGTTGGCGCGGCGCGCGTCCGTGCGTGCCGCGCGGCAGTCGCCACACGTTGCGCATTGACACGCCTTGCCGCCTGAAACCGTGTGCATCGACCGCCTCCCAAGTCCCCTTCGTTTTAAGGCCGCTCGCGTCGTCTGCAATGCGGCAGCCATAACCGAAAATTAAACTTTTCGAGTGCGATCCACTACTGAAATTGCGACCGCAAACTAATACTTATTTGCATGAGGGTTAATGCGTAAGGGGTTATTGGTCAAAATTTGTGCGACGCACCAGGTGCGGTTCAAGAAAATCGACCTTGGTCCGGACGCGTTCATCGTCCATAGTGAAAGTCGGACACCCGGCTGGCTTCGCAATGCCACACGTAAAAATACGGATGCGAAAACCGCTTCTTCCGGACCACATCATTGACTGTGTCTGTCTCGTTCCTGTTAATGACAGACATCGATAGTCGGCGTAATAGCGCCGCCCGAATCTGTCGCAACACCTCATTAGCACCGCGCAATCGCGTTCCGATGCCAGACCGTCCGATGGCTAACCGACGGGCGCGGCCACAAGTCGATGTACCAAGGGGGAATATGGAGCGACATGGCTATTCATCGCGCGGCCGAAGCAGGTTGGTTGCGACGCTCGCTTTTTGCGCCTTTTTTACGGCTCCAGCCGGCGCGCGCGAGGGCATCGACAACGCAAACGCAAAGGCGGCGGGCCAGAGAGCACACTTCGCCCATGAGTTTTGCGGAGTATCGGCCGAGCGCATCGAGAACTACAGACTGAAATTCAAGGCGACGTTACGCGCGTCCACTGATTTCGATGTGTGGTGGAAGCGTGGATGGCACAGTGAGGTCGCCCAGACGACGCAACTTCGCGCCATGCAAGCCGGGAACCCGAAGGAGTACGCCGCGCGTGTCAGGAGCGACTGCGCGCGCCTCAAGTGGCAGGCAAACAATGCTTTGCGAAAGGGTAATTGAACGCCAGACGTATCTTCTGCGGACTGTCCACCTGAGCAGCCGTTCTGGAGAAAATAACGGTCGGCAAGACCCGTCGTTTGCGAACCAGCACCGCCCGTTCAAACACTCCGCGCTTGCGAGTAACCGGCGGCATTCGGATCGTACGTCGTAGCAGGAGTCACCCGTTCCTGGTACACGGCAACGGCCTCGGCAAGCTTCCGGCAGACCTGGTCAGCGTTCCTGATGCCCGGCAAACGCCTCACGGGACGAGTTGCATCGTTGGTGGTCAGTATGATCGAGCCCACGCCGAACGCGCGCTGCCACCATGGGTGGATCGACGTGACTGACTGAATCCGGGAAATCTCGAGAACCGAAGTGCGGCGATGCAAAATGCCTTGCGTCCAGGTAATCCGCGCGGTGTCGATGACGATTCGAGTGAACGCCGTCTTGACGAACGGCCAACTGGCCCCGATCAAGACCGCACAGGCCTGTGCAAGCAGCACATGCCACTGAAACGGGAAAGAGCTCGACGCGCAGACATGGATAGCGGCAATCACTGCCATGACCGCGCCCCCCTTCAGGAGCGCTGGAAGGTTGCAAGCCTGCGACGGAGAGCCGCTGAAAATAAACTGATTGGCCATCGCACGTGCCTTTTTTTAACCCGCGGACCATCGGTCCGTCGAAAGCGGCGGCGCTGCATGATCCGTTTGAGCGCCAGTGAATCGACACGCACGCCGACTCAGCCGCATACCAGTATAGCCCTTACGAGCCGTGCCGACCGGGCGACGGCGGAATTAAGCGGCCGTTGCCTCACGGCCGCCAGCGGCCCTTCCCGGCTTGACGCGTGGGTTCGCAAGGCATCCTATTGTCGAGACACAAATAAGTCCGCACCCGCTATCGGCGCCAGTATTGGGTTTCGGGGAGTTGCAGCGCGAAGTCCGCGTACCTTAAGTCCGCCGAACACCTGCTCAATTCACCTTGGGCAACCAACTGGTCTTTTCTCAGCCCGAAGTCAAGTAAACGCCCCTTCAGGTGTCCGCTGGCGGTCGAGTCCGCAGCACCTCAGTCATCCATGAACTACTGCATGGAAGCGATATTTCGTCGATGGCGTGCCGAAGTTGGTCTACGTGACGATGGGCAAGAGTTCGAGGACGACGAGGACGCGCGGACCCCACGCCTATTTTCCCGTTTAGACAACCAGATCGAGCATCTGTTTTTTTTATCGGTCCGCTCGATGCTTTGGTCGTCGCAGAGGCCAGCATTGAGCAAGATGGCGATCAATCTGCTAACGCACGAGTCTCTCGTGATCCCGAAACAACTGAAAGTGTGCGGCGAGTCGAGTCAACTGCCTGCGTCGGATGCGGTCTCACAAATGGTGCATGCGCTGATCGGCAAATCGGTTCGAAGGTCTCCAGGAAAAACGAAGCCCAGTATTAAATGGGTACCCGGCGTCTGGCGTCAGAGTCGCCTGACGTGCAGATCGATATCAGGCAGGCTGCTGAAAGTCAGCGGCTAACGAGACGCCGCTGCAAATACTTGGCAAGACCTGGCTGTGATGTTTTCCCACCTAAAGTTTTTGCGTATCCGCCCCTGCCACATGTATCCCTAGCCACCGGAAAATATCATCTTCTTCCCCTCCCCCATCAACAACGGGCGATTAAGTTCTGCCGCCTCTCGCAGGTAATCCCACAACACGGCAATACGCTTCAACTTGCGAAGATCTTCGCGGCAGCACAGCCAGAAATGACGGGTGATGAAAATTTCATCTGGAAGAACGGCGAGCAGACGCGAGTCGGTCTGTGCCATGAAGCAGGGAAGAATGGCGAGGGCGGTACCCTCCAGCGCTGCGTGATATTGCGCAACGATACTTGTCGTACAGAAGCTCGCCTTCGCGTTCGGGATTGCACGATCCAGATAGAGCAACTCCGGACTGAATACAAGATCCGTGACGTAATTCAGAAACGTGTGGCCGCGTGTATCGGCCACCTTCCGCATAGGCTCGTGTGACTCAAGATACGCCGAGGTGCCGTACAGCCGAAGTTGATAATCGCAAAGCTTCGTGTGTACGTACTGTCCCCGTTCCGGCCGTTCGAGCAGGATGGCGATATCCGCTTCCCGCTTCGAAAGACTGACAAAGTGAGGGACGGGTAGCAGATCGATCGAAATCTCCGGATGCAGCGTCGAAAAATGAGCGAGTTGGGGCGCCAGAAAAAATGAGCCAAAACCCTCGGTCGACCCGATCCGGACGTGGCCGGCAAGGGTATTCGCTCCACCGTTGAACTGCTCGCTGGCAGACTGGATGGTGGTCTCCATCAAGTCTGCGTACGAAAGCAACCGCTGACCTTCCGAAGTTAACGAGAACCCGCCGGACCTGGACTTTTCAAAGAGCACCGTACCCAGCGACGCCTCCAGTTCGCGAATCCGGCGTGCCACCGTAGTGTGATCTACCTCAAGCCGCTTCGCCGCCGCGCTTGCCGACTGCGTTCGAGCGACGGCAAGGAAGTACCGCAAATTGTCCCAATTGATCGCCTCCTGCGGTGTTGTGCTTTTTTGCATAACGGTTGGGCTTTTATGTCCATTCATCGTGGATATTCGAAGAACTATACTCGTTCGCACGCCCGTACGGAACATAGCTCGGGCATGAAGATCTGCAGCGACAGACACAAAGACGGAGACAGAATGGACACCCGCAATATCGGCGCGAATGCAGCAGCCAGAACAGCCCCACCGAAAACCGCTCGCGATTACATACTTGCAGGCTGGGCGAGTATGGCGGGCACCACGATCGAGTGGTACGACTTCTTCCTGTATGGCACGGCAGCCGCCCTGCTCTTCAACAAGGTTTTTTTCCCAACGCTCGACCCTGTTCTCGGGACACTGGCCGCCTTCGCGACATACGGTGTGGGTTTCATCGGGCGTCCTCTGGGCGGCATCATCTTTGGCCACTTCGGAGACCGGCTCGGTCGCAAGTCGATGCTGATGGCGACGCTGCTGATGATGGGCTTGCCAAGCATGGCCATTGGACTGATTCCTTCCTATCAAAGCATTGGTTATTGGGCTGCTGGCACGCTGGTGGCGATGCGCTTTCTGCAGGGCATGGCTGTAGGCGGCGAATGGGGCGGCGCAGTGCTGATGGCCGTCGAACACGCGCCCGAGGGTATGAAAGGCTTCTTTGGCAGTCTGCCGCAGACCGGCGTCGGCTTCGGCCTGATCCTGTCCACACTCGCCATGTCCGCAGTCGCCGTGCTGCCTGAGGCAGACTTACTCTCATGGGGATGGCGACTTCCATTCCTCGCGAGCTTCATATTGCTGGTGGTGGGTTGGTTGATCCGCACGCGCGTTCCTGAATCGCCCGACTTCGAACGCATGAAACGTGAAGGGGAATCAGTAAAGGCCCCGGTTCTTGCCGTCATGCGCGCGCACCCTCGCGCACTGCTGCTCATTATTGGCGCCCGCACCGCCGAGAACACATGGTTCTACCTGGTCGTCGCGTTCGCCCTCGCCTACGCCGCCAATCAACTGAAAATCCCGAAGGCGCAAATCCTTCATGCGATAACCGCAGGCGCGGCGGTGTCGCTCGTGACAATGCCCCTTGCTGGCTATATCAGCGACAAGATCGGCCAGAAGCGTTTGTTCATCATCGGTCTGCTGGTCATGTGCCTGTTCGCGTCGCCGTTCTTCGCCATGCTTGCGACGCGCGATCCCGTGACCGTCTGGTGGGCAATGGTTCTTGGCGTCGGCGTCGTGTTTCCGATCCTTTATGCACCCGAGTCGCAACTCTTCGCGTCGCAATTTCCCGCCGAAGTCCGCTATAGCGGCATTTCCGTGTCGGTCCAGATTGCCGGTGTACTCGGAGGCGGCATCGCTCCGATGATCGCCACTGCCCTGCTGGCAACTGCAGGAGGCAGTCCTCGCTACGTAGTGGGCTACATGCTCGCCCTGGGCGTGATTGCGCTGGTCTGCACATTCTTCATGCGAACCGGAGAGGCCGCCGTCGAAACCGCAATCGTGGCGCAACCTCGATAACGTCTATCCCGCCTTTGCAGTCGCCGGATCAAATAAATGCTGATCCTTACTCATTTTTATTGCCCAGCCATAGAGAGTAGAACATGAATGCTGTTACCAAAGAGTCCAACGCCGCGATCGCAAAGGTCAAGCTTCTGATCAACGGCGAGTATGTCGATTCACAAACGACCGAGTGGCGCGAAGTCATCAATCCTGCCACTCAGGAAGTGTTGGCCCACGTACCTTTCGCTACTGTTGCAGAAGTCGACGCCGCCACACAGGCTGCACACGCGGCGTTTGCCAAGTGGAAGACCACGCCGATCGGTGCCCGCATGCGCATCATGCTGAAGCTCCAGGCGTTGATTCGCGAGAACATGTCGACCATCGCAAAGACGCTGAGCGCGGAACAGGGCAAGACCGTCGCCGACGCTGAAGGCGATGTGTTTCGCGGTCTCGAAGTGGTTGAACACGCGGCATCGATCGGCACTCTCCAACAAGGCGAGTTTTCCGAGAACGTGGCCGGCAGCGTGGATACATACACGCTGCGTCAGCCGATCGGCGTGTGCGCCGGCATTACTCCTTTCAATTTTCCGGCGATGATCCCGCTGTGGATGTTCCCGATGGCCATCGTTTGCGGGAACACGTTCGTGCTGAAGCCTTCGGAACAGGACCCGCTGTCGACCATGATGCTGGTGGATCTGGCACTGCAGGCAGGCGTACCGAAGGGTGTGCTGAACGTCGTCCACGGCGGCAAGGAAGTAGTGGACGCGATCTGCACGCATGAACACATCAAGGCGATCTCGTTCGTCGGATCGACTGCTGTCGGCACCCATGTCTATCAACTGGGCAGCGAGCACGGCAAACGTGTGCAGTCGATGATGGGCGCGAAGAATCACGCAGTGGTATTGCCGGATGCCAATCGCGAACAGACGCTGAACGCGCTGGCCGGTGCGGGCTTCGGCGCGGCCGGGCAACGTTGCATGGCGACCTCGGTCGTCGTGCTTGTCGGCTCGGCCTCTGAATGGTTGCCGGACCTCGTGGAGAAGGCGAAGACGCTCACGGTCAATGCTGGCAACGAGCCCAACACGGACATTGGACCGGTGGTCTCCCGGGCGGCCAAGCAGCGCGTGCTCGGTCTGATCGAAGCAGGTGTGAAGGAGGGCGCGACGCTTGCGCTCGATGGCCGCGACGTGGTCGTGAAGGGATATGAGAAAGGCAACTTCATCGGCCCGACGATTTTCACCGACGTCACCACCGATATGTCGATCTACACGACAGAAATCTTCGGACCGGTACTCGTTGTGCTGCAGGTCGCCACGCTCGACGAGGCCATCGCACTGGTGAACAGCAATCCGTTCGGCAACGGTGTTGGACTCTTCACGCAAAGCGGCGCTGCCGCGCGCAAGTTCCAGAGCGAAATCGACGTCGGCCAGGTTGGCATCAACATTCCGATTCCGGTTCCGGTTCCCTACTTCAGCTTCACTGGCTCACGCGGTTCGAAGCTTGGCGACCTGGGGCCCTACGGGAAGCAGGTCGTGCAGTTCTATACGCAGACCAAGACGGTCACCGCACGCTGGTTCGATGATGCGACAGTAAACGACGGCGTCAACACAACCATCAGCCTGCGCTGATTTACGTCTACGCGGGGGGACTACTTCATGAAGATCGCGTTTATCGGGCTGGGTAACATGGGCTCGCCGATGGCCCACAATTTGCTCAAATCAGGTCACTCGGTGACGGTCTATGACCTCAGCCAGCGGGCGGTGCAACTGATGACGGATGCGGGAGCGAAAAGCGCTTCGTCGCCGCGTGCCGCAGTGAGCGACGCCGAATGCGTCATCACGATGCTGCCTGCGTCGGCACATGTGCGCAGCGTGCTTGAGGGGCCCGAGGGCGTCCTTGCAGGCATCCAACCGGGCGTGACGATCATTGACTCCAGCACGATCGATCCGGCCAGTGTCAGAGAGTTTGCGTCGCTGGCGAACGCCAGGGGCAATACCTTCGTCGATGCGCCGGTTTCCGGCGGCACAGGTGGAGCGGCAGCGGGAACGCTGACGTTCATGGTCGGCGGAAATTCAGCCGTCGTAGCAAAGGTGCGGCCGGTTCTCGAAGCAATGGGCAAGAACATCGTTCATTGCGGCGACGTGGGAACGGGCCAGGTTGCCAAGATCTGCAACAACCTGGTACTCGGTATCACGATGGCGGGGGTATCCGAAGCGATGGCACTAGGTGTCGCTCTCGGCATCGATCCGAAAACGCTGGGCGGAATCATGAACACGTCCACTGGACGTTGCTGGAGCTCCGATACATACAACCCGTACCCGGGAGTGATTGACACCGCTCCGGCATCGAAGGGATACGCCGGCGGCTTTGGCACCGATCTGATGCTGAAGGATCTGGGTCTCGCAACCGATGCGGCCCGCTCGGTTTCGCAACCTGTCTTCATGGGTGAGACTGCGCAGAAGCTGTATCAGACGTCGAGCCAGAACGGAAACGGTCGGCTCGATTTCTCTGCGGTCATCAAACTGTATCAGCTGGAAGCACTGGCAAACGTGAGTTAAGGCACGAATATGCGGCGACAATCCCAGTGTCAGGTTGTCGCCGCACGCCAGGTGGGTCAGTTAACTCTTGGGTGGACATCAACAGCGCGGCATCCCTAACCCTGACGATCGTCCATCCTTGCGATGCGATCGATACCGAGCAGGCCAGCGCAATTGCTACACAGAATGGCCCCGTGTATAGGCGGCTGTTGTGCGGTAAGGTCCCGGTCGAACTTGACGAATGTCACTACACATTCGAGCACGGCCAAGCGAAGCTGCTCGACGATGATTCGGCGAGCGATGCCATCCTACCCGTGCCAAAATCATCAAGCCGCTGGATGAATCCATGCTCATCGAGCAATGCAGCTAGCCCGGGCGTCTGGTGATCGTCGCAGAAAACTATAGCGCGGTGGCGGCCTCCCGAAGCGGCGGCGTGCACGCCGGCGCACGCACGTGTTGCGCCGGAGTTCCGCCAGGTCGCGTTGCCACACCAGTTTCTCGACGCTAGTGCGTTGCGTACACCTGGCCACAAATAGCCCAAGGCATCAGTTTCGTCGCCCAAACCGCATGCTTTGCAGTCAACCATTTCGTGCGACGATCCCTGATGCGGGTCCCTGACGAATGAAAACGGTGTCCCGTTTTTCATTGGAACAAAGCGCAACAGCGAGCTCACCCTGACTGACGGGGGGCTCCTCCACTCACGACGATGCGATCAGGAGCCTGGTCGCAGCAGGTTACGGTGTAGCGCTCCTGCCTATCAGCACAACGCCATTGCCCTGCACCCGCATTGTCATGCGCCCGGTGCTGTGGCATCGGCTCGGCATGCACATCATGCGGGGTACGTTGAGAGCTCCACGCGACACATACTTGTTTTGTGGCGGGATCTGACATTCGCGCAGGAGTTGAGCTTTCCACCGTTAGCTCGTTTTAGCGGGAACTACACGCTACTACGAACGGTTGCCTTGCTGAAATCTAACTGACGTAATCGGGCGACTATTCTCGGTCGCTGCTGCCTTGGTTTTGGTTTGCTGAAGCGCCCACTAGTATCGCGACGAAGGACCCACTAACTGCCCCCTCCTTCTATCCGCAGCGGGGCCGTGCAAATTAACAGTACAATCAGGAAATTCCGACCCAATGAGCACCCGACCGATGCCCCAGGTGAAGTCACATGAGCGCTAGCCAAGAAGTCCCATCGGTCATCTCCGGCAATACGAAACACGCAGTAGTTGCCCGTAGCCTGATGCATGACATCGTTTCCGGAAAATATCCTATCGGCGCGCAGCTTCCATCCGAACCTGAACTTGCACTTTCCTTGGCCGTCAGCCGGCAGACAGTTCGTGCAGCGCTGCGACACTTGCGCACGCTTGGTCTTATCACCGGCGGTCAGGGCGTGCGAAGCTTGGTATGCGCTGCCGCGCCGTTCCATCGCTTTGGATACACATTCGATTCCCTGCAACACTTGCTGCAATACGCTGCGAATACCAAGGTTCACGTTATAAGCCGTGAGGAGATCCGACTGAACCCCGCGCAGTCAGAGTGGCTAGGGCGTAAGGAAGGAGAAGTATGGTGGCAAGTCCAGACAATTCGCCGCGAGCCTGAAACCGACGACCCGATCGCCAGTTCAACCATTCTCTTGCCCTATGTCTATGGGCACGTCCTCGATGAACTCGACGCGTCGCGCGAAACGATATTTTCATTAATCGAACGCAAAATGGGCGAGTCGGTAACAGAAATACTTCAGAACATCCAGATCGCCAAAGTCGATGCGGTTCACGCGGCAGCGCTGAGCATCGCTGTTGGCGAAGCTGTGATGTGCATCGAGCGTCGCTATTTTGGTCGAAACGGCAACCTGATCGAAGTTTCGCGAACGCTGCACCCTTCAGACAAATTTGAATACAGCATGCGGGTGCGCGTTCAGGAAACCTGATCTGCGCGCCGGCAACCTTAAGCTCACGTATCCGTTGTGGATTGCTGATCGCCGGCCCGCTTGCCCGAACCATCTCCTACCCCGGCCGTTCGCGGTCGACCGTTGTATGGCGTAATACGGCGCGTGCTTTCATGTAACACGGATCACGTCGTTTGCGACCATGTGCGGCGCGGTCAGCCTCCTGTCACCAAAATCCTCGAGACACTGTCGCAAGCTACTCACGCGGCCGGGCCGCGCATCGCGCCGCCTCCGACATCCGCATATGCTTTGCATATCGACCATTTCGTGCAACGAACCCCGATGCGGGTCCCTGACGAATGAAAACGGTGTCCCATTTTTCATTCGAATAAAGCGCAACCACGAGCGCGCCCTGACCGGTGGGCTCCTCTACTCCGGGCAAGTCGCTCTCGCGCCGAAAATCTACCTGCCGCCGGCCACTTACCTCTCCTGGACACGGCATCCAGCGAGGTAGCTTCGGGTTATGCCGTATTGCGCGTCAGTCCAGCTTGGTTGATTGTACGGACAAGTGAGCAGGCAAGCTGCTTTCCTTTCCGTCTAACCTATGCGTAGGAGAATCCTTTGATTCATCCACACGTCTATTCCGCCAACCGGCTGGACCGGTTACCCCTCAGCCCTTTTCACTGGCGGCTGCTGTGGCTGATCGGCGCAGGCATCTATCTCGATAATTTCGATTTGACACTGGGGAGTTCAGTATCTAGTGCTTTATTGAAGGCGGGCTGGTCGACACTGAACCTGAATGCACTATTCGGTACGCTTACTTTCGCCGGACTAACGATCGGCGCGCTAGTCGCCGGAATTTTGGGAGACCGCTATGGTCGCCGCTTCTCTTATCAGATCAATCTGGCGATTTTCGGCTTTGCTTCATTGATCGCTGCCCTGGTCCCGGACATGCACTGGCTGAGCGTTACGCGCTTCTTCATGGGCCTCGGTCTGGGCGCGGAAATCGCGATCTCCTATGGAATGCTCTCGGAGTTCATTCCTCCGCAGTATCGCGGCAAGCTCCTCGCATTACTGTGTTTCTTCTCGGGGCTCGCCGCGTTCTCTTCGTCGTTCATCAGTCTTTGGGTGATTCCCTATGTCAGCTGGCGTTGGCTATTTGCGCTGGCAGGTGTGGCGGCCTGGGTGCTCTGGATCATGCGCAAGTCGCTGCCCGAGTCGCCGCGATGGCTCGAATCACAAGGACGCCATGCAGAGGCAGAAGCCGTCCTGAGCCGTATTGAATCCGAAATCGGCAAACTGGTCCCGTTGCCGGATTACTCCCGCGCGGCACCGGTCGTGCTGCCTCCCGCGTCGATCTCGATCCTGTACTCCAGGGACGTCATCTTCCGGACGATGACCGGCTGCCTGATCCTGATCACGATCGGTTACAGCGTCTACGGATTGCTCAACTGGCTGCCGACCTTTTTCGTCACGCAAGGCTTCGACATCGTCAAATCGCTGACATGGATTACCGTAATGGGAGCGGGAGCGCCCGTCGGATGTCTGATTGGCGCGCTCATCAGCGACAGGGTGGGCCGACGACCCGCGATCATTGCCTCATGTCTGACCACCGCTGCGTTGGGCATGGCTTATCAACATGTCACCACTCCGTCTGCGCTTTTATCGATCGGATTCTGTCTGGTCGCTTCCATCTATGTTCTGGGCGCGGTGGGACAGGCAGCGTATGTACCGGAGCTGTTCGCGACACCCTACCGTCTGCGCGGATCGGCAGTCTGCGGAACCGCCGGGCGTCTCGCCTCAGCCGGATGCCAGTTCTTCGTGCTGTGGCTGTTCACTGTCGGCGGCGTGACGATGGTGCTGTACTCAGTGGTTGCCTTGCAGCTCCTGCTGGCACTCACTGTGTGGCTCAGCCGCATCGAAACCACCGGCAAGCAGCTTGAAAAAAGCGAATCGGATCATTTCAACGCTTCCCCGGGTGCCATCTCGTCGACGTTAGCGGGACAAACAGACCAGGCATGAAACCCTCCTCGCACGAAACTTCCAACGAGCTACGACTCCTGCTGTCAGCGCGCCAGTTTGAGAGCAATGGGTCGCGCATCGCCGAATGCCTTGCAGTGGCCGGAAAAACACTTGTTCCGGTATTGCTCGAAGACACAAGGCCGGTTTCAGATTGCGGCGCCGAGGTCGCCTGGTTCACCCGCGACGTGTACAGCGATTCGATCGTCAATCATTGGTCGCAGCACGCTCAGCGATTCTTCGATTGTTGCAAGGCCAGTCGTCGGTTGCGGTTCGTCCACCTGTTTTCCTCAGGTAGCGACTTCGAGGTGGTCGACGAACTGATCGCGAACGGCGTCGCCGTATCGTCTTCAATAGGCGCATCGGGCATACCGCTAGCACACACTGCCATTGCCGGAATGATGGCGATCTCGCGCGGATTTCCACGCTTTATCGAGTTCAAAAGTCAAAGGAACTGGATCACGCCGACCACACACGACTATCCGGCCGATCTGGAAGGTCAGACTGCGCTTGTCGTCGGATTAGGTGCTGTGGGAAACGAAATCGCGCGACTATGTAAAGCACTGCGCATGCGGGTAATTGCCCTGACGCGTGACGGTCAACGGCAATGTCGGGATTGCGATGAACAGGCTTCGTTCGCCGATCTTCGTCTGGTCGCGCAGCGCAGCGACTGGATTTTCCTGGCGTGCCCTTCAACCAGCGAAACACGCGGGATGATCAGCCGCAAATTGCTCGATTCATTGCGGCCGGATTGTGCGTTGATCAATATTGCACGCGGCGCTCTGATCGACGAATCAGCGCTATGTGATGCTCTGGCTGAGCGCCGGTTGCGCGCCGCCTATCTGGATGTATTTTCGCAGGAGCCCCTGCCTGAAACGTCCCGCCTTTGGGATCTTCAGAATGTAATCATGTCGCCACACAATGCAGCACTATCGAAGGGTAACGAAGAGCGGGCAAAACTCGCATTTTTTGATAACCTGGGTGCGTACGTGCGCGGACTAACTCTTAAGCATCTAGCCGTGCGCAGATAAGGTTTTCCAAAAAGCGGTTCGTGTAGGCGAATTCGCTTCTGCCGACCGAAGAACGGCACGAGCGCCACGCACTTAACTCGCTTGCGCGCGTGGCGACACGCCGCAGGCGACATGTTAGAGGACCCCTCACTCCCGATAGGCGGGATCTTCGCGATCCAGCAAGCGAAGCATCGCTTCCCACTCCATCACACCGTAGGCGCGCCGCACGCCTGGTTGAAACAGACGCGCCGTCTCTTGCACCACTTCGTCCGGCGGCATGACCAGTTCGGTACCGGAACACATAGCATCCACCTGAATCTTGCATGCCGTCTCCAACATGTAATGTGTGTTGAAAGCCTGTGCAATGGTGGGGCCGCACGCGATCAATCCATGGTTGCGTAGCATCATCACGTCGTGACCGCCTAAATCTCGCGCAAGAGTTTCGCGTTCATCCATTTTCACGACGGTTCCCTCGCAATCGTGATAGCCGATATTTTTCGCGAATCGCATGCCGAACAGGCTCAATGGCAGGACCCCGACACTCATTGCCGATACAGCAATGCCTGCTCGGGTGTGCGTATGTATCACGCAATTGACATCGGGACGAGCCAGATGCACGGCACCATGAATGATGAACCCTGGATAGTTGATTCCATAGTGACTGTTTCCGCGCATCGTGATTTCGCCGTCATGATTCACGCGATGCAAATTAGAGGCGGTGATTTCGCTGTAGTGCAGGCCGTATGCATTGATCAGAAACTCGTCAGTTCGATCGGGAAGACGAGCTGTGATGTGGTTGTAAATCATGTCTGTCATTCCGTACTTCACCATCAATCGGTATGCAGCCGCCAGATTTACCCTCGTTTCCCACTCCACTTCCGACACTAGTTCGCGGATTGGGCGAGAAACGTTCTCTCCTTCTGCCGCCATGCCAAGTACCGATCCATTGTTGTTGCTCGCTTCGGCATGCTCATGCGGATGTGCAACTGCGTTCGACTCATTCATGGTTTGTCTCCGGATAAAAGGCAAAACTCCATGCCATTCATGGAATGGATAGTTCCGTGCACCAGCAGCGCACAAAGACAGGTCATCCCCGGCTGAAACGCACACGCCGACGCTGATATCGGCGTTCGCTTTGCAGATAACGTGGACGGCCCCTACTCGTCAGTCGCGGACGGCGCCGAAAACTTTCTCGAACCACGGCGCGACTGTCGACACAGCCGCGAGTTCCATTCCTTCTTCGAACCAGGCCGCGGCGCGCGCATCATCCCGCCGACCGCTCGCATACGCCAGACAATCGGACCACTTCTCGCGCAATTGCCCGGTCGTCATCGGATCCTCCGGCGATCCCGGCGATGCCGTGACGGTATCCGACAGCTCGCGACCATCTTTCAACCTGAGAATGACAGTGACCGGCATGCGGCCGAGATCGGTCCCCGGTGGCATCGGGTCGCCTTCCTCGATAAGGTGAATGTCCCCCAACCTCGCCTGGATGGGCGAGCGGGCAACCGCTTCATCCGTAAAGCTGGTTAGACCGACATTTCCGTCCGCCAGCGCCGCCGCTACCGCGTAAGGACCGCTGAATTTGCCGTTGAGGCCGCTCTTTGGATAGGGATGGATCAACGGCTGAGTAGCGCCTCGCGCCATGCGCACCTCCGCGATCTCCAGATCTTTCAGACTGATGCCAGCGGCACGGGAAATGCGCAACGTACCTTCAATCATCTTGTGCAACATATAGCAGCACGGGTATCGCTTGCATTCGAAACCGGGTTCCTCAATCACGAATGGTTGGCCCAGCACGAACTCAGGCGCGGAGATCCGATCCGTCTCGCCACCCGTGAAGGCGCGCAGATAACCTCCTGTCTCGAATGCTTCCAGATCTCCTTCCACACCGGCCATCGCCATGCGCACCGCGCGCAAACCGTTCGACGCACCCAGGCCGACATGTAAAGGTTTGACCATGCTGCCGAAATTCTTGCGTAACCCGCTGGCCATGCTTGCCGCAATCGACAGTGCGTGCCCGGTCACGACAGCATCGAGTTCAAGCAGGCGTGCGAGCGCCGCCGCCGAACCAATGACGCCCAGGGTACCCGTCGCATGAAAGCCGAGTGCGTAGTGCCTGCCGCCCATCACCTGGCCCAGCCGAATCATGACCTCGGTGCCGATCGCGTGCGCTGCGATCAATTGTGATCCGCTGATCGCTCGCTGCGTGACGCCGCCCAGTATTGCAGCGATCAACGCGCTGTCCACGGGTGCGCTCGGATGGCAGATGGACAACATGCTGACGTCGTCGTAATCCAGCATGTGCGAGGCCATGCCGAACAACAATGCAGCATCGTTTGGCGCATGGCGGCGACCGCTCCACGGCGAAGTGACCCCCGCGCGGTCTGCCGATACCTCGTCGAGCGATTTCCCGAGGCTGCGCACGCCGGGATCCAAACCGCCAGCAAGGGTCACGCCGACCGTGTCCAGCAATGCGCGCAGCGTGAGCGTCCGCACCTTCGACGTCATGACATCACCGCTGTCGCGACGAATAAAGGCGACCACTTCCTCGGAAAAAGACTTAGCCATATGCACTCTCTCGAACATTCAATGCAGTATCCGGCCAGCACCACTCACGGCGTGCACGGACCGAATCAGTAGTTGGCGTGATTCAGCGCCAGGCCCTGGCGGTTTGCGAACGCATCAATAGGACCGGGGCATACCCAGTTGATGCTGCGCCACCTGAGCCAGAACGAGGTTGTTGGAAATCGGCGCGATACGAAATAGTCGTGCCTCTTTCCACTTACGCTCTACGTTGTATTCACAGGCCACGCCATTGCCGCCGAACGTGAGCATGGCGGCCTCGGCGGCTTCCCATGATGCTTCCGTGCACAGATACTTGGCCATGTTCGACTCCGGACCACACGGCTTTTGTGCATCGAATAGCGCGGCTGCCTTGTTTCGCATCAACTCCGCGGCCTGCAGGTTCATATGCGCGCGCGCGATCGGGAACTGCACGCCCTGGTTGGCCCCGATTGGACGGTCGAACACGACGCGCTCTCCGGCATAGCGTGAGGCATGCTCAACGAACCATTTTCCGTCGCCAAGCGATTCGCTGCTGACAAGCAAGCGTTCCGAATTCAGCGAATCGAGCAGATACGAGAAGCCCTTCCCTTCTTCGCCGATGCGATCGTCATCCGTCACTTCGAGATTGTCGATAAAGACCTGATTGGTGTGGTGGTTCAGCATCGTCTTGATCGGTGTCGAACTGAGCGAAGCGCCTGCTTTTTCGATGTCGACCAGAAACAGCGTGAGACCGTCGGTCTTGCGCTTGCACTCCTCGTAAGGCGTGGTGCGCGCAATCAACAGGTACATATGCGACTGTTTGTACCGGGAGGTCCAGACCTTCTGACCGTTGATCACATACCCGCCATTCACGCGCCGCGCGAATGTCTTGATCCGCAAAGTGTTCGAACCGGCATCAGGCTCCGTGACACCAAATGCCTGCAATCGCAGACTTCCATCCGCAATCCTCGGTAGATATTTGCGTTTTTGCGCTTCGCTGCCGTGATTCAGGAGCGCGGCCATCGTGTACATCTGTGCGTGACACGATGCGCCATTCGCTCCGGAGCGATTTACCTCTTCCAGGATGACGCAACCATCGATAAGCGGCAGACCTGAGCCGCCATATTCTTCCGGAATAAGTGCTGCCAACCAACCAGCTTCGGTCATCGCCGCCACGAATTCTTCGGGGTACTTTTCTTCTGCTTCACAGCGCTGCCAGTAGTCATTGGAATAATTGGCGCACAGTTCTCCGACAGCACGTCGGATTTCCTCACTTGTATCAGAGTAATCAAAATTCATGAATCAGTTCTCCTGGCAAAAATAGGCTTTTATCCGATGCAGCGCTTTTCTCTGAGTTGAGCGATTTGTTCCGCTGACATACCGAGACTGGTAAGCAGGTCGTGGGTATGTTGTCCGAGGGTTGGCGGCGCAACGTGATCGGCCTGACGCCGACCATCGAGCGTGAACGGCACGCCAATCACCCGATGGTCGTCGTCCGGTCGAAGCGGAAGTGGCTGCACGATGCCGGTCGCCGCCACCTGCTCGCTGTCCAGCATCTGTTTTACATCGTTCATCACGCTGCACGGAGCGCCCAGCGCCTGCAACCTGCGCTGTACTTCGATAGCGGGAAGTGCTGAGGTAGCCTCTTCAAGCACACGGTGCAATTCGTTGCGATTTGCAACGCGCTGCGAATTGGTCGAAAAGCGTTCGTCGGTACACAGATAATCAAGGCCCAGACCTCTGCACACCAGAGAAAATAGCCGGTCGTTGGCGGCAGCTATAAATACCCAACCGTCCTCGGTCGCAAACAATTCATACGGCGCCGCCATTGCCATCCCGGAACCGAGTTTCTTAGGCTGCTTTCCGGTTGCACGTTGACCCGCCGCGACTATCGTCATCCAGGCGACGCCGGTTTCCAGCAAGCTGGTTCCCACTTCGACACCGCGGCCAGTGCGCTCGATTTCTCGCAGCGCTGCGAGGATACCCATCGCGGCCCACATGCCGGAGCCCATGTCGATCAGGGAAACACTGACTCGCACGGGCGCGTCGCCTTCGTTGCCGGTCACGCTCATGATGCCGGTATAGGCCTGCATCAATGGGTCATAACCAGGGTAACCACGCATGGGTCCAGTTTGACCAAACGCACTAATGCCGCAATAGATGAGCTTCGGATTCAGTTCACGCAATTGTTGAAATCCAAGGCCGCGCGCTTCGAGGCTTCCCGGTTTCATCGAATGGATGAAGATATCAGCGGTGGTTGCCAGGCGGGCGACGATTTCCTGACCTTCGGGAGCATCGAGATCGATGCACATACTCTTCTTGTTGCGATTCAGCGCCAGGAAGGTCGATGATTGACCGTCCCACGCGGGTGGCAACCACGCGCGCGTGTCGTCCCCGGTCCCGGGCCGCTCGATCTTTATCACTTCCGCACCCATGTCGCCCAGAATCTGCGTGCAATACGGTCCGGCGACGTTCTGCGTGAGATCGATCACACGCAATCCGCGCAGAACCTGTGCCATGTCAGCGGGAGGGGTTGTCATCATCACTTCGGCTCCATTTCATTCCAATGAGTAGGTTCAATGGTCAAGAGTTCGGTTCGTTGCGAAAACGATCCGCAGCACGCGAGGCCTCTTCAAACATGGATGCCTGTGGCACGCGCAATGTACGTGGGTTCCGCTCCAGTCGAAACCAATGAGGGTTCCTGAATCGCTCTCACAGTCCATCGCATTTCGCTACGAACTGCGCGTTTTCACGCATCACGATTGATAGTCGATCACAACTGGACAGCGCTCTGAAATGTCTTGTATGCTTGTTCGGACATGTGATCCAGTTTGACACCGGTGCAGAAAAAAAACAACCGGGACGACGCCCGAGACCGTACCTTGAGTTGTATCTGCGACGACGCGTGCGGGCAACGGCACAACAAAGATTGGACGTGGCAGCGATGGACATCAGGGAAAACGCCTACAGAACAACGTGTCGTCAGTGTTCGAAAAATCGGACTGAATCGAGGTCCATATCGCGTGACGCCAGTATTTCTTTCAAAAAATTCTATGAGACAGTCGGCAAATCATGATTCTTCAAAACGCATCTGAACGTCAGGCTCCATCCCTACGCGAGCGCTACAGCGACGCGGAGTGGTCAACCCGGGTCGATCTGGCTGCGTGCTATCGCCTGATGGCCGCTTACGGCATGACAGACATCATTTACAACCATGTCACAGCACGCATTCCAGGCACCGAAGACTTACTGATCAACGCATACGGTCTGATGTACGAAGAGATTACCGCCAGTAGCCTCATCCGCATCGATATCGACGGAAACGTACTCGATGGAGGCGATAGTGGGCTTGGTATCAATCACGCCGGTTATGTCATCCACAGCGCAGTACACGCCGCGAGACAGGATGTTCAATGCGCGATTCACACGCATACCCGCGCCGGCATGGCGGTCTCTATGCTCGAGTGCGGCCTGCTGCCACTGACGCAAACCGCGATGCGCTTTTTTCACATCGGCTATCACGACTACGAAGGTCCGGCGCTGGAACTCGAGGAGCGGCCTCGACTGGTCAACAATCTCGGAACCAACGACGCATTGGTCCTTCGAAATCATGGTCTGCTCGCCGTCGGCGCCAGTATTGCGCAGGCCTTCAATACGATGCTGTGGCTCGAAAACGCCTGCAAAGCGCAAGTCGACGCCATGGCATGCAACACCCCGCTCCACCATGTTTCCGAAACGATCTGCGAAAAGGCGTTTCAACTGTACCAACCTCGCGTACGTCGTCCTTTCGGCGAAATGGAGTGGCCGGCCATGCTGCGTATGCTCGACCGTCGGGATCAGTCCTACAAGAACTGAGCTCTTCTCGCATTCATGCAGATGGTTATGACTGAAAGAGACCGTTGGTCGAGATCGGTCACGACACCAGCAATGAAGCCTCGTCGGCCTACATCTGAGTAGCCGGCATATTGGACGTGAGGTTATATGGACTTAGAGACATTACGCGTCGCAGTCGCGCCTGGAACCGAGCCTGAGGACGGCATCACGGTACTGAGCCTGAACCGCCCTTCGGTCATGAACGCGATGAATACCCAGATGTTCCTTGATTTGCGCGTTGCGCTCGATACGCTTGCTCACGCCAGCGATCTGAGAGTGCTCCTTATCACCGGCGAGGGCTCGCGAGCCTTTTGTGCCGGTGGCGATCTGAAAGAACGCAACGGCATGAGCGACGATACATGGCGCAGACAACACCAGTTGATCGAGGAAGCGTTTCTGGCAATGAAGGACTTTCCGCTGCCGGTTATCGCGGCTGTCGAAGGACATGCGCACGGCGGAGGTCTGGAACTCGCGATGATGGCCGACTTCATGGTGGTCTCGGAAAGCGCGGTCCTCTCTCTTGCCGAGGTGAAGCGCGGAATCATGCCAGGCGGTGGAGGCGTTCAGAATCTCGTGCGAGCAGCCGGGATGCGCAGAGCCAAGCAGCTTTTATTTACCGGCGACGCTTTTAGCGGCGCACAGGCGGTCGAATGGGGCGTCGCCAATGAGTTGACGCCGCAAGGCGAGGCATTGTCCGCGGCCGTGTCGATTGCCAGGCGAATCGTTGCCGCGGCCCCGATGTCTGTGCGTTACGTCAAGCTGAGCGCCAGTCGGGGGGGCGAAGTCGACTTTCATACCGGGTACGCGATGGACATCGCGGCGTACAACGCGCTGGTGTCGACCCAGGACCGACTCGAAGGCGTTGCAGCGTTCAATGAACGCCGGTCGCCACGCTGGCGCAACGGCTGACGGTTCACTTATGGCAATGATGTTGCACGGCGGTCTCTTATCAAGGAAGCTTAAATGTTGCCAACGCATGTCAAGGTCGTCGAAGTAGGTCCCCGCGATGGTTTGCAGAACGAGGCGGCTTTAGTCCCCGCCCACATCAAGATAGATCTGGTGAACCGTCTCAGCGCGGCCGGCTTTGCGAACATCGAGGTGACATCATTCGTGTCGCCCAAATGGGTACCCCAGATGGCGGATAACGCCGCTGTCCTTGCGGGTATCGACCGCCGGCCGGGCACCTCTTTCTCGGCACTGACACCCAATGTGAAGGGGCTTGAAAATGCCCTGAAGTGCTCGGTAGACGAGGTGGTGATCTTCGGCTCCGCGAGCGAGACATTCTCACAGCGCAACATTGCCTGCTCGATTGCTGAAAGCATCGAGCGGTTTCGTCCCCTGGTGCAATGCGCCAAGGAGGCCAACTTGCGGGTGCGGGGCGGCATCTCGATGGTGTTTGGCTGCCCGTTTGAGGGCGATGTACCTTTGCGCGCCGTGATCGACGTTGTCGAACGTATGGCAGCGCTTGGCTGCGATGAAATCGATCTGGCCGATACGATCGGCGTAGCGACTGCTGGCCACGTCGAAGAAACAATCCACGCCGTTTCAGAAGTGTTCCCGAAGGAACGCCTTGCGGGTCATTTCCATGACACTTACGGCCAGGCGTTAGCCAATGTCCTCGCCAGTCTGCAGGCCGGCATCTCCATCTTTCACAGCGCAGTAGCAGGCCTGGGAGGTTGTCCCTACGCCAAAGGCGCGACCGGAAACGTGGCAACCGAGGATCTTCTTTACCTGCTGCATGGCTTGGGCATTCGAACCGGTGTCGATCTCGAACAGGTGGTCGAGGCCGGCGAATTCATCTCGGCGCATCTGGGACGACGCCCCGTATCCCGCGTGAATAACGCGCTGACGGCGAAGCGCCTCGCTTCGGCGGAAAGGGCGACCTGCTGACGTCGGTACCGGGACGAAGACGGCCCAATATGTGCCGGACTCCCCCCGTTCAGCCACGCAGCAAGATGCCCCGACACTGATTACGCGCCGGGTTGTTGGCTGAAGTAAAGTTTTTCAGGGTTATCAACCAGGATCTTTTTTAGCGTTTCCTCATTGCCGCACCACTCAGCCAGGTCGTTGAGCAATTGACCATCATCTGGCGGCTCCGCCTGATAGCTGAGGTGAGGCCAATCGCTTCCCCACACTAACCGATCCGCGTTTGCATCGATCAAAGCGGATGCGCGTCGTCCATCGGCTGCTCTGAATGCGCTAGCAATCTTTACCCAGACCCGGCCGGTGTCGAGCAGGTCCAGGACTGCCCGGAACCCGGGTGTATCGATACCGATGCTGGTGTCGACGTGAGCCATATGGTCAAACACGACATCGACGGGCAATTTGCGCAGGCGTTGACTTAACTGGGGAACTGTCTCGGCGTCCAGGAAGAGTTGAATATGCCATCCAAACGGCTTGATCCGGGCGGCCAGATCTTCCATGTCGTCGAGGCTGGCTCCGCCGGCCACCACGCTTTGGAGCCGAACGCCGCGAACTCCCCGACGATGCAGGGATGCAAGCTCGTCGTCCGGGGTGGATGGATCGACGACGGCAACCGCACGGGCGCCTGGACCGAGCGCCTCGACCGCAGCAAGCGTGCAGCTATTGTCTTTCGCGTAAGAGCTCGGTTGAACGACTATAGTGCGTTGCAAGCCAAGTGCCGCCTGCGTCTTCCGGTACGCCTGCGGCAGTGACTCTAACGGGCTCAGCGACCGGGTCTCTCTGAGCGGAAACTGCTGTAGCGGCCCTATGATGTGCATGTGAGCATCACAGGCTCCTTCGGGTACGACAAAGCCAGGCGCGCTAACGGCTGATCGAAACCCCAGGTTATTGGTACGGATAGATCCTGGTGCAGCTGTCATGCTGAACTCCTTGCTCGACTGGTGCGTTCTGGTTCTTCAGGGAGACAGGCAGTCTGCCGTGGGAAAGATGATTTCGATAGATTCATTGGGCACGAAGCATCGCTAGCGAGAGATATCCTCGAGGGCCATTCCGTTGGTACGTGGCCCCATGAGGCCTATTACCAGTATCACGACACACATGGCGCTTGCGATAAACGCGAATACACCGGGCACACCAAACTCGCGCAGTGCCAGCGCAATGAGAAAAGCCGTCAGAATCGCGGAGAACCGGCTCCATGAATAGACGAAGCCGACTGCCTGCGCCCGGATGCCGGTCGGAAAAAGCTCCGCCTGATAAGCGTGAAAGCTGTACGACATGATGTTGTTCGCCAGTGTCAGACAGACACCAAGGCCAATCAGCATCGGGCCATTGGTCGTCTGGCCGAACATCAGGCCGCTGACCACGATCGCCGCTGCCATCACGACGATCATCGTTTTGCGCTCGAAACGGTCTGCGATAACAAAACCGATCAACGGTCCGATTGGCGCGGCGATGGCAATCAGACTCGAAAACGCAAGGCTCGTCGTTACCGTGACGCCCTGTTTGACCAGCAAGGTCGGCACCCAATTCGCAAAGCCGTAGAATCCGACGGTCTGGAAGAAATTGAATATCGAAAGCATCACAGTCCGCGATGCGTATGGCTGGACCCACATATCGCGAAAACGGCCCCGGCCGACGACTGCGGCGGGCGGCCCAGGAGGCGGAAGCGGATGTCCCAGGTCTTTCTCGACTCGAGCTTCCAGGTCGAGAGTAATGCGGTGCGCTTCCGCGAGACGGCCTTGCTGAGCGAGCCAGCGCGGACTTTCAGGGACCTTGCGCCGGATCCACCACACGAACAAGGCGCCATGCGCACCGATCAACACCACCCAGCGCCAGCCATCCAGTCCAAAGAAAGAGTGAGGAACCAGCAGATAGGAGAGGAATGCCGCGACCGGCACCGACGCGAACCCGATCGCCTGTTCACATGCAAAGGCGCGTCCTCTCACATGTTTCGGTGCAAGCTCTGAAATATAGGTGCCGATCGTCACCAACTCGACGCCGATACCCAGTCCCACAATGAAACGCCAAAAATTCAAGCCAACAGCGGTCGTCTGGAACGCCATGACCACGTTGGCGGCGGTATACCAAAGTAACGAATAGGTGAAGATCGCACGTCGACCGAAGCGATCGGCCAGAAAGCCGCACGCAATCGTGCCGATAAACAGGCCCGAAAAAAGCGCGGCTATAAAGCTCGCAATTCCGGTAGCTCCGAAAAGCCCTTTGGTCGTCGCGGTCAGCATTCCGCTTCTGATCAGGCCGGGCGCAATGTACCCCGTATAGAGCAGGTCATAGAGCTCGAAAAAGAAGCCGAAGCTCAGCAGTATTATCAGGATCCATATAGTGCGCGTCGCTGGCAATCTATCCAGTCTCGCCGAGATTGCGCCGGCGTCGAGTAACACGTCTGACGCGACGTTTTCTCCGGGATGCTCGCGACCGTCTATCGCCGGGATCGAAGCCATTGAACTGTCTCCTCCGCCATCGGCTTGAGTCGTGGCGTTTTATCGTTGAATTACAGAGAGATCGCTGTTTCCGGCCTCTCCACACAACTACGGGCGTCGTAAAACTTTATCCCACACTTGTTCGTACACCCATACTTGTTAACCCCTTATTTCGTGAGGTCGAAAAGCCGTTGGCTATCGTCGAACCATTCCGTTTCCGAGAGCATGATTTGATGATGACCATGGTCGGCGGGAATCATTGGAAAGCAGTTAGATTGCGGCGCAACTGTCACGTCGATAAGAACCGGCCGAGGACTTTTCAAATGTGTTTCGAGCGCCGCGTCAAGTTCGTCCGCGGAATTGACGCGGATCCCGTCCCATCCAAAAGCCCGTGCAAGGGCGACAAAATCGGGCAGCGCTTCGTTATAGCTATGGCTGTAGCGCGAGTTGTAACCGAGCTGCTGCCACTGCCGCACCATCCCCATATAGCCGTTGTTCGCAATGACGAGCTTGACCGCCGTGCCGTGCTGCACAGCCGTGGACAATTCCTGAATATTCATCAGAACAGACGCATCTCCTGAAATGCACACAACGAGGCTATCCGGGTTGCCTATCTGCGCGCCGATGGCCGCTGGAAGGCCGTATCCCATGGTTCCCGCTCCACCGGAAGTTAAAAACCGTCGGGGTTCTTCCAACCCGATGTATTGCGCGGCCCACATCTGATGTTGTCCTACGTCGGTCGTGACAATCGCGTCATACCGGCGCAAATGTTCATTCAGACGCGTCATGAGGAGTTGCGGCAGAAGCACGTCCGAGCGGTGCTCGAAAGCCAGACAATCCTGGTGCCGCCACCCGGCAATCCGCGCCCACCAGGGTGTCAGTCGATCCTTCACTACCGGACCGCCTGCACGCAACTCCTCCAGCAACTGTTCGATCACGATGCGGCAATCTCCAACGATGGGAACATCCGCTTTCACGACCTTGTTGATCGATGTCGGATCTATATCGATGTGGATCTTTCTGGAATCAGGGCTGAAGGAGTCGACCCGCCCCGTCACCCGATCGTCAAATCTCGCCCCGACGCAGACGATCAGGTCAGCACTGTGCATTGCCAGATTTGCTTCCACTGTTCCGTGCATCCCGAGCATGCCGAGGAAATGCGAATCCGAGGCTGGAAAGGCGCCAAGCCCCATGAGTGTCAGCGTGCAAGGGGCATCCAGAAGCCGGACGAGCTCAGTGAAAACCTCGGATGCCTCCGGCCCCGATGCGATCAAACCGCCGCCCCCGTATAACACCGGCCGCCTCGCCTGCCTGATCAGCGCGGCCGCTTCGGCCACTGTTCGTTTAGGCACGCGGGACCGCTGGTTGAGCGCATGCAGGTCGTGCCGCGGGGAACTCGCAGCGTCGCTGCGGCAATTGACCGGAGCCGCCTGAATGTCCTTTGGAAAATCAATGAGCACGGGACCCGCGCGGCCGCCCATTGCTATCGATACCGCCTTACGCACGACGCTCGCGACGTCGTCGAAGGTCGTGATCTGATGGCTCCATTTGGTGACGGGCCGGGAAATCCCAAGCGCGTCACACTCCTGGAAAGCGTCTGTCCCGATCGACCGCGTGGCGACCTGACCGCTGATGCAAAGGACGGGAATGGAGTCGCATGTTGCATCGAGCAGTCCGGAAATCGTGTTGGCCACGCCCGGACCGGAAGTGACGACGACAACGCCCAGCCGCCCGGTCGAGCGGGCGTAGCCTTCCGCAGCGTGCACCGCTGCCTGTTCATGCCGTACAAGTATGTGGCGTAGGCGTTGGTCGGCGTGCAACGCATCGTAAAGAGGAAGAACGGCGCCGCCAGGGTAGCCAAATACCGTGTCAACGCCCGCATCAACCAGGGCTTCGATGAGAGCAGCGGCGCCGCTGCGGCTGACATGACCACTGTCTGTGCTGATCGCAGCATCCGCGAGAGCAACTGCCGGGCGCAGGAGAGTTTGTTCCATAGGGCAATAAGCGTTGACCCACACCGGGTCGAGTAAACGAGCATCTTGAATCGACAGACTTGCCTAGCCGTCGTAACGTCTTCAGCTCAGCCCGGACGCCCGAAAGGAAGGTCGAAAGAGATAGCGCACCGGGCCGACAATTCGTCTTATTCCGCCGGTGCCAAGTCCGGCGCGTGCAGCGTCGCCCCGTGTTTCCTCAACGAAGCCAGCTTCACGTGACCGAACCCGCGGATCTTCTCCGGAACCGATGCAGTGGCAACAACCCCTGCCAGCGAATCCTGACTGAGCGTCGGCAATGCCGCTTCGATGGCGTGCCGGTATTCGTCTATCAGATCACGTTCCATACGACGCTCCGCGGTATAGCCGAACGGGTCGGCGGCCGTACCGCGCAGGAATCTGCATGCCGCGACCAGACGGAGCGCGTGCCACATCCACGGCCCATACTCCCGTTTGACGAGTTGCCCGTTTGCGTCCTTCCGGGACAACAGCGGCGCAGCAAGATTGAACCGGAGCGACACTTTCCCTTCGAACTGCTGCTCGAGGTTCGCTTTGAAGCGGCCGTCCGTAAACAGCCGCGCTACCTCGTACTCATCCTTGTAGGCCATCAACTTGTAGTAATACCGGCTCACCGCCGACGTGAGTTTTGTCCCCTTCCCGAGCTGCGACTCGGCTTGCCGCACCTGGTTGACGAGATCGAGGTATCTGTCGGCATACTTCCGGTTCTGATACCGCTCGAGATCGTCGGCAAACTCCTTGATCTGGGAATCGAGCGATGAAGTCAGTTTCATCAGGATCGGCTGAACCGGAGTCGCTAGCCGTTCAACCGAACGCAGATCGATGCCGGCTTTCCTACCCCAGCGGAAACTGCGGATATTCGAGGCGACCGCAACGCCGTTCAACTCGATCGCACGTTCAATCGCGCGATTCGAGACCGGCAGATATCCCTTCTGACAGGCATAGCCCAGCATAAACAGATTGGTCGCGATCGAGTCGCCCATCAGAGCGGTAGCAATGGCGGTGGCATCGAAAAAATCCGCGCGGCGTCCTACCGCGGACTCGATCTGGGCGCGGACCTCCTTCGCGGGGTATTGCCAGTCCGGCTGCTGCGCGAAATGTCCGGCCGGTTGCTCGTGCGTATTCACCAGCGCGTAGGTTCGACCAGGATGCATGCGAACCAGCGCATCCGCGGCGCCCGAAGTCAACATGTCGCAGCCGAGGATCAGGTCGGCTTCGCCGGTAGGAATGCGTGCGGCCGCGATACCGTGCGTTCGACGACTGATGCGTACGTGGGACGTCACAGAACCGTTTTTCTGGGACATTCCTGTCATGTCGAGAACAGAGACTTTCTTTCCTTCAAGGTGCGCCGCCATACCGAGCAGCGCCCCTATCGTGATCACGCCGGTGCCGCCAATACCGTTGATGAGGATATTGAAAGGAAGCTCGCACGATGCCACTGCGGCAGGTGGCAATTCTCCGATTTCGCTGTTGCCGGCGAGCGCCGCCGTCGGCGAAGTTTTACTGCGCAGCTTGCCGCCCTTAACCGTGACAAAGCTCGGACAAAAGCCTTTGACGCACGAATAGTCCTTATTGCACGATGACTGATCGATGGTTCGTTTGCGCCCGCGTGACGTTTCCAACGGCATCACCGAGGTGCAATTCGATTGCGTTCCACAATCGCCGCAGCCCTCGCAAACTGACTCGTTGATGAACAGCCGCTTGTCCGGATCGACAAACTCCTTCTTCTTGCGACGACGACGCTTTTCCGCAGCACAGGTCTGGTCATAAATAAGCGCAGTGACGCCAGGCACGTCGCGCAGTTCCCTTTGCACCGGGTCGAGCTCCGACCGGTCGCGCAGTTCGACGCCGTCCGGCAATGCCCGTTTCCCCCCTGGATAGCGGCTCAGATCTTCAGTGACGACCACGATTCTCCCGACGCCCTCCGCTTGCAACTGGCGCGCCATTCGATCCACCGAAATCGAGCCATCCACGGGCTGGCCGCCTGTCATCGCGACGGCGTCGTTATACAGAATCTTGTAGGTGATGTTGACGTTGGCCGCGACCGCTGAACGGATCGCCATCGAGCCGGAATGAAAATAGGTTCCATCGCCGAGGTTGGCGAAAACGTGCTTGCGCATCGAAAACGGGGCTTGCCCGACCCATGGTGCGCCTTCGCCCCCCATGTGGGTCGTTGTACGGTTGTGTTCGGGATAAATCGCCGTCGCCATCACATGACAACCGATCCCGGCCAGCGCAAGCGAGCCATCGGGAACCTTGGTCGACGAGTTATGCGGACAGCCGGAGCAATAGTAGGCTGGACGGGACGGCGCGATGAACGACGCATTGAGCGCTGCTTCCCGTTCGTCGATCATGGCCATGCGTTCAACGATGGTCGGACTCGAGTAAAAGCCGGAAACCCAGTCCGCAATGACACGCGCGATCTGTGCAACCGAAAAGTCCGCTTTCGCTGGAAGCCGCCATTGACCACGCGCCGAGCACCACTCGCCTGCGTTATCGAATTTGCCGACAATGCGCGGACGCTGGTCATCGGGAAGAGCGTAGAGTTGCTCTTTCAATTGATACTCGACGATCTGCCGCTTTTCTTCGATAACCAGAATTTCCTTGAGCCCATCGGCGAACTTCTGCATTCCCTCGGGTTCCAGCGGCCAGGGCATCGCGACCTTCATGACGCGCAGTCCAATTTCGTCGGCCACATGTTCGTCGATACCCAACTCTTCGAGCGCCTCAAGCACATCGGTGTAAGACTTCCCCGAAGCAACAATTCCGATGTGCGCTTTGGCAGAGTCGATCGTGACGCGATTCAGGTGGTTCGCCCGAGCATAGGCAAGCGCAGCATAGATTTTAAAATCCTGCATCAGCGCTTCCTGCTTGCGTGCCTGCACACCTAGCGTGTCGGACGAAAGTCGCGTATTCAGACCGCCTTCGGGAAGTGCCAGATCGGTTGGATATTTGATCTCGACCTTGAAAGGATCGGCATCGATCGACGCGCTGGACTCCACGGTGTCCGCAAGTGCCTTGAACCCAACCGCACAACCTGCGTACCGGGACATCGCCCATCCATGCAATCCGAGTGTCAGATACTCCTCGACATTGGCCGGATAGAGCACGGGGATCATCGCAGCGGCAAAAGCATGCTCCGACTGATGAGGTAATGTCGATGAATAGGCGCCGTGATCGTCACCTGCCACCAGCAACACTCCGCCATGCTGCGCTGTGCCCGCATGATTCATGTGCTTGAAGACGTCGCCGCAGCGATCGACACCGGGCCCTTTGCCATACCACAGGGCAAAGACGCCGTCGTATCTGGAGTCGCCGACAAGCGAAACCTGCTGGGAGCCCCAAACCGAAGTGGCAGCCAGTTCTTCGTTCACGCCCGGTTGGAACCGCACATGGCTCTTTTCCAGCAACTTGGCGGCAGCCCAGAGCGCCTCATCGTAGCCGCCAAGCGGAGAACCGCGGTAGCCCGAAACGTAACCGGCTGTGTTCAGCCCGGCGGCCTGATCGCGTAGTCTTTGAAGAATCGGTAACCGAACCAGCGCCTGAATGCCGCTCAGGTAGACCCTCCCCTCCGTTTTCGTGTACTTGTCGTCGAGGTTGACATCAAGCAACGTATTGTCCTTGGTCGTCTCGGGTGTAGCGACCTTGTTCCGGGTAGTTTCCACCTGCATTGAAGTCTCCGTACTGCCTTGTGGGTAGTGTTGCGCCTGACTGGCTCCGCACGATTGACTCAAGGTTGGAGTCGACGAGATCGGAGCCTGGCGCATCGAGACGTGTTCGACGTCCCATGCAGCAGAGTCTAAACATCCGCAGCTATTGCCGGAAATACCGTGTACGGATAGGGGTCATAGCGAATCGGTATAGCCCCGACATCCATTCACGACTTTTCGACGGCGAGCACGCTCACGCGGCGCTGGGCAACGACTGCACAACGGGTTCGAAACCGACCGGCTTTGCGTTGGACCATTGCCCACTCATGCAAAGATCCGCGGTGATCGTCTGGATCAGAGCCTGTATTGCTACGACGGCATCCGGAACCGGGATATTTTTCGGCGAGCACAGCATCAATCTCCTCGAGAGGAGGCAATCGTCGATCGGAAAGCCCTGTAGGAGACCGCTGGTCAGTTCTGCGAAAAAGGCCGAGCCCGGGCCGATCGTGACGCCGATGTCCGCGAGCAACGCCGAACGCAAGATGGCGATAGAGTTGATTTCGACGATGTCCGGAATTTCAATGGACGCCTCGCGCGCGGCGGCATCGATGATCGGTCTCACCCCGTTCTGCCGGTCGGGAAGAATGAGACGCGAACTTAGAGCGGTATGCAGATTCAGGCGCTTCAACGACATCTCAGCGATAGCGCCCGGAGAAGCAATAAAAATCAGCTGTTCGTCGACGAGCGGTATTGCATTTAGCAACCGGTACTGTCGCTCATCGAACAGTATCGCCAGATTAAGCCGCCCGGACCTGACGGGTTCGAGCAGATTTCCTGTCGTTTCTTCTGTGAGCTGCAACGTAATTGCTGGATATCGCAGTCGGGCTATTTTCAGCAACGGCAGCGCCAGCACGCCGGAAACACTTTGAGGAATCCCGAGTGCGACTGTTCCGGCAGGACTGTTTGCTGCGTGACCGACGCTCGCTCGCGCGTCCTGAGCCTGCTTGAGGATCGCCTGTGCATGATCGTAAAAGCGCTTTCCGACGTCAGTAAGGCTGACGCCTTGGGGAGATCGCGTCAGCAAGGAAACGCCAAGATCGCCCTCAAGTGCCCTGATCTGGTTGCTTAGCGCGGGCTGCGCGATATGAAGCACCACTGAGGCCCTGGAAATGGAGCCATGATCGGCGATGCTGACGAAGTAGCGAAGCTGTCGCAGTTCCATATCCTCGCAACGTGCGCTGATGCGCACTTCGCTGCCCCTCCCGGTTCCAACGTTGGGCACGCCTCCTCGTGGAGAGCGGCCGGAAAGACGCGAGTGACGCACGCCTGGCGCGTTGTCGCGTAAATCGCCGATGATCGACAGCTTTGCTTCAATCCCAGCTAAAGGTTACCCGGCCAAGTTGGGAATATGCTTCGAAATTTCCGGCGTTTGCCACTTTCTCCGGAATGACGTCCGTCCGGCCCGCAAAAAAACGGAATAATCTTCCGGTGTTTGCCACAGGCCGTTTTTCAACTCAGGCCGTCACCAGCTCTGCGCCCAGATCGGCCAACGGATGAGCATCCCGTCGCCACGGGCAGGTGAGGAATTGCTGGACGCGTTCGCGTCGAACCTCATGCAGCGTCGCCGGAGCCCAGCGCGGGCGATTGTCCTTGTCGATCAGCAGCGCGCGAACACCCTCGCGGAAATCGCCGTCCTCAATCGCGCGATGGACGATCGACAACTCGGTCCGGAAACTTTCCGCGAGACTTTTGTGCCGTCCACGCAGCAGCGCCTCGCGGGTCACATAGAGCATGGTCGGCGAGTTAGCCCGCAACGTCTCGATGGTCGTCTGCAACCACTGCCGCACCTCACGGGACGGCCCGCTCTCAAGGGCTTTCAGTAAGCTGCCGATGATCCGCTCCAGCGGCGAATTGCGGTCGAAATGGCGCGAAACGAGTGGTGCGTACGACTCGATCGGGGCGTGCGGCACGATATTGCCTGGCGGCTCGAAAACGGTTCTCAGCGCTTCGATAAGATCCCCGTCGGTTGGCATCCGGTTCAGGCGCTCCTCAAACGTCGTCAACCAGCTTGAGGGAACGCAAACATCTGCCAGCCGCAAGCGCAGCGCGTCGGGCCCGGAAAGGCTGACTCCAGTCAACCCCACATAGAGCGCAAACTCCATGGACATTGCATTCAGGAAACGCGTGGCGCCCACGTCCGGGAGAAATCCGATCTTCGTTTCCGGCATGCTCATCCTCGTGCGCCCGGTCACGACACGGAGGTCCGCTGCCTGGGCGAGCCCCATCCCGCCGCCCATGGTGATGCCTTCCATCAACGCGACAACCGGCTTCGGAAAGACGTGAAGCGCGTAGTCCAGTCGATATTCGTCGACGAAGAAATCTTCCCACTTGCCGTCGCCAGCCGAAGCGGACTGATACAGTTCGCGGACGTCGCCGCCTGCGCAAAAACCCTTTTCACCGTTGCCGCGAAGAACCAGAGCAACGATATTTTCATCCTGACGGCACAGCTCGACCAGACGCGCCAGTTCCCGGACCATCGAATGACTTAGGGAATTGAGCGCTTTGGGACGGTTAAGCGAAATGATTGCGACGCGGTTCACGACATGCAGAAGAACCTGTGGCTCCTGATACGCCGATGTGCTCGATCCCGTGTTCATGCTTCTGTCTCCTTCGAATCCGACACCGTCCAGTTCGCCTTTCGTTTTTCCAGAAACGCGTTCACCCCTTCGCGCTGATCCGGATGATCGAACAGATCGACGAAACGCTCACGCTCGACAGCGAGCGCCGCCGCGCGTGGCGTTCCATTGCGCGCCTGATGGATCAATCTCTTGCTGAACGCGACACCCTGCGGGCTGAGGCTCACCACACGTTCGGCCATTTTCAGAGCGTGCGCCAAAGCGCCGCCCTTTTCGACGACGTCTTCAACGAGCCCGATACGCAAAGCGGTAGCGGCGTCGACCCGCTCGCCGGTAAGTACCATCCGTTTGGCCCATCCTTCGCCAACCAGCCACGGCAGTGTCTGGGTGCCGCAGCCGCAGGGCAACAGGCCGACAGCTGTTTCGGGAAGTGCGAGGACTGCGTGCTCTTCCGCGATGCGTATGTCACTTGCCAACGCGCACTCAAGACCTCCGCCCATTGCGTAACCGTTAATCGCAGCGATCACGACCATGCGCGCGTTCTGAAGCGCTTCGAATGCGCCGCCGAAGCGGGTTGCAGCAGTACGCGCGACCTCGCGGTTCCCGTCGGCGAACGCGTTCAGATCGGCACCGGCACTAAAGAACTTCGGACCGTCGCCCGTAATCACAAGTGCGCGAACGTTCGGCTCCGCATCAAGCCGCTCAACAGTCTGCTGCAGGGATAGCAGACCGTCAGGAGTAAACGCATTGGCCGGTGGTCGTTTCAAAGTAAGGACGACGACGGCGTTATCGTGCTGGTAATCAAGATCAAACATGGCTATCTCCGAGATCAAACATGGCTATCTCCGTTGTGTTCGTCTCGCCGTAATGAGGCAAGTGTGTCACCTTCGTTCCTGCCCCACGTTCTGGTCACACATAGCGGGCGATGACCATCCGCTGAATCTCGCTGGTTCTCTCAAAGACCTCAGCAATTCACGCATGATGGCAGTCAAGCGCAACGGCATAGTTTTCGATTTAGCCGTAGCGTCACGCCGCCGCCGAACGCAGAGATGGGGCCGCACCTCGCCGAGCCATGAGCGCTCCTGCGAGCGGCAGGATGCGCAACCCGCGCCAATTCCTTCCACAGCGAGCGCATTGTCCCCTTAGTAAAGGTGGGGCCGCCTCGCCACGATCGCGCACTCATCCCAACCAAACTCAGCACCCTGATTTGCCTTAGCATTTGCCGAGGTAGTTTTTTGTCGAAAGCTCACCGGTCGCTATTGGGCGCAGGACGCTCGCTGCAAAATCACGGGTAGCGTCCCGGTCGCCCGCTGGTCGGCGGACAAAATGGCCCATTAATATCGTCGTAGCAGAAGACAGCTACCGGCCATCAAACGGTAGCGAGCCAAAATGATCTGGTGTCCCAAAAGGATTTCGCCGTCAAAGTGTACCGGCACCCCCGGAGCCTCTGAAATGACTGTCAAGCTCAAGCATGGTGAGCGCTTTTACCAGTATGACAACTGCTTCGTTCAAGATGGTCACCCTTTGGCACGGGTTCGACTACGGCCAGCAAGCCGCCCCCTGACAAACGGCGATTGCCGTGCGGGCCTGGACCGGTGCACCGTCGACTCCAGGATGCCTGCGCAGGCGCTGCACAGAAGAACCCTCTGCTTCGGCGTCTTGATAAACCGCACACCGTCTCGCGGGTCGCAGGCGGACGTTTAGGAGATCATGCAGTACCGCCCGTCTCGGCCGAATTCCGCTTTCCCTTCAGATCTAGCTAGGGCGCGAGCTCAACGCGCGGCCTGCTGCCACTTCACTGTGTTTCCGGTCCAAACGTGATCGCCGAATCGGCAAATAGATCCGCAGGCGAACGTCGCCTCGCGCCCAGGCGAATCCGTATTGCGCTGAGCTTCCGGTACATGTAAGCTTGTTCGAACAAGATCGGATAGACACTCGGTCGTCCGCCGACGCGGAATCGTCGCCTGATAAATATAGAGAGACAAACGATGATCATTCGGATGCCTGCAGAATTCTCGAGTCATGAGAAATCCATCTATAACAGGATAGCCGCAAGACTATTGCCCTTCTTGTTTATTCTGTATGTGATCGCATTTATAGACAGGGTGAACGTCTCGTTTGCCAAATTTAGCATGGGCGCCGATATTGGCATGAGCGACCAGGCCTACGGATTGGGCGCTGGAATTTGCTTCCTCGGCATCTGCATATTCGAAATTCCTAGCAACATCATGCTGCAGCGGGTCGGGGCACGTTTCTGGCTGGCTCGAATCATGGTCGTATGGGGACTCTGTTGCATCGCCATGTCGTGGGTACGATCACCCACGTCGTTTTACGTTCTTCGATTCGCATTAGGCGCGGCCGAAGCAGGCCTCTTTCCTGGCGTCATGTACTATTTGGCAGTCTGGTTCCCAACGAAACTCCGGGCGCAAGCGACGACTCTTTTCGCTTTGGGTTTGCCGGTTTCCGGAATCGTCGGAGCGCCGATTTGCGGATGGATCATGGCCCACATGGGCGGCGTCGGGATATTCAGAGACTGGCAATGGCTATTCATATTGACGGGAATTCCTGCCGTCGCGCTGGGGTTCGCAACCTATCTTTTTCTCGTAGATACACCCGACGAAGCCGCCTGGTTGACTCCGCAAGATAAAGAGGTAATTTTTCGCGTGAAGCAAAGAGAGCCGGCCATGCCAAGCCATGACCTGAAGCATGGTCGGCTGCGCGCTGCCCTTTTTAACAAGACGCTCTGGTCTCTTTCGTTGGTCAATTTCGCGGTCGTGATAGCAATCTACTCGGTAGCGTTCTGGTTTCCTCAGATGGTCAATAGTCTCGGCATCCAGGATAAATTCGTGATTGGATTGATTGTTAGCATTCCATCGATCGCCGGAGGAGCCGGTCTGATAATAATCGGACAGAGTTCCGATCGACGCTCCGAACGACGCTGGCATATGGTTGCGTGCTTGCTGATGGCATCGATAGGATTAGCGTTGGCCGGATGGTCTGCGACTAATCTCGCGTTGCTCGTGTTCAGCGTGAGCCTCGCGATGTTCGGGTTGATGACTTCGGCCATCATGCTATCGCTAATGCCTGGCTTACTGGTGACCGGAGTTGTCGCCGCTGCGGGGTTCGCATTGGTCAGTTCTGTCGGCAACGCCGCAGGCATCGTCGGACCTCCGTTCGTCGGGTGGGTCATGCAGGTCACAGGGCATATTGAGTATTCCTTCCTTGTATTTGGAGGCATGACCCTGCTTGGCGCGGTGACAATTGCGATGATGCCGGGCCTCGGCCGACAGGCTGTCCAAGCGCTGCCGTCGGTCGCCAAGAATATCGAATGACCGTTGTTGGCGGGTATGGTTGAGACTTCCGACGAATTCGGCAAGTCGACAAAACTACGCAAAGCCCCCTACCAGCGCATTATTTTCGCGCTCAACAGCTAACTGCTCGACAAGGAACGCCGTGGAATTTGCAGCTGCCATATTACGCAAAGTGGGTTCGCCCCTTTCGATCGATCAGGTTCGGCTAGATGCATTAGGCGACAGAGATGTGTTGGTGCGCATAGCTGCCGCGGGAATTTGTCACACCGATTGGGAGGCGGCACACGGGAAATATGGCGGGGCACCGCTCCCATCCATTCTTGGACACGAGGGTGCCGGCATTGTGGAAGATGTTGGGCGCAACGTGCAGACTGTTCGCCCCGGCGATCGCGTGGTCTGTTCACCTATTGCTTTGTGCGGAACATGTTATTACTGCCGCCGACAACAGCCGATGCTGTGTGAGCCGGCCTGGGCGACTCATCGCTCCGGTATCCTGCCTGGAGGGCAGTCCAGGATCACCATCGATGGAAATCTGGTTAGTCATTTCCTTGGCGTTTCATGTTTCGCCGAATACGCTGCGCTGCCCGAAACGGGAGTGGTCGTCGTCCCAGATGAAATCCCGTTTGATCGCGCCTGTTTGCTTGGGTGCTCAGTGCATACAGGTGTAGGTGCCGCACTGCATGTCGCTAATATCGAAGTGGGTGATAGCGTCTGCGTCATCGGATGCGGCCCCATCGGTTTGAATGCTATTCAGGGCGCTCGTCTAGCGGGCGCCGATTGCATTATCGCCACGGATACAAATGCTGATCGAAGAGAACTGGCAAAGACCTTTGGCGCTACGGTAGTGGTCGATCCAGCCACGGAAGACCTCGTACAAGTAGCACGTGCATTTTCCGGCGACCGCGGAGTCGATTGCTGCCTGGAGGCAGCCGGTCACGAATCTACCCTCCAGAGCGCTTTGGATGTTACCCGACGTGGCGGCAAGATAACTATCCTAAGCAAAATGGCGGCAGACAAACACATCAGCTTACGCTTCGGTTCCCTAATGGGTGACCGCCTGATTCAGAGATCGACACTTGGGGGCGCGCGCAGTCAAGACGATATCCCTTTCTTTGCGAAAGCCTATCTCGACGGCCGCCTCCTGCTCGACGAATTCATCTCGGAACGAATTGGCCTTGTGGACATCAACTCCGGCCTGGAGCGCGTTGGACGCGGCTCTACAGTTCGGACGGTCGTTGTCAACGATAAAGGCATGGGCAATTGAGCGCGCGACCACGCCGGCGATTCTGGAGGGCGTCGATCGCCGCGCTAGCCGAATGAGCGAATGATTTCCGCGAGGCAAACTCATTCCCGTTGCTCCGTCGTCAACCCCCAAGAGATCAATCAAGGTGCGACAAGAGCGTCGCCAGGGAGGTCTTGATCCTAGGGCGGAATTATTGGTGTTCGCCTGGTTGTCCAGCAACGACCCGCGCAGTGAGTCGATCGACACTTCGGATTGGACGACCTGCAGCACATGCCAGGATGCCGTCAAGTTGGCATCATGCTGTATTTCAGCACCTGAGACTGCCCGACGGGAATCAACCACGCAATTCGCTATCATCCTCAGTTTTGATAACTGCTCATATCAAAACCGCGCTTAATGGCGACAATCATCGGTTTTCGTCAAATGTCCGCAAACGAGGGGACGGATCTCTACCGCCCATCGACCCCACCTTCCCTGTGGCGCAATCACAGTAGGGGCAAAAAAAGTTAAGCCGGACGGCCAATCCCATCCACTCAGCGATACCGTGCCACGCTGCGTCTCGCCGGCTCATCTGGCGCAACGCTTACCAGCCGGTGACGTGAATGGCGCCGCAATCTCGCAGCGTTCGAGAACGTCACATATGCGCCCGGCGGATCAATTATCTAAAAGCTATGTCGCCTCGACCGTCGCGACGCAACCCAAGACAGACACTGTCTGTAGCAGGCGTTCATGCCGTCGACGCGTGCTATTGCAATGGCAGTCGCTGAAAGATCCCGCGATCGATCGTGGCACCAACGGCGATAGCTGTCGCTCACGTCGTCGGGCAGGTACCCCAACGACCAACTCGGAGAAAACGATCCGACAGATCTGAGTTCATCGACGGCGAAAATTGAAGGCAAAGTGAAATAATCACGAACTAGCCCGCCCACTCTGCCAAGTACAGACTTATATATCGCATTCCGAACTTAATTTTTCGTTGAAAAGGGCCTCTTCACGACGATTTTCCAATGACGTCCGCTCCGACTGAGCCGCCGCTTTCGTCCGTCAGTAGCCGGTTTGCGCACAGCATTTCATCTTGTGGAACTGGAAGTGCGATCTTTTTTGTGCGAAACCAAGCCACTGTCGGAAGTGCAGACTTATTTGTGCGCCAACACCTATCGCCCCACTACCAGTAATGCCTTCACATATATCGCAAAACAACGATATATAATTCGCCCTGTAGCGATGCAGATGCACGGACGTGTATCTGCGCCCCACCTGCAAGCGTGGACGATATTTGACTGAACCCTCATGACCCCCGACATCGACGCGATCCATAAGGCGCTCGCCAACCCGATCCGCCGGGAGATTCTCGGCTGGCTGCGGGAGCCGTGCGTCCATTTCGCCGACCAGGAGTTGGCGCTCGATCACGGCGTGTGCGCCGGCAAGATCGACGCGCGCTGCGGCCTGTCGCAGTCCACCGTGTCGGCGCATCTCGCCGCCTTGCAGCGCGCGGGCCTGGTCACGTCGAAACGGGTCGGTCAGTGGGTCTTTTTCAAACGCAACGAGCCCGTCATTCAGGCGTTCCTCGAACACATGAATACGAAGCTCTGAGCACTTTCGTCGCCAGCGCCGCTCCTCTTTCATCACGCAGTTTTTTCAGGTCCGGGCCTGTGCCCGCCGCCAAAGGTGAACTCATATGCCGACTCTTTTCGATCCGCTGCAAATTGGCGACATCACGCTGTCGAACCGCATCATCATGGCGCCGCTCACGCGTCAACGCGCCGAAGAAATCCGCGTGCCGAACGCGCTGATGGCACGCTACTACGCCGAACGCGCCACGGCTGGCCTGATCATCAGCGAAGCCACCTCGGTGACGCCGCAGGGCGTGGGTTATGCCGATACGCCGGGCATCTGGTCGCAGGAACAGGTCGAAGGCTGGAAGCTCGTCACGAGCGCCGTGCATGCGGCCGGTGGCAAGATCTTCCTGCAACTGTGGCACGTCGGCCGCATCTCGGACCCGCTGTTCCTGAACGGCGAATTGCCGGTCGCACCGAGCGCGATCCCGGCGCAAGGCAATGTGAGCCTGGTGCGTCCCGAGCGTGCATTCGTGACGCCGCGCGCACTCGAACTCGATGAAATCGCCGGCGTGGTCGAAGCGTTCCGCAAGGGCGCGGAACACGCCAAGGCCGCCGGTTTCGACGGCGTGGAAGTGCACGGCGCCAACGGCTATCTGCTCGACCAGTTCCTGCAGGACAGCACCAACAAGCGTACCGATGCCTATGGCGGCCCGATCGAAAATCGCGCCCGTCTGATGCTCGAAGTGACCGACGCCTGTATCGACGTGTGGGGCGCAAGCCGCGTCGGCGTGCATCTCGCGCCGCGCCGCGACGCGCACACCATGGGCGACTCGGACCCGGCGGTGACCTTCGGTTATGTGGCTCGCGAACTCGGCAAGCGCAAGATCGCGTTTATCGCCGCACGTGAAGCACTTGGCGACGATCGTCTCGGCCCGCAACTGAAAAAGGCCTTCGGCGGCCCGTACATCGCAAACGAGAAGTTCACCCTCGAGACCGCGCAGCAAGTGCTCGACGCAGGTGAAGCGGATGCGGTGGCCTGGGGTCAACTGTTCATCGCCAATCCGGATCTGGTGCGCCGCTTTGCCACCAACGCGCCGCTGAACAAGCCGAATCCGGCAACTTACTACGCGCGCGGCGAGACGGGCTATGTGGATTATCCGTCGCTGGAAGCCGTGGAATAAGCGGCGTCGTTGCTGCTGAAACACGCGCGGCGGGTATGACCGGAGTAACGAATCTCCGCTCACACCCGCCGCGTTTTTTTCGTTACGCGAGATCACGCCGCATGAAGACACGCTTCGATTCGTCGAGTCCACGCGCGAGATGCGCATCGCGTCGCGCGATCAGGGCCGCGTCGAGTTCCGCTTCTTCGATATCGTGAAAGCCGAGCCGCCGGTAGTACGGCGCGTTCCATGGCACCTCGCGAAACGTCGACAAGACGAGTTGCTTCAGATGGTGTGCGCCCGCATGCTGCGCGACCTGCTCGATCAATGCCGCGCCGATCCGCCGCCCGGCATGCGAAGTCAGCACATCGAGTTCCTGAATGTAGATACGCACAGGCTGCATTTCGAACATCACGAAGCCCACGCAGACTTCATCGCGATCCTCAGCAACGATGATTTCACGCGCCGCGATCTTGCGATTGACGAGGTCGAACTCCATCGGCGGCGCGTCGGCGATGCCGGTCATATCGACGCCCACGAAACGTTGCCCCGCTTCGAATTCGATCGTGCGGATCAACCCGGCATCGTGCAGCGCGGCAAAGCGGAAAGTGATGGATTCAGTATTTTGCATGGAAGTCATTCGCCAGCAGGCGACCCGATATTGACATCCTCGGCGCCAATTAAACAAGCCCCCGCACCACCACGGGATTACACTGGCGAACATCCCGAATTCGCTATCTCCCGATATGGATCTGATGCATGTCCTGCAGGTCGCCCTGCACTTCGACCAACACCTGAGCGGTCTGATCGTGCAATACGGCACCGCTGTATACGCACTGCTGTTTCTCGTCGTATTCGTCGAAATCGGCTTCCTGCCGCTATTCTTTTTGCCGGGCGACCCGCTGATTTTCATTTGCGGCGGCCTTGCCGCAACCGGCGCGCTGAACGTCTGGCTCGTGATTCCCGTCCTGTTCGCGGCAACCGTGGCAGGCAGCATCGTCGACTATGCGATCGGGCGCGCGATCGGCGAGAAGGTCTACACCGCGGACTATCGCTGGCTCGACAAGAACGCGCTACGCAAAGCGCATGCCTTCTATGAGGCGCGCGGCGGCCTGACCTTTCTGCTGTCGCCGTTCATCGCCGTGGTGAGAACCTTCGCGCCGTTCGTCGCGGGCGTGTCACGCATGACGTTCGCCCGTTTCGTCTCGTTCGTCAGTGCAGGTGCGGCGCTGTGGATCGTTTCGCTGGTCGGCGCCGGCTATGTGTTCGGCAATGTGCCGCTGGTACGCGACCACATGAGTTCGATCGTCCTGCTGGGCGTGTCGCTCGGCGTCGGCTCGCTGCTTGTCAGCGCCGTCTGGCGTTTCGTCAACCGGCGTTTGCGTACGCGCTGAGACTCAGCCGAAGCTCGCGCTCCTACACCCATCCCTCGATCTTCAGCCCACTCGCCTGCTCGGCCTCCTCACGCGACACGGGGCGCACAGTCTGGCCAAAACTCCAGATGTGCCCCTCGGGATCGCGGGCGGCGTAAACCCGGTCGCCGTAAAACTGATCCTCGAGCTCGCGCGTAATCGCCGCGCCTGCGGCACGCGCCTGAGCGCAATGTTCGTCGATATTGCCGAGCAGATGCACATGCACCGACTGCGTGTTCTTGCCGCCCAACGAAGCCGGACTGGCCGAGTCCGACGAATATTCACGGCAGATCATGATGTAGCTGTCGCCGAATCTCATCTCGGAGTGGGCCAACTGCCCCTCTTTATCCGTGATCACCATCTGACGCTCGAAGCCGAACGCCTTTTCAAGCCAGTCGAGCGCGGCAAACGGATCCCTGTAATACACCGCCGAGCCGAACGAAGGACGATGAAGCAGTTCGCTCATGATTGTCCCCTTTGACCTTTTCAGTTGCTCCTCTGAAATGCTAGTGAAAGAAGCACGGAAAGCAAGGAGCAGAATGGCCGCTGCGCCCTCAGGATCGCCGCCATGAAATTTCTTCCGGCCGTATCTCTCGCGACAGCCACCGTCTCACCTGACTTGACCTGCCGCAGATACGAAGGTAACCTTCGTAGGTAACCTTCACATTCGTTATGGCATGAGCAAACGCGATCTCCCGCCCGACCCCGACGCCCTGCATGCCACGGCGGAAGACCTGCGCGTGCTGCTAGGCAAACTGCGCCGGCGCCTGCGCGAAGAGGCGCATCTTGGCGATTTCACGCCCTCGCAGGTGCAGGTGCTCGGCTTGCTGGAGCGCGAGGGCCCGGCCACGGTCACCGAACTGGCGCGCGCCCACGGCATGCGACCGCAATCCATGGGCGAAACGCTTTCGGTTCTGAAAGCCGCCGGTCTGGTGAGCGGCGCGCCGGACCCGAACGACGGCCGGCAGACCGTGCTCTCCCTCACGCCCGCTTTCCGCAAAAAGATCAAGGCAAGTCGCGCGGCGCGCGAAGACTGGCTGTTTCGCACGATCCAGACGCGCTTCACGGCGGCCGAGCAGCAACAACTCGCCACCGGCGTCGATTTACTCAAACGCCTCATCGACTCCTAACTCCAGGCCCTCAAGGAACCCATCATGGCACTCAGCACACTCGACCCAAAGACCGCATTGGTCGTCATCGATTTGCAGAACGGCATCGTCGCGCTGCCCACCGCCCATCCCACTGGCGAAGTCGTCAAGCGCTCGGCCGTGCTGGCCGACGCGTTCCGTCGCCACAACCTGCCGGTCGTGCTCGTCAACGTGGCGGGCGGCGCACCGGGCCGTGCGGAACAGTCGCGCCCCAGCGGCGATTTCCCGGCATCCTTCGTCGAACTCGTGCCGGAACTGAAGCAGCAAGCGTCGGATCATCGGGTCACCAAGCGCACCTGGGGCGCCTTCACCAATACGGACCTCGAAGCGTATCTGCGTGAGCAAGGCGTCACGCAGGTCGTGCTGGTCGGCGTGGCCACCAGCATCGGCGTCGAATCCACCGCGCGATTCGCGAACGAATTGGGCCTGAACGTCACGCTGGTCGTCGATGCGATGACCGACATGCATCTGGACGCGCACACCAACAGCGTCACACGCATCTTCCCGCGCCTGGGCGAAACCGGCACGACGCAGGAAGTGCTCGATCTGCTCGACCGCTCGCAGGCATGATGTCGTCCAGCAGCTTGCGCGCGGCCCTACCCCACGCCACGGAAAACTCGCAGTGAGCGGCACCTTCCGTTCGCTGCGCAATTTCAACTACCGGATCTGGGCGAGCGGCGCGATCGTGTCCAACGTCGGTACGTGGATGCAACGCACGGCTCAGGACTGGCTCGTGCTCACGGAGCTCACGCATCACAATGCGACCGCCGTGGGCATCGTCATGTCGCTGCAGTTCGGCCCGCAAATGCTGCTGTTGCCGCTTACGGGTTATGCGGCCGATCACTTCGACCGCCGCAAGCTGCTGTTCGCCACGCAAGCGGCGATGGGTTCACTCGCGCTCGGCCTCGGCATCCTGACCGTGACCGGACTCGTGCAGCTCTGGCAGGTCTATGTGTTTGCGGGGCTGCTCGGCTGCGTCACTGCATTCGATTCGCCGGCACGGCAGACTTTCGTCTCCGACCTCGTCGGCGAGGAGGATCTGGCGAATGCGGTCGGGCTGAACTCCACCTCGTTCAACGCGGCACGCATGATCGGGCCCGCCGTAGCGGGTTTGCTGATTGCATCGGTCGGCACTGGCTGGGTATTCCTGATCAATGCGCTCTCGTTCGTCGCGGTGCTCGGTTCATTACGTGCACTGCGTACCAGCGAATTGCATCTGAAACCACGCGCCGTGCGTTCACGCGGTAGCTTCCTGGAAGGCTTCAAATATGTGTGGACGCGCCCGGACCTGAAGGCGGCGCTGTTGATGCTGTTCCTGATCGGCACGTTCGGCCTCAACTTCCCGATCTTCATCTCGACGATGTCGGTCACCGCGTTTCATGCGGGCGCAAGCGAGTACGGCATATTGAGCTCGACCATGGCGATCGGCTCGGTCACTGGCGCCTTGCTCGCGGCACGCCGGGCCAAACCGCGCATGGCTTTGCTACTCGGCGCGGCGGCCGTGTTCGGCGTGGGCTGCACGTTGGCCTCGTTGATGCCGAACTACGTACTGTTCGGCCTCGTGCTGATCGTCATCGGCATGTCGACGCAAACCTTCACGACGTCCACCAACAGTCTCGTGCAACTCACCACCGAACCCGCCATGCGTGGTCGCGTGATCGCCATTCTGCTCGCCATTGCCCTGGGCGGCACGCCCCTTGGCGCACCGGTGGTGGGCTGGGTCGCGGATCGCTTCGGCCCGCGCTGGGCGCTCGGGGTCGGCGCGGCCTCGGGTTTCGCGGCAGCGCTCGTCGGCTTGCTGTATCTGGTGAAGTACCGGCAGTTGCGGGTGTATGTGGAGGCGGGTCGGGTGCGTTACAGCATCGACGATCCGCGCCAGGCGCCGCCGTATGTCAGTCCGGCTGTCGCCGTGCAGAATGCGGTGTTGAACGAAGCGGAAGAGGACTCCTCCGCAGGCGTTTGAGTGCGGCAGCAGCGCCGCACTCAAAACGCAGAACCGACCTATCTGGCAACCGGCATCGTGAATTCAGCGCCCTTCGCGATGCTATCCGGCCAGCGCTGCATGATGCTCTTGTAGCGCGTGTAGAAGCGCACGCCCTCTTCGCCGTAAGCGTGGTGGTCGCCAAATAGCGAACGCTTCCAGCCGCCGAACGAGTGCCACGCCATCGGCACCGGAATCGGCACGTTGATGCCGACCATGCCCACCTGAATCTGCCGGCCGAACGCGCGCGCCACGCCGCCGTCCGACGTGAAAAGCGACACGCCGTTGCCGAACTCGTGCGCGTTGATCAACTCCACCGCGCTCGCGAAATCAGGCACGCGCACCACCGCCAGCACCGGGCCAAAAATCTCTTCCTGGTAGATTTTCATGTCCGTACCGACATGATCGAACAGCGTGCCGCCGATAAAGAAACCCGCTTCGTTCACCACCGGATGCACGCGACCATCGACGATCAGCTTTGCGCCTTGTGCCTCGCCCGATGCGATGTAACCCGTCACCTTGGCCTTATGTTCGGCGCTCACCAACGGTCCCATTTCAGCGTCGAGGTGTTCGCCGTTCCTGATGACGAGCGACTGGACGCGCGGCACCAGTTTCTCGATCAGCCGATCGGCCACGTTGCCCACCGCCACCGCCACCGAAATCGCCATGCAACGCTCGCCGGCCGAACCGTAGGCCGCGCCGATCAGCGCGTCGACGGCCTGATCCAGATCGGCGTCGGGCATCACCACCAGATGGTTCTTCGCGCCGCCGAGCGCCTGCACGCGCTTGCCGCGTTTGGCGGCTTCCGTGTGAATGTATTCGGCGATCGGCGTGGAGCCGACGAACGACAACGCCGCCACGTCGGGATGTTCGATCAGCGCGTCGACCGCCACCTTGTCGCCGTTCACGACGTTGAACACGCCGTCGGGCAGCCCCGCTTCCTTGAGCAGTTCGGCAAGACGCAGCGACGCCGACGGATCACGCTCCGACGGCTTGAGCACGAACGTGTTGCCGCAAGCCAGCGCGACCGGGAACATCCACATCGGCACCATCACCGGGAAGTTGAACGGCGTGATACCCGCGACCACGCCCAGTGCCTGACGCAGATTCCAGTTGTCGATCCCGCCGCCGATCTGATCGGTGAAATCGGTCTTCAGCAAATTCGGAATGCCGCACGCGAACTCCACCACTTCGATGCCGCGCACCACTTCCCCTTGCGCATCGGTGAAAACCTTGCCGTGTTCACGCGTGATCAGCATCGCGAGTTCGTCGTGGTGCTGGTTGAGCAGTTCCTTGAACTTGAACAGAATGCGGGCGCGCTTGATCGGCGCGGTTTCGCTCCACGCGGGAAAGGCGGCCTTCGCGGCCTTGACTGCCGCATCCACTTCCTCGACCGAGGCGAGCGCGACCGAGCCCGTGATCTCGCCGGTGGCGGGATTGAACACGTCCTTGAAGCGGCCACTGGTCGGCGCAACTGCCGCGCCGCCGATGTAGTGGCCTAACTGTTGCACCGACAGGCTGCCTTGTTCATTCACTGCATTCATGTTCTGACCTCGGGTTCGGGATAGAGCGCGGCGCGACGTCGCCAGATGGCGGACAACAGGATCGGACTGCGCCGGGACCCGCCAACTGTATCGACGGCGGCAATCAGACTCCCGATACAGCGGGATAAAACCGCGCCGCACTGTACTGTTTTTTGCGTGGCAACTGTCATGGGTGTCGATTTGAAAGTTTCAACTTCCCCGCGGCCGGCGGCAGGCCCTCAGAATGCCCTTCTTCCAGTCGATTCATTCACACGTATGAACGAATAAAATCGGCTAAAGCGCATTGATTGGCGCGCTTTCTAAAACCAACGTCAGCGTTCCGGCTCGAATTTCATCAACCCTGAAAGCGCGGGAAAACCCGCCTCAATTTCTTTTCTCATGTGCCGTTGACGCACTCAGGTGCTGAAAAAATCAGCACCTTTATAACGACACATGAGAGCCGAGGGCAGCATGACGATTCAAACGACCCATGGTACGTTGCGTACCAGCTTGATCGCGGCCGCCGTGGCCGCGATCCTTTCTCTTGGCGGGTGCGGCGGCTCAGGCGCGCTCAGTTCCGGCACGGGCGGCGGCGGCGGTGGTGGCAGTGGCAACGGCGCGCTGGCGTCGGGCGACGGCGCCACCGGCACAACCGGCGGTGGCGGCACGGGCAGCGTGAGCGGCGGCACGTCGGGCGCCACAACTACAACACCGAACGCGCTGAGCCAGACCGTCGCCAATTCCGGCAACGTCGTCACCGATGTGGGCAACACCGTCACGGGTGCGGGCACGCTGGTTGGCTCGCAGACCTTGCCGGGTGTGAGCCCGGCCACGACGCAGGCCGCCGCGGGCATCGTCCAGAACGTGGGCGCCGCGGTGTCCACGCTGGGAACCGGCGTGTCGCTCGGACTGGGGCAACTCGGAACGGGCAGCAACGGCGTCGGCATCACGGCCGCCAGCGCGGGGGGCGCCGTGCGTGATGTAGGCGCTGCCGTCACCGATACCGGCGTCCTCGTCGGCAGTCTCGGTAATGGCGCGCTTGCGCCGTTGGGCGTGTTCACCATGCCAGTCGGCGGCGCCGTCGTGACACTCGGCGGCACCGTGACGAATGGCGGCACCCTTCTGACCACCGCGCTGAGCACGGGGCCGGTTCAGCAGGTCACGAGCCAGGCGAGCGCGTCGATCCAGCCGATCGAATCCGTGCTGGTGCAGACCACACAGGCGGTCGGCACCACCACAGGTATCGGCGCGCCGGTCAATGGCGTGCTGGGCACGCTCGGCGGCGGTCTCGAGAAGACCGGCAGCCTGGTTGCCACCAGCGGCGGCGGCAACGCCGTGAGCGGGGGACTCGGCAGCGTCGTGTCCGACACCGGCAAGACCGTGGTATCGGCCGGCGGCTTGTTGACGGGCGGTGGCGGCATCGCGGCGCCGCTGGCGAGCGTCAGTTCGGCCACGGGCGCGCTCGGAGCCGGCAACCCGGTGACGGCGCTGACTTCGAGTGTGACGGGCTCGCTCAGCGGCGCCACCGGCGGCAACAACGCCCTGAGCTCGCCAATCAATGGACTCGTCGCCAGCGTCACCGGCACGCTGGGCAGCGTGACGACGGCGGCCGGCTCCAGCACGTCGGGCAAGCCCTCGGCGACCTCGGGCGGCTCGACCAGCGGCGCAGCCGGCATGTCGGGGACGTCCGGCGGCACCGGCGCAGTCGGCGGTTTGCTGGCGCCGGTGACGGGCGCCGTCGGCGGACTGCTGGGCGGCATCGCGAAGAAATAACGCGAGTCGTGCGAAGCAGCAGCGCGGTCTGCACTGCCGCGCTGCTTTTTTTCTCCCCCGCGCGCCCGTCGGGATCGGCGTTCTCGCCGACCAGATCGCCGCGTCAGCGCCGCCGTTCCAGCGTCGCCTCCAGACTTCGAGCCAATCGTCCCAGGAAAGTCCTGGCTTGCATAGTTGCGCAATCAGGACGCCAATGGTCCAGCGGTAGACGCTGATCGAAAGAACTTCGGCTCAGGAGACGACATGGAAACGAACCCGTCATCGGCAGGCGGGCAGGACCATCGCTCGCAGGCTCGCAAAGCCACTGCCAGCGGCTGGATCGGCTCAGCGCTCGAGTACTACGATTTTTTCATCTACGCGCAAGCCGCCGCCCTCATCTTCCCGCAGCTGTTTTTCCCATCGGGCAATCCAAAGATCGCGATCGTCGCGTCGCTCGCTACGTATGGCGTCGGCTACGTCGCGCGACCCATCGGCGCAGTCGTGCTCGGCCATTGGGGCGACACCCATGGCCGGAAAAACGTCCTGCTGGTGTGCATGTTCCTGATGGGTTTCTCGACGATGGCAGTCGGCCTGTTGCCCACGTATCAGCATGTCGGCCTGCTCGCGCCCGCTCTGCTCGTCGCCTTGCGGCTGATTCAGGGCTTTGCGGTGGCCGGTGAAATCTCGGGCGCCAGCTCGATGATTCTCGAGCACGCGCCGTTCGGCCGACGCGGCTACTACGCGAGCTTCACCCTGCAAGGCGTGCAGGCGGGCCAGATTCTTGCCGCGGCGGTGTTCCTGCCACTCGCGTACTACATGGAGGAAAGCGCCTTCAATGCCTGGGGCTGGCGCATTCCGTTTTTGCTCAGTTCGGTGGTGTTGATAGCGGGCTACATCATTCGCCGCGAAGTGCATGAAACGCCGGCTTTCGCCAAGGAAGACGCCATCGGCGGCGTGCCGAAGTCGCCGATTGCGGAGGCCTTCCGCTATAACTGGCCGGATATGGTGCGGGTGGTCCTCTGTTCGCTGATGAACGTGATTCCCGTGGTCGCGACGATTTTCGGCGCGGCCTATGCAGTCCAGCCGTCGTACGGCATCGGCTTTTCCAAAAGCGTTTACCTATGGATTCCGGTGATCGGCAATATCGTCGCGGTGCTGGTGATTCCGTACGTGGGTAATCTGTCCGATCGCATCGGACGGCGCCTGCCGATCATCGTCGGCGCGCTCGGGGCGGGCTTGCTCTCGTTCGGTTACCTCTACGCGATCAGCATTCGCAATGTGCCGCTCGCGATCGTGATGTCGATCCTGATGTGGGGCATCATCTATCAAGGCTATAACGCCATTTTCCCGAGCTTCTACCCCGAACTGTTCCCGACTCGCTCACGTGTCTCGGCGATGGCGATCGGCCAGAACATCGGCACCACCATCACGGCACTCATGCCCGCGCTGTTCGCCTACGTCGCGCCGCCCGGATCGCACGACGTGCCGCTCCTCATCGGCGCGATTACGTTTGGCGTCACGATCATTGCGGCGGCGACGGCATGGACTGCGCGCGAGAACTTCCGCGTCAGGCTGAGCGATCTGGGCGAGCGCGACGCCGTGCCGATCGATAAACAGAGCTACGAGTTGCTGAGGGCGGAGACCATCGCCGAAGGAAAGAAGGCGCTTGCCTGACGCTCAGCGCCACTGCTCGGTCAGTTCATTGGCGAGCACCATCTTTTCGCGGACCCGTTCGACAAATGCGGCGTCCGCGCTCGGGTGAGTCTTGAGGAATTTGAGCGCCGCCGAGTGCACGGCGCGCATCGAGCGGCCGTCGATGCCGTTCATGCGCGCCGCGCTCCGACGCGTTTCCTCGACCAGATCGCGGGCGCTGCTGAAATCGGGTGACACGCTGTTCGCAGTCTCGAACTGTCCGCGCACGCCAGCCGCATAGTCGCGCGACTGGCCCAACTGATCGACGTCGATCAGCAGGTCGATACCCTCGGCCATGCGCCATGCACAGAGAATCCACAACGCAAGGAAGGCCCGATAGGCGTTGTTGCCCTCGGCCGTGCGCGCGTAGTGCTCGCACGCCATCGCGTAGGCGTCTTCCGACGTCACCGGCACCGGCGGCAAACTCACGCCGCAGAGCTCAACGGCCTGCCTGACCAAAGGGTCCGCCTGATTCAAACCCAGCACGCGAAACGGCGCGGCGACGAAAAACGGGTTGCTCCATTGCTGGCTCAGTAGCCATCCCGAAGCGAATTGAGAAGCGGGATTGCGCAACAGACCCACGTGCGTGGCCTGAGGGAAGGCTTGCCTCAGCCACGGCAGCCGTCCCGACGAGCGGCAAAATTTGAGGACCGGCACGCGCCCTTGCCCGGTGGTGCGTTCGCACAGATTGCGCAAATACGCCTGCAACGCGGGAAATTCCGCATCCGGCGTGCTGGCGAAACGGTCGATGCTGAAACGTCTTCCATATCCGCTGACCCCGCGCGCGCTGTCTTGCAGGAACGGCCGGTATTCGTCGAAATATGGCTTGGCGAGCGGTGGATGGCCCGAGGTCAGCGTGGGACGCGACGCCGACACGTCGGCCAGACTCAGGTCGGCGAGCACGTTGCTAAGCGGCTCGTAGAAGCCGGTGACCGAGTCGAGCGCGCGCAGACGCGACCAGATCCACGTGCCCGCGCTACGCCAGCCGGCATGCAGAAAAATGGCCTGTTTCGACGTGACGGGGGTCTCCTGGGGCAACGGCATGACACTTTTCTTCCATGGATAAAGCTAACGATTCGATGCAAGGCCGCTACTGCCCGCACCGCCTGGCTTGAACGCGTACTCTAGCGGCCCCAACTGTCTACTGTGTTACGGCCATGCCATTCTACCTTTCACCGACCGCGCCACATCGTAGTGGAAGCTCGTGGCCAAACACTTTAAGCTGCCACGCTTCGAGCCCTCACATCCTGCCGACATGAACGACTCAGCCGATATCCGCTTCCTGCTGACCATTCGCGAAAGCGGCAGCCTGATTGCCGCTGCGCGCAAGCTCGGACTCTCGCCCTCGGCGATCACCCAGCGCCTGCAGCAACTCGAAAAAAAGTTGGGGGCGCAACTTGTGAACCGCACGGCGCGCCGCCTGCAATTTACCGAAGAAGGCACGCTCCTGTGCGAACGCGGGGCGGAACTGGTCCAGCAGTTCGATGCCTTGTTCGAAGACCTGCAACTGCGTCGGGCCGGGCTCGTCGGCACGCTCACGATCAATGCGCCGCTCGGTTTCGGGCGCCGCCATCTTGCGCCTGCCGTCGCCGACTTCCAGCAGGACAACCCGGAGGTGGACATCGCGCTCACGCTATCCGACCAGCCTTTGACCGAGACGACGAACCGCTTCGATATCATCGTGCATATCGGCGAATTGCCGCTGTCCAATCGGGTCGGCTACGCGATCGCGCCGAATGCGCGCTTTGTCTGCGCGGCGCCTTCGCTCGTCAAACGTCTGGGCGCACCGGACTCACCGGAGCAACTGAGCCGGCTGCCCTGCATCGTGCTGCGTGAAAACAATGAAGACGTCTCGCTCTGGCAGTTCAGCAAAGGCCGCGCGCGTAGCAACGTACGCGTGTCCGCGCATCTGAGTTGTAACGACGGCGATGTGATCCGCCAGTGGGCCTGCGAAGGCCGTGGTGTGATCCTGCGCTCCGAATGGGATGTCGCCGACGACATCGCCAAAGGGCGCCTCGTGCGCCTGCTGCCCGGCTGGAAGGCACCCGACGCCAACGTGACGGCGCTCACGCATCAGCGCGCCGGTTTGCCGGCACGTACACGCCATTTCATGCAATATCTGCAGGCGAGGTTCAGACCCTTGCCGCCGTGGCGGCGCTGAACCGCATGGTTCAATCTCACTGAATCCATGAGTCAATTCGATTAAATCAACGGAAGTGGATCAAACTCTATAATCGACGCAACCCACACCGCCGGTTCGATCATGACTCCCGCCTCCGTCCCAGCCGTCTATCCCAAGGCGGTCCTTTTCGACCTCCTGACCGCCCTGCTCGATTCGTGGACCGCCTGGAATCACGCGGCCGGTTCCGAACCGGCGGGTCGTGCATGGCGCGCCGCCTATCTGCGCCTGACCTACGGCTGCGGCCGGTACATTGCGTACGAACAACTGGTGCGCGAGGCCGCTGCCGAGGTCGGCTTACCGGAATCCGCCGCGCTCGCACTCGAAACGAACTGGCCGACGCTGAAGCCGTGGCAAGGCGCCATCGAAGCCTTGCAGACGCTCGCGCCACACTGCAAGCTGGCCGTCGTCACCAATTGCTCCATTCAACTCGGCACCCGGGCGGCCCGGATTCTGCCGATTCAATGGGACGCCATCGTGACCGCCGAAGCCGCCGGCGTGTATAAGCCCGACCCGCGGCCTTACCGCCTCGCACTCGAAGAACTCGGCGTCGGCGCGCACGAAGCCGCCTTTGTGGCAGGCTCCAGTTACGACATGTTCGGCACCGCCGCCGTTGGCCTGCGCACTTACTGGCACAACCGCATCGGCCTGCCGCGCGTGGCCGGCGCGCAAGCGCCCGAGATCGAAGCGCCGACGCTCGACGCACTGATCCCGTGGCTCAGCCGCTTCGGCACGAACCCATCGCACGACCCTTCCCGGTGACAGCATGAAACTCGACCAGATAGACACGCCCGCCGCTTTGATCGATATCGCGAGAATGCAGCGAAACATCGCGCGGATGCAGGGGCATATGAACACCCTCGGCGTCGCCTTCCGTCCGCATGTGAAAACGACCAAATGCATCGACGTGGTCCGCGCACAGATCGCCGCTGGCGCACGCGGCATCACGGTTTCCACATTGAAGGAGGCCGAGGCGTTTTTCGCCGCCGGCGTGATCGATATTCTTTACGCGGTCAGCATCGCACCCTCGAAGCTGCCACGAGCGCTCGCCTTGCGCCGCCAGGGCTGCGATCTGAAACTGGTGGTGGACAATCCGACCGCCGCGGCCGCCATCGCGGCTTTCAGCGACCAGCACAACACGAGCTTCGAGGTCTGGATCGAAGTCGACACGGACGGACACCGCTCGGGCATCACGCCGGAACAGGACACACTGCTCGAGGTCGGGCGAATTCTCCACGAGAACGGCGTGACGGTTGGCGGCGTGATGACCCACGCGGGCTCCAGCTACGAACTCGATACGCCGGACGCACTTGCCGCGCTGGCGGAACAGGAACGCGCCGGCTGCGTGCGCGCGGCCGAGCGGTTGCGCGAAGGGGGCATTGCGTGTCCGGCGGTCAGCGTCGGCTCGACGCCCACCGCCCTGGCAGCCACACAACTGGACGGCGTCACCGAGGTCCGCGCCGGGGTCTACGTCCTGTTCGATCTGGTGATGCACAACGTCGGCGTATGCGCGCTCGACGATATCGCGCTGAGCGTGCTCGCCACGGTGATCGGTCATCAGGCGGATAAAGGCTGGGCGATTCTCGACGCGGGCTGGATGGCCATGAGCCGCGACCGTGGCACCTCGAAACAGGCGCACGATTTCGGCTACGGCCAGCCGTGCCTGTTGAACGGCACGCCGTTGCCGGGCTACCAGATCAGCGGCGCCAATCAGGAGCACGGCATTCTCAGCGCCACCGAAGCAAGCGGCGCTGACGACGACATCACGCAGCGCTTTCCGATCGGCATGAAACTGCGCATTCTGCCGAATCACGCGTGCGCAACGGGCGCGCAGTTTCCCGAATATCACGCGGTGGCGCCGGATGGCGCGAGCGTGGAATGGCGACGCTTTCAGGGCTGGTGAGATGTGCGGCGGCATTCGCGTGATAGCCGCCTGAATATCTCGCCGCGCCGATTCACTCCGCTTCCTCTTCCTCTTCGAGACCCGCGAGCAGATCGTCCACCGCGCGATATACGCGTTCGACGATCTCCGGGCCGACCCTGCGCTCCAGTTCGCGATAGTGAGCTTCGAGCTCCTTCGAAATCACGCGTACCAGAGCCACGCTCGTGTCCGTCAGCGACACCAGCACGCGGCGCTGATCCTCCGCGAAACGCTCTTTCGTTACCAGTTCCATGCTCTCCATACGCGCGAGCACGCCGGCCATGCTCGGGCTCGAAATCGTGCAGAGATCGGAGATGTGACGCGGCTCCATCGGGCCGTGCTCATTGAGCGCGCGAATCACGCGCCACTGTTGTTCCGTCAATCCATGCGCGGTAATCAATGGACGAAAACGCTCCATCATTTTTTCTCTGGCGCGCAGCAACAACATTGGCAGGTTGCGGTGCAATACTCGGGTCGAAGCGGAAGCGGACATGTTCAGGGAAGAATAAAAACCAATCGTCGAAGCTTAAGGGAAAACCCGCGATGAGCCGACATGGCTATTGACCGTGGATCATATCAAGCGCAATAATACTAACATGTTAGTGTTTTTGCCGAGAGATAGCCAGTTTATGTTTTCACTTGCCGATCATCTGCTGCATCCCGAAGGCGACGCCCTGCCGCGCGATGTAGACGCAGCCACCGTGGCGTCGCTCCTTTCGAACAGGATGGCCTGCCGCGCGCCGGTGCAAGGTGCCGTCTACGGCACCTTGCTGAACGACCGCGCGACGCTGGCGTCGCTTGGCGACGCGCTGCATGCCGCGCCATACAAAGCGCCGCCGAAAGCACCGATCCTTTATCTGAAGCCGCGCAACACGTTGGCCGGACATCGTGCGCGCGTCGTCGTGCCCGACAACGAGTCGGGCGTCGAAGTCGGCGCATCGCTTGGAATCGTGATCGGCCGCACTGCAACACGCGTGACGGCGGAGCGTGCCCTGGAGTATGTCGCGGGTTACACGCTCGTCGCCGATCTGAGCGTCCCGCACGCGAGCGTCTATCGGCCCTCGGTGCGCTTTCGTGCGCGCGACGGTTTTTGCGTGATTGGGCCGGCTGTCGTTGCAGCGCATCATGTTGGCGCGCCGGACGATCTCGCGATCGAGGTCTGGCTGAACGGCACTCGCTGCTTCACGGCGAATACCGCTGCGTCGGTTCGCAACGTCGCCCAACTGCTTGCGGACGTCACCGATTTCATGACGCTCAGCGCCGGCGATGTCATCACGCTCGGCGTGCCGCATGGTTCGCCGCTCGCCCACGTCGGCGATACGGCCACGTTGAAGATCGGCGCCATGCCGCCGCTTACGGTGTCGTTCGTCGCGGCGAACGATGGCGCAGCAACACAACCGGGAGTTCCGTCATGATGCGCGGCCGCGTTGCCTATGCAGGCGCGATTCACGAAGCCTATCCGCATGCCGGCGGCGTGCGCCTCGCGGATGGCCGCGTGCGTCGCGAGGACGAAGTGGTCTGGCTCGCGCCGATCGAAACCGGCACGATTTTCGCGCTCGGCCTGAACTACGCCGAACACGCGAAGGAATTGCAGTTCAGCAAGCAGGAAGAGCCCCTCGTCTTCCTCAAAGGACCGGGCACCGTGATCGGACATCGCGGCGTCACGCGCCGCCCCGCCGACGTCGCGTTCATGCACTACGAGTGCGAACTGGCAGTCGTGATCGGGCAAACCGCGCAGCACGTCTCGCGCGAAAATGCCATGCGTCATGTGGCCGGCTACATGATCGCCAACGACTACGCGATCCGCGACTACCTGGAGAATTACTACCGCCCCAACCTGCGCGTGAAGAATCGCGATGGCGGCACGGTGCTGGGCCCCTGGTTCGTCGATGCAGCCGATGTCGACGACGTCACGCGACTGGCGTTGCGCACCTTCGTGAACGGCACGTTGCAACAGCACGGCAACACGCGCGATCTCGTCACGGACATTCCGGCGCTGATCGAATATCTGAGCGGGTTCATGACGCTCGCGCCCGGCGACGTGATCCTCACCGGCACGCCAGAAGGCATCGTCAACGTGAATGCGGGCGACGAAGTCGTCTGCGAAATCGACGGCCTCGGCCGTCTCGTGAACACGATTGCATCCGACGCGGACTTCGGCCGCGCGTGATCGACGGCTAGACATAGGAACAAGGCAATGCGAATCGAACATCTGATCAACGGCAAATCCAGCGCGGCGCAAGACTACTTCGAAACGGTCAACCCCGCTACGCAAGAAGTGCTCGCCGAAGTCGCGCGCGGCGGCGCGCAGGAAGTGGATGCCGCCGTGAGCGCGGCGAAAGAGGCGTTTCCCGCGTGGGCCGCCAAACCCGCCGTCGAGCGCGCGAAGCTGATCCGCAAGCTCGGCGAACTGATCGCGAAGAACGTGCCGGAGATCTCGGAGGCCGAGACCAACGACACTGGCCAGACGATCTCGCAGACCCGCAAGCAACTCGTGCCGCGCGCTGCCGACAACTTCAGCTATTTCGCCGAAATGTGCACGCGCGTGGACGGCCACACGTATCCCACCGATACACATCTGAACTACACGCTGTTTCATCCAGTCGGCGTCTGCGCGCTGATCTCACCGTGGAACGTGCCGTTCATGACGGCCACCTGGAAGGTCGCGCCCTGCCTTGCGTTCGGCAACACCGCCGTACTGAAGATGAGCGAACTCTCACCGCTCACCGCCTCGATGCTCGGCCAGCTCGCACTCGAAGCCGGCATTCCGGCGGGCGTGCTGAACGTGGTGCATGGCTTCGGCAAGGAAACCGGCGAGCCGCTGGTGGCGCATCGCGATGTGCATGCGGTGTCGTTCACGGGGTCGACGGCGACCGGCAATCGCATCGTGCAGAGCGCCGGCTTGAAAAAGTTTTCGATGGAGCTCGGCGGCAAATCGCCCTTCGTGATTTTCGACGACGCCGATTTCGAGCGCGCGCTCGACGCAGCAGTGTTCATGATTTTCTCCAACAATGGCGAACGCTGTACGGCGGGTTCGCGCATCCTCGTGCAGCGCTCGATCTACGCGCGCTTTGCTGAGCGTTTCATTGAACGCGCCAGGCGCCTGAGCGTGGGTGATCCGCTCGCCGACAGCACGATCGTCGGTCCGATGATAAGCCAGGGGCATCTGGCAAAAGTGCGCAGCTACATCGAACTGGGCCCGAAAGAAGGCGCCACGCTCGCCTGCGGCGGCCTCGATATGCCTGACTTGCCCGACGCGATGCGCAAAGGCAACTTCGTGATGCCGACGGTGTTCGTCGATGTCGACAACCGCATGCGTATCGCTCAGGAAGAAATCTTCGGCCCGGTCGCCTGCCTGATTCCGTTCGACGACGAAGCCGACGCGATCAAGCTCGCCAACGACATCTCGTATGGACTGTCGAGCTACATCTGGACCGAGAACACCGGACGGGCGCTGCGCGTGGCGGCCGCCGTCGAAGCCGGCATGTGCTTCGTCAATAGCCAGAACGTGCGCGATCTGCGTCAGCCGTTCGGCGGCACCAAAGCGTCAGGCGTCGGTCGCGAAGGCGGCACCTGGAGTTACGAAGTGTTTCTCGAACCGAAGAACGTATGCGTCTCGCTCGGCTCGCATCACATTCCGCATTGGGGCGCCTGATTGCCGTTGTGCACCGGTTGTAGATCCAACAGACATAGGAGACCGCGATGGGCAAGCTCGCATTGGCAGCAAAAGTGACTCACGTCCCGTCGTTATATTTATCCGAACTCGACGGTCCGCATAAAGGCTGTCGTCAGCCCGCGATCGACGGACATCATGAAATCGGTCGGCGTTGCCGTGAACTGGGCGTGGATACGATCGTCGTGTTCGACGTGCATTGGCTCGTCAACAGCGAATACCACATCAACTGTGCGGCGCATTTCGAAGGCGTCTACACGAGCAACGAACTGCCGCATTTCATCAAGAACATGCCGTACGCGTATCCGGGCAATGTCGGGCTCGGCAATCTGATCGCGGAAGTCGCCAATGAAATGGGCGTCAAGAGCCGCGCTCACAGCGAGACCACGCTCGAACTCGAATACGGCACGCTGGTGCCGATGCGCTATATGAACGGCGACCAGCATTTCAAAACGGTGTCGGTGGCGGGCTGGTGCATGTGGCACGACCTGGGAAGCAGCGCACGCTTCGGGCTCGCGGTGCGCAAGGCGATCGAGGAGCGCTACGACGGCACGGTCGCGATTCTGGCCAGCGGGTCGCTGAGCCACCACTTCGCCAACAACGGCACAGCCGAGCAGTTCATGCACAAGGTATGGAATCCGTTTCTCGAGCAGATGGACCGCAAGGTCGTGGACCTGTGGGAAGCCGGCGACTGGAAAACCTTCTGCGAGATGCTGCCGCTCTACAACGAGAAATGTTGGGGCGAAGGCGGCATGCACGACACCGCGATGCTGCTCGGTGCGCTCGGCTGGGACCGCTACGACGGCAAGGTGGAAGTCGTCACACCGTATTTCGGCAGTTCGGGCACCGGCCAGATCAATGCGATCTTCCCGGTCACGCCGCTAGCCGCATGAACGCGAGGAAACCGACATGCCGCATCTGACACTCGAATACAGCGCCAATCTCGCCGACGATACCCGCATCGGCCAACTCTGCCAGACGCTCGCCCACTGCCTCGACGCGCAACGCGACGGCGAAACGCGCGTCTATCCGCCTGGCGGCATCCGCGTGCGCGCCCTGCGCTGCCAGCAGTATTGCATCGCCGATGGCCGGCCCGACGCCGCGTTTCTGCACGCGAATCTGAAGATCGGCGCGGGCCGTTCCGACGCCGTCAAACAGGCCACGGGCGAAGCGCTCTTTGCACTCATCAAGCAGCACTTCGCCACCGAGTTCGAACAGCAGGGACTCGCGTTGTCGCTTGAAATCGGTGAGTTCAGCGAAGCCGGGACGTGGAAGCACAACAACCTGCACGCGCGGCTCAAGGCTCAGTAGCCGCTCACAGAGAAACCATCATGCTAGACGAACAGACTATCCGCGAGCTTGCCGCGCAACTCGATCACGCCGAGAAGACGCGCACGCAATTGCGCCACTTTTCCAGCCAGTATCCGCAGATGACGGTCGAAGACGGTTACGCGATCCAGCGCGAGTGGGTCAAGCTCAAACTCGCCGAAGGGCATGTCATCAAGGGCCGCAAGATCGGCCTCACCTCGCGCGCCATGCAGCGCTCGTCGCAGATCGACGAACCCGATTACGCGCCCTTGCTCGACAGCATGTTCATCGAAAGCGGTCAGGACATTCGAGCGGATCGCTTCATTGCGCCGCGCGTGGAAGTGGAACTGGCGTTCGTGCTGAGCAAACCCTTGAAAGGCCCGGGCGTGACGCTCTTCGACGTGCTCGACGCCACCGCCTACGTGACGCCCGCGGTCGAGATCATCGACGCGCGCATCGAACAGTTCGACCGCGAAACCAGGGCACCGCGCAAGGTCTACGACACCATCTCGGACTTCGCCGCGAATGCGGGCATCGTGCTGGGTGGACGTCCGGTGCGTCCACTCGACGTCGACCTGCGCTGGGTCGGCGCATTGCTCTACAAGAACGGCGCAGTGGAAGAAAGCGGCCTCGCGGCAGCCGTTCTGAATCATCCGGCGACGGGCGTCGCCTGGCTCGCCAACAAGATCGCCCCTTACGACGAGATGCTGAACGCGAACGACGTGATCCTGAGCGGCTCGTTCACGAGCCCGATCCCTGCACGCGCGGGCGACACGTTTCACGTCGACTATGGGCCGCTGGGCGGCATCGGTCTGAACTTCATCTGAACCGGAACTACTACGCTCATGTTTCTTCCGAAAAACCCCTTTAAGCGCGCACTGGCAGAAGGCAAACCGCAATTCGGCTTATGGGCCGCATTGGCCGATGCCTACGTCACCGAACTGCTGGCCACGGCCGGCTTCGACTGGCTGCTGATCGACAACGAGCACGCACCCAACGACGTGCGCAGCACGCTTGCGCAATTGCAGGCGGTAGCCGCGTATGCATCGCATCCGGTAGTGCGGCCGGTACGCAGCGACAGCGCCCTGATCAAGCAGTTGCTGGACATCGGCGCTCAAACCCTGCTGCTGCCGATGATCGATACCGTACAACAGGCAACCGACGCGGTCGCCGCCACGCGCTATCCGCCACAGGGCATTCGCGGCGTGGGCAGCGCGTTGGCGCGCGCCTCGCGCTGGAATCGCATACCCGATTACCTGCACACCGCCGCCGACGAATTGTGCGTGCTCGTGCAGGTGGAAACCGTGCAAGGCATGGAGAACGTGTCGGCTATTGCGGAAGTGGACGGTATCGACGGCGTGTTTTTCGGCCCGTCGGATTTAAGCGCCTCGATGGGCTTACTGGGCAAACCGGGCGATGCGCGCGTGCGTGAGGCGATTCGCGCCGGCATCGACACGGTGCGTCGCGCGGGCAAGGCCGCAGGCGTGCTGGCGCCGGACCGCGCGATTGCCATGGACTACCTCGCGGCGGGCGCCACCTTCGTGGCGGTCGGTACCGACACGACCTTGCTGAGCCGCGCGGCGGCGGAACTGGCGGCGTCGTATAACGAGACGCCGAACAGCGTCACGCCGAGCCAGCCAGGCAAAGGCGGGTATTGACCGACCGGCGCGACCCGATCACGCCCACGGCGGGGAAAGCTTCACTCCCCCGCCGGCCACGGCAAGCCCACCGCCGACCAATCCAGCTCCACACCGATCACCGAACGCCCGGCGGCAAACTGCACCGCCAGCGTCACGGCGATACACGGCCGGCCGCTCGCCAGCGACAGATACGGATTGCACGCGACCGCCACACCGGGCAACAACACCGCGTTGCGGAAATACGGCCGGTGATCCCAGCGCGCATCACGTGGGTCCGCCACCGGATGCAGCGACGCCCCATCCTTGCTCCACGCCGGCCCCGGCACCTCGGACCCCACCTGGCGCCCGGAGCCGTCGAGGATGAAGCAACTGATACAGCGCTCGAAGCCGGCCAGCGGCGCAAACGCTTCGTCCATCCCCACACCCGCCAGCAGCGCATCCGCCGCCAGCCGCAAGGCCACGCGATACGGCTCCACTTCGGACTCGAACAAGGCGTACTGATGCGCCCGTCCCGAAGCGATCACGTCGAATGCCTCGTCGATGCGACGATGCACCGACTCCGGCGGGGCAATCTCGGCGGCCGGCCGCCCGAGCAGATAGCCTTGCGCGAAATCCACGTTCGATTCCACCGCCAGAATCAGTTCCTCGGTGGTCTCGACGCCTTCGACCACCACCAGCATCCCCGCCTGATGCAGCAGCGAAACGAGCTTAGGCAGAATCGGCTGATTGGTGCCGTGGCTCGTCGCGCGGATCAGTTCGCCGTCGAGTTTGACGAGGTCCGGGCGAATCCTGAGCAAGCGGTCGAGATTCGACTGGCCCGCACCGAAATCGTCGACGGCGATCAGAAAGCCGTGCTGGCGATACAGCGCGGCCGCCCGTGACATATCGTCGACGCTGCCGCCGTGCGACTCGAGAATCTCCAGAATCACGCGCTCGGGTTCGAGCCCGACCGTACGCACGATCTTCGCGAGCTGGTCCGCGTAGCCCTCGGCGATGAAGGTGGCCGGCAGGATGTTGAGGAACAGCCAGGCGTCGTCGGGCAGCGCGCGGCTCGCGTTGCCCAGGTGCACGGCGTGACTCGCGCGGTCGAGCGCGCCTTCGTCGCTGGAGGGCCTGGGCGCGAACAGCACCACCGGCGGCACCAGCGTGCCGTCGTCCTGCTCGCCGCGCAGCAAGGCCTCGAATCCCACCTGCTTCTGATGCGACAAACTGTAGAGCGGCTGAAAATGCGAGGTCAGGAAATACTCTTCCCAGCGATGCCGCCGTTTTACGACCTCGCCGTCGGCGCACACGTCGTCGGCCAACAGTTGCAGCGACTCGCTCGTCAGCGCGCGCTCGGCGCACACGCGATTTCTGCCCGAATGCTTGGCGCGCAGCAAGGCTTCGTCGGCGCGATCGAGCAGCACCATGATGTTTTCGCCGCGCCGGTGTTCGGCCACGCCGAAGCTCGCGGTCAGATGACCGTCCGGCCGCTCGAGCACGGCGATCGCCTCGCGCAGCCGCTCGGCCAGTTCCAGTGCGCCGGCCAGACCGCTGTCGAGCAGCACGGCGAATTCCTCGCCGCCGATGCGACTCACGCTGTCGGTCGCGGCGGTTTCGTCCATCAGCACTTGCGCCACCTCGTACAACGCGTGGTCGCCGACCGCGTGGCCGAAACGGTCGTTCAGCGATTTGAAATTGTCGATGTCGAGAAAGATCGCGCTGACCGGCGCCTCGGCCGACAGTGTCGCCAAACGGCGCTCGGCCTGCTTGACGAAGGCGCGGCGATTTTGCAGGCCGGTTAGCGGATCGGTCGCCGCGAGCTGCGCGAGCTGGCTCTCGAGCAGAAAGTGATGGCGGCGGAAACGGTAGAAGCCGAAATGAAACACCGCCGAGGTCGGCATGCCGATCGCGACGACCCACATCCAGACGACGATGTCGGCGTCATGCCCGAGCGGCACGTCGAACAGCAGCGCCAACGCCGCCGCGTAGAAAAACACACTGCCGGTGAAGAAGTGCGCGGGCGTGAGCCATAACGGCGCGGCGCAGATCGGCACTACCACCAGCGCGGGCACGATCCACAGGAGCGGCTGGCTGACGCCCACGATATTCAGCGCGAGGCCCGCCACGAGCACTAGCGAGTAGGCCACCCCGATCGCGCCGAACAGCCAGGTCGATCTGGCGCGCGGAATCGCTAGCACCAGCAGGCCGAGGATCAACGCGCATGACAGCCGGTAGGCAAGCGGCACGGTTGCGCCGCCGACCAGATTGCGCGCCCCCACGAAGCACAGGAACGCGACGACGGTGAAGGCCATCGTTACCGTGGAAAGAGGACGCTGGTGCTCGAGAGAGCGCTTGTGAAAGCGGTCGCTCAAACCGGAGTCGGAGAGGTGTTGCGTTGAGGTGGAAAGCATATTGATAGTTATCAGGCTGGTTCCGGTCACTCTGCCCATGGTTATCGGCAAAGATCAGACCAATATTTATGCCTGTATTACAAATACTTCCCGAGGTTGCGCCGTCCACCCTGTTTGCCCTGCCCTGAGCAGCCATCACGCGACCCCACCGGACAAGAGGCTGTTGCATGTTCGTAAGTTTGGCGTGACGCAAAACGGCAGGCGTTCCCACTCGCAAGATTTGGAAAGTTTTGACGCGAGCCATATTGCATAACCCAACGTCCTCGTCAGACGTTGCATTTAGCACGAAAATAAAAAGCTAAAACAGCGGTGCAATTTACCGTTAATACAGACAGGTCGGGCGTCTTTACAGCAAGGCCCCAAGCTGGAAGGCGGCCGGGCGATTCATGCAGCAAAAATTACGTGAAACCGATGCATCCATCGCAATCGATTGCGCGTATAAGCAGACGAATGGAAAGTGGCCAAAAGTTAGTGTCTTAAGTAGACTCCTCCGAAGTGTGTGGGACAGACTAGACAGGACCGGTAAAAGTAACTTAAGACGCGCGCAAACGCGATTTCCCGAAACACTTTTCTCTGTTACCAGGCCGTTGGCGCCTTTTTAACAAGTCGAAGCAACGGCTTTCTCCCGGAAAATATGGTTCCCATTCTCGACTACCTGCTGGATCGTCAAATCTCATCACAGTGGCGCGGCATGCTGAGCGCTCTCGCGACTGAATTTGAAGCACAGATCGGCCGCGATGAACTGCGTCAGTTGATGCATCGCGTCGGCGCACGATTCGCCGCCGCGCATCCGCTGCCGGCCTGTGGGTCGACCGCCGAACTCGAGCAGACTTTGAACGGCGTCTGGCAGGAGATGGATTGGGGCTGCGTGGCACTCGCCGACGAAGCCGAGTCGCTGCGCATCGTTCACTACTGCGCACCGTTGCTGGCGTTTGGCGATACGGCACTGGCGTGGACCCCGGCGTTTCTCGAAGGCGTCTATCAGTCGTGGTTGAGCGCGTTGGGCGCGCAGGGCTTGTCGGTGGCGCTGACGAGCGGCTACGGCGAGGACACCGCGATCGAGTTCCGTCTGGGCCGTCACGCGGGTTGAAGACAGGTCTCAGCCAGCAAGCGGAGCAAGCGGCAGGTCGCCGTCAGTCCAGATAGCGGTTAGCAGCACACAATCGGGCAACGCGCCAGACCGGTGCGCGTGCAGTAGCAGGACGGCAGCACCAGCGTTTCGGCGCCGCGAGCAAGTTGATGGATCGGGGCAAGGCAAGTCATGACAAAGGCGGCGGGCACTATGAGCTCATCGAGCGACATCGAAAAACTATTCGATCATTTTGGCGGCGACGCCAGCGCGTACCAGGAAATCGGCCGCGAGAATGAGGCGCGTTCGGCGCGTACGCGTTGGCCGTTGCTGGTCACGCTGGATCTGACCCAACCGGCCATTCCCGCGATCGGACAGCGGCGCGAAGCGCGAGCTCCGGCGCCGATGAGCGAGGCGCTCACCGAGCGCCCGGATACGACGCCGAAAGACGCTGCTTCGGTCACGCGTGCGAAGGCACCGCTGTTTACGCGCTCGCATCGGCGTGACATTCCGCCGGTGGTCGTGGCTAGCGTGTCGACCGAACCAAAAGGCGCCTCGCGTTTTGGCGCACTCGAAGCGAACGACGACCAGGCTGCGCAAGCTACACCCGCTGCGCCCGCCGTACGGGTCGATCCGAAACCGGCGGTGGTTGCCCAGCAAGTCGTGCCGGACGTGCTGGTCGCGCCGGTCACTTCGGCTGCTCCCGCCGCGCAATCCGCGCCGCCCGTCACACCAAGCTGGGCACAAGCTCCAGCACCTGCTCGCGCCTATTCGAGCGCGCCGGCAGCGCCTGCGGCTCCGGCCTTTTCAACACCGCTGACACAGACCAGGCACGCGACACCGACAGCGCCCCCGGCAGCCGCCACGCCCGTGGCCTACACGGCGCCCGCACTCGCGCCGGCGCCTTCGTCGGTCTCGGCAAGCCCGTCGATTCTCGGCAAACTGTTCGCGGCGCAAGCCGCCCCGGCGCCGGCCCCAAGGCCCGCCGCCCACGGTGAATCCGCTCCGTTGCAATCGGTCTTCGACCGTCTGCGCGGCACGTCCGCTCAAACGGCCACGGCGCCTGGCGCCGCTGCGCCCGCCACTCCTAACTCGTGGCTGACCAACGGCCCGCGCCGCTCATGAAAGTCATCGCCGTGGTGTCCGCCAAAGGCGGGGTCGGCAAAACGACCCTCGCCGCCAATCTCGCTTCCGTGCTCGCCGCCAGCGGGCGCCGCGTGATCGCGCTCGACCTCGACCCGCAGAACGCCTTGCGTTTGCACTTCGGTGTGCCGCTCGACAGCATCGACGGTCTATCGCGCGCCACGCTGACGGGCGACCCGTGGCAGACCGTGATGTTCGACGGCGTGGACGGCGTGACCGTGTTGCCGTACGGCGCCGTGCTGGAAGACGACCGCCGCCGCTTCGAGGCGTACATCGACCAGGAGCCGCTGTGGCTCGCGCATGCGCTGCAAAGCTTGCGGCTCGACGCGTCGGACATCGTCATCATCGACACGCCGCCGGGTTCGTCCGCCTATGTGCGCTCGGCCTTGTGCGCGGCCACCTTCGCGCTGAACGTGGTGCTCGCCGACGCGGCCTCCTACGCCGCGATCCCGCAGATGGAGCGGATGATCGACACCTACGCCGCGCCGCGCGCCGAATTCGGCGGCGTGGGCTACGTCATCAACCAGATCGACCAGTCGCGCCAGTTGACCAAAGACGTCCTCAAGGTCCTGCGCCAGATGCTCGGCGAGCGGCTGTTCCCAGGCGTGATCCATCTGGATGAAGGCGTCAGCGAAGCGCTCGCCTGCGACACTACCCTGATTCACTACGATCCACTCAGCCAGGCCGCCGCCGATTTCCGCTCGTGCGGCAGCTGGCTGATGTCGGCGATCGATGCGATCGCCCTCTCGCCGAGGAACGTCGCATGAGCACGACTCCATCGAACGGCCTCGAAGGCGCCGAGCCGTCGCGGCTCGAACGTTTCGTCGACGCGCGCTTCTGGAACAGCCGCGTGGTCACCGTGCTGATCACGCTGTTTGCGCTGATCATGCTGTACTTCGTGTTCACGGTGCCGCTCGCGTTCTACGAACAGTTGACCTTCGCGACCTGCTGCTTCGTGACCGCGCTGCTGTTCCGCCGGCTGCCCGGCCGTTACGCGACGATGGTGATGATCATGCTGTCGGTGGTCACCTCGGGCCGCTATATGTTCTGGCGGCTCACCGCGACCACTTACTGGGAACATCCGCTCGACGCCGCCTGGGGTCTGCTGCTGGTGTCGGCCGAAGTCTATTCGACCATCGTGCTGCTGCTCGGCTACTTCCAGACCGCCTGGCCGCTCAAGCGCACGCCGATGCCGCTGCCCGCCTCGCGCGACGAATGGCCGACCGTCGACGTGTTCATTCCGACGTATAACGAGCCGCTTTCGGTGGTGAAGCCGACCATCTACGCGGCGCTCGCGCTCGACTATCCGGCCGAGAAGATCTCGATTCACGTGCTCGACGACGGACGCCGTCCCGAGTTCAAGGCCTTCTGCGAAGAAGTGGGCGTCAACTGGACGATCCGCACGCACAATCGCCACGCGAAAGCCGGCAACATCAACGAAGCGCTGAAGATCACCAGCGGCGAATACCTCGCGATCTTCGACTGCGATCACATTCCGACCCGCTCGTTCCTGCAGATCGGCCTCGGCTGGTTCCTGCGCGACAAGCTGCTGTCGATGCTGCAAACGCCCCACCACTTCTTCTCCGCCGACCCGTTCGAGCGCAACCTCGGCACCTTCCGCAAAGTGCCGAACGAGGGCGAGCTGTTCTACGGTCTCGTGCAGGACGGCAACGATCTGTGGAACGCCACCTTCTTCTGCGGTTCGTGTGCGCTGCTGCGCCGGACCATGGTGGAAGAGATCGGCGGCATCGCGGTCGAAACCGTCACGGAAGACGCGCACACCGCGCTGAAGCTGCACCGCCTCGGCTACACCACCGCGTATCTGGCGATTGCGCAAGCTGCCGGGCTCGCCACCGAATCGCTGTCCGGCCACATAGGTCAGCGGATTCGCTGGGCGCGCGGCATGACGCAGATTTTCCGCATCGACAATCCGCTCACCGGCAAGGGCCTGAAAATCGGCCAGCGTCTGTGCTATCTGAACGCGATGATGCACTTCTTCTACGGCATCCCGCGTCTGGTGTTCCTGACCGCGCCGCTGTCGTATCTGTTCTTCGGCGCGCATGTGATCGAAGCCGCCGCCGGCACGATCGCGATCTACGCGCTGCCGCACATGATGCACGCGAGCATCACCAATTCGCGCATGCAGCGCTCGTTTCGCCATTCGTTCTGGGCCGAAGTGTATGAGTCGGTGCTGGCCTCGTACATCACCGCGCCGACCCTGCTCGCGCTGATCAACCCGAAGCTCGGCAAGTTCAACGTGACGGCCAAGGGTGGCCAGATCGAGAAGAACTACTTCGACTGGGCGATTTCGCGCCCGTATCTGTTTCTGCTGTTGCTGAACCTGATCGGCTTCTGCGTGGGCGTCGTGCACATCTATTTCAACTGGCATGTGCGTAGCGTGGTGGAGACCACCATCCTGAATCTGGGTTGGACCACGTACAACATGCTGATTCTCGGTGCAAGCGTGGCCGCCGCAAGCGAGCGCCGGCAGATTCGCGCGGTGCACCGCGTGGCGATGCAGATGCCCGTGATGCTCAAATTCTCGACCGGCCGCACGCTGGCTTGCGAGACCATCGATTACTCCGAAGGCGGCGTCGGCGTCGCCCTGCCCGCCGCGATCCAGGTGCCGATGCACGAACGCGTGACCGTCTCGCTGTTTCGCGGCGACGAGGAATACGCGTTCCCCGCCACGGTGGGTTTCACCGCCCCCGGCCGCGTGGGTCTACGCTTCTCGACGATGACACGCGAGCAGGAATACGAGTTCGTCAAAACCACTTTTGCCCGCGCCGACGCCTGGACCGGCTGGGCCGAGGGCCGCCAGCAGGACACGCCGTTGCGTGGCCTGTCGCATGTGCTCACGGTCGGCGCGCGCGGTATCGCGGGTCTGTTCGAGCATCTTTATGCCGATTTGCGAAGCTCGATGAAAAGCCGTCCTGTGGACGTCAAGAAGCTAAAAACCAAAGACTGATCAATGGGCAACAGGATGGCGAAGAAACACAGCGAACGCTCGCATCACGACGAGCGCACTGGGACCGGTTCGGCGTACATGCGTGTCCTGGCACGCCCCGGCTCGCAACGTCTGATGCGCGGCCTCGCCTGCTGGCTTGCCTTGCAAACCGCGTTGGCGGCGCCGCTGGCGTCGGCCGCCGAGGTGATGGCAGCGGCGTCCGGCGGCAACAGCGAGACACGCATGGCCGCGGGGACGACGGGCACCGCCACGCCGGCCACTGCCGCTGCGCCAACGCCCGCTCCGGCCGCGACCGGTGTGGGCAGCGTGCCTGCGCCCACCGCCGCCGTACCGTACGACCCGAACACGCTGGCTCAGGCTCAGTTGGCGACGCCGACGCCCGCGCTGGCCGCGTCGTCGGTGAAGGCGTTGGGCATCAAGACGCCGACCACCGCCGAACCGGGCACGCTGGTGCCGGGCGGACGCCGTCAGACGCTTACCTTCGCCGACCTCGGCGCGCTCGATCCGCTGCAATTGCGCGGCACCGACGGCCAGAACGGCGTCGCGTTCTCCGTGCGCAACGACGAAGTGGTGACCGGCGCGGTCCTGCATCTGATCTATAGCTACTCGCCCGCGCTGCTGGCGAACATCTCGCAGTTGAAGGTGCTGGTGAACGGCGAAGTCGCCGCCACCTTGCCCGTACCGCACGAACAGGCCGGCATGCTGGTAGCGCGCGACGTCTCGATCGATCCGCGCTTCATCACCGAATTCAACCACCTGAACGTGCAGCTGATCGGCCATTACACGACCAGTTGCGAAGACCCGGCCAACTCGACGCTGTGGGCCACCGTCAGCAATGCGAGCTCGCTCGATCTGAGTTATGCGTCGCTCGCCAGCAAGCCGGAACTGGCCGCGCTGCCGCAGCCGTTCTTCGACCGCCGCGACGTGCGCCGGCTCGAACTGCCGTTCGTGTTCCCGCAAAAACCCAGCAACGCCACGCTCGAAGCAGGCGGCATCGTCGCCTCGTGGTTCGGCGCGCTCGCCGGTTATCGCGGCGCGGTGTTTCCGGCGCAAGTGGATAACGCGCCGCTATCGGGCAACGCCGTGGTGTTCGCCACCGCCGATCAACGCCCGGCCGGCGTGACGATTCCCGCGATCTCCGGCCCGACCCTCGCCGTGGTCGATCGCGAAGCGCCGGCACGCGGCAAGCTGCTGCTCGTGCTCGGCCGCAACGACGCTGAACTGAAGACCGCAGCGAAAGCGCTCGGCATCGGCCAGAACACGCTGAGCGGTCCGAGCGCGACCATCACGCAGTTGAACGAACTCGCCCCGCGCGCGGCGTACGATGCACCGAACTGGCTGCCGACGAACCGTCCGGTGCGCTTCGGTGAACTCGCCGATCCGCGCGACCTGAGCGTGTCCGGTTACGACGCCGACGCCGTGCGCGTGAATCTGCGCGTGCCGCCCGATCTGTTCATGTGGCACACCAAGGGCGCACCGATCGATCTGCGCTACCGCTATACGGTGCGTCCGCTGCGCGATCGTTCGTCGCTCAACGTGAGCATGAACAGCGGCTTCGTCCAGGCGCTGCCGATTCCGGCCGAGTCGGCTTCGGTGTTCGAACTGAGCCATTACTTCGCCCGCGTGTTGCCGGACAAAACTGCCGAAGCGCGCCGCACGATCTACATTCCGCCGCTGCTGCTCACGCCGCGTTCGCAAGTGCGTCTGCATTTCTACTACGACATCCCGAATACCGGCGAATGTCATGGCCGTCTGCTCGACAACGTGGTCGGTTCGATCGACCCGAACTCGACCATCGACCTCTCGTCGTTCCCGCATTACATGGCCTTGCCGGATCTCGCGGCGTTCGCCAACAGCGGCTTCCCGTTCACGCGCATGGCGGACCTCTCCGAGACCGCCGCAATCCTGCCGAACGACGCCGATTCGGGCGACTACAGCCTGTATCTGCTGACCATGGGCCGCATGGGCGCCTCGACCGGCTATCCGGTCACGGGCGTGACGGTCGGCACCGCCGACAACGCCGACCAGTACGCCAACAAGGATCTGTTGATCTTCGGCGCGCCGGGCAAGCAGCCATTGCTGCAACGCTGGGCCAAGTCGATGCCGTTCTCGAGCGACGGCGACTCGCGCACCTTCCAGGTGTCCGACATCGTCTTCAAGCTGGAAGACTGGTGGCATGGCGAACGTGGCGTGGAGCGCTCGCCGGCGCGCGCCGATCTGACGCTGGTGAGTACGAATGGCGACGCCTTGCTGACCGGCTTCGAATCGCCCCTGCAGAAAAACCGCAGCGCGGTTGCACTCGTCAGCGCGGGCGGCCAGTCCGACTCCGACCTGGCCGCAGCCCTGCTCGATGCCGACGTGCTGCCGGAAATTCAAGGCGCGATGGCCGTGATCCACGGCCGCACCGTGACCATCACGTCGAACGGCGAGGCTTACTATGTCGGCCATTTGTCGCCGCAGGAGTATCTGCGCTGGGCGCTCTCGTCACATCCGCTGTTGTTGATGCTGGGCGGCGTGCTCGCCGCGCTGATCATCGCGGGCCTGTTCTACCGGACGCTGCGCTCGATCGCCGCGCGCCGCCTGAAGGACTAATAGGACTGTTATGCGGGTTCGAATCAACAAGAAAACTTGCATGGCGTTGACGCTCGGGCTCGCGGCCTCGGCGAGCTACGCCAATCTCGTCAAGGTGGCGCAGACCACGGCCGCGCCGGGTGCCTCCGCCGCATCGGGAGCATGCGGCAACTGGAACGGCTATCGGACTTTCGTCGAACGATTCGTGCAGGCCGACGGCCGCGTGATCGATTTTTCCACGCCGACGCAGCAGACCACCTCCGAGGGCCAGTCGTACGCGCTCTTCTTCGCGCTGGTCGCGAACGACCGCGCCACCTTCGACCGTCTGCTCGCGTGGACGCGCACCAACCTCGCGGGCAACCAGTTCGACGCGCAGGACATGCGACTGCCCTCGTGGCAATGGGGCCGCAAACCCGACGGCTCGTTCGGCGTGCTCGACCCGAACTCGGCCTCCGACTCCGACCTGTGGATCGCCTACGATCTGCTGCAAGCCGGCCGCCTGTGGAAAGACCCGACCTATACGCAACTCGGTCAGGCCCTGGCCGCGCAGATCGCGCGTCAGGAGATGACCACCTTGCCGGGCGTCGGACCGATGCTGCTGCCCGGCCCGCAAGGCTTTAAAACCGGCGGCGTGACCCGATTGAATCCGAGCTATCTGCCGTTGCCGGTGCTGCGCGCGCTCGCCCAGGAAGCGCCGGGCGGTCCGTGGGGCAAGCTCGCGGAAAGCGCCTACAAGCTCGTCAAGACCACCGCGCCGCTCGGCTTCGCGCCGGACTGGGCGGCCTGGCAGAACGGCCAGTTCGTGATCGATCCGAAGAACGGCGACACCGGCAGCTATGACGCGATCCGCGTCTATCTGTGGGCCGGGCTCACGTCGCCCGCCGACCCGCTCGCCAAACCCTGGCTGGCCTCGCTCGGCGGCATGCGAACCCGGATCGCGCAAACTGGTGTGCCGCCCGAGAAGGTTTCGTCGACTACCGGCACCCCGAGCGGCGAAGGCCCGCTCAGCTACTGGGGCGCGCTCGCGCCGTACTTCAAGGCGCTCGGCGACGAGCGCGGTCTCGGCCTCGCGCGCACGCATCTGGCCGCGCTCGACGCCAACGTGCCCGGCCGCGAGCCGGTTTATTACGATCGTGTGCTGGGATTGTTCGGCACGGGTTTCATCGACGGCCGCTATCGCTTCGACGAAGCCGGCCGTCTCGTGCCAAGCTGGAGAAATGCATGCGATTGAGCGCCCTCGCGTTGTCACTGCGCCTCGCGCTGAGTTTCACGGCCGTCTGCTATGTGGCGGCGGTGTCGCCGGACGCACTCGCGCAAGCGTCGAAAGATCCGTTGAACGTGCTGATCGATCAGGGCAAGTACTGGCAATCGCATCAGCGCGGCGACCTTGCCGAGCAGGCCTGGTTGAAGGTGCTGCGCATCGATCCGAAACAGCCCGACGCGCTGTTCGGCATGGGTATGGTGCTCGCCGATCGCAAGGACGGCGCCGGCGCACAACAATATCTGGCGCGCCTGAAAGCCGCTGCGCCAACCTATCCGAACATGGATGAACTGGGCCGCCGTCTCGGCGAATCCAGTCTGCGCGATCAAACGGTGAACGACGCGCGGCGTCTCGCGCAAAGCGGTCAGAGCGCGAGCGCCGTGCAGGAATATCAGCGCGCGCTGAACGGCAAGCCGGCCACGCCGGAATTGCAACTCGAATACTACCAGGCGCTCTCCGCCACGCCGCAAGGCTGGGATCAGGCACGCCGCGGTCTCGAACAACTGGCGCGCGACAACCCCGACGAACCGCGCTATGCCCTCGCCTACGCGCAGCATCTGACCTATCGCGACGTAACGCGCCGCGACGGCATCGCGCGATTGCAAAAGCTCGCGGGCGACAACGCGGTCGGTGCGGCAGCGAAAAAGAGCTGGCGGCAGGCGCTCTTGTGGCTGGACGCGCGTCCCTCGGACGCCGCGCTCTACGAAGCCTATCTGCAAACCGCAACCGACGACGCCGCTGTCAAGGCGCGCTTCGATTCGATGGTGCAGCAGGACAAGACGGCGCGCGACCGCTCGCAGGAAAACGCCGCGACGGACGCGCGCGGCCGCACCATCGCCGACGGTTTCGCCGCGCTCGATCGCAACGACCCGGCCACCGCGCGCACGAAGTTTTCTGCAGTGCTGGCCAATAGCCCGAACGACACCGATGCGCTCGGCGGCATGGGCATCGCCGCGCTCAAGCAGGAGCGTTTCGCCGAAGCCCGCAACTATCTGGAACGTGCTTCACGCAGCGGCAATCCCGCGCGCTGGAAAACCGCGCTCGACAGCGCGACGTACTGGACCTACACGAGCGACGCCATCGGTGCACGCAGCAACGGCGAATTCGCGAAGGCGAAGTCGCTGTTCGAACGCGCGATCGCGCTGAATCCCTCCGACGTCACCGCGCAAGTGCTGCTCGGCGAAATGCTGCTCTCGAACAACGATCCGGTCGGCGCGGAACAGGCATACCGGATGGCGTTGCGTCGTCAGGCCGACAATCCCGATGCGGTGCGCGGGCTGGTCGGCGCGCTCGCCGCGCAAGGCCGTGGCGACGAAGCCCTGCAGTTCGCCAATCAGCTGAACGCGGAACAGCAGTCGAAGGCCGGCGGCATCAACCGTCTGCGTGGCGAAGCACAAGCGGCCCAGGCACGCGCGGCGGAAGCGCGCGGCGACCTCGGCAGCGCGCGCAGCCTGTTCGAAGATGCGTTGCTCAACACACCTGACGATCCCTGGCTACGGCTCGACCTCGCGCGCATCTACGTGCGCCAAGGCGCGGTCGCCAACGCGCGCAGCATGATGGACGGCTTGCTCGCGGCACACCCCGACATGACCGACGCGTTGTATGCGAGCGCGCTGTTGTCGGCGGAAACGCAGGATTGGTCCGCGGGCCTCGCGCAACTCGAACGCATTCCCGTCGCGCAACGCACCGACGCGATGACCACGCTTCAGCATCGTTTGTGGGTGCATCAGCAGGCCGACCTTGCAGCACGCATGGCGCACAACGGCCAGTCGCAACAGGCCCTTGCCACGCTGCATGCCGCCGAACCGGTAGCCGGCAACAGCCCGGAACTGATCGGCGTGATCGCCGGCGCCTACCAGCAAGCAGGCGACCCGAATCGCGCGCTCAGTCTCGTGCGTGCCGCGATGAACGCGGCGCCCGGCAATACCGACCTGCTGCTCCAATACGCGGGCATTCTGTCCGCCACGCAGCAGGAAAACGAACTCGGCATGGTAATGCGCCGGCTCGCGTCGATGCAGTTGACGCCGCAGCAGCGCACGGACTTCGGCAACCTGAATCTTGGCATCGTGATCAAGCAGTGCGACGCGGTGCGTCAGCGCGGCGATCTCGCGAGCGCCTACGACGTGATCGCGCCGTGGCTCGCCGCAATGCCCGACAACCCCGACTTGCAAGCGGCGCTCGGCCGTCTCTATTCGACCGCCGGCGACGACCGCAGTGCGCTGACCAGTTACCGCGTCGCGCTGCAACGCCGGCCCGACGATCTGAATCTGGTGCAGGCGGCGATTCCCGCGGCCGTCGGCGCGAAACAGTTCAGCTATGCCGAAACGCTCGCGAATCAGGCCTTGAAAGCGGCGCCGGGCGACCCCGCCGTGCTGGCCACGGTAGGCCGCATGTATCGCGCCGAGGGCAAGCTCTCGCTCGCGTCCACTTATCTGCAACGCTCGCTGGTCGCCGCCAACACGCCGCTGATGGCCAACGGCCCACGCACCGGCACCGCGAGCAACGTGCCGCGCGGCTGGGAAGTGGCGATGCGCCGGATCGGCGCGACGCCGCTGCCGGGCACCAATCCTTTCGAGGGCAAAACCGCCACGGTCAGCGCGACCGATGCCGACAACGCCGCGTTGAACGGCGGCGCTTTCAACGCCGCACGCTCATCCCTTCCGTACACGCAGTCTTCCCTACCGACACAGACCGTGCCGAACTATCCGCCGCCCGCGCAGCCCGCGCCTTATGTCGCGCCGTATACGGCGCCCGCGCAGCCTTATACGCCTAACGCCGCGCCTGCCGCCATGCCGTACAACGCGCCGCGTCAGGGCGGCGACTCGGGTGGCTATGGCCAGGAAAGCTACGGGTCGAGCCAGTCGGGCGCGCCGTTGCAGCCTTATCCGGGCCAAGGCCAGTTACAGCAGCCGATGCAACCCATGCAACAGCAGCCGTATAACCCGGCGTACCAGCAACAGCCTGCGTATCCGCAGCAGCAACAGCAGCCCTACGGTGCGCAGGACGGCTACGCCGCCACGCCCTGGCCGATGTCGCCCGCCGCGCGCGAGGCGCAACAGCAGCCTTACGCGGCCTACCCCGCGCAGAACACGAAGCGGACCACCACGAAGAAGCCGGCTACCTCGAAGAGCACCCACACTGCGCCGCGCTATGCGCAGGCACCGTATGGACAGCAGCAAGGCTATGCGCAACAACAACAGCCTTACTACGGTCAGCCGGCCTATCCGCAGCAACAGCAGGGTTACGCGCAACAGCCGTATCAACCCTATCCGCCGCAGCAACAGCAGCCCTACCGGCCGTATCCGCCGCAACAGCAGGCATATCCGAATCAGGGTTACTACGCGCAACAGCAGCAGCCGTACATTCCGCAACCGCCGACCGGTTACGCGCAACCGTACTACCCGCAGAACGGGGACGGCAGCGGCACGCCCGCGAATACGGCCAATACGCAAACGCTCGGCGTGGCGGAAGAACTCGCCCAGGTCAATCGCGAGCAGTCCAGTACCGTGTCGGGTGGGATCGTGTTCCGCGACCGCGTGGGGGAAGACGGCCTGTCTTCGCTGACCGATATCGAAGCGCCGATTCAAGGCCGCATCAAGGCGGGCAACGGTCACATCGTCATCACCGCGACGCCCGTCACGCTCGATGCCGGCACCGCCGCCGGCAACGTGGCGACGCTCGCGCGCTTCGGCGCCGGCATCTCGAACACCCGATCGGAAACCGCAGCGGTCGCCGGCAACAATATCTATGGCAACCAGACTGCGAGCGGTGTGGGTCTGTCGCTCGGCTACGAAGGCCGCAGCCTCAGCGGCGATATCGGCGTGACGCCGCTCGGTTTTCGCGAGACCAACATCGTAGGCGGCGCGCAGTACAACGGCGGCATCACCGACAAGGTCTCGTATTCGCTCGCGGTCGCACGCCGCGCGGTGACCGACAGCCTGCTCTCCTATGCCGGTGCGCGCGATGCGGGCTCCGGCCTCGAATGGGGCGGCGTGACGTCGCTCGGCGGCGTTGGCAGCCTCGCGTGGGACGACGGCACGAGCGGCCTGTACGTGAACGCGGGCTACCAGTACTACGACGGGCACAACGTCGTCAGCAACAACGCCGTCAAGGGCGGCGGCGGCATCTATACGCGTCTGCTGAAAGACGCCGACCAGACGCTCACCGTCGGCGTGAATACGACCTTGATGCGCTACGACAAGAACCTGTCGTATTTCACGTACGGCCAAGGCGGCTATTTCAGCCCGCAACAGTATGTGATCCTGAATCTGCCAGTCGAGTGGACCGGGCGCAACGGTGCTTTCACGTATGACGTGAAGGGATCGATCGGGGTGCAGCATTACCGCGAGGACCAGTCGAATTACTTCCCGAATTCCCCCGGTATGCAACAAACCGCTCTGAACAACATCGGCGTGGTTGGCAGCGAGGTGAACAGCAATCAGGTTTATGCCGGCCAGAGCAAGACCGGTGTGTCGTATTCGCTCAGCGCAGTGGGCGAATATCAACTGGCGCCGCAACTCGCGTTCGGTGCAACCGCGTCGCTCGGCAATGCGTATGAATATCGCGAGTGGCTGGCGGCGGTGTATCTGCGGTATAGCTTCAGCAAACAGACGGGCCTGCAGCCGTTCCCGCCTACGCCGCTCAGTTCGCCTTACGTGTCGTTGTCGAACTAGTCGTGACATAACGGTGGCGAGGGAAGCGGCATGAACGCCGCTATGCTCGCCACCGACGGTTCAACGCTTCAACTCCCCTCGCGCTCGGTCGCATAGCGCCGGCAATGCTCCAGATAGCCGGCCGCATGACTGCTCACCAGTTCCACGATGCTCGTCCATAGCCAGCCCGGCGCGTTTAGCGTTTTCGAACGGTTGCGGCGCAGTTCGGTCAGCCACGCCTTGCGTTGGGCGCTGTCCATCTGACGCGCGTGAGCGTTGCCCACCACCAGCGCGAGAAAGCGCGCCGCCTTCATGGCTTCGTCGCGAGTCAGTTGCTCGATGGTCAGCTTCATGTCCTGCGGCAGCAATTCACGAATCACCACGCCCCGATCGGACAGACGCGCAGCGCGCATGCGCTCGCCTAGCGACGGCGACAGATGGCGCGCGCCCTCCACCACCCGCTCCGCGTTATCGCGCGGCATGCGTACGCCGCTATAACGCGGCGCGGCAGCCGGCGCGGCTTCCTTGATGTCCATCAGGCAGAGATCGTCGCCGTCGAGCGCGGCACCGTCGATGTCGAGCAGCACCGCATAACGCAAGCGCCCCAGCGAGCTGCAGCCCTTCACCCAGTAGGCGGCGTCGAGCACATCCACGTCGGCTTCGTCGCCGGCGCCACGCAGCATGGTTGCCAGCCGGGCAAGCGAGCCCTTCTCGAAGAGCGCCTCGATTTCGCGTCGCTCGGTCTTTGCAAGCGGCCAGAAACGCGGCCCGAGCGGGATCGTCGGTTCGAGATCCTCGATCCGCTCTTCCGCCAGATGACGCCACGAACGGCGTACTGCTTCCTTCATCACCACTCGCACGGCTTCGGGCTTTTCAGCGTGGATATCGGCGTCGCCGGCCGCTTCGTCGAAGGCGCGTTCGTAGCCGTCCGCCAGCGCTTCCATCATGCGCACGGTCGTCACGCCCGGCAGATCGGAGCCGCGCGCGGCGGTGGCAAGCGAGAGGCCGAGGCGGATCAGATCATGGGCCGGATTGCCGATCACGGTCTGGTCGAGATCGCGGATCTGAATTTCGACGCGCCCTTGCGCATCGGCGACCGGTCCGAGGTTGCCCGTGTGGCAGTCGCCACAAATCCAGATAGCCGGACCCTCGGGCAGCTTATGGCCTTCGATGCCGTCCAGCCACTCGTAGAACTTGCTGGTGTTGCCACGTACATAGGCATGGGCCGAGCGCGCCATCCTGGCATTGCGGCGCGTGTTAAGGAGCGCCTGGCGCGCTTCGGGCTTGGGCAGCTTGTTTCGTGTGAGGTTCTTCTTCGGCATTGTATGGTCCGCTTTTTTAGACGTTCGAATGCGGTGTGAGGCCGCCCCGCCGCCGTGCGCCAACTGGCGCATGGCGCGCACGGGACGACAGCACGAATCGCGCCTGAGTCATGGTCGCGACAGCTAAACCGTCACTGGCCTCACAAGGTATCCTACAACTTCTGCACCTGAGCAAACTCGTGCGCCAATCACACGCCATCGCCCATGGACATCCGATGCGGTACGGCCGGCTGGACCGATAAAACACTGATTGCCTGCAAGCGTTTCTACCCGCGCGGCAGCAGCAGCGCCGAAGCGCGTCTGCGCTTTTACGCTTCGCAATTCCCGCTGGTCGAAGTCGATTCCGCTTACTACGCGATGCCGTCGGCAAGCAACGCGCAGTTGTGGACCGAGCGCACGCCGGAGGGCTTTACGTTCAATTTCAAGGCTTTTCGCCTTTTCACGGGCCATCAGACTGCACCGGAAGTCCTGCCGCCGGACATTGCGCTGGCGCTGCCGCCGGGCATCACCGGCCCGCGCAAGAAGCACGTTTACTACAAGGACATGCCCGATGATATCCGCGACGAACTATGGCGGCGCTATCTGGACGCGCTCGAGCCGCTGCGCGCGACCGGGCGCCTCGGCGCGGTGCTGTTCCAGTTTGCGCCGTGGATCACGCGGGCAACCGACGGCCTCGCGCTAGTCGAAGAATGCCGGGCCCGCATGGCGGGCTATCTGATGGCCGCGGAGTTCCGCAATCAGACCTGGTTCGCCGAACAGCATGCGGCGTGGACGCTCGAATTTTTACGCGAACGTGGCCTCGTCCATGTGATCGTCGACGCGCCACCCGATGTGAGCAATCGCGTGCATACCGTGTGGGAAGCAACCCATCCCGACCTCGCCATGGTGCGACTGCATGGCCGCAACACGCAGACCTGGGGCGCGACGGGCGCGGCCAGTGCCGCGGATCGTTTCGACTACGACTACAACGAGATCGAACTGACTGAACTGGCCGCGCCGATCCGGGCCATCGCGACGCGAGCCGGGCGCACGCATGTCATTTTCAACAACTGCTTCGAAGATCAGGGGCAGCGGAATGCGCGGACCCTGATGGGGATTCTGGGTGGGGTTGCAACGGCGGTGTAATATCGCGCCATGTCCACTATTTGCTCGCCCCTGGCGGGGTATGGATGGACGGGAAACACATCATGGCAAGCGAGTGGAATCGTCGTCTGAAACTGTTTATCCAGCGCTTCTGGCAGCCGACCAGCGCGTGCATGACCTGCATGCCGGGAAGCTGGATCAACATCATGAGCCTCACGCACTGGGGGATCGCACTGCATACGGGTCTGCTCACCGGACTCCTCGCTGTGCTGCTGACCTTCACACCCGCGGCGAAGCTTTACACCAATCGATACGGTAACGCGGTGGTGGTCGGCATTCTGACTACGATCGGCGACGCGTATTCGCACGCGAGTCACTACCGCATCCCGTACATCGAGCATATCGTGACGGGCATCATCTCCGGCTTGTTGGCGCTGGCTGCATCGTATTTTCTCGAAGACCGCGGGCGGCGCATCCGCGCGGCGTGGTCGCGAGTCTTCGGATAGCGTGGCCGCTGCGCTGACCGTGGCGTATCGAGCGTGATGTGCTTGAAGAACGACATGGAGGCTCGCGATTAGAAGTCGATCGCGCCTTAGATCACGCGAACCACAGGAGTTAAAAATTCAGACTCGACCCTGTTCGCGCTGCTCTTTAAACAACGCCGCCGCAAAAAAACTCACTGCGCACGAAGGCGCGATATACCAGACCGCGGACATCGGGTCCCCCGTCCACTTGACCAGTCCCGTAACGACGGACTGTGCCGTGCCGCCAAAGAGTGCCACGCCGAACGCATAGGAAATGGCAAGGCCGCTCGCGCGCACTCGCACCGGCAGCGCCTCCAGCACGAGCAGCGTGTTGGCGCCCGTGCCCAGAGCGATCAATGCGGAAATCAGCCCAACGCCCAACAGGATTGGCCACACCGCATGCGATTGGGTGATGAGCAGAAAGACCGGATAGACGGCCAGCGCGGTCAGCCCCGATGTCGCCAGCACGAGCGGCTTGCGGCGCGGCAAGCGATCCGCGAGCAGGCCCGCGAAGGGCGACATGACGACCAGCAACAACGCCGACAGCGCGGAGCAACTGAAGCCGACCGCGCCCGGCAGGTGCAGCACGCGCGTCATATAACTCGGCATGAAGAAGACGATCGCGTAGACGGGCACAGTTCGCCACAACATCATGAGCATCGCCAGCACCGTCGTGCTGCCGTGCTCGCGGCATAGTTCGGCAAGCGTGCGCCGACTCGAACCGCCGGTGCGAGCGGCGGCATCTGGCGTGCTGATGCGCCGGCGAAAGTAGATACCTGCTGGCACGATCAGCAAGCCGACGAAAAAAGGAATGCGCCAGCCCCACGAAGCCAGCGCGGCGGGCGACATGATCTGCGTCAGCAGCATGCCCAGTGTTGCGCCCAGCAGCGCCGCCCCGCCCTGACCGGCAAGCTGCCAGCCCACCATGAAGCCACGGCGGGACGGGGGCGCGAATTCCATCGCGAGCGTGGTGGCCACGCCCACGTCGCCGCCCGCGGCGAATCCCTGCAACAAGCGACCCGCGACCAGAATCACCGGCGCGGCGACACCGATCGTCGCAAACGGCGGGCATAAAGCAATCGCAGCCGTGCCGAGCGAGGTGAGCCAGATGGTCGAGTTGAAGGCCGCGCGCCGGCCGCCACGATCCGCGTAGGCCCCGATCAGCACTGCGCCGAGCGGACGCATGAAGAAGCCGACGCCGAACGTGGCGACGGCCAGTAACAACGATGTCAGCGGATCCTTCGAGGGGAAAAACTGATCGCCGATCATCGCCGCGAAGAAGCCGAACACGGTGAAGTCGAAGAGTTCGAGACCGCCGATCAGCGACGTCGCGAAGACGATTTCGGCGGCTCTGCGGCGAGACAGGTCCGCGATCGGCTGCTCGCGTGCCGCGGCGGGAGGCGTGTACATGGGTCGGTTCCTGGCCGGGACGCTCATCAAGCGAGCGAACATACCACGAAGCGATTTTTTTCACTGCCGTTTGCGTGTTGTTACCGGACTATCGAACGTACACGCGCAACGTGTACGCGGTTTATTCCTCGAGACAATGCGTCGACGCGAAGATAAAACGATTAGTCGATTATCTGAAACAGCAGGTTGGGACGAAGCTTGCGGCTTACGCGCAGGCGCTTCACATCGAGGTGCGCGACCAGATGCCGAAAACGAATCGGATAAGATCGCTTTACGGCGCTCGATCATTCAGGGTTGAGCTCATTGCTCAACCTGACCGGAGCTTGCAGATGAACACCACGCTTAAGATTGTGTTGTTGTCCTCGATCGTCATGCCAACCCTCACCTGGGCGCAGGCCGGCGGATGTGATGCAAAACGTGCTTCGCTGGAGAGGGAGATTGCTTACGCCCAGGCGCATGGCAACGCCAATCGCGTCGACGGTCTGGAAACCGCACTTGCGCGAATGAACGCTAACTGCACGGATGCTTCTCTACGCAGCGACAGCGAGCGCAAAGTGGCCGAAGCACAAAAGCGTCTGGCGGAACGCGAAAAAGATCTGCGCGACGCTAAAGCTCAGGGTAAAAGCTCCAAGAAAATTGCTGATCGTCAACGGAAAGTGGATGAAGCACACGCCGATCTGGAGCGTGCACAAGCCGGCAGCGGGCAATGAATCGCTTTCTACTTGGTTTCGCCGGAGTGGCTTTGACTGGATTCGTGACACTGCTGGCGTTGCACCACGATGGATCGATTGAAACCGAGACCTTGATCGACGGCTCGCCCCAGCAAGTGTGGGCCGTTCTCACCGCGACCGACGACTACCCTCTGTGGAATCCGGAAATCACTCAGTTGCACGGGCAGCTTCGGCGAGGCAATGTGATCGAATTCGTCGAAGGTGCGGGCCCTGACGCAATGGTTTTTTACCCGGAGGTACTTGCGGTGCGACCTGGTCGGGAACTGCGATGGAAAGGACACGTGTGGTTTCCCGGTATTTTCGATGGAGAGCACCGCTTCACTCTCGAAGCCGTGGGCGAGAAGACGCGTTTTACTCAAGGTGAAACTTTCACTGGGATGCTCGCTGGTACGCTGACCGGGAGTGTGCTGACGGCCACGGCTGACAGCATGCGTGCGATGAATGATGCGTTGAAACAGCGAGTGGAATTGGAGGCTGACCGAGTGGTAAAGACCCATCCATAACGGATGGGCCGCGCTCGTAGAGAATGGCCTATGGGGTGAAACGTATCTTTCCACTCAATTGCAAAGAACGGATGGGATCATGAAGGTGAAGTCGGTCCCAAATACCACATGGTCTGTAACACGGTGAAGGCACAACAATACCCAGAGCTCCACTGGCAAGTCCAGATGGATTGGATATATCTTGCACTTGGGTTCGCACTCTTTCTCGTCGGTTGGTTCGTTTCGCAGAAAGATTGAAATGGTGGGAAGAAGCGATGACGGAAGGCTCGATCATGGGAGCGTCGTTCAACAGGTCTCCTCAAGCGCGAACGACGTGATTTCCTTCATGACGCCGCCGTCGGTTTTGGGGACAAACACGGCATTGATCACGCCCCATGATTTCAACGGGAGATTACATCGATGTCGGACATTCTGATCGTCGGTGCCGGCCCAACAGGGTTGACGCTGGCCTGCGAACTCGCCGTGCGCGGCGTGCCTTTTCAACTCGTCGACGCGGCCGAGGGCCCGTTTCCTGGCTCGCGGGCGAAGGGCATACAACCGCGCTCGCTCGAAGTGTTCGACCGCCTCGGCATCGTCGAGGAGATCGTGAACGCAGGCCAGGCCGACCTGCCTTTCCGTCAATATACTGGCGAAGGTGGATTTCGTGACGTGCCACGCGCCGTACCGGACGCGCGGCCGGACGTGCCTTGGCCAGCGTCGCTTCTGATCCCGCAGTGGCGTACCGAGGCGGTGCTCCGTGACCGCCTCAAGGCACTCGGTGCCAACGTGGAGTACGGTACGGCATTGGTCGGTGCGCAAGCTGACTCTGACGGTGTGCGCGCCACACTCCAGCGCCTCAGCGGCACCGAGCAGGTCGAGGTAGCCTGGCTGGTGGGCTGCGATGGGGGCCGCAGCACGGTGCGACACGTCGCCGGACTGCAGTTCCTCGGCGAGACGCACGAGGACATGCGCATGCTGGTCGGCGACCTGCACGTCGAGGGCCTGGACCGTGCCCATTGGCACATCTGGCGGCCGGCTGCCGGCGGTTTTCTTGCGATGGCGCCGCTCACTGGCATGGACACCTTCCAGATCCAGATCGCGATCGGTCCGAAGGCGGCCGAGTCGCCCACGCTCGAGAACTTTCAGAAACTGGTCGAGCGATACACAGGCCGTACCGACATTCGCCTGTCGGCGCCGACCTGGACTTCGCTATGGCGCGCCAACGTTCGCATGGTTGACCGTTATCGCGCGGGCCGCATCTTCGTGGCCGGCGACGCGGCGCATGTGCACACGCCCGCAGGCGGCCAGGGCATGAACACGGGTATTCAGGATGCCTTCAATCTGGGCTGGAAGCTGGCCGCCGTGCAGCTTGGCGCTCACAGCGCGCTGCTCGACACTTACGAGGCTGAACGGTTGCCGGTGGCCCGGCATGTCCTCGGTTTGTCATCGCGGCTGGCCGACACAGTGCTTTCGTCGAAAACCGAAGGCTTGATCGCACGCGACAAGGATACATCCCAGCTCAACATCCATTACCGTGAGTCATCGCTGTCGAGCGAACTGCGTTCTATACCGGGTCCCGTGCGCGCCGGCGACCGCGCGCCCGACGCGCCGGGGCTGCAAGATTGCAAAGGGACGACATGCCGAATGTTCGACGTTTTTCGCGGGCCACACGCCACGCTCCTGGCATTTGGCAACGGCTGGGAGCCGGTGCTCGAGGCCGCAGTTGCAACTGCGGGCGACGCGGTACGTGCGATCCGCGTGCTGCCGGCTGGCGCCTCGCTTTCAGGCAATGGCAGCGTGCGGACACTCGTGGATGCGCTCGGCCATGCGAGCGCCGCATGGGAACCGGGCGCAGGCGCGCTGTTCGCGGTGCGTCCCGACGGCGTAGTTGGCTTTGCGCACGACCAGCCGGACGTTAAAGCCTTGACTGACTGGTTGCGTCACGCCGGACTCACGCGCTAAATTGCCCGCGGCCAGTTTGGTTTCCGATGCGCTCTTCCTGCAAGCACCGGACTAATCTCAACGCGTTTTCGTAACCTGCATGAATGACTGTTATCGAGCACTTCGACTGACTCTTGTGGGTCGGCCACGGAAATTCGGCATGGCGGTACGCTAAGCAATCGCCGGGGCCAGCCGGATTTCCGGGTTCGGCCAGGAACGGTCAATCGACACGGCGCCGCGCATCATCGCGGACAATCGACCAGCCGAGCCCCACTATCTCGCAAAAGTCATGAAGCAGCGTGTACGGATAAAACTTGTTCAGAGACGACGAGCACAGTGTCGTGCGGCCCGCAAGCCTTCAGCTGGAACGAAGGGATATTTCGAAGATGACTATAGATCGCGACTTGCCGCTATCTAGTCTCAGCACAAAGAGTTGATCAAGCGATTAGAAGCCGCGTGAACTTTAGAACGGCCACATATGGGCCGCTTCCCGGCTCGTCGACGAGTGCCGGTCGCCGTACGACCGCGCGGAGGAGTGTTGAGCCAAAGGCAGCCTATTTCGAAGCTTCCTGCATCGGTAGGCGTTCGGCAAACACCTCCGAAGCGGTGTCGATAATGTTCTGGTAATACTCTTTGATCGGTCTTGGGGCGTGTTTATCCCACGCATCTGGGTGAAATGTCCTAAAACACTCGATGCCATTAGACCGAAAGCGCCAAAGAGCCTTCGGCTCAACCTTCACAGTCTCACGGTTCGGAAGCACAGCTTTCAAGGCGCGATCGTATCTGTGGCCGCTACCGAAGATTATTAGGTCTGGTTTCAGCAGTTCGATTTCGAACTGGAGGGCCGCCACCGAGAAATTAAACAAATGAGCGGAATGCCCGATCGAGGTCCGAGAGTACCCGCGTTTCGGGCGGTGCCAGTCCATCTTCATTAGATTGTTCCAGCAAACAGCTGCTCGATCGCCTCCGGCGAACGCATCAGCCAACCGCTTCCATTGCCGCAATAACTCACTATTGCCGGTACCTCGGGCGTGTTGATTCTCGTAGCGAGCTTTCGCGATATCGATCTTGTCCGGATTCTCGTAGAAGGCTCCCAGCTTGCCACACCAACCGTTGGTTTCCTTCCCGACGAACATTACGCGGACGGGCGCATCGAGGTAAGCCTGAGATACGCTAAGGAGAAACGGCGCCGACAGCTCGCGAAAATGTTGAATAAAGCCCGGTTTGGCCACGGCAAGCGCCTCTGCATAGTAAGAATCCAAGACAGCTTGAACGTCGTGTTTGAGCATGGTTCCACCGGATGCTATGCCTTGGCGGCAGCCCAGCTTGTCGCCTTCGCCTATAATTCGGCGGCAATTGTGACATAGGTGGATCAGATGTCGGCTGAACACACGGGTGTCCGTTGTAGTTTCCAGCGATGGCCTCTTCCGCCGGTTCAAGTGATCGCGTCGTCACAAGAACGGCTGACGCGTTTTCTTGCGACCGACAAGGTTTCGTCGATTGCAGGCGCGTAATCTCTCTCGCGAGCGACGTTGGCCCAACACATGTCCTCAGCGGTGGACTACCTTGCTGCCACTTGCCCGCTTGCCATTGGTCATCAACTGCGTTGACTAAAGCGTGTGAAGGACAGTTCGTACTTACATTGAAAACTCGCAACGTCTTATTCAAGAAATTTCCCTGTGTGCCGATAAAGCGCTATGCCCCGCGTTGGGCGAAAAATCCACGCGAGGTCGTCTATCGTATTTCAGCGGGAAATGAATGGGAAGTTACGTCGAACTTAATCTGATGCAAGGCGAGCACGTAGGGTACGCGGGGCTTAAGTCTTTGGCGTATTGCACCTGGAATCGCAGCGGCTATTTTGTCGGCGCCGCTTTTCTGGCTTAGCCTGCTCATTCTTCTGAGCGTGATTATTCTCTACAAATCAATGAGCTAGAGATTGCAAACAGAATCGCATTACCCAAAAAAAGAAGGAAAAATTACATGAAAAGCAGATATTCCAAATTCGTCTCCGTTAGCTGCGCCATGCTTCTGTGCAGTTGCGCGGCTTTACAGCAGCAAACTGGCGGTTCGCAGCAGCCATCCGCTGCGACGAATAACTCGCAGTCAAGTACCGCTACGGATGGTCGCTCAATTACAAAGGTGAAGGTTGGCGATCTTAATGGTGAAATCATTGGCACCCCAGCCAAGAACAGCAAATTTGCCAAAGTTCGGATTGGCATGGGACAGCGTGAAATTTCGGATCTGATCGGCCAACCGAACGATAGTCATACCTATCAGACTGGCAAAGCATTTATCCCGTTTTATTTCGGCAAAGATATGTATCGCTTTGAGCAGTTCTACAAAAAAGAAGGCTCGCTTACTTTTGAAGGCGGTGGCATTACGGGTACCAGCGGCAAGTTGATTCGCATCCAAGTCGATACGTCGGCAACAGGTTATGCGCACGACGAGTGATTAGACCGCGAAGCATCAGCTTGACATCAGGCCGAAATCCGGCCTGATGGTATTTCCTCCGGAGGTCTGTAAGACATCAATGTGGGGTTTTCACCCAGCTATGATCCGTGTCATAGAACAAAAAAAGCCTTCGAAATCAGATTCGCGGAGCGTATGCCGTTTGTATGAGACGCTCTTCGGCCATCAACGGTCCTACAGACGAACTCGTGCCCAGACATTCGAACGTCGGCTGTTGATTGAGTAAAAGCCGCTCCCTCAATTGCCCTTTGGGGAAATCGCGTTGCCCCAAGTACCTATGGTTTTCCGGCGACGGCTATGCGAGAACTGCTACGGTCGTGAGTCAGCCTGTTGCTAACCTAAGCGTTAGCGAACTGAAAACCGTGACGCGGCTCGAAGTCTTTGGCCGCAGGTCACTCGCCGCAAATAGGGAGAGGCTAATGAAAGCGAAGGCAATGACGAATCTAGGGGTCCTGGCTGTTGCAGTTGCTGCATTAACGGCGAGTGTCGCTAAGGCGGCGCCACCGGCGCTACAGAGCCCTGCACCGCGTTCGGCTGCTGACGTCCCTCCAGTGCCATCAGGAACGGTGATCACAAAGGAGTTTGCGGAGGTCGCTGCGCAAGACATTTATGTGTGGGGCTGGCCAATCGTCAACGCTTTCCACCGGCGTGATTCGTTCGCGACGGCACCGGAACCGGGGCTGCGCGGCGGCGTCTTGCCAGTTGCTCCCGTTGGCTATGTGTCCATGCTAAGTGGATATATCGCGCCCGAGGAACGCTGGGTTGCTCATCCGAATCAGGACGTGGTGTACGGATTTGGTTTCGGGGCTGTCGATACTGATCCAGTCGTATTGCAGGTTCCAGATTTCGGCAGTCGCTTCTGGGTCTACTCGATTTACGATGCCCGGTCCGATGAATTTTCCCAACTGGGCAAGCAATATGGCACCAAACCCGGCAATTATTTGGTGGTGGGACCAAACTGGAAGGGTAAGGTGCCCAAAGGAATAACCGGCGTCGTCCATGCGCCCACGGATCTGGTAGCGATGGGACCAAGAGTTTTCATGGATGACAGTGATACCGATCGGGCCGCAATCCAGTCTGTACTTGATCAGGTGGTGATCTATCCGTTGAGCAAATACACCGGGGCCAGAAAGACGGTTGATTGGAGCAAATCGCCTCATTTCCCGGTTCCACAGACATCTGATGCCAACGCGAGCGCGGAAATCAAATGGGTAGACCCGACAACGTTCTTTGATGAACTGCCCAAGATCATTGAACAGGTTCCTCCGCTGCCAGGCGAAGAGAGCCGTTATGCAATGATTCATGCCTTGCTCGATGCAGCCGCCAGAGACCCGGAAATCAAGGCGACTATCAAACAGGCGGCTATCGATACCGAGTCGAAAGTGATTGGCCCACTGTTTGAGTTCCGGACCAACGGAATTACGCTCCCTGGAGGCTGGAATACGCCGCGCGACGGAGCAGCTTTCGGCTACGACTACGTAACGCGTACTGCTACCGCCAAGTCGAACATGTACGTCAACAAGCCTACCGAAACTCGCTACTTTTTTGTAGAGGTGGATAGTGGAGGCCAGCGTCTGAGCGGCGCAAATCGTTACACCCTGACCTTTCCCAAAGGCAAGACGCCCCCAGTCAACGGGTTCTGGTCGCTTACCATGTACGGTCCAAAGCACTTCTTCGAGCCCAATGATCTAAAACGCTATTCGGTCGGCACGAAAAACCTGAAGAACATGACCTACAACTCCGATGGTTCGCTGACAATCTACGTCCAGCACGAGTCGCCGGGGAAAGACAAAGAGTCCAACTGGTTGCCTGCTCCGCAAACAGAGTTCGAGATGACGATCCGGACTTACTGGCCAAAACCAGAGGTCAACGCCGGTGCATGGACTCCGCCAACCGTAGAAAAATCAAAGTAGTGGGCGAACAGTAATTGCACGCGAGGGGCACCGGCTGCGAAGTATCAGGCCGGGCCCCAATGGCCGGTCAGGACTTTTTAAGCGTCGTTCGACCGCTTCTTTTCTGACCATCCGTTATGGGTCGCGAACAGCCGAACGATGCCACACGGAACCGCGCAGGCCTATGCTTATCGCCTGAGGCAATGCCCGGCCAGAATCGCTCACCCGACTCGGCCACTTGAATTGCTAGCGTTCACATGGCAACCCCGATCCCCTCGCATGCAACTGGATCGCGCTAACAGGGCGGATTTTGTCCCGCCCTATCCGAATCGCCTCGCGTCCCAGCAATGATTTCAGGATCACTGCATTCAAATCGCCCCTGGCGACGAGTCTCCCTTTCCTCCGGAGTCTCGCCCTTCAGGTAGCCAGCCAATAACGCGATTGCAATCAGACCAACCAGCGCGCTGGTCAACACTCCTTTCCCTCAAATTTCTAAAAACCAGTCAGAAGTTTTATCTTTAGTCGTTTCACTTCCACACGCGAGTCGTGTGGCAACAGCAAGCTGTCACTGAACCAGCGCCCTGAATTTGCCGACAACGCGGCATCAACTTTCGCAGGACAAATACAGCCTCCAATTCATCGATCGTCCGATCAACGTAGTAGTTGGAGTAACACCGACACATCGATTTCCAACGCCCCAAACTCGACCCACGAAACCACCAACACCCCTAACCCCTCCACAGCGCATCGTCCTCAAGCGCATCAGCAGGAACATCATCGGCGGTGCGCGGCCACACAAGCTCCACATGCGCATTCCAGTGGCGAAGCGCTGTCACGCACCCCTCCTCGACGACGAATTCAAACGTGATCTCAGGAAAATCGTTACTGCGAAATTGCAGCCCTCTGAACGGTTTGAGGACGTCCGCCGGCTGATCCGGAGCAGAAAGCAATAGATCGCCGTCCCGCCCCAATCTGATACCGATCTTCTCGCCAAAGGGCGCTTCGTATGTGCCCACCAGCGTCGCGAGCACGCTTGCATCAAGACGTATCGGCAGACGGACGAACACCGCTTCGACCTGATCGAGCTGCATGACAGCACGGTCGATGTCGCCTGGCGCGCTCGTCAGGAACGACACCGACCAAGCACCGTTCGCTTCGTCGTCAGGAGTGTCGAAGCGGTCGTAATGAAAGTGGTTCAGGGGCAGCCTGGTCTCGCGAAAATGAAACTGAAATTGCGTGCCATCCATTGCAATATGCATTTGCCCGTAGGCTGGATGCCCGAACGCGCCGGCATAATCCGCGAGTTCGTGTGACGGCCGCGTATTGGGCACGCCGCGCGGCACGGAACGCGCTCGCGCCTCCCGCATCGTAGCCTTCGCGCAAAATTCGCGCCGGCGCTCTGTCCAGTCGGTCGCTTCAAGTCCAAGCGCACGGCCATAGATGTCGAAGCCAATCGCATTACTCAACGGTGCGCAATGATCGCCAATCACGAACACCGAGACGCCGATCTTCTCTTTCAGCAAATACGACACCTGCGAATGAAACGCGCGCAGTGCCCCGCCGTGACTCGTCAACAGATGGCCGCGAAACGCCGCCGTCATACGTCCCATGCCGTAGATGCCATTGAGATCGGTGTCGAAGCCGAGTACGTCACGCATCGCGTTCGGCCAAGGCAGGCCGGGAGCGAGTGTCGCTTTTAGAACGCTCGCAGGAATCACCTGCCTGCCGTCGATCGCTCCGTCGTTCATCAGCATGATCGACCAGCGCGCAATATCGAATTTTCCCTTTGAAAGAAAGTGAATCGCCGGGAATCTGGAATCCATGTGATTCAAGGCACGCAGGCAGCCTTACGACGCAGTTGTCCGACTGATAGCCACACCGAAGAAACGAGAAAATAGACGGCACCTACAGCGGCATAACCGGCCACTTTAGTCATCGCGAAGTCCATTGGCGCGTGCGTTTGCATGAGAAAAAAAGCCCCCACCAACGCCGATTGTCCGCCGCTCAATATCATTGTCCATTGCGCGCCGATGAGCCTCCAACGGCGAACGGCAGTGGCAAGCTGAAGCAATCCGGACAGTATGGCCCAAACGCCAAATACTCCCAGCAGCCAGTTCGATCCTAACGCGACAATCACGGCAATCGTTATCGTAACGCTAATGACGACATTGATCGCCTGGGCATAATTTTTCGTCATCCCACCGCTACGCGACGCATCGACGTAATTGGCCAGAGCATCCCATGCGGGATACGCGACCAGCAGCGCAGCCGCGAAGAGTGGGAAATGCCGCCCGACAGAGAAAGCAAGGGCGACCCAGACAGCCGAAAAAGCAGTCCGGATAAAGTAGTAACGCGTGAGCCAGCGTTCTTCCTGAGCTCGATTAATTTCTACATGGCGATCAACCATTGCACCTCCCTAACGGATTCTAATGAACATGCCGATAGGTAGGATCACACTGGACCGGCCGTAGCGGTATCGGTCAAATGACCGACCACGGTCGGCGCGCACGCGAGGCGACCAGTCCAAGCGGATCTGGTCGCCTCGTCATGGGCCTGTCAGCCCGGGAACATCGACTGACTAGCGGTGCAAATTACGGCTTATACCCGTCGGTCAGCGTACCCATGAACGCGATGATGTCCTTGATCTCATCATCGGTCATAGCCGGCTTGTCACCCAGCTTGCGGTCGAACGGCGCGTCGGCGACGTCGACGTTGGCGTGATATTTGGCCGGAAGATCGTCGTACTTGTCGGTCTTGCCTGCCGCATCGTGCGGATAGATCTTCTCGGGGCTCGTATTGCGCAGGTTATAGAAGTCCATCACGTGCTGCAGATCGTGGTACACGCCGTTGTGGAAAAACACATGGCGCGTCGCGACGTTGCGCAGTGTCGGCGTCAGGAACATGCCGCAATACTGCGTGAGCGCAGCCGCGTCGGACCGGAACGGGCCACATACGCCCATGTCATAAAACTTCGGGTCCTTGTTGATCGACAAATCGCGATTGCGCGGCACGCCCAATGCTTCATATTGCGTGTCGGTAAAGAGCGGCGGCAGATGATCCGCGGTTGGCTTGCTCAGGTGGCAGCCGGCGCAATTCGCCTTGTCGGGATCGTTGAACAGACGCAAGCCGTGCAACTCCGCTTGCGTAAGACGCGCCTTGCCCTGCAGCCAGTAATCGTACTTGCTCGTGAAGCGATGGAACGACGGGTCTTCGAACTGGTAGCGTCCCACCGCGAACATGGCTTCGTCCACCAGCAGGTCGGGTTGCTTCACGATCCGATCGCCGAACAGCTCCTTGAACTGCTCGAAGTATTTCGTGGCCGCCAGTTTTTTTACCACCTCGTCCGTGTTCTTGTTAGCCATTTCGACGGGGTTCAGCAACGGCCCGATCGCCTGGTCCTGCAGCGTACTCGCGCGGCCGTCCCAGAACAGTCCGCCCTGCGGCACCATGGCCGGCGCGGCCGGCGCAACGCCGGCGGTCTTGACCGCACGCTGCGTGCCGCTTGCGGCGCTAGCCAGCTGGTCGAGCGTGACGGGTGCCGCGTCCATGTCGTTCGCGTCAGGACCGATCGAGAACGGCGCCTGACGATACAGGTACGCGAGCGACGGCGGCGGCCGATAGCCGGCGTCCGCCATATGCGGACCGCCGAGCTGCACCGACAGGTCGTTCGGCGGCCCATACGCGTGGTCGGGGCTGTGGCACGACGCACACGACTGCTTGCCCGACGCCGACAGCGACGGGTCGTTGAAAATCTGTTGACCGAGCAGAGCCACTGCGCTCAGCGGCTGGCTGGGCGGCACGTGCAAGGTGACCGGCTGCGGATTCGCGCCAGTCACGTCTTCGACGATGGTGCCGATTGCCGGGGGCATCCGCTCCGGATAGCTTGCCGCGTAGGCGGCGAAGGCGGCGCAGCCGGCCGCGATCACGGCGACGATCCAACCGAGCACGCGCAACAACTGGCGTTTGGCGCTGCCGGGGCGCGGAGCCTCGCCAGCGGGCAGCGAGGGCGGCAATGCAGAATTCGGAGAACTCATGGCGATAGTGACAAAGATAAAACCAGAAAAGACATTGAGCCAGCACGTTGCCGTGCCGGCTCGACCCACTGCGAGATGTGTTGCGTCCCGCCGCCTCGCGCGCAGTTAGCTACAACCGCGCGCGAAGCAGGACGGGACGGGTGATTCACGCAGACCCTGGACTGTCGATCAGTTGGTCGCCGGTGCTGCGGCGAGCTTCGTACCGACAACCGGATCGAGGAACACGGTCGGGTTGTTGCCCGCGCCGGTCAGGTTCAGCATGCTGCGGATATCGCCAGCCGTTGCATCGAACGAACCGCCGCCAAGACGCTTGCCGCCCATCCAGTTGTCTTCGATGAACTTGACGACCGACGCTTGCGTGATCTGCGTGTGGTCGACGTAGTTCGCCTTCGCCCACGGAGAGATCACGATAAACGGCGTCCGCGTACCCGGACCGCAGCGGCCGTTGACTGCTCCGCCGTTGATGCCCATCGGCTGCGTGGCGCCCGTGCCGGTACATTGACCTTGGCCCGACAACTGGTCGGCGCCCGTGAAGGTTGCCGTACCGACCTTCGTCACGAGCGACGTGTCGAACGACGAGCTCTTGATCGTCGGCACGACGTGGTCGTACCAACCGTCCGAGTCGTCGTAAGCCACGATCACGAGCGTGTTCTTCCAGTCAGGCTGTTGCTGCAGGAAGTTCGTGACCTTCACGACAAACGCCTGCTCGTCGAGCGGATCCGAATTGCCCGGGTGACCGTCACTGATCGCCGGCGCCTTCAGGAAGCTGACCGACGGGAAGTTGCCCGCTTGCACAGCCGCGAAGAAATCGTCGGTGTCGTACTGGTGGTGAACCGGCGTAGCCGTCGTGTCGAGGGTCGGCTCGGTGAAGCCGATCATCGCCGTCGAGGTCGGACGCTGGTGCGTCGGATTGGCCGTCGTCGGGTAGTACTGGAACCATGCGTGATGCTGGACATAGTCAGCCGGCGCCGTGCCGAGCACGTCCGACCACGTCGAGCGTGCGCAGCCCGTCGTGCCGTTCGCGTTGGTCGTCTGCAGGTTGAAGCCGCCCATGAAGCCGCCCCACGTGATGTTCGACCCGTTCAGCAGATCGCCGATGTTCTTGCCGTTCATCATGCCCGTCGGGCTGGTGTTGGAGCCGCTGTTTTCCGCAGCGATCGAGCAGGTGTCGGTGGTCGGGTCGAGGTCGCCGATCATCGTGAAGCTGCCTTGACCGTCAGGAAGCGCGTTGCCGCTCGTCGCGGTGCCGCTCTTGACGTTCGGCGTCACCGTCACACCCTGGTTCTGGCCGGAAATCACTTCGATCGCGCCCGGCGTCGACGGGCCGAACGTGTCGGTCCACGAGTTGTCGCTCATGGCGAAGTTCTGCGCGAGGTTCCAGTACGCCGTGACCGTGTTGCCGTCGAAGTAGCCCAGCACCTGCGCGGACGAACCGAACTGACCCGTGCTGCCGGCAACGATGCCGCTAGCCGACGTGAAGAGCGGGAACGCGTCCATCTTCAGGTTGTCGTCGGCGAGCTGCTCCGGCGAGTAGCTGTGGTTCTGACTCTTCGTGTTCGCTTGCGAACGGTCGAGGCGGAACGGCTGCGCGGTGGTCGTCGTGAGGGCACCGCCGAGGGTCGGCGGCGTGGTCGTCTGGCCGTTGACTGTCGTGGAAATGATGTTCGGCGACGTAGCCTGTGCGTTCGGGTTGGCGGCACCGGTCAAGCCCGCGGCGGCGAGCGTCTGGATGTCGGTTTGCGTGCCCGAGGCGGCGCTGAACGCCGGCTCGCCGGCCACGTTCTTCGCATTCGGATAGGTCGCGAAGTAGTGGTCGAACGAAACGTTTTCACCGAAGATCACGACGACGTGCTTGATCGGCGTCGCCGTCTGCAGAGCGTCCTGCGCCGACACGGTCGGCGTGGTCGCCGCGGCCGGGCTGGTGGTATGGACATCGTTGTTGCCGCAGGCGGCAATCGTCAGCAGCGCCGCGACGGCAATCGCGGTGGGCAGTATTGCTTTGGGAAACATGTTCAGGGGCTCCAGATTCGCTGTTCAGCGCTCCAACATCATTGCGCGTGGAGATGCCGGTTTTTATAGGTGGTATTGCGAGCAAGCTCACTTCAAGATGGGGCCTGAAGCAACGGCATTGGATCATCGCCACATTGCGCTATCGAGTAAGTTTCCTTTCTGGAACATTACTTTCATAGTCATTGGAATTGCTTTCAATTTCAGAACGAAGCCTCGAACGATCCTGGTGTCGAGCAACGATGCCGCCGGAAATGCCACGAATGTGAGCAACCGCAAACCCCAGGCAAGTCGTTCCCGCACGAAGCGCGACTCCGTATGGCTTTCACACCCCGCTAGCCGGCGCGCTCAATGCGAGTTGTCGAATGTGAGCTATCGCTTATATTCTGACGTCATCGGGCGGTAACGGCATTGGGCCACCGCCATTCACGAGAGATCGACGATGACTGCCTCTATCCACACTATGAAGCTCAATCACCTGAGTTTTCCTTCATCCGACACACCCGCGACGGCCGCTTTCTTCGAACGATATCTGGGCTTCACGATCGCAGGATCGTGGGACCAGTCGTACATTCTCAAACGACCCGGGTTTGACGTGGTGATCGATCACGCCAGCGGCGACAAGCCGGTATGGCCTACTGCGTTTCACGCCGGCTTCGAACTGCCTACCCTCGGTGACGTGCGCGAGTTATACGAGCGCTTCAAGACGGAAGGCGTCGACATGGAGACTGAGATTTTCAACAATGGCCGCGGTTCGCGTTTCTTTTGCCGGGCGCCAGGCGGCGTGATGTTCGAAATGAACACGCGCTCGGACGCCGCAGCGCAATATCGCAATACGTTTGACAGCCAGGCCTTGACTGCTTGAGAACGGCAACCAGTTGGGCGACCGAGGTGGCCTACGGCACGTTGCCGCGCCACCATCCGCCGATGAAACAGCCGCGCTGAAGGCGAACGCGATCAGCGCGGCATGTCCACGTGGCACTACGCCACGTGGTGGACCTCCTGCAATCCGAACACCGGCGTCGCGATACCTTCCATGCGCGCCTTGAGTTGCAGCGACAGATACTGCGAGTAGTGGCGCGACTGATGCAGATTCCCGCCATGAAACCAGAGCGCATCCTGCTGCGTGGGTTTCCACATGTTGCGCTGCTCGCCTTCCCACGGCCCAGGGTCCTTCGTCGTGCTGGAGCCGAGTCCCCAGACCTTGCCCACCTTGTCCGCCACTTCGCGCGAGATCAGATCGGCGGCCCAGCCATTCATCGAACCATAGCCGGTGGCGAACACCACCACGTCCGCGTCGAGTTCACTGCCGTCGCTCAATAGCACCGAGTGCTCTTTCAGCTCGACCACGTCCACGCCGCTCTTCAGCTTGATCTTGCCGTCGGCGACGAGTTCCGATGCGCCGACGTCGATGTAATAGCCCGAGCCGCGTCGCAGATACTTCATGAAGAGCCCGGATTCGTCGTCGCCGAAGTCGAGCATGAAGCCGCTCTTTTGCAGACGGTCGTAAAACGCGGCGTCGCGCTCACGGATCGCGTTGAAGACCGGAATCTGGAACTCGTGAAGAATCGCGTACGGAATCGAGGCGAAGGTCAGATCGGCTTTCGAGGTGGTCATGCCGGCCGCCACCGCGCGCTCCGAATAGAGATCGCCGAGCGCCAGGTCCATCAGCGAATCCGACTTGACGATATGAGTCGACGAACGCTGCACCATCGTCACGTCGACGCCGGCTTCCCACAGCGCGGCGCAAATGTCATGCGCCGAATTGTTCGCGCCGATCACGACCACCTTCTTGCCGCGATAGCCGTCCGGGCCGGGATGCTTCGACGAATGGTGCTGTTCGCCCTTGAACACGTCCATGCCCTTGAAAGCCGGCACATTCGGTTTGCCCGACATGCCGGTGGCCAGCACCAGTTGCTTCGGCCGCAAGGTGATCGTGCGTCCTTCGCGCTCGACTTCGACGACCCACTCGCCTTTTGCCTCGTCATAGCGCGCGGATTGACAGGTCGTGCCGCCCCAGTAATTCAGCTCCATCACCTTCGCATACATCTCGAGCCAGTCGCCGATCTTGTCCTTCGGCGTGAAGACCGGCCAGTTGTCCGGAAAGGGCAGATAAGGCATGTGGTCGTACCAGACCGGATCGTGCAGGCACAGCGTCTTGTAGCGTTTGCGCCAGGCGTCGCCAGGCCGCTCGTTCCTGTCGATGATGATGGTCGGCACACCGAGCTGGCGCAGCCGCGCGCCGAGTCCAATCCCGCCCTGGCCGCCGCCGACGACCAGGCAATACGGTTGCGCGGAGGTGCCCAGCGCGTCGAGTTCGGCCTCGCGATTTTCCTTCCAGCTGGTGCGATCGGGACGCGCGCCATGTTCCGCACCCATCGGCCGCTTGGCGCCTTTAGGTTCTTCGTGGCCCTTGAGCTCGGCCATCGTCGTCAGCAAGGTCCAGATGCGGCCGTCCTGCAAACGGATAAAGCCGCTGCCGCGCGCCACCTCGGTTTCGAACGTGATCCAGCCTTGGGTGATGCCGTTCGCGTCGGTGGCGGGCTCGGCCTCCTCGGCGAGCCGGAATGTCGACGGCTTGATGGCATCCAGTTGCGCCTTCAGCATCTCCGCGATCTGTTCGCGGCCTTCCAGCGTCTTGATGTTCCAGGTGAACGCGACCAGATCGCGCCAATAGCAAACGGGCTGGAACAGATCGACGGCGGCCTCGACATCGCCCCGTCGGAATGCGGCTTCCAGCGTTTCGAGCACACTGGATATCGTCGCGTGAGTCACATTGTTTTCAGGCATGGTTGCTCCTCCATACAGAACGGATAATCGAACGTCGATAGAAAACGCGGGTTCTATGCCCGCTAGAAAAACAGAAACTGCGCCGCTAACACTTATGCGGCGGTTTGATGCCGAACCGGGCAATCCGCCGGTATAACGTCGCGCGTGAAATGCCCAGCGCCTGCGCGGCCTGGTCGGTGCGCCATTTCGCGTCGCCGAGTGCCGCGACGATGCGGCTACGTTCGAGGGCGTCGTCGTCGGACAGAGGCGACGTCAACCGGGCTGCGACGGGCTCATTGGCCGGCGTCGTCGGCACGGGTCGTCTCGCACTGCGGGCGAGCGCTGGCGGCCGTACGCGTGCATGGAGCGGCGAGCCCGTGTCGTTCATCCTCAGCGACACGAGACCACGCGCCGCCTTGGCATCGAACAGACGGTCGGCCGGAATATCGAATAGCTCGCTCACATGACGCGGCATCTGATTGAGCGCCGGAATGCATTCGCGCGCACGACGGTTCGCGGCGATCGCGTTGCCGCACGCGTCGATGGCGATGAGGATTTCCGGCTGCGCTTCCACGTAGTGACGATTACGATGCGCCAGCAACACCCAGCAGTCACTCGCGGCATTGAGAAACCAGGCATCTTCGATCAGCAAGGCGCCTTGCCGCACCATGTGATTGACGAGCCGCTGGCTCTCGCGCTCGTCGGGCGAACGCACGGCGGACGCATCCAGCACGCCGAGCAACTCTCCGTGCAAGCCGAAAATCGGCGAGGCGCTGCAGGTCAGCGTGGTGAAGGCCGCGCGAAAGTGATCGGTTCGGTGCACGGTGATCGGCTCGGCGTCGAGCAGCACACTCGCCACGCCGCACGTGCCCTCCTCGCGTTCCGACCAGCACGAACCGAGATAGAGGCCCGCGCGCTTGAATTCGTGGCGTCGCTCGCGGTCGACGCGGTAGTCGATGGTCACGCCTTGCGCGTCGGTCAGCATCACGCAGTAGTCGGCTTCGCGCACCATTTCGTGCAGCCGCGACAGACACTGGCCGGAGGCACGCAGAAAACTTTCTTCGCGATGCTGAACATCGCGCAGTTCGGGGACGGTGAGAACGCGCGGACCGACGGTCGCGCCCGGGTCGAGATGGTACTGCTCGAGCGAGCGGCGATACGACGACGCCAGTCTCATGCCATCGGCACCGGGACGCAGCATCCGACCTTCGATCACATTGCGCACACGGTCGATATGTCTGATTGACGGCACATACGGCATGACGAGTCTCCGGGCGAATTCAGCACTTGACTGCTGCTGGAAACATTGTGCGCCACTGCGGGCGCAGCATGCTTCGGTAGCTGAAATCTCAGGGTGCATTTTTAGCACGATGAGACGGGCAGATCACACCGCAGTGCACCATGATGGCCCGTGAGACTTTTTTCTCACCGTACCCGGCAAAAGTGCAACCAGGCTGGCTTGACACCATCACATCATGACGTCATGATGTCTTACATGATGACCGATTCCGAAAGCCCGCTTCCGCTCTATGCGCAAGTCGAAGCGGCGCTCGCCGCCCAGATTGCCGACGGCACCTATCCGCCCGGCGCCCAGTTGCCCAACGAGGCCAGCCTCCTCGCCACTTACGGGATCAGCCGCACCACGCTGCAAAAAACGGTGCAGAACCTGATCGCGCGTGGCCTGATCGAAATTCGCCGTGGCAAAGGCACTTTCGTCGCGCAACCGCGGCTCACCCAGCCGCTCACCGAACTGAGCGGCTTTGTCGAAGACATGCGCGCACACGGTCGCCATCCGAGCGCGCGCCTGATCGCCAGACGCGTTCAGAAGGCCAGCGAGACGGTCGCCGCGAGGCTGTCGCTTGCCCCCGGCACAGCGGTCGTGCACATCCAGCGCGTGCGCATGGCCGACGGCACGCCGCTGTCGTTCGACGAAACCTGGCTGCCGCAAGACATCGGCGAAAAGATCATGGAAGACGATCTCGAAGCCGAGCCGATCTTTACCTTGCTCGAAGAAAAGTACGGCGTGCCGCTGATCGAAGCGGAGTATCGACTCGAAGCCATCCTCGCGGACCAGGCCGTTGCGCGGGCGCTCGATATTGCGCCGGGCAGCCCGATTTTCCTGATCGAGCGCACCTCGTTCGGCGAGGGCGAGCGTCCCGTCGATTATGAAAAGCTGTACTACCGTGGCGACCAGATCCAGTTCGTCACCCGTCTCGCCCGGCGCAAGCCATCCCGTCGATGAGCGGCGCGACAGCAGTCCTCCATTTGCACGACACGCTCTGGCTGTTCGCGGTCTCACTCGGCGCGAGCGCGTTGGGCGGCATGCTCGGCATGGCGAGCGGCATCTTCATCGTGCCGATCCTCACGAGCTTCGGGCACCTCGATATTCATGTCGCGATCGGTGCCAGCATCGTGTCGGTGATCGCGTGTTCGTGCGGCGGCGCTGCGCCCTTTCTGCGCGAGCGTTTGACCCATGTGCGGCTCGCCGTGGTGCTGGAGACGGCGACCACCCTGGGCGCGCTGTGCGGTGTGCTGCTAAGCGGGCTGATTCCGGTTGCCGTGCTGTATTTCATCTTCGCGGCGATCCTCGCGCTGTCGGCTCGGCAAATGCTCATCCGGCGTATCGATCCGATGGATGCCATGGGCGCAGCCACCAGCGATGCAACGAACGGTGGCGCGACACGCAGCCTTCCTTGGGGCGCGTCTTTACAACTCGATTCGAGCTATCCGGATCGCGCGCTCGGACGCGAGATCGCCTACCGTGTGCAGCGCATTCCACTGGGCCTGTCGCTGATGTACGGCGCGGGTCTGATCTCGGCGCTGCTCGGCATCGGCAGCGGCGTGCTGAAGATTCCCGCGATGGATAGCGCCCTGCGCCTGCCGATCAAGGTGTCCTCGGCCACGTCCAATTTCATGATCGGTGTGACGGCGACGGCGAGCGCCGGCGCGTATTTCCTGCGGGGAGAAATCGTGACGGCGATCGCGGGTCCCGTGGCCTTGGGCTCGGTGGCCGGCGCGGTGCTCGGCGGCCGGATTCTGATGCGCGTCCCGAACGACAGGCTGCGACTGCTATTCGTCGCCGCGCTGGTCGTGCTGGCGGTGCAAATGCTGCTCGAAGCATTCGGCGTTCATCTGTTCGGTGGCCCCGCATGAGCCGGATGAGCCGCGCCAGTCGCCGCGACGCAGCGACCGGCGCGCACCTCGAACGGTGGCTCGCGAACCTGCTTCACTACGGCACCTGGCTCGCCGCGAGCACGATTGCGATCGGTCTGGTCATGGCTTCGGCCGCCGCATGGGCGCCTCGGGGTTCGGCAGGCGCAGCCGTCGGCATGCGGATCATGAGCGCCGGGATTGCGCTTTTTATCCTGCTACCGATAATGCGGCTTATATTGATGTTAGGCGTGTTCGTGCGTCAACGCGATTATCGGTTCGGTGCGATTGCCGCACTCGTGCTGGCGATCGTGGCCACCGGATTGCTGATCGGCGCGGCGTGAAATGGTTGCCGCGAACGCGCCCTGGTATGATGCCGGTCGCACGTTCCGATCGGCGTCCGGTCGTGCACCGCGCCGCACACCGCATTTCCTCCAGCCACGAGAGTGATCATGCCTGCCCAACACGACGAAGTTCCCACTGCCAGCACCACGCCGGCCAAGCCGCGGCGCAAGAGGCTGCCCATTGTGGCGCGTAATCTCCTGATGGTAGCCGTCGGTGTCGTGGTCTTTGCAATCGTCGCGACGGTGGTGCTTTACGGTCCGATTACCTATGGCGACCAGATCCCGAACTTCGGCATCATCCTCATGCTGACGGTGCCGGTGATCGCGGGCGTGGCGTTCAGAGTCGGACTCGACGCCTGGATGGACCGCGAATGAGCGGCGGCGGCACGCGTTTACTCGCGGCGCGCGGGCGCTGACGGGCGCGCGTTCAGCCGATCAGGATTCGCGCGGCGAGCGCCAGCACCAAGGCCGGCAGCATCACCACCACGCCCACCTTCAGAAACTTCAGGAAGCTCACGTCTTCGCCCTCGCGGCGAATCGCGTTGAGCCAGAGGATCGTCGCGAGCGAGCCCGTGATCGACAGGTTCGGGCCGAGATCGACGCCGATCAGCAGCGCGTCGATCACACGCTCGGGGCTATGCGCCTGCATCACCGTGGAACTCGCGATCAGCCCCGCCGGCAAATTGTTCATCAGATTGCTGCCGATCCCAATGATGCCGCCCGCCCAGGCCGCCGTGCCCGGTTCGCTGTGTTGCGCGGCTTGCCGCGTCAGGTTCGCCAGTGTCGTGATGACGCCGGTGTGATCCAGCACTTCCACCAGCACGAACAGCGCGGCAACCAGCGGCAACACGCTCCATGAGATGTCGCGGATCAGCGGCAACGGCGATTTGCGCTCCTGGATCAGCACGACGAGCGCAGTGAGCGCGCCGAGTATCGCGGTAGGCAACCCGAGCGCGATGTCGAAGGCCGACACGGTCAACAGCACTGCGGCCGTCACCGCGATGCCCGCCAGCGCAACGCGCCCGCTGGAAGACAGTTCGAGTGGCTCGGGATTCGCCTCGCAGCGACCCGACAACGCACTACGCTGGGTCCAGCGCAACAGTGCATAGGTGGCGACGATCGACAGCAACGAAGGCAACGTGAAGCGCATCAGCCAGGTGCCGAGCGCAGGCGTGTGATTGCCGTACAGCACGATGTTGGCCGGATTCGAGATCGGCAGCACGAAGCTCGCTGCGTTGGCGATGAACGCGCACACGAACAGCAAGGGCAACGGTGGCGTCTTCGCTTTCCTGGCGGCGGCAAAGACAGCGGGAGTGAGGACGACCGCGGTGGCGTCGTTGGAAAGAAACGCCGTGATCACCACGCCCACCAGATAGACCAGCAGGAACAGCTTGCGCGGCGATCCTCGAGCATGATTGACCGCCAGCACCGCCACCCAGTCGAACAGTCCCTCGCGACGGCCCACTTCTGACAGCAGCATCATGCCGAACAGAAACAGATAGACGTCGGTGCCTTTGCCGACCGCCGCCATCGCCAGCTGAACCGGCAGAAGCCCGAGCAACACCAGCAACAGCGCGCCGGCGACGGCCCAGACCGCCTCGGGCCATTTGAACGGGCGGGCGATCACACCTGCCGTGGCGGCCGCCGCGATACCCCAGGACAAAAAAATGGAATTCACAACCTGGATCCAGGAAAGTTTGACAGGGGGCGGTTCAAGCCGTCCGGTTGACTGCGGCAATGCAGTCGCGCCCGTTGTCTTTCGCCAGATATAACTGCGTATCCACGAGATTGACGAAAGCGACGGGGTCGTCGGACTGCGCCGGAATGACGGTTCCCACACCGAAACTCGCCGTGACGGTCTGCCGGAACGGCGAGCGCTCGTGCGCGAGTTCTTCGGCGCACAGTTGGCTGCGGCATCGCTCGACAACCTGCCGGGCCGCCTCCGCGCCGGTATTGGGCAGGATCAGCACGAACTCTTCCCCGCCGAACCGGCCGACGAAGTCGCCTGGCCGCACCGCGTCGTTGAGCACGCCCGCGACGCGCTTGAGGCAAGCATCGCCCTGCACGTGTCCGTAGTAATCGTTGTAGGACTTGAAGAAATCGATATCGACCATCGCCAGCGAGAGCGGCGCGCCGTGACGCTGGGCTGCGCTCCATTCGCGCTGCAGCACCGCGTCGAATTCGCGGCGGTTGCCGACGCCGGTGAGGCCATCTTTGAACGAGAGCGCTTCGAGTTCGCGCTGCAACGCGGCCAGCCGCTCTTCGGTTTTCTTGCGCTCGCTGATATCGAACATGAAACCGACCAGTGCGTGCACCTCGCCCGCTTCGTTGCGCACGACGTGCACCACATCGCGCAACCAGACGTATTCGCCCGCGCTCGTCAACGCGCGATAGTCCGCTTCGTGGTCGGTGCCCGCCTGCGATTGAGCGACGCAGAAATTGACCACCTTGTCGCGGTCTTCAGGATGCATGCGCGCGGCCCAGTCCTGCACGGTCTTCCAGCTTGAGGGTGCCCATCCCAGCAGGGTTTCGATCTGCGGACCGATGTAGGCGAACTCCATGGTCGCCCAATCGATCTTCCACGGGATGGCCCGGGTCGATTCGAGCAGGGTGCGATAAACGGCGGCGTCGTGCTCCATATAGCCTTCCGTGTCGCTCGCGGCTGTCGCCGTCTCGTGGCGGAGAAAATCCGCGCCCAGGGCAATGCCGTTCCTGTCCGTGCTGTTCATCGATTGAGTTCCCCGTATTGGTCTAGCCGGCAAATTAACACAGTGCCGCCCCGATCTCACCATTCCCGCCGTCCTGTCGCTTCTATCGTGGCCGGATTACCTTCACGGCGACAACAATCTGTTCCTCTCCACCCGCCTATTCAGTTTTCATTGGCATCCCTACTATCCGCATTCACCTGCGACACCTTCATGACCCACGAGCCCGAACGAATGAATTCCCGTCCTTCCGATCCGCAGCGATACCACGGCGGCGCGATTGCGCTGCACTGGCTGATTGCCCTGTTGATTCTCTGCGGCTTCTATCTCGGCTGGACCATGACCGACATTCCCGGCTTCACGCCCACCAAGCTGAAGTATTTCTCGTGGCACAAGTGGATCGGCGTGACGGTTTTCGCGCTCGCCGTGGTCCGCGTGCTGTGGCGCGCGACGCACCGTGCACCCGCACTCGATAGCGCGACGCCCACATGGCAAAAGGCCGCCGCCCATCTCGTGCATGGCGTGCTGTACGTGCTGATGCTGGCCATTCCGCTGTCCGGCTACTTCTACAGCTCCGCTGCCGGCATTCAGGTGGTGTATCTGGGCATCGTGCCGCTGCCGACCTTCATCGGCCCGGATCAGGCGCTCAAGGCCAGCTTGCGCACCGTGCACGTGCTGCTCAATTACACCTTGCTCGTGCTGGTCGCCATGCATGTACTGGCGGCGCTCAAACACCAGTTCGTCGACCGCGACGGACTCCTTGCCCGAATGATCCCGTTCCTGAAGTAGCCGCCGATTGGCTACAGCTGGTTGGCAATCTAATTCCCAACAACGTGCAATCAAAGCACCTGGGTTCGATAGGATGCGTACCACCATGAAATCCACTCTCGCACACTCCGCCTCCCGCGCGACGCTCGCCGGTCTCGTCGCCCTCTCGTTGCTCGGCGCAGGCCTCGCGCACGCCGACGTCGACGCGAGCAAAAGCAGCGTCATTGCCACCACCAGACAGATGAACGTGCCGGTCGACGGCAAGTTCAGGAAGTTTTCCGCGCAACTGAATTTCGATCCCGCCAGGCCCACTGCCGGCAGCGCCAACGTGTCGATCGACACCGGCAGCTACGACCTCGGCGCGGACGACTACAACAGGCAGGCCCAGGGCAAGGAATGGTTCGATAGCGCGACCTATCCGGCAGCCACCTTCGTGTCGAGCGCGATCGCGCCGGCCGGCGGCAACCAGTACAGGATCACCGGCAAGCTCACTATCAAGGGCAAGTCGCAAACCGTTGTCGTGCCCGTCACGATCGCGAGCCAGGGCGCCACGCAAACCTTCGACGGCTCGTTGCCGATCAAGCGCTCGCAGTTCGACGTCGGCACGGGCGAATGGAAAGACACGTCGGTGGTTGCCGACGAGGTCGTCATCAAATTTCACATCGTCGCTTCGAAGAAGTAACTCGACACACGAAGCGTCGCAACACTTTCTGAAAACCTGGAGAACATCTTGAAGAAATCATTCCTGCTCGCCGCCGGCGCGCTGGCCGCCGCCTTGTCGTTCAACGCCATGGCAGCCGATACGTATCAGCTCGACCCGACCCACACCTACCCGAGCTTCGAGACCGATCACTTCGGCGGCATGTCGATCTGGCGCGGCAAGTTCAAGAAGAGCAGCGGCACCGTGGTGCTGGATCGCGCGGCGAAAACCGGCACGGTGGACGTGACGATCGACATGAGCTCGGTGGATATCGGCAACGACAAGCTCGACGCCGAACTGGTCACCGACAAGTTCTTCGACGTGACGAAGTACCCGACGGCAACCTACAAGGGCACGCAGATCCGCTTCGACGGCGACAAGCCCGTTGAAGTGATCGGCACGCTGACGATGCACGGCATCACCAAGCCGGTCAACCTGAAGATCGAATCGTTCAAGTGCTTCGTGAATCCGATGCTCAAGCGCGAAGTCTGCGGCACGGAATCGACCGCGACGTTCAATCGCGACGACTTCGGCATCGACTTCGGCAAGACCTACGGCTTCAAGATGCAAACCACGCTGCACATTCAGGCTGAAGGCATCAAGCAATAAGCGCTTCGCTTCACTCGCTTCGCTCCACACGTTTCGCTCAGACGGGGCGGCAACCGGTCGATCGCCCAGATCGCCACTGGGCTTGCCGCCTCGTCCACCCCTCTGCTGGCAGGTGGCCAGGCTTTGGTTCAGCCGCCCGTCAGCGAACGGAAATCGTCCACGGTTTCCGTGTAATTTCCCGTCTGCCCGTTCGATGTCACCGTGATACTGACGGTCGATGCATTCGCGGCCGTGATGGTCTCGACCGTATCGCTCGTCGACAGCTGGATCACGCCGGTCTGCACGTCACCGTTGCTGAGCGTGACCGGCGTCGGCGTCGCCACATTGAAGGCGATCGTCGCATCCGCCGCGCTCACGCTGATATTGCCGCTGGTGGCGAGCGTGTCCGTCACCGGATCGGTGCCATGCACGCGCGAATAAGTGAGCGAAGTGATCGTGATATTGCCGCTGATACTGCCGGAACCGGCGGTCTGCGTCCGGTTGAGCGTGACGCTCGGCGCGCTCGCGGTCGTGGTGGTAATGCCGGTTGTCGCGTCGTAACTCATCGTGTAGCTGACCGTGCCGTTCACCACCGTGGTGCCGTTCGTCGACGTGAGCGTCAACGCATTGGCCGTTTCGACAGCGCTGTACGACCAACTGCTCGCGGCATTGCCAACCAGGCCTTGCACGCTCGTCATCTGCACGCTGACCGAACCGCTGATCGCGGCATTGTCGGCCACACCCGGCGCCTTGACCTGGCCCACGCATTGATTGAAGCTGACCGTGGCGGTCTCGCCGTTTTGCAGCCCGCTCGCAGCCGCGCCTTGCGTGGCAATCCCGATCGAGCCGCTTGCCGCGCAGGCCGTCGTCGTATTTGCGCTGGCGGCAGTCACACCGCTTACCAACGACTGCACCACGGACGTATAGATCGCCGCGACACCCGGCCCCGACAACATACCGAAGGCGCCTGCATAGCGCGCCACATGCTCGCTCTGCACCGCCGATGACAGCTTCAGCACGCTGACACCACCGCTGCTACTACCCGAACCACCACCGCCACAGCCGCTCACCACCATGGTTGCGGCCATAGCCAATACGAAACCGAACGACTTCGGCGTTTGAGACACAAACATAACTACTCCAGATTCAGAAAGCCGGTCGTGCACACACACTCTGACGACACACGCGAAACGAAGCGCCACACGCTTCTTTATTCAGACGAATAGACTCGTTTTTCTGACCGCCGTGTGCGTGGCGAACGGGTCATCGGATGGCTAATTATCAAAGCACGCGACGACCGGCAATTTAACGATTAGCCCTTTAAAACAGGCTTATTCTGCTTGGTCGATGGATTTGAATCGCCTGTTTGGCAGGACTTACAGGTCATAACTTCCGGTTTCGTCGCGCACCAGAACTTGAGCGCGAAGAGCCCGTGTTTCCGGCCGCTATTCATCCATTTGAACCGCATGGTTAAACCGTAAAGTCAGCGCACGAAAATGACCCTTGTCGGGAGATGGTGCGGTGAAACAGGTAAAAAATGCGGCTCTGATCGCCGTGGTGGCGATGACGATGGCAGCAACAGTAGAGGCGCAGGAGGTGTATGTCCACGGCGGCACCTTGGGTGCCGGAGCCGGCGTAGCCTTGCCGCTCAATACGTGGTCCGGCGTGCACGCGGAATTCGAAGGGTTCGGTTTGTCGCATTCGGTCAACGTCAACGACAACGAATACGACGGTCATCTCAAGCTGCTGCAAGGCGGCCTGTATCTCGATCTGTTTCCCTTCAGTTCGAGCAGCTTTCGCGTGACGGCCGGCGCCCTCATCAACGACGACGAACTGACGGCCCACGCCGTGCCCAACGCACAAGGCAACTACAAGATCGGCGACGACTTCGTGCCGGCCGTGAGCACGGCGCCGTCGGCCACGGTCACACTGCCGCGCGTCATGCCCTACCTCGGTATCGGTTTCGGTCACAAGCCAGTGTCGAAAGGCTTCGGCCTGACACTCGATCTCGGCGTGGCATATGGCCGTCCGCGCACGAACTACAGTGTCCCGGCGATCTACTCGATGTTTACGACCCAATCGAACATCGACGACGAAGAGCGGAAAATCAGCGACAAGGTGGACCGCTACAAACTTTACCCAGTGGTACAGATCGGCGTGAGCTACCGGTTCAACTAAGTCTTCGCTGGGTGGTTACCGCAGCTTTCGCGGCGGGAGCGTTTACTCGCCACGCCACCCCGATTGCCCCAGCACGTCTGCACGAAATTCACGACCTCGACGATCTTTCTTCTCGACTATCTCCAGGGACGGGCGCGAACTCGCTACGCTAATAGCGCCAAAAGCCAACGGGGCCACCGGTCATCGACCCGGTGGCCCCGTCGACCCTCCGTTCAGCGTGGAACGATCAGCTTCCGTTCCAGCCGCGCAGAAAATCCACCAGCAACGCGTTGACGCGCTCGGGCTGCTCTTCTTGCGGTAAATGTCCGCACTGGGCAATCGGCTCCGCGCGCAAATGCGTGGCCATGCCTTCCCACACGGCCTTCATGTCGAACATGCCGCCCACGGCATAGAAGTCCTCGCCCCACAGCGCCATCGTCGGGCAGGCAATCTTGACGTCGGCGTCGACCAGGTCCTGTGCGACGTCCTCGGAGTTCGCCCGATAGTCGGACATCGCGCCGCGCACCGCGCCCGGCCGCTTGTAGGCCTTCACATAGGTTTCGAAATCGGCGCCTTCGATGGTGTGCGGGTTGTAGCACCAGTCCGCGAAGAAATGATGCAGCCACACCTCTTCCTTGCCCGCGATCAGCGTTTCCGGCAGATCCGGAACCAGATGGAACAGGAAGAACCAGTAAGCGCGCGCGGTCTGCGGATTCATGTTCTGCGCCACCACGCGCGTCGGCACGTTGTCCATCACGACCAGCCGGTCGACCCGTTCCGGATGATCCTTGGTCAGGCGCGTCGCTACGCGCGCGCCACGGTCGTGCCCAACTAGCGCGACCTTGCCGATACCGAGTTCATCCAGCAGTCGCACGATATCCAGTGCCATATTGCGCTTGTCGTAGCCCGAGCCCGGCTTGTCGGTCTCGCCATAACCGCGCAGGTCCGGCGCAATCACGCGATAGTGGCGCGCCAGCACGGGAATCTGATATCGCCACGCAAAGCTGGTCTCCGGGAAGCCATGCAGCAGCACGACAACCGGACCGCTGCCCGCGTCCAGATAATGTTGCCGGATGCCGTTTGCTCGAATCGTATGATGCCTGAGCGTGATCGCATCTGTTTCCATGGTGGGTTCCTTGAAGTGATCGAGGGCAATGAGCGCGAGAGGCGGCGCTTATTGCGCGCCTTCTTCTTCGACGATCAGACGATTGTCGACATCGCTCACTTGCGGAACGCGTTTAGCCACGTCGCCTGCCACGTCGATCTGCTTCGAGTCAGGTACGGTGCCGACCAGCGACACCGTGCCTCCCTTGACCAGCACCGCGATGTTGCTGGAGGTCAGGCCTTTGGTCGAATGCAGCGCGTGACGCACGGCTTTCGACAACTGGCGGTTGTGCTGGCGCGCATCCGCCTTGCTCGTGGCTGGTGCGGCTTGCGATGCGGCAGTGTCGGACGTGCTTTGAGCGATGGCGGCGTTCGAGAGTAGTGCGAGAACGGCGCAAGTGGCGGCGAGTGTGGAAATTCGCATGATGGACATCCTGAGAATGGATTTGATGACGACGGCGATGAGGACCATGTTGCAACGACAAAATGTTAGTCTGCGTTGCGCCGCGAAGCCGCTGAAATATTGTTAAAGCTCGCTAATCGACGCCCATTTAGCACAGGTACCGCAGCGTATTGGCCTGTGCAACGTGCGATCCGCCCGATCCCCGCGAGGTTGCCCGCCGAAGGCAGGTTCAGAATAATTAAGCCGCCGGCGAGCGCGTCGTTCCGATTCAGGCCTTAAGGATTGTTAAACCGGCCCTCACACGATCCGGGTGCTGAACGCTTCGGGAGTGCATGGCGCCGCGCGTGGCAAGGTACTATGACGGTTTGGCGGCAGAGCATCGCGTGCCGCATCCACCGCTGTCGTCGTTCCTGTCATTCGTTTTTGTCCAACATGAGTTCTGCCAGCCGCCGCATCGCGCACCTCGACATGGACGCGTTCTACGCGTCCGTCGAGTTATTGCGCTATCCGGAACTACGTGGTCAGGCCGTCGTGATCGGCGGCGGCCGCAACGGCGTGCCGCAAACGCTGGAAGACGGTAGTCGCCGTTTCGCGAAACTGCGCGACTATGCGGGTCGCGGCGTGGTGACCACCTCCACTTACGAGGCTCGCGCGCTCGGCGTCTTCTCGGCAATGGGTATGATGAAGGCGGCCGTCCTCGCACCCGACGCGATTCTGTTGCCCACCGATTTCGACTCGTATCGCCACTACTCGCGTCTCTTCAAAACAGCGGTCGCGAGTTTCACGGATCGCATCGAAGATCGTGGCATCGACGAAATCTATATCGATCTGACCGAGTTGCCGGGCGAGCCGAGCGAGATCGCCGCGCGCATCAAAGAGGCAGTCAATCAGGCCACCGGCCTCACCTGCTCCATTTGCGTGGCGCCCAACAAACTGCTGGCGAAGATCGGCTCCGAACTCGATAAGCCCGACGGCCTGACGATTCTCACGCCGGCCGACGTGCCGCTGCGCGTATGGCCGCTGCCGGTGCGCAAGGTGAATGGAATCGGCCCGAAGGCGGCCGAGAAACTGACGGCACTCGGCCTCGCCACGGTCGGCGACCTGGCGGCGGCGGATGCGGGACTGCTGCAGGATCACTTCGGGCGCAGCTATTCCGCGTGGCTCACGCAGGTTGCGCAGGGTTACGACGAGCGGCCGGTCGTGGTCGAATCGGAACCCAAATCGATGAGCCGTGAGACGACCTTCGAGCGCGATCTGCATCCGCGTCATGACCGGCCGGCACTGTCCAGTTCATTCACGGGCTTGTGCGTGCGGGTCGCGGAAGATCTCGTGCGCAAGGGCTATGTGGGGCGAACCGTGGGCATCAAACTGCGCTACGACGATTTCCGCACGGTCACGCGCGATCTGACGCTGGACACCCCGACGGCCGACGCCACCGAAATCCGCCGTGCGGCCACCGAGTGTTTGCGGCGAGTGGAGCTGAACCGCAAGCTGCGGCTTCTGGGTGTGCGAGTGAGCGCATTGACGCCGGCCAACGCGGTGACCCCGCCACGGCGTCTGCCGGTTCAGGCCGACTTGCCCTTCGCCAGCGACGAATAGGCACCGGCCTCAGCCGTCGATGCTCCGGCATTCTGGCGCGCGCTCGGGGCGCTGTTCTCCGCGCGCAAAACGCCGATCGAAAATGCAAAGCTATTGACGCCGTGCGCACTGTGGGCCGATACCGAGCCGCGATGCATCTCGGCGATTGCCTTGACGATGGCCAGACCCAGCCCATGATTTTCACGGCTATTCGTGCGCGAGACTTCCGCGCGATAGAACCGGTCGAACAGATGCTCGAGCACGCCGGGCTCGATCGGCTCGCCCGGATTGGCCACGACCACGCGCACCTGATCTTCGTCGCGCACGATCGTCACACTGATTGCCGCGCCGGGCGCGCAGTGCTGGATCGCGTTCATCAGCAGATTCGTGCAGGCCCGGCCGAATAGCGAGCGGTTCACACGCGCCATGGCGTCGCCGCGCAAGTTCGCATGAACGCGCGCCTCTTCGAGCGGAATCTCCAGAAACTCCAGGGTATGCGCGACTTCGGCCGCGAGCGATACCTCGATGAGTCCCGTCGCCCGTTCGCCCTGATCGGCGCGCGCCAGGAACAGCATGTCGTTGATGATTGCGCGCATGCGCTCGAACTCTTCGAGGTTCGATTGCAGCGTATGGCGCAGATCGTCGACCGAACGATTACGCGTCAATGCCACTTCGGTCTGGCCGATCAGAATCGTCACCGGCGTGCGCAGTTCATGCGCGACGTCGGCGTTGAACGATTCGAGCCGCCCATATGCGCCGTCGAGACGCTCCAGTGCGCCGTTGAAGGAATTGGCCAGATCGTTCAGTTCGAGCGGCAGGAAGGCCGTATTCAATCGCTGCGAGCGGTTGTTCGGACTCACCGCCGAGGCGTCGCGCGTGAGGCGCGTGAGCGGCGCGAGGCCGAGCCGGGTCACCGAATAGCTGAGCAGCAGCACGGCGAGACTGCCGAGCGCCGACAGCGCGGCGAGCGCCGAGCCGAATACGCGCATGGTGCGAATGTTGGGGGAATAGCTCGCGGCCACCTGCAATTGCACCGGCGGCCGTGCGCCGTTAGCCGGGATCGACACCGTGGCGGTCAGCATGTCCTGGCCGCCGCCCGCGGGCGTCACGCGCGTGTAGCCGCCGGACCAACTGGTCACCTCGGACCCGTCGACCGGTTGGCCGTAATGGAACGACGGATCGCTGCTCGTGATCGAGTACAGCGTACTGCGGTCGTGCGGCGTCATGTCGGTGAGCTTTTCGCGCGCCATGCGCCACTTCTCCGGCGTCACCGCGTGATAAACGATGATGCGCGCAATCTGCGCGCGATCGTCGAGCGACTCGCGCAGATGGTGTTCGAGCTGGGTACGCAACACCAGGAACAGCCCGGTGCCGACCAGCGTGAACACGGACAGTGCCACGAGCGCGAACATCAACGCGAGACGACGGGCAATCGAGCGGTTCATATCTGTTCTGCCTCTTCGCGCACTTCGAGCACGTAACCCATGCCGCGCACCGTGTGCAGCAGCTTCGAGGAGAACGGGCCGTCGAGCTTGGCGCGCAATCGTTTGATGGCAGTCTCGACCACGTTGGTATGACTGTCGAAATTGACGTCCCAGACGAGTTCGGTGATGGCCGTCTTCGAGAGAATATCGCCTTGCCGACGGGCCAGAACGCTAAGCAGCTGGAATTCCTTCGCGGTCAGATCGAGGCGCACGCCGTCGCGGGTAGCGCGGCGGCCGATCAGGTCGACGAACAGGTCGCCGACCGAGATCAGCGTGGATTCCTGCGAGCGGGTGCGGCGCGCGAGCGCATGCAGGCGCTCGACCAGTTCGAGGAATGAAAAAGGTTTGGTGAGGTAGTCGTCGGCGCCTTCGCGCAAACCGCGCACGCGGTCGTTCACGTGATCGCGCGCGGTCAGCATGATGACCGGCGTGGACTTGCGCATGCGCAGCGCCTTCAGCACGCTGAAGCCGTCGCGTTTGGGCAGCATCACATCCAGGACGATCACGTCGTAATCGAATTCGGTGGCCAGATGCATGCCTTCCTCGCCGTCGAGCGCGACGTCGACGACCCAACCCTGTTCAGTCAAGCCGGAGCGCAGGTAGTCCACCACCTTGTGCTCGTCTTCAACGATCAGCAATTTCATGCGCGTCCCCTTGTGTCTGCATTATACGAAACGCCTGGCATCCCTTGTGCGTGCTGGTAACTGGACGGTTGCATCATGATCTGGCGGCTCACCGGGCGGGCGCCATCGCCTCCTTCGTGGTGTCGGTCTGCGCGGGTTTCGACTGGTCCGACAGGTCCGTGCCGACGTCCCAGCCGCCGCCCAGCGCCTTCACCAGCGATACCGACAAGGTCATCTGCTGGCCGTGAATCTGCACGTCCTGGCGCTCGGCAGTCAGTAGCGACTGCTGTGCGGTAATCACATCGAGGTAGGCAACGAGGCCGCCCGAATAGCGGTCGTTCGCGAGCGAGAGAAGCCGCTGCGAATCGGACACCGCCTCATGCGACTGTTTCGCCGCGCCGTCCAGCACCGACAGCCCGGTGATGCCGTCCTGTACCTGCTGGAATGCGGTGAGCACGGTCTGGCGATAATTCGCCTCGGTGGCCTGGTAGCCCGCGCTCGCGTACTTCACGTTGGCCTCGCGGCGGCCGCCGTCGAACAGCACCTGCCCCACTGCCGCGCCGAGCGTCCACATCAAGGTGGGCGCGCTCAGCAGACCGGCGAATTGCGTGGCTTCCCAGCCGATGCTCGGCGCAAGCGTCAGGCTTGGAAAGAACGCCGCTTTGGCCACGCCGATCTGCGCGTTCGCCGCCGCCATCGCCCGCTCGGCCGAGGCCACGTCGGGGCGGCGTTGCAGCACGTCGCTCGGCACGCCGAGCGGGATCGCCGGTACCTGTGTGTCGAGCACCTTGGGCTCGATTGCGAACTGGGGCGCGGGCACGCCGACCAGCGCGGCAATCGCGTGTTCGAACTGCGCGCGCTGATTCAGTAAGAGTTGCGCCTGCACCCTGGTCGAGTCGAGCAGCGACTTCTGCTGCAACACGTCGAGGCCCGATACCGAGCCGAGATCGTGTTCGGAGGTAACGTAATCGAGCGCCTTCTGCTGCAGTTTCACCGATTCGTTCAGCACGTTGATCTCGGCGTCGAACTCGCGCAGTGAAAAATAGTCGGTGGCGAGGTCGGTGGTCAGCACGAGGCGCGCGTTGGCGAGGTCGTCTGCCGACTGCTGCGCGGAGGCCGCCGCGCCTTCCACTTCGCGGCGTATCCGGCCGAATAGATCGGTGTCATAGCTGATCGTCGGGCCGAGTTGCACGTTGTTCTGCACGGTCGACACAGTCGGTGTGCCGTAATTCGTCTGCGGGCGGCTCTGCGAAATCCTGAAGCGCGATCCTTGCGCTGCGAGGTCGACTTCGGGAATCTGCTGCGCGCGGTTGTTCGCAAGCGTCGCCTGGGCTTGCGCATAGTGCGCGCTGGCTGCGGCCAGCGTCTGATTCTGCGCCAGCGCCTGGCTTTCCAGCGTGGCCAGCGTCGGATCGCCGAAGGTGCCCCACCAGTCGGGCGACATCGGCGCATGCGAGGGTTCGGCGACCCGCCAGTACGAGTCGGTTTGCCAGGCGGGCGGTGCTTCTGCTTCGGGCCGATGATAATCGGGGCCGACGGTACAGGCGGCCAGCAAGGCCGCGCCCGTCGTCGCGGCAACGGTGGTAAGAGTCCGACGGGACCGCGTCAACTTCACGACGCCCCCTTGGCGTTCTTCTGCGGCTGCGCGATCTGCACGTGATCGCCGTCCGCAATCGAATCGCTCGGGTTGATGATCACCTTGTCGTTTGCCGCGATCCCACTTTCGATTTCCAGCGACTGCCCCAGGTCCTGCGCGATCACGACCTTGTGCAACTGCACGTTGCCTTGTGCATCGACCACGGCAATCCGCGGACCTTCCGCGCGAAACAGCAGCGCATTGCCCGGCACCATCAATTTTGCGTGAAGGGCCGCCGGCACCGCGACCTGCACATACGCGCCGGGCCGCAGCTTGTCGTCGGGGTTGGGCAGCGTCACTTCGACCTGCAACGAACGCGTGGCCACGTCGATCGCGCCGGAGATATGCGTGATCGTGCCGTGGAACTGCTGCCCCGGCAATTCGGCCTGTGTCACCACCACCTGCTGGTTGACGGACACATTCTGCGCATACGCCTGCGGCAATTGCACATAGACACGCAAGGGGTCCGACTGTGCCAGTGCGAACAGCGCGCGACTCGTGCCGCTGCCCGCATCGATCAGGTCGCCGACGTCGACGTTGCGCTGCGTCACCACGCCCGCGAACGGCGCGACGATCCGCTTGAACGATTCGAGTTGCTGCAGGCGCTTCACGTTGGCATCGGCGGCGGCGAGATTGGCGACATCCTGCGTATAAGTGCTCTGACGCTCGTCGAGTTCCTGCTGCGAAACCGCATCGCGTTGACGCAATTGCTGCCAGCGCTCCAGCGAGCTTTTGGCGAGGCCGAGGCTCGAACTGGTCTGCTGACGCTGTGCCAGGGCCTGCGCCAGTTCCTGGTCGACTTCCGGTGTATCGAGGTCGGCGAGCAATTGACCCTGCTTCACGCGCGCGCCGATATCCGCATACCAGTGCAGCAGATAGCCGGTCGAGCGCGCATAGATCGGCGACTCGACGTAGCCGCGCAGAGTGCCCGGCAACAGCGTATTGCCGCCGCCGTCGGTCTGCGTCGGGCTTACCACGTTGACGTACTGGGCGGCGTTCTGCCTGGTGGTCGCCTCGACGGTACGGTTCTGCAGCACGTTCGCGATCACCGTGCGTAATGCGCCGATGGCAAGCAGCGCCAGCACGATCCAGACGGCGATCTTGGCGCGCTTCCATTCACGGTGGCGCGACGGCAAGGCGTGGCCGCCTTCGGTGTCTCGCGAGGGAATCGCTAGCGATGCATGGGTCTTTTCGGTCATTTCAGTCAGCCGTCATTTAACTTTTACGCGGGCTTGCCAGCGCCGCCGTGATCCGGCGCGGGGCCGTCGTGGCCATCGCCATGTTGATTGCCGTCGCCGTGATTGTTCGCGTCATCGGCGCCGCCGTCACCGCCATGGCGGCGGGCGAGGCGGCTATGAATGCCCGCGAACACCAGCGGCACGAAAAACAGCGTGGACACCGTCGCGAACAGCAAGCCGCCGATCACCGCGCGGCCCAGCGGCGCGTTCTGTTCAGCGCCTTCGCCGAGACCGAGCGCCATCGGAATCATGCCGATGATCATCGCGAAGGCCGTCATCAGGACCGGCCTGATCCGGCTTGCACCGGCTTCGAGCGCGGCGGTCAAGGGCGGTGCGCCGGCCGACAGCCGCTGGCGCGCGAACGACACCATCAGGATACTGTTGGCGGTCGCCACGCCCATCGTCATGATCGCGCCGGTCAGGGCAGGCACGCTCAGATGCGTGCCCGTTAGAAACAGCATCCAGACAATCCCGGCCAGCGCCGCCGGCAACGCGCTAACGATGATCAGCGGATCCACCCACGACTGGAAATTCACCACGATCAGCAGATACACCAGCACGATCGCCATCGCCACGCCGACGCCCAGGCCAAAGAACGAACTACGCATGGTCTGCACCTGACCGCGCACGGTGATCTGACTGCCGCGCGGCAGCGAGGCGCGTGCCTGACTCACCAGCTTGTCGACCTGGTCCGCCACGCTGCCCAGGTCGCGTCCTTCGACGCTCACATACAGGTCGATCACCGGCTTGATGTTGTAGTGCGTGACTTCCGCGAACTGGTTCTGCGGTGAGACGCGCACCAGATTGCCGAGCAGTTGCGTCGGCCCAGTGCCCGACCCCGACACCGGCGTGCGCAGCAGTTCATCGATCGACGAAATCTGATACTGCGGTGTCTGCACCGCGACACTGTATTCAACACCGTTCTTGTTGTTGAACCAGAAACCCGGCGACGTTTGCGAGCTACCCGACAAGGAGATGAGCACGTTCTGCGCCACGTTGCTCGCACTGAGATTGAGTTGCTGCAGGCGCGTGCGATCCATCTGAAGATTGATGGCCGGTTCATCGAGTTTTTGCTGGATATGGGTATCGACGGTGCCGGGGATCATCCGCACCTGTTTCAGCAGCTTGCGCGCGACATCGAAATTGCCTTCCTGATTCGCGCCGGAAATCTGCACGTCCACGGCGGCGGGCAAGCCGAAGTTGAGAATCTGCGTGACGATGTCGGCCGGCTGGAAAAAGAACTCGGTGCCCGGAAAACGCTGCGGTAAAACCGCTCGCAGCTTGTCCATGTAGGTTTGCGAAGGCTCGTGATCTTCGTTCAGGGCGACCTGTATTTCTCCGTCGAGCGTGCCGATCGTGCCCGAGTTGCTGTACGAGAGATTGATACCGCTATACGGCAGCCCGAGGTTGTCGAGGATCGTGCCGAGTTCCTTCTCGGGCACCACCTCGCGAATCACGTTTTCCACCTGGTCGGCCAGACGCGCGGTTTCCTCGATACGGGTGCCGGTCGGCGCGCGCATGTGCAGACGAATGTCGCCCGCATCGACGCTTGGGAAAAAGTCCTCGCCGAGCACGAAAATCAAGCCCATCGAGACGACGCAAAAGCCGAGAAACAGACTGCCGAACAGACCACGGCGCACCAGCACGCTGCTCAGAATCATAATGTAGCCCGCGCGCATCCGCTCGAAGCCGCGATCGAAGCGGCGATACAGGCGCATGAACAGATTCGGCTTCGCGCCCTCTTTCGGCTTGTGCGCGTGGCCCATCAACAGCATCGCTAGAGTCGGCACCAGCGTGCGCGACAGAATGTAGGACGCGAGCATCGCGAACACCACCGCTTCGGCAAGCGGTACGAACAGGTAACGTGCCACGCCGGTCAGGAAGAACATCGGCACGAACACGATACAGATACACAAGGTGGACACCAGCGCGGGAATCGCGATTTCGCCCGCGCCGTCCAGAATGGCGTCGTGCAGATTCGTGCCCATATGCAGATGCCGTTCGATGTTCTCGATCGTCACCGTCGCGTCGTCCACCAGAATCCCGACCGCTAGCGCAAGGCCGCCAAGCGTCATGATGTTGATGGTCTGCCCAAGCGCGTGTAGCGCGATCAGCGAAGACAGGATCGACAACGGAATCGAGATCGCAATGATGCAGGTGCTGCGCCAGTTGCCGAGAAACAGCAGAATCATCGCGGCGGTCAGCGCGGCGGCCACCAGCGCCTCACGCACCACGCCCTGCACCGCCGCCTTGACGAACACGGACTGATCGAACAGCGGCGTGATCTTGAGGTCGGGCGGCAATGCCGATTGCGCATTCGGCAAGATACCCCGCAGCGTATTGACGATCGACAGCGTGGAAGCACTGCCGTTCTTGAGGATCGATATCAGTACGCCGCGATGACCGTCCTGCCGCACGATATTCGTCTGCGGAGAGAAGCCGTCGCGCACGTGCGCCACCTCTCGCAGATACGTGGTCGCACCGTTGAGCGTACGCACCGGAATGTCGTTGAGGCCCTCCACCGTGGCGGGCGAGCCGTTCATGTTGATCGTGTATTCCTTCGGACCGATCTTGGCCGTGCCGGTCGGCAGAATCAGGTTTTGCGCGTTGAAGGCGTTGACCACGTCGGACGGTGTCAGGCCTTTGGCGAGCAAGGCGCGTGTATCGAGGTCGACCGAAATCAAACGCGATTTGCCGCCGTAGGGATACGGCACGGCGGCGCCGGGAATCGTCACGAGCTGCGGGCGCAGGAAGTTCAGCGCCGTGTCGTTGAGCGCCTGCTCGGAGAGTTTCGGGCTCGACAGGCCAAGCTGGATCACCGGAATGCTCGAAGCCGAGTAGCTGATCACGAGCGGCGGTGTGGCGCCCGGCGGCATCTGCTTGAGCTGCGCCTGTTCGACCGCCACCGTCTGCGCGATCGCGGTCTGGATGTTCGCGCTGGGTTGCAGGAAGATCTTCAGGATCGCGATGCCCGCGAGCGACTGCGACTCGATGTGTTCGATGTCGTTGACCGTGGTGGTCAGGCTGCGCTCGTTGACCGACGTGATGCGGTTGGCCATGTCTTCGGCCGACAAGCCTGTGTAATTCCAGATGATGCTGACCACCGGAATATTGATTTCCGGCAACACGTCGACCGGCGTGGTCAACAGCACGAACGGCGTCGCCAGCAAGATCAGAATGGCCATCACGATGAACGTGTATGGCCGCTTAAGCGCAACGTTAACAATCCACATGAAACGCGCCCGAGAAGATGCTGGTAGGGATGGAAAAATTAGCGCTTATGCTAGATCGGTGGCACCAACACCTGCATGGCGCCAAAATGGCGGAATTGTCAGGAAGGCTAATGTAAGCGTACAGGCTGTTTCGAGCGCGACATGACCACCCGATGTGCAAACGTTTGATGCCCGAAGATGCGCGCCGTTGGCACCATGCTGGCGCGCATTGGTCGAGGCGGGGACGTGATCCATGCTCGTGGATTAAATTGCGCAAAGCAAATACTTAACGCGCGGTAATAAAAAAGCCGGTCGACCCGTTGGGCGACCGGCTTTTCATTTGCGCCGCGGATCGGCTTGGCGCGTCTTATTTGGCGAACAACGAGGACATATCGGCGAACGCCTTGAACTCCAGCGCATTGCCCGACGGATCGAGAAAGAACATGGTCGCCTGCTCGCCGACCTCGCCCTTGAAGCGCACGTGCGGTTCGATGATGAAGTCGATACCCGCTTTCTGCAGCTTGTCCGCGGCTGCTTGCCATTGCTCCATCGACAACACCGCGCCGAAGTGACGAACCGGTACGGCGTCGCCATCTACCTTGCTGGTCTGACGATGACCGGTTTCTTCCGGTGCCAGGTGAGCGACGATCTGATGGCCGTAAAAATTGAAATCGACCCACGCCTCCGAGCTGCGCCCTTCCGGGCAGCCCAGCAGTTCGCCGTAGAACTCGCGGGCGGCGGCAATGCTGTGAACGGGAAAGGCCAGATGAAACGGCGGCAGGACAGTGTCGGTAGCGCTCATGATGGAAAAGCTCGCTGTTTGATTAGGGGGGTTTCAACTGCGGTGGGTTTAACCGTGAATCCGGCGTGAATGCCGGGCCACACCGGAGAGCGTCAGTTTAACCATGACTAAAATTGGTTAAAAACGATATATATTTGACCTGACCAACACCAATTTCGATCAATCGACGATGCTGAGCGAACTCAAGACTTTCATTGCCGTCAGCCAGTACGGCACGTTTTCCGGCGCGGGCGCGCGCATCGGCCTGACGCAATCCGCCGTGAGCGCGCAAATGCAGCGGCTCGAAGAAGAACTCGGCTTTGCACTGTTCGACCGCACCGGCCGCTCGGCCACGTTGAACGACGCAGGTCGCGAAACACTCGCGCTTGCAGAAGAGATGATGACGCTCTACGCGCGGCTCTCCGAACGCGGGGCCGTCGGAGCCGAAAGCGGCATGCTGCGGATGGGCTCGATCGCGTCCGCGCAAGTCTCGTTTCTTGCCGACGCGCTCGCGCACTTTCGCGACGACCGTCCCGGCTGGCGGATTCGGGTCGTGCCGGGCGTGTCGCTGGGCTTGCTGGGGCAAGTCGATTCAGGCGAGCTCGATCTCGCCGTGATCATCAAGCCGCCCTTTGCGCTGCCCTCGGAACTCGAATGGCGCACGCTCGTCACGGAGGCGTTCGTGCTGCTCGCGCCGAAGGCGCTCGCGCGCGGCGGCCGTTCATGGCGTGAACTGCTCAGGAGCGAGCCGTTCATCCGCTACGACCGGACTTCGTTCGGCGGCAGACTGGTCGACCGATTCCTGCGGCGTTCGCGACTGAACGTGCACGACGTGATCGAACTCGATGAGTTGCAGGGCATCGTGCAACTCGTCGCGCGCGGTATCGGCGTGGCGTTGATTCCGAATACGGCGGGGCTTGGGAAGTGGCCCGCTGGCGTCAGCGCGCTCGATCTGGGCGACGTGACGTTTCACCGTGAGATCGGACTCGTGCAGCGTCCACGACATAGCCGGCAAGCGGTGGCGCAAGCCTTGGCCGATTGCATCGGCGCGGCGGCGGGCGTTTAAGCGGCGTTTGTACGATCGGCATCGGGCGTCGGGCATCGGCGCGATTGTGCTGTCACAGTGAGCAACAACTGTATCTGTGAGATTTTTCCGGCGACGCGCAAAATCAGTGCCCGTGCCTCGACGTCCATCGAAGCACACCGCGGCGAACCACGCCGTTCGCCACTCTGCCGCCGAGCTTGCCCATGACCGCCGCCTCCTTCCTCACCGCCGATGTCCTGATCGCCTATAGCGCCTACTTCGTCGGCACGGCGAGTCCGGGACCGAGCAACCTCGCGATCATGTCGCTCGCGATGAGCGCGGGGCGTCGCGCCGCGCTGACCTTCGCGCTCGGCGTCGTGTCAGGCTCGTTCTTCTGGGCGCTGCTCGCGTCGCTCGGATTGTCGGCGGTGCTCGCCACTTACTCGCAATGTCTGGTGGCGATCAAGATTGCCGGCGGACTCTATCTGCTATGGCTCAGCTTCAGGTCAGCGCGTTCGGCGCTGCGCTCCGCCTCGCTGCCCACCGGCACGACGCGCGCGGATGAGCCGCTCAAACGTCTTTATCTGCGCGGCCTGCTGCTGCATCTCACCAATCCGAAGGCGATTCTAGTGTGGCTATCGATTGTTTCGCTGGCCATCTCGCCCGCCGGCGGCATGTCGCACACCGCGCCCGTGGTGCTCGGTTGCATGTGCATCGGTGTGTCGGTGTTCAGCAGTTATGCCGTGCTGTTTTCGACCGATTCCGCACGGCGCATCTACGTGGCGATCCGGCGTTGGCTCGACGGCTCGCTCGCGATCATGTTCGGGATCGCCGGGCTCAAGATGCTGACGTCGAAAAACTGAGCACGCCTCGAACCGCGCCACGCCTCTGCGATACTGTCGCCATGACGAGTGAAGCGGATAAGCAAAGATGAGCGGCAGCCATGACCCGAACCAGGCAGCAAAGTACACACCCTTCCAAAAACGGCTTTATCTGACTGGCGCAGCAGGCCTGCTCGTGAGTCTGGTCGCGGCAGCTATCATCTATGCGCTCACGCCGCCGCCAGACAGCGCCGTGTCCACCTACAGCATTGCCGATCCGCGTTATCAGATCGAACTGCAGCGCATCGGCGGCAATGCGGCCGTGCTGATGGCGCAGCTTCATCAATGGTTCGACGGACTCTGGCACGGCACCGCGCTCGCCTGGACAGTGGCCGTGCTGGGCATTGCATTCGCGGGCGGCTGTTTTTTCATCGGCCATTTTTTCGCCGACGACCCCGCGCATCACTAATCGTCCCGCGTGCCGCGAACGTTAGAAAGCTTCAGGTTGCCGCTTTCACGTGCTGATCGGGCTTCTCCACGCCTGCGGTGGTCAGCGCCTCGTGCAGGGTGCTGAAAATGCAGCGTTCCTCGACAATCGCGGTGATGCCGTGCCGGTCCATATCCGAGCGTAAATAGCGGTTCACGCGCGCGAAGATCACTTCGATGCCCTCACGCTTGAGCGTCTCGCACAACTCGCCCACCGAGCGCGCGGCCGAATAGTCGAGATCGGTGATCGCGCTGGCATCGACCACGAACCAACGCACCGGGCTCGGCGCACGATCGACCAGGCGGCGAATATCGTCGACAAAAAAGTGGTCGTTTGCGTAAAACAGGTCGGCGCCAAAGCGATACACCATCAAACCCGGCGCAGTCTGAATGCCCGGCGCGGCCGGTACCGGCACCCACACGCCGTCTTCACCGGGGGCAAGAATCATCGTATGCGGACGGTAGCTGTGCCGCACATGGCGCAGCAACGACAAGGCGACGGCCACCAGAATGCCGTGCTCGACACCGATCAGCACTACGGCTGCGGCCGTGAACACGGCCAGCGTGAATTCGCCGGGACTTTCGCGGCGAATCGCAAACAGCGTCTGCAGATTGATCAGCCCGATCGCAATCGTAAACACGATGCCGGCAAGAATGCAGTGCGGCAGGTATTGCAGAAAGCGGCTAAAAAACAGCAGTACCACGACCACCACCACCGCGAAGATCAATTGCGCGAACTGGCTGCGAGTGCCGGCGCGATCGGCCATGGCCGTTTGCGTCGGACTGCCGTTGACCACGAAGGCGCCCGAGAACGCCGCCGCCGCGTTGGCCACCGCGATGCCGAGCAAGTCGGCGTTGGTATCGACGGACTCGTGGTATTTCTCGGCGAAGACGCGGCTCGCCGCAGCGCTCTGCGCGACGATCATCACGAAGCAGGAGGCCGCCACCGGCAGCAGGTCGAGCAGTTGTTGCCACGTCACCGACGGCATGCGCAGCGGCGGCAAGCCCCCCGCGACCGGACCGAGCACGGCGATACCGTGTGCTGCAAAACCGTAGATGTCGCTCGCGGCAATCCCCGCCACGACGGCGACCAGCGGCACCGGCGCACGCGGTGCGAAGCGCTTGCATAGCAGAATGGAAGTCACCACCAGCAATGAAATGCCGAGCGTGGGCAGATTGATCTGGGCCAACTCGCGCACCACCAGCGCAAGCTGGGCGACGCTGCTCGCGGCATGCCCCGGCACGCCGGTCATATCGCCGAGCATGGCGATTCCCACTTGCACGCCGACCCCGGCGAGAAAGCCGACCAGCACCGTGCGCGACAGGAAGTCGGCGAGAAAACCCAATTTGAAAATGCGCGCAATGAGCAGCAGCGCGGCGGTCAGGAGCGCGACCATGCCGGCAAGCGCGGCGTATTCGGCGCTCGAAGCCGGCGCCATGGTGGAGAGCCGGCTCGCGAAGATGGTGGCGGTGGCCGAGTCGGCGGCTACGATCAGATGCCGCGATGCGCCGAACAGCGCGAACGCGACAAGCGGCAGAAAAACGGTGTAAAGCCCTGTCACGGCAGGCATGCCGGCAATACGCGCGTAGCCGAGCACTTGCGGAATATCCATCGACGCCAGCTGGACGCCCGCCAGCGCATCGCGCGCTGCCCCGGCGCGGCTCAACGGAAGCACACCCTTCAGCATGCCGATGCGTGCCGTGATCCTGCCCAGAAAATCTGCCATACGCGATGCTGCCCCAAACTTAGGTTATCGCGCATCGTGCCGTGACTCGGCACTCGAAGGCAAGCGCTGCAGCGAGACCGGCTCGAGAACGACACCCGCCACGTTCCGCCTCAACCTTCGCCTCAACGTTTGATATGCCCCGTCAGCGGATCGACATGCCGCGCGAAACCGAACAACGCGACGATACAGATCGGACAGGCAACAGCGAACACCGCCAACATCACACACCCCGCAACGCATTAATTGCTGCGGAGTTTAAGCGCTCGGCCCAATAATTGGAGGCGCCAAAACCGCAAATGATTGTTGCAGACATTTACAATAAATTTACGGTCGGCCGTCAGGCGAACGTCCTACACCTCTCGATGACGCCGGACGCAACGAGCATCACGTGATTTTTAAAGCCAAACCCGGGCTCGTCACCCTCGCACTCCGGCCAACGCCCGCCTAACCCTTATAATCCCGCATGACCCGAATCCCGCACCTCCCCGCCTCGCACCCGGCCCCACATGGCCGCCGCGCCGCCCATCACGCTCCGGTGGCCGCATGAAGACGCCCAAACGCCTGCTCCCGCTGGTCGAAGAAGGCCTGATCGACGAAGTTATCTCCCAGCTGATGAGCGGCAAGGAAGCCACCGTCTACGTGGTGCGTAGCGGCGATGCCACGCGCTGCGCCAAGGTCTATAAGGACGCCAAGCAGCGCAGCTTCCGCCAGGCCGCGTCGTATCGCGAAGGCCGCAAGGTCAAGAACAGCCGTCAGCAACGCGCCATGGAAAAAGGCAGCCGCTACGGCCGCGAAGTCCAGGAGCAAGCCTGGCAGAACGCCGAGGTCGACGCGCTGTTCCAGCTCGCCAACGCCGGCGTGCGCGTGCCGCAGCCGTTCATCTGCACCGACGGCGTCCTGCTGATGGAACTCGTCACCGACGCCGACGGCAACGTCGCGCCGCGTCTGAACGATGTCGAGATGAGCGAGGAGCGCGCGCTCGAATTGCACGCGCGGCTCGTCAATGAAGTGGTGCGCATGCTGTGCGCCGGCATGATCCACGGCGATCTGTCCGAATACAACATCCTGCTGGCGGCCGACGGCCCGGTGATCATCGACCTGCCGCAAGCCGTGGACGCCGCGGGCAATCTCGAAGCGCCGGCCATGCTCGAGCGCGACGTCAACAATCTCGCGACGTATTTCGGCCGCTTCGCGCCGGCCTTGCTCGAGACGAACTACGGCAAGGAAATCTGGGCCCTCTACGAAGCGGGCGCGCTGCATGTGGAGGCCAAACTGACCGGCCGCGTCGAAGCCGACACCACGCCAATCGATCTGGACGCGGTGCTGCAGGAACTCGAAGACACGCGCCTCGACGAAGAAGCGCGCCTGCGCTACGAGCAGGAACTGCGCAGCGGCACTTAAGCGCTTTCCACGCCCGCGGCCTTGCGGGCCGACACCGTCGCGCCGGGCGCCTGCGCCACCGATTCGCGCATCGTCACGCTCACCGGAAACTCGCGGAAGATCTCCCACTCGGTCCGATAGCACTGGTTGACGAGCCAACGCACGGCGTTCTGCGTGAGTTCGGCGGTGGGAATGTGCACCGAGGTGAGACCGGGCGCGGCATACGCCGCTGAATAATCGTCGTCGTAGCCGATCACGGAGATCTCGTGCGGCACCGAAATGCCGGCCTGGTGAAAACGCGCCAGCGCGCTCACCGCCATCGTATCGTTCGCGCAGAAAAGCCCGGTAAAACGACGCTTTTGTTCGAGCAGGTGCTGCGTGGCAGCGTAGCCGCCTTCCGGCGAGAAGTCCGATTCGATCAGCACGACGTCGTCGCGCGCAATGCCTTCAGTCGCCAGGGCCGCGAAGAAACCTTCGAGCCGCATGCGGTTATCCGACGAGGTGAACGGCCCCGAAATCACCGCGATGTCGCGATGCCCATGATCGAGCAGCGTGCGCGCCGCGAGCTCGCCGCCGCGCCGATGGTCGGCGCAAAACGACGCGTCGGGCAACTGGTCGAACGCGCGGTTCAGGAACACCATTTTCGGATGCATGGCGTGCAGCATGATCAGGTCTTCGTCGAGCAGATCGTGGCTGATCACTACCACGCCGTCGCAATCGCGGCCGATCAGATAACGCACGGCGTCGATCGCCTGCTCGCGCGGCGAGAGTTCGCCACTGCCGGTCGCCACCACGACGTGCCGGCGCACCGCGCGCAATTCGGTATCGGTCTGTTTCAGAATGGTGCCGTAGTACGAGCCGAAGAAGGTCGGCACGAACAGACCGACCATGCCGAGCGACTGCGTCGCCATGGCTCGCCCGATCGACGACGGACGGAAATTCAATGCTTCGATCGCCGCTTTGACGCGGGCTGCGGCATCGGCCGAAATCGGTCCTTTGCCGGAAATTGCCCGCGATGCGGTCGACATGCCCACGCCGGCCAATGCCGCGACATCCTTGAGTGTAGCCACGCGGTTCTCCGTCAAGCCATGTTCTATCCAACGACGCCGCAAGCCGGCGCTGCGCGCTATAAACGCGCGCCGCTTGCTTCGTCGAACAGCGAGGCATGCGCGCTATCGAACGAAAACGCCACGGTGTCTCCCACCGCCACTGGCGTTCTGGTCTGATCAATCGACGCCACCTGCACGTCATGATAGTCGAGCCAGATGACGCGGTGGTTGCCCATCGGCTCCACCAGCGAAACTTTTGCCTGCTCGCTCTGGCCTTCGCCCAGCTTGACGTCTTCGGCGCGCACGCCGAGCACGCAGGACAACGACGCGGCGGGTGGTTTCTTGAAGGCGTACGCCGAGACGTCGAGGCGCCAGCGGTCAGTACGAAAATACACCGAGCCGTCGCGTGATTCGAGCGTGCCCTTGAGCAGATTCATCGCGGGCGAGCCGAGGAAAGTCGCGACAAACAGATTGTCGGGACGCGCGTAGACTTCCGCGGGCGTGCCGAACTGCTGGATCACGCCGCCGCGCATCACCGCCATGCGGGTGGCGAGCGTCATTGCTTCGACCTGATCGTGCGTTACGTAGATCATCGTCGCGCCCAGACGCTGGTGCAGTTGCTTCAATTCACGGCGCAATTCGGTGCGCAATTTGGCGTCGAGATTCGAAAGCGGTTCGTCGAACAAAAACACATCGGCTTCGCGCACGATCGCGCGGCCGATCGCCACGCGTTGCCGCTGGCCGCCGGAGAGTTGCGCCGGTTTGCGCTTGAGCAGAGGCCCGAGTTGCAGCATGTCGGCGGCACGTGTCACGCGTCGTGCGATTTCCGCCTTGGGCGTGCCGTTGATGCGCAACGCGAACGACAGGTTGCGCTCCACGCTCATGGTCGGATACAAGGCGTACGACTGAAACACCAGCGCGATGCGGCGGTCTTTTGGATCGGCCCAGGTCATGTCTTCACCGGCGATCTCGATGCTGCCGTCGCTCACGTCGATCAATCCGGCGATGCTGTGCAGCAAGGTGGATTTGCCGCAACCCGACGGCCCGAGCAACACGACGAACTCCCCCGCCTGCACGTCGAGATCGAGATTTTCGATCACGGTGTTGGCGCCGAGGCGAATCGTCAGATTGCGCACCGATACATTGGCCGGATTCGTGAGGCCCGCCGCGTCGGGAATACTCGCCGTACCGGTTGTTCCGGCGGCTTGCGCCCTATCCGCTTCATTCGCCAGCGCATTTTTCAGACTAGCCACGTGTGTCATCGCTCTATCCCTTGACGGCGCCGGACGCAATGCCGCGCACAAACCAGCGGCCCGAAATGAAGTAGACCGCGAGCGGCACCATGGAGGTCAGAATCGTCGCCGCCATGTTGACGTTGTAAAGCCGCTCGCCGGTAGTGGTGTTGATGATGTTGTTCAGTTGCACGGTCATCGGCAGGTTCTTCGTGCCGGCGAACACGAGGCCGAGAATGAAGTCGTTCCAGATACCCGTGACCTGCATGATGACCGCCACCACGATGATCGGCGTGGACATCGGCAGCATCAGTTGCATGAAGATACGCCAGAAGCCGCCGCCGTCGATGCGCGCGGCCTTGAACAGTTCCTGTGGAATCGACGCATAGTAGTTGCGAAACAGCAGCGTCATCACCGGCATGCCGAAGATCGTGTGAATCACCACGATGCCCGGCAGCGAGCTGAACAGATGCACGCTGGCCAGCACGCGTACGAGCGGATAAACCATCACCTGCACGGGAATGAAGGCGCCCATCAGCAGCACGCCGAACAGCAGGCCCGCGCCGCGCGGCCGCCAGAACGACAATGCATAGCCGTTCACGGCGCCGATCGCAATCGAGAGAACCGTGCTGGGCACCACGATGCGCACCGAGTTCCAGAAGCCCACCTGAATACCGTTGCAGTCGAGTCCGGTGCAAGCCGATTGCCAGGCCGCGCTCCACGCATCGAGCGTGAAATGCATCGGCAGAGCGAGCATGTTGCCCAGGCGAATCTCGCTCATCGGCTTCACCGACGTCACGAGCATCACGTAGAGAGGCAGGAGAAAAAACACAGCGGCGGTGAGCAGAAACGCGTAGACACCCAGACGCGCCGGCGTGAATGCCACACGACGGCGACGCCCTTGTGCACGACCCGGCGTGCCGCCTTTCAGCGGAGAACTGAGCGTGTTCATCATGCCTCCTTGCGCAACGCCGCGCGGCTGCGGGCGTAGAAGAACGGCGCGAGAATCGCCAGCACGGTGGCCAGCAATACGATCGAGGCCGCCGACGCGAGACCGATATTGGCGCGTCCGAACAGATAGTCCATGATGAACTTGGCCGGCACCTCGCTGGCCGTGCCAGGACCGCCCTGCGTCATCGCGACCACGGCATCGTAGAGTTTCACGACCATCACGAACAGCAGCACGAAGGCGGTGGAGATCGAAGGCCCGAGCATCGGCACGACGATGCTCGCATACACCCGCCAGCGTGGAATACCGTCGATGCGCGCCGCTTTCCACAGTTCTTCGTCGATTCCGCGCAAGCCCGCCAGCAACAAAGCCATCACCAGACCCGAGGCTTGCCACACCGTTGCGATCACGATGGTATAGATCACCCAGTCCTGATCGACGATCCAGTCGAAGCGTGCGTGCACGAAACCGAGCTTGTGCAACACCGACTGTGCGCCGAGTTCCGGATTCAGAATCCATTGCCAGACCAGCCCGGTCGCGACGAACGACATCGCATACGGATAAAGAAACACCGTGCGCAACGCGCCTTCCGCGACTACGCGCTGGTCGATGAAAATCGCCAGCAGCAAACCGATCACCATGCACGCCACGATGAAACACGCGCCGTAGATCACGATATTCTGCAGCGACAGCAACCAGCGATCGTTATTGAAAAGCCGCGTGTATTGCGTGAGGCCCGCGAAGTCGCCGGAAGGAAACGTGCGCGAATTGCTGAGCGACACGCGCGCGGTCCAGACCATCGTGCCGAGATACGCGAACACGACGGTCAGGACCATCGGCAGAAGCGCTAGCCACGCCGCGAACGGAAAGCGCTTCCTGAGCGGCTTGTTGGGCCGCGCGTTGCGTGCTTTCGATCCGGCGGCCGGCAACTTGAGCACGTGCATGGTGCGCCCCTAGCTCTTCAACGCATTGGCAAAGGCCTTCTGCGCGTCGTCGACCGACTGGTTCTTGTTCCAGAAGTTGGTGATGACGTCGATCAACGCGCCCTGCGTATCGGGCGAGAGCAACATTTCCGGATTCGGCAACTGACGCGACTTGTCCTTCATGATCGCCATGCCCTCCTTCGCGCAGATGTCGAGACTGCTGGCGTCCACGTCGGGACGAATCGGAATCGAGCCTTTCTTCGCGCTGAATGCGACTTGCGCGGACGGCGAGGTCATCACCGTGGCCAGTAGATTCTGCGCCTTGATCGCCGTGGGATTATCCGTCTTCGGGAACACGAATACATCGCCCGCGACCAGATACGGCGAGTGCGGACCAAAGCCCGGGAAGCAGCCGAAGTCCTTGCCCGCAGTCTGATTGGCCGCCGAGAACTCGCCCTTGGCCCAATCGCCCATGATCTGCACACCGGCCTTGCCGGAAATCACGAGCGCGGTCGCGTCGTTCCAGTTGCGGCCAGGCGAGCCGGGATCGACGAAATCATGCAGACGTTTGAAGGAAGCGAGCACCTTCTTGAAGGCATCCGACTTCACCGCGTTCACGTCGCCGTCGCGATACACCTTTAGATAGAGATCGGGGCCGCCCACATCGGCGAATACCGCGTCGAAGGTGATCTTTTCCTGCCACGGCTGGCCGCCGAGCGCGAGCGGAATCACGCCTGCGGCTTTCAGCTTGCCGAGATCGGCGATGAACTCGTCATAGCTCTTCGGCTCGGCGGCAATGCCGGCTTTCTGAAACACCGGCTTCGAGTAGAAGAACCAGGCCGGCATATGAATATCGACCGGCGCGGCATAGTAGTGTCCCTTGACCTTGATGCTGTCGAGGATCGACTGCGGGAACACGCCGCTCCAGTTTTCTTTCGTGGCGACCGCATCGACGTTATTCAGCAGGCCTTGATCGATGAGATCGTGAAACTGTTTGGACGTATTGAACTGCGCAGCCGTGGGTGGATCGCCGCCGACGATCCGGTTGATCGCGGTGGAGCGCGCCTGATCGGCACCCGCCACCGCATTGTCGACCCACTGGCCACCGGCCTTGTTATACGCATCGGCAAACTGGCGAATCGCGGCCGACTCGCCGCCCGAGGTCCACCAGTGAATCACATTGGCCTTCAACGGGTCCGCGTGTGCGACGACGCCATATAACGCCAGTGCTGCCACGACGCCTCGCAAGGCCATTTTCTTGCTGTTCATTCCGTCTCCTGTCAAGTCGACATACCAACCAGCTTCACCTGCTGTTATACCTGCGCTTTGCGCTCCTTCAGGAATCTGGACACCAGCTCCGCACTGCGTTTGACCGTGCGCTTTTGCGTCGAATAATCGACGTGCACGACACCGAAGCGCCGTTCATAGCCGAAGGCCCACTCGAAGTTATCCATCAGCGACCACAGGAAATAGCCGCGCACCTCGACTCCCGCCTTGATCGCCTGATCGACGGCGGCAAGATGGCGCTTGAGGAACGAGATACGCTGGGCGTCGTCTACGCGGCCATCGCTGACCTTGTCATCCGAGGCCATGCCGTTCTCGGTGATGTAGATCGGCGGCAGATTCCCGTAAGCGCCCTTGAAGCCGATCAGCAGATCGCGCAGACCGTCGGGATACACCTCCCAACCCATCTGCGTGCGCTCGACGCCTTCGAGCGGCACTTCCCTGAAACCATGCGCACCGTCGCTTTCGACATTAGTACGGAAGTAATAGTTGATGCCGAGAAAATCCAGCGGCGCGGCAATCGTTTTCATATCGCCGTCGAGCACGAGCGGTTCGGTGCCCGGCCACAATTCCCACAAATCTCGCGGATACGCGCCCTTGAGCAGCGGATCGAGAATCCATGCGTTGTGCTGAACCTCGAACAGGTGCGCCGCGCGCTGGTCGGCCGCGCTATCGCTGTTCGCCGTGCCACGGCCGATATTGGCGACGATACCGATCTGCGAACCCGGATCGTTGGCACGCAGCACGGGAACCGCAAGGCCATGTGCGAGCAGCAGATGATGCATGGCTTGTGTGGCAAAACGTCCATCGGCGAGACCCGGCGCGTGATGGCCGTTGCCGTAGCCGAGATAGGCCGAACACCACGGCTCGTTGAGCGTGGCCCACGCATCGACCGAGCCGGCCAGTTCGCGGCTCATCAGATCGGCGTAATCGGCGAAACGGTAAGCGGTGTCGCGGTTGAGCCAGCCGCCGCGATCTTCCAGATACTGCGGCAAGTCCCAGTGATAGAGCGTCACGAAAGTGGTGATGCCCTTCTCCTTCAGACGCGCCAGCAGGCGCTTGTAGAAGTCGATGCCCTTGCGGTTCGGCGCGCCGGAGGCGTCCATCACGCGCGGCCAGGCAATCGAGAGCCGGTAGCCTTCGAGGCCGAGCCCCGCCAGCATGTCGATGTCCGCTTCCCAGCGGTGATAGTGATCGCACGCGACCGCGCCCGTATCGCCGGCCAGCACCTTGCCGGGCGTCGCCGAGAAGGTGTCCCAGATCGACGGCAGGCGCCCGTCTTCGTTCACCGCGCCTTCGATCTGGTACGAAGCCGTGGCCGCGCCGAGCAGGAAGTTCTTGCGCCACAGCGATGAGTCCGCGGGCGGCGTAAAGGGATCGGCAAGTGTGTTGGGGGAAGTTACGTCGATGACTGCGGATGTGTCGATTGCCACGGATTCTCCTGCGCGGGGTCGTTGAACCGGTGCTGCGAAGCCCTGCTTCGCTCACGGCTTTTGCGCGAGTGGAAGCGCTTCCACACCAGACCAGCGAACGATATCAGTGGCCGATTCGGCGCGACAATCAGGGTTTGTCTGGAGCGATGCTGGCACGCACCGCGCTCCGATGCGTGACGCATTGGTCACGCATGGGTCACGCATTGCGCGCCGTTAAATTGAACGCGCCGCGATCGTAAGCTTCGCTATAGGCTTTCCAGTCGGCCGCGACCTGGGCCTCGCATTGCGTGGCGATATCGATCAGGCGCAACTGCCAGTCCGTGCGATTGCCGAACGCGATCAGATCATCGGCAATCGACGATTTCTGGCGCCCGCCGCTGCGCAGATGCGCCCACGCGCTCAACTCCGCCATGTTGTTGATCACCTCCTCCAGGCGCGGCAGCTTGCCGTCCCAGTCGCTCAAGGCCACGCGGTCTTCCGAGGGTTGCAGGCTGCGTAAAACATAGGAACGCTGATTGAAATCGACTGCGTGCAGAAAGGCTTGCGAAACCGCCTGATTGCGTCGTTGAATGTCGACCACGCGCTGCGCTTCGCTGTGCCACTTCGGCTGCGGCGTACGCACGTGCGGCGTGACCGACGAAGGCAGCGCTTCTTTCAGGTCGATCAGATAGTTACCGTCCGGCGAACCCTTACCTTCGACGAGGATCACATAGCGATCCACGCCAAGACTGCCCGTCCCGGCGATACGCCGCGCCACGTCGAGAATGCGATAGAACGCAGGATCAGGCTCGCCCGCGGCGAACGTGTTCATGAATTGCGTGACCGCGGCACGCTGTTTGTCGCTGACGGCCAGTGCCTTCTTGCCGTCCACCTTCAGCACGCGAGTCTTGCCCTTGAGTACGGTGCGCCGGTCGAGATGCGCAGCGCGAGTGCGGCTGGCGAGTGCGTCGAACAGATCGCGCACCATGCCGACCGCGCTCTCCTCTTCGATCCAGCGCGCCTTGCCGAACGCGAGCGCGCGCCCATAGGATTCCACTGCCGTATGGCACAGCGCGAGCGCTTGCGCGCGGCTCAGCTTGAGGTCGCCTGCCCCGACCAGCACGCTGCTCAGCAGGCGCACCAGTTCGTAGAGATTCGGCGCGAGACAGGCCTCGTCGAAATCGTTGTTGTCGAAATAGACGAGGCGATTGTCGCCCTTGTAGCTACCGAAGTTTTCCAGATGCATGTCGCCGCAGATCCACACCGGCGGCGCCTCGTCGAGCACCTTGTCTTGCGGCAAGCGTTCATAAAACAGATGACAGGTGCCGCGCAAAAATACGAACGGCGAACTGCGCATGGCCTTGTATTTCATGGCCAGCCGTTCGGGATCGCGCCCCGCGTTGAAGTTGGCGATGGTCTTCGCGATATCCAGCATGTCTTGCCTCCTGCATGCGGCCACCGGCCGCTTACTTCAGTGTTCAACGCGGTCGCATCGACTCCGCGAGCGCATGAAGATTGAGTGGCTTCACACGAATCACGCCGCCGCGCGGACTGTCGATATCCGCGATCAGCGCGAACGACAACGACACCACCAGCGGCACGATCAGGAGTAACCCCGCGCCCGCTTTCAGGGCTTTCGCGCCATAGCCCACCAGCACATTGGCGCACATCGCCATGAGCGTCATGAGCGCCCAGGCGGCAACGGGAATCCGATTCCACCACGCGGCCTGCGTATAGCCCTGCGTGTTCAGCACATCGTTCATCCCGCCGACGGCAAGCGCCACGACAGGTGTCGGCTGCGCAACGGCGGCGTTCCTGACCGCGGTCCACATGGCGTTCTGCAGGCGTTCGGTTTCGTTGTTGACGCTGGCCAGTTCGTCGGCGTCGCGCGTCGTATAGAACAGCACGCGCTGCTCGACGTAGGCTTTGAGCATGCCCTGAATGTTCGCCGCGTCGGCCGCCGGCAGCAATTCCGCGCGCACGTATTCCGTGCCGATCGCGTTGGCCTCTTCTTCCTCGTAGTTCTTGCGCTGATCGTAGCGGCCCACCGCCATCGAGAACGTGAAACCGATGAGCAGTGCCAGCAGCGTGAGCGTGGCCGCCTGAATCACGCCGAAGTCTTCGCGTGCGTCGTCCTCGATTTTTTTGTAGCGCCGTAGCAGCACCGCGCCGAACCGCGCCGACAGCCACATCGCGAGGAGAGCGACGATAAAGATCAGCGCCGGGTAGTCGAGAAGAGTTGGCATGGGCGAGCGTTTTTCTCAGATCGGGTGGACGGGCAACGCTTTCTGGCGACGATAGAACGGGCACGACCTCCGCATCATAAGCGCCGCAACGGCGTCATGAACAGCGATGCCGTGCATAACGACGCCACGCGACGGCTCGTGGCAAGCCGACCGTCAGGAGCCCGTCATCAGATAGTAACGCCCGTCGGCGCTCACGTTGGCGCCGAAACCGCATTCCGTCATTGCGCCGTGCGTGCTCACGTCGAGCGTCTCCGGCGCGGAGAGCCGGAATTCGATCAGGCATTTGTCCTCGCGTTTATCGTATGGCGCAAGGTTGGTGATTCTGCCGGTGGCGTCGAGCGGCGCGGCGCCCGCCGAGTCCGATACGACGACCCGCGCCACGCCGTCGTAAAAGCGCACATAGGCCGACAGGCTGCCCATGTTCGCACTCGCTTCGCCTTGCGCGTCAACGGTTGGATAGACGAAGTCGCCGTCGATCCGGTAGACGCCGTGGCGCCCCTTCACCGGCTTGACCGCGATGCTGTTCCAGGCGCCGAAGAACATATAGCGGGCATAGCGCGCGCCGCCGGGCGGCAGCGTGCTGACCACCGCCTTCTCCGAGATCGCTTCCAGGCGCTCGCGCGCGGCGGCCACGGCACGGCCGAGCAGCGCGTCGCCAGGATAGTCGTCGCCGCGACCGATCGCGGTCCGGTAGTAGGCGCGCGCGTCGGACAACGCACCCAGCTTCTGTTGCACGTCGCCCTGATGGACGAGCGCCATCGCCACGCGCGCCCGCGCCGAACTGGTGGCTTTGGGCGAGTTCTCCTCGGCGGCTTGCATGACCGTGGCCTCGGCGAGCGCGGCTTCCATCGCGACCAGCGTTTGCGCCTCCTGCACCTGCCCCGCTTCGAGCGCGGCCACGCCGAGCGCTGCGCACGACGCATTGGTGCGGCAGGGCACGTCCTTACCCGACAGAAGACTGCGGCGATACAGATCGGCGCGCGATTCCGGCGCCTGGGTCGCGGCATATCCCCACGCGGGCACGAGCACGGCACCAGTGCTGAGTAGAGCCACGAGAACTGCGGCAACGACAGTTTTGACGTTCATGAGGAAAAGAAGGACGGTGGCGGTGACGTGTTTCGATGACCCGTTCGAACACGTGTTTTGTATTGCCTTATGCGCGTCGCGTTCGACACGAGACAGCGTCGACGCTGGGCGTGATGCTGACAGAAAAACGTCGATTGCGCGACCAGTTCCGGACTATCGGGTCGAAGGAAAGACACGCGCAATGCCGCTTGCATCAAGCGTAGCGCATACCAGGTCCAAATAATCGATGCGTCTTGATGATTTGCCGTTTTACTTCGTAATGTGGCATTTTATTGCGCCGACCTTTGCGTCGACTACGCCTACCCACGACGCTACTGGCGACTATCTTTTCGCACGGACACAAAACACAATAGAGCCGGTCAACCGTGCCCGATTCCAGCAAAAATCCAGTCATGCTCAAAAGCACTTTTCGCGACACGCCGTTTCGATCCTTTTCCCTCGAAACGGAACGCCTGCATCTGACCGTACCCACGCTCGACGATTTCGACGACATGCACGCGATGTGGTCGGATATGCGCGTGGTCGGCAAGGTAACCGGGCGGCCGTATTCCGAAGAGGAGATCTGGGCGCGCATCCACCGCATTGTTGGGCATTGGGCGCTGATGGGTTATGGGCACTGGGTCGTACGGAAGAAAAGCAGCGGCAAATTCGTCGGCGAAATCGGTCTCTTTCACTTCAACCGGAAGCTCGGGCCGAGATTCGACAACACCCGGGAAATCGGCTGGATGATTGCGCACGAATCCCAACAGCGCGGCTATGCAAGCGAGGCCGTGACTGCCGCTTTGGCCTGGCTCGACCGCGAGGGCACAGGCACGGAAACGGTATGCATGATCGCACCGGACAACCTCGCGTCGCTGGTCCTGGCGAAGAAATTCGGCTACGAGGTCTTCGATGAAGTGGTCTACAAGCAGGAGCCGATGCGGGTCCTGCGCAGGCGTGCCCGAACGGCGGAATGATGCGCAGCTAGGCCGCTTTTCCGGCCCCGAAGCGCTTCCGGTAGGCACTCGGACTCGTCAAGGCAATCCGCCGGAAGTGCCGCCTCAGCGATTCCTCCGAGCCGAAACCCGCCAACTCCGCGACGCGTGCCATGGTGATCGGCGGATTCGCTTCGAGCAGTTCGCGAGCTATCGCCACCCGCTCGCGCACGAGCCATTCATACGGCGCCATGCCGGTGGCGTCGTGAAACTGCCGCTGCAGCGTACGCGGACTCATCGCCGCGTGTTCGGCGAGCGAGCGCAAGCTGTGCGGCAAGGCCGGATGACCGCGCACCCAGTCCATCAGCCTCGCCAGACGCCCGCTTTCGTCCTGCGGCATGGGGCGCGGCACGAACTGCGCCTGGCCGCCGTCGCGATGCGGCGGTACGACGAGCCGCTGCGCGACCCGGTTCGCCACCGTTGTGCCGTAGTCGCGTCGCACCAGATGCAGCAACATGTCGAGGCCCGCGGCCGATCCCGCCGAGGTGATGATGTTGCCTTCGTCGACATAGAGCGAGTCGGGCTGCACGCGTATTTGCGGATAGCGTTGCTGTAGTTTCCCGGCGTAGCGCCAGTGGGTCGTGACGGTCTTGCCGTCGAGCACACCCGCCGCGGCCAGCACGAACACGCCTGAGCAGATCGAACACAACCGCGCGCCACGTCGATGAGCCGCGCGAATCTTTTTGAGCAGGGGTTCGGGCGGCAGTTCGTCCGCATCGCGCCAACCCGGAATGACGATGGTGTCGGCACGATCCAGCAGCTTGAGGGTGTAAGGCGCGGCGACGGTGATGCCGCCCGCCGCCCGCAGTGGACCGGATTCGCCGGCGCACACGGCGAAGCGATACCAGTCGACGCCGAGTTCGGGGCGCTCCAGGGCAAACAGTTCGGTCACACAGCCGAACTCGAAGGTGCAGAGCCGGTCGTATGCCGTGGCGACGACGAGATGGGGTTTCATGGCGCAATGTTACCGGAGATGCGCATTGCGCCAAGCGTCTTTCAGGCCTTACCGGGCATCGACAGCCGCCAGTTCGAAACTTTCGTCGAGCCAGCCCGTCACGCCACCGATCATGACTTTGACGGGGCGGCCCAACTCCGCCAACCGGATCGCCCCACGCGTCGCGCCGTTGCAATGCGGACCTGCGCAGTAAGTGACGAATAGCGTATCGAGCGGGTACTCGGCGAGTTTCGACGCGACGATCTTGCCATGCGGCAGGTTCACGGCGCCCGGCACATGGCCGCGTGCGAATAACGCGGGACCACGGACGTCGAGCAGCACGAAATCGACGGCACCCGGCGGGCCGGCGAAGGCCGCGTGGACATCGGAACAGTCGGTTTCAAAGGCGAGCGACTCGCGATAGCGGGCGAGCGCGGCGGCACTGCCGGCGGCGGGAACGGCGGACACGGGCGACATCGTCGGACTCCTCGAACGGTTGGGTTGAAGCGATTATCGAATCCGGCACCGGTCCACGACAGTGGCCAGATCGACAACTTCCGGCAACATCACGCCAACCTCGCGCCAACCTCGCGCTAACCCCGCGCCGTCACACCGAGGCAAAATCCTGCTCTGCGCCGATTGCGGTAAGCTCGCTCGCCGCTCGTAAGCGGGCATCAGGCAGCCGAGTCGTCAGGCAGATTGCACTTCAAGGACCGTTTCATCCATGACTCACGTCGAATCGTTTCCGTCTCTTCCCGATGTCATCGAACCGGGCTTGTCGCTCATCTTCTGCGGAATCAACCCGGGAGTCCGCGCGGCGTCGACGGGACATCACTTCGAAGGCAGAAGCAACCGGTTCTGGCGAGTCGTCCATCTCGCCGGCTTCACCCCCGAACAGATTCGTCCCGAAGACGACCGCACGCTGCTTGAATATGGCTATGGCCTCACCACCGTGGTCCCACGAGCCACCGCGCGCGCCGCCGAACTCTCGCGATCGGAACTCGAATTGGCTGGCGCGGGTTTTCGGCAAAAGATCGAGCAGTACGCACCGCGGCACATCGCATTCCTCGGCAAGATGGCGCTTGCAGCGATTACCGCAACACGCCATATCGAGTGGGGACTGCAGATGGAGTCATTCGGCGGCGCGCGTGCGTGGGTCTTGCCGAACCCGAGTGGACTGAACCGCGGCTTCGACCTCGACGCACTAGTGAGCGCGTACCGGGAAGTTCGCGTGACGATAGCGTCAATGCCCTGAGATCGCGCGTTGCGGCCTGCTGCGTGCGGCACGAATTGCGCAGGCATCAATCGCTAAGATATTGAAAATCAATTAAATAAATGCCGGAAACGGTCGATAACAAGATCAGCCGCCTCCCTCCCGGCGGTTGGAATTAACATGCAGAGTTCATACAATTTTTGGCTGGTCGGCATCTCGTTCGTCGTGGCGACCCTGGCGTCTTACACGGCGCTCGATCTGACCGGCCGCATCTACTTGCTGGCGTCGGCACGTCTGCGCCACGCCTGGCGTCTGGGCGGCGCGGCGGCGCTCGGCGTCGGCATCTGGTCGATGCACTTCATCGCGATGCTCGCCTTTTCGCTGCCCATTCCGCTGGGCTACGACTTCGCGACGACCGCCTATTCGCTCGGCCTCGCTATCGGCGCCTCGTACCTGGCGCTGCACGTGGCTACCCACGAAGCGCTCACGGCGCCCCGCCTGCTGGCCGGCGGCACGCTGATGGGCGTCGGCATCGCCGCCATGCACTACACCGGCATGGCCGCCATGCAGATGACGCCGGGCATCGACTACCGGCCGTCGTGGTTCGCGGTTTCGCTGGTGATCGCCATCGGCGCCTCCACCGCCGCGCTCTGGCTCGCCCATACGCTCAGCAACGACGACGCCCGCAATGTGCTGCGCAAGCGCCTGATCGCCGCGCTCGTGATGGGCGTCGCAATCAGCGGCATGCACTACGCCGGCATGGCGGCGGCCGACTTTCCGGTTGGCGCGCTCTGCGGCGCGGCCAAGGGCGTGAACGCCGAGTGGCTTGCCACTTCGGTGATCCTGTTCACCTTTGCGATCCTGATCGTCACGCTGATGCTGTCGCGCTTCGACGCGCGCACCACCTTCCTCGTCGGCGCGGTGTCGAATCTGAACGGCCAGATCGTGCGGCTCGCCACGCTCGACACGCTCACCGGCCTGCCGAACCGCGCCACCCTGACCGAACGCATCGAACGGGCGATCCACAGTTCACGCCGCCAGCGCTCGCTCTTCGCGATCCTGTTCATGGACCTCGACGGCTTCAAGACCATCAACGATTCGCTCGGCCACTCGGTCGGCGACGAGGTGCTGTCCGCGTTCGCGCAGCGTCTGCTGTTGTGCGTGCGCTCGAGCGACACCGTGGCGCGACTGGGCGGCGACGAATTCGTGGTGCTGTCGGAAAACCTCGGCTCGCGGGAAGACGCCGGCGCCCTCGCCCAAGGCGTGCTCGACCGGATGCGCAGCGGCATGTGGACCGACTCGCAACCGCTGCAGGTCATGCCGAGCATCGGCATCGCGCTGTATCCCTATGATGGCGACACCGTCGAGATCCTGCTGAAAAACGCCGACGCGGCGATGTACGAAGCCAAGCGCGCCGGGCGCAGCACTTACCGCTTCTTCGAACGCAGCATGAGCGAAGCCGCCACCCGCACGCTGCAGATTCAGAATGCCCTGCACGATGCGCTCGCCGCCGGCCACTTCACGTTGCATTTCCAGCCGAAATTCCATGGCAACGGCAACTCGCTCGCCGGCGCCGAGGCGCTGATCCGCCTGCACCACCCGCAACTCGGCACGCTCACGCCGCTCGAATTCATTCCGATTGCCGAACGCTCGGGGCAGATCGTGCAGATCGGCTACTGGGTCGTGCGCGAGACTTGCCGGCAGATTCGCCGTTGGATCGAGCAGGGACTGCCGTCGATGAAGGTGGCGGTCAACCTCTCGCCGCGTCAGCTTTTGCAGCCCAACCTCGTCGCTACCATGCTGCAGATCGTGACGGACGCCGGCGTGCAATGCGAACAGATCATGTTCGAAATCACCGAAACCGTGGCGATGCACGACGCGCCCCGGACGATCGAGATGATCCGCGAGTTTCAGGCGAGCGGCTTCGAGATCGCCATCGACGATTTCGGCACGGGCTATTCGAGCCTTGCCTATCTACAACGGTTTCGCGTCAAGCAACTGAAAATCGACCGCTTCTTTACGAACGGGCTCGACGAACACGGTGCGGAAGGCAGTGCGATCGTCTCGGCCATCATTGCGCTCGCGCATTCGCTGGAAATGGATGTGGTGGCCGAAGGCGTCGAAACCGAATCGCAACTCGACATGCTCAGGTCGATGATGTGCGACGAAATGCAAGGTTTCCTGCTTGGCAAGCCACTGAGCGCCGATGATTTCAGCGAGATGCTCAGAGGAAGAATGCTGACGACCTGAGCAGCCCACGTCGACTCGAATGTGCGGCGCCGTGCGACGGCCTTTTGCGCGAATGCCGCTGGCAGCACCTGTTTTACGCATGAACGATAACAAGCCGAACCGGCGCCGGAGATTTCATGAAACTGGATGTAGCGACGTTCACTTCGTTGTGGCTGGTCACGTTTTTATGCTGTGCCCTCGTTACCACGGCCCTCTCGCGCATGTTCGCGCACGTCGCCGCATTCCGTTTCTGGTCGATTGCCTTCTATCTGCTCGCCGCCAGTTCGGCCTGCTTCGCGCTGCACCTGAGCTGGCCGACCGATGTGTTGCTGGTCGCCACCGCGACGCTTGCACTGCAAAGCCGTCTGCTGATCTGGTCGGGCACGCGCGCCCTGTTCGGCGCCAGCACGCCGTGGCGCGCCGGGCTTGGCGTGACCTTGCTGTTCTGCGTACTGTATGGCAGCGCGCTGCTGTTCAAAGCGCCGCTCATGCTGCGCGCCCTGCTGCTCGTGATGTTCTTTCTGCCGTGCCGGGTCGGCACGCTCTATGAAGTGTGCCGCCGGCGTCGGCCGCATCTCGGCCCGGCTCGCTTGACGGTGATCATCGGCAGCGCCATCGCTTCGCTCAATGCGGTCGTGCCGCTCACGCTCGTGCTGCTCGATCGCAGCAACATGTCGCTGCTGCTGGGCAATCCGCGCTCCACCTCGGCGGTGTATGCCGTGGTGTTCGCGGGCGATTTGCTGCTCGCGATCGGGCTGATCGTGCTGGCGTTCAAATGTCTGGTCGTCGAGCGGGACATGCTGGCCACGCTCGAACGCGGCGCCCTCGAACGTCTTGCCAGAAACCGCGAGACACGTGCGGCGGACAACGAGCGCCCGGCGCTCTGCGATGGCCTCGGCCACGATCTGGCGACCCCATGTCAGCCGCTGCCGAAGCCGGGTTGAAATTTGTAGGTGCGGCTCGACGGGCGACTGAACGGGCCGCTCAGCCCGCCTTGCGTTCGTCGCGTACGGCATCGGACACGGCGACCAGAAGCGGCGCCGCCGACTGCGCTGCATCGCGCTTCGTGAGTTTGCCGTCCACGGATGCACCGCAGTCCATCCGTAACTGCTGGTAGTGGATGTTGCCGGTCACGTGCGCATTGCTCTGCAATTCGACGAAGTGGTCGGCAATCACATCGCCGACGATCCGGCCGTTGACCACCACATCGTAGCCATGCACGTTGCCCTCGATCGAGCCGCGCTCGCTCAGGACCAGCAACGTCTGGGCGTCGGGCTCGCCGCTGACATTGCCGCACACGTGGCCATCGAGACGCAGACCGTCGCTGAACCGAAGATCGCCGGTGATGCGCACATCGTGAGCAATCAGCGTGGCGAGTTTGGTCTGCCGGATACCCGCGGTTTTTTTCCTGCTGAACATAAAGATCCCCTGAAAATGGAAATGTTCGTCGCGTGATGCCATCCGGGCGACGAGCCGGCGTTATTTGCCGGCGTTGTGTGCCGGCGTGATGGTTTGTGTCGTCCGACTCGCTACCGCCTCTCCCGCGTTCAGCGTTGCGGCGACGCCGCCGGAACGCGTCCTTTGCTCTGACCACGCAGAAACTGCAATTCGGCGCTGAGTCGGGCGACATCGGCAGCGGCGCTGTCGGCGCTTCGCTGCACCGCCGCGCGCGCGGCCGATTCCTCGGCCAGCGCCAGCCGGGTCCGGGCGAGTTCCGTCTGCTTGCCGCCGGCATCGACGGGCGTCGGGGCGCAAGACCCGTTCGACACGCCCGCGCGCTGCGCATACCAGGCGTTCGCCACCGCGCCGCCTGCTGCTGCGCTCAGAAGGCAAACCGTCGCCCATATCGCCACACGCAAGGCACGCGATCGCGCGGGTTGCAGTGCGTAGGCGCGGCGGCTCAAACGGCCCGCATAGCGCGGACTTGGCCGGTCAACCATGAGGCGTCGGCGCGAACAGCGCGAGATAAGCGGCCGGGTCGACCGGCGCGCCGTTCACGAGCACTTCGAAATGCAGATGCGGGCCGGTCGAGCGGCCCGTCGAGCCGACATTGGCGATGAGTTGACGCGGCAACACCAGCTCGCCCGCATGGACGAGCAGCCGCGACGCGTGGCCATAGCGCGTCATGAGTCCGTTGCCATGATCGATTTCGACCGCGTTGCCATAGCCCGATTTCTCACCGGCGAAAACCACGCGCCCGCCCGCCGCCGCGAGGATCGGCGTGCCGCTCGGCGCGACCAGGTCCACGCCCGGATGAAAACTCAGGCGACGCGTGAAAGGGTCCGTGCGATTGCCGAAGGGCGAACCGAAACGCGCGCCGTCGGCGGGCATGCGGCCTGGAAACGCCGCGTAGGCGATGGCGTGATCGGCGGTCTGCTGCTCGAGCGCCGACAGCGTCTCGCCGATGCAAGCGAGCTGCTGGCGGGTGCGCCCGGCGTCGGCGTGGCCGGTCGCCGCTCGTGGCGCGATGTCGGCGCAGCGACGCGGCGGTAACGACGGGCCGCCCTGACCCTCACTATCGGTGGCGGAAAAATCGGCTTCGGACGAAGCCGCCGCTGCCGCAGGCAACGCTGACGGTGCCGCCAGCAGCACCCCTGCGCGCGGCGCGGGACGCGGCGTGTTCAGACGCCGTTCGAAGTCGCGCAAGGCCCCGACTTGCGCGCTCAGCCGTGCGATGCGCGGCTCGATTTGCGCCACCGAGGCGTTCAGCTGGCCCAGTTGATCGATTGCGTAGTCGTGCTCGACGCGGCGGAATGCCTGCTCGTCCGGATGGCCCGCGCCGCCCGACGTAGCCCAGTGCACGCCGATCGCTATGCCCGCGGCGAGCGCCACCAGCGCGGCGCCGACGGCTACGCTCAATGCCGCCGTCAGCGCCGCGCGGCGCGTGACGAAGCGGACCGAGCCGCTCGCGAGCCGGCTGCCGGCGCGGAACACGAACGACATCAGCGGTTCCCCGCGCGCGGGCGAGGTAAAAAGCGGAGGAAGAGGACTGACTGCATGCGGGATCAGCCGGACATCTGCCGGCGGCGATAAAGGACAAAGGGCGCCGATTATCGCCTGGCATCCCGAAGCATCATCTCAAATAGTCCGCGGATAGCGGCTTGGCCGCCACCTGTGCGCTCAAGCACATGAGCCGCTCGACTAGCGCCCCGCTCGCGCGCGTCATCGGCAGACGCAGTTCGTCGCGGATCACATCCTGCGCGGCGAGGAGCGCCTTCACCGGCGCAGGATTCGGCTCGGCGAACAGCGCCTGGATCAATGGCGCGAGCGTGTGAAAAATGCGCCGTCCTTCGTCGAGATGACCCGCCGACAGCGCGCGATACAACTCGACAAATCGCCCGGGATGCACATGCGCGGACGCCGCGATCGCGCCGCTGCCGCCCAGACACAGGTTGTTGAGGATCTGGACATCTTCGCCGGTGAGCACCTGCAAGCGGCCGTCGCGGATCAGCGCAAGCGTCTTGTCGAGCGAGCCGGCGCAATCCTTGATCGCCTGAATACGCGGATGCGCGGCGAGCGTCAGCAGCGTGTCGAGTTCGAGCCGCACGCCCGTGCGATACGGTATGTCGTACAGCACGACGGGCTTCTCGCTGGCGTCGGCGAGCGCCGTGAAATGCGCGACGATGCCGGCCTGCGACGGCCGCGTGTAATACGGCGCGGCCATCAGCACGCCGGCTATCGGCAATGGATTCAGTTGCCCGATGCGCTCGAGCATGCTCGCGGTGTGATTGCCCGACACGCCGACCACCACCGGCAACGTCCCTGCCCCGTCGGCCGCGCGCGCAGCGGCGCTCGCCTCGTCGAGAATCGTCGCCAGCACGGCGTCCTGTTCAGCGGAGTCGAGCGTGGCGGGCTCGCCGGTCGTGCCGAGCGCGACGAGGCCGGACACCTGCGCGTCGGCATAACGGCGCACCAACGCGCGCAGGGCCGCGTGATCGACGGCGCCGTCGGCGAAAGGAGTGATGAGCGGAACCCAGATACCCGAAAAAATAGACATGACTTTCCCTTGATGACGACCGTATCGAGTCCGATCAGTGGCACGAGGGAGGAAAGGCAGGAAATGGCCCGGGTGGGCGTTGACCGTCTGCTCCGTCGCACATCTGACGGAACAGCTTGCTCCGGTCAGATGAGCGGCTGTTTTTTGGCTTTGGCGACGACGCTCGACTGACGCGCGCGTGCGAATCCACTGCTCGCGGGAGCGAGACGGGAGGGAGTCGACGAACGGGGTCGGAACGTTGGGCCGGAATGCATGTCGGGCAGTGTAACCGCGTCCGGGCCGGCTTGGCAAAGCTCATCGCAAAATTGCTTGACTTCTGCCGCAGGAAAACTAATATACGCACCGCGTACATCCGCCGCCATCTCCCTCTTCTCCGACAGGTGCCTCCATGAGCGTTCCGCAACAAGCCTTCCTACGCGATGCGATGCGTCGCCTGAACATGACGCGCGACTCGTTCGCGAGCCGCATCGGCGTATCGCGCCGGGCACTCGACACGTGGTTGCTGCCGGACGACTCGCAGGAATCGCGGGCCATGCCGGAGATCGTGGAGCGCTTCGTGTCGGAGATCGTGGTGCACGGCGAACCGGGCGAAGGATATACGCAAAGCGTAGACTCGCAGTCGCTCGCCAGCCAGATCCTGTTCGAAGGCAAGCCGCAGTTGTTGTCGGTGGATCAGTTCTCACGCGACTCGGTGGAAGCCCTCTTTCGCGTGGCCGACATCATGCAGCCGATCGCACGACGCCGCAAAATCTCCCGCGTGCTGGAAGGCGCGGTGCTCGGCAATCTGTTCTTCGAAGCCAGCACGCGCACCCGCGTAAGTTTCGGCGCGGCCTTCTGCCGGCTCGGCGGTTCGGTGTGCGACACCACCGGCTTCACGTTTTCGTCGATGGCCAAGGGCGAGTCGATCTACGACACCAGCCGCGTGATGAGCGGCTATGTGGACGCACTCGTGATCCGTCACCCGGACCAAGGGTCGGTGGCCGAATTCGCGCGTGCGACGAACGTGCCGGTGATCAACGGCGGCGACGGCCCCGGCGAGCACCCGAGCCAGGCGCTGCTCGATCTGTACACCATCCAGCGCGAGTTCTCGCGGCTCGGCAAGATCGTCGACGGTGCGCACATCGCGCTGGTCGGCGACCTGAAATACGGGCGCACGGTGCACTCGCTGGTCAAACTGCTGGCGCTGTATCGCGGCATCAAGTTCACACTGGTTTCGCCGCCGATGCTCGAAATGCCGAGCTACATCATCGAGCAGATTTCGCGTAACGGTCACGTGATCGAGCAGACTCACGACCTGCCCGCCGGGCTGCGCGGCGCCGACGTGGTGTACGCCACGCGCATCCAGAAAGAGCGCTTCACCGACGAATCGTTCGAAGGCTACACGCCGGACTTCCAGATCAATCAGGCGCTGATGGATAGCGTGTGCGGCCCCGACACGCTGATCATGCACCCGCTGCCACGCGATAGCCGACCGGGCGCGAACGACCTGAGCGTCGATCTGAACCACGATTCACGGCTGGCGATTTTCCGCCAGACCGACAACGGCATTCCGGTGCGGATGGCGATTTTCGCGGTGCTGCTGGGCGTGGAAAAACTGGTCCAGCATTCGATGCGCGACGCCGCCTGGCGCCCGCCCGTGTATCTGGGTCCGGACGACGCGGTGTTTCACGGCATCGACTGAAATCAGGTCGCGGCGCTGCCGGCGACCATGCCGTAGCGTTTGAAGGCCCCGGCGAAGAACAGCACCTGATATTGCACCGCGTTGGACCAGTACTTCCAGGTGTGGCCGCCGGGCCGCTCCGCATAATCGTGCGGCACGCCGAGTTCGATCAGCTTTGCGTGCAGCATGCGGTTCGATTGCACCAGCGAGTCGTTCACGCCGCAGTCGATGGTCAGCGCAATGTGCGCGGCGCCGAAGCCGCGCACGTTCTCCACGATGGCCTCGTTGTTCCAGAAGTCGGCATGCCGCGCCGGGTCGCCGAATACATCGTCGATGCCCGGCTCGTCTTCGCAGCCGCGCGGATCCACCGCCCCGCTGATACTTCCCGCCGCGCCGAATTCCTCCGGCCGGTCCAGCGCAATGTGCAACGCGCCGAAACCGCCCATGCTCAAGCCGGTGATGGCGCGCGCCTCACGCGTGGCGATCGTGCGGAAATGGGCGTCGACGTAGGTCACCACCTCGGTGCCCACGTAAGTCTCGTAGCGGCTGCGCGGGTCGACGGGGCTGTCGATATACCAGCTTTCGTGGCCGCCGTCGGGCATCACGAGAATCACGTGATAGCGGTCGGCGAGCTTGCCGATGTGCGAGTTCGCGGTCCAGTCGGTGTAGTCGCCGCCGGAGCCGTGCAGGAGATAGACCACCGGAAAGCGAGCGGCCGCTTTGCCATGCGCATATTGATCGGGCAACACCACCGTCGCCTCGAACGACTTGTGCATAGCCGCGCTGGGAATGGTGACGACCCGCGACTGGAACGCCCAGGCCGGCGTCGTGAAGAGCAGCGTCAGAATGAGCCAGAACGCACGAGCTTGATTCATGGTTTGTCGCTCTTCTTTGTCTAGGTATTCGGACTTGGGCGGTCCGGCACGCAGCGGCAAAATTCTGCCGACGACTCTAGCAATGGCGACTTACAACCAAATTTCAGCAAACCCTACGATCTTGTCAGTTTCACGCGCGTTTATTCAATATGTGCGGCGAAACCAACCCGATCGGGCGCGATATCGTCGCGCAACCGGCAGTCGGGAATCGTGTAGGCGCCGCCGTTCTGCCGGCGATACGGGATGGGCGCAGTCGTAAAGAGCCGATCGAGACGTTGTCCGAGCGCGTCGCTCACCTGCGGATAGTTCGCTTCGTCGATCTTCCCCGTGCGGTAGATCACGTGCGGCGGCAGCACCTCGAAGCCGGGGTAATGCAAGACGCCGTGCTGGATCGGGAACAACAGGTCGTCGATGGGGCCGTTGATGCCGCGTGCGCTGTAGTGCGGCTCCCAGCCGCCCGTCGTCACGACCAGCATCGCGCGCTTTCCTGCGAGCGTGCCTTCGCCATAACGATCGCCCCAGCGCTGGTCGGAATGTTCGCCCACGCCGTAGGCGAAGCCGTAGGCATACACGCGCTCGACCCATCCTTTGAGGATGGCGGGCATGGAGAACCACCAGAGCGGAAATTGCAGGATCACGGCGTCGGCCCACATGAGCTTGTCCTGTTCGAGTGCGATGTCCTTGCTTTGCAGACTGTGCTCGAAAGCGTGCTTCGAAGCCAGCGAGGGGTCGAAGCGCGCGCCGTCTTGTGGCTCGAGGCTGTCGTGCGCGTCGAGCGAGGCTTTCCAGTTCATCGCGTACAGGTCGGACACCTGCACGGCGTGTCCCGCGTCTTTCAGGCGCCTGACCGAAAAGTCCTTCAGGGAACCGTTCAGCGAACGGGGTTCGGGGTGGGCATAGACAAGCAGTACGTTCATCACCAAGACTCTCTCAGGGCTAAAGAAGTCAAGATAGAGCCCGCACGGGTATATTGGAAATGAATTCCCAATATGCCAGGTATTGTCATGCTTAATCTCAGAAGGCTGGACCTCAACCTGCTGGTCACGCTCGACGTATTGCTGTCGGAACACAACGTGACGCGTGCGGCGGCACGTTTGAACCTGTCGCAACCTTCGGTGAGCGTGCATCTGGCGAAGCTGCGCGAAGTGCTGGGCGACCCGCTACTGCTGGCCGGCCCACGCGGCATGCGCCCCACGGCTCGTGCGGAAGCATTACGCGAGCCGTTGCGCGAAGCGCTGGAAGCACTCGAACGCGCCGTCACGCCCGCCAGCCCCTTTGATCCTGCCGAAGCCACGCAGACCTGGCGCCTTGCGGCCACCGACTACGCCGAGTCGACCATCGTTTTGCCCGCCTTGGCCGCGCTGCGCGAAACCGCGCCCGGCACACGCCTCGCCGTGGTGGAATTGGCGCCGCCGCGCATCGCGCGACAGGCGGAGCGCGGCGAGATCGATATCGCCTTTCACACCAGTGAAGAGGCCCCGATCGGCATGCGCCGACGCGTGCTGTTCGCCGAGCGATATGTGCTGGTGGGGCGCGCCGGGCATCCGCGCCTGAAGCGTCGGCCGAGCCTCGCGCAGTTCTGCAAGCTGGAGCACGTGATCGTGTCGCCGGACGGCGGCGGCTTTGTCGGCGTGACCGATGCAACGCTCGCCAAGGCCGGACTCACCCGCAAGGTGGTGCTGTCGGTGCCGCACTTCCTGTTCATGATGTCCGTGCTGGAGAACACCGACCTCGTGGGCATGCTGCCGGCCCGTCTGGTTCGCCGCACCGGCGCGTTACGCATGGTCGAGCCGCCCGTAGAGGTGCCGGGCTACGACATGGCGATGCTCTGGCATGAGCGTTCGCATCGCGATCCGGCGCATCAGTGGCTGCGCGAGACGCTGGCGGCATCGCTGTGAAGTGCGGCCGCCAAGGCCGCTTCCGCTTCAGGCCACGCGCCGGCCTTCGACCGGATAGCCGGGGTCGGTATAACCCGGCGTCGAGGCATGACCGGGCACGACGAGGCTATCCACGAGTTTCTCGTCCTCCGGGCCGAGTTCGAGCGTCAACGCTTCCATGTAGCTATCCCACTGTGCCTCGGTACGCGGGCCGGCAATGGTGCTGCTGACCAAACGATTCTTCAGCACCCACGCCAACGCGAATGCAATCGACGTCGTATCACGCTTCGCCGCGTGCTCCGCGATCGTCTGCGCGATCCTGAGCGACTCGGGCCGCCACTCGGTCTGCTGGATGCGTTTGTCGCCGCGGCCCGCGCGCGAGTCCGCGGGCGGCGCGGCGTCCACCGCGTATTTGCCGCTGAGCACGCCGCGCGCAAGCGGACTGTACGACACGACGCCCAGCCCATAGTGATGCGCGGCAGGCAGTTGCTCGATTTCCGCCGTGCGATCGACGAGGTTGTAGAGCGGCTCGCTGGCGACCGGACGGTCGATCCCGAGTTGGTCCGCGAGATGCGCGACTTCGGCGATGCGCCAGGCGCGGAAATTCGACACGCCGAAATAGCGGACCTTGCCCTGGCGAATCAGATCGCCGATCGCGCGCACGCCCTCCTCCAGCGGCGCGTCGGCGAGTGCCCGGTGAAAGTACAGGATATCGATGTAGTCCGTGCCGAGCCGCTTGAGGCTCGCCTCGACCGACTGGATGATCCACTTGCGCGACTGCCCTTGCCGGTTCACGCCTTCGCCGCCCGGAAAGCCGAACTTGGTCGCCACGACCCAATCGTCGCGCCGGTCCGCGATGGCACGTCCGACGATTTCTTCCGAACGGCCCGTGTGATAAACGTCGGCGGTGTCGATGAAATTGACACCCTGCTCGAAGGCTTTGTCGATGATGCGTTTCGAGGTGGCTTCGTCGGTCTCGCCGCCGAACATCATGGCGCCGAGACACAGCGGTGACACTTTGAGCGCGCTGCGCCCCAGGTAGCGATAGTCCATTCTTCGTGCTCCGTTCAGGCCGAGCCTGCGATCGAGGTTGCGTTTCGGGTTGCGCGTGAAATTGCGCCAGACGGTCAATTTAATCGCTGCGGTCGTCTGCGACTAGACGGTAGAATCGGCAAACACCCATGAGCGATATTCATCAATGGCGCGCGAGAATCTGAACGACCTGCAAGCCTTCGTGGCGGTCGCCCGCGAACGCAGCTTCACCAAAGCGGCGGCGAAGCTGGGTGTTTCGCAATCAGCCTTGAGCCACACCCTGCGCGGTCTCGAGGCGCGGCTGGGCATCCGTCTGCTGACCCGCACCACCCGCAGCGTGTCGCCTACGCCGGCCGGCGAGCGCCTGCTCGGCACGGTCGGACCGCGCTTCGATGAAATCGACGATGAACTTGCGGCGCTGAGCGAACTGCGCGACAAACCGGCCGGCACGATTCGCATCACCACCGACGAATATGCCGCCAGTTCGATCCTGCAACCGAAGCTCGCGCGCCTGCTGCCCGAGTACCCGGACATCAGGATCGAAGTGGTGGTGGATTTCGGCCTCACGGATATCGTCGCCCAGCAATACGACGTGGGCATCCGTCTCGGCGATCAGGTGGCCAGGGACATGATCGCGGTACGCATCGCTGCGGACATGCGTATGGCGGTGGTCGGCGCGCCTGCCTACTTCGGGACTCGCACACGGCCCAAAACGCCGCAGGACCTGACGGAGCACAACTGCATCAACCTCAGGTTGCCCACCTACGGCGGCCTCTATGCCTGGGAGTTCGAAAAAGCCGGGCATGAGGTGAAGGTGCGCGTAGAGGGTCAACTGGTGTTCAACGGCACCAACCCGATGTTGCACGCGGCCCTGAGCGGCTGCGGCCTCGCCTACGTGCCCGAAAACCTGGCACGGCCGTATCTTGCCGAGGGGCAACTCAAGGCCGTTCTGAAGGATTGGTGCCCGACGTTTCCGGGTTATCACCTGTACTATCCGAGCCGCCGTCAATCGTCGCGCGCGTTGGCTGTGTTGATCGACGCCTTGCGGTATCGCCCCTGAACGGGGCGGCGTTCACACCACGGGCTGGCCCGGTTCGCCGGCAGGCACGCGCGCGGACAGGCCCGCAAAGCGTGCCTTGATGCGCCGGCGCATCGGTTCTTCATAAAAGGTGAAGCAAAGCAGGCTGACCATCACGCTGAAGACGATCACCATCCAGCCATTCGCGCGCCCGAAGCCGAGCATCAACGCCCATAGCGCGATCGGCAGATGCGTGAGATACAGCGAATAACTCGCCTCGCCCAGCCGCACGAGCGGCCGCCAGCTCAATATGCCGAACAGGGGCCGCTCCATGAGCGCGAGCCCGAGTATCAGCGCGGCGAAAAACGGTGCATCGACGAAGAAGGAAGGTGCGGGTGGCCGCCAGACGCTGAGTAGCGTGAGCACGACGAGCGCCATGCTCACCAGCCCCACTCCCCTCGCATGCTGCGACGTGCCCCGCGCCCTGAGACGCAGGAAGCAGAGTCCGGCGCCGATCCCCATCACAAACTCGGCGAGCCGCGTCAGCGGCATCGAGTAGATCATCGCGCCGCTACGCGAAAGTGGCATACAGGTATGCAGAAACACGATCCAGACGCCCGTCGCCAGCCAGAACGCAGCACAGACGGAGAGAAGCCGCACCGCGCTCATCGCGCCCATGCGGCGCACCAGAAACGGAAACAGCAGATAGAAGAACGCCTCGCACGAGACACTATCCGAGGGGCCGTTCCACGGCTGATTGACTGCCGAAAAGGGAAACCAGGCATTGAGCAACAACAACTGGCAAAGCAGGCTGACGGCCAGCGCGGGATAGATCGCATACTTGAGCGCGTACCACTCGAGCATCCGGGACGTGTCGCCGGTATGAAGCAGAAAGATCACGACCGGCACGCACATCAGTAGTCCGAGCAGAATCATCGGATAGATGCGCGCGAAACGTGCTTCGTAGAAAGTGCGTACGCCGCCGTGGTTCAGCTTGTCGCGATAGGTGAAGGTGAGAATGAAGCCGGAGAGAACGAAGAACAGTGATACCGCCGAGCGACCACCGTCGATAAAGTTGAATACCGACAACGGCAACGGTAGCAGGTTGTTTTCCGAGTAATGGGAAATCACAACCGCGAAAGCGGCGATGAACCGGATGCTCGTCAATGCTGGAAACGCGCCGCCCGACTGGTGTGAGCCCACCGCCATAGAGATCGCCTCCCGATTGTGCGCGCTTCAATCTACCATCCACAATTATTGAAACGCACACACCGGCAGGTCATTGTCGATGCAATGGCGGGAAGGCCTGGGTAGTTTGGCGCGAGCGGGCTAACGCCTGTGGTGCGGTCTCGGGCGGCCCGCCTACCCTTCGCACAACGCGTTTATGCTCCGTCTCGAACGCCGCCGATCGCGTCGAGTTCCGCGAGCACCTCGTCGCTCAGGTTCAGATCCGCCGCGGCGAGATTTTCACGCAAGTGCTTGACCGACGAGGTGCCTGGAATCAACAGAATGTTAGGCGCCCGATGCAACAGCCAGGCGAGCGCGACCTGCATAGGCGTCGCGCCGATCTGCTGCGCGATCTCCGAAAGCCCCGACGATTGGATCGGCGTGAAGCCGCCCAGCGGGAAGAACGGCACGTACGCGATGCCCTGCTGCGCCAGCTTGTCGATCAAGGCGTCGTCTTCGCGATGCACCAGGTTGTAGTGGTTCTGCACGCAGACGACCGGGACAATGCGAAGCGCCTCGTCGATCTGCGTGGAGGTCGCATTGCTCAGGCCGATATGGCGAATCAGACCGCGTTGCTGCAGTTCGGCAAGCGCGGTGACCTGTTTCTCGATCGACCCTTCGGCGGGTGCGTGCACGTCGCCCATGATTCGCATGTTGACGACCTCGAGCACGTCGAGGCCAAGATTGCGCAGATTATCGTGCGCGCCCCGCTCGAGGTCGGCGGGCTCCTGGGCCGATAGCCACGCGCCGTCGTCGCCGCGCACCGCGCCGAGCTTGGTGACGATCACGAGGTCATCCGGATAAGGATGCAGCGCTTCGCGGATCAACTGATTGGTGACGTGCGGCCCGTAAAAATCGCTCGTATCGATGTGGTTGACGCCCGCCGCCAACGCTTCGCGCAGCACAGCAAGCGCCGCGTCGCGATCTTTCGGCGGCCCGAACACGCCGGGTCCGGCCAGTTGCATGGCGCCGTAGCCCATGCGTCGCACCGGACGTCCGGCGAACATGAAAGTATCCGTGGCTGGGGAATTCGACATCGTGCGCTCCTTGATGAGTAGATGAGCGTCAGTATGGACGCGGTTGCGCTGTTAAATAAAGACGTCTAACGTGTACGGGTTGTTTAACAATTTGAACAATCGATATGGAACTGAACGATCTTGCTGCTTTCGTCTCCGTCGCTCGGGCCGGCGGCTTTCGCGATGCGGCGCGCAGCGGCGGTGTGTCCGCCTCGAGCCTGAGCATCGCCGTGCGCCGGCTGGAAGCAAAACTCGGTTTGCGGCTGCTGAACCGCACCACGCGCAGCGTGGCGCCCACCGAAGCCGGACAGCGTCTGATCGAAAAACTCACGCCGCTTTTCGGCGAGATGGAAGCGGCGCTGGACGTGCTCAACGGCTTTCGCGACAAACCGACCGGCACGCTAAAACTGAACGTGCCATCGAGCGCCGCGCGCATCGTCATGCCGGGCATCATCGCACCGTTCCTGAAGGCGTATCCCGACATTCGGATCGAGATCGTGGTGGAAGACGGCTTCGTCGATGTGCTGTCGATCGGCTGCGACGCGGGCATCCGCTATGACGAACGGCTCGAGCAGGACATGATCGCCGTGCCCATCGGGCCGCGCTGGCAGCGCTTCGCGACGGCTGCGGCGCCGGATTATCTGGACCTGCACGGACGCCCGCAGCATCCGCGTGAGCTGCTTTCGCATGCCTGCCTGCGCGGCCAGTTCGCCGGCGGCGCCATGCCCATCTGGTATTTCGCGCGCGAGGGTGAAGTGCTGCAACTCAATCCGACCGGCCCGCTGCTCGTGCGCCCCGGCGCGGCGATCGATCTCGCGGTCGGTGCGGCGGTGTCGGGGGTCGGCGTGATTCATCTGTTCGAGGAGATGCTGCGCCCGCATCTGGCAAGTGGCGCGCTGGAGCCGATTCTCGAGCCTTGGTGGCAGCGATTTTCCGGACCGTTCCTGTACTACCCCGGGCATCGCCATGTACCGGCGCCTTTGCGGGCGTTCATCGACTTTCTCAAGGCGATCAATGCCTCGCCCGTCGATTGACGCGCTCCAAGCCGATCGGCTGTACGCGCCCCTATTCCATTCGGGAAAAGTGCAGACTCAGTGCGAATGCCCCAATTCGCATAATTGGGCGACCGTCGTGAGAAACAGATCCGCGCCGACGGGCTTGCGCAGGCATACGTCCCAGTTCTTTCCGCCGCTCTCGGAGGGCGGCACGGCGGTGTGCACGAGAATCGGCACATGCGCGAATTGCGGCATGGTTTTGAGCCGGCGGCATAGTTCCGCGCCATCCATCAGGGGCATCATCCAGTCGGTAATGACGAGGTCGGGAACGACAGCGACAGCGCAGGCGACCGCTTCCATGCCGTTGCTTGCGCAACCCACTTCATAACCTTCGTTCTCGAGTATCAGGCGCCACGCTGCCAGAATTTCCGGTTCGTCGTCCACTAGCAAGATTGAGTGCATCAGGGCCGCCGGGTTAAACGTCTTTTGTGATCTGCCCATCCCGTCGCAAGAGGTGTTCCACCGTGGCGGATTGCGGCGATAATGAGGCGCACCGCCGTCCTGCGTCATTACCCGATCGACGCCCAAGGCGCGCGGATCAGGCTTTAAATTCATTCCCACCGAAAGTGTGTTTTCTCCTCCGGGCGCAGGCGCCACCCTCCGGTCCGCCGCGTCTGGCGTGGTTCTCGCCCGCGAATGTTGTAGAAACTTCATCCCAATGCACCATCATGACCGATACACGCGTTAGCCCGCTGCACCAGTTCGCCGATTTCGTCCGTGCGGAGCGAACCCGCTTTACCGAACAATGGATGGCCGCTGTCTTCGCCGATGACAATCTCGTCGAAGCCGACAAGCTCACTTATCAGCAGCTTGCCGACCATCTGCCGGAAATTCTCGAAGGCTTATGCGTAGCGATTGCGCTTGAAGATCTGGAGCGCGTCGAACCCGCCATCGAACGCGATGCCAGAAAACATGGCATGGTCCGCTGGCGCCAGGGCTACCGGATCGAAGAACTCGTGCGCGAGCTCGACCTCTTTGAACTGGTGCTCGCCGACGCGCTCGAAGAATTCGCCGCACGCGAGCCCGCGTTCACACGCCGTCACGAAAGCCGGGCGCGGCGCCTGATCGCCGAGACGTTCAGCATGGTCGCGCACACGTCGATCAAGGAGGTGGTCAGCGAACGCGACCGCAAGATCGACGAATACACCGGCCGCCTCGAGCGCGCCAATCACGAACTGACGTTGAAGCAGCGCCTGGTCGGCGATCTGCACGAATCGCGCATGCAGATCACGCGCAGTGTCGTGCATGATCTGCGCAATTTTCTGAATGCATTTTCCATCGCATTGCAGTTGATCAGCCGTGCGCCCGCCAAGGCCGATATGGCGTTGACGCTGGCGAACCGGCAAGCCGGCGACATGAAGCAGCTGGTCGATCAGATGATCGAATACTCAGTCGTACTCGGCGACTCGACACCGCTCGCACTCGAACAGGTGCCACTGCACAGCCTGTACGATGAACTCGTCACCTCGTGGCAGCCTTCGATCGAGTCCAAGGGGCTGCGCTTGCGCACCTCGTGCGATCTCGCGCTGAAGAGTGTCACGTCCAATCGACTCAAGCTGAAGCAGATTGCGGTCAATCTGTTATCCAATGCGACCAAGTACACGAAGTCGGGCGAAATCGAATTCGACTTCGCGATGGCCGGCACGGATCACTGGTCGATGCGCGTCTCGGATACCGGCGTGGGCATCGCACCCGCCGACGCGGAACGCGTGTTCGACGAATTCGAGCGTGCTGCGGGCGAAGATGTCGCGGGTACGGGTCTGGGTCTCGCGATCGTCAAGGAACTGTGCCGCGTGCTGAACGGGCACATCGATTTCAGGTCGCGCGAGGGCGTGGGCACGACCTTCGAAATCCGCTTTCCTCTCGTGCTGACGGAGCCGCAATAGATGCTGCAGATCTACCCTGCCCGATTCCCACACCAACTCGAGATCGTGCGGGACATCTTTCGCGAGTATGGGGAGAGCCTCGGCATCGACTTGAGCTTCCAGGATTTCGAAGCCGAACTCGCGGATCTGCCAGGCAAATTCGCGGCGCCACATGGCTGCGTTCTGCTCGCGGAAATCGATGCGCAGATCATCGGCTGTGTCGCGATGCGGCCACTCGAAGACACGGTCTGCGAGATGAAGCGGCTTTATGTCCGTCCGTCGGGACGCAATCAGCAGGCCGGCCGGCAACTCGCCGTGCGTATTTGCAAAATCGCCATAGAAGCGGGCTACACGCGTATTCGTCTCGACACGCTGCCGGGCATGCAACCGGCACTCGGACTGTATGCATCGCTCGATTTCGAGCCGATCGCAGCGTACATCTTCAATCCGATCCCCGGGGCGATATTCATGGAACGCGATCTGACTCGCCTGCCATCCTGATCTCAGCCAAGCCATGACGCTGAAACGCTCGCCATGAGCGTGGAATTATCCATAGCAAGTTCGCGCTTAAGAGACTACCTTAACGGCTGACTATCCGGCCGCAGCGCGCCACGCTTCGCACGCTGATCGAGCACGAGAGAGCGGCGGACAACCTCCAGAAACACTCGCCAAATACTAGTATTTCCACGCCGTGTTACGCGTCGGGCTTCACTTATTCGCGCTTCAACAACAATCCGGGTGAGGTTTTCGTGAGACACGTATTGACACTGACCGTGGGCCTGGCCGGCGCGCTCTGCGCCATCCCCGCCCGCAGCGCCGACATCACCGGCGCCGGCAGCACGTTCGCTGCCCCCATCTACGGCCGATGGGCCGACGCCTATCAGCGCACGAGCGGCGGCAAGGTGAACTATCGCGCAGTCGGTTCGACGGAAGGCATCAAGGAGATCGTCGCAAGCGAGGTGGATTTCGCCGGTTCGGATGCGCCACTGAGCGACGCCGATCTCGCGAAAAACGGCTTGCTGCAATTCCCGACCGTGATCGGCGGCGTCGTGGCCGCAGTCAATCTTCCGGGCGTCCCGACCGGCTCGATCACGCTCTCCGGCGAAGTGCTAGGCGACATCTTCCTCGGCAAGATCATTTACTGGGACGCCCCGGCCATTGCGGCGCTCAACCCCGGCATCAAACTGCCCGATACGCCAATCGCCGTGGTCCGGCGTCTGGACGGCTCGGGTACGACGCTGATCTGGACGCACTACCTCTCCCAGGTCAATCCGGAATGGAAAAGCAAGGTCGGCGAAGGGACCAGCGTGCGCTGGCCGCGCGGCATCGGCGGCAAGGGCAATGAAGGCGTCGCGACTTTCGTGCGGATTCTGCCCGGTGCCATCGGTTACGTGGCATGGGACTTTACGAAACAGAATCACATGTCGTACGTCGCGCTGAAAAACGCGGCCGGCGCCACGGTGCTGCCTGGTCCCGAGACGTTCAAGGCGGCTGCCGCAAGCGCGGACTGGTCGCGCTCTCTCGTGCCCATCCTGACCAACGAACCCGGTGCGCATGCGTGGCCCGTGGTCGGTGCGACCTTCGTGCTGATGCACGCCGCGTCGGATAAACCGGAGCGCGCCGGCGCCACCCTGAAGTTCTTCGACTGGGCGTTGAACAATGGCGACAAAGCGGCGGAAGAACTCGACTACATCCCCCTGCCGCCCAGCGTAATCGCGCGAGTCCGCACGCAGTTGCACACGCAGATCAAAGACGCCTCGGGCAAGGCCATCGCCGGCGAGTAACGCCCGGCTCGCCCATCGACGCGCGACGCGAATCCGCCGCCTGCGCGCCCCGCGCTCGCCTGACGTATCGCTTCAGGCGGCCACCGCGTGCCCGCTGCGCCACACAAATGACATATTTCCAAACCACTATCGACGCACGCACCGCACACGCGGTCACCCGGCGTCCATCAGAAGACGCCCCGACAGACTGGAAGAGACAACATGAAGCAGCGAGCGACCGTTGTATGTCAACGCGGCACGCGCATTCTGCTGGTAGCAAAGGAGCACTCGCGATGGTCGTTGCCCGGCGGCAAACCGCTGCCCGGTGAAGACTGGCAAGACGCCGCATTGCGCGAACTGGCCGAGGAAACCGGACTGCGCGCCCTGCGCACGGGTTACCTGTTCGACTTCACGGGTGTACGCACCTGCCATCACGTTTTCGCCGTGCAGTTCGCCGACGGGCAAGCGCCGATACCCGGCAACGAGATCACGCGCTGCTGCTGGGTGAAGTCCACCGACATCGCCCAACTGACCACGAGCATATCGACCCGCGCGATTGTCGAGATCCTCGCGATGAACGTAGGACGGCGACCGGGCCGCACGCATTTCGCATTGGACGCCGACGAGCACATTCGCGCGTCCGGTCCACTGTAACCACGGCGCAGCAGCTACGTCGATTCGCATTCGACGCTTCGTGCCGCCGAGTCGTTGTACGGCGCGACTGCGTTAGTGCGTTAGTGCGTTACTGCTGGGCGAAATCCGGTGAAAGCGCGAAGGCCTGGCCTTCGCGCTGTGCCAACGCAGCTTCGTTACTGCGCTGCCGCTTGCGGCGTAACCTGCACCGCAGCCGCCGACACGAACACCGCATGAATGGTGTCGCCCACCTTGACGTCTTTCAGATCGACGTCGGGACCTACTTCGAGCGTTTGCGTTTGATACGCGCCGCGCAAGGTAACGAGACGATGCTTGCGATCGATCTTCTGCACGGTGGCGAGCACCTCGATCTGACGCGCCGATTCGAAACCGCCCGAGGCCGGGGCATACACCTGCGTATCGACGCGCTTGCGAATGCCCTTGTCTTTGCCCGTGACCCTATCGGCCTTCACCAGCAGCGCGTTCTTGTAGAGCACGTCGACCCGGTCGCCCACCTTCAGCTGATCGAAACCGGCCACCTGCTGGCTGACCAGCACGACCACCGCATTGCCGCCCGGCCCTTTGAGCGTGAGCGTGCGGCTGCCCGGATCGATACCGACGATCTCCGCCTTCACGTGCACCGGCTGCACCGCGCCGACGACGCCTTGCGCGGCGCTTGCCAGCGTATCTTGCGCCCACACCGGCTGAGCCGCGGCGAACGCCGCTATGACCAACGCTGCTCCAATCGTCGCTGCCTTCATTTGCATTCTCCTTGGAAATGGATCGATCTGGCATGCCGGCGATCTGAAACCACGGAATGCCGGTTTTCTACGCCATGAATGGCTGACTCTTCAGGATGAAAATGTGAACAGATACGGCGCGAACGATTGTACATGCCAGACGAGGTGCTGCGATCGTTTGGAATGCAGAGCGACATCGGCGCATATTGAACGGCAACGCGTTATATGCGCCAGGCATTAAATGCCCTATCGCAAGAAAATCGCATACGCATTGGCAGTTTCTGGTTATTTCAAATAGTCACGGCGAGAAATGAAACAGCCCCTCCGCGCAAGCGAAGGGGCTGTTCATCAAACCAGTCGGGAAGCGATTACGTCATTACACGCGTTCAATGGCGATCGCGATGCCCTGGCCGACGCCGATACACATCGTGCACAGCGCAAAGCGACCTTGTGTGCGCTGCAGTTGATACATCGCGGTGGTCACGAGGCGCGCGCCGCTCATGCCGAGCGGATGGCCGAGCGCAATCGCGCCGCCGTTCGGATTGACGCGTGGGTCGTCGTCGCCGAGACCGAGGGTGCGCAGCACCGCGATGCCTTGCGAGGCGAAGGCCTCGTTCAGTTCGATCACGTCGAACTGGTCGATGGTCATGTTCAGACGCGCCAGCAGTTTCTGCGTGGCGGGCGCCGGGCCCATGCCCATCACGCGCGGCGCAACGCCGGCCGTGGCCATGCCCAGCACGCGCGCGCGCGGCGTGAGGCCGAAGCGCTTCGCACTTTCCTCGTTGGCGAGCAGCAAGGCGGCTGCGCCATCGTTCACGCCGGACGCGTTGCCCGCAGTCACGGTGCCGTCCGCACGCACCACGCCCTTCAGTTTGGCCAGCGCTTCGAGGCTCGTTTCACGCGGATGTTCGTCTTGCAAGACGGTGATCGGATCGCCCTTCTTCTGTGCAATCGTCACGCCGACGATTTCCTGAGCCAGCGTGCCGTCACGTTGCGCACGCGCCGCTTTCTGCTGACTGCGCAGCGCGAACGCGTCCTGATCTTCACGGCTGATCTTATAGTCGGTCGCGACGTTTTCGCCGGTCTCCGGCATCGAATCGACGCCGTACATCTGCTTCATCAACGGGTTGACGAAACGCCAGCCGATCGTCGTGTCGTAGATGTCGGCCTGCCGCGAAAACGCGCTGGTGGCCTTGCCCATCACGAACGGCGCGCGGCTCATGCTCTCCACGCCGCCCGCCAGCATCAGCGAAGTCTCGCCCGACTTGATGGCGCGCGCCGCGATACCCACGGCGTCCATCCCCGAACCGCACAGGCGGTTCACCGTCGAGCCCGGCACGCCCTGCGGCAAGCCGGCCAGCAGCAGCGACATACGCGCCACGTTGCGGTTGTCGTCGCCAGCCTGGTTCGCGCAGCCGTAGATCACGTCGTCGATCGCGCTCCAGTCGACGTCCTTGTTGCGCGCCATCAGCGCCTGGAGCGGCACCGCGCCCAGATCGTCGGCGCGAACCGAGGACAACGAACCCGCATAGCGGCCGATGGGGGTGCGAATCGCGTCGCACAGAAATGCTTCGGTCATGTGATGTCTCCAGTTGATGTGCTGCGTGCGCCACGCCGCTAACCTGCCGAACCGGTGGCGCGAGCCGGATGCGCTGAAGCGTCGGCCCGGCAAGCGCGGTGGGATCGGCCGGGCGGCGACCGTCGCCTCGAAGCAGCCTGGCGCAAGATAGCTGCGGCAATGAAGGCAGGATTACGCTCATTTGTTCTTTATACGAACACACGGTCATATATCGAACAACTAGGCCGATAATAGGCGCGGGTCGGAAACCCTGTCAAGCGATCCCACGCCCTTACCAGGGTATCCATGCAGGCCGTCGCGTGTCGTGCGAGGTTTGAGCGCGGCCGTCGCATGGCGCGGCAGGAACGGCTTCGATGCGCCATCACGTGGGCGTTCGTGCGTTTCAGCGAGGCTGGATAGGTTCATCCGCGAGATAGGCGCGGATCACGTCGGCGAATTCGCGCTCGCCGCTCAAGCCCAACTGTTCGGCACGCGACGTATCCCACCGCCCTGGCCAGCTGCCGACGATCTTTTCGACGCGCGCATCCGGCTCCCACACGATGCGCGCCGCGACTTCATCGCCTGCGACCTCGCGCAGCGCGGCGACCATTTCGTCGACGCTGACTGAAATGCCCGGCAGATTCAGCACGCGCTGGTTGCCGAGCGCGGCGTCATCCAGTTCGAGGCCGGCGATCAGGCTCTCGATCGCCTTGCGTGGCGACAGCAGCCACAAGCGCGTCGAGCCCGCCACCGGACACACCGCCGTCTCGCCGTTCAGCGGCTCGCGGATGATCCCGCTCGCAAACGACGACGCCGCCGCATTCGGCTTGCCCGGCCGCACGCTGATCGTGGGTAGTCGCAGCACGCGGCCGTCGACGAAACCTCGTCGCGCATAATCGTTGAGCAGCAATTCGGCGATCGCCTTCTGCGTGCCATACGACGATTGCGGATTCAGCGCCGTGTCGTTCTGCACGACCTCGGGCAAGTCGCCGCCATACACCGCCACCGAACTCGTGAACAGCACGCGCGGACGATGCCCGCGCTGCCGGCATGTTTCGAGCAGCAAACGCGACGCATCCAGATTGATGCGCATGCCCAGATCGAAGTCCGCCTCGGCCTGCCCGCTGACGATTGCAGCCAGATGGAAGATCGCCGACGTCTGGTCGTCGATCGCCCGTTCGAGCACGCTACGCTCGGCGATGTCGCCCACTTCCGTGCGTACGCGGCTGTCGCCGAGATCGTCGGCACGGACGACGTCGAGCAACACCAGTTCGGTGATCGCTTGCGGTGCGCCTCGTGCATCCTTTAGCGAACCGCGCGCCAGCAATTCGCGCGCAAGACGTTGACCGAGAAATCCCGCGCCGCCCGTTACGAGTACTTTCATGATGGATGCCCCTGATTAGCGCTCAGCATTCAGATACGGCCCGAGCCAGCCGAGCCCCGCCGACGTCGCGGCGCGCGGCCGGTATTCGCAGCCGATGAAACCGTCATAACCGAGCGAGTCGATCAGATCGAACAGATACGGATAGTTCAATTCGCCGATATCCGGTTCATGCCGTTCCGGCACGCCCGCGATCTGAATGTGGCCGATGCCGGCCATATCGCGTTTGAGCTTCACTGCCAGATCGCCTTCGACGATCTGGCAGTGATAGCAATCGAACTGCACCTTGAGATTCGGCGCGCCCACTTCCGCGCAAATCGCCTGCGCGTCGTCCTGGCGGTTCAGAAAAAAACCCGGTATATCGCGCGTATTGATCGGTTCGATCACTACCATGAGACCGTCGGCTTGCGCGGCCTTCGCGGCATAGTCGAGATTGCGCAGATAGACCTCGCGATGTTTCGCGCGCGGCTGATTTGCGCCGATCAAGCCGGCCATCACATGCAGCTTGCGGTTGCCGATCACGCGTGCGTAGTCGAGCGCGGTGTCGACGCTGCGGCGAAATTCGTCCTCGCGGCCGGGCAACGAGGCGATACCGCGCTCGCCCGCCGCCCAGTCGCCAGGCGGCGCATTGAAAAGCGCTTGCGTCAAACCGTTCGCGTCGAGGCGCGCCTTGATTTCGCCGGCGCGGAAGTCGTAAGGAAACAGAAACTCTACCGCCTTGAAGCCGTCTTTCGCCGCGGCGGCGAAACGGTCGAGGAAGGCGTGCTCGTTGTACATCATCGTCAGGTTGGCGGCAAAACGTGGCATGGCATCAGTTCCCTGGATTCGATCGGGTTCGGTTGGAGTCGGCGCACGGCAAGATCACACGCCGCGCGCGGATGTAGGGTTTGCAGCTACCAGCGCGCGTTGAACACGGCGCGCAGTTCATCGAGCGCGGCTTCATCGAGCGGGGCGGGACGCGGATGGGTCATCAGCCACAGACGTGCGGTCTCTTCCAGCTCTTCGAGCGCGTAGCAGGCCTGGGCCACCGAACGCTCCCATACCACCGGCCCCAGGCGTTCGAGCAACACTGCGCGCACCGAACTGGCGAGCCCGGCGATCTCGGCGGCGACCTCCGGGTCACCGGGACGCCGGTAACGAATCAACGGGACGTGGCCGACTTTCATCACGTAGTACGGCGTGATCGGCGGCAGCACGTCCTGTTCGCTCCACACCCCGGCGAGCGTCAACGCGACCAGATGCGTCGAATGCGTATGGACGATGCCGCGCGCCTCGCTATTGCCGGCGTAGATACCGCGATGGAGTGCCAGCGTTTTCGACGGCTTGCTGCCCGACACCGGATTGCCGTCGAAATCGACTTTGGCGATATCGGCGGGATCGAGCCGGCCGAGACAGGCATCGGTCGGCGTGATGAGCCAGCCGTCGTCCAGCCGCGCGCTGATGTTGCCCGCGCTGCCCACCGCGTAACCGCGTTCATGGAGACTCGCGCCGCTCGCGCAGATTTCTTCGCGCACGCGCGCTTCGTCGCTCGTGTGGAGAGCCGGTGCAATGGTCATGAAGCCGCTCCGTCGAGATGGCGCAAGGCTTTTTCAAAGAAGTCGGTCGAACCGAAGTTGCCGGACTTCAAGGCGAGCGCGAGCGGTTCGGCGCCCGAGGTCGCGGTCGCCGGGACGCCCGGATCGATCTGCGCGCCGATGCGCAGCATGCGCACGTCGAGCGCCTGAACGACCGCACCTGAGGTCTCGCCGCCCGCCACCACGAACTTGCGCACGCCGCGTTCGCGCAAGCCTCGCGCGATCGACGCCAGAGTGGCCTCCACCAGATGCCCGGCCTGGTCGACGCCGAGTTCGCTCTGCACGGCCTTGACTTCGTCAGGCGTCGCGGTGGCGTAGATCAACACGGGTTGCGCAGCGCGTAAGTGATCCTGCGCGAAAGCGAGCGCCTGCTCGACCACCGGCTCGCCGCGCGCCACCGCCAGGGGATCGATCCGGAACGCCGGCCTTGTTTCGCGCCAGGCCGCCACCTGTGCGTTGGTCGCTTTCGAAGCGCTTCCCGCCAGCACCGCCGACAACCCCTCGACACGCGGTAAGCGTGCAGCGTCGGCCTGCCCGGACAACAAACCGGCGCGGCGGAAGTTACCGGGCAAGCCGAGCGCCACGCCCGAGCCGCCTGTCACCAGCGTGAGGTCGGCGCAGGCTTCGCCGAGCACGTAGAGGTCGGCGTCGGAGAGCGCATCGGCGATTGCCATGCGCACACCCTCTGCGCGCAGCGCCTCGCAGGCTGCGCGCACCGCCGCCGCGCCCCTGGCCACCGCGTCGTAACGCAGCAGGCCGACTTTCGATGCGCTCTGCCGCTGCAGCACGCGCACGAGGTTCGCGTCGCGCATCGGCGTGAGCGGATGGTTCTCCATGCCCGATTCGTTCAACAGCGCATCGCCGACAAACAGATGGCCGCGATAGATCGTGCGTCCGTTCTCGGGAAACGCCGGGCAGGCAATCGTGAAAGCTTGCGCGCCATCTCCTGTGCCGGCATCGGCGGACAAGGCATCGAGCAACGCATCCGCGACCGGACCGATATTGCCGGCGTCGGTCGAATCGAACGTCGAGCAGTATTTGAAGAAGAATTGCCGGCAACCTTGTGCGCGTAACCACTCAAGGGCGGCGAGCGATTGCGCGACGGCGTCGGCGGCGGGAATCGTGCGCGACTTCAATGCGACGACCAGCGCGTCCGCTTCGAGCGCTTCGTTCGACGCGGGCACGCCGATAGTTTGCACGGTGCGCATGCCGCCGCGCACCAGCATGTTGGCGAGATCGGTGGCGCCGGTGAAGTCGTCGGCGATGCAGCCCAGCAGCGCGCGTCCATTCGATATGCTCATCACCATCCCTATGCCTGGTTCGAAGCCGGCAAATCGATGCCGGGGAAAATCTTGATCACCGCAGCGTCGTCCTCGCCGCCATGCCCCGCCGTGGACGCCATCATGAACATCTGATGCGCGGCCGCCGACAAGGGCAGCGGGAATTTCGAACGACGCGCGGTATCGAGCACGAGGCCGAGGTCCTTCACGAAGATATCGACCGCGGACAGCGGCGTGTAGTCCGCCTTGAGGATGTGCGGCACGCGGTTCTCGAACATCCACGAATTGCCCGCACTGTGCGTGATGACCTCGTACAGCGCATCCGGATCGACGCCTTCGCGCAGACCGAGGGCCATCGCCTCGGCGGCCACGGCAATATGCACGCCCGCCAGCAACTGGTTGATGATCTTCACCTTCGACCCCGCACCGTGCCCGGCGCCCAGGCGATAGACCTTACCCGCCATCGCGGCCAGCACGTCCTCGCAGGCGGCATAGGCGGCGGCGGGGCCGGAGGTCATCATCGTCATTTCAGCCGATGCCGCGCGCGCCGCGCCGCCGGAGACCGGCGCATCGAGCATCTGCAAACCGGCGGCCTCGACACGTCGGCCGAGTTCGATCGCGAAGTCCGGCGCGACCGTCGCGCTGGCGATCACCACGCTGCCGGGCTTCATCGCCGCGACCGCGCCCTGTTCGCCGAACAGCACGGCCTCGGTCTGCGCCGCGTTGACGACCAGCGTCACCACCACGTCGCATTGCGCGCCGAGTTCCGCCGGCGTTGCGCAGCCGATGCCGCCCGCTGCCGCGAAGGCTTGCAGGATTTCGCTGCGCAGATCGCACGCATGCACCTGAAAACCCGCGCGCAACAGCGAACGGGCGACGCCCATCCCCATTGCTCCGAGACCGATCACGCCGACGTTGCTCGCCATATCTGACCTCTTAAGGTTGATTAGCCGGAACGCCTCGTTGCAAGCGCTTCGCCCCGGCTCGATGCCATCCGGCTCAGACAATCCCTGCTTCCGCGAGCCGCCGCGCCGCGTTGTTCATATGCGTGCTCGCTGCCTCGCGCGCCGCCGCCGGGTCGCCCGCGCGGATCGCCGCGACGATCGCCGCGTGCTCGTCGCGCACCTGGCGCGAAAAATCCTCCCGCAACGCCTCGTTGCGCCGGGTCACCAGGGTGCCGGCTTCAAGGTATTGATTGAGGAATGTGAGTGTCTTGAGGAAATACGGATTGCCAGTGGCCGCGGCGATGACACGATGAAACGCGACGTCTTCGGCGACACCGTCCTCGCCGTGCGCCGCCGCTGCGTCGATCCTCGCGAGGGCGGCGTCGATCGCCGTCATGTCGGCGGCGCTGCGCCGCAGCGCCGCTTCCGACGCGACTTCGGCCTCGATGGCCCGCCGCAGCGCGAGAATCTGCAGCACGGAGCCCGCTTCGGCCACGTCCGCGTAATCGATCCGCAGCGGCCGGATCGCGCCGTGCGCGGCGATGAATACGCCGCTGCCCTGGCGCGGCTCGACTACGCCCTCGTTCTTCAGACGTGAAATCGCCTCGCGGATCACCGTGCGGCTGACCCCGAACTGCTGCGCGAGGACCGCCTCGGTCGGCAATTTGCCGCCGCGCTCGAAGGTGCCTTTGTCGATCTGCTTGAGGAGTTGCTGGGCCACGGTGTCGCTCAACGCCCGAGCCGGGATCTTTTCAAACATGCGTGCCTCGGTGGGACGTCAGCGAATCATGTTGTCGGGTCATCATACAAATTTGGCAGATGGCCGGCATCCATGCTAACCCTGATTTTTTTGAGCAAACGCCGCAAAGTTGGCGAAACAGAAGGCTTGAGCTATCGTCACGCCTTTAGCGCATCGCGCCGGGCGAACACGCGCGAGCGTCGTCCGTTGCCTCCTCGAACGCACTTTCAAGGTCCATGAGCAAAGCCCTGCCGCCGTCTTCCGCCGCTCCCGTCAGCGACGAAACCGCCCCGGAGAAACCGGGCGATTCGTATGTGCAGTCGTTCGCACGCGGCCTTGCGGTCATTCGCGCGTTCGACGCCACGCGCCCCGAACAGACACTGACCGATGTCGCCGCCGCTACCGGGCTCACCCGCGCCGGCGCGCGCCGCATTCTGTTGACCTTGCAGACGCTCGGCTACGTGGAAGCCGAAGGCCGCCTGTTCCGCCTCACGCCGAAGATTCTCGACCTCGGCTTCGCCTATCTGACTTCGATGCCGTTCTGGAACCTCGCCGAGCCGGTGATGGAACAGTTGTCGGCCGAGGTGCACGAAAGCTGCTCGGCGGCCGTGCTCGATCGCACCGAGATCGTCTACGTGCTGCGCGTGCCGACCCATAAGATCATGACGATCAACCTGTCGATCGGCAGTCGCTTGCCGGCGTATTGCACGTCGATGGGCCGCGTGCTGTTGTCGGCGCTCGACGACGAAACGCTCGAAGCGACCCTCAGTTCGGCTCCGCTCTATGCGCATACCGCGCGCACCGTGACCGACAAGGAGGAGTTGAAGAAGGTGATCGCGCAAGTGCGTCGCCAGGGCTGGGCGATCGTCGATCAGGAACTGGAGGGCGGGCTGATCTCGCTGTCCGCGCCGATCCGCAATCGTCAGGGGCGCGTGATCGCCGCGATGAACATCAGCGGCAATGCGCAGCGCAATTCAGCCAAACAGATGGTGAAGGCATTTCTCGAGCCGCTGCAAAACGCGGCGCAAACCGTGTCGGAGATGGTGGCGCGACGCGGATAAGCGATAACGGGCGTCCGGCGATGACGGCGCCCGCTTCGCGCACTTTCCTGCAAGTCGGATCGTTCAATCTATCGGCTTATCCGCCGTTTCCTTCAGCATCGACACCGCGATCAGCGACACCACCACGCACGTCGCTACATAGCCGGCCGGCGCCAGCTTGCTGCCGGTCAGCTTGATAAGCCATGTCGCGACCAGTTGCGCCGTCCCGCCGAACAGGCACACGCTCAATGCATAGGCGATCGAAATACCGGTGGCACGCACGCGCCGCGGAAACGACTCGCACATCAAGGCGAACTCCGACGCCGAGCCCATCGAATAGAACAACAGCATCAGCGCAGTCAGCGACATGATCACGGGCAACTGCGGAAAGCGGTTGATCAGCACGAAGGCCGGAAACAGCAGCAGCACCAGCACGCCGCGCCCGAACAGAATCGGCCGCTTGCGGCTACCGATACGATCCGACAGCATGCCGAACAGCGGGCACGTCACCAGCATGACGAAGCCCGAGGCGACGCCGACCAGCATCGACAGCGACATCGGCAGGCCGAGCGTGTGGATCGCGTAGGTCGGCATGTAAAAGGTCAGGATGTAGGTGGACACCGTGCCGCCCATCACCGTCAGTGTGATCAGCAGCAAGGTGCGCAGATGCTGCGTAAAGAGCTCATGCAGCACGCCGCGTTCGATGGCATGGCTGTGTGCACTGGAGGCGTCGTCGGCGAGACGGCGGCGCAGGTACATGCCGACCGGCGCGATCAATACGCCGATCAGAAACGGAATGCGCCAGCCCCAGCTTTCCAGCGACTCCTTCGGCAACGCGGCCGACAATGCAGCGGCGATGCCCGACCCCATCAATGCCGCGCCACCTTGAGTCGCCAGTTGCCAGCTCGCGCGAAAACCGCGTCGTGTGCCGCCGCCCTGTTCCAGCAGCGTGGATGTGGCCGCGCCGAACTCACCGCCTTGCGAGAAGCCCTGAACGAGCCGCGCGAGCACGATCAGCAGCGGCGCCGCGAGGCCGATCTGCGCATAGGTCGGCACGATGGCGATCAGCCCCGTGCTCGCCGCCATCAGCATGATGGTCAGATTGAGCGCGGCCTTGCGCCCCTTGCGGTCCGCGTAGACGCCGAGCATCACACTGCCGAGCGGCCGCGTGATGAAACCCGCCGCGAAAGTCGCCACCGACAACAGCAACGACGTCGTCGCATCCGCCGAAGGAAAATACAGCTTGCCGATGATCACGGCAAAAAAACCGTACACGGTGAAATCGAAGAACTCGAGCCAGTTGCCGATCACCGCGGCGGCAATCGCGCCGCGGCTGGTGGTTCGGGCGACGGCGGCGGCGTGGCTCGCATCGGCATCGGTCGTGGCGTTCATGGCGGGTCTTCCTCGTCGTTATGATTGTCCGGCAGCGGTTCGTCACCAGGGCTCGTGGCGACTGCTAGCGCCCCGGTAAGCTCATTGCCCCAGATAACGCTCCACCAGCCGCGTCCAGAATGCCGCGCCGACCGGCAGATTGCGGTCGTTGAAGTCGTAATGCGGGTTGTGCACCATGCAGCCGTCCTCGCCCGCGCCGTTGCCGATCCGCAGGAACGTGCCCGGTCGCTTCTGCAGCATGAACGCAAAGTCCTCGCTGCCCATCAGGATGTCGGTTTGCGCGACCACCTTGTCGTCGCCGACCAGTTCGCGCGCCACGTCCACCGCGAAGTCGGTTTCGGCATCCGAGTTGACTACCACCGGATAGCCTTCGATGTACTCCACCACCGCCTTGCCGCCATAGCTCGCGGCCTGGCTTTCGGCGAGTTCGGTAATGCGCTTCTTCAGCAGGGCGCGCACTTCGGGGCTGAACGAACGCACGCTCAGCTCGAGTTTCGCGCTGCTCGAAATCACGTTATTAGCGGTGCCCGCGTGCATCGAGCCGACCGTCACGACCGCCGGTTGCGACGGATCGACGTTACGCGCGACGATCGTCTGCAAGGCCATCACGATGCTGGCCGCCACCACCACCGGATCGACCGTCAGATGCGGACGCGCCGCGTGGCCGCCGACGCCTTCGATCGTGATGATCGCCTTGTCGCCCGCCGACATGAACGGTCCCTTGCGGAACAGCAGCACGCCAGGCTCCGCGCCGGGATGGTTGTGCACGCCGAACACGGCGTCGCACGGAAAGCGCTCGAACAGGCCGTCGTTGATCATCTTCATGGCGCCGCTATCGATGCCGCTCTCTTCGGCCGGCTGGAAATACAGATGCACCGTGCCCGAAAAATTACGCGTGGCCGCGAGTCGTTGCGCGGCGCCGAGCAGCATGGTCGTGTGGCCGTCGTGGCCGCAAGCATGCATCTTGCCGTGCGTGCCGCTCGCATACGGCAGGCCGGTCTGCTCGATGATCGGCAAGGCGTCCATGTCGGCGCGAATGCCGATGCTGCGTTGGCCGTCGCCTACTTTGAGCGTACCCACCACGCCGGTTTTGCCCACGCCGCGCGTGACCTGCCAGCCCCACTGCTCGAGTTTTTCGGCGACCAGCGCGCCGGTTTGCACTTCCTCGTAGGCCAGTTCCGGATGGTGATGGATGTGATGGCGAATCTCGCGCAGGCTGTCGGCGGCAGGCGCCAGGTCGGACACTTCGGTGAAACGCGCGGCTTCGCTCATCTTGATTGGCTCCATGGATTCGGACCGCATGAAAATGCGGCAAACAGACGAGCACTATAGCTACGCCGTTTTGTTCGAATAAGATGCTGTTTTTTTCACCCCGATTAACAATCGTTATATACGGGATTACCCTCATGAAGCTGCAGCAGTTGCAGGCGTTCGTCGCCGCCGCCCATCATCGCAGCCTACGCGCGGCCGCGCGCGAACTCGGCGTGACGCAACCGGCCGTCACGCATACGATCCGTGAGCTCGAAAGCGCGCTGAATGCGGAGTTGATGGTGCGCAGCGTACGCGGCATCGAATTGACGGCGTGCGGCCTCGCGCTGCTGCCGCGCGCCGAGCAGTTGCTCGGCGACATGCGGCGCACGGTCGAAGCTGTGGAACAGGTGAAGGGAGAACTGGCCGGCAAGGTCAGCGTCGGCACCATGCCGTCGATCGCGCTCACGGCGTTGCCGCATGCGGTGTCGAAGTTTCGTCGCGTGATGCCGCTGGTGAATCTGCATCTGGAAGAGGTGACGATACCGGACGCGGTGGCACGCTTGCGCAACGGCGCGCTGGATATCGCGGCGATTCATCACGTGCAGGCACTCGACAGCGATCTGGTGCAAGCGCCGCTTTATTCGACGCAATTCGTCGTCGCAATGCGGGCGGGGCATCCGCTGGCGAACGTCACGCGCCTGCATGAGTTGCTCGACGCCGAGTGGATCGTGACCGTGGGCGCGGATCACTTCCCGCACAGCGTGATGATGGCGATGTTCAACGCCCACGGCTTGCCGGTGCCGAAGCGGTTGGTGCGCGCGCCCTCGTCGTTCGCGGTGACGCTCGGGCTGGTGTCGCAAACCGATGTGATCGGCTGCTTCACGAGGCCGCTTGCGCAAATGGTTGCGCCGCTCGGCATACGCGTGGCGCAGATCGAAGAGGCGCTGCCGAACTACGATCTCAGCATCATTTCGCGGCGCGATCTGCTGCCCACGCCCGCCGTGCTGCAGTTCGTGGCGTGCCTGCAGGAAGCGACCCGGGAGCGGATGAGCGCCGCCTGACCCGACCAGCCGGGCGCGGGTCAAACATTGGCTTCTGCCTTCAGAAACGCGATCAATGCGTGGCCGGCGTCATCGAGCAAACCGGAGTTGTCGATCGTCGTGCAGCGAACGCCCTCGGGCAACGAAAACGGTGCGCGCCGTGCGAGCCGCGCCGCGACCTGCTCCGCCGATTCGCGTGCCCGCGCGCCGAGACGCGCTTCGAGAATATGCGGTGCGGCGTCCACGTGCACGACTTCCGTGTTGGGATAACGCTGCAACGTATGCTGCAAATGCTGACGCGAACCGTTGACGACCACGGTGCAACCGCGCGCGAGCCATGCATCGAGTTCGATGCCGATGCCGTAATGCAACGAGTGACTGGCCCATTGCAGCGCGAACAGTCCGAGCACGGAGCGCGCGGCGAATTCCTCGACACTCAGCGCGACGTGCTCTTCGCCGTTACCGCTCGGGCGCGTGATGTAGCGATGCGCGAACAGAATCGGCTCGCCCATCAGATGCCGCCGCGCAAACACCAGCAAGGAATCCTTGCCCGCGCCGGACGGCCCCATTACATAGATCAACCGGCCTGCCATGCTCATTGCACCTCATCGGTCTTGAAGGACACGCGCTGCCAGAGCACGAACGGCTCGCCCGGCGCCGGCTCGACGAAGAGCGCGGCGTGATCGATTGCGAGCGGCCCGAGCGCGGGAGTGTGCGCCTGCCACCAGGCAACCAGTAGCGCACGCTCCTCAGCGTCAGCGAGCGAGCTGGATAGCGTCATGTGAAAGCGGAACTCATCGAACACGTACGGATAGCCCCATTCGATCAGCAACGCGCGTTGCCGTTCGCTCAGTGGCGCGGCAAGCCGACGCGCGAGATCGGCGGCGGCGGGTTTCGCACGCAACGTGTCGAGGCTTTGCAAGGCACTCGTGGCGACGGCGCGAATGGCCGCTTCACCCTGTGCGTCGGCGGGACGCAGCGCGACGAAATCGCCGAGCGTGGCGGCTTCCACCGGCAAGGCAAAAGCGCTTTGCCGGATCGCCCATGTGTGCGTTGCGTGCAGCAAGTCGTCTTGCGTCACGCTGTCGGCGAGACGGAACGGCGCGACCAGCGTGCCGTGCCAACCATAGCGGCGCGGCGCTTCGGTCAATTCGTTCAACGGACGTAACAGCCCCGGCGGCTGCGGCGCCGTACAGCGCTCGCCGCTCTGCGCATCGCGCCCGAGCCATGCCGAGCCAGCGCGCCACCATGCCGACTCACGCGATGGCGCGTAATACACCGCAAAGCGCGCCGCGTCGTCCCATTGCACGCCGCTCACAGGTCGTGCTCCACCAGCAACTGCACGCGATCCGCCGCGAAATGCGTGAAGCCGTATTTCACCGGTGTGCCTTGCAGATCGACATCGACGTTTTCGACCCACAGCACCGGCTGCTGACGGTTGATATTCAGACGCCGTGCGACTTCCGGTTCGGGCAGCACGCTGCCGATCCGGCTCCACTTGCGCAGATAATCGGTCACCCCCAGTTCGGCCATCGCCTTGGTGACGCCGCCGGTACGCTCCACCACTTCCGGCAGGTTCGCGAAACGCGCGGCGGGATACCAGTTGCGAGCGAACGTCAGCGGCACGCCATCGGATTCATGCATCGTCTCGATCCGGTAAACCGAGGCACCGGCGCGCAGAGCGAGCGCCTTCGCGACATTCGGCTCGGCCTTGACCCGAGCGGCCGACAACATCATGCCCGCCGCCGGTTGCTGTTGCCGGCGCAAGTTTTCTGTAAAGCGCGTGCGACGCCCAATCGAGTAGTCGATCGCGCCGGGCTGCACGAAGGTGCCGCGCCCCTGCTCGACGCTGACGAGGCCCAACGCCGCCAGGCCCAGCATGGCCCGGCGCACAGTGTGGCGGTTCACGTCGAAACGTTTGGCCAGTTCGCCCTCGCTCGGCAAGCGCCCCTCCTCGCCGAAACCGCTGGCGGCGATCTCCGCCGCCAGGATCTGCTCGATCTGCCGCCAGACGGCAACGCCCGCGCCGCGTTCGAGCAGAGTGCCCGGCGTCGCGTTGTCGTTCGATGTCATGGTGCTGTCATTCCTTTGGGTTCAAATTCTCGCTATGACGTGCATTGTAGTGCGCGAGCCGTGATGGAAATGTGAAACGGCGCCATGCGCAGCAACGCTCGACAAGCATACCTTTAAACGTCTAGACGTTTAGATGAATAGATGCTCAAATGTCTACTCGCTGGATCAACCGGGAAACCTCGATGAGTGCCTCTTCCGCCTCGCCTTCCTCTGCCCCGGCGTCATCGGCCCGGCGTGCATGGATGGCCGTGCTGGCCCGCACGTCGCGCGCCGACCTCGAAGCCGCGCTCGAACGCGCACTGCGCGGCCTGCCCGCTCCGGCCTATGACTGGCTGCGCCCGCCTGAAATCGGCCTCGCGATGGTGCGCGGCCGTGTCGGCGGCAGCGGCGACCCGTTCAATCTCGGCGAAGCCACCGTCACCCGCGCCACCTTGCGCCTGCGAGCTGCGGGTGAGGCGGCCGCGGTCGGCGTGGCCTGTCATCTGGGCCGCGATCGCCGCCGCGCCGAACTCGCTGCGTTGGTAGATGCACTGCTGCAAATACCCGAGCATCACGCGGCTTTGCATCAGCAGTTGATCGAACCGTTTGCCGCGCAGCAAGCCGTGCAACGCGACGCGCAACGTCAGGACGCGGCAGCCACGCGCGTCGAATTCTTCACGATGGTCCGGGGCGACTGATGGAAAACTCGCAGATTGCATTGTCTACATTGACACCGGGTTTCGCAGACCCGGTCCACGATACGCAGGCGGTCTTTCGCACACTGCTCGACACGCTGTCGCGGCCGGGCACGGTCGGCACGATCGAAAACCTGTTGCCCGACGTGCGGGCCACGCGTGCGGACCTCGCGGCCTTTGCCGCGCTGCTGGCGCTGTGCGACTACGCCACGCCGGTCTGGCTCGCACAGCCCGACGCGGCGCTCGGCTCGGCGGTGCGCTTTCATACGGGTGCGCCGCTCGTCGATGAACCGGGCGAGGCTGCTTTCGGCTACATCCACGATGCCGGCGCCATGCCCTCGCTGGACAGCTTCTCGCTAGGAATCGCCGAATCGCCCGAGCAAGCCGTGACGCTGCTGATCCGCGTCGAAGCCTTCACGGGTGGCGCGCCGATCGTCCTGAGTGGCCCCGGCATCCAGCACAGCACGACGATCGCGCCGGTTGGTCTGCCGCCGGGTTTCTGGCGCGAACGCGCTGCTCTCGCGCCGCTCTTCCCGTGCGGCATCGACTGTTACCTGGTGTGCGGCGCCGAATTGATCGGCCTGCCCCGCACCACTGACGCAAAGGTGAACTGATGTACGTTGCCGTCAAGGGTGGAGAACGCGCGATCGAAGCGTCGTGGCGCCTGCTCGACAAAGCACGCCGCGGCGACACGCGGCTGGCCGAACTGAGCGTCGCGCAGATTCGCGAACAATTGCGCCTCGCGGTCGCGCGCGTCATGACCGAAGGCTCGGTCTACGACGAGGAACTCGCTGCGCTCGCAATCAAACAGGCCGCCGGCGATCTGGTCGAAGCGATCTTCCTGCTGCGCGCGTATCGCACCACGTTGCCGCGTTTCGGCTATACGCAACCGATCGATACGGAAGCCATGCAAGTGGAGCGCCGCATCTCGGCGACGTTCAAGGACGTGCCCGGCGGCCAGTTGCTCGGCGCGACTTACGATTACACGCAACGTCTGCTGGATTTTGCATTGCTCGCGGAAGGCCACGGCGACAGCGAAGCAACAACGCCCAGCGCCAGATCGAGCCAGTCCGGCGCACCCGAAGCCGAAGCCATGCCGCGCGTGGTGAGCCTGCTCGACAAGGAAGGTTTGATCGAACAGGAACGTCCTACGCCGATCGCATCCGAGCCCGGCGATCTGTCGCGTGAACCGCTCGCGTTTCCCGCGAGTCGCGCCACGCGTTTGCAAAATCTCGCACGCGGCGACGAAGGCTTTCTGCTGGCGATGGGCTACGCGACGCAACGCGGTTACGCGCACTCGCATCCGTTCGCCGGTGAGATCCGCTTCGGCACCATCGCGGTCGAAATGGAACTCGACGAGCTGGGCGAGACAGTCGAAATCGGCGATATCGACATGACCGAATGCCAGATGATCAACCAGTTCGCCGGCAGCGGCGCGGTGCCGCCGACCTTCACGCAAGGCTACGGCCTTGCGTTTGGTCACTCGGAGCGTAAAGCGATGGCGATGGCGCTGGTCGATCGTGCGCTGCGTGCCGAGGAACTCGGCGAGACGCTCGCCTCGCCGACCCAGGACATCGAATTCATGCTCTCGCATAGCGACAACGTGGAAGCGTCCGGCTTCGTGCAGCATCTGAAGTTGCCCCACTACGTCGACTTTCAGTCCGAACTCGAACTCGTGCGGCGTCTGCGCGCGCAACACGTCGTTCAGGCTGCGCAGCGCGACGCGGACCAGGACAACGATCAGCAGGAGCAGGCAGCATGAACGCGCCCGACCTTTCCCTCAACACCGCCTCGTACGACAGCGCCGCCGACGGCTACAACTTCGCGTACCTCGACGAGCAAACCAAACGCATGCTGCGCCGCGCGCTGCTGAAAGCGGTGGCCGTGCCGGGTTATCAAGTGCCGTTCGCCTCGCGCGAAATGCCGCTGCCGTTCGGCTGGGGCACAGGCGGAATTCAGGTGACCTCCGCGATCATCGGCAAAAGCGACACGCTGAAAGTGATCGATCAGGGCTCCGACGAAACTACCAACGCGGTCAACATCCGCCGCTTCTTCGCGCGCACCACCGGCGTGGCCACCACGCGCCGCACGGTCGACGCGACGATCATCCAGACGCGTCACCGCATTCCCGAAACCCCGCTCACCGACAGGCAGATTCTGGTGTACCAGGTGCCGATGCCGGAACCGTTGTATCGACTGGAACCGCGCGCCACCGAATGCAAGAAGCTGCACGCGCTCGCCGATTACGGTTTGATCAGCGTGAAGCTGTATGAAGACATCGTCCATCACGGCAGCATCGCCACGACTTACGATTATCCGGTGATCGTCAATCATCGCTATCTGGCGTCGCCCTCGCCGATCCCGAAGTTCGACAATCCGAAGATGCACATGAACGCCGCATTGCAGTTGTTCGGCGCGGGCCGCGAGCGGCGCATTCACGCGATTCCGCCGTACACGCATGTGCGCAGTCTCGACTTCGACGACCACCCTTTCGAAATACAGAAGTGGGAACACGCCTGTGCGTTGTGCGGCTCGACCGAAAGCTTCCTCGACGAAATGATCGTCGACGACGCGGGCACACGCATGTACGTCTGTTCGGATAGCGACTACTGCCACGAACGTCGCGGCGATGACGAGGACCTGAAACTCGCGAAACCGTCGCCCACAGCAAGCCAGGGAGAATCCGTATGACGCCGCTGTTGAGCGCCCGCTCGCTCACCAAACAATACGGCGGCCGTAACGGCTGCAGGAACGTCAGCTTCGATCTTTACCCGGGCGAGGTGCTGTGCATCGTCGGCGAATCGGGTTCGGGCAAGACCACGCTGCTCAATACGCTTGCCTTGAAAAACGAAGCCGACAGCGGCTCGCTGCATTACACCACCACGCATGGCGACATGCTCGATCTGCTGGCCTTGTCCGAACCGCGCCGCCGTTTGCTGATGCGTACCGAATGGGGTTTCGTGCAGCAGAATCCGCGCGACGGCCTGCGCAGCGGCGTGTCCGCCGGCGCGAATATCGGCGAACCGCTGATGGCCGTCGGCGCGCGCCACTATGGCGATATCCGCAGCGTGGCCACGCAGTGGATGGAGCGCGTCGAGCTGGACGCCTCGCGCATCGACGAATTTCCTTCGGCGTTTTCGGGCGGCATGCAACAACGCTTGCAGATTGCGCGCAATCTCGTCACCGGTCCGCGGCTCGTCTTTATGGACGAGCCCACCGCCGGTCTCGACGTTTCCGTGCAGGCGCGTTTGCTCGATCTGTTGCGCACGCTGACGTCCACGCTGCATCTGTCGGTACTGATCGTCACGCACGATATCGGTGTGGCGCGTCTGCTCGCGCATCGGCTGATGGTCATGCAAGGCGGCGAAGTGGTCGAGGCGGGTCTCACGGACCAGGTGCTCGACGATCCCCAGCACCCGTACACCCAAACGCTGGTTTCCTCGGTTCTGCCGGTTTGAGGCTCACACATGCGATCCATTGAAACAAACCGTTCATCGCACGACGCCACGCGTGTGTTCCTCGACAATCCGGCCCTGATGCTGCGCGCGGTCGAGATCCGCAAGACCTTTACGCTGCACGGCCAGGGCGGCGTGCAGATCGAAGCGCTCGCAGGCGTCTCGCTCGACGTGGAGTGCGGCGAGTGTGTCGTGCTGGTCGGGCCGTCCGGCGCGGGCAAGAGCACGCTGCTGCGCTGCCTGTACGGCAACTACCTGGCCAGCACGGGCTCGATCGAGATTCGCGACGTGGCCTCCGACGGGCAAGCCGTGTCGATCACCGGCGCCGAACCGCACGACGTGCTGCGTTTGCGCCGTGGCGTGGTCGGTTACGTGAGCCAGTTTCTGCGCGTGATTCCACGCGTACCGACGCTTACGCTGGTCGCCGAGCCCCTGCTGTCGCGCGGCGTGATCGAAGACGAAGCGCATGAACGCGCTGCCGCGCTGCTGGCCCGCCTGAATGTGCCGGAGCGCCTCTGGACGCTCGCGCCCGCCACGTTTTCCGGCGGCGAACAACAGCGCGTGAACATCGCGCGCGGCCTGATCGCGGAGCATCCGCTGTTGCTGCTCGACGAACCGACCGCCTCGCTCGACGCGGAGAACCGCGATGTGGTGGCCGATCTGATCGTCGAGGCCCGCCAGCGGGGGGCTGCGATCGTCGGCATTTTTCACGACGAAGATACGCGCAACAAGGTCGCCACGCGCCGCCTTGAACTGAAGCCGCCGCTGCGTCACTGAGCAAAGCGAAACCGCACTACACTGATGTCAGGCGCGCATGGCATGCGCTGATAAAACGCCCGGCTCAGGTACAGCCAGCAGCAACCTTCAAGTCTGACTGACTACGGAGCAAGTCGATGTTGATCAGGAACGCTCGCGTTGTGACGCGAGACGAAGTATTCACCGGTACGGTTCGCGTCGAAGACGGCGTGATCCGCGATATCGAGCGCGGCACGACCTCCGCGCGCGATGCGGAAGATTGGGACGGCGACTATTTGTTGCCCGGTCTGATCGAACTGCACACGGACAATCTCGAGAAGCATCTGGCGCCGCGTCCCGGCGTGCAGTGGAATACCGACGCCGCCTTCGTGATTCACGACGCCCAGGTAGCCGCCGCCGGCATCACCACCGTATTCGACGCGCTCGCCATCGGCTCGCGCTCGAATGTCGGACTGCGCGGCCGCGACGTGCAAACGCAATGCGCCGCATCGCTCACGCGTTTCTCCGAGCGCAAGCTGCTGCGCGCCGAACACTTTCTGCATCTGCGCTGCGAGATTGCCACCGCCGACGTGGTCGAGCTATTCGACACGCTGTGCTCGCATCCGTTGCTGCGCCTCGCCTCGGTGATGGATCACACGCCCGGTCAACGCCAGTGGCACGACCGCGAGCAATGGCGCCGCTTCCAGGAGCGCAACGGCAAACTGAGCGATGAACACGTTGCCACCGCGCTGGTGGAACTGTCGGTCGAGCAGGAGCGTTATGCCGATGCGCATCGCAAAGCGATCGTCACACGCTGCAAGGAACTCGGCATTCCGGTGGCGAGCCACGACGACACACTGGTCGAACACGTCGAACAGGCCAAGGCCGAGGGTATCGTGCTCGCCGAATTCCCGACCACCCGCGTGGCTGCCGAGGCCGCGCGCGAGCATGGCATTTCCACCATCATGGGCGCGCCGAACATCGTGCGCGGCGGCTCGCACTCGGGCAACGTGTCGGCGCTCGAACTGGCGAAGGCGGATCTGCTGGATATTCTGTCGTCGGATTACGTGCCGTCGAGTCTGATGACCGCCGTATTCGAACTCGTCGACAAAGCCGGCTGGACCCTGCCGCGCGCGATGGCGACGGTCTCCGCCGAGCCGGCGCGCACGGCCGGCCTGCATGATCGCGGCGCGATCGAAATTGGTTTGCGCGCGGATTTCGTGCGCGTGACGATGATGGACAAACTACCGGTGCCGCGCGCAACGTATCGCGCCGGAGCACGGATCGTTTAAGCGCTTTCCCGTCAGCGGAGGGACGCGGTCGCATTGGCGCCGCCTCCCTCGACGGCGCACACATCGACGTCCTTCCGCTCGATAGCGATAAAGAGCGGCGAGCGCGATCCGCGCCGCCGGTTTATTTGGCCTGCGCCAGATCGGAGGAAGCGACGCGCTTCTGTCAGCGTTGCGCCGGCTTCAGGCGGTCGGCTCGGCCTCGCGCCCGCGCGTTGTGTCTTCGTCGTTACGGGCGCGCGCTTGCGACGCCTGTCCTTGCCGACGTGCCTCCAGCACGTCCTGGTAGCGCAGATACGCGCAGCGTCCACCGGACTTGGCCGCATACATTGCCGCGTCCGCATTGAGCAGAAGCTCCTCGGCGGTGCCGCTGTCGTCGGGAAACTGGCTGATGCCGATACTCGCGCCCACGGTCATGCTCTGGCCGTCCATCAGGAGCGGTTCGTTCAATGCGTCCACGATGCGCGAGGCGATCGCCAGAGCGACCTCCGCCGAACGCGGCCCCTCGATCAGCACGATGAATTCGTCGCCGCCGAGACGCGCCACCACGTCGGCCGAGCACAGCACCAGCTTCAGGCGCCGCGATACGGCCGCCAGCACCTTGTCGCCGATGGAATGGCCGAACTGGTCATTGATCTGCTTGAAGCGGTCGAGATCGACGAACAGCACGGCAAGCCCTTCCTGACGCCGCGTGGCTTCCTCGATCGCGTTCTCGAGCTTCTCCATGAAGAGCATGCGGTTCGGCAGCCCGGTCAGCACGTCGTGGGTGGCCAGATGCACGAGCTCGCGCTGCTTGGCATGCAGCACGTCCATCTGCGACTTGATTTCACGGCGCAGACGATCGAAACAGCGCGCCAGCACACCGATCTCGTCGGTGCGTTTGAGCGGCAGGGTTTCCATCGCATGCGCGGCGAACAGGTGCGTCGCCGCGTAAGCGAGCATGTGCAGCGGCTTGGTGAGCGCGCGCGCGAACAGCACGGCGAGGAACAAGCCCAACACGCTAAAAATCATGACGATGCGGATGATCTGACTGCCCAGCAGATGCGCGCCGGACAACACGTCCTGGAGCGGCCTCGCGAGACCCAGCACGATGAAGCGGTTGCCTTCCATATCGCCGAACGGTCTGCGTACGAACGACAGCACTTCACCGGCCGCCTGCTTGCGCCTGACCAGTCCGTTGACCACCACTTCGCTTTGCGACTGCTCGAAAAGCGGCCTGGTGACCGAGAAGCTGTCCTGCATCAGAACCCGCCGGCCCCGGTCGAAGCCGAAAGCTTTGGAGGGATCGGGGTGAACCAGAAAATCGCCCCACTCGTTGGCCAGATAGACCTGATAGTCGCTCGGCAAATCGGCGCGCAAGCGTTTGAAGAGGCCCGCCAGATCGACGTCGATCACGATCACGCCCTCCACCACGCCATTGGCGTCCGCCACCGGCGTGCCGAGCCGCAAGGTCGGCTTGCCTTCCGCGGAATGCGCGCCATACTCGTGATTGACGAGGATCGGCGACGTGTAGATGCGCCCCGGTGAAAACGCCAGCGTCTCGAACACGTAGGCAAACTGACCTTTTTCCTGCAGGTTGCTGCCTTGCACGCGCACGAGGCCGTCGGCGTCGCGATCGAAGCGGATCAGTTCGAGCCCATGATGCTCGCGCGTAATCAAGCGGATCTGCAGGTACTCGGGGTGATGAACCATGAAGCTGGAGTAGACCTGCGCCAGCCGCTCGCGCGGTTCGCTCGCCCCCATGCCGTCGTCGGTCTGCACGACGAACGCCGAGGACGGCATGCTCGCGAGCACGAGCGCGTCGGCGCCGACGTCATCGATCGAGGTGGAAAAGCGCTGGCCCAGCAACTCGGTCGAGGTCAGCAGGCTCTGCCCGGCTTCGTTCACGAGCATCGTGCGATTGGCGCGATACGCGTAATAGCCGGTTGCGCCGGACGCCAGCACGCCGATGCACGCGAGCAGAATGGATAACTTGATGGTAAGGCCTGGCCGTATCATCAGAAGCGCTCCGGCCGGTCTCCGGACACGATTCGGGCCCACAGGTCCTCGCGCCGTTGAATGTCTTCCACCGGCCCGATCCACACGATGTGTGCCGGGTCACCGCTTTCCGCAGGCGCGCTCAACGTGTTGGCGAGGCCCTGGCGCTGCGTCAGCAACGCGCTCACCTCGGGTTCGAGCATGTAATTGATCCACGCGAGCGCGAGCGGCTGATCGGTTGCCGCACGCGTCATCGACCAGCAGTCCAGCCACGCGAGCACGCCTTCATCGGGAATCACATAGCCGACGTCAGCGCCCGCACGGCGCAGCAACTCGACCTGCTGCGTGCCGTAGTTGCCGAACATCAAGGCAACCTTGTGCTGGATGAAATACGCGGTGGCCTCTTCCGGCAAGGTGTAATACGTCAGCAGATTGCGGCGCAGATCGACGAGCTTGCGGGCAATCGTGCGCATCTGCACCGCGTCGAGCTGGAACGGATGCGGGTAGCCCAGCGCCAGCGCCGTGAACGAGAAATTATGCTGGGCGCTGTTGAAGTCGAGAACCTTGCCGCGGTATTGAGGATTCCACAACTCACGCATGGAGCGCGGCGCGACGGCGATCTGCTTGCGATCGTAGATCAGGCCCATCGACGAATACGTGAAGGGAATCGCGTAGGCCTTGCCTGCCGAGGTCAAACCGCCGATCGACGACAACGCCTGAAAGCGCGGCAACTGTTTCTTCGTGTTCGGCAAGCTGGCGAGATCGAGCGGCGCCAGCAGATTCGCCTGGGTATAGCGCTGGATTTCCGCTGTGTTGGCGGCGAGCACATCGAACGGCGGGATTTGCTGGGCGTGCATCTGCGCCCAGAGCGCTTCGTCGGAGTCGACCAGCGTGACTTCTACCTTGGCGTGGTAGCGCGTCTCGAAGGCTTTCACCACGTCGGCGTCGGCATAACCGGGCCATGCGAGCACGCGCAGGACTTTGCCCTCGGCGTGAGCGGCCGTCGATAACAAGCCGCCGCAAAGCACGACGCCGATCAGCAAGGTCAAAAACGCGTGAAAACGGCCGCGACGCGATGTATACGCGCGAGCCGATCCCAACACGATTCGCCCCGGAAAGAATCGTTTGGAACAGCGCCTCTCATCTGCCATCAACATCTTGTGCATACACGACACCGTTTAGCAGAAAGCCGTTTCCCCAAGCGTAGACATGCGCAATGAACCCCGCGGACGTGGTGGCTTGATGACATTCTTCAGACAGATATACTCTCGACCCGGCTATGGCTGGCCCGAGGAGTACCGATAATAGCGCCAAGTAATGCAATTTGGGTTTGACTCGCGCCAGAATCAGAAAGAATAACCAGTCAAATATCGGGCGGCAAACTGGCATCCCGGTATTTAACGGCAATTTATGCGGAATCTTTAATTTACCGCTCAACGTTTGAAATCCGGCGTCCGTAATAACTCGTAATCGGTGCTGTTAAATATTAGTTTCAAAATGGGGCTGAATCGTGCGTCATTAAAGAAGCCCGCACTCGTGCCGATAACGCTGACTCGTCCCTGGCTGCCGTCGGCGGCTGACGGCAGACCGAAAAAGAAACAGACAATGCGCTTGAGAAAAACGGAGTGGGTGTCGCTGGCGCTGGTCGGCGCCCTCGTAGCAGGCTTCGGCAGTTGGCTTCAGGGTGAGATGAACCGTGCCACGTTCGCGCGCACGCAGCGCGAAACACTCGACCAGCGCGGCGCCTGCAGCGGCATGACCCTGCAGGAATCGCAAACGATGGACAAAGGCGCACTCTGGTGCGGCGTGATCGATGCCGCTCGCGCCGGCTCGCTGACCAAACCTTAGGCAATGCACATCGCGGCGCCGCACCCCACCACATTCGGGCGTTAGAAGCTAGCGTCGAAAACCATCCGGTATTTCACTAGCTACCCAATATTTTTGAACTGATAAGCTTGGCGCGCGCTGCTGGCCGCCCCGGCCGGCAGCTTCAACCCAAGACCCGTCGTGAGTCGCGCCGGGCGTCCCGCAGTGGCACAACCGCAGGCGGGAGTATTTGAACTACACCGAGGAGTTAAACAGTGAAAAAACTGCTAGCGGCTTTGACGGTTGCTCTGCTTGCAACCGTCTCGATTGGCGCACACGCTAAAGATTGGTCGACCATCCGCTTCGGCGTTGACGCCAGCTACCCCCCGTTTGAGTCGAAGGGCTCGGACGGCAAGCTCGTTGGCTTCGATATCGACCTCGGCAATGAAATCTGCGCGCGCCTGAAGGCCAAATGCGTGTGGGTGGAAAACGACTTCGACGGCATGATTCCGGCTCTGAAGGCGAAGAAGTTCGACGGCGTGCTGTCGTCGATGTCCATGACGCCGCAACGCGCTGAGCAGGTCGCTTTCTCGTCGAAACTGTTCAACACGCCGACGCGCCTCGTCACGAAGAAGGGTTCGGGCGTGATGCCGACGCCTGAGTCGCTGAAGGGCAAATCGGTTGGCGTCGAGCAGGGCACGATCCAGGAAACCTACGCGAAGACCTACTGGGAGCCGAAGGGCGCCAAGGTGGTCCCGTATCAGAACCAGGATCAGGTCTACGCCGACTTGCTGTCGGGCCGTCTCGACGCTTCGCTGCAAGACGCAGTGGAAGCCGAAATCGGTTTCCTGAAGACGCCGCGCGGTGCTGGCTATGAGTTCGCCGGCAAGGATCTGGTCGACGAGAAGGTGCTCGGCAACGGCGCAGGCATCGGCATGCGCAAGGAAGACACCGATCTGAAGGCGAAGGTCGACAAGGCAATCGCCGACATCATCAAGGACGGTACGTACAAGAAGCTCGAGAAGAAGTACTTCGACTTCGACGTGTACGGCAGCTAAGCAGTCGACCTGGCAGGCTGCGCGCGTCTGACTGCGCGCCTTCTGCCGGCACGAAACGGGCTCCGCCAGTGGCGGAGCCCGTTTCGTTTGTAGCGCCGCACAAAACCACGCTTTGCATCATATCGGCTAAGATCGTGCGATCGCAGCGCCTCGCAAGCGCTGCCCGGCGGTCTCGCACCGACCGGCCATCGGCCAAGTTTTCCCACTGTTATCAACGAGATAGCGCGGCACGCCTCATCTGGCCGCGGATTTGAAAACCATGCAAACCCAGACCCATCCGCTGATTGCCCCGACGCTCGGCACCGCCCGTAACCTGACGAGTTTCCACTACGGTCCCGGCGGCGGGCAGAAGATCTACATCCAGTCGTCGCTGCATGCCGACGAATTGCCCGGCATGCTGGTGGCGTGGGAATTGCGCCGCAAGCTCGCCGCGCTGGAAGCCGCCGGCAAGATCCGCGGCGAAGTCGTGATCGTGCCGGTGGCCAATCCGATCGGCCTGAACCAGCATTTTCTCGGCCATCTGACGGGTCGCTTCGAAACCAATACAGCGCAGAACTTCAACCGCAACTTCCACGATCTTTCGGCGCTCGTCGAGCCCGTGATCGAGGCGCACCTGACCGACAACGTCGACGCCAACCGCGCCGCGATCCGCACCGCGATGCGCGAAGCGCTCCACGCGCAAACGCCGCAAACCGAACTCGAATCGCAACGCCTCGCCTTGCAGAAACTCTCGTACGACGCCGACGTCGTGCTCGACCTGCACTGCGACTGGGAAGCCGCGATGCACCTCTACACCAACCCGGACCTGTGGCCGGACGTCGAGCCGCTCGCGCGTTATCTGGATGCGAAGGCCTCGCTGCTGGCGCTCAATTCGGTAGGCAATCCGTTCGACGAAATTCACAGCTTCTGCTGGTCGGATCTGCGTGGCCGCTACGGCGAGCGTTTTCCGATTCCGAACGGCTCGATCTCCGTGACCATCGAACTACGCGGCCAGCGCGAGGTGTCGTACGAGTACGCCGGGCGCGACGCGCAAGCGATCATCGAATACCTGACCTCGCGTGGCGTGATCGACGGGACGGCCGCCCCGCTGCCGCCGCTCGAATTCGCCGCCACGCCGCTGGCAGGTGCCGAGCCGATCGTCGCGCCCATGAGCGGCGTGCTGGTGTACCGCTGCGAAGTGGGCACCTGGGTGGACGTCGGCCAGGAAATCGCCGATATCGTCGACCCGCTGACCGATCGCGTCGTCACGCTGAAGAGCAACGTCGCCGGCGTGCTGTACGCGCGGCATCTGACGCGCTTCGCGACCGCCGGCCTCGAATTCGCGCGGATCGCCGGTGCGAAGGCCTTCCGCAGCGGGTCGTTGCTGAGCAACTAACGCCGGCTGCGGCAGCCAGAGCGCAGTCTGGAAGGCGTGGAACGAGCGCGCCTTCGAACTGCGTATCGATGTAATCCGACACTTCCTCCGACTCGAAACGGGCATCGCCGCATGCGGTCCGATGCCCCCGAACCCATCGCTTTTTCAGGCGCTCGCTTAAGCAGAAAATCGAAAAAGCTTATGCGCACCAGCCCTTGCTTCATTTCAACTTGTAATGCTATGTGAGTGTCGCGCCGGCGCGACAGATACGAAAAATAACCAAGGCTGTCACATACCTTACTCTGCATTCCCTTAAATTGCGGCCCATCGGACGACTACGCCACAAGAGCACGGCGTCGCGATTGCTCAATTTTTTATCGGAGAAAGTCTTGAACAAGAAAGTATTGGCCGCCGCTACTCTCGCCGTCTTCGCATCCGCAGCTCACGCACAAAGCAGCGTTACGCTGTACGGCTTGATCGATGCCGGCTTCACGTATGCTAACCATGCTGGCACTAACGCCCAGCATCTGTATCAGTACGGCGACGGTGTCGCTCAAGGCAGCCGTTTCGGCCTGCGTGGTTCGGAAGACCTCGGTGGTGGCCTGAAGGCAATCTTCACCTTGGAAAACGGTTTTAACTCGGGCACGGGCGCACTGGGTCAAGGCGGCGCGCTGTTCGGCCGTCAAGCCTTCGTCGGCCTCTCGCAAAACGGTATCGGCTCGCTGACGTTCGGCCGCCAGTACTCGTTCTCGACGGACTATCTGGGTGGTTCGTACTCCAACGGCGGCAACACCGTCGCGGGTAACTACGGCTTCCACATCAACGATATCGACCAGCTCACGTCGAGCCGTATCAACAACTCGGTCAAGTTCAGCAGCGCGAACTTCGCAGGCCTGACGTTCGGCGGCATGTACGGTTTCTCGAACCAGGCAGGTTCATTCGCAGGCGCGCCGGGCACGACCGGTTCGTCGGCAACGTACAGCTTTGGCGTGAACTACGCAAACGGCCCGTTCGGCATCGGCGCTGCGTACACGGACATCCGCTTCCCGGGCTCGGCAGCACCGGCCTTCTCGACGACGCTCGCTAACTCGGCACTGCCGGGCACGGCGAAGGATCTGTCGACGGTTGGCGTCGGCGCTCGTTACGCAATCGGACCGGCAACGATGTACGCGCTGTGGACGCACACGAACATCGAGCAGATCACGGGTCACATGACGACGTTCAACGCGTACGAAGCAGGTGCCAAGTACGCCTTCACGCCGGCATTGACGGGCGCGCTGGGCTACACGTACATGCAAGCCAAGGACCTGACGAACGGTCACTGGAACCAGGTCGACGCCAGCGCCGACTACGCACTGAGCAAGCGCACCGACGTGTACCTGCTGGGCGTTTATCAGCAAGCTTCGGGCAAGACCGCGAAGAACACGGACCTGCAGGCGCAGGTCGGTTCGAGCGCAAGCAGCTTCCTGCCCGCAGCAGGCGCGAGCACGCAGCTGGCAGTTCGTGTCGGTATCCGTCACAAGTTCTAAGCGATTCCAGTGGGCGGGGAATGCGAGTTCCCTGCTGCACCGAGACGCTTGAAAAACGCCCTTCGGGGCGTTTTTCTTTTTGTGGCACCGCTGCTGCTTCGGCGGGCACCCACCGTTGAGCAAACCGGTGGGTGGCCAGATCGACATGCTCGCCATCGACACGATACTGCCGGTCGGCGATCGTCCATCCCTCGAGGAGGACAAACGGGGGCTGCCCGGATATCATCGCGATTACCGTTTATCCTGCGTTTTGTCTTGAACCTCGCGACGCGCCGGGCAATCTGCCTGGCTGCGAGCGTCGCCCATTTCCCCCACGATCACGCCTCTCGTCAGGCTTTTTCAGGTCGCATCAGCGCTTTAAAGGACCGGGCTGCCGAACTGCTCTATCGTCTGTCCTGAGAAGACCGCACGGACCATGAGGCGCGGCACTGTTGTCTTCACAACGAAGTACATCACTGGAGAGATGCACCATGAGCAAGCTCACAACGGCCTTCGGCGCGCCGGTAGTCGATAACCAGAACACCCAGACGGCCGGCCCTCGTGGCCCCGTCCTTCTGCAGGACATATGGTTCCTCGAGAAACTCGCGCACTTCGATCGCGAGGTCATTCCCGAACGCCGGATGCACGCGAAAGGGTCAGGAGCCCATGGCACGTTCACGGTCACGCACGATGTCACCCGCTACACGCGCGCCAAAATCTTTTCGACCATCGGCAAGCAGACCGACATGTTCGCGCGCTTCTCCACCGTGGCGGGAGAACGGGGCGCCGCCGACGCCGAGCGCGACATCCGCGGCTTCGCGCTGAAGTTCTACACCGAAGAAGGCAACTGGGACCTGGTCGGCAACAACACGCCGGTATTCTTCCTGCGAGACCCGCTGAAGTTCCCGGATCTGAATCACGCCATCAAGCGCGACCCGCGCACCGGACTGCGTAGCGCCGAAAGTAACTGGGACTTCTGGACGCAACTGCCCGAGGCGCTTCATCAGGTCACGATCGTGATGAGCGAGCGTGGCATTCCGCGCACATATCGACACATGCACGGATTCGGCAGTCACACCTTCAGCCTCATCAACGCCGACAACGAGCGTTTCTGGGTCAAGTTTCATATGCATACCCAGCAAGGTATCGAGAACATGACGGATCAGGAGGCCGTCGAACTGGTCGGATCCGATCGGGAGACTCACCACCGCGACCTGTACGAGGCCATCGAGCGCAAGGAATTCCCGCGCTGGACGCTGTATTTCCAGATCATGCCGGAGAAGGAAGCGGCGGCCTACAAGGTCAACCCGTTCGACCTGACGAAAGTCTGGTCCAAGAAAGACTATCCGCTCATCGAAGTAGGTCATCTCGAACTCAACCGGAACGCAGAAAACTGGTTTGCCGACGTGGAGCAGGCGGCGTTCAATCCGGCAAACGTGGTGCCCGGAATCGGCTTCTCCCCCGACAAGATGCTGCAGGGACGGCTGTTCTCCTACGGCGACGCCCAGCGCTACCGACTGACCGTCAATCACCATCAGATTCCGGTGAACTCGCCCCGTGGGACCACCCACTACAACAACTATCACCGCGACGGCGTGCTACGTGTAGACGGAAACCACGGCGGCACCACACCGTATAACCCGAACACGCGCGGAGCATGGCTGGACCAGCCCGATTTCAGCGAACCGCCGCTTTCTATCGAAGGCGCCGCAGACCATTGGAATCACCGCGTCGACGAGGATTATTACTCGCAACCGGGAGACCTGTTCCGTCTGATGTCTGCAGCTCAGCAGACTGTGCTGTTCGAGAACACCGCGCGAGCCATGCACGGCGTTTCGAGTCCCATCCGCGAGTTGCATATCGAGCATTGCACGCTAGCCGATCCCGCCTACGGCGCTGGCGTGCGCAAGGCCCTCGAAACGCTCGACGCGCTGGGATCGACCGCCAGTCGCTCCGAGCCGGAAATGTCGAAGTAAGCCGCGCACACAGTTCCAGGAGAGGCGGCCGCAGCCATGCCGATGAAACATGGCTGCGGCCCGCGCCTCTGGAGAGTCAAACCGAAAGAGTGCGCAAGCACCCGCTTCAAACAGTTCGTTATACCAACTGAACCACGGTATCCAGATGCCCGCCTCGGAACTCGGCGTCTCCGGCGCGATCAGCAGCAAAGCCAGCGGCGCCGCACCTGAGAAGTCTGGTACGCTGCGGCCTCTGCCACCGCTAGCCTTTAACTCGATGGACAATCCTTTCAATGATCGCGGCGTATCAGTCACGCGCAATGCACTTTCGTCGGCCGGCCAGGTCTTCCCATTGCGCGACATCGTCGGTGTACAGGTCGTCACCGTGCCGAAGAACAAAGCTCTGCCACGCATTATTTCAGCAATCGGTCTGGTCGGCGCGATTGTCGGCGGCGTCTTTCGCTCGCCGGTGGGCATGGTGTGCGGCACGATGCTGATCGTGGTGGGCTGGCTCACCTGGGCGACCCAGGACGTCACGCACCGTCTGATGGTGCAGACCCCCAATGGCGAACGCGAGGCCCTCATGAGCACCGACCGCGAATTCGTCGAACGCGTCAGCGCGGCCGTGCATGAAGCTAAGTCCGCCGCCGCCGCGCCGAAGGTGTAGGTCTGGATCAACCTATGGCGCGCGGCGTGTTAACGCAAAATTGATTCGGCGTGAGCCGGCTTTTGCGCGCCCTTGAGGCGCGCGTGAGTAGAGTGGACAGGTATCCACAACGCGCGCCACGCCGCCTCACCGGTGCGGCGCAATCACGATGCTTACCTCTCTCGCCACGTCCGACACGGCTGCGTCATGCACCGTACGTCCTACCCGCCGCGCCAATCAAGCTCAGCGCGTCGTGCCACTCGTCATCATCGACGTCATCGTGCCCGGGACTTCATCGGCAAACGGACGCCGGGCACTGCATGCCGCGCTCGGCGACGATCTGCGTCTGTACGTCGTCACCGTCGACCAGCAACACGAGTGCGTGACCTTCCGCGTCGAAGTCACCTCGCGTACGCTCGACGACGTGATCGCCCTGCTAACCGCCACACTCGATCGCGCCGTCCTGGGCCGCGCGCGGGCCACCGTGATCCGGCATCCTCGCGATTATTGACATAGGTCAACGATCGGACGAGCGCGCCTGCCGCCGTCCCAAGCCTTTACACATCTTTGCAAATCACGACGAGTCGCGATGTAGAGTCGCCGCTCCCTTACCGCGTGTTCCTTTCCGCAGGCCCCGCCAGCTTCCCGGTTCAAGCCCCCACGCATGGCAGTCCGCTGCGTGTACCGCGCCGTGCTGTCCAGTCGCGGCACACCATGCATCGCCTACGCCAGGAACCCGCTTTTTTTGCAAAGCACGATCCATGTTCCTGTCCGTTTCCAATGTCGCACGCCGCCCCACTCGTCCTAACTGGTGCCGGCTTGCCGCGGCGACGCTACTAGCCACCGTTGCGTGCGCTGCGCTCAGCGGCTGCGGCATCACCTTCCCCGTGCCGACGCCGCCGCCCGCCACCGCCGCGCTCGTCAACGGCGGCAACGATGGCCTGCTGATCCCGCTGCATGTGGAGCGCGCCGATCACGATCATGCGCGTCTCGGCCTGCCCGTCCAACTCGATGGCAAACCGCTTTACTTCGCACTGGACACCGGCACGCAGGGCATACGCGTGGTCAAGTCAGCGCTGCCCGACACGAGCTACCCGAACGTTGGACCGGTCAGTTCGCTGCCACTCGCGAACGGTGCGCAGGTCTCCGGCGCCACGGCCAAACTGCCCGCGAGCATCGCCGGATTGAAGCCCGTGCAAGTCGATGCGCAAGTAGTCGATTCAGTCAGTTGCCAGCCGTTTGCCAAACACTGCGTCGGCATGGACGGCTTTACCGCCGAATTCGGCTGGGCATTCTCAGGGCTCTTCGGCATCGGTGCCGCGCAGCCCGACGACAGTTGCTGCACGCAGCCGCTGCGAGCCATCTCGGGCAACGTCGGCCAGCGCTACGCAGTGCACGCCAATTTCGCGAAACCCTATCTCCTGCTGAGCCCGTCGAACGCGTTGATCAAAGACTATACGAGGGTGCCGATGACGCGTCTGAACGACGGCACGATGCAATGGCCGCGCGGTTGCGTCAACGTCGACGACAAGATGACATTTTGCGCGCCGCTCGTTTTCGCCACGGCCAGCAGCGACATGATCCGCATCGAAATGGACAAGGCGCCGAACTGGACCGGCGACGACGAGGTCGGCACCGTGCTCAAGCAGGGCAACTACAACGTGGCGATTGGCTCGGGCAAATGGCTGCACCGCTATGACAGCGCGCAGGTCACGATCGTCAAGACAAAACCGGGCGCCAATCGCATCGTGATCGGCCTGGTGGGCATGCAGAATATCGACGTGCTGTTCGATTTCCCACGCGGCGAACTGGGTCTGCGAGCCGCTCGCGAGATCGAGAACTTCGCGCAGTAATCGCCAATGAAAATGGCCGGGCAATCGTCGAATGGCCCGGCCATGTCTCACTTCACGTCACCTTGAAACGCCTCACTCCATATTGAGCGGATTCACATGCCAGATGTTGCGAGCATATTCGCCGATGGTGCGATCCGACGAAAACTGCCCCATGCCCGCGACATTCTCGATCGCACTTTCCGCCCACGCGCGCTTATCGACGAAGCGCGCATCCACATCCTTCTGTGCCTGAGCGAACGCGGCAAAATCGGCCAGCACCATGTAGTGATCGCCCCAATCGACTAGCGTGTGGAAAATGTCCAGGAAGCGCAAGGGATCGTCCGGCGAGAAAAAGCCTGAGCGGATCTGGTCGAGCGCCATGCGCAACTCCGGATTCTCCTCGTACACCTGCCTGGGACGATAGCCGCTGGCGCGCAAGCTATCCACTTCGTCAGCCGTGTGGCCAAAGATGAAAATGTTCTCGCGACCCACCGCGTCGCAGATTTCGATGTTGGCGCCGTCCATCGTGCCGATCGTCAACGCGCCGTTGAGCGCGAGCTTCATATTGCCGGTGCCCGATGCTTCGGTACCGGCCATCGAAATCTGCTCGGACAGATCCGCTGCCGGAATGATCAACTCGGCCACGCTCACGCCGTAGTTCGGCACGAACACCACCTTGAGACGATCGCCGATCAGCGGATCGTGATTGACCTTCTCGCTCACATCGCCGATCAGCTTGATGATCGTCTTCGCCATGCGATACGCGGACGCCGCCTTGCCGGCGAACATCACCACGCGCGGCACCCAGTCGAGTTCGGGATTCGCGCGAATCTGGTTGTAGCGCACGATCACGTGCAGCACGTTCAGCAGTTGCCGCTTATATTCGTGAATGCGCTTGACCTGCAGATCGAACAACGCGTCCGGATCGAAATGCAGTTTGGTGTGATGCGCGAGCCGATGCACGAGCCGCAATTTGTTCTGCCGCTTCGCTTCGCGGAATGCCTCGATGAAGCCGCTGTCGTTGCGTAAGTTGCGCAGTTGTTCCAGTTCGAACAGATTGCTGCGCCAATGCTTGCCGATCTGCTGATCGATCAGCGACGACAGCGACGGGCTCGCCTGCGCGAGCCAGCGACGCGGCGTGATGCCGTTGGTCACATTGGTGAAGCGGTCGGGATAGATGCGTGCGAAGTCGGCGAAGATATCGCGTGTCATCAGTTGCGAATGCAGCTTCGAGACGCCGTTCACCTTGTGGCTCGCCACGATCGCGAGATACGCCATGCGCACGCGCCGCTGACCATATTCGTCGACGAGCGAAATGCGGCGGATCATCTCGGCGTCCTGACCCGATTGCTCGCTAACGTGCTTGAGAAACTGGGCGTTGATCTCGAAGATGATCTCCAGGTGCCGCGGCAACAGGCGCGCGAGCATCTCGACGTCCCATGTTTCGAGCGCCTCGGGCATCAAGGTGTGATTGGTGTACGAGAAGATTTTCGTGACATGCTGCCACGCCTTCTCCCACGGCACGTGGTGCACGTCCACCAGCAGACGCATCAGCTCGGGAATCGCCAATACCGGGTGCGTATCGTTCAGATGCACCGCCACCTTTTCGGAAAAGCGGCCAAACGTGCTGTGCGTGCGCTGATAGCGGCGTATCAGATCCTGCATGGTCGCCGACACGAAAAAGTATTCCTGACGCAGCCGCAACTCGCGGCCGGCCGGTGTCGAATCGTCGGGATACAGCAGACGCGAGACGTTCTCCGACATGTTCTTGGTGTCGACCGCGTTGCGATAGTCGCCGCGATTGAAGGCGCCGAGATCGAGCTCCTCAGTGGCGCGCGCCGACCAGAGGCGCAGCGTGTTGGTCGCGTCGGTTGCGTAGCCGGGGATGACCGTGTCGTACGCGGTAGCGTTCACATGCTCGGTGTCGATCCACTCGGTGTGCTCGCCGCGCTGCACCGTGCGGCCGCCGAAGTGCACCATGTACTTGATCTCGGGTCGCGGAAACTCCCAGGGATTGCCCGCGCGCAGCCAGTAGTCCGGCGCCTCGACCTGCTCGCCATTGACGATCTGCTGACGGAACATGCCGTATTCGTAGCGGATACCGTAGCCGAAGCCTGGAATGCCGAGCGTCGCCATCGAATCGAGAAAACACGCCGCAAGCCGGCCGAGACCGCCGTTGCCGAGCGCGGCGTCTGGTTCGATCTCGGTCAGCGCGTCCATGTCGACGCCGAGACTGGCGAGCGCCTCCCGCATCTGATCGTGAATGCCGAGTGCCAGCAAGGCGTTCGTAAAGGTCCGGCCGATCAAGAACTCCATCGACAGGTAGTAGACGCGTTTCACGTCCTGTTCATATTGCAGGCGCGTGGTCTTCATCCAGCGCGCGACCAGCCGGTCGCGCACGGCGAGCGCCGCGGCGTGCAGCCAGTCATGCGGATGCGCGGTAACGGCATCCTTGCCGACGCCGTACATCATGCGATTGGAAATTGAGCGCCGTAGCGCGTCGACGGTACTGTTGAGCTGGTCGAATTCCAGATCGACGGCTGTCATCGAAGCCTCCGGGGAAAGTGCGACGCGGCATACGCAAACCGCACAGATGACGGACGGGAGGCGCGTGCCGGTCAGGCGGGTTAACAAACAGAGTAGGACATTTTACGGCCAGCGGACGGCGGCGGGCACGAGCGTCTGCCCACGCACATGCCATGCCCGCCGATGCGCGCTCGCGCACCGGTTTTTCGCACGCGCGCGGTGCAAACCGCGTGGACGCGGCACTGCGCGCGTGCATTCGTCAGCCAAAAAAGGCCCGACCGTGGCGCGAGTCGATGCGCGCTGGGCAGCAGCGCAGTGCCATTATTTTTTCTGCGCGTGACGGGCGGATGAACGCGTCGATGATGTCGAAAGGTGGTCGAATCGACGGGCCTCATCTGCTGAACCGTTTGTGCCGCAAGGTTTGCGGTCGAGCGAAGCGCGGCCATTTCGCGGATGTGACACGGGCTAGGCCGTTAGTTGCATTAGCAACACTCCAAGACCCGCCCCGCCTAGGCCGACCGCGAGCACGATTTCCGCGTCTCTGTAACAATCGCCACATTCGCCGCGCAGCGCCTGCTCCACGAGTCCGGCCGCGTTTCATCCTTTTCGCAATCCGCCGCGCACGCCGCTCACCGATCAGTCCGGCGCCACGGCATGCATAACCGCCGAGCCCGACTTGTCCGACAAAGCCAGCGCTACTTCCGCCCCGCCCTTTCCCGCGGACGGCCCCATGTCCGCCGCCAATCGCCGCGCGATGGCCGCGATCATGCTCGCCGTCGCGCTTGCCACACTCGATACCGCGATCGCCAACACCGCCCTGCCCGCCATTGCTGCCGACCTGCATGCGGCGCCCGCAGCCTCGGTGTGGATCATCAACGCCTACCAGCTCGCGATGGTCGCGACGCTGCTGCCGCTCGCCGCGCTCGGCGACATCGTCGGGCATCGGCGGATTTATATCGGTGGGATTGCATTGTTCACGCTGGCGTCGCTCGCGTGCTCGCTCGCTTCGACCTTACCGACGCTCGCCGCCGCTCGTGTCCTGCAAGGGCTCGGCGCGAGCGCGATCATGAGCGTGAACACCGCGCTGATCCGCTATCTGTATCCGCCGCACCGGCTCGGACGCGGTCTCGGCACCAACGCGCTGATCGTCGGCGTGTCGTTCGCGGTCGGACCAACGGTGGCGTCGCTGATCCTCTCGGTTGCCGCCTGGCCATGGTTATTCGCCGTGAACGTGCCGCTTGGGCTGCTGGCTTTCGCGTTCGCCTGGCCGGCGTTGCCGCACACCGAACGCGGCACGCACAATTTCGATCCGGTCGCGGCGCTGCTCAACGTAGTCACGTTCGCGGCCTTGATCTTCGCGCTCGGCGAGGCGGCCCAGCGCGCCTCGACGCAACTCGTGCTGAGCGCGGCGGCGATCACGCTGGTGTTCGGGGCGCTGCTGATTCGTCGCGAAGCGGGTCACCCGGCGCCGATGCTGCCCGTCGATCTCTTCAAGCGGCCGGTGTTCGCGCTATCGGCGCTGACCGCGGTGTGTTCGTTCGCCGCGCAAGGTCTCGCCTTCGTCTCGTTGCCGTTTTACTTCGAGACGATCCTGCATCGCAGTCAGGTCGAAACGGGTTTTCTGATGACGCCGTGGCCTGTGGTGGTCGCCCTGGCGGCGCCGCTCGCGGGCAGTCTGTCCGACCGTTATCCGCCGGGCCTGCTCGGCGCGATCGGTCTCGCGGTGATGTCGGCGGGCATGGCGTCGCTCGCGCTCCTGCCGGTGCATCCGCACGTGCTCGATATCGGCATCCGCATGGCGATTTGCGGCGCGGGCTTCGGCTTTTTCCAGTCGCCGAATCTGAAGGCCTTGATGGCCAGCGCGCCGCCCGAGCGCAGCGGCGGTGCGAGCGGCATCGTCGCGACCGCGCGGCTGCTTGGGCAAACCACGGGCGCGGCGCTGGTCGCGTTGAGCTTCGGCATTGCGGGCCGGCACGGTCCGACGCTTGCGCTCAGCGCCGGGGCATTCTTTGCCGGTGCAGCCAGCCTCGCCAGCGGGCTGCGCCTGTTCGCGCCGTCGCATCGCGCGGGCGCGCACGCGAAAGCCGTCGCGAAATAAAAACAGGCGCGCTGTCGGTGACAGTGCGCCCGTTCTTCAGCTAGCAAGCTAGCTTGCTTGCTCAATGCGCGGCGAAATAGCCCTTCACAGCGGCGATGAACGTATCGATGTCGCCGCGCGAAACATCCTTATGCGTGACGAAGCGCGACGCATACAGCATCTGCGTGAGAATGCCGCGCTCCTTCAACCAGGCTTCGAGCGGTGCGCAATGCTGCTGCGGAAACTGCGCGAACACCATGTTGGTCGCAACCGACTGCACCTTTACATGCTCGATCGACTCCAGCCCCGCCGCGAGGTGCGCTGCGTGAGCGTGGTCGTCGGCGAGGCGCTCGACGTTGTGATCCAGCGCGTACAGACACGCCGCCGCCAGCACGCCGGCCTGGCGCATGCCGCCGCCCAGCACCTTGCGCCAGCGGTGCGCTACGTCGATCAACGCCCGGCTGCCGACCAGCACCGAGCCGACCGGCGCACCCAGTCCCTTGGAAAAACAGATCGAGATCGAGTCGAACGGCTCGCACAGGTCCGCGACCGGCTGGCCCGACGCGACCGCCGCGTTATAAACGCGCGCGCCGTCAAGGTGAGCCGATAGACCACGCTGACGCGCGAGTTGCACCGCTTCGGCGACATAGCCCGCCGGCAGCACCTTGCCGCCGATGGTGTTTTCCAGCGCGAGCAGGCGCGTGCGCGCGAAGTGGTCGTCGATCGGCTTGATCGCAGCGCTGATCTTGTCCAGCGGGATCGAGCCGTCGGCGGCATTTTCGAGCGGTTGCGGCTGGATGCTGCCGAGCACCGCTGCGCCACCGCCTTCGTATTTATACGTGTGCGCCAGTTGGCCGACGATGTATTCGTCGCCGCGCGCGCAATGCGCCATCAATGCCGCCAGATTGCTTTGCGTGCCGCTCGGGAAAAATAGCCCCGCTTCCTTGCCGGTGCGCTCGGCGAGCGTGGCTTGCAGACGCAGCACGGTCGGGTCGTCGCCCCAGACGTCGTCGCCGACTTCGGCGGCGGACATGGCCGCGAGCATCGCCGGCGTCGGACGGGTTACGGTATCGCTGCGCAAATCGATCATGGTGGGTCCTGTGCGTTCTGTGGATGACTGCCTGCGACAGCCGGCCGGCGCGTGGCGTCGTCTGCATCGACACGCGCCCGGGCGGTTGTTGAACCACACAGTGTATTCAATTCAGGCGGCGCTGAGAATCGCGCTGAAAACAAGCGGTGCGGACTGCGCCAGTCCCTCACCGCTAGTGGCGACCCCTGCCGGTTATCCGCCCGACTTCGGCAGCCACGTCAGCGGATCGACTGGCTGTCCGTTCTGACGCACCTCGAACTGGATCGACGCCACGCCGCGGCTATCCACCCCGACTTCGCCGATGGTCTGACCTTGCGCGACGGCATCGCCTTCCTTGACGAGCAACTGGCTGTTCTGGCCGTAGGCGGTGATCAGCGAGTCGTCGTGCTTGATGATGATGAGCGGACCATACGCCTCGATGCCCGAACCGGCATACACCACGCGGCCGGTCGCAGCGGCCTTGACCGGATCGCCGGGACGGCCGCCGATCACGATGCCGTTGGACTTGCCGGGCGCGAAGGTCTTCAGGATCGGACCACGCAACGGCCATTGCAGCACGCCCTGCTGTGGACCCGTCGATGCGGTGGGCGGTGTCGCCGGCGTCGGCGTTCCATTCGGCGCGACGCCGACCGGCGGCGTCACGACGCTGCCCGATGCCATCGGCGGAGACACGCGCAACACCTGGCCGGGATTGACCGGCGAATTCGCGGCGAGGCCGTTCCACGAGGCGATTTCCTGCGGTCGACGGCCATATGCCGAAGCAATCCCGGCAATCGTGTCGCCGGGATTGACCCGGTAGAAACCGGCCGGCACGGGCACGGTGCTGAGCGTGGTCGGACGTGACGGCGCGCTGTTGTAGAACGGCGTGCTATCCCACGGCATGCTGGTGCAGCCCGCCAGCAGTGCGCCCAGTGCGGCCGCCGTCAGCAGTCGCGTCCCCGTCAATTGCCATTGTCTTGTCATGTGATTTCCTCGACGCCTTGATTCAATCGGATTCAATCAGCCCCAAGCATTTGCCGTGCCGTTAGTCTGGCGGGCCCGGCAACGGTGTTCCATTATGCCGCTGCACGCCCGTGCGCCACCGCCGGTATGGCATCGGGCGTCCGCCAACATGCAGACGCGGCGATTCGTCTCGACCACCCGACTGCAAGCGGCCCGCCGGTTTCGGCTGGCCCCATTATAGGTGGGCTGGCCGGCCGGCTTGCCGCGTCGAGCCCGCAAGGTCCGATTCGTGTGACTATTGAATCCTCGCAGGCCTCGCCTATACTCAGTCAGACCGCGCGCGACGCACGTACATACAAATCCGGATCCTGCGAGGAGTTGGGGATGAATAAAGCCACCTTTCTGGCCGTGCAGCTCAACGTCGACGACGTTGCGGCGTCACCGGGTCTGGTCGAATTACTGAATACGCATCTCGTGTTCGCCGCCGACGTCGCCGAAGCCGCCGACGCGCTGGTGCAACTCGCGAGCATCGCGGGTCTGTCGAGCGGGGTCGAAGCCAGCGTCGAAATTCCGGCACTCGCGATCGAGCGCCTGCGCGAAGCGCTCGACAATCTCAGCGGCTACGACGAATCGTGGCTGCTCGCGCTGGAACCCAGCCGCGCCCTGTTCGACGAGATCGGCCGACGGCATCGCACCTTGCATTGACGCAGCACCGGCGCGTATGCATCCGCGCCGTCGCGCAACCCGGCGCCGGCTCCGCCCGCGCCGCCGGACCCTCACTTTTCGCTCACCGCTCGCCCCGTTCCGTCGGGCGGCATGCTTAAGCGTTCGCGCCGCTTGCCGGTTTTGGGCGAGTCAACCGGAGGTACTGCCGTGAAAAGTCTCCTGAATCGCCGCAGCGTGCTGGCTGGCCCATCGCATCTCGTGCAGGTGCCGCGAGCGCATGCCGCCGATCCCGTTTCGCCCGACGACCGCGAGGCCGCGGCGCTCGCGCCGGACAACGCCGAGCCTGCCGTGGCCAGCGCTGCGGCGCCCGCGTCGGCTGAAGCGACGCGTCCGGTGACGACTTTGCGGCCGGTGCCGGTGGTGCCGTCGCAGGTCAGCGCGCGCGGCGTGCAGATCGCCGACACCGCCGAAATCGAGTGGCTGGCCGAAGAGGACGCGCTCACGCCGTTTCGCGTATTTCGCAGCTTCGACTATTCGGTCAGCCTGCTTTTTCACGCGAAGGAGTTGGCTTATTACGTCGTGCTCTATCAGGAAGGTTCGCTGTGGCGCGCGCTGAAAGCCGCCGACCTCGAAGCCGCCGAAACGGCCTTCCATCATTTCGTGGAACAGGCGACACGACTGTCGGACGGCGAAACCCGCCGCGCGCAACTCGAGGCACAAAACGAACAATTGGCGCGCATGATCGCGCGCTCAGAGGCGCAGGCCGAGCGGTTGCGCAGCGACCTGCAACGGCGCGGCGCGCAGGAACAGACAGTGTCGAACCGGCAGCATCAGGTGCGCAAGGAAGTGTCGCAACTGGAGGCGCAACGCGTGGCCGCGCAGGCGCATCTGAACAAGGCGCATCGTCAGATTCATCAACTCAATCTGACGAGCAATGAAGGGATTCCGCATTTGCCGAACCGCTAAGATCGACTTTTGATGACGCGGCGGTGCCGCGACCCGCAAAATAAAAAACGCCGCCCGGTCATCCGGGCGGCGTTTCTTTTCCTGCTTCGGCTGGTCTGGCGATTCAGTTGCCAGATTAGTTGCCGAAATAAACCGAGTTACGGTCGCTGCTGGTAATCGGACGACCCGATTGCGACGCGCCGGCGATCGGCGAGCCGTAGCCGCTGTTCACAGCCTGAGCGGTGCCGTTTTGAGCATCGACGCGTGCTTGCGCGGCTTGCAGATTAGCCGGGTAATCGGTGTGGTCGCCGATCGGGTTATAGCCGGCCTTTTCCAGTTGCGCCAGTTGTGCGCGCACTTCCGCACGGGTAACCGGCTGGTTCGACTGAGCGAACGAAGCGACAGGAGCAACCAGAGCGGCAGCGACGACAACGGCGGAAATAAGAGTCTTCATGATGTAAACCTCCAGAACTTGTTTTTAGCTCGCCTTGGGCTCGTTGTCCCGTAGCGCTTAAGTAGAAGTTTAAGAGTGAGAACATCTAGGGGAAACCCCTAAAATAACGATACTCTATTTCGATATTTGCAACAGTAGGTGGAATGCGGCAATGCAGTGCCATCCGCTGGACAGCTTTCAGCAATAATTGAATGCCTCAAATTTCAATCGGTCATTCAGCCCGGCGCGCCTTGATGACAGGGCGCGCCGGCCGCCACTTCAAACGCCGATCAGCTCCAGTTGGCGTGGAAGCTGCCCGGCTTGTCGATACGTTCGAAGGTATGCGCGCCGAAGAAATCGCGCTGCGCCTGCACCAGATTAGCCGGCAGACGCTCCGAACGATACGCGTCGAAATACGCCACCGCCGACGCGAACGCCGGCACCGGCACGCCCGCGTTGATCGCTGCGATCACGACTTCACGCAAGGCCGACTGGTAGTTCTTCGCGATGTCGCGGAAGTACGGATCGAGCAGCAGATTGGCGATCGCTTTGTCTTTCGAATAGGCGTCGGTGATCTTTTGCAGGAAGCGGGCGCGGATGATACAGCCGGCGCGGAAAATCTTCGCGATCGTGCCGTAATCCAGGTCCCACTTGTACTCTTCCGAGGCCGCGCGCAGTTGCGCGAAACCTTGTGCGTACGAAATCACCTTGCTGAAATACAGCGCACGGCGCACCGATTCGATGAACGCCTCACGCTCGACGCCGAGCGGCTTGACCTGCGGCCCTTCGAGCACCTTGCTCGCGGCCACGCGCTGATCCTTCAGCGACGACAACACGCGCGCGAACACCGCTTCCGTGATCAGCGGCAGCGGCGCGCCGAGGTCGAGCGCGTTCTGGCTGGTCCACTTGCCGGTGCCCTTCTGCGCCGCGCGATCCAGGATCACGTCGACCAGATCCTTGCCGGTTTCATCGTCTTTCTTGCTGAAGATCTTCGAGGTGATTTCGATCAGGTAGCTGTCGAGCTCGCCCTGGTTCCACTCGGTATAGACCTTGCCGAGTTCTTCGTTCGACAGGCCGACCACCTGCTTGAGCACCGCATAGCTTTCGGCGATCAGTTGCATGTCGCCGTATTCGATGCCGTTGTGCACCATCTTCACGAAATGGCCCGCGCCGTCCGGACCCATGTACGCGACGCACGGCTCGCCGTCCGGCGCCTTCGCGGCGATTTCGGTGAGGATCGGCGCGACGAGGTCATACGCGTCGCGCTGGCCGCCCGGCATGATCGACGGACCTTTCAATGCGCCTTCTTCACCGCCCGAGACGCCGGTGCCGATGAAGTGCAGACCGGACTTCGCGAGATCCTGATTGCGGCGGATGGTGTCGGTGAAATGCGTGTTGCCGCCGTCGATCAGAATGTCGCCCTTTTCCAGCAGCGGCTTCAACTGATTGATCGTCGCATCGGTGCCTTCGCCTGCCTTGACCATCAGCAGAATGCGGCGCGGCTTTTCCAGCGACTCCACGAACTCTTCCAGCGTGAAAGCCGGCACCAGCTTCTTGTCCGGATATTCGGCGATGAGTTCGTCGGTTTTCTCGCGGCTACGGTTGTACACCGACACCGCGTGGCCGCGGCTCTCGATGTTGAGCGCCAGATTGCGGCCCATGACCGCCAGCCCCACCACGCCGATTGCCTGTTTGCCCATGTGAATTCTCCAGAGTCCAAAAAAAGTCGGGACGCCGCGCCGCAAAAGCACGTCGGCGGACGTCGAGGATGAAAGGATAAAAGAAATGCCAGCTTGCCGCTCGTTAGCGGGCAACGGGCGGCCGAACCTCGATCAGACCTGCGACGCGTCCATGCGTTTCCTGAACACGAGACTGAAATTATTGGCCGGCATGGCGATCGGCTCATCACAGACCAATCCCACCGACGCGCCCAACGCTATCACGGCCTCCATGTCGCGCACACCCCACGAAGGGTCGCGGCTGCGCAATTGCTGATCGAACGCCTCGTTGCTCGGCGAAGTCTGCGTGCCGCCACGTTTGTAAGGGCCGTACAGGCACAGTACACCGCCCTCGGCAAGACGGCGGCTCGCGCCCGCGAAAAGCGCCTCGGTCGCGCTCCACGGCGAGATGTGGATCATGTTGATGCAGACCACGGCGGCGAGCGCGTCCACGCCCCAGTCTGCCTGATGCACGTCGAGGGCAAGCGGCGCGCGTACGTTCGGCAGCCCCTCGTGCGCGATCCAGGCTTCGATCGACGCACGTGCTTGCGCGTCGGCGTCGCTCGGCTGCCAGTCGAGTCCCGGCATCGCGGCAGCGAAGCAGATGGCGTGCTGGCCGGTGCCGCTCGCGATTTCGAGCACTTTACCCTGCGCCGGCAGTACGCTGCGCAGCACGGCGAGGATCGGTTCGCGATTGCGTTCGGCGGAAGGCGAACGTTGCCGTACCGCCGGAAGGGAATCAGTCATGTTCAGCTTGTCGATGAGCCGATGCGTCGGCTCGGGTTTCAGTACAGGGTGGTGCGCACGCGCTCGTCGAGTTCGAGGTCGTAAGTCCTGGCGTCGAAACTCGCACCGTTGATGCGCCGGTGAATCTCGCCCGCACTCGGCAGCCGCGAACGTTCGACGTGATGCGCCGGATCCCACAGTTTCGAACGCACGAGGGCTTTCGAGCAGTGAAAGTACACCGAGTCGACGTCGATCAGCAGCACGGTGCGCGGGAGTTTACCTTCGACAGCGAAACTGTCCAGCCACTGCGGATCGGTGGTAATGCGGCCGCGACCGTTCACCCGCAAACTTTCGCCCACGCCGGGAATCACGAACAGCAGCGCGAGGCGCGGATCGACGATGATATTGCGCAGACTGTCGAGGCGATTATTGCCCGGCCGATCCGGCAACGCGAGCGTGCGTTGGTCGACGACGCGCACGAAACCCGGCGTGTCGCCGCGTGGTGAGCAATCCAGTCCTTCCGGTCCGGAAGTGGCGAGCACGACGAACGGCGCGATTTCGATGAAAGCGCGGTAGTCCTCGTTGATGTAAGGGATCTCCTTGCGAATCGCGCGCTCGTGCGGCTGGCCGTAGAGGGTTTCGAGTTGGTCGATCGTCGTCAACATCGGCGTGTCCATCGTTTTCCCTGTCAGAAAGAAGCTGCAGTCGTTGCTCGCCGGCGGTGCGTGACGTGAGGCGCGATGCGAACGGCGCGGCCGGCTCAATCCAGCGCCAGACGGCCGGCCAGCGCGCTCAGCGTATCGGCGCAAGGCGCCGCAAGTTTCAGCGACAACAAAGGATCGGCACGCGTGCGCCCCAGGTTGATCGCCGCGATCGGCTTGCCCAGCTTTTGCGCCCAGACGCAGAACCGGTAGCCGGAGTAGACCATCAGCGAAGAGCCGACCACCAGCACGGCATCCGCCGCGTCGAGCGCATGCGACGCCGCTTCGACGCGCTCCTTCGGCACGCTCTCGCCGAAGAACACCACAGCCGGTTTGAGCAGACCGCCGCAATTCGAGCACGCCGGCACCTGAAACGCGGCGAGGTCGTGCCATTCCAGATGCGCGTCGCCGTCTGCGGCGGTCTCGGCGGTCACGTTCAGGAGCGCGGGATTGTCGGCTTCGAGAGTCTGCTGGATCGCTGCGCGCGAATGCTGCATGCCGCAATCCAGACACGTCACACCGTCGATGCCGCCATGCAGTTCGATCACCTCGTGGCTGCCCGCGCGCTGATGCAGGCCGTCGACATTCTGCGTGACCAGCGTCGGCACGTGGCCGGCCGTTTCGAGCCGGGCGAGTGCGACGTGCGCGGCGTTCGGTTCGGCGCGCGCCACCACCGGCCAGCCGACCATGCTGCGCGCCCAATAGCGCTGCCGCATGGCCTGGGTGCCGAGGAATTCCTGCAAGGTGATGGGCGGCGAGCGCTTCCATTCGCCGTTGTCGTCGCGATAGCCTGGAATGCCGGAATCGGTGCTGATGCCCGCGCCCGTCAACACGAACAGGCGCGGATGACGCTGCACGAACTCATGGAGATCGTCGAGCGTGGGGGAGTCGGTGAACGGTTCGATCGGGGCGGGCTGGGGGTCGGTCATGACGGGTCATGGTGGGGACGGCGGCTGCGCCGTGGCGCACGCGACGTCGCGCGTTACCGTTTAACGAGGCGCGCGTTGCCGTTTTTTCGGCGCGTGCCTCGTTTGCCACTCGGCGAGCGCGATGCGATAACGCTCGAGCGCTTCATCATAGCGATCGAACACACAGGGATTGCAGCCACTATGACAACAATCTTCGAGTTCGGGCTGCACGGGCGGCACCGGTTGCGGGTCGTCCTCAGGTGTGGCTCGGGGCACGGCGGATTGCGTCACGTCGAGGCAGGAAGCGCTCAGTATATGTTGATCGTGAGGGATCGTGCTCGCGTCACTGGTGCGACGCGGCTCCGACCTCGCGCTTCAACCCCGGCCGATGTAGGGCATCTTGCTGGCCATGATGGTCATGAACTGCACGTTCGCGGACAAGGGCAATTCCGCCATATGCAGCACCGCGTCGGCGACGTGCCCGACGTCCATCAGCGGCTCGACCGCGATTTCGCCGTTCGCCTGCGGCACGCCGCGCGCCATCCGCTCGGCCATCTCGGTGGACGCATTGCCGATATCGATCTGCCCGCACACGATGTCGTACTGGCGGCCGTCGAGCGAGACGGCTTTCGTGAGGCCCGTGATCGCATGCTTGGTCGCCGTGTAGGCGATGCTGTTGGGGCGCGGCGCGTGCGCGGAAATCGAGCCGTTGTTGATGATGCGCCCGCCACGCGGACTCTGCGTTTTCATCAGACCGAAGGCAGCCCGCGTACAAAGAAATACACCGGTCAGATTGGTGTCGACCACCGAGCGCCATTCGTCGATGTCGAGTTCGTCGATATCGACAGGCGAGCCGCTGCGGCCCGCGTTGTTGAACAGCACATCCAGCCGGCCGCGCCGTTCACGGATAATGTCGAACAGGGCTGCGACGCTGTCGGCGTCGGTAACATCGCATGCCACGGCCAGCGCATCGCCACCGAGCGATTGCGCTTCCTGCACCACCGCGTCGAGCAGGGCCTGACGACGGCCGGACAGCACGACGCTATAACCGTGTTCCAGCAGCTTGAGCGCACAGGCGCGTCCGATACCACTGCCGGCGCCCGTCACCAATGCGACTTTCTTGATTCCCGTTCCCGTCACAGCGCGTCTCCTTGTTGTCCGGACTGGCTGTTCGCGAGCGCGCCGGATGCCTGACCCGCCGCGGTGCACGGCGTCACGACATCGATCGGTGTGGCTTCAACCCAGCACCCGGTCGTCCGGCTTTGCGAACAGCGACATCATAGCCGCCGCGGCGGACCGTTCGGGTCGGCGCATATTCATGCCCTTTCCGTTGTTCGTCTCCTGCAATAAACGTTCCCCGGAAGTGGCCGGTGGACTGCTGCCTGTGAAACGGACTGTGGCTCGCGCTTATCGTTGCCATGCATAGGCGCCAGGATCGAGCGGCGGCTTACGCCCCGCGATCGCATCGGCGATCACGCGCGCGCTGCCGCAAGCCAGCGTGAAGCCGAGCGCGCCGTGCCCCGTGTTGAGCCACAGGTTGCGATATGGCGTGGCACCGATCAGCGGCTTGCTATCCGGCGTGGCGGGCCGATGGCCACACCAGGTGTGCGCTGCCGCGTAATCGCCGGCCTCGGGAAAAATTTCTTGCGCCTGACGCTTGAGCAACGCAAGGCGGCGCTCGCGCTGAGCCACGCTGCCGCCCGTGATCTCGACCATGCCCGCAATCCGCAAGCGGCCGCCGAGCGGCGCATACACGACCTTGCGATGCAGATCCGTGACGCTCACGCGCGGCGCGTGAGCCGACGCGCCGTCGATCGTCAGGCTGTAACCGGTGAGTGGATAGATCGGCAAGCGCATGCCTAACTCGTGCATCAACGGTGCGCTGCCGTTGCCTAACGCGAGTACGAAGGCCTCCGCGCCGATCTCGCCTCGAGGCGTGCGCACGGCCACTGCCGTGTTGCGCTCCATCACGATCGAGTCGACTGGCGTGTCGTAGTGAATCGCCACGCCGTAGCGCGTGGTCAGCACGCGGGCGAGCGCCGTGCTGAACGCATGACAATCGCCCGCTTCTTCCGATGGCGTGTGAATGCCGCCGGCCAGCAGCGGTCTCGCGCGTTCGAGAGCGGGCTCGAGCGCCACGCAGGCGGCGGCGTCGAGCGCACTTTGTTCGGAACCTGCGGCCTGCAAAACGGCCATCTTGCGGCTCGCGGCATCGAAGGCCTGGGGATCGCGGTAGACGACGAGTTTGCCGTTGCGTACGTAGCTGAAGTCGATCGATTCGCGTTGTACGAGATCGTGCAGGACCTCACGGCTCAAGGCTCCCAATTGCAGCATTTCGATTGCCGTCTGGCGGGCGCGGCTCGCGCGGCAGGCGAGGAGAAACGACAGACACCAGCGCCATTGATGCGGGTCGAGCCGCGGCACGAAACGCAACGCGGAATCGCTTTGCAACAGCCACGCCGGCAGATGCGGCAACACCGAGGGATCGGCCAGCGGCGCGACATAGCTATAGCTCAGCTGACCGCCATTCGCGAAGCTCGCTTCGAGCGCCGCGCCGTCGCGGCCTTCGAGAATCGTCACGTCATGGCCGTCGCGCGCCAGTTGATAGGCGCTTGTCAAACCCACTACGCCTGCACCCAGTACACACACCCGCATAACAATCCCGCCTCGATGAAATCGTTCAGCCCCGAGTGTGGCGCAACGAAATGCGGGTATCAAATGAGCAGATGCAAGCCTGTATAACTCAGGGTTAAGTCGTGACCGCCGCTCAGGCCTTCATGCGAAGTGCTCGACGCGCGACGGATTGCGGGTGGCGACCGGGCGGAACGAAACGCTGCGTCTTTCAGCGTGCTTTCATTCGTCGCCTGAGGCTGGGCGCCAGCACGTCGCGGCACGCATCAATGGTATCGTTCGCTGTTGCGCTGCGGTGCTGCCATGTCGTCGATGGCACCATGCGCGCGCGGCACGGCCTTCCCGGGACGGAGGAAGGAAGACAGAAAGCACGCTTGATGAACCAACGCCCTTCGCCGCCGCCCGGCGCACCTACTACCGCCTCGACCCCAGCCGCCTCTGCCGGAGCGCCACACCGCTGGCCGCGCACGGGCTATCCCGCGATGCTCACGATCACGGCCGTCTGGCACGTCGCCATTTTGGCCGCCTGTCTGGTCGCACCCGCCGAGTGGCTTTGGTGGCTCGCCGCAATCTTCGTGAATCACGCGATTTTCACGGTGGCCGGCTTGCTGCCGCGCACTTCACTGCTCGGCCCGAACTGGACGCGCCTGCCTGAGCACGCGCATAACGCGGATGCACTCGCGCTCACTATCGACGATGGACCCGACCCTGTCGTCACGCCCCAGGTGCTCGACCTGCTCGACCGGCTCGGCGTGCGCGCCACCTTCTTCTGCATCGGCGCGAAGGCGCAGCGTTATCCCGAGATCGCCCGCGAGATCGTCGCCCGTGGCCACGCGCTGGAAAACCACTCGCAGTTTCACGTGCACACATTCTCCGTGACCTTGCCGGGCGCGCTGACCCGCGAAATCGACGCCGCGCAGCGCACGCTCGAAAGCCTGAGTGGCGAGCGGCCGATGTTTTTCCGCGCGCCGGCCGGCTTGCGCAACCTCTTTCTCGAACCCGTGCTACGCAAACTCGATCTACGACTCGTGGCGTGGACGCGGCGCGGCTACGACACGCGCGAGCGCGATCCGCAAGTGGTTGCGCAGCGGCTGCTCGACGGCCTCGCCGCGCGCGACATCCTGCTGCTGCATGACGGCAACGCCGCGCTCACGGCACAGGGCGAGCCCGTGATCCTCGCCGTGCTGCCACAGGTAATCGACGCCGCGCGCCGGCAGCAGCTGCGCTTCGTGACGCTGCGCGAAGCGCGCGTCGGGAACTGAAGCGCCAGGCCCCGGCGCTACACGCGAAAATCCGCGGCCATGTCCTCATCCGTGCGGGCGTCCAGTTCACCGCTGCGGCACGCCTTCAGAAATACGTCGTAGTCACGCTCCACCTGGTCCGCGTAGGCCGTCGCGTAACCGGTCAGCGCTTCCGCGAACTGATCGCCGCGCCCGATATACGCGCTGATTTCGATCGCCTGACCGCTCGACTTGGCATGCGCGCGCGCCATGATCCAGCCGCACAAGCGCGCATACCCTTCGAGCACATCGTTGTCGAACAATTCGATGTTCGCCGAGAGTTTCATGTCGCGCAGTTGGCGGAAATAGAAATGACGTCCCGCGGGGCCGCTCGCCCAACCGAGAAAGATATCGCTGGCGGCCTGCAGCATGCGTTGCCCCTGCACCACGCGCTCGCCCTCGTGCCTGACCGGCGCTGACTTGTAAAACTGCGCGATCACCGAAGGCCGCGCTTCCTTGATCTGAATGAAGAGCGGCTTGCCCATATGATCGACGTTCAATAGCACGAGGCAACGCGTGCCCACGCTGCCCACGCCCACCACCTTGAAGACCAGGTCCTGCGCAGTGAAATGGCTCAGCAATTCACGGCGGTCGTGCGACATGGTCTTGAGGTAATCCGCCCACATGCGTTCCAGCAGTTTTCGCCAGTGGCCGATGTTGAACCAGTCGTCTTCGGGCGAGAACAGCGTGTTGGCGCCGTGCACATGGAACATGCCCGGCGGCGCATCGCGAATCATCCAGTGACTGCCGTCGAATTCGGCCATCTTCTCGAGCAGACTTTCATGAGTACGGCTTGCCGCCTTTTCCATGCCGCGCCGAACCGCGCGACGACGCTCCGGCGTGAGCGCCGTCTCCGCCATCAGCTCGAAGGTAATGCGGTCGTACCAGAGTTCGAGCGCGCCGCACTGCGCATACTGCGCCATACGATCGCGATAGACCGTGGCGGCGGTCATCACCAGATGCTCCGCGGTGCCGCGGCTCAGGCGCATGTGACGCGCGGCGACGACGAAGCTCGCAGTCAGGCGCTTCAGGTCCCACTCGAATGGGCCGATCGACACCTCGTCGAAATCGTTCAGGTCGAAGACGAGTTGCCGCTCGGGCGTGGCGAAGCCGCCGAAGTTCATCAGGTGGCCGTCGCCGCAGATCGGCATGGTCAGGCCAGTGTCCTGCACGGTGCTGAGATCGCGAGCCTGCAGGATTGCGGTGCCGCGAAAAAACGTGAAAGGCGACACCGCCATGCGTCCGTAGCGCAGCGGCACGAGATTCTGCACGCGGCCTTCGCTGCTTTGCTTGAGCAGTTCGATCGGGTTACGGTCGAAATCGCCGGCCGCTCGATGACTCGACCGTTTCGAGTGCTCGCGCGCGGCACGGCCACGCGCTTCCCGTTCGGCGATGGTGCTGGCTTTCATGCGCTTCTCCGTGGTTCCTGTCAATCCGGACTATCGGTTCGAGAGACTGCGGGGGCTGCCACGGCAACGCGGCACGACGGACACATGCGTGTCACCAGCGATAGCCCACGCCGCCGAAAATCACATCCGAGTCGCGATCGTAGCGCGTCACCACGCGATTCCATTCGAGGCGTGCGTCCCAGTGTTCGGTCAGGCGATACGAACCCGCGATGGTGATCAGACCGGAGAATTTCCCCGCGCCCGGACCGGGCGTCTCACTGTTTTCATTCTCGTTGATGGCGTAATACGCGCCGACACCCAGACCCAGCGTGACCTTGTCGTTCAGGAATGCACGGGTGGCCCACAACTGACTCGTCAGGCCGTCGCGGCGTGCCGCCTTGCTGCTGCCTTCGTGCAGATAGCCGAGCGTCACATCCAGATATTTGGCAAGGCCGCGCCGGTACTCGATCGCTCCGCCCAGTGCAGACGGCGAGCTGGTCGAATTGACGATGGTTTCGCCGAGATACAACGCCACCTCGTTGTTGGTGACGTTGTGCGTGCTGCCGCTCGCCCAGTCGCGCGGACCGGGTGAACCGGGCGCGTCCAGCTGGTAGCCGACGCCGAACATCACGCTGGTCGCGTCCGGGCCGCGCTGAACGTGCACGCGGTTCAACTGAAGCTGCGTGATCCAGCGGCTCGATGCGTAGTAAGCAGCGCGCACGCTATACACGACACCCCAGCCATGGGTATCGGAATAGCTTCCGCCTTGCGTGGCGGTGGTGGTATCGAAGTACCGATAGGGACCGACGCCCGCTTGGAGAACGAACTGCGGGCTGCCGAGCGGAATGCGGCCCCACAGTTGAAGCAGTTGGCCGTCGCGATGATGATCGGGGATATGCCCTTCGTTGAGCCAGCTAAAACTGGCTGCGAAGTATTGGCCGAGACCTTCCTGATAGTTGAAGGCCCACGTGTAGGTATTGGTACTGCCCGCTCGCGAAGCACCGCCGAAGAGCGAAAACTCCTGGGCGTTACCGAGCGCCGGAGCGCACAACAGGGAAAGACTGGCGGCCTTGAAAACCAGCCGGCGGCGAACCGCGGGATTGAGATTCCACATGCTGCTTGCCTCTCGGTTTGATTCGATGGGGCTGCCGGCAATGCTGATTCAGCCGCCATGCTAGCAGACCGATCGGTAAAAAGGGGAGGCAATCCGTTTGGCGTGTGCAACCGCAGAGTGACCATTTGTTTTTAGCCAGGCGATTAATCGTTGCAACGACAACGATTCAATCTGTCCAATACACATCAAGACAAAATTACCGGATTTTGTTAAATGGGGTAACCGATTAGTGAATTTTTACTTTTTCATCGCGGCAGGCACTTCAGCATGGGCGAATTCAGCCGTTTACCCATACAGGGAAAACTTTGATGCCGCCCGCAGGAATTCCCGCAATTTGGGGCACGTTCTGAGCGGAGCGCGTCGCGCGAGCTAAACGGAGAAAGTATGTTTGTGGCAATCGGCTGGATTTTGGTAATGGCTTCCGTGATAGGCAGTTTTGTCGGCGTGGGGGGTCATCTGCTTGCGCTCGTTCAGCCGTTCGAACTGCTCTGCATTTTCGGCGCGGCAATCGGTGCGTTCGTCGTGAGTAATCCGACTTCCACGCTGAAGAAAACCCTCAAGGCGATTCCTTCGTGCTTCAAAGGCGGCGGCTACACCAAGGAAAAATATCTCGAACTGATTGCGCTGCTTTACGAGCTGCTTCAGAAAGCCCGCAAGGAAGGCATGATGTCGCTGGAAGTCGACGTCGGTGCGCCGGAAGAAAGCGTGATCTTCCAGAAGTATTCGCACGTGCTGGAAGATCATCATCTGCTCGACTTCATCGTCGATTATCTGCGCATGATGTCCGGCGGCAACGTGAACGTGCTCGAAGTGCAGGACCTGATGGATGAAGAACTGGCCACGCATCACGCGGAGTCGTCGGTTGCGGCCAACGCGATCCAGAAGATGGCCGACGGCCTGCCGGCCTTCGGCATCGTCGCCGCCGTGATGGGTGTGGTCCACACCATGGGCTCGGTCGGCGCGCCGCCCGCCGTGCTGGGCGAAATGATCGCCGGCGCGCTGGTCGGCACCTTCCTCGGCATTCTGCTCGCGTACGGTTTCATCGGCCCGGTCGCCGATCTGCTCAACGCCAAGGGCCGCGCCGAAGCCAAGCCTTACCAGTGCGTGAAAGCCGTGCTGCTCGCTTCGCTCTCCGGCTACGCGCCGCCGATCGCGGTCGAGTTCGGCCGCAAGGTGCTGTTCACCGCCGACCGTCCGAGCTTCCAGGAACTCGACGACGCCGTGCGTGCCACCAAGATGCCGAAGTCGGCCTGACGCGGAGCGGCACGATGACCGAAAGAAAGTCACGCTCCTCGCAGACGGAAACGCCGGCGCCGGTAATCGTGCGCCGCTCGAAAAAGGGCGGCGATCACGAAGCGCATCACGGCGGCGCGTGGAAGATCGCGTACGCCGACTTCGTCACCGCGATGATGGCGTTTTTTCTGTTGATGTGGCTGCTCGGTTCCACCTCCAAGTTCGAGAAGCAGGGCATCGAGGATTATTTCAACACGCCGCTGTCGAGCCTGCTCGGCGGCAACGAAGGCACCTCGGTGTCACGTCCGAGTGTCGTGCAAGGCGGCGGCCGCGATATTTCGGACACGCGGCCCGGCGAAGGCAAAAAGATGCAAACCCAGCCGACGCCGCCCGGCACCATCGCACCGACCGTGCCGCCGGCTGACACCGCCCGCCTCGAACAGCTGAAAGCGAAGCTGACCACGCTGATCGAGCAGAACCCCGCATTGAAGGCGTTCAAGGATCAGATCCGCATTTCGATCACCGCCGAAGGCCTGCGCATCGAAATCGTCGATTCGCAGAACCGGCCCATGTTTCCGTCGGGCAGTTCGAAATTGCAGCCCTACGCCGTCACGATCCTCACGCAGATCGGCGCAGCGCTCAACGACGTCGAGAACCGTGTTTCGATTGCCGGCCATACGGACGCGGTGCCCTACACGGCCGGACCGGAAGGCTATTCGAACTGGGAGTTGTCGTCCGAGCGCGCCAATGCGGCGCGCCGCGCGCTGGTGAGCGGCGGCATGCATGGCGAAAAAGTCCTGCAGGTGCGCGGCCTCGCCGACGTCCTGCCGTTGAACAGCAATGTCGCCGACGAACCCACCAATCGCCGCATCAGCATTCTCGTGATGAACAAGGCGGCGGAACTGGCGTTTTTCCACGATGGCGGCCGTACTTCGATCGACGAAAGCACGCCGGCGAGTTCGACGATTCCCGCCGTGGTGGAGCGTCTGCAGCCGGTGACGGGTTCGCACACCACGCCATAGTCGTTTATCGACGTTTTTGCGCATGCTGCAAAACGATTCGGGGATGGCTAGAATCGTTCGCATGCGCCCTACTCTTCCTCAGCAGCGGGAGCCCGAGCTTCCGCTGCACACGCCCAGTGTCTCGTCGGTCACGTTGGCGGCCATCATTGCCGTCATCGCGTGGGTGTCCATCGTGGCGCAAGCCGACGTGACGATCGACCGGACGCTTGCGCGCGGCCTGACCGTGTTCGACGCGTTCGCGCGCATGAGCAGTTACCTCACCAATCTCACCGCCCTCGCCTGCGCGCTGTGTTTCACCTGCGTGGCGCTGCGCGGCAATCGAGCGCCCCTCGTGCGGTTTTTCCGGCAACCGACTGTCGTGACCGCCGTGGTCGTGTACATGGTGTTCGTCGGCATCGCCTATAACGTCTTGCTGCGCGGCTTGTGGACGCCCACGGCGTTCAGGCTGCTGCTCAACGAGTCGCTGCACAGCGTACTGCCGATGTCGTGCGCGCTTTATTGGGTGTTATTCGTGCCGCGTTTCCATCTGAAGTGGCGGCACGGACTGTGGTGGCTGGTCTATCCCATCGTCTATCTCGGCGTCACCTTCTGGCGCGGCAGCCTCTCCGATTTTTACCCCTATCCTTTCATCAACGTCGAAGAGCTCGGCGTGCGACACGCCGTCGTCAATTCCGCGCTGCTGTTCGGCGGATTTCTGATGCTGATGGCGGTGTTCGCCGGCATTAATTATCGACGACGCCGCTGAGCAAGCCATCGCAAGAGCCTGCTCGCGGGCGCGCTTCTTGCGCCCTGTCCCATGGACGCGAGCCGCTCCGTAACGGGCGCGGCGCACGCGAAACCGTGGTGTGGGCGCATTGCAATTGCAAACGGCTCGCACGTAAATATGACAAAAGGAGCTTCGGTATGGACACCAATTCAGCGGAAGGCGCGGTGAAGGAAGTCGCAGGCAAGGTGCAGAGCGCAGTGGGCGACGTGATGGGCGACACCAGCGCGCAGTTGGCCGGCAAGGCGAAGGAGCTGAGCGGCAAGGCGCAACAGCTTTGCGCGAGCACTACGAGCCTGGTCCGCGAGACGACCGCCGAGAGTCCGTTCACCACCCTCGCGGTCGTGGCGCTCGCCGGCTTTGTCGCCGGCGCGTTGTGGTCGCATGGCGCGGCTGATCGGGACTATCGCCGGTAATTTTCAGCATGGGCCGGTACGGGCGATTCGCGCGACGCGGTCGCCCTGTCCGCGCATTCGTCAGCGGAATGTACCGAGCGTAGTGACGGCTCAGGAAGCCGTGCTCTTTTTGCGCCGTCCGGCGCCCATTTCCAGCTCGACCCACGTCGGCGCGTGATCGCTTGCATGCGGCTCGCCACGCACCCATCGGTCGACACCCGCGTCGCGCAATCGCGGCGCCAGGTCGGCGCTGAGCAGCAGATGATCGATGCGTAGACCCGAGTTCGTTTCCCAGTGCCGGCGGAAATAGTCCCAGAAGGTGTAGATCCGCTCGTCGCCGACATGAGTACGGAGCGCGTCGGTCCAACCCTGGGCCAGCAGGCGCTGATAGCGCTCGCGGCTTTCAGGTTGCAGCAGGGCGTCTTTCAACCAGGATCGCGGGTTGTAAATGTCTTCGTCGGTCGGCACGACATTGAAGTCGCCCGCGATTATCACCGGATGGCCGCTCTTGAAGAGCCTGGCCGCATGCTTGAGCAGATGGTCGAACCATGCGAGCTTGTAGTCGAACTTGGGCCCAGGCCGCGGATTCCCGTTGGGCAGATACAGGCAGCACACCAGCACGCCGCCGACAGCCGCTTCGAGGTAGCGGCTGTGCGTGTCGTCCTCGAAACCGGGCAGACCCCGACGGCTTTCGAGCGGCGCTTCGCCTTTGGCCAGGATCGCCACGCCGTTCCACGCACTCTGGCCCTGCCATACGGCAGCGTAGCCCGCTTCGCTGAGGGCGTCGACGGGAAAGGCGCTGTCCACCGCCTTGAGTTCCTGCAAGCAGACGATGTCCGGCGCTTCACGCTCGAGCCATTGCAACAACGCAGGCAAGCGCGAACGGATTCCATTGATATTGAAGGTCGCGATGCGAAGCCGGGCCATCGTCGTTCTCCCTCTTTTTACGTGCTATTTCGCCGCTGGAGTCGCCATCGCGTCGCACCACTCCATGGCCCACGATTTCGCGCAGGAAATTGCGTCGGCTTCATTGGAGAAGGCGTCGATGTCGCCGGAATCGTGCGACTGCACGTGCGCGTTTTTACGCGGCACGTGGGTGATCTTCGCTCTGGCGTAGTAGACGCCCTCATCCGCGTGACGGGCGCGGCAATCGATATGAAAATGCCGGTAGTCGAACTGCATTCGCTCTCCTTTGAACGCGCGTTGCCTGAACTGCAATAGCATCGCCTGTACCCGGAGCCGGGCCGACAACCGCGAAGACGCGGCGGCGGCCCGAGCAGGTCCGCTCGCAAGCGAACATTGGCGCCGCCGGCATTACTCCGGCACGTTCACCGCGCCATTGGCCACGGTGATCGCGTTGGCACCCGGACTCGCCGCGATCGCCGGCAGGTTCGCGGTGGTCAGTGCGGGCGCCGCGCCCGCCGTGCCGCCGCGCGGTGTCGTGTGAATCACCTGTGACGGCGGCAACGGCGTGCCGTTCTTCAGATGGCTCCACATGAGGTTGAGCGCCTGAAGATTGTAGTAGTGCAGCGGAATGAAGCGCGTGTCGAATCCGGCCACGCCCAGGAAGGCGTCGAAATGCTGACCGTTCGTCACCTCATAGAACGACAGCTTGCTCGCGCTTCCCTCGGTCAGCTGATTGAGTCCGAGATACGGACGCGACGCGTGATTGATCGGCACCAGCGCGTCGGCCCGGCCTTGCACGATGATAGTGGGCTTGCCGTGCAGATTCGCATTCACGCGGATCGCTTCGACGCTGTTGGTCAGCGTGCCGCTGGTCCACAACGCACGCAGACAATTCGCGCCGGCGAAGCTGGCGTCCGCCGTGGCGAAACGATGATCCGCCGCGCCGCTCGCGCCCGCGTTGTAGACCAGGTTCACGCCATTGGTCGGCGGCACGCCGTTGCCGTTGCCGAATACCGTGAGCATCGGCGAGACGGCGGCTGTCACGCCGGCCGCACCGGCCGCGCTCGTGGTGCCGAAACTGAAAGCGCAGAGGTTATCGGCGACACTCGCCCTGGCGTACGCATCGGCATAGGTCACGGCGACGGCCGGCACCGCTTGCGAGTCCCACATCGGTGCTTGCAGCACATCGGAATCGGTCTCGTAGCCGTTCTGATGCAGTAGCGCGAGCGCATTGCTCGCCTGCGTGGTCACATCGCTGCCCGCGATGATGTTGCTGGCCGCAAGCGAGGCGCAACGCGCCGTGCGGATCGCCGTGGTCGTGGCCAGCGGCAACGCACTCAGATACGGTGCACCCGCGGCCGCCGGCGCGAGCGCCGCGCAGGGTTGCAGCAGATTGGCGAGCGTCATGTAATCGGCGAGCGGTTTGCCGAACGCGCCGACCGGCGTGCCGCCCTGCGCCACCGATACCTGCGCGGGCAAGCGCAGGTTGATTTGCGGCTCGCCCACCACCACGGCCGTAATGAGCCCCGACGTATCCTGCTCCGCCGCCGCGAGCGACGCACCGCCGCCATTGCTCACCGACGCCGCGATCGTGGTGATGCTACCGCTCGTATAGCGCACGATGCGCGTCGAACCGTTGAGCGTGCCGTAGGCGTCATTGAGCGCCCAATACGCGAACTGGATCGCCTGCAAGGTGTTCTTGCCCCAGTCCTTCTCCGGATTCTGTTGCGAATGCGCGTGTTTGAACGCGTAACGGTTTGGGAACTGGCTGTTGAAAGTGGCGAGATTGCTGCTGCCCAGGTTAGCCGTGAAAAGGCTGGCCTTGCCCGCCGCGCCGGCATCCTGCAGCGTGCCGTCGATCAAGGTGACGCGGTTGGTGGCCAATTCATGCGCACCGTTGCCGCTGCCCTTGTCGGTATAAGCCACTGCGCAACCGCGCTTGAGGCCCCACTCGCCCGCGGCCGAAATCGCGCCGTACACGCCGCGCGATCCCGATGACGTCGCGGTGACGATGCACGGCTGGCCCGGATTGAAGCTCGCTGGAATCTGCACCAGCATGCTGACGTTCTGCGCGCCGCTGCCGTCGTCGGCGAAGGCCAGATACTCTTTCCCCGCAATCATGCCTTCGCCGAGCGTGTCGTTGCCGTTCAGATCGACATTGGGTCCCCAGAAGCGCCCGTAACCGCCGTTCGTCGTCATGTCGACGAGCGCGCGGTAGTTCGACCAGATCGCGAGGCGCCGCAATTCGGCGGCGTTCGGTTGCGCGGCATTGGCAATCGCCGGGGCCGTGGCCGACGCGAGGCCGGTTTTACCGAGGCCCGCTGTCAGCAGGTCGTCGCTACTGCCGTCGTAAGTTTTAGTCGTCACCGCAGTCTTGATGAAAGCCGGCAGCACGTTGGCCTGCGGCGGTAGCGTCAGGTCGTCGCCGCTGTGGCAGCCGGCCAGCATCGCGGCCGCGACCGCCATGCCCAGAGCAGTCGCAAGAGTTCGCGCCGGCAACGCCCGGCTGAGCGCCCACCATCCTCGTTTCGCTGATGTCATCTTTGCTGTCTCCGTGTTTTTTGAATACGGTTGTGTATGCAGCGGCACCTTAATTGCTGGACCATGTCGAATCACACGCAACGTTTCGGATACCGACGCAACGCTAGCCTGCATCGACCTTTCAACGGAGTCAACAAAACGTCATGTCTACGACCAGAGATTGTCAGGATTCGAGCAGCGCGCCCGAGTCTGAAGTCGAGTCCACCCCACCCCAGCCTTCACGCCGACGCTTTCTGCAATCGGCGGCGGCCGCCGCCACGGTGGGCGCGGCGCCTCATCTGCGAGCGCAAACTCAAGCGCCGCCCGCGCCGCCTGCGCAGATGCCACGAGCCGTGCCACCACAGCCGGTCACGCTGACCGTCAACGGTCGCGCTTACACGTTGCAACTGGAGCCGCGCGTCACCTTGCTCGACGCCTTGCGCGAATATGCCGGGTTGATGGGCACGAAGAAAGGTTGCGACCGCGGACAATGCGGCGCCTGCACCGTGCTGGTCGACGGCCGCCGCATCAATGCCTGTCTGACGCTCGCGGTGATGCACGAAGGCGAGAACATCACGACCGTCGAAGGACTGGCGAGCCAGAACACGCTGAGTCCGATGCAACGCGCCTTCATCGAACACGATGCGTTTCAGTGCGGCTACTGTACGCCCGGGCAGTTGTGTTCCGCGACTGCCCTGCTCAACGAATTCAGGAACGGTACGGCCACCATCGTGACGGCCGACGTTCGTACCCGTGCGCCGCAACTCTCCGACGACGAAATCCGCGAACGCATGAGCGGCAACATCTGCCGCTGCGGGGCGTACGTGAACATCGTGGCCGCCGTGCGCGCCGTACATGATGCGGGCGGGCAAAGCGCCAGCGTCGACATCAACGCCAACCTCACCTGACGGAGCGGCCAGCATGGATGCGATCTCTTACGAACGCGCCGGCGATGTTGCGAGCGCGGTGCGCGCGGGGCAGCAACCCGGCGCGGTGTTCATCGGCGGCGGAACCAATCTGCTCGATCTGATGAAAGGCGGTGTGGCGCGGCCCGTGCGGCTGATCGACATCACGCGCATACGCGGGCTCGACATGGTGACGGCGCTGCCCGATGGCGGCATCCGCATCGGCGCTCTCGTGCGCAACAGCGATGCCGCCAATCATGCGTTAGTGCGTGAACAATACCCGTTGCTGTCGCAGGCTTTTCTGTCGGGGGCCTCGTCGCAATTGCGGAATATGGCGACCGTCGGCGGCAATCTGCTGCAGCGCACGCGCTGCGGTTACTTTTACGACACAGCCTTCACGCAGTGCAACAAGCGCATGCCCGGCAGCGGCTGCGCGGCGCTCGACGGCCACAATCGAACCCACGCGATTCTCGGCGCGAGTCCGCAATGCATTGCCGTGAATCCGTCGGATATGAGTGTTGCTCTCGCGGCGCTCGAAGGTGTGGTTCGTGTGAGTGGTCCGGCTGGCGAGCGGACTATTCAGTTTGCCGATTTTCACCGGCTGCCCGGCGATCGGCCCGACGTCGACACCACGTTGCAGCCAGGCGAGTTGATTACCGCCGTCGATCTGCCACCGCCGCTGTTCAGCGCGCACTCGCACTATCTGAAAGTCCGTGACCGTGCCAGTTACGCATTTGCGCTGGTCTCGGTGGCAGCCGCCTTGCAGATGGACGGCGAGCGCGTGAAGACCGCGCGCATCGCGCTCGGCGGCGTCGCACACAAACCCTGGCGCGCGAGTATGGCCGAGCAGATGCTCAACGGACAGCCGCTCACCCAGGCAACGCTGAAACACGCCGCCGCTGCCGCGTTGAGCGAAGCCCGGCCGCAACACGACAATGGCTTCAAGGTGCAACTCGCGCAACGCGCGATCGTGCGTGCAGTCAATCAGGCCGCAGGGCGCGCCGGAGGTGTCGCATGAATCTGATCGGTCAACCCATTGACCGCATCGACGGTCTGCTTAAAGTCACCGGCGAAGCGCGATACGCAGCCGAGTTTCCCGAAGCACGGCTCGCGCATGCGGTGCTCGTCACCAGCACGATTGCACGCGGCAGCATCGCCTCGATCGATGCGAGCCGCGCGCAGGCGCTCCCCGGCGTGCTACTCGTAATGACGTATCTCAACGCGCCGCGTCTGCCGAACGGTGGACGCCCCGCGCTCGCGCCGCCGGCCGGACGCCGTTTGTCGCTGTTGCAGGACAACGAGATTCACTACAGCAACGAGCCGGTGGCGGTGGTCGTCGCCGACACGCTCGAACACGCGACCGATGCCGCGCACCAGTTACGCATCACGTATCAGAGCAGTCCCGCGAAGGTGGATTTCGCACAGGCCAAACCGAACGCACATGCGCCAATCAAGCCGCAAGGACGGCAAACCGACACGCAGCGTGGCAGCTTCGAAGACGGCATGAAGAACGGCACCGTGCAGGTCGATGAAATCTACACCACGCCGATCGAGCATCACAATCCGATGGAGCCGCACGCCACCATGGCCCATTGGGACGGCCCGCAGCTTACGCTCTACGACTCGACCCAAGGCGTGAGTGGCGCGGCGACGGCGGTGGCCAAAACGTTCGGCATGTCGCCTGCCGACGTGCGCGTGATTTCGCCATTCATCGGCGGCGGCTTTGGTTGCAAGGGCTCGTCGTGGTCGCACGTGGCGTTGTGCGCGATGGCGGCGAAACAAACCGGGCGCGCGGTGCGTCTCGCGCTCGAACGGCCGCAGATGTTCGGCCCGGTCGGCGCGCGTCCGCGTACGGAGCAGCGCTTCGTGATCGCCGCGCGCGAGGACGGCACCTTGACCGCGATGCGTCATGACAGCATCTCCAATACGTCGACGATCGAAGATTGGACCGAGACCTGCTGCATGGTCACGCGCATGTTGTATGCCGTGCCCAACCAGCTCACCACGCACCGCATCGTGCCGCTCAATCTCGGCACGCCGACCTTCATGCGCGCGCCGGGCGAAACCACCGGTTCGTTCGCGATCGAATCGGCGATGGACGAGCTCGCCGTCGCGCTGCGCATGGACCCGCTCGCGCTGCGTCTAAAAAATTACGCCGAGGCCGATCCGCAGGAGAACAAGCCGTTTTCGGGCAAGTCGCTGCGCGAGTGCTATCAGATCGGCGCGGAGAAATTCGGCTGGTCGCGACGCAGCGCGGCGCCGCGCTCGATGCGTGACGGCAACACGCTGATCGGCCTGGGCATGGCGACCGCCACCTATCCGGCCAATCGCAGCGAAGCCGCAGCGATCGCGCGAATTTTGCCGGACGGCACGGCGATGGTGGCGTCGGGCACCCAGGATCTGGGTACCGGCACGTACACGGTAATGACCCAGGTGGCCGCCGATTCGCTCGGCTTCGCGCCGGAAAACATCCACTTCGCGCTCGGCGATTCGTCGCTGCCCAAGGCGCCGGGCTCGGGCGGTTCGCAGTCGGCGGCAAGCGTGTCGCCGGCCGTGCGCGATGCGGCCACGCAGGCGCGCAGCCAGTTGATCACGCTTGCGCTCGCCGATCAGGCGTCGCCCGTCTACGGCATCGCGCTGGAGGACATCACGGTGACGAACGGCTGGGTCACGAGCCGCTCGCAGCCGACCAGGCGCGATCCGGCGGCGGCGATCATTGCGCGTGCAGGTGGCCAGCCGATCGAGGCGACCTCGACCGTCAAGCCCGGCGACGAAAAGCAGAAGTACTCGTTTCACTCGTTCGGCGCAGTGTTCGTCGAGGTGCATGTCGACGCCGAGCTCGGCACGATCCGCGTGCCGCGTGTGGTGGCGGTGTACGACGTGGGGCGCGTGCTCAATCAGAAGACCGCGCACAGTCAGTTGATGGGCGGCCTCGTGTGGGGCGTGAGCGCCGCGCTGCAGGAAGAGACCTTGCTCGACACGCGCTACGGGCGCTTTACCAATGCCAACCTCGCCGAGTACCACGTGCCGGTGAATGCGGACATCGGCGCGCTCGATATCAGCTTCATCGACCGGCCCGACCCGCATATCAACTCGCTCGGCGTGCGCGGGATTGGCGAGATCGGTATCACCGGCGTGGTGGCCGCGATTGCCAATGCGGTGTATCACGCGAGCGGCGTGCGGGTTCGCGATCTGCCGATCACGCTCGATAAGGTGATGGGCACGATGCAGGTGTGAAGCGTCGGCGTTTCGCGATGACGAGGTCGCTGCTTTGATGCGATGCGGCGTGACACGCTTCTGGTGGGCGGCTCAGGCGCTGGTCAGTTGGTTTCTCAGGCGCGCCGCATCGCCGTCGCCCGCTCTGGCCGCGTCGTATCGCTGTCGCCCGTTGGCACGCCAGGATAGGGGGCGAGGGCGCGGCGCGCGCCACACGTATCGATTCGCGCTTGCCTGTGGGTGCGTTGCAACGCACAATCGGTTTCATCTTTTGCTACCGGTGCCTGCCCATGGCCTACGCCTCGCTCGCCACTGGCGTCCTGCTCGCCGCCGGCTTCGGTTCGCGCTTCGATCCGGATGGCCTGCACAACAAATTGCTCGCGCGCATGCCCGATGGCACGCCGGTCGCGCACGAGGCGGCGCATCGACTACTGCGGGTGGTGACGCGCGTGTTGGCCGTGGTGCGGCCGGGTTCGGAGACGCTGGCGCGTCTGCTGAACGACGCCGGTTGCGACGTGGTGTTCGCGCCGAACGCGCAACGCGGCATGGGTGCGAGCCTCGCCGCCGGGATCGAGGCGAGCGCAGACGCCGAGGAGGGCTGGATCGTCGGCCTCGCGGACATGCCGCGCATCGCCACGGCGACGATCGAAGACGTGGCGCGCGCGCTCGACGGCGGCGCTTCGCTGGTCGCACCGTTTTATCAGGGGCAGCGTGGTCATCCGGTGGGCTTCGGCATCGAGCATCGCGACGCCCTGCTCGCGCTCGACGGCGATACCGGCGCGCGCTCGCTGTTCATGTCGCAATTCGTGACGCGGCTGGATGTGGACGACGCGGGAATTCTGCGCGACGTCGATACGCCGGAAGATTTGCGCAACGTCTAGCGGGGCTTGCCGCTGAGCGTTGACGGCCCGCTTGATCCCCAACGATGTTTGAGCGCATACTGTATATCCATACAGTATTTTGTCCGCATGGACCGGTGCGCGAAATGGCGCGCCGCCACGGCGCGTCCGCATGAAAAGCATTTCGATCGACCCGTCTTTTGCCGCCTGGCGCCGCGCGGCGCGGGTTCTGCTGCGGCAGAAAGTCGAGCCGGCGCAGGTCGAATGGCAGGAAGGCGAAGAGGCGGCGGAGAGTGGGATCGACGGTGGCGGTGGCGGTGGCGGTGGCGGTGGCAATCACAGTGTCAGTGGCCCCGATAGCGCCCTTCCCGCGCCTGCTATTCCTCGCGAACTACTTGCCCGTCTGAAAACAGCCGCCTGCTTTCGGGCGCCCGACCGTTGGGCGCTGCTCTACCGCATCCTCTGGCGCTGGACCCACGGCGAGCGGCATGTGCTCGACCTGGACGACCCCGACGGCGCGCGGCTCGCCGAACGCATCCAGTCGGTCGAACACGAAACCGACGACCTGCTGCTACTCACGCTGTTCAGACGACGCGATCCATCGACGATGGGGCTGCCGGAATTCGTCGGCTGGTACGAGCCGCGTCATGATCTGCTGGAGCGCGCTGCTGCCCGTTTCGCAGCGAGCATGGGCGATTCCACGTGGATGCTGGCCACGCCGCAAGGCGCGGCATTCTGGAACGGCATGCTGCTGCGTATCGACCGGCCGTTTACCGAAGAAACCGGGCACGCCGGGCGGGTCTTGCCGGCCAGCGCCATGGCTGGCGAAGCCGTCACTAGCGAACCGACCGAAGCCCTCTGGCTGGCTTATTACGCGAGCGTTTTCACTGGCGCGACGGCGCCGGTGCCGCTGCGCTACTGGCGCACGCCGGCCGCCGGTCCGCCCTTGCCCGGGCATCTCGCGCACGACCGTAGCCGGATCGGCGCGCAGCGCGGCACGGTCACTGTGCCCGCCACACCGCCGGTCGAATATTCAGCGCTGACGCCGCCATTGCGCGAACCCGCCGGTCCGCTTGCCGCCTGCCGGCGCTGCGCGTTGTGGCGCAATGCGCAGCAGGCGGTCGCGGGCGTCGGGCCGGCTCAGGCGGCGATCATGGTGGTCGGCGAGCAGCCGGGTGAAGACGAGAACCAGCATGGCGAGCCTTTTACCGGACCCGCCGGTCAATTGCTGGACGCCGTGCTCGCGCGTGCAGGCCTCGAACGGACGGCGCTGTATCTGACTTACGCCGTCAAACATTACAAGTGGGAAACCCTGGACCAGCAACGCGTGCACCGCACGCCCGCCCACCGTGAGGTCGAGGCTTGTCGGTACTGGCTGGAGAAGGAGCTTGCGCAGGTTGCGCCGCATGTGGTCGTCACGCTGGGGGCGAGCGCGCTGAAAGCGCTGACCGGCGCGCACGTCAATCTGTCCGAATATCTTGGGCAGACCATCCAGCATGGCGATAGGCTGATCGTGCCGACGTGGCATCCGTCGTATGCGTTGAGAACGGCGGATGCGCGGTTGCGCGAGGATATCGTGGGGAAGATCGTGATGGCGTTTGAGCGGGCGGCGAATGCCATCGCAGGCAGACACTACCTCAGGTGAGTATTTACGGGAACCTCAAAGCAGCCAACGGTGAGTCTATTCAGGAGCGCGCCCAGGCACACCCCTTGCGCGCTCCTCACCCGTCGCGCACATCAACCCGATTCCGCCTAAGCTGATGTGACGCCCCTTTCCCGCGCCACGCGTCCATCGCGAGTCCAGCCGGGCGCGCCTCGACACCACCACCCGCCCCATGAGCGAAACCAGCCCACGTCTTTTCATCGTCTCACCCCATTTCGACGACGCCGTCTTCAGTTGCGGCGCCCTGCTCGCCGCCCATCCCGACGCCGCCGTCTGCACGGTCTTCGCCGCGCCGCCCGAGCAGAAAATGCGTACCGAATGGGATGAAAAGTCAGGTTTCGCCGACGCCCATCAGGCCATCCACGAACGCACGCTCGAAGACAACCGCGCGCTCGAAGTGCTCGACGCGATTCCGCTACGCATGCCGTTTCGCGACAGCCAGTACGCGGATTCCCCGTCCATCAGCAAAATGGCGGCAGCGCTCGAAGAAACCATTTATCGCACCACCGCGAACACGCTGTTGATGCCGCTCGGCCTGTATCACGACGATCACGTGCGGGTCTTCGAAGCCTGCTGCGAAATCCTGCCAAGGCTGTCGCATCTGGAGTGGTTCGGTTACGAGGAGGCGATTCACCGGCGCACGCCCGGCGTCGTGCAGGCGCGGCTCGCCGACCTGGCCCAGCGCGGCATCGTGGCGACGCCGGCGCAGCCGAGCGCGGCCCACACGATCGACACCCAGCGCCGGACGCAGTTGAAACGCGAGGCGGTCAACGCGTACGAGAGCCAGTTGCGCGCTTTCGGCGCCGGAAATTACGACGATGTCTTCGCCACCGAACGATATTGGCAGCTGAGCGTAGGGCGTCGCAGGAAAAAGTAAGGAGCGCGGCGCGCCGGAAACGCCTACGCTTGAAAAAACGGCCGGCGTTTCAGCGGCCGGCCATTCTTTTTATCCACCAGGCAGATGCCATGAGCTACGACATGCACACCAGTCCGATTCCCGACCCCAATGCCGATCCGACCCGCGACCCGGAAGAAGCGCCATGGGTTCCGCCTTCGCCGGGTCATCACACCGAGGAGCCGCAGCAGCCGGACGGGCCGCCGGACAAAGACCCCGTGTGAATCCGCGTGAATGCCAGCGGCCGCGCGCGGCCGCTGGCAGGAATCAGCGCATCAGCGTGTCAGTTCGGCAAAGCCTTGCAACAGGCGGTCGATGTCGGCGGCGTGGAGGTTGCCCATCGTCGAAATGCGGAACAACTCCGCCGACAAACCGCCTTGGCCCGCGTAAATGACGAAGCCGCGCGCCTTGAGCGCGTCGTGCAATTGCGGATACGCGATGCCGTCCGGCAAGCGATACGCACGCAACACCACCGACGACTCTTCCACCGGCAACACGCTGCCGATACCCCGCTCGGCCAGACCCGCCCTTGCCTGCTCCGCAAGCGCCGCATAGCGCGCGTGGCGCGCGCGCCAGCCGCCTTCGTCGGCGAGTTCACGCAGTGCTTCGACGAGCGCGTAGTACGCATGCACCGATGGCGTGAACGGCGTGTTGCGCTGATCCTGCAGGCGCGCGAGTCGCCCGAGGTCCAGGTAGTACGTGCGGCTTGCCGCCTGAGCGAGCGCGGCACGCCGCACCAGCACGAACGACGCACCCGGCACGCCATGCAGACACTTGTTCGCCGTGGCGGCAACCGCATCGAGGCTCGTATCCGCGAAATCGATCGCTTCCGCGCCGAAGCTGCTGACGCCATCCACGAGAAGACGCAACCCACGCGCACGGCACAATGCGCCCAGTGCCGTCAGATCGTTCAGACGCCCCGTCGTGGTTTCGTGATGAATCACGGCGACGTGCGTAAAAGCCTTGTCCGCGTCGAGCCGTTCGGCGATCTTCGCGAGATCCGGGGCCTGCATCCAGTCGTGCTTCAGCGATTCATGCGCGATGCCGTACTGCGTGGCAATCTGCGAAATACGTTCGCCATACACGCCGTTTTCCACCACGAGCAGCTTGCCGTTTTGCGGCACCAGCGCAGCGGTCATACTTTCCACGGCTGCCGTGCCGGAGCCGGTCATCAGCACCGCTTGCCATTCGCCGGCATCGAGGCCGTACAGATCGACCAGACGCGTGCGCGCCTCTTCCTGCAAGTCGAAAAACTCGCTTTCGCGGTGGCACAGATCCGTCTGCAACAGGCTGTTGCGGACGCGTTCGGTGAGCGTCACCGGGCCAGGATTGAGCAATAACATGGCGCTCCTTGAGTTCGACTTTAAGCAGCGCCGATGTGGCGCATCAGGCGCGTCTTCACATCGGGCGGCGCGATGGTGGGACGCGGCAAGCCGTCGGGCGTGCCACGGCGGATCGCGAGGCGCACGAAACGCGGACCGTCGAGCGGCGCGCTCGCAAACAGGTCGTCGATCACGCTCACGTCGTCGCTTTCGAGCGCGCATGCGTAACCGCACGCCGCCGCCACACCCGCGAACGAGACTTGCGACGACACCGTCGCCTGGCCGCCGGTGGAATCGTGCGCACCGTTGTCGAGCAGCACGTGGGTGAGATTCGACGGGCCGTAAGCGCCGAGCGTCGCGAACGCGCCCATACGCATCAGCGCCGCGCCGTCGCCGTCGACTGCGACGACCTGCAGGTCAGGACGCGACAGCGCAAGACCCAACGCAAACGGCGTCACGCAACCCATCGAGCCGACCATGTACAACTGGTTCGCACGGTCGTCGATGGCGTAGAGTTCACGCCCGCAAAAACCGGTCGACGCAAGCACCACCGTCGAGTCGAGCGGCGTGTGCGCGATCACTTTCTGCAAGGCGTCGTGACGCGAAGCGAGTTCGTTCGCCGCCACCTTGCCGAACTGCGATTGCGGCTGCGCCGGCACGCGGCGCGCACCGGCGCCGCTGTCCTTCAACTCGTACGGCGCCACGCTGCCCTTCTGCATCACGAGCGCGTACGGGCGGCCAGTTTCATCCATATACGCGGTGGCACGATCCAGCGCCGGGCCGATGGCATCGGCTTCGGTCGGGAAGGTCTCCCAGGGGATTTCCATCGTGTCGAGCATGGCGGGCGTCACCGGACCCATCAGCGCGTGCTGCGGTTCGTCGGCGACGCCGGGCTGGCCGCGCCACGTGACGATCAGCAATTGCGGCAGACGAAAGGTCCACGTGAGCGAGGTCAACGGGCTCACCGCATTGCCGAGGCCGGAGTTCTGCATCATCGTGATGCCGCGCCGGCCGTTCTGCGCGCCGAGCGTCACACCCGCGATCAAGGCGACCGCGTCGCCTTCGTTCGCCGCCGACACGTAATGCAGCGATTCGTCCTGCAACACGTAGTTGATGAACGGCGTCAGATACGAGCACGGCACGCCTGCATACCAGTCGAAGCCGCGCTCGCGCGCCGCCTCGACGAACTGTGCCGCCTCGATCATTGCGCCGCTCCGCTGGCTGCGTCCGTCGCCGCACCGCCGGCTGCCGCGAACGGCGCTTGCGCATGCGCGAAGTCGCCCGCACGGCGGAAATCTTCGAGGTCGTTCACACCACGCCAGTGGCCGTGGATGTATTGCACTTCGATCGACTCACCCGCTTCGATCAGCGCGTTCAGCAGCGCGGGCATATCGAGCGAGCCGAAATCCGGACGCGTCTGCAATTGCGCCAGCACCGCTTGCAAACGCTCACGGCCTGCGCCACGCACGTTCAGCAAACCGACCCAGCGGCCGTGCGGCGTTTGCGAAGCGATAGCCGACGACGCGTCCTGGCCACTCGACACGTGACGCAGCGTGACCTTGTTGCCGAACAGCCCCCGGTCGTCACCCGCTGAGCACCACGCGAAATCGCGCACGCTGGCGTTTTCCGTATCGGTCAGCGACGAATCCACCACCACGCTGAACGCCGCTTCGCTTTCCACCAGATCGCGCAGGATGTAGCTGCGGAACAGCAGATCGCCGTACGAGACGATCGTGTCGCCGGCGAGCTTGTCCACCGCGCAGGCGAGCGACGCGAGTTCGCCCGTTTGCGCATGCTGTTCGTTGACGACGAGCTTGATGCCGGCCGTGTCGATCGCATCGGCGCGATAACCGCCGACCACGGTGATGTCGTTGACGCCCTGCTTCTTGAACGCGTCGACGAGCCAGCGCAACAGCGGCTTGCCGGCGATCGGCAGCATCACTTTCGGACGGTCTTCGGTGACGGCTTCGAGGCCCTTGCCGCGGCTCGCGGCGAGCACGACCGCGGAACCGGCCGCGCGGCCGCTCGACAGATAGCGGTCTTCGGCTTCCGAATATTCGTCGGCGTCCTGCAAACGGAAAATTTCGTTGACGGCGGCGATGCTGTCTTCGACGTTGACGAGCGTCTCGCTCGAATGGATTTCCTTGGCGACGGCCTGCATGGCCGAGGTCGCCGCGCGGATCAGATGGTTGGCCCAGATCACCGTGCTGATGCCGGCTTCGCGGAACACTTCGGTCGGCGTGCTGTAGTACTTGGTCGGCACGATCACGAGCGGACCGCGGCCGGCCCATTCGCGCGCGAATTCGAGAATTTCGTCGGGGCGCGAGAGCTTGCTGTGAATCAGGATCGCGTCCGCACCGGCCTGGCGATAGGCTTCCGCGCGACGCAGTGCTTCGTCCATGCCCCAGCCGGCGATCAGCGCTTCGACGCGCGCCACGATCGAGAAGTTTTCATCCGACTGCGAGTCTTTACCCGCTTTGATCTTGCCGCAGAACTCGTCCATATCGGCGAGCGGTTGCGCTTCGCCGTTGATGAAGCTGTTGGTCTTCGGGAACTGCTTGTCTTCGATACACACGCCGGCGATGCCGCGCTGTTCGAGTTTCTTCACGAGACGGCGCACGTTGTTGAAGTTGCCGTAGCCGGTGTCGCCGTCGAGCAGGATCGGCAGATCGCTCGCGTCGGCCATGAACTCGAGGTTATCGACCACCTGGGTCCAGCTGGCTTCGTTGTTGTCGCGCACGCCGAACTGCGCCGAGATCGCGAGGCCCGAGCCCCAGATGGCCTTGAAGCCGGCTTCGCGCACGATCCGGGCGGACAGGCCGTTGTGGGCCTCCATCATGAATTCGAGTTCGTTGCTGACGAGCATCTGGCGCAGGCGCGCGCTGCGGGAGGCGGGGACGAAAGCGGGTTCGCGGGCGTTCATATTCTTTACTCCTGATAGCGGGCTTATTGGTGCTCTTTTCTGCCCGACTGGCGACTGGAAAATGGCGACTATAGCGGAATTTTTATTAAGTCGTCATTTTTCGGCCATAGGCCGGGCCGGCTTGCGATTAAGTGCAAAAATGTGTCGTTTTTTGCATTTCCGCAACGCCTCGGCCGATTTGCAGTTAATTGGCAATTTGTGGAATATTGACGCAAACCTATGCCAGCCAAGGGTCGACACACCGTGTTGCCCGCCATTCCGTCTGTCGGCACCGGCTCTTATTACCTTTTTATCCCGCCGGGTTAAGTCCGCTAACCGTTCAATTTATTAATGTCCATGCGCGTTTATCAGAGCGCACGATTTATTTTAAAAGCCACGCGGCACGGAAAAATACGATAAATCATCAGCTAATAAAAACCAGTAAAACGGTTACTGACGGAGCGTTGAAAATACCGCATTAATCGGACGAATAAAATCGTACAACAGCGGGTTTCCCCTGCCCTGCGCCCTGCACGTCAGCCCGCCGTAAACACAGTCAGCAACGAGCGACTCGCCACAAGCGACCAAGCGATCCACCCCTGACCGACCACCTGCGTAAGCGAAAACCCCTTGCTATGACTCTGAATAAAAAACTGGCCTCGATGATCGCCGTCCTCTGGATCGGCCTGATCCTGATTGGCGGCTTCGGCACATGGCAAACCCGTGCTTCGATGATCTCCGATCGTCGCGATCAATTAACCGCGCTGGTCGACCAGGGCAATCACGTCGCGGCCCACTACTACGCAATGGCCCAGCAGCACATCATCACGGAAGACGAAGCGAAGAAGCAGGCGCTCGCCACCCTCGCCGCGATGCGCTACGGCAAGGACGGCTATATCTCGATCAACGATTCGCAGCCGGTCATGCTGATGCATCCGTTCAAGCCGGAGATGGTCGGCAAGAACCTCGCGCAATTCACCGATCCGGCCGGCAATCATCTGTTCGTCGACATCGTCAACGCGGGCAATCACGACGGCGGCGGCTTCGTCGACTATCTGTGGGCCAAGCCGGGCAGCGACAAACCGGTCGCCAAGACCAGCTTCTCGATGCACTTCGTGCCGTGGGACTGGTACATCGTCACCGGCATGTACATGGACGACGTGCAAAACGCGTTCTACGCCAACCTGTTGCGCTGGCTCGCGATCACCTTCACGCTCGGCGCGATTGCCACCGTCGTCATGCTGCTGGTGTTGCGCAGCATCCGCCGCTCGCTCGGGGGCGATCTCGAAGTGGCCGTCGAACACGCTCAGTTGATGGCGCAGGGCAACCTCGCCACGCGCGTGCCGGTGCAGATGAACAGCGACGGCAGTCTGCTGCACGCCCTGCAGACCATGCAGGCCGGTCTCGTCGACACGGTCTCGCGCGTGCGTCTGGGTACGGAGAACATCAATATCGGCGCAACCGAAATCGCCGCCGGCAACACGGATCTCTCGCAGCGCACCGAGGAACAGGCGGCCGCGCTGGTCGAAACCGCGTCGAGCATGGATCAGATGACGGTCAACGTGAAGCAGAACGCGGACAGCGCACAGCAGGCCGCGCAACTCGCGGGGCAAGCCGCGGATGTCGCCACGCGCGGCAGCCGCGTGGTCGACGACGTGGTGCGCACCATGGGCGAGATCACCACCAGTTCGCGGCAGATCGGCGACATCATCGGCGTGATCGACGGCATCGCTTTCCAGACCAATATCCTCGCGCTCAACGCCGCCGTTGAAGCGGCGCGTGCCGGTGAACAGGGTCGCGGTTTCGCGGTGGTCGCAGCCGAAGTGCGCAGCCTCGCGCAGCGCTCGGCGACGGCCGCCAAGGAAATCAAGGCGCTGATCGAAACCTCGACCGGCACCGTCGAAGCCGGCGCGTCGCTGGTCGCGAACGCGGGCTCGACGATGGGCGAGATCGTACACTCGGTGCGTCGCGTGAATGAAATTCTCGAGGAGATCAGCAATGCGTCGCGTGAACAGAGCGCGGGCATCGAGCAGGTGAATCGCGCGGTCGGCGAAATGGATCAGGTCACGCAGCAGAATGCCGCGCTGGTCGAGCAGGCTGCGGCCGCGGCGCATTCGCTGAAGGATCAGGTGAGCGTGCTGCGCGAAGCGATTTCGAGCTTCGCACTGCCGGCCTGAAGCGGGGTGCGAGGCCTGCCCCGCACTAACCCGCACTAATCGACAAACAAAAAAGCGCACACGGGCATCAGGGAGCAAGCGCACAAAAAAAGAAGGCGCTCGACAGGCGGAGAGCGCCTCTTCAACACGCCGCGTCGGAGTCGACGCTTCAATCGAACGAGCGAGCCGCACGGATTTTTAAGTCCGTGCGGTTTTTTTTGTCTTTTTCCTCAGCGCCTGGGCGCACTTTGCCCAAGCCACTTATCACACTCCCCTTGCGCGGATCTCGCATCCAGATTACGTTCTTATTACAATCGCGGCAGCCTGCCTGTTTCGGCGGCGCCAAATAATCGAGCAGGACCTTATCCGCACTCAATGATCCAGAAAAAGAAATCCCAATCGCACGACCCCTACGCACCCGTCGCGAAGAACCAGCTATTGACCGCGCGTCTGCCGATGTGGCGTTCGAAATTCATCGTCCTGATCGTGTTCGCCGCGTTTGCGTCGCTCGCGGCGCGCGCGTTCTGGGTGCAGGTCGTGAACCAGGATTTCTACGTCGACCAGGGGCAAAAACGTTATCAGCGCATTCTCGAACTCGATGCGATGCGCGGACGGATCGTCGATCGCAATGGTTCGATGCTCGCCGTGAGTCTCGCCACCTATGAAATCTGGGCCTCGCCGAAGCTCATCGACGAAGCGGCGGCGCCGCCGCTTGCAAAACTGCTCGACCTGCCGCTCGCGGAATTGCGCAAGCGTCTGAACGGCGACAAGACCTTTGTTCTGCTCAAGCGTCAGGTCGATGCGGACACCGCCGCGCATCTGTCGAAACTCGGGCTAGCCGGCATCACGCAGATCGCCGATTCGAAGCGCTTTTATCCCGAAGGCGAATCGGCCGCGCACGTGGTCGGCTTCACGGATATCGAAGACAACGGTCAGGAAGGCGTCGAACTGGCGGCCAACGACCAGTTGCTGGGCGTGCCTGGCCAGCGCGAAGTAATCCGTGATCGTCTGGGCCGGGTGGTGTCCGAGACGCGGCCGCTCGTGCCCGCACAGAACGGCGACACGATTCATCTCACGATCGACCGGCGCATCCAGCAACTCGCCTATGCCCAGTTGAAGCAGGCGATCGCCACCCATCACGCCGAAGCCGGCAGCGTGGTCGTGCTCGATGCGCGTAACGGCGAGATTCTGGCGCTGGCCAACTATCCGAGCTTCGACCCGAACGATCGCACCCGTCTGACCGGGCGGCAGTTGCGCAATCGCGCGGTGGTCGACACGTTCGAGCCGGGCTCGACCATCAAGCCGGTGGTCGTCGCGCTGTCGATCGACGAGGGCAAGGTGCGGCCGCAAAGCATCATCGATACTGCGCCGGGCTGGTACAGGATCGGGCCGGCGGTGATTCACGACACCTCGAATCATGGCGCGATGACCGTCGCCGAAGCGGTGCAGAAGTCGAGCAATATCGCGCTCGCCAAGCTCGCACTGAATCTGCCGGCCGAGACGATCTGGAACAAGTACCAGGAATACGGACTCGGCTTGCGGCCCGAGTTGACCTTTCCGGGCGTGGCGTCCGGCAAGGTGCGTCCGTACAAACGCTGGCGGCCGATCGAACAGGCGACCATGGCCTATGGCTACGGGCTGTCCGCGTCACTGCTGCAGATCGCGCAGGTGTACACCGCTTACGCCGGCGACGGCACGATGCATCGCGTGAGCCTGTTGCATCACAACGTGGGCACGGACGCGGGCGCCGCTGCGCAAACTACAAACACCGGCCGCGCAGTCACCACGCCGGCCACCGCGCGGGCGATCCGCAACATGCTGGAGATGGCCACCGGCACGGGCGGCACGGGCCGCGCGGCGACGGTGCCCGGCTACCGCATCGGCGGCAAGACGGGCACGGCGCGCAAACAGATCGGCGCGGCCTATGCGAAGAACCGCTATCGCGCGCTCTTTGTCGGCATGGCACCGATGAGCGATCCACGGCTGATCGTCGCCGTGATGATCGACGACCCGGCGGGCAAGGCTTTTTATGGCGGGACGGTGGCTGGCCCGGTGTTCAGCGGCGTGACGGGCGGCGCATTGCAACTGCTGGGCGTGCCGCCGGATGCGCCCGAAACCTGAACGCAACAGGCGCGATGCCAACACGATTTGAGCTGGACAGAAAAGCGGCGGCTTGCGCCTTCACACTTCAGCGCGACGCGTGATCGTCGTCTGCCGGCACCAATGCCTCGATGCGATTGCGGCCGTTGCGTTTGGCCAGATACATCGCCCGATCGGCTTCTTCAATGATCGCGTGACACAGCGCCGCGGCGTCGGAGGGTGCGCCGGTCATCGTGCGCGCCGCCACGCCGATCGACACCGTCAAGGCGATACGCTCGCCGTGATCGTCCTGCAAAGCCAGCCGTTCGACCGCCAGTCGCACGCGCTCGGCGACAGTGAGCGCATCGGCGCGATCGCCCTGGAGCAGCGCGGCGAACTCCTCGCCGCCATAACGCGCCACCGTATCGCCCAGCCGCACCTGTTGCCGCACGCAGGCCGCCACGGCCGCCAATGCACGGTCGCCGGTCTGATGGCCGTAGGTATCGTTGATGCGCTTGAAGCTGTCGATATCGATGAACAGACACGCCACCGGCACGCCATAGCGAACCGCGCGCATGAGTTCTTCGCGCAGGCGCTCGTCGAAATAGCGGCGATTGGCGAGCCCCGTCAGCGAATCGGTCATGCCGAGTTGCTTGAGTCGCTCGCGATGCGCAACGTTGTCGAGACTCGCGGTCACGATGCTTGCAAAGCGCTCCAGAATATCCGTGCCCATGCCTTCGCCGAAACGCTCGGGGTCGTCACTGGTCAGGCAGAGGTAGCCGCTGACCGTGTCGCCCGCGGCGAGCGGTAACAGGATCGCGCTCGCCGGCATCCCGCTCTTGCCGAAGAATGCGCGGTGCGCAGGCTCATTCAGTTCAATCGGACGACCGAGCCACGGCCGGCCCGCTTCGCACAGGCCTTGCGCGGCGAGGCCACCTTCGCGCGAGGTCTTCAGACCCGGTTGGTCGAGCGCGTCCAGCGCATCGGGCTCGAGCAGTTCGAGCAGCATGGGTGCGCGGTCGTCGAGCCAAAGCGTCACGCCCGTCAGCGAAAACTCTTTCGGCAGATGGCGGAACAGCGTGTCGAGAAACGACGCGAAATCCTGCGCGCCGATCAGACGCAGTTCGACGTTCTGGAAGCGCCGCAGCGTGCGCTCGTTGTGTTGAACCGTGTCGACAAGCGAGCGAAGGCGGGCGGAAAGCGGCGTTTGAGCGAGATTCGTCACGTTATCAGGATGCGGGCCCGAAGGCTGAGCGGGGTTGGCAGCCCCAACTGCTGAAATAACGGCAGATTTTGCGAGGTCTTGAGGGTTGGATCGTCACGCGGGTGCATGCGGTCAATCGCAGCGGCATCGCGGCGCTTTGATGCGCTCTTAAGTCTGGCTTAATTCTTTGCTGTAACTATGGCTGCACAACATCCCCTGTTGAGCCGCCAGAACATCGGCGGCGCTTTTTTCCCGGGATGTCGTCGACGCGCAGAAGATGGGCTGCAGGCCCGCGAAGAAGGAGTCACACCATGGTTGAAGACACGGTATTCGAGCATTTGCGCGCCATGCCCGGCAACGAATGGGTCCGTCAGATCCACTCATGCAAGGTCTCCGATCCGCTACAGCCTCCTTGGGGGCGCTCGTATCGGCTGGTCGAATGGACCATGAAACACACTCCCGAATCGAGCCGCCGCGTCGTACCCGCCGAGAGCACGCCGCTCGAAATCGCTCAGGCCGTGGTGTCGCACGTGCCGGGCCGCCGATTCTGTCAGCACGACGAATAGTCGCTCGCGGCCTTGCAATGCTTAACAGTCACATGAGACGGTGGTGCCTATGATGAGCACTCCAATCGCTCCATTTGACGATGCCGCCATGACCTATCCCTACGACATGCTCACCGCTGCGTGCCTCTTCATCATCGTCGTGTCCACCACGATCATGCTCGCGCTGAACTGAGTCAGGCGGGTCCGTAAAAAGTCGGGCTATACTGTATATACATACAGTATTTTTCCGTCTGAGCAATGCGTCTTCCACCCTTCGACCCACCCACACTCGCCGATCTGCGCGCCTGGTGGCGCACGCGCGATGAACAGGCCGTGCAGCGGCTCATCCTCGAAATCCAGCGCCAGCGGCTCACCTTGCTGGAATTGCGCCTGCTCATCGATAGCGGCGTTCAGCAGGCGCGCGCGGTCGACCGTACGCTGGTCGACCGGGGCGAGCCATTGATGACGCTACGCATCCGGATCGCGCAGGAGGTGCTGCGCGTGGGTGACATCGACGATACGCGGCAGATGAGCCGCGCCCAGCAGGAGCGGCTTGCCGTGCGTACCGAAGGGCAGATGGAATATGCGCGCGAAGGCCGTCTGCGACGGCAGCGCCGTAACATCTGAGCGGCCGTGCTCTTGCACGGATCGATCAGCGCGTTTGCGTGGCCACCCGCAGACCAAGCGAAATGAACAGCACGCCGATGATCTTGTTCTGCCAGCGCGTAAGCCAGGTCATACGCTTCACCAGTTTGCCCAACGGCCGAATGGTCAACACGATCAGCGTCGTGTAGAGCGCGCTCATGCCGACGAAAATGAGTCCGAGTGTAGTGAACTGCAGGAACGTCGAACCGTGTTCGGGACGCACGAACTGCGGCAAAAACGCGAGAAAGAACAGGGCGGTCTTGGGGTTCAATACTTCGGCGGGAATCGCCTGAAAGAACGCTTTCGAGGGCGAGACGGAGACCGTCGCCGCTGCGGGCGTGGTCGCCGCGCTTTGCGCGTTCGCCGGCTTTTCGCGTAACGCGCGTACGCCGAGATAGATCAGATAGGCCGCGCCGACGAATTTCACCGCATTGAAGGCCAACGCCGAAGTCATCAGCAGCGCGGAGAGACCGACCGAAGCCCCCAGCGTGTGAATGAAATCGCCCACAGCGATGCCGAGTCCCGTGAGAATGCCCGCCTTGCGTCCGCCATGCACCGTGCGTGTGAGCACGAGCAGCACCGCGGGACCCGGAATCAGAAAGAGCCCGAGTACCACCGCAACGAAAGTTCCTAACGTGGAAAGGTCAAGCATGTCGTCTCCTGAGTGACGCGCGGCATTTCGACAGCAGCACGCGTTTCGTTGGAGATTGTAGTCGAATGCATGATTTCGATCCTCGCACGGTGTCGTGCCGGCACGCTTCGCGCGAAGCATACCCGCCGTCGCGCCGACGATCCGTTACCATGACGGCCACCGACTGCATGCACCCGGAACCTCTCCTCCACTCCATTTTTCGCCTTGCCCACCTATACCTTGCCCGCGGCGTTGAGCGCGGAACTCGAGATTCGCAAGAGCCGCTTTATCGGCTACGCGATACCGGTCGCGGACCGCGACGCCGCGATGGACGAACTGCGTCGTCTGCGCAGCGAACATCCCGCTGCCACCCATGTATGCTGGGCGCTGCTCGCGGGCGGCCAGTCCGGCATGTCCGACGACGGCGAACCGTCCGGCACCGCCGGGCGGCCGATTCTCGAAGTGCTGCGGCATCACGATCTGGACGGCGTGCTGGCTGCGGTCGTGCGCTATTACGGCGGTGTGAAACTCGGCGCGGGCGGCCTCGTACGCGCTTATACGGATGCGATCGCTTCGGCGCTGCTGGATGCACCGCGCGTCGAGCGGATCGCTCAGGTTTCGTTCACCGTCGAGGTGAGCTATGCGGACGAAGCGAAAGTGCGCCGCTGGATCGAAGCCGAAGGCTATACGCTGGTCGAGAGCGCCTACGCGATGCTGGTGAAAATGACGATCCGTCTGCCCATCAATGCACTCGACGAAGCCCAGCGAGCGCTAGTGGATATGACGCAAGGCAAGGCCGGCTTTTTTTAGGTCACGTAAGACGGTTGTTAGACGATTATTGTCGTGAGATAACCACGACGGCGTCGCCTCGACACGCCTGCGTCGAAACGCGTAGCAGCAAACCTCTAATCCCCGCTTGTCCGGCGGAAAGCCCGTTCGCTATGATGAACGGCCCTCCTGCCCTGCACACGAGCGTGTGGCTCAATCTGGCCGGGCGAATGCGCCGACCCGGCACACTGTTACCATGTTGCTCTCCACCGGGATGATTCAATCTAAAAGGGTAACTCCTCTGACTTCAAACGCCGCTTGTTCCAGCCTAGCGTCGGAGTCGCCGCGACAGAGCCAGAGTCCGCCGCGGCCGTCCCGCCCAATGCGCTTGCCATCGCGATCCGCCCTGTTCAAAGGCTGCGGCGTGGTGGCGTTGCCGCTGATGTTGTCGGCCTGTTCGTGGTCGTGGTTTGGACTCAACAGCGCGGCGCGCACGACGGCGCATCCCACCGGCTGGCTCAACGTCGCCCCGACGCACGACTTCGCTTACATGCCCGCTCGCAGCGGACGCGTTTCGCCGAATCGCATCGAAAACACGGCCATGACCGGCATCGTGCTCAAAAACGATATCAACGAATCCGTGCGCAACGGCGTGGCGAACAGCTTGCGGCTCGCCGGTTTTCACATGGACGAAAGCCGGCGCACGCTCAGCGGCAGCATCGAGGCCTTCACCGTGGACGACGCGCGCACGCCCGCTCACTGGACGCTCAAGATGCGCTACGTGGTGACCGATCCCACCACGCAGACTGTCGTGTACACGACGACGAAGACGGTCAGGCACAAGTGCCCGAAGTTCACCAGCAACACCATCGCGATCGAAGACACGGTCAAGATGAGTGTGGATGCGTTGATCGACGATCCCGGTTTCGTCAAGGCAGTGAATTAGGCACCTGCTCCGCAATCTCAACGTCGCCGTAGTACATCGTGCGTTCGTCGACATCCGACGGCCTCGTCTGCCACCACCATTTGTAGATGCCGATCTTCAGGTAAGCGTTCTGGTCGCCGGGATAAGCATTCGGGCGGCCCATGCTGTGCACGACTCGCACGCCGTCCTTGTAGAGGTCCGTCAAGGCGCGAGTGCCCTGATCGTCGGGGCGATAGTGCAGGCGCCACGTGACTACCCTGCCGGCGTCGGCCGCGGGTGTGCCGAACGTGTATGACTGGCTCGGCGTTCCCGCACCGCCTCTCACGTCGACCTGGTAATGTCCGCCCGACAGCATGAGCGCAAACGGCGGAGACCCTGTGAAGCCGCTCTGATGCAGTTGGGTAATGATCTCCGGCTGCTGCGAATCGAGTCGATACGCCGGCGGAATCATGGTCGACCACCGTACCTCGTAATCCTTGCCCACCGCGAAATGAGCGTCTCGCGCAAAGACGACTTCGGCACGCGGCGTGCCATTCGCCACGTGAGTGAAATCGTCAGCGCGACGCATCGTCGCCTTCAGCGCGACGCCGTGGAATTGCGGCATCGCGACCGTCGCGATGGCATCCGGCCGCGGAGCCTGGATCGTCAGGCGAGGATCGATACCGGCGTGCCACGCGCTGCGATACAGGATCGTGTAGTGACCGCCATCCTGCCGCGCGAGCGATGAGTTGCTGCATGCCGTGACGGCGAGCAGCGTACACGCAAGCCACGCCAATTTATTTGCCATGGCCGCTCGCTGCTCCGCGTAGTGTCAGCGCAATCCGTGCCTTGATCAGCATGAGCGCAAACCGGCTGTTCGTGACGAAATACCGCTTCCACATGCGGCGCGGTTCCTGCATGACACGATAGGCCCATTCGAGGCCGCTGCGCTGCATCCAGCGCGGCGCGCGGCGCACCTTGCCTGCGACAACATCGAACGTGCCGCCCACGCCCATGACGAAATCGACACCGAGTTGATCCTTCCAGCGGTTGATGAAGGTTTCCTTTTTCGGCGAGGTGATCGCCACGAACAATAGACGCGCCCCTGAGCGGCGGATCATCTCCACGACCGCTTCTTCATCGTCCCAGAAGTAGCCGTGATGATGCCCGGCCACCTGCAGCGCGGGATAGCGCGTGGTCACCACGGCGGCCACGCGGGCGACGACGGCATCCGTCGCTCCGAGCAGGAACACCGGCAGCGAGCGTTGCGCGGCCATCCGCAGCAGATGATCGAACAGATCGACCCCAGCCACGCGTTCGCTCACCGGCACGCCCAGCAGCCGCGCGCCCCACACCACGCCCATGCCGTCGATATTGACGATGTCGCACGCGCGCACGGAGGCGGCAAGTTCCGCGTCGGCCTGCATGTAAATGAGCTTCGCCACGTTGACGACGACGTGCTGCGTAAACTGCTTTCGTTCGATCCGCGCGGCGATCCAGTCGACCGTCTCGTTCATCGTCGCAATGTCCATCGGACAGGAAAAGAGCTCAATGCGTTTCATGGCGTCTTTTGTTATGAGTAAGCGATTCATATAAGCGGCTGATTTGCTGGGCCACTTCGGTGGAGAAATAGCCAAGTGATTTCAAGCGGGTTCTTCCGTTCGAGCGCGCCGCTCGCGTCAATACATCCGCGGCGGCGAACGCGAGTGCCGCTGCATCGCGTCCTTCGACGACGGCGCTATGCGAGACGCCCTGAAGCAATTGCCTGACATCGCCCACGTCGACCGACACGACCGGCAGATTGACTGCCATGGCTTCCTTGACCGACTGCGGCGAACCTTCTCTTTCGGACGTCATGACCAGACAATCGGCCTGCAGGAGAAGATCGCGCACGGCTTCGCGATCGAGGCCGTCGATGTGTCGCTCTTCCATCTCGAACCCTGAGGTGTCGGACAGACGGGCGATAACCGATTTGAACAAGGGGTAGTCTTTCTCGGGCCTTGTCGGCGACGATGGAAAGACCACGACCTTTCGGCCCATTTTTTTCATGTACTCGTTGCCGGGTTCTACAAACAGCGATTCGTTTACCGCGCAAGGAATGGTCACGCAGCGCCTTGAACCACGGCTCACCTTTGCGGATATCTCATCGCTCACTCCAATACATGCGTGGGAAAACCTCGCGGCAGCGAGCGATATCGCTCTCATCCAGCTTCGCCCCATGACATCGGAACCGTGGAAAGTCACGACCACTTTTGCATTCGAAAATAGTCGCACTAGCGGCGCGGAACACGCACTCAGACCAAAGTGATAGTGAACGACGTCGTAGGCCTTGTGTCTCCCTAGCCGCACGACCTGCACGAGCGATTTCAGATAAGCGAGCCGGCCCCGAAAAGCTTCGATTACGAGTACGTCGATTGCGTCGCCGTAAATCACGCGCAACGCTTCGACCTGCTCCGTCACGAAGACGCCTTGAGACGGTTGAGCGGAGTTATGCCCCGCGTACATGTTCGTTACGATGAGAATCTTCATGCGTTCGCCCTTGCTGAATGTGAAGTACGGTTCAGTTCTGACACGAGCGGTTTGTTACGCATCGAAAAGACCTGCATCATCAGCAACGCCGAAAAAACATAAGAAGGCGATACGAAAGCCATCGAGAAAATGTTGTCGAAGCAGAACGCCGCGACAATGAGAATCCAGGGCATATTGCTTCGCCGATTCTGTCCATAACGCAACACGAAGCAAAGCCATATGAGTGCGCCCAGCAATCCGGTCTCGACAAAGAGATGCGGGTAGAACGTGTCGGTTGTTTTCAACAGGTCGCCGAGCCCGTACCAGTTGAAGTGATAAGCACCATAAAGCGGCGAGCCGTATTTGACCGATGCCGGACCACCGAACGACCCCAGTCCTTCGCCCAGGAAGTTGCCCTTGGCCAGCGACTCGACCATCACACGGTAGGATTCCGCCCGCGCGGAATTCCCTTCGACGATGTAAAACGAAATCTTGGCGGCGGCCACGCTGAACAACGAGTCCAGATAGCCATTGGCAATGATCCAGACACCGATGCCGACCGCCACGCCCGCCATCGCCCAGACCCGTGGACTCACCCTCCTCGCGATCAGCGGATAAATCGCCAGGGTCGCGAACATCTTGAACGAAAAGCCAAGCAGGGCGAATAGAACGAACAGCCATGACATGGCCAACGATCGCTTCGTCGGTCTGTACTGTCGACACAGCACGAACGCACAGAAGTTGATGAAGCTGAACTCCGAGAAAAACCCCATCCATCCCTGGGCGCGCAGGAACAGGCCCGAGTCGATACGAATCGGCAGAAGTAGCGGCATTCCCGCCAGATATGCGAGGTAGAAATAGCACTGAAACAGGTCGTTGCTGATCACGACCAGAAAAAACATATTGAGCACGGCATCGAGCCGGTCACGATAAGCAAAAAGCGCAATCGTAATCACGATGGGAAACAGGAACCGCAGAAACTCTTCCGTCCCGGCATCCGCGTTGAATGCGCGTACATGGCCGATCCAAAGCAGGAACAATAGCGGCGCGACGAGTACGATCAAACGATGGAATCTCGGTCTGATAAAAATCGCCAACGACAGGAGACCAAACGCGACAATCTTGACGATTTGCGACCGTTCGTCCTCCAGCGTCAACATCGTGTCACTCATGCAGAAGAACAGATAAGCTGCCGCGACGGCCCACGCCCCAATTGAAGAGAGTGTCAGCGTCCGGCGCTCCGCCACGCCCGGCACGGCCCCGCGTGCGGCGCTCATTGCGACGCTCGCTGTGTGGTGGTCGCCGAGTGCGCGTCGGCGAGCTCCGCTTGAGCACCTGGGCTCGCGTAAAGGCGATGAACATCCGCCGCCTTGGCGCACACGAGCCAGTTCCTGAAACCCGCCACCGCAATCGCAGCGAGAAGAACGAGCATGAATCCCACCGGGCCGCCATACCAGACGCACGGCGCGCAGACCAGCGCGAAGGCCCCGGTGGCGGCCACGTTGATCTTCGCCGTGTCGGCACCTTTCTCGAATGCCATCATCACACTGCTTCCGACGATGCCCATCATCCCGACCGCGCACTGAATCGCGAGCAGCAGTCCGGCGGCCATGACGGCCGCGCGCTCGTTGCCGCCGCGCACATGCCAAAGCGTCAAGCCGACAACCAGCGCGACGTTGACCATCAGCACCACGCCGTTCGACCAGTTGATGCTCCGACGCATGTCGCGCAACGTGTCATCGAGTTGCCTCCCCGCTTTCCTGCGCTTCGCCAGTTCCGGCAGTTGCGCCATGGAAATCGCACGAGGCAGCAGCATGCCGACCGCGGTCACCGAGGCCAGCAAGGAGAGCATGCCGGCGAATGACGCGCCGCACATGAATGTCGCGAGTGGCACGAACACGAGCGAAATGCCGCCGGACAGGAAGTTCGTCAAACCGAATTGCAGGCCTTTCACGTCGAACGTTTTGAGCGATGCACCACGCGACGGCATGCCGATTGTCGTGAGCATCCCTGCCGCCGTGATGCCAAACGCCGACGCCAACGCGCACGACGGCGACAGGCCATGACGTTGGCACAGCCACAACAACCACCCCGAACTCGCCATCAGCGCCATGTCGAACGCGACGGCCGTTCGGTAGCGCCGTTGTGCGACGAAGTAATGCCGTGCGACCTGATAGGCCGTCCATCCCAAAAGCAACGGGATGAGGCCCCAGGCATCGAAGCGGATCAGCCCGGACAGCGCGAGCGCGATGCTCGCCGATGTGACGGCAAGCGTAGTCACGAGCGCCATCCCTGCGAGCGGATAAAACGTGTCGACTGCCGTGCGCCTGTCGAGCGCGCCTGGCAGACGCACCATAATCAGCGTAGCCCAGCCAATCGCCGTAAAAAAACCCGCCATCTGCGCGATCGACAGATTCGACGCGACATGCCCCAATTCGGCGAGCGAGTAGATATGCTGCACGGCGAAGAAAGTCACCACGCGATACAGACCAGGCGAACCGGTGCACACCAGCGCCTCGAACCGTTTGATAAGACGGCTACGCATGATCGCGCCGCTTGCGTTGCTTAAGCATTCGCCAACAACCCACGCGTATCGATCACCACCTTCGCCTGCATCCGAACCGGATCGACGCGCTTGAACTGCGCATGATCGACGAGGATCAGAATCACGTCCGCCGCGCCCAGCGCTTCGTTCAGCTCGCACAAGCGAACCTTGCCGTCGAGCACGGCCGGCAGTGCCCTGATGTTCGGCTCGACCACCAGCACCTGCCCCGCAAAGCGCGCCGCCAGTTCCTGCGCGATGCCAAGTGCCGGACTCTCGCGCAGATCATCGATATTCGCCTTGAATGCCAGCCCGAGGCACGCAATGACCGGCTCCCGGAATCGTCTCGCCGCGCGCTCGACGCGCTCGACTACATAGCGCGGCTTGTCGTCGTTGACGTTGCGCGCCGTGCGGATAAGACGCGCCTGCTCCGGCGCCGAGTCGACGATGAACCACGGGTCCACCGCAATGCAGTGGCCGCCCACACCCGGCCCCGGCTGAAGAATGCTCACACGCGGATGACGATTGGCCAGCCGGATCAGCTCCCACACGTTGATATCGAGCGTGTCGCAAATGACCGACATTTCGTTGGCGAACGCAATGTTCACGTCGCGAAACGAGTTCTCGGTGAGCTTGCACATTTCAGCCGTGCGGGCGTCGGTCAGAATGCATTCGCCGCGCACGAAGGTCTGATAGAGCTCACGCGCAAGCTCGCTGCATGCCGGTGTCATGCCGCCGATTACCCGGTCGTTCTCGACCAGTTCGCGAAGCACATGGCCCGGCAACACGCGCTCGGGACAATGCGCGATACGGATATCCGAGTTCTCACCCGCCTGCTGCGGGAAGCTCAGGTCGGGACGCAGCGCCGCCATCCACGCCGCCATCTGCCCGGTTGCGCCGACCGGCGAAGTCGACTCCAGCACGACCAGGTTGCCCTTTCTCAGCACCGGCGCAATCGCGCGGCTCGCCGCTTCGATGTAGCTCAGGTCCGGCTTGTAGCCGTCCATGAACGGCGTCGGCACCGCGACGAGGAACGCATCTGCGGGCTCCGGCGTCGTGGTCGCGCGCAAATAGCCTTGTGTGACCGCCGCATGGACCAACATGTCCAACTCGGGTTCGACGATGTGAATCTCACCGCGATTGATCGTATCGACCGCCCGCTGATTCACGTCGACACCGATCACTTTTTTTCGCCGCGCCGCAAAGGCCGCTGCCGTCGGCAAGCCGATATAGCCCAGGCCGATTACCGATATCACTTCGAATTCCATTTCTTTTCCCTTCTACCGCTTTGCCCGCGTCAACCTGCGACGGCGTCGTTCCAGAAGGCGCCGAGCGCGTCGAGAATGCGCTCGCTAGCCTGTCCATTTCCATAAGGGTTGCCACCGCGCGTCATCGCGCGATAGCTTCCAGCGTCGTTCAATAAATGCGTCACACCCGAAGCGATGCGCTGCGCGCTCGTGCCCACCAGTTGCACGACACCGGCGTCGACCGCCTCCTGGCGTTCGGTCGTCTCGCGCATCACGAGAACCGGTTTGCCGAGCGACGGCGCCTCTTCCTGCACGCCGCCCGAGTCGGTCAGAATCAGATGCGCCCGGTCCATCAGGCGCACGAATGGCAGGTAGTCGAGCGGCTCGAGCAGGTGAATGTTCGCGACACCGGTCAGCAGACGGTTTACCGGTTCGCGCACAGCCGGGTTCAGATGCACGGGATACACGATGTCGACATCGGGATGCGCGCGCGCAATCTGCAGCAGCGCCGCACAAATCTGCTCGAAGCCCGCGCCGAAGCTTTCGCGCCGATGCCCCGTCACCAGGATCACACGCCGGTCGGGCGAAAACCGAGGCAATGCACGTGCGGCGGTCTCGCATAGCGTGGCGTCCGCAGCAAGCCTGCTGCGTACCTGCAGCAGCGCGTCGATCACCGTATTGCCGGTCACGACGATGCGCTGCGCGGGCACGCCTTCCGCCAACAGGTTGTCGCGTGCCCGTTCAGTCGGCGCGAAATGCAGCGCAGCCAGCACGCCGGTCAACTTGCGGTTCGCTTCTTCCGGCCACGGCGACAACAAATTGCCGGTCCGCAATCCCGCTTCCACATGTCCGACCGGAATGCGCTGGTAGAACGCGGCGAGGCTCGCGGCCATCGTCGTCGTGGTGTCGCCGTGCACCAGCACCATATCGGGCCGGCAAGCACTCAACACGTCGCGCATGCCGAGCGTAATCGACGACGTCACGTCGTACAGATCCTGTCCGCGTTTCATTACGTTGAGGTCGAAGTCCGGGCGAATCTCGAACAGTTCGAGCACCTGATCGAGCATCTCGCGATGCTGGCCGGTCACGCACACACGGCAGTCGATCCCGGCGGCTCGTTGAAGACGCTTGACGAGCGGCGCCATCTTGATCGCTTCAGGCCGGGTGCCGAAGGTCAGCAGAATTGTTTTCATACATGAATCTCCATGGCGACACGGGTATCAGCCCCTCGTCTCCGGCATGCTGTGGTAAGCGGAATGAGCGTATTCGGACGCACGCTGCGGCACGTCGCACAGCAGAATCCCATTGACCGACACGCCGGCGGCGCCCAGTAACCGGGTGGTCTCACGTAACTCGGCAGCGGAATGGCGCGCGTGACGCATCACCAGCAAGGTCGTACCGGCACACTTGCCGATCAATGCCGAATCGGTCACGGCGAGTACCGGCGGCGTGTCGAGAATCACGATGTCGTAGGCTTTGGCGAGCTGATCGACGAGCGCGGCGAGGCGTTCGCCGAACAGCATCTCGGACGGCATCGGCGAACCCGCGCCACGCGTCAGCACGTCGAGATTCGGCAGCACCTCTCGACGCACCACGCTATCGAGGCTGGCGCCGCCGATCGCGTCCGGCAAACCGCGCTCACGTTGCAAGCCGAAGTGCTGATGCAGCTTGCCGCGCCGCATATCTCCGTCGACGATCAGGACGCGCTTGCCCACCGACGCCAGCACCACGGCGAGATTCACGGAAAGAAACGACTTACCCACGTCGGGCCGCGGCCCCGTGATCATCACGACGTTATTCGGGGCTTCGGCAAGACGGAATTGCAGCGCCGTGCGCAGGCTGCGCACGCCTTCGACAGCGATGTCGTCGGGCGCGGCAACCGCCAGAATGTGTGCGCCACTTACGCCGCATCCGTCACCGCGATTCGCCGCGCGTTGCAAACGCTGCTGCTGCTCGCTGTGCGAGATGACGCCATACACCGGCGCATTGGCAATCTGCTCGATCTCGAGCGGACTTTCCAGCCCGCTGTGCAACGCGCGACGCGCGAAGGCCGCCGCCGTACCCAGCATCAGGCCCAATGCGGCTGCGGCAGCCATGACGAGGGCCTTCTTCGGCTTCACCGGCTCTTCGGCCGTCACCGCATAGTCGACCACGCGCACGTTGCCCAACTGCCCCGCCCTCAGTACGCCGAGTTGCTGCGCGTTCTCCATCAGATTGGTGTAAAGGCCCGAGTTGATGTCCACGTCGCGCATCAAACGCACGGCGGATTGCTGCGTGTTCGGCAAGGTCGCGACGCGCGCATTCAAATCGGCTTGCTGACGCCGCAATTCGGCGAGTTGCGCGTCGATTGCAGTCACCGACGGATGCGTCGGCGTGAATCGCTGCAGCAACTCCGCGCGCTGCTGTTGCAACGCAGTCGCCTGCGTCCTGCTGTCGGCAATCCCCTGCAGTACCAGGCGACTCTCCGCTTCGAGATCGACCGTGCCGTTCTGATTGCGGAAGCTGTTATAGCGCTGCTCGGACTTCTCCAGATCGCTCTTCAACTGCGGCAACTGATTGCCGAGAAAGCCCAACATTTTCTGCGCCTGAGCGGATTTCCAGCCGACATTGCGCTGCACGTAGCCACGCAGGATTGCGTTGACGGTCGCGGCAGTACGCTCGCTGTCGTCACCGTCGAGCCGGATTCCGACAATGCCGGATTGCTTGGTTTTTTCCGCGACGTCCAGGCTCTTTTGCAACTGGATCGTAGTAAGTTGCGTCGACGCGCGACTCAGCCTGAACTCCGTACCGGCACGCGCCACCGCGCTATCGACGCGTAAGCGAATCGGCCCCTCAGGTGTCGTGCCGGTCACGACTTCGCCCACTCGTCCAGTGAGCAGCGGCTCGCCGTCGGGGTCCCTGAGCTGGAACTGCTGACCGCTATCGGCCACCAAGGTAAATTTCTTGTCGTAAAGTGCCGGCGGCACATCGAATTGCGACACGCGCAAGACCTCACCGCCCCATGCGAAGCGTCCCAGGCCCCAAACAGGATCGGCCAGCGCGCCGCCAGCCGAAGCCCGCGCCAGCCGTTGGCCGATCAGCGGAAAATAGCGTGGTTGCGCATCGATATCCAGATGCAGTTGCCGCACGGCATCGTCCACGACGCCACGCGAGCGGATCAGTTCGATCTCGGCATCGGCGCTGGACTTGCCGCTGAACATCTGCGCGAGATCGCCCAGCTTGTCATTGAGCGCGCCCGTGTCGTCGCCGACCTGAACGGTGGCGTCCGCCCGATAAACCGGCGTACCGAGAAACGCATAGCCGGCGCCGAGCGTGAGTGCCGCCGCGGTAATCGTCGCAATCAGCAAGCGATTCTCGACGATCACGGACGCGACTTCGGACAGGTTGATTTCGTCGTCGTGTTGCGCGACGAGCAGGTTGGGATTGCTGTGATTACTCATGGTTCAGCGCTATAGCTTTAGTCCGGCAATCGCACCCAGCCAGCGCTGCACGCCCTGCTCGATTTGTGCCGCCGCAATTTCAAAAGTAAATCGACCGCGGCGATACGGGTCGACTATGTCGATTTGTTGGTGTTCACCGAGTCGATACACGCGGCCTCGGGCGAACGGGAAAGCACTTTCGATCGATCTGCATTGCGCCCGCGTCATCGCCAGAATCAGCTGGGCGGCGCGCACCTGTGTCGACGTCAATGCTGTCGACCGATGCCCTCGCAGATCGATGCCGCGCCCGTCCATCAAGCTCACGGCCAGGGGCGCCGCGCCATGCCCGGCGAGCGCACGCGTGCCCGCCGACTGGGCGGCGATCTGCGGCAAGGCCTGAGCCAGCATCGCTGCCGCCATCGGGCTACGACACACGTTGCCTTCGCAAACCATCAGAACGCCGCTCATTTCGCGATCACTCCCGCCGTGAGGCCCGTGCTGATCAATGGCATCAGCAGATTCAACACGCGATTGAAGCGAACCAGGCCGCTGCCGTCGACATACACGATGTCCTTGGCCTGCAGTTCGAAATCTTTGGCGAGCAACATCGCGACTGGCGAATGTCCGTCGAGGCGATACACCTGCGGTGCGCCGGTGACCGAGCCACGGATCACGAACATCTGCGCGGCGTCGGCCGTGGCAGCGTTGACGCTGCCGGCCTGCGACAGCGCGTCCGCCAGCGTGATGCGCCCCGTTCGACGCGCAATCGCCGAGATCGGTTTGTTGACTTCACCCATCACGTACACATCGTTTTCGTCGCGCGACGTCACGCGCAGCCAGTCCCCGGTTTTCAGATACAGCCGCGATGGACTCACGCCTTGCGCCAGCATCTGCGTCAGATTCACGCGATGCGACTGTCCATCGCGCACGAGCACGAGATCGCTCTGGTCCGCGGTGTCGCTGAAGCCGCCGGCACGGCTCACTGCTTCATAAAGCGTCATGGGGACATCGTTGAGCGCGAGCGCACCGGGGCTATGCACTTCGCCGTCGACGTACACCTGATGCGCGCGATACGACGCGATCCGCACGGTGACTTGCGGCTTCACGAAGTACTTCGCGAGCGCACCGCTCAGGCGCTGCTGAATTTCATCGGTGCGCAGCCGGGCCACTTGCAACGTACCGGCATAAGGAAACGTCAGGTTGCCGTTCTGATCGACCACAAACCCGGCAAGCGGATCGGCGGCCCGTGTGGAAGACGGGGTCTGCGCAGCGCCCAATGCAGCCGCGAACTCCGGATGGTCCCAGACGACGATCTGCAGCACATCCCCCGCGCCGACCCCGTATGCCTGCGGTGTCACCGCCAGCACTTGCGACAGTTCGAGTTGCTGCTGCTTGCGACTCTGCGCTAGACGCGAGATCAATGCGGCGTCGACTTCGGTTATCGCAATCTCCGGCGTGCCACGCGTTGCGTCCGCCTTCTCGCCTGGCGCGCTCGCGCCAGCCTCATCAGCCGGGCCCAACGCATTGGAGGCGCGAGGCGCATCCTGCACCGGAGAGGTTTGCATCTGCATGCCCGGCGCCACGGCGCACGCACTCGTCAGCACCGCCACTGCCGCCATCAAGGTTCCGAGCCGCCAAACCGGCCTGGTTAAAGTCACCGCTAACATCGTGTTCAACCTGTTCTTCAAACGAGCGCAGCGGACAGCCGCGCCTCAATACGCATTCCGGTGCCGAAAGCCCTTCATCACCGTAGAAAAAACAATCCGCATGTCCAGTCCGAACGACCAGTTACGCAGGTAGTACAGATCGTGCTCGACACGTCCCTGCATCTTTTCGATGCGGTCGGTCTCGCCGCGAAAGCCGTTGATTTGCGCCCAACCGGTAATACCCGGCTTGACCCTGTAACGATGGATATAGCCGTCGACAATCGTGCGGTACTGATCGTCGTGTTCGATCGCGTGAGGCCGTGGCCCGACCACCGACATCTCCCCCCGCAGCACGTTCAGGAACTGCGGCAATTCGTCGAGACTCGTGCGCCGTAGAAATGCGCCGAGCCGCGTCACGCGAGGGTCCCCGTGCGTGGCTTGACGCAGCGTGCCGGGTCGCTCGGCGTGCAGACGCATCGAGCGAAATTTATAGATGCGGAAGACCCGCCCATCCGCACCCTTGCGCCGCTGCGTGAACAACGCCGGTCCCTTCGAGGACAGCTTCACGGCCGCCGCGATCGACAACATCACGGGCGACAAGGCGAGCAGCGCCACAGCGGCGAACAGCCGGTCGAAGATCGCCTTTTGCAGCAACGCGTGCTGCGACATCGGCGAGGCCATCAGATTGATCGCGGGTGCGCCGATCAGATCGACGACATGCCGGTCGAACATGGCAAGGCCGCGCACGTCCGGAATGAAACGCACATTGACGAGGTCGCCGCTGAATGCTTCGAGCAGGCTCAGCGCGGTGTCTTCGTCGGACATTGGCAGCGCCAGCCAGACTTCTTCGATCTGTTCGCGCCGGACCCAGCCGGCGAACTCGCTCAGACGCACAAACGAACGCAAGCCCGGAAAATCCGGCTGCGTGCCGTGCCGCGTGTTCAAGGTGGCGACCGCCCGGAAACCCGCCTCGGGCGACGCGGCGAGATTGGCAATCACGCTGTCGCGATGCGCCCCCGCACCCACCACGGCGACCCGGCGCAGGTTCCTTCCCGCGCGTCGTAACCGCCCGAGCACCGCGTGCACCAGCAGCCTCGACGCGACGAGCAAGGCGGCCGTGATCGCGGTCCAGCTCACGCACCAGAGCCGTGACACCGACGCGGTGCTGTGCAGCAGGAACATCATCGCGAGCCCGCACGCCTGCACCACGATCCAGCCGACTACGAGCCTGGCGCTCAAGCGCCATTTCGAGCGGCCGCGCCACGAGTCGTAGACGCCGAACCACGGCAACACCAGCACGGCGAAAGTCAGGTCGAAAGCCACGTACGCTGCGACCGTACCGTCGACAATCCGTTGGCCGCCATCGAGGCGGACAACCCACAAGGCGAGGGTCGCGCTCAACGCGATCAACATGATGTCGAGCAGGCGCGCCAACGCGCTTTCCAGATCGGTGAAACCGTGACTGGTGGATTGACGGATTGCCGAATGCATCGACTTCATGGCATTACTCTCAACAGGTCACGTAATGCCGCTCAACCGCATCACTCTCAAGGGAACCGGATTTTGCTCTCGGAGTGGGCGCTGTGGCCTGAGAAGTTTCCCAATGCAGTGCAGCATTCGTCGGTCTGTTCGAGCGCTTGCCGATGGGTTCTGAGTTCGCACCGATCTCGTCAGGGACGCGCGCCGTCCATAACCGATCCCTAATGGGACAAGCGAGAAACTTTAACTATCGTGATTCGTGGCTCGCCCGTATGCTCGATTAGTGACCCGCCGCCGGGCACGGCAGGCGGCGGCATCGGGCCAGCGACTTCTCATAGTCACAGGAGCGGCATCATGAAGATCTGTATCTTCGGGGCGGGGGCGATTGGTGGGATGATGGGCGTGCAACTGGCACGCGCCGGCGCGGACGTGAGTTTCGTCGCGCGCGGCGCGCATCTCGCGGCGATGCGCGAACACGGCGCGCGGCTGATCATGGACGGCGAGACCTACAGCGCGCCGGTACGCTGCACTTCCGACCCGAGCGAGCTCGGCGTGCAGGACGTCGTGATCATCACGCTGAAGGCGCACTCGCTTCCCGGTGTGGTCGATGCGATGCAGCCGCTGCTCGGCAAGCACACAGCGATCGTCACGGGCGTCAATGGCATTCCCTATTGGTACTTTTACCAGCACGGCGGCCGCTTCGCCGGCACGCGTCTGGCGAGCGTCGATCCGGACGGCGCGCAATGGACCAGGCTCGGCCCCGAGCGGGCCATCGGCTGCGTGCTGTATCCGGCGGCGGAGATCGTCGAGCCGGGTGTCATCAAGCACGTGTACGGCAAGAAATTCCCGATTGGCGAGCCGAGCGGCGAACGCACGCCACGCATTCAGCAGTTGCACGAGATCATGCAGGCGGCCGGCTTCGAGGCGCCGATTCGCGACAATATCCGCGATGAAATCTGGCTGAAGTTGTGGGGCAATCTATGCTTCAACCCGATCAGCGCGTTGACGCATGCCACGCTCGACGTGCTCACGAGCGACCCCGGCACGCGCGCCGTCTCACGCACGATGATGCTGGAAGCCAAGCGCATCGCGGAACAGTTCGGTGTGCATTTTCGCGTCGACGTTGAAAAGCGGATCGACGGTGCGGGCGCGGTCGGCGCGCACAAAACCTCCACGCTGGTCGACCTGGAAAACCGTCGGCCAATGGAGATCGATCCGCTGCTGACGGTGGTGCAGGAAATGGGGCATCTGGTTGCCGAGCCCACCCCGACTATCGACGTCGTGCTGGCGCTCATCAAGTTGCGTGAGCGGATGGCATTGCAGGGCGGCTGAGCGGTTCGGTGAAGTCAAAGAAGGGGCAGGCGCGTGACGCTTGCCCCTTTTTTAATGCGTCGTTACTGATCGATCGCCAGCCACACCGCCTTCGGCTCGGTGAAGTTTTCGATCGCCACATCGCCGTGCTCACGGCCGAAGCCCGAATCGCCGGAGCCGCCCCAAGGCAAACGCACGTCCGTGTAGCCGTAGGTATTGATCCACACGGTGCCCGCTTTCAGATCTCGCGCCACGCGATGCACTCGTCCAATGTCGGCACTCCACACGCCGGCCGCAAGACTGTAGAGCGTGCCGTTGGCGATGCGGATCGCGTCCGCCTCGTCGTTGAAACGGATTACGCTCGCCACCGGGCCAAAGATCTCCTCCTGCGAAATACGCATTTCATGCTCGACGTTGGCGAACACCGTCGGCTCGACGAAGAAGCCGCGCTCGCCCACCCGCGCGCCGCCCGTCACGAGCGAAGCGCCTTCGGCGCGCCCGGTCTCGACATAGCCCAGCACGGTCTTCATCTGCGCGGCGGAAATGAGCGGTCCCATGGACGTTTCACGCGTCAACGGATCGCCGACCTTGATGGTTTTTGCCCGCGCGGCAAGTCGCTCGACGACTTCGTCGTACACATCGCGATGCGCGAGAATGCGCGAACCCGCCGAACACACCTGGCCGGTGTTGAAGAAAATCCCTGCGGCGGCAGCGCGCACTGCGTTGTCGAGATTGGCATCGGGAAAGATCAGGTTGGCCGACTTGCCACCCAGCTCCAGCGTGACGCGTTTGAAATTGCCCGCCGCGCCTTGCAGGATGCCTCGTCCAACCGAAGGCGAACCGGTGAAGGTCACCTTGTCGACGCCCGGATGCGCGACCAAAGCGTCGCCGACCACCCGTCCCTTGCCGGTGACGATATTCAGCACACCGGGCGGCACGCCCGCTTCGAGCGCGAGTTCGCCGATGCGCAAGGCGGTCAGCGGCGTGATCTCCGCAGGCTTGACGATCAGCGTGCACCCGCAGGCGAGCGCCGGCGCGATCTTCCACATGCCGATCATGAGGGGGAAATTCCACGGCACGATCGCGGCCACTACGCCGACCGGCTCGCGCAAGGTGTACGTCAATGCGTCGGGACGCACCGGCACCACCTGACCGTTGATCTTGTCGCACCAGCCTGCGTAGTATTCGAGCGTATCGATCGCGGCCGGAATGTCCTGGCGCATCACGGCGGAAATCGGTTTGCCCGCGTCGAGACTTTCGAGCGAGGCGAGTTCGTCGAAGTTTTCCCGCATCAGTGCGGCGAGGCGCATCAGGATGCGGCCACGTTCGGCCGCCCGGATCGCATTCCATACTTTCAACGCCGCACGCGCGGCCAGCACCGCGGTGTCGACGTCGGCGGCGCTGCCTTGCGCAACCAGCGCAATCGGCTCTTCGGTGGCCGGGTTGATGTCGACGGAGTATTCGCCCGTGCCGGGCGGCAAGCGTTTGCCGTTGATCAGCAGGTCATGGCGTCTGAGGTCGGTGTCAGCTTCCATCGTAAAGCTCCTTGCATGGTATGAGGCATGGGCGTCGGGGCATTCGGCGAAGCTAGGGCTGATGCAGCACAGCGCCGCCACGGGCGGCTGCCGTCCGGGGAACCTCGTGGGAAGCGGATCGCGGCGCGCCGGCCTCGTCCGATAGTGCTTCAGCAGATGCCGCGAACTTGGCCCACGCCGCCGAGGCGTTCGGCCGAAGCGAACGGTGACGGCGATGCACGAGCAGCGTCGTCAAATGAATCGCCGGCGTGAGCGGCCGGCTCACCAGCGAATCGCCAGGCGCGGGCCAATGCGCGCCGACCGGCAATACGCCGACGCCGAGGTCCAGTTCGACCATGCGCAATACCGCCGCGACGTGGCCGAGTTCCTGCACGGGCCGCCGCTTGAGTCCGTTGGCGTTGAAGGCGAGGTCGAGCGCCGCCCGCACACCCGCGTCGGCGTTTAGCGTGACGAGCGCCCACTCCTGCAAGGCACTCCACGCGATACTCGCGTGCCGGGCCAGCGGATGACTGGGCGGCATCACCGCATGCAGCGGCGTGGTGAAAACTGCTTGCGCGTGCAACAGATCGCCGGCGAGCGGTTCGGCCAGCGAAACCACGCCGAAATCCACTTCGCCTTGCTCGACGCTCGCGAGCACGCTGCATTGCGGCTGGTCCTTGACGGACACGACCAGCTTCGGGAAGTCCGCCGCGCAGCGCGCGAGTCCCTGCGCCACCCAGCTCGACGACAACACCGGATTGCTCGCCAGCACGACGACACCCGTGTGACCGTCGTAAGCGGCGCGTTCTTCGCGCAGGGTGAGATCGATTTCATCCAGCAGGCGGCCGATCCGGCGCTCCAGACTCGCGCCCGCATGCGTGAGTTCGACCTGGCGCGTGGTGCGGTCGAACAGTTTCAGCTCCACCGCCTCTTCGAGTTCGCGCACGCACCGGCTCACTGCCGACTGCGTCAGATCGAACTCGCGCGCCGCGCGCGTAAAACTGCGTTCACGCGCGACGGCGACAAACACCTTGAGTTGCTGCAACGACACGTTCATGACATCACGACCTGATGCAAACGCGCGACTCCCGAGTGCGAACACGCCACCCTACTCTCCCGTCTGCTCGGGCCAATGACTCAGCCGCGACGCTTTGCCTGCAGCGGCCACCGCGAGCACGCCTTGCGGCTCGTTGTGCGCGTCGATCCAGCGCGAGCGCATTGGTGCCAGCAGGAATTTTGCCGCTACGCCCGCGGCGATCGTCACCACCGCCGAGACCGTGAAGACGAGACTCCAGCCGCCCGTGGCCGACAGCACCGAAGCAAGCGGCACGATCAGCGAGGCCGTACCCTTCGCGGTGTACAACGTACCCGCATTGGCAGCAGCATATTTGCTGCCGAAGGTGTCGGCGCAGATGGCGGGAAAGATCGAGAAGATTTCGCCCCAGAAGAGGAAGATCAGCGCGGCGAAGGTCATGAAGGCATAGGGGTTCGTGCCGTACTGCATCAACCCGAGCAGCGCCAGACCCTCACCGATGAAGATCACGAACATCGTGTTCTCGCGACCCAGCTTGTCGGAGATGAAGCCACATAGCGGACGCGTGAAGCCGTTGCACACGTTATCGATGGACAGCGTGGCGGTCAGTAGCGGCAACGTCATGCCGAACATTGTCATCGGAATGCGTGCAAGTCCCCAGTCTTTCGCGATCGGACCGATTTGCGCGGTGGCCATCAGGCCGCCTGCCGCCACCGCTACGAAGGACACGTAGATCACCCAGAACACCGGCGTCTTGATCATCTGTCCAGGTGTGTAATCCACTTTCGACACCGCGAATTTCTTCTTCGCAGCAGTGTAGACACGCGGATTCGGTTTCTTCAGCAACAGCGCAAGCGCGAGAATGCAACCGCCCTGCAGAATGCCGAAGAAGAAGAACGTATGCTCGTAGCCCGTGCGCGTAATCATGTTGGCGATTGGGATCACCGTCACCGCCGCGCCCGCGCCGAAGCCCGCAGCGGTCAAGCCGGCAGCGAGTCCGCGTCGATCGGGAAACCACTTCAGCGCATTGCCGACGCAGGTGCCGTACACGCCGCCCGCGCCGATCCCGGCGATGACGGCGGACACGTACAACTCCGGCAAGCTCGTGGCGTACGAGTTCATCACCCATGCGAGACCGGCGCACACCGCACCAACCGCCACGACGGGCCGTGGACCGAAGCGATCGACGAGCCATCCTTCGAGCGGCACGAGCCACGTCTCAGTCAGAATGAAAATTGCGAAGGCAAGCTGAATGGACGCCTCGCCCCAATGATGCCGCGTGTTCATCGGCGTGACGAACAACGTCCATGCATATTGCAGATTGGCCACCAGTGCCATGCACACCATGCCGATGACGAGTTGCCACCACCGGTTCGCCCAGAACACGCCGGGCGTGGTTTGCTGAGTGATATCGTCCATGAGCCTTGTCTCCGCCTTTTTATCTGGTGCAGCCGGCCGACGCCCCGAAGGAAGTCCTCTTGGGGACAGGCCGCGCCGTATGTGTCTCACCCTATGGTTTTGACCCGAAAAACCTTGCTATTCGGGAAGATTTAATATTTGCGTCTTTAATGCACTTTCTTTTAAAGACCGAACCGCTTAAATCATCGCGTTTCGCGAGAACGCTTTATTCCGAACAATTAATTATCGAGGCGGCGAGACGCCTTGCAGGATGGTTCATCACCTCGATCTCACCGTTTAATCCCCGTATCCAAGCGTTAACCCGAGTACCTGCCGACAATTGCGCTTTCTTATACAGGCCCATGCTAGGGTCATTGCTGAATTACTAATAATTAAAGTTTGTTATTATGTTGATTCACATTTGCTTATACATCGGTCATGACGATGCGCAATGCCACTCTGCGACAGTTGAAGGTTTTCGAAACGGTGGCGCGCCACCTGAGTTTCTCGCGCGCGGCCGAGGAATTGCACCTTACCCAGCCCGCCGTCTCCACTCAGGTTCGCCAACTCGAAGAACACGCCGGATTGCCGCTGTTCGAGCAACTCGGTAAAAAGATCTATCTGACGCCGGCCGGCAACGAGATGCTCCACTACAGCCGCGCGATCATTCAGCAGTTCCACGAAGTCGACGAGGCGATGAGTCAACTCAAGGGCGTCTCGGGCGGCAAGCTGAATGTCGCGGTGATCAGCGCGGGCGACTACTTCTTCCCGCGTCTGCTGGCCGAATTCACGCGCCGTTACGCAGGCGTCGTACTCAATCTCGCCGTGCACAATCGGGAAGAGCTGCTGCATCAACTGGCAACCAATCAGACCGATCTCGCGGTGATGGTGCGTCCGCCGCACGAAACCGATGCGACCAACGAACCATTCGCGCCGCATCCTTATGTGATCGTGGCAGCGCCCACCCATCCGCTTGCGCATAAGCGCAACATCAAGCTGAGCCAGTTGGCGAGCGAGGCCTTCATCGTGCGCGAGCGTGGGTCGGACACGTGGAATTCGATGGAAGAGGGTTTTGCGGGGCGGCTCGCCAACCTGAAGATCGCCATGGAGATCAAAAGCACCGAGACGATCAAGCAGGCCGTGATCGCCGGCATGGGCATCGCGTTCCTCTCGGCGCATACCATCAGCCTCGAATTGCAGCTGGGCCACCTGGTCGTACTCGACGTCGAAAGCTTTCCTGTCATGCTCAACTGGTACGTGGTGCATCGCAAGAACAAGCGTTTGCCACCGGTAGCGGTGGCCTTCAAGAGCTTCCTGATGGAAGAAGGCGCGAACCAGATCGAGAAGATCACGCGCGTCCGGGAACTGAGCGTGTATAAGCAGTAGGTTATGGAAAGCCAATAAAACTTTAACTATTGCAAATTGATCAGGACTTCTATGCTGCAAGTGAGTTTCATCACTTGTCAGTCCAGGAGTCCGGTCATGAACCACGTTACGGTTGAGTCTCAAGCGGGCGCACGCGCTGCTGCTCGCGCGCCCGCAAACCATCCCGACGACGCGCATCTGAGCGCGTACAACGCCGCCTTCAGCGACCTCGGCTTGCGGTTCCGCTGGGACCTGACCACGCTCGACGTGCTCCGGGAATTCCAGAGCGAAGCCGCGCGTATCACGGCGTATATCGAGCGATTCCACGCGCATCTTCATCGCGCCTACGACGCCGACTTTCTCGCTCAACTTATCCTGAACAAGAAAGGCCAGTACTACAGCCAGTTCGCCGCCGCGAGCGACTGAGCACGACGGCGAGATTTTTATCTCGCCGCATGTCGCGCATGTCGCACATGTCGCGCATGTCGCGCATGGCGCGTGCTCGGTTCGATGCTTCGGTGCTGTCATCTTCGACGGACGATCATGGCGTGGTTCGACCGCTGGCGTGTGAAGACACGTCGACGGTCATTGCTGCTGCCACTGTTATGCCAGTCCCGACGCGCACGGAATGCTGCCGCGCGCACGCTACCCGAGGCAAATTCGCGCATTACCCAGGCTTGCTCGTCTCCACCTCGCCATTCGATACGCGACACTCCGTCAGTGAGCGAGCCATTCGAGTAGTCGCGGCTAAGCATCAGATGCACGCCCATCGAACACGCCAACGCGCTCATCGCCAGCAGTGCGGCGATGCCGAACGGTTGTGTCTGCTCGGTGGCGAAACCGTAGCCGAGCCATCCGCAGAGCAGCAGCGCAAACAGGCTGACGAGGTCGTGCCCCGGACTCGTTACTCTCACGCGCCGCGCTACGCCGCGTAGTTTGCATAGCGCGACGGCAGACGTCGCGAAGACCAGGGCCCCGATGAATATCGCGGCGTAAAGTTCGATACGCTCGCCATTTGCGTGCGCGGTCGACGGCTGGATAGATCCGAGGTAGCGAGCGAAACCAAGCGTCATGACCACGAGTCCGGCACCGCCGCCCAGTAGCGCGACGAGACACGGCTGCCCCACCAGGTTGCGTCGACGAACGAGCCACGCGCCGAGTAGCGCGCCCGCGATCGACGCACCGACGAGTGCACCGCTAGCGCCATTGCCCGCTTCGATCAGTCCCGCCAGCACAGCGGCCGACAGCCCGCCGTGCCAGTAAGGACGTCGCCGCGCGCGACGCTCGAGCGGCAATCGCCCGAGGGCGACGAGAATGACACCCAGCGCCAATGCCAACGCAAACACCAACGCAAAGGCCGGCCAGGGATAACTTGCGACCCATGCGGCACTGTCAGACGCTTGCGGCATGCAACCCCTCCGTGTCGCGATGCAAACACGCAGTCCCGATGGACTGCGCCATCACTTCGTCATTCAGGCCGCGCCAGTCGCTGCGACCGCCTGCGTCGAGTCGGCATCGGCTGAATGGGCCGCGGCCAGCCTGTTACTCAGTGTGCCGATTCCCTCCACCGTGATCGCCACGGTCGCGCCATCCTTGATCGAGCCCACGCCGACCGACGTGCCGCACGCGATCACATCGCCCGGCTCGAGCGTCATGTCCTGAGAGATGAGACTCACCTGCTCGGCCGGCGAAAACACCATGTCGGCGAGCGGATAGTTCTGCCGCTCGACGCCGTCGAGCGTCGTCACGAGACGCGCCGCTTGCCAGTCGAAACCGGAGACGATGGCGGGCCCGAGACAGCAGAACGTATCGAATCCCTTCGCACGACACCACTGCGGAAAGTGAGGATTCTCGTTCAGCAGATCGGCAGCGGTCACATCGTTCACCAGCGTAAAGCCGAAGATCGCGGCCGCGGCCGCCTCGACACTCGCATCGCGACAGCGCCGGCCGATCACAATGCCGAGTTCGCCTTCGTAGACGATCTTCCCCGCGTAACTGAGCGGACGGCGAATCGCTTCACCCGTGCCGATCAGCGAGCCCGCCGGCTTGAGCAGAAACAGCGGATGCGTCGGCACGGGCTTGTCGAGCTTTGCCGCCAGCGCATGAAAGTTGTTCCATAAGGCGACGATCTTGCCCGGCGCGCAAGGCGCGAGCGGCGTGAGTGCGCGCGTCGACAGCACCGCGCCAGTCGGCACCGGATGATCGAGGCTTTCGTACTCGTGCAGATAACCACCTTCGACACGGCCGAACACGATGCCGCCGTCGCTCGCCATGAATCTCATCCACGTATCCATACTTCGCTCCTTGAGCGTGATGACGCGAGCTAGATTGCGCCGACGCTGCGCAGGGCGTTGATCTGATCGGGCGAATAGCCGAGTTCGGCCATGACCTCGTCGGTGTGTTCGCCGAGCAGCGGCGAGCGGGTGACCTCCGTCGGACTATCGGACAGTTTGATAGGATTACCGACGGTCAGATACTTGCCGCGCGTCGGATGATCCACTTCCACGATCGTGCCGGTCTTGCGCAGCGAAGGCTCCTCGGCGATTTCCTTCATCGACAGAATCGGGCCGCACGGAATGTCGTACTTGTTGAGAATCTGCATGGCCTCGAACTTGGTCTTGGTCATGGTCCAACGCTCGATCTCAGCGAAGATGTCCTTCAGATGCGGCAAACGCGCGGCGGGCGTCGCGTAATCGGGGTGCGTGGCCCACTCTTCCTTGCCGATCACGTTGCAGATCTTCGCCCATACAGGCGCCTGCGTGATGAAGTAGATGTACGCGTTCGGGTCCGTCTCCCAGCCCTTGCACTTCAGGATCCAACCCGGCTGACCGCCGCCCGAGGCGTTGCCGGCGCGCGGCACCGCTTCGCCGAAGGTGCCGTTCGGATATTGCGGGTACTCCTTCATCGTGCCGGTGCGTTCGAGCCGCTGCTGGTCGCGCAGCTTCACGCGGCAGAGGTTGAGCACGCCGTCCTGCATCGCCGCCAGCACGCGCTGGCCGCGTCCGGATTGCGTCCGTTGATAAAGCGCGGTGACGATGCCAAGCGCCAGATGCAGGCCCGTGCCGCTGTCGCCGATCTGCGCGCCCGTTACCACCGGCGGGCCGTCGTCGAAGCCGGTGGTCGAGGCCGCGCCGCCCGCGCATTGCGCGACGTTCTCGTACACCTTGCAGTCCTCATAGGGCCCAGGACCGAAGCCCTTCACCGACGCCACGATCATGCGCGGATTCAACTCCTGAATCCGCTCCCACGTAAAACCCATGCGGTCGAGCGCGCCCGGCGCGAAGTTCTCCACCAGCACGTCGCATTTCTGGATCAGCGCCTCGAGCACCAGCTTGCCTTCGGGGTTCTTCGTGTCGATCGTGACCGAACGCTTGTTGTGGTTGAGCATCGTGAAATACAGGCTGTCCACGTCGGGGATATCGCGCAACTGCTCACGGGTGATGTCGCCCGCCCCAGCGCGCTCCACCTTGATCACATCCGCGCCGAACCATGCGAGCAACTGCGTGCAGGTCGGCCCCGATTGCACATGTGTGAAGTCGAGGATGCGCACGCCGTCGAGTGCCTTGCCCATGTCATGTCTCCTGATCGATGTCGAAATACGTCCGCGGCGGGTTCTGCTGATGTCGGCTCGCCTGTTTTTTGCGGCGCGCTGGAAACGGCGCGGTTGATATATCACATACCATATTTCAACGAGCGTCAAGCGAGGGTTTATCCCGGATCGGCGGCGCCAAACGAAAAGGGCCTGCGGTGTTTTCACACCGCAGGCCCTTCTGCTCGGCTTTCCCGGTCAAATCCCTGGCGTGGCATCAATCCAGAAAATCGCAATTCGCCTCGACAAACGCGGCCAGATCGAGCGAATGTTGCCGCGTAAGACGCTCGGCCAGTTCGGTATCGCGCTGCTCCAATGCCTCGATGATGCGCAGATGGTCGACGATCGAACGGGACGCACGGTCGCTCTGCGAGATCGTCATGCGGCGAATCGCACGCACGTGGATGAAGATGTTCTTGATCGTATCGAGGATGATCTGCGACTTCGACAATTCGACGATCGCCTGATGAAACGCGATGTTGGCGTCCGAGTATTCGGCGAGGTGCTCGGCCGGGGTCGCGTCGCGGAAATGGTCGAACATATGCCGCAAGCGGGCGATTTCCCCGTCGGTGGCATGCAGCGTAGCCAGACGCGCCGCCATGCTTTCGAGCGCGGCCCACATCTGGATCATCTCGACGATCTCACGCTTGCTCTTGCGCACGATGTAGATGCCGCGGCGCGGCACCATGCGCAGAAAACCTTCCTGCTCGAGTAGCGTCATGGCCTCGCGCACCGGCGTGCGGCTCACGCCGAGCGACTCGCTGAGCACGCGTTCGTCCAGTCGGATTTCTTCGCGATTCTGATAGATGTCCGCGTCCGCAATGGCCTGACGCAGCATGGCGTACGCCTGATCGCGCAAGCTCGCGCTCGCGCCGATCGGCTGCAGCGACAACGCTAACGGTGATGCCACTGCTTCAGTGTGAAGTTCTGACGACATTCATCGCCTCATGTTGAACATGCGCGCGATACGGCGCAGCGGCATGGACTGCTTCGCCCAAGCCGACGAAACGGCCATGTTGCGCCGCGAGCTGCGCGACCGGTTGGGCAATCCAGTGAGTCAGGATGACGGTAGCGGCAGCGCCCAGGCCAACGACAGCAACGGCAAGCAGCGCGAGAGAGACAAATTCCATTTGTAACTCCGAATGATTGAGTGAACGAATGACTCAATCATATGCTGCATTGCCGCATTTATCAATATTCCGTATGTAGTATATCAGTGAGTGTTGTTTTCAGGATATGCATTTACGGTAGCACGCGACGCCTGGCGCCACGCGCTTCTTCCAACGGCGCGGTGGCCGTGATCGGTGTAAACGCGCAAAACGCGCGCTATACGCGCACATGCGTGCGATGATCGCGCATTTTGCGCCGACTGCGGATTGTGGGATCCGCCGCGCGTCATTAACCTTCGAAACATCCTGCCATGGACCGAGCGCGGCACGCAGCCGATCGACCGCGCACCCTTGCCTGGCAGCCCGAGGGTTCCAAGGAGACACGTCATGAGCACTACCCTTTCAACGGCCGCAATAGCCGACCATCGCGCGACGCGCAGTCAGGCTCGCAAAGCGGCACTCGGCAGTTTCATCGGCGCCGTGGTCGACTGGTACGACTTCCTGCTGTACGGCATTGTCGCAGCGCTGGTTTTCAACGCCGAGTTCTTCCCGAAGGTCAGCCCGGCGATGGGTACGCTCGCCGCCTTCGCCACCTTCGGCGTCGGCTTCCTGTTCCGTCCGCTCGGCGGCTTCGTGTTCGGCCATTATGGCGACCGGCTCGGCCGCAAGCGCATGCTGGTGCTCACGGTCATGATGATGGGTCTGTCGACCGCCGCGATCGGCCTGTTGCCGGCGTTCTCCACGATCGGCTGGTGGGCGCCCGTGCTGCTCGTCACTTTGCGCGCCATCCAGGGTTTCGCCGTGGGCGGCGAATGGGGCGGCGCGGCCTTGATGGCGGTCGAGAGCGCACCCGAAAAGAAGAAGGCCTTCTATAGCAGCGGCGTGCAGGTGGGTTACGGCGTGGGGCTCGTGCTGTCGACCGGTCTGGTGGCGATCATCAGCCGTTCGATGGACAACGCCTCGTTCCTGAGCTGGGGCTGGCGCCTGCCGTTCCTGTTCAGCGTGGTGCTGGTGCTGATCGCGCTGTGGATCCGCTCGAGCATGGAGGAGTCGAAGGAGTTCGTCGAGAAGGTCGGCGAGCGCGGCGAACGCAGCGTGCGTCTGCCGATCGTCGAGGCGCTGCTGCGTCATCCGAAGGCGTTTTTGCTGATCATCGCGCTGCGTCTGGCCGAGTTGTTCACCATGTATATCGTGACCGCCTTCGCGCTGAATTACTCGACAGCGAATCTGCACATGCCGCGCGAATTCTTCCTCACCATCGGGCTGCTGGTGGGCGCGCTGAGCTGCGTGACGATTCCCTGCTTCGCGCTGATGGCCGACCGCTTTGGCCGACGTCGCGTGTACATGATTGGCGCGCTGGTCGGCGTGCTGAGTGCCGTGCCGTTCTTTCTCGCCCTCGAAGCACGCTCGACGCTGTGGATCGTCGTGTTTGCCGTGATGCTCGCGAACATCGCGCATGACATGGTGGTGAGCGTGCAGCAGCCGATGTTCACCGAGCTGTTCGGCACCGAGTACCGCTACAGCGGCGCAGGCGTCGGCTACCAGGTGGCGAGCGTGGTGGGCGGCGGTTTCACGCCGTTTATCGCGGTGGCGCTGGTCAGCTTCGCGGGCGGCTCGTGGCACCCGGTGGCCGCCTATCTCGCGATCGGCTGCCTGATCTCGGTAGTGGTGGCGTGGAAGATGAAAACGGGACGCGGCATCGACTGAGACTTACCCGAAGTCCCTGCTGATAGCGGGCCGGCGTGGCGCAACTTGCCACGACCGGCCCGCTTCGCTTTTTGCTGCGTCGATGTCGCGATCTCGACGGCTTTTTCGCGAATTTGCGCTGCGCCGCCGCAATGCCGGCGATTACAGTCGCATTTCACATGTCGATGCATTATGCATTTACATCTCATATTGCATAGATCATCACCGGGTCCTATCTTTCCGCCTAGCGGGTCCTAGCCAGACCGCCGTTATTTCATATGAAATACAAATACATATTTTAGCGACGCCAAATCCTTTCATTTTTCCAAGGCGATCCCTAAAGCATCAGGTATTAAGCGCCGATAACAAAGGATTCACCGGAGACCGACCATGAGCAGCATTACCGAGCCGGGCAGCAATTCAGGCTCTGCCCCATTCTTTTCCAAACAGGCTACCGTCGCGAAACCGGGATTTTCGCGCTGGATGGTGCCGCCCGCGGCCCTCGCCGTTCACCTGTGTATTGGCCAGGCCTACGCGTTTTCGGTCTTCAACGGCCCGTTGACGAAAGTGATCGGGATTACGCAGTCCACTACCGATGACTGGTCGCTGACCTCCCTTGGCTGGATCTTCTCACTGGCCATCGTGTTCCTCGGTTTGTCGGCGGCGTTTGCCGGCAAGTGGCTCGAACGTGTCGGCCCGCGCCGCACGATGTTCACCGCGGCATGCTGCTTCGGCGGCGGCTTCCTCGTATCGGCGCTCGGCGTGCATCTGCATCAGATCGCCCTGCTCTACCTGGGCTATGGCGTGATCGGCGGCATCGGGCTCGGGCTCGGTTATGTGTCGCCCGTGTCGACGCTGATCCGCTGGTTCCCGGACCGTCGCGGCATGGCGACCGGCATGGCGATCATGGGCTTCGGCGGCGGCGCGATGATCGCGGCGCCTTTGTCCGTGGCCTTGATGAACCACTTCCGTAGCGCGACCAGCATCGGCGTGGCCGAGACGTTCGTCGTGCTCGGGATCGCCTACTTCATCTCGATGTCGATCGGCGCGCTCGCGATCCGCGTGCCGCCGGCTGACTGGAAACCGGCCGGCTGGACGCCGCCCGCGACCAATCAGAAGAAGATGATTTCGCGCAACCACGTGCATATCGACCAGGCGCTGAAGACGCCGCAGTTCTACCTGATCTGGCTGGTGCTGTTCCTGAACGTGACGGCCGGCATCGGCATTCTCGGCCAGGCATCGGTGATGATCCAGGAGAGCTTCAAGGAGACCGTGACCGCCTCCGCGGCTGCGGGCTTCGTCGGATTGCTCTCGCTGTTCAACATGGGCGGACGTTTCGTGTGGGCTTCGGCATCGGACTGGATCGGCCGCAAGAACACCTACTTCATCTTCTTCGCGCTCGGCGCAGTGCTGTACTTCCTCGTGCCGAGTTTCGCGGCGTCGGGCCAGATCGCCTTCTTCGTGCTCGCCTACTGCCTGATCCTGACGATGTACGGCGGCGGTTTCTCCACCGTGCCCGCGTACCTTGCCGACATGTTCGGCACGGCGTTCGTCGGCGGCATTCACGGCCGGCTGTTGACCGCGTGGGCCGCTGCGGGCGTGGCGGGTCCGGTGCTGGTGAACTACATCCGCGCCTACGAAGTGGCGCATGGCGTCGCCAAGGCGGACGCCTACACGATGACGGTTCACATCATGGCCGTCCTGCTGGTGGTCGGCTTCATCTGCAACCTGCTGGTCAAGCGCGTGGACGAAAAACACCACATGACCGACGCACAACTCGCCAAAGGCGCCTGAGGAGACCCACATGTCGACTATTCAAGCAGCGCAATCGACCAGCAAGGTCAAACTCGCCGTCTTCTGGCTGTACGTGACGTTGCCGTTGGTATGGGGCGTGGTCAACACCATCGCTCAAGCCACGAAACTGTTCAAATAATGCGTAACGGAAGCGCCGCCTGATCGTACGGCGCCGCTTCCACGGACAGCGAGTCCCGCTCGCTGCCTGCCCCGGCGCGCCGCTCTGGCGCGCCGGATTTCCCCTCCCGCCTCCCTGCTACCACTGGTACGCCGCACCGGCGCCGACCGTCGTCGTGGCCGAGCTGATACCCGCGCCGAGCTTCACCTTCAGACTCTGCGTGACACGCGCCGAGACGCCCACGGCCACCGCCTGATAACCCTTATAGCCCGACGTGCCGATGCCGATCGCGAGGTTCCTGTTCGCGTCGACTTCCGGAATCATGCTCAGCGCGATCGCCTGCGCCGTGCCGGTGTACGCGGCACGCGCCACGCCGCTCAAGCCGCCCTGAAACTGCTGCATGTTGACGGCGTCGGTCGGATTCTGACCCGGCGCGACGTTGGTGATACGTCGCTCGTTGCCCGCCGAACCGACCGACACCGTGTTGCCCACATCCGCCACCGAACCTTCGCCGATTGCCACCGAGTTCGGCGCGGACGCTTTCGCCCCGCCGCCGATCGCAACCGATTGATTGCCGATCGCCTGCGCCGCATTGCCGGAACTATTGACGGACACATACGCACTGCCCGCGACCTGGTTGTTCTGCACCGTCTGATTGAGGTTGCCGATCATCTGGTTGGTGTTCCAGAGTTGCGAGCCGGTCACCGCGTCGCTGCTGGTCGCCGAAATCTGGCCGTCCTGCAGGTTCGTGAGTGCCACCTTCGGTGCGTTGGCCGTCGCGCCGCCCAGTGTGATGCGGTCGTGCGCGGAGCTGTCGTACTGCACTGCGTTCGCCACCGAGCCACCGATGTTGTTGATCGTGGTTTGCAGCCCCGCGATGTCGGTGGTGTTCTGCGTCACCCGCCCGTCCAGGTTGGTGATCGCGCTGCCGACGTTATTCACCACCGCGCCGCCCACGCTGTACGACGGCGCCGCCACCGAGCCGTCCGCATTGACCGTCGAGCCGCCGCCCAGCGCCACTGCCGTGCTCGCCGCCTGCCCATACAGTTGCGAACCGTTGACCGCATCGACGCTGGCAGCGTTGACCGCGCCGCGCGCCACGCCGGTGACGACCCGATTGCCGGCCGTGCCGGCCATGTTCACCAGATTGCCGTCGGTCGTCGCACCGACGCTGATGACGCGCGACAGCGGGTCTTGCGTGACCATGCCGACCCCGCCGATCTCCATGTTCTGCTGCAAGGTGCTGAGGCCGTTGTCGAGCGAGCCGAGCGCATCGCCCACCGTGGTTTGCATGCCGCCCTGCATGTGATACGTGGGGCCGGTGATGGAGCCGTCCGCATTGATCTGCGCGCCGCCGCCGAGCGCGGCCACCGCCGGTTTGAGCTGACCGAGATTGACCGCGGAGGCATCCGTAGTGCCGGCCGCGACGCCGGTCAACTCGCGCGCGCCAGCCGTGCCGCTGAAATCGACGCGAGCGCCGTCCGTGTCTTTGGCCACCGTGAGATCGTGCGACACCTGGTCCTGCTGCACGAGACCGATCTCGCCATGATTGATCTGGTTCGTGATATTGCTCACGTCGCCCTCGATCGTCGTGGTGCGCTGGTCGAGATTGGTGATGCTGCTGGTGTTGTCGGTGATGCGCTGGTCGAGATTCGTGATGCTGGTGGTGTTCGTGGCAATGTCGCTGGTGTTCTGCGCGACGGCCTGATTGGTCGCGAACAGTTGCGCGCCGTTGACGGCGTCGGCACTGTCGGCTGCGAGCGCACCGGCATCGAGGTTGGTGAGCCGCACCGGTGTGCCGGCACGGCCGAAGGTCACCTGATCATGAGCGCTGGAGTCATATTGCACCGCGTCCGCGGCCGCTGCATCGCCGGTGCTGGCAAGCGCGGACAAGGCCGTGCCGACATCGTTATAAGTCTTGCCGCCGATCGAGTAGGCCGGCTTCGTGATCGTGCCGTCCGTCGCGACGGCCGCCCCGCCGCCGACCGCCGCCGTCACGCCTTTGAGTTGCGCGACATTGACCACGTCGGTGTTCTGCGTGCCCGCAGCGACGTTGATAATCTGTCGCTGCACGGTCGTGCCGCCGACTGAAATCACATTGGTCCGGTCCGCGGTGGAATCGGCGCCCAGCGCGACCGAACCCGCACCGCTGACGAACGCGTTGGAACCCAGCGCGACGGCCTTGTCCGCTGCCGTCGTGATGTACGCATGACTGCCCGCCGCGATCGAATCCGCCGCGTTGGTCTGCACGGAGGTACCCATTGCCAGCGCGTTGGCGTTTTGCGCCAGCGCGTTATAGCCGATCGCCACGCCGTTTTCGGCAAAACTGGTGGTCGATGCCCCGGCCCCGACCACCGTCGTGTTGACGGCCAGCGCCGCCGCCTGCGAGCCGACCGCCGTGGCGCCGCGCATGGACGCGCCCGCGCTCGCGCCGACCGCCAGCGACGCATCGCCGATGGCGTTCGCCCCCACGCCGACCGCCATCGCGTTCACACCGTAATCCGCGACGGTGACGAGAGCCGGCGTGATGTTCGGGCTGACGGCGATGAACTGGGTGACCGGTACGTCGCTGACCGCATCCGCACCTGGCGCGCTCAGCGCCAGGACATTGCCGGAACCAGGCGCGGTTGCCGACTGCACCCCCGCCAGCAAACCGGCCGGCGCCACGCCGGAGACATTCATGATCGCGTTGAATGATTTGCCCGGCTTATCCGACGCAAGCTCGTGTTCTTTCTCGCTCGCACCGTTGCCCGTCTGCGCCGCCACTTCGAGCGAAGCACAGTCGTCCTTGCCCGCCTCGCATTGCGCCGCCCAGGCCTGCGAGTTGAACGCCAGCGCGCTCAATAACCCCGCGCTCGCCGCCATCCACGACATACCTGTTGGCCGCCGCTTGCGAATGCTCGTGAATGCGGGCTCGTGCACGAGCGTGGCTTTATTCCAATCCGTTTTGTATGTCTTGATCAAGCTTTTCTCCCAATCTATTTATCGAATTTCATTTGCCGAGATTTGTCTTATGCGATCCTAACTATTTATCTCGCACCGCCTAAATCTAAGAGTTGGCCGCCTTTTCAATGGACCGCAAACGCGACGCGAACAGTGTGCCGTCACGTCCCGCGCGTCGCGAATACGACAACTCTTAAAAGCTAATTTTTATCTCGAACAGTGCCAAACGAACTATTGGACTTAAGACGAAAACAGCCAAAAGTCTCATATGGGGCGCGCAATCATTAATCCGCGCTCAGCCGCAAGCCGGGATTATCTGATTGGCAAATGGGGGAAACAGGATCAGCGAGCGCTTGATCCATTCGAACCATCACCCGCTTCTGCAGCGGACAAGCTTTATTTGGATTCCGGCGCGTCCAGCCGCAACGGAAAACTGATTTCGAAGATCGTCCCCGCTCCTTCCTGGGACTCGAAACGCATTTGCCCGCCGAGCATCCGGCACAACTCCTTGACGATCGCGAGACCGAGGCCGGCGCCGGGAATGTCTTCATCGGTGGCGCGTTCGAATTCGATAAACACGCGTTCGCGATCCGATGCGCTGATGCCCACACCGGTATCCGACACCCGCAAACGCCACAGATCGCCCTCCACCGCGACCATGCTCAATTCGACCTGACCTGCCTTGGTATATTTCGCCGCGTTGGTCAGCAGGTTGAGCGCGATCTGTTTGAGCCTCAGCCGATTCGAGACGACCGTGTCCAGCGCGGGATCGAAGGCCGCCTGGAAACGCAGGCCTTTGACCTCGATCGCCGGTTCGCACGAAATCACCAGTTCGTCGAACAACTCGCGCAACCCGAAACGCTCGAGCACGAGCGGGCTGGTATCGCCGAGCACGATCGAGTATTCGACCAGTTCGTCGACCAGCGTTTTCATATCCGCGGCCTGACGGTTCGCCAGCGCGAGCGCAGTTTCGATCTTGGCCGGTGCGCGGCTGATCAGTTGCAGCGCCATCGAAAACACGTTGAGAAAGTTGCGCAAATCGTGCACGACGCTGCGCGTGATCTGCATGCGCGACTCGTAGAGATCGCCGACCAGCCGCTGCTGCAGCGTAAGTTCGTGATTGGCGCGCTCGAGTCGGCCGGTGTAATCGTCGATCGTTCTATCGCGCTCGCTTACCACCTCGCGGATCGACGTCAGCGTAACGAAGCTGACGGCTTCGTCGATGAAATGGCGGGCGCGCTCTTCGTGACGCCGCGTGAACGACGGCCGCGACTCGCTGTATTCGACGACCGCGCCGCTCAGCATCTGGCGAAACAGATCGAGTTCGCGCACCAGTTCGTCGATCCGGTAGCCCTGCTTCCAGCGCAACTTGCCGTGCAGACGCGCGTCGCGCTCGATCGCCCCTTCGGCCTGGTCGAGGTCCTGGTTCTCGAGCACGCTGCAGATTTCGTCGAGGATGTTCGGGATGTGGTCGGCTAACTGTTCGTAGGTCAGCCGGTCGGCTTCGGTCAGTTCAGCGTCGTGAAAGACGGCCTTCATCCAGCGCTCGGTCAGATCGACCTGTTGCAGGCGCACCTGAGCGGCGAAGGCGGCGAGCGGCAGTACGTGCGAGTCCGTCATAGAGGAGACCTGGCGCCGTCTGGCGGCGAAAATAGCTGTTCCGTGCCTCGCCTGAGCTGGCCGCATCGATGGCGAACCGCGCCCGCAAGACACTCAGAGGGTATAACGTGAGCGCTTAACGAGCCGCTCAGTCGCCTCCAGTATGCGCGATTTACGGAACAAAAATTAACCAGGGTTACGACGTGCGTGCCGCTCACGCGCGTCAGGTCGCGCGTTAGATCTTTTCGAACAGCACGTCTTGCGCGCCTTCCCACAGCACCTTGGTACCGAGCTCGCGCAACTTCTCCTTGCCTTCGACGATGGTCAGGAAATGGTTGCCCGCCAGTTGGCCCATCTTGCTGGCGAAGCAGCACGAGCCATACGCGAGAATGATCTCGGTCTCGCTATAGCCGCCCGGGTAGAACAGGATGTCGCCCACCGAGGGATGGCTCGTGTGGTTCTCGAAGCCGACCGCGCCGCCGTCGTTCTCGAGTTTGAAGTCACCGAGCGGCACCCAGCAGCCTTCCCCGCTCCAGCGCACGTGAATGATCTTCTGGCGATACGGCAGAAGTTTCAGGAAAGCGGCGACGGTTTGCGGCGCGTCGGGATGCGTTTCGGCAGTCAACACGTGACTGCCGGAGGTGATTCGAAGTCGGGTCATCGCAAGATTTCCAGTGTGACGGTTGAATGGAAGGGTCGGTCAGACGCGGCTGGCACGAAGCGCGCAGGCGCATGATTCTGTCGTCCTGTGCAAGGCTTAGACAGATACACTTGCCGCCAACCCGGTCAGGCCAGTTGGACCAGTTGGCCAGTCACGGCCTGAAAATACGCCGGGAGCCCATCGCGGCACGCGCATGCCAGGTCCGGCCATGTCGTCGCCACGAAAGTTCGTAGTTTGCAAGCCACGCAATGCACCGCACACTGCGAGAGGCGCGTGGTTCCTGGCCTGGCGGCTCATTGGGACTGTACCTCTGGTTGTCGTAACCTCACACCTTCGCCGGCCGTTCCGCTTTATCCACTACGCCCCGCGCCATCCAGCGTTCAGCCGCGCAGCCGGTAGGCGAGCGGCGTCGCGCCATAGCCACGTTTGAACTGCACGGAGAAATGGCTGGCATTCTCGAAACCAACCGCCAGCGCGATCTGCAGCACGGTCTGATCGGTGGCGCGTAAGAGCCTCGCCGCTTCTTCGAGCCGCAAACGCGTAACGAACTGATGCGGCGTTTCACCCGTTTCGAGGCGGAACACGCGGGCGAAATGGAAGCTGCTTAATCCGGCCTGCGCAGCCAGTTCGCTGATCGCCAGATCGGCGGCAAGATTGGCGCGGATGTAGTCGGTCACACGGCGAATCCGGCGCGGCACCAGCCGCTCGGGCTGCGCGGGCAGTGCGCCGCGCGCGCGGCGGTCGCGTGAATAATGCTGCAGCAGGTGCGCCGCGAGCGCATGAACCAACGCGTCGACATAAAGGCGCGAGTCGGCCGGATCGGCGGCAGCGCGATGCAACGCGCCGAGCGTCGCGGCGATCAGCGGATCCTGGAACTGCATCGCATCGCCGAGCGACAACTCGCGCGAGCCCTGGAGTTCCATCTGATCGGCAACGCTGTCGATCAGGCCGCGCTCGATATGCAGATGGACGGTGGACAGCGGTTCATCGCTGATCGAGTGCCAGCGCCATGAAATCGGCGCGGGCGGCACGAACCAGACATCGCCGGCGTGCAGATCGGCGCGTTCCCAGCGCCCATTGAGATTGCGTTCGAGGTGTTCGGCGCCGCTCGCGAGCGTCATCAGCGTGAGATCTTGCAGGCCCGGCGCCTCCAGCAGTTCCTGCTCGTCGGGTTCCAGATACGAGCGCAGCACCAGGTGCCGCCACGGGCGATCCACGCTCGACACCAGTTTCTGGCCCGCCATGTAGCGGTCGTTGGCGAGCGTCGTTGTCAGCTTTGGAATTCGTGCCATCACGTTCATTCCCTGGGAGGTGCCGTATGCCAATGAGAAAACCTTGCCCCATCCGTGTTGCCGTTCTGCTGTCGAAGCAAGATCCCAAAAATGATAGCAAGGAACCGGCTACCGTAATTTTTGGAAATAGCTAATCATTCAGCTTGTCGTCCTTCACGCTTTTCGAACGCCGGAGCTACCGTTTCATGGAACACGAATGCGATACGCTGCCGCATTGGCTGACTGGTTCGCCGCAAGGCGAAGCCGGGCAGGCGTCGGCGGCTTACACCTCGGCGGCTGCCGCACAACCGGCTTACCCGGCCGGCCTGCGGCAGTCCGGGAAATCAGCCCACGCGGCTGAAGCATCCAGAGCATCACACCGTGCTGCAACCGGCACGGCGTCCACGGGCTTCCTCACGCTCTTCACCGAGGAGGAGATCGGCACGCCCTCACCCGCCGCGCGCCGGGCCGCGCCCGTCATCAGTCCGCTGGTGCGTTTTGGCACTGCGCAGGACCGCATGGAATTCGTCCGGCAGCGCATCAAGCAACTGGGCTTCGATTCGTTCAGTTACAGCGCCACGCGAACCTCGGCGAATCACAAGACGATGTTCGTGCTGACCAGCTACGAGTCGCCGAGCTGGCTCACGCGGTATTTCCGCGAGCGCTATTTCGAGCTGGACCCGCGCGTCGCGCTGGCCTCGCCGACCGGTATGCCGTTCCTCTGGAATACCGCCGACATGCGCGCCGATCTGCCGCGTGCGCAAATGCGCAGCGAGCGGCTGGGCGGCCTGATCGACATGCTGGAGACGACCGGGCGCAAGAGCGGCATCCTCACGCAGATGCCGCTGCCCGAGCCGGAGTTGAGCGCGAGCCTGTGCTTCAACTCGGAGATCGGCAATCCGCGCTGGATGACCGAGTCGATCGTCGCCGAAACCTTGATGTTCGCGCACACGGTCCACGAGTTCATCTGGACGCACGCTAAAAGCGTGATCGGCATTGCGCCCGCGCAGCAGCAGCGCGTGGCGTTGAGCGATCTGCAGCACGCGGTGCTCAAGGCGGTGGTGCAGGGTCAGCGCGATAAGGAGATTGCGTACTTTCTCGGGCTGTCGCCGCATAACGTCGACTATCACCTGCGCCGTCTGCGGCAGTTGTTCAAGGTGCGCAATCGCGTGCAGTTGATCAACGTCGCTCAGGCGTATGTGACTTAAGCGGTAAACGGGGGTGTCGAGGCGAGGCGCGGCCGGTGCGCATGGGGCACCGGTCGCGGCTTTCCCTGCGCGGACCGCGGCAGAACACGCTCACCGCGCCTGCGGCTTGCCCTTGGCCCACGGCCCGATGATCTCTTCGATCGCGCGCGCCGCCGACAACAACGCCGCTTCACCACGCGGCTTGCCGACGATCTGAATGCCGACCGGCAGACCGCTCGCGCTCATCCCGCACGGAATCGCGATAACCGGCAGACCGGTGAGCGTGAGTGCATACGTAATCGCGAGCCAGTCGATGTACGTCTCGAAGTGCTGACCGACGGCATCGCGGATATCGCGCGCTTCGACCGGAAACGGCAGCACGATCGAGGCCGGACAGATCAACACGTCGTAACGCTCCAGCAGCGCGTTGGCCTTGTAGAACAGTTCGGCCCGGGTGCGCTGCGCCGAGCGCACCGCTGCGCCATCTAGTTGCAGACCGAACTCGATGTTCCAGACCACGTTGGGATTGAGCACGTCGCGATGCTGGGCGAGCACGTCTTCGTAGCGGGTGCCGTACGCGATGCCGCGCAACGTATGAAATGCCGCTTGCGCGCCGCTCAGATCGAGATCGCTCTCGTCCACGCCGACTCCGGCTGCCGTCAGCCGCTCCATGGTCTGGCGGCAAATCACGAGAATTTCCGGCTCGACGCGGGCGATGCCGAGGCCCTCGCTGAACGCGACTCGCGCCGGCCGCTGCGGGCGGCGCGCATGGCTGAGAAACGAACGGGAGGTTTCGCCGAGCGAGAGCGGCGCGCATCGCACGTCGCCGCACATCGCGTCGAGCAGGAGCGCCGCGTCCGTTACGTTGCGCGCCATCGGGCCGTGAATGCCGAGGGTGTCATAGGGATTCGCGGTGGGACCATACGAGACACGCCCAGGTGTGGGACGCAGCCCCACCACGCCGCAGAACGCCGAGGGCGTACGCAGCGAGCCGGCCAGATCGGAGCCCTGCGCGATCCACGCCGTGCCCGAGGCCAACGCGGCTGCCGCGCCGCCCGACGAACCGCCCGCCGAACGCGACAGATCCCACGGATTGCGCGTGATGCCGAACACGCCGTTGTACGTATGACCGCCCGAGCCGAACTCCGGCGTGTTGGACTTCGCATAGACCACGCCGCCGCGCGCTTCGAGCAAGGCGACACCGGCGTCCGAGGTCGGCGCAATGCGATCGCGATAGACCAGCGAGCCGCGTGTGGTCCGCACCCCGGCCACATCGGTCAAATCCTTGATCGGCACGGGCAAGCCGCATAGCAGGCCGCGCTCGGCGACCGGCTTTTTCAGCAGCGCATCGGCATGCTCATGGGCGCGTTCGAAGCACAGCGTGGGCAGCGCGTTGACCTGCGACTCGACACGCGCCACCTGCTCGGCCAGCGTGTCGAGCAGGTCATGCGGACTGACTGCTTCCTCGCGCAACAGATCGACGACTTCGCACGCGCTTCGCTCAATCAGACTCAGATCGACGGACATAATGGCTAGCGGCTCCGTAGTAAGGGTGGCCGTTAGTTTCGCATGTCGGGCACGCGTGCGGCGGATTCAGGTCTTGAGTCGATAACCGGTCTTGAAGATCCACGCGACGATCACGAGAAACACCGCGAGAAACAGCGCAGTCATGGCGAGGCTCACTTCGACGTTCACATCCGCGAGACCGTAGAAGCTCCAGCGGAAGCCGCTCACCAGATAGACAATCGGATTGAACAGCGTCACGACTTTCCAGAACGGCGGCAGCATATTGATCGCGTAGAAACTCCCACCGAGAAACGTCAGCGGCGTGATGATCAGGAGCGGCACCAGTTGCAGCTTCTCGAAACTATCCGCCCAGATGCCGATGATGAACCCGAGCAGACTGAACGTCACTGCGGTGAGCACGAGGAACAGGATCATCCAGAACGGGTGCTGCACTTGCAGCGGCACGAACAGTCCGGCGGTGGCGAGAATGATCAGCCCGAGCAGGATCGACTTGGTGGCCGCCGCGCCCACATAACTCACGACGATCTCCAGGTACGACACCGGCGCCGACAACAACTCGTAGATCGTGCCGGTAAAGCGCGGAAAGTAAATCCCGAACGACGCATTGGAAATACTCTGCGACAGCAGTGACAGCATGATCAGGCCCGGCACGATGAACGCGCCGTAGCTGATGCCGTCCACTTCCTTGATGCGCGAGCCGATCGCCGCGCCGAACACCACGAAGTAAAGCGAGGTGGAGATCACCGGCGCGATGATGCTCTGCATCAGCGTGCGCCAGGTGCGCGCCATCTCGAACTTGTAGATCGCGCGAATGGCGTAGAGATTCATTGGTCACCTCGAAGCAGACTGACGAAGATGTCTTCCAGCGAACTCTGCGTCGTATGCAGGTCCTTGAAGCGGATGCCGGCGTCGTCGAGCGCCTTGAGCAGCGCGATGATGTCGGTGCGGCCGCCTTCGCCTTCGTACGTATAGATCAACTCGTTGCCGCCTTTCGCGACATCCAGCCCGTATCCCGCGAGCGATGCCGGCACCTGCTCGAGCGGACTTTCCAGTTGCAGCGCGAGCTGCTTCTTGCCGAGCTTGCGCATCAACTCCGTTTTCTCTTCGACCAGCATGATCTCGCCGCCGCTGATTACGCCGATGCGGTCGGCCATCTGCTCGGCTTCGTCGATGTAGTGCGTGGTGAGGATGATCGTCACGCCGCTCTCGGCGAGCGAGCGCACCAGCTTCCACATGTCGCGCCGCAGCTCGACGTCCACGCCCGCGGTGGGTTCGTCGAGGAACAACACGCGCGGTTCGTGCGAGAGCGCCTTGGCGATCAGCACCCGGCGCTTCATGCCGCCCGACAGCGTGATGATCTTGTTGTCGCGCTTCTCCCACAACGAGAGATCGCGCAATACCTTTTCGACGTAAGCCGGGTTTTTCGGCTTGCCGAACAGGCCGCGGCTGAACGAGACCGTAGCCCAGACGGTTTCGAACGAGTCGGTGGTCAGCTCCTGCGGCACGAGGCCGATCAGCGAACGCGCGCCGCGATAGTCGGTGGCGATGTCGCGGCCGTCCACCATCACGCTGCCTGAACTGGCGTTGACGATGCCGCAGATGATGCTGATGAGGGTCGTCTTGCCCGCGCCGTTCGGCCCCAGCAAGGCAAAGATTTCTCCGCGATTGATCGCCAGATTGATGTTCTTGAGCGCCTGGAAACCCGTGGCGTAAGTCTTGGACAGGTTCGTGACGGAGACGATTGGCTGCATGGATTCGACGATGGCAGACACCGTTGTTCGAGTGGAGGGAGCAGTGCTGGAACGCCACCGCACCCGCAATGTAATGGAAAGCGCGAAAGCGTGCAGCGCTTCCCGGCATTGCACCGTGAATACGTAGGGGAAGCGGTCGGCAGGCAAACTCTTCGGGCGCGCGGGTCGAAGCGGTAACAGCGACCGTTTTCGCTGCAATGCAAAAAGACGGGTTGCGCATGCCACGCACGCGTGTGCGACCGAGGCACACCGCTTGCGGCGATTCAATCATGTGAGCGACAGGCGCTTGCGTGGAATGAATCCGACCTTATGGAGGCGAACCATGAAACACATTACCAAGACGATTTTTGCTTCGGCGCTCGTGATGGCATTGTCGGGCGGCGCTTATGCGCAAGCTGGTGGCGGAGCCGGCGGTGGTGGCGGCGCGGGCGGCAGTGGCGCGGGCGGTAGCGGCATTGGCGCAGGCGGCGGCACGACGGGCGGCGCGGGCGGCACCGCTGCGCCAGGTGTCGGCCCGAACTCGATGAAGAGCCCCAATAGTTCCGGCTACGGCTCGCCGGGCGTGACCGCCACCGGCGGCGGCATCGGCACCGGTACCGGTGCGACGCCTAACAGCCCGTCGATGAATCGCTCGACCAGCGGCACGGGCAACGGCATGAACAACGGCGCCGGCAATGGCATGAGTAAGGGCATGAACGGAACGAATGGATCGAACGGAACGATGCAGAACGGCCAGTAAGCTCGACCGTCGATGCGGGCGGCGGCGCTTTTTTACAGGCGTCGCCGCCCTTGTCTTTTCCATCTCGATAGAGTGTTTGCAAGAACTGCAGTCCGGCGCTTTCACCACGATGAGAAATCACGGCTCGGCACACGCGAAGCTGCTGGCGAGATTCACATTGCCCTTGCCGACATAGCGCGGAAACTGCGGATAGCGGCACAAAGGCCGCGAGCGTCCGTTGGTTGCCGGCGCGATGTCGGTTGCCGTCAGCGTCTCCGGCGAGACGCTTCTGGTCACCCAGTTATCCAGCACGCCGAGCAGATCCACCGACGGAATGAAGACGCCGCTGCCGTGCTGAAATCCCGGCACCATGTACAAACGCATGAACGAATTGACCTGGTCAGCGCCGAAGCGATCGATCAGCGACTCGTAATAAGCGATGGTCTGATTCGGGCTGATGACTTCGTCGGCGAGACCCTGCAGGGTGATGAGTTTGCCGCCGCGCGCGATGTAGCGCGAGAGATCCGGGTTCATCGCGCCGATGGTCTGCGACAGCGCGATCAGTTGCGCGCGATATTTGCCGGGATGTTGCACATCGAAATGTAGCGAATCGAACTCCGCGTCGTGCGTGACGAAATAGCGGATATAGCCGTCGCCTTGTGCAAACAGATAGCCGTTCGCGAAGAACGTCGGCACCGGCAAACGCTCTGCCTGATGCGCAAGCCCGAGGAAGCCGGTCAGATGCGTACCCTGGAAGATGTTGTAGCCGTGATAGCCAGTGACATCCCACGCCAGGTGGTAGGGCAAAGACAGTCCGTCACGCATCACGAGCAAGGTGGCAAGCTGCGGGTCCGTGAGGCATTCGTCATGCGAGGGCGCATGCCCCGCGCAACGCAGCGAGGCAATGATCTCCGGCTCCTGCTCCCGGCACGCGGCCACATCGCTGACGATGCCGTCCGCCACACCGTCGAGCCGGTCGCACGCCGCGAGCGTTCGCTGATACACGTGTTCGAGAGTCAGGGGCGCAATGAAACCGCCCGGCGTCGCGTATTCGGCCTGGCCCAGCTTCACGCCGAGCAGGCGCACGCCGGAGAAATTGAGTGCGGGGGAATTGGCGATCACGCCATCGTAGTCGTCGGGAAAACGCTGCATGACGGTGTAGCCTTCGCGCCCGCCGGTCGAGCCGCCGGCGAAATACATGCGCTGCGGCGGCCGGCCATAGGCGCGCGCAATCAGCGCAAGCGCGGCATCGTGCGTCTTCTTCAGATGCGCATAGCCGAAATTCGTCACCGCTTCGTCGACCAGACCGAACACCGCCACCGACGAATCGCCCACGTGCCCCGAGTCGTCCCCGAAGGTCGCATAGCCCTGCGCGAGCGGCGCGCGATTGGGCGAAAACGGCATCACGCCCGTGCCGCTCACCACCGTGCCGTTGTAGCCGCCGCCACCGATCTGCAGCGCTCGGCCGTTCCAGTGGCGCGGCAGATTCAGGTCGAAGCGGATATCGGGGGTGGCGGCTTTGAGCGCCTTGATGCGGCCGGTAATACGGCAGTACTCGCCGCCTTGCTGATTGCCGGGCGCCGTGGCACCGACCATTGCCGCGCTTTCGATCTGCACGCCGGCGCTCGGCAAGGCAATCAGTTCGGGCGGCAGAACGGCGCCCGCGAACTCCGCGCAGCGCATCGCCAGTGGGGCTTCCGCGCCTGCCGCCAGGGCCGGTCGAGCGGCCATCCACAACAACGCCACGACCACCCGGGAGGTCGTGCGTGCATATCGCGTCGAAAGCACGGAGCGCCCGCGCGCCCTCATCCGTATCCCGCGCCGTTGGCCGCCGCGCCCGCTTGCTGCGATTTCTTCCAGCCATGCCAGCCGCGCGCGATCATCAGCAAGGCGCCGATCGCCACCAGATCGCCGCCGAGTCCGATCAGCACGCCGCGAAAACCATGAAACGTATGAGGCGTCGCCGTATCGACGACGAGCGACACCACCGTCCCGGCGACGAAGCACACGAGCCCGGTGCGGCCGACGGTCACGACGGCGGGCAGGCGCCGCGCCAGCCAGGCGATGCTGCCCATGCGCACGAATTGCGCGGCGAGCCAGGCGATGACGATAAAGTTGATCACGCGGTCTGCGGAAAGATTCTGTTTGAGTGTGCCGGGCAAAGGTTGCGTCAGCACGAATAGTTTAACAACGGCGAAGGCCAGCACGGACACCACGGCAATCCGCGTGAGCCAGCGCGCGGTTTGGGTCGCGTGAAAACGCTCGCCGATCGGTTGCACGCGACACAGAATGCCAAAAACGAACATCAGTTGCCACGCAAACGGATTAAAAGCCCAGTCGGCCATGTCGTCAATGCTGAAGAGACTCGCGAGCGGCCGGGCCAGCGCCCAGACCGCCACACTCAGGGCGAGCGCCGTCAGCGACGAGCGTCGTGCGAGCGGCACCACGAACGGCACGCACAACGCGAAGATCACGTACATGGGCAGTACGCTCGACAGATACGGCTGGCGTCGCAGCACCGCGATTTCGAACGCCTCGCGCAGGGGTTGCATGGCGAAAGGCGGCCAGCCGGTCAACTCGACCATCGGACCGTTCAGATGCAGCAGCGCGAGCACGGCGCCCGAGACCAGCGTCAGCACCGCCGTCAACAGATAGGCGCGGTAAATTTCCCAACACCTTCTGACGAAACGCATCTTGGCCGCGCCCTCGCCGCGGCCTGCCAACACCGCCGTGTAGGCGGCGGCGGAGGCATAGCCGCCGAGAAACACGAACACTTCGGCCGAATCGCATAGCGCATAGGCGTGCAGCATCAGATGCGACAACATGCTGCCCGGCATGTGATCCAGCACGATGACGATCAACACGATGCCGCGGAAAAAATCCACTTCGATCGAGCGTTCCCGACGGGTTTCCATTGACTCTCTCGCAGGATGGCGCGCCGGCGCGGCACACCGTACAAGGCGGCATTGCGCCGCTGTTCCTCGTAGGAACCGCATCAGAATAAAACGTTCCGCCCGTGGCCGTGCGGCGCGCTCGCCTGCGCTGACAAGCCGCCTCTGACGACTTCCGCCGCGCGGGTCATTTGAAATTCAGATGTCGGCGTGCGGTAATACTGAGTCGCCACGTCCTCAATTCGCGGAAAGTTTTGCGGCTTTAAATGACCGCGCTGCCATGTCGATCGGTAATGCCCGCGAAAATGATTAACTGAATGTATCGCGCGATTTTTTTCGCTTTTTTTCATCGTAGGATGGGCTCATGCATGAACCCACCACTAACAGGATTGCCGGCTTCGACGGTCTGCGCGCCATTGCCGTTCTGATGGTTTTCTTCCAGCATCGCCTGTTTGGCGACATTGGCGAAATCGGTCATCTCGGCGTCTGGATCTTCTTCGCGCTCAGCGGCTTTCTGATCATCGGCATTCTCGCCGCGCAACGCGCGCGCATCGAGACAGGCGGCAGCAGGGTCGGCGCCGAATTGAAGCGCTTCCTGTTTCGCCGGACACTGCGCATCTTCCCGATCTATTACCTGATGCTGCTGGTGATGTGTGTGCTGATGGCGTTCGGCTTCGCCAGTCCGGAACTGGCGAGCGGCATGCCGTTTCATTTCGCCTATCTGTCGGATATCTGGATCGGCTCGGTATTGCATTACTGGCCGGGGCGTTACTCGCATCTGTGGAGTCTCGCGATCGAGGAGCAGTTCTACCTCGTGCTCGCGCCGCTATTGTTGCTGCTGGCGACGCGCCGGCACCGCGCGGTGTGCTGGGTGATCGTCGCGATCGGACTGCTGTCGTTGCTGACGATGCGCGCGGCGCACTGGCAGGACATCACGATCTACACGCACCCGCTCACCAACTTCTGGCTGCTGGCATTGGGTGGCCTGGGCGGCCTGGCGATCGCCGGCGACGCCGCGCGCGTGCGCGCCCGGCTCGGGCATGGCGCGACGCTGTTCGCGCTGAGTCTGTGCCTCGTCGCCTTCTGCGCGACCGAGCCGCGCTGGAGCGAACTGGACAATCCGCTGCTCTACACCGCGTTGAATGCCTTGTATGGCGTCGCTATCGCGGCGTTCGTGTGTTCGCTTGCCTGCTGCCGCAACAGCGCTGTGATCGGGTTTCTGGAGACGGCCTGGCTGGCGGGTCTCGGCCGCATCAGTTACGGCTTTTATCTGTATCACAACCTGATTCCCGACCTGACGCGCAACCATCACGCAGCGGCGCTGTTCGGCGGCACGGTGCCGGTGTGGGCACACGCGGTCGGCGTCGCGGCATCGTTTGCGATTTCGCTCGCGCTTGCGTTGCTGTCGTGGCGGCTGATCGAGGAGCCGATTCTTCGTCTGAAAACAAGGCGCGCGCCTGCTGTTGCTGCGCAGGCGTCTTCCATGACGGCGGCGCAGCAGGCATCGGCCGACGGCCGCCCGGCGAGGGACGGGCGCGACGGGCGTGTATCAGGAAAGGACCGGACGGCGTCCGACGCCGTTTGACGAAGCGCGCCTGAGGCTGCGCCCGCGACCCCTCGCAGGCGGCCGATGCGGCGGCACGGTATCATGCGGCCTCACCTGGCTGGCCGCTTCCGACCTTGCACGACACGCGGGCACTGAACCGGCCGAACGATAAAAACACGCCACTGCCCGCGCGACTTCCCGTTCATCCGGTCCGCGCGCCTGGCCCGCGGACTTCGACGATGTCTCATTTCACTTTCGCCAACGGCGTGCTGGGTACCAACCTGCAGGCGCTGGACACCTACGCCTTGCTGGGCATCGCGGCCGCGCTCCTGATCGGCGGCATGGTCAAAGGCGTCGTCAGTATCGGCGTGCCGCTCGTCGCGATGCCGATCCTCAGCCACTTTCTGCCGGTCAAAGACGCTGTGCTGCTGCTCTCGATGCCGATCATCCTCGGCAATATCCCGCAAGCGCTCGAAGGCGGCGAGCTGCTACCGACCGTCCGGCGCATCGCCGCGCCGCTGCTCGGCACCGTGATCGGCAACGTGGTCGGCGTGACGGTCCTGATCTCGCTGGCGCCGCATCGCGCACAAGCGGCGGCGGGCGGTCTGCTGATGATCGCGGCGCTGCTGCTACTGGCTTCGCCCCGGCTGACGTTGACGCCCAGATGGGCCAAACCGGCCGGTTTTGGGTTGGGATTCGGCGCGGCGGTGATGGAGAGCATTGCCTCGGTGCCCGGCCCTTTGCTGGCGATGTATCTGATCGCCACCGGCGCCACCGGAAAGGTATTCACCAAGCAGATCGCAATCATTCTCGTGGTGTCGATCATCACGCTGGTCGCCACTTTCAGCGGCGGCGCGCACGCCAGCTGGAGCGATCTGGCCATCTCGGCTTGCGCGAGCGTGCCGGTAATCATCGGCATTCTGCTGGTGCGGCCATTGCGGGACCGGCTGCCGCCAGGCGCGTTCCGAATCCTGGTGCTGGTATTCGTGATGGCGGCTGCGGCGCAGATGATCTGGAAGTCGGGCGTTCTGTAGGCGGCGGGGGGAAGAGGTTGAGGCCGGCGAGCCCGGCCCGTGGTACATGGCTTGCTGCCCCAAGGTATTACCTTGAACTGGAGAGCGCTCGTGGCCCATACGCCGAATCCCCCGCATGAACCCGAACACCGGGCCGATGAAGACCCAGGCACTCGCCCCACAGACGTCTCCAAGCCGATCGGCGACGCTATCCCGACGCCCGTCGAACCCGGTCTCGATCAGCCGTTACCGCAAAAAGGCGAAGATTCCGTAGCGGCCGACAACCCGGCAGACGAGGTGTTGGGCGACACCGACACACCCGCCGGCGTGCCGCCGCCGGGCCGATCCGACTTCGCGTAAAGCGGCCTTGGCTTCAGGCCGCTGCCGGTTCGTCGTGGACGATCGTGAGCGTGTTCTTATGCTCGCGGATCAGCCGGTACACGGTTTCGCCGGGGACGGTTTCGTGTTCGAGCAATTCGTCGGCGATGGCGCGTAGCACCGGCTCGTAGGCGTGCAGGAGCGCGTAGCACAGCTCATTCAATTCCTTGAGCAGCACGTTGGCGTGCTCGATGGCGCTCTTCATCTGCAAGCCCGCGTATTGCTGTGGAAGCGCCGCCAGGCTGAACAGATCGCCGTCACGGTTGAAACCGAACTTCGACACCATGTCCAGGCTGATGCGCGACGCCTCCTGCAAATCGGATGCGGCGCCACTCGAAGCTTCGGAGAACATGAGGATTTCCGCGTTGCGCCCACCGAGCAGAACCTGGATTTCGTTGCGAATTTCAGTCTCGCGGTAGAGATGCTTATCCTGCGCCTTGGTGATGAGCGCAACGCCTAACGCGCCGCCACGCGGCAGGATCGTGACTTCTTCGAGCACGCCGGTGCCGAGCACCGCGGCTACCAACCCGTGCCCTGCTTCGTGCACGGCGATCCGTGTACGCTCGTCTTCCGTGAGCGCGCGCTCCGCGCCGCTCACGTCGCCGATGCGGGCGATCTTGATCGCTTCCATGAAATGCTTCGCCGCGATTTCGCTTTCGCCGGCTTTGCGCGCGACCAGCCCCGCCTGATTGACCACCATCGCAACCGTAGCCGGGGACAGGCCCGTGGTAAGGCGTGCCAGTTGGTCGTAGTCGATGTCGGCGGCTTTCGACTTGAGCTTCTCCGCGTAGAAACGGAAAATCTTCGCGCGGTCTTCGCGGTCGGGCAGCCGAACCTGCACCGTACGATCGAAGCGGCCCGGCCGGCGCAAGGCTTCGTCGAGGTTGTCCGGGTGATTGGTCGCGGCGACGATGATCACACCTTCGTTCGACGCGAAGCCGTCCATTTCCGCGAGCAGCTGATTGATGATGCGGTTGCTTTCGGCTTCGACCGGACCGCCGCCCGTGTCGGTGCGTTTCGCGAGGCCGTCGGCTTCGTCGATGAAAATGACGGTGGGAGCATTCTTGCGCGCCAGCTCGAACAGATGCTTGACCTTCTGAATGCCGACACCGTAGTACTTCGCGCTGAAATAGCTGCCCGTGATCGAGATGAAGCTGGCACCACATTCCCCGGCCAGCGCCTGCGCGAGCCGCGTTTTGCCGACGCCCGGGCCGCCCACCATCAGAATGCCGCACGGCGCGCGCACGCCCATCGAGGTGAACTGTTTCGGATCGGAGAGATAGCCGCGAATGTCCGCGAGCGCGGCCTTCGCTTCGCCCGCGCCGATCACGTCGTCGAAACAGAGCGTGGGTGCCTTGCTGAGCAGCTTGGCGCCGCCGCGCATTTCGCGACGCATGAACCACAGCATGCCGCCGACCAGCAGCAGCGGCAGCAGCAGACTGATGGCGTCGCGAGTCTGGTCGAACACGTGAGCCCAGCGCGCGCCGCCGGTGCGAATATCCGCGTCGGGAAGCCACACGAGTTGGTACGCAGCGGCCTGGTCGGTCTTCGGTTCGCCAAGCAGGAGCGCGTGCGAGAAGGTGGCGTTGTGATCGGTGACGAAGTACTTCGAGCCGTCGCGTCGTGACACCAGAATCGCGCTGGGGCTCACGCCGATCGCAGCGACATTCGCACTGTTGATATCGCGCAGCATTTGCGACGCGTCTTTCTCTTCACGAGTCCACGCCGAAGGATCGTGGCGCATCTGATTGGCGACACCCGTAAGCGCCGGCGGCACTTGCACGTTGCGCTGGTGATAATGCCAAAGACAAACAGCGAGTATCGCGGCGATGAGTGCCGCACCCAGCGTCCACGCAAACTTGCGCGTACGGTTCTTACCAAGCAGATTCTTTCCCGGCTTCATGAGTCACTTCCAAAAACGGGCTCAAAGCGAGCCCCGATACTTGTCAAAATCAGATGGGCAGAGTGGGCGGGGGAATCGGCTGATGCGACACCGTGCGTGCCGGAAGGAGGACAGCCAACCTTCGTCCTCTCGAGCGATCGCCCATGCGCAGTATGCCGTGGCGACGCGTCCTTCCAAATCACAGAAAAAGCCTGTTTCTACCGACTATCCGGCGAATTGAAACGCCGTATTCAGGGAACGGGCAGGCGGTAAAACCAACCTGTTTTCTCGCTCCGTCGCCCAGTTTATCAGCACTAAATTCGTTGCGTATTTTGGATAACTAATATTAACCGCACCCTATTTAAAAGCGGTCAGAATTACAGATCATCGTCTGATTAAGGGACAGCATCGAACAGGTGAAGGCGCGCGCGTCGAGCGGCGGGCTCCCGTCTAGCTTTACTGTGAAATTGCGGCGCTGGATGCATCGGCGGCGTAAAAAGCCGAATCCTGGCCGCCAGCCGACAAGCGCTGTAGGGGGCAAGACCGAGCAGGATGGCGGGGTCGATGGGCGACGCGCCTCTTGGGGCCCGTTCGCTCCACCGCCGTTTTTTCTCTCAGGTTCTTCTGATTTTTTGATGACCGATGCGGCCTGCATCGATCAAGGTCTCCAGCGCTTAACCCCGGTCCTCGCATTCCTTTTGCTTCGGCCGATTCAGGCGGCATCGCGCTCTTTTAGCCCGATCCGCAGTTCGCCTGCCAACCTGTCGCTCAATCGCGACAGGCGCCTGCGCTGGCTGGCAATTAACTCGTGCGTTTCTTCCAGAACGCGGAGCCGCTTCTCCCAATACTCATGGTCGAGTGGATGTCCCCCTTCTGCCGCACCCCCGCGCGCCAGATACTCCACCATGCTTTCGAGATGCTGCAACTGGCTGTCCACCAGACTGGCCGGACGCCGCCCGCCCCGTTGGACGGTCGCTTCCCTGGTCGTGCCGCTCATCATCCTTACCCCGTGAATTGCCTGCTGGCAAAGCATGAACCTCGCACCCTTGCGCCCGTTGTCTCTGGTTGGCGCGGTTTTGCGCGCAGTTGCGGTTCCGGTACGGAGGCGGTGGACGATTGACCACGCCGTGTGGCGAAAGCGATCTGCATCTAATCATGCGAAGATAGCGCTGCTTTTTTGACAGGCTTGACTGTCTGTCTCAAAACTTGCCCGTTTGCTGCAAAATGCGGGTTTGGCGTGCCCCACTTGCAGCCGTCGCATTCTTCGCCTTCAACCATCGTCCATGAACCAGCGCTCACTGCCGGAACATCTGGCCGCGGCTGCCGCAGCCGATTCGTGCTCCGCCATTGCGACGAGCCGCTTCAGCACGCACGGACTCGCCGCCGACCAGCAGTTCCTCGCCTGGCGTCAGCGGGTCGGGCACGTAGTCGACGCGCCGCCGTCGAACGAGCAGATCGCCCGGGGCTTTCGCGGCGAAATCGATTTATACGCGGGTGGCGGCCTGATTTTTACCGACTGCAGCACCGATTCGATGGTGCTGGAACGCTCGGTTGCACGGGTGTCCACCGACAAGCGGCGCGATTACGTCTTCCAGGCTTTTCTGGAAGGACATGCCGGCGACGTCACCGGCATGAGCAGGAAGCGCAGCGCGCCAGTTCTGGTGCAAGGCATCGCAGCGTTCGATCTGAATCAGCCGTTTCGCGCAGAGCGCCCGAAGTCGCGGCTTCTGAGTCTGTTCGTCCCGGCCGCGATGGTAGACGAGGCGATGCGCGACGGCTCGGCGATACACGGTCGCATCGTCGAGCAGTCCTCGCCGCTCGCCGGCCTCGCGCTGGATCACATGGCGGCCGTGGCTCGCGACATCGCGAAGCTCGATCCGGCCCGCGCCATCGAAGGCTTGCAGGCCGGCGCCCAGTTGATGATCGCGGCCTTTCGCAAGGACGCGCGCCCGACCGGTGCGCAACGCGCCGCCCTGCAAGCCGCGCTGATGGGCCAGGTGCGCCGCTACGTGGAAGCCAATCTGCACCATGGCGAGCTCACGCCGACCAGTGTGGTTCAGGCGTTGCAACTCAAGCGCGCGACGATCTATCGCTGGTTCGAACCCGAAGGCGGCCTCGGCGCCTATATCCGCCATCGTCGCTTGCTGGAAGCCGCGGACGAGCTGGCCCGTTTCCCGCACCTCCAGGTGATGGAAATCGCCTACGGCCTCGGTTTTCGTAGCGCCTCGGACTTCACCCGCGCGTTTCGTCGCGCTTTCGACATGAGTCCGCAGGACATGCGAGCTCGCGCACTCGACCTGCGGGTTCAGGGCGCGCAATAGATCCCACCTTATGCTTCGATTCGAAAAACTCAGCAAACGCTATGACGAGCGCATCGTCTTTCAGGGACTGCACTACGACACCGTCGCAGGATGCGTCGCGTTGAACGACGAGTCGGGCAGCGGCAAATCCACCTTGCTCGGCATCCTTGCCGGCACGATCGAGGCCGATACCGGTGACGTGTGGCTCGGTGGTCAGTCTTTGCGCAGCGCCCCGCTTGCTGCGCAAGCCTTGCTGACCTACATGCCCGAAGACTGCATGACCTACCCGGACCAGACCGGTCGAGCTTATCTGCACGATGTGGCGTCGGCGAGAAAGGCCAGCGTCGGGCATGAGACGATGGAACTGGTGGAGCGCTTCGGTCTCACGCCGCATCTCGACAAGCGCTTCGAGCAGATGTCGTTCGGCACGCGCAAGAAGTTTTTCCTCACGTCTGCCGGACTCGGCGACACGCGCGTGCTGATCGCCGACGAGCCCGTCGGCGGACTGGACGCCCCGGCACGCGCAGTGCTGGTCGATCTGTTCAGGACGCTGGCCCAAACCCGCACGGTGTTTTTCTGCAGCTACGACGCTGCGTTTAACGATGCCTGTGGAGCGAGCGGCCTCACGTTCGCGGATCTGGCGACGCCCACCTAAGCGGCCGACGCCCTGGTCGACGCGCTCACATCGTCACGCAGATCTTGCCGAAGTGAGCGCCCGACTCCTCGTGCCTGAACGCATCGGCGAGCTTTTCCAGACTGAACGTGCTGTCGATCACCGGCTTGATACCGGTCACCTCCAACGCGCGAATCATGTCGAGCTGCTCCTGCCGACTGCCCACGATCAAACCTTGCAAGCGTTGCTGCCGCGCCATCAGCGCCGCGGTCGGCACCGGGCCCGCGCGGCCGGTCAGCACACCGATCAGGGCGATATGTCCGCCGATCCGGCAAGCCGTGATCGATTGCGGCAAGGTGCCGGGCCCTCCCACTTCGACGACATGATCGACGCCGCGTCCGTGGGTGAGCTGACGGACCTGTTTGCCCCACTCGGGATTCTCGCGGTAGTTGATCGTTTCGTCGGCGCCCAGTTCGCGTAGCCTCGCGAGCTTCGCATCCGACGAAGACGTGGCGATCACCGATGCGCCCATCGCCTTGGCCAGTTGCAAGCCGAAGATCGACACGCCGCCGGTGCCGAGCACCAGCACCGTTGCGCCCGCCCTGATCTGACCGTCGACAACCAGCGCACGCCATGCGGTCAGTCCGGCGGTGGTCAGCGTGGCGGCTTCTTGATGACTGTACCCTTGCGGTGCGCGCGTGAAGTAATGCGCCGGCAGCACGACGGCCTCGCGTGCATAGCCGTCCACGCCGTCGCCGGGGGTGGTCGAAAAATCGGCGATGGCCGGTGGTCCGTTTTCCCAGAACGGGAAGAAGCACGACACCACGTGGTCGCCCGCCTCGAATCCGCTGACGCCCTCGCCGACCGATTCGACGACGCCCGCGCCGTCCGCCATCGGAATGCGGCCTGCCTGCGCCGGAAGATTGCCGCTTACCACGCCGTAGTCATGAAAATTCAGCGAGCTCGCGTGAATGCGTACGCGGATTTCACCGGCAGCGGGCTGGCCGGGATCGTCGATCTCGACGACCTGCAGATTGGCCACGCTGGCGGGCGAACCGATTCTGACGGCTTTCATCTTGTCGTTCCTCCTGGATTTTGGCGGCGATTATTAAAACCTCGCGCCATCATTAAGCGTTCAATATCGAAACACGTTTAAAAGTAAATGCTACTTAATGCGAAATTGATAGCGCTGAAACTACGCTTTTATGGAAGTTCTGTCGAATCGCGACTGCCGTAACGCCGCCTCGGAATGGCACCGCTCGTTCGCCGGCAACCGGGACGCGGACCAGCACGCGCGGCGAACACCTGGACGCCCTCGCCCTCCGATCTCGACCCGTTCTACACGAGCCGCAAGATCATGCGGTTAATCAGGCTCGACGGTATTCCGGCACCTATCTGGTCTCTTCGAATGCCATACGCGCTCCAGCCTGTCCCGTTCTGTCATGTGGCGACGAGCCACGCAACGACTACGCGGATAGCACCGCAAAGACCGCGAGGAGATGACTGCCGAAGCTATAAAAATCTCGTGGAAATACGCAGACACGCAGACGAACCCTGCGCGTCAAGCCGCCTTTTCCTGCGCGGCCTGTTCGAGCCAGAGACGGCTGTCGGGGAACCAGAACGCGTCCGGCCTTGGCGGCGACACGAGCTTCACCGGCAGTGAAGGATTGAAGATTCTCGACCACGCGGACAGATAGGAGGGTGTTTTCACCAGATAGCCGCAACTGGCCAGCAACAGACTTGACACCAGTGCCTCGCGGCCGATTTCGATCCCGGGATAACCGCTGAAGTGAACCGGCGTGCTGCCGCGCGCGAGCAGCTTGGCCGGCGCGACCTTGACCGGCTTGCGAAACGGCCATGCAACGAAGAACGCGAGAAACGCGGGTTCGTCGCTCGATACGAAGATGTCGGTCAGATGCGGATTGTCGGCGAGCGTCGCGTCGACATGCTGGCAAAACGCCGTCCACGAAATGGGTACGGCTTCCGACGGCTTGTCGGTCCCACGAAAATGCGCGCCGAGCGTCGACGCCCCGATGCCCGACTCGCGGCATACTGCGTCGACCTCATCGAGAATATGCGCCGCAGGGCGATAGTGCGCATAAAAAAGTTCGCTTGCGCTCCTGAGTTGCAGGCGGCTCTCGTAGCGTTGACGAAATCCCAGTTGAACCAGGTCGCGCACCGTCGAGGTTCTGATCTTATGCGTCAGCGCCGCAACCGGTGCGGTCCGCACCGGCTCGAAGAAAGCGCCGAACCAGTCCAGCTTGCCCTCGGGGTCGCCATAAAGTCCGCCCCGCGCGCTGATGCAGGGCGTGAGGCACTTCTCCTCGCAGTACATGAGAATGAACAGCACCATCTGCATCACGGAGAAAAAACCCGAGTTCTCCTGAATTTCGATGGCGAACATCCCGCGATTCAATCGCTGTTTGGCGTGGAGGGAGATACGGCGCGGCGTGGCCACGGAATGCTTGAATCCCTCGCTGCGTCGGATCTGTTTCGCCCGATCGACGACCTTTCTCAACATGCCCCGCTCCTGACGAGATCCACGTATTGTTCGAAGCCCACGCGCATGAAGCCATTCATTCCACGCGGCCCCAGCATAGCACCGCCAAATACGCGTCCAAGTAAGTTCGGCGCAACTTCGTGAGTTAGCGCACAGAGAGTCGGTAAGACCTCCCGCAAATCAATCCACGAAGGGTGCAGGAAATCGCATTGCGCGAACCACGGCGCATCTGCGCCCACCATTCTTCCGATCCATGCTTGACCTTGCCATCGTGGGAAGGTCCAAGCTTGGGTTCAGATTTCTCATTGGAGGTAAACATGGAATTCGCCATCCCGGATATGACCTGCGGCGGATGCGCCAAGGCAGTCTCGCGCGCAGTGACGAGTCAGGATCCTGCGGCCACAATCGAGGTGGACGTGCCGGTCAAGATCGTCAGGGTCACGTCGACGCTGGCGCCGCACCGACTGATCGAAGCAATCGAGGCGGCGGGCTTTCATCCTTCGCTGAACGACTGAATCCACCCGGATAACGCCTGCCGGACGCATGGGCAAGACGCCCGTTTCCTGGCATCATGACCACCCTGCCTCTCTTCGCTCAACTGGAAATCCACGATGAATAATCTGCGCGCGTTTCGTTCCGTCTATCTGTTCAGCGCTCTGGCGTTGGCCATGGCGGCGGCGCCCGTCCATGCCCAGCAGCATGCGTCCATGCCCGGCATGGACATGTCCGCGTCGTCGCTCGCCGGTTCGGCCGATTCGACGCAAGCCTTCAAGGCGGCCGACGACAAAATGATGCACGACATGAGCGCGCCCACCTATACCGGCGACGCCGACAAGGACTTCGTCTCGCACATGGTCCCGCATCACCAGGGGGCGATCGAGATGGCGCAGGTCGAGTTGAAATACGGCAAGGACCCGGAGTTGAAACGTCTGGCCAGAAACATCATCAAGGCCCAGCACGATGAAATCGCCTTCATGCAACGCTGGCAGGCGAAGCACGGCGTGAAGTGAAACTGGGAGTTGGCGCGGTGCCGGTGCTGTTGATACGAACCGGCTACGTGGCAACCTTGCCCTCGCGCGTCGTCGAACGCTATCTGCACGAGCTCGATGCGTTCGAATTGCCGTTCGACGCGCGTGGCTTCACCATGTTCGCGGCCTGAGTCTCGAACACCTATGCTTCCAACGCCCATTCGACCAGCCTTGCCACCGTGTTCATATTGCGCGCGGTGCCATTCTTCGCGGCAGGGATCTTCAGTTTCGAGTGGGCGATTCCCTTGCTGTAGTGCACATAAATTTCGCGGGTTCCAATTGCAATCTCTTCGTCCTGCTGACCGCTCGCCTGCTTGAGCGTATCGGCCGGCGGCGCTGCATCGAGGAATATCGCAACGCAGCGATTCGACGCAGCCGAGCTGAACGGATTGGACTCGAGCACCGCGACCAGTTCCGCGCCGGTGCGCACCAGCACCCCGACCGGCTTGCCCGCGTAGTCGGCGAGGCAATGTTCCAGCTTGCTCTTTACCGAGGCTTCCTTCAGTTTGCTTTCGAATACCACGTTGCCGCTGGCGATGTAGGTCCGCACCTGGACAAAGCCCAGGGATTCACACATCGTGCGCAGTTCGGACATAGCGAGCTTGCCGGTGCCCCCGACGTTCACGGCTCGCAGGAAAGCGACGTATCGAGTCATCGAATAGTCCGGTCTTGATGGTTTTGGCGGCGGCCTCGAGTGCCGAGCCCGCCCGGGCGCATCAAGCGTACTGTGTCACGACCGGCTTGTCGATGAACGCGGAAGTTTGCTATCGAAGCGGCTCGTCGGATCGAACCGTTGTCGTGTCGCGACGCTCCACCGTCAGACTGACGGTGCGTTCGCCGCCAGGCCGCGTGCGATGGCGTATCCCGCGCGGCACGGTCAACAGCTGGCCGGTTTGCAGTTCGACAGCGCCCTCGTCCGTCTCGATGACGAGCGTACCCTCGACCACCACGAACGTTTCATCCGAGTCGGGATGCACGTGCCAGAAGTACGGCGCATGCATCACGCTGAGGTGCACGTCGTGGTCATTCACGTTCGCCACGACCTGGTTCAGATATCCGTGCGACACGCCCTTCGCGAGCGCGCGCACATCGATCGATTCGATCATCTCGTCTCCCTTGGCATTTGCCGGTCAACCTTCAGCGTAACGCCGTGATGACGGATCGGATAAATCAAAAATTTTCGCTTGTATGTGAGCGAAACTCACCGGACTGCCAATGCATTCGTCGCTCAACGCACCAGCGCGCGGATGCCCGTCAACAGTCTGTCGATCTCCGGCTCCGTGGTGAGATAGCTGACCGATGCGCGGGCGATCTGCTGAAGTCCGCGCGCCTCCATATCCAGCGGTGTGTAAGGCGTGCCGTTGCTACCGATCGTGATGCCTTGCGCTGCAAGACTGCGCTGCACCGTCAGTGCGTCGAGCCCGGCCACGTCGAACGCGATCAACCCCGAACGTTCCGCACCCAGATCGAGCACCGTCACGCCGGGCAACGCTGAGAGCCGCTGACGCAACGACTGCGCGATACCATCGATCTGCAAACGGATCGTGTCGACGCCGATCTCCAACGCCTCCTGCAACGCATTGGCCAAGCCGCAATGCAGCGCCAACGCCCTCTCCGACGACTCGAAACGCGCCGCGTCGTCACGCAGCACCGGCTCGCCGTTCGCGCCGAGCGGAGCCGACCAGCTGTCGACCAGCACGGGCGTCAAGCGCGACAGAAACGCCTGACGGATATAGAGAAAGCCCGTGCCTCGCGGTCCTCGCAGCGCCTTGCGGCCCACGCCGGTCAACACGTCGCAGCCGAGCGCGACGACGTCGGTCGGGACTTGCCCCAACGCCTGCGCGGCATCGATGAAGTACGGGATCGCGTGACGACGAGCAACCTGTCCGATTGCGGCAGCCGGATTGATCAGTCCGCCGTTCGCCGGCAGCCAGGTGAGCGCGATCAAACGCACACGCTCGTCGAGCAATGTTTCCAACGCTTGCGGATCGACTGCGCCGGTCGCATCGCAGGGAATCGTTTCGATCGATACGCCGTCGCGCTGTGCAGCCAGACGCATCGCACTCAGATTGCCGCCCCACTCCTGCCGACCGACGAGGATACGATCGCCTGGTTGCCAGGGACCGAGCGCGGCAAATGCGGCGCTCCAGCCGGACGAATTGCCGGTGGTCAGCGCGATCTCTTCCGGTCGCGCATTGAACAGTTGAGCCGCGAGCGTTCGCGCGCGTTCGGTTTGTTCGCGCCCGCTTGCGGCGGCCTCCATGGGACCGGTTGTGGCTTCACGCCAGAGATGCGCCTGGATCGCCTCCAGCGTCGCGGACGACGGCAGCGAGGCGCCCGCGTGGTTGAAATGCGTGGTGCTCTGCGTGCCGGGTGCGCGGGCACGCAGCGCGTCTACTGCGGCAGACGAAAGAGGCGTCGACAAGCTGACTCCAATGAATGGGGATTAATCAGGCGTGCACGGAGCTTTTTGGGGAAATTCGAAAACGCTCGCGCTTACCGATAGAAAACGTAGTCCGCGAGATAAGGCGTGCTGCCGGATTGATGCTCGGTCGTACACGGCGCGGCAGGCATCAAGCCGCCGACCGTATGCACGCGCTGCACATAACGCACCGTCGACAACACGCCGCTTCCCGCCGTGCTATGCGTTTCGAGCAGCAGCTGCGGAATGCTCGAGGGCGTATCGCTGGGTCGCTGCGCAAGCAGGTGTCCGACGATGCGGCTGCCGTCCTCCGCTTCCCAGAACGGACCCGCGCCATGACGAACGGCCGCGTGGCCGCTCGTATCGAACAGGATCGCCTGCGGGTTCTTGAACGCCCACGTCAGATGATGCTGCGAGTCGAACTCGCACGAATAGGTCTGCACGCCGGACGCGGCCAGTTTCATCACCTGCACGGCCTGGGGCGGGTCGATCGAGGCGTTGGCACTGCCGGAAGACGTGGCGGCGGGACCGCCAGGCGGCGTCGCACAGGCCACCAGCGCACCAAGCATGACGGCCGCACATGCGGAAGAAGGGAAACGCCTGAACATGGGAGTCACCTGAAAGAAAGGGAGCGCCGAGTCGAATCATGCAGCAAAGTCGAACACGGATCTTACCCCGGCGATAACTTCTCCACACAACTCGTCCAGGATGCGCGAACTCGTCGCAATGCGCTCCCTGCAGTCAAGCCACTTCGCCGACGCGCGCGCGTTGCTCGTCTGCCGACTGCAACACCGCCTGCACCACCCGCTCGACGCTCGGCCAGTTCTGCGCGGGTTGCCCCTCCACGTATTGCTCGGGTGCCACGCTGCGATAAGGCGGCGGGTAACCCCATATGGCGTCGTGCACTTGCGGCCGCGTGATGCTCCCGCCGATCACGACGACAGTCGGCTTGCTGAACGCAGCGGCGACATGCATGAGCATCGTCGAATTCGTCAGCACCACGCTCGCCTGCCCGACCAACGCGAACACGATCCGCAGCGGCACCTCGCCCGCCACTGAGCGCACGGCTACACCCGGACCCGCTGCGGCGATTGCCTCGGCCGCGCGACTCTGATCCGCTGCGCTACCGACGATCACGATATCGCACCCATCCCCGGCCTTTTCGATTCCCTGCGCGATCTGCACGAGCGCGGCGCCGAACTGACGCGGCTCCCATGCCTTGGTCGGCACGCCCGCTCCGACGGCGACCACGAGGCGCACCGTGCGGCGGCGCGCAACGCCGCCTCCTGCCCAGATTTGCGCGGCGCGTGCGCGTTCGTCGTCGGTCAGGAACAGTTGCGGGCGCGCTTCCGGCAGGACCGTAGCGCCCAGCAGTTCGCCTTGGGCGAGCGCGGCGCGTCCGGCCTGTCGCCGCGCGAATTCAATGTATTGCTGGCAGCCGCTCCAGCCGCCGCGATAGCCGCGCACGCCGATGCGATAGCGCGCGCCGGCGCGCATCATCAGCACGGCGCCCATGTAGCTGCCGAGTACGTCGATCGCGACGTCGACGCCGCCGCGCGCGCGCAGCGCCGCCACTTGCGGCGACTTCCACAGAAAGCGCAAGACATTGCGATGCGAGCGATCCGCGACCAGCTTGTTGTTCCAGGGTGCGTCGATGTCGACCACTTCGTCGACGAACGGATTGTTCTCGAGAACCGGCCGGCCCCAACTGCCGACACCGGCGATCAGACGCGTCGTCGGAAAGCGTTGGCGCAGCGCCTCGAAGAGCGGTGTGGTGGTGAGCAGTTCGCCGAAATCGTTGGGACGCAGCACCAGAATCTCGCGCGGCGTATCGCGTTGCGGATCGAACCGTGGACGGTAGAAGCGGCCGATCAGCCAGACCGGCGCTTCGATCAGGAGGCTTTTCCAACCCATTGTCTCTCCAGTGTGGCAGCGGTGGCCGCCGTGGCCGCGCACAGGATGTCGAGGCGCCGGGAGCCGCCCGGATATCGCTCCGATTGTGCACGCTTGCCACACTGGACTGTGTTGCCGGCCGAACAGAGAGACGGACGTCGGACCGCCCGATGCTGCCTGATTCCGCTCCATCCCGCCAACGCGGGGCACATGCCCCGCCTATGGCGCACTTACCTTTCCTGCGGCACCCGCACCCACCCTTCCATCAGCACGCGCGCGCTACGGCTCATGATGGCCTTGGTGACGGTCCATTCGCCACCGTTCTCACTCGCCTGCGCGCCCACCCGCAAAGTGCCCGACGGATGCCCGAAACGCACTGCCTCGCGCGCGCCGCCGCCCGCAGCCAGATTCACGAGCGTGCCGGAAATCGCTGCGGCGGTGCCGATCGCAACGGCGGCGGTGCCCATCATCGCGTGATGCAGCTTGCCCATCGACATCGCCCGCACCAGCAGGTCGACGTCGCCCGCGCCGATCTGCTTGCCGCTCGACGACACATAAGCGGCCGGCTTCGCCACGAACGCCACCTTCGGCGTGTGCTGGCGCGTCCCGATCTCGTCGAGATGCTTGATGAGGCCCATGCGCAGCGCGCCGTGCGCACGGATGGTCTCGAACATGGCGAGTGCTTTCTCGTCGCTATTGATCGCGTCCTGCAACTCGGTGCCCTTGTAGCCGATCGCTTCCGCTTCCACGAAGATGGTCGGGATGCCCGCGTTGATCATGGTCGCCCTCAGCGTGCCGACGCCCGGCACTTCGAGATCGTCGACCAGATTGCCGGTCGGGAACATCGAGCCGCCCGCGCCCTCTTCTTCGGCCGCCGGGTTCATGAATTCGAGCTGGACTTCCGCAGCGGGGAACGTCACGCCGTCGAGTTCGAAGTCGCCGGTTTCCTGCACGGCGCCGTCGGTCATCTTCACGTGCCCGATGATGGTCTTGCCGATGTTGGCCTGCCAGATTCGCACGACGGCGACACCGTCACGTGGAATGCGGCTCGGATCGACCAGGCCCGCGCCGATCGCGAACGGTCCCACCGCCGCCGACAGATTGCCGCAATTGCCGGTCCAGTCGATGAAGGCCTTGTCGATCGCCACCTGTCCGAACAGGTAATCCACGTCGTGATCCGGCTTGCTGCTTTTGGCGATGATCACCGTCTTGCTGGTGCTCGATGTCGCGCCGCCCATGCCGTCGATCTGCTTGCCGTACGGATCGGGGCTGCCGATCACGCGCATCAGCAGCGCATCGCGCGCGGCGCCGGGCACTTGCGCCGCTTCGGGCAAATCCTGCAAGCGGAAGAACACGCCCTTGCTGGTGCCGCCGCGCATGTAGGTGGCCGCAATCTTGATCTGAGGGAGATACGCCATGAAAGTGTCCTGAAATGTGCGGGCGGCATCTCACGCGACGCCGCCCGGATCTGCGTTAGGTTCGATTAAGCGGCTGCCTTCGACGACTCCAGAAAGTCCTGCGCAAAGCGTTGCAACACGCCGCCGGCTTCGTAGATCGACACTTCCTCAGCGGTATCGAGCCGGCACGTCACCGGCACTTCGACACGCTCGCCGCTCCTGCGATGAATCACCAGCGTGAGGTCGGCGCGCGGCTTGCGTTCGCCGATCACGTCGAAGGTCTCGGTGCCGTCGATGGCAAGCGTCAAGCGGTTCACACCCGGCTTGAACTCCAGCGGCAAGACGCCCATGCCGACGAGATTCGTGCGGTGAATCCGCTCGAAGCCTTCCGCCACGATCGCTTCCGCGCCGGCGAGCCGCACACCCTTGGCGGCCCAGTCGCGCGACGAACCCTGGCCGTAGTCGGCACCGGCGATCACGATCAGCGGCTGCTTGCGCTCCATGTAGGTTTCGATCGCTTCCCACATGCGCGTGATCTTGCCTTCGGGCTCGATACGCGCCAGCGAACCGGCCTTCACCTGGCCGTCCACCACCACCATCTCGTTCTTCAGTGTGGGATTGGCAAACGTGGCGCGCTGTGCGGTCAAATGATCGCCACGATGCGTCGCGTATGAATTGAAGTCCTCTTCCGGCAGGCCCATTCTGGCGAGGTATTCGCCCGACGCGCTGTCCAGCAGAATCGCATTCGAGGGCGACAGGTGATCCGTCGTGATGTTGTCGCCCAGCACGGCGAGCGGGCGCATACCCTGCAACGTACGCTCACCGGCGAGCGCGCCTTCCCAATACGGCGGACGGCGAATATACGTGCTCATCGGACGCCAGTCGTACAACGGGTCGGCTCGCTCGCCGGTATCGACGGCGACCGCGAACATCGGCTCGTACACCTTGCGGAACTGCTCCGGCTTCACGCTCGACGCGACGATCGCATCGATCTCTTCGTCGGTCGGCCAGATGTCCTTCAATGTGACCGAATTGCCGTCGGCGTCGATGCCCAGCACATCCTTCTCGATGTCGAAGCGAATCGTGCCCGCAATCGCATAGGCCACCACCAGCGGCGGCGAGGCGAGAAAAGCCTGCTTCGCATACGGATGGATACGTCCATCGAAATTGCGGTTGCCCGAGAGCACAGCGGTGGCGTACAGATCGCGCTCGACGATTTCTTTCTGGATCACCGGGTCCAGCGCGCCGGACATGCCGTTGCACGAGGTGCACGCATACGCCACCACGCCAAAGCCGAGTTGCTCCAGTTCCGGCAGCAGGCCGGCCTCTTCCAGATACAGCGTGACCGCCTTCGAGCCGGGCGCGAGCGAGGTCTTCGCCCACGGCTTGCGCGTCAGTCCGCGCCGGTTCGCGTTACGCGCGACCAGACCCGCCGCGATCATGTTGCGCGGGTTGTTGGTGTTCGTGCAGCTCGTGATCGCGGCGATGATGACCGCGCCGTCGGGCATCAAACCCGGCTCGTTCTCAACCTTGCCGCTGATGCCGCGCGCCGCCAGTTCCGACACCGGCAAGCGGCGATGCGGATTCGACGGACCGGCGAGTGTGCGCACCACCGTCGACAGATCGAACGTCAGCACGCGTTCGTATTCGGCGCGTTGCAGGCTGTCGGCCCAGAGACCGGTTTCCTTTGCGTAGGTCTCGACCAGTTTGACGAGTTCGTCGTCGCGGCCGGTCAGCTTGAGATACTTGATGGTCTGTTCGTCGATGTAAAACATTGCCGCCGTCGCGCCGAATTCGGGCGCCATATTGGCGATGGTCGCGCGGTCGCCGAGCGTCAGTTTCGCGGTGCCTTCGCCGTAAAACTCGAGGTACGCGCCGACCACTTTTTCCTTGCGCAGGAATTCGGTCAGCGACAGAACCACGTCGGTCGCCGTAATGCCCTCGCCCGGCTTGCCCGTGAGTTCCACCCCGACGATATCCGGCAGGCGCATGTACGAAGCGCGACCCAGCATCACGCTCTCCGCTTCGAGGCCGCCCACGCCGATTGCGATCACGCCGAGCGCGTCGACCATCGGCGTATGGGAATCGGTGCCGACCAGCGTGTCGGGAAACGCCACGCCATCTTTCACCTGCACCACCGGGCTCATCCGCTCCAGATTGATCTGATGCAGGATGCCGTTGCCCGGCGGAATCACGTCGACGTTCTTGAACGCCAGCTTGGTCCAGCTGATGAAGTCGAAGCGGTCCTCGTTACGACGATCTTCGATCGCGCGGTTCTTGGCGAACGCATCCGGATCGAAACCGCCGCATTCGACGGCGAGCGAATGGTCCACCACGAGCTGCGTGGGCACTACCGGATTGACCATCGCTGGATCGCCGCCTTGTGCGGCAATCGCGTCGCGCAGACCCGCGAGGTCGACCAGCGCGGTCTGACCGAGAATGTCGTGACACACCACGCGCGCAGGAAACCACGGGAAATCCAGCTCGCGCTTGCGTTCGATGATCTGCTTGAGCGACGCGACCAGCGTCACCGGATCGCAGCGCCGTACGAGGTTTTCGGCGAGCACGCGCGAGGTGTAAGGCAGCGTGTCGTAAGCGCCGGGCTGGATGGCGTCGACCGCGGCGCGCGTGTCGAAGAAATCGAGCTGGGTGCCGGGAAGGCGTTTGCGGTTGGCAGTATTCATGGCGTTGGGGACGAACAGTAATGATGCGGGGACGATGGCGGTGGCCGATCGCAGTCAGCTGCCCGTTTTTATGGGCCTTTTAGCGGCGTTTCGCTGACGGGTCAGTCAGACAGTATGCTTAGTTTAGTAGCTCGCGCGGCTTGCGGGTCGGCTATCTCGGGCACGCACGGGAACACGCGAAAAAAACAACCTTGGCTCGGGGTATGACGAGCCAAGGCCAAACTTCATTGCATCGCGCTCGGCAGACGCAACGGAGGAGAAAATCGCCGTTAGACCCGTTTCGCGAGCGGCACGAACGGCAGGTCGTCGGGTCCGGTGTAATTCGCGCTCGGTCGGATGATCTTGTTGTCGATTCGCTGTTCGATGATGTGCGCGCTCCAGCCGGCCGTCCGGGCGATCACGAAGAGCGGCGTGAACATGGCCGTCGGCACGCCCATCATGTGATACGACACCGCGCTGAACCAGTCGAGATTCGGGAACATCTTCTTCGCTTCCCACATCACCGATTCCAGCCGCTCGGCGATGCTGAACAGCTTGTTGTTGCCCGCTTCTTTCGAGAGCTTCTTCGCGATTTCCTTGATGACCTTGTTGCGCGGGTCGGAGATCGTGTACACCGGGTGACCGAAACCGATCACCACTTCCTTGTTGTCGACGCGCTTGCGGATGTCCGCTTCGGCTTCGTCCGGCGTTTGATAGCG
>NZ_CAAJGL010000144.1 GCF_900996225.1 Paraburkholderia sp. BCC1884 | reverse complement strand
CGCCGGACGCGAGGGCCTCGACGGCGGCACGCGCGTCGAAATAGTCGAGCCCGGTGACGGGCAGCGGTTTGCGATGGGGGGTATTCATGTTCTGGGGCATGCGGGAGAATTCACGGGCCGGGGCGGCGGGCGATGCCGGCCGCCCCGGGCGCGCTCAGCGCTTCTCGATCGAGACGAACTTCAGATCCTCCGGACCCGTGTAGTTCGCGCTCGGGCGGATGATCTTGTTGTCGATGCGCTGCTCGATGATGTGGGCGCTCCAGCCGGACGTGCGCGCGATAACGAACAGCGGCTTGAACATCGCGGTCGGCACGCCCATCATCCGGTAGGACACGGCGCTGAACCAGTCGAGGTTCGGGAACATCTTCTTGGCGTCCCACATCACCGATTCGAGGCGCTCGGCGATCTCGAACAGCTTGGTGTCGCCGGCATCCTTCGAGAGCTTGCGCGCGACTTCCTTGATCACCTTGTTGCGCGGATCCGAGATCGTGTAGACC
>NZ_CAAJGL010000143.1 GCF_900996225.1 Paraburkholderia sp. BCC1884 | reverse complement strand
GCGCCTCGCTCTCCAGGCTGTAGACCGACTCGCCGCGGCTCGACACGATGCCCGCGCCGTAGATCTGCAGCGTGTCGCGATCATGCCGGCTGCGGATCAGCCCGAACTCGACCGTGTACCATTAGAGCAGGCCCAGCAGCGAGAGCGCGAAGGGATCGTCGGCAACCGCCAGCGCGGCCCGGCCGTAGGCGTGCATGTAGTCGGCGAACACCGGGTCGATCAGCAGCGGCACGTGGCCGAACAGGTCGTGGAAGCAGTCGGGTTCCTGCAGTTAGTCGAGCTGGTCCGGGCGGCGCATCCACCAGGCCACCGGGAAGCGCCGCTCGGCCAGGTGGGCGAAGAACACGTCGCCGGGCACCAGGCCCGGCACCGCGACGATCTTCCAGCCGGTGGCGGGCTCGAGCTGCCGGTTCACCTCCTCGAACGAGGGCACGCGATCGGCCGGCAGCGTGAGCCGCTTCATGCCGGCCACGAAGGCGTCGCCGGCGCGCCCTTCC
>NZ_CAAJGL010000142.1 GCF_900996225.1 Paraburkholderia sp. BCC1884 | reverse complement strand
GTTGTTCGAGAAGCCGGTGTCGTTGCTGAACGCGTAGGTGCCGCCGAAATGCAGGCCGTTGATGTCGGGGCTGGTGTACTTGACCGAGTTGTTCAGGCGGAACGAGTTGTCGGTGTTGTCGTTGTCGTAGGGATGCGAGAACAGGTAGCCGGCCCAGTTGCCGTTGGCCGTGGTGAGCGCGAAGTAGTCGACCATCGAGTCGTACTGGCGGCCCAGCGTGACCGTGCCGTACTGGCTCGACAGGCCGACGAAGGCTTGACGGTTGAACATGCCGCCGTCGTTCGAGAAGCGGCCGTTACCGAGGTTGAAACCGCTTTCCAACGTGAAGATTGCCTTCAGGCCGCCACCCAGGTCTTCCGAACCACGGAGACCGAACAGGCTTTGGTCGATGCCCGTGCCTTCCGACCAGCGCGACTTGCCGGCGACATTGCTTTGGTACGTGATGCCCGCGTCGAGCACGCCATACAGCGTGACGCTGCTTTGCGCGTGGGCGACGGT
>NZ_CAAJGL010000141.1 GCF_900996225.1 Paraburkholderia sp. BCC1884 | reverse complement strand
GGCGCGGACGGCCCGGCGCATGACGATGCCGCCTACGCGGACGCCGAAGCGGATGCCGCGCCACGGTTGTTCCGGCTCGCCGCGCATTCGGGCGCCGCGTTGGCCGACTACGCGCGCCGCTACCTCGACTGGCTCGACGAGGCACGGGCGCGGCAGGCCGGGATCGATCCGGCCGCGCTCTGCTACACGGCCGCGGTGGGTCGCGGCGAGGCCGCCTGCCGGATCGCGCTGAGCTTCGAGACACTCGACGACCTGCGCGCCTGCCTGCGCGAATACCTCGACGTGGCCGGCGGCGATCCGAGCCAGCCGGTGCCGAAATCCTGCACGGCCGAGTGGGTGATCGGCGGCGCGGCCGATGTCGACTGGCGCGTGGCCGGCGCCTTGTACGCACGGCCCGGCTTCTATCGCGAGCGGGTCGAGCAGGCCTGGACGCGTCTCGCGGCGCGGGTGCCGGACGGCGCCGCCGCGTTCGCGCGGCTCTGCGCGGGTGGCGACGCC
>NZ_CAAJGL010000140.1 GCF_900996225.1 Paraburkholderia sp. BCC1884 | reverse complement strand
AGTCTAACCGCAAGGAGGACGGTCACCACGGTAGGATTCATGACTGGGGTGAAGTCGTAACAAGGTAGCCGTATCGGAAGGTGCGGCTGGATCACCTCCTTTCTCGAGCTAATACCGCGAAAGTTGAGCGTTCACGCTTATCGGCTGTAAATCAAGACAGACTCAGGGGTCTGTAGCTCAGTTGGTTAGAGCACCGTCTTGATAAGGCGGGGGTCGTTGGTTCGAATCCAACCAGACCCACCAATTGTCTGGCGGTAGAAACCTGAGAGGTCTCTGTATGGGGGCATAGCTCAGCTGGGAGAGCACCTGCTTTGCAAGCAGGGGGTCGTCGGTTCGATCCCGTCTGCCTCCACCAATCTTCAATGACAAACGTTCGGGTCAGTTGACTCGAGTCTTTGTCATTGGCGATTGAGCCAGTCAGAGGATATTGAAAGATATCGGCTGTCGTTCTTTAACAATCTAGAAGAAGTAGTAATTTGGATAGCGGAAGCGTCTATTTG
>NZ_CAAJGL010000139.1 GCF_900996225.1 Paraburkholderia sp. BCC1884 | reverse complement strand
ACATGCAGCTCCGCGAGCGCGCGCTCGAGCCTCGCCAGCGCGGCCGGCCGGCTTTCGTCGGCGACGATCAGCTTGGCCAGCAGCGAGTCGTAGAACGGCGGCACCGTGTAGCCCTGGAACAGCATCGAGTCGATGCGCACGCCGGGGCCGGTCGGCCAGGCGAGTTCGTCGATGCGGCCCGGGCTCGGGCGGAAGTCCTGCACCGGATCTTCCGCGTTGATCCGGCATTCGATCGCCGCGCCGCGCGCCACGATCTGGTCCTGGCTCAGGCGCAGGGGCTCGCCGTCGGCGATGCGCAGCGTTTCGCGCAGGAGATCGACGCCGGTGATCGCCTCGGTGACCGGGTGCTCGACCTGGATGCGCGTGTTCATCTCGATGAAATAGAACTCGCCGCGCGTCTCGTCGAACAGGTATTCGAGCGTGCCCGCGCTGCGATAGGCGACCTGGCGCGCGAGCCGCGTGGCCGAGGCGCACAGTGCCTGGCGCAGTTCCGTCGTGAGCG
>NZ_CAAJGL010000138.1 GCF_900996225.1 Paraburkholderia sp. BCC1884 | reverse complement strand
GAGCGCGGCCGCGCGATCGGCGACCTGCTGATTTCGCTCACCAGGCAGATCGCCTGAGGCATGCAATGACACGATGCCGCGTAGCGGAGGAGGCAGGCTGATGCAGTCGAGCAGTACGCAGTTGCAAAACGTCGCCGCCGAACTGGAAAGTTCGGCCGAGCGCGCGATCGAGTTCGCGCGGCTGGCGGGCGCCGAGGGAACGCGTGTCGAGATGGAGGCCGCCGAATCGCGCATCGTTACCGTGACGAACGGGGTGCAGACGGATCGCGGTTTCAGCGGCACCCTGGAGATGACGGTGACGGTCTTTCGCGACGGGAAACGTGCCTTCGCGAAATCGTCTGACCTGTCGGACGAGGGGCTGAAGAAGATCGTTCGCGCGGCAATCGACAGTACCGCCGCGACCGAGCCCGATCCCGCGGCCGGCTTCGCCGATCCATGCGAGTTGGCCAGGGCCTTTCCCGATCTCGATCTCCATCATCCGCTGGACTGGACGCTCGACGAGAT
>NZ_CAAJGL010000137.1 GCF_900996225.1 Paraburkholderia sp. BCC1884 | reverse complement strand
GCGCTGATGTACCTGAGCCTGAACACCAGGAACCCGAACCTCGCCAAGCCGGAAGTGCAGCAGGCGATGAAGTGGCTGGTGGACTACCAGGGTATCCAGCGCAACATCCTCGCCAGCACCTACAAGGTCCACCAGACCTTCCTGCCCGACGGCTTCCTCGGCGCGCTCGACAGCAACCCTTACCATCGCGACGTGGCCCGCGCCAAGGCGCTGCTGGCCAAGGCCGGCATGCCGAACGGCTTCGACGTGAGCATGGACATGCCGAACGACTACCCCTTCGTAGAGATCGCGCAGGCCCTGCAGGCCAACTTCGCGGCCGGCGGGATCCGCGTCAAGCTGATGCCGGGCGACGCCAAGCAGGCGATCGGCAAGTACCGCGCGCGCCAGCACGACATCTTCATCGGCGAGTGGTCGCCCGACTACATGGACCCGAACAGCAACGCGCGCGGCTTCGCCTGGAACCCCGACAACTCCGACAACGCGCCCACCCGCATGCTGGCCTGGCGCA
>NZ_CAAJGL010000136.1 GCF_900996225.1 Paraburkholderia sp. BCC1884 | reverse complement strand
AACAGCAGGCGCGAGAAGATCAGCGTGAACAGCGGGATCGCGACGAACAGCCCGACCGCCAGGGCGAACACGCCGAGCCCCGAGGCGGCGGGCAGGCCCAGCGCCGGCATCGCCAGCGGCAGGTCGAGCAGCCCGACCACGGGGATGATCCAGGCCGGCGTGGCATGCGCGGCGTGCTGGCGGTCACTCATCCAGCGGCCGACGATATGCCAGGCGAACAGCATCATGCCGGCCGCCCCCACCACCCACATGCCGAACGCGAGCGCGCGATCGAGGCGCACCAGCACGATGGGCAGCAGCAAGAGGCTGATCCAGACGGTGCCGAACAGGCTGCCGGCCACCGGATGTCGAAACTCCGTCATCACGGCGGCCCGGGCGCTCAGGCATTTCCAGCCGTAACCGAGCAGCAGCGCGACGAACACCACGATCGCGACGAACCCGACGAGATCGGCGATCGCCCCCGGCACGCCGTACAGGCGGGCGGCCTCGCGCCAGGCGACGGCGAGCCC
>NZ_CAAJGL010000135.1 GCF_900996225.1 Paraburkholderia sp. BCC1884 | reverse complement strand
CCATGGAGGAGACATCATGTCTGAAACAACGCATCGGTCGTTCGACGTGACCGTGGTGGGCGCTGGTATCTCGGGCCTGTCGGTGGCGGTCGCTGCGGCGGCCGCAGGAGCCCACGTCGCGGTGCTGGAGCGCGCGACCGAAGACGAGTTCGGCGGCAACACGCGCTGGACCGAGGCCTACTTCCGCATGTCCTCGGAAGACGAGGTCAGCGCGGATTTCGAGGAGCGCCTTGCCGAGAACGCAGGCGATCACCTGGATTCGTATATCTTCGAGCAGCTCGTCCAGCCCGATCATCTGAGGCCGTCCTTCGTCAGGGCACACGGCATGCCGGATCCGGAACTGATCGCTGAACTCGCGAACAGGGCGCCCGAGACCGTCAAATGGTTGAAGACCTTCGGCGTGCGCTTCGACCTGCTGCCGACCTATTTCCTCACGGCTGCCGCGCCGCGGCTGATGCCGGTTGGCGGCGGGCTGGCGCTGATCGAGGCATTGCGCGCGCATGCGCTGCGC
>NZ_CAAJGL010000134.1 GCF_900996225.1 Paraburkholderia sp. BCC1884 | reverse complement strand
CGGACGACCCGTGATCGCCGGTGCGGTACCTTCGAAACCGAGTTCTGCAAGATCAAGTTCGTCGACGAAGGCGTCTATGACTCTGACCGGGTTGTCCTGTCCGATGTAGTCATCGACGCATTCGGGGAGTAGTGCGACCTGCTTGCGGTCATCGCCTTCAACGAATCGCTTCATGAGTCACCCGGTCTCAGTGCGTTGATTCAGTTTAGACGATCCATGCGTTTTCACACACTCTGAGTCCTCTTCCGTCACCTTGATACCGACGACGTCTGCGGACTCACCTAACCCGTCGTCGTAGATGACGTCGTACAGAGTCGCGGCTTTCAGGTCCTCAATGACCTTGTACTGGATCAAGTCAGCTTCCCGAGTTGCGCCCTGTGCTTCCTCTTTGATGTCTACCGGTGACCAGTCCCAAACATCAATCTTTGCAGTATCGAAAGGCACGTATGCGTCAGGCAACGTCACTGGACTTGCTCCTGCTTAACCGGACACACGGTCACGCTTAGGTTAGTGAATTTGCTTGCTGCCGAAACTCGCGTGGCGAGCGGTATTTCAGAGCGCTGTGATGATGCGATTCGTTGTAGTGGTCGAACGCGATGGCCAGGTTTTGCAGCGCCGTTCTGGCATCAGGCTTGGGCATCCCACGAGACATAATCGCGCTTCATCGTTTTGACGAAGCTCTCGGCCATCCCGTTGCTCTGCGGACTTCTGACGGGTGTCGTGACGGGCCTCAGGCCGATTGCCCGCGAGAACGTCAGCGTCTCGTCGGCAATGTAGCAGGAACCGTTATCGCTAAGCCACTCGATTTCACTGTCGGTTTTCAGCGCTCAGTGGAAGCGGTTCTCGACGGCCTGAAGCATCACGTCGCGCACCATGTCACCGGTGTAGCCGCCCGTGCTCGCCACCCAGCTCATGGCCTCGCGGTCGCAGCAGTCCAATGCAAAGACGACGCGCAATGGCGCACGATCGTCACAACGGAATTCGAAGTCGTCGCATTGCTTCGCTCCACCGCGACCTTGCCGTCGTGCCGGCGTGCGGACTGGGCATGACAAGGCCGGCGCTCGAGTAGCAGTCCGTGGGTACGCATGACCCGATAAACCCGCTTTGCACTAACGCGAGGTTGGGCCAGCGCGTCCCGGCTTCGCCGCAGCAGCGCCCACACACACCGGTAGCCGTAGGTGGGGAGTTCGGCGACCAGCCCCCGAAGCTCGGTCACCAGTGGCATGTCGTCCGGGGCTGGCGTCTTGCGCTGGTCGACCCACTCGGTGGGGCGCTTCGATTTGACCGCAAGATTAGAGCGCGACACACCCAGGACTTCACAGACCGTCTTCATCGGTCGTCCCACGGCAGCAATGGTGAGCGCGCAATCACTTTTTTTGCCCGCCCGTACTCCACTGCTTCGCGGAGAATTTCCACTTCCATGGTCTTCTTGCCCAGCAGCCGCTGGAGTTCGCGAATCTGCTTCATCGCTTCGACCAGGTCGGAGGCTGGCACCACCTGTTCGCCAGCAATCACGGCTGACAGGCTGCCATCCTGATACCGCTTGCGCCAGGCGAATACCTGGTTCGCATTCACCTGATGGCGACGGGCGCCCCCGGAAACGCTCGCTCAGGGGTCGAAAGTCTCACGCACGATCGCGAGTTTCTCCTCGACAGAGCGGCGCTGGCGCTGTTCCGGCTGGATCAGAACCTCAAACAGGTTCTACATTGGATCTAGGCTTCAACATAGGCGGAAGACTACCTTGAATTTTAGGCGTTACCTCGTGTCCGGTTTTCGACGGGGCCGTTCCAGCAATGACGCCGTTCACAACAACTCGCCAGTCAGCAAATCAGTAGCAAAGGAAGTCGTCAAAGGCGTTAAAACGATATTTCTCCGATCAAAAATAGAAGAGTGATGGTAATCGCTGATAGAAAGGCGTTCGTGATCGTCGCAGACAACGCGACCGTACTACCCATACAAGTTATCGTCTAACCCGCCATCGCCCGGATAGTCGAATTGCGTAGCCGCAACGCTTGCATTGTCTCCATGCGTCGTATTTCGGCAAACTCTGGGCAATCAATTGCCGCGCGAAGGAATGGGAACAACTTCCGTTTCCCGGGGTTAAAAGCAGCTGTTCTTATGGCGATGTGGTGGTCACGACCTTAGACCGCGAGCCGCCTGCTGGACCGTGGAGACCAGTTAACAAGTGCCAGCTAACTAACCGTTGCGCAGCAGAGTTTGCCGCCAACCTTGGCGCAAGGTCGGCTTCCGTGGACCCGAATTAGTTGATGTATTGCCGTGCTTCGCATATGGGACACCCATCAGGGGCGCAGAACGCATAACGAGAAAAGCTCACTGATCGGTTGAATCCGCACTCGAAAGCTGCCGCCAGCGCGACTATGTGCGAAATGACGGTCCGGGATCGACATTGACCGCTGCCGCTTCATAAGACACGGTAGTCCCCTTCTTTCGCGACTGTCTACAGACGTCTCGCATCAACCCGCAGCAAGCGACGGTGTTTCTGACGGTATAGTGAGGACCGTTTAGTGCCGTCGCTATACTGGTCAAGGCTTTTCGGCCAGACTCAACATAATTGCGCGGTACGTGGAGCGGATGCTGTCGACCTCGCAGGACGCGAATCAACCTTGAAATAAGCGAGGGCCCTGGCTCTCCCGGCAGCGGCGCGTCGGCTCATGCGCCAAGGTTTCGACAAGCATAACAACGGCGGCCGACCCATTACCAGTCGGCCAAATGGCCTATACCGTCCGGCGCAGGCGACTTGGAACCGCGCGTGGCGTAAAATACGCGCTTTCCCGAAAATCTCGCCACCATGACGCTCGCCTCCACTCAAGAGATCATCGCCGAACTGAAAGCCGGCCGGATGGTGATCCTCGTCGACGAAGAAGACCGCGAAAACGAGGGCGACCTTGTCATCGCCGCCGAATTCGTCACGCCGGAAGCGATCAATTTCATGGCCCGCTATGGCCGTGGGCTGATCTGCCTGACGCTCACGCAGGAACGCTGCAAGCTGCTGAACCTGCCGCTCATGACCTACCGCAACGGCACGCAGTACGGCACGGCGTTCACGGTCAGTATCGAAGCCGCCGAAGGCGTGACCACCGGCATTTCGGCCGCCGACCGCTCCCGCACTATCGCCGCGGCGGTCGCGCCGGACGCTAAAGCCGATCACATCGTGCAGCCTGGTCACGTGTTCCCGATCATGGCCCAGCCGGGCGGCGTGCTGGTGCGCGCCGGCCACACCGAGGCGGGTTGCGACTTCACCGCGCTGGCAGGCCTCACGCCGGCTGCGGTGATCTGCGAAGTCATCAACGACGACGGCACGATGGCGCGCCTGCCCGACCTGCTGACGTTCGCCGACGAGCACGGCCTGAAGATCGGCACGATCGCGGATCTGATCCACTATCGCAGCCGTACCGAGTCGATCGTCGAGCGGATTTGCGAGCGCACCATGCAAACGGCGCACGGCGCGTTCCGCGCGGTCATGTATCTCGACCAGCCGAGCGGCCAGCCGCATATCGCGCTGGTGCGCGGCACGCCGTGCACGGATCAGGACACGCTGGTGCGCGTGCACGAACCGCTGTCGGTGCTGGATCTGCTCGAAGTCGGCGAATCCACCCACTCGTGGACGCTGGACGCAGCCATGAAAGAGATCGCCGCACGCGACTGCGGCGTAATCGTGCTGCTGAACTGCGGCGACTCGAAAGACCATCTGATCGACGTCTTCAAGGCGTTCGACTCGAAGGAAAAAGCCGAGGCGCTCAAGCGACGCCCGGTCGACTTCAAGACCTACGGCATCGGCGCGCAGATTTTGCGTGAACTCGGTGTCGGCAAGATGCAGGTGCTGTCGAACCCGCGCAAGCTGGGCAGCATGTCGGGCTACGGTCTCGAAGTCACAGGCTTCGTGCCGATGCCGGGCGGCAAGGCACAGGCTCCGCAAGGCTGATCCGACCATTTACGCGCTTAGCGCCCACTCAAAACACTACGGAATTCATATGGAAATCGGACAATACCAACCGAATCTCGACGGCGACGGACTGCGCATCGGCATCGTCCAGGCGCGCTTTAACGAACCCGTCTGCAACGGCCTCGCGGACTCCTGCATCGAAGAACTCGAACGCCTCGGCGTGACCGGCGAAGACGTGCTGCTCGTCACCGTGCCGGGCGCACTGGAAATTCCGCTGGCGCTGCAAAAGCTGGCGGAAAGCGCGCAATTCGACGCGCTGATCGCACTCGGCGCCGTGGTTCGCGGCGAGACGTATCACTTCGAACTGGTGTCGAACGAAAGCGGCGCGGGCATCACGCGTGTCGGCCTCGATTTCGGCATTCCGGTCGCGAACGCCGTGCTTACCACGGAGAACGACGAACAAGCCGTCGCCCGCATGACCGAAAAGGGCCGTGACGCAGCACGCGTGGCCGTCGAAATGGCCAACCTGTCGGTCGCGCTCGAACAACTCGGCGGCGACGACGAAGAAGAAGACGAAGAAGAGGAAGAGGCATGAAGAGCGCACGCCGACGCTCCCGCGAACTGGCCACGCAGGGGCTTTACCAGTGGCTGCTGTCGGGCTCGCCCGGCGGTGAAATCGACGCGCAATTGCGCGGCGCGCAAGGCTTCGACAAGGCCGACCACGAACATCTGGACGCGATCCTGCACGGCGTGATCCGCGATTCGGAGGCGTTGTCCGCCGATATCGCACCGTGTCTCGATCGACCGATCGAGCAGCTTTCGCCGGTCGAACGCGCTGTGTTGCTGGTGGCCGCGTTCGAGTTGAAGAATCACGTCGACATTCCGTATCGCGTGGTCATCAACGAAGCGGTCGAGCTGGCCAAGACGTTTGGCGGTGCGGACGGCTACAAGTACGTGAACGGCGTGCTGGACAAGCTGTCGGCGCAATTGCGCGCGGCCGAAACGCAGGCGGCGCGCAAGTCCTGAGCGTCAGGCGCGTCGCGCTGGTGTGGCGTGCCGGCAGGCGCGACCGCGCTGTGCGCCGCGCGTCATTAGCTTCGAGTATTGCGTGTCATCGCACCGTTGGTGGACGCTTGTGTCGCGCATGCAGGATCGCGCGAAGCAGGCGTCCCGCTTTGTTTCTGCACTCTGGCCTTTGTGCTTTTGCTTCTGAACTGGATTTGATTGTATGAACTCCGTGACCGAACCCTTGGTGCGGCTCGCTGCCCGCGTCGACGCCATCCAGCCTTTTTACGTGATGGAATTGGCCAAGGAGGCCGCGCTCCTCGAGCGCGACGGACGCGACATCATTCATATGGGAATCGGCGAGCCCGATTTCACCGCACCCGAGCCGGTCATCGAGGCCGCCGCGAGCGCGCTGCGCCGCGGCGTCACGCAATACACCAGCGCATTGGGCCTGCACGCGCTGCGTGAAGCGATCTCGGCGCATTACGCCGAGTTCTATGGCGTCAGCGTCGATCCGGCGCGAATCGTCGTCACCGCCGGCGCTTCCGCCGCCCTGCTGCTTGCTTGTGCGGCGCTGGTCGATCGCGACGACGAAGTCCTGATGCCCGATCCGTGCTACCCGTGCAACCGGCATTTCGTGATCGCCGCCGAAGGCAAACCGGTGATGGTGCCGAGTGGCCCCGCCGAGCGCTTCCAGCTGACCGTCGCCGATGTCGAACGCCTGTGGAACGAGCGCACGCGCGGCGTGCTGCTGGCCTCGCCGTCGAACCCGACCGGCACGTCGATCGAGCCGGCCGAGCTCGAACGCATCGTCAAAGCAGTGCGCTCGCGTGGCGGCTTTACCATCGTCGACGAAATCTACCAGGGGCTGAGCTACGACGCGAAGCCCGTCTCGGCGCTCTCGTTCGGCGACGACGTGATCACCGTCAACAGCTTCTCGAAGTACTTCAACATGACCGGCTGGCGTTTGGGCTGGCTCGTGGTGCCGCCCGCCATGGTCGGCGCGTTCGAGAAGCTCGCGCAGAACCTCTTCATCTGCGCGTCGGCGCTGGCTCAGCATGCCGCCCTCGCCTGCTTCGAACCGGACACGATCGCGATCTACGAAGCCCGGCGTCTGGAGTTCAAACGCCGCCGCGACTTCATCGCGCCCGCGCTGGAGTCGCTCGGCTTCTCGGTACCGGTGATGCCCGACGGCGCATTCTATGTGTACGCGGATTGCCGCTCGGTCGCCCATCCGGCAGCCGGCGACAGCGCCGCGCTCACCAAGGCGATGCTCCATGACGCGGGCGTCGTACTGGTGCCGGGTATGGACTTCGGCACGCATGCGCCTAAGGAATACATTCGCCTCTCGTACGCGACTGCCTATCCGAAGCTCGAAGAAGCGGTCGAGCGACTGGCGCGGCTTTTTGGACGAGGTTGAACGAGCACCGCAGACGTAAAAAAGGACACCCGAGGGTGTCCTTTTTTACGCCTGGTTGCGGCTGGTCTCGCCACACCACCGCAGAAACTACGGCGCCAACGAACTCAAGCGCCCAATTCCGAAGCCGACGCCACATGCTTGGTCGCGTTGGAACTGGCGTCGTCCTGTTCGGAGCCCGACGCCTTGACCGGCGCCGCGCTCAGCGGATGACCGCCGTCGAGCGTCATCTGCACGCGCTTGCCGTTGCTGGACGCACTTGCCGCCGCCGTATTGGTCGACGCCGTCAGAACCGGTGCCTGCGGTGCGTTGATCGGCACCTTGCGGCCACGCGCCACGTCGCGCAGACGGCCACGCTCGGCCATCACCTTGGCGCCGTAGCCACCGTCGTCCGGCGTGCTCGAGCCAACGTAAAGCCGCAAGCCACCCGGCAGCGAACCGCCGCGTGCGATGCAATCCTTCAGCACCAGTGCGCCCACCTTGATGTTCGCGACCGGTTCCAGCGCGGCGCTCTCACCGCCGAAGTACTGGAATTTGTCCGAGTGAACCTTGGACATGACCTGCATCAGGCCTTGTGCGCCCACGCCGCTCTCGGCGTACGGATTGAAACCCGACTCGATCGCCATCACCGACAGCAGCAGCAACGGATCGAGGCCGACTTCGCGGCCGGTGTCGAACGCAGCCTTCACGAGCTCGCCAACGGGCTCCTGTGCGACGCGATAACGGCGGGCGAGGTATGACGCCACCAGATCCTGCTCGCGGGTCGAAACCAGCACGCGATCGTCGCGCGCATCGGCCGAGACGCGCTGGGCCGGAATCAGACGTGCCAGCGCGCTGACGCTTTGCATGGTGCGCGGGTCGAGGCCGTTGAGGGCCGCGATGCCCATCCCAGTGGAGCCGGAGCCGTCGAAGGCACCGTCGAAGCTGGTGTTGGTCGCCGACACGCCAGCGCTACCGGTGGTCGCGCTTTCTGTGGCGTTGGTGTTGGTACTGCTGGTACTGACCGACAGCGAGTCGTCGGACGGCGAGCTTGCGGGCGGTCCGAAGGACGGCAGCGGATTGCCCTGCAGCAGTCGGGCCGGGCCCGCTTGTACGGCGGCCGAAATGACCGGCATCAACCGCGCCGCCAGCGTGCCGCGCAGGGCCGGCATCAGCCACAGTACGACTGCCAGCACCACGGCGATTCCACCGACAATACTAAACAGATGATGACTCATTCGCGTCCCGCGACGCAGCACACCACGCACAAACTGCGCAATACGCTCATCGGGACGCCACGATAACCAGGCGTTCATTCAGATCTCCCATGTTGCATGATCCGCGAACTCCGCCGGCAAAACCTGGCGATACAGCACATTCGCAGAGTCAAGACATCGCGTGCTCTGTCTGGTAAGGGCAGCAGCGACGTCGGGAAACGGCAAAAACCGTCTGTGGGGAGCCATCCTGAAATACGGCCACGGCATGCCAAAAAAACATGCGGGCGGTGGCTCCCACGCGAAAAACCAGCGTCGGTAGGCGCTGGTAGGGACTTCGGTAAGACCGTCGAATACCGTGCAGGGGTTCGGTAAACGGTGACGCGTTGCGTCTAAAGGGACCGGGGGCAGTGGTAAAAAGGTTCACGCCCTGCAACCAATGTGGACGGATTCTATGCAGGGTTTTATAGATCGTCAACACTATAGAATCGCAAAAGTATAACTAATTGTAATAATGAACGGTGTTCAGTCCGTTAAGAACCGCGCGCCACGCGCTTCTTGAGCTATCTCAAATGCATCCTCTAGCGCTGGCCGTTCGGCTGATCTACGTACGCCATCCAACGCAGGTAAAATCGACAATCTTTTTGGTGCCGCCCGGCTCGGCGCCGCCCCCCTTTTTCGCCGCTCGCGCGGCACCGAACCGCACCAGATGAAATACAAAGACCTACGCGATTTCGTCGGCCGTCTCGAGACGATGGGTGAACTGCGCCGCATCTCACAAAACGTCTCGCCTGTCCTGGAAATGACCGAAGTATGCGATCGCGTGTTGCGCGCGGGCGGACCGGCCTTGTTGTTCGAGAGCAAGCAGCAGCACGCGTTCCCGGTGCTCGGGAACCTGTTCGGCACGCCGCGGCGGGTCGCGCTCGGCATGGGCGTCGAGGCGCAAGCTGGTGACGGCGACGGGGCAGCGCTCGAGTCGCTGCGTGACGTCGGTCGCCTGCTCTCTGCATTGAAGGAGCCGGAGCCACCCAAGGGCTTGAAAGACGCAGGCAAACTGCTCACGCTCGCGAAGGCAGTGTGGGACATGGCGCCCAAAACAGTGAGCTCGCCGCCCTGCCAGGAAATCGTCTGGGAGGGCAACGATGTCGACCTCGCGAGGCTGCCGATTCAGACCTGCTGGCCGGGCGACGCCGGGCCCTTGATCACATGGGGCCTGACCGTCACGAAAGGCCCGAATAAGAGCCGACAAAATTTAGGTATATATCGCCAGCAATTGATCGGACGTAACAAACTCATCATGCGATGGCTCGCGCATCGCGGCGGCGCGCTCGATTTCCGCGAATTCGCGCTGCAGAATCCGGGCAAACCATATCCGGTCGCCGTCGTGCTCGGTGCCGATCCGGCCACGATTCTCGGCGCGGTCACGCCGGTGCCCGACACGCTCTCGGAATACCAGTTCGCCGGCCTGCTGCGTGGCGGCCGCACTGAACTCGCGAAGTGCATCACGCCGGGCGTCGACGGCTTGCAGGTGCCGGCGCGCGCGGAAATCGTGCTCGAAGGCTTCATCTATCCGCAGGAAGGCACGCCCTCGCCTGCTCCGGCAGGCGCGCCGCCGCGCCCCGTCAGAGGCGCGTCCGCGGCCTATGAACACGCGCTGGAAGGTCCGTACGGCGACCATACCGGCTACTACAACGAGCAGGAGTGGTTCCCCGTCTTCACGGTCGAACGCATCACGATGCGGCGCGACGCGATCTACCACTCCACGTACACCGGCAAACCGCCCGACGAGCCCGCCGTGCTCGGCGTCGCGCTCAACGAAGTGTTCGTGCCGCTGTTACAGAAGCAGTTCACCGAAATCACCGACTTCTATCTGCCACCCGAAGGCTGCAGCTACCGCATGGCCATCGTGCAGATGAAGAAGAGCTATCCGGGCCACGCCAAACGCGTGATGTTCGGCGTGTGGAGTTTCCTGCGGCAGTTCATGTACACGAAATTCATCGTCGTGGTGGATGAAGACGTGAACATTCGCGACTGGAAAGAGGTGATCTGGGCGATCACCACGCGCATCGATCCCGCGCGCGACACCGTGCTGGTCGATCGCACGCCGATCGACTACCTCGATTTCGCCTCGCCGGTGGCCGGACTCGGCTCCAAGATGGGACTCGACGCAACCAACAAATGGCCCGGCGAAACCGATCGCGAATGGGGCCAGCCGATCGTGATGGACAAGGCGGTCAAACAACGCATTGACTCCATGTGGAACGAGTTGGGTCTGTAAGGCACCACGTACACCAGGTCTGAATAACAAAACTGATGGAGCCGTTGCAGGGATGCATGCTTTTTCAATGATGTCGGATGGATTTTTTCTGTCGTTGTCGCTGTGTCTGGATATTGGTCTCGTGAACGTCGCGATCATTTCGCTGACGCTTTCGCATGGATTCAAGCCGGGGTTCTGGCTGGGCCTGGGTTCGTGTGTCGGCGACCTGATCTACGCGGCACTTGCGCTCGCGGGTATGGCCGCGCTGCTGCAATTCGAATCGGTGCGCTGGGTGGTGTGGATCGGTGGCGCGGCCATTCTGCTGTTCCTCACGTGGAAGATGGCGCGAGAAGCCATGTTCCCTGCGTCGGCACCCGCGGTGGCCGGCGAAGCGGAGGCCAATGCGCGGCATCTGTCGGCGTGGCGTGGGTTTTTGCGCGGCGTGCTGCTGGCCGTGTCGTCGCCCTCGGCGATTCTGTGGTTCGCGGCCGTCGGCGGTGCGCTGATTGCGAAGGCCGGTGCCACCAGTGCGACGACCGCGCCCGTCTTCCTCGGCGGCTTTTTTCTCGGCGGCCTGTGCTGGACGATCTTCATCTGCGGCCTCGGCAGTCACGGACGCAAACGCGCCGGCACCGGTTTGCTACGTGCCTGCCACGTGTTGTCGGCGCTGCTGTTCGCGTACTTCTCGTATAGCGTGATCGTCAACGGATATCGGGATCTGATCGTGCAAACCGCGCAGGCGGTGAGCTGATATGAAAACGGCTCGCTTAAGCGAGCCGTTCTTATTGCTGCCGACGCGCGCAGACCGTATCAGGCGAGATACTGCGCGAGCTTTTCCAGATCGACGTTGCCGCCGCTCACCACCACGCCGACGCGCTTGCCCTTCACCGGCACGATACCGTTGAGCACCGCGGCTGCGGCGAGGCAACCGGTCGGCTCGACCACGATCTTCATGCGCTGCGCGAAAAAGCGCATCGTTTCGATCAATTGTTCGTCGGTAACGGTTTCGATGCGCGCCACCAGTTGGCGAATGATCGCGAACGTGTAGTCGCCGAGGTGCGTGGAAGCAGCGCCATCGGCGATCGTACGCGGTGTCTCGATATGCACGATCTCGCCGCGCGCGAGCGACTGCTGGCCGTCGTTGCCCGCTTGCGGCTCGATCCCGATGACCGTGCAGGCGGGACTCAGGGCCGCCGCCGACAAAGCGCTGCCGCCGATCAATCCGCCGCCGCCCAGACACACGAACAGCATGTCGAGCGGACCGGTTTCGTCGATCAACTCTTTCACCGCCGTGCCCTGCCCCGCGATCACATGCGGATGGTCGTACGGCGGAATCAGCGTCATGCCGCGCTCGTCAGCGAGCCGCCGGCCGATCTCTTCGCGATTCTCGGTGTAGCGGTCATACGTGATCACTTCGCCGCCGTAGCCTTTGGTCGCCGCGACTTTGGCCGCGGGTGCGTCGTGCGGCATGATGATGGTCGCGTGGATGCCGGCGAGGCGCGCCGACAACGCAATCGCTTGCGCATGGTTGCCCGACGAGTATGTCAGCACACCGGCTTTGCGTTGCGCCGCGTCGAAGTGCGAAATCGCGTTATAGGCACCGCGAAACTTGAATGCGCCCATGCGCTGGAAGTTTTCACACTTGAAAAACACCGACGCGCCGGTACGCTCGTTGAACGTGCTCGAGCTCAGCACGGGAGTGCGGTGAGCGACGCCCTCGAGACGCGCTGCGGCGTCGAGTACGTCGTCGAAAGTGGGAGCGGGAAGCGCTTGCATCGGCGAAACTCTCCAGAGCGATGGACAAACCACCATTCTCCCAGCTTCGCTCGCGCTTTGGAACGACGGCCAGGCGCTGACCGCGCGCACGGAACACCGTGGCGCAGCCCCGGCCGGATCGAGCTCACCGTTTTTTGTACGAACAGCAGACGGCGCTTCATTCATCCATGCGCGTCCGACAAACAAAAACGGCGTAACCCGCCAATCAAGCCGGAGTTACGCCGTCAATCGAAATGTCCATTGTCAGCCGCGAATTAGCGGCCGTAGTAACCGCGGCCGCCGTGGCCATAATAGCCATGCCCGTAATACCCGCGGTAATAGCCGTGATGATAATAAGGACGGCCATAGCCGCCGTAATAACCGCCCACTACGACTGCCGGCGGCGGAGCATAGACAACCGGCGGAGGCGGCGGCGCGTAATACACCGGCGGAGGCGCGGCGTAGACCGGATATGCCGGTGCAATCGGCACCCCAATGCCGATACCGACAGACACGTGCGCCTCTGCACTAGTGGCAAGCCCCACGCCGAGCGCGGCGGCAACGACAAACGGAACGATCTTTTTCACTTTTATTCTCCTGGCGCGGCCCACTTAGGTCGCCGACTTCGCATGCCTTGCATGCCATGAATTCAATGTATCGAAAAAGGACGTTCATAACTGTGGGCATTTGTTGCAAATTGCAATTGGCTGCAATAGAGCGAAATTTCGAATGGCGCGCCGCGCCGAATGGCCGACACGCAATGTGCTGAAAACTCAGGGATTACGCGCCTGAAAAGCCCCGGCAACTTACGCAATCGCGGCATGACGCACGCGAGCGTTCGCGTTTTAGTAATGTTTGATTACAAATTCGCTTCAATCCTGACGCGATACCCCAAGATCAAACGGACGCTCCAATGAAAAATGCCCGGCCAAAGAGACCGGGCATTTCCTTACCTGCGAGGACCGTTAGATCAACCGACCTTCACATAGGCAAATTCGCGGGACACACTGGGTGGAACGTAGGCACCACTGATCCGCACACGCGGTTTCAGGCGCTTCTTCTGGTCCCACCAGCGACGGCGCTGTGCGTGCGTCAGGAACCGCAAGTGCTTTCGGTAAGAAAAAATATTCATCGTGTACCTCCCGAATCGGACTGCGAGACGAAATACCCAGACAACAACTGCCAAACCGGCTCATAGAGAAATTGTGAGCAGTTTTCGAGCCCGCAGGGCACGCGCCGCCGGATGACCGGCCCTACGCGCCATATCGTGCGCAAACTGATCAGGGAAGGTCTACGCCTCAACGCCGAGGGCGCGATGGATGCGCGATACTTCAACCTTCCCGTTCAAATGTTCCGCCTGGAGCAGGCACCCATGTCCCAGTCCTCCCTGCCACGCCTCGGCTTTATCGGTGCGGGCCGGCTCGCGCGTTGTCTCGCGCTGAGCTTTTCACGCGCCGCCTACCCGGTCACGGCGGTGGCGAGCCGCTCGGCGAACTCCGCCGTCCGGCTGGCCAGTCAAATCGAGCATTGCACGGCGTTCGACACCCCACAACAGGTGGTCGACGCCGCCGATATCGTCTTTTTAGCCGTTCCCGACGACAGCATCGGTTCGTCAGCGCACACTCTGCGGTTCGACGCCGCCGCTGCTGGCGCACCCGGCAAGGCGCTGGTTCACTGCAGCGGCGCTTCACCAGTCGAACTGCTGGCGCCGGCGCGCGCTCAAGGCGCGTCGATCGGCGGGTTTCATCCACTGTACCTGTTTAGCGGCGAGCTCGCAGATAGCGAGCGCATCGCCGGCTGCTCGGTGACGATCGAGGCCGAGGGCGCGTTGAAAGAAGCGCTGACTGCCCTGGCCGTCGCGCTGCGTTGCCATCCTTTGACGATCCCGCCGGGCGGCCGGATGCTCTATCACGCCGCCGCGCACTATGCCGCCAGCTTTGCGCTGTGCAGTCTCGCCGAGTGCGTCGCGCTGTGGCGCACGCTCGGTTTCGCGGAGGACGACGCCTTGCGCGCCCTGCTGCCCATGCTGGCCGGCACGATCGAAACCGCCCGCGACAAGGGCCTGCCCAACGCGCTCGCCGGCCCCGTGTCGCGCGGCGACACCGGCGTGGTGCAAAAACAGTTGGCGCTGCTCGAGAGCCTCGGCGGCGACCATGCCGCGCTTTACGGCTTGTTGTCGCGGCGTGCCGTCGAGCTGGCTGAACGCCGCGCGAATCCGCCCGCCGCAATCGACGCGATCTCGGCGGCCGTGGAAGATTCGCTCAGCCGGTCGCTGAATCAGGCCGCAGCAGGTGCAAGCGTCAAGTAAGCCGTGATAATGTGACGTCCGGCGCCGCGCGCAATCCGCCAGTGCCGCGCTTCGGGACCAACAGACGAGAACACACAATGATCAAGGTCAGCATCCTCTATCCGTATCGGGAAAACGGCCACTTCGACGTGGACTATTACTGCGTCACGCATATGCCGCTCGCGGCGAAGCTGTTCGGACCGTCGCTGAAAGGCTGGTCCGTGGACGTCGGCATCAATGCCGGGCCGCCGGGAACGCCGCCGCCGTACGTCGCCGCCGGGCACTTCCTGTTCGATGGCATGGAGGACTTCTATAAAGTCTTCAAATCGGCTTCGGAGCAATTGACCGCCGACATCCCCAACTACACCGACGGCGGCAACGGCACGTTTCTGATCAGCGAGATCAAGATTTCCGTGTGATGCCGAGCGGACGAGGTTCGCGAAGCGGCGTCTCATTCAGTGACGGCCGCAACCGACACCCCTCGCCGCGCAGCCGCCAAAGCGCGCAAGCGCTCCAGGCGATGTGTGCTCTGCTCTCCTGCGCCAGGCCGCGCAGGGCGAGTGAATGAACCGCTGGCGCGTCTATAGAATCGCGCCGGCCCCGCGGCCGCTCGACGGCTGCCACCAGGATAAGGACACGAGATGTTTGGCGATATCGCCCGTTTTCTGCTCAATACGATCTTCACGCTCTTCGGCGCGGCGCTGCTGCTGCGCGCATGGCTGCAAGTCGTGCGCATGCCGCCGTACAACCCGGTGACCAACGCCGTGCTGCAAGCCACCAACTGGATCGTGCTGCCGCTGCGGCGCATCCTGCCGAGCACGCGCAATATCGACTGGGCAAGTCTCGTCGCGGCGCTGCTTGCGGCGATCGTGTACGTGGTGCTGATGGTAGTGCTGACCGGCGCCGATCCGCTCACGCTGGTGCCGACGCTGCTGATCGTCGCGGTGCTCACGCTCATCAAGTGGGCGCTGAATCTGATTATCTGGATGACGATCCTGATGGCGCTGCTGTCGTGGCTCAATCCGCGCTCGCCGGCCATGCCGATTCTGTATCAGTTGACCGCCCCGTTTCTGAATCCGCTGCGCCGCGTGGTGCCGCAACTGGGCGGCATCGACCTTTCGCCGATTCTGCTGTTCGTGATCGTGCAGGTCCTGCTGATGGTGGTGACGCGCGCGGCCGTTCAGCTGACTTATTTCGTGATTTGACGGCCGTTTAGCCGTTATCCGGACTGGGCGGACAGCGCCGCTATTTGCGCTAACCGCCCTTTCCCGAGTAAAATCATGCGCTCTGCGGGCGTCGTATAATGGTAATACCCTAGCTTCCCAAGCTAGAGCCGTGGGTTCGATTCCCATCGCCCGCTCCAGTCAATCATCTCAGAACGAGATCAAGCTCCCCGGCTTCAACACGCTCATCACCCCCAGGGCGCTCTTCATCAGCGGTATCGCGACCGGCGCAAGATGTCGGCCCAGCGGCAATTCCGCGTGATCGATGTGCGTGAGCATGCCAAAATCGTCATTGCGGCCGGTCACATCGTCGCTGATCGCCTTGCCGATGCGCACTGTCTGCGCTACGCCGTGACCGCTCCAGCCATGCACCATATAAACGGGGACTTTGCCGCCGCTGCGGCGACAGTCCGCCGCCCCGTGCAATGTCATATCGCAGACGCCGCCCCACGCGTATTCGAGCTCCGGATTGGCCAGTTGCGGGAACACCGCGTTGATCCGCTTGCGCAGATACCGGTTGACCTCCTTGACAGACCAGGAGCTGCCCGTGCCTTCGCCGCCAAACAGCAACCGGTTGTTGCGCACCGCGCGATAGTAGTCGATCTGCAACTGGGTGTCGTAGACCGGCAAATCGGCAGGCATCAGGTCGCGCAAGTCCGTTGGCAGCGGCGGTGTCACGCCGACATAGGTGAAGAACGGCAGCGTCGTGGAGTGACCCGGAACAAATCTGAAGGTAGAGGCATGAACCGCCAGCACGACCGCCCGACGCGCTTTGATCCGGCCAAACGGCGTGGTCACCACGGTAGTGTCGACGGCTTCTTTAACCGACATCACCTCCGTGCCCTCGTACACGCGGCCGCCAAGTTCGACCAGTCCGAAAGCAAGGCCGCGCAGTAACGCAAGCGGATGAATCTGGCCGCCAATCGCATCGATTGCGCCACCGCGATAGTTGTCCGATCGCACGTACTCTTGCAGTTCGTTCGGCCCGACGATGCTCACATTGCCATCACCGAGCGCACGGCGCGCATCGGCATCCGCGACCAGCGCGCCCATATGGGCAGAGAGAATGGCCGCGGTCACGTGACCGCGCTTACGATCGCAATCGAGGTCATATCGCGCTGCGATCTGGTCGACAAGTTCCATCGCTTCGACCGAAACAAAACGCCACAGCCGCTTTGCTTCATCCGGAGGAAGGCTCTCGGCAACGGCGGACGCCTTCCAGCGCGCGAGACCGGGCGTCATTTGACCGCCATTGCGGCCTGACGCGGCCGAGCCGAGGTTGTCCTTCTCGACCAGCACCACGTCCACGCCAGCCTCGGCAAGATGCAGTGCAGTCGACGCCCCCAACAGTCCTCCGCCGACAACCACGACATCGCACGTCAGATCGCCCGGCAAGCTGGCGAAGGACGGCCACTCGGACAGCGATGCTTCGTAGTAGTTGGCCGGCCTGGCGCCATTGGGGTCTGCGTCACTGCGCCAGTTCCAGATGCAACTGTCGATGCCGAGCCGGCTGTCCACCTTGCGTGCATCCGGCAGGATGACCGGCCGTGCCATCCCGCCGGCGCGCCCCGTCGTGCCGGCCGCCCCGGTTGAAGCGAGCGCGCGCAGATCAGGCGGCATCATGAAGAGCGCACCCGCGCCCGATAACGCGGCCGCTTTGAGCAGGAATTCGCGCCTGTTTAACGTCATGTCGACACTCCTTGGTCCACCAGATCCGACGATCTGGAAGCAACGGGGGAAGCCGGAGCGAAAGGGTTTCGCGGCCTTGCCGCGCAAAGATTCCCGCCGTCCTGACCACCTATCCGACATGCCGGTCCGACCGTGCATTCCAGCCGCCCGACTGGCCGAATCAATCGCCGGGGGCCTGCCGCACCATGGAGTCTCAAGAACCGCAAACGTCGTTAAGCAAATGTAATCTTGCCGTCGACATCAAACCATGCGCCGTCTGGACGCACCCTTTCGGGTTGTGCTACCTTACGCGCTCTTGCAACGCCCGCTCCACCCACTGCTTGAGCCTCCAGCAGAATCCAGCACGAGCCGCCTCCCTGAAGGCGGCTTTTTTGTAGTGGCGGTGTGCCGGCGTGACACCGCGTGTGCGTTAGTCCATCCGCACGCGCGCAATCGGACGCACCCGGCTGCCCACCTTGCGGCGGCGCAGCCCTCACCCTTGTAGCAGCATCGACCATGACCCACGATCCAAACGACGCCGGCCTGCCGGACGAACTCCCGACGCCTCCTGCCAGCGAAGCCGCCGACCCCACCGCCTCCCGCGACGCGCCGCAAGAAGAAGCACTGCATCTGCGCCGCATCCGCAGCTTTGTCACGCGTGCCGGCCGCGTGTCGACGGGTCAACGACGCGCCATGGATGAACTCGGGCCGCGCTTCGTGGTGCCTTACACGCCGCAGCAACCCAACTGGGGCGACGTCTTTGGCCGCGAGGCGCCGCGTGTGCTGGAAATCGGCTTCGGAATGGGTGCGACCACGGCGGAAATCGCCTCGCATCGTCCGGACGACGACTTCCTCGGCGTGGAAGTCCACGAACCCGGCGTCGGCGCCTTGCTGAAGCTGATGGGCGAGCAGAATCTGTCGAACATCCGCATCATTCAGCACGACGCGGTCGAAGTGCTCGAACAGATGATCGCGCCGGACAGCCTCGACGGCGTCCACATCTTCTTCCCGGACCCGTGGCACAAGGCGCGCCACCATAAACGCCGGCTGATCCAGCCCAAGTTCGTCGCGCTGCTGGTCTCGCGCCTGAAGCCGGGCGCGTATCTGCATTGCGCGACCGACTGGCAGAACTACGCCGAGCAGATGCTCGAGGTGCTAGGCGCCGACCCCGCATTGGAAAACACCGCCGACGGCTACGCGCCGCGCCCGGAATATCGTCCGGTGACGAAGTTCGAGCGGCGTGGCTTGCGGCTCGGACACGGCGTGTGGGATCTGGTGTTCCGCAAACGCGGCGCGGCGTAACAGCGCGCCCGCGAGCACTCGCGCATCGCTAACGAAAAAGGTCCGCCAATATGAATTGGCGGACCTTTTTCGTTGCCTGAACGATCCCGACGAAGCTGAAGGAAAACCTCAATCCGTCCAGCTCAACGCGCCGCTGTAACCCACCAGCAGGATCAACAGCCCGAAGCCAATGCGATACCACGCGAACGCCGTGAAATCGTGCGCCGCGATGTATCGCAGCAGCCAGCGCACACACGCAAACGCGCTGACGAACGCAGCAATAAAGCCGAGCAGGAAGCTGCCGAGAGCATCGACGGAAAGCAGGTGCCAGCCTTTGTAAAGCTCGTAGGCCGTCGCGCCGAAAATGATCGGAATCGCGAGAAAGAAGGAAAACTCAGTAGCGACACGCCGGTCGAGCCCGAACAGCATTCCACCGATGATCGTCGAGCCCGAGCGCGACATGCCCGGAATCAGCGCACAGCATTGCGCGAGGCCGACTTTGAGCGCATCGAGCGGGCTCAGGTCGTCCACGCTCTGCACGCGCGCCGCCTGCTCGCCACGTGCGCGCTGCCGCGCTTCGGCCCACAGGATCACGACGCCGCCCGCCACGAGCGCGAACGCGACCGGCACCGGCGAAAACAGCGCCGCCTTGATCGCCTTTTCGAACAGCAACCCGAGAACGATCGCGGGAATCGTCGCGATGATCACGTTCAGGGTGAAACGGCGCGCATCCGGACGGCTTGGCAGGCCCGTCACCACGTTGCCGATGCGGCGCCGGAATTCCCAGCATACGGCCAGAATCGCGCCCAACTGGATCACGACGTCGAAGGTTTTCGCGTGTTCGTCAGTGAAATTCAGCAGACTGCCCGCGACGATCAGATGCCCGGTGCTCGACACCGGCAAAAACTCCGTCAATCCTTCGACGACGCCCAGAATCAGCGCCTTGCAAGCCATTAGCCAGTCCATCCGTGCCCCTCATCGCTGTCATTGGTCGGAACGATCAAGGCCAGCACGGTGACGCGCGGCCCTATCGGCCGCGCGCTGCGTCACTTTTCGACGATTTGCACGCGTATGCCGTTTGTAAGGATTGTGATTGTACCAGGTTCGTAATTCACGCCGGCAAATTGCAATTGTTCGGGCTTGAAGGTGTAGATCGGATAGTTGGTCAGCAACTGCGTGGCGAGCACCGCTGCCGCAGCATTGATCTGCTGCGTGTAGGCCTGCGCCTGCCCGCTCACACTGACGTTGTCGACGTTCGGCGACTTGAGCACGACCGATTTACTGGCCGCGTCGTAAGCCAGTTCGCTCGAAAGCGTGAAGACCCCATCGACCGGTTGCGGCATGAACGGACTGGCGAAACGCGCGTCGAGCTTGATCGAAACGCGGTTCGCGTCCGGCAGGAAGCCGACTACCGGGTTGGTCAACGCGACATCGAACACTTGCGACACCGTGCGTTGATACGGGAATTTGCGCTGCACCGCGCCCTGCACCTGCTGCTGCGAGAAGGTGTAGTGCGAGGGAATGAACGGGAAAGTCGGCGTTGCGCACGCCGCCAGCGAGACGGTGATGCCCAGCGCGCTACAACTTGTCAGCGCGGCAAGCAGGAAGCGGCGCCGGGGCGGCGCAGCGGGTCGAGTCATGCGAAATCTCCTGTGAAAACCAGTTCGGGCATCGGGTCGCGGCGTTCTCGCGTCACTCTCGTCTCGTGCTCGCCTCGGCATGGCCGGGCGCTCACGTCGCGCGGCACAGCGTTGCTACACGCGATGAAGCAGCAGTGCCTGCGGGCTAAGGTCGAGGTTGGGTTTGCGCCTCGAGCTGTGTCAACCACGCCAACGCTTCGACGCGGTTCGCGCCGCACATTTCCATCTGCGGTTGCAGACCGGAACAGCACGCCGGCCGCTCCGGCTGACCGAAGATCGCGCAGCGCAGATCGTCGCCGAGTTGTACGCAGCGCACGCCGGCCGGCTTGCCGTTCGGCATGCCGGGAATGGGGCTTGAAATCGACGGCGCAATACAGCACGCGCCGCAATCCGGGCGGCACGCATGACCGGCCACCTGAAACGGAGACTCGCGCTTTACAACGCTCTTCGATACATCGATCACGACTTTTTCCTGAACTCGACAACGGGCAACTGAAATACCAGACCCGCATTGTGCCACCGCATTCCGTGCGACCTTTTTACGCAATCCTTGCGGGGACCGCTCACGTAAACTCAATGGATCCCAAAGGCCATGCTCAAGAGGATAACCGCGCGGTTCGACCCGGTCCCGCAACTGCGCCGGCGCTCGCCTCTTCCTCGGTGGCCGTCCATCCAGAAGAGCCCTCATGACCACCGACGCCGTGCTGTTCCGCCCAGACCTGCTCGCCAAATACAGCGCAAATGGTCCCCGGTATACGTCCTATCCCACCGCCTTGCAGTTCCGCGACGACTTCGATCCCGCTGACTATCTGCGCGCCGCCGCCGATCCCGGCGCGTCGACGACGGACCTCTCGCTGTACTTCCACATTCCGTTTTGCGACACCGTGTGCTTCTATTGCGGCTGCAACAAGGTCGCCACGAAAAACCGTGCTCATGCGCGCCCCTACCTCGACCAGATGAAGCGCGAGATGGCCTTGCAGGCGGCCTGCTTCGACACGCATCGCCCGGTGTCGCAATTGCATCTGGGCGGCGGCACACCCACGTTCCTGTCGCATGACGAGCTATCCGAATTGATGGCCGCCGCGCGCGAACATTTCACCTTACTGGCCGACGCCGACAGCGAATATTCTATCGAAGTCGATCCGCGCGAAGCCTCGCCCGACACCATCGCGCATCTGCGTCAATTGGGCTTCAACCGGCTCAGCCTCGGCGTGCAGGATTTCGATCCGGTGGTGCAGCAGGCCATCAACCGCGTTCAGCCGTTCGACATGACCGCCTCGGTGATGCAGGCCGCGCGCGACACCGGTTATCACTCGATCGGCGTCGATCTGATTTACGGACTGCCGCATCAGACGGTGGAAAGCTTCAGCCGCACGCTCGACACGATGCTCGAACTCGCACCCGACCGTCTTTCCGTGTTCGCGTATGCGCATATGCCGCAACGCTTCAAGATGCAGCGTCAGATGGACCCGACCGCGTTGCCGTCAACCGAGACGCGGCTCGCGATTCTGCAACGGGTGGTCGAACGGCTGACCGGCGCGGGCTATGTCTACATCGGCATGGATCATTTCGCGCTGCCCACCGACGAACTCGCCCGGGCGCAAGCACAGCGCACGCTGCATCGCAATTTCCAGGGCTACAGCACGCGCGCGGAGTGCGATCTGATTGGCTTCGGTGCGTCGTCGATCGGCAAGGTCGGCGACGTGTACGCGCAAAACGCCAAGGACCTGGCCGGCTACGTCGCCGCAATCGGCGCAGGCCGCCTCGCGATCACGCGCGGCGTGCGCCTCACCACCGACGACCGTTTGCGCCGCGACGTGATCACGCAGTTGATGTGCAACCTGGAATTGCGCTTCGATGAATTCGAAGCCGCTTACGGGATTCGCTTCGCCAATACCTTTGAGCCCGAGTTGGAGCGCTTGCGTGCCTTCGAACTGGATGGGCTCGTCACGATCAGCCCCGACAAGCTTGAAGTGCGAACCGCTGGACGCATGCTCGTGCGCAATATCGCGATCGTGTTCGACCGTTATCTCGGCCAGCAGACACTCGAGCGATTTTCCCGCACGGTTTGACGGTCTTGGCGCGATCGAAAGCAAGTGGCTTGCCCGTCGTCCGATTTTCGGCCATAATCTGCGTCTTCGCTGCGCGCCGACTGATGACGCGTACGCTCGAAGACCTGCCCAGGTGGTGAAATTGGTAGACGCAGGGGACTCAAAATCCCCCGCCGCAAGGCGTGCCGGTTCGATTCCGGCCCTGGGCACCAAAGAGTTTGATTGACCGGTTGTTTTGCTTTGCCCCGAACCCCGCCAGCGTTTGCTGCCTGCGGGGTTTGTTGTTTCTGGCTTGCCTGAAACGGCACGCGCAAACTCGACCGGGATAAACCGGACTCACACCAACTCGAATAGCGTGAGCGCAACAATCGCACTCACGCCACCTGTGCAGCGACTCCCAGCAGAGTTATCGCCCGGCGATTCCCGCACCGCCGTGTGGCGCCGCGCGCCGGCGTTTGAATGCATAGCCGGCCCACATCACGACTAGCCAAACCGGCACGAGCCAAACCGATACCGACAGGCCCGGCGTCAGCGCCAGAATCACGAGGATCAGCGCCATGAAGGCGAGACAGATCCAGTTGCTGACCGGAAACCAGAACGACCTGAAGACGAGTTTTTCACCCGCGGCAACCATCGCTTTGCGCGACTTCAAATGCGTCAGGCTGATCAGCGCCCAGTTCAGCACCAGCGCCGCCACCACCAACGACATCAGCAGACCGAGCGCTTCAGCCGGGATCAGATAGTTGATGATCACGCACGTGAACGTCGCCAGCGCCGACAGCCCGATCGCCATATACGGCACGCCGCGCCGATCGACCTTCATCAGCGCGCGCGGCGCATTGCCCTGCTCCGCGAGACCGTACAGCATGCGGCTATTCGCATACACACCGCTGTTGTAGACCGACAGCGCCGCCGTCAGCACCACCACGTTGAGCACATTCGCGGTCAGCGTCGAACCGATCTGCGAGAAGATCATCACGAACGGGCTGCCGCCGGCCGCGACTTCATTCCACGGATACAGCGAAAGCAGCACCACCAGCGAGAAGATGTAGAAAATCAGAATCCGGTAGATCACCTGATTCACGGCCTTGGGAATGCTCTTCTGCGGCTCGTCGGCTTCGGCGGCCGTAATGCCGATCAACTCCAGACCGCCGAACGAGAACATGATGACCGCGAGCATCATGAAGAGGCCATGAAAACCGTGCGGGAAAAAGCCGCCGTGACTCCATAGATTGGTGATCGAAGCTTGCGGCCCACCGTGACCGCTGATCAGCAGATAGCCGCCGAACAGGATCATGCCGATCACCGCCACGACCTTGATGATGGCAAACCAGAATTCCGTTTCGCCGTACGCTTTGACGTTAGCCAGATTGATCGCGTTGATGCCCACGAAACACACCAGCGCCGACACCCACGCGGGCACACCGGGCCACCAGTAGTGAACATACGTGCCGACCGCGGTGAGTTCCGCCATGCTCACGAGCACGTACAGCACCCAGTAATTCCAGCCCGACAGAAAGCCGGGGAAATCGCCCCAGTACTTGTACGCAAAGTGGCTGAACGAGCCGGCCACCGGTTCCTGCGCGACCATCTCGCCCAGCTGACGCATGATCATGAACGCAATGATGCCGCCGATCGCGTAGCCGAGAATCATCGACGGGCCGGCGGCCTGTAGCACGCTGGCGGACCCGAGAAAGAGACCCGTGCCGATTGCGCCGCCGAGCGCGATCAACTGAATATGTCGATTCTTCAGCCCGCGCTTCAGGCCGTCCTGCTGTTGTGCACTATCCAAAATTACGCCTCAGTGTGGATCTCGATCGCCGACCGGGCTTGCGTGCCGGTCCGGCAGAACCGGTAATTTTACCGTGGCCGAAAAAAGCTAAGTACTGGGAGCAACCCGCGCTTGGTTCTGCGCCGCACTTAACGGCATGGATTGTGATTGTCACTGGCAGGGGGCTTCTGTATGTTGCCCTAGTCGAGGTTTCAGCCTTCGGAGATTCAACATGTCGCCCAAACGTCTGTTTTGCGCCGCTGTTTGGTGTCTCTGCCTGGCGGGGGCCGCCGCCCTCGCCCAAACTCCGGCTCCTGCTCCGACGCAAATGGCGCCGACCGCCGCGCCTGCGGACGAACCGACCCAGATGCCGGACATGCCCGGCATGGAGTCCAGCGCCCCCGAAGCACCGGCGCCGGTCGCGGCGCCTGCTCAAGCGCCCGCGCCCGCCCAGATGGCGCCCGCGGCGGCATTGCCGAGGCCCGTCTCGTCGGCGACCATACCTGCGCCCTTGCCTCCCGTTCCCATGAGCGGCCCGGTACGCAATGTCGTGCTGGTGCACGGCGCGTTCGTCGACGGTTCGAGTTGGAATGGCGTGGTCGCACAATTGCAGCGCAAGGGCTATCACGTGAGTTCGGTGCAAAACCCGCTCACCTCGCTCGCCGACGATGTCGCCGCGACGCGTCGCGTGCTCGCGCGGCAGGACGGTCCGACCATGCTGGTGGGACACTCGTGGGGCGGCGTCGTGATCACCGAGGCTGGCGCGAATGCGCCGAACGTCGCGGGTCTGGTCTACGTCGCGGCGATCGCGCCTGACCTGCACGAATCGGCGATGGATCTGCTCAAGCAAGGTGCGCCGATGCCTGCAGGCCAAAGCATGATCGAAGACCCAGGCGGCTTCCTCTGGCTCGATCGGACAAAATATCATGCCGATTTCGCTGCGGATGTACCCGAGAACCTGACGCGCGTGCTCGCCTCCGCCCAGCAGCCGATCGCGAAGAAAGCGTTCGGCGAGAAAGTGAGCCACGTTGCGTGGCGGGAAAAGCCGACCTGGTACGTGCTGACCACCAGGGACCAGGCGGTCTCACCGGACCTCCAACGGTCCATGGCCGAGCGCATGAATGCGAAGGTCACGCCGATCGCATCGAGCCACCTGGCGCCGGTGTCCCACGCGGCCGCGATCGCCGAAGTCATCGATCATGCGGCGCGCGAATTGAGCCGGCAGCAATAGTGCGAATCGGCGCGAACCGGCGCGAGGGCGCGCGAGCGGTGTCGCGCCTATGCACCCGTCGAGCTCACAGCATTTCAGCGCAGCATGAACGACATCGCCGACAGACAGTTCAGCATCCGCACTGCATGTTCCGCCGATGCCGCCTCGAAGCGCAGCGTCACCGCATCGAGGCGCGTGAGGGTCGGCCATTGGCAGAACAGATCGGCCAGCGCGCTGGTCTGCACCCGCAGCTCGCATTCGACGGCGCCTGGTTCGCGACGTGCGGCTTGCGGTGCACGTCCTTCGGCGAGATGCTGCGCTACGACTTCACGCGCGGCCGTCGCAAGCGCCTGACGCGTATTCGCAAGCGACTGCGTCACACCGCTGGCGTGCCCCGTCGCCTGCTTGGTGACGACAAAACGAGCGCCGGGAAAACGTGGTGCGGTTTCCTCGGCGAAGACGTCGTCGCCGGATAGAAGCGCCACCCGCGCGCCATATTCTTCGGCGAGCGCGCCATACACCCCCGCTTCGCCAACCTCCACGCCATTCAGCGCGACGCGCGCAAACGCAAAGCTGTTGATCGTATGCGCGAGGATGCCGCGCGTTTGCGACATCGCGTGATAGCCGATCATGAACACCAGCGCCGCGCCGTATTCGAGTCCGGCCATCATGCCGAGTGTGCGCGGTTTGCCGAGCACGACCCGGGCACGCGGATCGAGCAGGTCGGGCAAGAGATTGCGAAAGCCGCCGTGCGAATCGTTGACCCACACTTCGGTGGCGCCGCCGTCGAACGCGCCTTCGATCGCGGCGTTCGCTTCGAGCGTCATCCAGCGGCGAGCGGCTTCGTATTCGCCGTTGCCGGCGCGCGTTTGTTCGGGGTGAAACACGCCGGCCACACCTTCGATGTCAGCGGAAACAAGGACTTTCATCAGCGGATAGGCTCGAGTAGGTGAACAAGATCGGGGACGCTGTCGCGCAGCGAAAGACGTCGATGACCGTCGCGGCCCGTCACGGATTGCGCGCTCCACAAGGCGTCGAGAATGGCCTGTTCGACGCTGTCCGCACAAGCGCGAAAGAGTGGGTCGAGGCGCTCATCGGCGAGCAACGGCGGCAGCGTGATGAAGTCCGCCTGATGCGGCACGGTGTAGGCCGTCGAGAATGCGAGTGCGATATCGCCGCTGCCGTGGCCGTACACAGCGCCGGTGCGCGCCAGACCCGCCGCCGCACGCAGCGACAAACGCTTGAGTTGACGCGCATCGAGCGGCGCGTCGGTGGCAACGATCATGATGATCGAGCCTTGCTCCGGTGTCGCCGCCGTTCCGGCTTGCGCCGTCGTAGCAGCTTTAGCGCGTTCGGCAAGCAAGCGCCCGAGCGGCGTACCGTCGACAGTCAGCATCGGCAGACGGCCGAAGTTCGCCAGCACCAGCGCGCCGACGGTATAGCTGCGCCCCGCGACCTCGATCACGCGCGACGCATTGCCAATCCCACCCTTCAGATCGAAGCACGACATGCCCCGCCCTGCGCCAACCGAACCGCTCGCGACGTTCGCATTCGCGGCAGCGTAGGCATCACTGAAATGCTGTTCGCCGATCGCCATCGCCTGAATATCGTTCAGATAGCCGTCATTGCATTCGAACACCAACGGATTCACCGTCGACCATTCACGCCCGATCTGCGGATTGGCGCGAATCGCCGCACGAATCTGCGCCTGCGCGAGCGCGCCGACGCCGAACGTGTTGGTCATTGCAATCGGCGTTTCCAGTGTGCCGAGTTCGTCGACCTGCACGAGCCCAATGCTTTTGCCGAACCCGTTGATCACCGAAACGGCCGCGGGCACCTTGTCGAGAAACGGATCGCCGGCGTGCGGACGAATCACCGTCACGCCGGTTTGCCGTGCGCCGTCATCGAGCGTGCAATGGCCTACGCTCACGCCGTCTACGTCGGCGATCGTGCCGAGCGGACCACGCGGCAAGACGCCGATATGCGGCGCGTCATGAAGCGCTGTCACGTTCATGCCCGGTCGAGCTTCGGATCGAGCGCGTCGCGCAGACCGTCGCCGAGCAGGTTGAACGCCAGCACCGTCAGGAAAATGGCGAGGCTCGGAAACAGCGCGATATGCGGTGCGGTGACCATGTCGGCGCGCGCTTCGTTGAGCATTGCGCCCCACTCCGGGGTCGGCGGTTGTGCGCCGAGTCCGAGAAACGACAGACTCGCGGCCGTGATGATCGACGTGCCGATCCGCATCGTGAAGTACACCACGATCGACGAAATCGTCCCCGGCAAAATATGCCGCACGATGATCGTCCAGTCCGACGCCCCGATACTGCGCGCCGCTTCGATATACGTAAGCTGTTTCAGCATCAGCGTATTGCCGCGTACGAGTCGCGCGAAGGCCGGAATACTGAAGATCGCCACCGCGCAGATCACGTTGATCATGCCGTTGCCGAGAATCGCCACCACGCCGATGGCAAGCAGAATGCCCGGGAAAGCGAACAGCACGTCCGCCACGCGCATCGTGATGCGATCCCACCAGCCTTCGTAGTAACCCGCCAGCAAGCCGAAAAACGTGCCGATCAGCGCGCCGATCGCCACGGAGAGAAAGCCTGCTTCGAGCGAAATGCGCGAACCCGCCAGAATGCGGCTGAAAATATCGCGGCCCAGTGAATCGACGCCAAACCAATGCGCCGCCGAAGGACCTGCGTTCAACGCGTCGTAGTCGAAGAAATTCTCCGGGTCGTACGGCACGATATGCGGCGCGGCAATCGCGACCACGATCAGCAGCAGCACGAAAATGCCGGCGCCGAGCGCCACCTGCTGCTTGCGGAACTTGCGCCAGAATTCGCTCCACGGCGTGCGGATCGCGCTTTCGGTCGCGACGATTCTGGCCGTGCCCGGCTCGGTAGCGGACGTGCTCATGCGGGCCTCACTTGAAACGGATGGTCGGGTTGATCACGGCGTACAACACGTCCACGACCAGATTGATGACGATGAATTCGAACGAGAACAACAGCACTTCGGCCTGAATCACGGGGTAATCGCGCATCGACACGGCGTCGACCAGCAGGCGTCCGAGGCCTGGCCAGTTGAACACCACTTCGACCACGATCGAGCCGCCCAGCAGAAAACCGAATTGCAGACCCATCATCGTGATGACGGGAATCATGGCATTGCGCAGGCAGTGTTTGACGATCACCAGAGGCTCGGGCACACCTTTGGCACGCGCGGTGCGCACGAAGTCTTCGTTCATCACTTCGACGAACGAGGCCCGCGTGAAGCGCGCCATCACCGCCGCGACGGCCGCGCCGAGCGTGAGCGAAGGCAGCACATAGCTCTTCCACGACCCGTCGCCGACGATCGGCAGCCAGCCGAGCTTCACCGAAAAAATTTCCATCAGCAGCATGCCGAGCGCGAAGGCCGGAAACGAAATGCCGGACACGGCGAGCGTCATGCCGAGCCGGTCGGGCCAGCGATTGCGCCACACCGCCGAGACGATGCCGATGCCCATCCCGAGCACCACCGCCCACACCATGCTGGCCAGCGTCAGCAGCAATGTCGGCATGAAGCGCTCGCCGATTTCCTCGCTGACCGGCCGCTTGCTGCGCGTGGAAATGCCGAAATCGCCGTGCGCGATCTTCACGAAGAAGCTGGCGAATTGCTGCGGCATCGACTTGTCGAGACCGAGATCGGCGCGTACCAGCGCAACGGTGGCCTCGTCCGCTTCGGGACCGGCGGCGAGCCGCGCCGGATCGCCCGGCAGCAGATGCACGAACAGAAACACCAGCACGGCGACGATGAAAAGCGTCGGCAGCAGGCCAAAGAGACGTTTGACGAGGAAGTTCAGCATGAAACCCAATCCGGCAATGAGGCGGCAACGAAGCGCGCGTTCGGCGCAAGAGCAAGCGCGAAAACAATCGCCATGCAGTCCGGCGAGTCCCCGAAGGAAACCGCCGGTCCGCACGGCCGGTGCATCACCTGATCGCGATCTCGTCGAAATTGAACGAGCCGTCCGGCGCCACATACGCACCCGACAGTCGCTTGCTACGCGCGTACACGACCTTTTCCTTGACGAGGAAGATCCACGGCGCGTCGGCCCAGATGCGCTTTTGCGCGTCGGCGTAGAGCGCGGCCTTCTGCGTACGGTCGGTGGTTTCGAGCGCCTGCTTCAGATCGTTGTCCACGGCGTCGTTCCTGTAGTACGCGGTGTTGACCATCTTCGGCGGGAACGACACCGAGCCGAGCAGCGGCGTGATCGCCCAGTCGGCTTCACCCGTCGACGACGACCAGCCCGCGTAGTACATGCGCACCGGCGCGGTGGCGGCGTCCTGCGCGCTTTCCACCTTGGCGACACGCTGACCGGCTTCGAGCGCTTCGACCTGCGCCTTGATACCGACCTGCGCGAGTTGCTGCTGCACGAACTGGATCACCTTCTGCGCGGTCGAGTAGTTATACGCGGACCACAGCGTGGTTTCGAAACCGTTCGGATAGCCGGCTTCTTTCAGCAACTCGCGCGCCTTGGCCGGATCGTACGGCCACGGCCCGAGCTTGACCGCGTAGTCGACGCCTTGCGGCACCACGCCGTCGGCGGGCGTCGCATAACCGGCGAACGCGACCTTGGTCAATGCGTCCTTGTTGATCGCGTAGTTCAGCGCTTCACGCACCTTCGGGTTGTCGAACGGCTTCTGGTTCATGTTCAGGCTGATATAGCGCTGAATGATCGACGGCGAGGCGATCAGGTCCACCTTCGGGCTCGCCTGCAATTGCGCAGCCTGTTCGAACGGCACCTGAAAGGCGAAATCCGCTTCGCCGGTTCGCATCAGCGCGGCGCGCGTGTTGTTGTCGACCACCGGCTTCCAGTCGATCGCATCGACCTTCGGGTAGCCCTTCTTCCAGTAGCCGGCGAATTTCTTGACCGTCAGATCGCCCGCCGGGTCCCATTTCACCAGTTCGAACGGACCCGTACCGACCGGATGGAAGGCGATGTCCTTGCCGTACTTCTTCAGCGCGTCCGGCGAGATCATCACCGCCGACGGATGCGCCAGCACGTTGACGAATGCCGAGAACGGCGCCTTCAGCGTGATCTTCACCGTGTACGGGTCGACCACTTCGGTCTTCTCGATGCGGTTGAACATGTTGTAGCGCTTGAGCTTGTTCGCCGGATCGGTCACGCGGTCGAAGTTTGCTTTCACCGCTGCGGCGTTGAAGTCGGTGCCGTCCTGGAACTTCACGCCGTGGCGCAGCCTGAACGTATAAACCTTTGCATCCGGGCTCGCTTCGTAGCTATCGGCGAGCACGTTGACCAGCTTCATGTCCTTGTCGAAACCGAACAGGCCTTGATAGAACGATTTGGCGACGGCCTGCGAGAGCGTGTCGTTGGCATCGTACGGATCGAGCGTCGTGAAGGTCGAGGCGACGGCCATCACGGCCGTGGTGTCGGCGTGCGCCGCGTTGCCGGCGAGCATCGCGAACATCACCGCGCCGCCGCTGATCAGCGTGCGCAAACGAAACGAAGAAGACGGGACCAGCAGGTTCATGAGGTTGGCTCCAGGCTGCAAAATGGAAACAGGTTGGTTGGCTGCGAGAGAAAGTCTTGTTTGCTTGGCTTTGTTGCGGGGTCCGGTAAGCCGTGTCAGTAAGCCCCGCCGATGCTGTGTCGCGCGACGAAGTGATCCGGCCCGACCGCTACCAGCGGCGCCACCACCGGCTCGTCGTGTAGCGCGCGAATCGGGCTGGGAATCTCGTCGGCGGCGAGCATGCGTTTGGCGTGCCGGCGCGCGGGATCGGCAACCGGCACCGCGCCCATCAGCTTCTTCGTGTACGGATGCTGCGGCGCTTCGAACACCGCGCGGCGCGGCCCGATCTCGACGATCTGGCCGAGGTACATCACGGCGACGCGATGGCTGACGCGCTCGACCACCGCCATGTCGTGCGAAATGAACAGATACGCAACGCCGAGTTCGCGTTGCAGATCGAGCATCAGGTTGACGATCTGCGCCTGCACGGAGACGTCGAGCGCGGACACTGATTCGTCGGCGATCACCACCTTGGGATTCAGGGCAAGCGCACGCGCGATTGCGATGCGTTGACGTTGACCGCCCGAGAATTCGTGCGGATAGCGGCGTGCGGCTTCGGGCGGCAGACCGACTTTGTCCAGCAGCCACGCCACGCGCGCCTGCGCTTGGGCACCTTGCGCGACGCCGTGCACGAGCAACGGCTCCATGATCGAGAAGCCCACCGTCAAACGCGGATTCAGCGACGCGAACGGGTCCTGGAAAATGAACTGGATATCGCGGCGCAGCGCCTGCAAGGCAGGGCCGGTCAGCGAACTGATTTCCTTGCCGTCGAATTCGATCGAGCCGCTTTGACTTTCGACGAGGCGCAGCAACGAACGACCCGTGGTGGATTTGCCGCAACCCGACTCGCCGACCAGCGCGAGCGTTTCACCGGGCCGCAAATCGAAGCTGACTTTTTCGACCGCATGGACGCGCCCCGTCACGCGGCCGAACACGCCGCTCTTCACCGGAAAACGCGTGACCAGATCGCGCACGCGCAGAATCGGCGGCGTGCTGTCCTGCACCGGCGGCTGCGCTTCTTGCGCGACGGCGGCAGCGGGAAGCACGGCATCGTCGGTGCCGCTCAAACTCGCCTGCTCGACCGTGAGAATCGGAAACCTGGCCGGCCGGTCCGTGCCCTGCATCGCACCCAATCGCGGCACGGCAGCCAGCAGTGCCTTCGTATAAGGATGCGCCGGCGCGGCGAAAATTGCGTCGGAGGTTCCCTCTTCCACCTTCTCGCCGCGATACATCACCAGCACGCGGTCGGCCACTTCGGCGACCACGCCCATGTCGTGCGTGATGAAGATCACGCCCATGTTCATCTCGTCCTGCAAGCCGCGAATCAGTTGCAGGATCTGCGCCTGGATCGTCACGTCGAGCGCGGTGGTCGGCTCGTCGGCGATCAGCAAGGCGGGTTTGCACGAAAGCGCCATCGCGATCATCACGCGTTGACGCATGCCGCCCGACAGTTGATGCGGATAACGCGCCGCCACGCGCCGCGCCTCGGGAATGCGCACGAGTTCGAGCAGGCGCAGCGTTTCGGCATGCGCGGCGGAACGGCTCTTGCCCTGATGCAAGGCGATCGCTTCGCTGATCTGATCGCCGACCGTGAACACGGGATTGAGCGACGTCATCGGCTCCTGGAAGATCATCGCGATATCGGCGCCGCGAATCGAGCGCATCGTGCCGGACGACGCTTTCGCAAGATCGAGCACCTTGCCGTCGCGACGCCGGAACGCGATGCTGCCGCCGGCCAGGCGCCCACCGCCGTGCTCGATCAGCCGCATCAACGCAAGCGAAGTCACCGATTTACCGGAACCCGATTCACCGACGATCGCCAGCGTCTCGCCGCGCTCGACCGTGAACGACAGATTGCGCACTGCGTTGACGGTTCGCTCTCCACTGCGAAACGCGACCGACAGATCATCGACCGCGAGCACACATTGCGGCGGCAAGGTTTCATTGAGCGGACGGGCAGTGTGCGATGAAGTCGGCACGGTGGTTCCTTTGATTTCGAACGTGGCGCTACCAGGATTCAAACCGGATCCGGTCGAACGCACTCGTGACTAACGATAGATCGCCGTCACCGGCGTTTCCCCAACCCGTGCAAAACCACGGTACATGCCCTCGGTATTGAAGGGCAGCGTGACGTTGCCGCGTGCGTCGACGGCGATCAGACCGCCGCGTCCGTCGATCTTCGGCAGACGCTTCATCACGACGTCCTCGGCCGCTTCCTGCAGCGAGACGTTGCGATAGGCCATTTGCGCCGCGACGTCGTAGGCCGCGACCATGCGCATGAACATTTCGCCGGAGCCGGTGGTCGAGACCGCGCAGGTAGCGTCGTCCGCATAGCAGCCCGCGCCGATCAGCGGCGTATCGCCGACGCGGCCGACCTGCTTGTTGGTGACGCCGCCCGTGGAGGTCGCCGCCGCCACGTGGCCGTGCTGATCGAGCGCGACCGCGCCGACGGTGCCGAACTTGCGGTTCGGATCGATGGGCTCGTGCGGTGTGGGGTCGTCGTCACGGTTCGAAGACGACGCGGCAGCGAGCGTCGCGCCGTCGTGATCGAGCACGGCGCGTTGCTGATCGCGCGCGAGCAGCCATTGGCGATGTCGCGCCTCGGTATGGAAATACTCGGGCTCGACGAATTCGAGCCCTTGTGCGGCGGCGAATGCTTCCGCGCCTTCGCCGGTGAAGAGCACATGTTCGCTGCGCTCCAGCACGCGACGCGCCGCCAGAATCGGATTGCGCACGCGCTTCACGCAGCAGATCGCGCCGGCTTCGAGGGTGCTGCCGTCCATGATCGCCGCGTCGAGTTCGTGCGTACCGGCTGCGGTGTAGACCGCCCCGTGACCCGCGTTGAAGAGCGGACATTCTTCGAGCAGCCGCACGGCTTCGCTGACGGCGTCGAGCGCGCTGCCGCCGTCGGCGAGGATGCGTTGGCCGGCGCTCAGCACGGCATGCAAGGCGGCGTGGTAGTCGGCTTCGGCGCTGGCCGACATCGACGCGCGCAGGATCGTCCCTGCCCCGCCGTGAATGGCAATGACTGCGTTGGAATTCATCGTTTGGCTTTTGGTTTGGCTTGAGTCGCGCGCGCCGTTCGGCTGGCGCGCACCGGCTTTTCGTTGGTGGGGTCGCTTCCGCTCTGGCCCGCGACGAGCCAGGGCAAGACGAATTCGCTGACTTCGGCGGCGGCCTTCACCGAGCGTTTCGTGCGATACGCGATCGCGTCGCACAGCGCCTCGATCACGGCCAGCACGGCGGAATCGGCATTGGCCGCGAGCCGCCGGTCGGCGCGGATATAGAGCGAGAGATCGGCAAATTGCGCGAGCGGCGAGCGCGGGCTGTCGGTCAGGGCGAGCACGCGAGCGCCCCGGCTCGCCGCGCGGCGAGCGAGTTCGATGGTGTCTTCGACATAACGCGGAAACGCGATGCCGATCACGAGGTCGCCCCCGTTGCAGGCAAACAGACGCCGCGCGGCATGGGACGGGCCGCCCATCAACGCGAGCGACTGGACGTTGTCGTGATACGGCATCAGGCCGTGTTCCATCAGGCCCGCGAGAAAAGCGCTCGCGCCGTAGCCGAGCACGAACACGCGGCGCGCGGCGATGATCGCTTCGACGGCGGCTTCGGCAGCGGCGTTGTCGATCGCCGTGCGGGTGGCGTGGAGATTGTTGGCGGCCTGTTCGAGCGAGGCGTCGACGACGTCGTCGCCGGCCGCGAGCGATTCCTGCGCGCTGCGCAAGCGCTCGACCGGCGCGAGCGTCGCTTCGAAGCCGCGCACGAGCGCCTCGCGGAACTGCGGATAGCCGTCGAAACCCAAGGCGCGGGCAAAGCGGTTCGCCGTCGCCACCGACGCACCGACCACGCTCGCGAGTTCGTCGATCCGCATGGTCGCCGCGCGAAACAGATTGGCCAGCACATAGTCGCCCATGCGCCGGTGAATCGGCGTGAGGGTCGGCATTGCCGCCGCGATACGCGTGGCGATTGCCTGCTCGGCAGCACTGGAAGCAACAGGCGGTTGATGGATCATGCGAGCGTGTCGCTGACGCGACCGTAATCTAAATGAATGAAAGTATATTTACATAGAAATCTCGCCGAAAAAAATTCATTTTCATTTCCGAGGGTTTTTCCGGGTCGGTGCGCAGCAGGCAGCGCGATTCACGCACGCGGCGCCCGCTGCGCAATGAAAATTCATTTTCAACCAGCCGCCGCGCTCTCCTCGGGGCTGTCCGTCAGGCGCGCGGCCGGCGCCGCGAAGATCATCAACGCCTGCTTGAGAAAAGCGGCAGCCGCGGCAACGAGACACGCGCCATGCCCCACAGCGTTCGCTGATCTCCGCGCCGGGCAGCGTGCCAACCGGCCGCGCGCCGTAGCTTGCGGTGTTATTCTTCGCTCGCCATGAATCTCGAAAGCATCCTCTTCACTCAAGGTTTCGGCTCGCGCCGTCAATGCCGCGCCCTGATCAGGGACGCGCGCGTGAGCCTCGGCGGCACGCTGTGCACCGATCCCGACGCCGACTTCCCCACTCGCGACAACACGTTGCGCTTCAGCGTGGACGGCATCGACTGGCCGTATCGCGAGCATGCCTATCTGCTGCTGAACAAGCCGGCCGGCTACGAATGTTCGCGCGACCCGCAGCATCATCTGAGCGTGTTCAGCCTGTTGCCGCCGCAATTCGCCGAGCGCGGCGTGCAGTGCGTGGGCCGCCTCGACCAGGACACCACGGGCTTACTGCTGCTCTCCGACGACGGCAAGTTCGTGCACCTGTTCACCTCGCCGAAACGCAAGGTGCCGAAGGTGTACGTGGCGACCACACGCCACGCGCTGGATGATGCGCAACTGAACGCGCTGCGCGACGGCGTGCTGCTGCACGGCGAGCCCAAACCGATCGCCGCAGTCGACGCTCAGGCGCGCGACGACCACACGCTCGCGCTCACGGTCATGGAAGGCAAATACCACCAGGTCAAGCGGATGATCGCGGCGGCCGGCAACCGCTGCGAGGGATTGCATCGCGAACGGATCGGCGGCCTGAGCCTGCCCGCGGCGCTGGCCCCCGGCGCGTGGCAATGGCTCGACGAAAGCGACCTCGGATCTTTACGGAGCGGGTAAACCGGTAGTGCCCCTTTAAAGCCTTGATGCAGCAGCAAAAGCTTGTGCGCCACCGCACACGGCGGCCTGGCGTGGCCATCGGCGCGCTGCGTCGCAGCATGATCTTCCTTACACCCCGCCCTATACTCGTTTAAACAAAGACTACAAAGGGTTCAAGGAGGGGCGCCATGGTCATCCACGACACGATTCATATTTCGAACGTGATGATTGTTTTTCTATGCCTCGGACTCGTCCTGATCGGCGGATTGCTGGTCACGATGCGGTTGCGACACGACTATCATCCGAACCTGATCGGCGCACTGATCGGCGCGATGCTGTGCTTTCTGCTGCTAGAAGCATTGCCGGCGTTGACGTAGGCAGTCGGGTCGCGCGACGCCGAGGCCTAAGCCCGGCACGACGCGCGTGGGATGTCGCCGGGCAGCGCCTGGCGCGGGCGATGTTTTGCTGCGGTTTTGGGCCAGGCCCTTAAGTCTTCACGCCGTCGCGCAGAAAGTCCGCCACGCTCGGGTAGCGCAGACGCACGCGCAACTCCTCTTTCAGGCGCCGGTTTACGAGCCGCCGGGACTCCCGCATGAACGACAGCAAGGTCGGCTCGATCTGCTGTTCGGCCTGCTCGCGCGTGATGCGCGGCGGACGCGGCAGCCCGAAGGCATCCGCCACCTCATCGAAGTACTCGCCCATCTTCAGCGACGAATCGTCGGACGCGTGGATCACGCGCGCCGGTCGACCACGGGCGACCAGACGGACGAGAATCGCCGCGAGATCATCGGCGTGGATATGGTTGGTGTAGACGTCGTCGGCATCGGTCAGGGCCGGCGTGCCTTTTTCGAGCCGTGCGAGTGGCAGGCGATTGCCGGCGTAAATGCCCGGAATGCGTGCGATGCTGGCCGCGACCACGCCACGCGCATTCGCGCGCCGTAACTGGCGCTCGGCCGACACCCGGCGCTTCGCGCGCGCATTGGCCGGCTGCGTGACGCGCGTCTCGTCGATCCACGCGCCGCCGCAGTCGCCGTAGACGCCTGTCGTGCTGGCATAGACGAGCCGAACCGGCGTGCGCGTACCCGCGGTCCGGGGTACCCCGTCGGGTACAATATCGGCTGTCTCAGATTCCGCCCACGAGGCACGAACGCGGCGCAGCCGCCCCATCGGCGCCACAGCGCCACGTGCGGCGCGCAGCCGCGCAGCGCGCGGTGCGCCGAGCGTGGCGAGCAAGGCACGGGTGCGCCGGTCGTCGTCGCCGGTTTTTTGCGGTGGCGCGAGGTGCAGCACGGTCGGCGCGAGGCCCGCGAGCCGTTTCAGGCTGCGGCGCGCATCGAGATCGCCGACCAGCGGCGTAGCGCCCGCAGCGCGCAATTCGGCGCAGCGGTCCGCCTGACTGGTCAGCGCGAAGACATGTGCACGTTGTCGCAGCAAGGGCACGCAGCGCATGCCGACATCGCCGCAACCAACGATTAACACCCGCGGCCGGCGTAGATTTCGTGTCGCTTTCATGGTGGACGCATTGTAGCCGTCAAGCACGGCAGGTACCGCGCAGTGGCTGCCGCGGATCCGATAACGATTACCGATTTTTCGATTTCGAACACTCTATGGCTTTTAACGTCACGCTCCGGCAAAGCGGCCGGCAGTTTCAGGTAGAACAGGACGAACCGGTGCTGAGCGCCGCCTTGCGCCAAGGCATCGGCCTGCCGTATGGCTGCAAGAACGGCGCTTGCGGTTCATGCAAGGGCACGGTGATCAGCGGCGAGATCGAGCAGCGCGCGCATTCGTCGTCGGCTTTGTCGAACGACGAAAAGACGCGCGGCATGGCGCTGCTTTGCTGCGCGACCGCGTGCACCGATCTCGAAGTCGATGTCCGCGAAGTGGCCGGCGTCGGCGACGTGCAGGTCAAGAAGCTGCCGTGCCGCGTGAACGCGATCGAGCGCAAGGCCGACGACGTCGTCGTGCTCAAGCTGCAACTGCCCGCCAACGAACGCCTGCAATATCTGGCCGGCCAGTACCTCGAATTCATTCTGAAGGACGGCAAGCGTCGCAGCTATTCGATGGCGAGCGCACCGCACGCGGAAGGCCCGATCGAGCTGCATATTCGCCATATGCCCGGCGGCGCATTCACCGACCACGTGTTCGGCGCGATGAACGAGCGCGACATCCTGCGCTTCGAAGCGCCGCTCGGCACGTTCTTCCTGCGTGAAGACTCGGACAAGCCGATCGTGCTGCTGGCCTCGGGCACGGGCTTCGCGCCGCTCAAGGCGATCGTCGAGCACGCAGTGTTCAAGAACCTGAATCGGCCGATGACGCTTTACTGGGGCGCGCGTCGTAAGAAAGACCTGTATTTGCTCGAACTGGCCGAGCAGTGGGCGCGTGAGATTCCGAACTTCAAGTTCGTGCCGGTGCTGTCGGAACCGGACGCGAACGATGCGTGGACGGGCCGCGTCGGCTTCGTGCATCGCGCGGTGATCGAGGACCTGCCGGATCTGTCGGCGTATCAGGTGTATGCGTGCGGCGCGCCGGTGATGGTCGAATCGGCGCAGCGCGATTTCACGCAGCATCACGGTCTGCCGGAAGACGAGTTTTATGCGGACTCGTTTACGAGCGCAGCGGATCTGGTGAACGCGGTTTAAAAGCGCAGTTCAATATCGAGTTGCAAAGGCGCGAACGACGCAATCGAGTAACGATCGCGCCGTTCATGAAACTGAAACAGGCACGCTGTCAAACTCATCCTGACGTCGTGCAGCACACATTTGTGCAAATTCATGGTTTACACCAGCGCTTTCCTTGTCGTATTCTTTCGCGCATGAACCGCATCCAATCCGAACTCCGACGCCGCCGCTCGCCGCTCCCTTAGGGACGCCGCTGGCTTCGTCACGGATTCGCGCCACACCAAGGTGCAAGCAGTTCGAATCATGAAAGCCACGGCATGCCGTGGCTTTTTTGTTTTTCCGGCCGTTGTTTCTTGTCTGGCCACTTCTCGCCCACCCTCACCCGTTGTCTGGAGCCTGCCGTCATGAATTTCACTGAGTACCCGATCGAGTCGCTGATGTACATCACGAACCGGCCCGAAATCGTTTTCACGCACGGCAAGGGCTCGTGGCTCTACGACAATAACGGCAAGCGCTATCTGGACTTCATCCAGGGGTGGGCGGTCAACAGCCTCGGTCATTGCAACGACGGCATGATCGAAGCGCTGAACACGCAATCCAGGCTGCTGATCAACCCGTCGCCGGCCTTCTACAACCAGCCCATGGCGCAACTCGCGGGTCTGCTCACGCAGCACAGCTGCTTCGACAAGGTGTTCTTCGCCAACAGCGGCGCGGAAGCCAACGAAGGCGCGATCAAGCTCGCGCGCAAGTGGGGCAAGAAGCACAAGGACGGCGCGTTCGAAATCATCACGTTCGACCACAGCTTCCACGGCCGGACGATCGCCACCATGTCGGCCAGCGGCAAGCCGGGCTGGGACACGATCTACGCGCCGCAAGTGCCGGGCTTTCCGAAGGCGGATCTGAACGACATCGCATCAGTGGAAAAGCTGATCAACGCGAAGACCGTCGCCGTGATGCTCGAACCGATTCAGGGCGAAGGCGGCGTGATTCCGGCCACGCGCGAATTCATGCAGCAACTGCGCGATCTGACGAAAAAGCACAACCTGCTGCTGATCGTCGATGAAGTGCAAAGCGGCTGCGGCCGTGCCGGCACGCTGTTCGCGTACGAGCTGTCGGGCGTCGAGCCGGACATCATGACGCTCGGCAAGGGCATCGGCGGCGGCGTGCCGCTCGCGGCCCTGCTCGCAAAAGCGGACGTGGCCGTATTCGAAGCCGGAGACCAGGGCGGCACCTACAACGGCAATCCGTTGATGACCGCAGTCGGCTACTCGGTGATCTCGCAACTGACCGCGCCGGGCTTCCTCGAAGGCGTGCGCGCACGCGGCGACTATCTGCGCGCAAAGCTGCTGGAGTTGTCGGAAGAGCGCGGTTTCGAGGGCGAGCGCGGTGAAGGCCTGCTGCGGGCGCTGCTGCTCGGCAAGGACATCGGCAACCAGATCGTCGAGAAAGCACGTGACATGCAGCCCGACGGCCTGCTGCTGAACGCGGCGCGTCCGAACCTGTTGCGCTTCATGCCGGCGCTGAACGTGACGAACGAAGAAATCGACCAGATGATGGCGATGCTGCGTTCGATTCTCGACACGCTCTAATCCGACGCCAACCCAGACAGGAACCCGATTATGACGACGAGCACCACGCTATCGATCCGCCGCTTCGACGCGCGCGACACCGATGCCGTGGTCGCGCTGTGGCAAGACGCCTTCCCCGAGTACCGGGATCTCACGAGGCCGCAGCGTAACCCGCATCTGTCGATCGCCAACAAGCTGACGACGCAGCCCGAACTGTTCTTTGTCGCAACGCTCGACGGGCGCATCGTCGGCACGGTGATGGGCGGCTACGACGGGCACCGGGGCTGGCTGTACTCGCTCGCGGTGGATACGGCGGTGCGTCGTCATGGGATCGGCACGCGGCTCGTCGCGCATGTCGAACAGGCGTTGACCGAACGCGGCTGCCCGAAGCTGAACCTGCAGGTGTTGTCCGCCAAGACCGATATCCGCGCGTTTTACGAAGCGCTCGGTTATCGCGCCGATGCGGTGGTCAGTTTGGGCAAGCGTCTGGGAGAACTGGCGGACCCGGTGGCGGCTGCCTGAGCCGTCGCGCGTTTGAATAGAAAAAGGCCGCATTGGCATGCGGCCTTTTTTTGTCGTTCGGCTAACCAGGTTTATTCACCCAGATAAGCCGCCCGCACCTTCGGATCATCCAGCATCGTCTTCGCATCGCCGGACATCGTGACCAGACCCGAGTCCATCACGTAGCCGCGATTCGCTGCTTGCAACGCCAGGCGCGCGTTCTGCTCGACCAGCAGCACGGTCATGCCTTCAGCCGAAATTGCGCGCACCACTTCGAAGATCTTCTCGACCATGATCGGCGACAGACCCATCGACGGTTCGTCCAGCAGCAACAGCTTGGGACGCGAGATGATCGCGCGCGCCATCGCCAGCATCTGCTGTTCGCCGCCCGAGAGCGTGCCCGCATATTGCGTGGCACGTTCCTTCAGACGCGGGAAGAAGCCGAACATGCGATCGACGTCCGACTTGATGCCGTCGGTATCCGTACGCAGATACGCACCCATCTGCATGTTTTCGATGATCGACATGCGCGCGAAGATACCGCGGCCTTCCGGCACCATCGCCAGACCTTTCTTCAGCAACAGATGGGGCGGCACGCCCTTGATCGACTCGCCCATGTACTCGATGTCGCCGATCGTGTAGGGCTTGAGGCCCGTGATCGCCTTCATCGTCGTGGTCTTGCCCGCGCCGTTCGCACCGATCAGCGTGACCAGTTCGCCCTGCGCGACTTCGAGGTCGATGCCCTTGACTGCCTGGATGCCGCCGTAATTGACCTGAAGGCCCTTGATTTTCAACATTGCTTGCGTTGTGGACATCAGTGGACTCCCGCACCCAGATAAGCTTCGATCACCTTCGGATCCTTCTGCACGTCTTGCGGCAGACCTTGCGCAATCACCTTGCCGTAGTCGAGCACCGTCATCTGGTTGCACAGACCCATCACGAGTTTCACGTCGTGCTCGATCAGCAGAATCGTCTTGCCGTCGCTGCGGATCTTGTCGAGCAGTTTAGTCAGCTCGACCTTTTCCGTCGCGTTCATGCCGGCGGCCGGTTCGTCGAGCGCGAGCAGCTTCGGATCGGTGGCCAGCGCACGGGCAATTTCCAGACGACGCTGGTGGCCGTACGAGAGATTGCGCGACGTGTAGTCCGCGTACTGCGCAATGCCGACGTACTCCAGCAGTTCGATCGCACGCTCCTTGATTTCGCGCTCTTCCTTGCGCTCGGACGGCGTCTGGAACACCGCGCCGATCAGGCCGTGTTTGGTCCGCACGTGACGGCCGACCATCACGTTTTCCAGCGCGGTCATGCCGCCGAACAGACGAATGTTCTGGAACGTACGTGCGATACCGGCCTTCGCCACCTGATACACCGCAGTCGGCGTGTAGTTCTCGCCGTCGAGCTTGAAGTCGCCCGAATCCGGCGTGTACAGGCCCGTGATCACATTGAAGAAGGTGGTCTTGCCGGCGCCGTTCGGGCCGATCAAACCGTAAATCTGGCCGGACTTGATCTCAAGCCCGACGTCGGACAAAGCTTGCAAGCCGCCAAAGCGCTTGTTGACGCCTTTCACCGACAGTCGAATGTTGTCGCTCATTTTTGTGTCCTCGGTGATTTACGCGCGCACCGGCTTCTTGCCGTTACGCTTCGACAGTTTCGCAATCTTGTCTTCGTGCTTGGGCGAGGGCCACAAGCCTTCCGAGCGGTACAGCATGATCAGCACCATCGCGAGTGCGTAGACCAGCTGACGGATCACTTCCGTGTCGACGATTTCGTGACCGAAGAGCATGTTCTGCAGCGGACCCATCGTGGAGCGCAGGAATTCCGGCAGCACGGCGAGCAGCACGGCGCCGAGAATCACGCCCGGGATGTGGCCCATACCGCCCAGCACCACGCAGGCCAGCACGACGATCGATTCCGGCAGCGTGAACGATTCCGGCGAGACGAAGCCCTGGAACGAACCGAACATCGCGCCCGACAGGCCGCCGAACGACGCGCCCATCGCGAACGCCAGCAGCTTCACGTTACGGGTGTTGATACCCATCGCCTTGGCGGCGATTTCATCTTCGCGGATCGCGGCCCATGCACGGCCGATGCGCGAGTGCTGCAAGCGCGTACACACCCAGATCACCACCAGCGCGCCGACCACGAACAGGTAGTAGTACGAGTAGACCGTCGGAAACTGGAAGCCGAACAGCGTGTGCGTCTGCGCGAGGCTGAAGTCGCCGAAATGCACCGGGTCGATCGCCGTGATCCCCTTCGGGCCGTTGGTGATGTTCACCGGACGGTCGAGGTTGTTCAGGAAGATCCGCACGATTTCCCCGAAGCCCAACGTCACGATGGCGAGGTAGTCGCCACGCAGACGCAGCGTCGGTGCGCCGAGGATCACGCCGAAGAACGCGGCGACCGCCATCGCGCACGGCACGATGATGAGGAACGGCACGTGCAGCCCGTTCGGCGCAAGATGCGCGATCCACTCGAATTGCGACGACAGATGCGGCGAACTCAGCAACGCGGACGTATAGGCGCCGACCGCGTAGAACGCGATGTAGCCCAAATCCAGCAGGCCGGCGAAGCCGACCACCACGTTGAGGCCGAGCGCGAGCATCACGTACAGCATCGCGAAGTCGAGCACGCGGACCCAGTAGTTGCCACCGGCCGTGCCGATGATCATCGGTGCCGCGATCACGAAGAGCGCGGTGATGATGCCGATGGTCAGCGTTTTGGTGCGGTTCTTTTCAGGGATGAGCGTCGTGGACGGCTCGATCGGTTGAATTGAGGTCATGTTTATTTTCTCCCTGGATCAGGCGCGATCTGCAACGCGTTCGCCGAGCAGGCCCGACGGACGGAACACCAGCACAATGATCAGCACGATGAAGGCAAACACGTCCTGATAATTACTGCCGAACACACCACCCGTGAGGTTGCCGATGTAGCCGGCACCCAGCTGTTCGATCAGGCCGAGCAGCACGCCGCCCACCATCGCGCCGCCGAGATTGCCGATACCGCCGAGCACCGCTGCGGTAAAGGCCTTCAGGCCGGGGATGAAGCCCATATAGAAGTGTGCGTTGCCGTATTCCGAGGCGATCATCACGCCGGCCAGAGCGGCGAGCGCCGAGCCGATCATGAAGGTGGCCGAGATCACGAAGTTCGGGTTCACGCCCATCAGCGACGCGTTGCCCGGATTCTCGGCGATCGCCCGCATCGCGCGGCCGAGCTTGGTCTTGTGCACGAGCAGCAGCAGGCCGCCCATCACGAGGAACGCCACCACGATGATCACGATTTCAGTCATCGAGATCACGGCGCCAGGCGTCGTGTCCGTGGCCTTGATCACGTTCAGCGGATCGGTCGGCAACAACTGCGGGAACGGCAGCGGGTTACGCGACCAGATCATCATGGCCAGCGTCTGCAGCAGGATCGACACGCCGATCGCGGTGATCAGCGGGGCGAGACGCGGCGCTTTACGCAACGGCCGGTAAGCCACGCGTTCGATCGTGTAGCCGACTGCCGCGCAGACGATCGCCGCGATGATCAGCGCAATGATGAGCGTCGGCACGTTGCCGAGACCGGGGAAGTGGTTCTGCAGCACGCCGATGGCTGAGAGCGCAACCATCGCGCCCACCATCAACACATCGCCGTGAGCGAAGTTGATGATGCCCAGAATGCCGTAAACCATCGTATAGCCCAGTGCGATGATGGCGTAAACGCTGCCAAGCACCAGCCCGTTGAGGACCTGCTGGATGAAGATATCCATTTAATGCTCCTTAGCCCGTGCGACTGGATTCTCGTTCTTCATCAGCCGGTGGGCGGTGATGCGGTACGGAATCTCAACGGCACTGCGGGTACTGATGTAAAAGACCGGTAAGGGTTATCCGCCGCCGGTTTGCCCTGACGACCGGGTCGCGGTCGCAAGCTCGCCTTGAGCGGATGCAAAAACGGCACCGTTGGGTGGTGTCGGTGCCGTCAGGCTGAACGTTCCGTCATCACATCTTCACGACGTCGAGGACCGCTTTCTTGCCGTCCTTGAAGTCGTAAAGCGTAATGGCGCTCTCTTTCAAATCACCCTTGTCGTCGAACGCGATGTGACCGATTACCCCGTTGTAATCGGTAGACGGCATCGCAGCCAGCACCTTGGGCGCCTCGATCGAATTAGCGCGCTTCATTGCATCGACAATCACGTACACAGCGTCGTACGTGAACGGCGCGTAAATCTGCACCGGCGTGTGGAAGCGGTCTACGTACTTCTTCTCGAAGTCCGCTCCCTTGTCCATTTTCGAAAGCGCGAGTCCCGCCTCCGAACAGACCAGGTTTTGCACGGCGGTTCCCGCCAGCTCACCCACCTTGTCGGTACACACACCGTCGCCGCCAAGGATTTTTGCCCTGATACCGAGCGCCGCCGCCTGCTTCGTAAACGGCCCGCCCGTCGCGTCCATGCCGCCGAACATGATCACGTCCGGCTGAACACTCTTGATCTTCGTGAGGATGGCCCGAAAATCCGTGGCCCGGTCGTTCGTCGCTTCCCGCGCGACGACTTTTGCTCCGTTCGCCTCCACGGTCTTCGCGAATTCGTCCGCGAGCCCCTTACCGTAGGCGGTTGCATCGTCCACTATCGCGATGCGTTTGGCGCCCAACGCCTTCGTGGCGTAATTGGCGAGCGCCGGCCCTTGTTGCGCGTCGGTGGCGACGACCCGGTAGGTCGTCTTGAAACCCTGCTGCGTGTACGCCGGATTGGTCGACGACGGCGAGATCTGCACGATGTTCGCATCGCTATAAATCTTCGAAGCCGGAATCGACACCCCCGAATTCAGGTGACCCACTACCGCGACCACGTGATCGTCGACCAGCTTTTGCGCGACGGCCGTGCCCGTTTTCGGGTCCGCTGCATCGTCTTGCGCGTCGAGCTCCAACTGGATCTTGTGGCCGTCGATCGTCAAACCCTGCGCGTTGATTTCTTCGACCGCCAGACGCGCGCCGTTTTCGTTGTCCTTGCCCAGATGGGCGATGCTGCCCGTCAACGGGGCCGCATGACCGATCTTCACGACAGTCGCCGCTTCACTCGCCGGTGCCGCTGCCGCCGTGGCCGCCGATGCACCTGCTCCCGCCTCGCCATCCTGTTTCTTGCCGCACGCGGTCAGCATCGCAACCGCGGCCGCGATGGACACGGCGTAAGCAAACTTGACTCGCATTAAATAGGTCTCCCGCGCCTTGCAAAATCTATTGTCCGGGACCCTGAGGCCTTGAGAACGCGCGCATTGTAACTCCAATTTTGCGACGGGCAATATTGTTGAACCGGCAGGGTTTTCCTGCATTGCAACCTTATTTTGAGACTCAAAATCGGCAATGGGCGCAACCGGGTTGCGCTTTTTTTCCGTGCATCAGTTGCACCAGCGCTGGACCCAATGGCATCAACTGTTGCAGGGAATTGGCTCAAGCCCCGATTACACCGTGCTTCGCCTTAAGTATTACGTTCTGAATAACAACGATGCTTACGCACTATCTTAGTGCGTCAAAAATCGCCGCAAGCTGAATACTCTTTTTAAAACGGGGCTCGATCACCTGCCGGACGATAAAAAGACCGATCACATTTAGAAGAAATTTGTGGGGCAGGCCACTTAAAATTGCTGCGCCACATGATCTGGCACTTTTAATAAAATGACTTTGCCAGTCGCGAGACATAAAAAAAGCGCACCCGGGGGTGCGCTTTTCTTTCAGCCGTCAGCTAATTGTCAGGCTGGCAGACCCAATCCGCGCGGCAGAGGAAACGCGATGTTTTCCTCGATGCCTTCGAGCGCGCGCACGTTGCGTACACCCAGCTCGCGCAAACGCGCGATCACGGCTTGCGCCAGCACTTCCGGCGCGGACGCGCCAGCCGTGACGCCGATGCGGCGCTTGCCTTCGACCCAAACCGGGTCGATCTGGTCGGGCGAGTCCACCATATAGGCGGGCACGCCGAGCTTTTCAGCCAATTCGCGCAACCGGTTCGAGTTCGAGCTATTCGGGCTGCCGACCACGATCACGACATCGCACTGCGGCGCCATGAACTTCACCGCGTCCTGCCGGTTTTGCGTGGCGTAGCAGATGTCCTGCTTCTTCGGCTCGCGGATGGACGGATATTTGGCCTTCAGCGCACCGATGATTTCAGCGGCATCGTCGACCGACAGCGTGGTTTGCGTGACGAACGCAATGCGCTCCGGGTCGTCCAGCTGCAAGGCCTGCACGTCTTCGATGTCCTCGACCAGATGCATGCCCTCGCCGGCCTGCCCCATGGTCCCTTCGACTTCCGGGTGACCCTTGTGGCCGATCATGACGATGTCGAAGCCGTCCTGACGCATCTTCGCGACTTCGATATGCACTTTGGTGACGAGCGGACAAGTGGCGTCGTACACCCGCAGGCCGCGCGACTCGGCTTCCGAGCGCACCGCTTTCGAGACGCCGTGCGCGCTGAAAATGACCGTATTACCCGACGGCACTTCTTCCAGCCGCTCGATGAAGATCGCGCCCTTCTTGCGCAAATCTTCGACGACATAGGCGTTATGGACGATTTCGTGGCGCACGTAGATCGGCGAACCATGCAGTTTGATGGCTCGCTCGACGATCTCGATGGCCCGGTCTACGCCCGCACAGAAGCCGCGCGGTTGCGCGAGCAGGATCTCGGTTTCGGCAAGAGTCGTTTCCGTGATGCTCATGTTTACAAGATTCCGATGATTTTCACTTCGAACGCCAGCGCCTGGCCGGCAAGCGGGTGATTGAAATCGAACAGCGCAGAGGTTTCGCCAACTTCCTTCAGGACGCCGGCGTAGCGACCGCCACCCGGCGCGTTGAATTCGACCAGATCGCCCGGCGAAAAATCCTCACCGATCATACTGTTTTCACGCAGCGTGGCCAGCGACACGCGCTGGATCAGCTCCGGGTTGCGCGGACCGAACGCCTGACCCGCGGGTAGCTGAAAGGTCGAATGGTGCCCGACCTTCAAACCCAGCAAAATGTCTTCCAGCGGCGGCGCGAGTTGACCGGCTCCAAGCAGCAGCGTGGCCGGCTTGTCGTTGAAGGTATTGATGACTTCGGCGCCATCGGCAAGGGAAAGCCGGTAGTGAAGCGTCACATGGGAACCGGGTTTCACTTCGGAAATGTCGATGATGCTCATGCAGTGCTCGCTCAGTCGAAGCGCGCTCCACGCGTGCGCCGCGGGCGCAGTCGACGCGTGTGGCAAACCGTCGGCATGCCGTGCGCAAAGCGCCTATTGTAAGCCACATAACGGACGGCGGCTTGGGTCTGTCGTGCGCGCGGCGCGACGACCGCCCGCGCCGCGCCACCCCCAATCCACAGCGGAGTACCCCTATATATATGGCAGATTACGCCCCGATGACTGACCCAACGCCGCTGGAAACCGTCTCCCGCCAGACGCCCGTACGCGTCAAACGACCGCGCCCGCGACTCGTTCGCGGCAAATGGCTCAAGCGGGATATGCCGCGCGAGCGCCTGATCGAACTGGGGCCCAGCGTATTGTCGGATACCGAGATGATCGTGCTGGTGCTCGGCTCGGGACTACCCGGCCGTGACGTGTTCACCGTCGCGACCGCCCTGCTGGAGCGCTTCGGCTCGCTGCGCGCCATGCTCGATGCGTCCTACAGCGACTTCGAGGGCCTGCACGGCATCGGTCCTGCCAAGAAAACCCAACTGCTCGCCATCATGGAAATGGCGAGGCGCTCGCTGATCGCGAAGCTGCGTGAGCGTCCGCTGATGAATTCGCCAGACGCGGTGGAGAATTATCTGCGCCTGCGGATCGGCAGTCGCCCGCAGGAGGTATTTGTGTCGCTTTACCTCGACGCGCGGCATCGCTTGATACACTGCGAGGACAGCGCAGCGGGGACGTTGACGCGCATGGCCGTCTATCCGCGCGAGATTGCGCGGCGCGCACTGAGTCTGAATGCCGCCAGCCTGATCGTCGCGCACAATCATCCGTCTGGCGTCGTGGAGCCGAGTGCCAGCGACTGCCGTCTCACGAGAACGCTGCGCGATACGCTCGCGCTGATCGACGTACAACTCGTCGATCACCTGGTGATCGGGGCCGATCAGGTTTACTCCTTTGCCCGCGCCGGTTGGCCTTGAGAGGGCCTAAACCTGGGTCGCGACGGCGCTACCCCATGTTCGCCATCGCAAATAAGGTTTGATTTTGCGGCTTTTTTTCCGCTATAATTCCGGTTTGCCTATTTCCAACCCCCTGTTCCGAAGCCATTAAGGCGTTCCGGCAAGGACCTAGCGACTTCAGTTTCACGACTCAAGCGCGGCTCTTCTCGGGAAACTTTCACGGCGTTCGAACTCAGAATTAGCGTATTAGGAGTGCTCTCATGGCACGCGTATGCCAAGTAACTGGGAAAGCGCCGATGAGCGGCAACAACGTTTCCCACGCGAACAACAAAACCAAGCGCCGGTTCCTTCCGAACCTGCAAAACCGCCGTATTTGGGTGGAAAGCGAAAACCGTTGGGTGCGTCTGCGCGTCTCGAACGCCGGCCTTCGCCTGATCGACAAGAACGGTATTGACGCTGTGCTCGCAGATCTGCGCGCACGCGGCCAAGCCTAAGGAGTAAATCATGGCGAAAGGCGCACGCGACAAGATCAAGTTGGAATCGACCGCAGGCACGGGTCACTTCTACACGACCACGAAGAACAAACGCAACATGCCGGAAAAGATGCTGATCAAGAAGTTTGATCCGGTCGTCCGTAAGCACGTTGACTACAAGGAAACCAAGATTAAGTAAATCTTGGCTCCTGCCTGACGAAGGCAAAGACATGCAAAAAAGCCTCGCATTCGTGCGAGGCTTTTTTGTTTGCGCTTTGGTTTTTTATCGCGCGCCACCCTGCGCGCGGAATGCCTCCTTAGATTTCCCCCGCTCATCGCAGTCAACAGACTTATACCGTTTGGCCAGCTTTCCCTCATCCGTCACGACGCGTATGCTTTCTCGTTTTAGCGACGAGCCGCGATAGCTCGTCGTCACGGCAAAAACGAAAGCGGAGATGGTGGCAATGGAATTCGATGTGGCGATTGTCGGTAGCGGCCTGGCTGGATTGAGCGTTGCGCTTAATCTCGCCGAGACGCGGCGTGTTGCAGTGGTCGCCAAGCGATCGATGACCGAAGGTGCGAGCGATTGGGCGCAAGGCGGTATCGCGGCCGTGCTTGACTCCGCGGACAGCATCGAAAATCACGTGCGCGATACGCTGATCGCCGGAGGCGGTCTGTGCGACGAAGCGGCCACACGCTTCATCGTCGAACATGGGCGCGCCGCGATCGAATGGCTGATCGAGCAAGGCGTGCCGTTCACCAAAGACGACGCCGCCGAACTCGGTTTCCATTTGACGCGCGAAGGCGGCCACAGTCATCGACGGATCATCCATGCGGCTGACGCTACAGGGCACGCCGTGGTCGCCACGCTCAGCGAGCGCGTGCGCAGCCACCCGAATATCACCCTGCTCGAAGATCACTACGCGATCGACCTGATCACGTCCGACCGGCTTGGTTTGCCCGGCCGCCGTTGTCACGGTCTTTACGCGCTCGATCTGCCAAGCGGCCGCACCGTGACAATCGAAGCGCCGCATACCGTGCTCGCCACCGGCGGCGCCGGCAAGGTGTATCTGTACACCACCAACCCCGACACAGCGACCGGCGATGGCATTGCAATGGCATGGCGCGCCGGCTGCCGCGTATCGAACATGGAATTCATCCAGTTCCATCCGACCTGTCTTTTCCATCCGTACGCCAAGTCGTTCCTGATCTCGGAAGCCGTGCGCGGTGAAGGCGGCATCCTGAGACTGCCGGACGGGACGCGCTTCATGCCGAAGCACGACGAGCGCGCCGAACTCGCGCCGCGCGACATCGTCGCGCGGGCGATCGACTTTGAAATCAAGAAGCGCGGTATCGATTGCGTGTACCTCGACATCAGCCATCAATCGCCTGAGTTCCTACGCGAACACTTTCCGACCATCCTGGCCCGCTGCATGGAGTTCGGCATCGACATTACGAAGGAAGGGATTCCGGTCGTGCCGGCGGCGCACTACACATGCGGCGGTGTCGTGACGGATCTGGCAGGACGCACCGATCTGGCCGGGCTCTATGCGGTCGGCGAGACGTCGTGTACAGGCCTGCACGGTGCTAACCGGCTAGCCAGCAACTCGCTGCTCGAATGCCTCGTGATCGGACGCTCCGCTGCGCAAGCCATCGAGGAAGAAGGCTTCAGCGCCGCCGTTCACGCGCCGCTGCCTGACTGGGACGAGAGTCGCGTCTCCGATCCGGACGAAGAAGTGGTGGTTGCGCACAATTGGGATGAGCTGCGCCGGCTGATGTGGAACTACGTCGGCATCGTGCGCACGGACAAGCGGCTGGCGCGCGCCAAGCATCGGCTCGCCCTGTTGCGCGACGAAATCCACGAGTACTACGCAAACTTCAAGGTGAGCCGCGATCTGCTCGAGTTGCGCAACCTGGTCGATGTTGCTTCGTTGATTGTCGAAGGTGCGCGATCACGGCGTGAAAGCCGTGGCCTGCACTTTAGCCGCGATTGGCCGGCAACCTTGCCCAAAGCGCTGCCGACCGTCCTCTCGCCAGAGAACGTGCGCAATCGCAACGTGTGATCGAACCCGAGTTCAGATCGAAGTGAAAAAGCCATCGCCGAATTGCTCCGACGATGGCTTTCTATCCACTACGAGCGGTTCGCCTGCTTGCCCTAGACAATCCGCATCGAGTAATCGGTTGCGCGCACGTCTTTGGTCAGCGCACCGATCGATACGCGGTCCACGCCGGTCTCTGCGATCGTGCGAACCGTATCGAAATTGACGCCGCCGGATACTTCGAGCACTGCACGACCCGCCGTCATCCGCACCGCTTCGCGCATTGCATCGAACGAAAAATTGTCCAGCAGGATGGATTGCGCGCCGTGCGCCAAGGCAATGCCCAACTGCTCAAGCGTCTCGACTTCGATCTGGATCGACACACCCGCATTCAACTCAAGCGCAGCATCCATCGCTGCGCCGACGCCACCCGCTGCCGCGATGTGGTTTTCCTTGATCAGAATGCCGTCGTACAGCGCGAGCCGTTGATTCACGCCGCCACCGACGCGCACCGCGTATTTTTGCGCGAGCCGCAAGCCCGGCAAAGTCTTGCGTGTATCGAGGACTCGCGTTTGCGTATGCGCGACGGCATCGACATATCGACGCGTTGCACTCGCCACGCCAGAGAGCAGTTGCAGAAAGTTCAACGCGTTGCGCTCCGCCGTCAGCAGCGCGCGAACCGGACCACGCATGTCGCACACCGGCGTGTTCGCGGTCATCCGGTCGCCCTCGCGGTACCGCCACGTCACCTCGATGCGTGGATCGACCTGCTTCATCACCGCGTTGAACCAGGGCACGCCGCACAACACTGCATCCTCGCGCACGATGATGCGCGCTTCGCGCACGTCGTCGACGGGCACGAGGCGGCCGGTCTGGTCGCCTGTACCGATATCCTCCGCCAGCGCGTCGACAACGTTGCGCGCTAAGGCGGCGTCGAATGCCGCGCCGTATTGCGCGTAAATTTCGTCGAACAGCGGAGACACCGCGTCGACCTGATTGCGCTCCATTGCCCCCATTACGCCGCCCCCACGTTTGAATACAGTTGCGCGTCGCGCGCAAGGTCGCCGCTAGCCTGCACACGCTTCTTGTGACGCGCAGCAAAGTCGAGCATGCGGTCGATCGGCAGACGCGCCCGCTCGCCAAGCGCACGGTCGACGAAAATTTCGTTGTGGCCTCGCTCGAGTACCTCAGCGAGGTTAGCGAGGCCATTCATCGCCATCCACGGACAATGCGCGCAGCTCTTGCAGGTTGCACTGTTGCCCGCCGTCGGCGCCGCTATCAGCGTCTTGCCGGGCGCGGCGAGTTGCATCTTGTGCAGAATGCCGAGATCGGTTGCGACGATGAAATGCGTTGCGTCGAGTTTTTGCGCGGCGTCGATCAACTGGGTGGTCGAGCCGACCACGTCCGCCAGCGCCACGACATTCGCCGGCGACTCCGGATGCACGAGCACCTTCGCGCCCGGATATTCAGCGCGCAGCAGATCGAGTTCGATGGCTTTGAATTCGTCGTGCACGAGACACGAGCCCTGCCACAACAGCATGTCCGCACCGGTCTTGTTCTGAATGTAGCTGCCAAGGTGGCGGTCCGGTGCCCAGATGATCTTTTCGCCGCGCGCGTGCAGATCGGCAACGATTTCCAATCCGATCGACGACGTCACCATCCAGTCCGCGCGCGCTTTGACCGCCGCGCTGGTGTTCGCATAGACGACTACCGTGCGGTCGGGATGGGCGTCGCAGAAGGCCGAAAATTCGTCGACGGGACAGCCGAGATCGAGCGAACAGGTTGCGTCGAGATCCGGCATCAGAATGCGTTTGTCCGGACTCAGAATTTTCGACGTCTCGCCCATGAAACGCACACCCGCTACGACCAGCGTTTGCGCCTCGTGATCGCGGCCGAAGCGCGCCATCTCGAGCGAGTCGGCGACGCATCCGCCCGTCTCGTCGGCCAGTTCCTGCAATTCCGCGTCGACATAATAGTGCGCGACGAGCACCGCCTTCTCCCGCTCGAGCAACGCGCGAATGCGTGCCTTGAGCGCCACTTTCTCTTCTTTCGACGGCTCGTCGGGCACCTTCGCCCACGCCTGCCCGATCCCGCAGGTCATACCCTGCGCATGTGGCCGGTCGTATTCGACGGTCCTGATCGCCTGCTGATCCATGATCTCCTCTGCCCTCGCTCTGCCGCTGCGGACTGTCAATTGCGTGTTACTGCAATTTCCGCGGCCCAAAAAGCAAAACCCCGCCAACGCGGGGTTTTGTGACGTAACGAGATTTTAATGGATTTCGCTATCAGGCATATCGACGCAGTCGCAGCGCAAATTCCTGCAGCGCCTTGATGCCGCTCTGCTCGGCGCGGTGGCACCAGTCCTGCAACTGGATCAGCAACTGGTCGCGCGATGCGTTCGAGCGCTCCCACATCGACGCGAGTTCGTTGCGCATGTCGATGTAGGTCTTCAGTTTCTGGCTGTTCGCGAAAATCTGCGGCAGCTGACGCTTCTGCGGTTCATCGAGGCCTGCTTCTTCCTTGTGAAACCAGCTGCGCGCGCCACGCATCACCTGATACTTTTCACGCGCGCCGACTTCCTTCAGATGCGCCAGCTCCTGACGATACGCGCGCTTGAGCGCCTTGCCGTAGCGCGCCATCACTTCGTAGCGGTTGGCGAGCACGGCTTGCAGCGTGTCCTGATCGAGCACCAGCTTGCCGGTGGTCAGACGCGGCGTAGGCGCAACCTTCTTCACCTTGGCCAAACGGAACGCCGACATGATGCGGATGTACATCCAGCCGATATCGAACTCGTACCACTTGTTCGACAGCTTGGCCGACGTCGCATACGTGTGATGATTGTTGTGCAACTCTTCACCGCCGATGATGATGCCCCACGGGAAGATGTTCGTGCTGGCGTCCGACGAATTGAAGTTGCGGTAGCCCCAGAAGTGCGCGAGACCGTTGACCACACCGGCCGCCCAGAACGGGATCCACACCATCTGGATGGCCCAGATCGTCAGACCGACGACGCCGAACAGCGCCACGTTCAGCACCATCATCAGGCTCACGCCGAGAATCGGGTACTTCGTGTAGACGTTGCGCTCCATCCAGTCGTTCGGCGTGCCGTGACTGAACTTGCGCATGGTTTCTTCGTTTTTCGCTTCAGTGCGATACAACTCGGCACCTTCGAGCAGCACCTTCCAGATGCCGCGCGTCTGCGGGCTGTGCGGATCTTCTTCGGTCTCGCACTTGGCGTGGTGCTTACGGTGAATCGCAGCCCACTGGCCGGTCAGCATGCCGGTGGTCATCCACAGCCAGAAACGGAAAAAATGACTGACGATCGGATGCAGCTCCAGCGCGCGGTGCGCCTGGCAGCGATGCAGATAGACCGTCACGCCGATGATCGTAATGTGCGTCGCGATCAGCGTGTACACCACGAGTTGCCACCACGAGAAGTGCAACAGACCGTGGGCAAGGAAGTCGAGCAAAGAATTCAACAAGGCAATTTACCTGTGGAACGAGAGACACGAGGCACGCGCAAAATACGCGTGTCAAGAAAGTGAAAGCATACAGCTGGATTGGACGACATTCTACTTGAAGCGTTCCAAGTGTTTGTAACAAATAGGAATTTTTTGTTCGGCATCAGCAAAGTGAGACTGCCGATGAGCCCTATGAGACTCTTCCGGATTCCGAAAGTGCCCGTCAGCGGGCGTTGTCCGCCTGATTCGCCGCGGGCGCGGTCATTGTTACCGGATGCGGCATCGCGTCGCTGATGTTGCCTACGATCCGCACTTCGCGCTGAGCAAACGGAATCGAGATGCCATGTTCGGAAAACAATCGCCAGATATTGCGATTGACTGCTGAGCGCACGCCCGAGGTTCCCGTCGCGGCCTCATCGATCCAGAAGCCCAGTTCCAGATTGATGCCGTCGGCGCCAAAGCTCGCCAGATAGGGCGTAGGCGCCGGCTCCTGCAGCACGCGAGGCACGCCCATGGCGGCCTCGGCCAGCAGCGCCATGGCGCGCTCCACGTCCGACGTGTAAGCGACCTGCACCGCCACTTTGGCGTAGCCGCGAGTCAGATAGGACGACTGGTTCTGCACCACGTCCGTAATCAGCTTCTCGTTCGGGATCAGCGTCTCGATGCCGTCCAGCCCGCGCACCACGGTATAGCGGGTACGAATCTGCGTGACCATGCCCTGCAGGCCGCTCACGTTGATCGTGTCGCCGATCCGCAGCGAACGGTCGATCAGGATAATGAAGCCCGACACATAGTTGCTGGCGATCTTCTGCAAACCGAAGCCGAGCCCGACACCCAGCGCGCCGCCGAACACGCCCAGCACGGTGATGTCGATGCCGACCAGCGAGAGACTGATCAAAATCGCCGCCAGCACGAACGCCGCCCGGCCGACGCGCGCCACGACCACCTTCAGATTGGCGTCGAGCGTGGTCGCGCGCATCAGGCGGTCTTCGAACGCGGAGCCGAGCCACATCGCGACGATCATCGTCACGCACACCCACAGCAGCCCGGTGACGAGCGACAGCAGCGTCATATGGGCATTGGCGACGCGGAAGTGCACGCTGCCCATCCAGCCGATCACGTCGTCCTGGATGCCCATGACGGTAAGCACCATGCCGATCCACACGACCAGCGAGACGGCCTTTTCCACCAGGAACAGCATCGGATGGGTTTCGCCGTCGTGGCTAAACACCCGTCGCGCGAAGAAAAATACGATGTAAATCAAGCCGATACCGAACAGCGGCACCAGCGCGAGATCGAGTAGCGCCGTGTGCATGAACGGCGCGGTGATCGTGCGCGCGAGCCACACGAGCACCGCACCGATCAGCGGAAAGAATGCGCGATCCAGGCTTTCGGCACCGAAACGCAGCGTCTGATAACGCGTCTGGCGGCGCAGATCCAGCGCGCGGCGCAACACGCGCGCGACCAGCCACGCGATCAGGAGCGTGCCGAGCAGAACGCCGACCTGCCAGAGCATGACCGGCTGGCCGAAGTCGCGCGCAAGATCGCCGAACACGTGAGAAAAGATACGGTTTTGCATGATGTCGCCGAAATCGCCGGCGCACAGCGGGTCATGATGCGGACCCACCCTGCGCCGGCAAAAAGCCTGTGCGGCTTGTTAGCTCTGGCGTTCCAGCACGGCGGCGAAGAAACCGTCGGTTGCGTGGCGGTGCGGCCACAGCGAAAGATAGTCGCCCATTTCCAGGTCGATACGCTGTTCGGCCAGCACGTCGCGTGCGGGTACCAGCGCAAAGTCCGGATGATCGGCGAGGAACTGCTGCACGACCGCTTCGTTTTCCTCTTCGAGAATCGAGCAGGTCGCGTAGACGAGACGGCCGCCCTTCTTCACCAGACGCGAAGCGCTGGCGAGAATCGACGCCTGCTTCGGTGCCAGCTCGGCCACCGAATCCGGCGACTGACGCCACTTCAGGTCCGGATTACGGCGCAACGTGCCCAAGCCGCTGCACGGCGCGTCGACCAGCACACGGTCGATCTTGCCCGCGAGGCGTTTGATCTTGGCGTCGTGTTCGCTATCGATCAGCACCGGATTCACGTTCGACAGCCCGCTGCGCGCAAGGCGCGGCTTGAGCTTGGCCAGACGACGCTCGGAGATATCGAAAGCGTACAGCCGGCCGGTGGAGCGCATTGCCGCGCCCAGCGCCAGCGTCTTGCCGCCCGCGCCCGCGCAGAAGTCGACGATCATCTCGCCGCGCTTGGGCGCGACCAGCGAGCACAGCAGCTGGCTGCCTTCGTCCTGCACTTCGACCCAGCCGTGCTGGAACGCGTCGAGCTTGGTGAGCGGCGGCTTGCCGACCACCCGCACGCCGAACGGCGCGAACGGCGTCGCGCCGCCCTCGATGCCCGCCTTCGACAGCGCGTTCAGCACGTCGTCGCGGCTCGCCTTGATCGGGTTCGAGCGCAAATCCAGCGGCGCCGGATAGTTCAGCGCGGCGGCCAGTTGCGCCAGCTCGGCGGGTTCGAAACGCTTGGCCAGCGACTGGTAGATCCAGTCGGGCAGATTCAGGCGAATCCGCAGCGGCAGGGTTTCCGGGTCGATCTTCGACACATGTTCGAGCCAGCTCAACTCCGTTTCCGACACGAATGGCTTGAGCGCGGTACGCCCCGCCGTCTGCATCAGGCCCAGCAGCGCCATGCGTCGCGCCGGGCTACCGGCGCCGCTTTCGGCCAGGTGAGCGAATTCCATGCGGCGACGCAGAACCGCGAACACGGCCTCGGCGATCACGCCGCGCTCGCCGTGCCCGAGCTTCGGATGGGCGCGGAAAAAGCGGCTCGTGGTGGCGTCGGCCGGACCGGTGAGTTTCAGGACTTCAGCCAGCAAAGTCTCGGTTTGTCCAATCAAAAAACCATGCAATCTCATGCGCCCTCTCCGGCGGTGTGACCGGCAAAGAGCCATTGCGGCTCTGACGGCGTAAGCGTGACACGCAAGCCGTCGAGAGCAAGACGCCCTTCGACGAACCAGCGCACCGCGCGTGGATAAATAATATGTTCGGTTGCCAGCACGCGTTCGGCGAGCGTGGCGGGGGTGTCGCCTGCTACTACGGGAACCGCCGCCTGCGCGACGATCGGCCCGTGATCCAGCTGCGACGTGACAAAATGCACCGACGCGCCGTGCAGCCGCACGCCGGCGTCGAGCGCCTGTTGATGGGTTTTCAGGCCCGGGAAGCTCGGCAGCAGCGACGGATGCACATTTAACATGCGTCCAGCGTAATGGTCGACGAAACCGGCTGTCAGCACCCGCATGAATCCAGCGAGTACCACCAGATCCGGCGCGAAACTGTCGATTTGCCGAGCCAGCGCCGCGTCGAAGCTGTCGCGCCCGGGATACTGGCGATGGTCGACCACCGCCGTGGCAATGCCGTGCGACGCCGCGAACGCAAGGCCCGCGGCGTCCGGACGGTTGGCAATCACAGCGGCGACTTGCGCGGCCCAAGCCTCGTTCGAGCAGGCCCGGACGATGGCTTCCATGTTGCTTCCCCGCCCCGAAATCAGGATGACGAGTTTTTTCATCCGCGGATTTTATCATTCGGAGACCCTGAAACCGCGACGCGCCGCCGTCTGCCGCGCCGAGCGTTTATAATCGTTTGTTTTGCGGCACCCCGGCCGCCCTACTCCAACCCGCTATCGTGAGAGTCTTCCGCGGTCTTCCCAATGCTGAAAGCCGTGCGCCCTGCGCACTGACCATCGGCAACTTCGACGGTGTCCACCGCGGCCATCAGGCTTTGCTCGCGCGCGTGCGCGAAGCCGCCGATGCGCGCGGCCTGCCCGTCTGCGTGATGACCTTCGAGCCGCACCCGCGCGAGTTCTTCAATCCGGCCGGTGCGCCGCCGCGCATCGCGATGTTGCGCGACAAGCTCGAGGCGCTGCGCACCAACGGCGTCGATCGGGTGGTGGTCGAGCATTTCAACCAGACCTTCGCCAGCCAGTCGCCGGATGCGTTCGTGGAACGCATCATCGTCAACGGGCTGCATGCGCGCTGGGTGATGATCGGCGACGACTTCCGCTATGGCGCGAAACGGGCGGGCGATTTCGATTCGCTCAAGGCAGCCGGTCAACAGCACGGTTTCGAAGTCGAGCAGATGGCCACGGTCGCCGACCCATCGGGCGCGCGCATTTCCAGCTCCGGCGTGCGCGCCGCACTGGTGGCAGGCGACCTCGATTCGGCACGTTCCGCGTTGGGCCGCGATTATCTGATCAGCGGCCACGTCGTGCACGGCATGAAGCTCGGCCGCGATCTCGGCTTTCCCACGCTCAATCTGGCGATCGCTCACAAGCGGCCGGCGCTGTCGGGCATTTTCGTGGTGCGCGTGCACGGCGTAGCGGACGAGCCGCTGCCGGGCGTTGCAAGCCTCGGTTTGCGCCCCACCGTCGACGATTCCGGCCGCGTGCTGCTCGAAGTGCACCTGCTCGACTGGCACGGCGACGCGTATGGCAAACTCGTGCGCGTCGAATTCCTGAAGAAGCTGCGCGACGAGGAAAAGTACGTCGACCTCGAAACGCTGACCGCCGCCATCGCGCGCGACGTGACCAACACCCGCGCCTGGTTCGCGGCCGTTGGCGCCGACACGCCGGGCAGCCGCTCAACCGGCTTCGCCACCTCGGCCACCGACCGAATTAGATAGCCGCCGTGGTCCGTGCGCGCGCTGAGCGCCGCACGGACCCGCGCTGCGCGCATCGAAGGGCGTCCGTGGATCACGCGACATGCCTGCCGGGCGCGCCCCACGCTCACGCGCAACGTGCGCAACCCGCGCCACGCCGCGCATAGAAAGAATTCACCGCGACCACATCATGAGCAACAAGAAAGCCGATTCGAAACCGCAGTCACGCTACCCGGTCAACCTGCTCGACACGCCGTTCCCGATGCGCGGCGACCTGCCCAGGCGCGAGCCGCAATGGGTCAAGGAGTGGCAGGAAGACAAGATCTACGAAAAGATCCGCGCCGCCAGCAAGGGCCGCAAGAAGTTCATCCTGCACGACGGCCCGCCGTATGCGAACGGTGACATCCACCTCGGCCACGCGGTGAACAAGATTCTCAAGGACATGATCGTCAAGGCGCGCAATCTGGCGGGCTTCGACGCGGTCTACGTGCCGGGCTGGGACTGCCACGGCATGCCGATCGAAATCCAGATCGAAAAGCAGTTCGGCAAATCGCTGCCGGCCGCCGAAGTGATGCAGAAGGCGCGCGCCTACGCGACCGAACAGATCGAGAAGCAGAAGCTCGGCTTCCGGCGTCTGGGCGTACTCGGCGATTGGGACAATCCGTACAAGACCATGAACTTCACGAACGAAGCCGGCGAAATCCGCGCGCTCGCGAAGATCATGGAAAAAGGCTACGTGTTCCGCGGTCTGAAGCCGGTCAACTGGTGTTTCGATTGCGGCTCGGCGCTCGCCGAAGCGGAAGTCGAATACAAGGACAAGACCGACCCGACCATCGACGTGCTGTTCACCTTCGCCGAGCCGGAGAAGACCGCGCAAGCGTTCGGTCTCGCCGCGTTGCCGCGCGAGGAAGGCGGCATCGTGATCTGGACCACCACGCCGTGGACCATCCCCGCCAACCAGGCGCTGAACCTGCATCCGGAAATCGTCTACGCGCTGGTCGATACGCCGCGCGGCTTGCTGATCCTCGCCGAAGAGCGCGTTGAAGCATGTCTCAAGCAATACGGCCTGGAAGGCACGATCATCGCCACCACGCCGGGCGAGAAGCTCGTCAATCTGCGCTTCAACCATCCGCTCGCGTCCGCGCATCCGAGCTACAAGCGCACGGCACCCGCCTATCTCGGCGACTACGTGACGACCGAAACGGGTACGGGTGTGGTGCACTCGTCGCCGGCTTATGGCGTGGAAGACTTCGTGTCGTGCAAGGCGCACGGCATGTCCGACTCCGACATCATCAATCCGGTGATGGGCGACGGCCGCTATATCGAGTCGCTCGCGCTGTTCGGCGGCCTGTCCATCTGGGCGGCCAATCCGCAGATCATCGAAGCGCTGCAAGCCGCCGGTACGCTGATGCGCACTGAGAAGTACACGCACAGCTACATGCACTGCTGGCGCCACAAGACGCCGATCATCTACCGCGCGACCTCGCAATGGTTTGCCGGCATGGACGTGAAGCCGAACGACACCGACAAGACACTGCGCGAAACCGCGCTCGAAGGCATCGAGAACACCGCCTTCTATCCCGCGTGGGGCAAGCAGCGTCTGTTCAGCATGATCGCCAATCGCCCGGACTGGACGCTCTCGCGTCAACGCCAATGGGGCGTGCCGATGGCTTTCTTCGTGCACAAGGAAACCGGCGCGCTGCATCCGCGCACGCCCGAGTTGCTCGAAGAAGTCGCGCAACGTGTCGAGAAGGCCGGCATCGAAGCCTGGCAAACGCTCGACCCGCGCGAACTGCTGGGTGACGAAGCCAACCTGTACGAAAAGAATCGCGACACGCTGGACGTCTGGTTCGATTCGGGCACCACGCACTGGCACGTGCTGCGCGGCTCGCACAAAGACGAACTGCAATTCCCGGCCGATCTGTATCTGGAAGGCTCGGATCAACACCGCGGCTGGTTCCATTCGTCGCTGCTGACCGCCTCGATGCTCGATGGCCGTCCGCCGTACAACGCGCTGCTCACGCACGGCTTCACGGTCGACGGCGAAGGCCGCAAGATGAGCAAGTCGCTCGGCAACGGTATCGATCCGCATGAGGTGGCGAACCGCCTCGGCGCGGAAATCATCCGCCTGTGGATTGCGTCGACCGATTACTCGGGCGAACTGGCGATCTCGGAAGAAATCCTGAAGCGCGTGACGGAAGGCTATCGCCGTATCCGCAACACGCTGCGCTTCCTGCTCGCGAACCTTTCGGACTTCGACTACGAGAAGCACGCGCGCCCGGTCGAAGACTGGCTCGAGATCGATCGCTATGCGGTGGCGTTGTCGGCGAATCTGCAAAGCGACATCCTCTCGCACTACGACAAGTACGAGTTCCACCCGGTGGTCGCCAAGCTGCAGACGTTCTGCTCGGAAGACCTCGGCGGCTTCTATCTCGACGTGTTGAAAGACCGTCTGTACACGACCGCTGCGGACTCCGTCGCCCGCCGTTCGGCCCAGACCGCGCTGTATCACATCGCGCACGGCCTGCTGCGTCTGATGGCGCCGTTTCTGTCGTTCACCGCAGAAGAAGCGTGGAAGGTGTTCAAGCCGAACAGCGAGACGATTTTCACCGAGACGTATCACGCGTTCCCGGCGGTGCCGGACGCAGGCGGCCTGCTCGACAAGTGGACGCTCCTGCGCGCCGCGCGCAGCGACGTGACCAAGGCGCTGGAAGAAGCGCGCGTCGCCAACCTGATCGGCTCGTCGTTGCAGGCGGAAGTCGAAATCCGTGCGGCCGGGGCGCGTTACGACGCGCTCACGAGCCTCGCCGACGACCTGAAGTTCGTGCTGATCACGTCGGCAGCGAGCGTCGTGAAGGTCGACAGCGAAGCCGAAGAAGGTGTCGAAGTGATCGCCTCGAAGTATCTGAAATGCGAGCGCTGCTGGCACTACCGCGCGGACGTCGGCGCTCACGCCGATCACCCCACGCTGTGCGGCCGCTGCTTCAGCAATCTGTTCGGTAACGGTGAAACCAGGAGCGCGGCATAATGGCGAGAACCATGTCGAAGACCTCGTCGAAAACACCGGTTGTAAGCGGTTCGCTGGCCCCCTGGCTCGGCGTCGCGCTGATCGTCATCCTGTTCGATCAGTTGACCAAGATCGCGGTGCAGAAGGTGTTCGCCTACGGCATCGCGCACGAGGTCACGTCGTTTTTCAACCTGATCGTCGTGTACAACCGTGGCGCGGCGTTCAGCTTCCTCGCCATGGCGGGCGGCTGGCAACGTTGGGCGTTCACCGCGCTCGGCGTGGTCGCGGCGCTCGTGATCTGCTACCTGCTCAAGCGTCACGGCGGGCAGAAGATGTTTTGCACGGCGCTCTCGCTGATTCTCGGCGGCGCGCTCGGCAATGTGATCGACCGGCTCGCATACGGCCACGTGATCGACTTCCTCGATTTCCACGTGCGCACGTACCACTGGCCGGCGTTCAATCTCGCCGACAGCGCGATCACCGTCGGCGCAGTGCTGCTCGTGCTGGACGAATTGCGGCGCGTACGCGGCTCGCGTTAAGGCCGCTGACGTCGCACTGACGTCACGCTTGAAAGGCGCGGTGGCGGCGGGCATCCAACGCCTCGCCGCGCCGCTTGCCACCACGCTTTGTCGGAGGCTTCGTTGGCAAACGCAGAACTCGCAGGAAAACACCTAGTCCTCGGCATGACGGGCGGGATCGCCTGCTACAAGATCGCCGAGCTCACGCGTCTGCTGGCCAAGGCCGGCGCGACCGTGCAGGTCGTCATGACCGAAGCGGCCACGCAGTTCATCACCCCTGTCACGATGCAGGCGCTGTCAGGCCGTCCGGTCTACACGAGCCAATGGGATGGGCGCGTGCCGAACAACATGGCGCACATCGATCTGTCGCGTGAAGCCGATGCGATCGTGATCGCGCCCGCCTCCACCGACTTCCTCGCCAAACTCGCTCACGGCATGGCCGACGATCTGCTCTCGACGCTCTGCGTCGCGCGCGATTGCCCGCTGCTGGTCGTCCCGGCGATGAACCGCCAGATGTGGCAGAACCCGGCGACGCAGCGCAACGTGACGCAACTGCGTGCGGACGGCGTCGAACTGCTGGGCCCGGATTCCGGCCCGCAAGCCTGCGGCGAAATCGGTGACGGGCGCATGCTCGAAGCGGCCGCGACTTATGAGGCGATCGCGTCGTTCTTCGCACCCAAGATTCTGTCCGGCCGCCGCGTGTTGCTGACCGCCGGCCCGACCTTCGAACCGCTCGATCCCGTACGCGGCATCACCAATCGCTCGAGCGGGAAGATGGGTTTCGCGCTTGCCCGTGCGGCGCAGCAGGCTGGCGCCGAGGTCCATCTCGTCGCCGGTCCCGTCGCGCTGCCCACACCGTGGGGCGTGTTCCGCGAGGACGTGCAAACCGCGCAGCAGATGCATGACGCCGTGATGCGCGCGGTCGCCGATAGCGACATCTTCATCGGGGTGGCGGCGGTAGCCGACTGGCGTGTCGACCACGTCAGCGAGCACAAGATCAAGAAGACCGCCGACCACGCCTTGCCGAGCTTCGACTTCGTCGAGAATCCGGACATTCTGGCCGCGGTGGCGAAGCTGCCGCATCCGCCGTTCGCGGTCGGTTTCGCGGCGGAAAGCGGCGACCTCGATGTGCACGGCGAAGAGAAGCGCGTGCGTAAGAACGTGCCGCTGCTGATCGGCAATCTCGGCCCGCTCACCTTCGGCATGGATGACAACGAAGTCGTTCTGTTCGAAGCGGCCGGCGCCACCAAGTTGCCACGCGCCGACAAGCAGACGCTCGCGCGCACGCTGATCGCCGAAATCGCCAGGCGTTTGCCTGACACGAGTCTGATTCGCTGAACGGCCGCTCGCGACGGCGTGGTTGATTGACGCCGCCGCGCGCAGCCCGGGCGCACCCGAGTTTTCTGGAGCAGTACTGACATGACGCGACTTTCCGTGCTCGATCAAACGCCCGTGATCGCCGGGCACTCCGTGGCGGACGCGATCGCCGCCACCGTCGAACTCGCGCAACTCGCCGACGATCTCGGCTATACGCGCTACTGGTGCGCCGAACATCACGGCTTGCGAGGCGTGTCGAACCCGTGTCCCGAGGTCATGCTGGCGCGTCTGGGCAGCGTCACCCGGCGCATTCGATTGGGCTCGGGCGGTGTGATGCTGCCGTACTACAGCCCGTTCAAAGTCGCCGAGCAATTCATGATGCTCGAAGCACTGTTCCCGAACCGCATCGACCTCGGCGTGGGACGAGCGCCGGGCGGCGACATGCGCACGGCGCAAGCGGTCGCGGCCGGCGACTACAATCGCGGCGATATTTTTCCGCAGCAGGTCGCCGATCTGCTTGGCCTCATGCATGGCACCTTGCCCGAGGATCACGTCGCGCACGGCGTGCTGCTGCAGCCGCAAATCGACACGCGTCCGCAATTGTGGATGCTCGGCTCCAGCGAATTCGGCGGACTGCTGGCCGCGCAACTCGGGATTCGGTTTGCGTTCGCGCACTTCATCAATGCGCATTTCGGGCATCAAGTGGCGCACGCGTATCGTGATCGCTTCACAGCCAGCCAGGAACTACAACAGCCCTATCTCGCCGCCGCTGTCTTCGTGATCTGCGCCGATACCGAACAGGAAGCCGCGGATCTGGAAAAGGCCGTCGACCTGCGCCGTGTACAAATGGCGTATGGCCTGAATGAACCGATTCCGACGATTGAACAAGGCGTCGCCCAGGAATACGGCGAGCGCGAGCGACTGGTGATCTCGCGCGAAAAGCCGCGCAGTATCATCGGCACGCCGGAAACCGTCACCGGGCGCCTGCATGAATTGCAGGAGCAGTTTCAGGCCGACGAACTGATCGTGCTCACCGTATCGGGCAGCTATCGCGCCCGGCTGCGCTCCTATGAACTCCTTGCCGATGCGTTCCAGCTCGAACGCTAGGCGCTTACCCACTCTTTCAAACCTGCATGAAACTCGACCTGAAGATTCTCGATGCGCGAATGCGCGACCAACTGCCAGCCTACGCCACCACCGGCAGCGCGGGCCTCGATCTGCGTGCCTGCCTCGACGAACCGTTGACGCTCGAACCCGGCCAGACGGCGCTGGTGCCGACGGGTCTCGCGATTCACGTCGCCGATCCGGGCTATGCGGCATTGATCCTGCCGCGTTCGGGCCTCGGCCATAAGCATGGCATCGTGTTGGGTAATCTGGTCGGTTTGATCGATTCGGATTATCAAGGTCAGCTGATGATCTCGACATGGAATCGCGGCGAGACGGCCTTCGTGCTGAACCCGATGGAGCGCCTCGCGCAACTGGTGATCGTGCCGGTCGTGCAGGCCGAGTTCAATATCGTCGACGACTTCGAAAGCAGCGAGCGCGGTGCGGGTGGTTTTGGGAGCACGGGCAAGCACTGACAGGTGCCGCTGCTTCAACCCGCGTGTCGTCAAGCGGCGCGCAGCTAGAGGCGACGCCGGGCGCAAAAAGAAAAACGGCGCGGGTTTTAACCCGCGCCGTTTTTGCTTTGGATAACAACTCAGCCTTACTCGACTTCCACCGCTTCCGGATTCGGATTGCGCGGCGCCGGATGCTCGTCGAAGGTCAACTGCACCTTGTCTTCCGCATCGACGTCGACCGTCACACGGCCGCCGCTCATCAGCTTGCCGAACAGCAGCTCGTCGGCCAAGGCACGACGGATCGTGTCCTGGATCAGACGCTGCATCGGCCGCGCGCCCATCAACGGATCGAAACCGTGCTTGGCGAGATGCTTGCGCAGCGCGTCGGTGAAGAGCGCGTCGACCTTCTTCTCGTGCAACTGATCTTCCAGCTGCATCAGGAACTTGTCGACCACGCGCATGATGATTTCTTCATCGAGCGAGCGGAAGCTGATCGTCGCGTCCAGACGGTTACGGAACTCCGGCGTGAACATGCGCTTGATGTCGACCATTTCGTCGCCGGTTTCCCGACGATTCGTGAAGCCGATCACCGACTTGCCCATTGCCTCGGCGCCCGCATTCGTCGTCATGATGATGATGACGTTGCGGAAATCCGCCTTGCGGCCGTTGTTGTCCGTCAGCGTGCCGTGGTCCATGACCTGCAGCAGCACGTTGTAAATATCCGGATGCGCCTTCTCGATTTCGTCGAGCAGCAGCACGCAATGCGGCTTCTTCGTGACAGCTTCGGTCAGCAGACCGCCCTGGTCGAACCCGACATAGCCCGGCGGCGCACCGATCAAACGGCTGACCGCATGACGTTCCATGTATTCCGACATGTCGAAGCGGATCAGCTCGATACCCAGCGTGAACGCCAGTTGCTTCGCCACTTCGGTCTTGCCGACACCCGTCGGACCGGAGAACAGGAACGCACCGATCGGCTTGTCCAGCTTGCCAAGACCTGCACGCGCCATCTTGATCGCGGCCGACAGCGCGTCGATAGCCGGGTCTTGCCCGAACACCACGCTCTTCAGATCGCGATCCAGCGTTTGCAGCTTGCTGCGATCGTCTTGCGACACGCTTTGCGGCGGGACGCGGGCGATCTTCGAGATGATTTCTTCGATCTCGTTCTTGCCGATGGTCTTCTTCTGCTTCGACTTCGGCAGGATGCGTTGTGCTGCGCCCGCTTCGTCGATCACGTCGATCGCCTTGTCCGGCAGATGACGATCCGTGATGAAGCGTGCCGACAACTCAGCCGCCGCCGACAGCGCGCCCGACGAATATTTCACGCCGTGGTGCTCTTCGAAGCGCGACTTCAGGCCGCGCAGGATCGCCACCGTCTGCTCGACGGTCGGCTCGGTCACGTCGACCTTCTGGAAACGACGCGACAATGCCGCGTCTTTTTCGAAGATGCCGCGATATTCCGTGAAGGTGGTCGCGCCGATGCACTTGAGCGTGCCCGACGACAACGCCGGCTTCAGCAGATTCGACGCGTCCAGCGTGCCGCCCGACGCAGCGCCTGCGCCGATCAGCGTATGAATTTCGTCGATGAACAGGATCGCGTGCGGACGTTCCTTCAATTCCTTGAGGACCGTCTTCAGCCGCTGTTCGAAGTCGCCGCGATACTTGGTGCCGGCGAGCAGCGCGCCCATGTCGAGCGAATACACCTGCGCATCCGCGAGAATGTCCGGCACTTCGCCGCGCGTGATGCGCCAGGCGAGACCTTCCGCAATCGCGGTCTTGCCGACGCCGGCCTCACCCACTAGCAGCGGATTATTCTTGCGTCGACGGCACAGCACCTGAACCACGCGCTCGACTTCTGACTCGCGCCCGATCAGCGGATCGATGCGGCCGTCTTTCGCCATCTGGTTCAGGTTCGCCGTGAACTGGGCGAGCGGCGTTTCCTTCTGCGCGGCGGCTTCGTCGGACTCGGCATTCGCGTCGCTCGCTTTCGCGGCGTCCGTGCTGCTCGTCTTGGCGATGCCGTGCGAGATGAAATTGACCACGTCCAGACGCGTCACGCCCTGCTGTTGCAGGTAGTACACCGCGTGCGAATCCTTCTCGCCGAAGATCGCGACCAGCACATTCGCGCCGGTCACTTCCTTCTTGCCATTCGAGGTGGACTGAACATGCATGATCGCGCGCTGGATCACCCGCTGGAAACCCAGCGTGGGCTGCGTGTCGACGTCGTCCGTGCCAGGCACGGTCGGCGTGTTGTCATGAATGAAGTTGCGCAGGTTCTGGCGCAGATCCTCGATATTGGCCGCGCATGCGCGCAACACCTCCGCCGCTGTTGGATTGTCCAACAGTGCGAGCAAAAGATGTTCGACCGTTATGAATTCGTGCCGCGCCTGGCGTGCTTCCATGAACGCCATGTGCAGGCTGACTTCCAGTTCCTGGGCAATCATGCTTCCTCCATCACACACTGCAGCGGATGCCCGGCCTGCCGTGCGTGGGTAACGACTTGCTCGACTTTGGTCGACGCGATGTCCCGCGTATAGACCCCACAAACTCCCCTGCCCTCGCGATGCACCTTCAACATAACCTGTGTTGCGGTTTCACGATCTTTATTGAAGTATTCCTGCACGATCATCACGACAAATTCCATTGGCGTGAAGTCGTCATTCAGCAGCACCACTTTGTACATGGCCGGCGGCTTGAGTTTTTTCTCCTGCCGCTCCAGTACGGTGCCGTCCTGCTTGTCCGGGATAATCGCCATACACCCATTCTAAACAACTAGGACAGGCCCGCAATCCTGTCAAAACCCGGCCGACCGGCCGATGAGCCCGTTCGCACTGCCTGCTGGGCGATTACCCTGCCGACATGCGTTAATTCGACGAGCCGATTGCGGAGCCGGCCCCTATCCTGTGATGCTATGCGGCTGTGTTGCACCGCAGTCGGATCGAGTATCGCACAACCTGCCATAGCTGGCTGAGAGGCTCCCTCTGCACCGACTGGCGGTGGGCGACCCGCAGATCAGCATGTGAGTCGATTATGCGACTTTTCAAGACGCCACGCTTGCGCAACCGCACATAACGAAAGAAGGAAAAACCCTGGAAAGCGCCTGTTTGCAACGCGACGACGGGCATCTCAAAATTTTCTTGACACTCGAATAAAGAGCCTCAACAATCAAGCTGGCACTTTTTTCATTGAGCCATAATTCGAAAAAATGCCGATGGTGAGCTTGTGAGGAGGGAGCGGCTGCATCGCGTGGCCGCCGAGCTTTTCGAGGGCTCGTGGTAGTGACATGAGTTACAGGGGAAGTTTGAATGGCAACTGGTACGGTCAAATGGTTCAATGACGCAAAAGGTTTCGGATTCATCACGCCTGACGAAGGTGGTGAGGATCTGTTTGCACACTTCTCGGCCATCCAGATGAATGGGTTCAAAACCCTCAAGGAAGGCCAAAAGGTAACCTTCGAGGTCGTGCAAGGCCCGAAAGGCAAACAGGCATCGAACATCCAGGCACCCGCCTGATACGGTTCGTTACCCGTCCTTTGGAACCCGGCTTATGCCGGGTTTCTTTTTTTTGGGCCGGGTTTCTATTCCATATAGAAAGCAAGGCATCCCAAATAACGGGCAAAGTCGGCTTTATTCTTTTTACTGCGGCCGAAAAAAACCCCGACCGCCTCGCGACGCCGGGGTGATTAGCAGATGCGCGCCGGATAAACCTGTGCGCAACACGCCGCCTACATATTCTCGATCAACACCTGCCCAAACCCCGAACACGACACCTGCGTCGCGCCTTCCATCAGTCGCGCGAAATCGTAGGTCACGCGCTTTTGCAGAATGGACTTTTCCATCGCGTGAATGATGAGGTCCGCCGCTTCGAACCAGCCGAGGTGGCGCAGCATCATTTCCGCGGAGAGGATTTCCGAGCCCGGATTCACGTAGTCCTTGCCGGCGTATTTCGGCGCGGTGCCGTGCGTGGCTTCGAACATCGCGACGGAGTCCGACAAATTCGCACCCGGTGCAATACCGATGCCGCCAACCTGCGCCGCCAGTGCGTCCGAGACGTAATCACCATTCAGGTTCAGCGTGGCGATCACATCGTACTCGGCCGGGCGCAGCAAGATCTGCTGCAGGAAAGCGTCGGCGATCACGTCTTTCAGCACGACGTCGCCGCCAGTCTTCGGATTCTTGATCTTCATCCACGGGCCGCCGTCGATCAGTTCCGCCGCGAATTCCTTCTGCGCCAGCGCATAACCGTAGTCGCGGAACGCGCCTTCGGTGAACTTCATGATGTTGCCCTTGTGCACCAGCGTCACCGAGCGGCGGTCGTTGTCGATCGCATACTGGATCGCCTTGCGCACGAGACGCTCCGTACCTTCACGCGACACCGGCTTGACGCCGATCCCCGACGTCGCCGGAAAACGGATCTTCTTTACGCCCATCTCTTCGGTCAGAAACTTGATGACCTTTTTCGCCTCTTCCGATTCCGCCGGCCATTCGATACCCGCGTAGATGTCTTCCGAGTTCTCGCGGAAGATCACCATGTTGGTTTTTTCAGGCTCGCGCACCGGTGACGGCACGCCCTTGAAATACTGCACCGGCCGCAGACACACATACAGATCCAGCTCCTGGCGCAGCGCGACGTTCAGCGAGCGGATGCCGCCGCCCACCGGCGTGGTAAGCGGGCCCTTGATCGACACGACGTATTCCTTGAGCACCTGCAGCGTCTCTTCCGGCAGCCACACGTCCGGGCCATACACCTTGGTCGACTTCTCGCCGGCGTAGATTTCCATCCAGTGAATCTTCTTCTTGCCGCCGTATGCTTTCTCGACCGCCGCATCCACCACCTTGATCATGACCGGCGTGATATCGACGCCCGTACCGTCGCCTTCGATAAATGGAATGATGGGCTGGTCGGAAACGTTGAGCGAGAAATCGGCGTTGACGGTGATCTTGTCACCGTCCGTCGGAACCAGGATGTGCTGATACGGCATGATCGGACTCCAGTAGAAGCTGTGCTGAAAGCTGGTGGGAGACTGCGAAAATGGGTGCGCTCGTGGATGCGCTGGCTCGCGCGCAATGCCGGACGCCTGCAAGCGGTATGCGCGCTATTCTAGCCCACGTGGGGCTCGCAACATGGCCGCGTCGGCTCGGGGTTTTCCAACATGGACGAAAGGTCGCGCAGCAAGCTAGCCAGTCTTATATCTTATATAAGACATACAATTTAAGCTGACGCAGCATGCTTTATGATGCGGCCTTCGACAACCGGACGGCCGCCGCCCCAAGGCGACCGGCGGCGCCTAGGCACCGCATCCGGAAGCATGCGACTTTCAATCACCTCCCTATGCGCCTCCTCGCCCTCAACAAGCCCTTCGGCACCATCTGCCAGTTCTCGCCGCACGAGACGCGTGCCTCGCTCGCCGACTGGGTGAAGGTGCCCGGCGTCTATCCGGCGGGCCGGCTCGATTCCGACAGCGAAGGCCTGCTGCTGCTCACCGACGACGGCGCCTTGCAGGCGCGCATCGCCGAACCCCGTCACAAGCTCGTCAAACGCTATTGGGCCCAGGTGGAAGGCGCCGTCGACGAGGCCGCGCTGAAGCACCTCGCCCGTGGCGTCGATCTCGGCGACTACGTGACACGCCCCTGCCGCGCCGGGTATGTCGAACCGACCGACACCCTATGGGCCCGCACGCCACCGATCCGCGTGCGCTCGGCGATACCCACCACGTGGATCGAACTGTCGATCACCGAAGGCAAGAACCGCCAGGTACGTCGCATGACCGCGGCGGTGGGTTTTCCCACCCTGCGCCTCGTGCGTGTCGGCATCGGCGCACTCGACGTTTTTTCTCTTGGCCTCGAACCGGGCCAAACCGTCGAGTTGCCGCTGAAAGCCCCCTGGGAAGGCATCGCCTGAACCACCCGCACACGCATTCACGCACGTATTCAAGCTGCTTTTCAAACTGTGGATAAACAGACTAACTCGTTGTATCCGCAAACAAAATAGCGCGTGAAACTTCCGTCGAAAAAGCGTGAAACAAGTGTGAGTCCGAGAATCACGTACGAAGCGATTTGCTTTAGCTCAACCTCATATAAATTTTCCAGAAAAATTACGTCAACCGGTGCACGAGCTCACGCGTTATTCGACGCAGATGCCGCCCAAAGCTGTCCGGCATTCAGCCTTAAGGGCCTTTGCGCAAGCCGTTCTCGTGGTTAGTGCAGGGAGTCTGAGCGCTAAGCAGACGCCTCGAAAAAATTGTTCGATGCGGCTGTCAACCGAAAGGTGGATGGCACGTTTACCGACATGACTCTCATATAACCGGGTCATTTGGTTAATTTACTAAAGCTGAGGATTTACAAAATGAACAAACTGATCGCCGCTCTGGTCGCTGGCCTCTTCGCAACGGCAGCATTCGCACAAGCATCGGCACCGGTGGCAGCTTCGGCAGCTCCGGCAGCAGCAGCTTCGTCGGCAAAGAAGACCACGAAGAAGGCAACGCACAAGAAGTCGCACAAGAAGGCAGCTGCTGCAGCAGCCGCTTCGGCAGCTTCGGAGTAAGTTTGTAAAAACGCAGTCAAGAACGAATAGCTTCATTGCCGTTCTTACGGCGTTGAAAGGCAGATCACCGCAAGGCGATCTGCCTTTTTGTTTTTGACGCGCTCGCGTAACATTCGCGGGTTAATTTCCAGCAAGGAGTCATGCCGTGCGATTTCCCATGCGCTCGTTGATTGCGCGTTTCGCTGTTGCCGTTGCCCTGCCGCTCGCTGCGTTGTCGTTCGTCGCCACTACCGCCGCGCCGGCTCAGGCGCAGCAGATGCCGCCGGGCGCCAAGCAGCCCAGCGAATTCCCGCGCGCCAAGCTGACCGCGGGCATGTTCGTGATCGATGCCGCCGTCGCCTCGAACGATGCGGACCGCGAGCAAGGTCTGATGTATCGCACCACTCTCGCGCCGAACGAAGGCATGCTGTTCGTCTTCAACGAGAACGCCGTGCATTGCTTCTGGATGAAGAACACGTTGATCCCGCTGTCGATCGCTTTCATGCGCGCCGACGGCACGGTCACCGACGTCGACGAGATGGACGCCGAGACCACCAACAATCACTGCCCGAAGAACAACGGCGTGTATGCATTGGAAATGAGCAAAGGCTGGTTCACGTCGAAAGGCATCAAACCGGGCATGAAGATCCAGGGCTTGCCGGCTGCGCAATAAACCGTTCGTCAGCACGCGCAAGAAGCCTGCGACCAACACGCGCAGCAAGCCGCACCATCCCGCCGCTTTTCAGAAAGCCGGCGCCTTTTACGAGGCGCCGGCTTTTTTAATGGACGCGCGTCCCCATATCGTTGCCACACGCGCGCTTCTGGCGGCCGACGTCCCGCCCGCCGGCCCTCGCGCCCGGCGGGCAAGATTCCTGCAAAAGCCGGGCCGACGCGCTATCCTAGTAATCTTAGTAAAGCAGCACTCCAGCTCCCCGGGCAGCACAGACTGCCGCCCGGCAAGCGTTTCAGGCGCGCCATTCCAAGGAGGTTCACGTGCCCCGCAAGACTCCCATCGAGCGCTACCGGAATATCGGCATCAGCGCTCACATCGACGCCGGCAAAACCACCACCACTGAACGCATCCTGTTCTACACAGGCGTGACCCACAAGATCGGCGAGGTTCACGACGGCGCGGCAACGATGGACTGGATGGAGCAGGAGCAGGAGCGCGGCATCACCATCACGTCGGCGGCCACCACCGCTTTCTGGAAGGGCATGGCCGGCAATTATCCCGAACACCGCATCAACATCATCGACACACCGGGACACGTCGACTTCACGATTGAAGTGGAGCGCTCGATGCGTGTGCTCGACGGCGCGTGCATGGTGTACGACTCGGTCGGCGGTGTGCAGCCGCAATCGGAAACCGTGTGGCGCCAGGCGAACAAGTACAAGGTGCCGCGCATCGCGTTCGTCAACAAGATGGACCGCGTGGGCGCGGACTTCTTCCGCGTGCAGCGTCAGATCGGCGATCGTCTGAAGGGTGTCGCGGTGCCGATCCAGATTCCGGTCGGCGCGGAAGATCATTTCCAGGGTGTGGTCGATCTGGTCAAGATGAAGGCGATCTACTGGGAAGAAGAGAACCAGGGCATCAAGTTCGAGTACCGCGATATCCCGGCGGAACTCGCGGACACGGCGAAGGAATGGCACGACAAGATGGTCGAGGCCGCCGCCGAAGCGAATGAAGAACTGCTTGAAAAATACCTCGGCGGCGAGACGCTGACCGAAGAGGAAATCAAGCACGGTATTCGTACGCGCTGTATCGCCAATGAAATCGTGCCGATGCTGTGCGGCAGCGCGTTCAAGAACAAAGGCGTGCAAGCCATGCTCGACGCGGTGATCGACTATCTGCCGTCGCCGGTGGATGTGCCCGCGATTACCGGTCACGACGAGAACGACAAGGAGATCGAGCGTCATCCGACCGACACCGATCCGTTCTCCGCGCTCGCCTTCAAGATCATGACCGACCCGTTCGTCGGCCAGCTGATTTTCTTCCGCGTCTATTCGGGCGTGGTGAATTCGGGCGACACGGTCTACAACGCGATCAAGGAAAAGAAGGAACGCCTTGGCCGGATCCTGCAGATGCACGCCAACGAGCGCAAGGAAATCAAAGAGGTTTACGCGGGCGACATCGCCGCCGCCGTCGGCCTGAAAGAAGCGACGACCGGCGACACGCTGTGCGATCCGAACAACGTGATCATCCTCGAAAAGATGATCTTCCCGGAGCCGGTGATCTCGCAGGCCGTCGAGCCGAAGACCAAGGTCGACCAGGAAAAGATGGGCATCGCCCTGAACCGCCTGGCGCAGGAAGACCCGTCGTTCCGCGTGCAGACCGACGAAGAATCCGGCCAGACGATCATCTCCGGGATGGGCGAGCTGCACCTGGAAATTCTGGTCGACCGGATGAAGCGCGAGTTCGGCGTCGAAGCCACGGTCGGCAAGCCGCAGGTCGCGTATCGCGAAACGGTGCGCAACAAGGTCGAAGACGTCGAAGGCAAGTTCGTCAAGCAATCGGGCGGTCGCGGCCAGTACGGCCACGCAGTCGTCACGCTGGAGCCGGCGCCGCAAGGCAAGGGCTACGAATTCGTCGACGCCATCAAGGGCGGCGTGATTCCGCGCGAGTACATTCCGGCGGTGGACAAGGGCATTCAGGAAACGTTGAAGGCCGGCGTGCTGGCGGGCTATCCGGTGGTCGACGTGAAGGTCACGCTGACCTTCGGTTCGTACCACGACGTCGACTCGAACGAAAACGCGTTCCGTATGGCCGGCTCGATGGCCTTCAAGGAAGCGATGCGTAAAGCCAAACCGGTGCTGCTCGAACCGATGATGGCCGTCGAAGTCGAAACGCCGGAAGACTTCATGGGCAACGTGATGGGCGATCTGTCGAGCCGTCGCGGTCTCGTGCAGGGTATGGAAGACATCGCCGGCGGTGGCGGCAAGCTGGTGCGCGCCGAAGTCCCGCTCGCGGAGATGTTCGGCTATTCGACCTCGCTGCGCTCGGCGACACAAGGTCGCGCTACGTACACGATGGAGTTCAAGCACTACGCGGAAACGCCGAACAACGTCGCCGAAGCGGTGATCAACGCGAAGCATAAGTAAGCACTGCGTCGAGCCGTGCGTCATGTCTAACCGATAGCGCACGTTTCAGGCTGACGCTCAGAGCCCGTCCGTGGTGGACGGGCTTTTTTTTTGCCGGCACGGCTTGCACAGCCGGTTCACACAGACGTTTTTGAACGTGCAAAAATGCCAGCAGGCGCCGCACCGATCGCCGGGACTTGCGCCCACGAGGAGACACACGATGAGCCACGATCACGAACACCCGCATTACAAGGACGTGCCGCCGGCTGGTCCGGTGGATTGGCGCGAACACGGCGTGAAGGTCATCAAGGGCGACCAGCTCGACAGCAACACCGCGCAAACGCCCGGCATGAACCGCGCCGCCGCGATCAATGCGGCACGGGTCGGCGCGCAGAAGATCTGGGCCGGCACCGTGACGATCCATCCGAATGCGAAGACCGGCGCACATCATCACGGCGCGCTCGAAAGCGTGATCTACGTGGTGCGCGGCCAGGCGCGCATGCGTTGGGGCGAGCATCTCGAGTTCACCGCGGAAGCCGGCCCCGGCGACTTCATCTTCGTGCCGCCGTATGTGCCGCATCAGGAAATCAACGCGAGCACCGACGATCCGCTCGAATGCGTGCTGGTACGCAGCGACAACGAGGCGGTGGTGGTCAACCTGAACATCGACGCCGTGGAAGCCCCCGAAACCGTATTCTGGGTCGACCCGATTCACAAGCATCCGCACGACCACTAACTTCTTTGCCACGCGACTCATGACGCCGACTGCCTCGCTGCGCCCTCGCCTGCTCACGCTGTACGCCGTTCTGATCGCCGCCAACCTCGGCGCGTGGGCGTGGGCGCTGATCGCATTTCGCCATTACCCGTTGCTGCTCGGCACCGCTTTGCTCGCGTATGGCTTCGGCCTGCGCCATGCGGTCGACGCCGATCACATCGCCGCGATCGACACCGTCACGCGCAAGCTGATGCAGGCCGGCAAGCGCCCGCTCGGCGTGGGCCTGTCGTTCTCGCTCGGCCACTCCACGATCGTGATCCTCGCGACGGTCGGCATTGCGTGGACCGCGCATTCGCTGCATGGACGCTTCGAGACCTTCAAGGCGGTGGGCGGCACGATCGGCACGCTGGTCTCCGCGACCTTCCTGCTGGTGCTGGCGTGCGTGAACCTCATGATCTTGCACGATGTCTGGCGGCGTTATCGTCACGTACAACGCGACGGCGATTTGCCTGTTCCAGCGCCGGAATCGATCGCGCCAGCGGGTCTCTTCTCACGCGCGTTGCGCCCGCTGTTCCGGCTCGTCACGAAAAGCTGGCACATGTACCCGGTCGGCGTGCTGTTCGGTCTCGGCTTCGATACCGCGACCGAGATCGGCCTGCTCGCCATCGCCGCGTCCGAAGCCGGCAAGGGTCTGCCGCTGTATTCGATTCTGGTGTTTCCGGCGCTCTTTACGGCGGGCATGACGCTGGTCGATTCGACCGATAACGTGCTGATGGTCCACGCCTACGGCTGGGCCATGGACGACCCCAAACGCAAGCTCTACTACAACGCGAGCATCACCTTCGTCTCGGCGCTGGTGGCGATTGCGATCGGCGGCGTGGAAGCACTCGGACTGCTGTCGGACAAGCTCGGTCTGAACGGCGGCGTCTGGGACGCGATCGGCAGCGTGAACGACCATTTCGGCGCGCTCGGCTACGGCATCATCGCGGCCTTCATGGCATGCTGGATCGGCTCGGTGCTGTTTCACCGCTGGCGTCGCCCGGGCACCGTTATTGCGGAGTGAGGCAGCGCCCCCGAATCCGCGAGCAATCGCTTACACTGAGCCCGCTTGGCACGGCCAGCGCCTCGCGGCGTGGTCATGCCGCATTAACGTAGCCCGCCGCGCATCAGCGCGGCCTTTCAGAACCGGCAACAGAACGGACTGGACACTCCATCGATGAAGACTCCCGCGGACCGACTCCTCGCGCTCGACGCAGCCCGCCTCACCGCCGACGCCTACGGCAACCACGCTCTCGACGAATGCGCCGCCGGCCGCATCACGCGCCGCGACTTGCTGCGCTATGCCAGCGTGATCGGTTTGTCGCTAGCCGGCGCGGGCGTGCTGAACGCGCCGCGTGCGCGAGCGCAAGGCACGGCTGCCGCGTCGAATCAGACGATCCGCGTCGCCCATCTGACACCGGCCGGAGCGGTTGATCCGCTCACCGTGACCGATGCAGCGAGCCTCGCCCTGCTGAACCAGACCGGCGAATTCCTGATCGACGACGACGGCGAAAAACTCGTGCTGAAGCCCGCACTCGCCCTCTCGTGGAAACCGAACGATAAAGGCGACGTGTGGACCTTCAAGCTGCGCGAGAACGTCAAGTTCCACGACGGTCAGAGCTTCAGCGCCAAAGACGTGGTCGCCACCTTCGACCGCCTCGCCGATCCGGCGAGCGGCTCGGCGGCGCTCTCGGTGCTCAAGGGCGTGTTGTCCAAGGGCGGCGCGAAAGTGGTCGACGACCATACGGTCGCCTTCCATCTGGATGCACCGAACGGCAACTTCCCGTACTACGTTTCATCGGATAACTACAACGGCGTGATCCTGCCCGCGAACTACGCGGGCGGCTATGAAAAATCGTTCATCGGCACGGGTCCGTTCAAGCTCGAAAAGTATCAGCCGAAGGTCGGCGCATCGTTCGTGCGCAATCCCGACTACTGGGGCGAGAAAGCGTTACCGCAGCGCGTACAGTTCTCGTTCTACGCCGACGAGCAGGCCCAGCTGCTTGCCTTGCAAGGCCATCAGGCCGATGTGATGGGCACCTTCACCGTGCAGGGCGGCGCCGGCATCCTGAACAATCCGGACTTCAAGGCGGTGGGCGTGAAATCGAGCGCGCATCGGCAGATTCATATGCGCAACGACAATCCGCTCTTCAAGGACAAGCGCGTGCGCCAGGCGCTGGCCTTGTCGATCGATCGCGACGTGCTGGTGCGCGGTCTCTTCAAGGGACGTGCGCAACTGGGCAACGACAGTCCGTTCGCGCCGGTGTTTCCGTCGTCGGATGCGGGCATCCCGCAGCGCAAGCTCGATGTCGCCAAAGCGAAACAGTTGCTGGCGCAAGCCGGCGTGCCGAACGGCTTCGACGTCACGCTCACCACCGAAAAATACATGGAGATTCCCGACCTCGCGGTGGTCGTGCAGAACGCGGCGAAGGCGATCGGCGTGCGCATCAATCTGAAGGTGGAAAGCCAGTCGCTCTATTACGGCGCGGGCACGCCCGGCAAATCGGACTGGCTCGATTCGCCGCTCGGCATCACCGACTACGGTCATCGCGGCGTGCCGAACGTGTTTCTGAATGCGCCGCTCGTCAGCACTGGCACGTGGAACGCCGCGCACTTCAGGAATCCGCAATACGATCGACTGGTCGCGCAATTCGTGGCCGCGATCGATCTCGGCTCGCAAAAGAAAATCTCCGGACAGATCCAGACGCTACTGCTCGACGAAACGCCGATCATCATTCCGTTCTTCTACGATCAACTGATCGCCATGCGCAAGGGCGTGAACGGCGTGCGCTTCACCGCGCTCGCGCAACTCTACTTCGACCGTGCGGTGTTGAGCGCGTAAGCGTCGACACGTTCACGGCAGGAGCTCACGATGTCGACCCACGCGCCCTCTCCCGTCGCCCCGGTTTCGCGCGGCAATGCGGCTCGCGTGGTGCGCTTTCTGGCCACCCGCGTCGGCCTCTCGCTGATCACGCTTTGGCTATTGTCGGTGATCGTGTTCGCGGGCGGCCAGTTGCTGCCTGGCGATATCGGCCGCGCGGTGCTGGGGCCGCTTGCCGATGCGCGCGCGGTCGCGGCGCTCAATCATCAGCTCGGCGCGGATCGTCCGCTGATGACGCAGTACGTCGACTGGATCGCGCATTTCGTGCGCGGCGACATGGGGCTCTCGTATGCATATCGCGAACCCGTCGGGCCTTTTATCGCCGACGCGCTCGCGCATTCCGCGAAACTCGGCTTGCTCGCGTTCATCGTGGTCGTGCCGCTCGGCATTGCGGGCGGCGTATGGTCGGCGATGCACGCGGGACGCTGGCTCGATCGCACGATCAGCATTGCCGGTTTGTCCGCGACCGTGGTGCCGGAATTCGTCTCGTCGATCGTGCTGATTCTGGTGTTTGGCGTATGGCTGCGCTGGCTGCCGATCGAGGCGTCGTATGCACCTGAGGCGAGCGTGCTCGAACAATTGCGCCACCTGATCCTGCCGATCCTCCCGCTGGTGCTGGTGTTCTTCGGCTACATCGCGCGCATGGCACGCGCCGGCACCGTCGAAGCGCTCGACGCCGACTACACCCGCACCGCGATTCTCAAAGGACTGCCGCGGCGCGTCGTAATCTGGCGGCACGTATTGCGCAATGCCTTGCTGCCGACCATCACCGTCGCGGCGACGCAGCTCGGTTATATGATCGGCGGCCTCGTGGTGGTCGAGACGCTGTTCCACTATCAGGGCATCGGCTCGCTGATCTACAACGCCGCCAAGGCGAAGGACTTTCCGATGCTCGAAGCCGGTGTGCTGACGATCGGCGTGGTCTATACCGTCGCCAACCTCGTCGCCGATGCGCTGCATGTTCTGCTCAATCCGCGCTTGCGGGTGAGGAGCGCCGAATGAGCACCGTCACTCCGCCCGCCGTGCCGCCCACTCAAACCGCGCCGCGCGAGCCGCGTTTCGACCGGTTGCGGGTGCTGCTGCGTTCGCCGACCTTCGTGGTGGGCGTCGTGATCGTCGGCTGGTGGATCGTTTGTGCGCTCGCGGGCCAATGGATCGTGCGCCTCGATCCGTATGCCTCCGATCCGCTCAACTCGCTGACGCCGCCCGACGCCACCCACTGGTTCGGCACCGATCAGCTCGGCCGTGACGTGTTCTCGCGCGTGATCGTCGGCGCGCGCGACATCCTGACCATCGCGCCGCTCGCCACGCTGCTCGGCACGCTGGCGGGCACCGCGCTGGGTTTGATCGTCGGTTACTTCGAAGGCTGGGTCGACAACGTGGTCGGCCGCGCGATCGACGCCGTGCTCGCCTTGCCGCTCGTGATCGTCGCGCTGCTTGCACTGGCCGCAGTCGGCGCATCGAATCTGACGGTGATTCTCGTGATCGGCATCACCTTCACGCCGATCACCGCGCGCACCGTCCGCGCCGCCGTATTTGCCGAGCGTCATCTCGACTACGTCGCCGCCGCGCAACTGCGAGGCGAACACGCGCCCTACATCATGTTTGCCGAGATCCTGCCCAACGTGCTGCCGCCGATCATCGTCGAGGCGACTGTGCGGCTCGGCTATGCGATCTTTGCAGTCGCCACGCTGTCGTTTCTCGGCTTCGGCATTCAGCCGCCCTCTGCCGACTGGGGGCTCGCGCTCTCCGAGTCGTACACGCTGATGGCGGGCGGTGCATGGTGGACCGTGGTGTTCGCAGCCGGTGCGATCGCCTCGCTCGTCGTGGGCGTGAATCTGATCGCCGATAGCGTACAAGGCGTGCTCGACCGATGAACGCCACGCCGCCCGCCTCGTTCCCCGCCTTCGATGTCTCGAAGAGCGACCGCACCGATGCACTGACCGTCGTCGGTCTGAGCGTCACGTACCGGATGCGCGGCCGCGATCGTGAAGTGCTGCAGGACGTGTCGTTTCGCATACGGCGCGGCGAAGCGTACGGTCTCGTCGGCGAATCGGGCTGCGGAAAATCGACCGTGGCGATGGCCGCCGTGCGCTATCTGCCGCGCAACGGCAAGATCAAGGCCGGCAAGATTCTCGTCGCCGGCGAAGACGTGCAGAAGCTCGACGCCGACGCATTGCGCAGCCTGCGCGCCAACGAGATGTCGATGGTCTATCAGGACCCGGGGCGCGCGCTGAATCCGTCGCTCACCATCGCACGGCAAGTCTCCGAAGCGTTCGAAGCGACCGGTATGGCGCATGGCGAAGCGCTCGTGCGCACGCGCGAGATGCTCGAACGCGTGCGCATCGCGGCACCTGAGCGCGTGATGGACAGCTATCCGCATGAGTTGTCGGGCGGCATGCAGCAACGCGTGGTGATCGCGATGGCGCTCGCCTCGAACCCCGCGCTGCTGATTCTCGACGAGCCGACCACCGGCCTCGACGCCACCGTCGAAGCGGAAGTGCTCGACCTCATCGCGCAGTTGCGTCAGGAGTTCGGCACGGCAGTGCTGTTCATCAGTCACAACCTCGCGGTGATCGGGCGCATGTGCGAACGCGTCGGCGTGTTGTACGCGGGCAAGCTCGTCGAAGAAGGCGCGACGCAGGACGTGTTTGCGCGGCCACGTCATCCGTACACGGTCGGCTTGTTGCGTTGCCTGCCCACGGTGGCCCGCAACAAGGCGACCGGGCGGCTCGATACGATCGCCGGCAGTCTGCCGCCGCCGGGCTCGGTCACGCAAGGCTGTATCTATGCCGAGCGCTGCCGTCTCGCCGACGATCGCTGCCGCCGCGAAGCGCCCCCGCCTTATCGCGTGAGCGCGGCGCACGGCGATCAGATGGCCCGCTGCCACTATCACGAACGGGCGATTGAATTGCCGCGTGCGAGCGCCGAGGCCGTGCCCGCAGGTCGCAACGGTGCATCTCGAACAATCGTGCTGCGCGCGGCGCAACTCTCGAAGACGTTTCACGTCTCCGGCACACCATTGCGCGCCGTCGACGACGTCTCGATCGAGCTTGCCAGCGGCGAAACGCTTGGACTCGTCGGCGAATCGGGCAGCGGCAAGACCACCCTTGCCAAGCTGATGCTCGGCCTGCTCGCGCCGGACGCGGGCAGCACGCTCGAACTCGACGGGGCGCCGCTGGCTGCACGCGTCACGCGACGCAACGACGAGCAGGTCAAGTCGCTGCAGATCGTGTTCCAGAATCCGGACTCGGCGCTCAATCGCGCGCATTCGGTCAAACGCCTGATCGGGCGTGCGCTGTCGCGCCTGACGCCGTTGCGGGGCGTTGCCATCGACGAACGGCTCGCCACCTTGACCGCCGCCGTGCGTTTGCCGGAGCGATATCTCGGCTCGCGCACACGGCAACTATCGGGTGGGCTCAAACAGCGTGTGGCGATTGCCCGCGCGTTTGCGGGTGATCCGCGCGTGGTGGTTTGCGATGAGCCGACGTCCGCGCTCGACGTGTCCGTGCAGGCGGCGATTCTCAACCTGCTTGCCGATCTGCAGCGCGAACGCGGCGTGAGTTACGTTTTTATCTCGCACGACCTGAACGTGGTGCGGTATCTGGCGGATCGCATCGCCGTGCTGTATCTCGGCAGGCTGCTGGAAGTCGGACCAGCCGCCGCCGTGTTCGACGGGCCGCGGCATCCGTATACCGAGGCGCTGCTCTCTTCCATGCCGACACTCGACGGCAGCAACGAGCCGGCCCGCATCCGTCTGTCCGGCGAACTGCCGGGCGCCGCATTGCAGCCGTCGGGCTGCGTCTTTCACACGCGCTGCCCGCGCAAGCTCGGGGCGATCTGCGAACAGCAGGACCCGCCCTTCCTCGATGCAGACGCCGGCAAGACCGGCTCGCCATCTGCGCATCGAATTCGCTGCCACATTCCTGTCGACGAACTGCGCGTGTTGCAGTCGGTTTCGCGCAGCGAAGCGCGCAACGAATAACGCGACTTCCGACGCGCTGGCGGCGCCGCGTTTCATCGTCGAAACGTTTTCATGCGTTTTTTGACCGTCTGCATCGCACACGCTCATTCGATGCCTGTTGCCGCAAGGGTTTGCGAGCAATGGCACGGATATCGCTAAGTATGGTCCAGACAGTCGGGGCCAATCCGGCTCGACCAGCACAACGAAGGAAGCGGACCGGCGACGGTAACAGACTCGGGGAGCGACGAGGGACTGCAGCAAGACAGGACCGGTCGTCACAGAATCAGCGTGAGAGATGGCGGCTACGAGGTGCCGGCGTTCCCTCGGGAGAGATGTGATGAAAAACACAATAGTCAATCGATACTACTTCGGGGTACTACGGAGTACCGCGGTCGTCGCGGCAGTCGTGACCTTGGCGACGGGCGCAGCCTACCCGGCATCGAATGATGTGATTCCTCGATGGATCATAGCCGCCGATGCGCCGCTCGCCGCCAGTGAGGTACGTACGCTGACGCATGCGGAACCTGTCGCGCAAGTCGCGCAGAACGACTCGGCGACCGCGGCAGGCTCGAGTGGGATCGCAGCTGCGGCCGCGCCCGGCGACACCAGCGCCGCCGACGACGCTGCCGCTCTGTTCCGTCCGCGCGATTGCGGCGGGGGCGCCTTCAGCGATTGCCATCAGACCGGCGGCGGTAGCGGCAACGGCAATAGCGGCGCGGCGAGTTCGGGCAACAGCGCCGGCGGGTCGAACGGTAATGCCGGCGGCGCGGCCGGCGCAGCGGGCGCAGCGGGCTCGGGCAGCGGTAGCGGCAGCGGCGGATCGAGCTCGGGCGGCGGCAAGAGCAATGGCGGTGGAAGTAGTGGCGGCGGAAGCAGCGGCGGTGGAAGCAGCGGCGGTGGAAGCAGCGGCGGTGGCAGCAGCGGCGGCGGAAGCAGCGGTGGTGGAAGTAGCGGAGGAAGCAGCAGCGGAGGCGGAAGCAGCGGCAGCGGCGGGAGCAGCGGTTGCGGCTGTGGAGGCTCCAGCGGCGGCCCATCCGGTGGTAAAGGCGGTGGCTTTGGTGGCGGTTTTGGCGGTGGCTTCGGTGGCGGCTTCGGAGGCTTTGGCGGAGGCTTCGGCGGCGGTCACGGTGGCAAGGGTGGCGGCGGCGGTGGCGGCAATGGCAATGGCGGAGGAAACGGGCACTAGCATTGGCCCGTTCCCAGGTAGGGGGCCCCCGCGCCCTACCCCCGCAAACGACATGCTGCGCACGCGGTCCACGACCCGCCGGCATCGGCGGTGATGTCTCGATCCCCCGGTCGAGCGTCACCGCCCGAGGCCGGTCGCATCAGGTGACCGGAACCAAACCGGCGCGATGGCCTCATATCAATTCAACGCTCGATATGAGGACACCACGACATGCAACGAAACGTCCCCCCTTTTGCAGCACGCGCGGCCTCCGGCCTGTTGATGATCGCCGCGCTGGGCCTCGCATCGCTCGCTCATGCGCAAACCCCGGCGCCAACTCCGGCTCAAGGGACTCCAGCGACACAGCCGCTCTCGCCCACCCTCTCGCAAGGCGCACCGGCGGTCGATCCCACGTTCTCCGCCTATTCGCTCGCGCAGACCTGCAGGCAGAAAAGCGACAACGTCGCCCAAGGCCAATGCGTCGGGGCGATCCGCGGCATCATCCACGGTTATCAATACGGCGTGCTGTTCCTCAGCCAGCGCGCCTCCCTGCCCGCCAATGAAACGCAGCGCGTGTCGCTGTGTCTGCGCGATACCCAGGTCTCGTCGATCGTCGACGAATTCGTCAAGGACGCCGCTCAGGTCAACGAAGACTCGCTCAAGCACACCCCTGCCGAAGTCGCGGTGCTGGGTTCCGTGCACATGCATCACAACTGCAATTGACCGTTGGCGCCGACGCGCTTACAACATTTCGAGTGGCCGTTTGCTGCGCGGCGGTTTGAAGTAAGCGTCGAGCGCGGCAACTTCTGCCGCGCTCAATTGCAATTGCGAGGCGAGATAGTTGTCGCGTACGTGTTCGACACGCGCTGCTTTTGGAATCGCGAACACGCCGGGCGCGCGCAGCACCCACGCCAGCGCCACCTGAAACACCGAGACGCCGCGAGCGTCGGCGATCTCGTCGAGCGGCGAGCGTTTCGGCAGGCGGGCGTGGTCGACGGGACTGTACGCCATCGCCGGCAGGTTGCGCGCGGCGAGCCACGGCAGCAGGTCGAATTCCGGCCCGCGCCGCGCCACGTTGTAGAGAATCTGATTGGTCGCGCACGCCTCGCCGCCGGGCGTCGCCACGAGTTCTTCCATGTCTTCGGTGTCGAAGTTGCTGACGCCCCAATGGCGGATCTTGCCGGCACGGCGCAGGGCCTCGAAAGCCTCGACGGTTTCCGCGAGCGGCACCGAGCCGCGCCAGTGCAGCAGATACAGATCGAGCCGATCCGTTTTCAAACGCTTGAGACTTTGCTCGCAGGCCGCGATCACGCCACGTCGGCTGGCATTGTGCGGATACACCTTGCTCACGAGAAACACCTGATCGCGCAGGCCGCTCAACGCGTCGCCGAGCAACGACTCGGTCGCGCCGTCGCCATACATTTCCGCCGTGTCGATGAGCATCATGCCCAGTTCGACGCCATGGCGTAGCGCCTCGATTTCGGCCGCGCGACGTGTCGGCACTTCGCCCATTTCCCACGTGCCCTGGCCCAGTTTTGGAATGCGTTCGCCGTCCGGCAGGCTGACGCTGGCAATCTCGCTCGTCATGCTGACTCCTCGAAGTGGCGCGATAAGTGGCTCGATAAGTGGCTCGATAAGTGACTCGATGATGGGCGCCGCTACGGCGCCGGCCAGGACAACCATCCCGACGAGTTTAGCCGTTCAACGAGCATCCGATCGGCCATCAGGCAAAAGCCCGCTATAACCCGGCGCGCCGATGTCATAGAATTGCCGCTTGCCCTTCTTGCGTGAGCCCCATGACCTCTGCCTCGGAAGACCGCTGGCGCGACCTGCGCCCGGACCCGGAAAACGACACGCCGCTATATCTGCAACTTGCTCGCAAGCTCGGCACCGCCATCCACGAAAACCGCTGGAACGCCGGCGAAGCGCTGCCTTCGGAGCGCGTGCTGTCCGAAGCGCTCGGCGTGTCGCGCATTACTTCACGCAAGGCGATTGCCTTGCTGGTCGAACAGGGCTTGATCCGGCGCACTCAGGGCGCCGGCAGCTTCATCACGCCGCGCTATGAAGATCCGCTGTCGCGCCTGTCCAGCTTCAGCGAAATGCTGCGGCGACGCGGTTTCACTCCGAGTTCGAAATGGTTGTCGCGCGAAATCCTGCCGGCCAATCGCGACGAGGTGATCCAGCTCGGCTTGTCGCCGGCTGCGGCGGTGACCCGGCTGCGGCGTTTGCGGCTCGCCGACGGCATCGTGATGGCAGTGGAGAACTCCACGTTTCCGTCGGCGGTGATTCCCGATCCGGCGGCAATCGGCGATTCGCTCTATACGTATCTGGAGACGCGCGGCTTGACGATCGTCCGCGCACTGCAGCATTTTCGCGCGGTCAACGCGAGTGAAGAGATCGCGCAGCAAATGAGCATCGCGCCCAACGAAGCGCTGCTGCTGATCACCCGCGTGGGCTACACCGCCGACCAGCGGGCGATCGAATTGACCGACACGTATTGCCGTAACGACTATTACGATTTCGTGGCGGAGTTACGCAAGTAAGTTGTTTCGCCGGCGTGACGGGACTGCGCGATCCGTCACGCCCACTGCGCTTCGTGCGCGCCTATGCGCGCGGGCGGTAGCGCAAAGAATGCGGGCGTCTCGTTCAATTGCTCCGCAGGCTGCACCGCGAGAATGCTGCCGAATTCGGACTGCGTGGTCGCGAGGCAGTCGCGCACATCGTCGAGCGTGACATCGGGCGCTTTCCAGCCATCGGGGAGCAAGCCAAATGACTGCAGCCATCTCCCGGTTTGCACGAGCGACACCCTGACATGCCAGCTGCCGCCCTCGGTCGCGCGCCGCGCCAATGCCGTCATGGCGCCAAACGCGGCCAGATAGCCGGTCGCGTGGTCCAGCGCCTGGCAGGGCAGATGTTTAGGCTCGTCCCACCCCGCCGCCTGCCGTTCGGTGAAGGCGATGCCACTCGCCGACTGCACGAGGCTGTCGAAGCCGCGCCGTTGCGCCCACGGTCCCTCGTGTCCATAAGCGGACACCGAGACATACACGATCCCCGGCCGCACGCGCGCCAGTTCTTCGGGACCGAATCCCCGCGACGCCAATGCGCCTGGACGGTATGCCTGCAAAAACACATCCGCGCCGCCGACGAGTCCATGCAAGGTCTCGCGACCCGTTGCATCGCGTAGATCGATCACTGCCGAGCGCTTGCCGCGCCCGTTGTCGATCACCAGCGGTGCGATGTTGGGCAGGTGCGGACCGTTGACCATCAACACGTCCGCGCCATGCTGAGCGAGTGCCCGCCCCGCCACCGGTCCCGCGATGATGCGCGACAAATCGAGCACTCTGACGCCGGACAGCGGCCGGTCTCCGGCGGCGGTGCGCGGCGGCTCGGGAGGCGCGTCGCCGATCCGCTCGATCTCGAACAGCGGCAGTGCGGCGATCGCGTGCGCCTGCTCCAGCGCGGCCCACTCGTCGGGCGTACGAATCAGTGCGGCGCACAGGCCTGCGTCGGCGAGCGTCTGATCGAGCGTCGCGCCGTCCCAGTTGCGAATCGCCGCGGCCACCGAGTCACGATCGTTGGCGCAGCCGAGCACGTTCAACACGCCCTGGAGGTGATGCGGGAAATTCGTGTGCAGCTGAATCCAACGGCCATCACGGGTTGCGTAGAAACCCATCACGGGATCGCGCAAGGCGGGCGGTGGACCGTCGTCGATACGCAGATAGCGTTCGCTGCGAAACGATGCCAGCGCGCGCCGCATCTCCACCGTCACCTGCTGACGATGCCCGCTACGCAAGCGCCCGTATTCGACGGCGGCGAGGCCGGTTGCGGCGATGGTCGCCGACGCCAGCGAGCCGACCCGAAACACCGAGGGCAACCCCGGATCGTCGCCGTCCAATGAGACGGATCGCAAGGCGCCTGGGTCGCATCCGGCCAGCGTCCAGATGTGTTTGAGAGCGAGTTCAGGCGTCATGGCGTCCACACCCCAGCAGGAAGAAAGTGTTCCGAGTCTAGGATTTCACCTTGCATGAATCAACCTTGATTATGATAATCAATATATATTGATTTATTCGGTTTCCACTCGATTCCATGCCTGCCGCCCACTCCCTCACCGCCCCTGAAGCCGCCGCTGCGCTCGGCATCAGCGTGGCCACGTTGTATGCCTATGTGAGCCGCGGCATGTTGAGTTCGGCGCCGGACTCGCAGGGTAAGCACCGGCTCTACGACGCCGCCGAGGTACGCCGCCTTGCACGCCGCAAGGAAGACGGCAAGCGCGCGGGCAAGGTTGCGCAGAAGGTGCTGGACTGGGGTGTGCCGGTGCTCGAATCGTCGATCACGCTGGTGGCGAACGGCCGTCTGCTCTATCGCGGTCACGATGCAACGACGCTCGCGCGGACGGCCTCGCTCGAAGACGTCGCGGCCTTGCTGTGGGAATGCAGCGAACGGCGGATCGCCGAGGCGCCGGCTGTGCCGTTCGCCACCGCGCAATGGGCCGCATGGCTCAAGCTGTGGAGCGACAGCACGCCGCTCGATCGCGCGCTGGTGCTGCTGCCGGCCGCGGCGGCACAGATGCCGCGCGTGTGGGCGCTCGGGCGCGACGCGCAACTCGATACCGCGTGCGCCGTCATGCGCTTGCTGGCGGCCGCGATGATCTCGGCGGCGCCATCGAACGAACCGCTGCATCGGCAACTGGCTTCGGCCTGGAACGTGCGCAACCGCCAGCAGGCGGGACTGTTGCGAGCGGCATTGGTGGCTTGCGCGGATCACGAACTGAATGCGTCGACCTTCACGGTGCGCTGCATCACGTCGACCGGCACGCATTTGTTCGGCGCGGTGACCGGTGGACTCGCCGCGTTGGCGGGCCCGCGTCACGGTGGCGAAACCGTGCGCATTGCCGCGTTGCTGGAAGAAGCATCGCGCGCGCCGGACCTCGATCGCTATCTGGCGAATCGCCTTGCACGACACGAACATGGCGCGCATGGGCCAGTCGTGTCGGGGTTTGGCCATCCGCTCTATCCAGAGGGCGACCCGCGTGCGCGTGTATTACTGGCGATGCTGGCCGATTGCGCGCCGGCCCGCTCGCCGCTGGCCGATGTGATGAGGCTGGCGCGCACGGTGCACGATACGACCGGCGCCGAACCGAATGTGGACTTCGCGCTTGCCGCCATCGAGCGGGTGCTCGGGCTGCCGGCCGGCGCCGCTTTCACGCTGTTCGCGGTGGGTCGGGTGGTCGGCTGGATTGCGCATGCGATGGAACAGACGCGCGATGGCCGCCTGATCCGGCCACGCGCGCGATACATCGGAGAGTATGAAGACGAGGCTCGGGATTGAGGTCCGGCGTCGTCGACCTGTCAGACTGCACCTAGCCAACGTGGCAGCCAATTCAGCACGGACAGCCCCGCGATCGGACGCACGGAGGCGCGCTCCGATCCGCTTGCCATCGCGAAACGCGCGCCGGCGTGGCCGGCGCTGATCCATGCCACCGCGCGGCGCGGCAACTCGATCGATTCGCCGGTAGCCAGCCAATGATCTTCGCTGTCGCCTTCGACCGTCAGCCAGATTTCACCCGAGACCACCTTGAAAATCGTCGGCCGCGCGACACGCCAGGCCGAAGCGGGCTCGCCATGTTCCAATTCGAAAATTCGGACTTCACGCATCGCGTTTCTCCTTCAAAGTACTTTTCTGTTGTACCGATTATTGATGTGCGATGATCGAATACCCATGCACAGTTCCGAACACTTTCGTCGGAACTGTTCAGTTGAAAAACCGGACAGTTGGCATGTCTTGCCTGGTCCGATGAAGGACGACGATCCCCCGTGAAACTCGAAATCCAGCTTGACCGGGACAACGGCGTGCCGCTGACCGAACAGATCGTCACAGGCGTGACGCAATGGATCCGCACCCGCACGGCGCATCCAGGCTCGAAGCTGCCGTCGATTCGGCAGTTCGCCGCCGACTACGGGGTGAGCCGCTTTCCCGTGATCGAGGCTTATGACCGGCTGGTCTCGCTCGGCTACGTCGACTCGCGACACGGTTCGGGCTTCTACGTCGCCGACCGGCAACCGTCGGGCATGCAGTGCCAGGGCTCCACGGACCTGCGCCGCGCCGAAGACGAATCGGACCACGTGCTCCAGCAATTCAATCATCCGGGCGAAACGCTCAAGCTCGGCAGCGGCTTCATCCCGGAATCGTGGCGCGACATGGACGGCATCGCGCAGGCCATTCGCCACGTCTCGCGCACGGACCCGGCCAGCATGGTCGACTACGCCACGCCACTCGGCAACCTGACTCTGCGCGAGCATCTGCAAGCCCGTGTCGGCCAGTTGGGGATTCAGGCGGACACATCGCAAATCCTGATCACCAACGGTGCGAGCCAGGCCTTCGATCTGCTGGTGCGCTACATGCTCAAGGCCGGTGACACGGTTTTTGTCGAAGACCCCGGCTACTACAATTTGTACGGTTTGTTGAAACTGCACGGCGTGACCCTGATCGGCATTCCGCGCACGCGCTCGGGTCCCGATCTGGAGGTCATGCAGGCGCAACTGAAACTGCATCGGCCCAAGCTGTTGTTCATCAATACCGTGTTTCACAATCCGACCGGCACGACGGTCGCGCCGCCGGTGGCGTTCCGCCTCCTGCAACTGGCGCGGGAACACGGCTTTTCGATCATCGAAGATGACATCTACACCGATTTACAAACCGATCTCACGGACCGCCTCGCCACGCTCGACCAGCTCGAACATGTGATCTATATCGGCGGCCTGTCGAAGACCTTGTCTTCCTCGCTGCGCATCGGCTGCATCGTGGCGAGCCACGCGATCATCAAGGATCTGGTGGACATCAAGATGCTGACGAGTATCGGCGGCTCACGCTTTGCCGAGGCTGTCGCCGTGTCGATGCTGGAACGCGGCGCGTACCGTAAATATCTGGAGCGCCTGCGCCGCCGCATGCGCGAGGCGCTCGGCTCGACCGTCCAGACGCTCGAAGACGCCGGTTGGGAGCTATTTGATAAGCCAGTGGGCGGCAAATTCGTGTGGGCGCGCGTGCCGCACGTCGCGGACGCCCAGCGGCTGGTGGAGTGCGGCACGCCGTTGGGCGTGACGGTGGCGCCGGGCAATTATTTCCGCCCGAACCGGGAGGTGAGCCCATGGACGCGGATTCACGTGGCATTCGGCAACGAGCCGCGCGCGCAGGCGTTCTTCCGTGCCGCGGTGGAATTGCCCACGACGCGATGAATGTATCGAGCGCAGAGGTGTTCTGAGCATGCGGGGTGCCGCGAGCCTGCTATGCAACCTGCCCCCACGCGACTTCGGCGCTGCGTCGCCGCGCGCTTTTCCCTAGAATAGCGGGTCCCCGCTGCGAGTCTCGGCTCGCTCCTGCTCCTCCAGCGCACCAGCCGCCCTTCATGCCCACACCGCCCGTCCCGCCCGCCTCCCCTTCCAGTCCCGCTGCGGCGCCGACGGCCCGCTCGCTCACGGTCCTGCTGTGGTTGGTCGCCACCGGCTTCTTCATGCAGACGCTCGACTCGACCATCGTCAACACAGCGCTCCCCGCGATGGCGACGAGCCTCGGCGAATTGCCGCTGCGCATGCAATCGGTGGTGATCGCGTACTCGCTGACCATGGCGATCATGATCCCCGTGTCCGGCTGGCTCGCCGACAAGCTCGGCACACGGCTCGTCTTCTTCAGCGCGATTCTCGTATTCGCGGTCGGTTCGTTGCTCTGCGCGAACGCGCATACGCTCAATCAACTGGTGATCTTCCGTATCGTGCAAGGCGTGGGCGGCGCCATGCTGCTGCCCGTCGGACGGCTCTCGGTGCTACGCACCTTTCCGGCAGAGCGCTATCTGCCGGCACTTTCGTTCGTGGCCATTCCCGGGTTGATCGGCCCGCTGATCGGCCCGACGCTCGGCGGCTGGCTCGTGAAAATCGCCTCGTGGCACTGGATCTTTCTGATCAACGTGCCGGTGGGCATCGTGGGCTGCATCGCCACCTTCATCTTCATGCCGGACAGTCGCAACGAGCATGTCGGCAAGTTCGATATGAAGGGTTACCTGCTGCTCGTGGTCGGCATGGTGGCGATCTCGTTCGCGCTCGACGGCCGTAACGAGTTCGGCATCCAGCACGCCACGGTACTCGTGCTGCTGATCCTGAGCCTGGCGTGTTTCGTCGCCTACGGCTTACATGCGGTGCGCGAGCCCGCGCCGATTTTCTCGCTCGATCTCTTCAAGATTCACACCTTCAGCGTTGGTCTGCTCGGCAACCTGTTCGCCCGGATCGGCAGCGGCGCGATGCCCTACCTGATTCCCCTGCTCCTGCAGGTGAGTCTTGGCTATAGCGCCTTCGAAGCCGGCATGATGATGCTGCCGGTGGCCGCCGCGGGTATGGCCTCCAAGCGTCTCGTGACTACACTGATCGTCAAGTACAGCTATCGACGCGTGCTGTTGATCAACACCGTTCTGGTCGGCCTGACAATGGCGAGCTTCGCGCTCACCAATGCGGGTCAGCCGCTCTGGCTGCGACTCGTGCAACTGGCCTTCTTCGGCGGCGTCAACTCGATGCAGTTCACCGCGATGAACACGCTGACGCTCAAGGACCTGGGCACCGGCGGCGCGAGCAGCGGCAATAGCCTCTTTTCGCTCGTGCAGATGTTGTCCATGAGCCTCGGCGTGACCGTGGCCGGTGCGTTACTCGCCACCTTCACCGGCCTGCTGCCACGCGTAACCGCGGCCAACTCGCTACCCGCCTTTCACGCGACCTTCCTGTGCGTCGGCATCATCACGGCGGGCTCGGCCTGGATCTTCGCGCAGCTCTCGCCCGACATCCGCACGCCCGCGAAAAAGACTGACCCTTCCGAGCGCACCTGACACTCCCGGCGCGCCGCCGCCGACCCGCAACGGGGCGCGCGCCGCACCAGCGAAGTGCGCATCGTCACGCTCGCGCTCCCACGGGCGCACAATCGTCTTATCTGCACGCGATTGCCGGGCAGAGACGCTGTGTTTCCGCACGCGCATAGTTCTTGCTCGCCTATCCTGTAAACTCACACTTTGGCGTGCGGACTCGTGACAAGCTGCAAGCGCGCCGCCACCTCCACACGACTGACATGATGAGCATGATCGAACTCGATCCTCCCGGCTTCCAGCCGCCGCGGCCGATGGCCGGCGACGAAGGCTCCCGGCGCACTGTCCTGTACGGCGGCTACACCGTTTTCAGCGTGTTCCAGCCCGTTTTCTCGGTATCGCACCGACGCGCGATCGGTTATCACGCGTCGCTGCGTGCACACGACGAACATGCGCTGCAGGTGCCGTCGCACGAAGTGTTCACCCAGGCCGCCCGGCGCGGTGACCTGCTGGAACTCGGGCGGCTCGCCGAATCGCTGCATCTCGGCAATTTCAACGCCTTCGACAGCCACGACGAATGGCTTTTCCTTAGCCTGCACCCCGCCGCGCTGATGGACACCAGTTATGGCGACGCGCTCCTCGCCGGCCTCAAGGCGCTCGGCTTGCCTCCGCAACGTGTGGTGCTGGAAGTGTCCGAGCAGGCCGGCGGCGAGACCACGCGCTTCGCGGAGATCATCGACGCACTGCGCAAATCCGGTTTCCTGATCGCGCTCGACGGCTTCGGCGCGAAGCATTCGAACATCGACCGCGTGTGGAACCTACGGCCGGATATCGTCACGCTGGACCGCTGCATCCTCGCGCAAGCCAGTGAGCACTCGCATATCGAGCGCGTGCTGCCGGGCCTCGTTTCGTTGCTGCACGAATCCGGGCAACTGGTGCTGATGGGCGGTCTCAGCACCGAACGGGACGCGCTCATCGCCCTGGAATGCAACGTGGACTTCGTGCAGGGCGCTTTTTTTGCGGGTCCGAGTGTCGAGCCTGTCAAGCCGCAGGCCGCGGCCGGCCTGATGGACTCGCTCTCTGCGGCGCTGCGCGAACGCGTGGCAGAGCGCGAGCGTGCTCAAGCCACGCGACTCGCCCCTTACGTCAAGGCGCTGGAGACGGCGGCCGCTCAACTGGTGGCCGGGGAGTCGGTTTCTCAGGCCACCGCGCCGCTGCTCACGCTCGGCGAAACCGCTCGCTGCTTTGTGCTCGATGGTTCGGGCCGGCAGATCGGCGACAACGTACTGCCACCCGGACGCGCCTCGCAACGCGCCAAGCGCTTCCGGCCGCTGCTGCATTCGGAAGGCGCAAGCTGGGAGCGCCGGCCGTACTTCATTCAGGCGATGCGTACGCCAGGCCAGGTGCACCTCACCCCGCCCTATCTGTCAATCAACGAAGCGCACCTGTGTGTGACGGCCTCCATCGCGGCCCACACGCCAAACGGCACGCAAGTGCTATGCGTAGACATCAACTGGGAAATCGCGGCTCATCGCAATTGAGGGCTGCGGACGCTGCTGGATCCGCGCGAGCAGGTCGTTGACCGCCGTGCGGCCCAGTAGACGGTTGGTCGCCCGCAAGCGCTCCGCACTCGTCACGATGCGCAACGCGACTATCTTCGTCGAGCCGTCCGGCACACCGTTTGTCGTGACATCCAGCATGCCGACGATGTCGCCCCCGAAGAGCAAGGCGATGCACTGGGCGCCTGCCACGGACACCATTTCGGCCTGGTTGGCGTGCTGCGCGAGCGATGTGACGGTGTCTCTCCACCCGGCCACCGCCGGAGCTTCAGCACACACGGCAGCAACCGGCGCAGCCACGGAGGCGTCGCTGACGACTTCCGGTGTCTCGCTGAAGAGTCGCAACAATCCCACCCGATCCTGAGTTTCCAGCGCTGCCCGCAGGCGTTCCACCATCTTTCCGTGCACGACGGGATCGGGACGCTCCAAGGGTTCACCGGCGCGCTGCAATCGCTGCGTAGCGCGATGGACGATCTGTCGGCACGCAGCCGGCGTGCGTTCAAGAATCTTTGCGATCTCGGCGTAGTCGCAATCGAAGGCTTCATGCAGGACGAACGCCGCGCGTTCGTCGGGCTTCAACCGCTCGAGCAGCAGCATCACACCGTAGGACATCTCCGCCGACCGTAAGGCCAACTCCTCCGCCGATGGCGCCACTTCGTCGAGCCAAGGCTCCGGCAACCAGCCGGCAGCCTGCGAGGCGCGCTCGCGCTGCACATGCCGCAAGCGGTCGATCGCCAACCGCGTGGTGATCGTGGTGAGCCAGGCGGCCGGCGTCTGCACCTCTTGCGTGTCGGCGAGATACCACTTGAGCCAAACGTCCTGCACCACGTCTTCTGCCTCCGCGCGGCTGCCGAGCATGCGGTACGCCAGCGCGAGCAAGCGCGCGCGGGCCGCCTGGAAACTGGATGCCTTGTCAGTTACTTGTTCCGTCATGCGTAGACCTCCAGATGATGCATGGTGAAGTGCGCGCGGCGCCTGCGCGCTGCAATCGGCGTCCTTTTCCAGCATGACGTTCCGGCTGCCGCCAATGTGACAGCAGAACACAAAAATATTCCTGTCACGTCGCCGGCCTCCGTCGCGTCATATGAGCAACAACCGGCGCATGGAGCGCCCGGTTCGACGAATCAGTGGCGCGCTGCCTCCTACCGGACGCCGGCCGCCTGCTTACTGGTTACGGGCTCGCGCCGCTCAAAAACGAGGTTCTTATGCAATTCAGTTATCCAGGCGTCACCGGCCTAGGCCTCGTGCCCACCGTGATCGAACAGTCCGGTCGCGGTGAACGCGCGTATGACATCTATTCCCGTCTGCTGCGCGAGCGCATCGTGTTTCTGGTTGGACCCGTGAACGAACAGTCGGCGAGTCTGATCGTCGCGCAACTGCTCTTTCTTGAATCGGAGAATCCCGACAAGGATATTTCTTTTTACATCAATTCGCCCGGCGGCTCCGTGTACGACGGCCTCGCAATTTACGACACCATGCAATTCATCAAGCCGGAGGTTTCCACCTTGTGCACCGGCTTTGCCGCGAGCATGGGCACTTTCCTGCTGACCGCGGGCCAACGCGGCAAGCGGTACGCGTTGCCCAACGCGCGCATCATGATTCATCAGCCGTCGGGCGGCAGCCAGGGTACGGCGGCGGACGTCGAGATCCAGGCCAGGGAGGTGATCTATCTACGTCAGCGCCTGAACGCCATGATGGCCGAACGTAGCGGGCGCAGCATCGAGGAAATCGAGCGGGATACCGATCGCGACAACTTCATGTCGGCACAAGGGGCGAAGGCGTATGGCCTCGTCGACGAGGTGTTGGAGACGCGTGCGGCGCTCGGCGGATCGACATCCCCCCAGAACCTGTAGCGCGGCTGCTGCAAGGTGCGCGGGCACGAGCACGGACGCAGTCACGAAGCGGAACGCGCAAACCCGAGGCACAAGGCGCAGAAGGCTCACGAGGCAAGCGGCGCGCTGCGTCGGGAACACAAAAGCTGATCACCTTCGCTGGAATCGCTATCATGGTCGCGATTCGTCGAATTCGACGATCGCTTCAATGGAGATATTCATGGCGTCATCCAACGAAACCGTCAGCATGGCGCTATTCTGCGACTTCGAAAACGTCGCGCTCGGCGTGCGCGACGCGAAGTACGACAAGTTCGATATCAAGCTGGTGCTCGAACGCCTGCTGCTCAAGGGCAGCATTGTCGTGAAGAAAGCATACTGCGACTGGGATCGCTACAAGAGTTTCAAAGGCGCGATGCATGAGGCCAATTTCGAATTGATCGAAATTCCGCACGTGCGCCAATCGGGCAAGAATTCCGCCGATATCCGGCTCGTCGTCGATGCGCTCGACCTTTGCTACACGAAATCGCATGTCAATACGTTCGTCATCATCAGCGGCGACTCGGACTTTTCACCGCTGGTCTCGAAGCTGCGCGAGAACGCGAAGCAGGTGATCGGCGTCGGCGTGCAGCAATCCACGTCCGATTTGCTCATTGCGAACTGCGACGAGTTTTTCTTTTACGACGACCTCGTGCGCGAAAGCCAGCGAGCGGTTGCCAAGCGGGAGTCGTCACGGCCGCAGCAGGCCGCCCAACCGGCGACCAAACGCAGCCCCGACGAGGAGAAAAGCCGCAACAAGGAAGACCTCGAAAAACGCCGCACCAAGGCGGTCGAGATCGCGGTGCAAACATTCGACGCACTCGCTTCCGAACGCGGCGACAGCGGCAAGATCTGGGCGTCCGTGCTGAAGAACGCCATCAAGCGCCGCAAACCGGATTTCAACGAGACCTACTACGGTTTCCGCGCCTTCGGCAATTTGCTGGAAGAGGCGCATGCGCGCGGCCTGCTTGAATTCGGTCGCGACGAAAAGTCGGGCGCATACGTGTATCGCAGCACGGCGGCACATGGTCTTGGCGAAAACTCGACTGAGGCGTCGGAAGCGTCGGAAGCGGGTGAGTCGGCGGAACAGCTGTACGAAGCGCAGGTCGCCGAAGCCGTGGCCGCGGAGTCGGGCGGCAAGCACGAATCGCGTCGTCGCGGCCGTGGCAATCGTAAAACGGGCCGTGGCCAGCAGGAAATCGTTCATGAGGAGCGTCAAGCCGGGGAGCACGATAGCGCGCAATCGCGCGCCGAGAGCGGCCGGCGCGCGCGAGTGTCCAGGAACGCTGAGCCCACTTTCGAGCAGACGGAGGTTTCTCTCGCAGAGGCGCAATCTTCCGAGATCGCATGGGAGACCTCAGCAGGCGATGCGGAAACCCCCGCAGCGGGCTGGGCAACCTCGGCCGCTGAATCCGAGCCAGCCAATAGCGCCGACGAACCGGACCTCGGCACGCCGCAACCCAAGCGCCGCAAGGAGCGCGCTCCGCGCAAAACCGCGGCGAAGAAAGCAAAGAAGACTACGCCGCGAAGCATCGAAGAGATGCCGCAAATCGCAGCGCCTGCTGACCCCGCCGCATCGACTTCAACGGCCACCGCGGAAGAAACACCCGCACCGGCGAAAAAAGCCGCCCGCAAGACCGCGGCACGCAGCCGCCGTCCGCGAAAAACAGCCGCGACGAGCGACGCGGAATAACAAGCGGCGTAATCGAGCGGTGTGGTGCGGTGCGCCGCGCCGCGCCGCGCCGCCGCACAGTGTCACTTGCGGGTGCGTGTGTCGCGCCTACAGCATCAACACCAAGCCACTGAGCACACGCCCGGCAAACAAAAGCCCCTGTTCGCAACGAACAGGGGCTTTTTTTAACGAAGCGTCCCGAACCGCGATCGCCATCGCCATCGCCATCGCTTTCGCCACCATCACCACCTAAAACAACCCAAACACCGCCACCCCATTGGTCGCGCCCACAAACACCTTGCCGCGCGCGATCATCGGTGTGATGAACTTGTTGCCCGCGCCCCACTGATCGCGCGACCCTGCCTGATTGCTGTTGTACAACTCGTGCGCGAGATTGCCGGCATCGTAGGCATGCAACGCGCCCGTCGTGCCGTTTTCCGCCACCCAGACAATGCCATTCCCCGAGCCGTTCGCCGACACGGCTGGCGTCGCGCCGGGATAGGCAAACGTGATCGCACTCTTGGACGCGGCGGTCGTCGCGAGGAATGCGTTCGTGATCGGCAGCGCCTTCAGGTTGTCGTTCCAGCCGCCGTAATAGACGACGCCGTTGTAGTAGGCCGGCGAGCCCCAGATGCCGCCCGCCAGCGTGCCGATCAACTCCTGCCAGATATTGTTGGCGGTCGGGCTGAACTTGCCCATGGCATCGCGATCGACGACATAAATATTGTTGTCCTTACCCGCCGCCACCGCCAGATGCTTGACGACTCCACTCGCGGTCGTCTGATCCGGCAGCACCAGCACGCCGCCTGAGCCGAAATCGTTGTCGGCATTGGCCTCTGCGACGACGTTGTTCATCGCGAAGTAGTCGGTGACCTGCAGGTTTCCTAACGACAGCTTCATCATCGAGTTGCCGTAGTCGCCATCCACAGGAAAGCCCTGCGCGTTGAGCGTCGTGCCGAAAGTGCCATTGCCGTCGGCGAGATAGAGCGAGGTGCCGTCCGACGACATGCCCGACCCCGCCATCCAGATCGAGCCCTGGCTGCCGTTCGGCGTGATGTTGAGCACACTGGTCTGCTTCAGCGTGTCAGCGCTATAGGCCATCAGCCAGCCGGTGTAAGCGCCAGCCATGCAATGCGCGGTCCAACCCATATAGATGTTGCCGCCCACCAGCGTCAGCGCTGCGCGCTCGGTATGTTCCGCCGGGTTAAAAGCAATCACGCCATTGACGCTGCCCGCGCCATTGCCCGGATACGTGGCCGCGATCTCGGTGGGACCGCCCAGCACTTCCGCACCCGTCGTCAGGTCGAGCGCATGGAGGCGGTGATGGTAAGTGCCGCTGGCGTCCTTCGTCATCGCCACAGCGTATAGCACGCCGTTTGCACCGCGGTTGCGATCGATCACCGGTGTCGACGTAACGCCGATTTCCGGCGTGAAATCCTGGCAGCTGAAATTGTCGCTCGACGTCTCGCCGTTGCCGACCAGCGATACTTTCCACAATTGCGCGAACGTGGTGGCGTCATAGGCGTACACGCTGTCGTGCTCGGTGGCGACATACACCACGTCGTGCGTCGTCCCGCCTATCGAAAGACTGGTGACGAAGAGCGGTTGCGCATCCACCTTGCCATCCGCAGCAAGAAACGCGACTTTGCCAAAGCTGGTGGAGTTGACGTTGCTCAGGGTGAGGTTAGTCTCGGCGAGCATCTGCCCGGTACGGGCGAGGTCGTTGTGGTGCATCAGCACGTCGGTGGCGAAGGCGGTCGTCGTCGTGGTCGTGCTGCCGGTTCCGGTAGAGCCGGTGCCGGTCGTGGTCCCGCCGCCGGTCGATGTGCCGCTGCCGGTGCCGCTGCCAGTGCTGCCGCCGCCGGCAGCCGAACCCGACGCCGTGCCGGACGTGCCGCCCGAGCCACCGCCGCCGCACGAGATAAAGCAGCCGGCGATAAACACCATCGCTAACCAGGCGCGCACACGGGACCAGACATTCGGATTAAACGTGCCGGTTTGCAGTCGCCGCATATTCGCCTCGTTCGCGCGATATTCGGCCCGCTCCGCATGCCGCTAGGGCGGAGTCGACAACCTTGCGTGCTGGCCGGAATGGAATGGATGATGACGACTACACAGGACCACCAGGTAACTGGTAATCATCCAACTCCTTTCAAACGTACGCGGTTTAATGGCGGCATTGCCGCCATCCTTTCGCGCCTTTCCGCCATACGTGACAAAAGCTTTACAGCAAAAAACCGGCCCGCCCCCGCGCGGAATCGATGTGTGTCGACCAGACAGGGCGCCGGTTACCGGGATCAGTAGTACGGATACGGGGCGTACACGGCCGGCGGCGGCGCATAGTACCGTGGCGGCGGCGCGTAGTAGTAAGGTTGCGGCTGGACATAGACCGGCTGCGGGGCATAAGCCGGTTGCGGCTGCGAAATCGTATTGCCCTTGGACGTCATGCACTGGGCGTAAGCCGCGTCGTAACGTGCCTGCATCCCGGCGGCGGAATATTGCGCGCCGTTGGCGCCGTTCGCGCCGCCGATCAACAGCCCGCTGCCCGCGCCGATCGCCGCGCCTGCGCCGGGGTTGCCGGCCGCTGCACCGATCAGTGCGCCGACTGCCGCGCCGCCGAGCGTGCCGATCGCCGCACTGTTGACGCCGTTGGCCGTAGCCGCCTGAGCGGCGCCGTTGGGGTCGGTGGAACGGTTCGCATAATCGCGGCATGCGTAGTCGTCCTGCTGGAACTGGCCGAGCGGCTCGCCGCTCTTCGGCAATGCGACCACGCTCGGACCGCTCGGCGGCATCACCGCGCAGCCGCCGAGCGCAAGCGCCAACAAGGCGGCCGGTAGCGCGATACCCATCGATTTAGTGCTGGAGATCATGTTGGTTGGTGCGGTTCAGAGCCTGTGGAATTCAAACGTTAGGCTATTCGCGCCATCTCCTGGTTACGGGATCGTTACAGAAAGTTTTTCGCTTACATCCGCGCGACGCCGGCGCAAGGCGCGAAGCACGGTCAGCGAGGCTGGCCAACGCCCCGATGCGCGGCACGAAGACATATCGCGTAACGCTTGTAAGCGCGGCCGCAACCTGATTTCAGCGACGGCGGCCTAAACTGGCCTCCGCTCGAATCGCACCGTCCAGCGGGAGATATCGGCAGCTGCGCCCCGGCAGTTCCCCGTCAACGAAAATTCAAGGATGTCACGATGAACCGGCTTGTTTTCGCAATGGGCGTGGCTTGCGCAGCCGGCCTGTCGCCGGTGTTCGCCCAGTCGAACCCGGCTATGCCGAGCTCGGTGCTGGTCCAGCCGACCACGTCGTTTCCCAGCGCGTCCATCGCGCAGAACTTCCAGTACATCAACCACCCGCCGCCCGTCGCGCCGGCAAGCGCGGTAACACCGAGTGGCGGCGGTCGCGGTCACAAACGTCGGCAGGCATCGAGCGATTCGGGAAACGACGGCGGCAGCTAGACGCAGCTGAATCGACAGACGAGGCCGCATAGCGACGCGCAGGCTAAAGCCCACTCAATGAAGCCGTCAATGGCCGCCACGCTGTTACGAACTGTGACAAAACTCGTCGCCGAAAGCCGGTCCCAACCCGTCGCAGATCAATAAGAACGGTCGAGCCCGGCAGACGGGAACAGCCGCGGATCAACGCCAGAATCAACGCCAGAATCAGCACAGGGTTCCACACCGCTATCACGCTCGAGCTTGCCGCGCGCGGCACGGCTCGACCGCTCGCACCACGCTTGCCATGCATTGCGATACGCCACTTCGATATGCCGCGCGAAGCGCGCACCGTCCATCAACGGCGAGGCGGTGAGACGGCTTCGCAACTCGCCGCGCAGGCGCGCGAGGCGCGGCAGATCGCGTACGAGCTCGACGGCAATGTCGACGAACTGCGCGTCGTTATCGGCGACGAGTTCGCGCAGATTCAGATTGGCCGACTGACTCAGTCCGGCACGCCCCACGGCCGTATTGCCGACCCGCGTCACGACCGGCACACCCATCCAGTAGGAGTCGAGGCTCGTCGTATGGCCGTTGTACGGAAACGTGTCGAGTCCGACGTCGATCTCGTGATACGTGCGCAGATAGTCCGCACGCGGACGAAACGGCGTAAAGGCGATCCGCCCGGCGGCGATACCCTGTTGCCCCAGCCGTTCGAGCAAGCTGTCGCGCGCCGCGCCCTCGGGCGCCATCAGCAGCAAACGGGCGTCGCCGATTTCGCGCATCACCTTGCCCCACATACCGAAAGTCGCGTCGCTCAGCTTGCAGGGATTGTTCAGGCAGCCGAAGGTCGGATAGCCGTTGGTCAGCGCCGGCAACGCGTTCACGGCTGGCGTACCGGTCAGCGGGTCGTAGCACCAGAAGGAATCCGGCAGACGGATCGAACGTTCGCTGTACATTGCATCGGTGCCGGCGGGATCGAGCCAGGGATCGGTCAGCCGGTAATCGATCGCGCCGATACCCGTCGTCCCCGGATAGGCGAGCCACGCGATCTGCACCGGCGCGGGCTTGCGCGCGAACAGCAGCGGACGGCCATCCGCCATATGCATGGTCAGGTCGATCAGAATATCGATCGCATCGTCGCGGATCAGCAGCGCAAGCCGTTCGTCGTCGAGGCTGCGCACGTCGCGCCACACGTCGGCACAAGCGGCGACGCGTTGCGTCAGATCGTCAGGCCGCGCGACGCTCGAATAGCAGAAAATCTCGAAGCGATCGTGATCGTGATGCGACAGCAGCGGCAGCGTGAACAGCGTCTGGCAATGGTCGCGGAAATCCGGCGACACATAGCCGATCCGCAAACGGCGCGTCGCGACCGGATCGTTCGAATGCGGCCGGTGCGCACCGCGATGCGGCGCTTCATGGCGCGCCGACCAGCGACGGCATTCATGCAGCAAGGGCTGCGCGTGCTCCGCCTGAAACGTCAGCGCATAAGCGAGGTTGCTGTGCGCGACGACGTTGCCGGGATCGCAGGTGAGCGCACGGCGAAAGCAGTCGATGCCGTCCGCGAGGTGCCCCTGGTCTTTCCGCACATTGCCGAGATTGTTATGCGTCACCGAATGATGCGGCTCGACGGCGAGCGCTTCGCGAAGATACGCCTCCGCCTTGGCCAAACGGCCATGCTTGCGCATCAGGGTCGCGGCGTTGTTGAGCGCGGCCACAAAACCCGGACGCAGGCGGATCGCCGCGTCGAACGCGTGCGCGGCTTCCTCACGCAACCCTGCTTCCTGATACGCGACGCCCAGATTGTTGTAGGCATCGGCATGGGCCGGCGACTGCGCGATTGCCTGCCGATAGTGGCTCACGGCTTCGTCGCGCCTGCCGAGCGCATGGAGCGAATTGGCGAGGTTATACGCGGCCTCGGGAAACGCGGGGTCCAGTTCGAGCGCACGCGTCAGTCGCGCGGCCGCGCGCGAGCAATCGCCGCGCTGATGTAACGCAACGCCGAGATTGACGAGACCACATGGCGCGTCCGGCGCCGCCGCCACCGCCGCTTCGAGTAGCACGAGCGCTTCATCCAGACGGCCAAGCGATTCGAGCAGCGTGCCGAGGTTGGTGAGCGCATTGGCGTCCCCCGGCTGCACGTCGATTGCGCGACGATAGGCGGCTTCCGCTCGCTCCGTGTCGCCGTTCTGGCGATGACAATTGCCGAGATTGTTGAGCGCGTCGGCATGAGCCGGATCGAGCGCAAGCACGGCTGTGTAGGTGTCGATTGCCGCGCGGTAGTCGGCGGTCGATTGCTGCGCCGCAGCTAGCGCGAACAGAACGTCGGCGGATGCGGCTTCGAGCGCCAGCGTTTGACGATAGGCCAGAATCGCCTCCGCAAAACGATGCGCGGCCGCGAGCACCTGAGCGCGAACGAAGTGATAACGCGGATTGTCGGGAATCTGGTTCAGCGCCCGATCGAGCCAATCGAGCGCGCGATCGTTGGCACCGCATTGCATGTCGAGCACGCCGAGGCGAAACATGACATTGGCGTCGGCAGGCTCGATGGCCAGCGCGTTTTCGTATAGCTCACGCGCGGGACCGAACTCGCCCGCGATATGGTGTGCTGTCGCGAGTTCCAGAATCTGCTTGCTGTCCATCGTGCCCCCGGGCGTAGCGCTTTTTTTGTCGATTGCGCGTCGCCCGGACAGCTGTCCGCATCGCACCCCTGCGATGCTCCGCGCGTGACGTGACAAGGCAACGGCCGCGCGAAATGGATGAACGCTCCTGAACGATAGCGAGCCAGGGCTTACCGATGTTTACCAGTTATCTCCCACCGCAACATGCAGCAACGGATTGTGGGCACTGTCCAGAGCCGATGACGGCAGGCAACGGTGATGCGTCGTGGGAAGATCGCTGGCAATCGCAAGGCGGCCTGCGCGCGCGCCGCCGGCCTGCCAGCCGGGCGCGAGCGCCAGTCATGGCGAGGCGTCGGAGGTAATAAAGCTTTCGATGGTGAAACGCCGAGCTTTCGACAAGGCCGCATTCATGATGCGAAAAGCTGACGAAGCTTGCCAGGTGGAAGAAATACTTAGTAACCCGTAAGTAACAGAGGCGCAAAACTACGCCCCGAAAAAACAGAAAGCCCTCGCGCAGGAGGGCTTTCTGATTCATCGCAAACCCGACCGGACACCGCCGCCGGGTTCACGCGACAACCGGCAATCTCAGGCGAAGTTCTTCGCTGCGAATTCCCAGTTGGCGATGTTCCAGTACGCTTCCACGAACTTCGGACGCGCATTGCGGTAGTCGATGTAGTAAGCGTGTTCCCACACGTCGATGGTCAACAGTGCCTTCGCGTCCGTGGTGAGCGGCGTGGCAGCGTTGCTCGTCGAGACCAGGTCGAGCGAACCGTCGGCCTTCTTCACGAGCCATGCCCAGCCCGAGCCGAACGTGCCGACTGCGGTCTTGGCGAATTCTTCCTTGAACTTGTCGAACGAACCCCACTTGGCGTTGATCGCGTCAGCCAGTGCGCCGGTCGGCGCACCGCCACCTTGCGGCGACAGGCTGTTCCAGAAGAACGTGTGATTCCACACCTGAGCCGCGTTGTTGAACACGCCGCCCGATGCTTTCTTGACGATCTCTTCGAGCGACAGGTTCTCGAACTCGGTGCCCTTGATCAGATTGTTCAGGTTGGTCACATAGGTCTGGTGATGCTTGCCGTAGTGGTAGTCCAGCGTCTCTTCCGACATGTTCGGAACGAGAGCGTTTCTGGCGAACGGCAGCGGCGGGAGCGTATGTTCCATGGTGCATTCCTTCTATCTGTATCTGTTGTGGGGGAGTTCTGCGGATAACGCTTTTGAGCACTCGATTGTAGGCGAGTTGGAATAACCCCGCAAACGACCGGACTTTATGCCAGGCATCGGCGAACATGCAGGACAAAGCGCGCAATTCATGCGCGCGCACGTCGCGTGCCCGATACGCGCGGCCGTCAAAAGTACGGCCGTGCGCAGCGCGGGCGACGTGTCAGAAACCGTCGGTCAAACGCGGTTGGACATCGGCGAGCGCGATGTCCGCGGCCCCTTCGGCGAGATGCACCGTGAGGCGCCGCCCCGGTTTCAGCGACGACGGCGCGCGCACCGCGCGGCCGCTCTGCGCGTCGAGCACGGCGGCATAGCCCCGCTCGAGCGTGCGCTGCGGGCTCAGCACTTCGAGACGTGCGGCCAGCGTGGTGATTCGTGCGCTCTGACGTTCATGCTGGCGTAACAATGCGGCGTCGAGGCGTTGCGCGAGATGGCCGAGCTTCGCCTGCTGCGCGGCGAGATCGGGACGCCAGCGCTGCCAGCGCATCTGCAGCAGCGAAAAACGCGCTCGTGCATCACGCACTGGCCGCGCGCCTGCCGACGCCAGCCGCACGCTCAGTTGCTGCAGATGGATGCGTTGCCGCGCCAGTCGTTCGGCCGGTGACACCAACCGGCGCGCGAGCCAGTCGAGTTGCTGGGCGCGCCGCTCCATCATGCGGCCAAAGCCCCGCGCGAGCGTGGCGTGCCGTTGATCCAGTTCGCGCAGCAGCAGCACGCGTTGCGGGCTGACGAGTTCCGCGGCGCCGGTGGGTGTCGGTGCGCGCACGTCGGCGGCAAAATCGGCGATCGTGAAATCGGTTTCGTGACCGACGCCACTTACTACGGGAATAGCGCTTTCGGCGATCGCGCGCGCCAGCACTTCTTCGTTGAACGCCCACAAATCTTCAATCGATCCACCGCCGCGGCAGACGATCAGCACGTCGACTTCGCGTCGCGCGTTGGCGGCGTCGACCATCGCCGCGAGTTTGCCGCTGACGCCCGCGCCCTGCACCGGCGCGGGATAGACGATCACCGGAATATGCGGCGCACGGCGTGACAGCGTCGTCAGCACGTCGCGCAAGGCGGCGGCCTGCAACGACGTGACGATGCCGATGGCACGCGGATGCGACGGCAAGGCGCGCTTGCGCTCGGCGGCGAAGAGGCCCTCGGCTTCCAGTTGCGCCTTGAGCTTGAGAAAGGCTTCGTACAGACGCCCCTGCCCCGTGCGTCGCACGGCTTCCACGTTCAGTTGCAATTCGCCGCGCGGCTCGTACATCGTCACCAGCGCGCGCACTTCGATGCGGTCGCCCTCGCGCGGCGTGAATTCGGCGTATTGCGCACGGCCACGGAACATCACGCAGCGCATTTGCGCCTGGGCGTCCTTGATCGAGAAGTACCAGTGGCCGCTCGCGGCGCGCGTGAAGTTCGACACTTCGCCGGCGACCCAGACGAGCGGAAACGAGCGTTCGAGCATCGTGCCGATCGCACGATTGAGCGCGGACACGGGAACGACGACCTCACCGCCGGGCGCGGCGGACGAAGAAAACGGGCTTTCGGGATTCATGCGAGGAATATCTGTGACTGGCCGGACAGACGATAGACCGTGCGGCCATCCGCGTCCAGCGCGACGGCTCCTGGCGCGCCCAATTGTTAAAAGTGTCCACATGGCGGGAGGCGCCAGACGATTCCCGCCAGACCGCTCGGCGAGCCGCATGAATTCGAAGCATCTCATTGATTTATATAGACTTTACATCTCGTTAAAGAGAATGATTGCCGATACCGGGCGCTCCGAACGGCCTTCTCCGGCGATTGGATGGCAGGTTCTCCACAAAGTTATCCACAGGCTGCGGAGCTCGCGCAAGGAGAGATCGGCGCTCGGGGCGGCCGCACGACGACTTGCCCGGCGGGACGCCCGCGCGCTAGAGTGGCGGGTTCGACGGCATGCCGGCACCCCGCAGAAGCCGCCATTGCGGCACACTGCGCGAACCGGTTCGACGCCGCCGACGCACATGGTCGCTGCTTGCGCTTGCGCCGCTGTCCCTGCCGTTGCGTCACGTTTCGCCTCTTTTTCGACTTGTCCGGAGAACCGCGTTGATGCTTGCCCCGCGTATTGCGCCTAGCGCCTTCACGCCGCCGTCCCGGCCCCTTGCGACGAACGGCGCGCCGCTCGTCCAGGCGATTCGCCCATGAGCGACCTCAACAACCGTCTCGAAGCACGCCTCACCCGCGAATGGCAGCAGCGCGGCCCGCTCGCGTGGGCGCTGACGCCTTTCGCCTGCGTGTTCGGCGCGATCGCCGCCGCGCGCCGCGCCGCTTTCTCGTTCGGCTGGTTGAAGTCGGTGCGCATTGGCGTGCCGGTGGTGGTGGTCGGCAACGTCACCGTCGGCGGCACCGGCAAGACGCCGACCGTAATCGCGCTGGTCGAAGCCTTGCGCGTCGCGGGTTTCACGCCAGGCGTGGTGTCGCGTGGCTACGGTGCGCGCGTGAAGACGCCGACGCTGGTCACGGCCGGGTCGGCTGCGAGTGTCGGCGGCGACGAGCCCTTGCTGATCGCACGCCGCACCGGCGCGCCGGTGTGGGTCTGTCCCGACCGCGTGGCTGCCGCGCAGGCGCTGTGCGCAGCGCACCCCGAAGTCGACGTGATCGTGAGCGACGACGGCTTGCAGCATTACCGCCTCGAGCGCGACGCGGAACTGGTCGTGTTCGATCATCGTCTGGGCGGCAACGGTTTTCTGCTGCCGGCCGGTCCGCTGCGCGAACCTCTGTCGCGCCGTCGCGATGCGACGCTGGTCAACGATCCGTACGCGCGCAGCTTGCCCGCATGGCCGAACACGTTCGCGCTGCAACTCGCACCCGCCGATGCCTGGCACCTGGACAATCCGGCGCTGCGCCGCCCGCTCGCGCAATTCAGTGGCGAACGCGTGCTGGCCGCCGCCGGCATTGGCGCACCCGAGCGCTTTTTCGCCACGCTGCGCGCCGCCGGCATCACGCCTGCCACGCGCGCGCTGCCGGATCACTACGCATTCGAGCGCAATCCTTTCACCGATGCGGATGCCGACGCCATCCTGATAACGGAAAAGGATGCGGTAAAATTGGGGGCCTGGCACGATGCGCGCATCTGGGTCGTCCCCGTTGAAGCCGCGCTCGATCATCGCCTCATTGCATTAGTTGTGGAGACAGTCCGTGGACGCTCGCCTGCTTGAAATTCTCGTCTGCCCGATCTGCAAGGGCCCGCTCAGCTACGACCGTTCGGCGCAGGAGCTGATCTGCAACGCGGACAAGCTCGCCTACCCGATCCGCGACGGCATTCCCGTGATGCTGGTCGACGAAGCGCGTCAGACGGTCGAAGGCACGCCGGTCGATCTGAATCCGGGCTCCGTCGCCTGAATACGGCCGGCTGCAGTGGGCACGCGCGAATTCAGCGTGCGTCGCTCGACCGGTGCGCGTTTCCGTTCGCACCGGTTTCGAACGACATCTGCCGCGAACCGCGTCGACCGTGAACACGACGAACGTGGCGATGCTGCGTTCCTTGCCTTCGCTGTGCGTCCCGGTTGTCTTTCCCGTCTGCGTCCGCGCTACCCGCGCTGACGTTTTCCTTCGGTTCCATCGCTGTCCGCCCTCCCGATGACCCAAGCCAACTCCACTCCCCCGTTCATCGCCGTCGTGCCGGCCCGCCTCGCTTCGACGCGCCTGCCCAACAAGCCGCTCGCCGACATCGGCGGCAAACCGATGGTGGTGCGGGTCGCCGAACGCGCCCGCGAATCCGGCGCGCAGCAGGTGCTGATCGCCTCGGACGCGCAATCCGTGCTCGACGCCGCCCGCGACCATGGCTTCGAAGCCGTGTTGACGCGCGCCGACCATCCGTCGGGCACCGACCGTCTCGCGGAAGTCGCGGCGCACTTCGGCTGGAGCGACGACACCATCGTGGTCAACGTGCAGGGGGATGAGCCGCTGATCGATCCGGCGCTCGTCTGCGGCGTTGCGTCGCACCTGGCGGCCAGCGAAGGCTGCGCGATCGCCACCGCCGCTCACCCGATCACCGATCCCGCCGAGATTTTCAATCCGAATGTCGTCAAGGTCGTACTCGACGCACGCGGCGTGGCGCTGTACTTCTCGCGTGCGCCGATTCCCTGGGCTCGCGACGCCTATCAGCCGCACTGGCCGAACGTCGCGGCCATGCCTGTGCCGCCCGCACCCGCCGTGGTTTACCGGCATATCGGTCTGTACGCCTATCGCGCTCAATTCCTGCGCACGTACCCCACGCTGGCGATCTCGCCGATCGAACAGGTCGAGGCACTCGAGCAATTGCGGGCGATGTGGCACGGCGAGCGGATCGCCGTGCGCGTGACGGATAATGCGCCGCTTCCAGGTGTCGACACCCCCGCCGACCTCGCGCGGGTACAGGCTTTATTCGGGTCTTGAGCGTAAAAACCCATGGCATAATCGGACGGTTGTGCGCGCCTCCCGCTACCAGCGAGAGCCAGGGTTTTTCCCGGTCGCGCCGTTTGGCAGCTTGCAGCGCCGTCGTGTTCGACGAGCAGCGCGAGCCGCGAATGGCAGCCGACGCGGGGCCCTCGGCAAATCGTGGGAAGGCTGCAGCGTCATCAAAGAATTCACATAGATCTGGAGATATCACATGCGTTTGATCCTTTTGGGTGCGCCCGGCGCGGGTAAGGGCACTCAGGCAAACTTCATCAAGGAAAAGTTCGGCATTCCGCAAATTTCCACGGGTGACATGCTGCGCGCGGCCGTCAAGGCAGGCACGCCGCTCGGCATCGAAGCCAAGCGCTTCATGGATGCCGGCGAACTGGTGACAGACGAGCTGATCATCAATCTGGTGAAAGAACGTCTGCAGCAGGCAGATTGCGCGAACGGCTATCTGTTCGACGGTTTTCCGCGCACCATTCCGCAAGCCGAAGCGATGAAGCTGGCCGGCGTCGCGATCGACTACGTGCTGGAAATCGACGTGCCGTTCGACGAGATCATCGTGCGCATGAGCGGTCGCCGTTCGCACGCCGCGTCGGGCCGCACGTACCACGTGAAGTTCAATCCGCCGAAGGTGGAAGGCGTGGACGACGTGACCGGCGAGCCGCTGATCCAGCGCGACGACGACAAGGAAGAAACGGTCAAGAAGCGTCTGGAAGTGTACGAAGCGCAAACCAAGCCGCTGATCGCCTATTACAACACCTGGGCGAAAGACGGCGACGCCTCAACCCCGCTGAAAGCGCCGCAGTATCGGCGTATTTCGGGCCTCGGCAGCGTCGACGAAATTCGCGCGCGCGCGTTCGATGCGCTGAAGTAATCGCGCGTCGTTCTGTGTTTTGTTCTGCGAAAAACCCGCCCTGTCCGGCGGGTTTTTTTCATTTTGGCGGGCTCAGCGGCCCATGTCACGCGCGCTTCCAAGGCGTAGCGCAGTGGTTTTAATTAGCCATCCGTACGGCTTCGACGCTGCATCGGGTGGCCTACCCTGCTTCGCTTTCCGCGCTGCAGCATAATCGTTACAATCGACCATCGAAAAGATATTCGATCTCGACACAACTGAACAACCGTAGCAAAGGAGAAGACATGGAGATTCGCGACAACGTATTCCTGATCACCGGCGGTGCATCGGGTCTCGGCGCTGCCACGGCGCGCCTGTTAGTCGAGAACGGCGGCAAGGTGGTGCTCGCCGATCTGAATCAGGATGCCGGCGAGGCGCTCGCCAACGAACTCGGCGGCGTCTTCGTCAAGTGCGACGTGAGTCGCGAAGACGACGCCACGCAAGCCGTCGAGGCTGCCACGAAGCTCGGCACGTTGCGCGGCCTCGTCAATTGCGCGGGCGTCGCGCCAGCGGTAAAGACCGTCGGCAAAGACGGCCCGCATCCGCTAGACGCATTCGCACGCACCATCTCGATCAACCTCATCGGCACCTTCAACATGATCCGGCTCGCCGCCGCAGCCATGTCGAAGAACGAGCCGAATGCGAATGGCGAGCGCGGCGTGATTATCAACACGGCGTCGGTAGCAGCTTACGACGGCCAGATCGGCCAGGCGGCATACGCGGCGTCCAAAGGCGGCGTGGTCGGCATGACGCTGCCGATCGCACGCGACCTGTCGCGCAACGCGATTCGCGTGATGACGATCGCCCCGGGCATCTTCGAAACACCGATGCTGCTCGGCATGCCGCAGGAAGTGCAGGACGCCCTCGGCGCGATGGTGCCGTTCCCTTCGCGCCTGGGCAAGCCGGTGGAATATGCGATGCTGGCGAAGCAGATTTTCGACAACCCGATGCTCAACGGCGAAGTGATTCGTCTGGACGGCGCGATCCGCATGCAGCCGAAGTAAGCATGCCCGTCGCGCACTACTTTATGCAGCCGCGCCAAAGAAAAACGCCTGCACATGATTCATGTGCAGGCGTTTTGTTTGATCTGAGCGATAACGCGGGAGACTTGAGCGCTCAGTCGCGATCGTCGTGCTGCGTGCGTTGCCGCAACTCGTGCAACTGCGATTCCACTACCGTGGCGTCCTCCGCGTCGGGCCGGTCGCCTAGATAGTGCTCGAGGTCTTCCAGCGCGGGCCGCAGATAGTCGAGTCGCGCATACGCGAAGCCGCGATCGCGCACTTCTTCGATACTTCCCGGCAGCAGAATCACGAGCCGTTGCTGCACCGCCAGCAGGCGCTGCCAACGCTCCGTCTGAAGATACGTGGACTTCAGATTACGCAGCATGCGGGCGATGATCTCGCGCCGCGTAGCCGGCTGCAGCAGCATGCGCAACGCCCGGCTCACCGACTCGCCCGCCGACGCCACATACGGCTCCAGCATCTCGACCATCTCCGATTCGGAGAGCGAATGTCCGCTGGTCGGATCGAGCATCACGTCGCCGTCGGGCGTGGTCACGCGCAGCAGAAAATGCCCGGGAAACGACACGCCGCGCGCCGGCACGCCGATCTGCTCGGCCATCTCCAGATACAGCACCGCCAACGAAATCGGAACGCCGCGGCGACGCTTGAGTACCGCGTTCAGATGACTGTTGTCGGGGTCGTAATAATCGTTGAGATTGCTGGCGAAACCCAATTCGCGGAAGAAGAACCGGTTGAGAATGCCGACCTTCTGGCGGATGTCGGCGTCGTCCGGCATGCGGCGCTGCAGACGCACCACCAGTTCATCGATCTCGGCCAGAGTGCCTTGCAGATCGAGATCGGGATAGGCGTCCTGCGCGAGCGAGAGCGCCGCCTCGGTCAGCGGCAGGCTGTCGTCTTCCGCGACCAGCGTGCTGAAATAGTCGAGAACTCGCGTCATCGTGATCACTTCACTCGCCTTTTGAAATACGCGTACTTGAAGCCCATCAGCCAAAGCATACCGAAATATAGCGCGGCGAACAGAACGAGGCACGCAGCCAGCAATGCCATGCGGTCGACCGGCCGGTCATGCATGGCAATCCAGTCGAAGCTGATGGCGAGCCAATGCATCGCGCCGGCCAGCACGAGGCACGCGCCGAGCAATTGCACGAAGAATTTGAGCCAGCCGCTCGAGGGCATATAGATGCCGCGTTTGCGCAAGCCAAGGAACAGGAACAGTGCGTTCACGCAAGCACCGAGGCCGACGCTGAGCGTCAGGCCCGCGTGCGCGAAGATCGGCACGAACACGTAGTTGCTCAATTGCGTGACGATCAGCACGCCGATGCCGATCTTCACCGGCGTCTTGATGTCCTGCTTCGCGTAGAAGCCGGGCGCGAGAATCTTGATGAGAATCAGGCCGATGAGGCCGACGCCGTACGCCGACAGCGCGCGGCTCACCATCACGACCGAGTTGCCGTCGAACTTGCCGTAATGGAACAGCACGGCGGTCAGCGGTTCGGCGAAGAAAAACAGCGCCACGGCGCTCGGCGCGGCCAGCAGGAAGGTGACGCGCAAACCCCAGTCGAGCAACGACGAATACTCGTGCGGATCGGCGTCGACGTGCGCCTTCGAGAGGCTCGGCAACAGGATCGTGCCGAGCGCGACGCCCAGCAGCGCGGTCGGAAACTCCATCAGCCGGTCGGCGTAGTTGATCCACGAGACGGCGCCCGGGCCGATACGCGAGGCAATATTCGTGTTGATGATCAGGCTGATCTGCGCGACCGAGACCGCGAACATGGCGGGCACCATCTTCGACAGCACCCGCTTGACGCCGCGATGCGCGAGCGCCTTCACCGGATTCAGGCCGATGCGCGGGATCATGTCGATCTTCTTCAGCCCCGGCAGTTGCACGATGAACTGCAGCACCCCGCCGGCGATCACCGCCCACGCGAGTGCGTAGACCGGCGTGTGCATGCGCGGCGCGACGAACACGGCCGCGACGATGAACGCGACATTCAGCAGAACCGGCGCAAAGGCTGGCAACGAAAAGTTCTTGTACGTATTCAGCACGCCGGACGCGAGCGACGTCAGCGAAATGAAAATGATGTACGGGAACATGATGCGCGTCATCGTGACGGCGAGCGTGTAGGCCTGGCCCTCATGCGCCAGCCCCGACGCGACGATGAACACCACGCCCGAGGCGAACACCACGCCGAGCAGCGAGAGGACCGCCAGCGCCCAGGCGAGCACCGTCGAGGTGGCATCGACCAGCGCCTTGGTGGCGTCGTGACCCTGCTGGTTCTTGAACTCGGCGAGGATCGGCACGAAAGCTTGCGAAAACGCGCCCTCGGCGGAGATACGCCGCAGCAGGTTCGGGATACGGAAGGCGACGTAGAACGCGTCAGTGAATTGACTGGCACCGAACGCACGAGCGATCAGCGTTTCGCGGGCCAGTCCGGTCACGCGCGACAGCAGCGTGAAGCCGCTGACCGTCAGCAGGGCTCGGAATAGATTCATGGGGCGCTTATTATAGGGTGCCGCAAGTGCGGACGACGAGCCTGAACGCGAATCCGACCGATTTACCGGCAAGACGTTCGCTCGACCCGGTCGATTGGCGTGTTTTTTGTGGATTGTCGGCGGGTTGAGCCGCTCCGCCGCCTTCTCGCCAGCCGCGTGCCGGGCCCCGCGCCAGACTTTACACGGCGGGGCTTCACGCCGCAAAAGCGCATTCCCGTTGCCACGTGCCTGATTTTGTTGCTATAATCGCCGGTTTCGAAGCTCGCTCAATTTTCGGACGGGGATCAGGCAGGCACCATGCCCGCCGCCAAAACCCTCGAATACCCCGAAAACTCAAGCCCGCCTTCGCGTAGTTCGATCGATTTTTTCGACACTTTTTGCGCTCTTGGGCAATCGCTTCCAAGAGTTCGATCTAAAAGCAGCACCTCACCACTTGAAGGTCGGGTACTGGAAACAGGAACAGGATAAGGAACCGTCATGGCTAATACCGCACAAGCACGCAAGCGCGCCCGCCAGGCCGCCAAAGCTAACTCGCACAACTCGGCACTGCGCTCGAAGTTCCGCACGGCTATCAAGGCTGTCCGCAAGGCGATCGACGCCGGCGACAAGGCTAAGGCCGCAGAAATCTTCTCGGCATCGTCGAAGACCATCGACATCATCGCCGACAAGAAAATCGTTCACAAGAACAAGGCTGCTCGCCATAAGAGCCGTCTCGCTGCAGCCATCAAGGGTCTGCAAGCGTCCGCAGCGCAGTAATTCCGGTCAGCCCGCTTCGGTGGGCTACCTCCTGTTTCCGCTGCACAGAAAAGCCCGCCTCGGTGGGCTTTTTTGCTTGGGGCCAGGCAGGTTGCGTTGAAACTCACCGCGCCGGACACAAAAAAACCCGCTACACGCGGGTTTTTGCTTTTGCCGATCCGGTTTCCCCGATCAGGCCTAAATCACGTGCCGCTTGGCTATCGGCGTAGCGTGCTCGAGTTGCAACTCACACGCCTCGGTCACGACGAGGTCGTTGTCTTTCGCGAAGTTGAGCACGAAGTCGAAGGCCATCGGTTCGATGTCACGCAAACGCGAATCGAGAATCACACACTTGAGGTCGCCGATCATGGTCGGTCGGACATACACCGAGTACTGCATATAGGCGTTCGGCCCCTTCTTCGACCCGGGACCGAAACATGCCATCACGCCTGCGAGCCGCTCCGACCAGTCGCTCGGCCGGAATCGCTTTCCCTTCGACGTGATGCCCTGAATGAAAAATTCGGTTGGAGCTTCTTCGGCCATGTAGGAATACCTGTGTGACTGCCCAGCGGAATGACGGCAAAGCGGACGGCAAGTGGTCTTCATGCCTGAACCGCCGTACTCGCCGCGTTGGCGAGCCGCGCCACCAGAAACCGCGAAGGGCTGGCTAAGCCGCCTTGGCGCTTGTCATGACGGCGAACCGCGAGCAGGCTTTCCGACCGCGCGAGCCGTGTCCCGCAGGCGAAATACCGGCCTGCTGGGCTTTGGGATAACCGGTAGATTATAGCGCAGCGGACCTTTTTCCGCAGCGCACACAAGCCCTCACAGACGCTTGCACGACGCTTTCAAGCAGCTTTCCCGGCCTTTTAGCCGACTCGTCAAACGAGGCGAAATCCTTTATGCTGCATTGAGTTACCACAAACGACGGCGGCGCCGTCCGGCAATCCTGCCGGGTGAGACCGCCGTATTTGTTTCATGACCGCCAAGAAAATTCGCCACTACCTGCAGTTCAAAGATTTCTCGCTGGAAGACTACGAGTACGTGCTGGAACGTGCGCGCATTCTGAAACGCAAATTCAAGAACTACGAGACCTATCACCCGCTGCACGATCGCACGCTGGCGATGATCTTCGAAAAAAATTCGACGCGCACGCGTCTGTCGTTCGAAGCCGGAATTTTCCAGCTCGGCGGCCACGCCGTCTTCATGAGCACGCGCGACACGCAACTGGGCCGTGGTGAACCGATCGAAGACGCTGCGCAAGTGATCTCGCGCATGGTCGACATCATCATGATCCGCACGTTCGGCCAGGACATTCTCGAGCGTTTCGCCGAAAACTCGCGTGTGCCGGTGATCAATGGGTTGACCAACGAGTACCACCCCTGCCAGGTGCTGGCCGACATCTTCACGTTCTTCGAGCATCGCGGTCCGATTCGCGGCAAGACGGTCGCGTGGGTCGGCGACGCCAATAACATGCTGTACACGTGGATCGAAGCGGCACAGATTCTCGGCTTCAAGTTGCGCCTGTCCACGCCGCCGGGCTACAAGCTCGACCACGCGATGGTCGCCGCCGACAGCGCCCCGTTCTACGAAGAATTCGACAACCCGAACGAAGCCTGCACGGGCGCCGATCTGGTCACCACCGACGTCTGGACCAGCATGGGCTTCGAGGCCGAGAACGAAGCGCGCAAGAAAGCCTTCGCCGACTGGTGCGTCGACGCCGAGATGATGGCGCTCGCCAATCCGGACGCGCTCTTCATGCACTGCCTGCCCGCCCACCGCGGCGAAGAAGTCAGCGCGGAAGTGATCGACGGCCCGCAGAGCGTCGTGTGGGACGAGGCGGAAAACCGTCTGCACGTGCAAAAGGCTTTGATGGAATACCTGCTGCTCGGCAAGCTGAACCATTAAGCGAGCCGTAATCGCAGCATCTGCGTGCAGCGCGACGGGGCCTTGTACACGAGGCAAGGCCGCCAGATCCGCGCCACACATCCGGCCGAATTTCAGGGCTTCACGAGAGCCCGGCCGTACGCCGCAACGCCCCAAAAACGCGGGCGTTTGGCGGTTTAGTGTCAAAATAGTGGTTTTCCGCGCTCCGGAACTGCCGGGGCGCCTTGTTTTCCCGCTTTCTCCAGCTACGAGTTCACCATGAGCGATATCAAGAAAGTCGTGCTCGCCTATTCGGGCGGCCTCGACACCTCCGTCATCCTGAAGTGGTTGCAGGACAACTACGACGCCGAAGTCGTCACGTTCACGGCCGACATCGGCCAAGGCGAAGAGCTGGAACCGGCGCGCAAGAAAGCCCTGCAACTCGGCATCAAGCAGGACAACATCTTTATCGAAGACCTGCGCGAAGAATTCGTGCGCGACTACGTGTTCCCGATGTTCCGCGCCAACACGATCTACGAAGGCGAGTATCTGCTCGGCACGTCGATCGCGCGTCCGCTGATCGCCAAACGTCAGATCGAAATCGCCCGCGCCACCGGCGCGCAAGCGGTCTCGCACGGCGCAACCGGCAAGGGCAACGACCAGGTTCGCTTCGAACTCGGTTACTACGCGCTCGAACCCGGCATCAAGGTGATCGCACCGTGGCGCGAATGGGATCTGCTGTCGCGCGAAAAACTGCTCGCGTACGCGGAAAAAGCCGGTATTCCGATCGAAATGAAGCACAAGCAAGGCGGCGCGCCGTATTCGATGGACGCGAACCTGCTGCACATCTCGTTCGAAGGCCGTCACCTGGAAGATCCGAAAGCGGAAGCCGAACCCGACATGTGGCGCTGGACCGTGTCGCCGGAACAGGCGCCGGACCAGGCTGAATACATCGACATCGAGTACGAGCACGGCGACCCGGTCGCGATCAACGGCAAGCGTCTGTCGCCGGCTGAAATGCTGACCGAACTGAACAGTCTGGGTGGCAAGCACGGCATCGGCCGTCTGGATCTGGTGGAAAACCGCTACGTCGGCATGAAGTCGCGCGGCTGCTATGAAACGCCGGGCGGCACGATCATGCTGAAGGCGCACCGTGGCATCGAGTCGATCACGCTCGACCGTGAAGTGGCCCACCTGAAAGACGACCTGATGGCTCGTTACGCATCGCTGATTTATAACGGCTACTGGTGGAGCCCGGAGCGTCGCGCGATCCAGGTGCTGATCGACCATACGCAGGAGAAGGTCAACGGCTGGGTCCGTGTGAAGCTGTACAAGGGCAGCGTGTCGGTGGTCGCTCGCGATTCGAAGGAAACGCTGTTCGACAAGGCCATCGCAACGTTCGACGACGACGGCGGCGCTTACAACCAGGCCGACGCCGGCGGCTTTATCAAGCTGAACGCGTTGCGCATGCGGATTGCGGAAAACGCACGTCGTCAACGCGGCTGATGGCGGGCGGTTCGGTGAAAGTCGACGCGTCGCAAGCTGCAGCCTGAACCGAATCGAAGACGCAAAAAAAGGCGCCGGGAGGCAACTCCCGGCGCCTTTTTTCATCGGCCGTATATCCGCGATGCCAAACCGGATCAGGCCGTCATAAACACACCGGCTCCGCCTCCAGTTCCACGCCGAAGCGTTCCAGCACGTCGCGCTGCACCGCTTTCGCCAACGCCAGCACCTCCGCGCCGCTCGCGCCGCCGCGATTCACCAGCACCAAGGCCTGGCGCTCATGGACGGCCGCGGCACCCATCGCGCGGCCTTTCCAGCCGCATTGGTCGATCAACCAGCCAGCCGCCAGTTTCACTCGCCCGTCCGGCTGCGGGTAAGACACGAGATCCGGCTCCCTACTCTTCAGCGCCTCGAACTGCCCCGCCTCGACCACCGGATTCTTGAAGAAACTCCCAGCATTGCCGAGTTCGAGCGGATCGGGCAGCTTGGCGCGCCGCACGGCCACCACGGCGTCGAAGATGGCCTGCGCGGTGGGCTGCGCATCGGCATCACTGTCGGCCTCAGCAGCGGCGTGAGTCTTTGCCGCCAGCACCCGCGCCAGGTCCGCATACCCCGCGCGCGGCTGCCAGGCCTTCGGCAAACGAAACGTCACCGACGTGATCACGAACCGGTCGCGCCCTTCTCGCTTGAAGAAACTGTCCCGATAGCCGAACTGACACGCCTGCGCATCCAGTTCGACGACATTGCCCGTCGCCAGCTCCACCGCCCGCAGCGACGCGAAACGCTCGCACATCTCCAGTCCATAAGCGCCGATGTTCTGGATCGGCGCCGCGCCGACCGTACCCGGAATCAGCGCGAGGTTCTCCAACCCCGCCAGCCCCTGCGTCAACGTCCACGCGACGAACTCGTGCCACGTCTCGCCGCCGGCGGCTTCGACGTACCATGCTTCGTCGTCCTCGCGCACGATGCGGCGGCCTTTCATCGCTACCAGCAAGACCAGACCGTCGAAATCGCCAGTTAGCACGACATTGCTGCCGCCGCCCAGCACGAGACGCGGCAGACCCGCGGCGCGCGGATCGCGCACGGCGGCCATCAATTGCGCTTCGTGCTCGATGCGGCACGCGAACTGCGCGCGCACATCGAAGCCGAAAGTGTTGTGCGTCTTCAGCGGATAGCCAGCGATGAAGCCGGCGGGATCGGGTTGGGACATCGGAATGAGCGCAATGAAACGGCGAACGGAAGCGCCGGTGAAAACGGCTTCGGGCCCCGGCCGGGCGACAATGCGCGGTGGCCTTGGGCAAAAGGGAGTGGCGTCGGTAAAATGACGTCCGGTCCGTGATTATAGCGAGTGCCCCGCGAGCAGCCGACCGGCCGCTTTGCGCACCGCAGCACTATTGGGAGAATGCAATGCCATCGTTTGACGTCGTCTGCGAAGCGAACATGATCGAAGTCAAGAACGCGATCGAACAGTCCAATAAGGAAATCTCAACCCGCTTCGACTTCAAAGGGTCGGACGCGCGCGTCGAACACAAGGAAAACGAAATCACCGCCTACGCGGACGACGACTTCAAGCTCGGCCAGGTGACCGACGTGCTGCTCTCGAAAATGGCCAAGCGCAACGTGGACGTGCGTTTCCTCGACTACGGCAAGACCGAGAAGATCGGCGGCGACAAGGTCAAGCAGGTCATCAAGATCAAGAAGGGTGTGTCCGGCGATCTGTCGAAAAAGATCGTGCGCCTCGTGAAGGACAGCAAGATCAAGGTCCAGGCGAGCATTCAGGGCGACGCGGTGCGCATCACCGGCGGCAAGCGCGACGATCTGCAAAGCGTGATCGCCCTGCTGCGCAAAGACGTGACGGACACGCCGCTCGACTTCAACAATTTCCGCGATTAAGCATCAGGCACCCGAACGGGTGCCTGCATCACGCGGGCGACTGGCCGTGAGATAGCCGCCGGGCCGGTTGCACGCGTGCAACGGCAAATCCGCGATCTGCTCAAGCGCTACCTCGGCCAATCACAGCCCGAAGCGCGCAACCGGGCTTCAAGCCGTCAAAGATCGTTCCCCGCCGCCGAACTCGCAGCGGCATCCGCCTTCTTCTTATCGCCGATACGGCTTTCCTGCCCGCGCATCAGCTTGGCGATATTGCCGCGATGGCGCCACACCAGCAGCGAACTCATCGCCACGATGGCCAGCGCGATGATGTGCGGTCCGAACAGGAAACCATCGAACAGCGGCGCGAACACCGCCGCGGCCAATGCCGCCAGCGACGAATAGCGCGTGAAGAACGCCACGATCAGCCATGTCAGCAAGGTCGCAATGCCGAGAATCGGATTGATCGCGAGCAGCACACCTGCCGCGGTTGCCACGCCCTTGCCGCCCTTGAAGCGGAAAAAGACCGGATACAGGTGGCCGAGAAACACGGTGATCGACGCAATCGCCACCGACGTATCGTCGAGCCCGAACCGCGCGCCGAAATGCACGACGAACCACACCGGCAGCCAGCCTTTCAAGGCGTCGCCGATCAGCGTGAGAATCGCGGCCTTTTTGCTGCCGCTACGCAGCACATTGGTGGCACCCGGGTTGCCCGAGCCGTACGAGCGCGGGTCGTCCAGCCCCATCGCGGCGCTCACGATCACGGCAAACGACACCGAACCGATCAGGTAGGCAACGACAGCAACGATCAGGTTTTGCATCAAGGGACTCTTATAAGGATCGGCGGTCTGAAAATCGATACCCCAACCGCAACAGGGCGCGCAACTCGAAACGAAGCGGCGCACATTCTACCGAACCCGCCTGCCCGGAAAACATTCAGACAAACGTCAATCGACGCTCGCGCACTGCACCGCTTTCGCCGCCAGCAGATCGGTCAGCACCTTCGGTTCGATACTCACCAGAAAACCTCGCCGTCCGCCGTTCAGCCAGATCTTGTCCATCTCGAGAATGGTCGATTCGACGTACACCGGCATCGGCTTGCGCGTGCCGAACGGCGACGTGCCGCCGATCAGGTAGCCCGAGTGCCGGTTCGCCACCTCGGGCTTGCAAGGCTCGACGCGTTTCGCACCGATCTGCCGCGCGAGATTCTTGGTACTGACCGTGCGGTCGCCGTGCATCAGGACGATCAAGGGCTTGGCGTGTTCGTCTTCCATCACGAGCGTCTTCACGACATGATGTTCGTCGACGCCGAGCTGGCGCGCCGATTCACCGGTGCCGCCATGTTCGACATACTCATAAGGATGTTCACCGAAAGTCACGCCATGCCGACGCAGGAACTGCGTGGCGGGCGTTTCGGAAACGTGTCGGGATTTGCTCATCGGCGCATTGTAATGGCGAGTTTGCACAACGGCTATTTGCCGAACGGCCAATTGTGCGGGTCCGGCGATTGTGGCACGATCGTTCGCAAATCTGCCGGCGCATCGCACGCCGGGCACCGAGTTACAGGAGACTGCGTTGAGCCTCGATTCATCCATCCGTTCTACGATCGATATCCCCGCGTTGCTGGCTGCACTGCCCGCGCGCATCGCCGAAATTCCGGCGCTCGCTGCCGCGCGCGATCCCGGGCACATCGCATTGATCGAAGATGCGCGCCGCCTGAATAGCGCGCAGTTGCTGCAAGCCGTCGATGCCGCCGCCGAACTGCTGCGCGAATGGGGCGTGCGCGGCGGCGATCGCGTGATGATCGTCGCGGAGAACAGCGTCGCGCAGATCGTGCTGCTGTTCGCCACGGCGAAGCTCGACGCGTGGGCGCTGGTGTCGAACGCGCGTCTGTCCGCGGGCGAACTCGATTCGATCCGCGCGCACGCGCAACCGCGCGTGGTCGCCTACGCGGTGGAAAGCTCCGTCGACGCTCAACAGCATGCACAGCGGCACCAGGCGAAGACCGCCCCGTCGTTCACACCGGATATCGGCGCGTGGTCGTACACGGTGGACGACACTGCGAAGCCGGAGCCGATCGAAGCCGCCAACGAGCGCCAGTGCGCCGCGCTGATCTACACCACCGGCACTACCGGCGCACCGAAGGGCGTGATGCTGTCGCATCGCAATCTGCTCTTCATCGCCGCGGTCTCGAGTCGCTTACGCAAGGTCGGTCCGGACGACGTCGTGTACGCCGTCCTGCCCATCTCGCACGTGTACGGCTTCGCGTCCGTTTGCCTCGGCAGCCTGCATGCGGGCGCCACGCTGCGACTCGCGCCGCGCTTCGCACCGGAAGCCGTGCGCCGCGCCCTTGCCGACGAGCGCGTGTCGATTTTTCAGGGCGTGCCGGCCATGCACGCCAAACTGCTGGAACATCTGCAGACGCACGGCCACGCGTGGTCTGCGCCACATCTGCGCTTCGCGTATTCGGGCGGCTCGCCGCTCGACGCCGCGTTGAAGGCCCACGTCGAAGCCATTTACGGCCTCGCGCTGCACAACGGCTACGGCATGACCGAAAGCAGCCCGACCGTCTCGCACACCATGCTCGACGCGCCGCGCAGTGACTGCTCGGTCGGCGAAGTGATTCCGGGTGTCGAGGTGCGTTTCGTCGGACTGGACGGCGTCGATGCAGCGCCCGGCGAGATCGGCGAATTGTGGGTGCGCGGCCCGAATGTGATGCTCGGCTACTACCGCAGTCCCGAGCAAACGCGCGCGGCAGTCACCGACGACGGCTGGCTCAAAACCGGCGACCTCGCGCGACAGGATGCGGATGGCGCCTTGCATATCGTCGGGCGCAGCAAGGAACTGATCATTCGCTCGGGCTTCAATGTGTACCCGGCCGAGGTTGAGCATGTGTTGAACGCGCATCCACAAGTCGTACAGTCGGCGGTGATCGGTCGCGCGGTTGAAGGCAACGAAGAAGTCGTCGCGTTCGTCGAATTGACGGCGGGCGCCACGGTGACGCCCGCCGAGTTGATCGGGTGGTGTGGCGAGCGTCTTGCGCCGTACAAGCGGCCCGCCGAAGTGAAAATTTTAGCCGCCCTGCCCGCTGCATCCACCGGCAAGATCCTCAAGCACCGGCTACGCGAGTTGATGTAGAACGGGCGCAACAAAATGCGCGCATCACCCTCGCGGATGATGCTGCGCATGCAGCGACTTCAGGCGCTCGCGGGCCACGTGCGTATAAATCTGCGTGGTCGAGATATCGGTGTGACCGAGCAGCAGTTGCACGACGCGCAGATCGGCGCCGTGATTCAGCAGATGCGTCGCGAACGCGTGCCGCAACGTGTGCGGCGACAACGGCGCGTGCACTTCCGCAGCCTGCGCGTGACGTTTGATGATGTTCCAGAACTGCTGGCGCGTCATACCCTCCGCGCGGCTGGTTACGAACAGCGCGTCGGTTGCGCGAGCGCCAAGCAACGCCGGGCGCGCTTCGCGCAAATAGCGTTCGATCCAGCCATGCGCCTCTTCGCCGAATGGAATCAGACGCTCTTTCGAGCCTTTGCCCATTACGCGCACCACGCCTTCGTTCAGGCCCACCTCCACCGTCTTCAGCGTGACGAGTTCCGTCACGCGTAAGCCGCTGGCGTACATCAACTCGAGCATCGTGCGGTCGCGCAAACCTAGCGGCGTGGCGATATCGGGCGCGCCGAGCAGTGCTTCGACTTGCGCTTCGCTGAGCGTCGAGGGAAACCGTGGTGGCTGTTTGGCCGAACGGATACGTAGCGTCGGATCGACCTGCGCTCGATGCTCACGCACCGCCCACGCGTAATAGCGGCGAAACACCGAAAGCCGCCGGTTCGCCGAGGTCGATTTGTCTTTCTGACGCGCCGCGCTATAGGCGTTCAGATCGACTTCGCTCGCGGTATCGAGTGAACTGTTACGGCTGTGTGCGAGCCATTCGCAGAACAACCGCAAGTCGCGGCGGTACGCGTCGAGCGTGTTGCGCGACAGGCCGTGCTCAAGCCAGAGCGCGTCGCAGAACGCGTCGATCGAGGCCGAGCTTGCGAGAAAAAGAGGAGATGCGACGACGCTCGCGCCGTCAGCCAGGGTATCGCTCATGCGTAGGGAATGCCTTCATGCTTGAGAAGCCAGCGCTTGACGTTGCGAAAGAAACCGTCGCCGGCATGATGCGCGAAGCCGCCGATGTCGCCCGAGCCGACCACCCGGTGACACGGAATCACGATCGGAAAATAATTCGAGCCGCAAGCCTGGCCAACCGCGCGCGGCACGCTGCCGATCTGCTTCGCCAATTGGCCGTAAGTCAGCACGATGCCCGGCGGGATGTCGCTGATGGCCTGCCAGACGCGTCGCTGAAATGCGGTGCCGACTTCAGCCAGCGGCAATTCGAACCGCGCCGACGCTTGCTCGAAATATCGCCCGATCTGCTCCGCAGCCTGTTTGGCCAACGGCGTATCCGGCGCGATGTTCGCAATCGACTCCGGCAGATAGACGATCTCACGCACCGCCTCGCCTTCGAGACGTATGCCGACTTTGCCGAACGGCGCATCGATCACTGCGTTGAACATGCTTGCCTGCTCCTGACTGTCACGGCGGCCCGGCTTCAGCGCTTCAGCCTCCAGCCCTTAAGCCCTTAAGCCCGCGAATTGCCGCTACTTTACGCCGCTTCCAACGCCCATTCCACATGCTCGCGCACGACCGCCGACGCGTCGTCCGCCCGCAACCTCAATGCGTGCACGATGTCCTCACGCGCTTGCGCACTCAGGCTCGTCGAAGCCGCGCGCAGCGCGTTACCCATTCCCACCGCGAGATTGCGCAGCCAGCTTTCGTAGCCGATCCGTCGAATCGCACTGCCCTGCATGCGCGTATCGAACTCCGCCGCGCTCCACGCAAACAGTTCCACGAGCGACGCGCGATCGAGCCCATGCCGTACATCGAAATCGGCGACCGGCGCGGCCTGTGCAAACTTGTTCCATGGACACGCCAACTGACAATCGTCGCAGCCATACACACGATTGCCGATCAGCGGCCGCATTGCCAGGGGAATACTGCCTTTCAGTTCGATGGTGAGATACGAAATGCACAGACGCGCGTCGACCTTATACGGTGCCACGATCGCGCCGGTCGGACAGGCGCCGATGCAGCGCGTGCAGCTGCCGCAATTCGCACCGGGCGTTTCCGGCGCGGTGTCGGGCGTGATTTCGGCATCGGTCGGCAGCGGTACATCGACGTAGATTTCACCGAGAAAAAACAGCGAGCCGGCATCGCGCTGCAGCAGCAACGTATGCTTGCCGCGCCAGCCGATGCCCGCCTTCTGCGCAAGTTCTACTTCCAGTACCGGCGCCGAATCGGTAAATACGCGGTAGCCGAACGCGCCGATTTCCGCCTCGATTTTCTCGGCGAGATGTTGCAAACGATTACGCATCACCTTGTGATAATCGCGACCGCGCGCATAGATCGACACGACCGCCGCCACGGGATCGGTGAGCCGCTCACGCTCGGCTGCGCGCCAGTCCTGCGTGAGCGGGCCTTCGTGGCGAGCGCTTGCGTCGGCCTTTGCGTGCAGTGTTTCCGCGGGCAAATAGGCGATGCGCGCCGTAATCACACGTCGCGTGCCGGCCACAAGCTCGGCGGGCCGCGCGCGTTTCATGCCGTGTTTCGCCATATAATCCATCTCGCCGTGGCACCCCGCTTCCAGCCAGGCTGCAAGCGGCGCTTCGGCAGCGGAGAGATCGGTGTCGCTGATACCGATCGCCCCGAAACCCAGTTCACGGCCCCACGTTTTAATGTTCAGCGCGAGCGCTTTCAGCGCCGCTTCATCGAAAGCACGCTCGGCACGCGGTGCGTCGTTGGACGCAGGCGTGCTGGAAACAGGGGACTCCGGACTTCGGTTCATCACGCCATTTTACGAGAATGCCTGTCAATCCCGATCACGCAATTCCTCCGCCCGCCAATCTCCTGCTCGAACGCACTTTCGCGCTCGCGGACGAGGCCGCCACTCACGCGTTCGGCGAGCGCTTCGCGCAAGCGATCGAAAGCGTGCGCGAAACGGCACTGGGCGCCGACGGCAATGCGTTTCACGGACTGCAGGTTCAACTCGTCGGCGATCTCGGCGCCGGCAAAACCACCCTCGTGCGCGCCACCCTGCGCGGCCTCGGCCACGCTGGCCGCGTACGCAGTCCCACTTACACACTGGTCGAACCGTACGTGCTCGAACGCCCCGCCGGGGAACTCGCGCTCTATCACTTCGATCTGTACAGATTCACCGATCCGGCCGAATGGGCCGATGCAGGCTTTCGCGAGTACTTCGACAGCGGCGCCGTCTGCCTCGTCGAATGGCCGCAACGCGCGGGGCGTCTGCTAGGCGTGCCGGATCTCGTCTTCTCGCTCGACCTGGACCACGAGGGCGACGGCCGCGTACTCGTCGCACGGGCATACAGCGAATCAGGAAAGGCATGTCTCGAAAGATGTTGATCAAACCGTTCCGCTCGATCGAATCGGCGGCTACCGCCACGCACAACTGGCGGCGTCGGCAGATTCTGCGCGCAGGCGCGTCCACGCTGGTGCTCGGGCTGGTCGCGCCGCGTCTCGCGTGGGCCAGCTCGGTGCTCGGCGTGCGGGTCTGGCCGGCACGCGACTACACGCGAGTCACGATCGAATCCGATCAGCCGCTGCAAAACGCCCAGCAACTGTTGCAGGGACCGGACCGGTTGGTGGTCGACCTGAGCGGCCTCGATCTCGATCAGGCGCTCAAGGATCTGGTCTCGAAGATCACGCCGAACGATCCGCAGATTTCGTCGGTGCGGGTCGGGCAGTATCAGCCGCACGTGGTGCGGATGGTGTTCGACCTGAAGGGCTCGGTGAAGCCCCAGGTGTTCACGCTGCCGCCGGTCGGCGCGTACAAGTACCGGCTGGTGTTCGATCTGTATCCGGCCGTCGCGCCCGATCCGCTGATGGACCTGCTCGCGCAGACCGAGCACAAGCAGCAGACGCTCAACGAGAACAACGCGCCGCCGGCCACTTTGAGCGGCCCCGGCACCACGCCGCCGAGCGCCGACAATAGCGAGGCGTTCTTCGAGCGCTATGCGCAGAACGGCGGCGGTGGCGGCGGTTCGTCGAGCGGAGTGCCACGCCCGCCAGTGCATGTCGCACCTACGCCGGCCCCGCCGGTCATCGGCAGGCAGACCACACCGCCTACGCCCGTGGCGCCGCCCACCGCGATCGCACGCAACAAGGGCGGCAGTCCCGGCACCAGCGGCAGCAATCTCGGTGGCGACGACGACGGCGACGACACCTACGCGTTCAGCACGCCCAAGTCCGGCAAGAGCAACACGGTGCGCCTGCTGACTGTCGCGATCGATCCGGGTCACGGCGGCGAAGACCCTGGCGCGATTGGCGCCTCGGGCACGTACGAGAAGCACGTCGCACTCGACATCGCCAAGAAGCTGCGCGTGAAGATCGACGCGCAGCCGAACATGCGCGCCATGATGACGCGCGACGCCGACTTCTTCGTGCCGCTGAACGTGCGCGTGCAGAAGGCGCGGCGCGTCGGCGCGGACCTGTTCGTATCGATCCACGCGGACGCCTTCACCACGCCCGACGCCAAGGGCTCGTCGGTGTTCGCACTGTCCGAGCACGGCGCGACCAGCGCCGCGGCGCGCTGGATGGCGAACAAGGAAAACTCGTCGGATCAGATCGGCGGCATCAACATCAAATCCGCCGATGCCACGGTCAACCGTGCGCTGTTCGATATGTCGACCACCGCGCAGATTCGCGATTCGATGCGCTACGGCAATTTCGTGCTGAAGGAAATCGGCGGCATCAACAAGCTGCACAAGGGCTCGGTCGAACAGGCCGGGTTTGCCGTGCTGAAGGCGCCGGACATTCCGTCGATCCTGGTGGAGACCGCCTTCATCAGCAACCCGGACGAAGAGCGCCACCTGAACGACGACGCCTATCGCGACAAGATGGCCGACGCGATCATGAACGGCATCAAACGCTATTTCGCGGCAAACCCGCCGTTGGCAAAAAACCGCATGACGTGACGCGTGGACGTGTCACGCGACGCAAACGGGAACGGCCGCTCGACGCGGCCGTTTTTTATCCCGGTTCAGCGCCCGGCGCCCATCACCTAGCGCGCCGGTGACAAGCGCTGCACGAGCCAGCCGCCGAACACATTCACGGCAAGACCCGCCATCACCAGCAACGCACCGACGACCTGCGCCCCGGACAAACGTTCGTCGAGAAACAGCGATGCGGACGCCAGCCCGATGATCGGCACCAGCAACGAAAAGGGCGCGACCTGGCTCGCGGGATAGCGCGACAGCAGACGACTCCACAGCCCGTAGCCGATCAACGTCGCGATAAAGGCCAGATACACGATCGCAAGAATCGACGTCACACTGATGCCGGCGAGTGCTGCGACGATCCGCTGCGGCCCCTCGAACGCAAACGACAACGCCAGAAACGGCAGCGGCGGAATCAGACTGCCCCACACCACCAGTCCAACCAGATCGACCTTACCCACCTTGCCGATCTTCTTCGTAACGATATTGCCCAGCGCCCATGAACACGCCGCGCACAACGTGAGGACGAAACCGGCAAGCGTCATCGCGTGACCGCCTTGCAGGCCGATCACCGCGAGACCGCATGCGGCGATCAGCAGGCCCACGACATTCGGCAAGCGAAACCGCTCGTGCAAAAACGCGGCCGCCAGGATCAGCGTGAAAAACGCCTGCGCCTGCAGCACCAGCGACGCGAGCCCCGCAGGCATGCCGACCGACATCGCCGAGAACAGAAACACGAACTGGCCGAATGAAATCGTCGCGCCGTACGCGAGCAGCCAGCGCCACGGCAAATCAGGCCGCTTGACGAAAAACACCGCCGGCACGGCGGCGAGCCCGAAGCGCAACGCGCCGAGCAGCATGGGCGGCACGCCATGCAAACCCACTTTGATCACGACGAAATTGACGCCCCAAGCCAGGACCACAATCAGCGCGAGCAGCAAATCCTTGGGGGACATCCCGTGTCTCCGATTGATTATTCAAGCCGGCAGTTTAACGGAGGGCCGTACGGCAAGCGGCGCGTACGCGCTACGCAATCCTGGCGTGCGGGCGGACGCCGAGCCGTCGCCATCACGCCCTCCGCAGTAGAATCGTCCATTCAGCCAAATCCCTACCCACTATTCCAGTCGAGCCGTCCCATGTCTTCTTCGATCAAAGCAGTCCTCAAACCGCATTTGCGCGACGTCGGCAGTCTGACGGTGCGACGCGTGCTGCCCGCCATGGCCGCGCGCCTGATCGGACCGTTCATCTTCTTCGATCACATGGGCCCTGCCACGCTGGAACCGGGCATCGGCCTCGATGTGCGCCCCCATCCGCATATCGGCCTTGCCACGGTGACCTACCTGTTCGAAGGCTCGGTGATGCATCGCGACAGCATCGGTTCGGCGCAGAAAATCGTCCCCGGCGACGTCAACTGGATGACCGCGGGGCGCGGCATCGTCCACTCGGAACGCACGCCCGACGAAGACCGCGCGAGCGGGCTGACCATGCACGGCATTCAAACCTGGGTCGCACTGCCGCTCGACGACGAAGACATCGAACCGTCGTTCGCCCATCACGCGGCGCAAACGCTGCCGGTCGTGGAGCGCAATGGCGTGACGCTGCGCGTGATCGCGGGCACGGCCTTCGGCGAAACCTCGCCGGTCGTGACCTTCTCGGGCACGCTGTATGTGGCTGCGGAATTCGCGCCCGGCGGCGCCTTCGCGCTCGAACCGGAACACGAGGAGCGCGGCGTGTATCTGGTGGACGGCGATCTGGAAATCGACGGCACACCGCTCGAAGTCGGACAGATGGCCGTGCTGGCACTCGACGAAACGGTAACGCTCGCGAGCACCAACGGCGCGCGCGCGATGTTGCTCGGCGGCGAGAAGCTGGACGGCGAGCGCTTTATCGAGTGGAATTTCGTCGCCAGTTCGCGCGAGAAGATCGAAGCCGCCAAGCTTGCCTGGACCCACCAGGAAATGGGCAAAGTACCGGGCGAATCCGAATGGATTCCGCTGCCGCAAAGGAAATAAGCTCGAAGAATCAGGAAGGCACGGAAGCACGAGAACCCGCGGCGCGCCGCACGTGCGCTTGAGCCGCATTGAATCGCTGCTCTTCGGCCCCATATAGTCGGCAAACCGTTTTTATCGACGAGGACGCAATGGACACCACTCTGGCCACTTTCGAACAGGACGTCATCGCGGCGTCGACACTGGCCCCCGTGCTGGTCGATTTCTGGGCGCCCTGGTGCGGCCCATGCAAGACGCTCGGTCCGATGCTGGAAAAGCTCGAAGCCGAAGCCGCCGGCAAATGGAAGCTGGTGAAGGTGAACGTAGACGAGAATCAGGAGCTCGCCGGGCACTTCCAGGTGCGCAGCATTCCGCACGTCATCGCTTTTGCCGACGGCCGGCCGGTCGACCAGTTCATCGGCGTGCTGCCTGAAGGTCAGTTGCGCGAGTTCATCGAGCGACTCGTGCCGCAAGGTGCCGACGCCGCGCGTCTCGAAGCGCACACCGCGCTGGCCGAGGGCCGACGCGACGACGCGTACGACGCGCTGCAGGCCGCTCTCGCCTACGACCCGGGCTTCGACGAAGCCCGGATGGACCGCATCGAGATGCTGCTCGAAGACAATCGTATCGACGAAGCCCGCAACGAAGTCGATTTGTTGTCGCCGAAAACCACGCAAGGGATCGACGCCCGCTTCAACGCGATCAAGACACGGCTCGACGCCGTGGATGCGGCTGCGGATCTACCGCCTACGGACGCGCTCGAAGCCAGGGTTGCCGCGAATCCGGAAGACCTCGAAGCGCGTTTCGATCTGGCCAGCGCGTTCATTGCTCGCCGCAAATACGAGGGCGCGCTGGAGCAACTGCTCACGATCGTGCAACGCGATCGCAGCTTCCGCGAGGATATCGGCCGCAAGACGATGTTGTCGGTGTTCGATCTCGCCGCCCATCAGCCGGAACTGGTGTCGCAATGGCGGCGTAAGTTGAGCGCGTCGCTGTTCTAAACCGCGTCTCGTGAGGTGTGGCCGCTGCGTGCGCGGCGGCCACACTGCCCGATTACTTCGCCAGCGCCCGCAGCACATGCGCGGCTGCGGCAAAGCCAAAGCTTGCCGTCACGCACACGCTCGAACCAAACCCCGCGCAGTTCAAACCGACCGGCCCCGCGGGCGCCGACGGCGACGTGACGTCTTCACCTGCTGCGTCGATGTCCTGTGCAGCGGCTTCCGGGTAAATCAGCGGCTCGTCGGAATACACCGCGCTTACCTTGAATCTGGCTTTCGGACCACGCGGAAAGCCGTGCAATTTGCGCAACTGCCCGCGCACCTTCGACAGCAACGGGTCCTGAATCGTCAGCGCGAGATCGTCGATGCGAATACGCGTCGGGTCGAGCTGACCTCCCGCGCCGCCCACCGTGATCAAGGGCTGTTTCTTTGCCACGCACCACGCGATCAACGCGGTCTTGGTGCGCACGCTGTCGATCGCATCGATCACATAATCGAAGCCGCCGCCGAGCGTCACCGCGAAATTGTCCGGCTCGACGAAGTCTTCGATCAGCCGCACGTCGCAATACGGATTGATCGCGGCGATGCGCTCGGCCATCGCTTCGACCTTCGGCTTGCCATAGTTGCCGTCGAGCGCGTGAATCTGCCGGTTCGTATTGCTCTCGGCGACGTTGTCGAGATCGATCAGCGTGAGCGTGCCGACCGCGCTGCGCGCAAGCGCCTCGGCCACCCACGAGCCCACCCCGCCGATACCGATCACCGCGACATGCGCGCCTTCGAATGCAGCCAGCGCAGGCGCGCCATACAGCCGGGCGACTCCGCCGAAGCGCCGCGCGCGATCGGCGGTATCACTCCCATCGAGGCTGGTAGTAAGATCGGATTGCGCGGTGGTGCTGGACATGATGGCAGGGCTCGTTGAAAACAGGCGGAACAGAAAATTGCAGCGCGCGGAGGATGCGTTGCCCGTATTTTGCCTGAACGCGTTAATCCACATCGCCACAAAGGTTGCCGGGCAGCCGGTCCGAATTCGACAACAAGCGCCCCGAACGGCGCCTGGCCTTGACCTTGCTGCAGGCAAAAAATTCATGCCTTAGCTATACTGGCCGGACTGTAGCGCTCGCATAAGAACATGACTGCACTCGCCGAACTTCGAAAAAACTATTCGCTGGGTTCTCTGGACATGGCCGATGTCGACCGTGACCCGTTTCGTCAGTTCGAAGCGTGGTTTCAACAGGCGGTCGACGCCCAGCTGCCCGAGCCGAATACCATGACGCTGGCCACGGTCGACACGCGCGGCCGGCCGTCGGCGCGCATCGTCCTGATCAAAGGCGTCGACGAGCGCGGCTTTGTGTTCTTCACCAATTACGAAAGCCGCAAAGGCCGTGAACTGGGCGCTAATCCTTACGCCAGCCTGCTGTTTTACTGGATCGAACTCGAGCGCCAGGTGCGCGTCGAGGGGCGCATCGTCAAAACGAGTGCCGAAGAAAGCGATGCCTACTTCGCCTCGCGGCCGCTCGGCTCGCGCATCGGCGCCTGGGCATCCAATCAAAGTCAGCCAATTGAAAGCCGCTCGCAGCTCGAAACACGCGAACGCGAAATCAGCCTGCAATACGGCGACCAACCACCGCGTCCCCCGCACTGGGGCGGCTATCGTTTGGTACCTGAAGCAATCGAATTCTGGCAGGGCCGGCCGTCGCGTCTGCACGACCGTCTGCTCTACACGCGTTCAAGCGAAAACAGCGACTGGCAAATCTCCCGTCTGTCGCCTTGAACCGCAATACAACGCCGCCAGCGCGTTGCCAATGCAGCGGCGCGCGACGGCTGGATCGCGTCTCGCGGCATAGGAGTTGCGCCGCGCCGGGCCGCGATCCACACAAGCTTTGCTCTAATTCAACGGACACGGAGAGATCACATGTTCTGGGAGAAGAAGCTGGCGCAGTGGGTGGAAGAGGTAAAGACCAAGGCTGACTTGCCCGCACGGCTCGTGCTGTGGGACGGTCAGCAACATGACTTCGGGCAGTTCGCCGCGCCTCAGGTCACGCTCCATGTCAAAAGCGCCACGGCGCTGCCCTATCTGCTCGAACCGAGCCTCGACAATCTCGGCGAGGCCTACGTGAAGGGCAAGATCGACATCGAGGGCAAGCTGTCGGACATCATCAATATCGGCTACCAGCTGGCGCGCAACACGGTCACGAGCGCGAGCAAGCTGGCGCGCGTGCGACGCTACTTCAATCATTCGAAGGCGTCGGACAAGAAGGCGATCCAGTATCACTACGATGTCTCGAACGAGTTCTACAAGCTCTGGCTCGACGAGAACATGGTGTACTCGTGCGCCTACTTCGAGAACGGCGACGAAGATCTCGCCACCGCGCAGATCAAGAAGATCGACCACATCCTCACGAAGATCCAGTTGCAGCCCGGCCAGCGCCTGCTCGACATCGGTTGCGGCTGGGGTGCGCTCGTGCTGCGCGCGGCGCAGAAATTCGGCGCGAAGTGCGTGGGCGTGACGCTCTCGCAGAACCAGTTCGATCTCGCCACCGCGCGGGTGAAAGCGGCCGGCCTCGAAGGCCAGATCGAGATTCGTCTGCAGGATTACCGCGACGTGCAAGGGCAATTCGATCGCATCACGAGTGTCGGCATGTTCGAACACGTGGGCCGCAAGAATCTGCCGGGCTATTTCGAAAAAATCCACGATCTGCTGGTGGACGACGGCGTCGCGATGAACCACGGCATTACGTCGAGCGACTCGGACAGCGGCGAAACCGCATTGGGCGGCGGCGAGTTCATCGACCGCTATGTGTTCCCGGACGGCGAGCTGCCGCACATCGGCCTCGCGCTCGAAGCGATGCAGCGTGGCGGGCTCGAAGCGGTTGACGTCGAAAGCCTGCGCCGTCACTATGCGCACACGTTGGATCTGTGGGCGGAAAATTTCGAGGCCCGCGCGGACGAAGCCCGCAAGCTGGTCGACGACGAAAAATTCCGCATCTGGCGCGTGTACCTCGCCGGTTGTGCGTATGCGTTCGAAACGGACGACGTCTCGATCTACCAGGTGGTGTGCCGCAAAGCCGGTCGCAGCGCGAAAACCCTGCCGTGGTCGCGCCGCTATATGTACGACAAACCGCTGTGATACGTTGCGCCGCAGCGCCGTGCACGAGCGGACGAACGCGGCGCAACCTTTGAACAGCAGGCCGAACACCGATGGACCAGAGCGGGACGAGTGAAGTTGAACAGCCGGTGAGCGGCGAGGTCGGCGCTGAAGGCGAAGCCGTGCAGTTCGATCTGTTCGGGATGCCGATGGCCGCGGTGACAACGGCGGAAAAGGCGGTAGCAGCGGCTCCTCCCGCCGACACCGAAGCGCCCAGAAAACGCCGCAGCCGCGACATTCTCGCCGCGCCACCCTCACCTGAACTGCTGGCGCTCGCCGCCGAACTGCCGCCGCAGATCCACCTCGGCACGTCGACATGGTCGTTTCCCGGCTGGAACGGCATCGTCTACGGCGACGAATACAGCAACAGCAAACTCTCGCGCGAAGGTCTCACGGCCTACGGCGCGCATCCCTTGCTGAAGACGGTTAGCATCGACCGCTCGTTTTATCAGGCGCTTACGATCACCGACTACCTGCGCTACGCGCAGCAGGTGCCGGAGCACTTCCGCTTCATCGTCAAAGCGCCGATGACGATCACCGACGCCACCGTGCGCGCCGAACGCGGCGAGCCGGTTTCGCTGAACCCGTGTTTTCTGAACGCGCAAATGGCGATCGACGATTTCGTCACGCCTTGCCTCGAAGGACTCGGCACGAAGGCCGGCGCGCTGGTGTTCCAGATTTCGCCGCTGCCGGACCAGATGCTCGCGCAGCCGGCGGCGTTCATCGAACGGCTGGCGGAATTTTTCGCGGCGCTACCCGAGTTGCCAGAAGGCCCCTGCTACGCCATTGAGATCCGCGACGGCAGTCTGCTCACGCCGCGCTTCATTCGCACGCTGAAGACGGCGGGCGTGCGTTATTGCGTGGGAATTCACGCGCGCATGCCCGACCCGCTGCGCCAGGCGGCGGCGCTCGCGCTGCTCGACGGCGAGCCGGCCGGTCCGCTGATCGTGCGCTGGAGTTTGCACGGCGGCTTCAAATACGAACAGGCGAAGGCGAAATACGAGCCGTTCAATCAGCTCGTGGACCAGGACCCGCCAACCCGCGCTTCGCTAGCCGAGCTGGCTGCGCGATATGCGCTGGCCGGCCAGCCCGTGGTGATCGCGATCAACAACAAGGCGGAAGGATCGGCGCCATTAAGCTGTGTGGAACTGGCGCGGGCGATCATCGAAGCGTATGCACGCCTCGCTCATGAGCAAGAGCATGAACACGGGACCGGCGAGGACGGCCACGCTGGCGAAGCGCCACTGTAGTCAGACGTCGAGAGCAATCCAGCTCAACGCCCCCGCCGCGCCCGGCATCTCGTCACGCCTTGATCCGATGCGCAAACTTCTGACGAAACTTCGCGACCTTCGGCGCCACCACGACCGAGCAGTAGCCCTGATTCGGATGCTGCGCAAAATAGTTCTGGTGGTAGGCCTCGGCCGGCCAATAGTTACCGTCGAGCGGTAGCACCTGCGTGACGATCTGGCTGTCGTAAACGCCGTTGCCTACGTCGCGGATAGCCAGCAGCGCGGTTTCTCGCTGCGCTTCGGAATGCGTGAAAATCACCGATCTATACTGCGTGCCGACATCGTTGCCTTGCCGGTTCAACTGCGTCGGATCGTGGATCGCGAAGAAAATATCGAGAATCTCGCGATAGCTGATCTTCGCCGGATCGAAGTCGACGTTCACGACTTCGGCGTGGCCGGTCTCGCCGTCGCACACCTGCTCGTAGGTCGGACGCTGTGTCTGGCCGCCCGCATAGCCCGACTCCACTGAGTTCACGCCGTCGACGCCCAGATACACCGCTTCGAGGCACCAGAAACACCCGCCACCGAGGGTGGCGACTTCGCCTGTCTGACTCATGCTGCTCGCTCCTTGAGACTGAAAGTCGGCCGATGCCGGCTTCGATTCCTCGCAACGCTCATGCCATCGCCGGACACTCCAACCCGGCGGTTTCCTTCCGACTGGCAGAGGTCACGGCCATGCGCCGCGATTGCAGTTAAAATTGGGGCTAATCGACGATTTTCACTATGACTTTCGAATCATTTGTTTCCAGCCACGCGCACGACGGGTCCAGCCGACGGTTCACCCAACCGGCTCACGGGGCGTGCTCCCGATGAAACACGCCAGCCCGCCCAACTTCGACCAGAACGCCTTTAAACAGGCGCTCGGACAATTCGCTACCGGCGTAACTGTTATTACCACGCGCGCGGCATCCGGCCAGTTGATCGGCATCACGGCCAGCTCGTTTAATTCGGTTTCGCTGAATCCGCCGCTCGTGCTGTGGAGTCTCGCCACGCGCTCGGCCTCGATGACGGCGTTCCGGGCGAACAGTCATTACGTGGTCAATGTGCTGGCGGCGTCGCAGCTCGATCTGTGCAAACGCTTTGCGACGGTGAAGGGCGACCGCTTCGAAGGCGTGTCGCATGCGGAGGGCGACACCGGCATGCCGGTGCTCGACGGCGCGCTTGCCTGGTTCGAATGCCATAACCGCAGCCGCTACGAAGAAGGCGACCACGTGATTTTCGTCGGCGAAGTGGAACGCTGCGGCGTGCATGAGAATGCCGCCGAGATGTCGCCGCTGGTTTTCCAGAGCGGCCTCTTTCACGGGCTCACGTCGCTGTAAAAGCGGCGCCGGCACTCAGTCCGGCGTCCCCTCACCCGCGCTCAATGATCGTTGTGCGTCGCGCCGTGGCCGCCGCTTCTGGTCACGAGCGAGACCGGCACGCCCGAATCTTCCTTTAGCGTCTGCAGCACGATATTCGAACGGATATCCATCACGCCCGGCGCCTTGTAGAGACGCTGCAGCACGAAATCCGAATAGTGTTTGAGATTGTGCGCGAGCACCCGCAGCAGGTAATGGGTCTCGCCGGTCACCACGAACGCGCCGACCACCTCCGGCCAGTCGCGCACGGCCTCGGCGAAGCGCTCGTGCCAGTTCTCCTGGTCGTTGCGCATGGACACCTGCACGAACGCTTCCAGTTCGAAACCCAGCACTTCGCGGTTCAGACACGCGCGGTAGTGCTCGATGACGCCCTGCTCCTCGAGCAGACGCAGGCGTCGTAAACAGGCCGATGGCGAGAGCGAGATGCGCTCCGCGAGGTCCAGATTGCTGATCCGTCCTTCCTGCTGAAGCACCGTCAAAATACGGCAATCGGTGGCGTCGAGCGAGATCGCGTTCATATTCGGTCTCCCTTTCCCATTTGACTCAAATTATGTTCCAAGACAGCGCGTGGAAGGAGATTTTTTCGCAATCACATTTCGCGGCAAGCCACCTATCATTCCCGGATAGACACTATCCGCCGATGGAGACATGCAAACACTCTGGGACATCACCCCCGCCGTCGATACCGCCACGCCGGTCTGGCCCGGCGATACGCCGGTCGGAATCGAGCGCGTATGGCGCATGGAGGCGGGCTCGCCCGTCAACGTCGCACGGCTGACGCTCTCGCCGCACACCGGCGCGCACACCGACGCACCGCTGCATTACGACGCCGAGGGCGCGGCAATCGGCGAAGTGGCGCTGGATGCCTACCTCGGGATATGCCGGGTGATTCATTGCATCGGCGCCGCGCCTGTTGTCACGCCACAACACCTGGACGGCTCGCTCGATAATCTGCCGGCGCGAGTCTTACTACGTACTTACAAAACCGCGCCGGCCGCCCAGTGGGACAGCGCGTTTTGCGCGGTGGCTCCCGAGACGATCGACCTGCTGGCGAGCAAAGGCGTGAAGCTGATCGGCATCGATACGCCCTCGCTCGATCCGCAGGAATCGAAAACGATGGACGCGCACCACCGGATCCGCGCGCATCACATGGCGATTCTCGAAGGCATCGTGCTGGATGCCGTTGCGCCCGGCGACTACGAACTGATCGCGCTGCCGCTCAAGCTCACCACGCTCGACGCGAGTCCCGTGCGCGCGGTCTTGCGCGCGCTGCCCGGCTCCCGCTAAACGCGCCCCGCTGCGCCCTTTTTGATTCGACTGATTTGACCGACGGAACCACCATGAACCACCGTGACGAAGCACTCGCGCTCGACAGCGCCGACCCATTGGCGCTGCTGCGCGACCAGTTCGCGCTGTCGCCGGGCACCATCTATCTGGACGGCAATTCGCTCGGCGTGCCGCCGGCCGCCGCCGCGCAACGCGCGCAGACCGTGATCGCCGCCGAATGGGGCGAAGGCCTGATCCGCAGCTGGAACAATGCCGGCTGGTTCGAATTGCCGCGCCGCCTGGGCAACAAGCTCGCCCCGCTGATCGGCGCGGCGGAAAACGAAGTCGTGGTGACCGATACGATTTCGATCAACCTGTTCAAGCTGCTGTCGGCGGCGGTGCGCGTGGCCAATTCGCGCGATCCGAAGCGTCGCGTGATCGTCTCCGAGCGCTCGAATTTCCCGACCGATCTGTACATCGCGCAAGGACTGATCGAGCAACTGGACCGTGGCTATGAACTGCGTCTCGTCGACGATCCTGCCGAGTTGCCCGCAGCGATCGGCGACGACACCGCGATCGCCATGATCACGCATGTGAACTACCGCACCGGCTACATGCACGACATGGCCGCGCTGACGAAGCTGATCCACGACAAGGGCGCGCTCGCGCTGTGGGATCTCGCGCATTCGGCCGGCGCGGTGCCGGTCGATCTGAACGGCGTCGGCGCGGATTACGCCGTGGGTTGCACGTACAAATACCTGAACGGCGGCCCGGGTTCGCCCGCGTTCGTGTGGGTGCCCAAACGCAATCAAAACGATTTCGCGCAGCCGCTGTCGGGCTGGTGGGGACATCGCGCGCCGTTCAGGATGGACCCGACCTATCAACCGGATGACGGCATCGGTCGCTTCCTGTGCGGCACGCAGCCGATGGTGTCGATGTCGCTCGTCGAATGTGGGCTCGACGTGTTCCTGCAAACCGACATGCAGGCGATCCGCAAAAAATCGCTGGCGTTGACCGACCTGTTCATCGAACTGGTCGAAGCACGTTGCCGCGAGTTCCCGCTGACCCTCGTGACGCCGCGTGACCACGCGCAACGCGGTTCACATGCGAGCTTCGAGCATCCGCATGGCTATGAGGTGATGCAGGCATTGATCGCTCGAGGCGTGATCGGCGATTACCGCGAGCCGCGCGTTTTGCGATTCGGCTTTACGCCGCTTTACACGCGTTTCGTCGACGTGTGGGACGCCGTCGAGACGCTGCGCGAGGTGCTCGTCCGCGAGACCTGGAAAGCGCCTGAATTCGCCGCACGCGGCGCGGTGACCTGAGGAGCGCGCGCCATGAACGATCACATGCAAACGCCGGGACTGCCGGAAGAAAAACCGGCGCAGGGATGTCCGTTTGGATACGGCAACGGTGCCGCACCTGTCGCTGCGACGTCCGCATCCGATTCGTCCGCGACGTCGGGCGACGGCTGGCACGAGGCACAGCTCGATTTTTCCGAATCGATGAGCTACGGCGATTATCTGTCGCTCGGTACGGTGCTCGACGCGCAGCATCCGCTGTCGCCGGATCACAACGAGATGCTGTTCATCATCCAGCACCAGACGAGCGAACTGTGGATGAAGCTCGCGCTATACGAATTGCAGGCGGCATTGCAGGCCGTGCATCGCGACGAGTTGCCGCCGGCGTTCAAGATGTTGGCGCGCGTGTCGCGGATCATGGAGCAACTGGTGCAGGCGTGGAGTGTTCTCGCCACGATGACGCCGTCGGAATACACCGCAATGCGGCCTTATCTGGGGAGTTCCTCGGGATTTCAGTCGTACCAGTATCGGCAGATCGAGTTCGTGCTCGGCAACAAGAACGAGCAGATGCTCAAGCCGCATGCGCATCGGCCGGAGGTGTTGGCCGAAGTGAAAGCGTCGCTCGAGGCGCCGTCTTTTTATGACGAAGTGGTGAGCTTGCTGTCACGGCGCGGGTTCGAGATTTCAGCCTCCCGGCTCGCGCGGGACTGGACTCAGCCGACCACGCACGATGCTTCCGTCGAAGCCGCCTGGCTGGAGGTGTATCGAAATCCTTCGCAGCACTGGGAGTTGTACGAGATGGCCGAAGAACTGGTCGATCTCGAAGATGCCTTCCGGCAATGGCGCTTCCGGCACGTGACTACCGTCGAGCGGATCATTGGCTTCAAGCAAGGCACGGGCGGCACCAGCGGTGCGACTTATCTTCGCAAGATGCTCGATGTGGTTCTGTTTCCCGAGCTTTGGCATGTGCGGACGATGCTGTAGCTTTTTGCCGGAACGGCACTGCCAGACCCGCCGTTCCGGCCAGTTCGCTAGGCCCTGGGTATCTCGCCCAACTCCCGGTTGGTATCCAGTATCCGTTGGTCCAACGTACGATTCGCGGTTTGTATTCGACGCAGATCGTCGTTTAGCTTGTGAAGTGTTCGCTGCGTGTCCGCAGCCGGATTGCGACTGATGCGCATCGTGGTTTCGAGCACGTTGATCTCGTACTGCGTCGTCCGTTCGAGGTTTCTGCCATCCTCGCGGTGACTTAGCAACCGCGATAGCTCGTTTTGCGTCGTCTGCCGGTGATACTCCGCTTCCCGTCGCACCGACGCGACCGTCCCCTCCTCAATCGCTATCGTCATCTTCGCGGAATCCCGATCCTGTTGGGCCTGTCTTTGCCGGGCGAGCAGGTCCTCGCGCGGATTCTGGGAAGCCCGGATTTCGCCACGGATCGCGGTAAGCTCAGTCTCCGCTCGTTGCCGGTCGGCCCGCGCGCGCTCCAGTCGTCCTTGCGCCTGATCCAGCCTGGTTTGAAATGCGCGCCCCGGCGAGCCGCCTTTGAGACCGACCTCGTCGTGGCGTTCGAATTCACCTTCTTTATTCCGCCTGACTGGAATACCCGGCTTCGTCGGATTGTCCGGCTGATAGACGCGCTCGGTCTGATGGTCGCGATCGTAGCGGATCGCATAGTTATGTTTTCCGTCGCCGATGTAGCGCTGGCCCTTCTCATCGATCTGCACATCCGGGTGCGCCGGATCGGCATGTAGCTTGCCGCCAGGTGTGGATGCATACGACTCGGGCAAATCGAGTCGTGTCTTCGCTGCAACCGCGACACCTTTCGTGCGTACGACCACCGCGCCTTCGCCTTCACGACCGGCCAACCTTGCACTTGCACCGCCGCCCTGGGTGATCGACCGGCCGTGCGGAAGCTTCAATTCGCCCAGCGCGTCCGTCTCCAGTCCCGGCTTCCTGACTTCTCCCAGCGCGCCCCCCAACACACCCGACATGATATCGATGCCCTTTCTCACGTCCGGTGACAGCGACTTCGCCGGCACGATGTAGTCCGTGAGCAGATTCACCCCAGGAATCATGCCGATGACGAGCCGCCCCAGCACGTCTTCCGTCTGTTGCTGCCATAAAGGTTTGGGTGGGGTATGCGCATCCAGATATTCCGCCTTGATCGGGCCACCCTGACTGGCCGCGTGAGCCATCTGCTCGCCCGCCACGACACGCCGACTCATCTCCCGATAGCGATCCAGCAGCTCCACCCCATAGTTGCCTCTGTGCAGGTCGTCGGTCTTCGGATTCGTGAAGTCCGCAAGCGCAGACGGCAGATCGGGCGACCGCCGCAACGGATCGCTCTGGATCGCCGAGCGCGCCGATTCGGTTTTCGCCGAGGCGTCGTCGAACCAGTTCCTCAGGTCCCTGAAGCTGTCGGGATGCTGCTGCGCCAGATGCTGGAACGCCTGCGCGTTGCGCTCCGAGGTGAAGGTCTGGTGAGCGAATGCACTCAGCCGCGAGAACGCTATCGTATTGTCGGATGCGCCAGTATTCGAGCTTTGCATGCTCCTGGCGGAATCGAGCGCGGCGTACACCGCCTTGTCTGCCGCGGCCCACTGCTGACTGGTCTGCGACATGGCCTGCCCGAGACGAGCCTGGATCTGCTGCTGCATGCCGTGACGGATCGTGACCGCTTGACCGAACAATGTCTCGCGCTCCTGAGGCGTCGTGGCGTCGTTGAAACGGCTGCGCAGGCCCTCGAGCGCCGCTGTCTGACGCTGCCCCGTCTGCCCCAGGTATTGCGCACCGAACGGCTGCCCGAATTCCAGTTGCATCCGCTGCATGGGGTCGGCCACGACCTTGCTGTAGGCGGCATCGACTGGCCGGCCCAAAGTCTGGTCCATGGCCTGCACGGCTTTCTGCCGATCGACTGACGACGTCGCCGACTCATACGCATTGATGCCCTGCGCCTGCATACCGCTGAACCAGTCCCGCTCGTTCTGCGGCAACGCTTCGATCTTCTGCCGCAACAGCGTTTGCTGAGTCTGAAACCTCATATCATCCGGCGGACTACCGCGCAAGTTGTTAGCCTGAAGATTCCCTAGCGCCTGAGCATTCGCGCTGTCCCCAGGAAGACCATTGCCGCTTCCGTGACGGTCGATCAAACGCTGCGCTTCCGCCGAAGAGAGCATTGCAGGATCGACAACCTGCGTCGACGGCAATTCGACGTTACTGGACTGAGCACTGGAACTCGTACTGCTGACTGAAGTGGACATACCCTCACCTTGCCTCGTGGTTGAGAACGTCCGCATGAATGCGCGGACGTTCTCATCACAACCGATTCAGCGGTGTCCAAGGTGATAGATAGATATCGGGTGAGCCGTTCGCCAGACCTTAGAACGGCGTCATGACCGGACTGCCCTTCGGGTCGTTGAAGTACGTGTCGACCACCTGGTAGAAGGCCCGCGGCGAATCGGCCACTTCCCACACCGCGAGAATGACCTGATAGCCGGTGCGATCCGGCAACCGGCATTGATGAACGGTCGGCTGAGGCGGCTGAAGATCGGCCTGCCAATAGGGCTGCCCAGCGTTCTGCACCATGCAGAAGGGTTGCGCCTCGAACTGCGCGCGCGTCAGCGGTGTTGCCGGGTCCCAGTCGGCGCGGGTGATGAAGTAATTCCAGCGCCGCGTCGCATGCACGGCCGCATATTCCCATTTGAACGTCTGCACCGCGTTGGCTTGCAATGGGATCTTGGTCCAGCGAGTCGGCGACTGCTCGTTCAACACCGGAAGGTCGCCGTTGACGCTCCCTCCGGCAATCGCGCCATCCTTCGGCGGCAGTTGGTTACGCACATCGTCGGGCGCGACGGTATCGGCGAGTCCTGCCTGTGTGGCAGGGAAGAACTTGCCGTTCTCCATTGCATTCGCTTGCCAGGCTTCAACAGGGCAATTCGCATTGTGTTGTAGCGTGCACAACACGATACGGGAGGCAGGCTCGGTTACACGCCCGTGTGCCTGGACCAGTGTTGCGCCAACCAGAGCGGTGAGCCCGAACGCCAGATGGCGCGGGTCGAATCTGCGATACGTACGTCCGTTCATAAGCGAATCTCCATGACATTCCTCGCACGGCGCGCAACGCGGTCCGAAGCGCAACGAAGAGAAGGGTTCCACACCGAAGTTGCTGCGAGGCCAAGGTAACGTGGCCGTCGAAACTGGCGTGTGAGAAACGTCTCAAATCTGGACGATGCGACCTCGCCGCATGCCGGTCTGCGCACGACACGCTGCATACCGATTCGGCGAAAGGTCGCATGCGGCGTTCGGCATTCAACCTGCGCCGATACCCGTTGCATGATGGACGCTCACGTTCCGCCAGGAACAACCTGAGCCATGACATCGAGCGAAGCGGGGGAAGACGTGCAACTGGACAAGCTGCAAATCGTGCTGGCCGATGACCAACCGTTATTCGTGCTCGGTACCGCAGGATTGATCGCGCAGTTGCGCATCGGAACCGTGATTCGCGTGGCATCGACTTCGGATGCGTTGATCGAAGTGCTGAGCGAGACGGCGTGCGACGTGCTGGTGATGGAATACGTGATGCCGGGTCAGCGGTACGGTGACGGCATGCGCCTGCTCAGTTATCTGCGTCGCGCGTTTACCCCGCTACGCGTGATCGTCCTGACGAGCGTGAGCAATGTCGGCGTATGTCGCGCGATCTGGCGCACCGGCGTAGCGGGACTGGTGAGCAAGGCAGATTCGCCAGAAGCCCTGCCGCTTGCGATTCACGCGGCCGCGAGCGGCCGTCGCCATCTCTCGCCATGGATGCGTGGCAGCCTGAGCGCTAGTGAAGCGATGGGGATCAACGCGACGGTGCGGCTGTCGCCGCGCGAAGCCGAAGTGCTGCGACTGCTGGCATCGGGATTGTCGGCGGCCGACGTGTCCGATCGCCTGCAGCGCAGCCCGAAGACAATCAGCCGCCACAAGCGCTCGGGCATGGCCCGCCTGGGCATTACGACGGACAGCGCGCTGTTTCAGTACTTGAGCGGACACGACGTCCCGACTGGCGACGCAGCGCGCCCCGCACCGGTATAGCGGACCGAAGTGGCGCTACGCCACCGGCGATGTCACGACACCACTACGCGAGGCTCCCGCCGCCATCACGATCGCCGGCGCATCTTCGATGCCCGTTCCGCGCGCGGCGGCCTCCTCCGATACATCGCGACTCGCATCGTTCAACTGCTGATATCGCCGGAACCTGGAAGGCGCCATCCCCTTCACCGCCAGAAACTGCCGGTTGAAATTCGACAGGTTATTAAAGCCTGCCTTGAAACAGATGTCCGTCACGCTCAAGGCATCGTCGGTCAGCAACTGACAGGCGAGATTGATCCGCATCCGGTTCACGTACTGCACGAACGGCAGCCCGGTGTGCCGGCGGAAATACCGCGAAAACGCACTCACGCTCTGCCCGGCGAGTTGCGCGAGATCCGATTCGCGCAATTCACATGAGAGATTTTTGCCGATATACGAGAGCACGTGATTGATGCGAGTCGACGCGAAGCCGGTCGGATCGACCTGATACGCCGGACTCGCCAGCATCTCGCGATCTTCCGCGTTCAGCAGCAGTTCGAGCATCGACATGAACAGCACCAGCCGGCGCAGTCCGCGCGCCGTCAACAGTTCGAGAAACAACGGCTGCAGTGCCGCGCTGGTTTGCGCACCGAACGAGACACCGCGCCGCGAGTCCGCGAGCAGCGCCTCGACCTGCCGCCACTCCGGAAAACTTTCGACACAGCTCGACACGAATTCCTGCCCGAATTGCACGACCAGATTGCGCTGTGCGATGACGTCGCCGTCCGGCACTTCGCTCACCCAGTTGTGCGGCAGGTTCGGGCCGATCAGGACCAGATTGCCCGGCGCGAAACTGCTGATGTGGTCGCCGACGAACATCTTGCCGGTCGTCGCCATGATCAGGTGAATCTCGTATTCGGGGTGAAAGTGCCAACGCACCGTGCGGTACGGATAGCCGTGCGACCATACTTTGAACGATTCGTCGCGGCGCACGGCCACGAGTTCGAGATCGGGTTGCACTGTCTGCCTCCTGAAGCGGCGCGTCGCGCGTGCCGCAGACCTTTGTCTTGTATAGCGAAACGTAGCCCTCAATAGCGCGCTACGCCACTAAAAATGAGACCACCGACTGATACTTTTTTGCATTCGTACCGATCCTGGCCGATTCCGGGTCAATTTTGACGCAATGCAATACGCACGACAACGCCCTTGCAGTCGTGCGCCGATGCGCTATCGAGCACTCCACAAGCCCCGCCACGCCGCGCTGCGCCACGAAAAGCCTGGCGCCTCGCCTTGACTTTCGTTTCGCCGGGTACGATCATTCGCTCACACGCAGAGCAAATGCTCCACTCAAGAAAAAACGCACGCATCGCGCCGTGCGAGCCAAGGACATTCAGGAGACGCACATGAACAGCGGGCAAGGCAGCGGCACGGCCGCACACGTGATCCTGCACATCGGCGCGGGATCGTTTCACCGCGCGCATCAGGCGTGGTATCTCCATCGATTGAATGAAGGCAAGGTAGCCGGCGAGCCGCACTGGTCGCTCACGGTCGGCAACATTCGCAGCGACATGAACGCCGTGCTCGACGCGCTCGCCGCGCAAAACGGCGTGTACACGCTCGAAACCGTCACGCCCCAAGGCGAGCGCGCGTACGAGACGATCCGCTCGATCGAGCGCGTGGTGCCGTGGACCGAAAGCCTCGACGGCTTGATCGAAGCCGGCGCCGATCCGGCCTGCAAGATCATCGCCTTCACCGTGACCGAGGGCGGTTATTACCTCGACGAAGAAGACGAACTCGATACCGCCAACCCCGATCTCGCCGCCGACCTGGATGGCGGCCACACCACCATTTACGGCGCGCTCGCAGCGATTCTCGATGCCCGCATGAAACGCGGCGCGGGCCCCGTCACGCTGCAAACCTGCGACAACCTGCGTAGCAACGGCGAACGTTTCCACGCCGGCATGAGCGAGTTTCTCGAACGACGCGGCGCGAACGAACTCGCGCAATGGTTCGACGACAACACCGCCGCGCCGAGTTCGATGGTCGACCGCATCACGCCGCGTCCCACGCCGGACGTGCGCGAACGCGTGAAGGCCGCGACCGGCGTCGACGACGCCTGCCCGGTGATGGGCGAAGCGTTCATCCAATGGGTGATCGAAGACAACTTCATCGCGGGTCGCCCCGCCTGGGAGAAGGTCGGCGCGGAACTGGTGGACTCGGTGATGCCCTACGAGGAAGCCAAGATCCGCATCCTCAACGCGACGCATAGCTGCATCGCGTGGGCGGGCACGCTGGTCGGGCTCAACTACATCCACGAAGGCACGCTCGACGCGGACATCCAGAAGTTCGCCTTCGACTATGTCAGCGAAGACGTGATCCCCTGTCTCACGCCGAGTCCGCTCGATCTCGAACGGTATCGCGACGTGGTGCTCGAACGTTTCAGCAATCCGTATATCCAGGACACCAACCAGCGCGTCGCGGCCGACGGTTTCTCCAAGCTGCCGGGCTTCATCGCGCCGACGCTGTCCGAGTGTTTCGAGCGCGGCGTCGTGCCGGCGGCCACCGCCATGCTGCCTGCGCTGTTCTTCCGCTTCCTCGAACGCTGGCATGCGGGCACGTTGCCGTACGCGTATCAGGACGGCGTGATGGACGAACGCGTCGCGCGCGCCTATTTCGAAGCACCCGATCCTTTGAAGGCGTTCGCGGCGGACCGTCTGCTGTGGGGCAGCATGGCTCAGACGCCGGAACTGGAATCGGCGCTGGCGGGCGCACTCGCTCGCGTCGATGTCTGGCTCGCCAGACGCGGCGCGGTTTAACCCCTGATCCCTTGCCCTCGCGCTTTTCGACCGCTGCGGTGCCAGGCTTAATGCGCATGGCAGCGCGCGCCCTGTGCGGCTAAAGTAGCGCATCTCCAACGACGAAGGTTCCGCGCCCATGTATCTCGGCATCGACCTCGGCACGTCCGAAGTAAAAGTTCTGCTGCTCGCCTCCGATGGACGCGTGATCGGCACCGCTGGCTCCCCGTTTACCGTTTCGCGTCCGCATCAGCGCTGGGCCGAGCAGAATCCCGAAGACTGGTGGGCCGGCACGCGCACGGCGCTCGCCGCCTTGCGCGCGAAGTATCCCGACGAATTCGCGCAGATTCGCGGCATCGGCCTGTCGGGGCAGATGCACGGCGCCGTGCTGCTCGACGCGCAGGATCGCGTGCTGCGGCCCGCGATCCTGTGGAACGACATGCGCAGCGACAAGGAATGCGCCGAGTTGACCGAGCGCGCGCCGGACTTGCACAGCGTCGCCGGCAATCTCGCCATGCCCGGTTTCACCGCGCCGAAACTGCTGTGGGTCGCGCGCCATGAGCCGGAGATTTTTGCGCAGACGGCCTGTGTGCTGTTGCCGAAGGATTACCTGCGGCTGCAACTGACCGGCGGCAAGGTATCCGACCCCTCGGATGCGGCCGGCACGCTGTGGCTCGACGTCGCCAAACGCGACTGGTCGGATTCGTTGCTCGCGGCCTGCAACATGACACGGGCACAGATGCCGGGTCTGTGCGAAGGCAGCGCGCCGTCCGGCACGCTGCTGCCCGACGTCGCGCGTGAATTCGGCTTGCAGGACGGCGTGATCGTCGCGGCCGGTGGCGGCGACAACGCCACCAGCGCGATCGGCATCGGCGCGACGCAACCGGGCGACGGTTTCGTCTCGCTCGGCACGTCCGGCGTGCTGTGCGTGGTCGGCGACAGTTTCCGGCCGAATCCGGCTTCCGCCGTGCATGCGTTCTGTCACGCGATTCCCGATCGCTGGCATCAGATGAGCGTGGTGTTGTCGGCGGCCAGCTGTTTGCGCTGGGTCTGCAAGCTCACCTCCACCGACGAGCCCACTTTGCTCGCCGAAATCGAAGCCCTGCCCGCCGATGCACTGAACACCGCGCCGCTCTTCCTGCCGTATCTGTCGGGTGAACGCACGCCGCACAACGACCCGTATGCGCAAGGTGTGTTCTTCGGCATGAATCACGCGACCGACCGCGCGCTGCTCGGCTACGCCGTGCTCGAAGGCGTGACGCTGGCGCTGACGGACGGTCTCGACGCCCTGCGCGCCGCCGGTACCGAAGCGAAGGCGTTGTCGCTGCTGGGCGGCGGCGCCCGTAGCGACTACTGGGCGCAACTGCTCGCCGACGCGCTCGATACCGCCACCCGCAAGCACGGCGGCGGCGAAACCGGCGCGGCGCTCGGCGCGGCGCGGCTCGGCTGGCTAGCCGCCGGCGGCGACCCGGCCACGGTGCTGTCCAAACCGCCGATCGAAAAAGAGTTCACGCCGAACCCGCGCCGCCATGCCGAACTGCGCGCGCGGCTCGAAGCCTATCGCTCGCTGTATCGCCACGTGCGGCCGTTGTTCGACCCCGCGCGGCAACCGCTTGCCTGACCGGCCATCCGCAGCCGGCTTCCGTCGAGACAGGAAAACCGGCTGCTATCATCGGCGCACTTCAAGCGAACCGTCACCGTGCCCAAGTCCACAGAAAAATTAGATCTTGCTACCCGCGCCGCGTGGCTCTACTACGTTGCAGGCAATACCCAGAACGAGATCGCCGAAAAGCTGCAGGTGTCGCGGCCGGTCGCGCAGCGGCTGGTCGCCTTCGCGGTCGAAAAGAATCTGATTCGCGTGCGCGTGGATCATCAACTCGCCGACTGCCTCTCGCTCGCCGATCAACTGTCGAAACGCTACGGCCTGAGCATGTGCGAGGTCGTGCCGATCGACAGCGATACCTCCGAAGAAGTGGACCGCAAACTGGCAGTGGCCGGCGCGCAGGTGATGGAGCGCTATCTCGGCGAAGAAAAACCGATGGTGGTCGCCGTCAGCAGCGGCCGTACGCTGAAAGCCGCGGTCGATCAGATCGCGCAACTGGAGCGTCCGCAGCACCGCTTGGTCTCGATGGTCGGGGCGATCGCCCAGGACGGCTCCTCGAACCGCTACGACGTCGCGCTGCACATCTCCGAGAAGACCGGCGGCAAGCATTTTCTGCTGCCCGCGCCTTTGCTCGCCGATAGCGAAGCCGAGCGCGCGCAGTGGTGCAATCACCGGCTGTACCGGATCGTCGAGTCGCTGTCGGCGGACGCCGATGTCGCCTTTGTCGGGATCGGCAATATCGGGCCGAAATGCCCGCTGCACGAAGACGGCTTCATTACGTCGGCGGAAGTGAAGGAATTGATGCAGAACGGCGCGGTGGCCGAAATGCTGGGACTGCCGATCGATGCCGCCGGCGCGCACGTCGAATCGCCGACTGGCCGCCGCGTGACGAGCATCGCACTCGATTCGCCGCCGCGGCGCCCGACCATCGGCTTCGCCGGCGGCGAGCGCAAGCGCGAGGCATTGATCGCGGTGCTCAAAGGCGGCTGGCTGTCGGGACTGGTGACCGACGAGTTGTGCGCCCGCGCCGCGCTCGAAGCCTGAGCGCCGGACGCGCTACACCATCGGCAAACCTTCCGTGATGATGATGCGGTAATCCGCGCCCTCCCGGCGCGTCTCGCTGACGGCCTGATACGCCGGACTGCGATACCACGCCACGGCTTCATCGTAGCTGGTGAATTCGAGGATCAGAATATCCTCGATCCCGGGACCTTCCACCACTTCCCTGCGACCGTGGCTCGCGAGCAGCATCACGGGATGCTGTTCGAACGTTGCAGGGGCAACCTGTTTGTATTCTTCGAGTTTGGCGGAGTCGTGCGTTTTCTCGCGCGTGATGACGACGTAGGCGGGCATGAGCGTTTCCAGAGCGTGACGATGAGGAAAACTACGAGGAAAGCGGCGCGCCCGCCGCTTTCCCAACTCATCACGCGGCCAGCACTTCGACGATCTTACGCTGGAATGCTTTCCCTGCGCTGTCGAACAGATGGCAATGCTCGGGGGTGGCGCCGAGCTTCTGCATTTCGCCCTTGGTATGGCGTTCGAGCGGCGGAATTCGCGCGATCAGGCCGTCCGGCGAGACACTCGATTCTGCATACAGATAGGCCGCGTCGCCGAGCGATTCGAGGGCCATCGTGCGGGCCGAGATGCCGTCGTCGGTCGTGCCGACATGCAGGTGCTCCGGGCGGATGCCGACTGTCACCTTGTCGCCCTGCTTGACCGCGCCCGGCTCCACCGCCACGCGCTGCGTCTCGCCGGTTTCATAGCGCACCGTCACGCCGTCGTGCGTGACCGACTGCACCACGCCTTCCATGAAGTTCATTTTCGGCGAGCCGATGAAGCCCGCGACGAACCGGTTGGCCGGCGCGTGATACAGCATGGTCGGGCTGCCGACCTGCTCCAGATTGCCCGCCGACAACACCACGATCTTGTCCGCCAGCGTCATCGCTTCGACCTGATCGTGCGTCACGTAGATCATCGTGGTCTTCAGTTCATCGTGCAGACGCGCGAATTCGAGGCGCATTTTCACGCGCAGCGCGGCGTCGAGGTTCGACAGGGGTTCGTCGAACAGGAACACCTTCGGCTTGCGCGTGATCGCGCGGCCGATCGCCACCCGCTGACGCTGGCCGCCCGACAGTTGTTTCGGCTTGCGATCGAGCAGATGGTCGATGTGCAGAATCTTGGCTGCATTGCGCACCGCCGCGTCGATCTCCGGTTTCTTGGTGCCGGCGAGTTTCAGGCCGAATGCCATGTTGTCGTAGAGCGTCATGTGCGGATACAGCGCGTACGACTGGAACACCATCGCGATGCCGCGCTTGGCGGGTGCCACGTCGTTCACGCGCATGCCGTCGATGGTCAGGTCGCCGCTGGTGATGTCTTCCAGGCCGGCGATCATGCGCATCAGCGTGGATTTGCCGCAACCGCTCGGGCCCACGAACACGACGAACTCGCCGTCCGCGATGTCGAGGTTGATGTCGCGCATCACTTCGTTGTCGTCGTAAGCTTTTCTGATGTTGCGCAGAGTTACGCTTGCCATGATGTGTCTCCGTGTAATGCTGTGTGTTGCTCGTGCATTGCTTGCTGGTTACTCAATGTTGCCTACCGGTTGTCCCTGCGGTCCGGGTCGCCGCGCCAGAGTGGCCGCACTCAGGGCGCCGCCGCCGTCGCGCTGAGCGTCCATTGCGCGACCAGATCGGGCAACTGCTGCATGTCGTCGAATACGTGACGCGCGCCGACCGCGTGCAACTTGTCGATTTGCGCATTGCTCGCATGGCCGCCGCCGATGAAGCCGAGCACGGTCATGCCTGCCGCCGTCGCCGCCGTCACGCCCGTCACACTGTCTTCCACCACGAGGCACGCGGCGGGCGCGAGGCCTAAACTCGCGGCGGCCGCCAGATAGACATCGGGCGCGGGCTTCGGATTCGGCACCGTGTCGGCGCAGAACAGGCGGTCACCGAAAAACTTCACGAGGCCAGTGCGCGTCAGTACGGATTCGACATACGGACGGAAGCTGTTGCTCGCGCACGCCTTGATGAGCGGCACCTGAGCAAGCGCCGCTTCGATGCCGTCCACCGCCGGGGCTTGCATGGCCGCGGCTTCCACCGCGCGACGAATCGCATCGATGTCGGCGACGCTCAGGCTTTTGCCGAGTTGCGTCGCCGTACCCTGCAATACGGCCTCGATGCGTAAGCCGAGCAGCGGCAGCACCACCGGCTCGACGTCGACGCCTGGCCAACGCGCTTCGAGTTCGTGCACCAGCATGCGCGCCGCCACGGCTTCACTGTCGATCAGCACACCGTCGCAGTCGCAGATCAGCGCACGATTGCTGGCTATCGTTACCGCGGTCGCTGCGGTCATTTCACCGCCCCGAACGTGAGGCCGCGCACCAGTTGCTTCTGCGACAGCCAGCCGACGATCAGGATCGGCGCCACGGCCAGCAGCGAAGCCGCCGACAGCTTGGCCCAGAACAAGCCCTCAGGACTCGAATACGAGGCAATGAAGACGGTCAGCGGCGCCGCATTCGAACTCGACAGGTTGATACTCCAGAACGCTTCGTTCCATGACAGGATCACCAGCAGCAGCGCCGTGGAGGCGAGCCCCGGCAGCGACATCGGCATCAGCAGATAGACGATTTCCTGCCAGGTCTTGGCGCCGTCGATCCGCCCGGCTTCGAGAATGTCGCGCGGAATTTCGGCGAAGTACGTGAACGACATCCACACCGCGATCGGCAAATTGATGAGCGTGTAGACGATCACCAGACCCGATACCGTATCGAGCAGGCCGGTGTTCTTCCACAGCAGATAGATCGGCACCAGCACGCCGACCGACGGCATCATCTTGGTCGACAGCATCCACAGCAGCACTTTCTGCGTGCGGCGCGTCGGGAAAAACGCCATCGCGTAGGCGGCCGGCACGGCGAGAATCAGGCACAGCACCGTGACACCCGCCGAAATCAGCACCGAATTCCACGCGAACGAAAAGTAATTGCTGCGTGCGAACACCTCGCGGAAGCTATCCAGCGTCGGCACGAAAAACAGCGACGACGCGTAAGCCTGCTGCTCCGTCTTGAACGCGGTGATCGTCATCCAGAAGATCGGGAAAAACAGCAGCAACGCGACGAGCCAGGCAATCACGCCAGGAATGCCACGGCGGATTGCGGCAAACGGCGACTTCGCCGGTACGGTCATGGGCGTCGAGGTGGACGCCGGAGTGGAGGCAACGTGGCTCATTTTTCGTACTCCCCTTTCAGGTTCTTCGCGAGCATCCGCACGAGGAAGAACGACACGACGTTAGCCAGCACCACAGCGAGAATGCCGCCCGCCGAAGCGAGACCGACGTCGAACTGTTGCAGGCCGAGCGAATAGATCAGGTACGACAGGTTGGTGGTCGCCGTGCCGGGACCGCCGCCGGTGGTCGTATAGATTTCGGCGAAGATCGACAGCAGGAAAATCGTTTCCATCATCACCACCACCGCGATCGCCCGTTTCAGGTGAGGCAGCGTGATGTAGAAGAACATCGAGAACGGCCCTGCGCCATCGATACGCGCCGCCTCTTTCTGCTCCTGATCGAGCGACTGGATCGCGGTGAACAGAATCAGGAACGCAAACGGCAACCACTGCCACGCGACGATCATGATCACGGCGGTCAGCGGATATTCAGCGAACCAGTCGATCGGCGTCATGCCCATGGCGCGCATACCCTGTGCGATCAGACCGTACACCGGGTGCAGGATCATGTTCTTCCAGATCAGCGCGCTGACGGTCGGCATCACGAAGAACGGGGCGATGGCAAGCAACCGCGCAATGCCCTGACCGTAGAACTTGCGGTCGAACAGGATCGACATCAGCACGCCGCCGACCACGGTAATCACCAGCACCGAGATGATCAGTTCGAGGGTGTGGCCGATCGAGGGGCCGAATGACGGATCGGTCGCGAGGTATTTGTAGTTGTCGAGACCGGCGAAACCTTTGAGGTCCGGATTCAACAGGTTGTAGCGCGAGAACGAAAACCAGATCGTCATCGCGAGCGGAATCGCCATCCACAACACGAGGACCGCGACCGACGGCGAAACTAGCCAGCGGGCGGAATTGGCTTTACGAACTTCGCGTTCTTTTTCGGTCTGGGGCTGGGCATGCATGAGAGGTAGGCGCAGAGGACGCATGGTGGACCACCTGTTCGGTAATGCGCGGGCCAACCGCCTACGCCGCCTCGACCCGCATGGCTGCCGCCACATCCTGCGATGTCGCGGCGCGCGCGGCGGGGACGGCCCGCTGTGCTGCGTGAGCCGGCTGACGGGCGTCAGCCGGCGCGTGCCACTTGATGCGTGTGGCCTGGTGACGCGTGACTTTCACGCGTCACCGCGGTTACTTCTGATAGCCAGCCTGCTGCACTGCGCGATTCGCGGTCGCATTGCCGGCGGCCAGCGCCTGGTCGACTGTCATCTGTCCGGCGATTGCGCCGGAAATGCTCTGACCGACCACGGTACCGAACGACTGGAACTCGGGGATGCCGACGAACTGCACACCGGTGTACGGCACCGGCTTGAGCGTCGGATGATCCGGGTCAGCCGTTTCGATCGCCTTCAGCACGAAGTCGCCGAACGGAGCGGCCTGCTTGTACTCGGGGCGCGCATAAGTGGATTGACGCGTTCCCGGCGGCACCGAGGCCCAGCCTTCGTCCTTCGCGACCAGTTCGATGTACTGCTTCGACGTCGCCCACGCAATGAACTTCTTGGCGGCATCAGTCTGCTTCGACGACTTCGGAATCGCCAGCGCCCACGCCCACAACCAGTGCGAGCCCTTCGGCGTCACGGCCGTCGGTGCAGCGGCGAAGCCGACCTTGTCGGCGATCTGCGATTGCTGCTTGTTGTACAGCATGCCGGCGGCCACGGTTGCATCGATCCACATCGCGCACTTGCCCGAGGACATCAGCGTCAGGTTTTCGTTGAAGCCGTTCGAACTCGCTCCCGGGGGGCCGTCTTTCTTCAGCAGATCGACGTAGAACGTGATCGCCTTCTTCCATTCCGGCGAGGTCAGTTGCGCATTCCACTTTTCATCGAACCAGCGGCCGCCGAAGGTGTTCACGACCGTCGTCGCGAACGCCATGTTTTCACCCCAACCGGCCTTGCCGCGCAGACAGATGCCGTACATGCCGTTGGCCTTGTCGGTGAGCTTGTCGGCGAATTGCTGGATCTGGTCGTAGGTCGGCTGATCCGGCATCTTCAGGCCCTTGGCCGCGAACAGATCCTTGCGGTAATACGTCATCGAGCTTTCGACGTAGAACGGCAGCGCGTACAACTGGCCGCCGCTCGAGAGGCCGTCGCGGGCCGTCTTCACGACGTCGTTCAGATCGTAATCGGCGGGCAGATTCGTGAGCGGCGTGAGCCAGCCGCGCTTACCCCATTGCGGCGTTTCATAGGCGCCGATCGTCATCACGTCGAACTGGCCGCTGCCGGTCGTGATGTCGGTGGTGGCGCGCTGACGCAGCACGTTTTCTTCGAGAATCACCCAGTTCAGCTTGATGTCCGGATTGGCCTTTTCGAATTCAGGCGAGAGTTTCTTCAACTCGATCATGTCCGGATTGTTCAACGTGGCGATCGTGACCGTCGCGGCCGATGCGTGCATCGCAAAGCACGCGATAGCACCGGCGCTAGCCGCCTTCAGCGCGGATTTGAGGACTGGTTTCATGTGTTGTCTCCTTTCTCGTACGTTATGTGGTGCTGCGTTTGTTCTACGGGAATGACCATGGATCACGCGCGCGCACGTGCCTGCTTCAACTCATCCAGTTGCCGCCGTCGACGTTCAGCGTTTGCGCGGTAATGTAGTCGGCATCCGCCGACGCGAGAAACAGGGCGGCGCCGGTCAGGTCCTCCGGCACACCCATGCGGCCGAGCGGCACCGCTTCACCCACCAGGCGCTTCTTCTCGCCGAGCGGCCGATTTTCATAACGGGCGAAGAGCGCGTCGACTTCCTTCCACATCGGCGTATCGACGACACCCGGCGCAATGCCGTTCACATTGATCTTGTGCGGCGCGAGAGCGAGTGCGGCGGATTGCGTGTAGCTGAGCACGGCGGCCTTGGTCGCGCAGTAGTGCGACACCAGCGCCTCGCCGCGCCGCCCGGCTTGCGACGACATATTGACGATCTTGCCGCCGTGGCCCTGCTCGACCATCTGCTGGGCGACGGCCTGCATCAGGAAGAACATGCCCTTCACGTTGACCGCGAAGAGGCGGTCGAACACGTCCCAGGATTCGTCGAGGATCGGGCGCATATCGAAGAGCGCCGCGTTGTTGAACAGGATGTCGATCTGGCCGAAGCGCTCCAGCGCGCTGGCCACGATGCGTTGAATGTCGTCGCGGCGGGTGACGTCGGCGCCGACGGTGAGGATGCGCTCGCCATAAGTGGCGCGCAGTGCGTCGCCGAAACTGTCCGCGGGCTTCACGTCGACCAGCACGCAGCGCGCGCCTTCGTCGAGATAACGGCGGGCCACGGCTTCACCGATCCCGCTTGCTGCACCCGTCAGAATGGCCACCTTGTCTTGCAATCGTGCCGCCACTGCCTGTCTCCGGTTTGTTTCGCATCTTGAGGCGCGGTGAGCGAACGCTCGTTGCGCGAACAATTGCTCTGTTAGTGATCGAATGATCGGATATGGACCGGGTCATGTCAAGGCGCTCCGACAGATTTCGATGGTGCAGCGCGGCAGGTTCCTGACGTTGCTTCGCGTGCCTCGCACAACACTAATACGAGAAATCGCAGGCCGCCCAATCTCTTTCTGCGCAAGCCGCTGACAAAAAATTGAGATACGTTATATCATTGCGACCTCGCCCGATCCCGAGGTTCGCCCCATGGCTTCATCGATTGCAGAACAGCACGCCGTGCGGCTCGCCCACGCCGAGGCGCACGCCGCCTTGCATGGCATCGCGCTGACACCGCTGCGTCGTCAGGTGTATGAGGCGGTCCTTGCCAGCGAGCGGCCGGTCGGCGCTTACGAGCTGCTGGACGCGCTTGCGCCGCAGCGCGGCCGCATGCCGCCCACCACCATCTACCGTGCGTTGGACTTTCTGGTGGCGCACGGCTTCGTCCATCGGATCGAATCGAAGAATGCGTTCGTGGCTTGCTGCGAGATCGGTGTGCCGCATCGCAGCCAGTTTCTGATGTGCGACGGCTGCGGCGCGACCGTCGAGATTCCCGGCGACGAACTCGCCGAGCAGCTCTCGCATAGCGAGCCGGCGCATGGCTTCGAGGTGCATCGCCAGGTGGTCGAGCTCAGCGGCTTGTGCGCTCTTTGCGCCCGTGCGGCGCGGCCTGCGGGCGCATCGGCATGAGGCTCGCGTCAAACGGATACAGCGGTTCCTAACGGCAGTGACTCACTCAACCCTCACGCAGCAGGACACAACGATGAAGAAACTCGGCTCGATGTTGAACGGGGCGCAGCGTGCGCTGAAGCTGTCGAGGTACGTGGCCATCGGCGCCGCGGCCGTGCTCGCGTTCAGTCACGACGCGCTCGCCGCCGACGCGAAAATCCCGGTGGTCGCCGCCGAGAATTTCTACGGCGACGTGGTGCAGCAACTGGGCGGCGATCGTGTCGACGTGACGAGCATTCTCAGCAACCCGGACCAGGACCCGCATCTGTTCGAAGCCAGTCCGAAGACCGCACGCGCCTTGCAGCACGCGAGCCTTGTGGTCTATAACGGCGCCGACTACGATCCGTGGATGGCGAAACTGCTGGCTGCGTCGAAGGGCACCAACCGCACGACGATCGTCGCCGCCGAGCTGACTGGCAAGAAAGGCGGCGATAATCCGCATCTCTGGTACGACCCGGCGACCATGCCCAAGGTGGCGCGCGCGGTCAGCGCCGCGCTCGTGGCGGCTGACCCGGCGCACAAGTCGGCGTACGATGCGAACCTCGCGAAGTTTCTCGATTCGCTCAAGCCGATCGACGCCAGGGTCGCCGACCTGCATGGCCGCTACGCGGGCGTGCCGGTCACGGCGACCGAACCGGTGTTCGGCTATATGTCGGACGCGGTGGGCCTGAGCATGCGCAATCTGCGCTTCCAGCTCGCCACGATGAACGACACCGAAGCCAGCGCGACCGATATCGCCGCGTTCGAACGCGATCTGCGCGAGAAGCGCGTCCGTGTTCTGATCTATAACAGCCAGGCAACCGAGGCCCTGACCAAACGCATGTTGAAGCTCGCGCAGCAATCGAAGGTGCCGACCATGAGCGTCACCGAAACCGAACCGGCCGGCAAGACCTACCAGACGTGGATGCTGACGCAGCTCGACGCCTTGAGCACGGCGCTGGCTTCCTCGGGCGATGCGGGCGGCGCGAACGCGGCAGCGGCTTCCGGCGCCAAAGGAAAGACACCATGACGCTGACTGGCCACAGCGCGCCAGCCATGACGCCCGTGAGCGCCCCGTCGAATGCGGCCGTGCTCGAACTCGAGCAGGTCACGCTCGAACTCGGCGGCCGCACGATCCTGCGCGACACCGGCTTCGTGGTGAACCAGGGCGAATTCATCGGCGTGCTCGGGCCGAACGGCGCGGGCAAGACCACGCTGATGCGCGCGGTGCTCGGCCTCGTGCCGGCGTCGAGCGGCGCGATTCGCGTGCTGGGGCAGCCGGTCGAACGCGGCAATGCATCGATCGGCTATATGCCGCAGACGCGCAGCGCACTCGCCGGCCGGCGCGTACGTGGCCGCGATTTCGTCGCGATGGCGGCCGACGGCCACCGCTGGGGCCTGCCCCACGCGGACGCCAAAACCCGCGCCGATGTCGAGCGCGTGCTGGATCTGGTGGGCGGCCGCAAGCTGGCTGAACGGCCTTTATCGGAGTTGTCCGGTGGCGAGCGTCAGCGCTTGCTGCTCGCGCAGTGTCTGCTCGGCAACCCGAAACTGCTGTTGCTGGATGAGCCGCTCATCAGCCTCGATCCGCATCATCAGAAGAGCGTGGTCGAACTGGTGCGGCGCGTGCAACGCGAACTCGGCATTGCCGTACTGTTCTCGGCGCATGAACTGAATCCGCTGCTGAACTCGCTCGACCGCGTGCTGTATCTCGGCAGCGGCGTGGCGGCCCTCGGCACGGTCGACGAAGTGATTACGCGCCCCGTCCTGTCGCGCCTCTACGGTTCGCCGATCGACGTAATGCGCGTGAACGGCCGCATCTTCGTGATGTCGGGCGATGTCGAAGTCGAGAAGCACGATCACGAGCACGAACACGACGAGAACGGCGGTCACGGCCACGCGCATTCGCATTCCCATGGCCACTCGCACGGCCACTCCCATCAGCACGACTCACGCGACGGACACACGCACGATGTTTGAATACGATTTCATGGTGAACGCATTCGCGGCGTCGGGGATCGTCGCGGTGCTGGCGGGCGTGGTGGGCTACTTTCTGGTGATGCGCGGACAGACCTTCGCGGGCCACGCGCTCTCGCACGTCGGCTTCACCGGCGCGACGGGTGCGGTGCTGATCGGCATCTCGCCGATCTGGGGGATGATCGGCTTTACGCTCGCGGCGGGCGTCGGCATGGGCGCGCTCGGCGAGCGGCTCGCCGGACGCGATGTGGCGATCGGCGTGATCCTGTCGCTGTCGCTCGGTTTTGGTCTGCTGTTTCTGCACTTCTTCACGGCGTACGCCACGCAAGTCACCGCGCTGCTGTTCGGTAACGTACTCGGCGTGAACGCATCGACGCTCGGCGTGCTGGCAGCGTTGGGCGTGATCAGTTTGCTCGCGCTCGCGGCAATCATGCGCCCCCTGCTGTTCGCTTCGTTGCAGCCCGAATTGGCCGAAGCCAAAGGCGTATCGCTGCGCCTCGTGTCGGTGCTGTTTCTCGCCATCGCTGCGCTGGCTGTCGCGGCCTGTACGCAGATCGTCGGGGTCTTGCTGGTGTTCACGTTGATGGTCGGGCCGGCCGCCGCCGCACAGAACATGACGACGCGGCTGTCGACCGGCCTCGTGCTGGCCGCTGTGTTTGCGCTGCTGCAAGCGTGGCTGGGACTGACGCTCGCGTTCTACACCGATTGGCCGACGAGTTTCTGGATTACCGTGCTGTCGGCAATCGTGTATGGCGGGAGTCTGTTGAAACGGCATTGAGCCGAAGTCGGAATGACGACGGCCGCGCCAACCCGCGCCGCCGTCATCATCATCCTCACCGTCGTGCGGTCCGGCTTCAGCCGAGCAACACCTTCGCGTGATGCGCGAGATGGTCCTCGACGAACGTCGAGATGAAGTAGTAGCCGTGATCGTAGCCGGCGTGACGCCGTAACGTCAGCGGCTGCCCCGCCGCCTGGCACGCGGCTTCGAACAGATCCGGATTCAACTGCTCTGCCAGGAACTGATCCGCGAGTCCCTGATCGACCAGAATCCCCGCCGCGAACTTGTGCGACGCCTGCGCCACCAGTTCGCTCGCGTCGTACTGTTTCCACGCCTCGCGGTCATCGCCCAGATAGCCACCCAACGCTTTTTCGCCCCACGGGCAACGCGTCGGCGCGGCAATCGGCGCGAACGCCGACACCGAGCGATAGATTTCCGGATTGCGCAGCGCCAGCATCAACGCGCCGTGGCCGCCCATCGAATGCCCGAAGATGCCCAGACGCGCGCCATCCACGGGCAGATTCGCGAGCACCGTTTCGCGCAGTTCGTCCCGCACGTATGAGTACATGCGGTAATGCGTGGCCCACGGCTGCTGGGTCGCGTCGACGTAAAAACCCGCGCCCACACCGAAGTCCCACGCCGCGCTTTCCCCCGGCACGCCCGCGCCGCGCGGACTCGTATCCGGCGAGATCAACGCTATGCCATGTTGCGCCGCGAAGCGCTGCGCGCCTGCCTTGATCGGAAAAGTTTCTTCCGTGCAGGTGAGGCCCGCGAGGTAGAACAGCGCGGGCACGTTTGCATTGGCCTGCAACGCCTGCGGCGGCAGGTACACCGAGAAGCGCATCGGCAGACCGATGGTCTGCGAGTCGTGCCGATAGATGCGCTGCTCGCCGCCATGACAGGCGTGCGACGACAGAAGTTCAAGCATCACGATGCTCCTTTGGCTGCCGCGTTAGTAGAGCACGACCGAGCGGATCGACTCGCCCTTCTTCATCAGATCGAAGCCCTCGTTGATGCGTTCGAGCGGCAGACGGTGCGTGATCAGATCGTCGATGTTGATCTTGCCTTCCATGTACCAGTCGACGATCTTCGGCACGTCCGTGCGCCCGCGCGCGCCGCCGAAGGCCGAGCCCTTCCACTCGCGGCCCGTCACCAGCTGGAACGGGCGCGTGCTGATTTCCTCGCCCGCCGCCGCCACGCCGATGATGAACGACTGGCCCCAGCCCTTGTGCGTGCATTCGAGCGCCTGACGCATCACCTTCGTGTTGCCGATGCATTCGAACGAATAGTCCGCGCCGCCATCGGTGAGTTGCACGATGTGATCGACCACGTTCTCGACTTCGTTCGGGTTGATGAAGTGCGTCATGCCGAATTTCTTCGCCAGCTCGACGCGACCCGGATTGAGATCGACGCCGATGATCTTGTCCGCGCCGACCATCTTCGCGCCTTGAATCACGTTGAGGCCGATGCCGCCGAGCCCGAACACGACCACGTTCGCACCCGCTTCGACCTTCGCCGAATACACCACCGCGCCGACGCCCGTCGTCACGCCGCAACCGATGTAGCAGATCTTGTCGAACGGCGCGTCTTCACGCACCTTCGCCACCGCGATTTCCGGCACGACGATGTAGTTCGAAAACGTGGACGTGCCCATGTAGTGAAACAGCGGCTTGCCGTCGAGCGAGAAGCGCGAGGTGGCATCGGGCATCAGGCCCTTGCCTTGCGTCGAGCGGATCGCCTGACACAGATTCGTCTTGCGCGACAGGCAGAACTTGCACTGACGGCATTCGGGCGTGTAGAGCGGAATCACGTGATCGCCTTTCTTCAACGTGCCGACGCCCGGCCCCGTATCGACGATCACGCCTGCACCTTCATGACCCAGAATCGCCGGAAAAATCCCTTCCGGGTCCGCGCCCGAGAGCGTGTAGTAATCGGTGTGACAAATGCCCGTGGCCTTCACCTCGATCAGGACTTCACCGGCGCGCGGGCCTTCCAGATCGACTTCCTCGATCGTCAACGGGGCGCCTGCTTTCCATGCGATAGCTGCTTTGGTTTTCATCGTGATTGCTCCTGTTCGTGTGAATCGGTTGATGCGTGGCGCGTCGCGAAAGAGTTAGCGGCGACGCGCGTGTGTCGGGTCTGATTGCATCTTTGTTTTCGAGGCGACGGCGCTGCGCGTGCCGCGTCGAAAATCGGCGTTGCCACATTCGGCTCGGCGCAATGGGCCGAGCTATACGTTAGCGCGCGAAAACCGTCATGGTATTGCAAAGCGCGTCACGGCATTGTCCATACCGGACATCGCGTTACTTACCGGGCGGCGTGCGGTTAAACCACGGTTCCACCCTCGCGTACAGATCGAGAAAGCGTGCATACCGTTCAGCGAGCGCTGTGTCGCCTTGCGCAGCCGCGACTCGCGTCGCACCCGGCGCGAGTGTGGGAAGGTCGCCCGCATGCCAATGCCCGCTCGCGAGACCGCCGAGGATCGCCGCGCCACGCGGCGCGGCGTTGGGGCAATCGACCGCGTGGAGTTCGACGTCGAGCGCATCGGCCAGCAATTGACGCCAGCGTGCATCGACGGAACCGCCGCCCGCCAGCTTCAGCCTCGTCACCGTTGCGCCGCTCGCGCGAATCGCGTCGAGCCCGGCGCGCAGCGAGAACGCAACGCCTTCGAATGCCGCGCGCATCATCGAGCCGCGCGTGTGGTCGAGCGCGAGTCCGAGCCAGCCGCCACGTGCGGAGGGATTGAGCCAGGGCGTGCGTTCGCCGGTGAGGTAAGGGAGAAACGTGAGGTCGGGCGCGCTGGCGGTGTCGTCGGATTCGGCGAACGCATCGCGATAAGCCTCCGTCCATTCATACGACAGCCATCCGCGCACGCGCTCCAGCGCGATGCCCACGTTCTGCATCGCCGCCATCCGATACCAGTGATCGCTCGCCGCACGATATCGATGCAGGCCCCTGACGGCTGCGGGTTCCTGCCTGGAGAGCACGATGATCTGTCCACCGGTGCCGGTGGTGAGCAAGGCGTCGCCCTCGCGCGCGAGGCCGCTGCCTAGCGCCGCGCAGGGCGTGTCGGCGGCGCCGGTCGCGAGCACGATGCCGGCGCGCAAGCCGAGCGCCTGTCCCGCTTCCTCCGACAACACGCCACCCGCCGCATACGACGGCGCCAACGGTGCGAACCAATCCGTCGGAATGTCGAGCCGCTTCAGCAGCGCCGTGTCCCACACGCCGGCGGGATCGGCGAGCGCAGTCGCGCAGGCGTCGGAGGGATCGGTGGCAACCGCGCCGCCCAACGCGACGCGCAGCCAGTCCTTCGGCTGCAACGCCCAACGCGTGCGACGCGCGGTTTGCGGCTCATGCAATACGATCCAGCGCAGCAGCGGACCCGCCATGCCGGGCGCCACCGGATTCGGCTGCGGCTCGGGCCATTGATCGAGCAAGGCCAGTGCGCGCGTGTCGGGCCACAGCATCGCGGGACGCACGGCCTCGCCCGCCTCGTCGATCAGCACCACGCCATGCATCTGGCCGGAGAAGCCGATCGCTTCGACTTCGCGACGCAGTCCTTCAGGCAAACGCGCCGCCGCTTCGCACAACGCGCGCCACCATGTCTGTACCGATGTTTCGGCCCAGCCTGGCTGCGGTGTTTCGATGGCATACGCGACGCTCGCCACCGCTTGCTCGTGGCCGTTCGTGTCGACGATTGCTACTTTGAGGGAACCGGTGCCGAGGTCGATGCCGAGAAAACTCATGGGCGATAGAGCGTCAAAAAAGTGCAGGAAGGTGGGTACTCGGAAAGCGCTCGGGAAGCCTAGTTTTGCCCCACCGAAGCGCGAGTCCGACAACGCGTGCGAACACGACCAAATCAGTCGATTCGCGGGTTAACCCCGCCACGCCGCGCGTTGCGCCAAAACAGGACTATGCGTCGAGTGAGATACACCTCATTGATTCTCACACATATCGCGTCGACCCTGGCCCTTGCAACGCGTGACCGCGCATCGCCGCTACAAAGGGCTGACCGCCGGTGGACCCGGCGCACCGCTTTAATCTGCCTTTCAAACGGCCCTCGTGCATATCGTTGCCGGGAATGCCGGAATAGGCCCCAGTGGTCTTGTTCCACTATTTCGTCCCCGATACCTTGGAGTCATTCCAAAACCCAGATGGTGGAGACAGACGATATGCAATCGAACACGGTTCACCCGTGCGACGAGCGACTGCCCGCAGGCCAGTTGCTTACCCTCGGCGTTCAGCACGTTTTGGTGATGTACGCCGGTGCAGTCGCAGTGCCGCTGATCATTGGCGCGGCACTCAAGTTGCCGAAAGACCAGATCGCTTTCCTCATCAGCGCCGATCTGTTTTCCTGCGGCATCGCCACCTTGATCCAGACGCTCGGCTTGTGGATCTTCGGCATTCGTCTGCCGGTCATCATGGGCTGCACGTTCGCGGCCGTCGGTCCGATGGTCGCGATCGGCACCAATCCTTCGCTCGGCATTCTCGACATCTTCGGCTCGACCATCGCGGCCGGGGTGGTCGGTATTCTGCTTGCGCCCGCAGTCGGCAAATTGCTGCGCTTCTTCCCGCCGGTCGTGATCGGCGTGGTGATCTCGGTGATCGGTCTGTCGCTGATGGAAGTCGGCATCAACTGGGCGGCCGGCGGCGTCGGCAATCCCGACTACGGCAATCCGGTCTATCTCGGCCTGTCGTTCATCGTGCTGATGCTGATTCTGCTCATCAACAAGTTCGCCAAGGGCTTCCTCGCCAACATCTCGGTGCTGCTCGGCATCGTCGCGGGCTTCGTGATCGCGCTGGCGCTCGGCCGCGTCAACATGGACGGCGTCACGCACGCACCGTGGGTCGGCTTCGTGATGCCGTTCCACTTCGGCCTGCCGCATTTCGATCCGCTGTCGATCGCGACGATGATCACCGTGATGTTCGTCACCTTCATCGAATCGACCGGCATGTTCCTCGCGGTCGGCGACATGGTGGATCGCCCAGTCGATCAGAAAGCGCTGGTGCGCGGTCTGCGCGTCGACGGTCTGGGCACGTTGATCGGCGGCATCTTCAACTCGTTTCCGCATACCTCGTTCTCGCAGAACGTCGGCCTGATCGGCGTGACGGGCGTGAAGAGCCGCTTCGTCTGCGCAATGGGCGGCGTGATTCTGGTGCTGCTGGGGCTGTTCCCGAAGATGGCGCAAGTGGTCGCTTCGGTGCCGGCTTTCGTGCTCGGCGGTGCGGGCATCGTGATGTTCGGCATGGTCGCGGCGAACGGCATGAAGGTGCTGTCGCGGGTCGACTTCGTGAAGAACCAGCACAACCTGTTCATCGTCGCGGTGAGCGTCGGTCTGGGTCTGGTGCCGGTGGTGTCGCCGCACTTTTTCTCGAAGCTGCCGCCTGCCCTCACGCCGCTGCTGCATAGCGGGATTCTGCTGGCTTCCGTCTCGGCGGTCGTGCTGAATCTGATCTTCAACGGCGTAAAGAGCGAAAAGAAGGCGCAGTGCGAAATTCGTAAAGCTGGCCACGATTTCGACGGACGCGGCGGCAACGAGCCGAAGCGTGACGAGATGCTGCGTGCGGCGGATCTGCACTGAGCGTCTGCGATTCTGAACGTTGTGCCGTGTTACGGGCTGAGTGACTGAACAAGCAGCCTGCCCTACCCGCAGCACACAAACAAAAACGCCACGGCATGCCGTGGCGTTTTTTCTTCTACAAGCTCATCTACGTTTTCATCAACCCGCCGTAGCCGCCGAAGCCGCCACCGGCGCGCTCGCCGAACCGTAGTCCACCGGAGCATCCGCCGGACGCGGCTGATCGCCGTCCTTCTCGATCCAGCCGCCGCCGAGCGCCTGGTACAACGTCACCAGGTTCTGCAGACGTTCCATACGCGCCGTAATCAGCGACTGCTGCGACGAATACAGATCGGTCTGCGCGGTCAGCACCGACAGATAGCTGTCGACACCGTTGGTATAACGCAGATTCGACAGATCCAGTCGACGCTGCTCAGCAAACGTATTGCGTTCGAGCGCCTGAATCTGCTGGTCGTACGTGCCGCGTGCCGCCAGTCCGTCCGCCACTTCGCGGAAGGCCGTCTGGATCGCCTTTTCATACGTGGCGATCTGGACTTTCTTCTGGATGTTGGCGAGGTCGAGGTTGGCGATATTCTGGCCGCCTTCGAAGATCGGCAACGTGATCGACGGCGCAAAGCTCCACGCCGCCGAACCCGGCTTGAACAAACCACCGAGCGATGGCGACAGCGTACCGAAACTGCCGGTCAGCGAGACCTTCGGGAAGAACGCTGCGCGCGCCGCGCCGATATTCGCGTTGGCCGCGAGCAGATTCTCCTCGGCCTCGATGATGTCCGGACGACGCGTGAGCAGATCGGACGGCAAACCGGCCGGAATATCCGTGAGGAGATTCTGGTCGTTCAAGGTCAGACCCGGCGGCATGTCGGCCGGCAACGGCTCGCCGACCAGCAGCACCAGCGCATTCTCAGCCTGGGCACGCAAACGCTCCTGCGCCTGCAGGTTGGCGTTGGCCGTCTCGACCACCGTCTCGGACTGGCGCAAATCGAGTTCCGTACCCGTGCCGTTGTCGAACTGCAGCTTGGTGATCCGATACGACTCCTGCGCGGTCTTCAGCGTGTTCTGCGTGACCTTCAGCAGGTCGTCGAGTTCGAGCACCGTGAGGTACTGATTCGCCACCTGCGAGACCAGCGCGATTTCCGCCGCCTTACGCGCCTGCGTCGTGGCCAGGTACTGCGCCAACGCCTGGTCCTTCAGGCTTTGGATGCGCCCGAAGAAGTCGATTTCCCACGATGCGTTCAAACCGACCGAGTACGAGTTGGAAATTGTCACACCGGTCGACGTCAGATCTTTCGGCGTACGCGACTTGCTTTGCGAACCCGCAGCGTCGAGCGTGGGCAGCAGACCGGCGCGAACGATCCGGAACTGCGCCTGCGACGCCTGCATGTTCAGCACCGACACGCGCAGATCGCGGTTGTTCTTCAACGCGATTTCGATCAACTGCTGCATGCGCGGATCGACGAAGAAATCGCGCCAGCCGATATCCGCCGCGGCCTGGCCGTTCGCGCTGCGCGCGCCGGCCTTGTCCGGCTGGGTCGCGCCCGGCTGCGTGTCGTACACGCCGCCGGTCGGGAAGGTCGCCGTGACGGGTTCCGCGGGGCGCTGGTACTTCGGCGCCATCGTGCAACCCGCGGCGAACAACGCGACCGCCACTGCAATTAGAGAGTGTTTTTGCATCTCAATGTCCGTCCTTGCCCGAGCCGTTATCGCCCGACGCACCACCTTGCGGATCGTGCGGATGGAGCTGGTTGGAATGTTCGAACGCCGCATCCGGATCTTCCGTCTCGCCGCCGAACTTCGCGCGAATCACCACGAAGAACATCGGGATCATGAAAATCGCGAGGAAGGTCGCCGTCAACATCCCGCCGATCACGCCCGTACCGATTGCGTGCTGACTCGCCGAGCCCGCGCCGTTACTGATCGCGAGCGGCATCACGCCGAGAATGAAGGCGAGCGAGGTCATCAGAATCGGGCGCAATCGCAGACGCGCCGCTTCCAGCGCCGCCTCGACCGGGCCCATCCCCTCACCCTGCTGCAGCTCGCGGGCGAATTCCACGATCAGAATCGCGTTCTTCGCCGACAGCCCCACCGTGGTCAACAGACCCACCTGGAAGAACACGTCGTTCTCGAGCCCACGCAGCGTTGCGGCCAGTAGTGCGCCGATCACGCCGAGCGGCACCACCATGATCACCGAGAACGGGATCGACCAGCTTTCGTACAGCGCCGCGAGACACAGGAACACGACGAGGATCGAGATGCCGTACAGAATCGGCGCCTGCGAACCCGACTGGCGTTCCTGCAGCGACAGACCCGTCCATTCGTAGCCCACACCCGCCGGCAATTTCGACACGAGTGCTTCCATCGCCGTCATGGCCTGGCCGGTCGACTTGCCCGGTGCGGCCGCGCCCTGGATTTCCACTGCGGAAATACCGTTGTAGCGCTCGAGCTTCGGCGAACCGTAGGTCCAATCGCCGCTCGCGAACGATGAGAACGGCACCATGTTGCCCGCGGTGTTGCGCACGTACCAGACGTTCAGGTCTTCCGGCTTCATGCGGAACGGTGCGTCGCCCTGCAGGTACACCTTCTTGATCCGGCCATCGGTGTCGAGGAAGTTGTTCACGTACTGCGACGCCCACGCGATCGAGAACGTCTGGTCGATCGCCGACAGCGCCACGCCCTGAGCCGAAGCCTTCTCGTGATCGATGTTCACCTTGAACTGCGGCGTATCGTTCAGCCCGTTCGGACGCACCTGAGCCAGCGTCGGATCTTTCGACGCCATGCCCAGCAGCATGTTGCGTGCTTCCATCAGCTTTTCATGGCCGACGCCCGCGCGATCCTGCAGTTCGAAGTCGAAGCCCGCGGCCGTGCCGAGTTCAGGAATCGACGGCGGATTCACCGGATACACCAGCGCGTTCTTGTAGCTGCCGAAGTGCATGAAGAGCCGGCCCACGAGCGCCTGCACCTTCTGGTCGGAATGCTGACGCTGCGAGTAGTCCTTCATCCGCACGAACACGAGACCCGCGTTCTGGCCGCGACCCGCGAAGCTGAAGCCGTTCACCGTGAAGGTCGATTCGACGATGGCCTTCTCGCCGTTGAGCAGGTAGTCGGAGACGTCCTTCAGCGCGCGCGCCGTGGTTTCCTGAGTCGAACCCGACGGCGTTTGCACCAGCACGAACATCGTGCCCTGGTCTTCGTCAGGCAGGAACGACTTCGGCAGTTTCACGAACAGCAGACCGACCGCGAAGATCACCACCATATAGATGATGAGCCAACGGCCCGAGCGCTTGATCACGTGATGCACACCCGAGTGATACTTGTCGCGGCTCTTGTTGAAGGTACGGTTGAACCAGCCGAAGAAGCCGGTGGTTTTTTCCTGATGACCCTTTTCGATCGGCTTGAGGATCGTCGCGCACAAAGCCGGCGTCAGGATCAACGCGACCAGCACGGACAGCACCATCGCCGCCACGATCGTCAACGAGAACTGCCGGTAAATCGCGCCGACCGAACCGCCCGAGAACGCCACCGGCACGAACACCGCCGACAGCACGAGCGCCACGCCAACCAGCGCGCCGGTAATCTGATCCATCGCCTTGCGGGTCGCGTCTCGAGGCGATAAACCCTCCTCCTGCATCACCCGCTCGACGTTTTCCACCACCACGATCGCATCGTCCACCAGCAAGCCGATCGCCAGCACGAGCCCGAACATCGACAGCGTGTTGATCGAGAAGCCCACCAGGCCCATCACCGCGAACGTGCCCAGCAGCACCACCGGCACGGCGATCGTCGGGATCAGCGTGGCGCGCAGGTTCTGCAGGAACAGGTACATGACCAGGAACACCAGCACGATACCTTCGAGCAGCGTCTTGACCACTTCTTCGATCGACAGGCGCACGAACGGCGTGGTGTCGTACGGATACTGCACCACCAGACCATGCGGGAAGTACTTGGACAACTCAGCGACCTTCTCGCGGACCGCCTTCGCGGTGGCCAGCGCGTTGGCGCCGGTTGCGAGCTGAATCCCGAAGCCTGCCGTCGGCTGACCGTTGTACTTGGTGTCGAAGTTGTAGTTTTCGCCGCCGAGCTCGACACGCCCCACGTCCTTGATCCGGACTTGCGAGCCGTCCGGGTTCACCTTCAGCAGCACGTTGCCGAACTGTTCAGGCGTATTGAGTAGCGTGGCTTCCGTGATGGTTGCCTGCAACACCTGACCCGGCACCGACGGCGTGCCGCCGAGCGAACCGCCCGCGACCTGCACGTTCTGGTTGGTCAACGCGGTTTGCACGTCGACCGGCGTCAGGCCGAAGTTGGTCAGCTTGTTCGCGTCGAGCCAGATGCGCATCGCGTACTGCGAGCCGAACAGCGTCACCGTGCCCACCCCGTCGATCCGGCTGACCGGATCTTCGATGTTCGACGCGACGTAGTTCGCCAGGTCGTACTTGTTCATGCTGCCGTCTTCGGACACGAACGCCATCACCAGCAAGAAGCTGCTGCTCGACTTCGTGACCTTGGTGCCCAACTGCTGCACGGCTTGCGGCAGCAACGGCGTGGCGAGCTGCAGCTTGTTCTGCACCTGCACCTGCGCGATGTCAGGATTGGTGCCGGCTGCGAACGTCAGCGTGATGGTGGCCGTACCCGAGTCGTCCGAAGTGGACGACAGATACAGCAAGTGGTCGAGACCACTCATCTGCTGCTCGATGACCTGCGTGACGGTGTTTTCCACCGTCTTCGCCGAGGCGCCCGGGTACGTTGCGCTGATCTGCACGGCCGGCGGCGCGATGGTCGGGTATTGCGCGATCGGCAAGGTGAAGACCGAGGCGATACCGGCGAGCATCAGAATAATGGCGATCACCCACGCAAAAATTGGGCGATCGATAAAGAACTTTGCCATGAAACAGGCTCCCTGTTATTACGCGCCCGATGCAGCAGAAGCGGGTTGAGCCGTCTGCGCAGCACCGCTGGCGGCCGGCGCACCCTGAGCGGAGGCGTCGGAAGCGGGTGTGGCGGGAAGTTGCGCGGCGACGGTCTTGACCTGCATGCCCGGCTTCGCCTTGTCGGTGCCCTGGACGATCACGCGGTCGCCGGCCTTGATGCCGCTTTCCACCACCCAGTTCGAACCGTACGTGCCCGAGGTGACGAGCTGACGCAACACGACCTTGTTGTCGTCGCCGACCACCAGTGCCGTGGGCTGACCCTTCTGGTCATGCGTGACGCCGACTTGCGGCACCACCAGCGCGCCGTTGTTCACGCCTTCTTCGATGCGGGCGCGCACGAACATACCCGGCAGCAGCACCTTGTCGGCGTTCTTGAAGAGCGCGCGCACCGTGACCGAGCCGGTGCCCTGGTCGACCGTGACGTCGGTGAACTGCAGCTTGCCCTTCTCCGAGTACTGACGGCCGTCTTCAAGGATCAGCGAGACCTTGGCGGCGTCCGGGCCGCTCGTCTTCAGACGGCCTTCCTGCACCTGACGACGCAGCTTCAGACCGTCGAGGCTCGATTGCACCAGGTCCACGTAGACCGGGTCGAGTTGCTGGACGGTCGCCATCAGCGTGGCGGCGCTCGCCTGCACATACGCGCCCGGCGTGACCTGCGACACACCGACCTGACCGCTCACCGGCGAGACGACATCGGTATAGCCGAGGTTGATCTGCGCCGTGTCGACGGCGGCCTTGCCGGCGGCGACGTCGGCCGCAGCCTGGCCTTCGGAGGCGACGGCGTTGTCGTAGTCCTGCTTGCTGACCGCGTTGGCCGCGACCAGTACCTTGTAGCGGTTGGCCTGCGCGGTGGTCGACACGAGGTTGGCCTGCGCCTTGGCCAGCGTGGCCTTGGCGTTGTTCAAGGTGGCGATGTACGGCGCCGGGTCGATCTTGTACAGACGCTGACCGGCCTTGACCTCGCCGCCTTCCGTGAATTCGCGGCGCAGCACGATGCCGTCGACCCGCGCGCGCACTTGCGCGACGAGGAAGGCACTGGTGCGGCCCGGCAATTCGGTGACGACGGGCACAGCCGTCGGTTGAACGGTGACGACGCCGACTTCGGGCGTCTGTTGCGGCGGGGCAGATTGTTTTGGTCCGCACGCTGCCAGCAAAACGGCAGCCGTCGCGGCACTGATTAAGCGGAATGGAACCCGTTCGACGCGCATGGAGCGACCTCTGTCTAAGACTGAGAATGAAAAAGTGCGCGCATCCCTACCCCGGGGACGACAGCGCACACATGCGTCTTGCGACGCTTGACCGATAGCCCACGATGCGAGCGAAACCTGCAGGGCACCCTGAGCGAAATGCGCCATTCCGGAAATGCCGCACGGCGCCGCCCGTTGGGGCGCGGCGCGAGAGCGTTTTGAAAGGCAACAGTGACGGATATTAACCGGTCGTCACGGCTTGGGCTATCCGATCGTGGGATGCTATTATAGATACATTCACGAATGCATGTAAAAGTGCATTTACTTCTCTTGCAGGCGGGGGGCCTGCAAGAACACTCCGCAAATTGCTTAACTTCAGACGGATTGTCATCAAGCGTACTTAAAACGCCTTGGGAACTCCCCCAACAATCAGGCAAGTGATACCGGTATGGTCAGAAGAACCAAAGAAGAGGCGCAGGAGACGCGCACCAGTATTCTCGACGCAGCCGAACGGGTCTTCTTCGAGAAAGGCGTATCGCGTACGTCGCTAGCCGACATCGCGCAGGCCGCGGGCGTCACGCGCGGCGCGATTTACTGGCATTTCGCCCACAAAAGCGACCTGTTTACCGAAATGTTCGATCGCGTGCTACTGCCGCTGGACGAACTCAAAGCCGCCTCGCAAGATCCCAACGAGCCCGACCCGCTTGGGCGTCTGATGGAAATCTGCATGGTCTGCCTGCGCGACACCGCGAACGATCCGCGCCGTCGGCGCGTGTTCGACATCCTGTTTCTCAAATGTGAGCTGGTCGAAGAAATGGGCCCGGTGATGGTCCGCTATCAGGCCAATATGCGCGAAGGGCTGCTGAAAATCGAAAGCGGCCTGCGCAATGCAATTTCCAAGGGGCAGATGCCCGTCGATCTGGATACGCGGATCGCGGCCGCGATGGTTCATGCGTTCGTCAGCGGATCGTTGCGCGACATGCTGTTTCTACCTGATGCGACCGATTTCGCCGCGCATGCCACGCAGATGGTCGAAGCCCTGTTCGATTCGTTGCGGCTGAGTCTCGCGCTGCGCAAGGGCGTGCCGGCCGCGTAGCGGGTCAGTCGCCAGAGCCGTGCGCTTCGTCCGGGCTCACACGGCGCGGGCGCCCCGCGCCCCAACCGACCGCCGTGCTTCACCCTGCCCTCAGCCCGCTTGCACCGCCGTCCGGTTGGCGCGCGCCTGCTGGTTCGACGTATAGATATTGCCGCGCTCGAGCGGCGTTCCGCTTTTCACGGCCGCCAGCCATTCTTCCGTACTCGCCACCGCCGCGAAACGCGACTGCAGCACCACGCTGAATACGCGATGGATATCCTGCGCGCTGGCAATGCCCGCGCTGTTATCGTAGGGCACCGAGCCCGTCGCGTCGTGCAGGAACTCGACGGCCAGCCCGGCATGCACCGCATGATTGATGGTCGACGCGTCGCAGTTGTGCGTCATGTAGCCGATCACCGTCAGCGTGTCGATCTGCCTGGCGGCGAGCCAGTCGGCGAGGTCAGTGCCGGTGAAGGCGCTCGGCAATGCCTTCTCTATATAGTGATCATGGGGGCGCGACGCCACCACCGGATGAAACTCCGCCCCCACGCTGCCGCGCGCGAACAGCGGCGAGCTGGCCGGCGCGAAGTTCTGCACGACGACGACCGGCAAGCCGGCGGCCTGGGCGGCGTCCATCGCGCGGCCCACGTTGGCGAGCGAGGTATGCACGTCCGGATATTCGATCGGCAGATCGCCGGTGACATATTCGTTCTGCACGTCGATGACGATCAGCGCACGGCGCGGGCTGGTCATAGCAAGACTCCTTATCGATAAAGATGATGGGCCACGCGCGAAGGCATCTTGGCCTGAACCGGGGCGCGGCGGGAGCCGCGCCGATGACTGCATTGTTAGTCCGCCGCCGTTTTCGCGACAGCGACCCGAATGACAATCTTCGCTAGAATCGGGCCATCGCTGTATTCACGGGATCACTCATGGCCACATCCGCTCACTCGGGCGCGATACCGCGCCACGTCGTCGCGGTCGTTGCGTTCGACCGCATCAGTCCGTTTCATCTGTCGGTGCCGTGTGTGGTTTTCGGCGAGGATCGCGCCGGCGGCGGTCTGCCGGATTTCGACTTTCGGGTCTGCGCCGCCGAACCGGGCCCGCTTACCACCACCGCCGGCTTCTCGATCGCCGTCACGCATGGGCTCGAAGCGCTGGGCGACGCCGACACGATCATCGTGCCGACCTGGCGCGATCCGGACGAGCCGCCGCCCGCCGCGTTGCTGGCTGCGCTCCGCGCCGCCCACGCACGGGGAGCGCAACTGGTCGGGCTGTGTCTCGGCGCATTCGTGCTGGCTGCGGCGGGTCTTCTCGACGACCGGCCCGCTTCGACTCACTGGGCATGGGCCGACGACTTCGCCCGCCGGTATCCGCGCGTACGACTCGATCCCGACGTGCTGTACGTCGACGACGGCAACGTGCTGACGTCGGCCGGTACAGCGGCCGGCCTCGACTGTTGTCTGCACGTACTGCGCAAGATGTGCGGCGCGGAAGCGGCGAATTACGTGGCGCGCAGGCTGGTGGTGTCGCCACATCGGCAGGGCGGCCAGGCGCAGTACATTCAGCAGCCGATGCCGCCGAACCTTCGCGGCGACCGGCTCTCCGGCCTGCTCGACTGGGTCAGCGGCAATCTGGCTGCGCCGCACACGCTCGACTCGCTGGCCGGGCGTGCGCTGATGAGCCGCCGCACGTTCACACGACGCTTTCGGTTGGCGACGGGAACGACCGTCGGCGCATGGCTGCTGGCGCAACGGCTTGCTCGTGTGCAGCAGCTGTTGGAGAGCAGTGACGAGTCGGTGGAAGCGATTGCGGGGATCGCGGGTTTCGGCTCGACGGCCTCGCTCAGACAGCATTTCACCGAGGCGTTCCGCACGTCGCCGTCGGCGTGGCGCAGGGAGTTTCGCGGGGTGTGAGCGGGCGTTACAACGATGGAGACGAGCCAAGGCTGGGCCGGCGGGGCAAGCATCGTCGCACCGACCTTCACGCCACCGACCTTTCGTAGCTCGTTACCAGGAAATCGTAGTCGTGCCGGCGCGACAGATCACACGCTCAATGTTCGCTGATCCAACGCGCGACATACAGCAACAGCGCCACCACGAAAATCATCGCGGCCCAGGCCCAATAGGGCACCGCATGCGGACTCGGTTCAGGATGGGAGGCCCCGTGCGAGATGCCATGCGAGCCGCCCTGCGACGCGCCTGCAGCGCGTCCGCCGAGCCCATTGCCGTGATCGCCGCGAGTGCGCCGCGCGATTCCACCGAGCGCGATCGGCCTCAAAAAAACATGCTGCCGACGCACCGCCGAACCGCGCGCGCGGTTCGGTCCCTGACCATACTTGGCGCGCACCACGGCATCGAACTCGGCGAAGAAATCGTCGGCCAACTGATGGAGCGCGTTCTCGAGTTGGCGGGTTGGCAGTTCGGCGAGCGGCCCGGACGCGGTGGCCCAGATCGTGTAATCGATGCGTGTGCCGCGTTCCCGGTTCCCGCCGTGCGCGCCGTCGTCCGCGCGCAAACGCACTTCGATCTGTCCGCGCAGCGCGCCGACGCCTTCGGCACGGGCCTTGAAGTTGATGGTGCGGCGCTCGGCATCCGCCGGGCCGGAATCCTGGCCCGCCACATGAGCGCGCGCCTCGTAACGCGCGCGCAGTGGACCCAGCGGCACGGTCAGGCTCAGCGCATATTCGCCGTGAGGAAAGCGCGTGAACGACTCGCAGTTGTCGAGGCTGGCTCGCAGGAGCGCGAGGTCCTGCAACGCGTCCCAGACGATGGGGACGCCGAGCGGAATCCGTAACGCGTCGTTCAACTCCATGTCAGCCTCCCCGATGAACGCGCGGCCGCGGGATCAGGACGTCTGATCGATGCGGTCGACGCGCGATGCGTAAAACGCGAGATACCCTTTGATCCGACTCGCCTGCTCAAGCGGCGTCTCGTAACTCCAGACGGCGTTTTCAACCAACCCGTCTTCGGTGCGCAGATGGAAGTACGAGGCGTCGCCCTTGAACGGACAGTGCGAGGTATGCGTGGAGCGTTCGAGCCGTGCCATGTTCACGTCCGCGCGGGGGAAATAGAACACGTCGGGCAGGCCGGTTTCAGTGAGCGTGAGGCCCGCCTGGGTATCGGCCATCGTCACGCCGCCGTGGATCACGCGCACCCGGTGATGGTTGCCGCTGATCGCAATGGTATGCCCGCCCGCACCCGTGCCGGGGTGGGCGTGAGGTGTCGGGGCATCGCTCATGTCTCGGCTCCGTTGTCGGTTGCAAGCGGTTGCGGTCGGTCTTGCGGTCGTGTATTCGTTCGTGCGGCGCAAACAGTAAAGCCACGGGGCGCGCCCGTGGCTTCATTATCGGCCAAACTCCAGCCGATTGCGCGGCCTACCTGCAGGCGCGCGGCGTGGCGCGGCGCATCGCCGTACTTATTGGGTGGTCCAGTAGAACGCGGCCTTGGCGCTGCCCTTGGCCGGGATCGTCACGGCCTTCGACTGGTCGTGATCCTTATATTGCGCATGCACCGTGTAGCGGCCCGGGCGCAATTTGACCAGCATGTAAGGCCCGCGTGAGGTCGCTGTCAGCACATCGCCATTGTGCGCATCGACCACCCGCACGTGGACGTCGGCGAGGAAGTCGGAGCCGGGACCCGTGAAGCGCAACGACAGCGGCCACTGACCTTGCGCATGCTGCAGCGCTTTCGATTCGTCCTGGCCGACGCCGCCCGAGACATACGAGACGTCGCCCTGCTGCTGGATTTGCGGCAGGCCACCGCCATTCGCGTTGCCCGCGCTGGTTTGATCGGAGGTCGTGCCGCCGGTCGTGTCGCTTGCCTGCTGCGCATATGCGCCGCTCGCCAGACCGAGCGTGAGCGCTGCGCTGAGCGCGGCGGCTACGATCCTTCGCTGCTTGCGTTGGGTTTTCATCGGTTCGCTCCTTGTTGAGGTCCTTGTCGCTTCATGGCCGTGTCCCTCGACCGGCCCGGATCAAGGCAGACGCAACCTGCGTGCCAAGGGGCAGATCACGTCGCGGGGAAACCGCTGCTGCGCCACGCCGTGCGGCGCAGAGCGTCCATCTGCTGCGCCTCGCCGGCGCCTCGCTGCAGATAAAAAAATGCCGGTCCGCAGGCAGTAAATGCAAGGACCGGCACGCGTTACTTCAATGGCCAGCAGAGGCGGGCGACAGGCCGGTCAAACTGGCGGACCGGCCTTCGTCCGCAGACGTCAGCCCAGATCGACCGGCACGAAGATCTGAGCGTTGTCGCGCTGGATCAGCAAGGCGATGCTGTTGCCGGCGCCGGCGATCATCTGCTTCAACTGATCGACACTCGTGACCGGCCGGCCGTTGACCGCGAGAATCACGTCGCCCGGCTGAATGCCGGCGTTTTCTGCCGCGCCGCCCGACTGCTGCACCAGCAAACCGTGCGAGACCGAGGCGCCGCTCTTCTCTTCCGGCGTCAGCGGACGCACCGCGACGCCGAGACGACCTTGCAGTTGGGCCGGCTGATCGACCTTGTCGGAGGCGACCTTCGCGTCCGACAGCGAACCGATCGTCACCTTCAGATCCTTGGTGGCCTTGTCGCGCCACACCTGCACTGTCGCCGAGCTGCCCGGTGCGAGGCCCGCGACCTGCGCCGGCAGATCGGACGAGTCGCTGACCGGCTCGCCGTTCACCGACAGAATCACGTCGCCCGGCTGCAAACCGGCCTTGGCGGCCGGGCCGCCCGGATCGACCGAGCTGACCAGCGCGCCTTGCGGCTTCTGCATGCCGAACGAATCGGCCAGCGTCTGGTTCAGGCCCTGCACGGCGACGCCGAGCCGGCCGCGGCTCACGTGACCGGTCTTGACGATGTCGTCCTTGACCTTGATCGCTTCATTGATCGGGATCGCGAACGACAAGCCCTGGAAGCCGCCCGTCTGCGAGTAGATCATCGAGTTGATGCCGATCACTTCGCCTTGCAGATTGAACAGCGGGCCGCCCGAGTTGCCGGGGTTCACCGGTACATCGGTCTGGATGAACGGCGTGTAGTTTTCGTTCGGCAACGAGCGCGACTTCGCGCTGATGATCCCCGAGGTCACCGTGTTGTCGAAACCGTATGGCGAGCCGATCGCGACCACCCACTGACCGACCTTGCTCTGACGCGGGTCGCCGATCTTCACGGTCGGCAGATTGCTCGCGTCGATCTTCAGCACGGCAACGTCGGATTGCTTGTCGGCGCCGACCACCTTGGCCTTGAATTCGCGCTTGTCGGTGAGCTTCACGGTGACGACGTTCGCGCCGTCCACCACGTGCGCGTTAGTCAGGATATAGCCGTCGTTGCTGACGATGAAGCCCGAGCCCAGGCTCGCGCTCGGCTGATCCGGCGCATCGCCGCCGTCGCCGCCTTGTGCGCCCGGCATGCCGCCGAAGAAGTGCTTGTAGAACTGGTAGAACGGATCGCTCGGATCGATCGGCAACTGATTGCCGTTGCCATTGCCGCCGTTACCGCCGTTGCTGCGCAACGCCGTCTGCTTCACGACATGCTTCGCGCTGATGTTGACGACTGCCGGCCCATAAGTTTCGACGAGACCAGAGAAATCGGGAATGCCGGTTTTGGCGGCGGCTTCGGCGGGCATCATCGCGGCCTGCGCCGGTGCGATCACCTGCGGCGCGGGGACATCGCGATGCCCCGCCACATAGCCGGCGGAAAGCGCTACGGCGACAGCTACAGCGACCGCGCTGCGGGACAAGGTTTTCGCGTTCATCGTGTACTCCTGACTGGGAGAAAGAGGCTACTGGATGACTCGAAGCGTACGGGGCATCGCTTAAAAGAGTCTTAAGCAGTGACGGATCGCTTCAAGTCATGTTTTGCGGCCTGCTTAAGCCAGGTTTAAGCCACGTTTAAGCCACTTTCGAGCCGATTCAGAAACGGACGGTGACCTGCAAGCCGCCCGACGGCGATTCGTCGAGCGACACCGCCGCGTGATGTTGCGTGGCGATGCGGCGCACGATCGCAAGCCCGAGGCCGCTGCCCGCCACGTCGGTGCGCACGCGGTTCGCGCCCGCGCCGACGCGGTAAAAACGGTCGAACACGCGATCGCGTTCGCCAGGATCGATGCCCGGTCCGCTGTCGGCGATGCGCACCACCGGATGCCCCGTTTCCACGTGCAGACCGACGTCGACCCGGCCGCCGCGCGGCGTGTACTTGGTTGCGTTGTCCACCAGATTGTTGAACATCACACGCAGGGCGTCGGCGTCGCCGATCACCGTGGCGCTCTCGCTCGCATCGATACCGAGATCGACGCCGCGATTCAGCGCGAGCGGCGCGTAAGCCGCCACGCAGTCCTGCAGCAACGCGCGCAGATCGATCGCGTTGGTGGCGGCGAGGCCGTCCGGCTCGGAGCGCGCGAGCGCGAGCAATTGCTCGGCCAGACGCGTGGCGCGCGTCACGCCCGCTTGCAGGTCGGCGAGTGCTTCGGTGCGCGTGGCGTCGTCTTTGGCGCGCGCCACCAGCTGCGATTGAATCTGCACGGCCGCCAGCGGCGTGCGCAATTCGTGCGCGGCATCGGCGACAAATGCCTTCTGAATATCCAAGGCCGTGGCAAGCCGTTCGAGCAGACCGTTCAAGGCCCGCACGAGCGGTTGCACTTCGAGCGGTAGACGCTGATCCGGCAACGGATCGAGCGCCTCGGGATGCCGCGCGTCGAGCGCGGTGGTCACACGCCGCAGCGGCTTCAGGCCGCGCCCGACGATCACCCACACCGCCGCGCCCAGCAGCGGCAGCAGCACGATCAACGGCCACAGTGTGCGGAGTGCGACGCTCGCCGCGAGACGGTTGCGCACCGACACCGGCTGCGCCAGCTGCACCACGTTATCGCCGACGATCGCGCCATACACGCGCCAGTCGCCGCGATCCGTATGCTCGGTGGAAAAGCCGAGTTCGGCGCGCGGCGCGAGCGGCGCACGCGGACGCGAGTAATACATCAGCACGCCATTGCGATTCCAGATTTGCAGCACGATGCCTTCGTCGCCGGTGTCGCGCGATCCGAGCACTTGCGAGAACGGTTCCGACGGCAACGCCGCGGCAATCTGCTCGAGCTGGTAATCGAACAGTTCGTTGGCTTCGGCGAGCGCCTGCCGGTAGATCAGCCAACCCGCAATGCCGACGCCGAGCAACACCAGCGCGAGCAGCCAGAACAGCAATTGACGGCGAATCGAACGCATCGGCTCAGGCGTCCTTCGCGATCATGTAGCCCAGTCCACGCACGTTGCGGATCAACTCCGCGCCGAGCTTCTTGCGCAGCGCATGAATGTAGACCTCGACCGTATTGCTGCCGATCTCTTCGCCCCAGCCGTACATTTTTTCTTCGAGTTGACTCTTCGAGAGCACGGCGCCCGGCCGCGCGAGCAACGCCTCCAGCAGCGCGAATTCGCGCGCGGACAAGGCGACCGGCGCGCCGTCGAGCGTAACCTGATGCGAGGCGGGATCGAGCGTCAGATTGCCGTGACGGATCGTCGAATCGCTGCGGCCGGATTGCCGCCGGATCAGCGCGCGCATGCGGGCGCCGAGTTCGTCGAGATCGAAAGGTTTGACGAGGTAATCGTCGGCGCCGGCGTCGAGGCCTTTGACGCGATCGGCCACGGCGTCGCGCGCAGTGACGATCAGCACCGGCAGCGCGTGGCCGCGCGAGCGCAGCGTGCGCAGCACGTCGAGGCCGTCGCGCTTGGGCAAGCCGAGGTCCAGCAGGACCAGATCGTAAGGTTGACTGCCCGCCGCGCTGAGCGCCGCCTCGCCGTCTTCCACCCAGTCGACCGCGAAGCCTTCGCCGCGCAGCGCCTTGCGCACGCCCTCGGCGATCATCCGGTCGTCTTCGACTAGCAAGATGCGCATGATTGATACGTCCCGAAACGTTTGTCGATGCCGCATTCTAGCGTCCGCTCACTGTCGACGCCCCTGTGGCGCTTTTTTCACCGCAGTCTCACGGCATGTCTCTACAATGGGCGCTTTGCATCGCGCGGCGCCGACATCGTGCCGACGCGCTACGCATCAGCCTCGATGCAACCCTGATTGCAGCACCGAGTGCAACACCGATCGCAGCCCTGATTTGCCGCGTGCCCCACGCCCCGACATTTTGCTTTTTTGCCCGTCCATGACGCACGCTTTCCTGCCTTCTTTCGCACGCCGCATGCAACATTTCGCGCTGCGTTCGCGCTTCTCCTCCGCCTTCCCCTCTGCTGCTTCTGCCTTTGTCGAGTCCCTGCCCCGGCGCCTCGCGAAGCGGCCGGCCGCCTGGCTCGTCGCCTGCGCGGTGCTGAGCGGCGGCGCTTCGTTGCCGCTTGCCGCGCAAGCGCGCATCAAGGCCACACGACCGAGCGTGAATGTCACGACCGTCTTGCCGCAGTCGGTGATGCTCGGCTTGCAGCGCGCCCACGTACCGCTCACGTCGATCAGCGTGGTGGTGGAAAAAGTCGGCGACCGTACGCCGCTTCTCGCCCTGAACGCCGGCAAGCCAATGATGCCGGCGTCCACGATGAAGCTCGTCACCACTTACTCCGGCCTGTCGATTCTCGGCCCCGACTACCGCTGGCGCACCAACGCCTACGCGGACGGCACGGTCGATGCCAGCGGCGTGCTGCATGGCAATCTCTACATTCAGGGCACCGGCGACCCGAAGCTCGTGCCGGAAGAACTGATCGACCTCGTGCAGAAAATCCACAAGGCGGGCATCAACGGTATCGACGGCGCGCTGGTGCTCGACAAGCGCTACTTCGACGCGTCCACGCGCGACCTGCCGCCGTTCGACGACGACACCACCGCGCCGTACAACGTCGGCCCCGATCCCCTCCTGTATGCGTTCAAATCGCTGTCGTTCACGCTGACGCCGTCGCCCGACGGCACGGTCGCCATCGACGTGCTGCCCGCACTCGCGCAATTGCAGATCGACAATCAGATGCACGCGGTCAACGGCCCGTGTCGAGGCGACGCCGCCACCGTCTCGCCGAGTGTCACGCCGCAACCGAACGGCACGGTCGTCGCCTCGTTCAGCGGCGAATACTCGGTGCGTTGCGGCCCGCGCACGATCAACGTCGCCGTGCTCGATCACTCGGCGTTCTTCGCTGGCGGTTTCCTCGCACTGTGGCAGCAAACCGGCGGCACGTTCAGCGGCGTGACCCGCGAAGGGGCGGTGCCGGTCGGCGCGAAACTCGTGGCGACACACGAGGGGCCGATGCTCTCCGACATCGTTCGGGACATCAACAAGTTCAGCAACAACACGATGGCGCGCAACCTGTTCCTGACCATCGGCGCGACCGAAGAAAAAGCGCCCGCCACACCCGCCAAGGCGGCGCGCGCGATCCAGGAATTTTTGCGTCGCGACAGCATCGACATGCAGGACCTGACGCTCGACAACGGCTCGGGTTTATCGCGCAACGAGCACGTCACCGCACTCTCGCTCGCCGAGCTGCTGCAGCGGGCCAACGCGAGTCCGGTCGCGCAGGTATTCGTGGAGTCGCTGCCGATCGCGGGCGTCGACGGCACCATGCGCAACCGCCTGACCAACCAGGGCGCGGGCGGCAATGCGCACATCAAGACCGGCACGTTGCGCGACGTACGCGCGATCGCGGGCTACGTGGCCTCGGCCGACGGCAATAGTTACGTGGTGGTCAGCCTCATCAACGATCCGCATTCGGAAGCCGCACGCGCTGCGCACGATGCACTGCTCGAGTGGGTGTATCAGGGTCCTTCCCAGGGCTTCACGAAGGTTTCGGACCCGGTCGTCGAACCGCGTGCCAGCAAGCCCAGGAAAAACCCGCACAAGCGCGAAGCCCACTGAGGTTTTCTTCTAGCGAAGCCATGCGCGGCGCGGTCCTAACCGTGTACGCTGTCGAGCAGTGTTTGAGTCGTGCGTGAAACGCCTTGCGTGACGCACAAGCCGCGTCGCCACTGGGGCCGCGCGGCACACTCGAACAATAACGACAACGCCGACTGCGCACAGCGCGGCGGCCAGGGACCAGGGAGGAAGACACCATGCAATTCGATGCCGAATTGCTGCTGCTCGCCATGGCGCCAGTCTTTCTCGCATGCATCGGCTGGGAGGCGTGGCACCTGCGGCGCACACGCCCGGGCGCGCAACTCTACAGTTGGCGCGACACGCTCTGCAACGCCGCGCTCGCACTGATGCAACAGGCCGCCGACAAGCTCGCGTGGCTCGCCATCATCCCCGTCTACGCTTTTTTCTACGAGCACTACCGCGTTCATACCTGGCCCGCTACGTGGGTCTCGTTCGTGGTGCTGTTCGTCGCCCAGGACCTGCTCTATTACGTGTTTCACCGCTGCAGCCACCGGGTGCGCTGGTTGTGGGCGGCGCATGTCGTGCATCACTCGTCGGAACGCATGAATTTCTCGACCGCGTTTCGCCAGAGCCTGATGTATCCCATCGCGGGCATGTGGGTGTTCTGGATTCCGCTCGCGGTGCTCGGCTTTGCGCCCACGCAGATCGTCGCCATCGTGCTGATCAACCTGGGCTTCCAGTTCTTCGTTCATACGCAGGCAATCGGCAAGCTCGGCTGGCTCGAATACGTGTTCAATACGCCGTCGATGCATCGCGTGCACCATGCCCGCAACGACCGCTATATCGATCGAAACTACGCGGGCGTACTGTCGATCTGGGATCGCCTGTTCGGCAGCTACGTCGATGAAGATCCGCGCGACGCGCCGGTGTACGGCATCGTCGAGCCGCTTCATACTTACAACCCGTTGAAGGCGACGTTTCACGAATGGGCGTCGATGATGCGCGACTTTGCGAGCGTGCGCGGTGGTCGCAACAAGCTGCGCGCGCTCTTTGCGCCGCCCGCGTGGGCCGCGCATTATCATGCGCATCGGTCAGCCGCTTCACTGGAGTCGGACGTCGAAGCAAGCGAGAATGACACTCACACGGCTGCGTTTCAAACACCACGCAGACCGTAGACGATTCTGTAAGCTGTCGTCACGCCGCCGACGCGGCGGGCGCTGCCTGCAATACATGGCATATCGGCCACATATACGAGGAGATGTAGTCAACATGAAGCAAACAGCATTGAGAAAAAAACAGTGGTTGCGCGTCACGCAGATCGCCATGGCCAGCGCCGCTTTTGCCCTGCTCGCAGCGTGCGGCGGTGGCAGCAGCGATAACAACAATGCCAGCAGCACGCCGGCGGGCGGCGTCAAATTGCAGGTCGTGTCGTTCGGCGACAGCCTCTCGGACGTCGGCACGTACGCGCCGGTGATTCAGGCGAGCTTCGGTGGCGGCCGCTTCACGACGAACCCGGGTGAGGTTTGGACGCAGAAGGTCGCGGAATATTACGGCGGGACGTTGACGGCGGCGTATCTGGGCGGTTTCGGTCAACCGCTGGTGGCAACGGGCGGCCTCGGTTACGCGCAAGGCGGCTCGGACGTCGTCAATGCGCAAGGCGAAGGCTGGGCGCCCAACAACATGGCCGCGACGACCGTGCCGGTGGTGACGCAGGTCACTAACTACCTGGGCGCGCATACGAGCTTCAACGCGAACCAGCTCGTGCTGGTCAACGGCGGTGCGAACGATATTTTCCAATTCTCGACCACGGCCAATTTGACGGCGCTCGGCGCCGCGTTGCAGACGCAATACCCGCTGCTCGTGCAAGCAGGCAAACTGCCGAACTCGCAGGCAGGCCAGGTGGCATTCATCGTCGGCTACCTGCAGCAGCTGGCCGACCCGCAGATCGCGCAGGCGGCTACGCAGCTCGCCGCGCAAGTCCAGACCATCGTCAATTCGGGCGCGACCCACGTGGTGATTTCGACGGTGCCCGACATCGGCAATACGCCGCTCGGCGTGGCGGCCAACGCGAGCACGCCTGGCTCGGCAGCACTGCTGACTGGGATTACCGCAGCGTATAACTATCTGCTGGTCCAGAACCTGACGGCTCTCGGCCTGCTGGGTAACGGCAAGGTCATCGTGGCCGACGCGTTCACGTGGCTGGATCAACAGTTGCCGAACTATCAGGCGCTCGGCTTCACGGTGTCCAACACCGGCACGGCGTGTAACCTGACGTCGATGGCGGCCAACGCAACCGCGTACGCTACCGCTAATCCGAGCGCAACGAACGGCTTGACGCCGGCGGAGTACGGCTCGCAATTCGCCTCGTCGCTGTTCTGCTCGCCGCAGACTTACACGGTGGCTGGCGCTGACCAGACCTACATGTTTGCGGACACGGTTCACCCGAGCACGCATCTGCACGCCTTGTTCGCGCAGTACGTGCAGCAGCAGATCGCGGCAACGGGGTTGGGCAAGTAATAAAAAAACGGCGGATCCGAAAATCCGCCGTTTTTCTTCTGCGGTGATGAAAGTGAAAGGCCCGGCTGAGTTCAGTCGGGCCTTTCACTTTATCCCTGCGCTTCGAAGGCCGCCGCCGCCCGCCCCAACCGATCGTTCACCGCGATCCATTCGATCGAATCCGGTAGCTTCTCGATCAGAATCCGCGTGACGTTCGCGCGATCGAGCGCTCTGAGCAACCCGTACAATTCACGCGCATAGACATGGGGATCTTCAGGCGCCGCGATGAAATGCACGCCCTCCGCTTCGGCCCAACGCCCGGCACGCGATGCCCGCGCCACCAAGGCCACACGTTCGCCAGGCTCACGCGCCGCCAGCAACGGCTCCAGTGCGGCGAACGGCAGCAAAGCCAACGGCGTGCGCGGCGCATAGTGCGCTTTCAACGTACCCGAAGCACGCGGCGCGCTGGCATCCGAACCATCGGGCAAACGCGGCGCTTCGCCGAGTACATCGGCGATGTCTTGCGGCGTCACGCGACCGGGACGCAACAGCGCCGGAAAGCCGCGCGACAAATCCAGAATCGTCGATTCAATGCCGACATCCGACGCGCCGCCATCGAGTACATGGATTGCGCTACCGAACTCCTCGCGCACATGCTGCGCCGTGGTCGGACTCACATGCCCAAACCGGTTTGCCGATGGCGCCGCCACACCACCATGCCCGCCACGCAGCGCGCTGAACGCTTCCAGCAAAGCTTGCGCAACGGGATGCGACGGGCAACGCAATCCGACCGAATCCTGACCACCGCTCACCGCTGCCGGAATCCGCGCGGCACGCTTCAGAATCAACGTAAGCGGGCCCGGCCAGAAAGCGTCGATCAAACGCTGCGCCTCGGCGGGCAGATGCTCGACCCAGTAGTTCGGATCGCCGTGCGGCGCCAGATGCACGATCACCGGATGATTCGCGGGCCGGCCCTTCGCTGCATAAATGCGCGCGACGGCGTCCGGGTTTTCGGCGTCGCCGCCGAGACCGTAGACCGTCTCCGTGGGAAACGCGACCAGATCACCCGCATCGAGCAAGGCCGCGGCGTGCTGAATCTGCTCGGTGCTCACCGGCAATGCGCTCGCGGCGCCTTCGACGGGTTTCTGTTGATCCGGCATAAGCGTGCGTCAGCTCGTGATGATATGCAGCAGCCGCGCGCAATCGCGCCCCGCCGTGCGAGCTTCTTCGAGCGTGGCCGCCGTGAAGTTGATGTGGCCCATCTTGCGGCCGCAGCGCGCCTCTTCCTTGCCGTACAGATGCAGACGTGCCGCCGGCATCGCGGCGACTTCGTGCCACGGCGGCGTGACCGCCGCGCGCTTCGGACCGTCCGGGAACCACACGTCGCCGAGGATGTTCAGCATCACCGCCGGCGAATGCTGGCGCGTGTCGCCGAGCGGCATGCCGGTCATCGCACGCACCTGCTGTTCGAACTGGCTGGTCGCGCAGGCGTCCACGGTGTAGTGACCGGAGTTGTGCGGACGCGGCGCCATTTCATTGGCTACCAGCGAGCCGTCTTCGAGAATGAAAAACTCGACGCACAGCACGCCCACGTAGCCGAGCTTGTCGGCGATTTGCAGCGCGGCCTGTTGGGCCTGCTCAACGAGTGTCGGGCTTGCGTCCGGCGCCGGGACGATGGTGTGCGACAGCACGCCGTCGCGATGCGTGTTCTGCGCCAGCGGATACACCACCGACGCCCCGCTCGCCGCGCGCGCGATCAACGCGGACACCTCGAACTTCAGCGGCAAACGCTTTTCCAGCACGCACGGCACGCCGGCGAGCGAAGCATGCGCCTCGCGCACTTCCTCGGCGTTGCGCACGCGGATCTGGCCTTTGCCGTCGTAGCCCATGCGGGCCGTTTTGAGAATGCCGGGCAGCACGGCTTCGAGTTTGGCGTCGTCGAGGGCGGCGAGCGCGCTCGACGATTCGATCACCACGTGCGGCGCGACCGTGACGCCCGACGAGGCGATAAAGCGCTTCTCGGCAATGCGGTCCTGCGCCACGGCGACGCAACGGCCGGCCGGACTGACGAAGGTGGTCCTGGCCAGAAAATCGAGGCTCGCAGCCGGCACGTTCTCGAATTCGGTCGACACCGCCGCGCACAGGCGCGCGAGTTCGGTCAGCGACGCTTCGTCGTCGTAAGCCGCGCGCAGATGGCGATCGGCCACTGCGCCCGCCGGACTGCTTTCGTCGGGGTCGAGGACCGCGACGCGGTAGCCCATGGCCTGAGCGGCAAAGCAGAACATGCGGCCGAGCTGGCCGCCACCGACCATGCCAAGCCATGCGCCGGGCAGAATCGGTGAAACCGGTGTGTTGTCTGGGTTCATCTTAGTGGTCGGTCGCGGCCGGGTCGCCATGCCATACAGCGGGCAGGCTCCGGCCGGGGGTCGGACAGCAACATCTTGCATGGGGACCGGAATAAGCGCTGGAGCGCTAACTCCGGTCGACACAGGGGACGTCTTTATACAATCAAGCCTGGCGATGCTTACAGCGCCGGCAATACCATGGCGTGAGCCGCTTCGTTCTGGCGCACGCGGAACGCCGCCAGTTTTTCCGCATATTCGGTGCTGGTGCCGCTCAGAATCGACACCGCGAACAGCGCCGCATTCGCCGCGCCCGCTTCGCCAACGGCAAACGTGGCGACCGGCACGCCCTTGGGCATCTGCACGATCGAATGCAGCGAATCGACGCCCTTCAGGTACTTGCTCGCCACCGGCACGCCGAGCACCGGCACCGTGGTCTTGGCGGCCAGCATGCCCGGCAGATGCGCCGCGCCGCCCGCACCCGCGATGATCGCGCGAATGCCGCGCTCGCGCGCGCTTTCAGCATAGGCGAACATTTCGTCGGGCATACGGTGCGCGGAAACGACCTTCGCTTCGTACGGCACGCCGAATTCCTGCAGAATCGCCACGGCGTTTTTCATGACTTCCCAGTCGGAACTGGAGCCCATCAGCACGCCGACAACCGGCGCGCCATGCGTATGGGCGGTTTGAGCTTCACTCATCTTACGGCTTCCTTTTGGCTTGAACAGTACCGATGCAACAGGTGCGCGTAATCAGGCGAGCTTCTGGCCGGTCAGACGTTCGAGCGCTTCCTGATACTTCTCGCCCGTCTTCGTGACCACGTCGTCCGGCAGTTTGGGTGCCGGCGGTTCCTTCTTCCACGATTGGGTTTCGAGCCAGTCGCGCACGAACTGCTTGTCGAACGACGGCGGGTTGGTGCCGACCTGATACTGGTCGGCCGGCCAGAAGCGCGACGAGTCGGCAGTCAGCGCCTCGTCCATCAGATACAGCTTGCCGTGGTCGTCCAGACCGAATTCGAATTTCGTATCCGCGATGATGATGCCGCGGGTGGCCGCGTAATCCGCCGCTTCCTTGTACAACTTGATCGAGATGTCGCGGATCGTGGCCGACAGTTCGGTGCCGATGCGGCGCTCCATGTCGTCGTACGTGATGTTTTCGTCGTGATGACCCATTTCGGCCTTGGCGGCCGGCGTGAAGATCGGCTCCGGCAGTTTCTGCGCGTTTTGCAGACCCGGCGGCAGTTCCACGCCGCACACCGAACCGGTGGCCTGGTAGTCTTTCCAGCCGCTGCCGGCGAGGTAGCCGCGCACCACCGCTTCCACCAGAATCGGCTCGAGGCGCTTGACCACGACTGCACGACCCTTGACCTGCTCGACTTCGTCGGCCGCCACCACGGATTCGGGCGCCACGCCCGTGAGGTGGTTCGGCACCACGTGCTTCAGCTTCTCGAACCAGAAGTTCGCCATTTCGTTGAGCACGCGTCCCTTATTCGGAATCGGCTCGCCCATGATGACGTCGAACGCCGACAGACGGTCGGTCGTGACAATCAGCAACTGGTCGTTGCCCACCGCATAGTTGTCGCGGACTTTACCGCGGCCGAGCAGCGGCAGCGAGCGGAGCGTGGATTCGTAGAGGGTAGACATCGTCGTGGTTCGCTAAAAGTGAGGCAAAAAGTATGACCGGAACAAAAGGGAAACGCCGTTCCCCGGATGATGCGGGAACGGCGGTCTAACGGCAACCTGGCCAAACGGCCAGGCGCGGAGCCTCGCGTCGACTCCGATACTAGCTTAGCGGACGAGCTGCGAGAGTTCGCCCGATTTGTACTTCTCCGCGATTTTATCAAGCGAAACCGGCTTGATCTTGCCAGCCTGGCCTTCGCAGCCAAATTGCATGTAACGCTCGAGACAGATCTTCATCGTCGCTTCGCGCGCCGGCTTCAGGTAGTCGCGCGGGTCGAACTTGCCCGGATTGGTCGCCATGTAACGGCGAATCGCGCCGGTGATCGCCAGACGCAGGTCGGTGTCGATGTTGACCTTGCGCACGCCGTGCTTGATGCCTTCCTGGATTTCCTCGACCGGCACGCCGTAGGTTTCCTTCATGTCGCCGCCGAATTCGCGGATTTCAGCCAGCAATTCCTGCGGCACCGACGACGAACCGTGCATCACCAGGTGGGTGTTCGGAATGCGGCGGTGAATTTCCTTGATGCGCTGAATCGACAGGATATCGCCAGTCGGCTTCTTGCTGAATTTGTACGCACCGTGCGAAGTTCCGATCGCGATCGCCAACGCGTCGCACTGCGTCAGCTTGACGAAGTCGGCGGCCTGCTCCGGGTCGGTCAGCAACTGTTCGCGGGTCATCTTGCCGTCCGCGCCGTGGCCGTCTTCCTTGTCGCCCATCATGGTTTCCAGCGAACCGAGCACGCCCAGTTCCGCTTCCACCGTAATGCCGATCGAGTGCGCAGCGTCGACCACGCGGCGCGACACTTCGACGTTGTACTCGTACGAAGCAACCGACTTGCCGTCGGCTTCCAGCGAGCCGTCCATCATCACGCTGGTGAAACCGCTGCGGATCGCCGCCATGCAAACTGCCGGCGACTGCCCGTGGTCCTGATGCATCACGACCGGAATATGCGGATACGACTCGACCGCCGCTTCGATCAGATGACGCAGGAACGGCTCGCCCGCGTACTTACGCGCACCCGCCGACGCCTGCATGATGACCGGCGCGTTGACCTTGTCGGCCGCCGCCATGATGGCCTGCACCTGCTCCAGATTGTTCACGTTGAATGCCGGAAGGCCATAGCCGTTTTCGGCGGCATGGTCCAGCAGTTGACGCATTGATACGAGAGGCATGCTGTAACTCCATAGATTGAAACGAATTCTTGTGCCGTCGGCATCTTTTTTTGGCGATCTCGCGGAGCAAACCGCATACCCGTACGCATCGGCCTTAAAGCGCGGGGCGTTCCTCGACGCCCTCACACGCAATCAAAGCCGGTGCGCCGCCTCTCGCGGGTATGCCGGTCTGCTTCGCTCAATCAAACCTGTGCCGATCGAGCAGGGTGCTGCATCAATACGGTTCGCCGACTCGCACGATCTTCAGCGTGTTCGTGCCGCCCGCCTGGCCCATCGGCTCGCCGACGGTCAGCACGACCATGTCGCCGTGCGACGCGTAGCCTTTGCTCACCACGGTTTCCAACGCCTGTTGCAACGCGGTGTCGCGGTCGGTGTTGGTGTCCAGATGCAGCGAGGTCACGTTGCGGTACAGCGCCATCGCCCGTTCGCTGCCGACCCGCGGTGTGAGCGCGAAAATCGGCACGTGGGTCCAGTGACGCGACATCCACAGCGCGGTCGAACCGGACTCGGTCAAGGCCACGATCGCCTTCGCGCCGAGGTGGAACGCCGTGAACAGCGCGCCCATTGCGATGGATTGATCGATACGCGTGAACGTGCGGTCGAGGAAGTCTTTGTCGAGTTCCGACTGTTCCGACTTCTCGGCTTCGATACAGATCGCCGCCATGGTCTCGATGGTCTGCACCGGGTACTTGCCCGCCGCCGATTCCGCCGACAGCATGACCGCGTCCGTGCCGTCGAGCACCGCATTGGCGACGTCCGACACTTCGGCGCGGGTCGGCACCGGCGCGTGGATCATCGACTCCATCATCTGGGTCGCGGTGATCACGAACTTGTTCGACTCGCGGGCCATGCGTATCATCCGCTTTTGCAGCGCGGGGACAGCGGCATTGCCCACTTCCACGGCCAGATCGCCACGCGCGACCATGATGCCGTCCGACGCGTCGAGGATGCCTTGCAGCGCCGGAATCGCTTCCGCGCGCTCGATCTTGGCGATCATCTTCGGCTTGATGCCGAACGGTGCGCCGGCGATGTTCGCCAGCTGACGCGCCATTTCCATGTCGGTGGCGTTCTTCGGGAACGAGACCGCGACATAGTCCACGCCGAGCGACATGGCCGTGCGGATGTCTTCCATGTCTTTCGCGGTCAGCGCAGGCGCCGACAGACCGCCGCCCTGGCGGTTGATACCCTTGTTGTTCGACAGCTCGCCGCCGATCTTGACGATCGTGTGGATCTCGCTGCCGATCACCCGTGCGACGTTCAGCACGATCAGGCCGTCGTTCAGCAACAGCACGTCGCCCGGTTTCAGGTCGCGCGGCAGGTCTTTGTAGTCGAGACCGGCGCGCTGCTCGTTGCCGAGTTCGCAGTCGGCGTCGAGCACGAACGGCTCGCCGGCGACCAGCATGATCTTGCCGTTTTCAAATTTACCAACCCGAATCTTCGGGCCTTGCAGGTCAGCCATGATGGCAACTTCGCGGCCGGCCTGGCGGGCCGCCTCGCGCACGAATTCGGCGCGCTGGCGGTGGTCGTCGGCAGTGCCGTGCGAAAAATTGAGCCGCACCACGTCCAATCCTGCCTGAATCATTTGCAGCAGGATTTCCGGCGTACTGGAAGCCGGTCCGATGGTGGCGACAATCTTGGTGGCGCGATGCATGAGTCTCCTCGTCTGGATGGGATCGCTGGGAAAAGCGCTGCGAGTCGGATGCGGAGGCTGCGCACCGAAAGATGTTGCCGGGGGTTGCGCGCCGGTTGAAACCAGCGTCGCTTTATTGGATGAAGCGGTATTCGAGACCAGCACGCGCGGTGCCGGCGGTGCGGCGAGCGTGGGCTCGTCGTCGGGGAGTTCTGCCGGGGTCTGAGCGGCTTGTCCTTCGGACAAGGCTGCGGCCTCGCCGGCAGTGGTCAACTCCGCGAGCGCGACGGGCGCGCCGGATGCTTGTTGCTGCGTGTCTTGTTGCTGTGTATCGAGATCCGCCGCAGCAGGATTCGCCGCGGCCTCGGTGGCCGCGGAGCGCACTGCGCGCTCCCCCGCCGTGGCTGCTTCGGTGTTACGCGGCGACTTGCCGCTACGAGCTTTTGCAGACTTTGTCATGGGGGAGCGCGTCGTCACATTAAGCCCGCGATTCCAGGACTTCGACGGCGGGCAGTGTCTTGCCCTCGAGGAACTCGAGGAAGGCGCCGCCGCCCGTCGAGATATAACTGACCTTGTCGTGGATGCCGTACTTGGCGATCGCCGCGAGCGTATCGCCGCCGCCTGCAATCGAGAACGCCGACGACTTGGCGATCGCATCCGCCAGCGTCCTGGTGCCGTTGCCGAACTGGTCGAATTCGAACACGCCGACCGGGCCATTCCACACGATCGTGCCGGCCTTTTCGAGTTGCGCGGCGAGCACCTTGGCGGTGTCCGGTCCGATGTCGAGAATCATGTCGTCGTCTTCGACATCGGCGACCTGCTTCACCACGGCTTTAGCGGTCGGTGAAAACTCTTTCGCGGTGACCACGTCGGTCGGGATCGGCACCGAGGCGCCGCGAGCTTTCGCGGCGTCGATGATGGCTTTGGCGTCGTTCACCAGATCGGCTTCGGCGAGCGACTTGCCGATCTTCAGGCCAGCGGCCAGCATGAACGTATTGGCGATGCCGCCGCCCACGATCAGTTGATCGACCTTGTCGGCGAGCGATTTCAGAATGGTCAGCTTGGTCGACACCTTCGAGCCGGCGACGATCGCCACCAGCGGACGCTTCGGCGCACCGAGCGCCTTGCCGAGCGCTTCGAGTTCAGCGGCGAGCAGCGGGCCGGCGCAGGCGATCGGCGCGTATCTGGCGATGCCGTGGGTGGTCGCTTCGGCGCGGTGCGCGGTGCCGAATGCGTCGTTCACGTAGACGTCGCAGAGCTTCGCCATTTTCTGCGCAAGCTCGTCGGAATCCTTCTTTTCGCCCTTGTTGACGCGGCAGTTTTCCAGCAGGACGAGTTGACCCGGCGCCACGTTCACGCCGTTTTCAACCCAGTTCGCGACCAGCGGCACGTCGCGGCCGAGCAACTCGGCCAGACGTTTGGCGACCGGCGCGAGCGAGTCTTCCGGCTTGAAATCGCCTTCGGTCGGACGGCCCAGATGCGACGTGACCATCACGGCGGCGCCCGCGTCGAGCGCAGCCTGGATGGCCGGCACGGAGGCGCGAATGCGGGTGTCTTCGGTGATGTTGCCTTGATCGTCCTGCGGCACGTTCAGATCGGCGCGGATGAACACGCGTTTGCCGGATAGCTTGCCTTCGGCGATCAGATCGGAGAGACGCAATACCTTGTTCATGGGCGTGTGTGTGCGAGTTGAGAAGGCGGTGGCGGACGACACGCGCTGGCGTTAGCGCGGTGAACTCCAGCGCTTCGGCACGGCAGCGGTTCCACAGAATCGGGCGCCGGCGGCATGACCGCGGCTTACGCGCCCGACAGCAGCGCGGGTTATCCCGGAAACAAACATTTTAACTGATCCACACTGCCTTCTGACCCGCCACCCAGCGAATGTCCCGTATTTGAAGGATGCGCCGCGCATGCTGCAACGCAATATTCGCCGCCTTATCAATCACATGAAGAGGCGCATTAAAGTGAACACGACCATCCCGACGACAATCGTGCCGAGCATGGTGCGTCGCCACAAAAACCACGCGAGACCGGCGAGCGTCGCGTAGAACTCGTGGTTCGACGGCGCGAACGACAAACCGTCGGGCGTCGCCAGCACGTCCGGCAGGACGACCGCCGCCAACGCCGCAGCCGGCGCGTAACGCAACATGCGCTGGATGCGCGCCGGCAACACGGTCCGCTCGCCGCCGATCAGAAACATCGCGCGCGTTACCGCAGTGACGAAGGTCATGCCGAATATGGCGAGCCAGATCTGCGTGGAGGTCATCGGGAGTCTCCGGCATTGCTGCGGATGCGGCGCAAGTCGGCGCGCTCGACCATCAGATCGGCGGCGCTGCCGGCCACGATTGCTGCGATCACCGCGAGCGGCAACGCGAGCCGGTACGGCAGATCGAACGCGAGCAGCGAGACGACGCCGGCAATGCTGACGGCCACCAGCGTCGAACGATTCGCAATCGCCGACACCATGATCGGCAGGAGCGCCAGGGTGCCCGCCAGCGCGAGGCCCCAGTTATCGGGAATCAGACTCGCCAGCAGAATCCCCGCAATCGACGACACCTGCCACGACAGCCAGCTGAACAACGCCATGCCCCAGTAGTAAGCCTCCTTGCCGGGCTGATAGCCGGGTGGAAAGCTCTTCTTCTGGAACAGCAGATAGATCACGTCGCCGTTGAAGTAGCCGAGCACGATGCGCCGCCACATCGGCAAATAGGAGAAATGCGGCGCGAGGCCGACGCTGAAGATCACAAAACGCGTGTTGACCATCGCTGCCGTCAGCAACACGGTCCACACCGGCAGTTTGGCGGCGAGCAGCGGCAGCACCGCCAGTTGCGACGAACCGGCGTAGCACAGGACCGACATGGTGAGCGCCTGCGGCAGCGTGAGCACGGACTTGCTCATGGCGATGCCGGTGACGAGACCCCAGGAGAAAATCGCCATCAGCGTCGGCGAGTAGTCGCGCGCCCCCTCTCGGAAGGCACGGCGATCGATATCTGACAGGCGAGCGAGCATCAGGCGAAGCGCGCGGACGCAGGCAGCGCCGCAACGAAGGGAAGTCGGCGCCAGGTCGTCAAGCACCCGCTGGCGCATCCGGATTTGAATTATGCGTGCGCCGAATTATAGCGCCCAGCGTGCGCCCAAATGCCCGTTCCTTGTGCAAAAGACGGTAAAATGACGCGCTTCGCACCACCTCGCGGGAAACGCCAAGACAGACTGGGCGTACCGCGCGGGATTGGGCGCACTCACCAACGCACCTGCTGGAGAATCGTATGTCAATGGCCGACCGCGACGGCAAGATCTGGAAGGATGGCAAGCTCATCGACTGGCGCGACGCCACGATCCACGTCCTTACCCACACGCTGCACTACGGCATGGGCGTTTTCGAAGGCGTGCGCGCCTACAGGACGGCCGACGGCGGTACGGCGATTTTCCGTCTGCAGGATCACACCAAACGTCTGCTGAACTCCGCCAAGATTTTCCAGATGGACGTGCCGTTCGACCACGAGACCCTCGCCGCCGCGCAATGCGAGGTGGTCCGCGAGAACAAGCTCGAGTCCTGCTATCTGCGCCCGATCATCTGGGTCGGCTCGGAAAAGCTCGGCGTGTCGGCCAAGGGCAACACCATCCACGTGGCGATCGCTGCGTGGCCGTGGGGCGCTTACCTCGGTGAAGACGGGCTCGCCAAGGGCATCCGCGTGAAAACGTCGTCGTTCACGCGCCATCACGTGAACGTGTCGATGGTCCGCGCCAAGGCGTCGGGCTGGTACGTCAACTCGATCCTCGCCAATCAGGAAGCGATCACCGACGGCTACGACGAAGCGCTGCTGCTCGACGTCGACGGCTACGTGTCGGAAGGCTCGGGCGAGAACTTCTTCCTCGTCAACAACGGCAAGCTGTACACGCCGGATCTGGCGTCGTGCCTCGACGGCATCACGCGCGACACCGTCATCACGCTGGCGCGCGACATGGGCATCCCGGTGATCGAAAAGCGCATCACGCGCGACGAGGTCTACACCTGCGACGAAGCCTTCTTCACCGGCACCGCCGCCGAAGTCACACCGATCCGCGAACTCGACAACCGCACGATCGGCGCCGGCGCGCGCGGCCCGATCACCGAGAAGCTGCAATCGGCCTTCTTCGACGTCGTGAACGGCAAGAGCGAGAAATACGCCCACTGGCTCACCAAGATTTAACGCACGCGGCGGCGGCCGGACTGCTAAAACCGGATCGCCGCCCTGCACGCACCCTGCATACAAAGAGAAAGCCCTCATGAGCGATATCAAGGAAATGCCGCTGGTCGAACTGTCGGCAAAAGACCTCCCGGCGTACTGCCCGAACCCGGCCATGCCGCGCTGGAGCGCGCATCCGCGCGTCTTCATCGACGTCACGCACGGCGAAGCGCGTTGCCCCTACTGCAGCACGCGTTACAAGCTGCGCGACGGCGAAGTGGTCAAAGGTCACTGATTGCGGCGCACCGAGCATTGACCGCTTGCGGCGGCGTCTTTGCGGCCGGCCGGCCCCGAAGGCCGGCGTGGCATAGCATGGCCGCTGACGTGGCGGGTCCGGCGCAGCCGGAACCGCGCTACGCGAGCCGCGGCCCGTTCCTTTTCCCATTGACTTACCCGAACGCCACGCGCCTTGCGCGCGCGGCGCTTCGTTTCGACACCGGACACCCACTCTGATGCGTCGCGCGTTGGTTATCGCACCGAACTGGATCGGTGACGCATTGATGGCGCAGCCGCTGTTTGCGCGCCTCGTGAAATTGCATCCGCGCATCGTCATCGACGCGGTCGCGCCCTCCTGGGTCGCGCCCGTTCTCGAACGCATGCCGGAAATCCGCGACGTCTACGCCACCGACCTCGCGCACGGCAAGCTGCAGATGCTGCGCCGCTGGCAGTTGGCGAGCGATCTGCGCGATGTCGGCTACGACGCGGCCTACGTGCTGCCGAACTCGCTCAAATCGGCGCTGATTCCCTGGATGGCGGGCATTCCGCTACGCATCGGCTACACCGGCGAAAGCCGCTACGGCCTGTTGAACGTGCGCCACGCGAATCCGCGCAAGGACGAGCGTCCGCCGATGGTCGGCCAATACGCTGCCCTCGCCTACGCACCCGGCGCCAAGCTGCCCGACGACCTGCCGATGCCGCGTCTGGACGCCGACCTGAACGAAGCGTCGCGAGTCTCGGCCCGCTTCAATCTGGATACGCGCGTGCCGCTGCTGGTGTTCTGTCCGGGCGCCGAATACGGCCCGGCCAAGCGCTGGCCGCCGGAGCACTTCGCGGCGCTCGCGCAAATGGTCGGCCAGTCGTTCCCGTACACGCAGATCGTCGCACTCGGTTCGCCGAAAGACGCGCCGCTCGCCCAGGCGATCGCCGAGCGGGCGCCGAACGTGCGCAACCTGTGCGGGCAAACCGCGCTGGGCGAGGCATGCGCGCTGATCTCGCGGGCCAATGCCGTGGTCACCAACGATTCCGGCCTGATGCATGTGGCCGCCGCCTTGCGCCGGCCGCTGGTGGCCGTGTACGGTTCGACCGATCCGCGCCACACGCCGCCCTTGTCCGAGCTTGCGAAGGTACAATGGCTTCATCTCGAATGCAGCCCCTGTTTTGAGCGCGAGTGTCCGCTCGGTCATCTGAACTGCCTGAAGCAGTTGAGCGCCGAACAGGTTTTCGGCGATTTGCGCGGCATGTTGCTGGCGCAACGCTGAACCGGCTGATACTTGCACGCAACACCGCACGCTCCCGAACGCGTCGCGTCATGTTCGCGCCTCGCGGCGCGAGCATTCTCGCGCTCGGGGTCGATTGTCCGGTGCTCCGGACTGTCCCGCTGACCGCCGCCACGCAACCGCGCGCCGCGCACAAGAGACTGACGAGCCATGCCACGTTTTGCCCATATCTTCGAAGCCGCCGCCGATACCCTCAACGCCTACTATCAGGCCATCGCCGAGGTGAATATCGACAGCTTGATGGGTCTGTGGATCGATGAAGAGTTCGTCAGCTGCATCTGCGCCGACGGCTCCCACCTGCACGGCCTCGACAGCATTCGTGCCGGCCTGCAGATCCAGCTCGAAACCGCGCCCGTTTCGATCGAGCCGCTCGACATCCGCGTCTACGACAGCCTCGGCACCGTGGTCTATGCGATTGCCGAAGCGCACCGTCCGGCCGATCCGAAAGCCCTGCCCAACATGGTGTTCACGACGTACGTCATGGTCCATGAGCGCGGCGAGTGGCGCATCGCCCACATTCACGCGAGCCCGATGCCCAACGAGGCCGCCAGCCAGTTCGCCACCAAGATGCGCCACGGCCAGGGGTCGCTGCATTAACGCAGGCTTTGCGTTTCATTTTTTAGCTTCGATCACGGTATGAGCAGCACGCCCCGCAGTCAGTCGCCCGATCCGAATGAAACCCATTCAGCGGACCCGCACGACAACCTCGTCTCGTCGGTCGCGGGACGCGCCGCGGCTGCCGTCGAAGCGACCGTCGAGATGCTCTATCGCGCGCCGCTCTGGCTGCCGAACCGGCATGTGCAGACCATCGTTCCGTCCTTGTTCGCGCGCCGTCCTTCGGTGGCGTTCCGACGCGAACGCTGGGATACGCCGGACGGCGACTTCATCGATCTCGATTGGGTCCTGCACGACGACGCTGCCGCTCCCACCGCAAGTCAAACGCAAACGCCCGCCGACCATGCCCCGCTGCTCGTGCTGTTCCACGGCCTCGAAGGCAGTTCCACCTCGCACTACGCCGCAACCTTGATGGCCGCAGCGCGCGAGTACGGCTGGCACGGCGTCGTCCCGCACTTTCGCAGTTGCAGCGGAACGCTGAACCGTATGCCGCGCTTCTACCATCTCGCCGACAGCAACGAAGTCGACTGGGTGCTGCGCCGCATCCGCGCCGCGCATCGCGGGCCGGTGGTGGCCGCGGGCGTGTCGCTCGGCGGCAATGTGCTGCTGCGCTGGCTCGGCGAGCGGCGCGAGGAAGCCGCCTCGGTGATCACCGCGGCCGCCGCGATTTCCGCGCCGATCGACGTGCACGCCGGCGGACGCGCGTTGTCGCAAGGCTTCAACATGGTCTACACCCGCAGTTTCCTCAAGACGCTCAAGCAGAAGGCCGAGCAGAAGCTGGTCCAGTTCCCGGGCCTGTTCGACCGCGACGCGATGCTCGCGAGCCGCACCATGTACGAGTTCGACAACGTCGTGACCGCGCCGCTGCACGGCTTTCGCGATACCGACGACTACTGGAGCAGCGCGACCACGCGCCCGCTGCTACCGCACATTCAGGTGCCGACGCTGGTGCTGAATGCGCGCAACGATCCGTTCCTGCCGGCTGAGGCGCTGCCCTCGCGGCATGAGGTCTCGGCGGCGGTGGAACTCGACCAACCCCGGCACGGCGGCCATGCCGGCTTTATGACGGGGCCGTTCCCGGGCCGCATCGACTGGCTGTCGCGGCGCGTGTTCGGCTACCTGGAGCGGCACGTCGATCATGGATGACATCGTCAGGCAAGCGCTCGCCAAGTGGCCGAACGTGCCGAGTTGCACCGGCTGGCTGATGCTGGACCGGCGCGGCAACTGGCGCATGCGCGACGAAGCCGCGCAGGCCAGCGGTTCGGCCGGCACGCCGATCCGGCATGAAGCCTTGCTCGGCTTCATCAACCGGAATTACGACGCCGATGAGCGCGGTCAGTGGTTCTTTCAGAACGGACCGCAGCGGGTCTATGTCGAGTTGGGTTACACGCCGTGGGTCGTGCGTTTGTCGGCGGATGGCGATGAGGGCGCACTCGCGTTGAAAGATCAGGCGGGCGGCGCTTTCGAGCCCACTGCGGCGTTCGTCGACGACGCAGGCGGGATTCTGTTCGTCGACGATTCGACACGGCCTCGCGTCGCCGTGCTGCACGATCACGATCTGGAGATCTTCTCCGATCACGCGACGCTCGCGGACGATTCGATGAGCGGCGAGTTTCGCTGGAATCGGCAGGCGGTGTTGCCGTTGCAGCCGATACAGCATGGTGACGTCGCCGCGCGATTTGGCTTCGTGGCGAGTCCCGCGGCGAACCTCTGAGTCGCCAGCGACACGGTCACGGCTTTCATCGCGACCTGACCGCCCGTCGCAAGCAAAGGCCCTAACTCTTCTCGTCGAGCCGCTCTTCCTTGTAGCGGCTTTCCATCTCGTGCAGCCTTGCATCGACGGTCGCGAGATCGTAGTAGCCGATCGTCTTCAGATCGCGAGCGTCTTTCAGTTGCCGGATCGCCGACGGCCACGCTCCATCCAGCGCAAACTTTTCCGCCATTGCGCGATGCTGCGTCAGTGCATCGCCGCTGCCCGCGCTCGCTTGCGCGAGATAGAGCCACCACGCCGGCTGATTCGGCTCGGCGCGGGTCTCCTTCTGCGCGAGTTGCTGTGCCTCGGTAAAACGCTTCAAGGTCAACAAGGTGCGGATATGCATGTCGATCGCGGCGTTCGACTGCGGCCAGCGCTGTTGCGCCAACGCGGCGAGACGCGCGGCTTCGTCGTCGCGGCCGGCGCGGCGCGCGATGTCCGCGGCGAGCACGTCGAGGCTCGGCGAACTGCGCGCGCCCTCGCCTTCCTTCTGCTCACCCGAGACGAAGACCGCCCGTGCGGACGCAAGCGATGCCGTGGCGTCGTCGTATTTTTCGAGCAGCATCTGACCGTAGGCGATGCCGTACCAGTTCGCCGCGACATTCACCGCGGTCCGGTCCTCGATCTCGGAGCGCAGGCGCGACACGTCGTCCGCATACTCGTTGCGCGACTGGTCCTGCAGCAAACGCGAGCGAGCCCGCACGAACCCATATTCGGGCGCCTGATGTGGCTGCCGATAGGGCGCACGACGCGCCCGGTCTGCCATGTCGGCAATCCGCTCGCCGGTCAGCGGATGCGTGCGCGCGTAGGCCGGGATGCCCGTGTCGCTCATCGCCGCGCGATCCAGACGGCCGAAGAACGTCGTCATGGCGTAAGGGTCGTAGCCGGCGCCGGCCAGCAGCAGAAAGCCGACGCGGTCCGCCTCGTGCTCGGCGGAACGCGAGAAACGCAACTGGTTGTCGACCGCGTAGGCCTGCCCGCCGATCGCAATGGCGCTGCCCAGATCGCCACTGTGTGCAAGCACGCCCGCCAGCACGCCGAACAGCATGGCCGCGAGGGCGGCGTAGGTGCCGTGCTCGCCGGTCGTGATCATCCGCGAAATATGCCGTTGCAGGACGTGGCCCATTTCGTGGCCGAGGACGGACGCGAGTTCGGATTCGGTCTGCGTAGTCACGATCAAACCGGTATTCACGCCGATGAAGCCGCCCGGCAAGGAGAAGGCGTTGATCTGCGAATCGCGCACCGCGAACAGATCGAAGTCCGGACGATAGCCGCCGATGTACAGCGCGTTAGCCGCAGCGGAGAGTTTCGCGGCGACCGAGTTGAGGTAGTCGCGCACCAGCCAGTCGTCGCGATAGTCGGGGTCGCGGCGGATTTCGCGCATCACGCGTTCGCCGAGCTGGCGTTCGGCTTGCGGCGTCAGCGATTCGGAACCGCCGTTGCCGAGGTCGGGTAATTGTTGGGCGACGATCGGCGCGCGCCAGCTGGAGTTCGCGCCGACGTTGCCCGAAAAGCGGCTCTGCGCACCGCCGTAGACGCCGAACACGCCCTGCGCGACGTCGGGCGGCACGATCGGGTCGGTATAGGATTCGGTGGGTCCGCTCACCAGCGGCGGTTCTGTGGACTGGGTGTTCAGCGCAAGCGTCGTCGCGCCATGCGATTGGGCGAACGCGCCCGGCGGCGCCGCGAGCGCGACAGACAACAACGCAGAAAGAAACCGTTTCGCGCGCATGGCGGGTCGATGTGACGGAGTCGAAAAGCGGCGCCCGGCGCTCGGACTAAGATAGCGGGCATAGGGCAATTGTAATCAGCCCCTCACTGCTATGATAGGCGCCCTTTGAAGGAGCCCGACCATGCCCGAACTGACTCATTTCGATTCCGCCGGACAAGCGCATATGGTGGACGTCGGCGGTAAGGAGGAGACAAAGCGCATTGCTGTTGCGCGTGGTTCGATCCGCATGCTGCCGGCAACCTTCGCGCTGATCCGCGACGGCAACGCCAGCAAAGGCGACGTGATCGGGATCGCGCGCATCGCGGCGATTCAGGGTTCGAAGCGTACTGCCGATCTGATTCCGCTTTGTCATCCGTTGGCGCTCACGCGCGTCAAGGTCGACTTTGAACTCGACGAAACGCTACCCGGCGTGCATTGCACGGTTCAGGTGGAAACGCTCGGACGAACGGGGGTGGAGATGGAGGCGCTGACGGCCGTGCAGGTGGGACTGCTGACCGTGTACGACATGTGCAAGGCGGTGGATCGGGGCATGACGATCACCGATGTGAAGGTGCTGGAGAAGCACGGCGGGAAGTCGGGGGATTGGGTGGCGGGTTGAGATCAACCCGCGCGTTTGACGGTAACGCCCCGCGCCGGGGCGTTACCTCGCCGACGCCTCAATCGTCGTCGCTGTCATCATCCTGATTCACGTCGCCCGGCGGCAAGCCGAAGCGCTTGACCAGTTCCGCCTTGAAACCGCCCAGCGACTTCTGCTCATCGCATAGCCCGTACAGATAACCCAACTGCGACGGCCAGTCATGCAGTTCCTCGGCAAAAATCTTCAGGCGGTCGACCGTGTCGAACGCCCCCGCCGTGTCGCCGCTCAAGGCCTGCAGCACCGCATAACGACGCAGGACCGTCTCGCCGGGCAGTAGCGCCATCGCTTTGCGGTGCATCGCGAGCTTATGCGACAGGTCCATCGAATTCATCGGCAAAAGCGTAGCGAGACCGTACTCGCCCCAAGCCTGGAACAGGAACGACGGATCCGCGCGGTACTGTTCGGCCGGACGCGAGCCGTAGTACAGGACCTCGGCGCGCGCGTAATCGCGATATACCGGATACAGCGCCGCCAGGCCGCCGAACACCACCACCGCAAATGCGCCGAACGACAGGCCCGCAGGCACGAAACGCAATGGCCTCGTTTCCAGCAAGCCGAGCACGAACATCGCCGGCAACAGGAAGAACATGTACTGCTGCGGATATTCGACCAGCGCGTGCATCACCAGTACACCGATCAGCGCGATGCCGAACACGCGCGCCGAATCTTGCGGTGCGCGTACCACGCGCACGAGCCAGCTGATCAAGCCGAACAGCACGATGGCGAGGCCGATCAGGCCGGTCTTCGCGAGCAGGTCGATAAAGATATCGTGCGAATTATTGGCGATTTCCACGCCGCCGAGGGTCTTCGCAAACTCGTACTGGTAGCTCGGAAACTCGCCCCAGCCTACACCCAGCAGCGGGTGCGTCCTGAACATCGTCCAGCCGTATTTCCACAACGCAAGGCGCGGGGCAATCTGGCCAGCATCCTTGAAGCGTTCAGCCGCGGATTGGCCGAGTTCGAGGTTGTAATGCACGTTGGCCCAACGGATCAGCGCGTTGACCACGAAGAACAGCACCGCCAGCACGATCGGAATCAACCATTCGCGATTGCTCCGGCGCAACGCCGCCTGGCTGCGCGTCTGCGCGAACGCCATCCAGAAACCCGCCACCACGATCACGCCCATCTGCAGCCAGGGACCGCGCGACACCGTCAACGCGAGGCCGGCCGCGAAAATCGTCGACACCAGCAGCCAGATGCTCACGGCAACCCGGCGCGTTTGCACGAGGTAAAGCGCGCCTGCCATCGCGAACGCGATATAGGTGGCAAGGTGATTCGCCTGCGCCATGTTGCCGAACGGCCGGCGCTCGACGGTCACGTTATAGGCGACGACAAACGGCGACACGCGCGCCTCGAGGTGAAACAGCTGGATCACCTGACAGAACACCGCAAACAACCCGCCGACAATCAGCGCCCCCGCCACCCAGCGCAAAGCCGTCTCATTGAGCCTGGCGCGCGTGAAGCCATAGCCCGCGTGGGCGGCCATGAACGCCGCCAGCAGAAAGCCGCCGCCGAGCCAGTTCATCGAAGGTTGCGTGACCGGCAACACCACCGATTGCGTCACCAGCAGCAGCCCGAACAGCAAAGGCACCAGCGCGACGACCGGCGAGGCGAAGCCGATGCGCGGCTTCGAAGTGGCGATCAGCAGAACGACACCTGCGCCAGTCAGCAAATACAGGGCGAGCGCGGTGAATTCTGCGTAAAAAGTCGGAATCGGATACGTATGGTTGACCACTGCATAAGGCAGCACCAACGAAAGAGCCAACAGAATGAGAGACAGGTAGCGCGCAAATGGGGTGGGCATCGAGTAACCGGGTGGGCGTCAGCAACCGGCGCACTATACAAAAAAATCCCTCTGCTGTGCGCCGGGCCGGCCGAAATATCCCGAAAATCAGCCTTTTAGCTCAAAGCGACGAGCCATCCGTCCGCTCACACTGTAGGTCACGAGCGACACTCCGGCGGGGCGAGATTCGACGCCAGGCTGGGCGCATCCACAGGTGATGGACCGCCGCCCGGCGCAGGCAGCGACGACGACGTTTTGCCGCCGGCGAAACACTCCCAGGTCAGTGCGCCGGCCTGCACCGAAGCTTTGCTCAATGCGACCCGCGCGGTCGGTGCATCCACATTGTCAGGAACGGACGGCACGAGCGTGAGCGTGTTGGAACCAGCCGGCGCGACTCGCGTGGAGTAAGCAACGGTGATCTGACCAGTGTCGTCGTCGACCCGGATGGAGTCGACATTGCGGGTAGCGGGCGGCGACGCGTAACCGCCGCTGAACGCGTTGCCGCTCGCGGCATTTTCGGCAACGGCAAGCCGCGCGGAAGCGGCGAGCGACAGCCCCTCACCGACACGGCTGCGCGCCAGATAGTCCTGATACGCGGGAATCGCATAGGCCGCGATCACGCCGACGATCGCCAGCACGATCATCAGTTCGATCAGCGTAAAGCCGAGTCCGATGCGACGGCAGGCTCGCGAGAGGCGCGCGGACCACCGCGCTCGCCAGTACGTGGAACGCCGCGCCAGTGTGGACTGCGAATAGGGGGAATACGGCAAGGTAACGATCATCGGCAGACTCCTCAAACGAAAAACGCCTGCCCCACGGATCGGGAACAGGCGTCTCCATCGTAGCCAGCGATGCGCGCGTCAAACAGTCAGCCAAACGGCTAACGCTGCGTAACGCCGTAGCTCGATACGAGGTCTGGAATCACGCCGCCGCGCGCCTGGCGTTCCGGCGTTTGAGCAGATAACCGAGGATCACCACGAACAGCGCACCCGCGACGCTCAAGCCGTATTCAGCCGCCGGCGTATCGAGAATTGCCCAACGGTCGCCCGCCGGGTCGTTCACGATCAGTCCGCCCGCGATCCAGCCCAGCAACGCGGCGCCGAGTGTGATGACGATCGGAAAACGATCCAGCAGCTTGAGCACCAGCTGGCTGCCCCACACGATCAACGGAATGCTCACCACCAGACCGAAAATCACCAGCGCGAGGCGATGTTCGGGATCGGCCGACTCCGCCGCGCCCGCGATCGCGATCACGTTGTCGAGGCTCATCACCGCATCCGCGATGATGATCGTCTTGATCGCCGAGAGCAGCTTGTCGGCCGGTTTGACGTTCTCGTGCGCATCGTGCGCGGGCGCCATCAAACGCACGCCGATCCACAGCAGCAGCAAGCCGCCCGCGAACTTCAGCAAGGGCACGTCGAGCAGCGCGACCGCAAACGCAATCAGTGCCACTCGCAGCACGATTGCGCCCGCCGTACCCCACAACACGCCTTTGGTACGCTGCGACGGCGGCAAATTGCGGCAGGCCAGCGCGATCACGACGGCGTTATCGCCACCCAACAGAATGTCGATGACGATGATCTGAATCACAGCGCCCCAATGGAGCGTGGCAAAAAACTCGAGCATGGTGGAAGACCAGAAAAAACTGAGCCTCGGCCAATAAAAAAAGCGGAGGAGTTTGCACTCCCCCGCTTTTTTAGAACCGCACGCTCACGAAAGGATTTCGTAAGCGTATCAAAAAAGGCGCCGCGACTGCGCGCCTATTTCGATTTACAGCATCGCCTTCAGAAGACGCGCCATTTCCGACGGGTTCTTCGTGACCGTGATACCGCAAGCGTCCATGATTTCCAGCTTGGCTTCAGCCGTATCCGCACCGCCCGAGATCAGCGCGCCAGCATGGCCCATGCGCTTGCCCGGAGGCGCCGTCACGCCGGCGATGAAGCCAACCACCGGCTTCTTCATGTTGTCCTTGATCCACTCAGCGGCATTCGCTTCGTCCGGACCACCGATCTCGCCGATCATGATGACGGCGTCCGTTTCCGGATCGTCGTTGAACATCTTCATCACGTCGATGTGCTTCAGACCGTTGATCGGGTCGCCGCCGATACCGACTGCCGACGATTGGCCGAGGCCGATTGCCGTCAATTGACCGACTGCTTCGTACGTCAGCGTGCCCGAACGCGACACGACGCCGATGCGGCCCTTGCGGTGGATGTGACCCGGCATGATGCCGATCTTCAGTTCGTCCGGCGTGATCGTGCCGGGGCAGTTCGGTCCGAGCAGCAGCGTCTTGCTGTTCTTCGCGCGCATGCGTGCCTTGAGCTCGATCATGTCACGGACAGGAATACCTTCCGTGATACAGATAGCGAGATCCAGGTCGGCTTCGACTGCTTCCCAGATCGCAGCAGCAGCGCCTGCCGGCGGCACGTAAATCACCGACACGGTCGCGCCCGTTTCAGCCTTCGCTTCAGCGACGCTTGCGTAGATAGGAATGCCTTCGAAGTCTTCGCCTGCGCGCTTCGGGTTCACGCCCGCAACGTACGCTTCGCGACCGTTTGCATATTCACGGCAAGCACGCGTATGGAACTGACCGGTCTTGCCGGTGATGCCCTGCGTGATGACCTTAGTGTCTTTGTTAATCAGAATCGACATGTATTGACCTCTGTTCGTTTGGCGTCGCGCTGTCGCGGCGCGGCGGGATGTTCACCGCCCGCGCCGCTCACGCGCCGCCATTCGTAATCCTGGTTAATTCTGGAAAAAGCCCGGCAACAGCAGCCTGGCAACCGCTGTGATCTGGCTTACGCCTTACCCGCAGCAGCCGCGACGACCTTCTGAGCCGCTTCTTCCATGCTGTCCGCCGCGATGATCGGCAGGCCGGATTCAGCAAGCATCTTCTTGCCCAGGTCTTCGTTCGTGCCCTTCATGCGGACCACGAGCGGTACCTTCAGCGACACGGCCTTCGACGCCGCGATCACGCCTTCCGCGATCACGTCGCAGCGCATGATGCCACCGAAGATGTTGACCAGAATCGCGGTCAGGTTCGGGTTCTTCAGCATGATCTTGAACGCTTCCGTGACCTTCTCGGTCGTGGCGCCACCGCCCACGTCCAGGAAGTTCGCCGGTTCGCCGCCGAACAGCTTGATGGTGTCCATCGTTGCCATGGCAAGGCCAGCGCCGTTCACGAGGCAGCCGATGTTGCCGTCGAGCGAGATGTAGGCGAGGTCGAACTTCGACGCTTCGACTTCAGCCGGATCTTCTTCGTCGATATCGCGATACGCGACGATTTCCGGGTGACGGAACAGTGCGTTCGAATCGAAGTTGAACTTGGCGTCCAACGCGATGACCTTGCCGTCGCCGGTCAGGATCAGCGGGTTGATTTCGGCCAGCGACGCGTCGGTTTCCCAGAATGCCTTGTACAGGCCTTGCAGGATCGAACGAGCTTGCGGCAGCGAAGCGGCGGGCACGCCGATCTTCGTAGCCAGTTCGTCGGCTTCGGCGTCTTTCAGGCCGGTTGCCGGGTCGACTGCGATCTTGTGGATCAGCTCGGGCGTCTTTTCCGCAACTTCTTCGACGTCCATGCCGCCTTCGCTCGATGCCATCACGACGATCTTCTGCGTAACGCGATCGATCACGAGGCCGACATACAGTTCCTTCTTGATGTCAGCGCCTTCTTCGATCAGCAGACGATTCACCTTCTGGCCTTCCGGACCGGTCTGGTGCGTGACGAGCTGCATGCCGAGGATCTGGTTCGAGAACTCACGAACCTGTTCCAGCGACTTGGCGACCTTCACGCCACCGCCCTTGCCACGGCCACCCGCATGGATCTGAGCCTTCACGACCCATACCGGGCCGCCGAGCTCTTCCGCGGCCTTGACCGCATCATCCACCGAGAAGACCGGCTTGCCGCGCGGTACCGCGACGCCGAATTTCCGCAGGATTTCCTTACCCTGGTACTCGTGAATCTTCATGCGTGATTCCCTTCAGTCTGAGAGTTGGATTGAACATCGTTTCCGCTGCCGTCGTTCATGCCGGACGCGTTGCCGCCCTTACCTGTCTGGCGGACTGCCCCGTCGCCTGACGATGCCGCGTGATCCGCTGTGCGCGGAGCGCGGCCATACCAGCGCGGATAAAACTGCTGCACCGCCTCGCCGTCGAAACGCAGCGCATGGCAGCGTCCCAACTGGAATGGCGGTTTGTCGTTGGAATGCTCGCCTGTGCTGTCAGGCGGTTCGTCTCCTGAACTCGCGCTCTCGCCCGGTGTGCTGTCACCGGTCTTCCACACCTCGCCGGCGAAGGCCTGAATCGCGGCGGTCGGCAGGATCGCGCACAACTCGGTGAGATGCGTGCAACCCGCCGTGCCGCCGAGTAAACGGGCTGCATCGCGACGGAAGTTCTGGCGGAGATTGAGCCCGATGAGGGCACGGTAGGCGGGATTGCTGACTTGGCACAAACCAGGATAGGGCACCCAGTCGGACGACGCCTCGGCGTCGACGACGTTGAGCTTGCGATCGATGGTGATACGAAGCCAGAGTTCATGGATCGGCTGACCATTGGGCCGGACGCCCGACGCAAGCGCCACATCGCGTGGTTTTTCGTCGGTCAAGCACGCTTCCACATCCCACAGGCCATCGGCTCGCTCATAAGCTTCCGCTCGGATTGCGCGACGATGGCGCAACTGACGGGACACGGGCTGGGAGAGCGGCATGCGGGAAGGAAAGGCCGGATTGGAAAACCCAATAATTTTAGCATACTGGGTATTTGGGACAGGTCGGAATGCGCAGAGCCAGACGGCGTGCGGCTCCGCGGCCGCGGGCCTGTCTCGAAGTTAGGCAGTGGGAGGCTCACGGCCTGGCCCAAAGAGTGGGTCGAAAAGCAACGTGGCTAATCGCCGCTCCACTCTTCGTCAATCCCTTTGAGGATTTTGCCGATCGTGGCGCCGGAGAATCCACGCGATGCCAGAAAGCGGGCCTGTTTGGCCCGCTCGGCGGGTGTCTCGGGAAGCTCACCGAACTTCTTGCGCCACACGGCCTGCGCGCGGGCGAGTTCGGTTTCGCGCAATTGCGCCTTGGCTTCTTCGACGAGCGTCGGATCGACCGCGTGCTGCTTCAACTCACCGACAATCCGGCTCGCGCCCAGTCGCGACGCACGCCGATGGATCAGACTTTCAGCAAAACGGGAATTCGAGAGCCAGTTTTCGGCTTCCAGATTGTCGAGCAGGGGTTCGAGCGAATCGGTTTCTTCGACAAACGGCTTGAGCTTGCGCGCGAGTTCAGAGCGACTGTATTCACGGCGGGACAGATAGCCAAGCGCGCGGCCTTTTAGCGAACGCGCGGGACGGTTGGACTTTTTGGCTTCGTCTTCTGGCTTCGCTTCGCCCGGTGCGCGGCGCGAGCGAGTGTAGGTGGTTTCGGAAGGGTCCGAATCGGCTGACGGGGAGGATTCAAACTGAGCGCGCTGCGGGCTTTTGCCCGCAGCGCGATCGTGTGCTTCGAACGATTCGAACGGGTCGAACGAATCGTCTTCTTCATTGCGCGGGCCGTCCGCCTGGCGTCCAGCATGGGACAACGACCGGCCCTTGCGTATCACTGAGGCTTACTCTTCTTCGTCTGCGACTTCAGCGCCTGCGCCGGCTACCGCGTCGGCCATGGCATTTACGCCCAGCGATTCACGGATACGGTTTTCGATATCACGAGCGATCTCAGGATTTTCGCGCAGGAATTCACGCGCGTTGTCCTTGCCCTGACCGATACGTTCGCCGCTGTAGCTGTACCACGCACCGGCCTTGTCGACGATCTTGGCCGCTACGCCCAGGTCGATGATTTCGCCCTGACGCGAAATGCCTTCGCCGTAAAGAATGTCGAAAATCGCTTCGCGGAACGGTGGCGCCACCTTGTTCTTGACGACCTTTACGCGCGTTTCGTTGCCGATCACTTCGTCGTTCTTCTTGATCGAACCGATACGGCGAATGTCCAGACGCACCGATGCGTAGAACTTCAGCGCATTACCACCCGTGGTGGTTTCCGGGTTGCCGAACATCACGCCGATCTTCATGCGGATCTGGTTGATGAAGATCACCAGGCAGTTCGTGCGCTTGATCGTGCCGGTGAGCTTGCGCAGCGCTTGCGACATGAGACGCGCTTGCAGACCCGGCAGCGAGTCGCCCATTTCGCCTTCGATTTCAGCCTTCGGCACGAGGGCCGCGACCGAGTCGATCACGATCATGTCGATCGAGCCCGAACGCACCAGCGCGTCAGCGATTTCGAGCGCCTGTTCGCCGGTGTCCGGCTGCGAAACCAGCAGGTCGCTCACGTTGACACCGAGCTTGCCCGCGTACTGGATGTCCAGCGCGTGTTCCGCGTCGATAAACGCCGCCGTACCGCCGATCTTCTGCATTTCGGCGATGACTTGCAGCGTCAGCGTGGTTTTACCCGACGATTCCGGGCCATAAATTTCGACCACACGGCCACGCGGCAGACCGCCGACGCCCAAGGCGATGTCGAGACCGAGCGATCCGGTGGAGACCACCTGGATGTCTTCAATTGCCTCACCCGCGCCGAGCCGCATGACCGACCCTTTGCCGAACTGTTTTTCGATCTGCGCGAGTGCGGCAGCCAGTGCCTTGCTCTTTTCAGCAGTCAGTCCAGCCGAGCCTTTCTTGCTTTCTTCCATGAATCGTCCTTTGCTATGATGAACGGCGTCTGAGGCAGATGTGCAGCCCACTTTTGAAGGACAGCACACGAAACCCAGACACTGTATAAAAAAACAGTAGTTTTGGCAAGCGCGATTCTCATGCGAACGCGCATTTTTACCGTCGCGCTGCCCAACTACCCACAATTAATTTCGGAGACCGCTGTGCGCCGGGGGACACCCACGGTGCCGGCAAGGCCAGGCTGGCGCACCATGCGAATTCTGATTGCCGAAGACGACAGCATACTCGCGGACGGTCTGGTTCGATCACTCCGCCAATCGGCCTATGCCGTCGATCACGTGAAGAACGGCGTCGAGGCCGACACCGCCCTCTCCATGCAGACTTTCGACCTGCTGATCCTCGATCTGGGCCTGCCGCGCATGTCCGGTCTCGAGGTGCTGCGCCGCCTGCGCGCCCGCAATTCGAACCTGCCGGTCCTGATCCTCACCGCCGCCGACAGCGTCGACCAACGCGTCAAGGGACTCGACCTCGGTGCCGACGATTACATGGCCAAACCCTTTGCGCTAAACGAACTCGAAGCGCGCGTGCGGGCGCTGACCCGGCGTGGCGCGGGCGGTGGGCCGACGGTCGTGCGGCATGGCTCGCTGTCGTTCGATCAGGTCGGCCGGATCGCCTATGTCAACGAGCAGGTGATCGACCTGTCGGCACGCGAACTCGGTTTGCTCGAAGTGCTGCTGCAGCGGATCGGCCGGTTGGTGTCGAAGGAACAGCTGGTCGACCACCTGTGCGAATGGGGCGAGGAAGTCAGCAACAACGCGATCGAGGTGTACGTGCACCGTCTGCGCAAGAAGATCGAACCGAGCGGCGTGCGCATCATCACTGTGCGCGGGCTCGGCTATTGTCTCGAGAAAGCGGCCTCGCCTTCGAGCGTGAACGCCGGCGCGATCGCCGCAGCGGCCCCCGCCGAACCCGACCCGCCCTCGGTGCCGCCAGCCGGCACGATGCCGGCGAGCCATCACTATAAGTAGGCAACCTCCATGTCCGCGCGCGCAGACCGCGCTACGGCGCCCGCGACGGACCTCGACGAGGCGCGCGACGAGCGTTACGCCAACCCCTTCGCCCCGCCCGACGAATCCGAAGCGGCCGCCGAAGCGCGTCCGCGCTCGCTGTTCGGCGAAATTCTCGACTGGATGCTGGCGCCACTGCTGCTGCTTTGGCCGATGAGCCTCGCGGTGACTTATCTGGTCGCCAAATCCATCGCGAACGGTCCCTTCGACCGGGCGCTCGAAACCGACGCCTACGTGCTCGCCCGCCAGATCCATCCGGTGAACGGCGTGGCGGAATTGTCGCTGCCGGACTCCACGCGCGATTTCCTGCGCGCCGACAACGTCGACAGCGTTTTCTTCCAGGTGCTCGGCACGCGCGGCGAGCTGGTCGGTGGCGAGCGCGACATGCCTTTACCGCACGAGGAAGACCGTCCGCAGCCCGGCCTCGTCGAATTCCGCGACGACGTGCTGCGCGGCAACGACATCCGCGTCGCCTACACGACCGTCGAGTTTCCGCAGACGCCCGGCGCGCAACCGGTGCTGGTGCAGGTCGCCGAAACGCTCGACAAGCGCAGCCAGCTGGCCAACGACATCATCAAAGGCGTGATCCTGCCGCAGTTCGTGATCCTGCCGCTCGCGATCCTGCTGGTGTGGTTCGGGCTGTCGCGCGGCCTCGCGCCGCTGCACGCGCTGCAGGCGCATATCCGCGCACGTCGCCCGGACGATCTGTCGCCCCTCGAAGCCCGCCGCGCACCACCGGAAATCGAGCCGCTGGTGACCTCGTTCAACGATCTGCTGACGCGTCTCGAACAGAACATGGAACTACAGAAGCGCTTTATCGCCGACGCCGCGCATCAGATGAAGACACCGCTCGCCGGCTTGCGCATGCAGGCTGAACTGGCGCTGCGTCAGGACGCGTCCGCGGAAGTGCATCGCTCGCTGGAGCAGATCGCCACCAGTTCGGAGCACGCCGCGCGACTCGTCACACAGTTGCTGGCTTTGGCGCGTGCCGAAAACCGCATGTCGGGGCAAGTTTTCACGCCCGTCGAAGTCACCGCGCTGGCGCGCGACGCCGTGCGCGACTGGGTTCAGGCCGCGCTCGCCAAGCAGATGGATCTGGGCTACGAGGCGCCGGACATGCCCATCGAGGTAGATGGCAATCCCGTCATGCTGCGCGAAATGCTGTCGAATCTGATCGACAACGCGATCCGCTACACGCCGCCGGGCGGGCGCATCACGGTCAGGGTGCGGCACGACCCGATCGCTCGCCGCGTGCTTCTTGAAGTCGAGGACACCGGCTTGGGCATTCCGGTCACCGAGCGCTCGCGGGTGGTTGAGCGCTTTTACCGGATTCTCGGCCGCGAGGGCGACGGCAGCGGCCTCGGGCTCGCGATCGTCCGCGAGATCGCCACCATGCACGGCGGCGAGTTGGCCATCGACGACAACGTCTATCAAAGCTCGCCGCGGCTGGCGGGAACCCTCGTGCGTGTCAGTTTGCACGCGCATGTAACGGGGCGGGACTTACCCTAACGCTGCTCCAGGGACGCGAAATTCAAACCGTTATATCAAGACGGATTAGCTAATTTTGAGCTGACTTTGCCAGCAACTTAACGTCTTTTGACAAAAAACACGCCGTGCGGGCAATACGGAATTCTGCCCCCGCCACGTCAGTACGCCGTAAGTTTCCACTCCAATAATCGGTTTCACGGGAACGCCTTCACCGGCGGACCGCGTGCATATCAATATTGGAGACGACATATGGCTACCGTTGGCGGGCAAATCTCGCACGTGCCGATGACGAACGATGAGAAGCGGGTGATCTTCGCGTCGTCGCTGGGTACGGTTTTCGAGTGGTACGACTTCTTCCTGGCCGGCTCGCTCGCGGCCTTCATCAGCAAAAGCTTCTTCTCCGGCGTCAATCCGACCGCCGCCTTCGTGTTCACGTTGCTGGGCTTCGCCGCGGGTTTCGCGGTGCGGCCGTTCGGCGCGATCGTGTTCGGGCGACTGGGCGACATGGTCGGGCGTAAATACACGTTCCTGATCACGATCCTGATCATGGGTCTCTCGACCTTCCTGGTCGGCTTCCTGCCGGGGTATGCGTCGATCGGCTTCGCGTCGCCGGTGATCTTCATCGCGATGCGCATGCTCCAGGGCCTCGCGCTCGGCGGCGAGTACGGCGGCGCCGCGACCTACGTGGCGGAACACGCGCCAGCGGGACGGCGCGGCTTCTACACCTCGTGGATTCAGGCGACGGCCACGCTCGGCCTGTTCCTGTCCTTGCTGGTGATTCTGGGCGTGCGCACCGCGATCGGCGAAGACGCGTTTGCCGCCTGGGGCTGGCGCGTACCGTTCGTCGCGTCGATCATCCTGCTGGCCGTGTCGGTGTGGATTCGCATGCAGCTGCACGAGTCGCCGGTGTTCGAGCGCATCAAGGCCGAGGGCAAAACGTCCAAGCAGCCGCTGACGGAAGCGTTCGGCCAATGGAAGAACCTGAAGATCGTGATTCTTGCGCTGATCGGCCTCACCGCCGGCCAGGCCGTGGTCTGGTACACGGGGCAGTTCTACTCGCTGTTCTTCCTGACGCAGACGGTCAAGGTGGACGGCAGCAGTGCCAACATCATGATTGCGATCGCGCTGCTGATCGGCACGCCGTTCTTCATTTTCTTCGGCTCGCTGTCGGATCGCATCGGCCGCAAGCCGATCATCATGGCCGGCCTGCTGATCGCCGCGTGCACGTACTTCCCGCTCTTCAAGGCGCTCACGCACTACACCAATCCGGCGCTGGAAGCCGCTAGCGCACGGGCGCCGATCGTCGTGGTCGCAAACCCGGACGAATGCTCGTTCCAGTTCAACCCGGTGGGCACGTCGAAGTTCACGAGTTCGTGCGACATTGCCAAGAGCGCGCTCTCGAAGGCCGGCTTGAACTACGAAAACGTGGCGGCACCGGCGGGCACGCTGGCGGAGATCAAGGTCGGCGACACGGTGGTCAACACGTATGACGGCAAGGCCGCCGACGCCAAGGATCAAGGCAAGGCATTCGACAAAACGCTGGCCGGCACGCTGAAGTCCGCGGGTTATCCGCCGAAGGCCGATCCTTCGCAGATCAACTGGCCGATGAGCGTGGTGATCCTGACGATCCTCATGATCTACGTGACGATGGTCTACGGTCCGATCGCGGCGATGCTGGTGGAGATGTTCCCGACGCGCATCCGCTACACCTCGATGTCGCTGCCGTATCACATCGGCAATGGCTGGTTCGGCGGCTTCCTTCCGGCGACGGCCTTCGCGATCGTCGCGGCGAAGGGCAACATTTACTCGGGGTTGTGGTATCCGATCGTGATCGCAGTTGCGACCTTCGTGATCGGCATGCTGTTCGTCAAGGAGACCAAGGACTCGGACATCTACGCGCAGGACTGACACGCCTGATGCCCGCGGCAACTTAAAAAAGTTGCGCGCCGGGGGTTGACAGCCTCCGGCGCTATCCGCATAATCTCGCTTCTTTCGGCGAATTAGCTCAGTTGGTTAGAGCGACGGAATCATAATCCGCAGGTCCGGGGTTCGAGTCCCTGATTCGCCACCAGTTGCAAGAAAAAGCCGCTGATCCGCAAGGTTCAGCGGCTTTTTTGTTTCCGCAAGCGTCACCTCCCCTCCGCACTCAACCTCCGCCTTCGCCCAATTGACGCCCTTCGAGCCGCGCATCACACTGGCTGAGCACAATTCTGAAAGGCAGCGAGCATGCAGGTCTTGAACGATGACTACGGATGCGCCGGATGGCGCGGCGAGATGGCCAATCGTGTTCGCGAGTTCGACTGGTCGTCCACCTCGTTAGGGCCACTGCCTGCATGGTCGAACAGCTTGCGGGCCGCCGTTCAGATGCTGCTCGCCTCGCCGGTGCCGCTCGTCATGCTGTGGGGACGCGCCGGCCATATGGTCTATAACGACGCCTATTCCGTGTTCGCCGGCGGCCGCCATCCCGCTCTGCTCGGCTCGCCCGTCGAAGAAGGCTGGCCCGAAGTGGCCTCGTTCAACCGGCAGGTCGTCGACACGTGTCTCGCGGGCGGCACCCTGTCGTTCCGCGACAAGGAGCTCGTCCTGTTTCGAACCGGCGAGCCCGAAGACGTCTGGATGGACCTCTATTACAGCCCGGTCGTGGAGGACGACGGCTCGCCCGCGGGCGTCATCGCCATCGTGATCGAGACCACGGCGCGGGTCACCGTGGAACGGCGCAAGCAGCAGGCCGAAGCGGACTTTCGCGCCGCCAATGAACGACTGCAACTCGCACTCAATTCCGGCGCGATGCTCGGCTCGTTCGTGTGGGACATCAAGGCAAACCTGGTGTCGGGCGACGAGCGCTTCGCGCGAACTTTCTCTTACCCCGTCACCCTGTCCGAACGCGGCCTGCCCATCGAAGTCGCGACGAGGATCATCCATCCCGACGACCTGGACCGCGTCAACAAACGCATCGCGAAGACCGTCGCCGAGGGCGTGCCGTACAACACCGAATATCGAATCCGGCATCCGGAGGACGGCGAATACCGCTGGATTCTCGCCAGCGGCCGTTGCGACCTCGACGAAAACGGCGAGCCGTACCGGTTTCCAGGCGTGCTGGTGGATATCCACGAACGCAAGGTCGCGGAAGAGGCGCTCGTGCAGTTGACCCGCAATCTCGAACAGCGCGTGGCCGACGCCGTGGCCGCCCGTATCGCCGCCGAAGAGCAGCTGCGCCAATCGCAAAAGATGGAGGCCATCGGCGCGCTCACCGGCGGCGTGGCGCACGACTTCAACAACGTGTTGCAGATCATCTCCGGCAACCTGCAATTGCTCGCCCTCCAGGAACCCGGCAACGACAACATTCAGAAGCGCGTCGTCGCCGCTACGGCTGCCGTGCAGCGCGGCGCGAAACTTTCTTCGCAGTTGCTGGCGTTCGCGCGCAAGCAACCGCTGTCGCCCACGGTCATGAATCCGCGGCGGATTTTCGACGGGCTCGCCGATCTTCTGCAACGTGCACTGGGCGAAACCATCTCGGTCCAGATGTCGCTGCCAGCCAATCCGTGGCTGATCCAGGTCGACCAGAACCAGCTGGAAAATGCCGTGCTGAATCTGGCCATCAACTCGCGCGACGCAATGAGCGGCGACGGCAAACTGCACGTCGTCGCCGAAAATGTGGTGCTCGGCGCGGTCGATGTCGCCGGCGCCGGCCTGGCACCCGGCGATTACCTGCGCATTTCCGTACAGGACGACGGCACCGGCATGTCGGCCGACGTGCTCGAACGCGCCTGCGAGCCGTTTTTCACGACCAAGGAATACGGACGCGGGACCGGTCTCGGCTTGAGCATGGTGTTCGGCTTCGTCCGACAGAGCGGGGGTCATCTCGAGATCGTCAGCGCGGTGGGCCTCGGCACGACGGTTCGCATGCACTTCCCGCGCAGCGACGGCAGGGAAGCGACCTCCGCCGGCAGCGCCCACACCGTGCACGTCGGCGGCCACGAGACGATTCTGGTGGTAGAGGACGACGCGGACGTCCGCAAGACCTCGGTCGAATTGCTTCAGGAACTCGGCTACCTCGTGCTCGAAGCCTCGGACGGCGATAGCGCGTTGCAGGTTCTCAGGAGCGGAGCGGCCGTCGACCTGATCTTCTCGGATGTGGTGATGCCGGGGACCGTCAAGAGCGCCGATCTTGCCGTCTGGGCACGCGAACAGAGTCCCGCGATTCGCGTGCTGTTCACCTCCGGGCACACGCGCGACATCATCTCCCGCAACGGTATTCTCGCGCCCGACGTAACCTTGCTGCACAAACCGTATCAGCCGGATACGCTGGCGCAACTCGTACGCAAGGTGTTGTCGGAAGTACCGGTCGAACGATGAGTGGAAAAAACCTGCCGCCGTGAACTTCTGCACGCGGCGAGCGGTCTTGAAAGGCAAGCCTGCGACATGGGCCACACTGGACGGCCACCGGCTTTCCGGCTCGCCCGGCATCGTCACTTCAAGGAGGTTTTTTGACGACATTCCGCACTCCCGCGCTGTTTGCGGCCCTCGCTTCGACGGCCTTTCTGGGCGCGACCGCCGCGCTCACCGCGCAGGCCCAGACGCCGCCCGACAGTCAGTGGCGCACCACGCCCACTACCCTGTCCACCTTGCTGCAGGATGGCTACAAGATCGTCGCCGTCGTGAACGGTGCGCACGGCGCGGCGGGGCCGGCCGACACGATTTTCGTCCAGCGCGACCAGAGCGCGTTCAAATGCATCGACCCGCAGCAGCCGGACGCCAGGTCGAAGACGCCTATCGCTGCGCCGGCCTGCTTCGAACTGGTGCCGCCGTCCGGCACGGTGGCGACTCCCGAGTCGAAGTAGTCGCTGGCTGCCGCGCCTCGCTGACAGGCGGGAAAACGCGATCGCCCGAAGCGCGGGGCGCCACGCCTTTGTCAATCCGCGCCAGCGATAAAAAAAAGGAGTCAGCCCACGCCGACTCCCTGAAGTGCCACTCCTCGCGCTATTCGCGCGTTGCTGCTGCTTCGATCCTGCTTCGATCAGCCGGGCTGGCTAGACACCCATCGCCGGATCGCTGACGCTGTCCTTGCCGGTTTCGACACGGCCGGCGAAGCGCCGCGTGAAGCCGCCCGTCATGGTCAGCGTGAAGTCATACCAGCCGCCGGCAGCGGCGACCGACCAGTACGGCTCGACCTGCATCCCCGCCGGCACCGCGTAGGTCCACGGGCCGTCGCTGCGATATGCGTTCGAGGTGACCGTCACGCTGGCGGCGGCATTGCCCGTGTTCATGATGGTCAGATAGACAGCGTTGTTGACGACGTCATAGCAGACTCGCACCTCCGGATTCGGCCCCGTCTTCACGCTCGCCACGTTGCCCTGGAACGCGCGATGAAAACCGTTCGGCCCGAGCACCCAGAGGCTGTAGTTGCCCAGGTCGTCGGCGAGCGCGCTCCACGAATCCGACACTTCCTTGCCGGCTTCGACGGTGTAGCGGCGCGGCACGCGATCGAGATGCAACTGGTCGTACACATGGAACACCGCGCCGACCGTGCCGGTATTGCTGAAGACGAGCCAGATCAGGCCGTCCTGCGCGTCGGCATTGGCGCTCACATGCAGCAGATAAGGCAATGCACGCGACGGCCGCGACATCAGCACCTGCTGCGGCATCTGCTGGCTGGCCGCCGACGGCACCGGCACCGCGCCGAGCGCGCTTTGCTGCACGTTCTGCGCATCCGCCTGGGCTTTGGTCGGCGCGGGCAACGCGGCCACCGGCGCGTCGTTCGGATTGCGGAAATTGAAGGCCGACGTGAGATCGCCGCACACCGCGCGCCGCCACGGGCTGATATTGGTTTCGGTCACGCCGAAACGCTGCTCGAGAAAGCGCAGCACCGACGTATGGTCGAACACCTGCGAGTTGACCCAGCCGCCGGTGCTCCACGGCGACACGACGAACATCGGCACACGCGGCCCCGGCCCGAAGGTCTGGCCGTCCGGCACGGTCGGCGACGAGTCGCCCGGCGGGTTGGTCTTCGTGAAGTATTCGTACTGCGCATCCACGGTGGATTTGCCGGCGAAGCTGCCGTCCGCATTTTTGGTGGGCGCGTCGGGCGGCGGCATGTGGTCGAAGAAGCAATCGTTCTCGTCGTAATTGACAAACAGCACGGTCTTGCTCCACACGTCCGGGTTTGCGGTCAGCGTGTCCAGCAGCAACGACAGGTAGTAGCCGCCCTGCCCCGGTGTCGACGCGCCCGGATGCTCGCAGTACGCCTGCGGCGAGACGATCCAGCTCACCTGCGGCATCTGTCCCGCGGCGATGTCGTCTTTCAGCGCTTGCAGGAAGCCGCCGTCGGGCATGGTGTTGCCGATGCCTTTGTAGAGCGGCGCCACCGCTTCGAGCGATTGCGTGTACGGCAGCAGCGGCGAACCCGGCAGCGTCTCGTTGACCTTGCGATAAGTCGCGAAGCCGGCGAGCGAGTTGTCGGTGTAGTTGTCCGGCATGTTCTGGTAGACCTTCCAGCTCACGCCCGCGGCCTGCAGACGTTCGGGATACGTCGTCCACGTGAGGCCGGTGGCGGAAGCGCCGAGGCCGTCCCAGCCGTCGTTGTTGACCACCGGGTTGGAGCCCGCGCTCGCGCCGTTGGTACCCGTCCACAGGAAAATGCGGTTCGAGTTAGTGCCGCCATGCAGCGAACAGTGGTACGCGTCGCAGATCGTGAACGCATTCGCCAGCGCGACGTGAAACGGCAGGTCGGACTGGTTCAGATAACCCATCGACACATCGCCCTTCGCTTTCGGCCATTGCGTCATGCGTCCGCTGTCCCAGGCCTGATGCGCATCGCTCCACGAGTGCGGGCCGCCGGCCAGCAGCGCGTTGCCTTTCGTGCTGTCGAGATAGAACGGCAGCACCGTGCGCGTGCCGTCGCTTTGCTGGAACACGGTGGTGCCGCCGGGCTGCGGAATCGTGAAGCGGTCGCTAAAGCCGCGCACGCCCGGCAGCGTGCCGAAGTAATGGTCGAACGAACGGTTCTCCTGCATGAAAATGACGACGTGCTGAACGTCGTTGATCGTGCCGGTGGTGTTGTTCGCGGGAATCGCGAGCGCCCGGCGAATCGCGGGCGGAAACAGGCCGAGCGCGGCAGCGCCCGCGGCGCTGCGCAGGAAAGTACGGCGGTCCAGTGAGGTCATGTTGGGCGTGTTGGAGTCGTCAAAATCGGTGCGGTGTTCGTCACGTCGGGACGCGTCACGGCGCGCAGACGAGTTGCGTGTTCTGCAACGGCTGCGCGGCGCTCGCGCCCGCTGCGGCGCATGCACCGGAGGCAGGCGCGGCGACGATCGGCACCGCCGCACTCGCGCCGCCCGCGCCGGCCGCCGCGTTGTTCGCGGTCGTGGTGCTGTTGCCGCCGCCCGAGCCGCCGTCACAGCCGGCCAGTGCGACGCAACTCAGCACGCACACGGCGGCTGTCGCCAGCAGGCCATGCGTGCGCCGCAGCCCGTTGCGCGAGCTGGCTGCGGGCGATTCGCGGCCGCCGTGCCCGCCGTGCGGCGCGCGTGGTTCATGGGGTTCGCTCGGTTCGCGCATCGGCATCGGCTGCGCGTTCGGGAAAGAACGTGTCGGGTTCATCGCGGGACTCCGGTTAGTGAGTGAGCGTGGACAGCGGCTGCCCCGAGCCGAACACCGTCTGCAACTCCGCCTCGGTGACGATGCGGGTCCACAGCGCGAGGTCGCTGAACGCCTGCACATCGGGAGGCGTCGCGGCGCACTGGCCGACGGTGTACGGCGGCGTGTCGCTACAGGCGTTCATGTAGTAGTGGCCGGTGCCGTCCTCGTTCAGACCGAACACGCCCAGACCCGGCAACTTGGCGATGTTCACGCTCAAGGTCTGGCCCAGCACCTTCTGCTCGCCGAGCACCGGATCGAACACGTACGCGTTGATCTTCTTCGCTGCCGTATCGATGGAGAGCGCGAGATAGGTCCACTTGTTCGCACTGACGTTCAGGCTGTTGATGTCGTTGCGCGTGCTGCCGTCGCCGAGATTGAAGCGGATGTTGCAACTCGCGCTCGATCCCGGGAACAGGCCGATCGCGATGCCGGCATTGCCGCCCGAGTAGTAGTTCTTGTTCGAGAAGATCGGCGTGCCGTTGCCGGTCAGATTCGCGCATGACGTGTAGAACCAGAAGCCGATGGTGAACTGCGCGTGCGTGGTGACGTCGTTGGTCTGCGCGAGCTTGTAGCCGTCGAAACCATTGCTGTCGACCGTATGCGTGTCGATCTGCAAGCCCTTGCCGCCGAACGGATCGGTGACCAGCGAGCCGCCGTCGGCGTCGGTGGCCCAGGGGCCCATCGTGCTGGCGCTCAGGCGGTCGACCGGCGGCAATGCGCCGAACGGGTAGTAGCTGCTCAGGCCGGTGGTCAGTGTGGTGGCGAGCGGCGGCGGGGGCGGCGGAGGCGGCGGCGGGGGCGGCGGAGGCGGCGGCGGTTGCACGTAGACGACCTGCGTGATCGTCGCGAGCGGCGCGCTGCCTGCCGCCACGGTGTAGTTGAACGAATAGACGCCCGTGGCCGTCAGGCCAAGCTGGCTGTCGGTATAGGTCGACGTGCCGGCCGGCAGGCTCGCGATCAGCGTGCCGTTGCGCAACACGCTGATCGCGCCGCTGGACGGCGCAGTCCACGAGAGCACGAGGCTGGCGTTGTCGCTGCCGGTCGTGCCGAGCAGTTGCGACACCGGCGCCGCGCCGATCAGCTGGCCGCCGTCGAGCGCATACGACGCGGCGGCCGGCAGCGCACCCTGGTAGGCAAGCAGCGTCGGCGTGATATCGGCGATGCTGGCGCGGGTGTAGAGCGCGGCCATAGTAGTGGGCGCGGCGGTGTTGCCCAGACGCGCATTCGGCGTCTGATTCAGCGCGATGAAACTGGTCGATTCGAGCGGCAAGGGCAAGCCGTCGGTGCCGCCGGCTGCGTTCAGGCCATGACTGCTCGTCACCACGACCAGCCAGTTTTCGTTGTTGCCGGTGGTGCGTTTGGCAGTTTCCGCAACCAGCGTGCCGAGCGCGCTATCCAACTGCGTCAGCGTGCTCGCATAGTTCGTCGACGACAACCCGGCGTTGAGCGCCGCGTCCTGTGCCGAGTGATACTGCGTGACCACCAGCGAATAGCCGTTGTCGATCATGCTTACGCCGTTCTGCGTGACGCAGGCATCGACCGATGCGCAGTTGACCAGCGTGTCGAGGTTGCCGGCGTTCTGATCCGGCGTCAGCAAGGCAGCGAGGCCGTTCGAGTCGACGGCCGCGCCCATCGTGCCGAAGCCCGCGGTCTTGAGCATCTGGAACACGGTGCTGCTGTGCGACGCCTGATTCGGCGCGTCGGAGTTGATCTGGTGACGGTCGGCCCAGGTGCCCGTCAGGATGCTCGCCCAACCCGGCGTATCGAGATTCGGTTGCTGCGACAGGGTGCCGTTGACGCCGCCGCTATACGCAGGCGCCGCGCTCAGCCTGGCGAGATTCGGCAATTTGCCGCCGGCGATGCCCGCGCTCAACGCGTTGTAAGTCACGCCGTCCAATTCGACCAGCAACATTTTTCTGGTTGCGGGCGTAGTGACCGCCGCCGGCGTGCTGGCCGGCGTGCCGCCTTGCGTGTCGGCCGCACCGCCCGCGCCGTTGCCGTTCGATTGCGATCCGCCGCCGCAGCCGCTCAAGGCCGCCGTCGCGCCGAGCGCGCTGAGCAGCGCCAGTCCACATGCCCATTGCACGATGCTGTGCCGTCTCATGCGTGTCCCCTCTCCGATGCCGATGTGCGCCGGACCACCCGGCGAATCGATGCAACGATAGGGACTGCGGGCGACGCAGGTGTGTCGTTCTGCGCAAGCTGGCCGATACCGGCATCAGCATTTTTAGGGGCGGTATTTGCCGGTGCGTGCGAGCGCGCCGTTGAAGTCAACTAGGCAGGCACGTCGAGGTTGGCCATGAACGAGGTGATCAAACGCGAACCGGCGCGCGCCTGCAGGTGGTAGAGATATTCCTGCAGGATCGGCGCGTCGGCGGCGAGCGGCAGTTGCCGCAGATCCGGATGCGCCGGCGCCTCGCCCAGCGGCATCAGCGTGCAACCCATGTTGTGACGGATCGCTTCGTAGATTGCCTCGCGGCTGCCGATTTCGATCAGCATCGCGGGTTCGGCGCCGATGTGCCTGAGCGCGGTCTCCGTCGCCTCGCGCGTGCGCGAACCGGGCTCGCGCAGCAGCAGTGTATGGGCGGCGACATCGGCCAGATGCACCACCTTTTGCGCGGCCAGCGGATGCTGGCAATGCGCGACGACGACCAGCGGATCGTCGGCGATCGTACGGCGTGCCAGGCGCGGATCGTCCACGCGCTGCGACGACACCGCCAGATCGACACGGAAGTCGAGCAAGGCATCGAGAATCTGCTGCGAATTGCCGATCTCGACGTGAATCCTGACCGCCGGAAACTGCCGGTGAAACGCCGCGATGGCCGGCAGGATGTAATACGGTCCGGTCGCGCCGACCCGCAGATTGCCGGCCGCCAGTTCGCGTTCGTTGCGCAACGTGAAATCGATGTCGCTTTCGGTTTGCTGCATGCGGTCGATCAGCGGCATGAGCGCCGCGCCCGCATCGGTCAGGTCGAAGCGGCTGCCGCGCCGGTGAAACAGCTCGACGCCGTACTGCTTTTCGAGTTGCTGGATGCGCGCCGTGATGGTCGGCTGACTGACTTCGAGACGCTTTGCGGCGGCGGTGACGCTACCCTGCCGGACGGTTTCGTAAAAGGCGACCAGGAGCGGAGCGAGCATGGAAGGGCACGAGGAAAACTTCCAATTTATTACCGCGACGTGGCAATTTCGTTACAAACAGCTTTTGCTTTTGTAAGCCGAAGCGTGGGCGATGGCGTCAGCGGTCCACCAGTTGGCTCAGATTTGCGCGCACTCGCTGCAGCAGCTTGATCAACTGTTGCGCATCGTCGTCGGAGAAACCGTTCAGCGCCTCGAGCGCGACTTCGTCGCCCACCTTGCGCGCCTTGCCGAGCGTGCGCTCCGCCTTCGGCGTCATGCGCACCAGGCGCTCGCGCCGGTCCTCTGGGTTTGCCGTGCGCTCGATCCAGCCGCCCTCTTCCATGCGATCCAGCAAACGCCCGGCGGAAATCGGCGCGACCTCGAGCAGGTCGGCGAGGCGCGCCTGATTGGTGTCGCCGTAGTGGGCCAGATAGGCGAGCGCCCGGCATTGCGCGCGCGTCAGATCGACCGACGACTTCGCGAGATCGTCGAAACGCTTGCCCGTCAGGCGGCCGACGTCGGAAATCAGAAAGCCGAAGCGCTCTTCGAGTTGGGTTTTCATGCGCGAATTATACGAAGCGCGCGGCTTTTCAGCGTCAGACATGACAGGAGAAGCCTGTAATTCAGGCTCCGCATAATTCCGGATGGCGCCGGCGACCGCACCCGATATACTAAGCATGCTTAGTATATTCACGGCCCCGTCCACTCATGTCCTCCGTTTCCCCGCCGGCAACCGCCGCCGCGCCCCTCAACCGGCCGATGATCACGGTCTCGATCATGCTGGCGACGCTGATCCAGACGCTCGACAGCACGATCGCCAACGTGGCGCTGCCGCATATGCAAGGCACGCTGTCGGCGTCGCAGGACGAAATCACGTGGGTACTGACCTCGTACATCGTCGCCGCCGCGATTGCCACGCCGCTCACCGGCTGGCTGTCCGACCGGCTGAGCGTGAAGCGCCTGCTGATCGTGGCGATCGGCGGCTTCACGGTGTCGTCGGCGCTGTGCGGTTTGTCGGAGACGCTCACGCAGATCGTCGCTTCGCGTTTGCTGCAAGGAGTTTTCGGCGCCTCGCTGGTGCCGCTGTCGCAGTCCATCCTGCTCGACATCAACCCGCGCGAAAAGCAGGGGCAAGCGATGGCGGTGTGGGGCATGGGCGTGATGGTCGGGCCGATTCTCGGACCGACGCTCGGCGGCTGGCTAACCGATAGCTACAACTGGCGCTGGGTGTTTTTCATCAACGTGCCGATCGGCGCGTTTGCGCTGTTCGGCGTGGCGACCTTCCTGCCGTCGCATGAACCCAAACACGACGCGAAGTTCGATGCATTCGGCTTCGCCACGCTGGGTCTGGCGATCGGCGGCTTGCAGGCGATGCTCGATCGCGGCGAACAACTCGACTGGTTCGGCTCGCACGAAATCGTCATCGAAGCGCTGATCGCGGCGATCAGCTTCGCGTTCTTTCTCGTGCATACGGCCACGGTCGGCAAGAAATCGTTCTTCAAATACGAGTTGCTGAAAGACCCGAACTTCGCCACCGGCACGTTCTTCATCTTCGTGATCGGCGCGGTGATGTATGCGACACGCGCACTGCTGCCGCCGATGCTGCAAAACCTGATGAACTATCCGGTTGCGACCACGGGTTTAGTCACCGCCCCGAGCGGCGCGGGCACCATGATCGCGATGCTAATTGCCGGGCGCCTGTTGAAGCGCATCGATGCGCGGCTGCTGCTGCTTGCCGGCTTCCTGATTTCAGCGTTCGCGCTCTGGCAGATGATGCAATACACGATGGTGCTGTCGGCATCGGACATCGTGTGGCCGGGCGTGATCCAGGGCTTCGGGCTGGGCCTCGTATTCGTGCCGTTGAGCGCGCTGACCTTCTCCACGCTCACCCCCGAATTGCGCGCCGACGGCACCGCGACCTATAGCCTGATGCGCAACATCGGCAGCAGTATCGGCATTTCGATCGTACAGACGCTGATGACGCGCAACACACAGGTTTCACACGCGGACCTCGCGGCGAACGTCACGCCCTTCAATCCGGCGATCCAGCCGATGCTGAGCAGCGGCTCGACTTACGACATGGCGGCGCTGAACGTGTCGATCACGCAGCAGGCGTCGATGATCGCCTACCTGAACGACTTCAAACTGATGTTCATGGCGACGCTGCTGGTGATTCCGCTGCTGTTGCTGATCCGACCGACGCACAACGCGCCGGATGCATCGGTGGCGCATGCGGCGATGGATTGAAAGGACGGCGTCCGGCGCGGCGCCGAACCGCCGCACCGGCTAGCCTTCGATCCGTCCGCGCGTCACGCCCAGCAGACCGGCCATGCCCGCGCGCGCCGCGTCGGCGTCGCGGTCGCGAATCGCTTCGAACACCGCCGTATGCTCGCCCAGCGACGCGTTGAAAACGTCCGCGCGTTTCGCATTCAGGCGCAATTGCGCTTCGAGCGTACGCTCGATCAGCGTGCCGAGAGGAATCAGCAATTCGTTACTGCAAGCGCTCAGCACGCTCACATGAAACTGCAGATCGGCCCGCACCCATTCGTCGACATTGCGCGCCGCCACCATCGCGGCGTGAGCCGTGGCTAGAGCGTCGAACGTCTCGGTCGTGTGCGAAGCCGCCGCCAATCCGGCCGCGTACGGCTCGATCATCTCGCGCATTTCCTGCAGCTTGAGCGCGAACGCCATCGGCTCGGCGACGCGTGAGTACCAGTCGAGCACATCCACATCCAGCAGATTCCACGCGGTTCTCGGCCGTACACGCGTGCCGACGCGCGGCCGCGACTCGATCAGCCCTTTCGAGGTCAAGGTGCGCAGCGCTTCGCGCAACACCGTGCGGCTCACGCCGAACGTGTCCATCAACTCCGCTTCGCGCGGCAGGATCGACTCGGGCGCGTAGTCGCCGCGCAGGATCGCGGTCGCGAGCAGATGGGCGACGCGCCCATGCAGATCGTGCTGAATAACTTTCTCCCAGCGGCCTTGCGGCGCTTTTGATATCGGAACGGGGCCGGAACGAGCGCGATTATCCGGCATCGCAGGTTGTCTGAATCACCATTTGGCCAATAGTACTATTAATAGTACTTAAAGGCGCTTTTGTTGTAGCATGTGAATCCTCGATTATTTCGCCGGCACCGAAGCCAAGGAGACGCACACCATGAAAATCACCAAGCTCGAAACCTTTATCGTTCCGCCGCGCTGGTGCTTCCTGAAGATCGAAACCGACGAAGGCATCGTCGGCTGGGGCGAGCCGGTGGTCGAAGGCCGCGCGCACACGGTGGCCGCGGCGGTGGAAGAGCTGTCCGATTACCTGATCGGCAAGGACCCGCTGCTGATCGAAGACCATTGGCAGGTGATGTACCGCGCGGGCTTCTACCGCGGTGGCCCGATCACGATGAGCGCGATCGCCGGCGTCGACCAGGCGTTGTGGGACATCAAGGGCAAGCATCACGGCGTGCCGATTCATGCGCTGCTGGGCGGCCAGGTGCGCGACAAGATCAAGGTGTATTCGTGGATCGGCGGCGACCGCCCGAGCGACGTCGCCAACAACGCGCGCGCCGTGGTCGAGCGCGGTTTCAAGGCGATCAAGATGAACGGCTCGGAAGAGCTGCAGATCATCGACACCTTCGACAAGGTGCAAGGCGTCATCAACAACGTCGCGGCGGTGCGCGAGGCGGTCGGCCCGAACATCGGCATCGGCGTGGACTTCCACGGCCGCGTGCATAAGCCGATGGCAAAGGTGCTGGCGAAGGAACTCGACCCGTACAAGCTGCTCTTCATCGAAGAGCCGGTGTTGTCGGAAAACGCCGAGGCGCTGCGCGACATCGTCAACCAGACCAATACGCCGATCGCCCTGGGCGAGCGTCTGTATTCACGCTGGGACTTCAAGCACATCCTGTCGGGCGGCTACGTCGACATCATTCAGCCGGACGCGTCGCATGCAGGCGGGATTACCGAATGCCGCAAGATCGCGTCGATGGCCGAAGCCTACGACGTCGCGCTCGCGCTGCACTGCCCGCTCGGACCGATCGCGCTGGCAACCTGCCTGCAGATCGACGCGGTGAGCTACAACGCGTTCATCCAGGAACAGAGCCTGGGGATTCACTACAACCAGGGCAACGACCTGCTCGACTACATCAAGAACCCGGAAGTCTTCAAATACGAAGACGGCTTCGTGTCGATTCCGCAAGGCCCGGGTCTCGGCATCGAGGTCAACGAGGAGAAGGTGCGCGAGATGGCGAAGGTCGGTCACCGCTGGCGCAATCCGGTCTGGCGTCACGAGGACGGCAGCGTCGCGGAATGGTAATTGCATGAACGAACGCCGCCTGCGGGCGGCGTTTTTGTTTTGCGCGCCCGCAGCGAGTTTGCGTGTGCGTGTGCGTGCCTTCGTTTCTGTATTTCAACGGCCCGTGGCGCCGGTAGAAGAACCAACCAGAGGACCACCTCGATGGAGACAACCCACATCCAGTCGCGAGCGACCGGCAAGCGCCACCGCCTGCTCGCCATGCTGTTCATCACCGTGGTCATCACGTATCTGGACCGCAGCAATCTGTCGATCGCCGCCACCGCGATCGCGCAGGACCTGCAACTCGATCCGGCCGAAATGGGCCTGGTGTTTTCCGCGTTCGGCTGGTCCTATGCGTTGCTGCAGATTCCCGGCGGCATGCTGGTGGACCGCACGCGGCCGCGTTTGTTGCTGGCGCTGGTCATCGGACTGTGGTCGCTGGCGACCATTCTGCAAGGCTTCGCCAGCGCGTTCGCCGTGCTGCTGTCGCTGCGTGTGCTGCTCGGCGCACTCGAAGCGCCCGCCTATCCGACGCTCAACCGCGTCGTCACGACGTGGTTTCCCGATAACGAAAGGGCTCGCGCGATCGCCAGCTATACGTCCGGCCAGTACGTCGGGCTCGCGTTCCTGACGCCGGTCCTGGTGCTCACGCAACAGCACTTCGGCTGGCAAGGCGTGTTCTTTCTGACCGGCGCGATCGGCATCGGCTGGGGGCTCGTCTGGTACACGGTGTATCGGGAGCCGTCCGAGGCGGGCGACGTCAACGAAGCCGAGCTCGAGACGATCCGTGCGGGCGGCGGACTGATCGATCTGGCCGACAATCGCCGCGCCCGCACCCGCTACACCGCCGCCGACTGGCGCGCGGTGCTCGGAAACCGCAAGCTCTGGGGCGTGTATATCGGGCAGATCGCGGTCACTTCGACACTGTGGTTCTTCCTCACCTGGTTCCCGACCTACCTCGTGAAATACCGGCACATGGACTTCCTGAAGGCCGGCTTCATGGCGGCCGTGCCGTTTCTGGCGGCGTTCGTCGGAATCCTCGCGTCGGGCTTGCTGTCGGACTGGATGATCCGGCGCGGCGTATCGGCCACCGTCGCGCGCAAGGTGCCGATCGTGACGGGCCTGCTGTTGTCCACGGCGATCGTCGGCGCGAACTATGTCGAGACGCCTGCCATGGTGATCCTGTTCATGGCGATCGCGTTCTTCGGTAGCGGCTTTTCGTCGATCACGTGGGTGCTGGTGTCGTCGATGGCGAAGAAGGAATTGCTCGGCCTCACCGGCGGCATGTTCAACCTGATGGGCAACCTGTCGTCGATCTGCGTGCCGGTGGTGATCGGGCTGATCGTCAGGAATAACGACTTCCGTCCGGCGCTGGTGTTCATGAGTGCGGTGGGGGTGGTGGGCGCGCTGTCCTATCTGTTCCTCGTGGGCAAGATCGAGCGGATTCGCTAGAACCGACCGCACCACGTCCCGTCGATGAGGTCCCGTCGATGAGACGCGCCCTGCGCGTTACGGGGACGTGACGCGCAGGCCGTCGCAGTAACGTAACACTCCGGACCAAACGGCCTCGAACAGCCGTTTTCCGGCCCTTTCTGGATGCCTCGATATTTAGCCCAAAGCCTTTCCCAGAAAGGCTCTCACGCCGTTTGTTCGGCACCAGACATACACTTGGCCCACTCCTTGCTCAAATGATGGAAACAACACGAGCATCGGGGAACATCATGGGCGAATTCCTTCCTGACTATTTGATTCGCGAACAGGCCGCCGTCGGCGCGCTGGTGGCATTCGGCGTGCTGCGCATCGTCGGCGCGTTCCTGGCGTTCGAACGCGGCTGGCGCATCTCGGTGATCGAGAAATGCTTCATCGCTGCGGCCGTGGTGTACTGCCTGCCGCAACTGTTCGATCTGCTGACGCATATGTACGGCTCGCGTGCCGCTGGCGCCGAACTCGAAGGCAAGGCTGCAGGCTGCGCGATTGCCCTCTTCTGTGCGCCGATTCTCGGGCACCGGCTCGGCTTCGAATAAGCGACGGCCCGGCCATGCGATTGATCAAACGTCTGGTACGGCCGACGCGGGTGCCGAAAGTGGCGTTTCGCGCAGGCGAAGTGCTGCGGCTTAAATCCGGCGGACGCCCAATGACGGCAAGCTGGAGCGGACCAGTGCTGTTCGCGCCGGGCAACTGGCTGATCTGTCAGTGGATCAGCGACGCAGGCGAATTACAGCAGGAGATGTTTCCGGAGGAGACCCTGGAGCGGGCAAGCCACGCGCTTGCCGCCTGAAGAGCAGTAACGGATTGCTGGCCACCGCCAGGCGACCGTGTGTTTGCGCCGCACGCTTTTGCTGTGCGGCGTTTTTTTATGAAGCGGACGTGGTGTTGCAGAGATAAGGCAACGCGGACCGCCCGCTTCGGCTTCGGCTTCGGCTTCGGCTTCGGCTTCGGCTTCGGCTTCAGCCGCCCAGTGCCGCAAACGCCGGCACGCTATGCGACAGCGCGGCCGCCGCGACGAACACGCCGATCATCGCCAGCGCTTCGAGATAGATCACGTTGACGAAGGTATGCGCGTCCACCGTCGAAGCCGTGCGGCGCAGGCGCGGCAGCGCCGACACGCGGTTCAGTCCGCCGAGCACGAGCGCCATCGCGACGAGTGCGAGCTTGAGCATCAGCACGTGGCCCCACGTACTCGACTGGATCGCCTCGAACGAGCCGCCCGAGCCGCGCACGGCATTGAAGATGCCCGACAGCAGCACCAGCCCGACCGCCACCACCGACACGTTGGACACCTGCGTCGCCGTGCGGATCAACATGCCGCGCGCGGTCGAAGTGCCGAGCGCCGGTAGCACCGAAAGGCCCGCCGCCATCGCCAGACCGCCCCACACGCTCGTGACGAGCACGTGCAACGTTTGCATGCCGATCGCGGCCGAGGCCACGCCGGCATCGGCGGCATGACCGAGCGACGCCTTGCCGGCGGCAACGGCGATCACCGCCAGCCACAGCAGCGCATTGCGCAGCATGCCCGTCGAGGCGGTCATGGCCGTGCCGAGCAACACCAGCGCGCCGGCAAACGCCACGCTCCAGCCGTAGCCGACGTGGGTTTGCGTGAGCACGGTCGGCACCAGGCCGATCGCGGCCGGCAAGGCGACGCCGCCCATCGACGCCGCCTGGTACAGCAGCCAGCCGAGGTCCGCGAGCACCAGCACGACGGTGGCCGTCAGCATGGCGCGTTGCGCACGCAACCAGGCGGGGCGCGCCGGCGAAATTTTCTGCTGGGCGTCGTTGGCGAGCCACGCACCGAGCAGCGCCGATCCGACGGCAAACGCAAACGCGACGTTCATGAGCGCGGCCATGGCGACCTGCCCGATCCAGAGTCCGTCGAAGCTCATTTGACGTTGAACGCGAAGTCGCCCTGGGTGCGGTGGCCGTCCGTGGCCACCGCGGTCCAATGCACCGCATAGCGGCCCGCGTTCAACTGCGGCAGCGGCAGGCGCATGACCTTGGCGTCGTTCTGATCGACCTGCGAGACAGCTGGCACGTCGGCCTTACCGGCCACGTCGGCCAGCGTGATCTTGCTGAAAGCCGGCTCGAGCGGCTCGGTGAAATGGATCGTCACTTCGGCGGGCGCGGCGACTTCGGCGTTCGCAGCCGGCTCGCTCGATATCAGATGCGCATGGGCGAACGCGGTGGAGGTCGCCAGCAGCGTCGCAGCGCCGAGCACCAACGCGCGCAGCGCCGGACGGGAAAAATGGAATAGCGTCATGTAAGACCGATAGCGGATGAACAGGAAAACGATGGGCGTGCAACCCGGCGCGCAGAGGCAAAAACACCCCGCAGCGCACCGGCGAGCCCGGAAGTGTACGCTTCGATGGTCGACACGGGCTTCGGTTCAACCCGCTTTGTGGAGCCGATGGCCGGAGACCGGCTTAGTGCGTTGATCGGGAAGACAATTCGGGATAGCAGGCATGTCAATTGAAACGCGATCCGCGTCAAACTGTCGCATGGCTGTTACACCAGGAAGCTTCTCTAATGTGGCAAATAGTCATCATTACCCTTCGATGATAGAATTCCGCGTCGCCGCGGCGCCGGCTGCCCTTCACACCGAACCGCTCGAAGTTCGGTCAGGTCCCCCGAATTTGATGGAGTTACGCGTGTCTTCAAGACGCATTTTCCGCCCGCTGCTAGCCGTTCTCCTGATTGGCGCCGCAGGCGTTTATAGCGCTGCGAAAGCGCAGACCCAGCCGAAAGCGCCCGACACGATGGAAGCCCGCGTGCAAGGCTGCACGGCCTGTCACGGCTCCCACGGCCAGGGTACGGACAACGACTACTTCCCGCGTCTGGCGGGCAAGCCTGCCGACTATCTGTACAACCAGCTACAGAACTTCCGCGAAGGGCGCCGCAAGTACCCGCCCATGAACTACCTCGTCACGTATCTCTCCGACGACTACCTTCATCAGATCGCCACGTATTTCTCGCAACAGCGGCCGCCCTATCCGGCACCGGCCAAGCCGACCGTGTCGCAGACCACGCTCGATCGCGGCCAGCAGATCGTGCTGAACGGCGACGCGGGCAAACAGATTCCGGCTTGCGCGGCATGCCACGGCAAGGCCCTGACGGGTATGGAACCGGCGATCCCGGGTCTGGTGGGGCTGCATTCCGACTACATCAGCGCGCAGCTCGGCGCATGGCGCTCGGGTTCGCGTCATGCGATCGCGCCTGATTGCATGCACACCATCGCCACACGCCTGACCGACGAAGATGTGAACGCCGTCGCTTCGTGGCTCGCCACGCAGAAGGCTCCACAAAACCCCGTGCCGGCTCCGGCCCGCTCGATGAAGACTCCGCTTGCCTGCGGCAGCGAACCGCAATAAGGCACCGGGAGAGACACTCAAATGAAACGCAAGTCTTTGTTCGCCCTCTCGGCAGTCGTCATCGTCGCGGCTGCCGCACTCGTTCCCGTCCTGTGGTCGGGCGGCGACAACCTGCACAACGGCTCGGCAATGGCGGCCACACCCGCCGACCAGGCCGACCTGATCAAGAAGGGCGAGTATCTCGCCCGGGCCGGCGACTGTATCGCCTGCCACACGGTGCGCGGCGGCAAGCAGTTCGCCGGCGGCCTGCCGATGGCCACGCCGTTCGGCACGATGTTCACGCCGAACATCACGCCTGACGACCAGTACGGCATCGGCAAATGGACGCAGGACGACTTCTACCGCGCCATGCATACCGGTCGGTCGAAAGACGGCAGCCTGCTGTATCCGGGCTTCCCGTTCACCAGCTACACGAAGGTCACGCGCGCCGACTCGGACGCGATCTACGCGTACCTACGCTCGGTCGCGCCGGTCAACGTGGCGAGCCGTCCGCACGAACTGAAATTCCCGTTCAACCAGCGCAATATGCTGATCGGCTGGCGCACGCTGTTTTTCCGTGAAGGCGAGTACAAGGCGGACCCGACCAAATCGGTCGAATGGAACCGCGGTGCTTACCTGATCGAAGGCCTCGGCCACTGCGGCATGTGCCACACCTCGATCAACGCAATGGGCGGCCCGGTCAGCTCGGCGGCGTTCGCCGGCGGCCTGATCCCGCTGCAGAACTGGTATGCGCCGTCGCTGACGTCGAACAAGGAAGCCGGCCTCGGCGACTGGGAAACCAAAGACATCGCCGATCTGCTGAAGAACGGCGTGTCGAACCGCGGCGCCGTGTTCGGTCCGATGGCTGAAGTGGTTCACAACAGCCTGCAGTACATGTCGGACACGGACATCAACGCGATGGCCACGTATCTGAAGACGATTCCGCAAAAGAGCGAAGCACCGGAAGCGCTGCAACTGGAAACGTCGGAAAAGTTCGGCGGCGAACTGTTGAAGCAAGGTCAGAAGATCTACGGTGACAACTGCGCGAAGTGTCACGCGACAAACGGCCTCGGCATGCCGCCGTCGTTCCCGCCGCTGGCGAATAACCAGTCGATCCAGATGCCGTCGGCGGTCAACCCGATCCGTATGGTGCTGAACGGCGGTTATCCGCCGAGCACGGATGGCAACCCGCATCCGTACGGCATGCCGCCGTTCGCGCAGGCGCTGTCGAACACGGAAGTGGCCGCTGTCGTGACGTACATCCGGATGTCGTGGGGCAACCACGGCACGGCGGTGTCGCCGCAGCAAGTGTCCGATCTGCGTTCAGCGCCGCTCGACTAGGCAGCGTTCGTAGCACCTGGGGCGCGGCCTGCGGATTACGCGGCCGCGCCCTTCGTTTTTGCAGGACCGGTATCATGTGGGCTCTTTTGGTCCGATGAAACCGCGTAGGAGGAATGAGCCGTGCATGTCGGTGAGCGTTTCAACAGCGTGACCCACCTCGTCGGCGCCGTGCTGTCGGTGGTAGGTCTGGCTGCGCTCGTGACGATGGGCGCGCTCGACGGCGACGCGTACAAGGTGGTCAGTTTCAGCGTTTACGGTGCGATGCTGTTCGTGCTGTATGCTATCTCGACGCTTTACCACAGCGTGCGCAACCCGCGTGTCAAAGCGGTTCTGCAAAAATGCGACCATTCGGCGATCTACCTGCTGATCGCCGGCAGTTACACTCCGTTCACACTTGTTACGTTGCGCGGACCGTGGGGCTGGTCGCTATTCGGCGTAAGCTGGGGGCTTGCCGCTCTCGGCATCGTGCAGGAACTGACGCTCGGGCGACGCACCCGCAGCGTTTCGATGGTGCTGTATGTCCTGATGGGATGGCTCGCGCTCGTTGCCGTCCGCCCGCTGGTGCAAGCTTTACCAGCAGCGGGAACCGCCTGGCTCGTGGCCGGCGGGATCATCTACAGCGCCGGCATCTACTTCTTCATCAACGACGAGCGCATCCGGCACGGACATGGTATCTGGCACCTGTTCGTACTGGCGGGCAGTCTGTGTCAATTCGTCAGTGTTGCGCGCTACGTCGCGTGACACGCCCACGGCGGCGAAATGCAACTTAAGGCCAGTCAACGTGTCTTGATAGCGCGTTGAAGCATTCGGCATGCGTGTCCCGCGTGCCGCCGATTTCTCTGCGAATGGAACCAGGCTTGGGCCTCGAGCACGCCATGCGGGCGTGTTCATGCCGCATTCATGCCTGCTCAGCCCATGGTTGCCGCTCGCGAAACTGCATTGCAAAGAGCTTTTATGTCTTTTGATTCCCTCGGCTTGTCCGAACCGTTGGTCCGCGCTGTACACGAACTCGGTTACACCACCCCGACTCCGATCCAGACGCAGGCGATTCCCGCCGTGCTCAACGGCGGCGACCTGCTGGCCGGCGCGCAGACGGGCACCGGCAAGACCGCCGGTTTCACGTTGCCGATCCTGCAACGTCTGAATTCCATGCCCGCCGTCACCACGGGTTCGGGCAAGCGCGCCGTGCGCGCGCTGATCCTCACGCCGACGCGTGAGCTGGCCGCGCAGGTCGAAGAAAGCGTGCGTGCCTACGGTAAGTATCTGAAGCTGAAGTCGACGGTGATGTTCGGCGGCGTCGGCATTAATCCGCAAATCGGCGCGTTGCGCAGCGGCGTGGATATCGTCGTCGCGACGCCGGGTCGTTTGCTCGACCACATGCAGCAGAAGACCATCGATCTGTCGCATCTCGAGATTCTCGTACTCGACGAAGCCGACCGGATGCTCGACATGGGCTTCATCCACGACATCAAGCGCGTGCTCGCCAAGCTGCCGCCGAAGCGTCAGAACCTGCTGTTCTCGGCCACGTTCTCGGACGAGATCAAAACGCTCGCTGACAACCTGCTCGACTCGCCGGCGCTGATCGAAGTGGCGCGTCGCAACACCACGGCGGAAAGCGTCGCGCAAAAGATTCACCCGGTGGATCGCGACAAGAAACGCGAACTGCTCACGCACCTGATCAAGGAACACAACTGGTTCCAGGTGCTGGTGTTCACGCGTACCAAGCACGGCGCGAATCGTCTGGCCGAGCAGTTGACCAAAGACGACATCAGCGCGCTGGCGATTCACGGCAACAAGAGCCAGTCGGCCCGCACGCGCGCGCTGGCCGAGTTCAAGGACGGCACGCTGCAGGTGCTGGTCGCGACCGACATCGCCGCACGCGGTATCGATATCGATCAACTGCCGCACGTAGTCAACTACGATCTGCCGAACGTGCCGGAAGACTACGTGCACCGCATCGGCCGCACGGGTCGTGCTGGCGCGACGGGCGAAGCGGTGTCGCTGGTGTGCGTCGACGAACTGCAGTTGCTGAAGGACATCGAGAAGCTGATCAAGCGTCAGGTGCCGCAGGAAGTGATCGCCGGTTTCGAGCCGGACCCGACGGCCAAGCCTGAGCCGATTCTGCGTCGCGGCCAAGGTGGCGGCGGCGGCGGTGGCGGCGGCGGACGTTCGCCGCGTCAAGGTCAGGGCGCGCCGAAGCGTGATGGCGCGGCTTCCGCGAAGCCCGCGCAACGACAGCCTCAGCGACAGCCGCAACGTGCGGCGAACGGTCAGCAGCAGCCGAAGCCGCAAGGCACGAAGCCGGCCGGCAACGGTGGGCAGCCGCGCCGTGACGGCCAACGTCAGGATGGCCAGCCGCGCGCTGTTGCGCACGAAGGCAGCGGTGCGCAGCATGCGCCGCGCAAGCCGCAGGGCGCCCGGCCGCAAGGCGGCAATCCGGGTGCGTTGCTGGGCGGCGGCGCTGCGAAGCCGCGTAACGACGGACCGCGCGGTGGTCAACCCACGCGCACCGGTCAACGCGGACGTTAATCGCCACGTAGCCTGCCTGAAGCAACACGGTGTCTCGCGCGACGTCCAGCGCGAACGCCGCTGAGTCTTAAGTCTTATCGTCTCGCTAGCGGCGCCCTTCTTCGCTGAAGGGCTAGCGGCTAGCCGAAGCAGCAGCTTGCTTCAGGTGCTCGATCTGCCGTTCCCAGCGGTCGAGCACCGTCTCTCTCTCCTCTTCCAGTTCAAACGTCACGCCGCTTGTCAGACGCGCATAACGCACGCTCTGCGCTTCTGCGGTGTCGATCGATCCGACCAGATAGACCAGCCCGCTGTCATCGCCCGCCGCGCTTGCGAGTGGAGCGACGCGCAACTGCACCTGATAGAACGCCGCCTCACAGACAAAGGTCAGCGCCGCTCGCCCCTCGCGCGCGACAGCACGCGCCGCCCGCGCTTGCGGCCATAACGCGAGGCATAGCGTGCGCGAATCGGGCGCATACAACTCGCCGACGCCCAGCAATGACGTACGCACATGGCCGTTCGTATCGACCGTCAGCAGCGACGCGGTGAAGCGCGCCTTGCTCGCGAGCGACGTGCCGTCGAACAGCGCGCGCACGGCATCGGGCCACTCGTCGAACACGATCTGTTCGAGCGGACGTTCGGGTGCGGGGGAATCGCTCATGGCATCGGTCCGATAACGAGTCAGCAAGTGGCCATCATGCCTTGAAAAGCAAATGGCCCGCATGCCTACCTCTGCGGGCCAGTCACGGTCATCGCGTCATACCGCCGATCTACCGGAAGAACACGTGCTGCGTGATCTTGGCGAGCGGGTAATGCACGCCAGGCTGAATCCGCGCCGGCAAGTCGAGCGGCTTGAGCAGCATCTTCACGCACATGTCGGCCGACAGATTGCGCCGCACCAACGCATTGATACGCGCCGCGCGTTCGCGGTTATAGGCCGAGTCATGCACGCGCTCCGGATAACGAATCGCGAACACGTGGCGCAACGCAATCTCCGAGTCTTCGTTCTTGATCTCCATGACACGACGCATCAATGCGCCGAGCACGGCAAGACGGCCGTTGCCTTCGATCTTGTTGTACTTCTTGAAGAACTTGAAAAAGTGCTTGTAGTGACGGACTTCGTCGGTGCGGATGTTGTCGGTGATCTGCTTGAGTACCGGTTCGTCCGAGCACTCGCCGATCGCGCGATACAACGTGGCCGTACCCGTTTCCACCACGCAGCGCGCCACCATTTCCAGCGCGCGGGTCTTTTCGAAATCTTCCACCGAACAGGTCAGCGAATACTCTTCCATGAAGTTGCTGAACGCAGTGTCCCAGTCGAACTCGGGCCATACGTAAGCGATATACGTCTTGAGCGCCCGGCCGTGCTGCATTTCTTCCGGTTCCCATTCGCCGTTGAGCCACGCCGACACTTCTGGATCGCCGTCGAAAAACGTGCTGAGGTTACTGGTGTAAAGATCGGTGCCGCTTTCGATAAACGAAGCCGCGCACAAGAGGAGCAGCAGATCTTCGTTGGCGACGGCCTTTTGCCGGTCAATGCGGGTGAGGTCGATATCCTCGATCCGCCAGGGCATGACATGGTTCAACTCGGTATGCATCGTGTCTTGCTCCGAAAGCTGTATCGACTCGTGGAGCAAGCTCGCGACCGCCCGTTATCGCCGGGCGGTACGCCGTGTCAGATACAGCACCTTGATTAGAGTTAACCCCTTGTACTTTGCATCTTAGCCGCAGTTTCACAACTCTGCAGATAACCCAGCACAGACCATGCCGCAGCGTCTCAGTTCCAATTCGCACCTAGTCGAACCCTTCGGTCCGACGAATACGCGCGGCGCACGCCATAAAAAAAGCCAGCTCGACGAGCTGGCTTCAACGACTGGAGCGCTTGTGTGAGGCCGATCCGGCAAGGCCGCCGGCCGCACTTATCAAGCCTGGGCACGGCGGCTTCAGGCAGGCTGAACGCCTTGCGTCGGCCGGACGCGACGCATGCGCGCGGCCACGACGATCAGCGACAGACCCGACAGCACGGCGGCGATCAGCACGTAGTAACTCGGCGCGAGCTTGTCGCCGGTCAGGTGAATGAAGGTCTCGACAATCGTCGGCGCAAAGCCGCCGAAGATCGTCACGCCGATGCTGTAAGCGATCGAAAGACCGGTCGAGCGAACGCGCGTCGGGAAGATCTCGGACATCAGCGCAGGCATGGGTCCGGAGTAAGCGGCCTTGAAAATTCCGGCCGTGCCTTGCAACAACAACAGCCAGCCGACGGTCGGATGCGACTGCAGCAACGCGAACATCGGATAGATCAACACGCCCATCAGAATCGACGTGGTCAGCATGATGCGAATCCGTCCGATGCGATCGGACAACGCGCCCATGACCGGCGACAACAGGAACTGCAACCCGCCGTTGAGCACCACCACGCCGAATGCCGCCGCCGCCGGCATATGCAACTGTTTGACCGCATACATCGGCATGTAAAGCTGCAGCACATACACGCCGACCGTGGACTGCGCAACGATGCCGACCGCGAGCAGCAGGTTGACCCATTGGCTGGCAAACGAAGCGTCCTGCTGCTCGTCGCCGGCCGCCTGCTGGTCTCGCGCCGCCGTTTCGCGCGCCTCGCGCAGCGCGAGGAATTCCGGCGTTTCGTCCAGATGTGAGCGGATATAGAACCCCACCGGCCCGACCAGCAAGCCGAACACGAACGGCAGGCGCCAGCCCCAGCTATTGAGCTGCTCGGGCGGCATCCACGCAGTCAGGAGCGAGCCGAAAGCGGCCGCGGTGATCGCGGCGAGCCCCTGACTCGCGAACTGCCAGCTTGCGTAATAGCCGCGACGCGACGCGCTATGTTCGACCATGAAGGCCGTCGCGCTGCCGAACTCGCCGCCCACCGCAAAGCCCTGCACGAGACGCGCGACGAGGATCAGCACGGGCGCGGCGAGACCGATCGACACATACGGCGGCATCACGGCCATCGTGAAGGTGCCGACCATCATCAGCGCGATGGCGAGTGTCAACGCGGCCTTGCGGCCTTGACGATCGCCATAGACGCCCAGCACGATCGCGCCGAGCGGACGCATCAGGAACGAGATGCCGAAGGTGGCGATGGCGAGCAGCGTCGAGAGCCACTCGTCCTGCATCGGGAAAAACTGTTTGGCGATGATGCTCGCGAAGTAGCCGTAGACCAGGAAATCGAACCACTCGAGCGCATTGCCGACCGACGACGAAAACACGATCCGCCGCACCATCGCTTTGGAAAGCGGCGCGGCCGGGGAATGAGGGGAAGCGATCGCCGAGGGCGACGCGGGGGTCTGCATGATGTCTCCTGCCTTGCTCGAAGTGCTGATACTTGTGTGGGTTGCTGCGGCGTCGATGGAGACCGTAGCGCGCGGGGAAATGCGCCAATCCATCGCGCGCAAAAAGCAACCAGGCGCCGCATTGAAGCGGCGCCTTGTCGATGCGGGCTTAGAAACCGGCGGCCAGCCCGTCGCGGCGGCTGTCGCTTGCCGCCACGTAGCCGCGCTCCGGATCGTTGCGATCGAGCTTCCAGATGTACTGGCCCGAGCCGAAGTCCATATACGGATCGTCCACCGACTTGATCGTGTGGCCGAGCTTCTGCAGGGCTTCGGCGGTCTTCGGATCGAGCGTCGATTCGATGTCGATGGTGAAGTCGCGATTGACCTTCCAGCGCGGTGCGTCGCATGCCGCCTGCGGCTGCTGACCGTAGTCGAGCATCCGTACGATGGATTGCAGATGCCCTTGCGGCTGCATGTCGCCGCCCATCACGCCGAAGCTCATCACCGCTTCCTGCTGGCCGTTCACCTGCTGCGTGAGGAACGACGGAATGATGGTGTGGAACGGCCGCTTGCCGCCTTCCACCACGTTCGGCGATTTCGGGTCCATCGAGAAGCCGCAGCCGCGGTTCTGCATGGCGATGCCGCTGTCCGGCACCACGATGCCCGAGCCGAAGCCCATGTAATTCGACTGGATGAAGCTGACCATCATGCCGCGCTCGTCCGCCACCGACATGTAGATCGTGCCGCCGGCCTTCGGCATGCCGAAGTCGAACTGCGTGGCGCGCTTATGATCGATCAGCCTGGCGCGCGACGTGAGGTAGGCGTCGTCGAGCATCTGCTCGGGCGTGACGTCCATCGACCGAGGATCGGCCACGTATTGGTAGACATCGGCGAACGCCAGCTTCATCGCCTCGATCTGCAGGTGCTGCGACTCGACGTTGTCGACGGTCAGTTCCTTCACGTCGAATTTTTCGAGGATGCCCAACGCGATCAGCGCCGCGATGCCCTGCCCGTTCGGCGGAATTTCGTGGACGGTGTAGCCGCGATAATCCTTGCCGATCGGCTCGACCCAATCCGCGCGATAGTTGCGCAGGTCTTCCGCCGTCAGCGCGCCGCCGCCCTCGCGCGCAAACGCGGCGATCTGCTCGGCGATCTCGCCTTCGTAATACGCACGCGGGCCTTGCTCGGCGAGCTTGCGCAGCGTCTTCGCGTGACCCGGAAAGCGCACCAGTTCGCTCACTTCGGGCGCGCGGCCGCGCGGCATGAAGGTTTGCGCGAAGCCCGGCAGGTCTTTCAACTCGGGGACGGCGGCCGCCCACTTATAGGCGACGATGCTCGCCACCGCGTGACCGCGCTCGGCGATTTCGATCGCCGGTTCCATCAGATCGGCGAACGGCAGCGTGCCGAATTTCTGATGCAACGCTTCCCAACCGGCAATCACGCCGGGCACCGTCACCGCATCCCAGCCGCGCTTGGGCTGCTTCGCGATGCCGTTTTCCTCGCCGTACTTGCGCTTGAAGTAATCCACATTCCACGCCGCCGGCGACACGCCCGACGCGTTCAAACCGTGCAGCTTCCTGCCGTCCCACACCAGTGCGAAAGCGTCGCCGCCCAAGCCGCACGACACCGGCTCCACGACCGTGATGGCGGCCGCCGCCGCGATCGCCGCGTCGACGGCATTGCCGCCCTTCCACAACATGCGCAGGCCGGCTTGCGCGGCCAGCGGATGCGAGGTCGAGACGATATTGCGCGCGAATACAGGAAGACGCGGCGTCGGATAGGGGTTTTGCCAGTTGAAGCCAGTCATGTCGAACACTCTCGAAAGCGCGGCCCGGCGGGCGGAAGCTGCCGGAAACCATAGGAAACGGGTAAGACGAATGTCAATCGCGGAACCCGGGATTGCATCGTGATCCGGCCCAAAAAACAAATTCATTTATTAAATGAATAAATGCGCGACGCACCTGAATAGATCGAAGCACGGTCGTCCTGAATCGTATGCAAGTCGCGCGAGTTGGCGGACCCGACACGCGATGGTCTTACAATACGCTCACCTTGCCCAGGCCTTGCGTGCTCGCTGCCTCAACCCGGCGCGCCCATGGCGGCCGGCGCCGATAAAAACCCACCACCCGAGACCCATGACCCGAGACCCCCGCCTGACTCTCAACGCCCGGCAACAGGAATTGCTCGAGTGGGTGCAACGCGACGGCTTCGTGACCGTGGACGACCTCGCGGCCCACTTCGAGGTGACGCCGCAGACCATCCGCCGCGACGTCAACTGGCTCGCCGACATGAACCTGCTGCGCCGCTATCACGGCGGCGCCAGTCTGCCGACCAGCTCCGAAAACGTCTCGTACACGGCGCGTCAGCGTATGTTCCATGACGAGAAACGGCGCATCGCGGCGCTAGTGGCCACTCACATCCCCGATCAGGCGTCGCTGTTCATCAACCTCGGCACGACCACCGAGGAAGTCGCCCGCGCGCTCAACCGGCATCGCGGATTGCGCGTCATCACCAACAATCTGAACGTCGCCAGCATGATGAGCGGCTATCCGGATTGCGAGGTGCTGGTGACAGGCGGCATCGTGCGGCCGTGGGACAAAGGCATCGTCGGCGAACTGGCGATCGATTTCATCCGTCAGTTCAAGGTGGACTTCGCGATCATCGGCACGTCGGCGATCGAAACGGACGGCACGCTGCGCGACTTCGACACGCGCGAAGTGCGCGTGGCCGAGGCGATCATCGAGCACGCGCGGACCGTGTTTCTTGCCGCCGACAGTTCGAAATTCGGCCGCCCGGCGCTGGTTCGCCAGGGCCATCTCGATCAGATCGACGCGCTCTTTACCGATGTCGCTCCGCCCGCTGAAATGACCGAGACGCTCACCGCCGCCAACTGCCAGGTGTATGTCGCCGAATAAACGCCCGAACTTCGTCGAGCCGCGCTGAGCCATGCTGCACCGCACGCAAAACTTCGAGTGAAATCAAGGATCTGGCCGCGACTCCAAACCGCCTCTCCGGGGCCGATTTGTCAAAGGGAAAATTTACTGGGGCCCATTTGGTGTTTAACGTGCGGTTGACTACACTCCAGTTCCCCGGCGTCCGTTCCGCATTGCGCGTAGTGCCGGTTGCAGGAACCTGTCGTGTGAGCCGTATTCCCCGCCTGATCCTCTAGCGGACTTTCACTGGCTTTGGGCCAGTTGCCGGCAAGGCTGTCCGCGTTTGCTTGACATGGAGAGAACGATGCTGAGTCCGCATGAATTCGCCACGTTGTTACTCGTCAAGGACGCTCCGAATCAAGTCGACATGGAGCGCGAAGAACTCGACGCCCTGCTGGAACGCCAGTTGGTGCAACTCGAACGGCTCGCGTCGGGCAATGAACAATGGCGCGTGACCGAAACCGGCGACAACGCATTGCGGGCCATCAAACGTCTTTCCTAGTGTCGTTGCAATCCGGTTGCCAGGATCGGGCCGCGTCGGCCCGATCATTCATCTGTATGACGAGGACCGCCTCCCGGAGGCCGCCTCGCATTCCTCCCGTATCGAATCAGGACGGTGATCCGGTCCTGCTTCGTTGTGCCCGAGTCATTTACGCAGTAAATTAACGCGACGGACTTTTAGCCCTCGCGCATGCCCAAAATCCTCTCTGCCGACGACATCCAGCAATTCCGCGAAACCATGCGGCGTGTGGCCGAAAACGCGTTCGCAACGCGCGGCGCGCAAGGCGTGACGATGCGGGAGTTGGCAAAGGAACTGGGCTGCAGCGCGATGACGCCATACCGCTACTTCCGCGACAAGGACGACATTCTCGCGATGGTACGCGCCGCGGCATTCAATCGTTTCGCGGCGCGGCTCGAAGCCGCCGTGAACGATTTAGCCGAAACCGATCGCGCCGTGTTGAGCGACGCGTACGTAGCGTTCGCCCTCGACGAGCCACACGCGTATCGGCTGATGTTCGATCTGACTCAACAGGACGGCGCGTACCCCGAACTCGCCGCCGCGTCGCAACGTGCGTGGCGCATGCTCGCCGAGCACTTCGAGAGGCTCGTCGCGGCCGGCATTCTGGAGGGCGATCCGCGCTTGATCGGCTACGCGTATTGGGCGAGTCTGCACGGCTTTACCATGCTGGCGCTCGCAAACCAGTTGCCCATGCCACAGGCGCAGCAGACCGCCGCAGACAGCACGCCGACACGCGAGGCCGTGTTCGCCCAGATTCGCCGCATGTTGTGGCGCGGCGCGCTGGCATCGCCTGCCGAGCGCGTCGGTTAGCCTGTCCTAGCCGGCCCGCAAGGTCGGATCGACGGCCGCGCGCCAGCTGATCGCCTTCGCCCGCTGATCGATGAAGTACGCGACCCACTGATTACGCACTTGCGGATCGCCGCTCACGCCCTGAGCGGTATAGCGCTGCGCGATCGACGTCTGGAACGCGCAGTAATCGTCCTTCGACAGCTTGCCGCGCCGGCTCGCCACATAGGCGTCGAACAGCGTCGCATAAACGCCCTCGGCATCGCTGCCGTAATCGACTGCCTGCGTGCTGCACATCTGCTGCAAGGACGCGAACGACGGCGCGCCCATCGTACCGGTCAGGCTCGGCGAGCCGACGCATCCCGCGAGCAGCGTCACGGCGCCGATCATCAAAATTCCACGCATGAATTCACCTCGAAATGGCTGCTGCCGTGAGTATCGTCCGTGACCGTGCGTTGCGCCACCTCGCAGGCCATTTGATCGAGTGCGTTAGAGGATTGCCCAAACGAACCGAACTTTACTTTTTCGAATATGTTCATTAAAGTTCGCAAACGAACACTATCGGTTCGATAGGACATTCAACCGCTTTCTCGATTCGATTCGATCCAGGGGACACAGCCGGTGACGCAAGGCTCGAAGTACGATTTGCTCGTGGTGGGCGGCGGGATCAACGGCGCAGGCATCGCACGCGATGCGGCGGGCCGCGGCCTGTCGGTGCTGCTGTGCGAACAGGACGATCTGGCGGCGCATACCTCGTCGGCGAGCACCAAGCTGATTCACGGCGGCCTGCGCTACCTGGAATACCGCGAGTTCGGTCTGGTGCGCAAAGCGCTGCAGGAACGTGAAACGCTGCTGCGCGCCGCGCCGCACATCATGTGGCCGCTGCGCTTCGTGATGCCGCACATGCCCGATCTGCGCCCGGCGTGGATGATTCGCGCCGGCCTGTTCCTGTACGACCATCTGGCCAAACGCGACATGCTGCCGGGCTCGCGCGGCATCGTCATGCGCAACCATCCGGCGGGCGCGCCGCTCGTCGATTCGATCAAACGCGGTTTCGTGTACTCGGACGGCTGGGTCAACGACGCGCGTCTGGTCGTGCTGAACGCGCTGGACGCCGGGGAACACGGCGCGAAAATTCTCACCCGCACCAGGCTGCTGAGCGCGGTACGCGCGGGCGGCGAATGGCGCGCGCAACTCAAGCGCGCCGATGGCACGATCCTCGACGTGCGCGCCGCCGCGATCGCCAACGCCGCGGGCCCGTGGGTCGGCGAACTGCTGCAAGGCGCGCTGGGCCGCGCGGCGTCGCATAGCGTGCGGCTCGTGAAAGGCAGCCACATCGTCACACGGCGCCTGTTCGAACACGATCACGCGTACATCTTCCAGAATCCGGACAAGCGGATCATCTTCGCGATCCCGTACGAACACGATTACACGCTGATCGGCACCACGGATATCGAATACCGCGGCGACCCGGCCAAAGTCGCAATCACCGCTGAAGAAACGCAGTACCTGTGCGACTCCATCAACCGCTACTTCAAGCAGAAGATCTCGCCCGCCGACGTGCGCTGGACCTATTCGGGCGTGCGTCCGCTGCTCGAGGAAGAAGGCGCGGACAATCCCTCGGCCGTCACGCGCGATTACTCGCTCGAACTCGACGCCCCCGCTGGCGAAGCGCCTCTGCTCTCCGTGTTCGGCGGCAAGATCACCACCTTCCGCAAGCTCGCGGAAGAAGCCGTCGACAAGCTGACGCGTGCGCTGCATAACGACGCGTCCGCATGGACCGCCGGCGCGCCGTTGCCGGGTGGCGATATCCCGAACGCCAACTTCAACCGTTTCCTGACCGGACTCAAGCAACAGTACCCGTGGTTGCCGGCCGATCTGGCGCACCGCCTCGCCCGCGCCTACGGCACGCGCGTGAAGCACGTGCTCGGCGCCGCACGTTCGACCGCGGATCTCGGCCACGCTTTCGCGCCGGGTCTTTACGAAGCCGAACTGGCTTATCTGCGCGACACGGAATGGGCGCGCAGCGCGCAAGATGTGCTCTGGCGCCGCTCGAAACTCGGCTTGCATGTCGAACCCGGCACGCTCGACTCCATCACGCGCGAGATCGACGCCTGGTTTGCACGCGACGTCGTCCGGCAAAGCGCATGAGCGCGCGGCCGGCGAGCCGCTAGCGTGCGCGGCACACCGGTTGCCGCGCCACCCCCGTCAACCTGATCGTTTCACCGCTCGGCTGGATCAGGCTGGGACGCATCATCACTCGCTGTTGCTGCCCGCTTAAAACAACAAGCCGTTCCCGTCGCCGGTCAGCCGTCCGGCGATTCATAAAACACATGGAGAAGAGACAATGCAGGATCAGTACATCCTCGCGCTTGACCAAGGCACCACCAGCTCGCGCGCGATGCTGTTCGACCGGCTCGGCAACGTCGTGTCGACCGCTCAGAAGGAATTCCAGCAGATCTATCCGCGTCCGGGCTGGGTCGAACACGACCCGCAGGAAATCTGGTCGACGCAGGCGGGCGTCGCCGCCGAGGCCGTGACGCGTGCCGGCATGAACGGCACCTCGATTGCCGCGATCGGCATCACCAATCAACGCGAGACCACCATCGTGTGGGATCGCGAAACCGGTCACCCGATCTATAACGCGATCGTCTGGCAGGACCGCCGCACCGCCGACTTCTGCGACCAGCTCAAGGAGCAGGGTCTCGAAGAAAAAGTGCGCGCGAAAACCGGTCTGCCGATCGACTCGTATTTCTCGGCGACCAAGATCCGCTGGATTCTCGACAACGTCGAAGGCGCGCGCGAAAAGGCCAGGCAAGGACGTCTCGCCTTCGGCACGGTGGACAGCTGGCTGGTGTGGAATTTCACCAAGGGCGGCCTGCACGTCACCGACGTGACCAATGCGTCGCGCACCATGCTGTTCAACATCCACACGCTGAAGTGGGACGACGAACTGCTCGAAGCGCTCGACATTCCGCGCAACATGCTGCCGGAAGTACGGGCTTCGTCGGAAGTGTATGGGCCGACCAAGACCACCGTATTCGCCTCGAAGATTCCGCTCGCGGGCATTGCCGGCGACCAGCACGCCGCCCTGTTCGGCCAGATGTGCACGGAATCGGGCATGGTGAAGAACACCTACGGCACGGGCTGCTTCCTCGTGATGAACACCGGCGACAAGCCGATCGAATCGAAGAACAACCTCGTCACCACGATCGCCTGGCAGATCGGCGACCAGATCAACTACGCGCTCGAAGGCAGCATTTTCATCGGCGGCGCGGTGGTGCAGTGGCTGCGCGATGGACTCGGCATCATCAAGAATGCGGCTGAAATCGAAACCCTGGCGCGCAGCGTGTCGCATTCCGACGGCGTGTATCTGGTGCCCGCCTTCGCCGGCCTCGGTGCGCCGCACTGGAATGCGCGTGCGCGTGGCACGCTGTTCGGCGTGACGCGCGGCACGAGTTCGGCGCATATCGCCCGCGCGGCGCTCGACTCGATCGCCTATCAATCGCTGGATGTGCTCAAGGCGATGGAAGCCGACTCCGGCATTCGCATCGGCGAATTGCGCGTGGACGGCGGCGCCTGCGCGAACAATCTGCTGATGCAATTCCAGGCCGACATTCTCGGCGTGGATGCCGTGCGCCCGAAGGTCGCGGAAACCACCGCGCTGGGCGCGGCCTATCTGGCCGGCCTGGCTGTCGGCTACTGGAAAGACGTCGACGAACTGCAAAGCCAGTGGAAGCTCGACCGCCGCTTCACGCCCGCGCTGCCGCATGCCGACGTGAAGGGATGCCTCGACGGCTGGCAACGCGCGATCCGCGCCGCCAAAGCCTGGGCCGATACGCCCTGAGCGTCAGTCTGCGTCAATCAACTTTCGATATAAAACGAAGCCGCTGTTCACGCGGCTTCCCCAATAACTATATTTCGGATACCCAACAATGTCTCCTTACATTGCGGAATTCATCGGCACCGCCCTCGTGGTGCTGCTCGGCGACGGCGCCGTGGCCAACGTTCTGCTCGCACGGACCAAAGGCAAGGGCGCGGACCTGATCGTCATCGTGATGGGCTGGGCGATGGCGGTGTTCATCGCGGTCTACGTCACCGCATCGTTCAGCGGTGCACACCTGAATCCGGTCGTGACGATCAGTCTCGCACTCGCCGGCAAATTCGCCTGGGCGAAAGTGCCGGGCTACGTCGCGGCACAAATGCTCGGCGGCATGGCGGGCGCCCTGCTGGTGTGGATGGCCTATCGCCAGCACTTCGCGAAAGAAGGCGACGCGGACGTGAAGCTCGGCGTGTTCTGCACGTCGCCCGCGATTCGCAGCGTGCCGCACAATCTGTTCACGGAAATGATCGCCACTTTCGTGCTGATTCTCGGCGTGTTGTATCTGGCTTCGCCGCAAGTCGGACTGGGCGCGCTCGATGCGCTGCCGGTCGGCCTGCTGGTGCTCGGCATCGGCATCTCGCTCGGCGGCCCGACCGGTTACGCGATGAGCCCGGCGCGCGATCTCTCGCCGCGTCTGGTGCATGCGCTGCTGCCGATTCCCGGCAAGCGCGACAGCGACTGGAAGTATTCGTGGATTCCGGTCCTCGGTCCGCTGCTCGGCGGCGCGGCGGCGGCAGGTCTGTTTCTGGTTTTGCACGCGCACTGAAAGGCGGGCCGCAAAGCACGTATCATGATGCTTTCAATCTGCGCGCACGAGCTTGCAACTCGCTGGCTCATGCGCGCTCCGCTTTCCGTTCCAAGGCATGATCGACCACCTCATCTGTGACTGCGACGGCGTGCTCGTCGACAGCGAAATCATCGCTGACCGCGTGATGCTCGAAACCCTGAGCGCGACTTTCCCCGGCCTCGACTTCGAGCCGGTCGTCAAAACGGCGTTCGGTCAGCAGACCTCGCGCTTTCTCGAAGGCATCGAGAAGTCTTTCGACATCACCTTGCCGGCGAATTTCTTCGACACCATCGAACACAATGTCGAGCTCGAACTCGCGGCCTCGCTCAGCCCGATCAACGGCGTGCGCGAAGCCTTGCAACGCGTGACGCTGCCCGCGGCGGTGGTGTCGAACAGCCGTACGGCGCGGGTCAATGCGTCGGTGCGCCGCGCGGGTCTGCAGCAGATTTTCGGCGAGCGGATTTTCAGCGCCGAACAGGTGGAGCGGCCGAAGCCTTATCCGGACGTGTATCTGTTCGCGGCGAAGTCACTCGGCGTGGACCCGGCGCGCTGCATCGTGGTGGAAGACAGCATCGCGGGCCTGAATGCGGCGCGCGCAGCCGGTATGAAGACGATCGCGTTCGTCGGCGCGAGCCATATCCCCGAGGGTTACGCGGACGCGCTGCGCAACATGGGCATGACGCGGATCATGAAGCATATGGACGAATTGCCTGCGCTGGTCGAAGCGGGTGTACGCGGCGAGTTCGGCGACGTGCAGTCGTAGTCGCCTGACAAGCTGCTGCAATGAAAAAAGGCCGACTGTGAATGTTTTCACAGTCGGCCTTTGCGCTTCGCAGCCGCTCTAACGGCGTGACGCGTCGATCAGGCCTCGGCCGCCACGCATTCGCGCGCCTGCGCCAGCGCCTGACGGAACTCCACCAGTTCGGCGATCGTCAGTATCGGCAGATTGTGTTGCGCAGCGAAGCGCTCGACATCCGCGCCGCGCGTCATCGTACCGTCGGCGTTCATCAGTTCGCACAGCACGCCGGCCGGCTGCAGACCCGCGAGAATCGCCAGGTCGACGGTGCCTTCGGTGTGGCCACGGCGCGCCAGCACGCCACCGGGCGTCGCGCGCAGCGGGAACACGTGTCCCGGGCTGACGATGTCGGTCGGCTTGGCCTTGTCGGCGATGGCCGCGCGAATCGTCGTCACACGATCGAGCGCGGACACGCCGGTGGTGACGCCCTCACGTGCTTCGATCGACACCGTGAACGCGGTGCCGTATCGGCTCTCGTTGCTGAGCACCATCGGCGGCAATTCGAGCGCACGAACCTTCTCGTCGGCGAGGCACAGACAGACGATGCCGCTGCATTCGCGGATCAGCAAGGCCATGGTTTCAACGGAAAGACGCTCGGCCGAGACGATCAGATCGGCTTCGTTCTCGCGGTCGTGGTCGTCTTGCAGGACGACGGCGCGGCCATCGCGCATCGCCTGCAAGGCGGCGGCGATACGCGGCGGAACGGCTTCGGTGGCGAGCAGCGGAAGGTCGAGGACGGCATCGTCTGCAATCGTCGACGGAGCAGGAAAAGTAGCAAAGGACATAGTTGAAACGCTCATCGCAAAAGTTGGGCGAAAAACGTTTCAGGGCATTGCAAACAGACAAAGACGCGCCGCTGAACGCCGCGCAAAGCGACGCTCGCGCACCGCTGGGACAAGCCGCGGCGCTACGGAAACGAACATGACTATCTGCACATCTTCTTCCATCCGGACTCTAACCGTCGGCTCTGGCTTCTCACCAGATCTGCTGACCCCGCTTCGACCTTTCGAACTCGAAAGACCGCACGACACGGGCGCTCGCGGGCTCACCGGCTCACGCTTTCGCGTTGCCGGCATACCGCCGGTGGGGAATTTCGCCCCGCCCTGAAGACGCACTGATTGCCGGATTGACCGGCCGGCAAAGCATACAACAGTCGCGCCGAATCTGCAGCGCGACGCCTGCGGTTCAGACCGGCGTCTCTAAACCTGAAACGCGCCCGTCTGTGGATCAATCTTCAAACCGGCGCGGGCTCGCGCGGCGCTTCACGCAGCGTCTCGCGCTCCGCGGTTTCGTTGAGCGCGGGCACGTCCCAGCGCGGCGGCGTCTCTGCCTTCAAGGTCACGCGAAACGCACGCGCTTCGGTGTCGCCGGGATTGCGCAAACTATGCGGCTGGTCGGCGTCGAACACGATGGCGTCGCCCGTGGCGAGCAGTTGACGCTGGTCGTGCACGCTGACTTCGAGCGTGCCTTCGCTGACTACCAGATTCACCGTCGTGCCCGGCGCGCGGCGCGTACCGGCTTCGGTGTGCAAGGCCGCGATCCGCAATTCGTGAAACTCGATGGCGCCCGGCTCGGCGTCGGGATACAGCGGCCGCGCCGAGTAACGCCCATTCGAACTGACGACGCGCGACGAACGCTCCGCCGGCAAGTGTTCGAAACCATTGGTCGCATGACGCCGCAAAAACGCCGCCACCGACACCTTCAACGCCGCCGCCACCTTGCACAGCACCTTGATGGACGGCACGCTACGCGCCGATTCGATCTGCGCGAGCATCGCACGCGAAACGCCGGAAGCGCGGGCCAAAGCATCGAGCGACAATTGCCGCTCGGCGCGCAGACGGGCGAGATTCACGCCGACCAGATGTTCGAGTGCATCGAAGGGTTCTGCGACACGCGGCGCCGTCCCGGCATCGGCCGTGGCGTCGCGAACCAGCGCAAGCGGGGAATGCATGATTGCCTCCAGGAGCGCCGCCGGAAGGCGGGCAAGCGGTTAGTGGAAGCAAGATAGCATCGCGTCCGGCCGCGCCCAACGAAGTTATCTTCACACTGTTATCAGCATTGCGGAGGACGATTCTCGCAAAGCTTGTGCGAATTTTTCATATGGAGGCAGACGGCCGCCGCGCACGTCAGACGCCTTCCTGCGCACCCACGCGTTGCACGCTACCCGGCGCGCGCGGCGCATCCCTGCGGGACGCGAACCACGTCAGCAGCAAGGCCACCACGCTGACCGCGGCGGCAACCCACGGCAGGGTATCGAGCGCGTAGCCGTGATTGATCACCAGACCGCCCAGCCACGCGCCGCCCGCATTGCCGACGTTGAACGCGCCAATGTTGAGCGTCGAAGCCAGATTCGGCGCGGCTGCGGCTTTCTCGACCACGCGCATCTGCAACGGCGGCACCGTCGCGAACGCCGCGATGCCCCACACGAAAATCGTGATCGCCGCCGCCACCTGCGAGTGACTGGTGTGCGCGAAGATCGCCATCACCACGGCCAGCGCGACCAGAATGCCCATCAGCGAGGGCATCAGCGCGCGGTCCGCGAGTTTGCCACCCACGGTGTTGCCGATCGTCAGACCCACGCCGAACAGCACCAGAATCAGCGTCACGCCGCGCGGCGAGAAACCGCTTACCTGCTCCAGAATCGGCGCGATATACGTGAACACGACGAACACGCCGCCGAAGCCGAGCACCGTCATCGCGAGCGCGGTCCAGACTTGCGGGTCTTTCAGCACGCGTACTTCATGGCCGAGGCCGACCGGACCGGAATCGTGGCGATTCGGCACCAGCGCCGTGACGCCCAGCAGCGACAGCACGCCAAACGCACTGACGATCCAGAACGCCGCGCGCCAGCCGAACTCCTGCCCGACGAAAGTACCGAACGGCACGCCGAGCACGTTCGCGAGCGTCAGGCCGGTGAACATCAGCGCAATCGCACTGGCGCGTTTTTCGGACGGTACGAGCGAAGCCGCCACCACGGCGCCGATGCCGAAGAACGACCCATGCGCGAACGACGTCACCACCCGCGCGATCATCAGCACGGAATAGCTCGACGCAATCGCACACAGCGTATTGCCGACGATGAACACACCCATCAGCAGCTGCAACGCGAGCTTGCGCGGCATCTTGCTGGTCACCACCGCCAACAGCGGCGCGCCGACCGCGACGCCGAGCGCATAACCGCTCACCAGCAAGCCCGCCGACGGAATCGACACGGCCAGATCGTGCGCGACTTCGGGCAGCAGGCCCATGATGACGAATTCGGTCGTACCGATCGCGAATGCGCTAATCGCTAGCGCCAGTAATGGAATGGGCATTTTTTTCTCCAGATCCTAGAAATGAGTGTGATGCAGCGCCGTCACGAATTCGACGACGACGCCTGGTGCAAGCGCCACGAACGCCTGCACCTCGGCTTGTTGCGGCCACCTCGGCGGGACTTGCGCGGTCTGGTATTCGACGTCGGCCGCGTGCAACCGCGCGAGCAGCGCCTGCCATTCGGCGGCGCTCTCCAGACGGAAGGCAATGTGGTCGATACGCGGCGCCGCCCGCCCCACCTCGGCCGGCACGGTCGCCTCGATCAGGTGGATCACGGGACGGCCGTTCGCATACAACCAGTAGCCATCGACCGAAAACGGCGGACGCGCGCCCTCGACCAATCCGACGACGTCGACGAAAAAACGTCGCGCGGTGTCGAGCTCAGCGGTGACGATCGTCGCGTGATCGAGTTGCATGATGTTAGGCGGCTCTGCGCAAGGCATTAGGGTTTTCGAGGATGTGATTGTCGGCGCTGAGCGTTGTTTTGAGAATGGGCGTAGCATTTGAAGCATTTTCAAAATTCTTTTGAAAGCCACGCAATGGACAACCTCGGTGACATCCGCCTCTTCGTCGAAGCGGCGCAGCAAGGCAGCCTGTCGGCGGCGGGCCGCAAGATGGGTTTGACGCCGGCCGCCGCGAGTGCGCGCCTCGCCAAGCTCGAAGCGGGTCTGAAGGCGCGCCTGTTCGAGCGCACCACCCGTCAGTTGCGGCTCACCGACGAAGGCCGTCTGTACCTGAACTGCTGCCGCCAGGCGCTGCAATCGCTGGACGACGCCGAAGCCGCCCTGCAGGCCGGCCAGGGCGTGGTACGCGGCAAGGTGCGCGTGTCGGCGACCTCGGATTTCGGCCGCAATCTGCTGATGCACTGGCTCGACGAGTTCAATCTGCTGTATCCGGACGTGACTTTCGCGTTGACGTTGTCGGACTCGCTCGCCAATCTCGTGCAGGAGGACATCGATCTGGCGATCCGCTTCGGCGTGCCGCAGGACAGTTCGCTGGTGGCTCGCAAGCTGGCGCCGAATCGACGGGTGCTGTGCGCGTCGCCGGAATACATCGCGCGCAAGGGCGAGCCGAAAGACCCGCAAGACCTGGCCAATTTCGACTGCATCGTGCTGGGCACCGCATCCGGGATGGCAAACGAGTGGCGCTTCACGCGCGGCGACGAAGTGCAGCACTACAGCGTGCCGTTCGAAACAGCCCGCGAAACCAACGACGGCGCCGTGGCCCGCGAATGGGCGCTGCGCGGCTACGGCATTGCGATCAAATCGATGTGGGACGTGGAAGCGGATTTACGCTCCGACGGTCTGAAGATTCTGCTGCCCGAATGGCGCTATCCGGACGCGCCGCTGCACGCGCTGTACCACCGCAACCGCTTCATGGCGCCGCGCGTGCGCGTGCTGCTGGACTTCCTGAGCGAGCGCTTCGCGCAGGTATCGGACGAACTGGAAGGCCTGCTGGGCTTGCCGCCGGAGCGGCCGCGCCGCGCCGCGGGCGCTGAAGCCGTCTCCGGTGAAGGGCTATAATATCGAGTTACGCAGCCGTTTTTGCCTCGCGGCCCTCGCCCGCACGTTGCGCCCCACTTCACCTTTTAAAGACGCCCCCAGGTTAACCACTGCGACCGGCGAAATTCGATGACCAAGAAAGTTTATGTAAAGACCTTTGGCTGCCAGATGAACGAGTACGACTCCGACAAGATGGTCGACGTACTCGGCGCGGCCGAAGGACTCGTCAAGACCGACACGCCGGAAGACGCGGACGTCATTCTGTTCAACACCTGTTCGGTGCGCGAAAAAGCCCAGGAAAAGGTCTTCTCCGACCTCGGCCGCGTGCGCGAGCTGAAGGAAGCGAATCCGAATCTGATCATCGGCGTGGGCGGCTGCGTGGCGAGCCAGGAAGGCGCGGCGATCGTGGCGCGCGCGCCGTACGTCGATCTGGTGTTCGGTCCGCAAACGCTGCACCGTCTGCCGCAAATGATCGACAAGCGCCGCGAAAGCGGCCGCGCGCAGGTGGACATCTCGTTTCCGGAAATCGAAAAGTTCGACCACCTGCCGCCGGCGCGCGTCGACGGTCCGAGCGCGTTCGTGTCGATCATGGAAGGCTGCAGCAAATACTGCAGCTACTGCGTCGTGCCGTACACACGGGGCGAGGAAGTGTCGCGCCCGATGGACGACGTGCTCACCGAAATCGCCGGACTCGCCGACCAGGGCGTGCGTGAAGTCACGTTGCTCGGCCAGAACGTGAACGCTTATCGTGCGGGCATCACGCTCGGCTCGACCGATATCGTCGACTTCGCTCAGTTGATCGAGTACGTCGCGGATATTCCGGGCATCGAACGGATTCGCTACACCACCTCGCATCCGAAGGAATTCACGCAGCGCCTGATCGACACCTACGCCAAGGTGCCGAAGCTCGTCAGCCATCTGCATCTGCCGGTACAGCACGGCTCGGACCGTATCCTGATGGCGATGAAGCGCGGCTACACGGTGCTCGAATACAAGTCGGTGATCCGCAAGCTGCGCGCGATCCGTCCGGACCTGTCGCTGTCCACCGACATGATCGTCGGCTTCCCCGGCGAGACCGAAGAAGACTTCGACAAGATGATGGCGCTCGTGCACGAGATGCAGTACGACACCAGCTTCTCGTTCATCTACAGCCCGCGTCCCGGCACGCCGGCCGCGAATCTGCACGACGACACGCCGCGCGAAGTGAAGCTCAAACGGCTGCAACATCTGCAGGCCACCATCGAAGAAAACGTGCAGCGCATCAGCGATTCGATGGTCGGCAAGGTCGAGCGCATTCTGGTCGAGCGCCCGGCGCGCAAGGACCCGAACGAACTCGCGGGCCGCACGCAGAACAACCGGGTGGTGAATTTCCCGGTGCCGGTCGCCTCGCACGCGCGCCTGATCGGCCAGATGGTGGACGTGAAAATCGTCCATGCGTACCCACATTCGCTACGTGGCGAGCTCGTGCTGGTGCATGACGACGCCGCCAACACCCATTAAGCGACGCCAACCCGCGCCTCGAAACCGACAGGATCGACCCACCGCCTTGAAGACCGCTCAGCAGCACCTGGAATTCACCGCTCCGCACGACGACAACGCGCGGCTCGCCAACCTCTGCGGACCGCTCGACGAAAATCTGCGGCAGATCGAGCAGGCGCTCGACGTGACGCTGCAGCGCCGCGGCCACCGCATCACGATTCGCGGGCGTGGCGCGAAACTCGCGCTCACCGCACTCGAAAACTTCTACGACAAGGCGCGCGCTCCGCTGTCGATGGACGACATCCAGCTCGCGCTCGTCGAAGTGCGTCACCCGGCGCGGCATCGGCCGAACGGCCTCGGTAACGGCGCGGGCGACGAAGCAGCCGACCCGCGGTTCCCGGGCAATCCCGATCATCCGTTCGACCAGCCCGCCGACACCGGCGCGGAAGACCTCGACGAGCTCGGCCCGAAACTGTACACGCGGCGCGCCGATCTGCGCGGCCGCACGCCGGCGCAGCGTGAGTATCTGAAACAGATCGTCTCGCACGACGTGACCTTCGGCATCGGTCCGGCCGGCACCGGTAAGACGTACCTGGCGGTGGCCTGCGCCGTGGATGCGCTGGAGCGCGATCAGGTCAAACGCATCGTGCTGACGCGCCCGGCAGTCGAAGCCGGCGAACGCCTCGGCTTTCTGCCGGGCGATCTGGCGCAGAAGGTCGATCCGTATCTGCGGCCTTTGTACGACGCGCTGTACGACCTGCTCGGCTTCGACAAAACCGCCAAGATGTTCGAGCGGCAGATGATCGAAATCGCGCCGCTCGCGTACATGCGCGGGCGCACGCTGAACCACGCGTTCATCATCCTCGACGAAGCGCAGAACACCACGCCCGAACAGATGAAGATGTTCCTCACGCGGATCGGCTTCGGCTCGAAAGCGGTGGTCACCGGCGACACGACTCAGGTCGACTTGCCGCGCGGCCACAAGAGCGGGCTGATCGAGGCGCAGCAGGTGCTCACGGACGTGCGCGGCATTGCGCTCACGCGCTTTACGAGCGCGGACGTGGTGCGGCATCCGCTGGTCGCGCGAATTGTGGAGGCGTACGATGCGCATTCGCAGAAAACCGCCGGTCCGGCGGATTCACGCTGAGCGCAGGCATCCCGTGCACCACACGCAACGAACGCAACACGACGAAACCGCATGAGCCGCGCCCCGAAACTGACGTTGAATCTGCAATTCCCCGCTGCCAAGGCCTTTGCGGAACACAAGGCGCTGCTGCCGCGCGCCACGGTGGCCGGCTGGATCAAGGCGGCGTTGTTTGCGGACGGTGAGCTGACCGTGCGTTTCGTCGATGCCGAAGAAGGCCGCACGCTGAACCGCACTTACCGCGGCAAGGATTATTCGACCAACGTGCTGACCTTCGCCTACGCCGAATCGGAAGACGATCCGGTCACGGGCGATCTGATCCTGTGCTGCCCGGTGGTCGAGAAGGAAGCCGCCGAGCAGGGCAAACCGCTCCTTGCGCATTACGCGCATCTGCTGGTGCACGGCACGCTCCACGCCCAGGGCTACGACCACGAAGTCGAGGAAGAAGCCGAGGAAATGGAAGCGATCGAAACGGAAATCCTCGGCAAGCTCGGCTTTCCCGATCCTTACCAATAGTCGCCGGCCGATTCCCGTGAGCACCTCTTCCCCCGCAGCCAATTCCCGCCCGCCCTGCCCCGATTATCCGCCGGCGCTCGGCGATTCGCGGCTGTTGACGGACGAGGAACTGCGGGCGTCGCTCGATTGCACGTTGCGCGACTGGGACCGCAAGAGCGACCTGTGGCTATTCGGCTATGGTTCGCTGATCTGGAACCCCGGTCTGCCGACCGTCGAAGCGACCCGCTCCAAAGTGCATGGTTACCACCGCGGGCTGTATCTGTGGTCGCGCGTGAATCGCGGTACGCCCGAACAGCCGGGGCTCGTGCTCGCGCTCGATCGCGGCGGCTCGTGCACCGGCATCGCCTTCCGCATGTCGGCCGAAGGTGCGATGCCGCATCTCGAAGCGCTCTGGCGCCGTGAAATGGCGATGGGCTCGTATCGTCCGGCGTGGCTGCCCTGCGTGCTCGCCGACGGCCGGCGCGTCGATGCGCTAGCCTTCGTGATGCGCCGCGACGTGCCCAGCTACACCGGCAAGTTGCGCGACGACATCGTCAAGGCGGTGTTCGGCTGTGCGAGCGGCCGTTACGGCACGACGCTCGACTACGTCAGCCGCACCGTGCATGCGCTGCGCGAAAGCGGCATGCCGGACCGCGCGCTGGAAGCGCTGCTCGAACGGTGCCGCGCGCAAGGCTGCGAGTAAGCGGGCTTGTCGACCCTACGCCGCCGCGAATGAGCCGTCACCAGGCTTTTTTGCTTCACAGCCCGCTTCGCCGCGTAATCAGTTAGGATTGACCCACGCTTTGCCCGCGCGGCAGAGCCGTTTGACCCCTGCTTCACCCATCGCCCAGCCCGGCGGGACACGGTCCTGCCATGTGCCTGGTGTATCCTTAATGCTCTGCAACAGCGCGCCCAGTCTCGCCGGGCGCACTACCATGAACGAAACGTATCCCAGTCGACGCCAAATCGACAAACCGCAAGAAAAGCGCTCCCTCCTCGAGCGTCTGACCGACTTTATCTCGCCCGAGCCCGACTCGCGCGCCGAGCTTCTGGAAATCCTGCAGGACGCGCACGAGCGCAACCTGATCGACGCCGACTCGCTGTCGATGATCGAAGGCGTGTTCCAGGTGTCCGAACTCAGTGCCCGCGACATCATGGTGCCGCGCGCGCAAATGGACGCGATCAACATCGCGGACAGTCCCGCCGAATTCATTCCCTACGTGCTGGAAAAAGCGCACTCGCGCTACCCGGTGTTCGAAGGCAATCGCGACAACATCATCGGCGTGCTGCTCGCCAAAGACCTGCTGCGCTACTACGCCGAAGAAGAATTCGACGTGCGCGGCATGCTGCGGCCCGCCGTGTTCATCCCCGAATCGAAGCGTCTGAATGTGCTGCTGCACGACTTCCGCGTGAATCGCAATCACCTCGCGGTGGTGGTCGACGAATACGGCGGCGTGGCCGGTCTGATCACGATCGAAGACGTGCTGGAACAGATCGTCGGCGACATTGAAGACGAATACGATTTCGACGAGGAAAGCGGCAACATCATCGCCTCGCCGGACGGCCGTTTCCGCGTGCGCGCGCTGACCGAGATCGAGCAGTTCAACGAAGCCTTCGGCACGCACTACCCGGACGACGAAGTCGACACGATCGGCGGACTCGTCACGCATCATTTCGGACGGGTGCCGCATCGCGGCGAAAAGGTCCGTCTCGACGATCTGATCTTCGAGATTCTGCGCGGCGACGCCCGCCAGATTCACATGCTGCTGGTGCGCCGCGATCCGCTGGCTGGTCAGCGCGAGCGCGAAGCACAGCACGTGCAGACCTGATCCGGCTATTTGCCAGGGATCGTCGCTGGTTCTTTCCTCGCTTCATCAACTCCTCACGCCGACCGCGCAACAATGGCCGACCCGATTTCCTCCCGTTCGCGCCGCGGCGTGAGTGCTTCTGCCGCAGAAGGCTCGCGCAGCCGCACCTTGCCCCGCTGGCATTACCTCGTCGCCCTGATTGCCGGCGCGGCCAACACGCTCTCGTTCGCGCCCACGCCGCATGGCGGCTGGCTCGAACTCGCGATCTTCGTGTTCTTCTTTGCGTGGCTCACGCGCAGCACCGGCTGGAAAAGCGCCGCGCTGACGGGCGGCGCTTTCGGCTTCGGCAACTTCGTCAGCGGCGTGTGGTGGCTGTACGTCAGCATGCATTACTACGGCGGCATGGCCGCGCCGCTCGCAGGCGCGGCGGTAGTGCTGTTCTCGCTGTATCTGGCGGTGTATCCCGCACTGGCTGCCGGCGTCTGGTCGTTCTGCGCGGGTCACGCGCGCAACGGCGCTTCCGACGAGCGCGCGCCGTTCTCGCCGACGTGGCACGGTGCGCTCGCTTTTGCGAGCGCCTGGGCGATCGGCGAATGGTTGCGCGGCACGGTGTTCACGGGTTTTCCGTGGCTCGCCAGCGGTTACGCGCAAGTGGACGGCCCGTTCGCCGGCTTCGCGCCGGTGGCGGGCGTGTACGGCGTCGGCTGGGCGCTCGCGCTCGCTGCGGCGCTGATCGTGCAGGCGCTGTTGCCGCTGCTGTCGTCGCGTGAACCGGCAAATGCCGGCGAACGACCGCGTGGCGCGCGCATCGCCGTGCCCGGCGCATTCGCTGTCGCGCTGATCGCAGCCGGGCTGTTGCTGCCGCTCGTGCAATGGACCGTGCCGGCCAATGCGCCGCTCACGGTGCGTCTGCTACAAGGCAACGTCAAACAGGAAATGAAGTTCGAGGAATCCGGCATGCGTGCCGCGATCGACCAGTATCAGCAGATGATTACCTCGAAGCCGGCCGATCTGATCGTCACGCCGGAAACCGCGATTCCCGTGCTCGCGCAGCAGTTGCCCGCGCCGTTTGCCTCGGCGGTGCGCAACTTCGCGGACTCGACCGGCAGCGCGATCCTGTTCGGCGCGATCGGCGGCACGATCACCCCCGAAGGCCAGGTGATCGACTACACGAACAGCCTGTTCGGCGTCACACCCGGCTCGCGCGACGTGTACCGCTACGACAAACACCACCTCGTGCCGTTCGGCGAGTTCGTGCCGTGGGGCTTCCACTGGTTCGTCAATCTGATGAGCATTCCGCTGGGCGACTTCTTCCGCGGGCCGCCCGTGCAGAAGCCGTTCATGGTGCACAACCAGCCGGTGGCCGTGGACATCTGCTACGAAGACATTTTCGGCGAAGAGATTGCACGGACCATTCGCGAAAGCGATACGCCTGCCGGCGTGCTGGTCAATTCGACCAACCTGGCCTGGTTCGGCGACACGATCGCGCTCGACCAGCATCTGCAGATCGCGCGCATGCGCTCGCTCGAAACCGGCCGGCCGATGCTGCGCGCGACCAACACCGGCATGACCGCCGCCATCGACGCGAACGGCAAGGTGCTCGGCCGCCTGAAGCCCTATACGATCGGCTCGCTCGACGTCACGGTGCAAGGCACCGCCGGCAGCACGCCCTACGTGACGAGCGGCAACAACACCGTGCTGGCGATTTCAGCGCTGCTGCTGGCTTTTGGATTCGCGTTCGGGCCGGGCATCACGCGGCGGCGCAACGGCGCAAAGTAAGCGTCCGTGCCGTCAGTGGCAGGTTTCGATAGATAAAAAAATGCGCCTGACATAGCAGGCGCATTTTTTACCCGGCGTTTGCGTCGACTCAGTTCGCGGGCGCCGTGTCGATGAACGACTGACGCAGCGACAGCTTCTGGAAATGCTTGTCCAGATTCGGATGCGCCTCGCGCCAGTTCAATTCGGGCGAGCGGAAATCCAGATAGCCGAGCGCGCAGCCCACGGCGATATCCGCGAGCGTGTAGTGATTACCCGCGCACCATGGCTTGCTGCCCAGTCCCTGCGCCATCGCCACCAACGCTTCGTCGATCTTGAGTTGCTGCCGCGCGACCCACGCGTCCACGCGTTGCTCGGGCGAGCGCTGGGTGCTTTCGAGCCGAATCAGCACGGCTGCGTCCAGCACGCCATCGGCGAGCGCTTCCCAGCAACGCACCTCGACCCGCTCGCGGCCCGACTGCGGAATCAGCTTGCCGACCGGCGAGAGCGTATCCACGTACTCACAGATCACGCGCGAGTCGAACACCGCTTCGCCGTCTTCCATCACGAGACACGGCACCTTGCCGAGCGGATTGAAGGTGTGAATCTGGGTATCCGGCGCCCAAACATTTTCGGGCACCAGCTCGTAGTCGATCCTCTTGTCGGCCAGCACGATCCGCGCTTTACGCACGTAGGGGCTGGCGAGCGAACCGATGAGTTTCATCATGACCATCTGCCTTTTCCTGAATCCGGCGAAAGTATAAGTGGTCCGCCCCGTTCGCGAGTGCATGGCGTCCGCTCGAGAGCCGCATGGAGACTCGCTGTGGATGGATTGCAACATGACCGCCCTTGCCCGCTCGTCACCTTGTTCGCCGGATCGGGGCAAAATGGCGCTTTGCGTTGGGCGCTACAATCGCACGATGAACCAGCCGACCGAACCTACCCTCGCCATCGACGTCTACCGCACGCGCCGCGAGCGCGTACTCGCCGCGCTGCGCGCCGCGGGCGGCGGCGTCGCGATTGTCCCCACCGCGCCTGAAGCGGTGCGCAACCGGGACGCCGATTATCCCTACCGGCACGACAGCTACTTCTACTATCTGACCGGCTTCACCGAGCCGGAGGCCTTGCTGGTGCTCGACGCAAGCGCCGCGCCCGGCGAACCGGCCTCGGTGCTGTTCTGCCGCGCGAAGAACGTCGAGCGCGAAACGTGGGAAGGCTTCCGTTTCGGGCCGGACGGCGCACGCGCGAGGTTCGGTTTCGACGCCGCGTTTCCCATCGACGAGGTCGACGCACAATTGCCGAAGCTGCTCGCCGACAAGCCCTCGCTGCACTACGCGCTCGGCAGCTCGGCCCAGCTCGACGAGCAGGTGCGCGGCTGGCTCGACACGGTGCGCGCGCAGAGCCGTGGCGGCGTCGCCGCGCCCACCGCCGCCGGCGACCTGATCCCGTTGCTCGACGAGATGCGGCTCGTCAAGGACGACCACGAACTCGCCATCATGCGCCGCGCCGGGCAGATCTCCGCCGAGGCACACCGCCGCGCCATGGCCGCTTGTCATCCCGGCGTGCGCGAGTACGAACTCGAAGCCGAACTGCTCTACACGTTCCGCAAGTATGGCGCGCAGGCGCCGGCCTACACGTCGATCGTCGCCACGGGCGCCAACGCCTGCGTGCTGCATTACCCGGCGGGCAACGCGATCGTGCAGGACGGCGACCTGATCCTGATCGACGCGGCCTGCGAGCTCGACGGTTATGCGTCCGACATCACCCGCACGTTCCCGGCCAGCGGCCGCTTCACGCCGCCGCAACGCGAGCTGTACGACATCGTGCTGGCCGCGCAGCAGGCCGCCGTCGCGGCGACCCGCGCTGGCGCCACCTTCGACGATCCGCATCAGGCCGCCGTGCGCGTGCTGTCGCAAGGCTTGCTCGACACGGGCATCGTCGACCGGAGCAAGTTCGCCTCGGTCGACGATGTGATTGCCGAGCGCGCCTACGCGCCTTTCTATATGCACCGCACGGGTCACTGGCTCGGCATGGACGTGCACGACGTCGGCGACTACCGCGAACGCGGCGCGCCGCGCGACGAAGCCGGCGCGCTGCCGTGGCGCACGCTGCAGGCGTCGATGACGCTGACCATCGAGCCGGGTCTCTACATCCGTCCGACCGACGGCGTGCCCGAGCGCTACTGGAACATCGGCATCCGTATCGAGGACGACGCGATCGTCACGCCCGGCGGCTGCGAGCTGATGACGCGCGACGTGCCGGTGGCCGCCGACGAAATCGAAGCGCTGATGCAGGAAGCCCGCGCGGCCCACGCATCACGGAAGTAACCCGCAAGGACTTAACCCGCAATGAACGATGTTTCCCCGTCGACGGTGATTCTGAAGCACGCCTCGCACGCCCAGCCCGTCGATTTCGACGTGACGATCGTCGGCGCCGGGCCGGTCGGGCTGGCGCTCGCCGGCTGGCTCGCGCGCCGCAGCGCGACCGAGGCGCTGAAGATCGCGCTGGTCGACGCGCGCGAGCCGGAAGACTCGATCGCCGATCCGCGCGCGATCGCCGTCTCGCACGGCAGCCGGATGATTCTGGAGCCGCTGCGCTGGCCCGCCGAGGCCACCGCGATCCAGCGCATTCATGTTTCGCAGCGCGGTCACTTTGGCCGCACGCTGATCGATCACGCTGAGCACGGTTTGCCGGCGCTGGGTTACGTGCTGCGCTACGGCTCGATCGTGCACGGACTGGCCGAGGCGGTCCACGGCAGCAAGGTGCACCGGTTCCACTCGACTTCGGCGGCGGCGCCCACTCAGGAACCCGACGGCGTCACGCTGCCGATCGAAACCGCGGGCGTCACGCGCACTCTGCGCACGCGGATTCTGGTGAATGCCGAGGGTGGGCTGTTCGGCGATCAGAAGCAAGGTAAGAAAGCGGACAAAGACCCGGCGGAAAACGGCACCCGCGACTACGGACAAACCGCGCTGGTCGGCACGGTCACCGTCTCCGCGCCGCGCCCGCACGTGGCCTGGGAGCGCTTCACGTCGCAAGGCCCGATCGCCCTGTTGCCGATGGGCGGCGTACGCGGCGCGGAGTACGCGCTGGTCTGGTGCTGCGCGCCCGAGGAAGCCGCGCGCCGCGCGCAACTTTCCGACGACGATTTCCTGCGCGAACTCGGCGCGGCATTTGGCGACCGCATGGGCCGCTTCACGCGCATCTCGGGGCGAGCGTCGTTCCCGCTGGGGCTGAATGCGGTGGAGACGCTCGTGAACGGCCGCATCGTCGCGATCGGCAATGCGGCGCAGACGCTGCATCCGGTGGCGGGCCAAGGGCTGAACCTCGGCTTGCGCGACGCGCACTCTCTCGCCGACGCCCTCTCCGCCGAAGGCCCGACGCCGCTCGCGCTGGCCGCCTTCGCACAACGCCGCGCGCTCGATCGTCGCCTGACGATCGGCGCCACCGACACGCTTGCACGTCTGTTCACCGTCGACTTCGCGCCGCTCGCCATCGTGCGCGGCCTTGCGCTCACCGCGCTGGAGTTCGTGCCGCCGGTCAAGACCGCCTTGGCACGTCAGATGATGTTCGGACAGCGTCGTTAGGCAGATCGCCCGAGTGGTGCGAGTTCTATGAATCGGCGCACTTTCATAGAAGATTTAATGGGTTACGACAGACACATGTCGGGTGTCGGCTATCTGTTAACGCTAAAATGGCGGTTTTCCCTCGCATTTCGCGAATGCTCCGATTGACAGAAATTGACCAATCGGCTGCGCGCGCGTCCACGTCATGCCCACTCTCGGCCCCCACAATCTGCGTAACAACCTGTTCGTCGCGCCTATGGCCGGCGTCACCGACCGGCCCTTCCGCCAGCTCTGCAAACGGCTGGGCGCGGGCTATGCGGTGTCGGAAATGGTGGCGTCGAACGCGCAGTTGTGGAAAAGCGAGAAGACCATGCGCCGCGCCAATCACACGGGCGAGGTCGAACCGATCTCCGTGCAGATCGCCGGCGCCGATCCGGTCATGATGGCCGAAGCGGCCCGCTACAACGTGGCGAACGGCGCGCAGATCATCGACATCAACATGGGTTGCCCGGCCAAGAAAGTGTGCAACGTGGCGGCCGGTTCGGCGCTGCTGCAGAACGAGCCGCTGGTGCAACGCATTGTCGAGGCGGTGGTGGGCGCCGTGGGCATCGGCCCCGACGCGGTGCCCGTCACGCTGAAAATCCGTACCGGCTGGAACCGCGACAACAGGAATGCGTTGAGCGTCGCGCATCTCGCTGAAAACGCGGGCATTGCCATGCTCACCGTGCACGGCCGCACGCGCGCCGATCTGTATCACGGCGACGCCGAATACGAGACGATCGCTGCCGTGAAAGCCGCCGTGCGCATTCCGGTGGTCGCCAATGGCGACATTACCTCGCCGCACAAAGCGCGCGCGGTGCTGGCTGCGACCGGCGCCGACGCCATCATGATCGGCCGTGCCGCGCAGGGTCGTCCGTGGCTGTTCCGCGAGATCGAGTATTTCCTGCAAACGGGTGAGTTGCTGCCGCCGCCGCGCATCGACGAAATCCAGCAGGTGATGAACGAGCATCTCGAAGACCACTACGAGTTCTACGGCGAATTCACCGGTGTGCGCACTGCGCGCAAACACATCGGCTGGTACACTCGCGGCCTTTCTGGCGCCAACGTGTTCCGGCATCGCATGAATACGCTGGACACCACGCGCGAACAACTCCTCGCCGTCAACGAGTTCTTCGACGCACAAAAGGCGATCTCCGACCGCCTCGTCTACGTCGACGAAACGCTCAACAAGAACGGCGAGCCGGACCAAACCGACCGACTAGCAGCATGAGCAAGAACAATATCGAACAATCTGTCCGCGACAGCCTGGGTATGTATTTCCAGGATCTCGACGGCTCCAATCCGCATGATGTCTACGACATGGTTATTTCATGCGTAGAAAAACCCCTGCTCGAAGTGGTGCTCGAGCAGGCTGGCGGCAACCAGTCGCTGGCCGCCGAGTATCTCGGCATCAACCGCAATACGCTGCGCAAGAAGCTGCAACAGCACGGTTTGTTGTAGCCCGTTGTAGTTTCTTGGCGCCCCTGCCACGTTTCCCTTCGGCTTTTCGTCTTCATCATGATCAAGCAAGCGCTCATCTCCGTTTCCGACAAGTCCGGCATCGTCGACTTCGCCAAGTCGCTGTCCGACCTCGGCGTCAAGATCCTGTCGACCGGCGGCACCGCGAAACTGCTCGCGGACGCGGGTCTCTCCGTCACTGAGGTTGCCGATTACACGGGCTTCCCGGAAATGCTGGACGGGCGCGTGAAAACGCTGCATCCGAAGGTGCACGGCGGCATTCTGGCGCGCCGCGATCTGCCGGAACACATGGCCGCGCTTGAGAAGCACGACATTCCGACCATCGACCTGCTGGTCGTCAATCTGTACCCGTTCGTGCAGACCGTGTCGAAAGAAGAATGCTCGCTGGAAGACGCGATCGAGAACATCGACATCGGCGGCCCGACGATGCTGCGTTCGGCCGCGAAGAATCATCGCGACGTCACGGTGGTGGTCGATCCGGCGGATTACACGGTCGTGCTCGATGAAATGCGCGCGAACAGCAACGCGGTGTCGTACAAGACGAATTTCCGTCTGGCCACCAAGGTGTTCGCGCACACCGCGCAGTACGACGGCGCGATCACGAACTATCTGACGAGCCTGACCGACGAACTGAAGCACGCGTCGCGCAACGCTTACCCGGCAACGTTCAACCTCGCGTTCGACAAGGTGCAGGACCTGCGTTACGGCGAAAACCCGCATCAGAGCGCGGCGTTCTACCGTGACCTCGTGGTGCCGGCCGGCGCACTGGCGAACTACAACCAGTTGCAGGGCAAGGAACTGTCGTACAACAACATCGCCGATTCCGATGCAGCGTGGGAATGCGTGAAGACGTTCGACGTGCCGGCCTGCGTGATCGTGAAGCATGCGAATCCGTGCGGCGTGGCGATTGGCGCGGACGCCAACGAAGCGTATGCGAAGGCATTCCAGACCGATCCGACTTCCGCGTTTGGCGGCATCATCGCCTTCAATCGCGAAGTGGACGAAGCGGCGGCGCAAGCCGTGGCCAAGCAGTTCGTCGAAGTGCTGATCGCGCCGTCGTTCAGTGCAGCGGCGCGCCAGGTGTTCGCGGCAAAGCAGAACGTGCGTCTGCTGGAAATCGCGTTGGGTGAAGGCCATAACGCGTTCGATCTGAAGCGTGTCGGCGGCGGGCTGCTGGTGCAATCGCTCGACTCGAAGAATGTGCAGCCGCGCGAATTACGCGTGGTCACGAAGCGCCACCCGACGCCGAAGGAAATGGACGATCTGCTGTTCGCATGGCGCGTGGCGAAGTACGTGAAATCGAACGCGATCGTGTTCTGCGGCAACGGCATGACGCTCGGCGTCGGTGCGGGCCAGATGAGCCGCGTGGACTCGGCGCGCATCGCGAGCATCAAGGCGCAGAACGCCGGTTTGACGCTGACGGGTTCGGCGGTGGCGTCGGATGCCTTCTTCCCGTTCCGCGACGGCCTCGACGTGGTGGTGGCGGCAGGCGCGACCTGCGTGATTCAGCCGGGCGGCTCGATGCGCGACGACGAAGTGGTCAGCGCAGCGGATGAGCACAACATCGCGATGGTGCTGACGGGTGTGCGTCACTTCCGGCATTGAGGCGCGCTAAGCGGTAGCTTCGTCTTCGTGGCGAAGCGGCTCGCTGCCGACGCAGTATTTGTATGAGACGGCCCGGTGGAATTTCCGCCGGGCCGTTTTCTTTTGTCGGGCGCCTCCACGCGCCGCCACTCAGTCTTCCGAGTCTTTCCTCGCGTAACCTGCGCTCACTTCCGTGTGTTGGCTGATGTACGTGCTGAGGCCCTGCCCTCGTCGCGCAAGACGCTTGAGCGCGGCCAGGTGGCGAGCGCCGACGCTCGCCTCCGTGTACCAATACACGCCGCCCGTCCTGAAACGAAGCTTGACGAAGTCGTCGCCGATTTCATAAGCCTCGACGCCCGAGTCGCCGCTGATGTTCCGATAGCGCTCCATCTGCGATTGCCTCCTCAGCGAACCACGCAGCAGTTTTTATTCCGCCGACACCCCCACACGCCGACCGCCATGCGGCGCGCGTGTTGTAGTATCGCAAGCACCTGATTTCTACCGCCTGTGCGGCACCTCATGAGAATTCTCGGCATCGACCCCGGCCTGCGCGTGACCGGCTTCGGCGTGATCGACCAGACCGGCCACACGCTCAGCTACGTGGCGAGCGGCGTCATCAAAACCGCGGACGCCGATTTGCCGTCGCGTCTCGGCACCATCTTCGAAGGCATCTCCACGCTGATCCGCCAGCATTCGCCAGATCAGTCGGCGATCGAAAAGGTCTTCGTCAACGTCAACCCGCAGTCCACCTTGCTGCTCGGCCAGGCACGCGGCGCGGCGATCTGCGGGCTGGTGGCGGGCGGTGTGCCGGTCGCGGAATACACGGCGTTGCAGTTGAAGCAGGCCGTGGTGGGCTACGGCCGCGCGACCAAGGAGCAGATGCAGCAGATGGTGGTACGGCTGCTCAACCTCTCCGGCGTACCCGGCACCGACGCCGCCGACGCGCTCGGCATGGCGATCTGCCACGCGCACAGCGGCGCGACGCTGAGCACGCTGGGCGGCATTGCGCCGGCGCTGGCGAAGAAGGGTTTGCGCGTGAGGCGTGGACGTCTGGTCGGCTAGTCCGCGTATCACGCAATACAGGTCACGTTCGAGCGTCACTCGCCACTGCGGCGCTGCGCTACACTCGCCCTTTCTCTCGAGATTGAATTCGCCATGATCGGTCGCATTGCCGGCGTTCTGCTGGAAAAAAACCCGCCGCATCTGCTCATCGACTGCAACGGCGTCGGCTACGAAGTCGATGTGCCGATGAGCACGTTCTACAACCTGCCTTCGACCGGTGAACGCGTCGTGCTCCTCACGCAGATGATCGTGCGTGAAGACGCGCATCTTCTCTACGGCTTCGGCACCACCGACGAACGCGCGACCTTCCGCGAGTTGCTCAAGATCTCGGGCATCGGCGCACGCATGGCGCTCGCGGTGCTGTCGGGCATGAGCGTGCACGAACTGTCGCAAACCGTGACGATGCAGGACGCCGCGCGCCTCACGCGCGTGCCGGGCATCGGCAAGAAGACGGCGGAGCGGCTGCTCCTCGAACTGAAGGGCAAGCTGGGCGCCGACCTGGGCGCGATGGCGGGCGCGGCATCGGCCTCCGACCACGCCTCCGATATCCTGAACGCACTGCTCGCATTGGGTTACTCCGAAAAAGAAGCGTTGGCGGCCGTCAAGAACGTGCCGGCCGGCACCGGCGTTTCCGAGGGCATCAAGCTCGCGTTGAAGGCGCTGTCTAAGGGCTGAAATGGATGCCTCGGGGTTTGCCTTGCATGCGATGTGTGAAGCTTCGCACACGCCGGCAAGCCGCACACCCTGGCCATTCGGCCGAGTTTCGCCACGACCCTGGCGCGGTACAATGACCTCATGATCGAAACCGACAAACTCGCCGCCGAGCGCATCATCGCGCCCACGCCCGTCTCGCCGAACGAAGAAGCGTTCGAGCGCGCGTTGCGCCCGCGCCAGCTCGAAGAATATGTCGGGCAGGAAAAAGTGCGCGGCCAGCTGGAAATTTTCATCGAGGCCGCCAAGCGTCGCTCCGAATCGCTCGATCATGTGCTGCTGTTCGGGCCGCCGGGTCTTGGCAAGACCACGCTCGCGCACATCATCGCGCGGGAAATGGGTGTCAATCTGCGGCAAACCTCCGGGCCGGTGCTCGAACGCGCGGGCGACCTCGCCGCGCTGCTCACCAATCTCGAAGCCAACGACGTCCTGTTCATCGACGAAATCCACCGGCTTTCGCCGGTCGTCGAGGAAATTCTGTACCCGGCGTTGGAGGACTATCAGATCGACATCATGATCGGCGAAGGACCGGCTGCGCGCAGCGTCAAGCTGGACCTGCAGCCGTTCACGCTGGTCGGCGCGACCACTCGTGCGGGCATGCTGACCAATCCGCTGCGCGACCGCTTCGGGATCGTGGCACGGCTGGAGTTTTACAACGCCGAGGAGCTGGCGCGCATCGTCACGCGTTCGGCGTCGCTGCTTCATGCGCAGATTCATCCGGACGGCGCGTTCGAGATCGCCAAGCGCGCCCGCGGCACGCCGCGTATCGCCAACCGGCTGCTGCGTCGCGTACGCGATTTCGCGGAAGTGAAAGCCGACGGCAACATCACCGCGGAAGTGGCCGATGCCGCGCTCAAAATGCTCGATGTAGACGCAGTGGGCTTCGATCTGATGGACCGCAAGTTGCTCGAAGCGATCCTCTACAAGTTCGACGGCGGCCCGGTCGGTGTCGACAATCTGGCGGCGGCCATCGGCGAGGAACGCGACACGATCGAAGACGTGCTCGAGCCGTATCTGATCCAGCAGGGCTTCCTGCAGCGCACGCCGCGTGGCCGCGTCGCCACGCAACTCACCTATCGGCATTTCGGTCTCGCCGTGCCGGATTCGTCGAGCGTGCTGCCCGGTCTGTGGAACTCGGCCGCATCCTGAGCCGCGCCATGAGCCGTCCCTTGAGCGCGAGGTCGATTTAGGCATGTCCGACCAGGCCAGGCAGCCCAGATGGTCGCGCGGCGGCCTCTCGCAAATGCTCACGGGCAGACTCCGCGCGAAGCTGGCCGCCGGTGTCACGCATCTGACCAGCGGTAGCGGGCCGATGCTCGATTATTCGTCCCCGCCGGGCGACCCCGGACTGTTCGGCCCCGACTCCATGTGCTGGAAAGTCCACGCCGATTTCACCTCGATGATGACCGGCGGCATCAGCGCTCTCCTGCTTCAGGCCTTGCATCCGTTGGCACTGGCCGGCGTGTGGGACCACTCCACCTTTCGCACCGATATTCTCGGGCGCCTGCGCCGCACGGCGACCTTTATCGCCGGCACGACCTATGGCAGCCGGCAAGACGCGCTGACGCTGGTGGAACGCGTCAAACGGATTCACCTGGGCGTGACCGGTGTCGGGCCGGATGGCCGCCCGTATCGTGCGAGCGACCCTGCGCTACTGACCTGGGTACACGTTGCCGAGGTGTCGAGTTTCATGACCGCGCACTTGCGGTACGTGAATCCGTTGCTGCCCGTGGCCGCGCAAGACCAATACTTCGCGGAAACCGCGCGCATCGCCCAGATGCTGGGGGCGGCGAATATTCCGCGTTCGTGCGACGAGATCGACGCCTATCTCCGTGCCATGCAGCCCGAGCTCGTGGCCAGCGAGCGTACGCGTGAAGTCGTGAGGATTCTGATGAATGCGCCGGCGCCGAGCGTCGCAATGCGGCCCGCCGGCATGCTGATGCTCAACGCGGGCGTCGATCTTCTGCCGGACTGGGCGCAGGGGATGCTGGGATTCGAGCGCTACGCTGTGTTGCGCCGCGCGGTCGCAAGACCCGGTGTGCGGCTGGTGGCGCCAGTCATCCGTTGGGCGTTGGTGAATGGCGTGTCCAAGCGGGCACGTCGCCGTGTCGCCACTGCGGGCAAACCGGAGTAACGCACGCACACGACGGCGCTCTTCGGCACCGCCGTTCGTTAGCCGTGTCGTGTAACGCAGAAAGCACGAGACCAACGGCGTGCAAACGCGACTGCCCCGATATCAGTAGCCGAAACTGACCGCGACCAACCGCGGCACACCGATCAACGGCCCGGCTCCGGCACGCTCCTCTTGAAACTATCGTCGTCGCTCGGCGCCTCGAGATGCGACACGTCAGCCCACGACACTACGCTCGCGCGGCCATTGTCGAAATCCACTACGTTCACGCTCGTGTTCAGCAACGGGTAGTTGCGCGGCGCATCGAGCGGGAGATCGCAGGCAAAGCGCCGCACGCAGTCGAGCACGCCGCCATGCGCGACGCACGCGATACGTCCACCGGGATGTGCGGCGACGAGCGGCTCGATCGCATGCAGCACGCGATGGTAAAGCGCGCGTTGCGACTCGCCATCCGGCGGTGCGAAGCCCGGATCGCGGGTTTGCCAGTGCGCGTATTCATCGGGAAAACGCAGCGCGATTTCATCGCTGTCGTGGCCCTGGAACGCCCCGTAGGAGCGCTCGCGCAGACCTTCGCGGAGTTGCAACGGCAAGCCGAGCGCATCGGCGATCGGCTGGGCGGTTTGCTGCGCGCGTTGCAAATCGCTCGAATAAATGGCATCGAGGCGCGCGCCCTGCTTCGCTTCGTCGGCCATGCGGCGGGCGAGGCGTTGCGCCTGCTCGAGTCCGGTCGTCGCAAGTGGAATATCGATGTGGCCTTGAATGCGCTTGATGCGGTTCCAGTCGGTTTCGCCGTGGCGGATAAACAGAATCTGCGTGGTCATGGAATGGAGTGGGCGCCAGTCGCCGGTTGTGCCGAGCCGCTATTGTCGCAAAAAGCGGCTGGTGGGTAGATGTGCGCGCGGGGACGCGCATGGCAACGAAGAAGATTGCAGCTGAAACTCAGGCGTTCGTCTGCAACCAGAACGTGACGGGACCGTCGTTGACGAGCGAGACCTGCATGTCGGCACCGAACTCGCCGGTTTCGACAATGGGATGCTTTCCGCGAGCCGCCGACACGAAGTAGTCGAATAGACGCCTGCCTTCATCGGGCGGCGCTGCTGGCGTAAAACTCGGACGCAAACCGCTATTCGTATCCGCGGCCAGCGTGAACTGCGAGACGAGCAGCAAACCGCCTGCGCGTCCGGCGCCATCGAGATTCTGCACGGAGAGGTTCATCTTGCCGGCCGCGTCGCTGAAGACGCGGTAGCCGAGCACCTTGGCCAGCAGCCGGTCGGCGGCGGCCTCGGTGTCGCCACGCTCAGCGCAAACGAGCGCAAGCAGACCCGCTTCGATCGCGCCGGTCACGCGGTCGGCCACGCGCACTTGCGCGTGCCGTACACGCTGGATCAGCGCGATCATCGGCTGAACGCCGGATGCAACGTGCAGCGCATCACGCGGTCAGCGTGACGCGCGCAAAACGGCGCTTGCCGACCTGCACGACGTATTCGCCGGCTTCGATCTTCAGGCCCTTGTCGGACACCGTCGCGCCATCGATCTTCACGCCGCCCTGCTCGATGTTGCGCGACGCTTCGCTGGTCGACGGCACGAGGTTGGCCTGCTTGAGCAACTGGCCGATCGCGAGCGGTGCGCCCGCGAGCGTGACGGTCGGAATATCGTCCGGCACACCGCCCTTGGCGCGGTGGTTGAAGTCTTCCAGCGCGCGCTCGGCATCCGCTTGCGAGTGGAATCGCGCGACGATTTCCTGACCCAGCATCACTTTGAAATCGCGCGGATTGCGGCCCGCTTCGATCTCTTTCCTGAAGCCGGCGATCTCGTCCATCGGACGGAACGACAGCAACTCGAAGTAACGCCACATCAGCACGTCGGAAATGCTCATCAGCTTGCCGAACATGTCGGTCGGCTTTTCGCTGATGCCGATGTAGTTGTGCTTCGACTTCGACATCTTCTCGACGCCGTCGAGACCTTCGAGCAGCGGCATCGTCAAGATGCACTGCTGCTCCTGGCCGTACTGCTTCTGCAACTCGCGGCCCACCAGCAGGTTGAACTTCTGGTCCGTGCCGCCGAGTTCGAGATCGGCATTGAGCGCCACCGAGTCGTAGCCTTGCATCAACGGATACAGGAGTTCGTGGATCGAAATCGGCACGCCGCCCTGGAAACGCCTGGTGAAATCTTCGCGCTCGAGAATGCGCGCCACGGTGTAGCGCGAGGCGAGCTTGATCATGCCGTCGGCGCCGAGCGGCATCGACCATTCGCTGTTGTAGCGGATCTCGGTCTTGTCGCGGTCGAGCACGAGCGCGGCCTGATCGAAATACGTCTTGGCGTTCGACTCGATCTGCTCGCGCGTGAGCGGCGGACGCGTGGCGTTACGCCCCGACGGGTCGCCGATCAGCGAGGTGAAATCGCCGATCAGGAAAATCACGGTGTGACCGAGATCCTGCAACTGGCGCATCTTGTTCAACACGACCGTATGGCCGATGTGGATGTCCGGCGCGGTCGGATCGAGACCGAGCTTGATACGCAGCGGCTTGCCGGTCGCTGCGCTCTTCGCGAGTTTTTGCGCGAATTCGTCTTCGATCAGCAGTTCGTCGACACCGCGTTTGGTGATGTCGAGCGCGTGGCGAACCTCGTCGGTGATCGGGAGGGCGGCAGCGGCGTTAGGCTTGGTGGACTCGGTGCTCATGCTGGAAACTTGAAGTCGCGAAAAAAAGAGATTGTCCCATAGATGCGCGCCGCCGAGCCCACTGACGCGGCCGCAAAGCCGCTACGGGTGCACGATTTCTGCGAACGGTGCTGCGAACTGGCCACCTGCTGACGCACGATTTGCGCGAGGGCGACCTCGTTGCCGGCATCGCGGCGCTTTATATTCGGCCGCGATTCGCTCGAAAATCTGCTACAACGGTTCGCAACGAACCCTCGAGAGGAGCAGCAACGTGGCGCAAGACCCCGCAGACGGCGTCTATTTTGGATTGATGTCGGGCACGAGCATGGACGGCGTGGACGGCGTCGCCGTCAGGTTTGCCAAGGGCAAGCCGCCCGAAGTACTGGCTGAGGCATTCGTCGGCTTCGCGGAGGGCCTGCGCGACGCGCTGTTCGCACTACAGCAACCGGGCGACAACGAGATCGAGCGCGAGGCGCTGGCCGCCAATGCACTCGCCACCCGCTATACCGTCTGCTGCCACGAATTGCTGCGCGAGAGCCGCGTCCCTGCCGCGGAAGTCCGCGCGATCGGCGTGCATGGGCAAACCGTGCGACATCGGCCGGAAAAGGGTTATACGCGGCAGATCAACAACCCCGCCCTGCTCGCGGAGATGATGCACATCGACGTGGTCGCCGATTTCCGCAGCCGCGACGTCGCGGCCGGCGGTCAAGGCGCGCCGCTGGTGCCCGCGTTCCACGCCACGGTGTTCGGCGCGAAGGACGAAACCCGGGTGGTGTGCAATCTTGGCGGCATCAGCAACATCACGATCCTGAACGCCACGGGCAGCGTGCGCGGTTTCGACTGTGGACCGGCTAACGCGTTGCTCGACGAGTGGGCGCAGCGCCATCTCGGCAAGCCTTTCGACGAAAACGGTCATTTCGCGGCCGGCGGCCAGGTGGACCGCACGCTGCTGAACGCGTTGCTGGACGAGCCGTTTTTCACTCAACAACCGCCGAAAAGCACCGGCCGCGATCTGTTCAATGGGCAATGGCTCGATGCGAAGCTCCAGCCGTTCGCCGCGCTCTCCCCCGCCGACGTCCAGGCGACGCTCGTCGCACTGACGGCGGTGACGGTAGCGCGCGAGATCGAACGGCATGCATCGGACGCCAGAGCGGTGTATGTGTGCGGCGGCGGCGCACGCAACCCGGAGATTCTGAAGGCGCTGCAGCAGGCGCTGGAGGACAGCGGCGTCAGCGGCGTACCCGTGATGACGACCGACGCGCTAGGCGTGCCGCCGAGCCAGGTCGAGCCATTGGCGTTCGCCTGGTTGGCGATGCGCTGCGTAGCGAGGCTGCCGGGCAACCTGCCTGCGGTCACCGGTGCGGCTGCCGAACGTGTGCTCGGAGCGATCTATCCGCGTTGAATGGCGCGTAAGCGCTGATTTCGTGCGGAGAATACAGCGCAGGCAATAAAAAACGGGGCCGAAGCCCCGTTTTTTTTCAACCTTTGCTAACCGGCGATCAGACCGAGAACGACGAGCCGCAACCACACGTGGTGGATGCATTCGGGTTCTTGATGACGAACTGCGCGCCGTTGATGTCGTCCTTGTAGTCGATCTCAGCGCCGACCAGGTACTGGTAGCTCATCGAATCGATCAGCAGCTGGACGCCGCTCTTGTTCATGACGGTGTCGTCTTCGTTGACGGCTTCGTCGAACGTAAAACCGTACTGAAAGCCCGAGCAGCCGCCGCCCTGCACGAAAACGCGCAGTTTGAGGTCCGCATTGCCTTCTTCTTCGATCAGTTGCTTGACCTTGTCAGCCGCTGCGTCGGTAAAAACGAAGGGGGCGGGCATCTCGGTCACGGGTGTATCGGTGACTGCGTTCATTCGAACTCTCCAAAAAGCTTCTAACCGCTATTGTAGGGCTGATCTCAATATCGTGCTGATGCCCACAAAATCAATGGGTTCTTGTTGGTAATCAATCAACAACGCCGAGTTGCGGCTACCAGCTTACCTGAGCGGGTCGAAGCCCTAGGTCGGCAACGCAGTTCGTGACTACCTTGCGGAGCCGCAAAACCATAAAAAAAGCCGCCTTCGCGAAAGCGTTGGCGGCTTTTGCAGCGTTCCAGCCCGAAAGCTGGATCGCACCCAAAGCGATTAACGCTTCGAGAATTGCTTCCGGCGACGTGCCTTGTGGAAGCCGACCTTCTTACGCTCGACTTCACGTGCATCACGCGTCACGAAGCCAGCCTTCGACAGTTCCGGCTTCAGCGTTGCGTCATAGTCCATCAGCGCGCGGGTGATGCCGTGGCGAACCGCACCGGCTTGACCCGTTTCACCGCCACCGTTCACGTTGACTTTGATGTCGAACGTGACGCCGTGGTTCGTGAGTTCCAGCGGTTGACGCACGATCATCAACGACGTTTCGCGCGAGAAGTAATCGGCGATAGGCTTGCCGTTCACAATGATCTCGCCCTTGCCTGCCTTGATGAAGACGCGTGCGACGGCGCTCTTGCGGCGGCCCGTGCCGTAATTCCAGTTACCGATCATGTGGGCTCCCCTTAGATCTCGAGCGCTTTCGGCTGTTGCGCCGAATGCGGATGCGTTGCTTCAGCGTAGACCTTGAGCTTCTTGATCATCGCGTAGCCCAACGGGCCCTTCGGCAGCATGCCCTTGACCGCTTTTTCGAGCGCGCGGCCCGGGAAGCGTTCCTGCATCTTGCTGAACGTCGTTTCATAGATACCGCCCGGGTAACCCGAGTGGCGATAGTACTTCTTGTCAGTAGCCTTGTTGCCCGTGACGCGAAGCTTGCCGGCGTTGATAACGATGATGAAATCACCGGTGTCGACGTGCGGAGTGAATTCAGGCTTGTGCTTGCCGCGAAGACGGTGTGCCACTTCGCTGGCGACACGCCCGAGAACCTTATCCGTCGCGTCAATCACGTACCATTCACGCGTAACCTCATGGGCTTTTGCGGAAAACGTCTTCATGATCGATCCAAAAAAAAATGCTGCGCCCAATGTATTTTTTCCTGCTTGTAGTGTGCGCATCGAGGCGCGTGCAGGCTCTCCCTGGTTCTTCCTCCGCGGGCGCGGATGCGGAAAAGCCCTGAATTATAAAGGAATTTGGGACGTCAAGTCAAAACGTACTGGAACGGGTACGCAAACGGCGACGGCTACAACGCGAGAAAGCGTCTTTCTGGGAGCTCTGCACACACGTAAAACGCAAGTGACGCGCCATCGACATCAGGACGATGGGCGAAAAAAAACCCGAACTAGTGGTTCGGGTTTAATCCACCAAAGGAGGAGGTGGAGGAGACAGAAGCAATTATATGAGTCGACCTTGTGCGACGCAAGAACATTTGCATTGCGAAATGAGATTTCATAATGCGAAAGACTCATCGAGCAGGTCGCAGATCGCGAATTCCCTTTTAAATCAACCGCAAACAGCTTTTTTGGCTCGATTCGTTGCAGACGGCGTCTAGAGTAAAACCCCTAAACTCATCCGGACATTCCCGAATTGGCCGAACATGCCGCAGCGCAACACGCAAGGCACCAAAACGCATAATTCCCGCCCGACGTCGCCTCGGGCGAACGCGAAGACGCCGGGCTACAATGCCCGTCTCGATACAGAAGCGCGGTGGAGTACAGCATGGAATGCAAAGTAAGCTGGATGGGGCAAGACGGCATGGCGTTCGCAGCCGAAACGGGCAGCGGCCATCTGGTGACGATGGACGGCGCGCCCGAAGGCGGCGGCCGCAATCTCGCGCCGCGTCCGATGGAAATGGTTCTGCTCGGCACGGGCGGCTGCACTGCCTACGACGTCGTGATGATCCTGAAGAAGAGCCGTCAGGAAATCGCCGGTTGCTCGGTGACGCTGAAGGCCGAGCGCGCCAGCGAAGATCCGAAGGTGTTCACCAAAATTCACTTCCACTTCACCGTGACCGGCAAGAATCTGAACCCGGCCACCGTGGAGCGCGCGATCAACCTGTCGCACGACAAGTACTGCTCGGCGTCGATCATGATCGCGAAAACCGCTGAATTGACGCACTCGTTCGAGATCGTCGCGGGCTGAAGAATCTTCGCAACGGAGTTAGCGCGCAGCAAAGAAAAATGCCGACGTCCTCACGGACGCCGGCATTTTTTTATATCGAGTGGCAAAGCAGGCCGATAAGCCGGATTCTGTGCACCCGCCACGTCCGAAAACGTGACGCGCGTAGCAGTCATTCCTCTAGACGCGCCATTACTGACGCGCTCAAGCTTCCTACCCGCAGACGTGACGGGGGCCCCGTCCTGCATCTCGAAGATGCTAGCCTGCCTACTTGGAATTGCTCCGGGTGGAGGTTACCGTGCCGGTCTGCCTTGCAGCAGCCGCGGTGCGCTCTTACCGCACCGTTTCACCCTTACCTGATCCCGACTTGCGCCGGGCCATCGGCGGTTTGCTTTCTGTTGCCCTGTTCCGCGTGTCACCACGGATGGCCGTTAGCCATCACCCTGCCCTGTGGAGTCCGGACTTTCCTCGCCCTCTTTGGCCGAAGCCGCCAAGGCCGCGACTGCCTGGCCTGCTTTGCTGGGCCGCATTTTAACATCTGCGGGAGCGACAACCCGGCCAAGCCGCGGAATTAGCCAAACGACCAGGGAAAGCAGCGCCGTATCCGATGCCCGCCCGAGTGCACTCAGCGCGCGCGCCGCCCGGTGCGAAACACGGAAACGTCGTCGTAAAAGGCGGGCGATTCGTTCTCCGGCCACCAACCCGGAATGCCCAGCACCGGCAACGGCGCGAACAGGCGGCTCGTCAGCGCTTCGGTGTTCAGCAACGCCGTGCTGACGGATTCGTCCAGCCATGCGTCTCGCGTTGGCGCATCCCATCCAAAGTAGGCCGGCGGCACGTCGACGATCCACGCATGCCCGGTGCAGGCCTTGAACGGCACGATCAGTTTCTCGAGCAGTGCGTGGCCGAAGCAGCGCACTTCGCAACTCGTACCCCACGCGTCGCGCCTCGCCACCAGCAGCGTCTGCCAGTCGAAGCCACGCAGCGCCGAACTCAAAGCCGGATCGGCGCAAGCGAACAGCAACGCGTTTTCGTCGAACAGCGTTAGCGTATCGCGCACACCGCCGCGAGTTGGGCCGACGCCGAACACGTCGATTGCGGAAGACTGGCGCGTATTCAACGCCGCCTTGATCCGCGGAAACGCAAACCACATCGAGCCATTGAAGAAGTCGTGCAGATTGTGGCGCGTCGGCACGCCGCCGGTCGCCGCGATATGCGCCTCATAGGCTGCGCCGGCCGGCAAATCGTCCTGCGCGATGAACGCGAGGCGTTGGCCACGTCCGGTGGTCTGCCGCATGTCGGCCGCGTCGGCATTCATTTCCGCCAGCAACGCCGCGTAACTCGTCAGCGCGGCTTGCTGCCAGCGCTCGCCACGAGCGGCAAACTGCGCGAACCAGGGCTTCGACCAGTCGATATCGGCGAAACCCGGGCGCAGCAAGTCGATCACCTGCATCGAAGACAAACCCGACAGCGTCAGACGAGTCGCCAGCCAATCGACTCGCCGCCGCGCAGCGGCACGACTGGCGTATCGCCAACCGGCAACTCGGCGGGCAGCACCCATTCTTCGCGACGCAGCGTGACCTTCTCAACGTTGCGCGGCAGACCGTAAAAATCGGCGCCGAAGAAACTCGCGAAGCCTTCGAGTTTGTCGAGCGCGTTGGCTTTGTCGAATGCTTCCGTGTACAACTCGAGCGCGTGCAACGCCGTGTAGCAACCCGCGCAGCCGCACGCGTGCTCCTTCAAACCCTTCGGATGCGGCGCGCTATCGGTGCCGAGGAAGAAACGCGAATTGCCCGAGGTCGCTGCTTCGACCAGCGCCACGCGATGCGTCTCGCGCTTCAACACCGGCAAACAGTAGTAATGCGGACGAATGCCGCCCTGGAAAATTGCGTTGCGGTTGTACAGCAGATGGTGCGCGGTGATCGTCGCGCCCAGCAGGCCCGGCGCCACGCCCGCTTCGCGGATATAGTCGACCGCGTCTTTCGTGGTGATGTGTTCGAACACCACCTTCAGCGCTGGAAACGCTGCGCGCAAAGGCGTCATCACACGATCGATGAACACCTTCTCACGATCGAACAGATCGATCGACGAATCCGTCACCTCGCCATGAATGAGCAGCGGCATGCCGACTTCCTGCATCACTTCGAGCGTTTTCGCGCACTTCATGATGTCGGTCACGCCCGCGTCCGAGTTGGTCGTCGCGCCCGCCGGATACAGCTTCACGCCATGCACGAAGCCGCTTTCGCGCGCGCGGCGGATTTCGTCGGGCGGCGTGTTGTCGGTGAGGTACAGCGTCATCAGCGGTTCGAACTTCGCGCCGGCCGGAATGGCGGCGATGATCCGCTCGCGATACGCCGCGGCCATTTCGGTCGTCGTGACCGGCGGCTTCAGATTCGGCATGATGATCGCGCGGCCGAACTGGCGCGCGGTGTCCGGCAGGACGGCGGCCAGCATGGCGCCGTCGCGAACGTGCAGGTGCCAGTCGTCCGGACGGGCGAGCGTGATGGAATCGATAGAAGCGTTGGATGCGGTCATGGCGAGTGGGGAACGAGATTCGTCGACAAAAGCCAATCGATGCGTTCAAACCGCCATGTTGCGGCCTAAACACACGTCAATTTTGCTATTTGGCGCTTCTGGCTCGGTGATATGCTTGGAAAATCATCATTGTAACGGCTCGCCCCGTTCACAGGCTTACCCGCAACATGTGCCAACTTCTTGGAATGAACTGCGCCGCGCCGACGGACGTCACCTTCTCGTTCACCGGCTTCGCAGCGCGCGGCGGCGTCACCGACCACCATGCCGACGGCTGGGGCATCGCCTTCTTCGAAGATAAAGCCTGCCGCCTGTTCATCGACCATCAATCGTCGGCTACCTCGCCGATCGCCGAAATGGTCAAGCGCTATCCGATCAAATCGAAGAACACGATCGCGCATATCCGTAAGGCGACGCAAGGGCACATCCTGCTGGAAAACTGCCATCCGTTCATGCGCGAACTGTGGGGGCGTCACTGGATCTTCGCGCACAACGGCGATCTGAAAGATTATTCGCCGGTGCTCTCGGGCGTGTATCAGCCGGTCGGCACGACCGATAGCGAGCTCGCGTTCTGCGCGCTGCTCGAAGGTTTGCGCAAAGCGTTTCCCGGCGTGCAGCAACCGCCGCTCGACGAGCTGTTCGCCGCGCTCGAAACGCTCACGCGTGAAATCACGCAATTCGGCGTGTTCAATTTTCTGATGTCGAATGGCCAGGCGCTGTTTGCGCATTGCTCGACGCATCTGCACTACATCGTGCGGCGTTGGCCGTTTTCCACCGCGCATCTGGTCGATGCGGACGTGTCGATCGACTTCGCCAAATACACCACGCCGGAAGATCGCGTCGCGGTGATCGCGACCAAACCGCTGACCGACAATGAAATCTGGACCGCCTTCGAACCGGGCGATCTGATGATGTTCCAGCATGGCGAAGTGATCGGCCGTGTCAACGTGCCGGTGCCGCCGTCGGTGCTCGAAAAGCTGCGCAACCCCGCGCTGGATGCGTCGGCGTCGGCCACGACGATTGCGGCTTCGTCCGAAGTCGAAGTTGAAACCGCGGCCGAAGTCGATCTCGAAGCCGCCGACGACGCCGCTGCGTTCGAATCCTGACCTGCAGCTCGCAACGAGCCGACTTCGCCTCGTGCACCAGGGCGCGTCAGTCGCACCGCCCAGACTTCGCAAACCTCGCCGGGTTCGCCTCGTCAGCAACAAAAAAGCCGCTCCATCGAGCGGCTTTTTTTGCACCACATCGAGCCGGGCAGACCACGCAGCCCGGCAACCCCGTTCAGTGCAGGATCTTCGCCAGAAAATCCTTCGCGCGATCCGACTTCGGATTGGCGAAGAAGTCTTCCTTGCGGTCGTCTTCCACGATCAAGCCCTTGTCCATGAAGATCACGCGGTGCGCGACCTTCTTCGCGAAGCCCATTTCGTGCGTGACGCACATCATGGTCATGCCTTCCTGCGCGAGTTCGACCATCACGTCGAGCACTTCGTTGATCATTTCCGGATCGAGCGCTGAAGTCGGCTCATCGAATAACATGGCGATCGGGTCCATCGACAACGCGCGCGCAATCGCCACGCGCTGCTGCTGACCGCCCGACAACTGCCCCGGAAATTTGTCCGCATGGGCGCGCAAGCCCACGCGATCGAGCAGCTTGTGCCCCTTCGCGGTGGCTTCGTCTTTCGAGCGGCCGAGCACCTTGATCTGCGCGAGCGTCAGGTTCTCGACGATCGACAGATGCGGGAACAGTTCGAAATGCTGGAACACCATGCCGACCTTCGAACGCAGCTTCGACAGATTGGTTTTCTTGTCGGTCAGCGATTGACCGTTGATGATGATCTCGCCCTTCTGGAACGGCTCGAGACCGTTGACGGTTTTGATCAGCGTGGATTTGCCCGAACCCGACGGCCCGCACACCACCACCACTTCACCTTTTTTGACTTCCGTCGTGCAGTCGGTCAGCACTTGAAACTGACCGTACCACTTCGAAACATTCTTAATAGAGATCATCTTGCGACCTTTTTCTGAAGACCTTTGACGAGGCTCGACGCGATCACGCAGACCACGAAATAACACGCGCCCGCGAACAGTACCATTTCGACATTCGTACCGTCACGGTCGCCAATATTCGTGGCGGTGCGGAAGAAGTCGGCGAGGCTGATCACGTAGACGAGCGACGTATCCTGAAACAGCACGATGCCCTGCGTGAGCAGCAGCGGCACCATCGCGCGAAACGCCTGCGGCAGCACCACGAGACGCATGGACTGCGCGTACGTCATGCCGAGCGCGAACGACGCGTTCACTTGCCCGCGCGGTACGGCCTGAATACCGGCGCGGATGATTTCCGAATAGTACGCGGCCTCGAACAGCGAGAACGCGACCATCGCCGACGCGAGACGAATGTCGATATCCGGCGACAAACCGAGCACGTTCTGCAGCACCTGCGGCACGATCAGGAAGAACCACAACAGGACCATGACCAGCGGGATCGAGCGGAAAAGCGTCACGTAGGCTTTCGCGAACCACTCGAAAGGCTTGAACGACGATAGCCGCAGCATCGCGAGAATGGTGCCCCAGACAATGCCGAACACGATCGCGATCAGCGTGATCTGGAAGGTGACGATGGCGCCGGTCCACAGCGTAGGCAGTGCGCCCGGAATACCGCTCCAGTCGAAATGATGCATCACTTGCCTCCGATGTAGCCGGGCAACCGGCTCTTGGCTTCGACCCAGCGCATCAGCTGCATTACGACCAGGTTGATCAGCATGTACGCCAGCGTGACGGCGATGAACGACTCATACGTTTGCGACGTGTAGTCGACCAGTTGGCGCGCCTGCGCGGACAGATCGAGCAGGCCGATCGTCGACGCAACGGCCGAGTTCTTGAAGATATTCAGAAACTCGGACGTGAGCGGCGGCACGATGATCCGGTACGCGACCGGCAGCAGCACATAGCGATACGTCTGCCATTGCGTGAAGCCCATCGCCAGACCCGCGGCGCGCTGCCCCGTCGGCAATGCGTTGATGCCCGAGCGCACCTGCTCGCACACGCGCGCGGCGGTGAACAGCCCGAGACAGATGATCGACGACGAAAAGAACTGCGCGCCCGGCGGCAGTTGCTTGAACCAGTTGCCGATCGATGCGGGCAACAACTCCGGTATCACCAGATACCAGATGAAGAACTGCACGATCAGCGGAATATTGCGGAAAATCGCGACGTAAAGCGTGCCGGCGCCCGACGCCCATTTATTCGGCACCGTACGCAGAACACCGAACAGCGAACCGACGATCAGCGCGATCACCCATGCTGACAACGACACGGTAATCGTCACCCAGAAGCCCGACAGCAGCCAGCCCAGATAGGTGGTCGGCTCGCCGGTGGAGACCGGACTCAGCAGAATGCCCCAGTTCCAGTGATATGACATGACCAAGACTCCAGCAAAAAGAAACGGAAGAAGCGCGCGGCCCCTTCCGTTTCGTTCAGCGTTTCAAAAAAACAGCTAAGGTTTAATCGATTGCCTTGTCATTCGGGCTCTTGAAGAGCGTCTTCATGTCGTCGCTTTCCGGGAAGTTCAGGTTCAGGCCCTTCGGCGGAATCGGCGATTCGAACCACTTCTTGTAGATCGCGTCGGCTTCGCCCGAGGTTTCGACCTTGGCGATGGCGTCGTCTACGACCTTCTTGAATTCCGGATCGTTCTTGCGAATCATGCAGCCGTACGCTTCATGCGATTGCGGCGCACCGACGATCACGAAGTCGGTCGGGTTGTTCGACTTGGCGCGTTCGCCCGCGAGCAGCGCGTCGTCCATCATGAAGGCAGCGGCGCGGCCGGTGGAGAGCGTCAGGAACGACTCGCCGTGGTCCTTCGCGCTGATGATGTTCATGCCCATGCTCTTGTCCTGATTCATCTTGCGAAGCAGGCGCTCGGAGGTGGTGCCGGCGGTGGTGACGACCGTCTTGCCCTTCAGGTCGGCCCAATCCTTGATGCCGGAGTCTTTCTTGGTCATCAGGCGCGTACCGATCACGAAGATCGTGTTCGAGAAAGCAGCCTGTTGCTGACGTTCAGCATTGTTGGTGGTCGAGCCGCATTCCATGTCGACGGTACCGTTCTGCACCAGCGGAATACGGTTTTGCGACGTGACCGGCGTGAGCTTTACCTTCAGATTCGGCATGTTCAGCTTCTGCTTCACCGCCTCCACCACTTTCAGGGCGAATTCCTGCGAGTAGCCGATAACGTTCTGCTTGTCGTCGTAATACGAAAACGGAATCGACGATTCGCGATGACCCAGCGAAATGACGCCCGTGTCCTTGATCTTTTTCAGCGTACCTGCGTCTTGCGCGTGCGCGCCAACCGTAAACAGTCCGAGAGTCGCGAGCAGCAGCGCAGCTTTTTTAATCTTCATGTGTGATCTCCTTGGCAAGAACCGGCGCCAGTTTAGCAAAGTAATTATTTTGAAAGTATCGCTATAAACCATGTTGTTGCGTGCACGCCGCGACAGTTTCACCACACATTTACCGGGCGGCCGAACGTCGCGCGCATGCAAAGGCGGGCGACATCGATACGATGTCGCCCGCCGGGTCCAGCACGCCGTCTTGTGAACAGCGCTCAAGCAAGTGCTGAAGCAGGGCAATCGAACACCGCCCTGCTGTTTCAAACAGATGAATCAGGGATACAGACCGCGCAGTTCGCGCGCTTCGAGAATCCGCTTACAGGCGACGATAAACGCTGCCGTCCGCACGGAAACTTTCTGCTCGCTCGACACTTGCCACACAGCGGCAAACGCTTCGCGCATGACGCGCTCCAGACGCTGGTTGATCTCGTCTTCGGTCCAGAAGAAGCTCGAAAAGTCCTGCACCCATTCGAAGTACGACACGGTCACGCCGCCGGCGTTGGCCACCACGTCCGGAATCACGAGGATGCCGCGGTCGTGCAGGATGTCGTCCGCTGCCGTGGTGGTCGGGCCGTTGGCGCCTTCCACGACGATCTTCGTCTTGATCTTCGAAGCGTTCTTTTCGGTGATCTGGTTTTCCAGCGCGGCCGGAATCAGGATGTCCGATTCGACCGTCCAGAATTCCTCGCCGGTGATGGAGTCGGCTTCAGGGAAACCACCCACGCCGCCGTTCTTCGCGACGTACTCGAGCAAGGCGCCGGCGTCGATACCGGTCGACTTGTAGATCGCGCCCGTGTGATCCTGCACCGCGACCAGCTTCGAGCCCGCTTCCTGGAACAGACGTGCGGCAATACCGCCCACGTTGCCGAAGCCCTGCACCGCGATACGTGCGCCTTCGATCTCGACGCCGATACGGCGCGCGGCTTCGGAGGCCACCACGAACACGCCACGGCCGGTCGCTTCACGACGGCCCAGCGAACCGCCGAGCGTGATCGGCTTGCCGGTCACGACGCCCGTGGCCGTTTGGCCCTGGTTCATCGAGTACGTGTCCATCATCCACGCCATGATCTGCTCGTTCGTGTTCACGTCCGGCGCGGGGATATCGGTATTCGGTCCGATGATGATGCCGATTTCACTCGTGTAGCGGCGCGTCATGCGCTCCAGTTCGCCACGCGACAGCGTGCGCGGATCGACGCGGATACCGCCCTTCGCGCCGCCGTACGGCACGTTCACTGCAGCGTTCTTCACCGACATCCACGCGGACAGCGCCATCACTTCCGACAACGTCACGTCCTGGTGGTAACGCACACCGCCCTTGCCCGGACCGCGCGACACGTTGTGCTGCACGCGATAGCCTTCGAAGTGCGCGACCGTGCCGTTATCGAGTTCGATAGGCACGTCGACGATCAGAATGCGCTTCGGGCGCTTCAGGGTTTCGAGCCAGCGGGACAGCGAGCCGAGGTACGGCGCGACGCGGTCGACCTGGCGCAGGTAGTTACCCCACGGGCCGAGGTCTTCGCTATTCAGATAGGAGGGAACCGACTGCAACGTTGATGCGGATTGTGCGACTTGCTGCTGGGAAGACATGAACGCTCCGGCGTTGATCGAATAGCAACATTGTCGAAAAACGCCGTTTTGAAATCCAATGCCGTTTCATTATCCGATTATGTTTTTTTTGCATAACCATCAAGAAGCCGCAGTTTCGTGTCGACGCGAGACAGGATTTCAGGCCGTGCCCTGAGCCAGTTCTTCCGAGACCACGTCCCACAACTGCCGCACGAGAACCTGCCGTGCATCGTCGCTCTTGGCCGCGAGCTTGTCGCGGTAGAGGCGAATCTCCATGGTGAGCGTGAGCTGCCCTTCGGGCGTGCCGCGCGAGGCGCGATCAAGGCGGATCAGCTTGCCGTCGGCGACCGGCTCTTCCACGGCGCTGTGCGGCAGGAAGGCGATGCCGTGGCCGGCCAGCGCCATCGCCTTGAGTCCTTCGGCCATGTCGGTTTCGTAGAGCCGGTCCAGATAGAGACGCTCCGGCGCGTTGGCGAGGATCACCTCGGTCATGCGGCCCAGATAAGCGTTGGGCGTGTACGAAAGATAGGGCGTAGGCGTCCCGATCGTGCCCGGCAACGTATGACGTGCGCGGCCGGCGCGGCCCGGCGCCGAGAACGGGCTGATCGGCTCGTTGCCGAGCGTCAGCATGTCGTAGCGGCCCGGATCGAGCGCAACCGGGTGGCTGGGATGGTGATAGCCCATCATCAGATCGCAGCCGCCCTCCACCAGCGCGAGCGCCGCGTCGTGCACGTTCAGCGCGCGCAGCCGGGTATGGATCGGACCCATCTGCGCTTCGATGCGTTGTAGCCAGCGCGGGAAGTACGTCAGCGACAGCGTGTGCGGCACCGCGAATTCGATCGTCGCCTGCGGCGTCGCCGTGTGACCACGCAGCAGCGCGCGGGCCTCGTGGAACTGCGACAGCATCGCCAGCGCCTGCTCGTTGAACACCTGGCCGGCCGCCGTGAGCCGCGTCGGATACACCGAGCGGTCGATCAGTTCCGTGCCGAGCCAGGCCTCGAGCGCCTGAATCCGCCGCGAAAACGCCGGCTGCGTCACGTGGCGCAATTCCGCCGAGCGGCTGAAACTACGCGTTTCCGCGAGCGAAACGAAGTCTTCGAGCCATTTCAGTTCCATGCGGGGCCTGCTGCCGACGGGTGAGAGGAACTCAGCATTCTAGTGGGTGTGGAGAGTCGGGCGAGCGCCGGGTGAAATCGGGCCAAACGGCGTCCGGTGGTAAAATTCGAGGTTCCGGCAGTTTCCTCCGCGTTTTCACCCTTGCGTCACGTCCCCATCATGTCCGACACCCGCCCCGACACCCTCTTCGCCCTGAACGCGCTGTCCCCGCTCGACGGCCGCTACGCCGCCAAAACCGAAGCCCTGCGCGACTGGCTCTCGGAAGCCGCTTTCATGCGCAATCGCGTGACGGTTGAAATCCATTGGCTGATCGCTCTGTCGCGCGCCGGTTTCGCCGAAGTGCCGCGTTTTTCCGAAGCGTCCGAACAATTCCTGCTGCAACTGGCCGAGCGCTTCACCGCGCACGACGCCGCACGCATCAAGGACATCGAACGCGTGACGAATCACGACGTGAAAGCGGTCGAGTACTGGCTGAAGGAATCGGTGAAGGGTCAGGAAGAACTGGAGCGCGCGAGCGAGTTCATCCACTTCGCCTGCACCTCGGAAGACATCAACAACACGTCGCACGGTCTGATGCTGGCTGGCGCCCGTGAACACGTGATCCTGCCGGCGCTGCGTTCGGTGCACCAGCGCCTGGTCAAGCTGGCTCACGAGCACGCGACCCAGCCGATGCTGTCGCGCACGCACGGCCAGCCGGCCAGTCCGACCACACTCGGCAAGGAACTCGCCAACGTCGCCGCGCGTCTGGAACGCGCTATCGAGCGGATCGCGAAGGTCGAACTGCTCGGCAAGATGAACGGCGCGGTCGGCAACTTCAATGCGCATTTGTCGGCGTATCCGGAATTCGACTGGGAAGCATTCTCGCGCGAAGTGGTCGAGCAACGCCTGAAGCTGTCGTTCAATCCGTACACGATCCAGATCGAACCGCACGACTACATGGCCGAACTGTTCGACGCCGTGGCGCGCGCCAACACGATCCTGCTGGATCTGGATCGCGACGTGTGGGGCTACATCTCGGTGGGTTACTTCAAGCAGCGCACGAAGGCCGGCGAAATCGGTTCGTCGACGATGCCGCACAAGGTCAACCCGATCGACTTCGAAAACTCGGAAGGCAATCTGGGGCTCGCCAACGCAACGCTGCGTCATCTGTCGGAGAAGTTGCCGGTGTCGCGCTGGCAGCGTGACCTGACCGACTCGACGGTGCTGCGCAATATCGGCGTCGCGTTCGGTTACTCGCTGCTTGCGTACGACTCGCTGATCCGTGGTCTGGATAAGCTCGAAGTGAATGCGCAGCGTCTGAACGAAGACCTCGACAACTGCTGGGAAGTGCTGGCCGAACCGGTGCAAACGGTGATGCGCCGTTACGGCATCGAGAACCCGTACGAGCAGTTGAAGGAACTGACGCGCGGCAAGGGCATTACGCGTGAGGCGCTGCAGACGTTCGTGAACGGTCTGGCGATTCCGCAAGACGCGAAAGACCGTTTGCTGGAGATGACGCCGGGTTCGTATATTGGTAAGGCGGTGGAGTTGGCCAAGCGGATTGCTTGAGGCTGAGCGGTTGTAGAACGGAAAAGGGCTCGCTTGCGCGAGCCCTTTTTTGTTGCTTTGCGTACGGGGCACGTTCAACTGCTATGCGCCCTATCGCGCATCACCTCAATACCCGTAACGCACCGACAGCGTGGCGGGTTGAGCCTGGGCCGCATAGCTGATCCGCTGGACGTCTTGCGACGCAATCGACGTCGGAACGAAACCTTGCGCAACGGCGTTGCGGTCATCGAGGACAACGTTATAGGCAGCCCGATACTGCGCTTCCAATTGCTGGATTTTCGCGATACCTGCAGCCGTGGCTTGCTGGTCCGCGATCCATGCTGCCTCGTCCGGGATACCGTTGGCCTGACGCGCGGCACGCTCGACCGCCTGGCGTTGCTGCTCTTCGTTGAGCGCCCTGAATGCGGCGTCCATTTGCGTCACATGCGCGGTGCGCTCGCTAGCAACGCGTTGCATGTCGGCTGCGGCGGCGTTGGCATCGGCTTGCATCTGTGCCTGGCGGGCAGCCTGCTCTTGCGCAACTCGCTCCTGCTCGGCCTGCTGTGCGGCTTGCTGCGCTTCCCGGTCGGCTTTCTCACTCGCCGCCTGCTCTTCGGCTTTATGTTGCCCCTCAACCAACCAGGCCTGATAGGCGGCTTCCGCCTGAGCTTGCGCTGCAGCTTTCTCCTGAGCGGTGCGTTGCTGCTCGGCCTCCCAAGCCTGGCGATCGATTTCCAACTGCGCGTCGCGCGCGGCCTGCTCCTGGGCTTTACGCTCCAGATCGGCCACGTAGGCGGCGTCAGCCGCTTTGCGGTCGGCGTCCATTTGTGCCTCGCGTGCGGCTTGCTCATCCGCGTCGGGGCCCGAATTCGGATGGCCAGCCGCCGGTTGATGCATATCGGCCAATTGCTGCTGCGCCTGCGCAGCCATATCGGCCACGAGCTTGACCTTCTCGCTGTCGCTCAGCCCGGCGTCGGCGGCGGGCGAGTAGCCGGCGCGGGCATTCGACTTGGCCGCAAGCGCCTCTGACTCCTGTTTCTCGAGGGCAAAGATCTGCGCTTCGTCGAGGCCACGATACTGTTCCGGGCGCAGCGAATCCGGCGTATTCGCCATTTCCGCCGAATCCACCCGGTAGCTTGCACCAGCGCCTCCAATGAAGCCCCCAGTCATGTTCACGGTGCCCGGATTGCCATACATCTGGATCGCCAGACCACCTTTACCGGCCTGAATAATGCCTGCGCTATTGACCCCCAGACCATGCTCCGAACCCTCGAGCACAATCTTGTTCGCATACATGCCGCCCAGTTCCGAGACATCCAGCGCAACGGCCGGTGCATGCGGCGCGTTTGCCGTCAGCTTGCCGGTGAAGTTGCCGCTCGCGTCGCCGTCGAACTGCGTGCCGTTCTGCGAGTTGATCGTCCAGCCCTTCACCGCGGCGTTCACCAAGGTTGCGCGCGACAGCAGGTTCAACTGACCCGCGCCGACATCCAGACCGTCGCCGTTGATATCGATCGTGGCCGGCGTCGCGCGGCTCGTGTCGACCATCACGCCCAGCGGGCTGGCCGCGCTCGGGTTGAAGTTCGCGGCCGCCAACGTCAGCACCGGTGCGTTGATGGTCGTGGCGCCATTCACCGAAATGCCCGCCGCGTTCGCAATCATCAGATGCGCGGGTGCGCCCGCCACTTCCATCGCGCCATTCAGCTTCGAGGCCGTCGCCGAATTGACGTCGGCAACGATCACCTTCGCGGCGGTGCCATTCAGGTTCGCGTTGGCGGCGAGTTGACCGGCGAGCTGGCTCACGCCCGCTGCGGTCAGGTTATTGAAGACCACGCCGTTCCTGTCCACGTCGAAGCTGCTGAACGTGTTGTGCGAAATTCCCGCCGCATCGGCGCCGGCGATATTCACAACCGGCGTATTGCCCGGCGTGCCGACCTGAGTCTGACCGCCCGAGGCGACGATGCCCGCAGCCATCGCACTGCCGGTTGCGCCGAGTGTTGCGAGCACGGCGAGGCTCGTCATGCGGAGACGATATTGCTTCATCTGGAAATAACCTTGTGGTTAGAAAGAAGAACTCAACCGAAGGTTGAGGACAATCGGATCGGCATTGAGCCGCTTGGGAGCAAACAGCGGCGTGCCGACCGAAAAGGACGCGGCAACGCCTTTCCACGACGCGGATGCGCCGATAGCCGCACCGACCACGTTGCCGCCTGAGTTGGGTTCGCCCGCGACCGGCACGACGCGCCCGGCGTCGACGCCGGCCATCATCGTCACGCGTGTGCCGAGCGCCGGTAGAGGTACCGTCCAGTTCACCTCGTTGCGCAAATACGCGCCGGTGTTGCCGTACAGATACTGATCGCGAAAGCCGCGCACCGAGGTGTCGCTGCCCACCAGCACCCGCTCGCTGCTGTAGATGGCCTTGGGCGCTACCTGGACGTAGGCTGACGACAACAGCGCCACGGTTTGCGTGGCCTGCGTGTAGAAACTGGCACTTGCCGACAGCTTCGTGAAACCGGACGACGGACCGCCGCCCTCGCTCATGTCGCGCGTCGCGAACGGCAGTCCCTGGGTCACCGCCGGGCTGAACGTGAAATAGCTCCTGCGTCCGACGCGCGTTGCAAAGTTGATCCCGGCCTGCGCAGTGCTGGTGCGCTCGGAACCGTTCTGAAGCTGGAACGCTTCGAGGTACGTCTTGCCGACGTAATTGGACAACGATACGAACGCGTCCACTTTGCGTGACGCGTCGCGCTCTAGCGTGCGCGCGATCGTGAAACGGTTCTGCAAACTGCTACCGTGATAGCGCATGGTGACGCCCAGCGCGTTTACCGGCACCGCGTAACTGCCGGCCGCAGCCGCGTAGCTAAAGGTCCAGTAGCCCAGGGGCAGCGTGGCGAAGGCGTTATACGTCCGCCGAAAGCGATCGCCGTGCAGCGCCGGCGTACTGGATACCGACGCACCGACCTGTTCGGCGAGACCGACTACATTGTTGATCGTGACGCCCGCGCCAAGCATGTCGCGGCCGGTTGAGCGCTGACCGCTGTTATCCGCGCTCACGGCGAAGTTGAATGCACGGATTGGTTGCCCGGCAAGCACGACATCCGAATACCCTGCCTGCGGCGCAGCGCGCACCGCCGCCTTCACGCCGCCGGGCACCAGCCGGTCGATCTGATCCACGCCTTGCTCGACATCGCGCAAGTTCAACGGCTCGCCGGCCGTGCCGGCAAACGCCGTGCGTGCCGCGCTGTCGGCACGGGTCGCGCCGTCGCCGTCTGCAAAATAGACGCGCGACAGCCGCCCTTCGGCAGCCTCGACCACCAGCACGCGGCTACCGCTTTCGCGTTTCGGCAGCCATGCATGGCTCGTAACGTAACCGTGGTCGACGTACCAGTCGTTGACCTTATCGAGGATGCGTGCGAGCGCGGCGTTATCGAGGCAACGACCGCTTGCGTCGGCTGCAATCTGCTGTTTCAGTCCCTCTGGCAGCAACGCGGCGCCGGCGAAGCCGACACGCTCGACCGGCATACAGGCTTGACCGTCGAGCGCGTCCTGCGTTTGCGCAGCCGAGGTCCGTGGCGCCCTGGCCGATGCATCAGGCTCACGTGCACTCAGACCTTCGCGTTGTTCGCGCGCCTGATCGAGCAGCGATTTCTGCTGTTGGTCCAGGATCGCGCGACTGGCCGGGTCAACCGGCTCGAATGCCAGAGCCGAGCCGGCCGTACTGGCGAGCAACGCGCTCGCATAGGCCATCGACGTCAGCGTCTGAGCGCCACGTAATGCCGCACGCGCACCGATTGCACCGGTTGGCCGCGCGCAGCGCGGCTGGCCGGTCGAAGCGATAGATTGGGGGGAATTCTTCACAACCTGCACATCTCGTCCACGAATCAAAATGCTGCGCCGGACGGCGCAAACTCAGCGACGAACTGTAAGGTTTGAAAAGGCTTATGAAATTCAGAACCGTCTTAATCGCGGGAGCGATTCTTAAGCAGATGTGAGTGACGAACCGCGTTGATGCGAGGAGCGAGAGGGGAACGGTGCGATCGTGCGATCGTTGAACCGAGCCGGCTGTGCAAGCCGGTGGTCCGATTTCTGACGAGCGGTAAAACACGGGATAGTCCGCCTCGCTACTGGGAGCGAGCCGGACTGACAACGACAACGGTTCAGCTATCTGGAAGTGAAACGAACTAACGACTATCGAGGTTTTAGCGCTCCTTAACCTGCTTCAACACTTCCTCGACGATCTCTTCCGGCGTCAACTCGATACTCACCGTGATCGCTTCATCCGAACCCGGCTCTTCGAGCGTATCGAGCTGGCTTTGCAGCAGCGACGGATCGAAGAAATGACCGGTGCGCGTGGTCAAGCGCTCTTCCAGCACCTCGCGTGTGCCCTTCAGATAAACGAAGCACACGTCCCGGTCGCCGTCTCGCAGCACGTCGCGATACGAACGCTTCAGCGACGAGCACGTGAACACCGCCGTCTCGCCCGCTGTCTGCTTTTCCACGATCGCCACGCGGATGGTTTGCAGCCACGGCCAACGGTCTTCGTCCGTCAGCGGAATGCCGTGGTGCATTTTCTCTTTGTTGGCGGCGCTGTGAAATGCGTCGCCGTCGGTGAAGGCGCAGTGCAGGCGTTCCGCCAGCATTTCGCCGATGCGTGTCTTGCCGGCGCCCGACACGCCCATTGCGATCAGAATCATCAAAAACTCCTTACACGACCGCCGCGAGTGCGAAGGTCAAACCCAAAGCCATCAGCGAGATGATGGTTTCGAGGAGCGACCATGTCTTGAAGGTCTGCCCCACCGTCATCCCGAAGTACTCCTTGATCAGCCAGAAACCGCCGTCATTCACGTGCGAGAAAATCAGCGAGCCCGCGCCCGTGGCGAGCACCAGCAACTCCGGCTGGACCTGCACCGCGCCCGCCGCCGCGATCGGCGCGACGATGCCACAAGCCGTGGTCATGGCGACCGTAGCCGAACCCGTCGCGAGACGGATTAGAGCCGCGACCATCCAGCCGAACAGCAGCGGTGAAAGATGCGCCGACGTCGCCGCGTTGACGATTTCCTTCGAAATCCCGCTATCCATCAGCACGCGGCCAAATCCGCCGCCTGCGCCGACGATCAGCGTAATGCCCGCGATCGGCGCGAGACATTCGCCGCAAAATTTCTGGATCTGCTCGCGATTGAAACCGCGGCTTGCACCGAAAGTCCAGAAGCTCACCAGCACCGCGATCAGTAGCGCGACGTCCGAGTTGCCGACGAAATGCAGCAGATCGTTCGGCAATGTCTTAGGCGACGTGACGAGATCGGCCCAACTGCCGATCAGCATCAGGATCACCGGCAACAGCACCGTGAAGAGCGTAATGCCGAAGCTCGGCAGTTCGCGCCTGGGCGCCGTGTTTTGCACGCCGTTTTTGGGGTCCGCGTCCTTGCCGTCACCTGCGCCGAGGAATTGCGACGCCAGGGCGTTGTCCTTCGGCAGCTTGATGTAGCGGCTGATCGTCAACGCAAACAGCGGACCGGCAACAATCGCCGTCGGAATGCCGACGATCAGGCCATACGCAATCGTCTTGCCGATGTCGGCGTGATAGGCCTGCACGGCGAGCATCGCGGCCGGATGCGGCGGAATCAGACCGTGCACGACGGACAGACCCGCGACCATCGGCAGGCCGACCAGCAGCAGCGATTTATTGGTGCGTTTGGCGACGTTGAAGGCGATCGGAATCAGCAGCACGAAGCCGACTTCGAAGAACACCGGCAAGCCCACGATGATCGCCACGACCATCATCGCCCAATGAATGTTCTTCTCGCCGAACCGGTCGATCAGCGTGGTGGCGATGCGCTCGGCGCCGCCCGACTCGGCCATCATCTTGCCGAGCATGGTGCCGAGGCCGACCACGATGGCAATGTGCCCCAGCGTGTTGCCGTTACCGGTTTCGAACGATTTGACGATGGTCGCCATCGGCATGCCGGATGCGAGACCCAGTAGCAGCGACACGATGATGAGAACGAGGAACGGATAAACCTTGTAGCGCGTGATCAGCAGGATCAGCAATGCGATGGCGATCACGCCATAGACCAGCAGCATGCTGCCGTGGACAGCTTCCATGAAGCTCCTCCTTTTGCGTTATTAGATTCCAGATGCGAAAACGGTCGGCACCTTGTCTCACGGCAACCCGTGCGGTGCCTGAAACCGGGCTAACCGCGCGGACGCTGGAATTTTACTGTCTGTTGACTTTATGCGCGCGCCAATCCGCCACGCGGATACAAAATGAGCCTCGCCGGAACAGCCAGAGCGGCTGATTCGACGAGGCTCCTGTGCGTCGGCCCGTGTTATCTGAAGGCTAACGTACGTGGTGTCGCAACTTAATGAGCCGGGGCGGCCAACTGGCTGGCGGCACGCGCGAGACGCGTGACTTCGTCCCAGTTCTGCGCGGCCAGCGCGGATTTCGGCGTGAGCCACGATCCGCCGACGCACACCACGTTCGGCAGCGACAGGAAATGCGTGGCCGTTTCAGCGGTGATGCCGCCGGTCGGGCAGAACTTCAGCGTCGGAAACGGACCATGGAACGCTTGCAGCATCGGCACGCCACCGGCTTGCTGCGCCGGGAAAAACTTCACGATCTCGTAGCCGAGTTCGAGTGCGGCGATGATGTCGCTCGGCGTCATCACGCCCGGCAGCAACGGCAAGCCGGCGTCCTGCGCGGCCTTGTGCATGTCTTTCGTGAGGCCCGGCGAAACGCCGAACTGCGCGCCCGCTTTCTTCGCCTGCGCGCAGTGCTCGGGCTTCGTAATCGTGCCGACACCGACCACGATGTCGTCCGCCAGATTGCTGGCGCGCTCGATCGCTTCCAGTCCTGCTGCGGTGCGCAACGTAATTTCCAGCACCTTGACGCCACCCGCATGCAGCGCGCGCGACACGTGTTTGCCCTGCTCAGCCGAGTCGAATGCGAGCACCGGGATCACCGGGCCGAGGCGCACGATTTCGCTTACTGTTTTCGCCGTCATAGTCAGACTCCTTGTTTCTGCAGCGCCGCGCTGGCGCTGGCGTGTTGATCAGTGTGTTGGCCGGTATGTGCCCTGGCCTCGTGGCCATGCTGCGCCGTCTGTTCGCCCACCATCGCGCCGAACACCGAGGCGCCCTGCTCTGCCGGCGCGGCCGCTGCGCGAAACACACCGAACAGTTCGCGGCCAAAGCCGACTTCGTTTTCTGCCTGATGCTGCGGCACGGCATTCGGTCGCGCATCCCATTCAGCCGCGTCGATCTCGATGTCAAGCACGCCGGCTTCGGCGTCGATCACCAGCATATCGCCGCTGCGCACCTTGCCGATCGGCCCTTGCAACAGCGCTTCCGGCGACACATGGATCACCGCCGGCACCTTGCCCGATGCACCCGACATACGACCGTCGGTGACGAGCGCAACGTGGAAACCTTGATCCTGCAACACACCGAGCAGCGGCGTCAAACGATGCAGTTCGGGCATGCCGTTTGCCCGCGCGCCCTGGAAGCGCACCACGGCGACGAAGTCGCGCGTCAGTTCACCCTTGTCGAAGGCGGCCTGCACGGCTTCCTGCGAATCGAACACGATCGCCGGCGCCTTCACCTTGCGATGCTGCGACGCCACTGCCGAGATCTTGATCACGCCACGGCCCAGCTTGCCCTGCATCAGACGCAAACCGCCGTCCGCCTGGAACGGCTCCTTGATGTCGCGCAGCACGGACGTGTCTTCGCTCGTTGCAGTGCCCGGCACCCATTGCAGCTTGCCGTCGATCAGCTTCGGCTCTTCCGTGTAGTGATGCAGGCCCTTGCCCGCCACTGTGTTCACGTCTTCGTGCAGCAAGCCGCCTTCCAGCAGATTGCGCACCAGGAACGCGACGCCGCCGGCGGCGTGGAAGTGATTCACGTCCGCCTTGCCGTTCGGATAGATCTTGGCCAGCAGCGGCACGGCTTGCGACAGCGTGTCGAAGTCGTCCCAGTCGATCACGATGCCCGCCGCGCGAGCAATCGCCACCAGGTGCAGCGTGTGATTGGTCGAGCCGCCGGTCGCCAGCAACGCGACGATGCCGTTGACGATCGCCTTCTCGTCGACGATGTGGCCGATCGGCATGTAGTTGCCGCGATCCACGGTCAGGTCGAGCACGCGGCGCGCGGCTTGCGCGGTCAATGCGTCGCGCAGCGGCGTATGCGGGTGCACGAAAGCCGAACTCGGCAGATGCAGGCCCATGATCTCCATCAGCATCTGATTGCTGTTGGCAGTGCCGTAGAAGGTGCAGGTGCCGTGGCTGTGGTATGCGGCGGCTTCCGCTTCGAGCAGCGCGTCGCGGCCGCATTTGCCGGTCGCGAAGAGTTGCCGCGTCTTGGCTTTGTCGTCGTTCGACAGGCCGCTGCCCATCGGGCCGGCCGGCACGAAGATGGTCGGCAGATGGCCGAATTGCAGCGCACCGATCAGCAGACCCGGCACGATCTTGTCGCAGATGCCCAGGCACAGCGCCGCGTCGAACATGTTGTGCGTGAGCGCGACCGCCGTGCTCATCGCGATGACTTCGCGCGAGAACAACGACAGTTCCATGCCCGCGTTGCCTTGCGTGATGCCGTCGCACATGGCCGGCACGCCGCCCGCGAATTGCGCCACGCCGCCGTTTTCACGCGCGGCCTGCTTGATGATGTCCGGGTAGTTTTTGTACGGCGCGTGGGCCGATAGCATCTCGTTGTACGAGGAGACGATACCGATGTTCGGCTCGCGGATCTGCTTGATGACGAGTTTGTCGTTGCCTTCTAGGCCGGCGAAGCCGTGCGCCAGGTTGGCGCAGGACAGCGCGCCGCGCGCCGGAAACTGGCCTTGAGCCTGCTGGATGCGGGCCAGGTAGGCCTCGCGGCTGGGCTTGCTGCGTTCGACCACGCGTTGCGTGACCTTCAATAATTGCGAATGCGGGGAAACCATCGGAGCTCCTTCGTCGCTGGCTTTTCGCGCGCAGGCGCGTGGCCAGGTAGGTATCGCAGGGGTGTGTCGGATGAGGCGACTGACGCAATGTTAGTAGAAAAACTACACGATCGCAATGACGTTCCTTGTTGCAGCGCGGCACGCCCGGGTCGCCGAATCGGCTTATCCGGCGGCCATCTGCCGAATTTAGTCTTTGAATTAGGGATTACACCTAGGCGTAAAATGTAGTTTTTGTACCTTCTTTAACGATCAGATATAGTCCACGCATTCTTCAGCATAGTGCGAGTTTTCCGATGATGCTGTCTCAAGTGGAAGAAATGCGCGACCAGTTGCGTCCGTCCGAGCGCAAGCTGGCCGATTACATAATCGAAGCGCCGCGTGAGGTACTCGATCTGTCGATGACGGAAGTGGCCGCCCGCGCGGGCGTGAGTCAACCGACCATCGCGCGGTTTTGCCATGCGCTCGGCTTTTCGGGGTTTCGCGAGTTCAAGATCCGCCTCGCGCAGGGGATTGCGTCGGGGGTGCCCACCGTCTATCGCGACGTGCGGCCCGATGAAGGCGCGCCCGGACTCATCGCGAAGGTGTTCGACCGTACCATCGGCACGCTGATCGAAGTGCGCAACAACCTGTCGCCGGATAGCGTCGAAGCGGCCGTCGAGCTGCTGGCGAATGCGGCGCGCATCGAGTTTTATGGGGCGGGCGGCTCGGGCATCGCCGCGCAGGATATCCAGCACAAGTTTTTCCGGCTTGGCATGCCGAGCGTCGCGTATTCCGATCCGCATACGTATTGCATGTCGGCGGCGCTGCTGGAGCCCGGCGATGTGGTGGTGGCGGTGTCCAATACCGGACGTACGCGCGACATCATCGAAGCGGCTCGATCAGCGCTTGCACGCGGCGCCAAAGTGATTGCGATTACGCATGGCAGTTCGCCGCTCGCGCGTGTCGCGACGATTTGCCTGTTCTCGAACGTGGTGGAAGAGACCGATGTGTTTTCGCCGATGACGTCGCGCATGTCGCATCTGGCGATCGGCGACATTCTGGCGGTGGGCGTGGCGCTCAAGCGTGGGCCCGAGTTGGTGGAGAGGTTGGGTCAGGCGAAGGGCGTGATCGGTCGACTGCGGACGGACGACGCGGGTTGAGTGAGCCCAGATAAAAAGGCCTGCGCGATGGCAGGCCTCGGGTCAAACAATTAGAACGACGCGTTGCAGGTTATTCAGCCAGCACCCGCGCTTCGACTCGGCGATTACGTGCGCGGCCTTCCGCGCTCGCGTTGGACGCGACCGGATCGGCGCTGCCTTGACCTTGCGCGATAAATTGCCCGGCGCGCAGGCCGCCGTCGCGCAAGTACTGTGCGACGGTTTGCGCGCGAGCTTGTGACAGCTTCAGGTTATGGTCGTCGGAACCGGTGTTGTCGGTATAACCCATCACCGTTACGCGACGAAGAACAACGCTCTGGTTCGCATTGAGGAAGCGGTCGAGGCTGGTCTTCGCAGACGGACTCAGCGTTGCGCTGTCGGTGGCGAAGTTCGCATCGCCTTGCAGCAACACTTGACGTTGCGGGACAGCCTGGCGCGCTTGCGGCTGCTGAGCCGGCTGGGAAACGGGTTGCTGCGCGGGTTGCTGCGCAACGGATTGACCGCACATGAAGGTCAACTCGCGCGGGTCTTTCATCGGCGCCGAACCGCTCACACGGTCGATCGATTCAAGCCACGTGACGGGCTGCGCTTTACAGGTTTCCTCGGCTACTCGCACGCAGCTTTTCGAGCTTTCGAAGAGTCCATCGCAACTCACGCGGTAAACGGACGAGGTTTGATTCGGCACGCTAACTGCGCGAAGCGTGTAGGTCGGGCCCGACTGCGTGGTACACGCAGCGAGGAAGCCCACAAACGCGCCCAACAGCGGCGCGCGAAGATATCTCATCAGGGTCAGGTTCATTGTCGGGAATTGATTCGAGTGAAGTGCGGCCCTTGCGGCAAGGTCTGCCGACAAGGGCCCGCTTTCAGATAAGTCAGAACAGATTCAGTTGACGGACCAGACTCACGCCCCGTCCGTCAAGCCGCTTACCACTGGTAGGACGCACCCGCACCGACCGTCGTGCCACCGGAGCTGATACCCGCGCCAATCTTCACCTTCAGATTCTGCGTGATACGAGCCGATGCGCCGAGCGCCGTAGCTTGATAGCCCTTGTAGTTCGCCGTGCCGACACCGACGGCAATGGTCTTGCCCAGGTCGACATCCGGAATCATGGTCAACGCCGTGGCTGCCGCGACACCGCTGTAAGCGTTACGCGACAACTCGGTCATGCCCGACTGGAACTGACGCATGTTCACTGCGTCGGTGCCGGCCTTGCCGTCCGCGACGTTCGTGAGACGACGTTCGTTGCCTTCCGAGCCGATCGACACGGTGTTGTCCTGATCCGCGACGGAGCCGCTACCGATTGCCACCGAGTTCGCACCGCTTGCCTGTGCACCACCGCCCATCGCCATCGAGTTGTCACCCGATGCCGAAGCCGCACCACCGTCCGTGTTGATCGCGATGTTGCCGCTGCCGCTCGACGCCTGGTTCTTCACCTGCTGGTTCAGATCCGCAACCTGCTGGTTGGTGTTCCACAACTGCGAGCCGGTGACTGCGTCGGTGCTGGTTGCGGACAGATCCGCGTCCTGCAGGTTGGTCAGCTTCACCTTCGCTGCATCGGTCGAGCCGCCCAGGGTGATCTTGTCGTGCACGGACGAGTCGTACTGCACCGCGTTCGTCACCGATCCACCGAAGTTGTTGATCGTCGTCTGCATGCTGGCGATCTCCGACGAGTTTTGCGTCGTACGGTTATCGATGTTGCTGATCGCGTCGCCCATGTTGTTCACGGTCGTGCCGCCGACGGTGTACGTCGGAGCGGTGATCGTGCCATCGGCGTTGACGGTCGAGCCGCCACCCAGAGCCGCCGCCGTGCTGGCCGCGGTCGCATACAGCTGCGAACCGTTGACAGCATCGACGCTCGACGCGTTGACCGCACCGGCCGCCACGCCCGTCACCACGCGGTTGCCCGCGGTGCCGGCCATGTTGACCCGCGTGCCGTTGGTGTTCGCCGCGACGAGAATGTCATGCGACACCGCGTCTTGCGTCACCATGCCGACACCTGCGCTGCCCATCTGCGATTGCAGCGAGGACAGGTTGGCGTCGAGCGTATCGAGCGCACCGCCCACCGTGCTCTGCGTACCGCCCTGCACGTGGTACGTCGGACCGGTGACCGAACCGTCGGCGTTGACCTTGGCATCGCCGCCCAGTGCATCGACTGCCGGCTTGAGCTGGCTCAGGTTGACTGCCGACGCGTCGGTCGTGCCGTTCGCCACACCGATCAACTCACGCACACCGGCGGTACCCGTGAAGTCGACATGCGTGCCGTCCAGACCCTTGGCAACCGTCAGGTCGTGCGAATCCTTGTCCTGCTGCACGAGACCGATTTCACCGTTGTTGATCTGGTTGGTGATGTTGGTCACCGAGCCTTCAACGTTGGTCACGCGGCCATCGATGCTGCTGATGGACGCCGAGTTATCTGTCACGCGCTGATCCAGATTCGTGATGTTGCCTTCGTTGGTCGTCACACGCTGGTCCAGATTCGTGATGTCGCCGGTGTTTTTGGCGATATCCGACGTGTTGGCCGCGATGTCTGCAGTGTTCTGATCGACATTCGTGTTCGTGGCGAACAGTTGCGAGCCGTTCACTGCGTCCGTGCTGGTTGCCGACAGCGTAGCGATCTTCACGTTCGCGATCGTCGTACCCAGGTTGCCGCCGCCGAGCGTGACCTTGCCCTTCGTTGCGTCGTCGTAGGCGACAAACGCGTTGGTCACGTTGCCCGAAGCGTCGGTGTTCAGGCCAGCGGCCTTCAACTGCGCGACGTTCACTGCGTCCATGTCGGCCACACCGGCCTTCACGTTGCTGATGGTCGTGCCGTTCGTGCCGCCCAGCGTCACGGCGTCGTGAGCTGCCGAGTCGTACTTCACCGCGTCAGCCATTTCACCGGTCATCGTCGAAATCTGCGTGTTGATCGTGGTGATGTCACCCGTGTTCTTCGCGATGTCCGACGTGTTGGCTGCGATATCCGAGGTGTTCTTCGCAACGTCGCTCGTGTTCTGCGCGATGTCCGAGGTGTTAGCCGCGATGTCGCCGGTGTTCTTCGTGATGTCTGCCGCGCTCTGGTCGACCTTCGCGTTGGTAGCGAACAGCTGCGAGCCGTTCACTGCTTCCGTGCTGGTCGCCGACAGCGTCGCTGCCTTCACGCCGCTGATCGTGCGGTCGCCCGCCGTACCTGCCACGTTCATCATCGTGCCGTCCAGATCCTTGGCCACGGTGATCGTCTTCGTCGCTGCATCTTGCTGGACGAGGCCGACTTCGCCGTTGTTCAGCTGGTTGGTGATGTTGGTCACCGAGCCTTCGACGTTGGTGACACGGGCGTCGACGTTGGAGATGTCGCCGGTGTTTTTGGCGATGTCCGAGGTGTTGGCCGCGATGTCGCCAGTGTTTTTGGCGATGTCCGACGTGTTGGCCGCGATGTCCGCCGCGTTCTGGTCGACCTTGCCGTTCGTGGCGAACAGCTGCGAACCGTTCACTGCGTCCGTGCTTGCCGCCGACAGCTCGCCGGCCTTCACGTTGGCGATCGTCGTGCCTTCTGCGCCCTTGAGCGTCACCAGACCCTTCGATGCGTCGTCATAGGCCACTGCGTTCGGATCGGTATCACCGCCGCTACCACCAGTCGATGCTGCCGCCGCGATGGCGTCGCCGACGTTACCGTAAGTCGTGCCGTTGACCGTGTAGGTCGGCGCCTTCACCGAACCGTCCGCGTTCACACTCGAACCACCGCCGAGCGCAGCCGTCACGCCCTTCAGTTGCGACACGTTGACTGCATCGGTGTCGCTCTGACCAGCCGCCATGTTCACCAGACGACGCGTGTTCGCCTGATTCTCGATGGTGTACGCCTTACCCTTGGCGTCGTATGCCGTGTACGAACCCGTACCGTCGCTGCCCACCGAAATGGTGTTGTCCAGATTCGCCACCGAACCCGAGCCCAGCGCCACCGAATCCGTACCCGATGCGTACGACTGCACGCCAACTGCCGCCGACTTCGAACCCTTGCCATACGCGTTCGAACCGATCGCGATGGATGCGGCACCTTCAGCGCGCGACACGTCCGACGGCGCGGTCGAACCCGTGCTGTCGCCCATACCCGCGACTTGCGAGTAGTACGCCGCGGTCTTATATGCGGTGGTCAATCCCGTCGTGTCGATGCCCGAGCCGCCTGCGCTTGCCTTCAGCATGCGCGTAGCCTGAACGCTGTTGTCGCTGGTCTGGTTCATGATGTCATAGACCTGACCGACGTTAGCCGCATCGGTATCCTGCACGCCGTTCGCGACGTTGCTGATGACCGTACCCTTCGGCAGCAGACCCTTACGGCGGTCGCCGTCGACGAAGTACTTGCTGTCACCTTCACCGGCGCTCAGCGTGATCGACGGGGCACCCGCTTCGATCGAACCAACGTCGTAGGTCACGGCCTTGTTCTGGACCATGCCCTTGTCGTCGAGCGAGAAGCCTGCCGACTTGAGTTGCGCAACGTTCATTGCGTCCGTGTCCGCGAGACCCGCCTTGACGTTCGACAGCGTCGTGCCGTCCTTGCCGTCGAAAGTCACCGAATCATGCGCCGACGAGTCGTACTTCACGAAGTCGCCCATCTCGCCACTCAGGTTCGTCACCGTCGTGTTGAGGTTGGTGATGTCGCCGGTGTTCTTCGCGATGTCGTCGGCGCTCTTTGCGATGTCGTCGGCGTTCTGCGCGATGTCAGCCGCGTTCTGGTCGAGCTTGCTGTTCGTCGCGAACAGTTGCGAACCGTTGACCGCATCCGTGCTCGTTTCCGACAACTCGCCAGCCTTGACGTTGGTGATCGTCGTACCGGTCGTGCCGCCGAGCGTCACCAGATCGTGAGCCGACGTGTCGTACTTCACGACGTCGTTCATTGCGTTGTCGAGATTCGTGACACGCGCGTTGACCTTGGTGATGTCGCCGGTGTTCTGCGTCACGGTCTGGTTGGTTGCGTACAACTGCGAACCGTTGACCGCGTCCTTGCTGGTCGACGACAGCGCGGCCGCCTTCAGGTTCGTGATGGTCGTGCCTGCCGTGCCAGCCAGGGTGACCTTGTCGTGCACCGAGCTGTCGTACTTGACCACGTCCGCCATCTTGCCGCTCAGCGACGCGATGTCGGTGGTGTTCTGGCCGATCGCCTGATTGGTTGTGTACAACTGCGAACCGTTCACTGCGTCCGTGCTCTTGGCGGTCAGCGCGCCGGCCTTCACGTTCGTGATGGTCGTGCCGTTGGCGCCTTCGAGCGTGACCTTACCCTTCGAGATATCGTCGTAAGCGACGAACGCGTTGGTCACGTTGCCCGATGCATCGGTGTTCAATCCAGCCGCCTTCAATTGCGCGACGTTCACCGCGTCCATGTCAGCGACGCCTGCCTTCACGTTGCTGATGGTCGTGCCGGCTTCACCGCCGAGCGTGACTGCATCGTGCGCCGACGAGTCGTACTTCACGAAGTCGCCCATCTCGCCACTCAGGCTGGTCACCGTCGTATTGAGGTTGGTGATGTCGCCTGCGTTTTTCGCGATGTCCGAGGTGTTCTGGTCGACCTTCGTGTTCGTCGCGAACAGTTGCGAACCGTTCACTGCGTCCATGCTGTCGGCCGACAGTTCGCCTGCCTTCACGTTCTTCAGCGCGGTACCTTCGGTGCCGCCGAGCGTGATTGCACCCTTCGATGCGTCGTCGTAAGCAACCATGTTGCCGATGTTGCCCATGTTCTGATCGATCGTATCGATTCGCGCATCCACGGTCTTCAACTGCGCGACGTTGACTGCGTCCGTGTCGGCTACACCCGCCTTCACGTTGGCGATCGTCGTGCCGTTCGCGCCGTCCAGCGTCACCTTGTCGTGTGCTGCCGAGTCGTACTTGACTGCATCGCTCATCTCGCCGCTCAGGTTCGTCACCGTCGTGTTGAGGGTGGTGATGTCGCCGGTGTTCTTGGCGATGTCCGAGGCGTTGGCTGCGATGTCGCCGGTGTTCTTGGTGATGTCCGACGTGTTCGCTGCGATGTCACCTGCGTTCTTCGCGATGTCAGCCGTGTTCTGATCGACGTTTGCGTTCGTGGCGAACAGTTGCGAACCGTTCACCGCTTCGTTGCTGTCGGCGGACAGCGTCGCTGCCTTCACGCCGCTGATCGTGCGGTCACCCGCCGTACCCGCCACGTTCATCATCGTGCCGTCCAGATCCTTCGCCACCGTAATCGTCTTCGTCGTCGCGTCCTGCTGGACGAGGCCGATTTCACCGTTGCTGATCTGGTTGGTGATGTCCGTCACCGAGCCTTCGACGTTGGTTACACGTGCGTCCACGTTCGAGATGTCGCCGGTGTTTTTGGCGATGTCTGAGGTGTTCTGGTCGACTTTCGAGTTCGTCGCGAACAGTTGCGAACCGTTCACTGCGTCCATGCTGTCAGCCGACAGTTCGCCTGCCTTCACGTTTTTCAGCGTCGTACCTTCGACGCCGCCGAGCGTGACCACATCATGTGCCGACGCGTCGTACTTGACCGCATCGCCCATCTCGCCGCTCAGGTTTGTTACCGTCGTGTTGAGGTTGGTGATGTCGCCGGTGTTCTTGGCGATGTCCGAGGTGTTGGCTGCGATGTCGCCGGTGTTCCTGGTGATGTCCGACGTGTTCTGGTCAACCTTCGAGTTCGTCGCGAACAGTTGCGAACCGTTCACTGCGTCCATGCTGTCAGCCGACAGTTCGCCTGCCTTCACGTTTTTCAGCGTCGTACCTTCGACGCCGCCGAGCGTGACCACATCGTGTGCCGACGCGTCGTACTTGACCGCATCGCCCATCTCGCCACTCAGGTTCGTCACCGTCGTGTTGAGGTTGGTGATGTCGCCGGTGTTTTTGGCGATGTCCGAGGCGTTGGCTGCGATGTCGCCGGTGTTCTTGGTAATGTCCGACGTATTCGCTGCGATGTCAGCCGTGTTCTGATCGACGTTTGCGTTCGTGGCGAACAGTTGCGAACCGTTCACCGCTTCGTTGCTGTCGGCGGACAGCGTCGCTGCCTTCACGCCGCTGATCGTGCGGTCACCCGCCGTACCCGCCACGTTCATCATCGTGCCGTCCAGATCCTTCGCCACCGTAATCGTCTTCGTCGTCGCGTCCTGCTGGACGAGGCCGATTTCACCGTTGCTGATCTGGTTGGTGATGCCCGTCACCGAGCCTTCGACGTTGGTTACACGTGCGTCCACGTTCGAGATGTCGCCGGTGTTTTTGGCGATGTCCGAGGTGTTCTGATCGACCTTCGTGTTCGTCGCGAACAGTTGCGAACCGTTCACTGCGTCCATGCTGTCAGCCGACAGTTCGCCTGCCTTCACGTTTTTCAGCGTTGTGCCTTCGGCGCCGCCGAGCGTGACCACATCATGTGTCGACGCGTCGTACTTGACCGCATCGCCCATCTCGCCGCTCAGGTTCGTCACCGTCGTGTTGAGGTCGGTGATGTCGCCGGTGTTTTTGGCGATGTCCGACGTGTTAGCTGCGATGTCGCCGGTGTTCTTGGTGATGTCCGACGTGTTCGCTGCGATGTCACCTACGTTCTTCGCGATGTCAGCCGTGTTCTGATCGACGTTTGCGTTCGTGGCGAACAGTTGCGAACCATTCACCGCGTCCATGCTGTCAGCCGACAGTTCGCCTGCCTTCACGTTCTTGATTGCCGTGCCTTCTGCGCCGCCGAGCGTGACCACGTCCTTCGATTCGCCGTCATAGGCTACCGCGTTCGGATCCGTGCCACCGCCGGTCGAAGCGGCCGCTGCGATCGCTTCGCCGACGTTGTTGTAATCCGCACCGTTGACCGTGTAGGTCGGCGCCTTCACCGAACCGTCCGCGTTCACACTCGAACCACCGCCGAGCGCGGTCGTCACGCCCTTGAGTTGCGAAACGTTCACTGCGTCCGTGTCATTCTGACCCGCGGCCATGTTCACCAGACGACGCGTGTTCGCCTGATTCTGGATCGTGTACGCCTTGCCCTTGGCGTCATATGCCGTGTACGAACCGGTGCCGTCGCTGCCGACGGAGATCGTGTTGTCGAGGTTCGCCACCGAACCCGAGCCCAATGCGACCGAGTCAGTACCCGATGCGTAAGACTGCACGCCAACTGCCGTCGACTTCGAGCCCTTGCCGTATGCGTTCGAACCAATCGCGATCGATGCCGCACCTTCAGCGCGCGCCACGTCCGACGGCGGGGTCGAGCCGATGCTGTCGCCCATACCCGCGACCTGCGAGTAATACGCTGCTGTCTTGTACGACGTGGTCAGACCCGTCGTGTCGACGCCGGAACCGCCGGCGCTCGCCTTCAGCATGCCGCCCTTGAGCAGCGTTGCCTGCAGGCCGTCGCCGCCCGAACCGAGCTGGTTGACGATGTCGTAGATCTGGCCGACGTTAGCCGCATCGGTATCCTGCACGCCGCTCGCGACGTTGCTGATGACCGTGCCCTTCGGCAGCAGACCCTTGCGACGGTCGCCGTCGACGAAATACTCGCTATCGCCTTGGCCGGCGTCGAGTTTGATTGCAGGCGAACCGGATGCGAGCGATCCTGCGGCGTAAGTAACCGCCTGGTTGGTCACGGCGCCGGTTGCGTCGAGCGAGAAGCCCGCGGACTTCAGTTGCGAAACTGCCAACGCGTCCGAGTCATTAAGGCCTGCGTTGAGGCCAGTGATGGTGCGATTGCCCGCGGTGCCGGCGACGTTTACTACGGTGCCGTCGGTGTTTTTCGCGACGGTGATTTCTTTGGTGGTCGGGTCTTGCTGGACCAGGCCGACGCCATTTTTAATGGTGTTGTTGATGGTGGTGATATCGCTGGTGTTTTGAGCGATGTCGTCGGCGTTCTTTGCGATGTCGCTGGTGTTTTGGGCGATGTCTTCGGCGTTCTGCTCGACCTTTTCGTTGGTTGCGAACAGTTGGGAACCGTTGACTGCGTCAGTGCTCGATGCCGACAGCGTGGCTGCCTTCACGTTCGTGATGGTCGTGCCTGCTGCGCCGCCTGCCAGTGTTACCTTGTCTTTCGTCGTGCTGTCGTACGCGACGAATGCGTTTGTTACGTTGCCCGAGGTGTCCGTGCTCAGGCCCGCTGCCTTCAGCTGTGCCACGTTCACTGCGTCCGTGCTGGCCGTGCCTGCTGCCACGTTCACCAGCTTCTTGCCCTTCACATCGGCGTTGCCGCCTTGCGCCGCGCTGAACTGCACCGCGTTGCCGGCTGCCACCGCTGCCGCGTCCGCCGTCGTCTGCGCCGTCGATGCCGCCGTCTTCGCTGCGTCTGCCGTGCCTTGGGCGGTTGTCACGTTGGCGTTGGTCGTGAACAGTTGGGAACCGTTGACTGCGTCGGTGCTCGATGCCGACAGCGTGCCCGCCTTCACGTTAGTGATGGTCGTGCCTGCTGCGCCGCCTGCCAGCGTTACCTTGTCCTTCGTCGTGCTGTCGTACGCCACGAACGCGTTCGTCACGTTGCCTGACGTATCTGTCGTCAGGCCGGCATTCTTCAACTGCTTGACGTTCACCGCATCCGTGTCCTGCGTGCCCGCCGCCACGTTCACGATCTGGCGCTGTGTGGTCGCGCTGCCAACCGAGACCGTATTATCGCGATCCGCCAGCGAACCATTGCCCAGCGCTACCGAACTGGAGCCCGTAGCGCTCGCCAGATTACCTACTGCGGTAGAGTAGGTGCCCGTCACCGCTGTCTTGTCGCCCAGCGCCACTGCGCCCCACGTCGATGCAGACGCAAGATGACCAAGCGCTACAGCTTCATTACCAGACGCGAGCGCGTTCAAGCCGATCGCTGCGGAATTACCACCCGAAGCGACGGCACCTGCGCCCATCGCCGCAGAACTGACGCCCGATGCAAGGGCCCCTCCGCCAACCGCAACGGCGCTCTTACCCGACGATGTGCTACCTGCACCGAGGGCCATACCCATGCCGCCGCTTGATACTGCGTAAGCATCTTTGCCCAACGCAATCGACGAACCGGAAGCCGCGCTGCTGTTCATACCGATCGCAATGTCGCCGACGTACGTGCTACTGGTCTTCGCGGCCGAACCGATAGCGATCGAGTCGATTCCGCTCGCGCTCGAGTCGTTACCCGTTGAATTGACGTGGAAATATTTGACGCCGCCGCCACCGGCGATATTGTTGACCGTCGTGCTCAGGTTCGTCACGTTGCTGTTCGTTGCGAACAGCTGTGAACCGTTGATTGCATCGGTGCTCGATGCCGACAGCGTGCCCGCCTTCACGTTCGTGATGGTCGTGCCCGCTGCGCCGCCTGCCAGCGTTACCTTGTCTTTGGTCGTGCTGTCGTACGCCACGAATGCGTTTGTTACGTTGCCCGAGGTGTCGGTGCTCAGGCCCGCTGCCTTCAGCTGTGCCACGTTCACTGCATCCGTGTTGGCCGTGCCTGCTGCCACGTTCACCAGCTTCTTGCCCTTCACGTCCGCGTTGCCGCCTTGCGCCGCGCTGAACTGCACCGCGTTGCCGGCTGCCACCGCTGCCGCGTCCGCCGTCGTCTGCGCCGTCGATGCGGCAGTCTTCGCTGCGTCTGCCGCGCCTTGGGCGGTTGTCACGTTGGCGTTGGTCGTGAACAGTTGGGAACCGTTGACTGCGTCGGTGCTCGATGCCGACAGCGTACCCGCCTTCACGTTCGTGATGGTCGTGCCTGCTGCGCCACCTGCCAGCGTGACCTTGTCCTTCGTCGTGCTGTCGTACGCCACGAACGCGTTCGTCACGTTGCCTGACGTGTCCGTGCTCAGGCCAGCATTCTTCAACTGCTTGACGTTCACCGCGTCCGTGTCCTGCGTGCCCGCTGCCAAGTTCACCAGCTGGCGCTGCGCCGTCGAAGAACCGACAGACAACGAGTTTGCTCGGTCAGCAACCGAACCGGCACCTAGGGCAACACTTCCCGTGGCAGTCGATGACGCTTGGGTTCCAATCGCAAGGGTATTGATTCCAGTTGCAGAAGCATGATTACCGATCGCAGTTGCGGCAGCACCATCCGCCTTGGCTGACGACCCAACTGCAAGTGCCGCACCGTATGCGGTAGTCTTAGATTGAAAGGATCGACCGCGCTGAAATCGGAGCAGTTAGTAGGGTTGGTCGAGTCGCAAATTGCGCCGTCGCCTGTCCCGCGCGCCGCGCTGGCTGTACCCAACGATATATCCTGCGAGTTCAACGCAGTCGCAGACACCCCAAAAGCCTGCGACTCAAACGCCTTCGCTTGTGCAGAAGCGCCTAACGCCGTGGCAAACGCAGCCGACGCAAGCGTGTTCACGCCGCTAACCGACGAACCGATAGCAATGCCGCTTTGGAGCGACGCCTGAGTTCCTACACCGATAGCGAGTGCATTGAGACCGGTTGCCGATGAATCAGCACCGCTTGAGTTAACGTGGAAATACTTGATGCCGGCGTTGCCGTTCGTGATATTGCTGACCGTTGTGCTCAGGTTTGTCACGTTGGCGTTGGTCGTGAACAGTTGGGAACCGTTGACTGCGTCCGTGCTCGCGGCCGACAGCGTACCCGCCTTCACATTCGTGATGGTCGTGCCTGCTGCGCCGCCTGCCAGCGTTACCTTGTCTTTGGTCGTGCTGTCGTAGGCCACGAACGCGTTCGTCACGTTGCCCGACGTATCCGTCGTCAGGCCTGCGTTCTTCAACTGCTTGACGTTCACCGCGTCCGTGTCCTGCGTGCCCGCCGCCACATTTACAATCTGCCGCTGCAACGTCGAACTACCAACTGATACTGCGTTCCCACGGTCTGCGACTGAATATGCGCCGAGCGCCACACTGGAGCCGCCAACCGCGCTCGCCGAGGTGCCGAGTGCCAAGCTATCGTAGCCCGCCACGCTCGCCCCCATACCTAACGCGACGGCTCGTCGCGGATCGCCCGACGCGTTTGCCCCAGCGCCTATCGCGATATTGGTAAAGTTTGCATTTGCACCGTCGCCGATCGCAATCGATCCGCCTCCGGATGATGTACTGTTTGCGCCAATGGCGACGCCGTTCGCCCCCCCTGCGGTCTGCAATTGCGAGCTAGTACCTGAAGCGTAACTTTTCGCCCCAATTGCAACTGCAGTAGGGTCGCTAACGCTACCGCCATCAAGGGCGCCTGCCCTCGCTTCCATTACGTTGCCAGCACCCGCCACCAATATTGCGACCACGAGCGCTTTGCTGCTCTTATTCTTCTTCCCCCGCCCCTTCGCCACTTCCGGCGCGGCCACATACGTCCCTGTAGTTTCATTCCAAATGGTTTTATACGACTTGTTCACGATTTCATCCTATTGAAAGTGTGATAACTGGTTCTGTTCCGCGTCGGGCCAGATGGGCGCTGTACGCGTGTCAGTCGGTTACCGAAGGAATGAAAAGAGTGGTCGTACGAATGAGAACTTCCGAACTATCTCATTAACCCTTCGGCTGATAATCCGAATATAGATTTGTACGCATCGCGGCTTAATAGGAGGATTCTTAAAGAAGACCGGATTCCACTGAAATCGCCCGCTTCGGGTCAGTCGATTTCTTAGATCTGGCAAAATCACCGAGACTCGACGGCTACAGGCGCAGCCGGTCAACCATCACAGATCAAGCAGGGCAGATACAAAAGCACGGATGCGTGAGCTTCGCAGCCTATGCTTTGCATGGTCAAAAAAGTAAGAAAGGACGCGTCGCCTCCACCGAAGGTTCTGTCGACGAACGGCAAGCGAAGAGCTGGCCTAAGCGTGCTTCACCATTTTAGGAATACTCCTAATCTCGCCCGCCGAAAAATAAGACTTTTCCCAAGTCAAATTCGGAAAAATGCTCTTAAAATTATTTATATTCGAACGGCACTTAATTAACCACGAACATTATCCAAATTATTCTCCAAACCAATTCCAAAAACCCGTTTACTCCATCCCAACCAAACCGAATTAAAACCGAAACCACGTATAAGCACGTCAATAACCTACCAAAGGAATCGCCATGAAACACGTCCTCCGACTTGTTGCAGTCGCTTCGTTAGCACTTTCAGCAGTATTCCCGGCACAAGCCGCCGACCACGACGAAGGCGCCCTGAAGACAATCGAACAAACCTGGATTACAGCCTCATCGAACACCGATCGCGTCACGCTCGACAAAATCCTCGACGATTCCTTCATCGACACCACGCCAAGCGGCGCACGCCGCAGCAAGAGCGACGTCCTTCTTGCGCCGCCCCCTCCGCCGGGCTCGACGCAGACCCTGATGAACCTCGAAGTCCGCGTAAACGGCGACACAGCCATCGTCACCGGCATCAACCACTTCAATCCCGGCGCAAACGCCCAGCCAAGCGACTACTCGTTCACCGACGTCTTCGTCCGCAGAGAAAACAGCTGGCGTGCCGTTTCAGCACAAATGACCCGCAAGTAACGGGCGTCGTCATACGAGGCTAAAAAGAAAGCCTCACCGCCATGCAAGACACCGAAGCGCACGGGCCAAACCCCGTGCCGCGCGCGCGACATATCAGAGCCTCATCTCCACAGGATTCTTGCTCGCGCATCCGCACAAGCCATCAATCCATCCAATGAGGAAACGATCATGAAACGCTTAGCCTTCCTGGCCACCATGGGCCTCTCAACCTGCGTACTCGCCGTCGGCCTGCACACTGAAGTCCAAGTCGAAGCCACCCTCGTCTCGATCGAACAGATGTGGGTCGACGCGGTCGCCCACGGTGACCGCGTCACGCTCGACGAACTGCTCGACAACTCGTTTATCGAAACGATGCCCAACGGCGCGCGCCGCAGCAAAGCCGACGTGCTCTTCGCGCCCGCGCTGCCGCCCGGTTCCGTGCAAACGCTCGGCAACCTGAAAGTACGTGTATTGGGAAATGTCGCGATGGTGACCGGCGTCAACCACTACACGCCGGCGTCGGGTTTGAAGACGATCGATTACGCCTTCACCAACCTGTACGTGCGACGCGGCGACACATGGCGTGTCGCGTCATCTCACACGACGCTCGGCTCGGTCCACGACGTCTAGCAGCACATGGCGCATCGCAGCGCGACGCGCCATTGCTCGCAAGACCTCAGAACGGCTTGATCACCACCAGCGCGACCGCGGCCAGCATGCCCAGAACGGGCAATTCATTGAACATCCGATACCACTTATCCGAGCGACGATTCTCGCCGCGCTCGAAAGTCCGCAGCAGCACGCCGCAGTACCCGTGATAAATCACCAGCAGCACCACCACGCCGACCTTGGCGTGAATCCATCCCTGCCCGCTGCCAATTCCGATCACGAGCCACAACCACAGACCGCACGCCAAAGCCGGCACCGCGATGAAAGTCATGAAGCGAAACAGCTTGCGTGCCATCGTCAACAAACGCGCCGTCGCCGCAGGCTCCGTTTCCATCGCCAGATTGACGAAGATGCGCGGCAAATAAAACAGGCCGGCGAACCAGGAAGCAACCAGGACGATGTGAAACGTTTTGACCCAAAGCATCGGGGGCACCTGTTGTTGTGGGGTTCGTTAGTGTGCGCGGATCAGACGAAAGCGGCGGTCAGTGCGAGCGCGGCTGCATTGCGCAGCCGCGTTTCGAAGCATTGCTCGCGGCAAAGACATCAAGCCGCTTATTGACGACCTTCGCCGTGACCCAGCACGACGTATTTCAGCGAAGTCAGCCCGTCCAGCCCGACCGGTCCGCGCGCGTGCAGCTTGTCGTTCGAAATGCCGATTTCCGCGCCCAGACCGAACTCGAAACCATCGGCGAAACGCGTCGATGCATTCACCATCACACTCGCCGAATCCACTTCACGCAGGAAGCGCATGGCGCGATCGTGATCTTCAGTGACGATCGCATCGGTGTGACGCGAGCTGTATTCGTTGATGTGCTCGATCGCCGCGTCGAGGTTGTCGACCACCTTGATCGCCAACACCGGCGCGAGATATTCGGTGCGCCAGTCTTCTTCGGTAGCGTCGACGAGCGGACTCACGCCCGCGTCCGACAGCACCGCCCGCGACGTCGCATCCACGCGCAACTCGACGTCCTTGTCGCGATACAGCTTGCCCAGCGCCGGCAGCACTTCAGCCGCAATCCTACGCGCGACCAGCAGCGTTTCCATCGTGTTGCAAGTGCCGTAGCGGTGCGTCTTCGCGTTATCGCAGACGGTCAGCGCCTTCGCGATATCCGCGCGATCGTCGACATACACATGGCAGATACCGTCGAGGTGTTTGATCATCGGCACACGGCCTTCTTCGATCAAACGCGCGATCAGGCTCTTGCCGCCGCGCGGCACGATCACGTCGACGTATTCGGTCATCGTGATCAGCTTGCCGACCGCAGCGCGATCGGCCGTGCCGACCACTTGCACGGCGTCTTGCGGCAGACCGGCCGCTTCGAGCCCCTCGCCGATGAGCTTTGCCAACGCCGTATTGCATTCGAGCGCCTCGGAGCCACCGCGCAGAATCGTCGCGTTGCCGGACTTCAAACACAGCGCAGCGGCATCGATCGTCACGTTAGGACGCGATTCGTAGATGATCCCGATCACGCCCAGCGGCACGCGCATCTGCCCGACCTGAATGCCACTCGGCCGAAACTTCAGATTGCTGATCTCGCCAATCGGATCGGCCAGCGCGGCAACTTGCCGCAATCCTTCGACCATCGTCTTCAGCGCTTTATCCGACAGCGTGAGACGGTCGATAAATGCCGCGTCATGCCCTTTGTCACGCGCCTTCGCGACATCGCGCGCATTGGCTTCTTTCAGCATCGCGGCATCGCGTTCGATCGCGTGGGCCACGGCTGCCAGCGCCGCGTTCTTCGCCGCCGTCGACGCCCGGGCCATCGCACGCGAAGCGTGACGGGCGCGGCGGCCGAGGTCGGTCATGTACTGGTCGATATCCATGGTGATTCTCGTGGTGCCGCGCACGCCACGGTGCGGCGGACAGGCAGATTAGCGAAATATCAAGCGATTGTAAGTCGGGTCGGGGTGCTTTGCTTGCGCCGCCGGTCGGTGAGATCCGGGCAATCGAGTCGCCGGTGCGCATTGCGCGAACGCCTGACGATGATTCCGGCGCTGCGTAGGGCAAGCACCCAAGGGTCGACTCGAGCCGCCCCCAAGCGCCTGCCGCAAGCCGATCAAACTGGCCGGCGCACGGGCGCAGCTGGTCCCGGTCGAGGTCGTGGGGGCGGCACCGGTGCCGTTTTCGGCGACGCCACCGTCATCGCCAGTTCGAAAAGGCCGTCCCACGGATCAGGCGGCGGATCGTTGCGATGATTGCCCGGCGTTCCGCCCGACAAGCCCTTCACCTGCCGATCGAGCTTCGCCGCCAACGCCAGCGCCTTTTCCAACGCGCCTTCCGTAACACGCGACAACGCCGGTCCAATCAACCGTTCACGCGGACCCCACACGCGGTTCTCGCGCACCAGCATCGCAAGTTGCTTTCCAGCCGCGACGCCGCGCTTGATCCGCAACAGCGTGCGCACTTCTTCGACGACCGCCCACAGCACCAGCACCGACGCCTCGCCCTCACCGCGCAAGCCGTCCAGCATGCGTGACAAACGACCGACATCGCCCGCGAGCATGGCTTCGTTGAGTTTGAAAACATCGTAACGAGCGACGTTGAGCACGGCGTCCTGAACCTGTTCGAAGCTCAACGAACCAGCGGGATACAACAGCCCGAGCTTCTGAATCTCCTGATGCGCGGCGAGCAGATTGCCTTCCACGCGCTCGGCGATAAACGCCAGTGCGCGCCGCCCTTCTTCGCCGGCAGCCACGCGTTGACCTTGCGCCGCCAGCCGCTGACCGACCCAGTTCGGCAACTGTGCACGCTCCACCGGATCGATCTTCAACGCGACACCCGCGTCGGACAACGCCGTGAACCACGCCGACTTCTGCGTGGCCGCATCGAGCCGCGGCAAAGTGACCATGGTCAGCACGTCGTCATTGACGGCGGCGGCGAGCGCTTTCAGCGTCTCGGCGCCTTCCTTGCCGGGCTTGCCGGAGGGAATGCGCAACTCGACCAGTTGACGGTCGCCGAACAGCGACATCGACTGGCTCGCACCGAGCAGCGAACTCCAGTCGAACCCGCGCTCGACGGTGAACACCGAACGATCGGTGAAACCAGCCGCACGCGCGGTCGCCCGAATGCGGTCGCACGCTTCCTGCGCGAGCAGATGCTCGTCGCCGTACACGACGTACAGTCCGGCGAGTCCCTTGGCGAGATGCGCTTCGAGCGCGTCAAGTCGCAGTTGCATGGCTACCGATCGACGAAGTTGAACGAAGCACGCCGATCACAGCGGCGGCGGCGGCAACGGCGCACGCGGCCAGATCGCCGGCGCGCCCTGACCCGGCGCGGGATGCATCGAGCGCACAATCGACAGACGGCGCGTGAGTTGATCGATCGCGTCGTTTTCCATGTCGTTGAACAGGATGTCGGCTTCGGAGAATTTCGCCTGCGAGTACTGGTCGCTATACGTCATCGCGCGGTTCAGGGCGATGGCGCTCGGCGGGATCAGCACGGTGCCGTCCTTGGCCGTCAGCGAGTAGTTCATCGACAGGTTCATCTGGTATTCCTCGACGACACCCAGCGAATTCAGCGTCAACGTGCTCAGGCCGCGGCCTTCAGAAATCTGCAGCGTCGCGTCGGCATTCGACTGCGAACTGACGATTACCGTGTCGCTGCCGCCTTGCACGAGACGCGTCAGACGCGCGTTTGCCGCCGGGGAACCGCCGGAAATATAGAGGCGTTTGAATGCGTAGTCCTGCTGGCCGCGCAGCTGGAAGCCGCAAGCGGACAACATCAGCACGCTCAAGACCAGCGTCAATAACGATCTGCGAGTCACATTGGCTCCTGGTTCGCAGTAGATTCCGCAGCGAAAGGCGGGCTTGGCCGTACGCGACCGAACCCGTCTGCTGACATTGTCTCGTGGCCGGTCAAACGACCACGTTCACGAGGCGGCCCGGCACCACGACGATCTTCTTCGGTGCCTTGCCTTCGCTGAACTTCGCGACCATCTCGTGAGCGGCCGCAAGCTGTTCGATCGATTCACGCGACGCATCTTTCGCCACCGTGATCGCGCCGCGCACCTTGCCGTTCACCTGCAGCACGAGCTCGATCTCGGCCTGTTCCAGCGCCTGCTCGTCGACCTTCGGCCAGGCAGCATCGAGGAGCGAGCCGGATTCGACGGCGTAACCGAGTTCTTCCCACAACTGGAACGTCAGATGCGGCACCACCGGGTACAGCACGCGCAGCATCACGCTGTACGTTTCGCGCAGCACGGCCGGCTGCGCGCCCTTCGCGCTGTCGAGCGCGTTGAGCATCTTCATCGCCGCCGACACCACCGTGTTGTACTGCAGACGCTGATAGTCGAAGTCAGCCTGCTTCAGCACGCTGTAGATTTCGCGGCGCAGCACCTTGTCGGCCTCGCCGAATTGCGCAGCGTCGAGCTTGCCTGTCGAGCGCAACGCGGCTTCGTTCGCCTGGCTGAAATTCCACACGCGACGCAGGAAGCGGCTCGCGCCTTCCACGCCCGAACCGGACCATTCGAGCGACTGCTCGGGCGGTGCGGCGAACATCACGAACAGACGCGCCGTGTCCGCGCCGTGCTGATCGATCAGCAATTGCGGGTCGACGCCGTTGTTCTTCGACTTCGACATTTTCTCGACGCCGCCGAGCACCACCGGCTGGCCGTCGGTATTCAGGATCGCGCCGACCGGACGGCCCTTGTCGTCGAACGACACGGTGACGTCGGACGGGTTGTACCAGGTCTTCTTGCCTGCATCGCTTTCGCGGTAGTACGTCTCGTTGAGCACCATGCCCTGCGTGAGCAGGTTCTTGGCCGGCTCGCCGAAATTCACGAGGCCCAGATCACGCATCACCTTGGCCCAGAAACGCGAGTACAAGAGGTGAAGAATCGCGTGCTCGATCCCGCCGATGTACTGATCCATCGGCGCCCAGTAGTCGGTGCGCTCGTCGACCATGGTCTTCGCATCCGGCGACGCGTAGCGGTAGAAGTACCACGACGAATCGACGAAAGTGTCCATCGTGTCGGTTTCGCGCTTTGCCGCGCCGCCGCAGGTCGGGCAGGCACAGTTCACGAACGCTTCGGACTTGGCGAGCGGATTGCCCGTGCCGTCCGGCACGAGGTCTTCCGGCAGCACCACCGGCAGATCTTTTTCCGGCACCGGCACGTCGCCGCAAGTCGGGCAGTGGATGATCGGAATCGGCGTGCCCCAGTAACGCTGACGCGACACGCCCCAGTCACGCAGGCGCCACGTGATCTGCTTGTCGCCGAGGCCGAGTTCTTTCAGGTCGGCGGCGATCTGATCGACCGCCTGTTCGTAGCCGAGGCCATCGTACTTGCCGCTGTTGATCAGCGTGCCGGTCTTCTCGCCGTACCATTCTTGCCAGGCTTCAGTCGAGAATTCCTTGCCTTCGACCGCCACCACCTGCTTGATCGGCAAGCCGTATTTCTTCACGAACGCGAAGTCACGCTCGTCGTGCGCCGGCACGCCCATCACGGCGCCTTCGCCGTAGCTCATCAGCACGTAGTTGCCGATCCACACTTCGACCTGCTCCTGCGTCAACGGATGCGTGACGGTGAAGCCGGTGCCCATGCCCTTCTTTTCCATCGTCGCGACATCGGCTTCAGCGACGCCGCCGCGCTTGCATTCTTCGATGAAGGCCTGCAGTTCCGGCTTGTCTTGCGCGAGACGCGTGGCGAGCGGATGCTCGGCGGCGATTGCGCAGAAGGTCACGCCCATGATCGTGTCGGCGCGCGTGGTGAACACGCGCAGCAGCTTCTGCTCGCCGTCGATTTCGTACGGGAAACCGAAGTTCACGCCGAAGCTCTTGCCGATCCAGTTCTGCTGCATGATCTTGACGCGCTCGGGCCAGCCGAGGCCTTCGAGGTCGTTCAGCAGTTCATCGGCGTACTGCGTGATGCGCATGTAGTACATCGGGATTTCGCGCTTTTCGACCAGCGCGCCCGAGCGCCAGCCACGGCCGTCGATCACCTGCTCGTTGGCGAGCACGGTCTGATCGATCGGGTCCCAGTTGACGGTGCCGGTTTTCTTGTACGCGATGCCCTTTTCGAGCATCTTCAGGAACAGCCACTGGTTCCACTTGTAGTAGTCCGGGCTGCAGGTCGCGATTTCGCGCGACCAGTCGATCGCGAGGCCCATCGACTGCATCTGCTTCTTCATGTAAGCGATGTTGTCGTAGGTCCACTTCGCGGGCGGCACGTTGTTGGCCATCGCGGCGTTTTCCGCCGGCATGCCGAACGCGTCCCAACCCATCGGCATCAGCACGTTGTAGCCGTTCATCCGCAGATAGCGGTACATCACGTCGTTGATCGTGTAGTTGCGCACGTGGCCCATGTGCAGCTTGCCCGACGGGTACGGCAGCATCGAGACGCAATAGAACTTGGGCTTGTCGGTGGTTTCCGTCGACTTGTACGCGTCGCTGGCGCGCCATTGCCCTTGCGCGGCGGATTCGACGTCGGAGGGAACGTATTTTTCGTGCATGGTGTGATGGGATCGCTGGGTTCGGTGCTTTCGCACCTGCCGCCTGGTGCTCTGCTGGATGAAATGGCTTCGTTTCCCCTTCTGCGGGGGAAAGGGCTGATTATACCGTCCGCGGACGGGGGTGGCGCCGCCTAGGACGGTGGCGAGGTCGATCGGGTGGCGATACGGCGGCAGGGGCGTTGCCGGGTCGCTGTTTCGGTGTCGCTGCGTCTCGTCCAAAGCCGATGTGGCCAAAGGAGGGGTCTAAGCGGTCTGTCGAGCCCTACTCTTTGGGCTGACGGGGCGTGGAAGCTATTGCGGTGGCAGAAATCCGTTTTTGATATATCCAATGTGGCTCTTAAGCCCTTCCACACTTGGCCCTCCCGTTTATCGAGATACTTTCAGAATCCTCCGATGTGCTCCTAAAGGGGCGATCCATAGACTTGTTTCTGTCGCGCTGAGTGTTGCTGAACACACTCACTTTGAAGGGCGGTTGCAAAGTGCACCCCCCGCCATTTTTCGTCGCAGACGGCGCACTGCACAGAAATTTCGCTATCAGGATCAAATCATGAACAAGTCGTTTAAAAGCATTTGGAATGCAGTTTCTGAAACCTATGTGGCCGCGCCGGAAGTGGCGAGGGGGAGGAAGAGTAAGAGCAGCAAAGCGCTCGTGGTCGCAATATTGGTGGCGGGGGCTGGCAACGTAATGGAAGCGAGGGCAGGCGCCCTTGATGGCGGTAGCGTTAGCGACTCTACTGCAGTTGCAATTGGGGCGAATAGTTTCGCTTCAGGTACTGGCTCGCAAGTGCAGACCGCAGGGGGGGCGAACGGCGTCGCGGTTGGCGCAAACAGTACATCATCCGGAGGCGGATCGATTGCGATCGGCGACGGTGCAAATGCAAACTTCACCAATATCGCGATAGGCGCTGGGGCAAACGCGTCTGGCGCTCCGCGACGAGCCGTCGCGTTAGGTATGGGGGCGAGCGTGGCGGCCTACGATAGCTTGGCACTCGGCACCTCGGCGAGCGCGGTTGGCGGCTCCAGTGTGGCGCTCGGCGCATATTCAGTCGCAGACCGTGGGAACGCAGTATCAGTTGGTAGTTCGACGTTGCAGCGGCAGATTGTAAATGTGGCGGCGGGCACGCAGGACACGGACGCGGTGAACGTCAAGCAGTTGAAGAATGCTGGCTTGACGACGGATACGTCGGGCAACGTGACGAACGCGTTCGTGGCGTATGACAGCACGACCAAAGACAAGGTAACGCTGGCAGGCGGCGCAGCAGGCACGACCATCACGAACGTGAAGGCGGGTACGCTGTCGGCATCGAGCATGGACGCAGTCAACGGATCGCAGCTGTTCACAACCAACGCCAACGTGACAACGGCCCAAGGCACGGCGGACGCAGCGAAGACGGCCGCATCGACGGCGCAGACGACGGCGGACGCGGCAGCGGTGGCAGCCGGCAACGCGGTGCAGTTCAGCGCGGCGCAAGGCGGCAACGCGGACGTGAAGGGCAAGAAGCTGGTGAACGTGGCAGCAGGCACGGCCAACACGGATGCAGTGAACGTGGCACAGCTGAAGGCAGCGGGCCTGAGCACCGACACTTCTGGCAACGTGACGAACGCCTTTGTCGCCTACGACAGCACGACCAAAGACAAGGTAACGCTGGCAGGCGGCGCAGCAGGCACGACCATCACGAACGTGAAGGCGGGCTCGGTGAACGCAACAAGCACCGACGCCGTCAACGGCTCCCAACTCTCCGCCACAAACGACCGCATCCTCGCAGGCGAATCCGCCATCACCAGCCTCGACACGCGCCTCACGCAAAGCGCATCCGACATTTCGAACCTGAACACCAACGTCAACCATCTGGACGGTCGCGTCGCTACCGTGGAAACCAGCGTCACCAACCTGACCCAACAGTTGAACTCCGGCGACGTCGGCCTCGTCCAGCAAGACGCTGCGACCGCCAACATCACCGTGGCCCAAAGGCTCGGCGGCGCAACCGTCGACTTCACCGGCACGGCCGGCGCTCGCGTTCTCACCGGTGTCGCAGCTGGCGCCGTCGGCGCATCCAGCAAGGACGCGCTCAATGGCTCGCAACTCTACGGCGTAAGCGCTTCGGTTGCCGACGCGATCGGTGGCGGTTCGAGCGTCAACGCTGACGGCTCGATTTCCGCGCCGAGCTACCTGATCGACGGTCAGACCGTGCACAACACCGGCGACGCGATCGCCAGCCTCTCGACGCAGATCAGCAACATCAGCACGCAGGTCAGCACTGGGGGCCTCGGACTGGTTCAGCAGAATGCGTCCAACGGTTTCATTACGGTCGGGGCAGGCGCCGCAGGTCAACTGGTGGACTTCAGCGGCACGCAGGGCCCACGCGTCCTGACGGGCGTCGCCAACGGTGCAGTGAACGGTTCGAGCGTAGACGCGATCAACGGCAGCCAGCTGTTCGCCATGCAAGACAACCTGCAACAGCAAATTGCCAGCATCAACACCCAGATGACCACCATCGACGGCCGGGTCGCGAACATCGAAGTCAGCGGCGCCAGCAACGGCACCGCGTCGGGTGATAACAGCACCGCGTCGGGCACGAATTCGATCGCTTCAGGCGATAGCAGCACCGCGACCGGCGCAAACTCCATGGCTTCCGGCACGGATAGCACCGCAAGCGGCTCGAATTCGACCGCCTCGGGCAACAACAGCACCGCCAACGGCACAAACTCAATGGCCTCAGGAGACAACAGCACGGCAGCGGGCGCAAACTCGTCCGCCTCAGGCAGCAACAGCACCGCAACCGGCGCCGATTCGCTCGCATCGGGCAACAACAGCTCGGCAATGGGTCATCACGCCAAGGCAACGGGCGACAACTCGGTTGCGATCGGTGCGAATTCGATGGCCGAGCGTGACAACTCGGTATCGATGGGCTCCTCGGGCCAGGAGCGCCAGATCACCAACGTCGCCGCCGGCACGCAAGCAACCGATGCAGTCAACCTCGGCCAGATGAACGACGCGTTGACGAGCGCGGTCGGCAACCTTCCGGCCGGCATGTCGGCCAAGGCCTATACCGATCAGCAGATCAACACGGTCCAGCATTCGGTCAACGAAGTCGCGAAGAACGCCTACGCCGGCGTTGCAGCAGCCATGGCGATGCCAAACATGACGCCGTCAGCTCCCGGCAAAACGGTGGTGGCCGCCGGCGCGGGTTCGTACAAGAGCGGCGCGGCGTTGGGTGTCGGTGCAACCTACCGCTCGCGTAACAGCAAGTGGCTGGTCAATGGTGCGGTCTCGACGACTTCGACGGGCGACATGGGTGTCCGTGCACAAGTCGGCTACGAGTTCTGATCGACGAAGGCGGCGGAGCTCGCCAGGAGTTTCGCTGGTTTTGTTGTGATAACGCGAGATGAGGTGCGAGCGCGACGGGCTGGAGACATCTCGCCGCGCTTTTTTTCCGTCAGGCAGACACAGCGGGCAAACGGCTAAGGCGTCGTCCGCGCAGCCCCCGAAGCGCCTTGCTGCGGCTGGTCCGTCACGAACCCCAAGCGCTCGACGCCCGCCTGCTGCGCGGCGCTCATCACCTGTGCGATCACGTCGTAGCGCGTGTCGCGCGCCGCCCGCAAATGGATTTCCGCCTGATCCGACTCCTTACCCGCCTGCGCAAGTCGCGCGCGCAATTGGTCGAACGTGACCGCGTCGTTGTTCCAGTAAAGCTTGCCGGCCGCATCGATGGAAAGAGCGACGGTTTGCGGCGTCTGGCGCGCTGGCGCCGACGCCACTTTCGGCAAATCGAGCCGGATCGCGTGGCTGAACAAAGGTGCGGTGATGATGAAAATCACCAGCAGCACCAGCATCACGTCGATCAATGGCGTCATGTTGATCTCGGCCATCGGTGCGGCCGCCTGCTTTTTCTCGAGTCCGCCGAATGCCATGTCGCCTCCGTCTCTCCGTCTGCCGGCCCGCGCGATGCGCGTTTAGTGGGTCGAAGCCTGCTGGTGCCGCGCGGCAGCCTGCGGCTGATCCGCCGGTGCGCACACATAAGCGTGCAGATCGTGCGCAAAACCGTCGAGTTCTTCCGATAGCTGCCGCACGAGTCGGCCGAGCACGTTGTACGCGAGCACCGCTGGAATCGCGACCACGAGGCCAAAGGCGGTCATGATGAGCGCCTCGCCGACCGGCCCCGCGACGTTCTCGATCTGCGCCTGCCCGCTCGCGGCAATGCTGCCGAGCGCGTGATAAATGCCCCAAACGGTACCGAGCAAGCCGACGAACGGCGCCGTACTGCCCACCGACGCCAGCAGCACCTGGCCGAATTCGAGCCGTCGCTGCGACGCGTTCAGCGCTTGCCGCAGCGCGCGCAAAACCCGCTCACTACGCTCGACGCGCGCCAGCAACGCGCCCGGAATCTCGACTTCGGCAGCGTGCAGCGCCGCTTCGGCGAGCGGCAGAAAGACGCGCTCGCGATCGACGCGCCGCAAAGTCGCGACGCCTTCGGACAACGTCGGCGCCTGCCAGAACTGCGTGAGCGCGCGCGCGGCCTGCCGCTTCGCGCGCGTCAGCATCCAGCTTTTGACGATCAGAAAGCACCAGCTCGCAATCGACATGGCCAGCAGCACATAGGCGACGCCGTGCGTGATCGCGTCACTGGTTTCCAGGTAATGGATGATGCCGCTGCCGCCTGCCATCTGACCTCGCCGCGAGTAATGGTTTCAGGGGCGCTAACTAGGGCGTGCCGCCGCAGCTAGCGCTCGAGACTGGCTCAACGCAGGCCGAGCACGTCCTGCATGTCGAAGAAACCGGTTGGGTGGCCTTCGAGGAAACGCACAGCACGAAGCGCGCCTTGCGCATACGACAGACGGCTCGCCGATTTGTGCGTGATTTCGATACGCTCGCCGATCCCCGCGAACATCACCGTGTGATCGCCGACGATGTCGCCACCGCGAATCGCCGAAAACCCGATCGTGGACGGATCACGCTCGCCGGTGACGCCTTCGCGGCTATAGACCGCGCAGTCGTCGAGATTGCGGCCGAGCGCGTGAGCGATCACCTCGCCCATCGTCAATGCCGTGCCGGACGGCGCATCGACCTTGTGACGGTGATGCGCCTCGATGATTTCGATGTCGTAGCCGTTCGCGAAATGCCTGGCCGCGTACTCCAGCAGCTTCAGCGTGACATTCACGCCGACGCTCATGTTCGACGAGAACATGATAGCGACCTTGTCCGCCGCGGCGCGCAGCAGCGCCTTCTGTTCGTTGTCGAAGCCGGTCGTGCCGATCACCATTTTCACGTTGTGACGCTGCGCCGCTTCCAGATGCATCAGCGTGCCCTCGGGGCGCGTGAAGTCGATCAGATAGTCGGATTCGGCGAACACACGTTCGACGTCGTCGGTAAGCAGGACGCCCGTCTGTTTGCCGAGAAACGCGCCGGCATCCTGACCGAGTTGCGGGGAGCCCGCACGGTCGAGCGCGCCGGACAGCGTGGCGTCAGCATCGTTAAGGACGGTTTCGATGAGCATGCGGCCCATACGGCCCGATGCGCCAGCAATGGCAATTTTCATGGCTACGAGGGTTCGAGAAGGCACAACCCGGCTGAAGCGGGTAAAAGCGGCGGCGGGCAGCACACCCGTGCGCCGCACATGACGGAAAAGCGGAGAATCCGACGCGCGCCGCGCAAGGCTGGCAAGCCCGCGCGACGACACGTCTTAATACACGGACAGCGCGATTAGCCGCCCGTTCCCGAAGTCGACGAGGACGACGACGAAGTCAGCGGCGCGTTATGCGTCGGGCCGCCGTTGCTGCTCTGCGGACCCGTCGGGCCGACCGGATTGCTGTTGTCCGTATTCGGATTTTGCGGCGGCGGCGGACGATGGAACTGGAACTGCGGCTGCCCCGCCGAGGTCGGGCCTTGCGAGGGAATGCCACCGCCATTGGCGGTCGGCGCCGACGGCACGCTCGGCCGCGAACCGGTGGACGAAGGCACCGCATTGGTCGCGCGGTTGGCGGCTTGCGCCGCTTCTGCGTTGGCGTCCGTCGACGGCACGGCGGCCGCGCTTGCGGCTGCGGGTGCTGCGGCGGCCTGCGTGGCCGATGCGGCAGCAGCCGGCGCGCTCGCAGCACTCGCGCTGCTCGCCGACAGCAACGCCGCGGCCTTCTTCTTGCCCAGCTTGTCGCCGTCGATTTCTGCCAGCAACTCCAGGTTGGACGGCAAGTCGGCACCGCCCGTCCAGCTCGCGACAAGGTCGCCCGTGAACATCACCACGAAATCGCGCTGCTGCACGACGCTAGTCGAGCCGCGCTTGAAATAGAACACGTAGTCCCAGCGGTCCGCATGGAACATGTCGGTCAGAAGCGGTGTGCCCAGCAACTGCTTCACTTGCGCCCGCGTCATGCCGACCTGCATTTGCGCAGCGGCCTCCGCTGAGACGAAATTGCCTTGCACCACCGTAATCCGGTACGGCGTGATGCTTTGGGCAACGCGCTGTGTCAGGCTGTCGTAAGTGGAACATCCGGCAAGAACCGCGACAGTCGCAACAGCGATCAAGGTACCCCGCATGCGGCTCCCCCGGTAGATCAATTGAGATTTTGAAATCATTTCACTCACCGTGCGGGCCCGTTGACGAGCCGCGCGAGTTTCATTCCATCGAAGATGACCAGAACGGCAAAAACACATTACTATGAGAGCCCAGCATTGTACTCTAGGGATCCCTTGTCATGACCAATCCAACCGATCTCAAGAATATCGGGCTCAAGGCGACCCTTCCGCGCCTCAAAATCCTTGAGATTTTCCAGCACAGCCCGGTGCGTCACCTGACGGCCGAAGATGTGTACCGCAACCTGTTGCACGAAGAACTCGATATCGGCCTGGCAACCGTGTATCGCGTGCTGACGCAGTTCGAGCAGGCCGGCCTGCTGTCGCGCAGCAACTTCGAGTCGGGTAAAGCGGTGTTCGAACTGAACGAAGGGTCGCACCACGACCACCTCGTGTGCCTCGATTGCGGGCTCGTCGAAGAATTTTTCGACTCGGAAATCGAAAGCCGTCAGCAGTCCATTGCGAAGGAACGCGGCTTCAAGCTGCAGGAACACGCGCTCGCGCTGTACGGTGCCTGCATCAAGGAAAATTGCCCGCATCGCAAGCATTGACGCGATGTCTGGCCGCGCCGGGGTGCGCGGCCAGGTAGGCAGGAAAAGGCCCGGCCGATGCGAATCGACCGGGCCTTTTGGCGTTTGCGGCGAGGTTGCGGGGAGGATGCCGCGCGGTTGCCATGCTGTTGCGGCGAGGTTGCCGCGCTTCTGCCTCGCGCCTACTCCGTCAGTTCGGCCAGCGGTTCGACAGCAAGCCGCCAGGCTTCGGTCAATGGCAATTCATCGCAATTGGGTTGCGCGCCGCCGCGGTCCACCACGATGAAATCGCACACCTGATCGAGCGCCAGCAGCGGATGATGCCAGACGCCCTTCGCATAGTTCACCCCTTGCCACGTCTCGGTCCAGAAGGCGCGCATGGCCGCCGGGTCGAAGTCGCCGGCCGGCGCGACCACCACCAGATAACGGCACGCGGTTAAGGGAATGAAAGCCTGACTGCCGAGCGGATGCCGCTCCATCAGCGCGAGTTCGACCGGCCATGCACGCGGTTGCGCACGAAACAGGTTGATCAACGGACGGCCACTCTGCTCCGCCACATCGACCGTCGCGAGGTCGTGAAAGCGCTCGGTCGTGCCGCCGTTGATCGGGAAATGGCGCGCACCGTCGAGCTCGATCACGTCGCCGAACGGCGCGAACGCCGCTCGCGTCAGACGTTCTATCTGCAATGTCTTCACCGACGCCACTCCGTCAGGCGAGTTCGCCCCACAAACGCAGGCGCGACACGCCGCCGTCGGGAAAGATATTGAAACGCACATGCGTCACCGGGCCGAGCGATGCGACGCCGTCCGTGAACGCGTGCACGTGATCCATTTGCAGTTTCTGCTCGTCGAGCAGCAGCGGCCAGAACATCGCCTGCGTGACGAGCGAATCGTCCGTGCCACCCGTCACCGAGGCGGCTTGCAGCGAGCAGCGGTCGGGGAAATTGCCCTTGAAGTGCGCCGTGTCCACTTCGATTTTGCGGATCACGCCCGGCCGCGCGAGCGCGACGATCGCCCAGTCGTTGCCCGGTTCACGGCGGCGGCGCGTTTCCCAGCCGTCGCCCATGTCGACGCCGCGGTCTGGCATCAGCATCTGCGAGGCGGGTCCGAAATGCTGGTTGTTCGCGGCAACCAGATACGCACCGTTTTCAATAGCGGCGAGATCGAGCAGCGTGCCGCGCTCGACGCGCTCCCAGTCGCGTTTCGGCTGGCCGTACACACGCAGGCGCGCGAGACCGCCGTCGGGGAACAGGTTCACGCGCAGGTGCGTGAAGGCGCGCGCGTCGTTCACGCCGACGTAGTGATGCTGGTTGCCCTGCAGCGTGGTGGCCGGCACCAGCGTTTGCCAGTCGGCGTTGTCGGGCGGTACGTCGCCGTCCACGTAACAGGCATCGATCGATGCCGCCGGCGGAAAATTGCCGGTGAAATGACTCGTATCCAGATCGACGCCGTACACGACGCCTGGCCGCGCCAGCCGGATCACGCAAGAGTCGTGGCCGGTGGTGCGCTTGCGACGGGTTTCCCAACCGTCCATCCACTTACCGTGGTCGTCGTATTTGCCGGGGATGAACACCGCCGGTTGCGGTTCCAGCATGCGTTCCTTCGGCGCGAAGAATTCGTCGCTGGCATAGAGCGCTTTTGCGCCCAGACGCGGATCGGCGAGATTCATGTAACGACGCGTGAAAACGGGAGCGTTTGGGTCGACGATCGGATTGGCCATAGTCTCGGTCAGGCAGCGAAGAGGTTGAAGGGCCGGCGGTTCATGCGATCCGCCGGCACAGGGAACGCGCGCCGTTGGCGCGCAATCATGGGGCGCCGGTTCGACGGGCGCGGGTCGGTCAGTAGCGCTCGGTCTGGCGCGAAGCGCGCCGAGACCATCGCCGTGAATCGCCGTTTATCAAACAGCCGGGGCATGGCTCCCAGCAGCCGGTTCCCTATTCGAGTCCTCGCCGGCCGGCACGAAACGCAGCGCCGCATCGCGATTCAGCACGCGATGCGCACGCGCCCGGTCGATATCGTTTTCCCACACGGCGACCACCACCGTCGCCACGCAATTGCCGATCAGGTTAGTCAACGCGCGCGCAATGCCGACGAACCAGTCGACCGGCAGGATCAGCACGAGGCCAAGCACGGGAATCGCCGGAATCGCGGACAGGGTGGCGGCCAGAATCACGATCGCCGAGCCTGGAATGCCGTGCGCGCCCTTCGACGTCACCAGCGACACCAGCACCACCACGATCAGGTCATGCAGCGACAGCGGCGTATTGGTGGCCTGCGCGATGAAAATCACCGCAAGCGTGAGATAGATCGAAAAGCCATCGAGATTGAAGGAGTAACCGGTCGGAATGACGAGGCCGACGGTCGAATCCTTCACGCCCATCCATTCGAGCTTGCGCATGATCTGCGGCAGCACGGCATCGGACGAAGCGGTGCCGAGCACGATCGACAGTTCCTCGCGCAGATAGCGAATCAGCTTGAAGATGCTGAAGCCGGCAAGCCGCATGACGACGCCCAGCACGACCACCACGAACACGATGCAGCTCGCGTAGAACACGAGTACCAGCATGCCGAGTTGCTTGAGCGACTCGACGCCGTACGTGCCGGTGGTGAACGCGATCGCGCCGAGCACGCCGAGCGGCGCCAACTTGATGATGAAACCCATCACACGAAAAAACACTTGCGACAGTTCGTCGATCAAACTGCTTACGCGCTCGGCCTTCTTGCCGAGCAAGGACAGCGCCGAGCCGAACAACACCGAGAACACAAGGATTTGCAGGATGTCGCCGGTCGCGAACGCGTTGATCGCCGTGTCGGGGATGATCTTCAGCAGAAAGCCCGCCGTGTCCTTCAGGCTCTTGGCGTTTTCGGTATATGTCGCGAGCGAGGCGGGATCGAGCGAATGCAGGTCGATGTTCATGCCGACGCCCGGCCGCGTGGCGTATGCCAGCACAGCGCCGATCACGAGCGCGATGGTCGTCATCGCCTCGAAATAGACCACCGCCTTCAAACCGACGCGTCCCACTTTGCGCAGATCGCCGGCGTGCGCCATGCCGCTCACCACGACACAGAACACAATCGGGCCGATCACCATTTTGATCAGCTTGAGAAAGCCGTCGCCGAGCGGGCGCAGCGATTGGGCGAAATGCGGAAATATCGCGCCGATCACGATGCCCGCCACCAACGCTATGACGACCCGGCCAAACAGCGAATTGAAAAATTTCAACACGGCTTCCTCCTGGTTTCTAAAAACATCTGTTCAGACTGGTCCGACCAGTGCTGTTATGGAGAATAGTAGGAAGCCGATATACTGACGTCAAGGATTCATAGAACAGTGTTTACCCGTTGTTTTTCCCGCTGTTTCAGATCGGATCAATGGCGGTAAATAGCAAGCTGCACGACAGTTCGGACCGCGTATTAGAATGCTGGTCAGACCGGACCTTCAAGTGAGCCACAATGAAAAACGTCCCGCATACCGTGACCGACGCCGCCATCGCGATCATCCGCGAGCGGATCGAGGCGGGCGTCTATCCGGTGGGTAGCCTGTTGCCGGCGCAGCGTCAGCTCTCGGAAGAACTGTCTATCAGCCGCGCGTCGTTGCGCGAGGCACTCTCCACGCTGGAAGCGCTCGGTCTACTGCTGATTCGCCCCGGCAAAGGCGTTTATGTGGAAAGTGCGCAAGCGGCAAGCGCGCAACCGTGGCGCTTCGCGGAGCAATCGTCGCTGCCCGACACGTATCAGATGCGCTTCGCGCTGGAAGGCTTTATCGCGCGCATGGCGGCGTTGGCGGTGAGCGATTCCGACCTCGCCTGGTTCGAAGAGAACATCACGGCTATGCAAACGGCGCTCGCCTGCGACGAACTCGACGAAGCCGCTCGCCTCGACTACGACTTCCACATGCGGATCGTGAGCATTGCCGGCAACGCGGCAATCGAGTCGATCCTGAGCAGCAGCGCGGAGGTCATGAAGGAAAGTCAGCGCATGCCGTTTTACCGGCGCGAGTTGGTGCTGTCCACGTACACGGAGCATCGCGCGATCCTGGACGCCCTGAAGGCACGCGACTCATCGGCAGCTGGCAAGGCGATCGAGACGCACATCTCCAACGCCGCGCAGCGCGCCGGCGTTTATTTCCCGACGCCGCAAGCATAAAAAAGCCGCTCCGAAGAGCGGCTTTTTTGCCTTTGCCCCCGCCACCGGCTCGAAGCCGGCGTTGCGAGGCAAGACACGAAGCGCAATACCTTACTTCGCGTTGGCCAATGCCACGGCCGTGTCCAGCATGCGGTTCGAGAAGCCCCACTCGTTGTCGTACCAGCTCGACACCTTCACCAGACGGCCCGACACCTTGGTCAGCGTCGAGTCGAACGTCGACGAAGCCGGGTTGTGGTTGAAGTCGATCGACACCAGCGGTGCCTCGTTGTAACCGAGGATGCCCTTCAGCGAGCCTTCCGACGCTTCCTTCATGATCGCGTTGACTTCTTCGACCGTCGTGTCGCGCGCGGCGATGAACGACAGGTCGACCACCGACACGTTGATCGTCGGGACGCGAATCGCGTAGCCGTCCAGCTTGCCGTTCAGTTCCGGCAGCACCAGGCCGACCGCCGACGCAGCGCCGGTCTTGGTCGGGATCTGGCTGTGCGTCGCCGAGCGCGCGCGGCGCAGGTCTTCGTGGTACACGTCCGTCAGAACCTGGTCGTTCGTGTACGCGTGGATCGTCGTCATCAGGCCGTTCACGAGGCCGATCTTGTCGTTCAGCGGCTTGACGAGCGGTGCCAGGCAGTTGGTCGTGCACGATGCGTTCGAGATCACCGTGTCCGATGCCTTCAGCACGTGATGGTTCACGCCGTAGACGATCGTCGCGTCGACATCCTTACCGCCCGGCGCCGAGATGATGACCTTCTTCGCGCCACCCTTGATGTGCGCGCTCGCCTTTTCCTTGGTCGTGAAAAAGCCCGTGCATTCCAGCACGACGTCGACGTTCAGCTCGCCCCACGGCAGTTCAGCCGGGTTGCGGTTCGCGAGCACGCGAATCTTGTCGCCGTTGACGACCAGGTAGTCGCCATCTACCGACACTTCGCCCGGGAACTTGCCGTGCGCGGTGTCGTACTGCGTCAGGTGAGCATTGGTCTTGGCATCGCCGAGATCGTTGATGGCGACGATTTCGATATCGTGCTTCTTGCCGTTTTCATAGAAGGCGCGCAGCGTGTTGCGGCCGATCCGGCCGTAGCCGTTGATTGCGACGCGAATCGTCATGGTCTATCTCCTGATGGCTAAAAAAATACGTCTCTATCCGTCTGACTGACGACGTTGCCGTGCGTTCGCACGCGGACCGGCAACGCCTGACCAGGATCAGCCGAGTGCGGCTTTGGCCGTCTCTACCACGTGCTCGACGGTGAAGCCGAAATGCTTGAACAACACGCCAGCCGGGGCCGATTCGCCAAACGTGTCGATCCCGACCACGCCGCCTTCCAGACCCACGTACTTGCGCCAGAAATCCGTCACGCCCGCTTCGATCGCAACGCGGCGCACGCCCTGCGGCAACACGCGCTCGCGGTACTCGGCGTCCTGCTTGTCGAACACCGTGGTGGACGGCATCGACACGACGCGGGCGCCAATGCCTTCGCGTGCCAGCGGCTCGACTGCGTTGAGCGCCAGTTCGACTTCCGAACCCGTGGCGATCAGGATGATCTTGCGCGCGGGGATCTCGTCGTTCCAGTCGCGCAGCACGTAACCGCCCTTCGCGATGTTGGCGATCTGCGCGTCCGTGCGCTCCGAGAACAGCAGGTTCTGACGGCTGAAGATCAGGACCGACGGACCGTGATGCTCGACCGCGTGGGTCCAGGACACCGCCGTTTCCACCGTATCGGCCGGGCGCCACACTTGCAGATTCGGGATCAGACGCAGGCTCGATACCTGTTCGATCGACTGATGGGTCGGACCGTCTTCGCCGAGACCGATCGAGTCGTGCGTGAACACGAAGATCGACGGTGCGTGCATCAGCGCGGCGACGCGCAGCGCGTTGCGGCTGTAGTCCGAGAACGTCAGGAACGTGCCGCCGAAGGCCTTGAAGCCGCCATGCAGCGCGACGCCGTTGATCGCGGCGCTCATGCCGAATTCGCGCACGCCGTAGTTGACGTAGTTGCCGGCGGCCTTGCCTTCAGCGTTCACCCGCACGGGCTTGGCGGCCTTCCAGTTGGTCAGGTTCGAACCGGTCAGGTCGGCGGAGCCGCCGAGCAGTTCCGGCAGCACGGTCGACAAACCTTCGATAGCCTGTTGCGAAGCCTTACGCGTCGCGATGGTTTCCGCGCGTTCGTTCGCGCCGGCGATGATCGCCTGCGCCTTCTCTGCCCAGTCGGCCGGCAATTGCTTGGCCATGCGGCGCGTGAACTCGGCGGCTTCCGTCGGGTACTTGGCCTGGTAGGCGGCGAACGACTTGTCCCAATCCGATTCGATGCGCGCGCCCGCTTCCTTCGCGTCCCACGCTGCATAGACTTCCTGCGGAATGACGAACGGCTCCCACTTCCAGCCGATCGCTTCGCGCGTTGCCGCGATTTCCTTGTCGCCGAGCGGCGCGCCGTGCGAATCGTGGCTGCCGGCCTTGGTCGGCGCGCCTTCGCCGATCACGGTCTTGCAGCAGATCAGCGTCGGCTTGTCGGACAGCTTGGCTTGCTTGATCGCCGCATCGACTGCGTCGACGTCGTGGCCGACCACGTTCGGGACCACGTTCCAGCCATAGGCTTCGAAGCGCTTGGGCGTATCGTCGTGGAACCAGTTGACCACTTCGCCGTCGATCGAGATGCCGTTGTCGTCGTAGAACGCGATCAGCTTGTTCAGCTTCAGCACGCCGGCGAGCGAGCAGGCTTCGTGCGAGATGCCTTCCATCAGGCAACCGTCGCCGACGAACACGTACGTGTGGTGGTCGACGATCGATGCGTCAGGCTTGTTGAATTCGGTCGCGAGCAGCGACTCGGCGAGCGCCATGCCGACCGCGTTTGCCAGACCCTGGCCGAGCGGCCCGGTGGTTGTTTCGACGCCCGGCGTGATGCCGTATTCCGGGTGACCCGGCGTCTTCGAATGCATCTGGCGGAAGTTCTTCAGCTCTTCGATCGGCAGATCGTAGCCGGTGAGATGCAGCAGCGAGTACAGCAGCATCGAGCCGTGACCGTTCGACAGCACAAAACGGTCGCGATCGAACCATTGCGGATTCTTCGGGTTGTGGCGCAGATGACGCGACCACAAAGCCACGCCGATTTCGGCCATGCCCATCGGCATGCCGGGGTGGCCGGAATTTGCTTTTTGAACGGCGTCCATGGCCAGCGCACGGATTGCGTTGGCCATCAGGGAGGTGGGTGCGGGAGACGGGGTCGTCATGTCGAGTCCGAAGACAGAGTCAGAAAGCGGAGTGCGCTTGAGTCCCGGATGCTCGGCGGCCACTTGCCCCGGCGCACGATGCGGCGCCAGCAGACGCGAAACGGGCAGAGCAAACGGACAAGGCTGAAAGCGTGACATTCTAGCAGACGTTGATGGCGGGGCCGGTTCGGAAAGGCGCGTCGTCCTGCGACGCGAGCGGGCCGCCGGACCGCGCCGCGCTTCGGCCTTTACAATTGAGCAACCTGAACCACCACGCTCCAGCCGGAGCCCGCCTGTCGTGAGTGCACCGCTGTTGTTCCACCCGAGCCTCGACGCCGTCTACGGATTTCCGCAGGCGCAGCGGCTCGCGCTCGTCGATTCGCCTTATCAGCGGATCGAGGTCTGGGACACGCCGCAGCTCGGCCGCCTCTTCACGCTCGACGGACGCCCGATGACGTCCACCGGCGACGAGTTCATCTATCACGAATGCATGGTGCATCCGGCCGCGCTGACGCATCCGTCGCCGCGAGCGGCACTGGTGCTGGGCGGCGGGGACGGCGGCGCCGCGCGGCAATTGCTCAAACATCCCGACATTGCGCGGATCGTGGTGGCGGAACTCGATGAACAGGTCGTCCGGCTGACGCGCGAGCATTTGCCCGAGGTCCACGGCGGTGCTTTAGACGACCCGCGCGTCGAACTCGTCATCGGTGACGCCGCGCATTACGTGGCAGCGGCCGCGCCAGGGCAGTTCGATCTGGTGGTATTCGACCTCACGCCGCCCGACTCGCCCGCCGCGAGTTTTTACACGCCGTCCTTCTACGCCCAGCTCAAACGCGTGATGAGTCCGCTCGCCGCACTCTCCGTGCATCTCGGCTCGCCCCATTTCCACGCGCAACGCGTCGCCGGCCTGCTCGACGACTTGCGCGAGGCGTTCGCCATCGTCCGCACGATCAGTGCGTTCGTGCCGCTGTACGGCTCGCTCTGGATGATGGCGACCGCCAGCGACACGCTCGACCCCGCTGCGCTTTCTGAAACCACGCTCGCCGAGCGCCTGGCCGCGCGTCGAATCCATTCGCTGAAACACTACGATCCGGCGATGCACGCCGCACTGCTCTCGGCATCCCCGTCAGTGCGCGATAAACTAAGTCAATTCTTAAAGCTATCCCGCTAACGCGTGGGCACAATGCACGGTTCGGTCGGACCGCGCTATCGGCATATCGATAGACGACCGTCCGGCTGGACTCGCAGCACGCATCCTGCCCACCTCAAAGATCCGGAGAATCCCATGACCGCCTCCCGCCCAGCCGGTGTGCCCTGGTTGACCCCTTATCTGACGGTGCGCGACGCCCGTGCCACGAGCGCGTTCTTCGAAGCGGCTTTCGGCTTCGCGGTGCGCGACAGTGTCCAGGACGACGGTGTCGTCATGCATGTCGAGATGATCTATCAGGGCCAGTTGATCGTGATGTTCGCGCCGGAAGGCGCGTTCGGCTCGGCGGCGAAAACACCGAAAAGCGCGGGCGCGATTGCGCCTCAATCGTTCTATGTCTATGTCGACGATGTCGACGCGGTTTATACCCGGGCGCTCGCCGCCGGGGCAAAATCGCTGAGCGAGCCACAAGATCAGTTCTGGGGCGACCGGTTCGCCCAGGTCGAAGATCTGGACGGCTACCGTTGGGCGCTCGCTCGCCACCTTTCCTGAACCAATGAGTATTTTTCTGATGCCTCGCTTCTTCGTCGGTACGCCGCTCCAACCCGACGACATCATGCAGCTTCCCGATGACGTCGTACGCCACATTCTCGTGCTGCGTCTGCAGCCGGGCGATTCGATCGTGCTGTTCAATGGCGAAGGCGGCGAATACAGCGCCGAACTCGTCGAAGTCGAACGCCGTTCGGCGCAAGTCAAAATCCGCGAATTCCGTGACATCGAAGTCGAAGCGCCGTATCAGCTCACGCTTGCGCAAGGCATTGCGGGCGGCGACAAGATGGACTGGCTGATCGAAAAGGCCGTCGAACTCGGCGCGTCCTGCTTCGTGCCGCTGACCACTACGCGCAGCGTCGTGCGACTGAGCGGCGAGCGAGCGCTACGGCGGCATGCGCATTGGCAGGGGATTGTTCGGGCATCGTGCGAACAGTGCGGGCGTAATCGCTTGCCCGAAGTCATGCCGGTGCGCGAAATCGCCACCTGGCTCGGCGCCCTCCCGCGCGCGCCGGAAGAAGGCGAGTTGCGGATTTTGCTGTCGCCGCGCGCGAGCATCAGCTTTTCGGCCCTGCCGGCCAATCCGCCGCAAGGCCGCGTGACGGTGCTGGTCGGCCCGGAAGGTGGCTTTTCCGCCGCCGAAGAAGCCGCGGCGACCGATCACGGTTTCACCGCAGTCGGCCTCGGGCCGCGTGTCTTGCGCACCGAAACTGCGGGCATCGCGGTGCTGTCGGCGCTGGCTGCTCGCTGGGGCGCCTGGTAAAGCAGGCATCGGCTGCCAAATCGGTCATCCAAAGAAAAAGCCCGCCGATCGGCGGGCTTTTTCATGCTGCAGCAAGCGCTGCATTGGGCAAACGGATCAGGCGAACGAGTAAAACACCCGGAACGCGACCTTGCGCTCGGCCCAGAACTCGGCGGCTTCGCGGAACACGTCGAGCAGCGTTTCGCGCCCTTCCTTATCGAATTTCTGCGCGACCGGCAATTGTTCCAGCACGATCACGAAACCGGGCTGCGCGCCAGCTTTATGAACCAGATCGGTCAGACAATCGTAAAGCGCGTCGTAATTTTTGCCGAAATGCTTCGGAAACAGGAACGAGGTGGCGATCGTCTCGAGCACTTCCTGCTTGGACTGAGCGTTCGCACAGTACGCATACAGAAAATGCTGGCCGAGTTGGTTGGCTTCGTCAGCTAGATCCTGCACGCGAAACGCGCGGATCGACTGTACGATGTTCGGTCGTACGGTCTTGAAAAGACTCATGGGCTCCTCGTTCGATGAAACCACAGTGCCTGCTTCGCTCTGGTTCTCGCGGCCCTGATCGCCGGCGCGCATCTGCATGACGCGTTGGAACAAATTGCCGTCGCCGGCCGCGAAAAGATCCGTCGCGACTCCGGAGTCGTGCGCGTAGACGTTGTCGCTCATGCCGTTCATCCCGATGTCATTCAACAATACGATTAAAACTGGTGTAGTGGTCGTCCGAGTAATAACAATTGTCGGTTCGCTGTAGCGGACCACCGCAGACGATGCGACGCGCCCCGCGATTACGTGAGCGAGGCGTGGGAACGGTGTATTCGTGGTAGTAGCCGCGCCGATGCGGCGGCAGCAACCGTTCGCGATTGCCGAATACGACGCCGTCCTTCTCATACGGGTAAGGCCCGCCGGCGGCAATCAAGTTCAATGTATTGACCGCTTCGCGTGGCAACGTCGGCAACGCGATCGTGCCCTGCACCGGCACGTCTACCGTGGAGTCGCGCGCAAACGCGCCAGGCACGGAGCCGGAGACTGCGCACAGCGTCAAAGCACCGATCAGCACGCCTTTCAAGCGCAGCCACTTGCGTGCCATGTATCAGGGTTCCCCGCTGTTAGATCACGAGTTTGACGACCATGAAAGTCGTAAGGGTATCGCTATTAGCGTTGAGAATCAACGTTCTCCGGGCGTCCCCAGCCCTCCGATCGGACCGAAAAGGGCCCCAGCAGCGGCTTTGACGACTTTTGACAGAATATATCGCTTAGTCGAGCTAAAATTATCCCAATCAAGCTTACGAAAGACCAAACAAGCGCACGGGCGTGAGGTCGCTGAAGTCTTGAAAGTAGAGTGCGTGCCGATGCAATCTTTAGGGTGGCAATCCCCTGTCCACCCGCAGGCGTGCCCGTTGCGGGCACGCCTTTTTTTTCGCCCGGCGCACGCTCGATGCGCCGCCGCACGTCACCCGAAGCGGGCTTTAGCGGGCGGCGATCACGTCCGCCACCAGCAGGGCGGTCATGTTGACGATCCGGCGCACCGTCGCCGACGCAGTCAGCACGTGCACCGGCTGAGCTGCGCCAAGCAGCATCGGGCCGATCGCGATGTTGTTGCCCGCAGCGGTCTTCAGCAGGTTGTACGAGATGTTGGCCGCGTCGATGTTCGGCAGGACCAGCAGGTTCGCATCGCCTTCGAGCGTCGAGTCGGGCAGCACTTCGCGGCGCAGATTCGCGTCGAGTGCGACGTCGCCGTGCATTTCGCCGTCGACTTGCAGATCCGGCGCGCGCTGACGCAGCAGTTCCAGCGTGTCGCGCATCTTCTGCGCCGTCGGCGCGTTGCTCGAACCGAAGTTCGAGTGCGACAGCAAGGCGACCTTCGGCTCGATGCCGAAACGGCGCACTTCTTCCGCCGCCATGATCGTAATTTCGGCCAGCTGCTCCGGCGTCGGATCGACGTTCACGTGCGTGTCGACCAGGAAAATCTGGCGATTCGGCAACACGAGGCCATTCATCGCCGCGTAGACGTTGCAGCCTGCCTTCTTGCCGATCACCTGATCGATGAAGTGCAGGTGGCGATGCGTGGTGCTGACCGTGCCGCAGATCATGCCGTCGGCTTCGCCCTTCTTCACCAGCATCGCGCCGATCAGCGTGGTGCGGCGGCGCATCTCCAGCTTCGCCATTTGCGGCGTGATGCCCTTGCGGGACATCATCTTGTAGTATTCCTGCCAGAAATCGCGGTAGCGCTCGTCGTGGTCGGTGTTCACGACCGTGTAGTCCTGCCCCGAGACCAGACGCAGACCGTAACGCGCAATGCGCTGTTCGATCACGGCCGGACGGCCGATCAGGATCGGCTTGGCCAGCTTTTCGTCGACGATGATCTGCATCGCGCGCAGCACGCGCTCTTCTTCGCCTTCCGCGAACACGATGCGCTTCTTTTCCGGCTCGATGCTACGCGCCACCTGGAAGATCGGCTTCATGGTCGTGCCGCTGTGATACACGAACTGCTGCAGATGCTGTTCGTACGCGTCCATGTCTTCGATCGGACGCTCGGCGACGCCCGAATCCATCGCGGCCTTCGCCACGGCCGGCGCGACCTTGACGATCAAACGCGGGTCGAACGGCTTCGGAATCAGGTATTCCGGACCGAACGACAGATCCTGAATGCCATACGCCGTAGCGACGATGTCGCTCTGTTCCTGGCGCGCCAGTTCGGCGATCGCGTTGACCGCCGCGATTTCCATTTCCCGCGTGACCGTCGTCGCGCCCGCATCCAGCGCGCCGCGGAACAGGAACGGGAACACCAGCACGTTGTTCACCTGGTTCGGATAGTCGGTGCGGCCCGTGCACAACACGGCGTCCGGACGCACTTCCAGCGCCAGTTCCGGCAGGATTTCCGGCGTCGGATTGGCAAGCGCGAGAATCAGCGGCTTGTCGGCCATCTGCTTGACCATGTCCTGCTTGAGCACCCCGCCAGCCGACAGACCCAGGAAAATATCCGCACCACCGATCGCTTCAGCGAGCGTGCGAGCATCGGTTTCACGCGCGAAGCGCTCCTTGTCCGGGTCCATCAGTTCGACGCGGCCTTTGTAGACCACGCCGGCCAGATCGGTCACGGTGATGTTTTCAAGCGGCAGGCCGATGTCGACCAGCAGGTCCAGACAGGCCAGCGCCGCAGCGCCCGCCCCCGACGACACCAGCTTGACGTTCTTGATGTCCTTGCCGACCACTTTCAGACCATTGGTGATCGCCGCTGCGACGACGATGGCCGTGCCGTGCTGGTCGTCGTGGAACACCGGAATCTTCATGCGCTTGCGGCATTCGCGTTCGACGATGAAGCAATCCGGCGCCTTGATGTCTTCCAGGTTGATGCCGCCAAAAGTCGGTTCGAGCGCGCAGATCACCTCGACCAGCTTGTGCGGATCGGACTCGTTCAACTCGATATCGAACACGTCGATGCCGGCGAACTTCTTGAACAGGACGGCCTTGCCTTCCATGACCGGCTTCGAGGCGAGCGGCCCGATGTTGCCCAGACCCAGCACCGCGGTGCCGTTCGTGACCACGCCCACCAGGTTGCTGCGAGCGGTGAAACGCGCGGCGTTGAGCGGGTTTTCGACGATTTCCTCACACGCGAACGCAACGCCAGGCGAGTACGCCAACGCGAGGTCGCGCTGGTTGATCATCTGCTTGGTGGGAGCGATCGCGATTTTCCCCGGGGTGGGGAACTCGTGATAATCGAGGGCGGCTTCGCGGAGTTTGCTATTGACGGGAGTCGACATAAGGCGGGCTTCGAAGTGCGGATTAGAATAGATGTTCGACGGCATTGTAGCCCCAATTGCTGACCTTATTCCTTCAATACGGGTACAACTGCCGCGACTGAAACAGAGTGAAAGGCTGACGGGACGTGCTTCGGCGCGTACGCGGCCCGAAACCGGATCATTGGCGGATCGAGGAAAGTGCCGCCGGCAACTTTGTACAATGCGCGCCGTTAGCCGCAGTTCGCGGCACTTATCCGCTGACCCATCGCCACCATGCTCTCCGAGTTCTCGCTGATCGACCGCTTCTTTGCCCGCCGCGCGTCGGCGCAATCCTCCGATGCCGCAAACGGCGCGCTCGGCATCGGTGACGATTGCGCATTGCTCGCGCCGCGAGCGGGCGAAATGCTGGCGATATCGACGGATATGCTGGTAGAAGGCCGCCACTTCTTCGCGGATGTCGATCCTGAAGCGCTGGGTCATAAGGCGCTCGCGGTCAACCTGTCGGACCTCGCTGCAATGGGCGCCCAGCCGCAGGCATTCACGCTGGCCTTCTCCCTGCCCAAAGCCGACGAAGCCTGGCTTGCCGCCTTCAGCAACGGACTTTTCGCGCTGGCCGAGCGCCATGGATGCGAGCTGATCGGCGGCGATACGACGGGCGGCCCGTTGAATCTGTGCATTACGGTATTCGGCAGCGTGCCGCCGCGCGCGGCGTTGCGGCGCGACGCCGCCCAGCCAGGCGACGATATCTGGATTTCCGGCACGCTCGGCGATGCACGCGCGGGCCTTGGCCTCCAGCGCGCCGAGTGGTCGGCCGATGCCGCCGACACTGCGACGTTTCGCCGCGCCCTCGAACGGCCGGAACCGCGTGTAGCGCTCGGACTCGCGCTGCGCGGCATCGCCCACGCGGCGCTCGATCTGTCGGACGGCCTCGCCGGCGACCTGCTGCACATTCTCGAGCGCTCGACGATGCAAGCCACTGTCGATATCGACGCGATTCCACGTTCCGCCGCGTTACGCCGTCTGTCGCCCGACATTCAGCAACGCTGCACGCTGGCCGGCGGCGACGACTACGAGCTCTGCTTCACAGCGCCCGCCACGGCCCGCGCCGCCGTCGAAAAAGCCGGTCGCGAGGTGAATGTACCGGTCACCCGCATCGGTACAATAAGCGCACTTCAAACGGCGGCCGACCGCCCGGCGATCGGCTGGCGCGACGCCGCCGGCGCGCCGCTCATCCTGACGTTGCAAGGCTTCGACCACTTCCATGCAGACTGATCCTCCGCTCGGCCCGGCCGACGATCTCATCCGCGGCGAGCCGCCCCTGGCGCCACAAGCCCCCGATCCGCGCCCACCACGCTCCCAGCCGCGCCGCGCAACCGCGCGTTTCATGCTGTCGCATCCGCTGCACATTCTGTCGCTGGGTTTCGGCAGCGGCTTGTCGCCGGTTGCGCCCGGCACCATGGGCACGCTGTTCGCGTGGGCGTCGTTCGCGGTGCTGAGCCGGTATCTGACCGTGATCGAATGGGGCTTGCTGATCGCCGTGGGCTTTGTCGGCGGCATTGCGATTTGCGGCTTTACCGCGAAGAAACTCGGCACCGACGATCCCTCGCCGGTCGTGTGGGACGAAATCGTCGCATTCTGGCTCGTGCTGGTGATGGTCACGCCGGTCACGCTGACCGGCCAGTTTTGGGCGTTCATCGTGTTCCGCTTCTTCGACATGGTGAAACCGCCGCCCATCGGTTATTTCGACCGCCGTCTGAAAGGTGGCTTTGGCATCATGTTCGATGACCTGGTCGCCGCGTTTTTCACGCTGCTCGTCATTGCGCTCTGGCGCATGTCGGTTTAATCGCTGCCCGGTGGCCGCCGCGCCGCCGGGACTTCCCTGCCGGCCACCGTTTTCCGGATTGACGCCATGCCTACCGATACCGTGGTTCATCAGCTCGCGATTCGCGTGAGCAACCGCCTGCGCGACGAACGTCTGATGCTCGTCACCGCCGAGTCCTGCACGGGCGGCATGGTGGCCACCGCGATCACCGATATCTCCGGCAGCAGCGGCTGGTTCGAACGCGGCTTCGTCACGTATTCGAATCAGGCAAAGAGCGAGATGATCGGCGTGCCGGCCGATCTGATCGAGAAGCACGGCGCGGTCAGCGAACAGGTGGCGCGTGCGATGGCCGAAGGCGCGCTGCGCAACAGCCGCGCGCAGGTGTCGCTGTCGATCACCGGCGTCGCCGGTCCGGGCGGCGGCACCGAAACGAAACCGGTCGGCATGGTGTCGTTCGGCTGGAGCAACCGGTTGCATACGTCGGTCGAAACGAAGGTATTCAAGGGCGATCGCGAGAAAATCCGCGCGCAGGCGGCGGCGCACGCGTTGCGCGGCGTGCTCGCCCTGCTCGATGAGCGTGAACACTGATTTCCATTCGAGGGCCGCACGCCGATGCCTGATTCGCTCGTTACTTCAACATCAAGCGGAACCGCGACCGCAGCCCGGGACGAACTGATCCGCCGCTTCGATCTGAAGCCGCATCCCGAAGGCGGATTTTTCAACGAGACGTACCGGTCGGAACAGCGTGTCACGCGCGCCGATGGCTTAGCGCAAACGCGTTCGGCATCGACGGCGATCTATTACCTGCTGTGCGATGGCGCGCATTCGGCATGGCACCGAATCCAGTCCGACGAGGTCTGGCATTTTTACGCAGGCGAACCGCTGAACGTGCATGTGCTCGACGAAAGCGGGACGCTGATCACGCACAAGCTGGGCAATGCGCTGACGCATCCCGACGCGGTCTTTCAAGCGGTAGTGCCGGCGGGTTGGTGGTTTGCAGCGGAGTGCGCCGATCCGGCGACGTTTGCGCTGGTAGGCTGCACCGTCGCACCGGGCTTCGAATTCAGCGAGTTTGAATTAGCGGATGTCGGTGCGCTGGAGGCGCAACATCCGCTGCATGCGGCGTTCATCACGCGGTTGGGCCCTGCTGGCTAGCCTGGCTCTGGGCCCTGCCGGCTAACCTGGCTGCGGCTCGACAGGCCCGCTCCGGCCGCTCATCACTACGCGGCTGATCGACAGCCGCCAATCCTCAGCGAAACGCGTTGATCCGGTCTCGCGTTTCCATCGCGGCCTTCGCCGCGGCTTCCGCGAAATCATCATCCTTACCTGCGTAGATGATCGCGCGCGACGAGTTGATCAACATACCCGTACCATTCGCGGTACGACCCGCGTTGACGGTCGCCTGTACGTCGCCGCCTTGCGCGCCGATGCCCGGAATCAGCAACGGCATATCGCCGACGATCCCCCGCACCGCTTCGATTTCCTTCGGGAACGTCGCGCCGACCACCAACGCCAGTTGGCCGCTCGCATTCCACTTATCCGCCGCCAGTTGCGCGACGACCTGATACAACGGACGCCCAGCGGTTTCCAGGAACTGCAGATCCGAGCCACCCGGATTCGACGTACGGCACAGCACGATCACGCCCTTACCTTCGTGCTCCAGATACGGCTGGATCGAATCGAAACCCATATACGGATTCACCGTCACCGAATCGGCCTGGTAGCGCTCGAACGCCTCGCGTGCGTATTGCTCGGCGGTACTGCCGATGTCGCCGCGCTTCGCATCCAGAATCACCGGCAGCCCCGGATGATGCGCGTGAATGTGCGCGATCAACTGCTCCAGCTGATCTTCCGCGCGGTGCGCCGCGAAGTAGGCGATCTGCGGCTTGAACGACGACGCGTACGGCGCGGTCGCGTCGACGATGGTGCGGCAAAAATCGAAAATCGCTTCGGGACGGCCCGCGAGCGCGCCCGGGAATTTGCTGGGCTCGGGGTCGAGGCCGACGCACAGCAGCGAGTTGGTGCGCTGCCAGGCGTCGTTGAGTGTCTGGATGAAATTGGACATGGTGGGTCTCGCGGCGAGCCGGTAATCGGAAAGTGGCGCGTATTTTACCCGTCCTGCACGACAGGCCGCGCCAGCCTCGCTACTGGCGCCGCTTCGAACCGCGCGCGCCCGGCATCGAACGCAAACCGGTGCGCTCGACGGTGAAGCGGAAGGTGCGCGTCAGGCGCTCGCCGCGCCCCAGCAAGGTCATGCCGTTTTCGCCCGCGCCGCCGGCCAGATTCATCGCGTTGATCGGATGATCCACCGGTTCGAAGCAGAAGAAGTCTTCACCAGGCGGCGTGTACAGCACGTAGTAATCGGTGTCCGCGGCGATATTCAGCGACAGGCGGCGCTTCGGCCACACTACCGCCGCCTGCCCGCTCCAGCCGGTAAAAGCGTGATTGACGAGGGTGTCCGGCAACGGATACGCCACGCCGAATTGCCACGCCGGCGGCGCCGGCACATGACGCACCGGCAGCCAGTCGTCACCGGAAAGCCACAGGCCGCCGGCGGCAGCCGAGAGTTCAGTGTCGGCATCGCGCACGAAAAACGGATGCACGCCCAAGCCGAAAGGCAGCGCTTCGCGGCCCGTGTTCTCGATGTCGAGCGCGACGACGAGCGTGGGGCCGTCCAGCGTATAGGTTTGCGTCGCGCGATAGGCGTACGGTTTGCCATCGCGCCGGTCGAGCGTCAGGCGCACGTTTTCACGGTCCGAGTCGGCCACCTGCCAGGCGGATTGCCAGCCGTCGCCGTGAATCGGCAGCGGTTCGTCGGCGCGATTGCACGGTACGTCGACACGCCGTCCCGATACATTGAAATGGCCGCCGCCAATCCGATTCGAATACGGCAACAAGGGATAACAAGCGAGCTGGTTCGGTTGCGTGTCGGCCGCGACATGACGGCAGCGGCGGAAGATCGGCGTGAGCGCGCCGTCGTTGCGGTAGTCGAAACGGGTGACGCCGCCGCCGAGCGTCGGCGCGACGTCGAGGCGCAATTGCGTGTTGGCCAGCGTGATACACGCGACGTCGCCGCCGCTGGTTTCGCCGACCGCCACCGCCGACGTGCTCGGGCCCGGCAGCACCGGATTGGCCGCCGCCGCAAGTCGCGAGCGTCGGCTCTGTGAAGTTTGGGGAGAGGCGGAAACGAGATTCGCAACAGTCATATCTGGCTCCATCGAGAGGCTTGGGACGTTGCCGTCATTACTGACGGGTGCTGTAGGGCGACTTTCTTGACATGGCCGCCTCTGGGTCCGAACTGCATGCTGCCGATCTGCTGCCACTGGAATTGCGACATCACCTGCTGATTCACGTTCGGAGTCGCCGCCGTTCTCCGCTGCACGGAGAACGGGGCTGCGTCATTCTGCGCTATACGGGCGCGCCTTGGAACACGGGTTCGGGCAAACCACGGTATCCCGGCGTGGCGATGAACACGCCGCCCGCGCGCGTATCGTCGGCGAGCGCGGCCGCGTCGAGGTCGGTGCGCGCGCTGGTGATGTACAGCGTCCCCAATTGCGCGCCGCCGAATGCGACGCAGCTGGGCTGTGCGGTCGGCACCTCGACACGCGCCGTTTCCACGCCATCGGGGCCATACCGCACCACGCGTCGGCCGCCCCATTGCGCGTTCCACAGCCCGCCGTCACGGTCGACGGTCGAGCCGTCGGGCTCGCCCGTTGCATCTGTCAGCGTCGTGAACAGGCGGTCGTTGGCGATGCTGCCGTCGGGCCGGTAGTCACACACGCGGATGTCGCGGGTCGGCGAATCGCAGTAGTACATCGTCGCGCCATCGGGACTGAACGCGATGCTGTTCGAAATAGCCGGCGCCGGCAGCGGCAAACGCTCCAGCGACAAATCATGATTCAGACGATAAAACCCGCCGACCGGCTTCACCGGTGAGCTTTCGTCCTTGGTCCCGAATACGAAGCGACCTTGACGGTCACAACGACCGTCGTTCACGCGCGTATTCATACCGGGTTCGACGTCGACGATCCGCCGGATCTCACCAGTGGCCAGGTCGAAAAACGCGAGATGCGTGGCGAGGCCGAGCAACAGGTAATGCGGATTCGCACACAATGCGAAGGTGGCAAGCCGCTCGGGCATGCGCCAGAACGTGCTGCGCCCGTCGCTCGGGCCATAACGCCACAACCGCGCGTTCTGGATATCGGTCCAGTAGAAGCGGCCTGTCGCCGCGCACCAGGTCGCGCCTTCGCCGAGCGTGCATTTCGTATCGAGCAGTAGCGCCGCATGTTGCGCGCGCGGACTCGCACTCACGCCCAGCCTCCGTCGACGATGATGTCCTGGGCGGTGATCATCCTGCTGTCGTCGGCGGCGAGAAACAGTGCCATGCGGGCGAGGTCGGCGGGTTCCAGCTCCGCGTCGATGCACTGCCCTTCCTTGATCGAACGACGGCCCGCGTCGTCGAGCCACAAACGCTTCTGCTTGTCCGTCATCACCCAGCCCGGCACCAGCGTATTCACGCGGATGTTGAAGTGCCCGAGGTCGCGCGCGAGCCCGTTCGTCAAACCTTGCACCGCCGACTTCGACATCACGTAGACCGGATAGCCGCCGTTTTTCAGCATCCAGCTAATCGAGCCGAGGTTGATGATCGAGCCGCTGTGCGCCGCCTTCATGTCTTCCATCACCGCTTGCGCAGCGAAGAATTGATGACGGATGTTCACGGCGATGCCCGCATCGAACGATTCGCGCGTCACTTCGCCAATCGTGTGACGCTTGTCGTTCGCCGCGTTGTTCACCAGCACCTGGATCGGGCCGAGTGCGGCCTTCACGTCGGCGATGGCTTTTTGCAACGCGTCGACGTCGGTCAGATCGCACGTCAGAAAAAGCGGCTTGTGCTTCGAATCGCCGAGTTCGTCGGCGAGCGCTTCACCGGCGCTCGCGTCGATATCGAAGAACGCGACACGCGCGCCTTGCGCCGCGAAATGCTCGACGAACGATGCGCCGATGCCGGTCGCGCCGCCCGTGATCAGGACCGTGCGGTCGACGAGACTCGGATAGCGCGCGAACGCGGTATCCGCGAGACGGGCGTTTGCATTGGCCGGAGACGACATCGTTCGATTCCTTTTAAAGCGGGTGAGTAAAGCGCGGCGTTACGCGCGGGTTAGTCGCGCGAACCGCGGTTCTTCAACTGGTCGAGCAGCACGGCGGCGAGCAGGATCGCGCCACGCACGAGGTACTGATAGAACGCGTCGATGTTCATCAGGTTCATCACGTTCTCGACCGTGCCCATGATCAGCACACCGATCACGACGCCGGAAATCGTCGCGCGTCCGCCGAGCAGCGACACACCGCCAAGCACGCACGCCGAAATCACGTTCAGCTCGAAACCTTCCGCGGCATTCGGCTGACCCGAGGTGATACGCGAGGCCAGAATCACCCCGGCCAGCGCGGTCACGGCGCCCTGAACCAGGAAGATGTAGACCCGCGTGCGTTCCACGTTGATACCGGCCAGACGCGACGCTTCCGGATTGCCGCCGATCGCCAGCGTATTGCGGCCGTACACGGTCTTGTTGAGCATCACACCAAACACGATGAAGCACAGCAGCGTGACCCAGATCGGCAGCGACACGCCGAAGAAGCTCAAGCCGCCCAGCGCGATAAACGTATCCGACGACACGCCCACCGCTTGACCGTGCGAGACGATAAAGCCGAAGCCGCGAACGATTTCCATCGTCGCCAGCGTCGTGATCAGCGCGTTGATGCGCAGATACGCGATCACCGCGCCGTTGATGAAACCAATCACGCTGCCCGCCGCCACCGCCGCGATGATGGCGATGAAGGTGTTACCCGTGGCGTTGAGCACCATTGCGCACAGCACGCCGGCGAACGCGACCGTCGAGCCGACCGACAAGTCGAAGTCGCGCGAGGCGAGGCAGAACATCATCGTGCACGAGACCATGCCGATCTGCGAGATCGACAGCGCGAGGCCAAGCATGTTCTCGATCGAGAAGAAGTGGTCGACAGTCAGCGACATCGTGACGAACATCACGACGAAGATCACGATCAGGCTGTACTCCGTGATCTGTTGCCACCACTTCGTCTTGTCGTTGGACTGCGGAATCAACGCATCGGCGGCGCCTTTGGCGGCCTGTTGCGCGAGGTTTTCTCTAGCTTGCATGTTGAATACTCCTCCCGTTCCCCACGGGTTGCCGGACTGGTGTCCGAATGATGTTCAGGCCGCCTGTTGGGCAGCGGTTTCCGTTCCGGGCAAGGCGGTCGAGCTTTGCGGCAGTGCGAGGCTCAACACCGATTGTTCCGATGCATCCTTACGCGCCAGCTCGCCGGAAATCCGGCCCTGGCGCATCACGACAATCCGGTCGGACACGCCGAGCACTTCCGGCAACTCCGACGAAATCATCACGATCGCGCAGCCGCGTTCGGCAAGCTGATAGATCACGTTATAGATTTCATGTTTCGCGCCGACGTCGATCCCGCGAGTCGGCTCGTCGAGAATCACCACTTTCAGATCCGGCTCCGCCAACCAGCGCGACAAAATCGCCTTCTGCTGATTGCCGCCCGAGAGGAAGCGAATCTTCTGGCGACGGTTCGGCGTCTTGATCTTCAACAGCTTGATGAAACGGTCGGCGGTTTCCGCTTCCTTCTTGCGATCGAGGAACATCCCCGCGCGCAGATAGTGACGGCGGCAACTGATGTTGATGTTCTCCGACACGCTCGCCATCGCGACGATGCCCTCTTCCTTGCGGTCTTCCGGGCACAGCACGATGCCGTGGCGGATCGCTTCGCCCGCGCTGCGCACCTTGATCGGCTTGCCGTCCAGCATCAACTCGCCGCCCTTGCGTCGATCGGCGCCGTACACCAGGTGCATCAATTCGCTGCGGCCCGCACCGACCAGACCGAAGAAGCCGAGAATCTCGCCGCGCCGTACTTCGAAGCTGGCCGGTTGCGCGAGCGCATGGCCTTCGATCGCTTTCGCCGAGAAGCGCACGTCACCGAGCGGCCGCGCCGAATAGTTGTAGATATCCGAAATCTCACGCCCCACCATCTCGCTGACGATGGTGTCGCGCGACACGCCTTCGAGCGTCGGATGCGAGGCGATCTTGCGGCCGTCGCGGAAGATCGTGCAGGCGTCGCACAGTTCGTAAATCTCGTCCATGCGGTGCGAGATGTAGATCATCGCGCGGTTGTCGGCGCGCAGATCGCGCACCAGCTTGAACAGCACTTCCGTCTCGCTGTGCGACAGCGAGCTGGTCGGTTCGTCGAGTGCGATCACGCGCGCGTTGCGCATCAGCGCCTTGCAGATTTCGACCATCTGCCGTTGCGCGATCGAGAGCTTGCGCAGCTTTGCGTTCGGATCGAGCGAGACGCCCATCGCTTCGAGACGTTCGTGCACGAAGCGCTTGGCCTCGCGCTTGTTGACCCAGCCCAGCGAGTTGGGCAACTGGCCGAGCAGCAGGTTTTCCGTGACCGTCAGATCGGGCACGTATTGCAGTTCCTGGTGAATCACCGCGATCCCGGCCGCAATCGACGACGCGGCGCTCGTGAAGCGCACTTCGTTACCGTCGATCATTACGCGGCCCGAGTCGGGCTGATATTCACCGCCGAGAATCTTCAGCAGGGTCGATTTCCCCGCGCCGTTTTCGCCCATCAGGCCGTGCACCTGGCCGACGTTGACGTCGAAGGACACACCGTCGAGCGCGCGCACGCCTGGAAAGACTTTGCCGATATTGTCAAAACGTAGCGTCGCTGACACTTCGCCTCCTATGTCGACCTGAGCTGGCGTTTTAACGCTGACTCAAGTCCCATTCATGTGAGCCCTGCCCCAGCGCGTCTCGTCATTCTTCGAGGGCAAAAGGCATGGCTTGTCTCAACTACTCATCCTGTACTACTGCTGCCGGCGCGCCCAATCCTTGGAGAAACGACGCACCGGCAGTTCACTGCATGGGTACTGCGCTACTACACCGTCTTACTTCGACGCGAGGCCCATCTTTTCGCGCACGTCAGCGACGTTGTCACGCGTGGCCAGCATGCCGGTCGTCAGCGTGAGCATCGGCGGTTCCTTGCCTTGCGTGATCCAGTCGTACATCAGCGTCGAGGTTTCTTCGCCATGGCGCTTCGGGCTGATGATGACCGTGCCGTAGAAGCCCGTCGGGGTCGGCTTCTTGAACTCGTTCATCGCCGATTCCGAACCGCCAATGCCGATACCGATCATGTTGTCCGCCTTGAAGCCGCGGCCTTCCGCTGCGCGCACTGCGCCGAGCACGCCTTCGTCGTTCAGCGCGTAAGCGACCCAGTGCTTGTACTGCGGGTTCTTCGTCAGCGCGATGTTGGCGGCGTTGAAGGCGTTTTCCGTGTCGGTCTTCGCTTGCGGCGCCATCACGATGTTCGCCTTCGGGAAGCCGGCTGCAACCAGTGCGTCGGTGGCGCCGCTGGTGCGGTCATGCGCCGTCGGCAACTGTTCGTAGGTCACGTCGATCGCGCCGACATCCTTCATGTCCCAGCCGCGCTTCTTGATTTCCGCTGCCAGGCCATCGCCAACCTGCTTGCCGATGTTGTACGCCGAGATGCCCATATGCGGCACCGAAGCGATCGGCTTGCCCGAACCGTCGACCAGACGGTCGTCGACCGTCATCATCTTCAGGCCGTCGGCCTTCGCCTTCGCGACGATGCCCGGTCCGAGCTTGACGTCGGGCGTGCAGATCACGAAGCCTTGCGCCTTCTGTGCCGACAGGTTGTCGATTGCGCTCATCACCTTCTCGCCGGACGGTGCGCCGATTTTCACCAGCGTAAAGCCCTTTTCCTTGGCGGCCATTTCGGCGAACTTCCATTCGTCCTGGAACCACGGTTCTTCCGGCTGCTTCACGAGGAAGCCGATCTTGACCGGGTCGGCGGCTTGAGCGACCGGTGCGTTGAAGAGCACACCCGTCGCCGCTGCTGCCAGCGTGAGGAAAATTCTACGTTTCATGATGCGTGTCTCCTGACTAATTGATAACGAGAAGGTATCGGCCGCGTCTTCTTGTACCGGGTGTGACACACGCGGCCAGCGCGTCGTCCGGTAAAACTTTGCTGCTTTGCTTGCTGCTTTTTTGCTGCTCGTTCGCGGCTTTTTTGCTGCGGTTCTTTTGCTGCGGTTCTTTTGCTACTTTCGCTGCTCGCCGTGTCGCCTGGCGTTGCGTTCACTGTGTTTTCAGTCGTGGTACAACGCCGAGCGGCCGCCATCCACGGTGATGCAACTCGCGTTGATGAACGGGGCCTCGTCTGAAGCCAGAAACACCGCCGTCATCGCCACTTCTTCCGGCCGACCGATGCGTTTCATCGGCTGCAGATCCAGCGTCGCCTGCTGCGCGGCGGCTGGATCGGCCTGTTCGTTCCACCAGTCGTGCGTCAGCTGCGTTTCGATATAACCCGGCGCGATCGCGTTGACGCGCACATTGCGCGGCGCGTATTCGATGCCGAGCGCGCGCGTCAGGCCGATCACACCGTGCTTGGCCACCGGGTACGGGAAACAGCCCGGAATGATCTTGAACGAATGCGTCGACGCGATATTGATGATGCTGCCCGCGCCACGTTCGACCATGCCCGGCAACACCGCGCGACAACCGTTCCACACGCCGTCGAGATCGACCGCGAAGCAGCGCCGCCAGTCGTCGTCGCTCATGGTCAGCGGATCGCAGAACACGTTGATGCCGGCGTTGTTCACCAGCACGTCGAGCGTGCCGAACGCCTGGTGCGCTTCGCTCACCGCCTGCTGCACCGACGCCGACTGCGTCACGTCCGTGCGCACCGCCAGCACGCGCGCGCCGGTTTGCGACTCGATGCGCTCCGCTGTCTGCTGCGCGGTGTCGATGTCCAGCTCCGCCAGCACGACCGCCGCGCCTTCGCGTGCGAACGCCAGCGCGATCGCGGCGCCGATGCCGCGCCCGGCGCCCGTGATCAAGGCCGCTTTGCCGGCGAGCCGATTCATTTCTTCGCACCTGCGCGCGCGATACGCAAACCGTTGACGTACGCCTTCGCGTGCGACGCCGTGACGGCTGCGCTCTGACCCGGCTTGTACAGCGCCGAACCCAAGCCGAAGCCGTTCGCGCCCGCGCTCAGGAAAGGTCCCATGTTGTCCGGCGTGATGCCGCCGACCGGGACGAGCGGCACCTGCGCCGCGATCACCGCGCGCCATGCTTTCACCACCTGGCAACCGAGTTGCTCGGCGGGGAACATCTTCAGCACGTCGGCGCCGTTCTTCAACGCGATGAAGGCTTCCGTCGGCGTCGCGACGCCAGGCGCGCAGGCCATGCCCAGCGCTTTGGCAGCGGCAATGACTTCCGGGTCGCTGTGCGGCATCACGATCAGCTCGCCGCCGGCCGACTTCACTTCATTCACGAAGCTCGCATGCAGCACCGTGCCCGCGCCGACCAGCGCGTCGCCCGGCAAAGCCTTGCGGATCGCGGTGATGCTATCGAACGGTTGCGGCGAATTCAGCGGCACTTCGATGATGCGAAAGCCGGCTTCGTACAACGCCTGGCCATGGTCGGCCGCGTCAGCCGGCGTGACGCCGCGCATGATGGCGATCAGCGGACACGCCTCGAACGCTGCGATCAGACCAGCGTGCGGCATATACGGTGCGGGCAGATTGATGTGAGGTTGCATGTCGGTTCCTTGTTTCGTGAGCGGCGGCGCCGGTTAGCCCGCGCGGGCCGCTTGTGCGGCCGGATTGACGAGCCCCGCCTGCGAGGCGACGCGCCAAAGACCGCGTTCGGTGGCGTGCTTGACCAGTTCCGCCTGGGTGCAGCCGAATTGCGCGAGCGCGACGCGGTAACGCTCGCACAGCGCTTCATTGCCGATCAGGCGCAGGCTCTGTCCGGCAAGCGAGTTCTGCTGTTGCGCGAGCACGGCTTCGAGGCCCGCCAGTTCATGGCCGATCAGCAGACCGGACAGATAATCGGGCTGCTGCTCGCGCGTCAGTTGGCCGGTCAGGCCGAGCGTGCGCGAACTGAAGATGGTGGCGAGCACGCCGGCCTGGCCTCTATCTCGCGCGATCTTCACGCCCCGCAGGAAGGCTTCGCCATCCGGACGATCCGGCGTGATCATCGTGCGACCGAGAATCGTGTGTTCGCGCAATGCCGCGAATACCTCGCCGGTCATGAAGGTATGAAAACGCTCGATGCGTCCCGCTTGCACCGCCGCCCATTTGGCGTGCGTGCCGGGCAAGCCGATCAGCGCGCGCTTGCCGCTGTCCGCTGCAGTCACGTCTTCGCCGAGCGCGCCGAAAATCTGCGTCTCTTCACCGCGCATCACGTTGGGCAGGTCGCCGCGTTGCAGGACCCCCGGCACGATGTGCAGCGTCACGCCGCTCGCCGTGTCGACACGGACGATGCCGGCGACCAGCGCATCGGCATTCGCCGGGGCATCGACGTAAGGGGCTTCGATCCAGCCTTGCGCGCTGCCGACCATGCCGGCTGCGATCACTGGCAAGCCGGGTGTGTCGTTCAGCCACGCGCCGCACGTCTCTTCGAAAGCCGCGTCGAAACCGCCCTGGTCGGCGGGGCGCGGCAAATTCATGATGCCCGCCGTCGAAGCGCGCGTGTCCAGCACCTGGCCGTCTGCGTCGAACAGGTAGGCACGCAGCGAGGTCGTGCCCCAGTCGAGCGCGATCAATGCCGCTTGCGCGGAATGGGCTTCGGCTGCGCCTGCTGCGAACTGGCTGCTGGCCGAAGTGGGAGAACCCGCTTGCGTCATCGTTTGATCCTGCGGGTTGCGGGTTGAGGGGCGCGCCAGCCCAATTCTTCCGAGATCGCGCGCGCTTCGCGCTGCACGATCGGAATCAGTTCATCCATGCGCTCGAGGGACATATAGGGAATCGTGCTCGCCACCGACAGCGCCGCGACCACCGCGCCCGACGCATCGCGCACGGGCGCCGCGACGCAACGGATCGAAGCCTCGTTTTCTTCGAGGTCGAAGGTGTAGCCGCCGGCGGCGTAGTTGGTCATGCGCTGCATGAAGGTCTGCGCGTCCGGGCGGTTGTCCGGTTTGAAGGTGACACCGGCGAGCGCGCGACGCGACGCGTCGAACAGCGATTGCCAGACATCCGGCGTGAGGTCGAGCATCATCGCCTTGCCGATTCCCGTCGACGCCAGCGGCATGCGGTGGCCGACGCGCGAACGCATTTCGAGGCCACGTGTACCGGGGATCTTGTCGATGTAGAGGACGTCGTCACCATCGCGCACGCCGAGGTGAATCGTATCGAGGGTCTGCTCGGCAAGCGATTCGAGGTGCTGACGCGCGACCGCGGTGAGTGGCATCTGCTCAAGCGCGATGGTGCCGAGTTCGATCAGCTTCGGGCCGAGCAGATAGCCGCCCTGAACCTGGCGCAGATAGCGCGCCTGGACGAGGCTGCTGACCAGGCGATGCGTGGTGCTGCGGGTCGTGCCGAGCGCGGCGCCGAAGGTGCGCAGATCGCGCACGCCGGCGGCGGCCGCCTCGAGGATCGCCAGACCGCGCAGGAGCGTTTGCGTGCCGGCCTGCTGCGGGGTGATGTCGAGCAGCGTGCTGGGGACGGCGATTCCATCGGGCATGGCGGGCTGGGCGCTGACGCGCGGCGCTTTAGATGCCTTGGATGCGATCGATGCAGTCGATGCGGCCGCTGGGCGCGGGGCGGCACCGTTGGCGTGGTCGGCGGCCGACGTCAGGTCGGCTTCGGACGCGCTCGCGGCGTGAGTAGGCATCGCTTTGTTCATGGCGATTCGCTGTTCGGTGGTTTTTTGCGCTTACAGCGCGGGGCCGGAGAGGGGGCCTTGCTGGCTCGGGCGTTGGCTTTGCTTGCCTTGGCGTTGGCTTTGGCCGTCGCTCGTGCGGGTGCTCGCGGTGGCGCGGGCTTGCTGCCGTTGGGCTTCTGGCATGGTTTGGCTTGTCTCCGGTTTTTTTCTTGCTGTCGCTTTGGGGTCTTCAGGGTGGCCTTTGTTGGGGCTTTTTTCTGAGACGCGTTGCGTGTTGGGTTGGATTGTAGGGTGGTTTTTTGTAAATCTCCAATATGTGAGTGCTGGATTCATATAATGGGATTTTTTGTTGATGCGGGTGCAGATGGGTGGTTGCAGGCAGGCTTTGGCCTTTCCTTGAGGTCACGGTGGTCCATTAGCGTTCCCCCTGTGCGGGGGGGCACTCACTTTCTTTGCCGCCGCAAAGAAAGTAAGCAAAGAAAGCGGGCTCACACCGCCAGCCAGGAAGCGGGCCCCCTGGCTCGGAAGAGACAGTGGTGCATCTGGAATCCGTGTTCTCGCACATTCGACGTCGGTGACAAAGCCGTCATCCATCCCGCCTCGCGCTACGCGCGGCGGAGCGGTCGGTCGAAAAACAGCGGTTGAGTTTTGCATGTGGGGACGTCGGCTTCGCCTCGGCGAGACGCCGGACAACCGACTGTTTGAGAACTGGCGGGGGGGCGCGCGCAGCGCCGCCGGAAGAATGACTGCTGTGCCACGAGCGCGGAGTGCGCGAGGGCACGGATTCCAGATGAGCCACTATCGTGGCTGTGCGGGGGACCCGCTTATGGGCTGGCGGTGTGAGCCCGCTTTCTTTGCTTACTTTCTTTGCGGCGGTGTATGGAACTGGGACATAGGTAACAGGTGTATCGGGACATGGGTAACACTTCGGAAACGTTTTTTCCGGAGCTGGCCATGTCATGGAACCCGAGAGATACCGTGAACCTACGTCTGGAATTTGT
>NZ_CAAJGL010000133.1 GCF_900996225.1 Paraburkholderia sp. BCC1884 | reverse complement strand
CACCAACAAGGAGGGGGTATGTTCCGTAACACCAAGCCGCGCATGGCGCTGCTGTCCTGTTTCGCGCTCGCGATGCCGTTCTTCGCCGGATGTGGCGGCGGCGACGGCGGCGATCCACCGGCCGCGATCCAGGTCCCGCAATGCTCGGGCAGCAGTTGCCCGGGAAGCGGCTCGACCACACAGCCGAGCACACCCAACGCACTCTGCCCCAGCACGCTCGATTACTCGACCGTCTATACCGGCGGCTCGGGCAGCGGCGAATACGTGAGGGTCCGCTTCGATACCACCAAGCTGACCTACCAGATGGACTTCATCCTGTCCTCGGTGCCGGTCAGCGCCGGGCAGATCAACAACACGCGCGCCGGCCAGACCATCACCGGCACCTTCCATCGCGCCACCAACCTGCCGACCGCCGCGCAGAACCAGTGCGCCTTCGTGCTCGACAACGGCGCCTCCGCCGACGGCTCGTATTCGATCACCGTCAATCCGGCCGACGCGCCCACGCTGTTCGTCG
>NZ_CAAJGL010000132.1 GCF_900996225.1 Paraburkholderia sp. BCC1884 | reverse complement strand
CAGATGGCTCTCGAGTTCGCGCACTCGCCGGCTGACGGTCGTCTTGGGAATCTGCAAGGCCGACGCCGCGCCGGTGAAGCTGCCTTCCTGCACCACGCGAAGGAATATCAGCGTGTCGTTCAAGTCGCGTGTCATGGCTCGTCCACTCCGTCGATTCGCGATTGTGCCATCGGTGGCCCAAAGCATGCCGGCAAAATGGGCTAATCGGCGATGCGCGGCCGTTCTATCTTGCCGGTTCCTACCGGAGAACGAGATGACACTGGACGAATACACGAGCCACGATGCGCTGGGCCTGGCGCAACGGGTGCGGGACGGCGAAGTCACGGCAGCCGAACTCGGCGAGCTGGCACGCAGGGCCGCCGAGGCGGTCAATCCGCGCATCAACGCCGTGGTCGAGCACTGGCCGATCGAGGCGAGCGGCGCAGGCAGCGACGAGCCCGCCGGCCCGCTGGCGGGCGTGCCCTTCCTGATCAAGGACCTGGCGGTCTCGATGGCCGGCAAGCGGCTGGAACTC
>NZ_CAAJGL010000131.1 GCF_900996225.1 Paraburkholderia sp. BCC1884 | reverse complement strand
ACGGAAGATGCATGCAGTCCACGGGCATCGAATCATGATGTACACGCTTCAATTTATGGCGTACTCGCACTATCCGGGTGCAAGCCGATCACACCGCATCGAGACCCGTGCACCGATCCGGCATTGATGAAAACACCTAGCAAAACAAGGCATCCAGCGCCTATAAAGAGATTGCGGAGGATCGTTTCCCGGCTCTCGTTCCAGGCCGCTTTTTGTAGTGTGTACGCTCATTAAATGGCGTGATATACAGACTCCCGGGCGTCATCGCGCAAGTGACCGTAGCGACCGGCACCAACCCAACCGTCCTATCCGAACAGGGGCAGTCCCATGTCAACGACTCATCCGAACGCGGCCGTGCCGGCCGCCCCGGCGCAACACGCGGCGCTGTACCGCAAGGTCACGATCCGTCTCGTCACGATCTTCTGTCTCTGCTATTTCGCGGCCTACCTGGACCGCATCAACATCGGCCTGGCCAAGCTGCAGATGCTCGACGCGCTGAAGTTCAGCGATTCGATCTAC
>NZ_CAAJGL010000130.1 GCF_900996225.1 Paraburkholderia sp. BCC1884 | reverse complement strand
CTGACCGACTCGATCAATCGCATCGCGCGATTCCTCGACGGCTATCGCAAACGTCACGCGGCCTGAGCGGCCGCATCCGTCCTTCAACTTCAAAACGCAACCACACCCAGCATGGAACCGATCAAAGTCGCCCTGTTGGGCTTCGGCACCGTCGGCAGCGGCACCTTCGAGGTGCTGCGCCGCAATCAGGAAGAAATCAAGCGGCGCGCCGGCCGGGGCATCGAGATCACGCGCATCGCGCTGCGCAACCCGGCCAAGGCGCAGGCCGCGCTGGGCGGCGCGCGCGTCGATCTGAGCACCGATTTCCAGGCGGTGGTCGACGATCCCTCGGTCTCGATCGTCGCCGAGATGATCGGCGGCACCGGCATCGCCCGCGAGCTGGTGCTGCGCGCGATCGCCAACGGCAAGCACGTGGTGACCGCCAACAAGGCCCTGCTCGCCGTGCACGGCAGCGAGATCTTCGCGGCCGCGCGCGAGAAGGGCGTGATGGTCGCGTTCGAGGCCGCCGTGGCCGGCGGC
>NZ_CAAJGL010000129.1 GCF_900996225.1 Paraburkholderia sp. BCC1884 | reverse complement strand
GTGCTCCGGCTGCGCCGGATCGGCCTCGAGCTTCTGGCGCAAATGCGCCATGTAGATGCGCAGGTAATGATGGCTCTCGACATGCGAAGGCCCCCACACATCGCGCAGCAACTGGCGGTGGGTCAGCACGCGGCCGGCATGGCGCACCAGGGTGGCCAGCAGCCGGTATTCGAGCGGCGTGAGATGCACCGGCTCGCCGCCGCGCGTGACGATGCGCAGCGCCAGGTCGACCTTGACCGCGCCGAAGCTCACGCTCGGCGTGTCGTTGGCCCCGCCCAGGTTGCGCCGGCGCAGGTGGGCGCGGATCCGCGCCAGCAGTTCGGACACGCCGAATGGCTTGGTCAGGTAGTCGTCCGCGCCGGCGTCGAGCGCGGCCACCTTCTCGTCCTCGCGCGTGCGCGCCGACAGCACGATCACCGGCAGCTCGGACCAGCCGCGCAGCTCGCGGATCACGTCCAGCCCGTCGGTATCGGGCAGGCCGAGATCGACGATCACCAGGTCGGGCTTGCGGTTGGCGGTCTCG
>NZ_CAAJGL010000128.1 GCF_900996225.1 Paraburkholderia sp. BCC1884 | reverse complement strand
ACCTTGCCGTCCAGCGCGCTCTTGTCCCAGCTCATGATCGCCGGCGCGGTGAAGCCGATGATGCCGACCTTGACCGGCCCGCTCACGGTGCTGCCGTCGGGCGCGGTGGCGCTCACCACCCTGGTGATGATCGTGTAGGGCTGGAACAGCGGCTGCCTGGTCCTGGCGCTGATCACGTTGGACAGCACCTGCGGGAAGTTCGGCCCCGCGCATTGGCGCTGCTGCGCCGGATCGGGCAGCCCGTCGATGTCGAAACGATTGCCGGTGACCTGCGAGAGATAGGGCAGGCCGTAGTTGAATTCGTGGTTGCCGATCGCGCCGCCGTCGAACTTCGCGGCGTTCATCACCTTGTAGATCGCCAGCGTCTGGTCGCAGGAAACCGGCTTGACCAGCGCCTGGTAGTCGGACAGCGCGGTGCCCTGGATGGTGTCGCCGTCGTCGAGCAGCAGGTTGTTCGGATATTGCTTGCGGGCCGCCGCGATCAGCGTGGCGACGCGCTCGAAGCCGATCGAATTGTCGGCCGCC
>NZ_CAAJGL010000127.1 GCF_900996225.1 Paraburkholderia sp. BCC1884 | reverse complement strand
CGGCGGCCACCCCGCGGTACGGCGTTGCTATGATAGCGCAGCGCAAACCCAATAACGACAAGGGTTTCAAAGATTTTCATGCGGATTTTGCCGGATCTTCAGGCCGTTGCCCGCATTTTTGCCGCGTGGCGACCAGCGTTGTCAAGCGCCGCAAGCGAGCCTTAGGAGCCGACGTTGGTTTTTGCCAACGCCAGGCTGGGCGCGGCTTTGGCGGCTCCGGCCAGGTGTTGCCCGCGCATTTGCCCGGGCCCTTCGCCGGCCCTTTCGATTGTTTCGCATGACCGACCGACTCGCTCCCGCCACGCTCGTTTTCCGCGAAGACGGCACGCTCGTTTCCCCCGCCTACGGCGATATCTACCATAGCGCGGCCGGCGCGCTCGCCCAGGCCGAGCACGTGTTCCTGCGCGGCAACCGCCTGCCCGAACGCTGGCGCGGGCGTCGCCACTTCACCATCGTCGAGACCGGCTTCGGCACCGGCTGCAACTTCCTCCCCACCTGTGCCTCCAGTCGCACCCATCCTTCTCCC
>NZ_CAAJGL010000126.1 GCF_900996225.1 Paraburkholderia sp. BCC1884 | reverse complement strand
GGCGCCGGCCACCGCGAACGGCTTGCCCGGCTGCACGCCCGCCGCCGCCAGCGCATTGAGCGAGTAGCTGAACAGGCTGCCGTCGAAGTCCGCGCTCTGGCCGTCGCTGTTGGTCGCGCCGTCCGCGCTGAAGCCGCGGTTGTTGTAGCTGTCGGCCGCGTTGATCGCCACCGGCACACCAAACGACGGCGGCTGCTTCTGGCTGCCCCATTGCGAGGGCGAGCTGCCCATCGAGAAGTGCAGGGTGCGGCCGTTGCCGAGCCGCACGTCGATCTGCGGGAACTGCGGGCTGCCGATCGCCAGGCCCGCTACGCCCGGGATCTGCGGGTACAGGCCCAGCGCGCCCCACACATACCAGCCCGACACGGCGCCGAGGTCGTCGTTGCCCGGCAGGCCGTCGGGGCCGGTGCCGAACGCGGTGGCCATGATCTGCTGCACCACGCGCTGCGTGCCCGAAGGCTGCGCCGCCCAGTTATAGAGCCAGGGCACCTCGAAGGTCGGCTCGTTGCCCATGTAGAAATTGGGC
>NZ_CAAJGL010000125.1 GCF_900996225.1 Paraburkholderia sp. BCC1884 | reverse complement strand
GGCGATCGCGGCCATCATCCTGTCGGCGGTGCTGCTCGCCAGCAGCCCGACCATCGTCCCGGTGATGGCGGCCGAGGTGTTCCACGGCTTCGCCAGCTGCATGCTGACGCCGGCCCTGGCGGCCATCTCGTTCGCCCTGGTGGGGCGCGCCAACCTCGGCGACCGGCTCGGCCGCAACGCGCGCTGGGCCTCGATCGGCAGCGCGGTGGCGGCGGGACTGATGGGATTGACGGGCGAATACATCTCGGCGCGCGCGGTGTTCTGGCTGACCGCCGCGATGGCCATGCCGGCGCTGGTCGCGCTGGCGATGATCCAGCCCACCCACACGGTAGTGGCGCCCGCCACGGGCCGCGCGCGCGATGCCGTCGAGGGCGAGCGCGAGACCATCTTCGACCTGCTGCGCGACCGCCGGATGCTGGTGTTCGCGGCCTGCGTGGTGCTGTTCCACCTGTCCAACGCGGCGATGCTGAACCTCGCCGCGGGCGAGGTGACGGCCGGCATGGGCGACAACGTGCAATTGGTGATCG
>NZ_CAAJGL010000124.1 GCF_900996225.1 Paraburkholderia sp. BCC1884 | reverse complement strand
ACCGCCGGCGAGCAGCGCGAACGCCAGCGCGACCAGCGCCAGGGGGCCGCCCGGCAGCGCGCCCTTGCGCCCGGGCGCCGGCGGTTCGCGATGTTCGCCCAGGCCGCGCCCGGCAAACCAGGTCTTGACGTCAGGCATGGGACAACCCCTTGGGAAAGACGCGCAGCGTCAGCGCCGCCAGCACCGCGATGGTCAGGCCGCCGAGCACCGGGCTGACGAAGGTGCTCACCAGCACCTGGCAGGCACCGAACACCAGGCAGGTCAGCAGCAGGCCGAGCATCGAATAGCCGTACACCATCACCAGCATGAAGGCGTTGACCAGGTACGGCAGCCCCATGTTCGGATCGACGCTGGACAGCGGCGTGATCAGCATGCCGGCCAGCGAGCCGAGCGCGGCGCCGAGGCTGAAGGTGATGAAGCGGATGCGCCCCGAGTGAATCCCCAGGCCGCGCGCGAGGGCCTCGTTCATGATTACGGCGCGCGTCTTCACGCCGAAGCGCGTGCCGTTTAGCAGCGCGCTCAAGGCGGCGC
>NZ_CAAJGL010000123.1 GCF_900996225.1 Paraburkholderia sp. BCC1884 | reverse complement strand
ACTGCTACGACCTTTACATCGCCCATCATCACTTCCACACCATCGACATGAACATGACGGAATGACCGGATAAATGTGTTACCCATGTCCCGTTACGGGTGTTACCCATGTCCCGAGTCCATACAATCCCTGCAATGGTTTGCCGCTCACGGCCACGCTCGACAGACTTTTCGACAAACACCTCGTCGCTTTCGCGCCGGATACCGGCACGATGCTAATTTCAGACCGGATCGACGAGGCAGCTCGCGCGATCCTCGGCATCCCGGCAAGCCTGAGAAGAACTCCCAACCCGCAGCAGGCTCGATATCTCAAGCTGCACCTGGACCGGTTCGAATTGCAAAAGGCCCATTGACTGGGCGGAGCCGACTTTCGGGTGTCCAGTTGCGAGAGTAGGCGACCGCAGGCGGCCGACTGCTACCGCATGCGGTCGACCGAAGCCGACCCAATTCGGCCCTTGGAGCTGTGAAGCTCCTAGTGGCCGCTTCTGATGCTGGAACCGCCTTACGGTCGCTGTTCAGGGGCAAGCGATCCGAACCAGTAGGAAGCGGTAACTCCGCCATCCATCAAAAAATCACTGCCGGTGATGAAGGTCCCATCAGCCCCCATCAGCAACGCCGCGACGTTCGCAACTTCGTCCGGTGTGCCGGCCCGCTTCACCGGGCAGCCATCGATCATGCGTCGATATCCCGCGCCGCGCGGCCCGGATAGCTCGTCCTTTGCGAGCGGTGTGATGATGATGCCGGGGCTTATCGTATTGACACGTGCGCCGCGCTCGCCCCATCGAACAGCTTCGTACATTACGCGCAGAGAATTGCCACGCTTGGATAACTGGTAAGCGTGCAGCGTATCCTTCACTTCAGCAGGCTGGAGCATGGGTAACGCAAGAAGGTCCTCAACCGGCGTGGTCGCCAGAGCCTTGCTTTGTTCGACCGTCAGCGCCGGGAGACGATGACCTGACTGCGATGCAATAACGACGCCGGAACCACCCACGGCAATTACCGCGCCGAACGCCTCCAGAACTAGCGCGGTGCCGTACAGGTCGACTTTTAGAATGGTTTCTGGCGAGGCTTGCGACGGTGACACACCGGCCGCGTGCACAACGCCGTGCACTGCACCGAGAGAGGTCGCCTTCGCCACGAGCGACTCGACTGACGTGCGCGACGATACGTCGACTACCGTTGCCGTCACATCAAATCCTGCTTCGCTGAGCGTCTTCGCGGCAGCGTCCGCGTTCTCCAAACGAAGGTCTGCAAGAAGCAGTTGCTTGCCCGCGCCGACTCGCCGAGCGATAGCCTGCCCAATGGATCCGGGGCCGATGACAACGATGACTTCCTTCACAATTCTCTCCCTGCGACCTTATCGTCGCTAATTCCGATGCTTTTGCGCAAAAATACGTTCGGCGTGGTCGCGGTTTCCACGATAAGCGCCGACAGGCTGTCAATGGCGATGTCATGGCCTATGAACGGCTCGCCTGCGAACGTAATCCTGTACGGTCCCTCGGGGCCGCGTGTGAACCAGCCCGGTCGGAGAATGGTGTAGTCAAGGTCCGATCGTTCGATAACAGAAGCAGAGTCGCGGTACGGGTCTAGAATGCTCCGGTATTGCTGTCCGGGGACCTCACCGTAAATTCCCATTGAGCTAACGAATATGAGCCGCCTGACTCCCGTCGTATGCATGGCGTCGATGATCCGCTGTGCCTGCGCGGCCATATCTGCGCCGGCGAGGTTGGCATAAACGACGTCCTGCCCTTGCATTGCAGCGGTCAACGACGAACTGTCGAGCACGTCGCCCTCAACGACATTCACGCGCGACGAATCGGGGTTTTTGAGACGCTTTGCGCGCCGCAGGTAGAGCGTGAGCCGGGTGTCCGTACGCTCCAGGAAAAAAGGAATCGTGTTTTGCGCAAGCTGCCCGTTCGCGCCGAGAATCAGAACATTTCTCATACCTTGCCCTGTTAGCCCGGAGTGGGCAGCATTCCTGCGCGCATTGCTGCGATAACGCCGCCATCTATCAGTAGATCGCTCCCCGTAATGAAGCCTGCGTCTGGACCCAGCAGGAAAGACGCGGCGACAGCCACCTCATCGGGCGATGCCATTCTGCGGGTCGGCGAGGCAGCAACCATCGTGCGATAGATGTCGCCGATGTCCGAGTTAAGTTCGTGCAATGCCAGAGGGGTTACGATGATGCCGGGACTCAGCGAGTTGACGCGTGCGCCCCGCGCGCCCCAGGTCATTGCAGACGCCTGAACACGGAGGTTGTTCGCACGTTTGGCAAGCATGTAGGCGACGAGCGTATTGGGCACAGCCTCTGGCTGGAGGAACGGAAGTCCTAGCAACTCGTCGGTCGGCGTGTATGCCAGCGCCTGATCCTGTTCCGGCGGCAGCGCTGGCATCATATGCGCAGCCATGCTCGAAATGATGAGGCCCGCACCGCCCTGCGCAATTACCTTCTCAAACTCATCAAACACGACGGCGGAGCCGTAGAGGTCGACCTGCAGCACTCGCGACACGGGTGCCATGTTGGGAGACAGGCCTGCGGTATTGATGACCTGTACGATCTTTCCCAAGGCCGCGGCAGCCGAAGCGAGCGCCTGTACGGATGCGCGCGACGACACATCGACGACATGAGTTTTAACGTTGTAAGCAGAGTTACGCATGCTCTCTGCAGCAGACGTCAAGGTGTTCTCGTTGAAGTCGGCGAGCAGTACGGTTTTGCCGAAACCCTGGCGCCGGGCGATGGCGAGGCCGATTCCGCCTGCGCCGATGACAACAATAACTTCCTTATCCAATTGCTTTCTCCTGTGTTCCGATAGTCTGGCCAATAGGCAATCGCGCGCGACCATCTTTCGCCAGTCTTTGACGCGTACTGTTAAAGCTCCTGCCCCGTAGGACGGAAAAGGATTTCGTTCACGTCAACGTCCTCTGGCTGCTGTATCGCAAAAGCGACCATGCGCGCGAAGCTGTCAGCCGGGATCGCGAAACGCTCATAAAACTCGGCGATACCGGCAGCCACGTCTGACTCGGTGATGCTCTGCGGGAGCTCCGACTGCACCGCGCCCGGCGAAATGATGGTCGTACGGATGTTGTACGGCTTTACTTCCTGGCGTAAGCCCTCGGAAAGCACCCGCACAGCAGTTTTCGTGGCGCAGTAGACCGCATTGTTCTTGCCGACCTTGTGCCCCGCAACCGACGATACGTTGATGATGTGGCCACTCTTCTGACGCGTCATGTGAGGAAGTGCGGCCGCGATGCCGTAGAGAACGCCCTTGATGTTGACGTCGATCATGCGGTCCCAGTCTTCGATCTTGCCGCGCTCCAGCGGCGAGTGAGGCATCAATCCTGCATTGTTGACAAGCACATCGACGCGGCCATGTTTCTGGATGGCCCGATCGACCAGCGCTTTGACGTCCCCGGCGTTGGTGACGTCCGTTTGTACGGCCGCATCTTGTGGCAGGTCGAGCTCAGCACACAACGTTTGCAGACGCTCAACGCGTCGAGCGCCGAGGACGAGTTTTGCGCCGTCTCGCGCGAGGCGACGGGCTGCAGCCTCGCCAAGCCCGCTACTCGCGCCCGTAATGACGATAACTTTTCCTTCGATGTTCTCGGACATGACATCTCCTCATGGGCTCAGCGCCGGTTGAAGCGAAAAGACCTAGCGGCCAACGCGCGCTTGCAGATGGGCAGGGTACCGGTCGCCTTGAACCGCAACATCTGCAACGGCGCTCTCGATCTTGCGAAGATCATCCGCAGTCAATTGCAGAGCAGCCGCCCCGATGTTTTCCTCCAGGCGGTGCAGCTTGGTGGTACCGGGGATGGGAGCAATCCATGGCTTCTGAGCTAGAAGCCACGCGAGCGCGACTTGTGCCGGCGTTGCTCCGAGACCAGCGGCGACCTGCTTGAGCACGTCCACGAGCGCCTGATTGGCCTTGCGGTTTTCCTCGGAGAAGCGCGGCACGACGTTGCGGAAATCCGACTTGTCGAAACTCGTCGTTTCGCTAATTGCGCCCGTCAGGAAACCTTTGCCAAGCGGGCTGAACGGCACAAAGCCAATGCCCAGCTCTTCTAGCAACGGAAATATTTCTGCCTCGGGCTCGCGCCACCACAGCGAATACTCGCTTTGCAGGGCCGCCACGGGCTGGACCGCGTGCGCGCTGCGAATGGACTGAGCACCGGCCTCCGACATGCCGAAATGCTTCACCTTTCCCTGCTGGATGAGGTCCTTTACCGCGCCAGCAACGTCTTCCATCGGCACATCGGGGTCAACCCGATGCTGATAAAACAGGTCGATTCGGTCGGTCTTCAACCGCTTCAGCGCAGCATCCGCGACTTCGCGAATACGCTGAGGCCGGCTGTCTTGCCCCTTCGTGACATCGCCTTCCCTGAAACCGAACTTCGTCGCTATCACAACCTGATCGCGGAAAGGCTCAAGCGCCTCGCCCAGCAACGCCTCGTTAGCACCCTGCGCATACGCTTCAGCGGTGTCGAAAAAAGTGACGCCGTGCTCATAGGCGGTCCGTATCAGCTTGATCGCTTCCGCTTTGTCGGTTGCGGGCCCGTAACCGTAACTGAGGCCCATGCAGCCGAGGCCGAGAGCCGAGACTTCCAGCCCGCTTTTTCCAAGAATTCGCTTTTGCATGATTGGCTCCGTTAGTCGCTTGTAATGGGTTGATACTGCTGGTCCGTGCTGTTGCTAATTTTCATCGTCACGCTCCTGCTGTGATTGCGTGGAACTCAATTTACCAGCATGCATGGCAGCGATTAAGCGGTAAAATCGGCATGAACCAATAAGTGGGGCTTATAAATGCCGCGCTCCGACTTGTCAGACATCACGGCTTTTCTCTCGGTTGCACGCGAGGGCAGCTTCACAAAGGCAGCCGCCACGCTCGGCGTTTCACAATCGGCACTAAGTCAAACAGTCAGGAATCTGGAGCAAAGAATCGGGCTTCGGCTTCTCACCCGGACGACGCGCAGCGTCGCGCCAACCGAGGCCGGCGAGCGGCTTATCACGGCGGTAGGTCCGAGGCTGGAGGAAGTTGAGGCGGAACTGGCCGCGCTTAGTGCGTTGCGGGACAAGCCAGCGGGAAATGTGCGCATAGCCGCCGGCGAGCACGCCGCAGAGTCTGTTCTCTGGCCAGCTATTGAACGGCTTCTGCCCGACTATCCAGACATCCACGTGGAGATCGTTGTGGACAATGGCCTTACGGACATAGTCGGCGAGCGGCTTGACGCGGGCGTCCGCCTTGGCGAACAGGTTGCCAAGGACATGGTCGCGGTGCGCATCGGTCCCGACATGCGGATGGCTATCGTCGGCACACCCGCCTATTTCAAGCGGTACCCGAAACCGAAGACACCCCAGGATTTGACGCTGCACAACTGCATCAACATCCGTCTACCGACGGCTGGCGGCCTGTATGCGTGGGAGTTCGAAAAGGAAGGGCGGGCGCTAAAGGTGAAAGTGGAAGGCCAGCTTGTATTCAACACTGCGACGATGTCAGTGAAAGCAGCTTTGGCCGGTCTGGGGCTTGCATGCGTTCCCGAGCAGCGGGTGCTGTCGCACATTAGAAGCGGGGAACTTACACGTGTATTGTTTGGATGGTGCCCATCGTTTGCGGGATTCCATCTGTATTATCCAAGCCGGCGCCAGCCGACTCCTGCATTCACGGTCCTACTTGCAGCGCTGCGCGACAACGCCGGAGCGCGTTAGCAGCGGTTGGCAAGCCGGCCTAATGGCGGCTCACGGGCCCCAAACGGGCATTAGAGTGACCTCTGCGCCGGCGGAGCGAATGGCTACTATTGGCCGAACCCGGAACAACAGCCCCTACCGCGATGGCTTTCTTCGAGATCGCCGTATTTTCGACGCGCACCGGATAGCTATAGAGACAGATGATGTGATCATCGCAACGGCGCCGGTTGCGTTGCAAGCTCGATGCGCGGAAAACGGTATTCTTCAAAGAAGTGACCGGTTCCCATGGGCAAGTGGAACAGCTGCGCGTGATATCCGACACTCATGTTGCTCCGGAAGATCAGATCACCGTTGGCATCGATCCGCAAAGTATCTTCTGTCGTCACATGATTCGGCCCATACTCCGACCGCACTTCTTCCGGTGCAAAAGTAAGATGCATGACACCACCTTCGCATGTGACCCGCTGTGCTTTCATGACGCCGGTCCGATACTCGCCGAGCTTGACGTCGCCATAGAACGTAGCGACGACGTACTGATTCGCGCCCGACGATGTCAACGTGGCGTAGTCGGGGGGCGTGACGATGTGGTGATCGTCCGTCTTGTATCGGTCGACCATTGCTCTCCATGCATCTACGTCGTCAACAGGAAATGCCAAATCGATCGGCAGTCTTGTGCCGATCTGTTGGGTCGGATCCCCGCGGACCATCCGGCCGGCACCCACGTACTTGCCGCTCAAATTGGGGCATCCAGCCAGCGATGCGTTCGCCCACGACTGCGACGGAACGCCGACCGCCGTATCCTGCGCGCATGCTCCGGCACAAAGGAGTAACAGGAGCGGCATGGCAAGAAGCGCTTGCTTCATTTGTTATCTTTGTTCGACTGTTCAATCATGGGTGTCCGGAGGCGTGGGTATTGAACCGATGGCTCATTGTCAACGAATTAAATAGCTTCGTCGATTGTCCCTTCATGGCCGCGTGCTGCCTTATGCAACTCGCATGCATCGCCGAAGGTCGCACGCGTGCGACCGACAACACGCGACCTTGAACTGCCACTCCGCGCGCTCGAAAGCAGTCAGTCGTGTCGACACCTGCGGTCGACGTTTTAGCTACCGGCAGCGCGGTCTGCGAAATGACTCAAGGTTCCGCATCCCAATAATCGAGCGAGTTTGATTCCCGTTGAATCACACGAACTTCTTTTCCGTGATCGCCTCGAGCTATCGCCTGGTATTTGCCAGAATCCGGATATTCGACAATTTCCGGGTCTTCGCGTGTGCTGATCGAAAGATACTTCAATGGCTCGTTCGAAGAATTGATAATCTGATGCGGATACTCTGGACCGGGCGGAATGAAAACCACGTCGCCCTCCCGAACCGGAAGCAGTTCTCCTGCGATCCGGAACGTGCCTTTCCCTTCGAGGATGATGAACATTTCCTCTTGCGCGTGGTGAAAGTGATATGGGCAAGAGCGCATACCTGGAGCGACGATGTCGATCGATGCACCCAGATTTTTCGCTGCTGTGCCGACCGCAAGCCGGGCGCATAGGCTTTCATAGAGCGGTGGACGTACGTCGAGCGCCTTCCCGATGTCGTTGAAGTTCCGGACAAGCTTACTTGCAAGCTGGCCAGCCCGTGTATTCATGTAGTCTCCGAATGGAAATGGGCAGTAAGGCAAGAGCATTGCCTTACCTTCACTGCTTCCAGCATTGAGCAACAACAGATAACCAGATTGTTGACGATTCTCACCTTCCTGTCGACTGACCGCAACTGGCCGGACGGCGACCAATTGCCGTCCGGCGATCTACCGCTCAAACCCCGGTCTGTTCGGCCAACTCCAGCGCGTCGTCGACTTCGATGCCGAGTATCTGACTGTGCTTTCAAGTCTGGTGTGGCCGAGCAGCAGCTGGACTGCTCGAAGGTTTTTCGTACGGCGGACGACTCTCCTTCCAATTGAAGGGAGAGTCAGTCTGCGCCAGCGGCTGATGGAAAGTACCCGACCACAAGGGACAGTGGTACTTCTCTGAAGCGGCCATTCGCAGCGAGGCGTGAGGCCGTGTATTCAGCCAGCACATTCGGCGCTGAGCTACTACACGTTCTTGTCTTCTCGTTTCGCTTCCGCCATGGCCTCGGGCTCTAATTCTTCCGCGGACCGATTCAGGTGGACGAACAGCCCCCAGGAAGCAAGTAGCAAGGCTGTAGAAGCAATCAGCCAGGCCGCATACCGAAGCTGCGATGGATCTTGGTGAAGCGCTTTGAACGTTGCCACGAGCCCTTCAATGGCAAGCGCGACGACGACAACCACCAGAAATCGCGACATGAAACGTCGTACTCGCGTCGGCCCGCTCACGTCAGCCTCCCGTATGACCTCTTCTTCTACGATGGTCTCAGCGATCTGCAAGGCGACGACGGCCCCAGCCAGCACACCCAAAGCTTCAATGACGGATAGCGCGCTCGCCGAGTCCCATTGACTCGCAAATGCAATTGATCCAATGTGAGCAGCAATCGCGATCAACATCAGCGCCGCGCAGGCGAAGAGAATAGCCATCAGCGCATGGACGATCGTAAAGAAGCGCATAAGGGACTTCATGTTTTGTGCTTCCCTGAATGACAAGTAGATGATCCATGCCGTGTTCCATCAATTCCCAAAAGCGCGACGTGAGGAGTGATTTTAGCGGCGGAGCGCATGGGCCTGACAATGGGGCCAAACCCGCGCCTGGCAAGTTATCGATTGGCCGATCAAGGCCGACAACATGCCGGTCGACGAATGATCGTTTCAGCAGCATGTTTCGATAGTTGTCGCGCCTGTAGGCGGCCGCCGAAGCATCACCCAGGCAACAGCCCGGCTTGCCTGTAGCTTTCGATCAGCTCGTCAAATAGCGCGATGTCTGCGCGACCACGCGCCATCAGTTGTGCACCGGCGACCGCCGCATAGATCGCGCAGGCGCGTCGACGGGTCTCCTGCGCGTCGACGACTCCCGCCTCTCCGAGATTTTTTTCCAGCCATGCGACATTCACATCCGCAAAAGCCTGAACCTCTTTCTTCACCCCGTCGGGAAGATCGTCATACTCCGCGGCCATGAAGCTGCTAAGGCACATGCGGTTATCGCTCTCAAGCGACTTGCGAAATGTCTCCGGATATCGACGCAGGCTGACGAGCGGATCCGCCGATGCGATCGCCAGTGCTTCCAGAACTGCGGCAGAATCTTCCCAATAACGTCTGGCGACCGCCGCGGCGAGGTCGGCCTTGCTGGCAAAGTGGTGGTAGATGCTGGCGGCCTTGATACCAACCTCCTGCGCAAGGTCACGAATGCTCAGTCCGCCGTAGCCGTGGGCCTGCGCCATTCTTGTAGCCGCGGCGACGATTCTGTCGCTCGAACTTCCAATGGCCCGATTCTTCATGGCAGGTCTCTGTAAAAATAGGTTGACCCCAAGGATTGTACCGCCTAAAGTTCTACCTAACAAACGTTAGGTAGATAACCGCAGCCGACCCTCTGACCGTCGGCTTTTTTACACGGCTTCACCCTAGCGAACGTTAGGTAGTTTCAGAATCGCGTTTTCGTTTCAATCAACCATTGATAGAGGAAGTTATGAGCTCGGAAATCTTTTTTCAGGACGCAACGCGACTGGCAGAACTCATCCGTAATCGCGAAATCTCGCCGGTTGAAGTCGTGCGGGCGCACCTCGACCGGATTCAAGCGGTCGATCCCAAGGTCAACGCGATTGTTACCGTCGCGGACGACGCAATGAAGGCCGCGAAAGCTGCTGAAGCCGCTGTGGTCGCCGGACATGAACTCGGGCCGCTCCATGGCGTGCCCTTTACCGCCAAAGACTCGATTGACACAGCCGGTGTGCCGACACAACGTGGCTCGCCCATCTTCAAAGGACGCATCCCTGACGCCGATGCAGTTAGCGTTGCACGCATGAAAAAGGCAGGCGCCATCCTGCTGGCAAAAACCAATCTGCCCGAGTTCTCTTACTGGATCGAGAGCGACAACCTCCTTAGCGGTCGCTCCAACAATCCGTGGGACCTTGACAGGACTCCTGGTGGATCAAGCGGCGGCGAATCGGCGGCCATCGCAGCAGGAATGTCGCCGCTGGGACTTGGCACTGATCTCGCCATCTCCGTGCGCGGACCGGCTGCGCAGACAGGCATTGTCTCGCTTAAGGCTACCCACGGACGGATACCCATGACCGGCATCTGGCCGCGTGCACCGCGCCGATTCTGGCATGTAGGTCCAATGGCTCGCAGCATCCGCGACCTGGCTCTCGCATTCTCACAGTTGTCAGGTCCCGACGGCCAGGATGCTTTTGCTAGCAGTACGGTGCAGTTCGACGCTGGAGTCGGCCGCTCGCAGGATCGTCAGCTGAGAGTAGGCTGGATGGTTGAACCGGGATTCGGACCGGTCGACCCGGAAGTCGCCGCGACCGTCCGGGCCGCGGCGGAAGCGCTCAAAGGCGTAGGCTGCTTCGTCGAGCCCGTCAGTATTCCTGCGCTTGAACGTGACTTCGCTCTCGATGTGTTCAACCGCCTGCATGTCATGGAAATGAAGCCCGCGTTTGCGGAAGCCACGGCGGGGCATGGTCAGGACGAACTGTACAAGATGGCGAAAACAATGCTCGCGCTGCCTGATACTTCCATGAAGGACTACATCGACGCCGAACAGGCGGCCGAGCGGCTGCGGGACGGCTACGCTGAATACTTCAAAAACTATGACGCGTTGATTACCCATGTCCTGCCGGTCCCGGCGCACAAACATGGCGTCGACACATTTACGATCAACGGTCAGACCGTCGACGCGACGTATCTTCAGGGCGCGACCGTTCCACTCAACGTCACGGGCTTGCCCGGCATTTCAATGCGATTCGGTACGAGTAAAGAGGGATTGCCGATCAACGTCCAGATCGTTGGTAGTTGGCAGGCGGAGTCAACCATCCTCCATCTGGCGTCATTGCTTGAATCAGTCAGCCCGGTTCGCGGCCAGCATCCCGTAATTTAAGGCGTTGGATTTGTGGTGATGCTGAGGAAGACGCCCGGGAGGCGGCCGGAGTTCGCGCAGATCAGGTGGCCAGGCAATGCTGTCTGGTTGCGGCAAGCGACTCCAGCAGTGGGCAGGTAGGCCCGACAGAGAAATTGTCGACGATCGAACTGGCCGTGCGATTGTCCGCCCATGGCGGACTCGGAAGCTCGTCGGCCGCCGATTATTTGCGGGCCAGGTGTCGAACCGAACTTCCGTAGCCGACCCTTTCCGGCCAAACGCGCTCGATACGACAGGACGGCCGCTTTTAATCCCGCAACGGCCATCCCAACTGTCGCGTCGACTGGTTACTCGGCAGCCACTGCGGTCGTCAGCACTCAGTCCTGTCACGCGCGCAACGAACGGTCGGTTACGAGCACCTAGAGAATAATAGCCGAGCTGGGACATTGCCAATGTTCAAGCCATATGCATCATGTAGGGCGGCGGGTCACCTTCATCGACGCACGCATTTGGATCGGTCGCCTGCGGCGCCACGCGGTCGACGATCCTCCTGAATCGATACAGTCTAATTCTTATCGCAAGATTGCAGCGGAAATTCCGGGGTATACGCCGGATCGTGGGACGCGATTGACCCCCGTTCCACATCGAGAATGTCCACGCCGAGGCGTGTCGTGATCGCAACGAACTTCCCGCTTACGCTGAAATCCGCGGAGTAGATTCCCGCACCGTACACTTGCTTCGTCACTACCTTCTGCTCGTGGTCTAGCTTGTAAAGTGTCAAGGAGTTTGCTTGCGGAGACTTCGCACTTACCTTAAACGGCATTCCATACAAAACCAGATAAGTATCATCTTGGCTAAACTTCCCTCCATCAACACGATGGCCAATTTTCACGCTGGCGGAGTTGCCACTTTTCCCCTTGATTATAAGAACGCCCGGCTTGAAAATTTCCGCCTGGTAAGCACCGTCGCATGAGACTATTGTGTCGTCGGCGTGTGCAAGTCCGCTCACAAAAAATAGCGCCCAAATCAACTTTCTGAACATTTCACTCCCCCAATACCTTGAATGCATTCTGAGCCTCTTGCCAGCGCAGCGGAGGACTCTGATGATCGTAATGGTTAACGATCGATGCGACGGCATTCGACGCCGCCTGGTTCACACCTGAGTCAGCTGCCCTTGCAACGGTATAGCGTGCCCAGAAAAATCCGCCTGTATCCACGCAGTTAAAGGCATCATCACCTACCGATTCAGGATGATCGATGACCGGCCCTGGCAAATAATGGCCATTCACCATGTGCTGGAACCACTGATGATTAAAAGGACCACCGACAGACCATCCTCTGAACATCCAGTATTGAGAATAGTTATATCGGCCGGTCAGTTGCTTGAATCCACGCCCCCGGAACTTCACGCCATCCCCAGGATCAGTGTTGCCCAGAGCGACATTGTTTTCGTACATATGAAAGTAAGCAACAGCTGCCGCCGCTGCGGGAGGCGATCGGAGATAGCCGCCGGATTCTGGCATGATGGAAATGTGGTTAGTGCTAATGGCATGGCCGATTGCAACAGAGGACTCACGCACCACCATCATATAGTACGATTCTACTGCTGATTGCCCAAAGAAATGCGACATACGAACTTCATTGTTCAGCCCGTATTTTCTAAAAACCTTGTTAATGCTTAGGCGATATCGGTCTTTATATTCTGCGCCGGTCTTGCCGACATGGGTGTAATTCGACTCGGGATAGATCTGAGCCAATTCTCCCTGGCTCAGCCATCCACATTTTCTAAAATGGCGAATAAACTTCAACGGATGGAAAAACCACAACTTGTCTTCTCGCAAACCCGTCTTATCCCAGAACTGGAACTTCTTTAGCAACTCGAGGAAGTCACTATATCCGTTGGGATTCGTGCTCTTCTGCTTGCCGTAGAAGCCATCCGGTTCGTCGAGCTTTGCATATCGGGCATCGTTGTGCGCGCTGTCCCATTCAGTCGGCGCTTCGCAAATGAATCCGCGCAGCTTCTCGCGTATGGCAGCACGTCCCCTCACGTAACTGCTCAATGCGTCTTCATCGACAGACTCGTTCGGATCGGTTGTCTGCGGCGCCACGTCGTCGACGATCTTCCTGAGCTGATCGACGTCGCACATGCCGTCGTCGCTGAACGGCGTGTTGCCTTCGCTGATCTTCTGCCAACCTGTGAAGAATGGGAAATCGGCATCCGACAGCTTGATGATGCTATCCGCGTTAACGTCGATGTATCCTTCCTGCCCTTGAGAGATGGTCACTCGCATCCATGTTGTACGAGGGCTAGGCGCGCTGATGGGATGCGGATTGCCCGACACGCCAGGCGCAACACCAGTGGGCGTATCGGCTGTGCCGTTGGCCAGCACGGGCTGGTCCGCGAGAATGCGCCCGAACCGCAGCAGCTCGTAGCCGTCGCTTGGGCAATCGTTATAGAGCTTTGTCGCACGGGCGAACATGTCGTATTCGTAATCGCCCTCCCTGACCGGCTGTGGCGTCAGCAGCGTACGCACCCCGTCGCTTCCCACCTGCCATGTCGACGTGCATTTCGTACCCTTGTGAAAATACGATTCGACATGCAGCGCGCCACCCTGATTAGTTCCGCTTTGAAGCGGCTGGAATAGCACGCCATGCAGCTTGTTTTGATTGTCTGTCCCGGGCGGCTTCGCTAGAAATGTCTGATCTGCTGGAATGATGTAGTACGTATGCCCCCAGTAATCCTTGCCGGTTGCGGTTTCTGGCCCCTTGTTATCGAGTTGCGTGCCGCCGAAATACGCGTTGAAATCCGCAGGCAGCATGAATATTTCGAAGTGGATGTGCATCTGCCCGTGGCAACGACCGGGCAGCCCCAATACGTCCTTCCGGTACACCTTTTTCCCGCCGCCGGATTGTCCATCGTCGGGCGTTGGTGCACGTAGGTACTCGGGCAATGAATTGACCTGCACGCCCAGATCCAGGTATCCGTCCAGTTCGAGCAGATGCATGTAGAGCGAGTAGAACGTGATCGATCTTCCGTCGCCCGTTTCGGTCGTGTGCTTGAGTAAAACGAAACCGGCATTGCTGTCCGGCGTCCCGCTACCGCCATCGATCGCTTTCTGACAAACGCGATACGCGATAACCTCGCCGTCCGCGATAGCTCTGACGCGTTCATTCTGCGTGGATGGCATTAGATGGCTGCCGGTATGCCAACGCCGGTCAAAGGCAATGGGATAGATGCCGTGCGCCAGTTCGTACTGGTCGACGAGGTCCATCATCGGATCTAACGCGTTCGCGTTGTTGGAGGTCGTGTCCGCCGCGGGCAGGAAGGGTGGGCTGATAATCATTGTTGTTATCGCGAAAGGGTATATGCATTGCCGATTTTTACATCGCCTTGCGGGAGTACGGGCAATTGTGCTTCGAGACTGGTCGGCCCGTTAAAGCTATGCTGACTACCCTTGATATCAATCTTGCCCGGCGCGTGAATCTCGATGTTGCCACCTTTGATCCGGATATAAGCGCCGCCCGACGTCAGCAAAATTTCCTGCTTCGCTGCCGCTTCAATAGTTTCAGTTGCAGAAAGCAACTTCAGCGTCTTCTGCGCAGTCACTTCAATATTGTCCGAATGTGCCTGAATCTCCACCTTGCCCTTAGCCGCAAACAGCTTCATCCCAGCATTCTGCACAAACAGGCTCAGCTTTTCCGCAACACTCCCGATTAACGACTTACCGCTCGCGACATATGTACTCTGTCCGCTCACGAGATTGACATGCTGGTCGGTGGAAATATGCGTTGATTTCTGCGTGGACAGGGCGATACCAGAAGGGCTACCAAAGAGCATGACCGGCTCCTTGAACACATTCGCGCTTCCAGTTCCACCCCCAGCAGTGTTTCCACCCGACGACGCCCCCGACACGCTATTCTGTGTCGCATCGGTGAACGCCTTCAGCGAATCGTGGCCATCCTTAAGGCTTTCTGCCTGATGCGTGGTGCTGGCATCGGACATCGCTTCCAGCACGCTCTCGGAATTCACCAGTTGCGAGCTTGTCTGTCGCGCATCCAGTGGCTGGCTGGTTACCGGATAGGTGGTGACATACAACCCTTGCCCCGCCCGCACAGCACCATAAGCGTCAGACTTCAGATCGAAGCCGCTACCAACGTATGCTCCGCGAGCGTTCCCACTTTGATTGATCAGGTAACCCAGATGTAGATGCGCATTGGTACTGGTGCTATAAAGATGAACGCGGTTCTGCCCCGTCGAGTCATCCATCACCATCTGGTTGTAGCCGCTACCTTGATACTCTTTCGACTTGTCGCCTGACAGCAGGCCGTTCGAATGCCAGTCCGGTTGCGTCGCGCTGTTATAAACCCGGCCCGTGACCAGCGGCCTGTCGCAATCGCCATCCACCCAGCTAATCAAAACTTCTTCGCCGACCCTCGGAACATGCACGCCACCGTATCCGCCACCCGTGTCGGACATCGCGACGCGCACCCAGCATGATGCTTTTTCGTCGCCGCTATTGAGCCGGTCCCAATGGAAGCGCACCTTGATACGGTTCAGTGAATCTGTGTAGACCTCTTCGTTGGCCGGACCAACGACAAGCGCGGTCTGCAAGTGCATCTTCGGCTTGTGATGGTCAAACGGGCTGCGAAACGGAACAAGCTTGCGTTGTGCCTCAATCTCTATGAGGAAGAAGCCTTCACTGCCGTCAGCATGTCCAACCCTGAGTCCTTCTTCAGAAGCCTGGTTCGCTCTAACCGCCGCAAGCGCCGCCTTCAGACTATGCGGGAAATCAGCCGCCTGACTGGACACCGGAAGGTTGTTCTCAATGGCCCATTTGGTTTCAATAATCGCAAACTGCCGGTTCTGCTCGCTATCCGTTGTATGGGCAGGGTGGTCCTCCAGTTCAAACCAGCGACCGGCGTCGGCGCCTCGCACAGCGCCTGCGCCGAAGAAACGTTTGGCCCGCGATTCCCACTCTTCCATGCGGATCTTTGAAAGCGCATCGCCCCGGTCCTGTTTGCCATATGTGTAGGCACCGGTGTATTCGTAGACCTCGGCCTGCTGAGGCAGATTTCCCTGAGTGGGAAGTGTCGGGATATTGGTGCCCTTCGGATTCGCAGACGAAGCGGGCGCCTTGTAATCGAAGGTGCGTGTGGTAAGAGTTGTGCTTTGCAGCGTTCTGGTGCCCGACCATTGCACCAGCCCATCGGCTTCGCTATTAATGCCGGCGCGGTAGAACTCGACAGTTTGAGGTGCAAGCGGCTGGAGCGTGTCGAGGCCATCGGTAACGACGAGTGTATGTGACTTGCCATCGCTGGCCTGCTCGAAGTAGCCAGACAGGCCTTCGCTTTCCATCAGGCGATAAACGAAATTCCAGTCGTCCTCGTATTGCACGCAGAACGAACGCGAGGGCAATGGTTTGCTCAGGGCGAACCGGAATGCGCCTTGCGCCTGTGGATGCATGTTGCAAACATCGGTCAGGATTTCATCAGCCGCTTTGTCCTGCCAGATTCGAGCATCCTTGCGAAAGCGCAGAAAGTGCATCCACGATGAAAAACCGATCTGATAGCTCGTGAGCCCGCTATCCGATCCAAGGCGGCGAGCGGTGTGGACATAACCGTGATGAGGCAGATATGACTTGTCTGTCTGCTGAAACCACAAAGCGACGGGCTATGCGATCAGCGTCTTGAGTTCAACCGTGTCGGATGTGGAAACTACATCCACCGTGAATTCGTAATGACGGCCGATTCGTGAGTGCCCGACCACTCGCTGGGGCACCAGAACGTTACTACCCAGTGGCGTATCCAGCTTCAGCAGGCGATCACTCTGGACGAGCCTGCCGGTTATTACCCCGATGATTTCCTGCGCGCCCATACCGCCTCTTCTTGTTAGCTAATCAAGTCATGCTGCGATTGCACGATCTTACGAAATATCAGATGAGTCGACCAGCGTTTCGACGTCAGTAAGTGTAAGAGGCAAGCTTTTCTGAACGTAAGTATGCAGATTGCATATTTGTGTATCTATCAAATGACTCTTCAAATATTCTTTCGGTTTGGTAAATGGATTACGATGCGCGCTTTAAAATGGCGACAAAAATTGCCTGATCCATGCCACATAATCGCAAGAAGCGACCAACAACCTGTCAGCCACCTAGAAAACCACTTAGTAGACCATGCTATTACCTCACCCGGCTGCTTACGTGCGCGGGCAATCACTGCGCCGGCATCTCGCCCCGGCAGTTTTTCAGGCCGGCAAAGATTTACTCGCAGACTGGTGAAGACGCTCTATCTGACGTGGTGTATGTCAGTCTCGATGTCAAGCCCCCCTCCGGCGATCAAATGGCTGTTTGCTGAGAAGAACCGGTCGTCTGGATGTCCAAGCGACAGGCCGGGCGAACGGCGCCTCATGGCCGAGCCCGTAAATCCGGCTGGCCCCGAAATCGCTTAGCGCACCGCCATGCCGAATTTCCGTGGCCGACCCAACTGGGACGTTCACAATGACGGTAACGCAAAGACCGGTCCGGGAAGAACAACGGTCATTCGAATACAAGACGCGGCTACAAAGTTACACCGCGGCTCGGAGGCTGGCTGCAGGGGCCGTCTCATAGGAGCTCGTCCGGCCTGCTTGCGATCGCGAGCAAAAACTTTATGTCGACGGCATGCGCAACGCGACACCTTCTGTATTGCCACATATGCTGGCGCAACATAAATCTTATCCGGAAGTCGTGGCTACCGAACCGCACGACCTGCCGCTATCTTTCCTCCAACGTGCTTGAAGCAGACATCAGCGACGGAATCGCAGGCGGTAAGCCTAAGGGCATGAACAGCTAGTTCATCGTCGATCCCGTCAATGTTTAGCCCATGCAGGCCAAGAAGCTCCGGCAGACTGCCGGAGCAAATTTGGGTCTATTCGACCTAATGAAAGGAAGAAACCATGACTAAAGTTCTTGTAACCGGACCAAACGGCGACACGGGTCGGAAGGCCGTCGATGAGTTGCTGAAGAAAGGATTCGAAGTTCGTGCGCTCGTCCGGAAGGATGATGAACGTGCACAGCGTCTGCGCGACAAAGGTGTCGAGGTAGTGTTTGGCGATCTGAGCAGCCTTCGGGACGTTCGCCTTGCCCTCAAAGACATAGACAGCGCCTATTTCTCGTATCCGATTGAACAGCCGGGGTTTGTGGAAATTTCGGTTATCTTCGCGAAGGCCGCGCAGGAAAATAACCTCAAATTAATCGTGAACATGTCTCACAAGCAGGCGCGCTTCAATTCGCGCAGCAAGTCGACGCAGGACCATTGGCTCTCCGAGCATGTATTCGAATGGTCTGGGATTCCCGTCATTCATCTTCGCGTCACCATGTTCGCAGAGTGGCTTCTCTATATATCCTCCCAAATCCGCTATGGCCGTTATATGCTGCCGTTTATCAAGGATGGCGTGATTGCTCCTCTTGCCGCCAAAGATACGGCCAAGATCATTGCGGGCCTTGTCGAAAAGCCCGATGCGTATGTCGGAAAGGCGCTCCAGTTGCACGGGCCGGTCGAATATACGCAGGAGGCACTTGCTGCCGAAGTCGGTCGGGTTCTCGGTCTGGATCTCGTCTATGAACGCGTGACAGTTTCGACATTCCTTGAGACCCTCGGGCTGGAGAACCTGCCCATTATGCGCAAGCATTTCGAAGCGATGGGTATCGATCAGGAAGAAAATTTACTTTCAGGAAAAGACACGATCGGCGCGGAAATTATCGGCGGCCCTCTGATGACAGTCGAAGACTTTATCAACGAGAACCGGGCAGCCTTCGAGTTGCATTACCCCGTCGTCTGAGCCGACTGTTCTTAAACGGGCCGACAAGGTTAGCTGTCGGCCCGTTTTATTTGACTGACGAACAGAAAAAGTACTGAATCCAACGAGTGAGTTTTCCGCGTAAGCGGCGCGACATTGTCCCCATACTGATCAATCAGCAAGCTTGCGTAACAGGCTCGAAGGAAGTGCCGCATTCAGGATTGAGGACATTACCACTACGTTAAAGAAAAACGTCCAGGCGGCTCTTTCTTAAGTTCAGCCGCGATGAATTCGACAAATGCGCGGCCCGCCATACGGGTGGTTCGCCCCATCGGAAAATAGGCATGCACGGGCAGCTCAGCCATCTTCCATTCGGGTAGCAACTGGACGAGCGCCCCAACTTCTAGCTCCGATTGACAGGCCCATGAAGTCGTCGAGACAATCCCGAGGCCGGCTATCGCCGCTGCAAGCGCGCCCGCCGTGTCGTTAGTCGAAACATGCGATTGCAGATCGATCGACGTAGTCAGGCCATCTCGCTCGAATTGCCATGACGTCACGTGCGCGCCCGCTGGTCCGCCGACGACGCGATGCGCTGCAAGTTCCTCCGGCAACGCCGGTGTGCCGTACCGGGCCAGATAGACCGGCGAAGCCACGACCACACGATGCATTTTCCCAATTAACCTCGCGGTGCCCGTAGAGTCCGGCAGACTGCCCACACGGATGCCGACGTCCACCGCTTCGCGGACCATGTCCTGCCAGCGGTCGTCGAGCATGATGTCGAGCCTGAGCAGCGGGTGCAGTTCGGTGAAGGCGGTAAGGCGCGGCATGATCACGCGAATGGCCATCGTCGAAGGCATGGCGAGGCGCAACACGCCGCGCAGTTCTCCCGTTTCGCGGACACTGTTTTCCGCGTCGTCGATTGCCGCCAGTATCGGCTCCATGCGGGCAAGAAACTCCAGCCCCGCTTCCGTTGGGACGACCGCGCGCGTCGTCCGCGTGAGCAGGCGGGCACCGAGCCCCGCTTCGAGTTCGGCGATCATCCTTGAAACTTGCGATTGCGCTAGCCCGCTTTCCCGCGCAGCCGCCGAAAAGCTCCCCAGCCGTGCGACGCGAGTGTAAAGCCTGAATGTCTGGACGTCTTTCAAGCGCTCCTCCTGTTCCAAGCGGCAAACCACCTCAATGAGCGGTGCGCCGTTCATCTTCCATGCTCAGGCAGCATAAATGTTAGCCGAACTCACGGGTTACTGAGGTAGCGCCGCCACGCCACATGCAGACGTGGCCCCGCCACGTCGTACAAGCGGCATGAATCCGCCTTCGAGCATGTCAACGCGTTGATCCGGTTCAGCATGGCCGGATACCCGCAACCGTCTGACGAATGTCGCTCGCCGCCGTCCATGCTGTCCTGTGATAAGTCATAGATTGAAACGAGGGCTACCGCCCAACCCCGCCACAGACGATATTAGCGACAACGAAAGCGCGGCTGATTTCCAGCTTCGATTCGCCGAAGTGGTCTTTCCAGCACACCTTTTTATACAGATCACAACGGAATTATCTCTGAACCGTCCCGGTTCATTTATTAAGGAATAGAAAATCATGTCAAAGAAAGTGTTAGTTACTGGCGCCACCGGCGATACGGGTCGTGCCGCGGTTCGCGAGTCGATCGCACTCGGTCTCGACGTACGCGCAATGGTGCGTCGCCATGATGCCCGCTCAGAAGCTCTCGAAGCGCTGGGCGCCGAGGTGGTTGTCGGCGATCTGCTTGAAATCAACACCATCCGCGATGCCATGAAGGACGTAGACGCCGCATACCTGGTATGGCCGGTTCAACCCGGCCTGATCAACGCAACGGTGAACTTCGCGCAAGCCGCGAAAGAGACCGGCGTGAAGACGGTTATCAACCTGTCGCAGCGTTCGGCCAACCGCGAGTCCAGCAGCGATTCCTGCCGCGACACGTACATTGCTGAGGAAGTTCTTAACTGGTCTGGCCTGGATGTCATTCACCTTCGCCCTACTTACTTTCTGGAATGGCTGCTTTATCCGTGGCAACTGCCGTATCTGCAGCAAGGCATTTTGCGCATGCCGGTCGGCAAGGGCCGTCACTCGCCGATCGCCGCAGACGATCAGGGCCGCGCCATCGCTGCATTGCTGAAGAACCCGGAAGCGCATATTGGCACGACGATCCCTCTTTCAGGTCCGGTCGAAATGGACCACGAGCAAATGGCAGCCGAATTGTCGGAAGCGCTCGGCCGCAAGATTGTCTTCCAGGATCTGCCGATCGACGAATACTGCCACTCGATCGAGGCAATGGGCGTGCCGCCGTACATCGTTCAGCACCTCGGCGGCGCAATGGCCGACTACCAGCAGGGCCGTATGTCCGGCTCCGATAACAACGTCGAAAAGCTGACCGGCCGTCGTTCGATGACTGTCGGCGAATTTGCCCGCCTCCACGCCAACAAGCTGAACGGCGCATGACGTTCGCGAGTTCTGGCTGGCTCGCAAAGCACTGGAACCGCGCTGACCTCTTATCGAATCTCCGAAGGACATCATCATGAAACTGGCTCAATCCGTCGCACTCGTCACTGGCGCAAACCGCGGCATAGGACGCGTATTCGTCGAAGAACTGCTCAAGCGTGGCGCTTCGAAAGTCTACGTCGCGGCACGCGACACCGCTTCGCTCAGAGAGCTTCTCAAGGACGCCGACCGCCGCCTCGTTCCTATGCCGCTCGACGTTACCGACCCCGATCAGGTCGCCGCTGCCGCGGTGATTGCATCGGACGTGACGCTGCTGATCAACAACGCGGGCTACGCCGCGTTCGAAGGCGCCATCTCCGCGTCCGACACCGACAATGCACGCCGTGAAATGGACGTCAATTATTTCGGCACACTGGCGGTGACCCGTGTGTTCGCCCCGGTACTTGCCAGGACAGGCGGTGGTGCGTTGATCAACATGCTGTCGATGCTTTCGCTGATCAGCCTTCCGGTCGCGGCAACCTACTCGGCGTCCAAGGCTGCGGCGCTTTCTCTCACGCGCAGTGTGCGCGCCGAACTGGGCGCACAGGGCACGCAGGTGGTCGGGGTACTCGCGGTTCAGACGGATACCGAAATGGGCGCGAAGCTGCCCGAGCCGCGCATGACGCCGCAAGAGGTCGTCACTGAAGCACTGGATGCAATCGAGGCTGGGGTTAACGACGAAATCGTCGCTGGCGATCAAACCCGCGCCATTCACGCGGCGTTCACCGCAGACCCGAATGGTCTGCAGGCGAAGATGTCCACTCGGCTGCCGCAACGCACCTGACCCATTTCCTGTTTTCTTACGTTCAACCATAGAGGTAATCATGGACTTTCTCGAAACGCTAGCCAGCCGCAATGCCGAATTCGCAAAAACTGGCTTTAACATCGATCTGAAAATGTTGCCGTCACGCCGCACGATGATCATCGGTTGCGTCGATCCTCGCGTCGATCCGATGGACATATTGAAGCTGGAGCCCGGCGAAACAGCCATCATCCGCAACGTCGGGGGACGTGTGAATCCGGCGCTGCTCGAAACGATGGCGATCCTCGGGACGGTATCGCGAGCGGCTGGCGAAGCAGTCGGCGCTGGCTGGAACCTGGTCGTGCTTCAGCATACCGATTGTGGGATCAACGGTTGCTACCATCACGCGCCGAAGTTACTGTCGAAGTACATGGGCGTCGCCGACGATAAGCTAGACGATCTCGCGATTACCGATCCGTACAAGGCGGTCGCGATCGATGTGGCGGCACTCAAAGCCAACCCGAATCTGCCGGGTGCGTTCACGGTGACGGGTGTCGTCTATGACGTAAAGACCGGCCTCGTAGAGACAGTCGTCCCGCCTACAGTGCTGCGGCCTGAACCGGATCAGGGTCATTCGAATTGACCTGCACTGCACTGGTTGCGAAGCTCGGAAGCAGGCAGCCCGTCGCCGATTCTCGCGGAATGTATAGCGCGACGAAGAGCATGTCGCGCGTGCTCAAGGAGTCATTCACTTACCTTGATTCGAGGCCTGGTCGAATTTCTGCTGACAGGCGCTACCTGAGCGCTGACGGCAGCATGCGATGCACGCCGGAGGCATATCCGGGCGTATGGGATGTGAAACGTAAGCAAAAGGTCGTGCGAGAAGACGGCTGCGAGTCGCTTTCACATCCTCTTAATGTACCTGGCGGCTTGGACGAACTCGCGAAGTTGCGGATCTGTACCCGCAATTTAATCTGACATGGCATGACATGACATCAGCAGCAGACCGTTTGACGAAAGTTCGAGCGTGTCTGGCAGCCGACGTATTTTCCCTGCTGGAGCGATCCTGGATTGGCGCGTGGTTTCAGAACGACGCGGCGAGCGATTCTAGTTGCAGGACATCCCTGCAGAAGACACGCCAACATACGAGATGCTCTCGAAAATCTCAAGCTCATGATCGTCACACTCAAGCATCTGCGGTATGGCCAAAAGTCGGAGATGCTAGACCGGTAGCTGTCGATTTCTCAAAGCCTTGCCTCCGTTACGCGTTCTCGCAAGCGTGGAACCACGAAGTCGACGAATGTGCGCAATTTTAGGGGCAATCTGCGTTGCCTATCATAGACGAGGTGAACTGGACGCGGTTTGGGCTCAAATCTCTCCATGACGACGCGCAACCGCTGCTGGCGTACGTACTCAACCACCTGATAGGACATCGCCCGAACCAAACCGGCGCCCGAGAGCCCCGCGTCGATTGCGGCATCAATGGTATTAACGCTCAATCGCGTCCGTATTGGAGTGTTGATCTCCTCGCCATCAGACCAGAAGCCCCATCGCACCGACGCCGATATGCTTTCGAACGAAATGACGCTATGAAGTGCGAGGTCGTCCGGTGCGGCGGGCTCCCCTCGAGTGTCGAGATATTCCGGACTGCCGCACACAACGCGCCTGATCGATCCCAATCCCACCGCCACCAGGTTGCTGTCCGGAAGATCCCCGACCCGTAGCGCCACGTCGACCTGATCGTCCAGAAAATGGGTAACCCGATCGGTTAGAACCAGGCCCACCGAGACTTCCGGAAACGAATTGAGAAAGCGCGTTACAACCGGCAGCACGTGCAGCCTGCCGAACATGATCGGCGCCGTCACGACCAGGTCACCCTTCGGTTCTGCGTACTCTCCCGCAGCAGTTCGCTCCGCCTCCGCTACCTGCTCGAGGATGGCTTTCGCTGACGCAGCGTAAGACCGGCCAGCAGGAGTCAATTCGAGGCCTTTCGCTGAGCGGACCAACAGTGTTCCCCGCAAGTGCGTCTCCAGATCGCCCATTTTCCGGCTGACCGTGGCGAGCGGGACCCCCAGCTTCTGGCTCGCCTTTGAAAAACTGCCCATTTCCACTGCGGCGAGAAACACCGCCATCGCGTCGAGTTGGTTCATGGCCTTCCAGAAAACGAGAGGTCGATTCTCCATTTTAACGTCTATCGCCGGTTTCCCGGAATGCCCAGAATGCTTTCACGCCGTCAACACAGCGGTCCAAACCTGAAAGGGACTTTGCGCCCCGGAGCCAATGATGAATACACGCACTTACCATTGCACGGTAGAAGTGAACGGTCGGAAGGTTTTCTATCGGGAGGCGGGTGACCGGAAGTCGCCGACGATCCTCCTTTTGCACGGCCTGCCGACCAGCAGCCAGATGTACCGTGACCTTATGCCGGCGCTGGCAGACCGGTTTCATCTGATTGCGCCGGACTACATCGGTTTCGGCCATTCGGACGCGCCCTTGCGCAACGAATTCAGCTATACGTTCGACAATCTTGCCGCACACGTCTCCGGGTTGATCGATGCGCTCGAACTCGACTCATACATTCTCTACATGCAGGACTACGGCGGTCCCGTGGGCTTTCGTCTCTTCACGCAACGCCCGGAACGCGTAACCGGCTTCATCATCCAGAACGCCAACGCATACATCGAAGGCGTAGGCGACGCACCGAAGAAGGTCCTGCTGCCCTTATGGGAGAAGCGCACTGCCGAGACTGAAAAGCCAGCGCGCGATTTCGTCAGCCTTGAAGGCACTCGTTATCAATGGCTGGTGGGTGTGAAAGACCCTGATGCGATCAATCCGGATAACTGGGTATTGGACCAGGCGCTGCTCGATCGTCCTGGCGTGCAGGAATATCAGGTCGATCTTCTCGAAGACTACCAGTCGAACATTGGTCTCTACCCGACCTGGCAGCAGGCGTTCCGTGATCACAACCCGAAAACGTTGATCGTTTGGGGAAAGAACGACCCGTTCTTTATTCCACCAGGCGCGAGAGCTTATCTGGGTGATCTGCCAGACGCGAAGCTTGTTTGGCTCGATGCCGGGCATTTTGTTCTCGACGAAAACTCAGCCCAGGTTGCCGCAGAAATCAAATCACGCTTTATCGCTTAAGCACGACCTTCGATTCATGCTATGCGATCGCAAGGCCATTTTCCTGATTTCCTTCTCATACGGAGTTTCATCATGGCATCGACCAATCAATCAACATCATCGGAGTTTGCAGTCGCCGAAAAATCCTCGGGAGTTTATGCCTCCCAGGCCCTCCTGCGATGGTCCCTCGTTATCGTGTTCCTGTGGTTTGGCGGCATGAAGTTTACAGGTTATGAGGCGCATGGCATCGCTCCTTTCATCGCTAACAGCCCGATCATGAGTTGGCTGCACGCGGTATTCGGCATCCAGGGTGCAAGCGATGTGATCGGCACGCTGGAGTTGTCCACCGCGGTCGCACTTGCAGCCGGCGCGTTCGTTCCCGTGCTCTCAGCACTCGGCGCGGCGATGTCGGTCATGACATACCTGATTACGTTGACTTTCTTTATCACGACTCCCGGCGTAGCCGAGGCAACCGCCGGCGGTTTTCCTGCGATTTCCGCGCTGCCTGGTCAGTTCCTGCTCAAGGATCTGGTGCTTCTCGCGGCCTCGCTCAGCCTTCTCGTGACGTCCTTACCCAACCTGTTTTCGAAGGCACGTTGACCAATGATTGGGGCTATGCGGCACGGTTCGTCTCGCAACGCTCGAACAGACTTTCAATTTTTTCCACCGAAACAAAAGGAGTATGACCATGACAACCATCAATGTCCCCACACGTGAAGATGTTTCCCCGGCCAACCAGGCCATATTCGACAAGCTAAAGAGTGGTCTCGGCATGGTGCCGAACCTGTATGCGACGCTCGCCCATTCGGAACATGCGCTCGGTAACTACCTGGCATTTCAGAACGGAAAGAGCTCGATCGTGGGCAAGGCTCGCGAAGTTGTGAACCTCGTAGTCAGTCAGGTCAATGCATGTGACTACTGTCTCGCGGCGCATACGGTCATCGGAAAAATGACTGGGCTCACGGATGAACAAGTCCTCGAAGTCCGCGCCGGTACAGCGAGCTTCGACGCGAAACTGGATGCGCTGGCTCGGCTGACACACAACATCGTCTCTAACCGCGGCCATGCCGACCCCGCGTTAGTAGACGCGTTTTTTGCCGCCGGCTGGGACAAAGCGAATCTTGTCGACGTCATCGTCATCATTGGCGACAAAACCGTGACCAACTATCTGCACGGTACCACGCTGGTTCCCGTAGATTTTCCGGCTGCGCCAGTACTTTCAGTCTGATCGAAACGACGGCTACGGTGGGCTGCCCATGGCCCACCATTGACCGGCGACGAGACCCAAGTGGGCGCTCTGCCTGACAGGCCGCCACGTCCCGGCCAGGGCCCACTCCCGGGCCGCTCATCAAACGCTTGCGCTTCGGCGACGGGGTCGCTCCCAGCCAATCTTGTGCCGCAAGCATGCGGATTTCCCGCCAAATTGGAGGTTGTCATGTCTGCTACACCCACGTATCAAACGGTCTCTGTCGCTGATCGTCGCACGGGATCGACCATCGATGTGTTTTATCGCGATGCGGGCCACAAGGACGCTCCCGTTGTCCTCTTGCTGCACGGCTTTCCGACTTCGAGCCACCAATATCGCGGACTCATCACCCGGCTCGCCGACAAATATCGTGTGGTGGCCCCCGACCTGCCCGGCTTTGGCCTGTCCAGTGCGCCTGATGCCAATACCTTTGCCTACACCTTCGATCACCTCACCGAAGTGATCGAAAGCTTCACCGATGCGATTGCGTTAAATCGCTACGTACTTTATGTGTTTGACTACGGCGCTCCGGTTGGCTTTCGACTGGCTGCTTCGCGGCCGGAGCGCGTGAGCGCGCTCATTTCACAGAACGGAAATGCGTACGAGGAAGGTCTCAGTGAGGGCTGGAATCCGATCCGCGCCTACTGGGATGCGGAGACGGACGAGAACCGCAACAACCTCCGCGCGTTCCTGACTTCCGGAACGACGTTATTTCAGTACACGCACGGGGAGTCGGATACATCGCTGATCGCCCCCGAGTCGTACACGCTCGACCAGCATTTTCTTGATCGACCGGGCAACGCCGACATCCAGCTCGATCTGTTTCGCGACTACAAGTCGAACTTGGCAGCGTATCCGCGCTTCCATGAATATTTCCGCACGCATCGTCCGCCGACGCTGGCTGTCTGGGGAAAGAACGATCGTTTCTTTCTGCCCGCTGGCGCTGAAGCCTTTCGCCGCGATCTTCCGGACGCAGAAGTGCACTTTGTCGACGCAGGCCACTTCCCGCTAGAAACACATCTCGACGAAATCGCGGCGCTCATCCGTCCATTTCTGGCCCGGACCGTGGATTCGGCGCAAGGCGGGGCGCTGTTCGGAGAACTCGGAGAAGCGTCGGCACCTGCCGAGGCGAAAGGATCGCTCGACGGCATGCGAGGCGTGTTCGGCTTTGTGCCTAACCTGGGCTTCGCGATTGCAGTTGAACCTTCGGTGCTTGGCGCCTATATCGCGATGCTTCAGTCACTTGGGGCGAGTTCGCTCGACCCAATTGCACAGCAAGTCGCAATGGTCTCCGCAAGCCGCGCGAATTCTGCGGATTACGGCATTGCCGTGCATGCAACTCTCGCAGCCAAACTGGGCGCATCGGCCGACGTCGTCCTGGCACTGCGGAGCGGCGGCACGATTCAGGATCCTAAGCTGGAAGCCGTGCGTCGCTTCGCTGCCGCCATCGCGACAAACCGGACCCAGGTATCGGACAGCGACGTCAATGCCATGAAAGCCGTGGGATTCGATCATCGTGCGATGGTGACGATCGCACTGGCTGCAGCCGCAAAGACACTCGTGAACTCGATTGCTCATCTGGCGCGGCCAGAAATCGACGCCGCTTTCCGCGCCGGTTAATGCAGCAACAAAGAGCCTTACCGGGCGGCGGCATCGCTGCCGTCCCGCGATTGCGCTTCGCGATGCATCACCGATGCAGCACGGACAGGTTATCGACCGGCGCCTGCCCGATTCGACCGACGGTGATATGCGCCAGGTAGGTACTATCGATTCGCTGCCGTATTGACTTGATCATGGTGTCCCCCTCATGGTCGCAGCAACGGTGCCGGCGATTGAGAGAAAGACGGCGCCCAACGCAACCGGCAATCGAATCATCGATCGCGCGCGCCCCGCGGTCGGTTGCTCCATGGCCAATACGCCTAGGCCGTGCAACAACCGCGCCACACGACCTTCACCTGAGTCGCGCTGCGACGCCGGAAACAATCACATCGGCGGCGCCACGCCGTCCTTTTCAACCACGACGAATTGCGCGTTATGCGCGCCGCCGTTGGCCGGAGCAGCGATGACGAACACCTTCTTGCCTGCAATCAAATCGGCACGCGTCGCCGGTGCAAGCGTCACGACCGGCGCACTGGTCGGCACCGTAACGATGTTGTTGCCACCCTTGTACGAGAGTTTCAGATCGCGTCCGCTGGTACCCTCGACGACCGTGTCCACGTTGGCATTCGTCATCGAGCTGTTGGCGCCGAGATCATAGGCATAGTGCCCCTCGCCCGTTCCGCGCGCGGCGTCGGGGAACACCAGCACTTCAGTAGCGGTCAGCTTGCCGTCGGGACCGGGCATGGCCGCGGCGCCGACATATGAGCCCGGTTTGATATCGGAGAGTTGGATCGTCTTCACTGCTGTTACTTTCGACGCGTCGGTCAAGGTGATCGTCATGGTGTCGCCGCTGCGGCGGTGTACGGTCAAGGTATTGCCCGAGAACGACACGATGTCGCCGCGCACACGCTCAGGCTTTGTCGCCGGAGATTGTGCGAACGAGGCACTGGCAAATGAAAGCGCAACGAGGGAAGCAGCAAGCTTGATACGGATAGACATATATGCTCCGTTGAATTGATGGAGTTAAAGCTGTTGGTGGCTTGCAGGTCAAGACCCACCGAACCAGTTGTAGCCCTGGTTTTCCCAATAGCCGCCGGGAAATTCGTTGGTCACCGAGATGGCGACGATGTGCTTCGGATTCTTGTAGCCGAGCTTGGTAGGCATGCGCAGCTTCATCGGGAAACCATACTTCGCCGGCAAAGTCTGGCCATCGTAGGTCAGCGTTAGAAGTGTCTGCGGATGCAGAGCCGTCGGCATATCGATGCTCGTCCAGTAGTTGTCGGCGCAATGCAGTGCGACGTACTTCGCCGTGGTATCCGCACCAGCCATCGACAGAAAATCGGAGAAACGCACCCCGCCCCACTTGCCGATCGCGCTCCAGCCTTCGATGCAGATATGCCGCGTAACCTGACTGCGCTTCGGCAATGCGTTGAGTTCGGCCAGAGTCCAGATGCGCTTGCCCGTGACGAGTCCCGAGAGCTCGAGCCGATATGTCTGTGCATCGACGTCCGGCACCTGGTCGATGTCATAAAAGGCGTTGAACGGGAACGGCCGCGTGATCATCGAATCCGGGTAGGTCGGCGCCAGACTGCGTGGATCGAACAGCAATGCCTGCGCGCTGTCATTGAACGAGGACATGGTGCGCAACAGGTTGTTCACCGACTTGTCATTTGTCAGATCGCAGCCGGACAACAGCGCCAGGCCGCCCAGAGTCAGGATCCGCTTGCCGAACAGGCGACGTGACGCCGAACCCAGTTCTTTTTGCGCGTCCTTGACGATGGACGCCGCGTCGAGCACCCGCTTGTCTTCACTCGAAGTCATTGTCATCGTCCCCGGATCATCGTGAGTAAAGATCGCGGCACCAGCGCAACCATGACGACGTGTATCGCGAGAAAACCTACCAGTACGCTCATTGCAGCAAAATGGACGATGCGCGCGTTGTCGAAGCCGCCTAGTAGCGTTCGTAAAACTGGAAACTGCACCGGCTTCCAGATCGTCAGACCGGAGAGGACCACCAGCGCAATGTCGGCAAGGACGACGAGATACGCGAGCTTCTGCACGGCGTTGTACTGACTGAGATCGCCGTGGCTGAGTTTGCCGCGCAGCGCCGCCGCTAGGTCGGTTGCCAGCGCGCGAATCGAGAGCGGAAACATGGTCTGGCGCAGCCGTCCGGTAAAGGCCCCGAGGACCAGATACGCGACGAAGTTAGCAACGAGTATCCACATGACGGCGAAGTGCCAGAGCAGCGCACCACCTAGCCAGCCACCGAGAGTGATCGATGCGGGAAACCGGATGACCGCGAATAGGGGCGATGCCTCGTACACCTGCCAGCCACTCATGCACATGAGAATGACCGCCACGGCGTTAATCCAGTGAAACGTGCGGACCCATACGGGATGAACAGTTGCGTTGTTCAAAACGATCTCTTTGTAGACGATATGGAAAGCGAACTGCGACCATCGGCGAGCGCAGCCTGATTCGCGTCACCGGTCCAACCGGATTGCCCGCTGTAATGCCAGAGCACCATTCAGTCGGGGCGTGCGATTGGTATAAACGGAAGGATCGCAGGGAAGGCGCTGCCAGGGCATCGGTCAAATGACCGATGGGCAGGTCGCCAGACGGCGTGCGGGGAACTGTCAGAGAGGTTTTCTGCCGTTTTCACTCGCAAGCGGAAGGCAGTAGGCAATAGCCGGACCACATCGTGATCGTGTCGGCGCCCGACTCCGAGGCGATCGTCGCCTATCTGGAGTCACGCATCGTCATGCGTTTTATTCGGCGATCAACTGACGGACATCGAGTCTGTTGAACAACGCTTCAAAACCCGCGACGGAGAGCGGACGGGAAAAATAGTAGCCTTGATATGCGTGGCAACCTGCGGCAGCGAGAAAGTCGCGTTGCGCTTCCGTCTCCACCCCTTCGGCGATGACCCCCAAACCGAGGCTGCGCGCAAGCGCAATGATGGCGCTGGCTATCACAGCGTCGTTGGGATCAACCAGAATATCGCGAACGAACGAGCGGTCGATCTTCAACTGGTCCAACGGCAGGCGCTTCAGATACGAAAGTGACGAATACCCAATACCGAAATCGTCCAGCGCAAAGACAATGCCCCTTGCTTTCAACGCTTCCATCTTGAGGATAATGTCCTGCACGTTATCCACCAACACGCTTTCTGTCAGTTCCAGTTGCAACCTGTCAGGCCGCGCGCCTGTGCGCTCGATGATGGCCAACACTTTTTCCACGAAGTCGGATTCGCGGAACTGCTGCGCGCTTACGTTGACCGCAATCGTGAGATGTTCCAGGTCAGGCCGCGTTGCCCATTGCGCCAACTGCGCACAGGCGGTTTCCAAAACCCAACTTCCCAGAGCGAAGATCAAGCCGGTCTCTTCGGCCAATGGAATGAACTCGCCGGGTGGCACCAGACCGCGCCGGGGATGCTGCCAGCATACGAGTGCCTCCACGCCTGTTATGCTATTGCGGTTCACCTGCGCCTGATACTGAAGCAGCAGTTGGTTACCCTCGACTGCATCGCGCAATCCAGCTTCGAGCAAGGCCCGCTCGACCACGACGGTTTGCATCTCCGGATCGAAGAAACACACTGCATTGCGTCCTCGCTCCTTGGACTTGTACATCGCCAGGTCGGCCTGTTTCAGGAGTTCATCGATTAAGGTCTGATGTCCTTTGAACACGGTGGCGCCAATACTTGCACCGCTGCGGTATTGAATCTCGCCAAGCTGATACGGGCTGCCCAGAATCGCGAGAAGCTTCTCACCCATGGCTTTGGTCTGGTTGGCCGCTTCCTGCCGGTCTTTGTGCAAATTCCTCAGCACCACGACGAACTCATCACCCCCCACTCTCGCCACGGTGTCGCTATCCCGCACACTTGCGGCCAGACGTTGTGCAACGTGCTGCAGCAGCAGGTCGCCTTTGTCGTGGCCCAGTGTGTCGTTCAACGTCTTGAAGCGGTCCAGATCGATGAACAGCAGCGCACCGCACTCTCCAGTCTGTGCGCTCCCAGCAATTGCCTGCTTCAGGCGATCCAGCAGTAGAGTCCGGTTCGGCAAGCGGGTCAGTGCATCAAAAAAGGCCAGCTCCCTGATTCGCTCTTCCGCGATCTTGCGTTGGGTAATGTCGTGATGGGTGCCGACATAGTGGCTAACGACGCCATCGTCGCCGACCACGGCGGAAATCGTGAGCCACTTCGGGTATTCGTCGCCATTTTTGCGGCGTCCCCAGATTTCCCCTTGCCAGCCGCCGGCACGATGAATCGCCTCCCACATCTCCTGGAAGAAAGCGGCATCATGACGGCCCGACCGAAGTATGCGGGGTGTCTGGCCAACGATTTCCCCTGGGGCATAGCCTGTGCATTCGGTGAACGCCGAGTTCACGCGGAGAATCGTGGCACTGGCGTCGGTGACCATCATCGGCTCCATCGAGTCGAACGCAACGGCGGCGATCCGAAGTTCGGCTTCCACCTGCTTGCGCTCGGTGATGTCTCGCCCGCTGGTGCGAAAACCGATGAAACCGCCCGTGGAGTCGCTAATCGGAACCCATGACGCGGAAAGCCACATCAGTGAGCCGTCCTTGCGGACGCACCGAAATTCCAGATCGTCGCCGCGACGGCCCTTCAGTGCCTTCCTGAACTCGGGCGCCACACGCGGGATATCCTCCGGATAGATCACGGCTCCCGCGAAATCGCGCATGCCCATACATTCGTCGACGGTATAGCCAATGTACTTTCTGACCGCCGGATTGATCCAGCGGGGTTTGCCGTCGGGTCCCCACCAGATTTCCCAGTTGACCGTGCAGTCGGCGATCGCGCGAAATTTCTCCTCGTTCTCGCGGAGTTCTTTGGTCATCGCGGAGGCAAGCCGCATCGTTCTTCCGCGGCTGGTCATCATCAGCCAGGTGAGCAGCGCCAGAAGCAAACTTAAACCCGTGCCGGTAGTGGCGATCGGGAGCATCGCGTTGCGACCGAAGCGGGCGTAAAAGTCATCCTGGGCACTCATCGAGAGCGTCCAGTCGTGCCCACCGACGACAAGGTATTCGTTGGCCGATATGTTCGACGACTGATGATGGCCAGGTGTTTCCGACGTCTTATGAAAAAGCGCCGCGGGCGAAGGCGCGACGCCGTCATAAACAGCGATGCTGAGACCGGGCAACTGCTCGCCATACAGACTCGCGATCACGTCGCGCATGCGAAACGAGGCGTAGACCCAGCCTACCAGGTGTGCGCGACGCTGGGCGACGCTATCCTGCGATTGAGCTTGGGCGTAGATCGGCAAGTACATGATAAAACCGGGGTGCGCACTGCTCCCGGCATCCACTGCCAGACGGACCTTTCCGGAAACGGTTGCCATGCCGGAGTCACGCGCCTGCTCCATAGCGCGTCGCCGTACCGGGTCCGACCAGGCGTCGAACCCCGGCGCAGCGCGATTGATGCCGACGGACGGCTCACGCTGGATGATCGGTGCGTAGTTGTCGCGCGAACCTTTGGACTGGATCGTGTAGTCGAGCAGTCCCTGACGACGCATAGCGGCAATGTGTGCCGCCTTTTGAGCAGCCGGCACCCACGCGACGAAGCCGATAGCCTGAATGCCAGAGAAGTTTGCGTCGACATTGAGTGTGTCGACATAGGCGCGAAAGCGCTCGCGATCCATGTCGCCGCCAGCGACGATAAAACTCTGCACCCCGCGTAGCAGAAGTTCGTACGTGCCCATGCGCTGCTCGATCCGGCTGACGGCGTCGCCGAGCGAGAAATTGAACTGGCTCAGGAGTTCGTGACGGGAGGCTTGCCGCTCATGGTCCCACAGCATCCACGTCACGCTAAGCGACGCCGACAGGACCACCAGCGGCAACAGAACAAGGCGCGGCCAGTTCACGGGTGCGCCGGGAAGTTGACCATCGAGGCCGCGAGGTCGGGTTTGAAATACTTCTCGAAAATTCGCAGAACAGTGCCGTCCGCTCGCATCTCATTCACAAGTGCACGCCATTTCTCGCGCTCGGCTGGCGGCAGGGCCTTTTTCGACATGATCAGGCCGTGAGGTACAGCAGGGTCGTCGAACTCCACGATGGCGGTCACATCGCGGATCTTCCTGTCGTCGATTGAAGGGTAATCGAAAGGCTCGATAATCATGCCCTGTATCTGCCGGAGGATCAGTGCCTGATACAACGGATCTAGCCCGCCTGCCTGGCTGACCCGGTTTTCCTCCGACAGGGAGTCGACCAGCCGGTTTGCCGATGCGCTATAGCGGAAGCTGCGGATAACGCCGAGTTGAAACCGGTCGTTATGCTCGAAATCGGCGAGGCGCCGGATGCCCGCATCTTTGCGTACCAGCAAATAGTATTTGTTGCTGAAGTACCAGGCGAAGTCGGCGTACTGGTTGCGTTCGTCGTTGGAGATACCCGACAGACTGAAGTCGAGTGCGCCGGATTCGATCAGCTTCCAGATTCGGGCTCGCGACATGAGGCTGACCCTGATCTGGCAGCCACTGCGTCGGCTCAACTTGTCAGCGAAATCCTTATCGATCCCGGTGTCCGTCTCGACTGAATACAGCAGACCGTGATCGTGCAACGCCAGTGTAAATGGGCGTGAGCAAAGGGGGCCGGCCGCCATGGCACTGCCTAAACTGCTTACCGCCAGCAACAGCCCGGCAAGGCCATGTCGAATCACAGTATTTCCATCCTGCGAAGGCGTTTTGAATAGCAATTTTTCTGCTCGACCGTACCGACGAGCGCTTCTGATGCGTTGTCACGTTGGTTGCGGCCGATCAGATGCCGTTTTTTTGAAAGCTGTTCAGCATACATCTACCTGACGGGCACACATAATACTTGATCCGAAAACTTCCTTCTACGCACGCCCATACGACATGCCGGTCTCTCCGCGGCCTTCCGTCAGATGCTTTTCGAGTTGCTGGACAAATACCTTGAGTCCCTGCGTGCCCGCATGGCTAATCGACGTCATCATGCACACGCCAACTGACAGCGCGGGTTCGAGTTGCCTGACCGCAAACGTGTCCGCAGCCGATTGCGCCGTATATTCGTCGATGATCGTAAAGCCGATGCCGCTCTCTACTAACGCGCGCGCCAGATAGTAGGTCTTGACCTGGATCATCGGCACGCGACCGCCTTCGTCGAAGCTCGCCAGCGTCGCGTTGATGATCGAGCCAAGCGGGTCCGTGGAGTCCAGACTGATCCACTTCGAAAAGTCGAGTTCGCGAAGGTGGACCGGCCCGTTCGCCGCCCAGTCGCTACGGGCTCCGAACAGGACGGCCCGCGCCCGACCGAGTTCTTCGATAGCAATCCCGGCCATCGGCGTCGGTTCGAAAGCAATACCGATGTCGATTTCCTGCGCCAGCAGCAGTGCCGACAAGGTCTGCTGGTTTTCGGTCCGGATATTGATCGAGACATCCGGGCAGAGTCGCGTGAATGCCGCGACGGCGCGCGGCACGAGACTCAATCCGAGACTCGGAATACAGCCGATGCGAAGCATGCCGCCAGGATGCGAAGCCAGATTGCGCGCGAGATGCCTGACGCGATCGAGGCTCGCGTGCAGAGTCTTGGTCTCCTGGAACAACAACATTGCTTCAGGCGTCGGTTTCAGCCCGCTGGGCAGCCGCTTGAAAAGCGCAACGCCGAGACTGTACTCGGCCTGCGCGAGCATCTTGCTCGCCGCCGGCTGCGAAATGTTCAGCAGACTGGCGGCGCCCGAAAGCGAGCCAGCCTGCATGACAGCGTGAAAGACTTCGATATGACGCAAGCGCATGGTCGTGGACGAACAAAGGGATGCTTCGGCATGTCAGACTTCGCATGGCACCCGCAAGTCGACTTCGTGAGGCCGCTTTGTTATGCAGCGGATGCCGAAGCAAGTTTAGCGCAATGGCCACGCACCACCTCACCGCGATTCTTTCACGGCGGCCTCAGGTCGGCCTCAGGTACGACGGCATCCAGGAGGTCACTCCCACATAGAGCACGCTGGTTATGCTCGAAACACAAGCGCTGCTAGGGGCATTCGCGCTATCCCGCGAATCCTTGTGCTGGTTGCTGCGGCAAGCGAACGCGGAAAATCGAAAGTTTTCCTTCAGGTGGGTAACCGTTAGAAAAGTTAAGTTCGTGCAAGTGCGAATCCGCGATGTACAGGTAACCGTTCTGTATGGCAAAGCCATCGGCCCATGAAAGCTGGGGGTGCTTGCCGACGAATGTCTTCTGCACCAGCTTGGGCTTTCCGTCGATCTGGACGATATCGAAAGCCACCACCGTGCGATTTTCCAGATCGCCGCCATAGAGCACGCCCGCCGCGCTCATGATGAGACCGCCTGTCAGCGCGCCATCGCCAAGGGATTGCACGCGCTGCGATAAAGCTTCGGCGGACAGCGACGTGTCGATCAGCGCCGCGGTCGGCACGCGCCAGTAATGGTGATCAGTCAGCGGCCGGTAATAGACCCACTCGCGATCCGGAGAAACGGCAATGCCGTCGGTTTGCAAAACGAGCACGCCGCCATCGAGTTTGCGTGCAATGCGCTCGCCGAACATCAGATGCTGGCTTGGGTCCGACATGCTGGAGCGGTCGCCCGCCAGCAGCAGACGCGACTCACCGCTCGTCAGATTCGTGACGGCAATGCCGCCCTGATTGCCGGCGTTGCTGAGATAGGCATAGCCATGCTTGAGATCCACGCGGATATCGTTGAGCGAATCTTTAGGCGTGACGAGTTCGCCATAGTTGAACTGACGCACGATCCGACGCGTGTTGAGATCGAATTGCACGAGCTTGGGCGGCTGACGTTTCTGATCGACCGAAGACAACGAAGAATCGAGCGCCCACAAATGATCCTGTTCATCCACCCATAGCGCCTGCACCGAAATCCACTGACGCGCGCCATCTGCATCGGCTTGATAGGTGTTCCAGCTTTCGTCCGGAAAGGGAGTCAGCGTACCGGTCGCCGGGTCGACTTCGACCAGGCTGTAGCGCGAACGCTTGACCGACGCCGGCGCTGTCGCGAAGACACGTCCTTGCCGCGATACACCAATGCCGACGAGCCGGAAATCGTCATCGAAGCTCGCCACGGTTTCGAGGCGCGGTGAGATCGCGGCCGAAGCGGCGATCGCATACGAGTCCAACCCGAGCATGCCTAACACCGTGGCGCCGATCGACGACAAGACTCGCCGCCGCATCAGGTGCCGACGAATCAGTTGGTGCGGTTTGTCCGTTCGCATTTGTGTTCTCCCTGATGATCCGCTCTGGCGAGCTTGCTACCCGTCGGAGAGAAACAGCAAAAGTCGCGCCTATCGCCTACAAAACGCTATCAGATTGGGGTGGCTGTTGGAGCGGCAAGTGTTGAGTCGAGCGAGTTGATACAACCAAGAAAGCAATCAGCCCGCCAAACCGGCCTGACGCCGTTGCAAGAAGCGGGGGCCGCCGGGTAGCGTCCGAGGCTGAACGGCCGTTCCTCGTCTAATGCAGCCTTAAGTAAGGCCAAAGGCGATAAGCACCGCCTTCATTTCAAGATTACTTGAAATATAAAAGCAATTGTCCTATCCTTCGATCCATGGACTCAATCCTTGTTGTACGCGCACTGAGCGCGCTCGCCCATGAATCACGCCTCGCGATCTTCCGCACGCTTGTCGTCGCAGGCCCGGACGGTATGCCTGCCGGGGAGATCGCGCAGCAGCTCGGGATATCCCCATCCGGTCTGTCCTTCCATCTGAAGGACCTGTCGCATGCGGACCTCGTCAAGCCACGTCAGTCGGGTCGTTTCGTCATCTACTCGGCGAACTTCGATGCAATGACGGACCTGATCGGCTTTCTCACCGAGAACTGCTGTGCCGGCGTAACCTGCGCGGCGAGCGATCTCCCCAACTGCTGTGGAGACAAACCATGAGGCGAATGCATATTCACGCCGCTGTCGAGAACCCTCGGAGCGGGGCGCGAAACCCGGTGTGGACCACATCGGCGTTCAGGTCATGAGTAGCAGTGAAACGATAGCCCGGCCAGCACGTCCCGCAATTGGATTTTTCGAACGCTATCTGACGGTTTGGGTTGCGCTATGCATCGTGGCTGGCATCCTGCTCGGACAGATGCTTCCGATGGTCTTTCAGGCCATCGGAAGCATGGAAGTCGCACAGGTCAACCTGCCGGTCGGAGTACTGATCTGGATCATGATTATCCCGATGCTCGTCAAGATCGACTTCGCGGCGATGACTCAGGTAAAAAGCCAGTGGCGCGGCATTGGTGTCACGCTGTTCGTGAACTGGTTCGTCAAGCCATTTTCAATGGCGTTCCTCGGCTGGATTTTCATCAGGCATGTCTTTGCACTCTGGCTGCCCGCGGACCAGCTTGACAGTTACATTGCCGGGTTGATCCTGCTGGCCGCAGCACCCTGCACGGCGATGGTGTTCGTCTGGTCACTACTGTGCAAAGGCGATCCCTATTTCACGCTGTCGCAGGTCGCACTCAACGACTCGATCATGATCGTGGCATTCGCGCCGCTCGTTGCGCTGCTGCTTGGTCTGTCAGCCATCTCGGTGCCATGGAATACGTTGATCATCTCTGTCGGCCTGTACATCGTCATCCCCGTCGTCCTTGCACAACTGCTACGCAAACACCTGCTTGCAAAAGGCGAAGCGCATTTCAGGCACGCCGTGACGCGTCTTGGTCCTTATTCGATCTGCGCGTTACTGGCGACGCTGGTGCTGCTGTTCGCGTTTCAGGGACAAGCCATCATCCGCGAACCGCTCGTTATCGCAATGCTCGCGGTGCCGATCCTCATTCAGGTGTTTTTCAATTCTGGCCTCGCGTACCTGCTCAATCGTCGGCTGGGTGTCGCGCATTGTGTCGCAGGGCCATCGAGTCTGATCGGTGCGAGCAACTTTTTTGAACTTGCTGTGGCTACCGCCATCAGCCTGTTCGGTTTTCATTCGGGTGCGGCGCTCGCCACGGTGGTCGGTGTATTGATCGAAGTGCCGGTCATGCTGCTGGTCGTCAGCGTGGTCAACCGCTCGCAACACTGGTACGAGGCAAAACACAGCATTGAAGGGCAACGTTCATGAGCATCACGATCTATCACAATCCCGATTGCGGGACATCGCGCAACACGCTAGCCATGATTCGCAATGCGGGCATCGAACCGCAGATCATCGAATATCTTGAAACGCCACCTGAGCGGACAACGCTCAAGGATCTGTTCCGGCGCGCAGGTATGACGGTCCGCGACGCCCTGCGTCAGAAGGGAACTCCGTACGCTGAATTGTCTCTGGACAATTTAGCGCTCACGGATGAGCAGCTTCTCGATGCGATGCTCACGCACCCGATCCTGATCAATCGACCGTTTGTCGTCACGCCACACGGCGTGCGCCTGTGCCGCCCCTCCGAACTCGTTCTCGAGATTTTGCCCGAAGCAATGAACAGGCCGTTCACGAAGGAAGATGGCGAAGTGGTGATTGATGACAAAGGACGGAGAGTCAATAAGTGATCAATGGATTGCCCAACGTCAGCGAGCCTCATCTCGACAGACCGAACCTGCACAAGCTGACACCAGCCATCGCATCGCAGCATGCACCGCGAATTCTTCTCCTGTACGGCTCCCTTCGGGAAACGTCTTACAGCCGCCAACTGACTCTTGAAGCAGAACGCATCCTGCGCCATTTCGGCGCTGATACGCGAGTCTTCGATCCGCATGGCCTCCCGGTCGTGGACAGCGTTGCGGCCGATCATCCGAAGGTCGTTGAACTGCGCAAGCTGTCGGAGTGGTCGGAAGGACAGGTCTGGTGCAGTCCCGAACGACACGGCACGTTGACGGCGGTCTTCAAGAACCAGATTGACTGGCTACCGCTTGAAAGTGGTGGTGTGCGTCCTACGCAAGGGCGCACGCTTGCCGTCATGCAGGTATCCGGCGGCTCGCAGTCATTCAACGCGGTCAACGCCCTGCGTGTGCTGGGCCGGTGGATGCGCATGGTGACGATCCCCAACCAGTCGTCCGTCGCGAAGGCATGGCAGGAATTCGACGCTGAAGGCCGCATGAAGCCATCTGCGTATTACGACCGTATGGTCGACGTCATGGAAGAACTGTTCAAGTTCACACTGATGGTGCGTGACCGCTCGGACTATCTGACTGACCGATACAGTGAGCGCAAGGAAGCCCATCCTGAGCTTGCAGTGCAACTGGCTGCTGCTGCCATGGATCATGAAGCTAACACTGCTGATGACGACACGAACGACGGCGAAGCCGAATAACGGCACCTTTGCGACCTATGCGCTCGCAGCGGCGCAGCTCGTCTCATGGGGGTCCATCTACTACGCGTTCTCTCTTTTCGTCGTGCCCATGGAGAGCACGATGGGCTGGAGTCGGACAGCCACCAACGCGGCATTGTCGGTTGGCCTGCTGGTTTCGGGGCTGGCCGCTTATCCGGTTGGAACCTGGATCGATCACGGCCATGGCAGACGTGTCATGGTCTGTGGCTCCGTTCTTGCGGCCGCCATGCTAACGCTCTGGTCCTTGGCGGATAGCATCGTGACCCTGTTCGTCGTCTGGATTAATCTTGGCGTTGCAATGGCAGCGACGCTATACGTATGGCCCGGTTGAATGGACAGTGCTGCTAGTGTCGCTCGTATCGGCTGCTGCGTTCGTCTTCGCGATGCGTGTAAGAGCCGACAGACCTGTCTCGCCCGAACGGCCGTTATGAATGAAATCTAAATTTTACTGTTGTCGACTCGCCGTAGTTGGCCGACACTCGCCCCATCCGGGCGCGATTTCACGCTAGTTTTGAATAGACGCGCGTGTTCCGCAAACTACCATCCGGAGCGCGCCGCTCCTGTCGTAAGACACCTTCCAGTTGCATCCCGATGCGCTCGCAAACTCGAATGCTCCTGGCGTTCAAATCGTCGCAGATTGCCTCGAGTCGCTTCGCGCCGAAATTGCAAAAGGCATAGTTTGCCAAGGCATCGGCGGCTTCGCTGAACAACCCTCGCCCCACTAGCGACGATCTTCCCCAAAAACCGAGTTCAAAAGCTGGAACGCTCCATCTCGGCCGGTGAAGACCTCCGCATCCCACAACGATGCGCGACGTCTTATCGATAAACAAAAACGGAAAGTCTTTTCTGGCTTCGAAGTTTTCGAAGCCCGCAACGCAAAAGGCCTCGGATGCATCGATCGAGGGTGTTTCGAGCGCCCAAGGTAAGGACGCGGGAAACTGCCTGAGGCCCGCTAATGCGTCGACAGTGGCATCGAACACACCAAGCCCGTCACCAAGCCGAGGGCACCTCAGGATCAAACGATCCGTTTCGACCATCGTAGGTAAGTTTGGAAAGATCAATGTCGTCGAGAACGTCGGCAAGATGCAGATGCGCCAAATTGTCAGCGATTCAGGCCACCTTGTCGACTAGCCGATCTTGGCCGGCTCCCGTCTCATGCGTTGTCCATGATGACCACATCGATCGAAAACAAGCGACTCACCGGCCGCATCCTGGAACGGACATTCAGCGCCCGTTTATTGAGACGGCGGCTTCATTAGCGCGGGAAGCGTTTCCATCTCTCCCGCGCGCTTTTCGTTTAGTCTGGCAAACCGATGCGAGGCCGCCGAAAATAACCGTTAAGGCTGTCATCTTGACTGCAAGCATTGACCCTGAGTATTGATGGTGAGCCAGCGACAATGCGGCAAGAACGAACGCGAAACGACGAATGCCCAATACAGGGCACGCGAGGGTAACGGCTCCGGTATTCTACGGCGCTAGTGGTACGCTCGTTTGAGCTGTCTCGAAGGAGGCAGCAACGCGTCAATCACTGCGCTATCTCGTGCAGCTTTGCGATCACCGAATTCGCGATCTGCTGTGCATTTTTCCTGATCGTCTGTTTCTCGTCTCCGCCCGCCATCACGAACTTGACCGCGATCACATACGGGTTGAGTTTGATCACCGCACCTGGCTTGTCCTTGCTGTTGGCCTCCTCGACTACCTGATAGAGCGGAGGCAAATCGGTAGTCGCGAGGCTGTCGCACGATACTGCTACCTGAATATCGTTCTGGCCTGCACCAAAACCGACCATCGCACGCCTTAGACGATTGCCGTCGTCGACGCTCAGAAACACGCCCCGTATTTGCCAGCCTGCTGCGGGCAATGGCTGTCCGGGCGCAATACGGCGCGCATCGACACCAGCCTTTTTCAGATCCACAGTCAGCGCGTCGGCCATCTCGTTCACAATGTCCCTGGCGTGGTCCTGCGGACTTTTGTCCTTGCCCATTGGCCCTGGACCACTCGGCAGCAGACCGCGCAGGCGGCGCATACGCTGCCCTGGTCCGCTGTCAGGTGTCACGTTCGCTGCATCGAGCTCGAAGTCGGACACATAGACGACCGGTGGCGGCGCTGCGAACGGGGGGCTGTCCGCCGCAGCGCTGAGTGTCGACGCCGCGCCCAGACATGCCGCCGCCATCATGAGGAGCAGAAATCGACGCTGCATGGCGCATCTCCACGAATGTCTTATATACGCGGAGATTGTACTTCTCACTGCCTCAATCAGCTCAAGCGATGCGCGATAAGGCTTCTCACGCCGCCGTGGTTCGGCACTGCGCAGCGCACGTCGTGACCTGCAAAAAAATGATTGGCCTGCGCGGATAACGAACAGCCTGTGGAGCGGAAGCGGGTGAGCAACTTGCAAACGAACTACCCACGGTTGCCGACGATCTGCGCGGAAGCACCGAATGTCGCCTCCTGGCCGACTATCGCCTCAGGCGATTCGCCTAGAAGGCCGGCGCCTGCCACGGCAAGGGTCGGTAGCAGGCGACTTGATCCTGCGTCGAGGGTCCTCATGAGGGCTCACTCGCCCGAGGAGGCCGAGACTCACTGCGTTGGAGTCGGGCCAGTAACGACAAACACACCGGCTGACCGATTCCAACAAACCGTTGCATCACCGGTTGAATCCGCCACCCGCCTCGGCCATTGGGCCCTGTCCAGCTTTTAGAGGCAGTGCAGCTATGTCTAGAACCGGGCGCGAATCCCGACCCCCGCAGTCTCACCTGACGACATCCCGGCAAAACGGTCGGACATATACACCGCATAGAGATCGGTGCGTTTGGAAAGCGGGTAATCGTATCCCAAGGACGCAGTCTGACGCGTCTGGTTGAGTCCGCCCGAATCGCGCGAATAGGCGTAGGAAGCGAGAATTCTGCTAGTGCCGATAGCAATCGTCATCCCACCCACGAACATATTCACGTGAAACGCCTTGTTGATCACGTCGTTGTTCATATAGGTGTATTCGCCATATAGCTTGGCAACCGAAAATTCATACGAGGCAGCCAACTGGGCCGCTGACTGACTATGAAATCCTTTGATCAGAGAATTCAGATCGCCTGCCGTCGAGTTGAAGTTCGCGTATTGATAAACTCCGCCAGCGGCAAAACCGCCATTGCGATAAGAAGCCTGCATCGAATATTGCTTACTGCCGTTGTCCGTGCCGCTGTCGCCAAACGCATACATCGCGTGTCCGCTCAAACCATGAAATTCTGGCGTGGCGTACTGGATTGCGTTGCTCCACGCAGTGCCGCCAACGAGCCCCTGATCCGTCTTGTACGCCGGATATGTACCCAGCCCGGCATACATCTGCACAATAGTCGGCGAGAACGTGAATGACGCGTAGAAAGGATTGAACTGACAGGCCTGCAAATACAGCGGACTGCTCTGGCGTCCAAGCGTGATTGTGCCCGCCGGTGTCGAGAGCCCGACATAGGCATTGCGCGAGAAAAGCGGATCGCCGTTGAAGGAACCGTACGCGCCGTTCTGTGGGCGGAAGAATCCCTCGATAGCGAAAATCGCCTTATAACCGCCCGCCAAATCCTCCTTGCCGCCGAACCCCCAGAAGGAGGTCGACAAACCGCCGCCGCCTTCCTGCCAACTGACGGATTTACTGGGGTATTTCTGAATGCCGACCCAGGTGTCGACGATTCCATACATCTGTACACTCGATTGTGCGTGTGCCTGATTACCTATTGCCATAGCGACGATGGCCGCGGCAATTCGACAAATTGTTTTCAGTGTGACAACGCAAGCACGTTCCATAAGCATGGTGTGGTCTCTTCTCTTTTCAAAGGGCGAGTGAATGCCGACGTCCTGATCGACGTCTCGAAATCGGAGTCATAACGGAAGCAACAACAGACAGTCAGAGCTGGAATCGGTGTTCGTCGTGCAGTCACAGATCAGATGTGGCGGGGTGCCGCCAGCGATCCGCGGGTGACCACACAACCATGACCGTCAATAGCCCATTACCTGGATCAGTAAGTTCGATGTTCCAGCGATCTTCGTTGATAGGACGAAATCGCCATTTTTATTTTCCGGAACAGAAAGAAATAGAGTTTGATGTACTGTCCCACCAGAATCGCGTTCATGAAGGTGCCTTCACGAATGAACCTGGGACCGCCGAGAAGCGCGAAGCCAATGACAGCGCTGACAATCAGAAGCGTGCAATCGAAACTAGTCTTGATGTCACCCCATCTGAAGCCCGTCCGCTTGAAAAGCGTATTAACGAACATGTCAATCGGCATGAGCACGAGGTTTGCGCGGATCATCAGGAACAACCCGAACGCAAGCAAAGCGTCGGCGAACGCGAGCAAGAAGAACTTCATGAAATAGTCCTGAAATCCGATCGACCGGGTCAGCATCAGGTTCAGATCCAGGCACGTCGCCAGCACAAATGCCGGAATCAACGAGGCAAAGTTCTTCAGTGTGAAATCCTTGCGCGCAACCAGATACGTAAGGGCCAACATGAACAACTCGAGAATGAAGTTGTACGTTCCCTGGCTCAGACGCGGGTACACCAGGGTCATGGTGCGGGTCAGACTGCTTTGCGGCGAAATACCTATGCCCGCCCTGATTGCCAGACTGATCCCCATAGTCAATATGTAAATCCCAACGACGTATGTGAACCAGCGCCGTGTCAGCCTGCCGGTATCAATGACTTCAGCTTCCCTTGCATGGTGCGCCATGACTGTCCCTTCGTTGTCTGCCTGCTTCGAGCGGTGCCGTACGCTACTGTCGACGACGGTACGCCGCGCTATTGTCGGGGTATTCTGCGACGTACCCGGCCGACCGCGCCGGTTCCATCCTGGCTCGCCAGACCGCCGGGGGCCTAAGCACCCGGCAGGCCTGCTCCTGGTCTCGGTCTACGTCAAACCATGAAGCCGAAACGGTCGAGTGAGATGAACAGCGTCAGCAGCTTGTTCACCACGGGCTCACCTTCATTGTGGTTACCCAATGCCTCCAGGGCTGCGTCGATGTCGCGGGTTGCCGTGAGCAGCCCGGCAAGGTTCATGTTGGCCTGGACACCATAGATCTCCAGGGGCAGCACGGCCTTCACCTGTTTATTCTCTGAGACGACGCAGCCACCTGCATAGCCGTCGACCTGCTGAAGGCAGTCAAACATTTCCACGCTGTCCTGACCAACCGCCACGAAGTAGGCTTTGGGCGCGGGCCAGAAGGTCGCCACGGCGCCGCGATCAACATAGACGCCTTTGAACAAACCATTGACCACATGTCGCTTGCCATTGGCATAACGCTGTACGACGGAGATCCGGTTGAGATTGGCACCCCCAAATTCAGTGACCACCTTGCCGTCCCGGAATGGCACCCACACTTCCTGGTAGAACTTTTCGTGGCCGCGGCCATAGACGTCGAACAGATACACCTTTGCCTGCTGACCATCCGCAGAGATTTCCAGCGGCACCAGGTCCAGCTGTTCCGGCGTCAGGTCGCCGAGACCCGGCGATGCCTTTTTCACCATGCCGGAATAGTCGATGTCGGCGTGCTTCAGCAGCTTGCGATCTTTGGCAACCAGTTCTCCGTCCTTGAAGACAAAGCGTGGGTTGATCTTCGACAAGCTGTCGGTCAACACGATATCCGCGAAGCGGCCCGGCGTCAGCGAACCAATCTTGTTGTCCATGCGGAACGCGCGCGCTGTGTAGAGCGTGGCCATCTTGATCGCCTTGATCGGTTCGATACCCATTTCTGCACACAGAGAAACGATCCAGTCCATGTGGCCCTTCGTCAACAGCCGGTCCACCGAAATATTGTCGGCGCACAGCTGGAAATTCTCGGCTGGCCACTTCCGTTTGACGATCGCGCGCAGCATGATCTTGATCACTTCGGGGCTGCCGACGCCGAACTTGACTTGCGTCTGCAGGCCGTAGCGCACGCTTTTCTCGATGTCGTCCTCTTTCCACACATCATGGTTGGCGAAAGCGCCAATCGCGGGCATGTAGTTCAACATCATGTCCGACAGCGTGGTCACGCCCCAGTGCGTGTTCATAAAGCCGCCCTTGGCACGCCCCAGAGCCGATTTACGGAAGTCGTCGTCATTGCCCACGCTGTACGTAAGGTGCGCTAGCTCCCCGAGACCGATGATGGGGTCCATCTTCAGCAAAGCGTCGGTGACTTCGACAGAGGTCTTCTTGCCCGGCGCAAACGCAAATACGCGATACGGCAGGCGGTCGTGGTTTTTGAAAAGCTGCTCGGTGGCCTGCACCGCTTCCGCGCCTGCGGCGCTCACGAAATCAAGACATTCAGAGAAAATGGTGGTCGTACCGCACGGGACGATGGCCTCACCAAACGCGGCCGGATGGGCTAGCTGGGCTTCGAAGTGAACGTGAGCATCGATCAGACCCGGAATGGCGTAAAGACCTTCACCGTCGAAAACCTCGCGCACCTTGATAGCCGTTTCGTCAGGATTCAAGGCGACGATGCGCTTGTTGTAAATGAGAATAGACCCTTGATAAACCGATTCGCTGTGGACATCGAGGATGTTCAGGTTCTTCAGGAGAAGGTCGGCTTCCTTCCTGCCGTTGAGAACCTCAAAGATCGCTCTCACCTGATCGTAATGGGCGTTGACCTCGCCATGCGGTCCCGCTGCCGTGACGCTTCTCTCGCTGACTTCTTGATACATGGTTGTCTCTCTTCCTTAATGGGTTTTGACCTACTTTTGCCGCGCCGCAACAGACACGTTCGTGTCGATAGATGTGATGGAAAAGGTCGCTTGAAGCAGGTGTCCCCTTTCCACTTCCAGACGCCTAAGCCCGCGGTTGTTGCCATTAGGACCGAAGTGAGGGTTTATAAAAAGAAGCGTTTTTTGCACGGAGCGTGCACTTTTCGAGTACGCTAAAGCCAGCGAGGGGGACGGGCGGATATGCTTCATTCACGATTGCTGCGGTACATCGACGAGGTCGCGCGTGCGGGCTCCATCCGGGCAGCCGGCGAAAAGCTGCACATCGCCCCGTCGGCCATCAACAAGCATCTTCTGCTTCTCGAAGAAGAGATCGGCGAACCGCTGTTCGAGCGATTGCCGCGCGGACTGCGGCCCACACCGGCGGGAGAGATCCTCCTCGCCCATGTGCGCAAAACCATCCTTGAATACCGCCAGGTCGAAGCCGAGATACGCGATCTCAAGACGCTGCAGAAAGGTGAGGTCACCATCGCGACAGTGACGGGTCTGGCTAGCGGAATCGCCTCCACGGCCGCGACGAGTTTCTGCGCGAGCCACCCTCATATCAAGATTTCGATCAGGGTCATGTTCACGCGAGAAATCGGCGATGCGCTCATCAACGGCGAAGCCGATGTGGGTCTCGGCTTTAACCTGCCGCCGTCGCCGCAACTGGAAAGTCTGTGGGAAATGGACACGAGCCTCGGGGCCGTGATCGCACCAACCCATGCATTAGCGCGCATGGAGTCGATACCGCTTGGCTTCTGCACCTCATATCCGCTGATCTTCGCCGACCGATCCATGCTGATGCACGGCATCGTGGCGGATACGTTCGCTGAAGCGGGATTGAGCGTCGAGCCGGCCTTCCGGACGAATTCCATCGAGACGATGAAGCGCCTCGCTGCAGCCAGCGAAAGCATCGCCTTTCTCAGCAAGTTCGATATCGCGGATGAGCATCGCCAGGGGCTTCTCGCCTACCGGCAGATTCGCGACCGCGTGTTCAGCAAAAACACCCTTTCACTCGTTCGCCGCGCGAAACACGGGCACGGCCTTGCGAGCCTGCTGCTCGCTGAGGAAATCATGAGCGTATTGGGAGCGATGAGCGGTTGAGCTCCCTAAGTGCAAACGCCCCGCCACGGCAGGTCGTTCCAGTAGCTTTCACCGCTGAGGTAGCTCAGGTGCTAATTCGCTGCTTCGAACAGCACAGCAAGGTGATCGAGGCGTATGAGCGCTCCTGGAAGTGGCCGCCGGGCAAGCGACTTGCCACGGTTCGATCCGTTGCGGATCGCCAGCTTTCCTCACTACGGACATCCGATCCGTGATTGGAGGAGCCATCGAACTCCAAGCGCCAACGAACTAAACGCCGCGCATTCTCCGCCGTCAGCGCTACGTGCCTCAGTGGCCTGGCTGCCGGCGGTGTCGCGACGTTAAGCCGACCGTCCAGGACTTGTCGATTGCAGCAGATCGCGCGCGGTACTCAGCATGCCATCGGCGATCTTTCCCGAGTCGATCTTGTAGCTACCGTCACGCAGCGCGGCCTTGATCGACTCGACCTTCGCCGTATCGATGTCCGACTCGCTGGGCGTACGCAGCGCGGACATCGACGAGAGATTGACGGTCGAATTCTGTGCGTCGACGGCGCTGGCTCGCGGCACGGACTCGACGGCGCCCTCTGCATCGCTATTGTTCGCTGCGCCTCGTGCACCGTTCTGCGGAGCCGCGAGCGGGTAATTGCTGGATTCGATCTTCATGGTATGTGTCCCCCACCTGTTGAATCCTTTAACGGTCCTGCGTATGAAATCTTCAGCCTGCCGGGTGAAGCACAGAGGCATACGAGCACCGTCACAGGCCGCCAAGCTTTGCTGGGCGGGCGTTCCAGCCCACGGTAGCAAATTGAAACAAAGTGTGAGCAATACCACATAAGGGGCGATAGACTGATCGCGCTCAACCCGAACAAGTAGCGATTTCGGTCAACTCAGGACACCGCTACACTTGAGAGCAGAACGCTTCACCCCATTTACCTCTTGTGAACAAACGTATCCGCCGCCCTTTGCCGCCCCAATGGCCCTTCCCGCCAAGTCGTGATGTCGCTGGTCGCTCCTTCGGCGACCTCGTCGCGCTTCAATATCGTGGCGCCGGATCGTGGCTCTGGCGATGCCGGTGCGGCGGCCATGTGGCTGCCGCGCTGAAGACCGTGGAGAGCGGTCAAGTGCGTGACTGTGGTTGCCGCGAGCAGCGTCGTGTGTGGCGGTCGCGACCGGGCTCACCTGCGCTGAAGAGCGGCGAGGTTTTCGGCCAACTGACAACGCAGCGGTACGCCGGCGACGGACTATGGACTTGCCGATGCGACTGCGGTACCGAGGCGACAGTGAGCGCCGGGCGTCTGCGAACGGGTAAGGCGCGCTCCTGCGGCAGTTGCCTCCCCGCTTCGACCGACCGCGCGGCATAGCCCGCCGAGGCAATCGACATCAGCCGCCAATCGGCTTCGCATCGGGTAGCGGATTACCGAGGTCATCCGTCGGCACGCGCTGCTGCTGGAACGCGGCGAAGTACGCGGTCCATTGCGCGCCGCCGGCATCGACGAGCAAGGCGCCGTCTTGCCAGATGTCGTTGTGGTCGTTGTGGTCGTCGCCGGCTTTATGCAGGAAGTTCGCGCCGCTCGAACCCTGGTTCATGTGGGTATCGTGGATACCATTGCCTTCGGTATATTCCCGGCCAAACACATAGAGGTCCAGCCCCTTCTGTTTTGCCGCATTCACCAGTTGCAGCACGGAGGGAATGGGCTCCGGTTTGTCCGTGCCGTCCATCAGGTCGCTTGGCGTCCATGCGCCCGTCTGATCGAGCACATTGCTGCGAATGAAATCGAGCGCGGGGAAGGCGCGGGTGGCCGTGAGACTGTTATAGCCTTCGGGCGCGGCCGCGAGCGTCGAGGTAAGCGGATGCTGGAAATTCTGCAGAAACTTGTATTGAAGCAAATCGTCGGCGTCGTTCGTGCCGACGTTGATCGCGACGTCCCAGTCGCCCGATGGCACCGCAAGCGTCAGGTGGATGTGGTACTGCGTTTCCTTCCCGTGGCCCGATGCTTTCAGGCCGACAACCGTCTTGATCTTTGCTTTGACGAAGCCATAGGCGAGACTCATATTCCCTTCCAATAATTGACGTTGCGACCTTGCGTGCAGGTCAGCGTTGATTTGTAAGGACCGGCTCAAGATTGTCGGCGATCCGGGCGATCCTGTCGAACGTCCGGCATCGGCCACGTTTGTGTGGATATACACGTGAACTCGATGCCGCGTTGAAAAACATCGGCGGGCACGGCAATGCCCTAAAATGAGTTTCGTTGTGAATCCATTTCGGGTCATATCGCCCATGTCGGGCCTTCAGCCGCCGGCGGCATGCAGCCACTTTCAGGAGAAAACAGATGGACAATCCCATTTCCATCGCCGGCACCCCGATGGACGCCTTCCACGTGTGCGCCTTTTTCAACAGCCGGGACGAGGAATACAACACGCTGAATCCGTTCTACGGACAGGCAATCGAGAACGGCGAGAAGAATTTTCACATCGTCGACCCCGCGCTAATCGATGACCATCGAGCCAGATTGCAGGCATCAGGCATCGACACGCACGCGTGCGAGGCCTGCGGACAACTTGAAGTGGTGACCTGGCCGGAAGCCTATCTGGACAGTGAGGGCAAATTCGACAAAGACCGGATGCTGGCACTGGTGGACCGCCTCACCGGTTCCGGTCGCAATGCGGGCTTTTCCCGGCTGCGTATCATGGGAAACATGGACTGGGCGTTTGGAGACACGCCCAATGCGCCCGACCTGATCGCCTATGAAGCGGAAGTGAACGAGATTATCGAGCGTAACCGGCAACCCGCGGTCTGTGTCTACGATATGGCCAAACTGACTGGGGCAATGCTCATGGACGTGCTGCGCACGCACCCGCTCACCCTGATCAACGGGATCGTCCAGGAAAATCCCTTTTTCACCCCGCCCTCGGAAATGATCAAGGAGCTTGAGTCACGCCGATCGCAAGCGGCAGCCTGAAGAAATCATCGGATTCAAGCGAGCGAGACGGCAGAACGGTTGAAATGAGCACCAATCAATTTAACGAACAGAGTGCGGAGCAGGCCTTAAGAGATCTGATGGGGTTGCTGGCACTCCCGGCACTCTGGGCAGGTCGCGACGGTAAAGCGATCGTGCAACTGATGACTCAGGCGATCGAGCGAGTCGTTCCTCTGGACATCTGCCACGTAGATGTCCCATTGCTGCCGGAGACCACTGCACTCGTGCAGATGCGATTGCGCGGCCGGGACCTCGCGATAGATGAAATGAGCGCGTGGCAGCAAACCATCGCTGAATGGCATCGGCTTCCGATCGCCACGCGAGTTAACTTTTGCGATACGCCGCTGGGCCCCGTGAGGGTGATCCGGCTGAGTATGGGTTTCAGCTCCGGACAGGGTAGCGTGTGGTTTGCCGCAACGACCGACGCATTCCCGACACTCACCCAGATTGCCTTTTTGCGCGCAGCCACCTCTTTGGCTGCCACCGGCATCCAAGCTGCGCGAGCTGCGCACGAACGAGAAGAAGCAAACCGGTCGAAAGACGAATTTCTCGCGATGCTCGGCCACGAATTGCGCAACCCGCTGGCGCCGATCACGACGGCGCTGGGACTGATCCGGCGCGAGCGCGGCAACGTCGCGGACAAATACCACGAAATCATCGAGCGCCAGGTCGCCCATCTGTCACGCCTCGTGGAAGATCTGCTGGATGTCAGTCGGATCACCCGCGGAAAGATCGAGTTGCGACGCGAGAGTCTGCGCATCGGCTCAGTGATTACGCGCGCGGTCGAGGCGGCGAGTCCGCTCGTGGAGCAACGCAACCAGCGGCTCTCAGTCGGCATATCTGACGACGGTGCGCAGATCTTCGGTGACCTCACTCGCCTCACGCAGGCATTCAGCAACCTGCTCAACAACGCGGCCAAATATACGGACATTGGCGGCGAGATCCGGATCGAGGCTCAGACCACAGCCGATCACGTCACTGTCTCTGTGCGTGATGACGGAGCCGGCATCAGCGCGGAATTGATGCCTAGACTCTTCAGGATTTTCGAGCAGGGGCGAACGACGATCGATCGGTCCAAAGGCGGCCTGGGTATCGGCCTCGCTCTCGTCAGGAATCTCGTGGAGCTTCACGATGGCACTGTCAGCGCAATCAGCGAGGGACCGGGAAAGGGTTCGACGTTCACGGTGACGTTGCCGCTCGCGAGCCGGGCGGAAATTGCCAGCTCACGGTCGTTGCCCATACCGGGACCGGACCTCGTCTCGGGGCAGGCAGGTGTGCGCGTATTGCTGGTCGACGACAACCTCGATGGCCTGTTCTCGATGGAAGCTTTCCTCACGGAGATGGGTTTCGACGTTGCAACCGCGATGGATCCCGTTCAGGCGCTCGACATCGCTGCGCACTTTGCTCCCGCTATCGCGGTACTCGACATTGGCTTGCCAGGCATGGACGGATATGAGCTGGCCGTCGCCCTGCGAGAGCAGCCGCAGCATGCCGGGCTGCGCCTTTTCGCTCTGACTGGCTACGGTCAGGCCGACGATCTGAAGCGATCGTCGGCGGCAGGCTTCGAACGGCACTTTGTCAAACCCGTGGCATTGCCAGCGCTTGTCAATGCGCTGAATGACAATTGGCATCAACCGATCGAGTCATGATTTCATCGTGCTCCGGATCGCGGTCAGGGAGCTGAGCGTCCACAACCGTTTCAGTCGGGGCACCGGGTCCTTATGCCGAGAATGACCACCAACGCGATGAGCCGCCGGCACCTGCTGACATTAATCGGCAGGAACCTCGGCGCGGCCGCCATGATGCAAGGCATGGGCGCGTTGGGGTTCGCCGCTACGTCGACCTATGCCGGGCCGATCAAACTCGATGGCGCGCCCAAAGGAACGCGAATTCTCATTCTTGGCGCGGGCATGGCGGGCCTCGTCGCGGCCTTCGAGTTGAGAAACGCGGGCTACCACGTCCAGGTGCTCGAATACAACGACCGCGCCGGAGGCCGGGCCTGGACCGTCAGAGGCGGTGATCGCTATACCGAACTTGGCGGTGCCTCCCAACACTGCGATTTCGCTGACGGGCTTTATCTGAACCCGGGGCCGTGGCGCATTCCTTATCATCACTATGGCGTGCTCGACTATGCAAAGCGCCTGAAGGTACCGCTCGAGCCGTTCATCCAGGTCAATTACAACGCATACCTCCATTCGACGGCGGCTTTCGGTGGCAAGCCGCAACGATTCCGTGCGGTGCAAACCGACTATCAAGGGTATGTCGCGGAGTTGCTTTCCAAGGCAATCCACAAGGACGCACTTGACGATGCGCTGTCGGCCGAAGATGCGCACCTCCTACTCGAATCTCTTCGCCAGTGGGGTGCGCTTGGTCGGGATGGTGGCTATCAGGCCGGCGGACGAAGCAGCGAACGCCGCGGATTCGCGACTGCTCACGGCGGTGGGCTGATGCCCCAAGCCGTGCCGTCGGACCTGCTCCCGCGCGACGCCTTGCTCGCATCGCGTCTATGGCAATGGCTTTCGTCTGGCAACGAGCAAGACTTCCAGAGCACCATTTTCCAGCCCGTCGGCGGTATGGACAGGATTGCCCATGCGCTTTATTCGCAGGTCGCGAGCGCCGTCGTGCTGAACGCCAAAGTCACGGCCATCCTGCAAGACGAGCACGCCGTCACCGTGCGTTATGCCGACACGACCAATGGGACGGAACGGACTGCGCACGCGGATTGGCTACTGTGCACCATCCCGCTCTCGATTCTGAGTCAGATCGACGTGACGGTCGGCCCCACGATGCACGCCGCGATCGACGCGGTGCCCTACGAGACATCCGTGAAAGTCGGCTTGCAATTCAGCCGGCGATTCTGGGAAGAAGACGAGCAGATCTACGGCGGCATCACGCATACCGACCTGCCGATTTCGACGATTGGCTATCCGGCATCAGGTTATGGATCGACCGGTCCTGCCGTACTCCTCGCCGCCTATATGTGGGGACCCGCTAGCTACGAGATGGGTGCCCTGCCCCCTGCGGAACGGATCGCGGTAGCGTTGAGCCAAGGCAGCCAGATTCACCCGCAGTACGCGCGCGAGTTCCAGAACGGCTTCGCGATGAGCTGGAGCCGATCACCCTTCACGAATGGCTGCTTCGCCGCATGGACGGACGCGCTGAGAAAAGCGCATTACGCAGATCTCTGCCAGATCGACGGAAGAATCGTTCTTGCCGGAGAGCACGCTTCCCATATCCCGGCATGGCAGGAAGGCGCCGTGCTGTCTTCACTGGATGCGATTACCCGGCTGCATCGGAGAATCGTCAATGGATAGGCCGACTCTAATTCTCAGCCTGATGCTCGTGGCCTTGCTGATGGAAGCGAGAACGGTGTCCGCTCAGGCCGTGGCACAGGACACACCACGCGCCTTTACGATTTCGCCGGGCTACCGCTTCACCGAACAAAGCGGCGAAGCGCTTTACAACGCGACCTGCGCGGGATGCCATATGCCGGACGGAAAAGGCGCGCAGGGCGCGGGTCACTACCCCGCCCTTGCTGACAACCCGACACTCGAAGCATCGCCTTACATCATCATCAACGTACTGCACGGCCGGAAGGCGATGCCGTCGTTTGGCGACGAGATGAATGACGATCAGGTCGCCGCTGTCGTCAACTATACGAGAACCCATTTCGGCAATCGATTTGCCGCAAGTGTCACGCCGAGTCAGGTTAAAGATCTGCGCTGAGTAGAAGTCCCGGCGCTGTTTCTGCGCGGTGGCGGCAAGCGTCAGTTTCGACGTCGATCTCGACCCTCGGGTCGGGAAAACAGGTTGACGAGATTTCCATCCGGGTCACGCAACAATAGCGATCGATTTCCCCACGGCATCAACGTCGTCGGCATAACGACGGGCGTGCCGGACGCATGCATACGGTCGCACACGGCATCGACGTCCTCCACTTCGAACTCCAGAATCGCCGACTGATTCGCAGCCGCAACGGCAGCCCCGACATTAAAACGCCTGATCAAATCCTCGGACGAGATTGCCAGCACCGCTCCTTCGAATCGGATCTCGGCAAATCCATCAGCGGGGCGTGCAGCCTCGATACCGGAAAGCGTTTGATAAAACTCGACCTGCGCTTCGAGATTCCGGGTGACGACACGAACCGATGCGAACTTCATTTTGCGCTCCTGGCCAAGAAAGGAAACTCAGCTTAATAGCCGACACTGTCAGATTCTGGCAGTATGGTGCGGCTCGCCACAGCGTTGACCTTCCTCCATTCGCGAAGCAGCGTGGATCGCCTTTTCGGGTAGCGCTCACCCACTCGCTCGACGTCCGAAATCCGGTCGGAGCGGAAATTCCTGAAGCCTGCTCGAAGCTCGCACCAGCACATCAGCACCCTGGCCTGCTCGAAATAGACGAGTGCGAACGGCCAGACGACCCGCTGCGAGCTAATACCACCGGCGTCCACGTAGGTAATGTTGAGCTTTTCTTCTGCTCGGACGGCGGCACGTAAAAGATCGGAAGAGACGTCGTGGGCAAGCCTTTTCAATGGCGCCCCCACTAGCAGCGACGATTCCTCCAGCTCGCGACGCAGCTCTGCGGGCAGTACGGCGGCTACCTTCGCAAGCGTGCTCAGCGCGCCGGCCGCCAGTGTCCTGTCGCAGCGATCGGCGACCCAGCGCATGCCGAGCACTAGCGCGTCGAGTTCTTCCGAGCTGAACATCATCGGCGGCAGCATGAAACCCGGTTTCATCACGTACCCGACACCCGGCTCCCCTTCGATCATTGCCCCTTGCGCCTGCAAACTGGCGATGTCCCGGTATAGCGTGCGGATGCTCACGCCGAGTTCCTCAGCCAATACTTGCCCACTCACGGGACGTCGATAACGCCGCAACAGTTGCAAGAGACTAAGGAGACGTTCGGAGCGAGCCATACGATGATCCTGATATCGACACACGAGTTGATCGACGCCATTATCGATTAATTTCAGGCCACGCACTCTCGCTTGATCCTCACTTCGGCGAAGCACTTTCATTTGCGTCGAGGTCAGATTTTGCGTGACGCATTTCCGTTAGCTTGCCCTTGGCGCATGAACACTCGCCACGTTGCAACGTATATCTGCGACCGGGCATCATGTCCCGAAGCGCATTGGCATGTCGACTCACCTCCTCGACACCCAGCGGGCCGCCGTGGCCCATGTGGAAACGTTGCATGCCGGCGTGGACCATGCTCATCAATTCCGCACTGACGGCTTGAGGATCGTCTTCGAAGGGCGGGCGTATGGCATGCCCGGTGCGCATCATGCCTCCAAGAAAGACGCCGGACGCGATCAGGTCGCCGACCAACGCATCGCCGCCATTCAGTTCAACCGACACAGAGCCGGCTGTATGGCCGGGCGTGTGTCTCGCCGTGCCTTCGATTCCAAAGCGACTCAGATCTAAACTGGCGTTGTCTTGAAGCATGATGTCCGGCGTAAATGCCGTGTAGGGCTCACCGGGGACGCCGGAACGCAGAAAAAGAGGCCCCCACCAGTGCGCCACGCAGTAAGACATCTCCTTACGCCGCTCGTAATAGTCGAGGTCTCCCGCGTGAGCCAGGATGGGTGCACCCGTCAACTCGCGTAGTCGCGCGGCCGATCCTGCGTGGTCCGTATGCGCATGAGTGACTACGATCAGCGTGATATCGCTCAGCTTGCGACCGTGCTGCTCCAGCGCACGCTCGATCTTGCCTTCCGAACCCGGGATACCGGTATCGACCAGCACGCAACCGTTGGTTCCAATCACCAGATGGCAATGAACCATGCCGAAAGGAAGAATGGGGATCGTAATGATTTGATGTTCGCTCATGATTTTGCTTTCTCGTCGATGGTCGGTTCGGGAGAGCAAGAGGTTCTGCGCGCGCTCCCGGTCGGAAGGCAAATTATCGTCGCGACGGCAAATTCACGGCATGTCAATATTGACTATAAAATGGTCAAAATCGCCATATAACCTGTTTTCCCGGGAGCTTGATGAAAACCGTGCGCATTGCCGTCCTCGCTTATAGCGGTTGCATGCCAACGCAGTTGTTCGGCATCGCGGACGTGTTACGTATCGCCAGCGACCTCGGTCAGAGCGTGGGAGCAAGGCGACGTGTCGACTTGAGCGTCGAGTTGATCGGTCTGCCAGGCAGGAAAGTGAGGGTCGCAGGCGGCTTCATGTTGCCGCTGAAGCGCCCCACCGGCTTCTACGATCTACTGATCATTCCGGGGTTCGAGACTCAACGCAGGCAAGACTGGGCGGCGAAGCTTGCGCCGCTTTCGCGGGAGCGAGAATTTATCGGCCGCAGCTTCGCTCGTGGCACAGCCGTGGCGGCGGTTTGCGTCGGCGCATTCCTTCTTGGCGAAGCGGGTCTGCTGAACGGGCGCAACGTTACGACGGCATGGTTATTTGCCGGCGATCTGGCCACCCGCTATCCCGAAGCAAAGGTAAATTCCGACGCCATTTTGCTGGAGGATGGCGCCGTCATGACGTCGGCGGCGGTCAGTTCGGCTTTCGACCTGGCCATCCATCTCGTCAAACGCTATCTGGGCGCCGAAGTCGCGACGGCGACCGCTGCGGTCACCTTGCTGCCGACCCAGCGTGCCAGCCAGTCACCGTATGTCGACACGAATTTGTTCGAGCGAGAACTTCCTACCTTCTCGCAAAGCCTGATTCAGTGGTTCGAGAACCGATTGACGGAAGAATACGACTTGAACAGGGTCGCGGAAGCATTTCATGTCAGTGGCCGCACGCTGATGCGCAGGGTCAATGCCGAGACCGGGAAATCGCCGTTGACTCTTTTGCAGGAGGCAAGAGTCGAGAAGTGCAAGCACCTTCTAGTTAATTCCAACGGGTCGATAGCCCGGATCGTGGAGGCGGTCGGCTACGCTGACGTCGTCAGTTTCACACGACTTTTTACTAAGCTCGTCGGCGAGACTCCGGCGAAGTATCGGCATCGCTGTGTTGCGATCAAAACCGACAGCCCGACTTGAGGCTCTGCGATCGCTGTGGAAGTCAACGCCATCTGTTCAGATGCGCAGCTTGCGTACGATTCGTCGAACCCGATGCTGGTTTACCCGGCTCGGTTGCAAGTACAAAAATGCCATTCAATCTAAGTTTTATGCATGGACCCATCGCCTCCCACGCAATTAACCTTACCAAATGATGTGCGATACGTGTTGCACCGGAATCGCACAGGCATGCAGAAAATGCCATCCATAGGAGGAGATTGGTCTGTGCAGCGAAACCACTTAAGCCGTTAGCTTGCCCCGCCGTTACTGGCGGCCTATCAGACGGTCAACAACCCCGGTGGACGCTCCGAGACCGATTTCTTATCCGTAAGAGCACGACATAATTCGTGCCTATGTCACGCTAGATCGTTTCAACTCGCGTCATTTATATTAGTAATGCGAACAATATAGATATTCAAAAAAACGTCGGCATACCGATGTAGATAAAAATGGAGATCTCGCATGAAAAGATGTATCACTCTCGCATCGGGCGTAGTTTTGTCCTGCGCGTCAATCACCCCCGTGTTTGCGCAGTCGACAGTCACGCTCTATGGCGTGCTCGATAATGGCTTCGTCTATCAGAGTTCGAGCGGCAACAATTCTGCGATCCGCGCGGTACCAGGTGGACTCTTCTCGACACGCTATGGCTTTAAGGGCCGCGAGGATATCGGCGGCGGCCTGCAAGTCAACTTCCAGTTGGAGCAAGCCTTCTCCGGCCAGACTGGTGTAGCGACAAACTCGGCCGATGCCTTTAATCGCCTCGCGTATGTCGGCCTGTCCGGTGGTTTCGGAGAAGTCCGCTTCGGCTTGCAAAACTCGCCACAATACGATGTCCTTCAGGCGGCGATGGATCCATCATGGGTTAAAAGCATTGCGTCTCCCATGAATAATTTCAACGGCCTCATCATCCGCGCAAGCAATGGGATTTCCTACTACACGCCTACATTTGACGGGCTGAATGCCAAATTCATGGTCGCATTGCGCGACTCCGCGACCGGAGGAGGCAATGGGATAGGGTTTTATAACGTTGTCGTCCAGTACATCAACGGGCCACTGAATGTGGCCGCTGGCTACGAAAGAGGAGACGAGCCAGGTGTCGGCGCAGGTGGGAGCTACACGCTAACGGGCGGTGCGGCCGCGGGCCCCGGCGCGGTATTTAGCGTGTTCAACGCGGGAGCGTCTTACGCGATTGGCGCCAACCGCATCTGGCTGGCCTATCACACAGAGAACTTGACCAATACGCCGAAATACATGCAACACGACGTCTACCAGATATCGGACTCGTATCAGCTCTCGCCCTTTGCTTTTCTTTCGCTGATGTACGGTTACGTGCATGATCGCACGGGAGCGGGTAACAACGCGCAGCAATTGGGTGTGCTTTTCGAATATGCCCTCTCTAAATCGACCGAGCTCTATACGGCGGCTGGGTTTATCCAGAACAGGAATCAGGCGAAATACACGCTTTCCGGCACCGCGTATTCAGGCCTTCCCGTTACTCCCGGCACCGACACGCGCGGCATCGGGGTCGGCCTGGTACACAAGTTCTGAAGTCACGGCAAAAGATCGGCCGGCGTTATCCAGAGCGGCGCATTGCGCCTATGCCTCCAGCTTGAAGAACCCGACCGTCGTATTGAGTTCCCGCCCTTGCGACTTCAGCGAATCCGAAGCTGCTGCGATCTGTTCGACGAGTGCAGCATTTTGCTGGGTCGACTGGTCCATCAAGGCGACCGCCTGGTTCACCTCGTCGATCGCGCGACTTTGCTCACGCGCCGAATTGGCAATTTCGCTCGTGATGGTGGCGACATTCGAGATCGCGTTGGTCAATTCAGCGATTGTTTTCCCTGCGAGATTGACCTGTTCGGCGCCCTCCTGCACATTCACCAGCGACGATTCCAGCAACGCCTTGATGTCCTTCGCTGCGGACGTCGAGCGCTGCGCGAGGTTGCGCACTTCCGACGCGACGACCGCGAAGCCACGCCCGCTTTCACCGGCCCGCGCGGACTCGACGGCCGCGTTGAGCGCGAGAATATTGGTCTGGAAGGCGATGCCCTCGATCAACCCGACGATGCCTACGATCTTGCTGGACTGCTCGACGGCAGTGTTCATCGTATTGGCTGCCTTCGTGACGCCTGGTTGCCGCGATGCGCGGTTTCCACCGCGCCGGCAGCCACCGCATTGGCGCTGCGCGCCTGCTCGGCTGTGCCGCGCACCGTGCCCGCCAACTCTTCCATACTCGCGGCGGTCTGTTCGAGCGAGGCGGCCTGCTGTTCGGTTCGCGAAGACAGATCGAGATTGCCTGCCGACACTTCGCTGGCGGCTAGTTCAAGATGACGACTGCTCGCCACCACCCTCTGCATCACGCCGTGCAATTTCTCGACGAACGCATTGAACTGTCGTGCGAGCAACCCGACTTCGTCGGCTGTGTTCAGCGGCAAGCGCCGGGTCAGGTCACCGTCACCTACGGCAATTTCGTGCATCGAACCGGCGAGGCTGCGAATTGGGCGGGTCATGCGCTGGCCGAGCACGATCGTCAAACCGAGTGCCGCGATCAGGACGAACAGGCCCGTTGCGATCAGTGTCCATGTCAGCCGGTTCGCGGCGGCCATCATCTCTGCCTCAGGAATCAGCGCATAGTACTTCCAGCCATTTTTCGGCGACGTGTACACGAACGACCGGTAGGGCTTCTCATCCATGTACACCGTGTTCAAACCATCGGCGGCACTCGCCAGTTGTTCGTAGCCGCCACCGAGGCCTTTGAGATCCTTGAACTCGTGTTCCTTGGCACGCGGGTCGATCAGTATCTTGCCGTTGTTGTCGGCAACCAGCAGATACCCACTGTCACCGAACCGGATTCCACTCGTTAGCCGCGCGAAGTCGACCAGCGAGATATCGCCTTCGAGCGCGCCGAGAATCTCGCCCTTGCTGTCCTTGACGACCCGCGCGAATGAAATGATCGCGCCGCCGGAGCCCGCTGCGCTCAAATAGGGTGCGGGGCGCACTACGTGGTCCGGCGCCGTCATGGCCAGTTGATACCAGGGCCGCACGCGGGGATCGTAATGATCGCCGTTCATGCTCTCGATCGGCCATTGCACATAGCCGCCCCAGCGGGTGCCGATATCGAGGTAGCGCATGTTCGGATGAGCGTCGCCGAATTGCTTCAGTAGCGCGAAGATGGATTTTTCCACTTCGCCATTCGCATCCGGCGTCATCTGCCCACCGTGGGCGAGGTAGTCGGTGATGCTCTGGTCGGCGGCCTTCAGTTGCGCCGTCTGCGTCAGGTAGGTGAGGTTTTGCTCGACCTCGCGGAAGTTGGTGTCGAGCGATTCGTCCGCCTGAGCGATGCGCTCGTGACTGGCCCGCTCAAATTCGTCGACGGCCTGCTGGCGCACGTTGCGCGCGCCGACCGTGGTGAGTAGAAGAACCGTAATCGCCAGTGCAACGCCTGACACGCTACCGAATTTGAAAGCGATGGAACTCGTAAGCTTCACAAATGACCTCTACCCAAGATCTGAAATCTGCACTCCAACTCATATGTCGCGCCGGCCATTGGATTACTGGATCAGCCTGCGGACGGCTACGAAGGTTGTCGGCCGGATTTCGGGCTGCTTGAGCGGATTGGCGGTAGAAAACGGTAAAACCGCCTTTCCCCGTTGCATGGTGTCGCTTTCAAGCTGTTTCGTGTCGTGTGACGGATGACCTGATGGTCCACGGGAGACGGACTGCTTGCCTGTGGCCAGCGTTTTTTTGGCGAGACACAACGTGTAAGGTGGTTGGCGATGTACGTATCGAAACCGTTCATTTTCTAAAAGAACGGGAATTCGAGTGTGTGAGATGCTTACCCGCCGACATTAGAACGCTGAATATCCCAACACTGCCGAAGCACTGAAATGACTTCGGTTCGAAATAACCTGATTCTTTCGCAAAGCGCATTGAGCTCTGCAATCGACGTCGATGTTGAGAAGATCGATATCGCGTAATGGCTCTCCGGCCACGCATTGCACTGGGCCGTCCGCCATTGCTCGCGCAAGCCGTCCATCCCGCCAGGGCGCGATGTAGCGTTGGCTAGCAGTCGCGGGCCATGAGCCATCACGAAGTCTTCCGGCTCCGCGCCTCTGATCAGACGATCTTGGCGAAGCGTTGCTCCAGATAGGCGATGATCGCCTTGGAGTCGTACAACCAGCGCGACTGGCCTTGTTCCTGAATATGTAGGCAAGGCACCTTGACCTTGCCGCCGCCGGCCAGCAAGCGATCCCTGTGCAAGGGATCGTTTTTTGCATCATTCAAAGTCACCGGCACATTCAGACGATGCAGGGTGCGTCGCGTCTTGACGCAGAAAGGGCACGCGTGGAATTGATACAGCGACAGTCCCGCTGCTTCTTTTTCGACCACAGCCTGACCTTGCGCCGAGCGGCGTTGCGGACGTGGCCGACTGACGGCGTCGCCGAGCACTATTAGCTGCCCGAGACCGACACGCAGGGCTTTCATCAACATTGAAGCTACCTCAAGAGCGAACAGAAGCCGAGAAGTCTACTCCTTTCCCCACTCGTGTAGACTGCGCCGTTGCTTCGAAAATCGACCACCTCGACCCGGCTCTTGCTCCTGGCCCCGGTGCGTCAATGCCCGCTTTCAATGCGATCCCACCAACGCCTGATCGTTTTGACCAGCTGGTAGCAGAGCCGAACGATTACGCGATCGGGCAGCCAGCGGAAAAACAAATAAAAACGGATGCATTTCTGGAACATCCCCCGATTGAAGCGCAAATCGAATGGGTCGTCGATTGTCTGATCGGCGACGCAACTCCGAATGAGGCAATCGATGTCTCGACGAAATCCCAATTCAGCGAGTTCGACATGGCGACAAGCGCGCTCGCCGTCAACGGCTGGTGCGTCGTGTCGAACTTCTTATCACGGAGCGAGACCGAGGCCTTGTCGACCGAATGCATGGCCATGCACGACGCGCAGTTGCTAACGCCCGCACGCGTGGGCGCCAATCACGCTGCCACACTTTTGCGCGGCGACAGCACGCACTGGTTCCAACCCGACGCGCTGAGCGCTCGGCAGCAGGTGTTCGCCGATCGCATCGAAGCGCTACGGAACAGGCTCAACCGCGAGCTGTTTCTCGGGCTGGTCGATAGCGAATCACACTACGCGGTCTATCCACCCGGTGCCGGATACGCACGCCACCTTGACTGCCTGCGTGACAGCGACAGCCGTGTGATTTCCGCCGTGTTCTACCTCAACGAAGCGTGGCAGGACGCTGAGGGCGGCGCACTGCGGCTATACCTTGCGGATCAGACTTACCACGACGTCTTTCCGCGCGCCGGCACGCTGCTCCTGTTTCTCTCAGCGGAGTTTGAGCACGAGGTGCTACCGGCCACACGTCGCCGTATGAGCATCGCGTGCTGGATGAAGCAGCGGGCGTAAGCCAAACCGGTTACGCTGCCCGAGTGATGAGCACGGAAGTTCGCTTGTCCGTTGAATGTGCTGGGCGTATGGCCGAGTGTGGCGAACTCTACCGATTGTCGTACTTGCCGGTTCCCTGCCATGACAGAGGCGCGCAACGCGCTTCTGCGTTCGGCCCGCTGACCCGTGAGCCAATGGCCCTTCCAGACTACTACGCCGCTTGCCGACACCGTTGTTCCGACTTAATCTGTTCAGGAACCTCTGACCGGTACCGGATATGCAAGCTCATCCTTTGCGCCTTTCTCCCGGCGACGATTTGCGAGTCGCTGTCGAAGACGTGCTGCGTCAGCGCGAATTGTCCGCGGCCTTCGTTATCCAGGGCATCGGTAGCCTCGACGTCGCTCAATTGCGATTCGCTGGAGCCGTCGCCCCGACCGAGATGCGCGGCGACCTCGAAATATTGACCCTCGCTGGCTCCATATCGCCTGACGGAGCCCACCTGCACATGAGCGTTGCCGACGCAAGCGGCCAGGTTTTCGGCGGTCATGTGGCGCACGGGTGCAGGGTCCGAACGACGGCCGAGTTACTACTCGTGCAGCTTCCTGGATATGTTTTCGCACGGGAATTCGACGAGGCTACAGGGTTCATGGAACTGGTGGTCCGAAGCGCTTAACACTCGGATCAGGTTGAAACGGCCAGGTGTGCTGCCGTTCACCAGACTTTCGTCAAAATTCTGTCCGGCGACCACTATCCATCACCTTTCTTCCGTCAGCCTTATTCAAGGTTCTCGAATGCATAGTCAGCTCGCAACCGAGTGGCGATTGCATTGATCGAAGTGCCACATCCGGTACTCATTGGTGGTCGTGTTGTCCCCTTGGTATCCGCGAAAAAACGCTCTCCATCCCGACGATTTATACGACCCGCAGAGAGAGCTTTTTTATTGGGCCGCCGTGTTGTTTACTTTCGCGTTAGGCACCGCCCAATGCCGCCGCCTGCAAGCAGTCGCTTGACGAACTACTGGCAACCATGGATCTCATGACAGCCCCCCGCTGAGGCCCAACACAATCAAGTAACGATAAGCGGGCTACCGTTTGCACGCGTCTACGGACTGGCGCCAAGGCCGCGCCAACGGAGGATCTCCTCGCCGGTCAGCCCGCGCCGCTTCTGTCGTCCCGATCCGGCCGCGCCGCGACTGTCATAAATGTTAATTTACAAATTTATTCGATTACCTTACACTTTCAATGCTAATGATTCTCATCTGCATTAGAAAGATTGGCTCGCTCCGTTGGCTCCGGCGAAAGGTTCGGCCCGAGCCTTCGCGTATCCATTTATCCAGGTTCCTCGCCCGCTTAATGTCTACTTCTTTCAAGGCGCGACCGCGCGTCCTCGTGTCCGTCGTTACGCTTTATTGCTCTGGATGTCTTCTGCCCACCGCGGTCTTCGCCCAAAGCGGGTCGGCGTCTTCGGAAGCCGGCGAGTCCGCGACAACTTTGCCAGCCGTCCAGGTGACGTCCGCTCCGTCTGAATTTCAGACCCCGACTCTCCCGTCGTACAAATTCACGGCGCCACTACTGGACACGCCCAGGTCGGTCACGGTCATTCCAGAGGAATTGATCAAGGAGAGAAACGCGACGACGTTTGCCGACGCCCTCAAGACCGTCCCGGGCATCACCTTTCTGGGCGGCGATGCGGCGGCCAATCCATCCGCCGACCGGCCCGTCATTCGCGGCTTCGAGTCGCGCAATTCGATCTTCGTCGACGGCATGCGCGACTCGGGCGTGCAAAACCGCGAGACTTTCGACGTCGAGCAGATCAGCGTCATTAAGGGTCCGGATTCGGTTTACGCGGGACGCGGCGCCGTCGGCGGCAGTATTGATATCGTCACCAAGACGCCGACGAACGATAACTTCATCAACGGCAGCGTCGGAATCGGCACTGACAGCTACAAGCGCATCACGCTCGACGCGAACCATAAGATCGGTGACGACGCCGCCGTGCGCCTGAACATCATGGGACACGACGCCGATCAGGCCGGCCGCACTGATATTTACAGCCGCCGCTGGGGGGTGGCACCCTCCGTGGCGTTCGGGCTGAACAGTCCGACCACGGTAACGGTCAGCTACTACCACTTGAACAGCTACGATATGCCGGACTTCAGCGTGCCCTTCCGCACGACTGGCGGCACGCCGGTGAGCGTCGACCGTGGACAGTTCTTCGGCCTGAACAATCGCGACTACCGGCGCGGTCAGACCGACAGCGGAGAAGTGCGCGTCGAGCATCGCTTCAGCGACAACCTCAAATTGAAGAACACGACAATGTTCGGCCGTTCGACGCTCGACTACGTCGCGACGAATCCGCAGTTCACGAGTGCCAACACGAACATCCTGAGCCTGCAGGCGAAGAGCGGCAAATACGCGACGAACAGCATCGCGAACCAGACCGAACTCACCGGCAAGGCGACGCTGCTCGGCATGCAGCATACGATGACGGGCGGGATCGAATTCAGCCATGAGCAAAGCCTGTACGAGGGCTATCTGGTGGCCGACAGCGCGGGCAATAACATCCGTTCGGGCGGTCCGTGCTCGGTTGCCTTCAACTGCACGACCTTGAACGGCGGCTGGAATCCGAACAATCCGTGGACCGGCACCCTCACGCTCAACGGCGATAAAAGCTTTCCAGGCGCGGCTACTCACACCCGCACCGACATCGCGTCGGCGTACCTGTTCGACAGCGTGAAAATCACCGACCAATGGATGTTCAATGCCGGCATGCGCTTCGACCGTTTCGACCTCAAGGCGGTGCAAGCCGGCGCACCCGATCTGACCAACCAGGCCAATCTCTTCAGCTATCAGTTCGGGCTTGTCTTCAAGCCGGTGCAGGCGGTTAGCCTGTATGCCTCGTATGGCACGTCGGCGAACCCGCCGGGTTCGAACTCGGGGCTTGGAGGCGGCAACGATCAGATCACCGTGACTAATCAGGATCTATCGCCCGAACGCAGCCGGAACATCGAAGTCGGTGCCAAGTGGGACGTGCTCGATCAGCGACTGTCGCTGACGTCAGCGCTTTTCCAGACCGACAAAACGAATGCGCGCGTCAGCGATGGACTGGGCGGCGTAATCAACGCCGGCTCGCAGCGCGTGCGCGGCGCGGAACTGGGCTTCGCGGGCAATCTGACGAACAAGTGGCGCGTATTCGGTGGCTACTCGTATCTCGACGCCATCACGCTGGACGCGGGCGCGGCCAACCCGACCGGCTCCGGCCTGCCGATGGTAATGGTCCCGAAGCACAACTTCACGCTTTGGACTTACTACGATGTCCTGCCGAAGTTGTCGATTGGCGGCGGGGCGACGATTTCAAGTTTGACGTACGCCTCGGTATCCGGGACCACTCGCAAGTGGATTCCGGGTTATGCGCGATTCGATGCAGCCGCAACGTACCGCGTGTCGAAGACCGTCGACGTGCAGTTAAACGTCCAGAACATTTTCGACAAGGAATATTATTCGACCGCATATCCGATCTACGCGACGTGGGCGCCAGGACGTTCGGCAATGCTGACGTTGAATTTTTATCAGTAAGCCGATTCGCATTCCCGCTCCTCTCGCGGACATTGTGTTTGCGAACATTCCGGCGCCGGGCATTGTCCGCAACAGAACGCGCGGGAACGTGGGCCGCAAGCCGCGCGCTCGGCGTTGGCCAGAAACCCGCAAACCTCATCTTCGCGTCCAGACGGTAGCGTGCCACGGCGAATAGGGCGTCCCGGAGTACCCCACGAGCTGGCCGCGATTGTTGATTGCACTAGCGGAGCTGGCGTTCCCACCAGGCAGCATGCCCAGATCGGTCATCACGCCGTGCTCGAACAGAAAAGCGCGATAGTTGCCGCTCGCATCGGTCGACCAACCGGCCACCTGCCCGCGATCGTTGATCGCGGATGCGACACTCAGGTTGCCACCGGGAAGTGTGCCCAAGTCGGTCATCACGCCGTGTTCGTACAGAAAGGCGTGCTCGTAGCCGCCGGGAGTGGATGCCTGACCAACCACCTGTCCGCGATTGTTGATCCCGAAAGCCGCACTGCTAGTGCCGCCGGGAAGCATACCCAAGTCGGTCATCGCTCCGTGTTCAAACAGAAACGCGTGGTCGTTTCCATCCGTGGCAGTCGTGGACCAGCCGACCACCTGGTCGCGATCGTTGATCGCATAGGCGGCGCTGAAGTAGCCGCCGGACAACGTACCCAGGTCGATCACCGCCTTTTTCCCGAACAGAACAGCGCGGGAATCCGTCAGTGCATTGAGGGACCAGCCGACCACCTCGCCACGCGCATTGATTGCGTTGGCGACACTGGTTCTGCTGCCCGGCAACGTGCCCAGGTCGGTCATCACACCGTGCTCGAACAGAAACGCGTGCTCGTTCAGAAGGGCTTGCTCGTTGCCGCCGACGGCCGACCAGCCGACCACTTGTCCACGCTCGTTGATCCCGGTAGCGGACGCGTTACTGCCGCCGGGGAGCGTGCCTAAGTCGGTCACCTTGCCGTCTTCGAACAAAGTCGCGTGCTGATCTCCGTTCGCGATGTCGGAGAAGCCGACCGTCTGGCCGCGTTCGTTGATCCCGCTAGCCTGGCTGACATTGCCGGGGAGTTCGCCGAGATCCCTGGCGACAAAATCGTGCGCGGCCGCAGGCTGCAGTACTGCAACCGCGAGCAGGCTGAAAGCAATCAGGACATGGTGAACGGAATGCACACGGCAAAATCGCTTGCATGTGGATTGCATAATTATCCTCTTCGGAGATATGCCCTGGACCTTGATTGAAGTCGACTGGAAGTAGAGCTTTTTAGAACTATCAGGAGCCGATATTTCTTTAGAAGACACATGCAGATAAACGCTTTGATCAGTCTAGCCTACGAAATGCCTTTTTCAACTCGTTATCTGGTCGGGCAGATTCATGACAATGCGACAGCGTGGCAATTCGACCCGGTGTGCGCGAGCGGTTGCGAATTGCGGTGCGTGGCGCATCCGCATAGTGATATGCGTCGCTATTTCGCCGATGAAATCTATAACGCATCGATTTAAAACGAAAGCGCGGGACTTCGTGCACACCATTCGGGTGGTCACTGGAAAACGCGATCGTGGCACGGTCCCAATCGATATCCGATTCAGGAGAAAACATTGAAGGCAGTTGCTATTCAGACGTTTGGAGATGACGTTTTCGACCTTCAGCGCGAATCCCGCATGCGTGCCGGAATCGGACCGGCGCGCCGTGACTGCCGAATCGTTCGCTGCGGCAGATCGCGGCGAATTACACGTCGTGGTGCACGAAGTGCTGCCTTTGAAACAAGCTGTGCTAGCTCACCAGAAAATGGAAGCTGGCCAGATACTCGGCAGGATTGTTCTCACGCCATAGAGGTTCGGCGCGAGCGATGTCGCCAACGAGGCCGCTCGCGTGCTCCACGTGCTGCCTCAAGTTGCCCCGATACCGAAGGCCGGCAAGATCGAGACGCTTGTCGATTTGACCGGTCTTGCCAACACTATCTGGCGACCGGGCACCGGGGCGCTCGTCGCAGACGATCAGCGTGACTCAGGCGCGCTGAACGTTTGGAACTAGCTCGATCTCGCACAAGGTCACCATACGCAGAAGCCCGCCACAAGCCATTCACGTATGGGGTCCCGGACCGCGTCGCCGCCGTGGCAAACCTTTCCCAGTTCACGGCGGCGCAGCACTTCCCTTCTGCGAAACCTGCCGTATCAAAACGACTCGCCGACCATCTCCTCACTTTTACGCCACAGCGCAGCAGCATTCGCTTCGTCGAGCGCGTAGCGTCGGACGCCTTCACTGACAGGCGTAATCACCACATCGTCGCCGACGACTTCGCTCACGTGACAATTCTCACAGTACCGGCCGCCGACCTCGTCGGCCGACGCCACGACGGCGGCCCAGACCGAAGTCGCCGCGCCCTGTGCAACGGTCTTGAACTGAAACGGCTCCTTCCCTTCCGACGACAATTGACTGTTGATTCTCTCCAGTAGCGCCGTCATTTGTCCTTCATCCATATGGCGGCCGAGTTCCGTGTGAATCCCGCCAGGGTGAACGGCAGTTGCCCGCACGCCCCGCGCCCGATGTCGTTTGTCGAAAGCAACCGCGAAAAGGATGTTCGCCGTCTTGGCGCGCCCATAGGCGACGAACGGATCGTAGGGCATGTGCTCGAAGCCAGGGTCGTCGAGATCCACGTTCGCGAATCTATGGCCGGAAGAAGCCAGAACGACCACTCGCCCACCCGCTGAGATCGACGACGCGAGGCGATTCACGAATACGAAGTGCCCGAGATGATTAGTGCCAAACTGCGTTTCAAAGCCATCGGCGGTTTTGCCGAAAGGTGTCGCCATCACACCCGCGTTGGCAATGATGACGTCGAAAGCCTGGCCCTTCGCCAGCAACTGGTCGGCACAAGCACGCACGCTCTCCAGGTTAGCGAGATCCAGTGAAATCAGGTCGATACTGCCACCCGCTGCAGCGGCTTCCCGCCGCGCGTCGGCAATCGCCTGCGTCGCTTTTTCCAGATCTCTGGCCGCGCCGGTCACGCTGGCCCCACGCAGGGCGAGCGAGCGCGCCGTCTCCACGCCGAGCCCCGCCGATACGCCCGTGACAAGAATCCGCTTGCCCCGCAGATCGACGCCGGTCAGCACGTCATCAGTCGTCGAAGTTGCACCAAACTGTTCAGCCATTTTCGCCGCTCCATCACAATAGGGTTGACGTCATATCCCGTCCGGGATAAAAACGGAGCTTCCCTCCGCTTTTCACTATACTAAACGGAGCCGCCCTCCGCTTGCAAGCACTCAGGGTGCACATGAATCAATCAACACCAAAAGAACGGAAGCCGCGCGCCGATGCGCTTCGCAATCGCGAGCGCATCCTCGAAGAGGCGAAGACGGCATTCACGCGTGAGGGCGGCGACATCAGCCTCGAGGAACTGGCTCGCCAGGCGGGCGTCGGCGTGGGGACGCTCTACCGGCACTTCCCCACTCGCGACGCACTGCTAGAGAGCGTCTATCGCGCCGAGGTGGAGAAGCTTGCAGAGGAAGCGCGACAGCTGTCCGGATCGCCACCGCTCGACGCGCTGAGATCCTGGATGATGCTTTTCGTGGACTACATCGCGACGAAGAAGATCATTGCGCCGGCATTGAATTCAATTGTCGGAGGACCAACGAAACTGTTCGAGTCGTCGGGCGCGCAGATCAAGGATGCGATCCAGTCCCTTGTAAGCCGCGCGGTCGCAAGCGGCGATATCCGTGCCGATATCGACCCGCTGGATCTCCTTCGAGCGCTTGTCGGTGTTTCCAACGTTGCGTCCGCTCCGGACTGGCAGCAAAGTGCAAAAAGGCTCGTCGAAATACTGTTGCTCGGGTCTCGACCGCCCGGCTAGATTCGATAGCGGTTCGACCCCTCGCATGCACGCGTCGGCTGCGCAATAATGGGGCAAGTGTGAGGCCACGAAGCGCGGGAGGTCGCGGGCACAGGCATCGAGCATTTCGCGTCGCGCGCTGCTTGCCCATCCAACGACAACGATCCTGAGATCATTTCGGACGCTCAATCATGCATACAACGCCAAACGGCGGCGGTCTGCGCGCCGTTGCGGAGCCGGACGACTCGACAAGGGTCGCTTACCGGTTCGGCTCCTTCCGGCTCATTCCGTCGCAGCAGATACTGCTCAACGGCGGCTCGCGCGTGCTGGTCGGTGGTCGCGCGCTCGACTTGCTAACGGTGCTGGTCGAACGTCATGGCGAGCTCATCACCAAAAAAGAACTCATGGCGTGCGCGTGGCCGCGAGCTGTCGTAGAGGAAAACAACCTCAAGGTGCATATCGCCGCCCTGCGCAAAGCGCTGGGGGACGGCCCGAAGGACCAGCGCTTTGTCGCAACCCTCGTGGGCCGGGGCTATCAGTTCGTAGCGCCCGTCGAGCGTGAGAGGTTGACGGCAACCTCGCTGTCACAGGAAGCACGTCCGCATACTTCACACAATATTCCCGCGGCCCTGGTTCGGCCCATCGGACGCTCGGGCACGATCCACGATCTGGTGAGTCAGCTTTCGCGCGTGCGCGTTCTGACCATAGCGGGCCCCGGTGGAATAGGAAAAACAACCGTCGCTCTCGCGGTCGCGCGCGAGATGGTGGAGGCCGGCGAATACGACGTGTGGTTCGTCAATCTGTCCCGGCTGTCCGACGCGAGCTTCCTGCCCCATGCCGTCGCCAATGCGATCGGCCTTGCCGTCCACTCGAACGACATACCACGGGCACTGGCCAATTACTTCCGGCTTCGGAATCGCCCGCAGCTCGTTGTGTTCGACAACTGCGAGCACGTTATCGAGGCGGCGGCGATTCTCGCCGAGCATATGACCGCGGCAGCGCCGCAAATGCGGGTTCTCGGGACCAGCCGCGAGCCACTCCAGGCAATCGGCGAACACGTCTACCGCCTCAAACCGCTGGAAAGCCCGCCCGCACCTGACTCGCAACGCTTGACCGGCGACGAGGCGCTTCAATATCCCGCCGTCGAGCTTTTCGTCGAGCGAGCCATTGCCGCGCGCAGCGACTTCGTGCTGTCCGACGCGGTCGCGCCTGTCGTCACGCAAATCTGCCGACGGCTGGATGGCATTGCTCTGGCGATCGAGCTGGCGGCAACGCGTCTGGACGCGTTCGGCGTTCACGAGTTGTTCAGCCTGCTGGATGACCGCTTTTCCACCCTCGCGCAGGGCCGCCGCACGGCTCCTGAGCGGCAGAAAACGCTGCTGGCGACGCTCGATTGGAGTCATCAGCTGTTGCCTGACCTCGAGCGAATCGTGCTGCGTCGGCTTGCCATATTTCCGGGCGTCTTTTCGCTCGGGTCGGCCGCTGCGGTAGCGGGTGACGAAAGCCTGCCGTATGCGGGCGTGATCGATGCAGTGGCGAGCCTGGTGGCCAAGTCGATGCTATCGGCGAACGTGGGCAGCGATACCGGGCGATATCGTCTTCTGGATACGACCCGCGACTACGCGAGACGAAAGCTTGCCGACGCGGGAGAGCTGGACAGGGTCTCGCGCCGCCACGCCGAGCATTTCCACGACCTTTATATGCGCGTCGAAGACTTCTGGACCAGGCCGCCCGACTCTCGATGGCTGGAGGACCATGTCCCGACGATCGACGATGTTCGAAGCGCCTTGAACTGGGCGTTTTCCACGCATGGCGACGCCGCTCTCGGCATCGCACTTACGGTCCTGGCTATACCTGCGTGGATCCGACTTTCCTCGCTCGACGAATGCCGCAATCGCATCGAGCACGCGCTTCGCCAGACAGATGGCTGCCCGCCTGCACTCGACACTCAGCGAATGAAGCTCTATACCGCGCTGGCAGCCTCGGCACTCTACACCCGCGGTATGGTCTCGCAAGTCGACGCGGCGTGGACCGCTGCGCTCGCCATCGCGCAGCGACTGGACAATAAGGAATACCAGTTGCGTTCGTTATTCGCGGCCTGTTGCGGCTTCGTGTATGCAGGGAAACATCGTGCTGCCGACGAACTGCTGCAAAAATTCCGCTTTATCGCTGAGACCTCCCACAATGAGGTTGCGACGTCGGAAGGTAGTCGGCTGACGGCGTTCGCGTGGCATCACATGGGCAAACAGGCCGAAGCTCAGCGCCAGCTCGAGGGCGTGCTTGAAGGTTACGCCGCACCCAGTTATCAGTCTCAGCTCTCGGATAATCACGTAAACGGCGAAGAGGGAACCCGATCCTTAATGGCGAGTGTCCTCTGGGTTCAGGGGTTTGCCGATCGCGCGCTGGACGAAGCACGAAAAGCGCGGGACGACGCACACAAAAGCGGCCATAGTTTGACGATCGGCTACGTGCTGGTCTTCGCCTTTATTCCGATCACGCTTTACGCAGGCGATCTCGAGTCCGCTGAAGAAGCGCTCCTCATCTTGCTCGACAGTGTGGCGAAGCACGGGCTAGTCCTTTTCGACGCAATGGCACGTGGTCTTCATGGCGCCTTGCTACTGGAGAAAAAGAACCCGGCCGGTCTCTCGATCCTCTTCGACGCGTTAGAGCAACTCAAGCGCGAACATATAGGAATGCGCTATCCCCTGTTCGCTGGCATCTACGCTTGCGGCCTGCTCCATTTCGGACGTTATGCGGAAGCGAGAGAGACGATCGAAGATGCGTTGACGTGGTCGAAGGTACACGACGAACTATGGTGCGTATCGGAGTTGATGCGGATAAAGGGCGAAATACTCGCCGCATCCGATGAGCTTGATGCGCAAGGAGGGTCCGAAGCGCTTTACGTGCAGGCCATCGAAATCGCCCAGCGGCAAGGCGCACTATTCTTCGAACTACGGGCGGCGAAAAATCTGGCCCAGCTCAAACACAGGCAAGGCAAAACCGGGCAGGCGGAGTCCGGACTGTCGACGGTCTACGGCAAGTTTACCGAGGGATTCGAAATCGCCGATATGAAAGAATCCAGAACGCTTGTCGACGATTTTCGCGTGGGGCTCCAGGCTAACTGACAAGCGTGAGAGAAGAGATCCAGTGTGAATTTGCGGCTCGCCTCGTCGATCGAAATCATGCTGACGAGCGAGGCCGCCCGTGGTTCGTTGAACGTACGCCAGCCAACAGAGCGACGCTGCTCAACACCAGCAGGACCATCAAGATGTAGATCGCGTCGTCGATGGTCCCAGTGTGGGTCCGCACGACGCCGATTGCCCAGGGGCTGACGATCCCACTCGTAATGCCTATGCTGCTGATGAGTGCAATGCTGGGCGCGGCTTGATGTTTCGGAAACTGCGTCGAGGGCACGGCCCAGAAGATCGGCAACGCCGCATAGATCAGCGCACACGCGACGGATAGACACCCCAGCATCAGCGCAAGACTTCCCACATGCAAGGTCAGCGTGCCAAACGCGGCAGCGCCTCCTATCGCGCAGAACGCGAAATGTCGGCGGCGCTCATTGGTCCGATCGGAGTGTTTCGATATGACGACTAGACCCACCACGCCGATCGCATTGGGAATAGCCGAGAACAAACTGATCAGAACAAGATCACGGACGCCAAAATCACGGATGATCAGCGGTAGCCAGAAATTCAGTGTCAGCGAGGCACACGTCAGCGAAAAGTAGACGAACGCAAACAGATAGACCTTCGGATTCGCAACGACGGGACCGAGTCCGGGCCTTACCTGTTCTTCAGGTTCCGGCGGATTGAGCATCTCATTCAGGCGGCCCCTTTCTGCCTCCGAGAGCCATGTCGCGTGAGCTGGCGAGTCGACGATCGTCCACCACGCGATCAGGCCAAGCACGACCGCCGGCAAGCCTTCAAATGCGAACATCCATTGCCAGCCGAACAGACCGAGCACGCCCGCCATGTCGCGCATGATCCACCCGGAAAAGAGACCACCGACTACGCCGGCCAGCGCGACACCCGCGATGAACACCGAGATCATCGCAGCGCGACGATTCGCAGGAAACCAGTACGTTATGTACAGGAGGATGCCGGGAAAAGAGCCAGCCTCGAAGACACCAAGCATGAAGCGCAGCACGTAATAAGCCGCCGACGTCGACACGAAAATCATGCACGTAGACACGATCCCGCAGAGCAGCATGATGCGCGAGAATGTCTTGCGAGCACCAAAGCGTGCAAGCAGCATGTTGCTGGGTAACTCGCAAAGGACGTATCCGGCGTAAAACATGGCAGCACCGAGTCCATACATCGTGTCGGTAAAGCCGAAGTCGTGCTTCATCTGCAACTGCGCGAAACCAATATTGATCCGATCGAGGAACAACACCACATAGCAGATGAACAGGAATGGCACGACACGCAACGTGATCTTGCGAATCAGCAGGGCGTCTTCGGGCGGCAGCTGCACGTTAGCAGTCACATCGGTTCGAAATGATTTGGTCATATCTCCTTCCGCCCATCTGCCCTGTTGAGGTGAACCGCGCTGTCTATCCTTCCTGCCGCCGCCGACTGGTCCGTGTCTTCCGAAATTTACCGTGCTTTACCGAAAGAGCGCGAATTCCGATTGCTGTACGGTCGAGCGTGGATAGGTTGTCGAGATCAGGCAAACGCATCTTCACATCGGTTCGACATAAATACAAATACTCAATATCTCCCACGAGATACTCAATGCCTCTTTATCGGCCTCTCTGAACATCGAACGCGAACACGTTCCTCACAACGCTGCTTATTCGCGGTTGCCGCTTAACGTCGCCAACTCTGCTGCAGGGCTACCGAATGAAACTCTCCATTCTCGAGCAATCCACCCTTCCTGAGAACGCCTCCGCGTCTCAGGCGATCGCCAATACCGTCACACTGGCTCGCGAAGCAGACCGACTGGGTTACGAACGTATCTGGCTGTCGGAGCACCACAATATGAGCATCCTGCAAGGCTCCTCGCCTGAGGTGCTGCTCGCTTCGATTGGTGCGCAGACTCAACGAATCCGCATCGGCTCAGGTGGCGTCATGCTGCCGAACCACAGTGCTTACCGGGTCGCCGAAAACTTCCGCACGCTGGAAGCGCTCTATCCGGGCCGTGTCGATTGTGGGATCGGTCGTGCAAGCGGAGAAGATATGTATGCCCGCTCTCTTCTCAATCCCGTGGCCGCCACGGCTGAAGATTTCGTCGAACAGGTCGATCAACTCGATCGTTACTTCCACGACGAATGCAAGCGTGCACTGGCCATGCCGACGGTAGAGAGCGTTCCTCCTATGTGGCTGCTGTCGGCGGGCAGTCATCCGGGCAGCGGCGCGTTGGCCGCTGAAAAAGGGATGGGACTCGCGGTCGCGCTATTCATCAACCCCGACGCCAGCGCGGAAGCCGTGCAAGTCTATCGGGAACAATTCAAGCCGTCTGCCGAGTTTCCGGAATCGAAGGTCGTCATCGCCCTTAACGTTGTGTGTGCAGAAACGCGGGACAAACTCGACGAGCTAAAAAAAGCATCGGACTATTTCCGGCTGATGCGTGATTCGGGCCGCTATCCTCGTTCCGTCCCGTCATCCGCGACATTGGCCGAAATCAATTTCGGAGACGAAGCCGAAGACTATCTTCGCAGGATCGCCAATCGGGAAGTCACCGGCACGCCTTCGGAAGTGAGAGAAAAAATACTTGAACGGGCACAGGCCTACAACGCCGACGAGGTGATGCTGGCGATGATGACCAATCGACTCGACGACAAGATCGAAACGATCCGCCTGTTGGCCCAGGTTTTCGGCGTCGTACCGTGATGGACTATCTACAAACCCGTATTTTTCAAAAACACACGGCAAACGACGCAGCCTATTCAACTCCATTAAGGTAATTGTCAGCGAAGCAAGCGCCCCTCCAGCGAGGGGTCCTACTACAAAACGTAGTCACGCTACTCGCCCCTAAAGGATGTATCAGCGGCTACCGTCTTGAGACGGCAGCATTAGAACCGATCCCTATCGAGGTTCAGATGCCACGATCCTGTGAAACTCTCACGCTCGACGATGCGAAGACAATGTTATCTGCCGCAGAAGCGACGGCTACCAGCTTAGGCATTGCGTACAACATCGCGGTCGTCGACGCTGCCGGACACTTGCTGGCGTTTATCCGCCAGGACGGTGCACTCATTGGCAGCATCGATCTTGCCATCGACAAAGCGGTGACCGCGAGAATCTTTGATAAATCGACCTCCGACCTGGCAGCGCTTGCGCAGTCAGGAAAACCACTTTTCGGCATTCATCAAAGCAATGCCGGGAAAGTCGTGATCTTCGGCGGCGGCATTCCGGTGTTCCTCGACGGAACCATTATCGGTGCGGTGGGCACCAGTGCGGGAACTGTCGAGCAGGACATCAAGGTCGCCGAATCCGCAATCGCGGCCCTTGGTCGCTAGCCCCGTGTTTGTCGGGGATGAGCGATTCCATCTTTCCAAGTCGGTGTCGAAGAACTCGTCAATCAAACAATGATACTTGTCGCAAGACAATGAGGTTTGGAGCATTGGGGTGACAGTCATTTATTTCGCACAAACTTTGCAAAGGAGTCGGATATGAAAGCAGCGCGCATGCACGAATATGGAAAGCCGGCCGTCCTGGAAGATATACCGATTCCAGATATCAAACCCGATGAAATTCTCGTCAACGTCAAGGCATGCGGAATGTGTCGCTCCGACGTGCAACTCATCGACGGGTATTTCCGTAAATACGCCGACATCCCCACGCCTATCACGCTAGGTCATGAAATCACCGGTGTCATCGACAAGATCGGCAGCCTCGTGCCGAAGACAGTCGGTCTGGAGGAAGGAGATCATGTGGTCGTCGCGCCGGGATGGGGCGATGGCATTTGCCGACATTGCCAGGTTGGCAACACCCACATTTGCCCGAATGTGCGTTGGCCAGGTTTCGGACCCGTTGGCGGATTTGCGGAATTCATTCCGGTTCCCGCGCGTTATCTGATCAAAGTGGACAAGCGTCTCCCGTTTGAGACGCTTGCGCCGCTTACCGACGCCGGACTCACACCTTATCGCGGGATCAAGAAATTGCGCGATGCAGGCGCGCTCGATCCAGATCGGATTGTCGGCGTTTTCGGTGTAGGCGGGCTGGGGGCGTATGCCGTGCAGTATGCCAGGCTGCTCGGTTCCGGAGCAAGGGTGGTCGCATTCGCACGCAACCCCGACAAGCTTGCCATTGCGAAGGAATATGGTGCCGATTTCACTATCAACATCAAGGGCAAGAGCGTCGACGAGATCGGCAAGGAACTCAGCGCGCTGACGGGCCAGAACACGGTCGATGCCATGATCGATTGCGCAGGCGCGGTCGAGATGGTGCAACTTGCAACGAGTCTGTTGTCCATCAGCGGCCACTATGTCGACGTGGGTCTGGTGGGCGATCGCATCGATATTCCACTATTTCCCCGGGTTTCTCGCGAACAGACGCTGCACGGTTCGTTCTGGGGCAACAACCTCGATCTGATGGAAGTGATGGCGCTTGCGGCACAGGACAAAGTGCGCCACACCATCGAAACCTTCTCGTTCGACCAGATCAACGACTATCTGAATCGCCTGCGAGTAGGAGAAATTGTCGGTCGCGCAGTCATGAAATTTTGACCGACAGATGGGGTTGGGGCATCAGGTGAGCACCGACCCCGGCATCATCCCGCCATGTATCTTTCCCGACTTGCTCAAGCGCTACGCGCAACCACTGCTACGCGGTTGATCTATTCCCGGGCGCTTCAACTATCTATATTCAGCGGACGCGCTTTGCTGGTAGTGTTCGGTGATGCGACGCCACGGAAAGCGCACTCCGGTGGAACTCGCCCTGGATACGGAGGACAGCAAGTCATGGGTCTCAGATCACACGTCACACGTACCTGGCGAGGCGGCCTGATAACGGCGCTCGGTGTCTTCACAATGAGCCACACGGGCGTTGCATTGCCGGCGTCCGACGAAGAGTCGTTCACGACAGCGAGAGATGCGGCCATGTCCACGATGACCAGGAATATGGATGTCAAGCCATCGGGAAACGTCGACGATGACTTCGCCGCGTCCATGCAGGCGCAAAACCAGGCAGCCATCGAGCAAGCTCAGGCCGAGCTCCGCTACGGACACAACGAGCAGCTTCGACATATCGCACAAGCGATCGTCGTACAGCGACAGCAGGAGATCGCCGCCATGCGCGATGCGGTGAACCAAGCCTCTGCGCGACCTGGCGCTCCGGCCAGTCAGGCGGAGCCGGAGCATTTCGAGGTGCCCCACAGGAATCCAAAGATGTATGGACCTCCAGGCAGTTGACGAGGACGTCGCTCTGCTGCATCGACTCGTCACTGGCAGAACGCCCGGTTGGTTTGTGCGCGTAGCAGTTGCTCGCGCAGGCGACTCACCCTACCCGCTCAGGTCAGGATTGCGTTGGACCAGTTCGTATACCCATTCGCTGAACACGCGCACACGGGTGCTCAGGCGGCGATGAGGATAGAGGAGCGAAAGCGGAAGAGACGGGCAGGGAAAGTCAGACAGAATCTCACGCAACGCGCCCGCTTCGATCGCCTTCGCAACGGTAAAGCGCGGCGCCTGGATGAGCCCCAACCCTTCCACGCCGGAGGTGACATACACCTGGCCGTCGTTGACAGCGACGCCGCCGTCGATCTGCTTTCTGACGACGGTGCCGTCCACTTCGAACTCGAACGGGTACATCCGGCCCGTTTGCGACGAGAAATAGTTGACGGCGCGATACCGCTCGAGATCGTCCGGCGTGGCCGGTTCGCCCATCTGATCAAGGTAGTCCGGCGCGGCGCAGGTGGTCATGCGCACACGTCCGAGCGGCCTCGCCACGAGGTTCGAATCGTCGAGCACGCCAATGCGAATCACACAATCCACGCCTTCCTGCACGAGGTCGATAGCACGGTCGGCCAGGCCCAGTTTTACGGCGATGTCTGGGTAAAGCGAGTGGAAATCCCGCATCCTCGGAATCAGCACGGTGGCCGCGAAAGTGATCGAAGTGTCGACGCGAATCGTTCCGCGCGGGCGCTGCCTTTTGTTCGACAGCGCGGATTCGGCGTCGGACACCTCGGCGAGAATCCGGGCGCAATATTCGTAGTAGAGCGCGCCGTCGTCGGTGACCTGCACGCGGCGCGTCGTGCGATTCAGCAAGCGCACACCCAGATGTAACTCGAGACTCCGCATGAGCGTCGATACCGTGGCGCGCGGCATCTCCAGCGAGTCCGCCGCCTTCGTGAAACTCGACGCATCCACGATGCGCTTGAACACGGCCATGCCCTGAAGTATGTCCATAAGATGCAATGCTCTCGAGTACATGCGCACGATCGTTGGAATGACAGCGCGACGGGCCGCATTTGCCAACCGCCTTTTCGTCAGATTTGCTTCTGATAGACTCGCCACACGCGCCGCGCCCAGCACGATCGTCGTGTTAGTGAATGGAGTTGCGTCGGACTAACAGTACATAACAATGGCACATGTCCTCATTCCACTCCCTTCACTCGACTTCGACCCGACCGAGGTTGCAATAAGCTGGCTGGTTCTCACTTCCGAAGGTCACCGAGTTAGCTTCGCCACGCCAGATGGTCAGCCAGCCAAAGCGGACCCCGTCATGGTGACCGGGCGCGGGCTCGATCCGTGGAGCCCGCTGCCGGTCCTGGGACACATCAAACTCATCGGCCTTTTCCTCGGAGCCAATGCGCAGGCGCGCCGGGCCTACGCGAAGATGGCTGCGACGGCAACCTACCAGCAACCCGAGCGATGGGCGAACCTGAAGGCAAGCGAATATGATGCGCTGCTGCTCGCAGGCGGTCATCGCGCGAGAGGAATGCGGCAATTTCTGGAGAGTGAGACGCTCCAGCGTCTGGTCGTTCAATTCTTCGACGCGCAGAAACCCGTCGCTGCCATCTGCCATGGCGTCCTTCTCGCGGCACGCAGCAAAACGTCGAATGGCATGTCGGTGCTTTACGGGCTCAACACTACCGCGCTGACCTAAAATCTGGAAAGAGCGGCAAGCAACATCGCACGCTTCACCAGGTTCTGGGACCGCAACTACTATAGAACCTACACGGAGAAAGCGACCGAGCCGGCGGGATACATGTCTGTCGAACAGGAGGTCGTCCGGCAGCTTGCACGGCCGCAAGATTTCGTGGACGTCCCTCGCGACCATCCTCAGTTCCGCAAAAAGACTTCGGGGCTTTCGCGCGACACCGCAGCGGACGACACGCCGGCATGGGTCGTCGTAGACGGCAAATACGTCTCCGCGCGATGGCCGGGCGACGCCCACACTTTCGCAAGAACATTTGCCAAGGTACTCGCCGGCGAGAGTCGTCCGTAAAGCAGCAATGTACTTGCGACGACCACACGTGCGGATCAGGTGACCTGTTGCGCCGTGCTATATCGCAGCCAGACCGCTCCATGTTCCAGCTTGTCGACGGACGTGAGCTTGAGATAAGCCGGCGCCTGCCATTCGTCCATGGCTATTTCGAACGACGAGGGATGCTCGCTGCGACCGTCGACAAGCGGGATGATCAGCACGCTCACTTCGTCGACGAGTCCCTCTTTCACGAACGCGCCGCTGATGCGCGAGCCGCCCTCCACGATCAATTTTTTAACACCTAACTCGGCCGCCAGCGTTTGAATCACTTTCGCCAGATCGATCTCGCTCTTGCCGCCAAACATGTACGAGACGTTGATCGACCGCAGGTACGCCAGATAGTCGTCGGTCACCCCTTCGGTCACGACTTCGACGACGTGTGATTTGAGTGCCGTATTGCTTTTCCACGCCACGCGCCCATGCGGGTCGATCGAGATTGCGTATTGGCTCGCAGTGCGGTCGACAAAATGATCGGTGCGTGGCACTGCCCCCTTCGCAAGTCCCTTCGGATAGTCCTCGCCGTGCGAGACTTCCTGCATGGTCACACGGCCGCAAATCCAGCCGTCCGCTTTGAATTGGGCGGCGGTCTCTTCGTACAGACCAAAGACGAAAGGAAGACGCCACCCGTCGGTCAGACTGCGGCCGTCGAGCGATGACATCATATGGACCGCGATATAAGGTTTCATGCTCACGCGCTCCGTATCAGCTTTGCAGGAACGCCAGCAAATCGGCATTGACCTGATCTGCGTGCGTCGTACACATGCCGTGAGGCGCACCGGGATAAACCTTCAGCGTCGCGTTCTTGACGATCCTGGCCGTCATCCGACCCGCAATGTTGACGGGAACCAGCTGGTCGTCGTCACCGTGCAAGACCAGGGTGGGAACATCGATCTTCTTCAGATCCGCTGTGTAATCGACCTCGAACTGCTGCACACAGTCGTACTGTCCCAGGATCGATCCGGCCATCCCTTCCCGCCAGAATTCGTCGATCGTGCCTTGTTCGACTTTCGCATTCGGCCGGTTGAATCCATAGAAGGCCATGGCGAGATTCTTGTAGAACACGGAGCGGTTGCCCGTCAGGTTCTCACGAATGCCGTCGAACACGGATGTAGGCAGACCGTCCGGATTGCTTTCGGTCTTGATCATGAGCGGCACCACCGCGCTGATCAACACCGTCTTTGCCACGCGTGACGAACCATGCCGGCCGATATAGCGAGCGACTTCACCGCCTCCCATCGAGTGGCCGACGAGGGTTGCTTCCTTGAGGTCGAGCGCATTGATCACGGTCGCCAGATCGTCCGCGTAAGTGTCGACGTCGTTACCGCGCGACGACTGGCCGGAACGGCCACTACCACGACGATCGTGCGCGATCACACGATATCCCTTATGCACCAGAAACAGCATCTGGGCATCCCACGCATCCGCGTCGAGCGGCCAGCCGTGCGAAAGGACGACGGGTTTCCCGCTACCCCAGTCCTTGAAGAAAATCCGGGTGCCGTCCTTCGCAGTCACGGTATCCATCGTGTGTACCCCTTGGTGTTGTTGATGGGAGGCGTTACGTGTATTGGCGCCGCCCGCAGTCGCGGCCATCGTCATCACCGGCGCTGCGATTGCGGCGGCTGCGACTCCGGCGCCCGCAGCAAGCAGTTGTCGGCGATTCGAAGAGGCAATGCCGGTCGAGTTGTCCATTTTTTTCTCCAGGCTTTTTGGCGTTGAGGAACAGGGTCGATGACGATGCCGGAACTGACGTCGTATTCGCTACGTCATCACTACCGTGATTGCACGTCGTCGATCGTCATCTCGAAGCTCAGATCGGTTGAAACTTCTCACCCGTTTTCATGTTACCGCCGGGGAATTTCTCTCTGTTTCGGCAACGCACGATATTGCTCAAAACCGCATGGACGATCGCTGCTTCCAGGTATCGATTTGCGCCCAGTCCTCGCCAACGCCGACGGCGCGCATGGAGTGACGACAGAAAACGCTTGTTAAGCAATCGTTTTCAGCAGAGACTAAAACTCAGGATAACGAGTCATCCCGTGGGCCAGTCGATTGGCGCCACGGTGCGACATTCGAGTGGGTAGAAGTTGGACTCGCTCGGCGTTTTTCACCCGGCGCCCTTTCGTACGCGAACGGCTCAGCGGTGGCAAAGGGACTCGGAATCGCGCAAAATCACCGAAGAACAGTGTTCCCAGCGAGACAACATGGATTACATGGATCTCACCGGATACGAGTTGGAATCGCTACGCGCCGATGGAGATTTTTCGTTATACCGCGCCCGGCAGCCAGGCAATCCTGTCTCGGTACTCACGCTAGTTGCGGCACGCCCGGCGTCCCGAAGCGTCACGCGTCTCGAGCACGAATACTCCCTCGCGGCCGTGCTGGATTCCCGGTGGGCGGCCCAACCCCTCGCGCTCAGCCGCCACAACGCGCTACCCGCGTTAGTTCTCGACGATAACGGCTGCGAACCGCTCGACCGCTCGCTTGGGCGGCCCCTCGAAATGACGCACTTTCTGCGTCTTGCCCTCAACCTCGCAATCGCAATTGGCCATGTTCATCGGCGCGGCCTGATTCATAAGGACATTAAGCCGGCGAATGTGCTTGTCGACGCCCATGACGCGCTGCGGCTCACAGGTTTCGGCATCGCATCCCAATTGCAGCAGGAGCGCCAGACACCAGCGCCCCCAGAGATCATTGCCGGCACGTTCGCTTATATGGCACCCGAGCAGACCGGCCGGATGAACCGGTCGATCGACGCACGCAGCGATCTCTATTCGCTGGGCGTGACGCTGTACGAGATGTTGACCGGAACGTTGCCGTTCATGGCATCGGACGCAATGGAATGGATTCATTGCCATATCGCCCGGCAGCCGCCGCCACCGAGCGAACGCGTCAGCGGCATCCCCGCGCCGGTTGAGAGCATCGTACTCAAACTGCTCGCCAAGACCGCGGAAAGTCGCTATCAGACCGCCTCCGGTGTCGAAGCCGATCTCAGGGCCTGTCTCTCGGCGTGGCAGTTGCATGGCCGGATCGAACCGTTTCCACTTTGCGCGCACGATGCCTCTGACCGGCTGCTGATCCCCGAACGACTGTATGGGCGCGCCGAGCAGATCAAGGCGCTCATCGAGACTTTCGATCGCGTCGTAGCCACTGGCAAGGCCGAAATGGTGCTCGTCTCGGGTTACGCCGGAATCGGGAAATCGTCGGTCGTCAACGAGTTGCACAAGGTGCTGGTCCCGCCGCGCGGACTGTTCGCGGCCGGCAAGGTCGATCAATACAAACGCGACAGTCCTTACATGACGCTGGCGCAGGCCTTTCAATCTCTTGTCCGCGAATTACTCGGGAAAAGTGACGAGGAGGTCGATCGCTGGCGAAGCGCCCTCATGGAAGCCTTGGGCCCGAATGGCGAACTCATGGTGAATCTCATCCCGGAGTTGGCGCTTATCATCGGCGAGCAACCGCCCGTCCCCGCCCTCCCTCCACGCGATGCACAGAGCCGCTTCCAGCTCGTGTTTCGACGATTCCTCGGCGTGTTTGCCGCAGCAGAGCATCCTCTCGCCTTGTTCGTCGACGATCTTCAATGGCTGGACGTCGCGACCCTCGATCTGATCGAGCATCTGATGACGCATCCCGAGGTGCGGCATCTCCTTCTGGTCGGCGCATACCGTGACAATGAGGTCGATCTCCCGCATCCACTGATGCGCACGCTCGACTCGATCCGACGCGCCGGCGGGCACATGGAGGAGACCGTTCTCGCTCCCCTCATGCCTGCAAGCGTCGCGGAACTGGTGGCCGATTCGCTACGCTGCGACCGCTCGATGGCTCGTCCACTCGCACAGTTAGTGCATGAAAAGACGGGTGGCAACCCATTCTTCGCGATCCAGTTCCTCACTGCGCTGACCGAGGAGAAGCTGCTTGCATTCGATCATGGCGCCGCCAGGTGGACATGGGATCTACCTCGTATTCGGGCCAAGGGCTTCACCGAAAACGTCGCCGACCTCATGGCCGCGAAGCTTGGTCGTCAGCCGGCCAATACGCAGGACACGTTGAGGCAGCTTGCCTGCCTGGGCAACGTGGCCGATGTCGGCACGCTGACGCTCGTTCGCGGCGGCGCCGCGCAAGAGGTTCACGCAGAACTGTGGGACGCCGTGAAGTCGGGTCTCGTCTTCCGGGTCGAGAACACTTATAAGTTTGTCCATGATCGCGTTCACGAGGCGGCGTACGCGTTGATTCCGCTCGACGAACGCGCGGCAGCGCATCTGCGGATCGGCCGGTTGCTCGCATCGGGGACCGCGCCCGAGGAACTCGAAGAGCGCATCTTCGATATCGTGAATCACCTGAATCGCGGCGCCGCGCTGATCACTACGCAGGAAGAGCGCGAGCGCGTAGTAGAGTTGAACATCGTGGCGGGCAAGCGCGCGAAACATTCGACCGCCTACGTCTCCGCTCGAAACTACCTCGCGCAGGCCGCCGGGCTACTGTCCGCGGACGCCTGGACGCGACGCTACGAGGAGACCTTCGATCTCTATCTCGCACTGTCCGAGTGCGAATATCTGGTGGGAAATTTTCGCACGGCGGACGCGCTGTTCGACATGATCCTGGGCCTGGCGCACAGCAAACTCGATCGGGCCAAGGTGTATAGCCTGCGCATCAAGCAGTATCAGGTTGCGAGTAAGTATGACGAAGGTTTCAACGTGGCGCTCGGGGCGCTCCGGGATTTCGGTGTGACCCTGCCGGAAACCGGTCACGACATTCAGATCGCAGTCGAAGCCGGGTTGCGGGAGGTTCAGACCAGTCTTCGCGGACGCGCCATCACCGACATGCTCGATGCGCCGATGGCGGACGATCCCACGATGCAAGCCATCATCAACCTGCTGGTGGATGCGGTGCCTTGCGCATACATCGGACGGCCATTGCTCTTCCCGTTGGTGACGCTGAAGGCGATCAACCTTTCCATGCAGCACGGCAATACCGATCAATCGAGTTTCGCTTACGGCGTGTATTCGCTCTGGCTGGTCTCGGCAATGGGCGATATCGCCTCCGCCTTCCAGTTCTCCGAACTGTCGCTGCAACTCAACGAGAAGTTGGGCAATCTCCATTTGCGCGGGACCTTGCTTCACCTGCACGGCGACCACGTCAACTTCTGGCGTCATCACTTCGCGACCGGCCTGCCGATTCTGGAGCAGGCCTTCGCCGCCTGTCTCGACGTGGGCGACTTCGTGTACGGGGGTTTTCTCGCCTTCGAGACCGTCTGGCAGTTGATCGAGAAGGGAGACGCTCTTGAAGACGTGCAGACGCAGTCGGTGAAATTCGCGGCGTTCGCGCGGCAAAGCCACAACGATGCCGTCTACGAGACGATACGACTCGAGCAGCAATTCATCGCGAGCCTTCAGGGCCGGTCGACGCGCACGCTCAGATTGGGCGACGGCACGTTTGACGAGACGGCAAGCTTCGCCACTATCGTCACGGCAACGTTCGGCTGCGGCATCGTCTTCTATCACATCATGAAACAGATACTCGCCTTCCTCGATGGCGAGTATGGCGAGGCGCTCGATTGTGCGACGCAGGCCGAACCAGTGCTCGCTGCCGCCATGAGCATGCCGATCGAGGCAACCTATCACTTCTATCACGCGCTTACGCTGACTGCGCTGTATCCGACGGTATCTGTCGCTCGGCAACAGGAATTCAGGGTAGTCCTCGAGACGAAGCTCCGCAAATTCGAACACTGGACTCATCACTGCCCCGAAAATTTTCGCAATCGGCTCGCGCTGGTCCGTGCGGAGATCGCGCGTATCGAGGCCCGTGACTCCGACGCCATGCATCTTTACGAAGAAGCGATACGCTCCGCCCGCGAACACGGCTTCATTCAGAATCAGGGCGTGGCCAATGAAGTCGCCGCGCGGTTCTATGCGTCTCGCGGATTCGAGACGATCGCCGACACTTATCTTCGGAATGCACGCGCCTGCTACGTGCGCTGGGGTGCTTTCGGCAAAGTCCGTCAACTGGACAGGACCCATGCGCAATTGCGGCAGGAAGTGTCGCTGCACGCCGAGAGCACGATGGCGACTTCGGTCGAGCAACTGGACCTTGGCACCGTCGTCAAGGTGTCGCAAACAATCTTCAGCCAGATCGGCCTGAATGAATTGATTCACACGCTGATGATTCTCGCACTTGAGCATGCTGGCGCCGATCGGGGGGTGCTGGTGCTGCCACGCGGCGATGAGTTGTGGATCGAAGCGGAAGCGGCCACGGTGCGCGATACGGTCGAGGTCCGCATTCCTCATACTCGCGTTGCGCCCGCTGCGTTCCCCGAATCGATTCTGCGCTACGTGATACGGACCAGCGACAGCCTTTTGCTAGACGATGCCCTGGACCAAAGCCCCTTCTCGGGGGACGAATACATCCGGGATCACGCCTGCAGATCCATTCTGTGTCTGCCGCTCATCAAGCAGGGCAAACTGATCGGCGTGCTGTATCTCGAGAACACCCTGACCCCGCGCGTTTTCACGCCCGCCCGCATCGCCGTGCTGAGGCTGCTGGCGTCCCAGGCCGCGATTTCGTTGGAGAATGCAAGGCTATACGCCGACCTTCGGCGCAGCGAGCATCGCTACCGTCACCTCTTCAGCGAAACGCCAGTCGGTTTGTGGCAGACCGAGGCCCAGGCTCTGATCGCCATGTTGACGGAGCTACGAGCGCAAGGTGTCGAGGATCTTTCAGCCTATATCGATGAGCATCCCGAATGGCTGGCCAGCGCGCTCGATGGGCTCATCCTCGAAGACGTCAACAACAGTGCGGTGCAGATGTTCGGCGCGCGGGACCGGCGTGAATTGCTCGGCCCGCTGAGTTGGGTCTGGCGGGAGAGTCCCGCCACTTTTCGACGTGCGCTGGAAAGCCGCTATAACGGCGACGATCTGTTTCAGGAGACGACCCGGCTTCCGACACTGGACGGGCGAGTCATCGATGTGCTGTTCACCGTTGCGCGCCCTCGAATGAGCGACGATCCAGGCGTCGCCGTCATCAGTCTGGTCGACCTGACAGAACGTATTCGTGCACAGGAAATGCTTCAACGTGTGCAGGCGGACTTTGCACACGCGGCGCGTATTTCCATGCTCGGCGAGCTGACCGCCTCGATTGCCCACGAACTGAAGCAACCGCTCACCGCTATCGCCTTGAACAGTCAGGCCGGTTTAGGCTGGCTCAATCGCCCCGTACCGGATCTCGCCGAAGTACGAGCCACCAACATGCGCATCATCGCCGATGCCCGGCATGCGACGGAGATCATCGGCCGCATTCGCGGCATGGCAGTTCGACGAGCACCCGAACGCACGCTGACATCGCTCGACGAACTCATCGATGAAGCGCTCGTGTTTTTGCGTCACGAAGTGCAATCGCGCCACGTCGCCGTGACGCGCCAACTCGTCGATGGGACGCCTCAAGTGCGGGTCGACCGCATCCAGTTGCAGCAGGTGGTCGTGAATCTCACCGTGAATGCCATGCAGGCAATCGAACAAACGCGAAGTACCCGGCGCGAGATCACGATCCGGGTCGCCATGGAGGACGCCGCCACGCTGCGTTGTGTCGTCGAAGATAACGGTCCGGGCATCGCCCTGAATCATCTCGACAGCCTGTTCGAGAGCTTTTTCACGACCAAGGAGAACGGCATGGGGATGGGACTGCCCATTTGCCGGTCGATCATCGAAACCCATGGCGGCCATATCTCGGCGGACAATCGGTCCGTTCATGGCGGGGCGCGGTTCTACTTCACTCTTCCGGTGGCCGGCACGGATAGTTGAGAAACAGGGTCCGCCCTTTGAGGGGTGGACGTTGAAAAAATTGACAGTTAGTTGCTTTTTATCCCGACCAGCAACATCCGGCATGCTCGCGAAATCGCTACGCGAGCAATCGCCAATCAGAGACGTCGAGCGAGCGGAGGGTATCTGGAAAGCGAGGCGTAGCGTTGCTTCAACCCGGCGCGGAAACCACGCGCCGATAGTGGATATGCGCAGGCACCTGCAGCGACGCAGGGGTCGCCTCGCCTTCGAGCAACGCCATCACACAGCGCAAACTCTGGTCGGCAAGCTGCTGGCTGTCCTGCACGATTGCGTCGATCGGGAGCGGCAGGCAGTCGAGCAATTGGTGATCGTCGAAGGTCATCAGGCGTTCGGGCGCCTGCGCGAGTTTGTGGGTTTCGCTAATGAACGACAACACGCCTTCGAGCAGTGTGATCGATCCCGCGAATAGCGCCTGCGGATAGCGGCCGTGCTGGCCGAACCAGGCCTGCATCAGCGCGTGGCCCGAATCGCGCTGAAAGTCGCGTTCGTGGACCCAGCCGGGCTGCTCGGCCACACCGTGCGCGGCGAGCGCAAGACGGTAACCGGCCAGACGGTCGCGGCTCGCGGATAGCTCGGGCTGACCGCCAAAATAGATGACTTCGCGTACGCCTTGCTGCAGCGCATCGCCCACCAGGCTCGCGACGGTTTCGGTGGCGTCGGTTACGACATACGGAATCTGGCTATCGAGCACACGACGATCCGCAAACACCAGCGGCAGTCGTTTCATCCATTTCTCGTAGCGCCTGGCGTCGGCTGTGCAGGGAACGACGATCATCCCGTCCACCTGATGCGCAACCAGATGTGCAATGCCTTCGGTCTCGCGCGCCGGGTCTTCGTCGCTGGTGACGATCACCAGTTGATAGCCGTATTGCTTACGGCATAGCGACTCCATCGCCTGCGCGAGTGCCGAGTGTGCGGAATTGGTGAGGTCGGGAATGACCAGTCCGACGGTATTGCTGCGCCGCGAACGCAGCGAGCGTGCCGACTGCGACGGTACGAAGTGATTGTCGCGCGCTACCTGCAGCACGCGCTCTACCGTTGCCGCCGAGATGCGGTAGCGTTCCGCGTAGCCATTGATCACCATGCTGGCAGTCGTGCGAGAAACGTTCGCGAGCCGCGCGATGTCGTCGATAGTCAATCGCTCGAACTGGGTCACACTGATTCCTGAGGTCAAAAATGTTGACGCCCCCGGTAAAGGGGGCGTTACACCGGCTGCCGCCGGCGAGGTCGCACTCGCAACGCGACACGCAACCATTCCGCATAGCCCGCCATCTTTGCCGGATGGTACTACGCGTGCAGTTGCCTTGGGAACTTACTGTTTGAACAGGTTCAGCGGAACAGGGATCGACTTGTCGACGCTCTGACCGTCCATCAGTTTTCTGGCCGTTTGCACGCCGTATTGGCCGATCAATTCCGGCTGCTGCTGGACCGTCGCCGCCATCGTGCCGGCCTTGACCGCCGCCATGGCATCGTCCGTCGCGTCGAAGCCAACGACCGCCACATTCTTCAGACCGGCTGCCTGCAACGCCTTCACCGCGCCGAGCGCCATTTCGTCGTTCTGCGCGAACACGGCTTGAATATCCTTGTTGCTCTGGATGATGTTTTCCATCACCGACAACCCCTTCGCACGGTCGAAGTCGGCGGGCTGCTTCGTGACGATCTTTACGCCGCCCTTGGCTTGTGCTTCGTCATCGAAACCGGTGCCGCGTTCACGCGCTGCCGACGAGCCCGGAATACCTTGCAGCTCGACGATATTGCCCTTGCCGCCGAGCTTCTCGACGAGGAAGTCCGCCGCCATCTTGCCGCCGGCCGCGTTGTCCGAGGCGATATGCGAGCTGACTTCGGCACCCTTCACGCTACGGTCGAGCGAAATCACCTTGATGCCCTTGTCAGTCGCTTCCTTCACCACGTTGGCGACAGCCGACGAATCCGTCGGGTTGATCAGGATGACACTGACCTTTTTCTCGATCAAATCTTCGACGCTGGCCTGCTGCTTGGCCGGGTCGTTCTGTGCATCGACGGTAATCAGCGTCACGCCTTCTTTTTTCGCCTCGTCTTCCGCGCCCTTGCGAAGCGACACGAAGAACGGATTGTTCAGCGTTGAGATCGACAGACCAATCTTCGCTTGACCCGACGCAGCGCCGGAAGCCGGTGCGCTCGACGACGTGGAAGCCGATTCCGGACCTTGCTTCGAACATGCCACGAGCCCTGCGATCAGCAATGCACCGATCAATGGCGATACGATTTTTTTCATTGTCTTCCTCCTGAAGCTCAAACGTAGTGTGTGTAAAACGGAAACTCTTCAGCGGCCGTCGATCACCCGCCGGCCGCGCGACGTCGCGCAGTTATTTCTTGCTACCGCGATCGATCAGCACCGCGAGCAGAATCACGGCGCCCTTAATGACCTGCTGATAGAACGACGACACGTCGAGCAGATTCAGGCCGTTGTTGAGCACGCCGATCAGCAGCGCGCCCATCAAGGTGCCGAAGATCCAGCCGCGTCCGCCCGTCAGGCTCGTGCCGCCGAGCACCACCGCAGCGATCGCGTCGAGTTCGTAGCCAGTGCCCGCCGTGGGTTGCGCGGAGTTCAAACGCGAAGTCAGGACCACGCCGGCGATCGCGGCCATCAGACCCGAGATCGTGTAAACCCACAATTGAATACGGTCCACCTTCACGCCCGACAGCTTCGACGACTCCGCGTTGCCGCCGGTCGCATACACGTGGCGACCGAACACGGTCTTCTTCAGCACGAACCAGAACACGGCGAACACGATCAGCATCAACACGACCGGGATCGGCACGATGTGCGCGATGTAACCGCCGCCGAGCATCGAGAAGAAGTCGCTGTTGAAATCGCTGATCGGACTGCCGTTCGATACCACGAGAGCGAGGCCTCGCAGCACGGTCATCGAGCCTAGCGTCGCGATGAACGGCGCCACTTTGCCCTTGCTGATCACGACGCCGTTCGCGAAGCCCATGAACGCGCCGGCTGCGAGGCCGGCCAATGTCGCCACGACAGCGGACGTGCCGTGCTGCATCAGGCTCGCGATAATCACCGAGGACAGCGCGAGCACCGAGCCTGCCGACAGATCGATGCCGCCCAGCAGAATCACGAGCGTCATGCCGAACGCGATGAGCGCATTGATCGACGCCTGACGCATCACGTTGAGCAGATTATCGACAGTCAGGAAGTCGGAGCTGACGATCGACAGCCCGACCGACACGATCAGCAGGGCAATCAACGGTCCAAGCTTTTGCAGCGTGGCCTTGGTATGGGGTGTCATGGTTAGTTGCGACATCTCGGTTCTCGCATGCGGCGGCTGTGCCGCCGAAAAAATTGATTTCAGGCCGCCGCTACCGCGTTGCCCACGTCGCCGCCGGTTGCGGCCGTCATGATCTGTTCCTGCGTCGCGCCCGCTGCCGGGAAAATGCCGTTCTGACGACCTTGATGCATCACGAGAATGCGGTCGCTCATCGCCAGCACTTCGGGCAATTCGGACGACACCATCACGATGGCGACGCCTTGCGCCGCGAGTTGATTGACGATCGTGTAGATCTCCGCCTTCCCGCCCACATCGACGCCACGCGTAGGTTCATCGAGCAACAGCACTTTCGGCGGGGACGCAAGCCACTTGGCGAAGACCACTTTCTGCTGGTTGCCACCCGACAACGACTTCACGTCGAGTTCGGCATCGCGGGTTCGGATACGCAATTGCTTGATGAGTTGGTCGACCGCGTTGCGTTCGGCCGTCTCGTCGACGACACCGAGGCGCGCGTAATTGTCGAGGTGGACAAGCGTCGCGTTTTCGCGCACCGACATGCCTAGCACGAGGCCCTGACTCTTACGGTCTTCGGTAACGAAACCGATGCCCGCGGCAATCGCGCCGGTCGCATCGCGCGCATCGACGATCTTGCCGTCGAGCGCGACGGTGCCCGCCGTCTTGCGATTCACACCGAAGAGCGTGCGCAGGATTTCGCTGCGGCCCGCGCCCATCAATCCGGCAATACCGAGTACTTCGCCGGCGCGCACATCGAACGTGATGCCGGACACGTTGCCGTCGTCCGCGAGGCCGGAGACGCTCAGGCGTACTTCGCCCGGTTCATGGTTGCGCTTCGGAAAGCGCTGACCGAGTTCGCGCCCTACCATCAGTCGAACGATGTCCTCGAAACTCGTCTCGGCGACCACGCGTTCGCCGACGAACTTGCCGTCGCGCAACACGCTGACCTTGTCACAGATGCGAAAGATCTCTTCCATCCGGTGCGAGACGTAGACCAATGCGACGCCGCGCGCCTTCATCGCGAGCATGATGTCGAACAGGTTGTCGATTTCGTGGTTCGTTAGCGCCGCGGTCGGTTCGTCCATGACCAGCACGCGCGCGTCGAGCGAAAGCGCCTTCGCGATTTCGACCAGTTGCTGCTGTCCGATAGATAGCAACCCGGCCTCGCGATGGGGGTCGATGCGTTGCGCGCCGACCATGTCGAGCCATTTACGCGCCTGTGCGTGCATCGCCTTACGATCGACCACACCGAACCGGCTCGGCTCGCGGCCGAGGAACATGTTTTCCATCACCGACAACTGCGGGATCAGGTTCAGTTCCTGGTGAATGATCGCGATGCCGGCCCGTTCGGCGTCGACGGTGCTGCGAATTTGCACCGGCTTGCCGTCGACGAGGATGTCGCCGCGATCGGGTTGATACACGCCGCACAGGATTTTCATCAGCGTCGATTTGCCCGCGCCGTTCTCGCCCATGAGCGCGTGGATTTCGCCGCCATCGATATTGAAGTGAACGCCGTCGAGCACACGGACCGGGCCGAATGCCTTATCAATCCCACGCATCGTCACTTGCATGACATGGCCCTCAGAAGATCACACCGGAATGGAGAATGACGTTCGCGTACGGACTGCATTCGCCCGTGCGAATCACGGCTTTTGCTTCGCCGCAGAGTCGCTTGAATGCTTCGTGCGACACGTCGGCAGTCTGGATGCCGGCTGCCGCCAACTGCGACATGCGCGCAGCGACGTTGGCGTTTTGCGTGAGAGCCTCAGTCGCGAACACGGCGCGTTCGACCTTGAAATCGTCCAGCACGCTGTCCAGCACGTCGAAAAAGTCGGGCGTGCCGAGCTTCAGCGACAGGTCGATGCATTCGACGCCTTCGGGAATCGGCAGGCCGCAATCGGCGATCGCGAGGCTGTCCGTGTGCCCCATGCCGGCCAGCACGCGCGCGATGTCGCGATTCAGATGTCCCAGTTTTTTCACGATGCTGCCTCCAGAAACTGTTCGAGTTCGGCAAGCGTCGGCATGCCGCCCTGTGCGCCCGCGCGCGTGACGGACAACGCGCCGGCCGCGTTGGCGCGCCACACCGCTTCGGCGACGCCCAGATGCCAGAACGCGGCCAGTGCGCCGTTGAACGTGTCGCCTGCACCGGTCGTGTCGACTGCATCGACGCTGAAGCCGGGCTGATGCTGCAATTCACCCGCACCGTTCGTGTAATAGGCGCCTTCCTTGCCGTGCGTCATCGCGATACGGCCAGGCATGCTGGCGAGCGTGCTGCGCCAATCCGCGCTACCGGTTTGCAACGCGGTCGCGAGTTCGTGTTCATTGGGGGTGTGAAGCGTGGTCAGGTCGATCAACTCGTCCGTCAGCGCGACGGCCGGCGCCGGGTTCAGGAAGAACGGCTTGCCAAAATGCCGTGCGACCTTTGCCGCGTGCAGCACGGTGCCGAGCGGCACTTCGAGTTGTGCGAGCACGACGTCCGCATGACGGATAGCTTCCTGCGCGCGGTCCACGTCGGCGGGCATCAGTTCATGGTTCGCCCCCGGCACGATGACGATGGCGTTATCGCTGTCGGACACCGTGATCGACGCGATGCCGGTCGAACCACGCCCGGTCGACACCCAACGCGTATCGACGCCGTCGCGTGCAAGCGTCGCCTTCATCTGCGCACCGAACGCGTCGTCGCCCACGCAGCCGATCATCGTGACCTCGGCGCCGAGTCGTGCCGCCGCGACCGCCTGGTTCGCACCCTTGCCGCCCGGATGCGTAGAAAACCCTTTGCCAAACAGGGTTTCGCCGGGACGCGGAAACGCCGCCGTCCTGACCACCATGTCCATGTTGATGCTGCCCACCACGACTACACGCGCCATACCACTCCTCTGGAATACCTTGCCATCCGATCAGCCGTGCAGCTTGCTAAAGCGCTGCTAAAACGTAATCAGCTTGGGGACGGATTTATATCAGAGCTGGACGGCAAGGGGAAGGCGGCTTAGGGTATTACCTGGTGTTTGGCGGCAGGAACGCAGCCGCAATAAGAATGAAAGCGGCGTGAATGACGCGGTTTCAGTACCGGCAGGCTGGCCATTGGAGATCGCCGTGTTGACTGGGCGATGCGCAGATTGCCATCCGCGATCGCCCTTGCGATGACCACCCTTTGCAAGGCTCGCCACCGCATTGCTTCGACATGCTCAAGCAAGGTCGAAGCGGTCGAGATTCATGACCTTGTTCCATGCCGCCACGAAATCGCGGACGAACTGCCCTTCCCCGTCTGTGCTCCCGTAGACTTCGGCGACTGCCCGAAGCTCCGGGTTCGAACCGAAGATCAAATCTGCACGAGTGCCGGTCCACCTGAGCTCACCGCTCACACGGTCGCGTCCCTCAAATAAGTCCTCGGCGGCCGACACGGCGCTCCATTGCGTATTCGTATCGAGCAGGTTGACGAAGAAATCGTTGGTCAACGTCTCGGGCCGCGTACTGAAGCGGCCGTGCTGACTCAGTTCGAAGTTGGTGTTCAGGACACGCATACCGCCGATCAATACCGTCATCTCCGGCGCGGTCAGCGTCAACTGTTGAGCCTTGTCGACGAGCATCGCTTCTGACGAAGCGAGGCAGCCAACGTCAAGGTAATTGCGGAAACCGTCTGCCATTGGTTTGAGTGCCGCGAAGGACTCCACATCGGTTTGCTCCTGAAGCGCATCCATGCGTCCCGGCGTGAAAGGTACGGTGACGTCGTGGCCAGCGGCTTTCGCTGCTTGCTCGACACCCGTGCAGCCCGCCAGCACGATCAGATCGGCCACCGAGATTTTCTTGTTGCCGGACTGAGCGCTGTTGAAATCACGCTGGATACCCTCCAGCGTTTCCAATACCACAGCCAGTCGGGCCGGTTGATTGATTGCCCAATTCTTCTGCGGCTCGAGACGGATGCGAGCCCCGTTGGCGCCGCCCCGCTTGTCGGACCCGCGAAACGTAGATGCCGACGCCCATGCTGTCGAAATCAGTTGCGATACGGGTAGCCCGGCGGCAGCGATTTTTCCCTTGAGCGCAGCGACATCGTGCACATCGACCAACTCGTGGTCGAGCGCAGGAATCGGGTCTTGCCAGATGAACGCTTCCGCCGGAATGTCCGGTCCGAGATAGCGTGTGCGCGGACCCATGTCGCGGTGGGTCAGCTTGAACCATGCTCGCGCGAAGGCATCGGCGAACTGATCCGGATTGGCGTGATAGTGCCTTGAGATCTTCTCGTAGACCGGATCGAGACGCAGTGCAAGATCGGTCGTCATCAGGGACGGCCCACGCCGCTTCGTAGGGTCTCGCGGGTCCGGCACCGTGCCCGCACCGGCGTCACCTTTCGGCTTCCATTGATGCGCGCCGGCAGGGCTTTTTCGTGAGTTCCCAATCGTAGCCGAACAGGCTTTCAAAGAAGTTGTTGTTCCACTTCGTCGGCGTGGTGGTCCAGGTCACTTCCAGGCCACTGGTAATCGTGTCATCGCCATTGCCCGTGCCGAACGTGCTTTTCCAGCCGAGACCCTGTTCAGCGATGCCGGCAGCTTCGGGCTCACGTCCGACGTGGGTGGCTGGACCCGCGCCATGCGTCTTACCGATCGTATGTCCGCCCGCGATGAGCGCGACGGTTTCCTCGTCGTTCATTGCCATGCGCGAAAAGGTTTCGCGAATGTCCGTGACCGCTGCTACCGGATCGGGATTCCCGTCGGGTCCCTCCGGGTTCACGTAAATCAAACCCATCTGGACCGCGGCCAGCGGTTTCTCGAGCTGCCGATTTCCCGTGTAGCGTTTGTCACCCAACCAGATGGTTTCATTGCCCCAGTAGACCGCTTCATCCGATTCCCAGGCATCCACGCGACCTCCGGCGTAGCCGATGATCTTGAATCCCATCGACTCCAAAGCCACTGTACCGGTGAGCACGATGAGATCGGCCCATGACAGCTTGCGGCCATATTTTTGCTTGATCGGCCAGATCAGTCTGCGGGCCTTGTCGAGGTTGACGTTGTCGGGCCAGCTGTTGATTGGCGCGAAACGCTGCTGTCCCGTCCCGGCGCCACCACGGCCATCGCCTGTGCGGTAAGTGCCGGCGCTGTGCCATGCCATGCGCACGAAGAAAGGGCCGTAATTGCCGAAGTCGGCTGGCCACCAGTCTTGCGATGCTGTCATGAGCACACGAAGATCCTGCTTCACCGCCTCGAGGTCGAGGCTCCTGAACTCTTCCGCGTAACTGAACTTGTCGCCCATGGGGTCCGACAAAGAACTATTTTGACGCAGGATTTTCAGGTTGAGGCGATCGGGCCACCACTCCTGAATCGATGTACCACTACCGGCCGCATGCATGAACGGGCACTTCGCTTCATCGGACATCTGCGTTCTCCTGAGCCTTTGGGGTCGTTCAGTAGCGTATCCGCAGGTCCGCAGTGACGTCTTTCGAACATGCACCCCGCTTTGTGCATTTGCACTATCACCGGGCTATATCCCGACTCGAGATGGAAGGGAGCGAGCGATCCAGAATGGGTCGCTTCGCTCCCTTCATTCAACCCGTGACGCTCTCGCCGAGCGTCTTGTAGTCGGTGTAGCCTGCGGCCGCACCGCCGTAAAAGGTCGCGTGATTGGGTTCCGTCAAAGGCGCGTTGCGACGCAGGCGCTCGACCAGATCCGGATTGCCGATGAACGGCCGCCCGAAGGCAACCATCTCGGCGTAGCCCGATGCGATGGCTTCGATCGCCATTTCGCGGCTGTAGCTGTTGTTGGCAATGTACTTGCCACCGAAGATGGCGTGCAGGGCTTTGAAATCGAAGGCGCTCGCCGCGTTATCACCGCGTGTTTGCCCTTCGATACAGTGCAGATACGCCAACCCTAGTTTGCCCAACCGTTCCACGTAAAAACCATAGGTTTTCTGCGGATCGCTATCCAACGGCGTATCGCCGGCTGAGCGTGTCAGCGGTGACAGGCGAACACCGACCCGGTCCGGGCCCCAGATCTCGGAGACCGCCGAAATCACTTCCACTGGAAAGCGCGTGCGATTCTCCAGCGAGCCACCATAGCGATCCGTGCGCTTGTTCGTGCTGTCGCGAACAAACTGATCCAGCAGATAGCAGTTCGCCGAATGCACCTCGACGCCGTCGAAGCCTGCCTCCATCGCACAGCGCGCTGCGTTTTTATAATCTTCGAGGATGCCGGGGATCTCGTCGGTTTCGAGCGCGCGTGGCATCGACGGAGGCGCCTGCTTGCCTGTCTCGAGGAAGATGAGTTCGCCCGCCTGGATCGCAGACGGCGCCACCGGGGCCGCGCCGTTTTCCTGCAAGTCGACATGGGACATCCGGCCAACGTGCCAGAGCTGACAGACGATTTTGCCGCCGGCCTCGTGTACCGCATCGGTCACCGGCCTCCACGCGTCGACGTGAGCTTCGGTGTAGATACCCGGCGTGAATGCATAGCCCCGCCCCTGTCGGGAGATGTTGGTGGCCTCGGTGATGATGAGGCCAGCGGTGGCACGCTGCCGGTAATATTCGATCGCGAGCGGCGTATGCACGCCGTTTCTGTCCGCACGCGAGCGCGTGAGCGGAGCCATGGCGATGCGGTTGGCCACTTGGATCTTACCAATCGTCGTGGGAGAGAACAGAGTGGCTTCGCTCGTCATTGTCATGATAAGAGCTCCTTGAAGTGAGTTAAAACAGCGGGGACTGCGGATGGCTCAAGCGTCACCTGCGTTGGCCACGTCGATCGCGCGAACGAGCGCAACGGTCCGCTCGCCTAACTCGTTGATGTGCGAGAGGTAGTTCTGGAAGTGAGGGGTGGCACGATGTGCCGTGACCGCTGCCGCGTCCTGGTACATCTCGTCGAGAACGAAACGACGCGGGTTGTCGATGTCCTGCCACAGGTCATAGCGGAGATTGCCAGGCTCGCTGCGTGACGGTGCGACCATGCCACGTAGCAACCTGGCCAGCTCATCCTCGCACCCCTCATGGGCCTGAAGCATCGCAACGGTTTTAACGGATGAAGCCACTTGTCTATCTCCTTGATATCGAACTGCATCACAGAGCCATCGATCCCATGTCGCCGCTGGATAGTCAGCTAACTTTCTTGATCCAGACGCCTTGAGCGTTCACGAACTCACGGAGGCCAAAATGCGACAGTTCCCGACCGTAGCCGCTATTCTTGACACCACCGACCGGAATGCGCGGATTTGACGCCGTGTATCCGTTGACAAAGACACCACCGGTTTCAAGCCGCCTCGCGATTTCAGCGGCTTTGGCGACGTCGGTCGTCCAGAGATTGCCGCTCAAGCCGAAGTCGCTCGTGTTAGCGAGACGAATTGCGTCCTCGAGATCTTCTGCAACTGAAATGGCGGCCACGGGCCCGAACACCTCTTCGTCGAATGCCGCCATGCCTGGTGTGACGTCACCCAACACGGTCGGCTCGTAAAAATAGCCAGGGCCTTCCACGTTCTTGCCACCAAGAAGCAGCTTTGCTCCGCTCGCGATCGAGCGCACTACCTGGTCATGAACGCCATCGCGAAGGTCACCGCGCGCGATCGGCCCGATCGTAGTGGACGCATCGAGGGGATCGCCGGCCTTGATCTTTTTGGCAGCGGCGACGAACTTTTCCGTGAACTCGTCTGCGATAGGCCGCTCGAGAATGAAGCGTTTGGCCGCGAGACACACCTGCCCTGCATTCTGAAATCTGGCCACGATGCCGATTTCCACAGCCTTGTCGATGTTGGCGTCCGACAAGACAATGAACGGATCGGCACCGCCGAGTTCGAGCAGACTGCGCTTGGCCACTTTCCCCGCGGTCGAAGCGACCGCAGCACCCGCGCGCAAGCTACCCGTGACCGTGACGGCCGCAATCCGTGGATCCTCGATCGCGCGTCCGACGACGTCATTGGTCGTGTGCAGAACAGTTATTAGATGCTTCGGAAAACCGCTCGCTTCGTAGGCTTGCACCAGACCATAAGCGCAACCCATGACATTGGGCGCGTGCTTCAGCACGAAACCATTGCCGGACAGCATGATCGGGCCTGCGGCGCGCATCACTTGCCAGAACGGGAAATTCCATGGCATGACGGCAAGCACCGTGCCGATGGGCAGGTACGAAACGTAGATCCTGTCCTCGCCATCCGACGCGATAGGTTCGACAGGTTCGTCCGCCAGAATCGCCGGCCCATGCTCGGCGAACCACTCCACCGCAGACGCGCATTTCTCGACTTCGGCGCGGGCTGAGGCAATCGTCTTGCCCATTTCGCTAGTCGCGAGAAGCGCAAGCGCTTCCGAGCGATCGCGAAGCGTCGCGGCGAGGCGTCGATAGCAGTTGACCCGCTCGGCCATCGGCGTCGCACGCCAGACCCTGGCGGCTTGCGCGTTGGATGCAAGCGTATTTTCGACTTCGTCAGGCGTTTGGAACGGATAGGATTTGATCAGCTCTCCGGTTGAAGGATTACGTGATACCGAGCCATCGAGTCCGGTCAATTCACTTTTCATCACCATCTCCAGTTTGTTAGTCAATCAACTATCGCAATAGACGAGCGCACCCAGGTCGCACCTTCACACCGAATCGGACGTGTGATCTGGATACCTAAATTACTTCAATTGGACAATGTGCGGCGCGTGTACCAACCGTGACGCGTCTGCCGATCATCGCGTGGATCATGCCGCAGCGACGGAGCTACAGTGAGGCTCATGCTACAGGGGGCAGTCGCGGAATTCTTTCGACAATGCACTGAGAATTGCGCAGGCGACTCGGGAAAAACCGTCGCAGCGTGTGATCGAGAGGTTCGATTGGAGAAAGGAGCTGACTCGTGGAAGGTCTCGTCTCGTCAAAGCGTATGTCTGTTCAAACGCGCCAGTGCTAAACAGAATGGGCTCAATGACGTACGCGCCCATTTATCGCAAGTCGATTGACGCTGGGTGCTGGATTGAAAACGGCGATCGCCACACGAACAGTTTCTATTGCCCGGCGGGCATCTTCTTTCGCTTGGCGAAGACGTGGGTACAGAACGAGTCCGCAATCACTTTGTCTTTGACGAGGATGTTCTGAGGGCTTAGTTCTTCGCGCTTCACGCCCTGCTTTTCAATCAGACGCTGTGCCATCAGCGCTCTGATATACGAGTTAAAGAGGTCGCGTTGAATGGCTGCGTCGACGGCTTCGAAGAACTCCCGGCCGGTCTTCACTTCCATCGCGACTTTCGCCTTGGCGGCTTCGTTCTGAGCTTCGAGGCTGGCATTAAGTTTTGCTTCGGCCGTACTGCGGGACCGGGCTTCGTCCTTACCGACTTCTCGAAGATTTGCGCGGACGGACACCATCTTTCTGTCAGCCTCGCCGATGCGATAGTTGCCGATGAGGGCCTTCCACAAATACCCTTTAGGGCTGGAAGTAATCTTCCCTTCATTCAGGCGATGCCGCGTGTATTCGACAGCCTGCATGAGACGCGCGTCGGTCCACTCGCCGCGATTGTGGGCGATACGCTCGAAATCTTCGGTCCCGAATGCGAACTCGTCGTGAAGGACGAGATACATTGAATCGTCGATACCCGCGCGCGCAGCGTCCGCCCCCTGCTTCTTTGTGAAGCGGAAACGCATCTTCAGCTTTTCCGGGGGCAGCCGATCGCCGTTCGCTTCCCAACTCACGTCGAAATCGGAAACCTCGTTGAGCTGGGTGATCGCTGGTTCGAGAAAGCGTTTTTTAAACTCTTTGACTTCTCTTCTGGACTCGCCCACTTTGCCGGGCCACTCCAAAATTTCTTCGTAAGCGAACCATTCCGTCACCCCATGCCCTTCGCAAGGAATCAGGCGGTCGTAAATCGCTCTGGAAAGCGAAAGCGAAAATGCCGTCGACGCCCTCAAGCTAAGCCAATGGGCTTTGTAAGGGCTAATCAGGTATTTGATCACTCGGCCCGACAACAAAACGCAGACAAGCCCGCGATCGATATAGCAATCGCCGAGCAGGCTAATCGTGCCCCACGCGTCTTTGTCCGTGAGTTCTTCGATTGACGGCGCGGTCATGATTTCAACGCGCGCCTTTGCCGCAGCCCTCATCTGGGCAACGAGGTGGCTGTGGTTGCGGCTGTCGTAACGCATCAACCACTTGAAGTAGTTGATCTCTGCGGTGAAGGTATAAACCTTGTCGTCGATCAGCTCGTCCGGCGCCTTGGCGGCAACGAGAAAGTAGGCAGCATCCAGGACCCGACGCGCGGCAATGCCGAGGCCGCCGACCCGCGTGAAGATATTGTTGCGCAGAAAACCGATGTCTCTCGACGCGTCGCTAATAGACGAGCCTTGGCCGGACATATCCTCGTAGATGTCCAGGGCAAGCTGATGCGGCGTGACGGGGAGGCTGTGGTTTTCCATTTAACTCAGTTCCATGCCGGGCACTCTAGCAGGGACGTAAAAGGTGTCAACACAAAAACCACCCCCTTCCGCGCGCGTGGATGTTGGTCTTTTCGACCCCTCACAGGATAGTCAGCACAAAAACCGCCTCTGTCGCGGCCCAACTTGCACCCCTCTTCTCACAAAATTCGACTCCGAGAACCCAATTTTCGACTTCAACGGCACAAAAACCGTCCCGGTTAGCACAAAAACCATCCCTATCCACAGGGGTTGTTGTTGATTTATAAGGGTTTTTCGGGCCCTGTCTGTTTGCGGGTGGGTTTATGTTTTAAAAAAAAGCTAACAGACCTGAGTCGGCCAACGAAAAACCGTCCATGCCGCTTGAGTCCTGGGCATTGGTAATGCGTTGATTTATAAAGGTAATTGTTCTGGAATCTGGTTGCGCACAAAAACCACCTCGGGGCGGTTTTTGTGCGCGCGCACTGACGCGCTTCGCCAAGGAAAACGGTTAGTTCTCTTTTTGTGATTAAGTTTGCGATGTCAGTGACCAGCCGCGGAGTGCTTGCGGCTAGGGAAATGCGCTAAATAACAAAAACTTAGACCGGTTTTTTAAAAAAAGACTAAGGAATTTGACGGATTGCAGGATTGTTTACGCACTTTCGTGTATTCTGCGCTTCAACGTCAAAACACGGAGAAGTGCAGAATGGCCCACGTAGGCACCTTACCGATGGAGGACCGAAAGGTCACTTTGCGCGAAGTCGCGGATTTCGCGGACAACCTCGCGCCTTTCTCTGACAATCTGCGCGAGCAAATTCTGGCACCCCGCCCTCGCAAAGAAGCCCCAATCTATACCATCAGTGAGCTTGCCGAGATGTGCAATCTCACTCGGCAGCAAATTCAATATCTCGCGACGAAGGCTGACTCCGGGCTTCCGTCCGGCACATTGAACGGTACCGGCCGCAGCCGGACGTTCACGCTGGCTGAGGCGCGGGTCTGGATCAAGTTGGCGTCGGACATTTACCAGACACGGCTCGGAGAAACTGACGGCAATTTCCGCGGCAAGGTGCTGACCACCGCGCAGCTGAAGGGCGGCTCGGCGAAGACGACGACAACAGTCTGCCTCGCGCAGGCTTTGACGCTTTTCGGTCGAAAAGTCTTACTGATCGATCTGGATCCGCAAGCCTCGGCGTCTGAACTCTGCGGACTCTACGCTGAGAAGGAGATCACGGGCGAAGATACGGTCCTTCCGTATATCTATGATCAGAACCTGGAAGGCGGCCTTACCGGGCAAGTCCAGTCAACTTACTGGGACGGTCTCGACATCATCCCCGGACATACGTTTCTGTATGGCGCCGAGTTTCTGCTACCGGCGCGGCAAAAGACCATGCAGGGTTACAGGTTCTGGTCCGTTTTGCGCGAAGGCCTCGAGCCGCTGCGGTCTCAATATGATTACATTCTGATCGACACGTCACCGTCGCTGTCGTACATGAATCTGAACGCGCTGCTCGCCGCGGACGCGTTAGTCATGCCGATGATTCCGGAGAACCTGGACTTTATTAGTTCGCTGGCGTTCTGGCGTTTGTTTTCGGATGTCGCAGAAGATTTTCTCCCTTACGAGGAAGACAAGGTCTACGACTTCATTTCGGTACTGCTCTCCAAGGTCGACTACGGCAAGACTTCGTCTGCACCGGTCGTGCGGCAGTGGGCGCAGAGCGCGTACGGTCGATGGTTGGACCCGTTCGAAATTCCGGCCAGTTCCGTGATGAGCGGCGGCGCTCTGTCATTTTCTACCGCGCTGGACATTGTCAGTACGCACTCGAGCGCCAAGTCGCTGCAGCGGGTGAAGCAACCCATGATGCAGTACTCAAAGTGGCTTGACGATATGTTTGTTAAGAACTGGAAGGAGTCAGCAGCATGACCAATATCCGCGAGCAGTTACTTGCAAAAACCGCGAACTTGGCAACGCCCGCGGACTTCAAGGGTGAGGCCAAAAAGCCCTCGCGTGGTCCGCAGACAATGCCTGGAATTACGAGCGCATTGGCTGTTGCCCAATTGCGAATTCAGGAACTGGAGAAGCAAGGTACCGCGACAGAAATCGCTGTCGACGAGCTCTCGCCGAATCCCTGGCAGCCGCGCCGGCAATTCAATGAAGCCAAACTGGCTGAGCTCGCCCGGTCGATCGGGGAGGTCGGGCTGCTGCAGGCTATCACCGTTCGTCGCGTGGGCGACGCGTACCAGCTAGTAGCGGGCGAGCGGAGATGGCGCGCTCACAAGCTTGTTAATCGCCCGACCGTCAAAGCGGTAGTGATTGAGTGCACGGATCAGGATATGGCGGCGCTTGCGCTGATGGAAAACGTCACGCGCGACGACCTTTCCGATTACGAGATCGCTATTGCCATTCGTCGGGCGGAGTCGGAGTTTCCGAAGCGAACGCGCCTCGCGGATGTGATGGGTGTAACACGGAACGATCTCTACCGTTTCCTCGCATTTGATGATCTGCCGGACTTCGTCAAACGAGATCTCGATCTGAACCCTTCTTTGTTGGCCGGAACGGCGGCGCAAGATATCGTTCTCGCCCTCAAAAGGACCGGTGACGCCGGCGTGGCTGCGTTATCGGAGATTTGGCCGCTCCTTTTGGCCGGGGACCTGGTACAAAGCAAAGTGGCTTCGACTATCAGTGCGCATGTCAATCGGGCGACCAACGGCAGTGACTCCGGGGGGCGGAGCATTCTGAAGATATTCGCGGGGAAGACCCAGGCTGGAAGCATTACGCGGGACGACAAAGGGTTGACTCTTAAATTCAAAGCCGGGATGTTGACCGACGAACAGGAGGCAGAGATACGAGAGCATATTGGAAAGATGTTCTCGCTCCGTCCGGAGTGAATGTACGAACCCGCCACTGGCGGGTTTTTTTACGTCTGCTTGTGGAGGTGGTGTCCGGATCCGGACACTTTTTCGCGGGTTGCAGAGTTTGGTTTCAATGTCCATGGGATTTAGGAACTGTTTGGTTCTCTCGCTGAAGCGGCCGCGTGCACTCGACGTGAGCTTAAAGGTGTCCGGATCCGGACAGTTTTGACGCGCATATTCTTTGGCGTGGAAAGCGATTTCGGTCGGGTAAAAGGGCTGATGCGTCGCGCGGTAAGGAACGCGATAGAGAAGCCGGGCAGCGTCGAGCTTGACGGTGCGATGTTTGACGCAGGAGGCAATTCAAGAACGTTCAGGCTCGCAGCCAAAAAGTGTCCGGATCCGGACACTTTGAAGTGCATTCCAGCAGCGAATCTTCGCCTCTTAGTAACGATTAGCCCGTGATTTCTCTAAGCAAAGATTCAGGCGAGACTCCCGCTCGTCGCCGTCTAACCCCGGCGTGTTGATGTTAGCGTCGTGCAATCAGCCACACATCGAGCGCACAACCGAATCGCGATGAATCTTTCGTGTAAGGCCGAGCCGATTTCGTCATCCGTGGTATGTAGACGCTCGTCTGCCGCACGGACAAAAGGAAAACTCGAGAGCTATCGTGCAGGCATATATCTCGCTGAATCTGACTGACACTGACATGAACGAGCAACAATCCCACCGCCGCAACTGTTTAACGTTCTCTGCTCACTAAGAATCAATCGCGCTTTGCACGCGAAACATTCTTAATCGCTCAGACGCGCTTTTCGCCGTCCCGAGACTTACTAATGTCCGGCTCGCCGGCCCGACACCGATCGTGACGTCGCTACATGACGCGCGGCGAATTGGTCGCCTAGGTGCTGCGTTTCGTCTATTGGAATCGGACGGAGCTTTCGAGACTCGAACGACCCGCGCGGACATTGAACTGCGGCGGCAATCGATGAAGTTTGGCCGGGTTGCCGGCGCCAAGCCGTCGATGAGAACTCGACGTCAATCTATCGGCGTGTGCCAAACGCCCCGGTGCTCAGAGCTTCGAGCAGCGAAAATACCGACGTCAATCGACGAGGCAGAAAGCCATTGTCAACGACCGACGGCCCGCTTCGTGGACGAGTTTCGTGGGAGCGATGACCATCGCAATTGGCGCATTGCGCGCCAGCGTTGTGTCGAGGCGGTTGGATCCGCTGCCGCGAAATGCAAGGGAACTCTCGGTCAATGGAGGCATGAGACATGAACGAGGATGTGTCCGCGCATATCGGATCAAATAGCGGCGGGGCGTCGACCGCCGCGGGAGTGATGGATATTGCCTTCGTTAATCACGCGATGCGCGTGATACCCGCCGGCACGTCGCGTTCAACTTGTCAGGCTTGAAATCATCGTTTGACTCGTCCGTCCGCGCAGATGACGTTTCGCAGGGGTGACGCGCGGGGATGCTCTTCGAAGTCAGAGATGTGTCATACGGCAAAGTCGGGATGCGCTGGAGAGTACGAGCACGCGGTCGATCTCATGCGGCCGTGCCGAATTCACTACAGTCATTAGGTACCTCGCTTCCCACCCCGCCTCATAATCTAGGCGACTGGCGCGTCCACCGCGCGCGCCAGTCCCTGCCCAAAATCAGCTACCTTCCCGTCGCCGCGCGGGTCTCTATTTGTGCGCCCACACATTACGACTTGCCGCGGGCAGATGTGGCTAGATCTATCGGAGCGCCCGCCGGCCAACCAGCAGGCTGGCCCGCTCCATCGAGCTAAGCACGACGCTTCGGATTTCCGAAAGCTAGTGAACTGCTCACTAGCTAATTTGACACTTCGCGCAATACCATCCGACGCCGCAGTGCGACCAAACATGCAGCCAGAACCAGACTGGCGGCGCGTAGCAATGTGTCCCTTCGTGCTTGGAAAATCGATTGCGAACGCCCTGTCGTGGCCAGCAACGTGGCTGCAGTACGGACTAAGCAAGGCTTATCTGGGCGAAATTTCCCCGTGCCAGTCCACGGGAAAGCCAAGTGTTTTTGTCAGCCCGGCCTCGCACCATGTAATGCGGATCGCCACGAGCGTGGTCGAAACTAGACGGTGAGACTCACGCCACCGCAAAAGCACCCGGCTGAACATTGGATTTTGACCGTGTCGGGGCGCACCCGCCCCGGCAATGTCCGTACGCGAATGCTAACCAAAAAGCCGCATTTCGCTTTGTTGCGATTTGACAAGTTTGCTGTTCTTCGATAATTCGGGGACTGTCAAACGTGAGCCACGCGCCAAGGTTCAAACCGGGAAATAGTCCCTCGGAATCACGTACGCGACCGGCTCGATTGCACAACAGCCACCCATACGTACCGCACATAAGCGGGTCCGACTGGCGAAAAGGTCGCCCGTCATTGCAGTTCTAAAACAAGCCTCACGATTGCCAAGTTCAGCGTGCGATTTCGGGTGAAGGGGGTCCGTAGTCGACCTTTCAGTCACGAAATTTTTTAGATTCGCCCGCACCAAAGCAAATTTGCTCAATGCCAACTAACACGATTGATTTGCACTCCGAATTAAAATAAGCGGCAAAACATCATATTTTCGAAAGAGAAATCCAAAGTTTCGCCGACTGGTGCAACTCGCGGCAGGCAGCGACCCGTGAAACATCTGACGCAAACGTGCGAAGTGCCGAAAAGCCCTTCCAGTAAAGGATCTTCAGAGTAATAGGGGCAAATTTTGAAGCACTGTTTCACGATCCGACACCATTCTCGGCGGCGCAAGCTGTCGAGGACCGCATAATTACGAAAAGACGCAGCTCGTCGTACTTTGCGTAGCAAATACTACGTATTTTGTAATGTCATGACGAAGGTGGAATTTGCCCACAAATCGGATCGTTGCCCACCCATGTCAGCGAAGCCGTCGCCATTGAATAGAAAGACAAGCGAGCACAGCTATGAAATGAAGCTTCCGCGTTCTGCGCAGGCTATCTGCTGTGCGTCGGCGCTATTCACACTTGCGTGCAATGCCCGAGTCAAGACTCGAGTTGGCGCCTAGCGCCGAGCAACCCAATGTCCCAACGTCTCGTAAGGCTCAATCAGATTCGGAGGCGCTGCTCTGATCGGGATGACAGTCGCTGGTTCGACACCCCACGCAATTGCCTTTCGATCGTTGCGTCCCCTGTCGCCCATTGTGACGTCGCGCGTAGCGCTTCCGGCTACGAGTCGATCTCGTCCGTGAACAACCACTGCCATCTCTCAGACTAAACGCGCAAAAATTTTCCTTCGACGCGCCCGACTCAGCCGAACGCAGAACGGCCCGTCTATCAGGAACCGATACACGGAAACCGGACGCCGACGGCTCGTCGCACATTCAAAGATCCGCGGCGCCCTATCGCAGGATCGGGACGAAATCCGTCAACTGCCGGCGCTAGCCGATGTAGCCGCTCTCGTCCCTCAAGCAAAACCGCGCCAAAGAAATTGAACCCACCCAGAAACATCCGCCATGAGAAGAGGGCAGGGTAGGCCGAGGATTCAACACAACTTTCAGCCGAAGCAATTCCCACAGTTGGAACCGGCCGCTGCCCGATAGCTCAACCCGTCCTCGCATCCCAACCGGTTGCGTCACCTTTTCGTGCGTTTTTTAAAACACCGTGCAGTCCCGAAGCCTCGTTCTGTTCGATCTGCCTATACTCGGTCTCAGTTTAGCGGCGACTCGTTTATATGCATGCAACGACGGAGTCGGATGATGAAGAAAGCCAACTTCGTGGCGCACACGTGTGTCATGAGCGCGATTTCATCCAACGCATTCTACGAAAAGTGATATGCAATCCTGATTGAAATGCCAGCGAGCTAACCAACGCATCACGCCAACGACGGCAATGCGGACTAGCCGCCCGCCGTACCTTTCAACGGGTAACTACACGGGTGAAGGTCAAAAAATCAAGTGCTCGGGCCAGACGTACGAGTCAGCCTGATCTATCGCGCAGAGGAGCAACTCCATGAGTGACGTTCGCACAGAGTCCGACAGCATGGGCGGAGTAGACGTTCCGATCGACAAACTGTGGGGCGCGCAAACGCAGCGTTCTCTCGAGCACTTCAGCATCGGCAGCGATCTGATTCCCCGCGAAATGATCATCGCCTATGCGATCCTCAAGAAAGCGGCGGCGAATGCCAATCTCGCAGGCAAACGTCTCGACGCGAAAATTCACGGCCTGATCACGCAGGTTTGCGATGAGATTCTCGCGGGGCAACATCACGACATGTTTCCTTTGCACGTGTGGATGACGGGCAGCGGCACGCAGTTCAACATGAATGTGAACGAGGTGATCTCCAACCGTTGCTGTCAGATCGCGGGCACACCGCTCGGCACTAAGACACCGGTTCACCCAAACGATCACGTCAACATGTCGCAGTCGTCGAACGACTCATTTCCATCGGCGATGTACATCGCTGTCGCCGTCGATACGACCCAGCGTCTGATTCCGGCGGTAAAGGCATTGCGCGACGCGATTGCGACGAAGGCCACTGAGTGGGCGAACATCGTCAAGATCGGTCGCACCCACATGCAGGATGCCACGCCAATCACGCTCGGTCAGGAATGGTCGGGTTACGTGGGCATGCTCGACGACAATTTGACGAGAATCGACGCCGCCCTGCATGGCGTCTATCGTCTGGCTCTCGGTGGCACGGCGGTCGGCACCGGCATCAACGCAGCGCCGGGCTTTGCGGAGGCCGCGGCCGTCGAAATCGCCAATCTCACGCATCTGCCCTTCGTCAGCGCGCCGAATAAATTCACGGTGCAAGGCGCGCACGATGCGTTGGTCAATTTCTCCGGCGTATGTCGGACGCTTGCGACTTCGCTCTACAAGATCGCGAACGACATTCGCCTGATGTCGTGTGGACCGCGCGCAGGCTTCGCCGAACTCGTGATTCCAGAAAATGAACCCGGCTCGTCCATCATGCCTGGCAAAGTCAATCCAACCCAGGCGGAGGCGTTGGCCATGCTCTCCGTACAAGTGATGGCAAACGACGTGGCGGTCGGCTTCGGTGGGGCGAGCGGATATCTGGAGATGAACGTCTACAAGCCGCTCATCATTTTCAATCTGACTCAATCGATCACGCTGCTCACTGACGGGAGCACGAATTTCCGACGCTTTCTCGTGGAAGGAACTCGCCCGAATCTGAAAAAGATCAACGAATACGTCGAGCGCTCGCTGATGCTGGTAACCGCACTCGCTCCCGTGATCGGCTATGACAAGGCATCGCAAATCGCCCACCACGCGATGGACCACGATCTGACGCTGAAGCAGGCCGCGCTGGAATTGGGATTCGTTTCCGGGGAGGAGTTCGATCGTGTGGTCGATCCGGCCAAAATGGTCAAGCCGTACGTCGCAACAGAAAAGTAATGCCATGACGCCAGGCGTGCGACGTCTGCATGCGACCCGTCATTCATGGCAGGACGGTCGGCGCGAAGCTCTTGTTCAACTGGCAGTGATCTCGTATAGAGGGTGACATCGTGATGCGTTGCGTAAGAATCTGGACTGGCGAAGACAACGACAGTCACTTCGAGGAGGGCTCGATCGATCTGCCCAAAGGAGATCGAGGCGACATTTTGAGCCTCACTGTAGAGGCCAAATCGATTTCGTTCCGGGAGACGAATGCCGGCGGCGCCTTCGAATGGCACGACGCTCCCACGCGTCAATACGTCATAACGCTGAGCGGAACGCTCGACTTCCAGACGCGTGAAGGCAAGCACTTCATCTTGCGCCCCGGCGACGTATTGCTAGCCGAGGACACAACCGGAAGCGGCCATAGCTGGAAGCTGATCGACGAAAACCCGTGGCGCAGGGCGTACGTGATCCTCGCGCCGGGCGTCGACGCCCCGTTTGTTGCCAACCCTAAGGCGTGAAGAGCAGGAGTTCCTGATGTCAAACGAAAACATCCCCGAGACCGCCGATGTCGTGTTGATCGGCGCCGGCATCATGAGTTCGACACTCGGCACCGTGCTGAAAGAACTTGAGCCGGCGCTGAAGATGGTCGTGTTCGAGACGCTGGACGACTGCGCGCAGGAAAGCTCCGCAGCATGGAATAACGCCGGCACCGGCCATGCGGCCAACTGCGAATTGAACTACACGCCTCAGAAGCCGGATGGCAGCGTGGACATCTCGAAGGCGCTTGAGGTCAATACGGAATTCGACATCTCGCGGGAGTTGTGGACCTACATGGTCAAGGCCGGGACCATCGCCGATCCGCACGCATTCATTCATGCGTGCCCGCACATGAGCTTCGTGCAAGGAAAGGAAAACGTCGACTTTCTGAAGGCACGCTTCGGCGAGATGTCCAGGCATCATTGCTTCAGTGGGATGGAGTACAGCGACAGCGGCAGTGAGATCAGTAGTTGGGTACCGCTGGTCATGCAAAATCGTGACACGAACGAAGTTGTCTCGGCCACGCGCATCGCCGCGGGTTCAGATGTGGACTACGGCACGCTGACGCATCTGCTTATCAAACATCTGTCGGCGCAACCCGGCATTTCGATTCACTACGATCAGCACGTCATCGGACTCGAACAGGACACCAACGGACATTGGCGTGTCGACGTGCGTAATGCGCGGACGCAGGAGGTGCAGTCGACCACCGCGAGATTCGTCTTCATCGGTGCGGGCGGCGGATCGGTCGAATTGCTTCAGATGTCGAAGATTCCGGCCGGGCGGGGCTACGGCGGATTTCCGGTCAGCGGTATCTGGCTGCGATGCGATGTCGATGCAATCAGCGAACGCCACCACGCCAAGGTTTATGGCAAGGCTGCGCATGGATCGCCGCCGATGTCGGTGCCCCATCTGGACACACGCATCGTCGAAGGTAAGCGGTCGTTGCTGTTTGGACCGTACGCAGGATTCTCAAGCCGTTTCCTGAAGCACGGTTCCTATGCCGACCTGTTCGAATCGATCCATGCGGATAACGTCTTGCCACTTCTGGCGGTCGCGCGCGACAACTGGGCGCTGAGCGAATATCTGGTCGGCCAGGTGCTGCAAAGCTCAAATCACATGTTCGCCGCGCTTCAGCAGTTTTTCCCCGACGCGAAGCAGCAGGACTGGAAAAAGGCGGTGGCAGGCCAACGCGTCCAGATCATCAAGCCTGATAGTAGCCGCGAGGGCGTACTGGAGTTTGGAACTGAACTGGTCGCTGCCGACGACAGGTCGCTAGTCGCGTTGCTCGGGGCATCGCCGGGAGCTTCGACGGCCGCGTCGATTGCAGTTGCGGTTCTGCAAAAATGTTTCCCCGCCGAGTTGACCGAAAGCGGCTGGCTACCGAAGCTGAGGAAAATCCTGCCGACCTACGGCATCGACCTCAAGCAGGATGCCGACGCGTGCAACAAGAGCCGGGCGGATACGGCCGCGGCGCTGGGACTCGTCAACGATTAATCGCAGTTTGGAAAGAAGCAACGGGTAATGAACGTCTTAGGAGAAATCACATGCCTCTCGCGCGAATCAACCTGTCAAGCAACGTCTCGCCGGAGGCGGTTCGCGCCATCAGCGATACCGTGTACGAGTCGTTAAGGACCGTCGTCGGTGTTCCGGAAGGCGACAAATTTCAGATCATCACTCGCCACTCATCGGACGAGCTCATCTATCCCGCCGAAGGCTATCTCGGCATCACCTATTCTCCGGAAATGGTCTTCATTCAGGTGACATGGAACACCGGGCGTACCGTCGAAATAAAAAAGGCTTTTTACAGGGCGGTCGCCGACGGCATTCACGAGAAGACAGGCGTGCGCAAGGAAGACATCGTAATCAGCCTGACCGATGTTGCTCGCGAGGACTGGTCATTCGGCAATGGTGAAATGCAGTACGCGCCGAAGTAGCAATACGGACACGCGCCGCATTTACCAACGCGCAGGCTTTTGCGAATACGCACGGGCTCCAACACGAATTGACGAACGCGACTAAGGTCTTCGTGAAGTGAATAAACACGTCCTTCGGTCCGGTCCGACATCACCCGCATGGTCTTTTCTGGAGGCACGTCGATGGAAAGCGACGACAAGTCTGTGAATGAGTTGACGCATCAGATCGAAAACCTGCCCTGGGATGACGCCATCCCGCTTCACACCGGCACACGGAATAAAGAACTGCTCGATCCACACCTGCATTTCGTCAATCCGATTGGACCCGACGCGGCCGCATCTGTACTGTCCAGCAGACAGGAGCAGATGTTCCCGACACTCCCGCAGCGGGAAATAGACAGGACACGCGCATTCGGCAAAGAGATGCAGTGGGCGGCAGGTGAGGTCATGTTCACCATGGGCCATGCGAGTCCGGGTCTGGTCATCATGTTGAAGGGACATGTTCGGGTGGTTCGACGCGATGCCATCGGTCGGATACATCGCGTTTTCGAGTATCACGTGGGACAGTTTCTCGGGGAAATTGCGCAACTTTTTGGCCATCCGAGTCTGGGAGATGGGCTGGTCGTCGAGGACACCACGGCGATCGTGATCGATTCGCTGGATCTGCGCAGGCTTCTGGTAATGGAAGCCGAGCTGGGCGAAAAGATCATGCGCGCGCTGCTTCTACGGCGAGTCGGATTGATCGAACGCGGCAGTGGTCCGGTGCTGATCGGAGACTCGACCGATGGGCGCGTGATCGCGCTGCAGGATCTGTTCAGACGTAATTCGTATCCGTATTCGCTGATCGACGCGCGCGAAGATCCGGAAACAGCGACGCTGCTGCAGCGTGTTTCGGCGACTGCGGCGGACTTTCCCATCGTGATCTGTCCGGACGGCACGGTACTGCGTGCTCCGGATGAGAATCGTGTCGCACGCACCCTTGGCTGGTTGCCGGACTTCGACCCATCCCACACCTACGATGTGGCGATCGTCGGAGCCGGGCCCGCTGGTCTGGCGGCGGCTGTGTATGCGGCATCGGAAGGATTGTCGGTCGCGATCTTCGATAGTTGGGGACCGGGAGGGCAGGCGGGCACCAGCGCGCGAATAGAAAACTATTTGGGCTTTCCGGCGGGCATTTCCGGGCAGGCCCTAACGGGGCGAGCCTACGTGCAGGCGCAGAAATTCGGCGTGCACATTTCCATTCCAACGCGCATCAAGCTCCTTCGCTGCGACTGCATGCCGTTGCAGGTGGAACTCGAAGACGGCAAACGCGTTGCGTCGCACACGGTGGTGATTGCCTCTGGCGCCGCCTACGTGAGACCGTCGATTGCGGGCCTCGAGCAGTTGACGGGCCGCGGCGTGTTCTTTGGGACCTCTCCTGTCGAGGCGGAGTTGTGCAGGGGTCTGGAGGTAGTGGTGGTCGGCGGCGGTAACTCCGCCGGTCAAGGCGTGGTCTATCTGGCGTCTCACGCGAAGCATTTGCATCTGATCATCCGTGGCAAGAGTCTCGACGAGCATATGTCTCAATACCTGATCGACCGTATCACCCGGCTTCCTAACGTGACGCTCTATACCGCCACAGAAGTCGTTGCGCTGACGGACGACGAGGCAGGCTTGTCCCATATCGCGTGCGAGGGCCCGAATGGTCTCCTTTCATTCTCTGTCCGGCATCTTTTCCTGTTTACCGGCGCGGAGCCGAATACCGGATGGCTAAAGGACTGCAGTGTCGAGACGGATGCCAAGGGCTTTGTCTTGACGGGCACCTCGGCGCGCACCGGCTATGACAACGCAACTCAGGCGCTCGAAACGACAGTGAGAGGCGTCTTTGCAATCGGCGACGTGCGTTATGGTTCCATCAAGCGGGTCTCTGCTGCCGTAGGCGAAGGTGCGGCCGTCGTGGCGCAAATTCATGGGGCGCTGAACGAGCGGCAGGTGCTTGCCCAGACTGCTCGTGCTTCGGACCCGGTCGCGCAAACCTGATCCGATCGGGGATGCCGTGCGCTTATTGACCCGACGCACGATTAACCTGGATTTGTGTATATTTACCTGTCAACGGTTAATACAGGTAAATCGTCGTGACCAGTCCGCCAGATGCCGTGGGCCAGGTTTTCCTGTTTGGCCCTTTTCGACTCACGCCAACCCGGCAGACTCTGCTTGATGGCGAACGGCGTGTGCGTGTGGGTAGCCGGGCCCTCGAGATACTGACCGTGCTGGTGGAGCGTCATGGCGAGCTGGTCAGCAAACAGGAATTGATGGCCCGCGCCTGGCCCAAAACCGTCGTTGAAGAAAATAATCTCAAGGTCCAGATTGCCGCCTTGCGCAAGGCACTCGGCGAGGACTCTCAGGATCAGCGTTATCTGGCCACGGTTATCGGTCACGGTTATCGTTTCGTCGCGCCCGTCGAATACGGGTCGCTCGCTTCAGCTGGGGTGTCGCCCGACAGGCAAACGCAGGCCACACACAACATTCCAGCCACGCTGGTGCGACCGATCGGGCGCTCGGCGACCCTCGACGCGTTGTCCGTTCAGCTCTCGCGCGTGCGACTGGTGACGGTCACGGGCCCGGGCGGCATCGGCAAGACGACTGTCGCGCTGGCGTTGGCCCAGAGGATGGTCGGAGCGCATGAGCGCGACGTGTGGTTTGTCGATCTGTCCACGCTGGCCGACGCGAGCTTTGTGCCTCAGGCAATCGCGACCGCCGCCGGGCTGGCGGTGCATTCGCATGACGTCGCCACGGCGCTGGCAAACTATTTCGCCTTCTGCAACAGGCCGCAACTGGTCGTGCTCGACAGTTGCGAGCATGTCATCGAAGCGGCGGCCGCCATCGCGGAGCATCTTGTCTCGACAACGTCGAACGTATCGGTGCTCGCCACCAGCCGCGAACCGCTGCGGGCCACCGGTGAGCACGTATTTCGGCTGGAGCCGCTCGTCTGTCCGATCAAATCGGCGAGTCTGACCGCAGACGAAGCGCTGCAATATCCCGCCGTGCAGTTGTTCATGGAACGGGCCGCGGCCAGCCGCACTGGCTTCGGTCTTCGCGACGACGATGCCGCGGTGGTCGCCGAGATCTGCCGCCGGTTGGACGGGATCGCCCTCGCGATCGAACTGGCCGCAACGCGTCTGGATGCATTCGGCGTGCACGAGTTGCTGACCTTGCTCGGCGAGCGCTCTCACAGACTGGGGCAAGGCCGGCGCGCGGGCCCGCAACGCCACCGCACTCTCGCAGCAACATTGGACTGGAGCCATCAGTTGTTGCCCGAGGTCGAGCGTATCGTGCTGCGCCGACTCGCGGTGTTTGCCGGCGGCTTCCTCCTGACGTCCGCCACGGCTGTGTCCGCCAGCGGCGATGTGCCGGCGTCCGCGGTGATCGACGCGATCGCCGGGCTGGTCGCGAAGTCGATGGTTTCGGCCGACGTCAGGGGCGAGAGAGTGCGCTATCGTCTGCTGGACACGACGCGCGACTACGCGCGGCAGAAGCTTGCCGATGCGGGCGAACTGAACACGGTCTTGCGACGGCATGCCGAACACTTCCAGGCGCTGTATGCGCAGGCGGAAAATCAGTGGAGCGCCGCGTCGGATGAGAGCTGGCTGGAAACACGCTTGAGCGCGATCGACGACCTCCGCGCGGCGCTCAACTGGGCGTTCGCCGCCCATGGCGATGCGTCGCTTGGTATTGCGCTGACCGTGTCGGCGATTCCTGCGTGGCTACACCTTTCCTCGCTGGAGGAGTGCCGTCGTCGCGTCGAGTACGCGCTGTCGGAAGCCGGAGACGACGTGCTCATTCCCGACGATCAGAAGATGAAGCTGCATGCGGCCTTCGCTGCCTCGGCGATGTACACCCGCGGCATGGTCCCCGAGGTCGATATCGCGTGGGCGAGTGCGCTGGAGATCGCCGAGAAGCTGGGCGACAAGGAATACCAGTTGCGCTCCCTGCTCGGCGCATGCTGCAGTCTGGTCTACGCAGGAAAGCATCGGGTCGCTGATGAACTGCTGCGCAAATTCTGTTCAGTGGCTGCCTCGTCAGGGAATGCGGCCGCGCTGTCCGATGGCGAAAGACTGAACTCACTTGCCTTGCATTTCATCGGTGAGCAGGCCACCGCGCGTGCCTACCTCGAGCGCGTGCTGAGCCGGCAAGTGGGCCAGCGTCAGCGGCCGCAGCTATCGCGTTTTCACGTCGGATGGCGGGTCGCGGCTCAAAGCATCATGAGCAATATCCTCTGGACTCAGGGGCTACCGGATCAGGCGCTCCGCCTGGCACAGGAAGCGACCGACGATGCACAGGCGAAAGACAACGCGTTGACCTTGGGCTACGTGCTGATGCTCGCATCGGTCCCGATTGCTCTTCACGTCGGCGATCTGGTCGCGGCTGAAGCGAAGCTCGACATGCTGCAAAAGCATCTGGCGAGACACGGCCTTGTCATATTTGCGGCGCCGGCGCGTTGCCTGCAAGGTGCGCTATTGATTCGCCGCCATGACCCCGCTGGCTTGCCCACCATGATCGATGGGCTCGAGCAGATGCAGCGCGAACATTTCGGCATGGGGTATCCGATGTATGCGGGAATTTACGCCCAAGGTTTGTGCTTCGCTGGCCATCACGCGCTGGCACGAGCGGCAATCGACGACGCATTGGCGTGGTCGAAGGTTCACGACGAGTTGTGGTGCCGGCCAGAACTCTTGCGCATCAAGGGTGAAATACTGGCGTCGATCGACCTGCCGGAGCACCGCGAAACGATCGAACATCTCTACGAGCAGGCGATCGAAATGGCGCGACAGCAGGGGGCGCTGTCGTGGGAGTTGCGCGCCACGACGAGTCTTGCCCGTCTTGGACATCGACTCGGCAAAACGGAGCAGGCGAGAGCGCGGCTCCTGTCAGTTTACCGACGGTTTACAGAGGGATTCGAAACGCCCGACCTCGAAGCGGCGCAAGCGTTGCTCGACTGCTTCCGCGACGCGCATGCGTGAAATCCGCCGCGCCGGAGAGCGTCCATACTTTCGGCTGGAGCGCGTGCCATTCCGGTGCATGCATGCACAAACCACTGGATTGGCAACATCACTAACTGCTTTTGCCTATACCTTGGTTTAGTACGCAGCGGGTTATGCTGCGTTGCTCCATACCGCCGTAGACTATCAGCGCTACCCAGCGGGCGATATCTTGAACGGACACTCTCGCGTTTTGCCTGCATGTCCGGAACATGCGCGCGAGGTTCCATGCCCTCACTAGCGTAGGGCCAAGAGCGAAAACTGAGGAAAGGTCCATGCACGAATCACCTGTCATTGATCGATTTGCCGGGTCGGCAGATGTCGCTTCGTGTTTGTCCGCGGCACTCTCGCAAGACTCGCCCGCTGGGTTTGGCCATGAGGAGGGAAGCCCCTCGCTGGATGCAAAACTGCGACACCACGATGCGCCGGGCGCTGCGCCCAAATGGTTCGAAGTGTCGCGATGGACCAGCGAAACCCCGAAGGCCTGGAACACCTACGTCCAGCAGCCGGAAATATTGGTCGCGCTGTGCCTGCGTCAATCGATTCTGACGCTGTCGGCGGGAGGCTCGCCGTTCCACGATGGCGTTATCGACCGGGGCGCGATTCTGGTCATTCCACCTGGCATTGAACTGAGCGGCGCCTTTCAAACGCCCACCGACTTTTTGCACGTCCATGTACCGTCGCGCTGGTTGACGGAATGGCTCGACGATGAGGACGTGTCGGCCACGAGCTCGAATCTGGTGGCCGGCCCCCTCCATGTGCGCGACTCGGTTGTCATCAAACTCACCGGCACGTTGTTGCGCGCTCTTCATGGTCGGGCATCGACGAGTTCGATGTACGCGGACGGCATTGTGCTATCCATGCTCGCCCGATTGCTGGAGATCATTGTCGCTCGTGCGTCGGCCAAGCCCGCGCGCATTCCGTCGGTTTCGCCGCTGGAAGCATGGCGGGTGAAGATCGCGATTGAATTCATCGACCAGCGAATCGACCGAAGCCTGAGTCTCGCAGAACTGGGTGCGGCCGTTGGTTTGTCGCCAATGCATTTCGCGGCGCGGTTTCGCGCGGCCACTGGCATTTCGCCGCATACGTTCATCCTACGGCGGCGAATCGAGCATGCTCAGACGCTGCTTGCCACGACGCGATCGACCGTAGCCGATATCGCGTTCAGTGTCGGTTTTCGCACGCAAGCTCACTTCACGACAGTGTTCCGTCACCATGTCGACGATACGCCGCACCGCTGGCGCGCCAAGCACGGCGCGAGTCAGATGACGACGGCTCACGGTCTGCGACGATAAGGTTTTCCTCGCATGGGGTGGCGTGGTTAGCGCTAACTGAACGGAAGCCTTTCCGGATCGGCGGCAGCGCGCAGCGTCGAACCGCCACCCCGTCGCCTCGCACTTTTTCCAGACGGGTGACACGGACCGGCCCTCTGCAGGCCGGCCGTGTCATTTAACTGAGTGCTCGCAGAATACGGCTTGCAACTCAGGATGTGCCGATCACGTTCTGGACGGTCGCCAATATCACGTTCGAATCAATCGGCTTCTCGACATAGGCCAGCGCGCCGTTTGCCAGCGCCACGGCTTTGTCCTGCGCCGTTGGATAACCCGTGATGAAAATCGTCGGAGGCGCCCAGCCCTGCGAGATCAACTGCGCGTGCATTTCGATGCCGGACAGGCCTGGCATCGTGACGTCCGAGATGAGGCACCGCGTTCGACGCGCGGCGCCTGAGTCGAGAAACGCCTCGGCGGATTCGAAGGATAAGACTTCCCATCCCATGGATCGAATGAGATTTTCCAATGCCTTCCGAACCGATTCGTCGTCGTCTACTATGGAAACAAGAGCGACAGAGGTCACGCGATTCCTTGGCTGGACTCCACAAGTGAACCCACGATTGCAGTGCGGGCTGTTTGATACCTTTTACTCAGAATAACCAGTCGGGTGTGCGGCGATAACCATACAATGGTATAAAAATAGCCCCAGAGTCTATTCGAACCGGCAGGACGAAAAGTAGACTGACACCCTGAGCGTCACCGCAACGCATGCGATAGGGGCGCCGTCCGTTATTTAACTGGTATGTTCGTATGGCGAACCTGCCCAGGAGCGCGCCGAGCAGGGCTCGGGCCGCTCCTACGACCATGACCTGGCTGAGGGGAAGTCGGATGACAACTACGATGAGTTTGGCGCCCGGCAGTAGCGACGGCGCACTGTTGGCCTCGGTGGTCTACATCGTCGACGATGACGAAGACGTAAGACAGTCCCTCGGCAGCCTTCTGCGCTCGGTGGGGCACCGCGTGGAGGTCTTCAGTTCGCCGCTCGAGTTCGTCGATTCCAAACGGGACAACATCCCAAGCTGCCTGATCCTCGATGTGAGGCTGCGCGGCGAAAACGGGCTCGCGTTCCAGCAGGCGATCGTGAAAATTGCGCCGCACATCCCGATCCTCTTCATCACCGGCTATCCCGACGTCGAGATGTCGGTGAAGGCCATGAAGGCGGGTGCAATGGATTTCTTCTCCAAGCCGTTCCGCGAGCAGGACATGCTCGATGCGGTCACCCAGGCGCTGCGGCGAGACGCCGAGCGATTATCGTTCGAATCGTCTACCGCCGATCTGCGCAGCCGGTATGGATCGCTGACGCCCAAGGAGCGCGACGTACTGGAGTTCGTTTTGGCCGGGCTGTTGAACAAACAGATCGCTGACGAAATGCACGTAAGCGAAATCACCATCAAGCTTCATCGCGGCCAGGTCATGCGCAAGATGGCTGCGCGCTCGGTGGTCGAACTGGTGCGTCAGGCGCAGGTACTCGACGTCAAACCGCGCGCTTCGACGCGGCGTCCATAGCCGGATGCCGGATGACGCCCGAGACGGGGAGGCAGGGACTGCCGAAAGCATCGTACGAATTATCGATCTGTGATTATTGAAAATAGAAGCGCCGCCTGCTGTCTTCCATTATCTTTCAAAGATCCCGCTATTTGAAAAGCGACGATGCAAGCTTCGTCGAACTCCCGCAAGCCGCCTTATATCCTACGAAGAAAATAGTCCTCACAGGTGAGCGGGATGGATTGGTCAGATTAAATCCTTCACCTGTTTTTCACCATGCCGCTGTATGCTAAACAAATTAGCCATAGCAACGGCGCGCACCTATAGTACAAGTGATCCCTTACACAGGATAGAACGGTGAGCGGCAAACTTACTGGACTGCGAAGCACTGAGGTGCCGACAGTTTTCGTCGTGGACGATGATGAAGATGTGCGCGACTCGCTACACCAACTGTTGAAGTCAGCGGGTCTGAACGCGAACGTGTTTTCTCACGGTGAAGCGCTAATCGATGCCTTGAAGGATGGTCCCGTCCGGGAAGGGCCCGCATGCATCGTGCTCGACGTTCGCCTGAAAGGCCTGAGTGGTCTCATGGTGCAACAGGAACTGTCGCGGCACGGAATTTCCCATCCGGTCATCTTCATCACGGGACATGGCGACATCGTCATGACTGTGAAAGCAATGAAAGCCGGTGCAGTCGATTTTCTGACCAAGCCACTACGCGATCAGGACGTGCTCGACGCGATCGCGGAAGCAGTCGACCAGGACCGAACGCGATTGGCCGACGCGTCGGCGCTTCAGGATTTCCAGAAGCGCTGGCTCGAACTTACGCCACGGCAAAAGCAGGTTATGCATCAAGTCGCGAACGGTATGCTCGTGCAACAGATCGCGGATGAATTGGGCGTAAGCGAAATCACAGTGAAAATATATCGGGGTGAAGGCATGAAACGCCTCGGAGTGGAAACACTGGCCGAGTTCGTTCAGAAAACAAAGCTACTGGGGTGGTGAGCGCCGGCTTACGTGATGGTCGTTATCTTTCTGGTTAAGAACCGTTGCCGATTCTTTTTAAGTTGCTTCCAATGTGAACGAAAAGCGTAATCCATGTGGATCGATTTTTTCGATCCACATGGTGCCCCCGTGCGCCTCGACGATGCGTTTGCAGATCGACAATCCCATTCCCATGGCCTGGGGTTTCGTGGTGGTAAAAGGCCGGAATACGCTGTCCTCCCAGCCGGGTGCGATGCCGGGACCCGAGTCCGAGACAGAGATGACGACGCCGGAGTCCGAATGGGCGGACGAGATCTGAATGACGCGCGCACGGTCGGTGGTGTCGGCCATCGCTTCGAGTGCGTTAGCGATAAGATTTTCGATAACCTGTTGGACCTGCACGCGGTTCCCGAATACGGGGTGCTCAACGCTTGCGTCCTCGTAGGCGATGTTGACGCCCAGTTTATCGATGCGTGCACGCGACACCAAAATCACTTCACGAACAGCCGCATTGATGTCGAAAGACTTGAACGGGATCTGCGATTGCCGGTTCAATTCTCGAAGGCGGTCGATGATCGCTTTTGCCCGCACGGTGCAGGTTCGAACTTTCTCGAGACTGACCGTCGCTTCGTCGACGTCCGGCGCGTCGCGCTGCAGCCATCTAAGCGCAGCACCTGACGACGCATCGATCGCACTCAGGGGTTGGCTCATTTCATGGATGATCGATGAAACGAGTTCGCCGATTGCCGTGATCCTGGATGCCTGGGTCAACTCGAACTGAAGGTCGCTCGACTGCCTTTCAGTCACGTAGCGTTGCCGATCTTCATCATGAAGTATTTGGCTCAAGCACGCGTTTTCAATCGCCAGCGCCATTTGCGAGGCGAGTAGTTCGATCGGCGCGCGTTTGTCTGCCGGGAATGCCTTTTCGGTGTGATCGTTTTCCAGATATAGGACCGCAACGAGACGGTGCTTGATAAGCAGGGGAAGACAGAACACCGAACTCGGAAGAGGGTTGCAAGGCTCGGGTGAGGCGAACATTTGAGCGGCTTCGGCCGCCGTGTCGAGTGTCACCGCGTGACCGGAACGCGCGACCGCCTGCGTGATCGTGGAAACAAACGGCGCCCCCTGGATGGCGGCCCCGAACGCTACCGCGATGTCCGGTTTCGATTCTGCGCGCGCCAGTACGCGAAGCCGGCCCGACTCCGAGAGCATCAATTGCCCAGCCGTCGCGCCTGCGCTCAACAGCATCATCCGCATGATTGTCTCGATCACACAATCGATTACGACCTCACGCGACAACGCCTTCGAGAAGGTAACGGGAACCTTATTGTTAGCCTCTTCTTGATGACTCGACATGGTGCCGTTTCCCAGGTGTTTGACAATCAGCTAGCGCAATGCCTGCGTGACCACTTATCTGCGCGGCACTTCAAAAAAGTACCCACCGTCGTGCCAATCGCATCGGAGGCGCAAATTTGATTGCCTCGTCCAATTGTTAGCTTCGATCATTTTTGCTCCACACGTTTTTTTGAACGTGCGGTCGACTCGGAATGGCTTGAGTTTACGCCGATCGTCGAGAGTTAGAGCGTTGAATCACCGGATGTTGCAACGTACGCACTTCTTCCCCGTCCATGCCGTACTGTCGCTCGCTTTGGCGGTCGATTGTTGACTGAAGCAACAGACCGTTTTGCGAACTTACCCCTATCGTCCCTGGAACAGGGTAGCAAAGCCCGTTCGCGCGTGCGGCGGTGATTACAAAACAGCGGAAAGCCGATGCAGGCGTGTGCGATAGAAACGGAATGAATTCGGCGCCACATGGACTTCGTTACAGACCATGCGCGAGCGGAAAGAATCCATGTGGGGTGCCAGAGGTGGGTTGATATGACTGGTCTCGTTTGTACCTGCCGGACGTCGTGTGGGACTGGCCCGCCCGCGTATTGTCTTGCCGGCGGCTCACGCCGTCTTTCGTGATCGCACGTGCGCGCGAAATCATTTGCGCCCGCAATTTACCATGCGTTGTCGAAAGAGCGCCGATCGTGTTCTCTGTAAGATGAGTGCGGGTCGATCAGGCAAACGAACCATAACGGCAACCCTTGCGAACAGTGGATGATCGAGGTCGAGTGGACATGATTGCGATCCTGGATGATCTCCGTAAAGAACTGGTTGTCTATCGCAAAGACGAATATCCGCGCGTCCTTCACGCGTTCAAGACCGCCCTGGCGGTGATCGTCAGCATGTTGATCTGCATGCGGCTTGAATTGCGTACGCCGGGTACGGCGATGGTTTCCGCAGCCATCGTGATGATCCCCCAGCAAAGCGGCATGACGATTGGCCGTGCGTTCTATCGTGTGCTGGGCTTCTGCTGCGGAAGCATTGTTGGATTCCTGCTCATCAGTAATTTTGCACAGCAACCGGTTTTGTTCCTCGCCGGCTTGTCGGTGTGGGTCGGCTTCTGCGTTGCCGGCTCGTCTTACTACAAGAATTTCCAGTCTTATGGATTCGTGCTTTCGGGATACGTCGCCTGCATCACGACCGTGCCCGAATGGCCAAATCCTTACGATGTCACGACCAATATCATTTACGTCGTGAGCGAAGTCGTCATTGGGGTCGCCACTGGCAGCCTGGTCAGTGCGCTCGTGTTCCCGCAAAAAGTCGTGCCGGCGTTGGTGAAGTGGCGCGACTCGGCGCTGGCGGCGCTGTTGCCGGCGCTCCGCGAAGCGGCCCAGGGCGAGCCCTCGAACGAACAGATCGAGAGCTACATGAAGCTCATTCAGGAAAGCGTATCGATTGAGGCCTTGCGTACCGCTGCCGTGTTCGAGGAACCGGAGATGCGCTTGCGCAACGATTCGCTGCTGACGCTCGATCGAACGTTCCTGGATGTCATTACGCGCATTCATGCGGTCTATCGCGCAAGGCAACACACCACGGGTGTCGACATAAAAATACGAGGGAAGATCGACGAGCTCTTCGGCAAGCTGGTGGCAGTGACGGCGGACGTGGATCCAGACGCTTTACAAACGCAGGGTGGTCTGGAACATCTGCATAGCCGGCTGCGCATTCTGGAAGAAGCGTTACCGGTCTACGTGGACCATCAGGTGCTCGACGAGGAGTCGCACGACGCAGCGAACGCCCGCATCCTTGAAACGGTGGGGGCCGAGGTGTTCGTGGCCGTTTCATCGCTTCGGCAATTCTGCGACGCCTGCATGGTCGTTCTGGAGCCGCCGACAGTGCATTTCACCCAGCCGATCGTGCAGGCCATCGCGTTCATGCGCAGTGCGCCGATCCGGGCAAGCGGCACGGCGGCGATTCTGTCCGGCCTGCGCGCCACGACGGCAGTGGGAATCGTCGGCGCTGTCTGGATTGCTTCTGGATGGACGAACGGTTACAACGCGGTCGTCTCTGCGGGCATTACGAGCGGCTTTTTTTCGATCACCCCCACCCCCGTAAAATCGAGTTGGCAAGCCGTCACGGGATGTTTCTTCGCGATGCTCATCGGTTGCGGCCTCAACTTCTTCGTGATGCCGAGATTGGGTGACATCTCGCTCTTCGCGATATGCATCGGCATCGTCATATTTTTCGGGACCTATATCAACAGTTTCCCAAAATACACGGGTCTGGGCGCCATTTTCAACGTGTATTTCGGCTACGTGCTGAGCCCGACGAACGTCGCGGTTTACGACCCGCCGTATCTGCTGGATCGCAGCTTTGCTTTGCTCATCGGCATTGCGGTGTCGGCTGTGGCGTTCTCTCTGGTCATCCCGCGGGAAGGCGAGTTGCTGGCAAGACAATACACGGCGCGTATTCATGAACTTCTGGAAGACGCGGCGAGCGGCGATATCGACTCCGAAGACTCAGAACAGATGGGCGTGACGATCCGCGATCTGATCGTGCATATCGTGACCGTTCCCAACGTGACGACGGCCTATCGCGAGCAGACTACGGAATGGGCATTTGGCCAACTCTGGATCGCCAGCACCCTGATACAGATGCGATCGCTGTGCGCGTCGCAATCGGACGCATTACCCCAGGCATGGGGCGACATGCGGCGCATCTGGCTCAAGGCCATGGAGACCGTCGCGCAGAACGCGGACGCTGCCAACATTCAGGCGGCGCTCGATGCGACCCAGCAGAGTTTAAGCATTCTCAGAACGCGTAGCGAGCAACTGCCGTTGAACGACAGCCGAACCATATTCCAGATGCGCGCGCGCCTCTATTCGACGCTGGCGGCGTTGCAAGACCGGTTGCCCGCTGTATCGACAGAGAACGCGGTCACGCCATGATTAAGCCACTTCAACGTCCCTCAGGCAGACGCGGACAGTGGGTCATCGCATGGGTGGCGTCGGCGCTGCTGTGCGGTTGCATCAATGGTGCGGGCATCAAGCCGGAGGCTTCCTTCATCGATCCCGCCAGGCTCGAACCGGGAAAAACCTTGCGGGCCGCCGCCAACGACGCCAACTGGCCGACCAGCGACTGGTGGCAAGCGTGGCACGACCCGCAACTCGACAGGTTGATGGCGCGCGCGGTGGCGGGCAGCCCGACACTCGCGATCGTTCGCTCCCGCGTCACGGCGGCCATCTGGCAAGCTCGCGCCATTCGCGCGGATGAGCTGCCGAACGTGGATGGCGACGCGGCGCTGGCACGCACGCGATTCCCACGATATGCAACGCCGTCTCCACCCGGCGGAACGACGGTTTGGAACAATTCCGCCGCGATCACGCTGTCCTACGATCTGGATCTGTGGGGAAAGAATCGCGCGAACGAGCAAGGCGCGCTGGACAGCGTCCAGGCGGCGGTGGCGGACGAACAGTTTGCAAAGGTCGAACTTCAGGTGGCCGTGGCCCGGACTTACTCGGAGCTGGCGCTGCAGTACATGCTTCTGGACATCTACCAGTCGATCAACGACGAAGAGCGGCGCAACGCCGACATCGCTAAGATGCGTCGCACTGCCGGTATCAGCGGCGATATCGATGCGAGCCAGGCGCGGACGCAATACGAGTCAGGCGTGTCGGACATTCTTCGTACCCGCTCCAATATCGCGATTGCCCAGTTGCAACTTGCCAACCTCGCGGGCGCGGATCCCGGCTTTGCCGATACGTTGAAGCGGCCGGCGTTGCCGCCCGACGTGGGCGTACCCTTGCCGAGTTCGTTGCCTGCGGAAATCATCGGCCATCGTGCGGATGTGGTTGCGCAACGTTGGCGGGCGGCGGCGGCGGCGAAGAAGGTCGAAGCCGTCCACGCGGATTTCTACCCGAACATCAACCTGGTGGCGAGCGCATCGCTCCAGTCGCTCACGCCGTTCGGCGGCTTTTTCAATTTCCTGAACAGTGACGCAGTTGGCCATAGTGTCGGCCTGGCGGGCTCCTTACCCATTTTCGATGCGCAACGCCGGCGCGGAAACTATGGCGTCGCGACTGCTGAATACGATGACGCCGTGCTGAGGTACAACGAAACCGTCCTGTCGGCCATGCAAGCCGTTGCACAGCAGGCCACCTTGCTGGAGTCGCTCCAAGCCCAGCAACGGGTGGACGAGGCCGCGCTGCATTCGTCGAAACGTTCGTACGATCTCGCCAATCTCGGCTATCGCGGCGGCATCACTGAGTACCTTGACGTTCTGGTCGCCCAGAAAGTCATGTTGCAACAGGAGCGGGATCTCGCGGTGACACGAGCCCAGCGGGTCGACGCGTGGGTTTTGCTGATGAAAGACCTCGGAGGCGGCGCCGAGGTGAACGCGGTGCCCGAAAATGTTAGTGCCAAGGGCGATACGACGGCTCCTTGAGAATCGACACTTCCCATATCGCGCTGTTCTGAACGCAGCCTTTACCATTCTTTACCGCGCTTAAGTTGGCGATTGCCTTCGCGCGTGGGACATTATCAATTAGCGAATCGGGTCAGGCTGCGTGCGCCAGAGGCGCTCCAGTCCGCAGAGCGTTTTCTGGCGGATACGTCGACCTTCTCCCGCCCAATTTAACCGGTCAGGTCAGAAAGCGGTTCTCAACGAGACTGACCATCCACCTCGCCCGGCTACGCATCTGTATGCGTGAGTTCGCAAGCCGAGCAGATCGCGGATGACAACACGGGGCGGATGAAGCGGACGTCGAGCCTGCCGTCTCGCACAGGTGCCTCCCACTTCGTACCGCTCCAAGGCGAAATATCCATGGCAAACCGTATCTTCCCGGTCCAAAAAATGCAGCCGGATCTCGATGGGTTCCGCGTCGAAGTCAACGCGGAAGCGGCGCGGGCGGACATCGTCCTTGATCGGCCATCGTTCAATCTGATTTCCATGATCCAGCGCGAGCAGTTATCCGCAGTGTTCGACATGCTAGACAAAGATTCGACGATCCAGGTGATCGTGGTGCGCGCGGCGGGGGAGCATTTCTCGAGAGGGTCGGACGTCGAGGAATGGGTGGAGACGTCGCCGAGGCAACTGTCGAGGTTAGCGTGGACGCTGAGCGCGCCATCGCGTTGCAGCAAGCCGGTCATCAGCGCGAATCGCGGCTACTGCTTCGGTGCGGGCTTCGAACTCGCGCTGGCTTGCGATTTCCGGATCGTCACCGAAACGACGCTCTACGCGCTGCCGGCCCAAGCGGAAGCGTCGCTTGCCGGGCCCGCTCGACTGTTAAGGACCATGGTGGGGGTCGGGCGTGCGAAGGATATTGTGATGCGCTCACGGTATATCCGGGGAGCACAGGCCTACGATTGGGGTATCGCAACAGAATTTGTGGTCGATAGTGAACTTGAGAGTGCGACCGATTCACTCGTTAAGGAATTGCAGACGCTTTCTTCGCCGGCGCAGCGTGCGGCGAAGAGAGTGTTGAACGAGATAGAGGAGGCGCCGCCGTTGCTCGGGGCGGAAAATAAGGAGCCAGGTCGTCGCAGCGATGATTGTCATAGGCGATTCTCCGAAGAGGGGGACGCGCTCAACCATAAAAGATCGGCATTCTTCATGGATAAGGACAACGCAGCGGCGTAGCTTCCGGAGTACTGGGCACTTCAGCGCCGTCCGCGCTGTCTCGCCAGGTACTTGGCTGACCAACCCTGGCTAGTGCCGGTTGGCGCGATGATCGCTTGTTCGCCGTGCAATTGTGCGGCATCCTCCGTGAATCTCAATTGCTCGCCGGGGCCGACCTGACGCAACGTTAGCACCGCGTATCAAAAGTCTTTTTCTTTCAATTATCCTTCAGTCAGTCAGGCCGGTTAGCAACGCATGTTGCGCCGGTTGCACATCGCGTTGCGGCAGGGTAACTTCATGTTATGCGCGGGACATGGCCGCGATAGTGAAGCACTCTCGCAAATACCAAACAGATTCTCCGTCGGTTGATGTGGCTTTCGGTACGTTCCGAAGAACGGGCCTGGCCGGCGGCTGTTTCTGAGGCCAACACGCCGGCTGTCATCTGGCGGACTTCCTTCAGGGAGTTTTCTTTTGAATCTGTTGACCTCGCCCCTCGACGCAGCGACTGTCGAACCTCTCGGGGTCGCGTGGGAAGATGGCGCGTACGTCGTTTGCCGGGGACGACGGCAAACCGAAGATGGCATCTTCATTCCCGTCTTGATCGTGCGGCCTGCTCAACTTCATCCGCGAGTTGAAATCGTCGATCGTCTCGCGCATGAATATGCACTCGCGGACACGTTGAACTGCACCTCTGCGGTACGTCCCGTGGAGTTGCTGCAGGAGCACGGGCAGACATTGCTCGTGCTGGAGCATTGCGAGGGCGAACCGCTCGAAGCATTTCCGATGCCGTTCGATTCCATCGTGTTTTTACGCTTTGCGATAACCATTGCGTCCGCGCTCGGCAAAATTCACGCGCGTGGTCTTATCCATCGAGACATCAATCCAACTCACATTCTGGTCAACGGAACGAGCGGTGCCGCACGCCTGACCGGATTCGGCATCGCCTCGTTGGCACAGCGCGAAAGACAGGCGCCCGAACCGCCGGAACTCATTGCGGGCACACTCGCTTACATGGCGCCCGAGCAGACCGGTCGGATGAACCGTTCTATCGATTTGCGCAGCGACCTGTATTCGCTCGGCGTCGTCTTCTATCGGATGTTGACCGGTCGGTTGCCGTTTAGCGCAACCGATCCAATGGAACTCGTGCACTGTCACATTGCAAGGCAGCCACCCGCCCCGTTGGAGTGGATGCCGACGCTTGCGCCGGCCATCTCCGCGATTGTCATGAAGTTGCTGGCAAAGACCGCCGAGGACCGTTATCAGAGCGCTGCGGGCGTGGCCCACGATCTTCGACGATGCCTGGCACAATGGGACTCCAAGGGGCTCATCAGCGACTTCCCGCTCGCTCAGAGCGATGTTTCCGACCGCCTTCTCATCCCCGAGAAACTCTATGGCCGCAACGTCGAACTGAGTCGGCTTCTCGCCGCGTTCGATCGCGTCACACGGGGCGAACCGGGCGGACTGGTGCTCATCGCGGGATATTCGGGTATTGGCAAATCCGCGGTTGCCAACGAACTGCAGAAAGCGCTGCTGCCACGCGGCGGTCTCTTTCTGGCGGGCAAGTTCGATCAGTTCAAGCGTGACATCCCCTATTCGACGCTGGCCAATGCTTTTCAGGCGGGGGTCCGTTTGCTGCTGACCCGGAGCGAGATCGACCTCGCTCCCTGGCGTGAGGCATTTCACGAGGCATTGGGTCCAAATGGCCTTCTGATCGTCGACCTCGTTCCCGAGTTGGCGATGATGCTCGGCGATCAACCGCCGGTCCCCGCTTTGCCTCCACAAGACGCGCAGCGTCGATTCCATCTGGTTCTCCGGCGCTTCATTGCCGTCTTTGCGCGCGCCGAGCATCCGCTCACGCTGTTTCTCGATGATTTGCAATGGCTCGACACAGCGACGCTCGACTTTCTGGAGGACCTGTTCGTTCACGGCGATCTGCGTCATCTGCTGGTGATCGGCGCATACCGGAACAACGAGGTAGACACCGCTCACCCGCTGTACGGCACGCTGGGGAGCATCCGGGCGTCCGGCGTTCCCATGCAGGAAATTGTGCTGGAGCCGCTTGCCAGCGAGCATCTGGAGCGGCTCGTCACCGACGCGCTCCAGTGCGCACCGACCAGGGCCGTGCCGCTGACCCGCATCCTGCATCAGAAAACGGGCGGTAATCCGTTTTTCGCTCTTCAGTTTCTCTCCTCGCTCGTCGACGAGGGATTGCTCTCGTTCGACCACGCTGCGGGACGTTGGTCATGGGACGTCAATCGTATTCACGCCAAGGGCTACACGGAGAACGTGATCGAATTGGTAATCGGCAAGCTAAGTCGATTACCTCTTGTCACGCAGCTTGTATTGCAGCGGTTCGCCTGCATTGGAAACTCGTCCACGCCACGGCTCCTCGAAATGATCTGCGAGCAGCCATGGGAGAGCGTGCGCGATGCGCTTTCACACGCAGTTCGCGCCGGCCTCGTTCTCAGTACGGATAGTGCCTATCGATTCCTTCATGACCGGGTGCAGGAGGCGGCCTATACGCTCATCGCCGAGGGCGATCGTGCCGATATGCATTTGCAGATGGCCAGGCTTCTCCTTAAAAAAACGCCGCTTGAGCATAGGGAGGAGTCTGTCTTCGATATCGTCAGCCAGTTCAATCGTGCCGCGCACCTCGTCATCACGCGTGCGGAACGCGATCAGGTTGCCGCATTGAATCTGCTGGCCGGCAAGCGCGCGAAAGCTTCGACAGCCTATGCCTCGGCGCTAACGTATCTCGCCGTGGGCCGCTCGCTGCTGAGCGACGACGATTGGACGCGCAACTACGAACTGATCTTTTCGCTCGAATACCTGCTTGCCGAATGCGAGGTGCTGAGCGCGCGGATGCAGTCGGCGGAGGGGCGCCTTTCCGAACTCGATCAGCGTGCAAGGACGAATCATCACATCGCGTTGGTCACGCGGCTGCGTATCACGCTTTACACGACGCTGGACCAAAGCCAGCGCAGCGTGGAAATTTGCCTCGATTATCTGCGGCGCAGCGGGACGCAGTGGTCGGCGCACCCGGACAGGCAGGCGGTTCACAACGAGTACCACCGCATTGGTTCGCTACTTGGAAAGCGTCAGATTGAAGACCTGATCGATCTGCCTTTGATGAGCGATCCCAATGTACTGGATACGCTCGACGTGTTGACGGAGATCGTGACACCCGCGTTTTTCACGGATCAGAATCTGTGCGCGTTGGTATTGTGCCGGATGGTGAATTTGAGCCTCGAGTACGGGAACTGCGATGCGTCGTGCTATGCCTACGTTTGGTTTGCCACCTATGCGGGGCCCGTGTTTGCCCAGTATGAGATGGGCTATCGATTCGGCCGCCTCGGCTATGGTCTCGTCGAACACGGAGGGCTGACGCGGTTCAAAGCCCGCACCTATACCTCCTTTGGCAATATCGTGGTGCCATGGTCAAGGCACGTCCTCGAAGGACGCGAGCCGATTCGGCGCGCCTTCGATATTGCGAATGCATGCGGAGACCTTACGTACACGCTGTACACGTGTTGCGATCTGATTCAAAACTTCTTCTCCGTGGGCGACTCGCTCGGTGACGTGCAGATAGAAGTCGACAAGGCCGTGGCGATCTCGGACCGGATCGGATTTGGCCTTGTCAGCGACATGCTCGGGACGTATCGCGGCCTGGTGCGCACGCTGCTGGGTTTGACGCCGCGATTTGGCTCGTTCGACGACGACCAGTTCAATGAACATGCTTTCGAGTCGCACCTGGCCAGTTCATCCACGCTGGCGTTGCCCGAGTTCGATTATTGGGTGCGTAAGTTACAGGCCCGATATCTCGCAGAGGAGTTCGCTGAAGCGCTGGACGCGAAAGCGAGGGCCGAGCGCGTGCTGTGGGTCGCAACGTCTCAATTCGAAACGGCGGAGTTTCACTTTTACGGAGCGCTCAGCCACGCTGCCTGCTGGCACGATGCCAATGAAGCAGGTCGTCTGTTTCATGCGAATGCGCTGATTGCGCACCGCGAGCAACTGGAGATCTGGGCATCTCACTGTCCTGAGAATTTCGTCAACCGCGCTGCGCTGGTGAGTGCCGAAATCTCACGTATCGAAGGGAACATTGTCGAGGCTGAACGGCTCTATGAGCTAGCTGTGCAGTCGGCACGCGCGAACGGATTTGTCCACAATGAGGCCATCGCCTGCGAGGTTGCCTCACGTTTCTACGCGTCGCGCCGACTTACCGAAATTGCCGACATGTACCTGAGAAATGCCCGGCATGCCTATGTGAGGTGGGGGGCGAAAGGCAAGCTTCGGCACATGGACGACCGGCATCGCCAATTGTCCCAGCAGAGCGACAACCAGGCTGCCGCGAGCGGTATCGAAGCATCTGTCGAGCATCTGGACCTCGCAACGGTGCTCAAGGTATCGCAGGCGATATCGCGCGAGATCGTTCTGGACAAGCTCATTCACACGCTCATGCGCACGGCCATCGAGCACGCCGGTGCAGAGCGTGGTCTGTTGATCGCCACTAAAGAAACGACGTTGCGGATCGAAGCGGAAGCGGTCACGGCGGACGGTGTCATCACGGTCAATCTGGAAAGGACACCGTTGCGACCCGACAACCTGGCGCTGTCGGTCATTCACTATTCGCTGCGCACGGGTGAAAACGTGATTCTGAACGATGCTTCGCGACAACCCGAATTCGGCACGGACGACTACCTGCGCCGGTCTCGTACGAATTCCGTGGCGTGCATGCCGCTCCTGCATCAGGGCAAGCCGATTGCGCTGCTGTATCTTGAGAATAGTTTGGCGTCTCACGTCTTTACGGAGAGCCGGGTGGCAGTGCTCAAGCTACTTGCGTCGCAGGCGGCGATCGCGCTTGAGAACTCGTATCTCTATCGTGACCTCGCCGAACGGGAAGCAAGAATCCGGCGGCTCGTGGATGCGAATATCGTCGGCGTATTCATATGGGACATGCAGGGGCCGATTTACGAGGCCAACGACGCCTTTCTGCGCATGATCGGCTACAGCCGCGAGGACCTCGCGGCCGGTCGGGTCAATTGCATGGAGATCACGCCTGTCGAATGGCACGATCAGGACCTGCACGCGATCGCCGATCTGCGCAGAAACGGCACGCTGCAGGGGCTCGAGAAGGAATATATCCGGGCAGACGGAAGCCGCGTCGCGGTATTGCTGGGGGCGGCAACGTTCGGCAGCACGGGAGACCAGATGGTGGCTTTCGTCGTGGATCTCTCTGAGCGGAAGCAGGCCGAAGCGACCGCGCGCGAGAGTGAGCGTCGCATCCATGAGATCGAGATCGAACTCACCCATGCCAACCGGATAGCGACGCTTGGGCAGCTGACGGCATCCATCAGCCATGAAATCAGGCAGCCCGTCGCATCCGCGGTGTTCAACGCGCAGGCAGCCACACATTGGCTGGACGCGCAGCCGCCGAATTTCGACGAGGTGAGAGCCGCGCTTGCGCGCGTCGTCAAAAACGGTATGCGGGCGAACGATGTGATCCGGCGCATACGCGCCCTCGTCAAGAAGACACCTGCGCAGCGCGAGCGGCTGGTGATCAACGATGTGATCCGCGAGGTCGTCGAGCTTGGGCGCGGCGAAGCATCCAAACATCATGTCTCGATCAACGTGGATCTCGCAACGGGCCTGCCCCATGTGGAAGGGGATCGTGTGCAACTGCAGCAGGTCATCATGAATCTGATGGTCAATGCTATTGAAGCCATGAGCGGGAACAGCGCCGATACCCGTACATTGACCATTGTTACGTGTTCGGCCGCTGACGACCATCTACGTATCGCAGTCAAGGATACGGGGCCGGGAATCGAAGCCGACAACGTGGAGCATCTATTCGAGCCCTTCTTCACCACGAAGACGACCGGTATGGGAATGGGGTTATCGATCTGCCATTCGATTGTCGAAGCGCATGGCAGCACGCTGCGTGTTTTCGCGAACGAACCGCAAGGGGCAATATTCCAGTTCGACCTGGCAACCGCTACGAATCCGTGATTACAATACGACGACGTTGCTGTGGGCGTGAAGAGGGACAGCGCTGAACGCGTGGGTCTCCCGGCTGCCGACTATACCGATGTATAGCTTTGCGCTGCCGACCCGATCAAGGCGTATGCGACAGTAGGATTGATGCAGTACTGCTCGTGCGACTAAGCTTCTTCATTGGTCAGTCTGGCTAACCCGCATTGGAGACCGCTTGAACGATCCGTTGATTTTCGGCTTTGCGATAGTCGCACTCGATGCCGTGATCTGGCGTTGCGCCGTGCCTCCCAACGAGGTCGCGCGCCTGCTCACGCGGCTATGCATTTACGCGGCCTTCAGTGCGCTGCTATTCACCTCGGGGCTGAGTCCGTTTTCACAGGCGCCGTATCCGGACTCCCGGGCGCTGCACATGCTGGGCCAGGTTCTCGAGATCATCTGGTGGCTGACCGGCGCACGCTTGCTCAGCATGGTGCTGGACACGCTGCTGCTGCCGAAGACATGGCGTCGCCAGCGTCTCTTCGAGGACGTGTTCAGCGCGCTGGCGTTTCTCGCGGCCACCGTCGCGTCACTCGCATTCGTACTGGAGTTGCCCGTGCGCGGGCTGGTCGCGACGTCGGGCGCGCTCGCGATCGTGCTCGGCCTCGCGATTCAGAGCACGCTCAGCGACGTTTTCGCGGGTATCGTGATCAACACGACCGAGCCTTACGAGGTCGGCAATTGGGTGTCCATCGACGGCGTCGAAGGCAAGGTGCTGGAAATGAACTGGCGCGCGACCAATCTGCTGACTTCGCTGGGCGACGTCGTCATCGTGCCCAACGCGGTGGCGGCCAAGGCGAAGATCACCAACAGCAGCCGTCCGGCCGCATTGCATGGCGTCAGCATCACGCTGGAAATCACGCCTGAAGCGCGACCGAAGATCGTGCTCGACGCGCTGAACCGGGCGCTCGCGAATGTACGCCTGATCCTTGCAGACCCCGCTCCTTACGCGCTGGTGAAAAGCACGGACGCTCAGTCGTTCAAATACGCAGTGACCGCCTATGTCGACGACGCCGGCAAGAAGCTCGCGGTCGCGAACGACCTCTACGATGTGTGCCACCGTCATCTGGTTGCCGCGGGCGTTCAACTAACGCCGCCCGGCCAGCCACCAAGTGGTGCGAGCACGCCGAGCGATGTCCGCATCAGACTCTTGCGATGCGTCGATCTGTTTGCTTCGCTCACCGACGAGGAGGCGGAGCAACTGGCATCGCGAATGTCGCGTCAGGAATTCGACGTCGATCAAGTGCTGATTACGCCGGAGACCATACCGGATAGCCTTACCCTGATCCATTCCGGTGTTCTTTGTGCATATGTGGCAGAAGGGACCGCCGAAATCGAGTTTGGACGGCTCGGGCCGGGCGAAGTCGTGGGCGAGACGGGCCCGCTTGCGGGGATGGCGGCACGCGTCAAGATCACGGCGCTGACGCACGCCGTGACTTATCGGCTAAAAACCGAGGATTTGACGCCGGTCTTCAAGAGCAATCCGGATGTTGCGAAGCTGATGTGTCAATCGCTGTCGCGCAGGCAGCGCTTGCTCGATAAGGTGGGTGTGCCCGCACCCGCCGTGCACTCCGAGGAATCTTTCGTGCAATGGCTGCTCGACGGCGTGCGCAAGCTGCATGGCCTGAGTTTCTGAGTTGGCGGATACCGGGTTCAACCATAAACCGGAAAGCGTCGCGTCAATGCAATGACCTCCTGGCGAGCCGCCGCGATTCTGGCTGTGTCTTGCGGGTCGTCCAGCAGGTCGGCGATCAGGTTTGCCGTCAGACGGACTTCTTCCTCTCGAAAGCCGCGGGTGGTCACCGCAGGCGAGCCGAGGCGGATGCCCGACGTGACGAACGGCTTCTCCGGATCATTGGGAATCGCGTTCTTGTTGACGGTAATGTTCGCTTCGCCGAGGAGGCTTTCGGCCGCCTTGCCTGAGATATTCTTCGCGCGCAGATCGACCAGCATCACGTGGCTTTCCGTGCGGCCCGAGACGATACGCAATCCGCGCGCGACCAGCGTTTCCGCCATCACGGCCGCATTCTTGACGACCTGTCGCTGATACGCCTTGAAATCAGGCGACGCGGCTTCTTTGAAAGCGACCGCTTTTGCAGCGACGACATGCATCAGCGAGCCTCCCTGAATGCCGGGGAAAATCGCTGAGTTGATGGCCTTCGCGTGCTCGGACTTCATCAAGATCACGCCGCCGCGCGGGCCGCGCAGTGTCTTGTGCGTCGTGGTGGTCACGAAGTCGGCATGAGGCAAAGGACTCGGATACTCGCCTGCGACGATCAGACCCGCGTAATGGGCTACATCGGCCAGAAAGTAAGCACCAACGTCTTTGGCCACGCGCGCGATTCGCTCGAAGTCGATCCGTAGCGAGAATGCAGACGCACCCGCAATGATGAGTTTCGGCCTCTTCTCGTGGGCCAGCCTTTCGAGGCCGACATAGTCGATATCTTCCTCGGCGTTCAGACCGTAGCTGATCGGGTTGAACCACTTGCCGCTGATGTTCAGCGGCATGCCATGAGTCAGGTGTCCGCCTTCGGCGAGACTCATACCCATGATGGTGTCGCCCGGGTTGAGCATGGCGAAGAACACCCCTTCGTTGGCCTGCGATCCCGAGTGAGGTTGAACGTTGGCCGCTTCGGCGTGGAAGAGTTCTTTGACGCGATCGATCGCCAGCTGTTCTATCACGTCGACGTATTCGCAGCCGCCGTAATAGCGCTTGCCGGGATAGCCCTCGGCATACTTGTTGGTGAGCTGCGAGCCTTGTGCCGCCATGACGGCTGGCGACGTGTAATTCTCGGACGCGATCAATTCGATGTGATCCTCCTGACGCCGGTCCTCCTTCCGGATTGCGGCCTCCAGGTCCGGATCGATCTGGTCAAGCGTATAGCGGCTGCGTTCGAACATAGGGTCACGTAGTTGTGTTCAATCACCGAAGAAGACGACAGCACCTGGACGCAGCCGTCAGCTTATTTTGACTCGTCGAACTGAATCGATGTTCTCAGGAAACACCGCTATTTATCTATTCGCACGCTCCCCTTAGGGATACCTCCATCTTACTGTTCTGCAGGTTTTTCCCACGCGCACTGGCACGGGCAGTGTTCCGTGAAGTCGAATAAGGTCGGCCCTGTGCGATGTGGGTTCGCGTGGATTCAATGGGTCTCATTCGAGAGGGTCGTCATGCAGGATTTCAACGGCAAGGTGGTAGTCATCACAGGCGGTGCCACGGGCATCGGTTTTGCACTGGCAAAGCAATTTGCACAACAGGGCGCGCATCTGGTTCTGGCCGGTATTCAGCTCGATCGTCTTGAGGAGGCCGCCAAAGCGTTGCGTGAGGATGCCGCGCAGGTCGAGATTTTCGAATGCGACGTGACGCATCGGGATCAGGTCGAAGCGCTGGCAAATTTCGCGTGGGACAAGTTGGGACGCGTCGACGTGATCGTCAACAATGCGGGCGTGGGGCCGATTCCCTCGACCGTCATCGACGCCACGCCTGAAGACGTGCAGAAGGTCCTGAACGTCAACCTGTTCGGCGTGTGGAACGGGGTCTCGGTGTTCGGGAAGCGCTTCGTTGCGCAAGGAACCCCGGCGGCGATCTATAACATCGGATCGGAAAACTCCTTCTTCAATGCCATTCCCGAAGGTGCCGGCTACGTCGTCAGTAAGCACGGCGTGCTGGCCATGACGGTCGCTCTACGCGAAGAAGTGCCGCCCCATATCGATGTGGCGCTGATCTGTCCGGGTCTCGTGCTGTCTGAACTGGCGAAGGAAACTCAGGAAGGGATGGCGACGGACAAGTATGCGGCACTGGTCATGAAGCAGATTCTTGCGGGCAAGTTTTATATCGTGTCTCACGCCTTTAACCTCGTGCGTATGCAGGCGCGTTGGCGAGAGATCGAGGCCGCATTCGCGACCTATGCGCCACGCTACAAAAACGACGTTGAGTTCGACGTGCGCACCCTTGGCGTCAAAGACAATTGGTATCCGCGCTACCCGAACGCCGGTGAAGATATTCCGGTGTAGCGTTAAGGTGCGCACGTCCTTCGTGCGCACACATTGTCAGTGCGGATCGCGCGACTTCAGCAGCGAGCGAAACCATTTCGGGTGGTGTTTTCTTGCCCACCCAGGTGTTACATAGCCGTGCAGCATGGCGCCGAGGGTTCCCTGAATCCAGATGCCGGCGTAGATGTGAACCATGATGGCAGCGATCAGAACAAACGCGGTGGCCGCGTGGGCGAGTGCCGCTAGCCGGATCACGTCAATCGGGAAATAGCCGGAAAAGTAGCGCCGCCATATCACTACGCCCGATGCGAGCAACACCATCATGCAAGGCAGCAGTGTCCAGAACAGCATTTTCTGGCCGGCGTTGTATCGGCTGACTTCGGGCACACCTTCTTCGCGATTGTTGAGAATATCGAGAATGTGCATGAGCCACTTGATGTCGTCCATGTCGATCAGATTGTGGTGCCAGTACCGCAGCGCGAGGCCGGAGAAACCACAGAACATGACCAACCCGATGAACGGATGCAAGACTCTCATCCACTGACCACCGCCGAATAACGCCGATAGCCAGAACATCGCGGGATGAAACATCGCGAGGCCGGATAAGGCCAGCATCACGAAGCTGATCGCCGTGACCCAGTGTATCGTCCGCTCGTTCGCGTTGTAGCGCTCGATCAGATTGCGATGTTCATCGTTACCGGTGCTCATCGGGGTTCTCCCTGTAGGCTTCCATGTCGGCACGCGCGGCTTCTTCGTCGGATGCGTGCACCTGGTTAGGTCCGATCCGGATGTAGTGGAAGAAAGTGACAATCGCGGTAAGGAAAAGAATAGCCAACGCTATCGGTTTCGCAATGCCTTTCCAGAGTTCCACCATCGGGCTGATTCGCGGGTGGTCCGGCAAGCCGTGATAAAGCGACGGCTGGTCAGCGTGATGCAGAACGTACATGACATGCGTTCCGCCAACGGCGGCGGGGTCGTACAGTCCGGCGTTCTGAAAGCCCCGCTCCTTCAGATCCACGATGCGGTCGGCCGCCTGCTGCTTCATGTCTTCCTTGGTGCCGAACATGATCGCGCCGGTTGGACACGTCTTTGCACACGCCGGCTCTTGCCCGACGGCGACGCGGTCCGAGCACAACGTGCATTTATAAACGCGATGCTCTTTTTTCGACATGCGCGGAATATTGAACGGGCAGCCAGCTATGCAATAGCCGCATCCAATACAGTTTTCCTCGTGAAAGTCGACGATGCCGTTGGTGTACTGGACGATCGCGCCAGGCGACGGACAGGATTTCAGGCAGCCCGGATCTTCGCAATGCATGCATCCGTCTTTGCGGATCAGCCATTCGAGATCGCCTTCAGGGTTCTCGTATTCTGTAAAACGCATGACGGTCCACGAGTGCTCGGTTAAGTCTCGAGGGTTGTCATATACGCCGATGTTGTCGCCGACTTCGTCTCGCAGATCGTTCCATTCCATGCAGGCCGTCTGGCATGCCTTGCAACCGATGCATTTCGTCACATCGATTAACTTGGCAACCGTGCCGGTGACCGGACGACGATCCCCCGGTGGGAGAACCGTCGTGGCGGACAGGCGTCTGATATCTAGAGATTGTAATGACATGGTCTCGCCTCACGCCTTTTCGACTTTGACAAGGAAGGACTTGAATTCGGGGGTTTGCGTGTTGCCATCGCCTACCGACGGAGTGAGCGTGTTAGCGAGGTAGCCGAGTTTCGCCACGCCTTTGTAGCCCCAATGAAGCGGTACGCCGACGGTCTCGACACTTCTTCCGTCGACCAGCAACGGTTTGAGCCGTTTCGTCACGACGGCGACCGCGATGATGTGACCTCGCTTCGACGAGACCTTGACCATATCGCCGGCGACCACGCCAACCTTGAGGGCCAGTTGTTCGCTGATCTCGACAAATTGCTGGGGTTGAACGATCGCATTCAGAAGCGAGTGTTTTGTCCAGAAGTGGAAATGCTCCGTCAGCCGATACGTGGTGGCGGTGTGCGGATATTCCGCGGCGGTGCCGAATTTCGCCCGATCCGATGGGAACACTCTGGCTATCGGGTTGCTCGTCACGGTCGGATTGTTCGGATGCAACGGGTTGAACCCCAGCGGCGTCTCGAACGGCTCATAGTGTTCCGGGAACGGACCTTCGTTCAGTTGCGATCGCGCGAAAAAGCGTGCGATACCTTCCGGGTTCATGATGAACGGCCCCATACCGAGCGAAGGTGCTTCATCTTCCTTGTAGTCGGGGACGTCGGCGCCGACCCACTTCTTGCCGTCCCATTGGATGATCTTGCGGGACGGATCGAAGGGCTGACCGTTCACGTCGCACGACGCGCGGTTATACAGAATCCGGCGATTGTCGGGCCATGCCCACGCCCAGCCTAACGACTGGCCGATACCGGCGGGGTCGCTATTGTCGCGACGCGCCATCATGTTGCCTTCTTCAGTCCACGCGCCGCAGAAGATCCAGCATCCGCTGGCGGTACTACCGTCGTCTTTAAGCTGGGAGAAACCGGCGAGCTGTTCCCCGGATTTCACGAGCGGTTTTTCAGGGTCTTTCGGATCGACCAGGTCGTTGACTGCAACGCCGTTATATTCCTTGGCCAGTTCCTCGGGAGTGGGACTTGCCGGATCGAAATATTTCCAGTCCAGGTTCAGTATGGGATCGGGAAAAGCCCCGCCTTCATTGCGATACATTTCACGAATTCGCGTGAAAATATTCGACATGATCTCAGCGTCGCCGAGCGCCTCGCCTGGCGCATCGGCGCCTTTCCAGTGCCATTGAAGCACGCGTGACGAACTGACGACCGAGCCACTCTCTTCGGCGAAACACGTCGTCGGTAGCCGGAAGACCTCGGTCTGAATCCTGGCCGGATCGGCGTCGTGGTACTCCCCGAAGTTCTTCCAGAACTCGGACGTCTCGGTCGCCAGCGGGTCCATGATGACCAGCCATTTGAGCTTGCAGAGGCCGTCGAAAACCTTCGCCTTATCCGGCGCGGAGGCGATCATGTTGAACCCTTGGCAGACGTACCCAGTCATCTTTCCCTGGGTCATCAATTCGACGTTCTGAATGACGTCGTAGGGCTTGTCGGGTTTGGGAAGGTAGTCGTACGCCCAATTGTTCTCCCTGGTCGCGGCGGTACCCCACCACGATTTCATGAGGCTGACGAAGAAGGCGGGATAGTTCTGGTAATAGCTCAGCTGGTTGGGCCGCAAAGGCTTCAACGTATGCTTCTGGATGTACGCGTCGTACTCTTGGTCGTTCTCGGTGGGCAGCGTCATATAACCCGGCAGCATCTCGCTCAACAACCCGAGATCGGTCAGCCCTTGAATGTTCGAATGACCGCGCAATGCGTTGACGCCGCCGCCCAGGATGCCGATGTTGCCCAACAGCAGCTGAACCATCGCGCCGGTCCGGATGATTTGCGCGCCGACCGAGTGGTGTGTCCATCCGAGCGCATACAGAAGCGTACCGGCGCGATTGGGCACCGCGGTGCTGGCCAGCAGTTCGCACACGTGCAGAAACCTGGCCTTGGGTGTGCCGCAGATTTTCTCCACCATCTCCGGTGTGTATCGGGAATAGTGGGCCTTCATGAGTTGATAGACGCATCGAGGATGTGACAACGTCATATCCGTCTTCACGTAGCCGTCTTCGCCGTACTCGTAGTCCCAACTGCTTTTATCGTAGGTCCGGCGCTCGGGATCGTAGCCGGAGTAGAGTCCCTCGCTGAACGTGAAATCCTCTCGAACGATAAAGCTGAAGTCCGTGTAGTGACGAACGTACTCGTGCTGGATCTTGTCTGTCGTGAGCAGATAGTTGATCACCCCGCCCAGAAATGCGATGTCGGTGCCGGTCCGGATAGGCGCGTAGTAATCGGCAACAGACGCGGTGCGCGTAAAGCGCGGATCGACCACGATCAGACGCGCGCTACGATGTGCCTTTGCCTCGGTCACCCATTTGAATCCGCAAGGGTGTGCCTCGGCTGCGTTGCCGCCCATCACCAGAATCACATCGGCATTACGGATATCAACCCAATGATTCGTCATCGAACCGCGGCCGAACGTCGGGGCAAGACCTGCCACCGTGGGGCCGTGTCAGACGCGCGCCTGATTGTCGAATGCGAGCATCCCCATACTGCGGACGATCTTGTGGGTCAGATAGCCGGCCTCGTTACTGGCCGCTGAAGCCGCGAGAAATCCCGTGGTGACCCATCGGTTGACCGTCTTGCCTTCGGCAGTTTTGTGGATGAAATTCGCATCGCGATCGGCCTTCAGGCGCCTTGCGATCCGGTCGAATGCATCACTCCACGATATCTGTACCCACTTGTCGGTACCCGGGGCACGGTACTCCGGAACCTTGAGCCGGGCATCGCTATGAACGATATCCAGCAGGCTGGCGCCCTTTGGGCACAGCGTCCCCCGATTGACCGGATGGTCCGGATCGCCCTCGATGTGGATGATGCTGCCCTTGGCGTTTTTGGCGTTGTCGCCGAGGGCGTACATGAGTACCCCGCACCCGACTGAACAGTACGTGCAGGTATTGCGAACCTCGGTTGCCCGGCTGAGCTTATATTGGCGAACCTCAGCGACGGCTTCACTCGACGAGAAGCCCAGAAGGGCAACGCTCGAGCCCGCTAAGGTTGCAGCAGAGACCTTGAGGAACTGACGACGGCTCAATCGTTCCATGGATGTTCCCCGTATGGGTAGCGCACGGTATCGAGAATGATTTTTCGATATCAGCTTGCTTGCGAGAGGCTCTCGCGTCGAATCTCATCGTCAACGATTTCAATCGCCATGTATTTCCAGTTTGCACGGTTTTTGCGGGTTCGAAGGAGCATCGGCGCCAGCCTCCCGCATTGTTTTTCGTGATCGATGTGGATTTTGCCGATCCGAACACGCTACACCGCATGCCAATACATCCCATGCTATAACCGGTTTCGATAAGGTAGGTGGTGTCCGCCATTCGACTATCCATCGCACGCCCGCGTCGGCGCAGCCTTGTGACGTGACGTGCTTGTCCGCTTCGCCCTCGCATGGAGATTCCAGACCATGGCTCGATTGCTTTGCGATATCTGCGGCGTAAGGCCCGCGACGGTCAGACTCGCCGTCCTCCAGAACGGCCAGCGACGCGTGCTCGATGTTTGCGATTTTCACTACGCTCAGATCACTCGTCACCAACGGGCGATCTCTCCGCTGGAGGCATTGTTTGGCGGCGCTCAGGCGTCGGAGCTGGACACTGGCGGTACGCAGCAGTCGATGGAAGGCACCGACTCGGTGAGCATCGAGCAGCATTTCAGCGAGCTTGCTCGCGAAATGTTGCAGCGGGCGGCGGAAGTTGCCGTGCAATGGGGGCGTCGCGAGGTCGACACGGAACACCTTTTGTATGTGCTGGCCGAAAACGCCGGTGTCGTGGCCATTTTGAACGCGCTCGGCGTCAACGCCGAACAGGTGCGCGGCTATGTCGATGCCAATGCAGAAAAGCTCGGCGGAGCCGCGCCTCGTGAGAACGAGCCGATTGGCGTGTCACCGCGGTTGAAAAGCGCCTTGGAACGCGCCTTCGTGGCATCGAGGCAACTCGGGCACAACTATGTTGGGGCAGAGCATCTGCTGATCGGGCTCAGTGAGGTGCCGGAAAGTTTCGCGGGGCAATTGCTTGCGCGACTGGGTATCCAGAGGCAAACCTTGCGCCGGCAGACGCTTCTCGCGTCGGGCGCGCAGGAGCACCCATCGGCAGTTCGCCAGCCTTCCCCTACGCCCGAGCTCGACAAATACAGCCGCGACCTCACCGCTCTGGCAACCGAAGGCCGGCTCGATCCGGTGATCGGCCGCTCGAGCGAAATCGAGACGATGGTCGAAGTACTTGCGCGCCGACGGAAGAACAACCCGGTGCTGATCGGCGAACCGGGTGTCGGCAAGACAGCCGTTGTCGAAGGCCTCGCACAGAGAATGATCAATGGCGACGTGCCCGAATCACTGCGCAACAAGCGACTCGTCGAATTGAACGTCAATTCGCTGGTCGCGGGCGCCAGATACCGCGGCGAATTCGAGGAACGCGTGAAGAAGGTCGTCGACGAAGTTCTTGCGCATCAGGACTCGCTGGTGTTGTTCGTCGACGAGGTTCATACGATCGTGGGCGCGGGGCAGGGCGGCAATGAGGGAGGGCTCGACATCGCCAATGTCATCAAGCCGCCCATGGCACGCGGCGAACTCAATCTGATCGGCGCGACGACTCTCGCCGAATATCAGAAGTACATCGAGAAAGATGCGGCCCTTGAGCGTCGTTTTCAGCCGGTGCTGGTTCCCGAGCCGAGCGTCGTGCAGACCATCAATATTTTGCGCGGATTGCGCGACAGACTCGAGGCCCATCACAAGGTCACCATTCAGGACGATGCCATCGTGGGTGCAGCCGAGCTATCGGATCGTTATATCACCGGACGTTTTCTGCCGGATAAGGCGATCGATCTGATCGATCAGGCAGCGGCGCGCGTCAACCTCTCGTCGACTTCCCGGCCTGCCGCCGTACTCGAGTTCGAATCCGAACTGAGGCAACTGCGCCGCGAACAGGATTACGCCGCGTCGCGCAAACTGTTCGACCGGGCGCACGCGCTCGATAGCGAAATTGCCACCAGGGAACAGGCGCTGCGCGATGCGACAGCTGCGTGGCAACAGAGCGTGGGCACCCATACCTCGCACGTGAGCATGACCGAGGTTGCCGAGATCGTGGCGAGGCTGACGGGTATTCCGGTAGCGCAGTTGACTGCCGAAGAGAAGAAGCGGCTTCTCGATATGGAAAAGCGCTTGCATCTGCGCGTCATCGGTCAGGACGAGGCGGTTGTCGCCGTTAGCGACGCGATTCGTCGTTCCCGCGCCGGTCTGCAGGCACGCCATCGTCCGACGGCGGTTTTTCTGTTTCTCGGACCGACGGGCGTAGGCAAGACGGAACTGGCGAAGGCGCTGGCAGAAGTCGTGTTCGGCGACGAAGACGCGATGCTGCGCTTCGACATGAGCGAATACATGGAACGACACACGGTCGCGCGGTTGATTGGAGCGCCGCCGGGTTACGTCGGCTACGACGAAGGCGGCCAGTTGACGGAACGCGTTCGTCGCAAACCCTACAGTGTGATTCTCCTCGACGAAATCGAGAAGGCGCATCCCGATGTGTACAACGTGCTGCTTCAGGTTTTCGACGACGGCCGGCTGACTGACGGCAAGGGTCGTGTCGTCGATTTCAGCAATACGCTGATCATCGCGACCAGCAACCTCGGGGCCGATGTGATCGCAGGGCAGAAGCGCGCCGGCCCCGGCTTTCTTGGCGAGGGAGGTTCAGCCTCGGTGCAGGGCGGTGTGATGAACGTGCTACGGCAGCATTTCAGACCGGAGTTCATCAATCGCATCGACGACATCATTCTTTTCAAGTCGCTGAGCCGTGAAGAGACGCGGCACATCGTGCGCCTGCAACTCGAAAACGTCAGCCGGATGGCAAGCGGTCAGAATGTCGATCTGGTTTTCGACGAGTCCATTGTCGATCATCTGGCCGCGGAAGGTTATCGTCCGGAATTCGGCGCGCGGGAATTGCGTCGGCAAATTCAGCAGCAGGTAGAAAACCAGTTGGCGAAAGCGATGCTTGGCGGCAGTGTGTTGGAAGGCTTGCGCGTCGTGTGTCGTTACGATGCGGAGAAGAAAGAGGTGACCTTCGAGCCAGCCGGCGAACAGCAACAGCAACCGGCCGATGCTCAAGACGAAACGGTGGAGTAAGGGGCGGATATGAAGCTGTCGACTATCGGCGTGGCGCTAACGCTCGCATGCGGTGCGGGTTCGGCGCTGGCCTACACGATCAAGACGTATCACGGCGTGGGCGCAAGCAAGATCGAGGCATGTACCTTGGCCAAGCAGGCTGCGGAATCGCCCGACGAAGAAGTCGCGCACGGGCGCCTGATTAAAGTCAGCGCTTGCAACTGTACTGTCACGAGCAAACCGGGCGCGCCCAGGCAGTGGAGCTGTCTGGTCCAGTCCACTCACGATCGATAGCAGATGCATACCGCCAGAAGCGGGCTGGCCACGCTAGTGACGCATGGCTGCGGCAACCATGAGGTGAAAGGGCAGCGCGAGCAGTACCGTGCCGCCAAACCCCACTAGCCACAATAAGACGAACCACATCATGCGCTTTCCGAACGTGGATTCCGACCCGGATGACGAGTTCGACATGGCGAAGCGCTCCGTTAATGATATTGACTTTCTGGGTCGACTTTTCCGCGGAAGACCCAATAGCCCGCGGTCGTATAAACACAAATCACCGGAATGATGATCACCGCACCGACAAGCGTGAACAGCTGACTGGAGCGAGGCGAAGCCGCATCCCACAGCGTCACGCTATTTGGAATGGCATACGGCCATATACTCACCAGAAGGCCGATATAACCCAGCAAAATTAGGACGAGGCATAGCACGAACGGAGCGGCCTCCAGTTTGCGCTTGACCGCGTTGTACATCAGCACCGCAGTAATCGCGACCAGCACGGGGATGGGATATAACCTGTAACGAAATGTCGAGCTGAACCAGCGCGAGGCGATCTGCGCATCCGTCAGCGGCGTCCAGATGCTCACAGCCAGGACGAATCCGAGCAAGGCGAGCGTGAGCGGCCACACGAGTGTGCGAAGGCGAGCCTGAAAATCCCCCTCGGTTTTCATCACGAGGTAGGTAGCGCCCTGAAGGGCGTAGGTGAACATCAGGCCCATCCCCGTGAAAAAGCTGAAGGGCGTTACCCAAAAAAACGGATCGCCTGAAAAAACACCGTTGCTCACGGGGATGCCATGAAGATACGCACCCAGGATCACACCCTGGAAGAATGCTGCGCCCGCGGAGCCGCAGATAAACGCGAGGCTCCAGACATTTTTCGTACGCGTAGCCTTGCCGCGCACTTCGAATGACACGCCGCGAAAAATCAGGCAAACCAGCATGAAGATGATCGGGAGATAGAGGCCCGACAGCGCCACCGAATAGACCAGCGGAAAGGCAGCGAACAGCGCGGCGCCGCCGAGCACGAGCCACGTTTCATTGCCGTCCCATACCGGTGCGATGCTATGCATCATCATGTCCCGCTCGGAATCGGCGGGGAAGAATGGAAAGATCATCCCGACGCCGAGGTCGAACCCGTCGAGGACGATGTACATAAACAGACCCAGGGCGATGATGGCGGCCCATATCACAGTGACATCCATGCCACCCTCCTTTGCGCCGAACCGGCTTGGTTGACCCGCACTTACTCGGTGGCGGCCGCAGCAAGCGGACGTCGGCCGCTCGCTTCCGCCGGCTGGGCGGGCGCGGAGACCGATGCGTGATCTTCTGCGTGACCTGGACCCACGAAAATAAGCTTCAGGATGTAGTAAATGCCCGTACCGAATACGAGGCTATAGACCATGATAAAAATCAGCAGTGATAGCCCCGCGCTTTGTGCGGTCAAGGGCGACACCGCGTCTTTGGTTCGAAGGACACCGTAGACCACCCACGGTTGACGGCCCGCCTCGGTAGTAATCCAGCCGGCGATCAACGAGACGATGCCCATTGGTCCCATGAGAACCGTCAACCACTGGTAGGGGCGAAACTCGAACAGTTTTCCGCCGCGCCGAAGAAGCGCGCCCACGATCGCGGTCAGGATCATCAGCACGCCGAGGCCGGCCATGATGCGGAACGTCCAGAAGATCAGCGACGAGTTAGGACGGTCTTCCTTGGGGAATTCCTTCAGGCCGCGGATTTCGCCGTCCCAGCTATGCGTGAGGATCAGGCTGCCGAGATGCGGAATCTTGATGGCATAACGAGTCTGTTCGGCTTGCATGTCCGGAAAGCCGATGAGATTGAGCGAAGTGCCGCCCTTCTCGGTCTCCCACAGACCTTCGATGGCGGCAATCTTGGCCGGCTGATAGTGACGCGTGTTCAGACCGTGCTGATCGCCGACGAGCGCCTGGATAGGGGCGAGTACGAGCAATAGCCACAGCGCCATGGAGTACATGGTCCTTACTTCAGGGTCCCGCCGACCGCGCAGCAGGTGCCATCCCCCCGTCCCGGCGACGATCAGCGCCGCGACGATAAAGGCGGCCATCGTCATGTGCGCGAGTCGATAGGGGAACGAGGGGTTGAAGATGATGGCCAGCCAGTCCACCGGCACGACGTGCCCGTTCTCGATTCTGTAGCCCTGCGGCGTTTGCATCCAGCTATTGGAGGACAGTATCCAGAACGTCGAGATCAGCGTACCGATCGCAACGAGTACCGTGGCCGCGAAGTGAGCTTTGGGCCCGACCTTGTCCCAGCCGAACAGCATGATGCCGAGGAACCCCGCTTCGAGAAAGAAAGCGGTCATCACTTCGTACGTGAGAAGCGGACCCGTGATCGGACCGGCGAATTTCGCGAAGCCCGACCAGTTGGTGCCGAACTGATACGCCATCACCACGCCGGAGACCACGCCCATTCCGAAGCCGACGGCGAAGATCCTCGCCCAATAAACGCACAGTTCCTTGTAGTGCGCTTTGCCGGTCTTCAGATAGCAACCTTCGAGCACGGCCAGAAAGCTGGCAAGCCCAATGCTGATGGCGGGAAAAATAATGTGAACGGACACCGTGATGGCGAACTGCAGCCGTGACAGATCCAGCGCGTTGGCGTCCATCGTTATCACCTTTCGTTAAGGCATGCGAATTTCATGTCTCGGCACACCCTGGTTCTGTGGGCATACGATGCAGGGCACACGTTCGGGCACCGCTGACTCTTCTCTCCCGATAGCAGAACACTAACCCGAGGGGGCGCGTCGCGAAATCGTACTGCAGTATGGTGAGAATGTACGGCAGCCGCAGCACCCTATACCCGCGTATAGGGTGGTTGTTGGCGCACCGTATCCGATTGCCGATGAAAGGGTACCCAACGCGACTACAGCGAGTGTCGATCGGGGATGCCCACGCGATACCGCCGCGACCGCGCGCTGCGAGCGCGTCCAAATGGTTTGAAGGTGTCGCGATCCATTTCCTCGACACCGCGAACGTCACTCATTTCGATATCACGCTAAACAAAGGTATGGGGTTGCGCATTGTTCCTTGATGGGCCGCAACCCATCGTAGGGCTGGCCCGTCGCGTCCCGCGGAGATATCTTGGGTACAGGCCTGCGGCTCTCGCAACAACAGTCCGCAAGCGTCGAATGTCACTGTCGAATGGAGGCGCAAATGCTGCTAGATGCAACCCTCGTCGATCCGTGGACCCAAACGATCAATCTTCTGTCATTGCCCGTGGGTCCGAAAATCGCCATCGAAGAAGCCTTTGAAACCGTTGTGAGACGCAGGCCTTGTGTCGAAAGCAGTGTCTCGAAGTGGCAGCCGTCTGTGCGGGTCATCGACCGGCCCAGCGCGTTGACGGTCACGCTCGATTGGCGAGATCCGACGAGGTGCTGTTATCGCGAACAGTTGTGGGTATCTGCGCGAGCACGCGTGTCCGGCCGCTGCGCGATGAGCGGGGCCGCGATCCTCCCAGGCGATGAGATATTTCGTCCTCGTCCGGCCAGGCCGACGCCTCGCAACGTGGGTGCAATGGTACTGGCGTCGGCTGTGGATGCGTGCGCCCCCGTCGAATTGCCACCGGACCAGCCGCGCAACGGGCTACGTATCGACGGCGGCTTAGCCGTCCGCATGCCGCACGTGTTGGCTGAAACTGAAAGCTAGAGCTGAATGCCGGATGGTGCTGACATAGCGGTGCACTACGCGTCGAATCGATGACGCGCGGCGTACCGCTTCGGCCGCACTCGCTGCTTTGACGGCCTGCGTCGCCGCGATCATCTGGACTGGCGCGCCCGCCGCCGGAGCGGTCGCGTCCAGAGCGAGTATCGCGGATCAGTTCAAGGGCACGCGCCATATCCTCCGCAGTCACGCGTTCTGGAAAATGGCGACGTTCTCCGCGCTGCCCCAGGCGGTGTTCTATGCGATGCAGTCGTTGTGGGCGGCCGCTTTAGTTGCCGCCCTCCGGTATTTCGCGCCCAGTCAACGCAAGAATCCCACCACTTACGCTGTCGAGTCCTGACGAGCGATACAGACATTGCATCCGGAACCGACGGTCGTCTTGTCAGCGAGGCTGAATACCTACTGACGATCGGGCGACGTTCTTTCGGTGCCGGACTGAGTCCCGTATGTCTCGACTCCGCCTGCATCGGTTCCATTTGCGGCATCGATTTTCCGGTGCCGGGAAAAGAACGAATGGTCACCGGGTCCTCGCTGTGAGGCTGGTGCACCCGTATCAGGACGGTAGAAAGGCGCCGGACCGTATCCGCTCGCAAAGGCTGGCGATGCAAGAGAAGCGGTCACAGCGAAGAGGAGTCCCGCGATAAGGCTGCGGTGCATGGTAAACCTCCAGTCATGAATACAGTCACGTCAAGCCGGACCTTGACATCGTTACGGATAGCAGTTGGCGTTGCCGGTTGAAACGACGGGCGCCGCATTAAGGCTGTCTCGCTGGGTTCGATATCGATGCGTTGTCGGGTTCGGAAGCGGATCGTGGTCCGGGCTCCGCTTCACCTGGCGAAAGTTGCGAGCGCTTCTTCGCGGCGACACGCTGCTCCGCCGCCTCGATGTCATAAGGGAAGCGCAAGCTGGACGCCTGTGCCGGCCGATAGCCGACATCTTCGAGATCGCGCAGATCCTGAAGAACCTGCTCACGGGTGAGCGGTCCATTCGCGTTCTGCGCGAACGTAACAGGCGGGAATGCCATGATTACCGCAAGCAGAGCGGTAGTACGCAGCGGCTTCAATTTCATCTCCGTTAGCGAAGATACGAAGTAGACCGTGTGCGATGGAGGCATGACGCCTTCAAGGCAAGCGTGCGCCCGGCGCAGGCAAGCTCCCCGCTATGCTCGCACCAGCACCTACGGAATCGCCTCGCGATGCCGGCGTCTCCGGTGTCAGACGGGCTTCCGCGGCCTCGATGTCGGCAGGATAGCTAGCATCTTCAGCGCGAGCAGGGTTATAGCCGGCGTGCTCGATTTGTCGCAACTCTGCCTTGACCTCCGAGCGGCTGACAGGATCGTTGGACTGCGCCGAAGACGCGAGCGGAGTCGCCAGAGTAACGGCGGCCAGCAACGCAAGCGCGAGTGAATGTGTCTTCATGATCGTAACCTCCAGTACTTTCGGATCACCAAGGCTTCAAAAATACACGGCTGGATCAAATAGATCAGGACGCCGTGCCATTTCGAATGAAGGCGTGGTGTCGAGAAATACTGGCTCGACGCAAGCGAATCTCAATCGCTTGGGCGTGGTCGCGACTTGAATGACGGTGATTCCCACCGCGAATGCATCGAATGTTAGTTTGTCTTCGAAATTCGCCGTGCGTAGCGGAAAACGTGTCGTTTCCAGCCGCAGTAATATGCGAAGCAAGATGACTTCCCGGAAGCAAGCGACGCCATCTTTCCCGCAGGCGAGATGGTATGGCTGATGCCTCAGGCAATCTCCGCAAAGTCGGAAGCTCACAATGATTCCAACGAACGGCTCGTCTATCTGGCTTGGCCTGGATGGCACGTTCCCCAGACATAGATCGACCCACTCAGGTGAAGGCGATGCCCGTTGAAATCGAGTTGTTCGGATTCCTCGCACCCGTGCTGCTGCTCGTGTTTGTTGCGAGCGTGGTGGTTTTCATAGCGCTAGACCTACTGCTGGCAAGAGTCGGCGTATATCGGTTTGCGTGGCATCCCGGTCTTTTCCGAGTAGCGCTATTCGCATCGTTGTTCTGCGGGGCGGCGCTCATCATCCAGAAAGCGTGACAGCCAACTACGCACCGGACGGTGCGTCGAGCGAACGGGGCGGAAGATGAACAAGCAGTATCTCATTCGAATCGCCGTAACGCTGGTTGCGTTAGTGATCGCCCTCCTGCTGATTCATGCGATCTGGCAACGATACATGTATGCACCCTGGACGCGTGACGGGCGCGTTCGCGCGAATGTGATCAACCTGTCGACCGATGTGTCCGGTCTCGTCAAGGAAGTGCGGGTCAAGGATAACGAGTGGGTCCGCAAGGGTGAAGTGCTCTATGTGCTGGACCCGGATCGCTTCAGATATGCGGTGCAGCAGGCCGATGCGGACACGGAGCGGGCGAAGGCGCAATTGCAACAGGCCGAGTCGCTGATGAATGCCAGCTTGTTCGAATCGAAAATGCGCAAAGACCAGGCCGCCCGGCGCGAAAAGTTGTCGGGCGATGTCGTATCGGAAGAAATACGCTCGGACTACGCGCTGCAATCGCAGCAATCTCACTCGGCACTCGACGCCGCACGGGCCGCTTATACAGCGGCACAAGCCAGCCTGAAGGCGGCGCTCGTGCGGCAGGAAACGGCTCGTCTCGACCTCGTGAGAAGCGAGGTGCGCGCGCCCACCGACGGCTACATCACCAATCTGAACCTTTACCCCGGTGACTTCTCCAGCGCGGGCGTGGCGCGCATGGCCATGATCGATTCAAACTCGTTCTGGGTGTATGGCTATTTCGAGGAGACGAAAATCCAGGGGGTGCACGTAGGCGACAAGGCGACCATCCAGTTGCTGGGCGGCAATGTCGACATCGACGGTCATGTGGACAGCATCGCGAGCGGAATTGTCGACCGCGACAATCCTACCGGCTCGGGCGAACTGCTTGCCAACGTGGACCCGATATTCACGTGGGTACGGCTGGCTCAACGTGTGCCGGTGCGCATCCATCTCGACCGCGTACCGAACGGCATTCATATCGCGATGGGTATGACCTGCACCATTACGCTGGATTCAAAGCGTCCGGCGCGTTGAGATGCGTCGTGGAAAGCGGACATTCGCAGTCGTTTCTGGAAAGACGCCTGGTCGGTCGCCGACTATTCTCGACCTTGGTGTGAGTGGCGTACGGCAGTTCTGGAAAGACCGGGGCTTCGTTTCGACGCTACGCGCCGTGGTCAATCGAAGGAGAGCGTGCCATGCTGCAGAAGAGTTACCCGTACTACATCGCCAATGAGGCGGTCGCGGCGAATACCGATCTTGAGGTCACCGATAAATTCAGCGGCGAAGTGGCCACGCGCGTAGCGCTGGCCGACGCGAAGGCGATCGACAAGGCGATTGGCCTGGCCGTTGCGGCTATGCCGGCGATGCGCGCGTTTGCCCCGTTCAAACGTCAAGCCGTACTCGAACACTGCGTGAAGCGTTTTGGCGAACGCTTCGATGAAATGGCGATGGCGCTTTGCATCGAAGCCGGTAAGCCGATCAAAGACTCGCGCGGCGAAGTGAGCCGCTTGATCGATACATTCAAGGTCGCGGCGGAAGAATCGGTGCGCATTGGCGGTGAAATCCTGAACCTCGAAATCTCGGCGCGCGCCAAGGGTTATCACGCGTATGTGAAGCGTGTACCGATAGGCCCCTGTTCGTTTATTTCGCCATTTAATTTTCCTCTGAATCTGGCCGCTCACAAAGTCGCGCCCGCACTTGCGGCAGGCGTGCCGTTCGTGCTGAAGCCGGCGAGCCGCACGCCGATCGGCGCACTGATTATCGGTGAAGTTCTGGCTGAAACAGATTTGCCAAAGGGCGCATTTTCGATCCTGCCGGCGCATCGTGACGGTGCCGATCTCTTCACCACCGACCCCCGGTTCAAGCTGATGTCGTTTACCGGCTCGCCGGCCGTCGGCTGGGATCTGAAGGCAAAGGCGGGCAAGAAGAAAGTGGTGCTGGAGTTGGGCGGCAATGCGGCCGTGATCGTCGATGGAGATCAGGGCGACAAACTCGACTACGTCGTGGATCGACTTGCCTTCGGCGCGTATTACCAGTCGGGGCAAAGTTGCATCGGCGTGCAGCGGATCATCGTGCACGCGTCTATTTACGATGCGCTGCGCGAGAAGCTGATCGCGAAGACGAAGTCTCTGAAGATGGGTGACCCGAAGAACGAGGAAACATTCGTCGGTCCCATGATCTCCCTGTCGGAGTCGCGGCGCCTCTCCGGCTGGATGGAGAGTGCCGTCGCGGCGGGTGCAAAGATCATCGCGGGTGGCAAGGTGGACGGCGCGATGTTCGAAGCGACGCTGCTGGAGAGTGTCGGGCGCGAGACGGACCTGTATCGCAAAGAGGCATTCGGCCCGATCGCCATTCTCGAGAAATTCGATGACTTCAACCAGGCGCTCGACGTCGTCAACGCCAGCGACTTCGGCCTGCAAGCGGGCATTTTCACCGATTCGTTAGCCCATGCGTATCGAGCCTGGGACGACCTCGACGTGGGCGGTGTGGTCATCAACGACGTGTCGTCGTTCCGCGTCGACAACATGCCCTATGGCGGCGTGAAGGATTCGGGCATCGGCCGCGAAGGGGTGCGCTACGCGATCGAAGACATGACCGAGATGCGCCTGATGGTGATGCGCCAGATGTGACGGAATTCCGGGTTGAACTAACCACTGCCGAATAGGTATCGCCATGAGCGCGGGTATTGAAGGGAAAGTCGTACTGATTACGGGTGGCAGCACCGGCATTGACGCCCAAGTGGCCCGCCTGCTCGCGAGTAATGGCGCGAAGGTTGCCGTCGCGGCTCGCCGTAAAGAGAAGCTCGATGAAGTGGTGGCCGGGATCGAGGGCGCGGGTGGTGCCATTGCCTACGCGCCAGGCAGGACTTCTAGCGCACGACTGCAGTAGGGCAAAGCTATTTTTTGTGGCGTGTCGGATCACGAGACGCACTCACGGGTGACGGCGCTTTAAATCAGGCCAACGGAGGCTATATGAGTAAGGGAACGGTATTGATCGTAGGATCGAATGCGGACAAACTCGAACTGCGAGGCGGGCAGGTTGCTTCGATTGGAACCTACCTGAACGAGCTGGTCGTACCGGCGATGGCGCTCGTGGAGGGCGGATACGAAATCGTGCTCGCTACCCCTACGGGCGGAAAGCCGATCATCGACGAAGTTTCTCGCAGCGCTGCGCATTTCAACAACAGCACTAAGGCCTTCCAGGCCGCGCTCGACTTTTTCAACGCCTATCCGGCGATGACCAAGCCGCGCACATTGCGCTCCGTGATCGACGGAGGTCTGGATGAGTACGCTGCCGTATTCGTTCCTGGAGGCCACGCGCCGATCATCGACATATCCCAGGATCCCGATACTGCCGTGATCCTGCGTCACTTCCACGGCAAGGCCAAGCCGACTGCGTTGCTGTGTCACGGCCCCATTACGTTGATCGCAGCGGTGCCGGAAATGACAGAGTTTCGCGCCGCCCTGGAAAAGGACGACATGGCCGCCGCCAAGGCGGTCGGAGGCGGCTGGCAGTATGCCGGCTACAAAATGACGATCTTCTCCGACCAGGAAGAAAAGATCGCCGAAGACCAGTTGCTGAAAGGCAAGATGAAATTTTACGTGGGCGATGCGCTGCAGGCCGCCGGAGGCATTCTCACGAGCAATACCCAGGCTTTCGAACCCCACGTCACACGCGATCGCGAGCTCATCACGGGCCAGAATCCCCGTTCCGATCATGGCCTCGCCGACGCCTTGCTCAAAGCCCTGAACGAGTGAATGGCTGAACCCGGGTCGGGGTTTAGCCCCGACCCGACCAATAACGAGGTCGGAGAACTGCAATGATCGAGCTCAATATCAACGGCCAGCCTCATCCCGTTGATGCGCCGCCGGACATGCCCGTGCTTTGGGTGTTGCGCGACATCGTCGGGCTCACCGGCACGAAATTCGGCTGCGGCATCGCCCAGTGCGGCGCTTGCACGGTGCATCTGGACGGTGTTGCCGTGCGTTCGTGCGTGCTGCCGGTCGCCGCGGTCGGTGACCGGGCTATCACGACGATCGAGGCCGTCGGCGACACGCCGGTCGGCAAGCGCGTTCAGGCGGCGTGGCGCGCAATCGACGTGGTCCAGTGCGGCTACTGTCAGTCCGGCCAGGTGATGCAGGCGGCGTCGCTACTGACCCAGAATCCGAAACCGAGCGATGCCGACATCGATACCGCGATGTCGGGAAACATCTGCCGCTGTGGCACGTACAACCGCATTCGCGCGGCGATCAGGCAGGCGGCGGGAGGGGCGTGACATGTCGCAAGGACTGCTCGACGCGCAGAACGGGAAAAAGCACGAATACGAGACCCCACCTTTCACTCGCCGCGCATTTCTGAAGTTCGGCGCAAGTGTCGTCGCACTATCGGGCGGTGGTCTGCTGGTCGGTTTCAGCATGCAGGCGCGTAGTCAGGGCGGCAATGACGATTTGCGCAAGACGGTGATCGGCGGCGACGGTGTGGAGACGCCGCAAGAGGGCGTGTTCTCCCCGAATGCATTCGTTCAGATCGATAAGGCCGGCAAAGTCACGCTGATCATCCCGAAGGTTGAAATGGGACAGGGCGTGTACACATCGATTCCGATGTTGATCGCCGAGGAGCTGGAAGTGCCGCTCGACAGCGTGACGGTCGATCATGCTCCGCCCAATGAAAAGCTCTTCACGGACCCGTTGCTAGGTGGCCAGCTAACGGGCGGCTCGACGTCGATCCGCTACGCCTGGGAGCCGATGCGCCGTGCGGGTGCCACGACACGCGCGCTGCTCGTCAATGCGGCCGCACAGCAGTGGCAAGTCGAACCTTCGACGTGCCACGCGGAAAATGGACAGGTGGTTCACACCGACACGAAACGCAGCATTGCCTACGGTCAACTGGTCGATGCCGCGGCGAAGTTGCCCGTACCGCAGAACGTACCGTTGAAGGATCCGAAGAACTTCAAGCTGATCGGCACGACGGCAAAGCGTCTCGATTCGCCGGAGAAAGTGGATGGCACCGCAATGTTCGGGCTCGATGTCCGTTTGCCCGACATGGTGTACGCGGCGATCGTCAATTGTCCGGTGTTCGGCGGTACGCTGGCGAGCGTCGACGACTCGGCCGCGAGGACGATTGCGGGCGTGCGTCAGATCGTGAAAATCGACAATGGTGTCGCCGTGATTGGCGATCACACGTGGGCCGCGAAACGCGGGGCGGCGGCGTTGAAGATCGTATGGAACGAGGGCGCCGGCGCTGCGGTTTCGACGCAAACGATCGTCGACGATCTGGCCAACGCGTCGCTGCGCGACGGTGCCGTTGCGCGTAAGGACGGCGATGTGGACGCTGCGTTCTCCCACGCAAAGACGCGCATGGATGCCGTCTACCAGCAACCGTTTCTCGCACATGCGACGATGGAGCCGATCAACTGCACGGTGCACGTCCGTGCGGACGGCTGCGATATCTGGGTCGGCACCCAGGTGCCCACGCGTGCCGTCGATGCCGGCGTCAAAGTGACGGGCCTGCCCGCCGACAAAATAGTGGTGCATAACCATCTGCTCGGCGGCGGCTTTGGACGGCGGCTGGAAGTCGATGCGATCACGCAGGCATTGAAGGTCGGCAAGCAGCTGAACGTGCCGGTGAAAGTGACCTGGACGCGCGAGGAAGACATCCAGCACGACATGTACCGTCCTTACTACTACGACAAAATCTCGGCGGGGCTGGACGCGAATGGCCGACCGGTCGCGTGGCAGCATCGCATCGTCGGGTCGTCGATCATCGCGAGGTTTGCCCCTGCGTTCGTCAAGAATGGCGTGGATCCCGATGCGGTCGAAGTATCCGCCAGCCTTCCCTATGAATTGCCGAATCAGTTGATCGACTACGTGCGTCAGGAGCCCCACGATATTCCCACCGCATTCTGGCGGGGCGTGGGTCCAACCCGCGGCACGTTCGTTGTCGAAAGTTTTATCGACGAACTCGCGGCGCAAGCCAAAGTCGACCCGGTGAAATACCGGCAGGATCTGCTCGGCAAGTCACCGCGCGCACTGAATGTTCTGAACGTTGCGGCGCAGGCGGCGGGTTGGGGTCGTGCGGTAGGTAAAGGGCAAGGGCGCGGCGTGTCGGTGATGCACGCGTTTGGCAGTTTCTTTTCGATGGTCGCCGATGTGACGGTGGAGCAGGGCGAGGTCAGAGTGAATCGCGTGGTGTGCGCCGTCGATTGCGGGATGGTCGTCAATCCGAACACGGTGGAAGCGCAGATTCAGGGCGGTGTGATCTTCGCAATCACTGCGGCGCTCTACAGCGAAATCACGATCGAACGTGGGCGAGTGCAGCAGAACAACTTCACCGACTATCGCATTCTGCGCATCAACGAAACGCCTGAGATCGACGTGCATATCGTGAAGAGCGGCGAAGCGCCGGGCGGAATCGGCGAGCCCGGCACGGCCGCGGCGATGCCTGCGCTCGCCAACGCGATCTATGCAGCGACGGGCAAGCGGCTACGGCGCTTACCCGTAGGCAGCCAGTTGCAGACTGCGTAAAGGACGGCCGACCATGACAAGCGTATTGAAGGCATTCGCGATCGGGTGCGTGCTCGCGCCGTCTCTGGTGTCGGTCCATGCCGATGCCGCCGACACCGACCTCATCAAGCGGGGCGAATACCTCGCGAAAGCCGGGGACTGCGCCGCATGCCATACCGTGGCGCCCGGCAAGCCATTCACGGGCGGCCTGAAGATGATTACGCCGATGGGCGCGATCTACTCGACGAATATCACGCCTGATCCGGACGTGGGCATCGGTCGCTACAGCGAGGAAGACTTCAGGCGTGCGATGCGCGAAGGTGTCGCGAGAGACGGTCGTAACCTGTACCCCGCGATGCCGTATCCGTCGTACGCAAAGGTGAACGACGACGACATGCGGGCGCTCTACGCGTACTTCATGAAAGGCGTCGCGTCTGTGAAGCAGCCGAACCGGGAATCGGACATCAAATGGCCTCTCAACATGCGCTGGCCGCTGAAGTTCTGGAACATGGTGTTTCTCGACAAAGGCGCTTACCAGAACAAGCCGGAGCACGACGTCGCATGGAATCGCGGCGCGTATCTCATCCAGGGCCTCGGACATTGCGGCTCGTGTCATACGCCGCGCGGCGTTGCCTTCCAGGAGAAGGCGCTCGATGAAAGCGGCCGTGCGTATCTCTCCGGCGGTCCTGTCGACAACTGGTTTGCATCGAATCTGACGGGAGACCATAACGCGGGCTTGGGGCGCTGGTCGGACGCGGATATTGGCCAATTCCTGAAGACAGGGGCGAACCAGCATGCGTCGGCCTTCGGTTCGATGACGAGCGTGATCAACAACAGCACGCAGTCGATGACCGACGCCGATGTCGGCGCTATCGCGCGTTATCTGAAGTCACTGCCGGCACAGGGAGGCGCGGGCGGCCCCGCTTATTCCTACGATCCGAAAGCGACCAGGGTGTCGCTCGCCCGTCCTGCCAACAATGCGGGTAGCCGCGTCTACACGACTTACTGCATGCATTGTCATGGTGTCGATGGACGTGGTTTCGCACCGATGCTCGCGCCGCTTGCCGACAATCCTAACGTGCTGGAAAAGACGCCGCTGTCGTTGATCAACGTGACGCTGAATGGTACGGAGGACATCGTGCTTGGCGGCGTGCCCGCGCCCTACCCGATGCCGAAATACGCACCGGTGCTAAACGATCAGCAGATCGCCGATGTGTTGACTTTCATCCGAGCCGGTTGGAACAACGGTGCGCCGGCGGTCGACGCGGCCGAAGTCGCGAAGCTGAGGAAGGCAACGCATGCGGCACGATGACCGATCGATCACCGTATCGCCGCAGGCGTAACGTCCGCTTGCGTCGCTATTCGCTTTCGAACAGTTCCTTGAAGCGACGAGGTTGAGAGCGGAGATAGGGATTGGGCGCGTGAATTCTTGCCCCGAGTTCCGCGGCGGCGTGCCACGGCCAGCGCGGGTCATAGAGTATGGTGCGGGCCAGTGCGATGAGATCGGCTTCACCGGTGCTGATGATGGCCTCGGCCTGCTGGAATTCCGTGATGAGCCCGACGGTCACCACGGGCATCCTGACCGCCTCCTTGACGGCGCGCGCGAGCGGTACCTGGTAATTCGGTCCCACGGGAATCTGCTGCGCGGGATGCAAGCCGCCGCTGGTCACGTGGATGGCGTCGCAACCCAGCGCCTCGACTGCCTGCGAGAAGGCGATGGTCTGTTCCAGGTCCCAGCCTCCGTCGACCCAATCGGTCCCTGAGATCCGGACCGTGACCGTCTTGTTCGCGGGAAATGCCTCGCGCACCGCGCTGAACACTTCGAGTGGATAGCGCATCCGGTTTTCGAGCGAGCCGCCGTATTCGTCTTCGCGTCGGTTGGACAACGGGGAGATGAACTGATGCAACAGATAACCGTGGCCGACGTGCAATTGGATCGCGTCGATGCCTAACCTGTGCGCGCGGCGCGTGGCGGCGACAAAAGCTTCGCGAACACGCAGCAGCCCGTCACGATCGAGCGCGACCGGCGGCAGTTGGCTGTCCTGGTAGGGTACCGCCGACGGTGCCTCCGTTTGCCAGCCTAGAGGGGAATCGGGCGGAAACTGGTGGGCTTTCTTCCAGGGCACCTCGGTCGATGCCTTGCGCCCCGCGTGGTTCAACTGGATGGCGATGGGAACGTCGGAGCAGTAGCGGACCGCTTCGAGCGTGCGGCGCATCGCGGCTTCCGTCGCGTCGTCGTAGAGTCCGACATCCGCGTACGTGATGCGGCCTTCGGGCACCACGGCGGTCGCTTCGATGGTCAGCAACGCCGCGCCGGAGATGGCGAGATGTCCCAGATGAACGAGATGCCAGTCGTTCATGCAGCCATCTTTTGCCGAGTACTGGCACATTGGTGCGATGACGATTCGATTGGTCAGATCGAGTCTGCCCACCTTGATCGGCGTAAAAAGAGCGGGTTTCGACAAGATAGCCTCCTTGCGTTGCTCGCTCATACTGACTTAATCCGTGTTGCGCCTCTTTCGCAATCCGAGGAAATTTTTCATTTCACCCGGTCAGACCTCAGAAAATTTTTAATCTGGCGGCGATGCGTTGACGATTCGAAGCGCCGATGTCTTCGCCTTACTTTCCGGTCCCCGCCAATGCCGGGGTTTTCGAGGACAGCGCCGGCGCGCTAGCGAGCATCGCGCTCGAATCCAGCAGTGTCAGGCGGAAATGTTCGACCAGCGGCCGCAGATTGATGCGATGCCAGACCGCCCACAGCGCGCTACGGTAGCTAAACCATGACAACTCGTGCAGCACGACACCGTCCGGTGCCTGATGGCGAAGACTCTGCTGGACCATCGTCAGCCCAAGCCCGGCTGCGACGAGACCCAAAGCCGCAAGAGGCTCCGTCGCTTCCAGGGCGATGTTGGGCGTGAAGCCCGCCTTCGCGCAAGCGGCCACGAAGTTGTCATGACGCAATGCGCCTTCCTTATGCATGACGCCGATCCACTTTTGCGCCGCCAGATCGTCGGCGGTGAAATTCTTGGCCTTGGCAAAAGGATGCCCTTCGGGAACGGCCAGCAGCATCGGGTCGTTGAGCACTTGCGCGCACGCGAGTTCAGGGTCGTCGGCAGCGGGTGGCTCGCACACCAGTGCGATATCCAGGCTGCGCTGGCGCAGACCGGTGAGCTGTTGAGCGGAGTGATAGTTGTACAGCGCGATATGGACGTCGGGTCGCTCGACTTGCAGCTCCCGCAGCGCAGTGGGCAGCACGCCCGAATGCATCGCGTTTTCCAGGTAGCCGATGCAAAGACCGCCTTCGTCGCCTCGTCCCAGACGGGCCGCCAGCGACTCGAGCCGGTTCGCGTGCGTCAGAAAGGCCTTCGTTTCTTCAAGGAAGGTCCGTCCATCGGTGGTCAGGCGGATGCGTTGCTGCGAGCGCTCGAAGAGCGTCAAACCCAGCTTTTCTTCAAGCTGGGCGATTTGCCGGCTGAGCGGCGACTGCGAGATATGCAGGCGTTCGGCAGCGCGCCCGACATGCTCGTCTTCGGCGACTGCCACGAAATAGTGCAACTGGCGGATGTCTAACATTAAGACCTCCTAGGACTTAGATGTTGCATATTATGTCTTAGACAGACTTAAGTTGCCACTCTAGACTGCCTCCACTCAATCAATTTCTGGAGCACCTAGATGAGCATCAAGGATAAATTGCCCGCTGGAACTCAGCTGGGTTTTGGCGCCGCGCCGCTGGGCAACATGTTCCGCAACATCCCCGACCAGGAAGCACTGGCGACGGTCCAGGCCGCCTGGCAACAAGGTGTGCGCTACTTTGACACCGCGCCTTTTTACGGCGCCGGCCTGTCGGAAATCCGCCTTGGCGAAGCGCTGGCGCAGTACAAGCGCGATGAATACGTGCTGAGCACGAAAGTGGGCCGCGTGATTCTCGACGAAGTCGAAGACGTCAGCGCACGCGAGCTCGGCGAGAAAGGCGGCGTGTTCGCTTTTGGCCGACCGAACAAGATCGTCAATGACTACTCCGCGGACGCCACGCTCCGCTCGATCGACGACAGCCTCAAGCGGCTGAAAACCGATCATCTGGAAATCGTCTGGGTGCACGACGTCGCTCAGGACTTCTACGGCGACGAATGGCTGTCCGTGTTCGAAACCGCTCGCAAGGGCGCGTTCCGCGCGCTGACCCGTCTGCGCGAAGAAGGTGTCATCAAGGCGTGGGGTCTCGGCGTCAACAAGGTCGAACCTTGTGAACTGGCGCTCGATCTGGCCGAAGCTCAGCCCGATGGTTTCCTGCTGGCGGGCCGTTATTCGCTGCTCGATCACGACCGTGCATTGCAGCGTCTGATGCAGGCCGCGGCTGCGCGCAAGGTCGAGATCGTCGCGGGCGGCCCGTACAGCTCGGGCGTACTTGCCGGCGGTCCGAACTTCGAATACCAGAAGGCGTCGCCGGAGATCCTCGCGAAGGTGGAGCGCATCAAGGCGATCGCCGCGCGTCATAGCGTCAGCGTGAAGGCGGCCGCACTGCAGTTCGTGCTCGCCAATCCGGCCGTCGCGGCGGTGATTCCGGGTGCGAGCCGTCCCGAGCGCATCGTGGAAGACCAGGCCGCCGTCAAGGAAGTCATTCCGGCCGACTTCTGGCTCGACATGCGTGAGCAGCGTCTGGTTGCCGCCAACGCACCGCTTCCGATCGACAAGGCCTAAGGAGCTGACCATGGCAAACGCCAATGCATCCATCGGGATTTCCGCTTCACCCGATGCCGTGTGGCAATTGATCGGCGGCTTCAATTCGCTGCCCGACTGGCTACCCTACATTCCGGGCAGCGAACTGAGCGAAGGTGGGCGCGTGCGGCGCCTCGCCACGCCGAGCGGCGACGTCATCATCGAGCGGCTGGAAGCGTTCGATAACAGCGCCCGTAGCTACACCTATTCGATTCTGCAGGCGCCGTTCCCCGTCACGCACTATCGCGCGACGTTGCGTGTGCAGGCGTTGGACGATGGGACGTCGAAGGTGGACTGGGTCGGAGAGTTCGCGCCGGTAGGCGTCAGCGACGCCGAAGCAACGGCTCTGTTCGAAGGTATCTATCGGGATGGCCTGCAGGCATTGGCGATGTCGTTCGCCGGCAAAGCCGGACTCTGACGGTTACCTGTTCGAGGCAAGAAGCGCGACAGCGCTTCTTGCCCGTTTTCAATTCGATGGAAATTCACATGACAACTCACGAGCCCGTGGCCGTGCGAGGCGCCGGGACTCGTCGTGCTGCAAACACGCCTGCGCGCGGCAGTGCGATGCACTCATCGACCGACACCCTTTCGGACCCCCGCAATCACGCTCTCGCATTCTTTGCGCTGGCGTTGGGCAGCTTCGCAATCGGTACTTCCGAATTTGCGAGCATGGGCATTCTCCAGCTCTTCGCCGGCGGTCTGCATGTCGATATCCCGACGGCGAGCTACGCGATCACGTCTTACGCGCTCGGCGTCGTGATCGGCGCGCCGCTGGTGACGCTCGCCGCTGCCCGCATGAACCGGCGCGCACTTCTGCTCGCATTGATGTCGCTGTTTGTCGGTGGCAATGTTCTGTCGGCAATGGCGCCCAATCTTGACACCCTGATCGTTGCCCGCTTTATCGCCGGGCTGCCGCAGGGCGCTTACTTCGGTGCCGGGGCCGTCGTGGCGTCGGGCATAGTCGGCAAGGAACGCGCGGGTAAAGCCTTCTCGCTCGTCATGTCGGGGCTGACCGTCGCTACGATCGTCGGGTCGCCGTTCGCGACGTTTCTGGGTCAGTACCTTGGCTGGCGCGATACCTACGCGGCCGTGGCCGGCATCGCGGCCTTGGCGCTGGGTGCGCTGTGGTTGTGGGTGCCGCGTTCGCAGTCTCTCCAGGGCGGCCCGATTGCACAGGAACTGGCGGGGCTGCGCAAACACGCCGTGTGGATCATGATGGCCGTCGCGGCGCTCGCGGTGTCGAGCATCTTCGCCGTGTACACCTTCATTGGTCCGTTCGTGACCGATGGGGCGGGTTTGAGCCGCTCGATGGTGCCGGTGGCGCTCGCGCTTTTCGGCTGCGGGATGACGGCCGGCAACCTGATCGGCGGCCGTCTCGCGGATGCCTATCCCGCGCGGGGATTCGTGATCGGCTTCGGTACGGCGACTTTCGTACTGGCCGCGCTTGCTGCGTTTGGCTCTCACGCCTGGCTGTTATTGCCGGCGCTCTTTGCGGTTGGCGTCACCACGTTGATCGCCATTCCGACTATCCAGGTGCGCTTGACGCGTCTGTCGCCCGAATCGCCGACATTGATGGGCGCGATGAACATGGCCTCGCTCAACGTGGCGAACGCAATCGGCGCGTCGGTCGGTGGCCTGACGATCGGCGCGGGACTCGGTCTTTTCTCGACCGTGTGGGCAGGTTTTGCGCTCACCGTCGTCGGGCTGCTGGTATTCGGCATCGTCGAAGTCAGGTTGCGATCTGCGCAGTTGCGTCGATAGCATCGGAGCCAGACGGCAAGGCCTCTCTGACAAAGCAGCAGACTGCGGCATAGAATCAGATTCTCTTACCTGAGGCGATCCATTGTTAAGGAATGCCTCTTTTTATCACGGAGTCGACAAAGTGAAAATCGATCTATCTGGCAAAACGGCGCTGGTCAGCGCATCGACTGCAGGTATTGGCCTCGCGATTGCAACCGGTCTTGCAGGTTCGGGCGCGGAAACTATCGTGAATGGACGTACGCAAGAAGCCGTCGATCGTGCGATCGCGACAATCCGCGAAACGGCACCCGACGCCAAGGTAAGCGGCGTAGCTGGAGATCTGGGCTCACGCGCGGGAGTCGATGCATTCGTCAAAGCTATACAGAGCACGGATATTCTCGTCAACAATCTGGGTTTCTTCGGTCCCGGCGACCTGTTCAGTACGGACGATGAAGAATGGGAGCGGTACTTCCAGATCAACGTCATGTCGGGCGTGAGACTCACGCGCCACTATCTTCGCGGCATGATGGAGCGCAAGTGGGGGCGTGTCGTTTTCCTCTCCTCCGAATCGGGGCTGAACATTCCACCCGACATGCTCGCCTACTCGTTTTCGAAGACCGCGCAATTGGGCATCGCGCGCGGCATCGCGAAGTTCGCCGCCGGCAGTGGCGTGACCGTGAACTCGGTGTTGCCAGGCCCGACGCTGTCCGACGGTGTACGTGAAATGCTGGCGGACGCGGCGAAGAGCGAAGGCAAGACGATTGAACAGAAGCTGAACGAATTCGTATTGGCGACGCGTGGTTCGTCGATCATCCAGCGAGCGGCGTCGACGGAAGAAGTGGCCAACATGGTCGTGTATGCGTGCTCGAAACAGGCGTCGGCCACGACGGGTGCGGCATTGCGCGTCGATGGCGGCATCGTGGATACGATCGCGTAGTGACGACTGGCACCGCGCGTATCGTTCGCTAATCTCTCTCGTGCAGCTGGACATTTCCCGACGTCGTTAGCGCCGACCGGCAGAGGAGATTTACGCGATCACACGGCTTGCCAGTTTGAATCGTGCCATGCACGTTCGGACAAACGTGAATAGGGTGAGCATGTTGCGTCAGCGAGCAGGAGCCAGACATGCACGAGAAAGCGTACGAGGCGCAGTGTGAATCGGTCAAGGTCCACTGCACCAAAGCATCGGAATCCCGTACGCGCGGGCTCGCCTTGTTTGCATTGGCGTTGGGCAGCTTCTGTATCGGCACTTCCGAGTTCGCGAGCATGGGTGTGCTTCAGCTCTTCGCAGGTAGCCTGGGTCTGAGCATTCCGCAAGCCACCCATGCGATTACCGCATACGCATTCGGTGTGGTGATCGGTGCACCACTCGTCACGCTGATGGCGGCCGGCCTCAACCGGCGCACTCTCTTGCTGTGCCTGATGGCGCTGTTCATCGTAGGGAACCTGTTGTCGGCCGCTGCCATGAACCTCGGCATGTTCATCGCGGCGCGGTTCCTTAGCGGCATGCCGCAGGGCGCCTATTTCGGTGCCGGTGCCGTGGTGGCTTCCTATTTTGTCGGTGAAGGCGGTTCTGGAAAGGCGTTTGCCACCGTCATGGCAGGGCTGACGATCGCCACCATCGTTGGATCGCCGCTCGCGACATTGCTGGGTCAGCATCTCGGTTGGCGGGAAACCTATATTGCCGTGGCTGTCATCGGCATTCTCGCGCTCGCTTTTCTGTGGGTTTGGATACCTCACAACGAAGCACTCAAAGGCGGACCCGTGCGTCAGGAATTGGGTGCGCTGCGCAAGCCGCCCGTGTGGACGACCATGATCGTGGCCGCGCTGGGCGTGGCCAGCATCTTCTCCGTGTACACCTTCATCGGTCCGTTCGTGACCGACGTCGCATCGCTGAAGCCCTCACTGATTCCCCTTGCGCTGGCGTTGTTCGGGGTGGGCATGACAGTCGGCAATCTGGTCGGCGGCCGTCTCGCTGATATGCACGCTTCACTAGGTCTTATGCTCGGTTTCGGCTGTGCGCTGGTGGTGCTCGCCTTGCTGGCGACCTTCGGCGCGCACGAATGGGTACTCATGTTCTCGTTGTTTGGTGTCGGCATGACGATGATGACGGCCATCCCGACGATTCAGGTCCGTCTCACGCAACTCGCCCCCGAAGCACCCACCCTGATGGGGGCGATGAATCTTGCGTCGTTGAATGTCGCCAATGCAATTGGCGCAGCGGCCGGCGGAATGGTGATTGGCGCCGGATGGGGATTGCTGTCGGCGGTGTGGGCGGGGTTCGTACTGACACTCGCAGGTCTTGTCGTGTTTGTCGCTACGTTACCGAGAGCGCGGCAAGCGGTGCCGGTATGAGCGTCGTGACATCCTGTCGCGCACCGGCGTCATGAAAACCACGCTCGACGAAATGCTCACGTTCGTCACCATCGCGGACGTCGGCTCATTGACACGCGCGGCGGAGAAGTTGCATCAGCCAACCTCGGTGATGAGCCGACTGCTGCGCCGCCTTGAAGAGAAACTCGACACGACGCTGATCCGGCGCACGACCCGAAGCCTCGAACTGACCGAAGAAGGGCAGATATTCCTCGAGCACGCACGAGGCATTCTCGCTTCAGTCGAGGTCGCGGAGGAGCAAACCGTTTCTTATCGCAGGCAACCCGCCGGGCGATTGCGTATCAACGCGGCCACACCGTTCATGCAGCACGTCATCGCGCCGCTGATTCCGGAATTTCATCGAGCCTATCCGGACATCGAACTCGTTGAACACCAGTGACGAGGTGATCGATCTGATTGAACATCGCACTGATCTTGCGATACGAATCGGGGAACTGCAGGATTCGACCTTGCATGCGCGCAAACTAGGCAGCAGCCGGTTACGTGTGCTGGCCAGCCCCGGCTACCTGGAACGGGCCGGTACGCCGAGGTATCCCGCGGATCTGGAGAGACACACGCTACTGGGCTATTCGCAACTCGATGTGTTGAACAACTGGCCGCTTCGTCACGATGGACAATTGTCGTTCAAGGTTCGCCCGGCCCTGCGCGCATCGAGTGGCGAAATGCTGCTGGCGCTCGCGACAGAGGGTGCGGGCATCGCATGCCTCGGTGACTACATGGCGAGCGCGGCAAGACGCCGCGGCGCCCTCGTTGAGCTGCTGGTCGACGACAGGGTTGAACTGTTGCGACCGATTCATGCGGTCTACTATCGCAACACCCGCCTGTCTGCGCGGATCTCCATTTTTCTCGACTTCGTCGCCGATCAGCTAAAAAGCAGAAGCGAGATCGAGCAGGATGAATCGATCACGCGTCCTGTCTGACCCTGCCCAATATCTTTGCTCCCGTTTCAAATGAGTTTTCGCAACCTTTGTGTTCCCAACGAAGCTGGCGAGGTCGATACTTGCGGCATTTGTTGATCAGATCGCAGCGGTTGGAAATTTAGCGTCGGCCCACGGCGATTGGGTCATGCGATGGACGAGAACGGGGTGAACCGCTGGCCATTGAGAGAAACCGTCTAATGAATATGCTTCGCTTATCGATGAAGAGAGTTGAGATCGGACAGCAACTGGCATTCGTGATCCGTTGTGCCCTTGCCGCCGTGGTGGCGTATAAGGTTGCCGAGCTATTGGGCCTTTCCATGCCCGTGTGGGCCTCCATCTCGGCACTGGTCGTATCGCAGGAACGTTGGCACGAGACACGCGCTTCGCTTCACGAGCGTATTCAGGGAACCTTGCTCGGCGTCGGCATTTCGCTTGCGGTGAACTTTCTGGCCATGCCGTTTCACGTCCCGCCGTTGATGCAGCTGCTGGTCGCAGTCGCTTTCTGCGCGACCATCGCACGTGCCGATCGGGGCCTGCGGGTTTGCATGTGGACTTGCCCGCTTGTTTTGATGTCGGGGAAATTGGGCGGCGAAGTCGTGCTGACCACAGGCTTATATCGCTCCATTGAAATCGTGATCGGCTGTCTCGTCGCCGCACTCATCCACTGGATGGTGGAGAGACTGCTCGCGGCTCGCGAGATGTCCCGCACCTGAACCTGCGGTTGCCTGTCGGACGCCGATCTAGTTTCGCGTGACACTACTGTCGCGTGGCAGATCAGTGCTCGTGGAAAGTGTCGAACGCGATGCACTCCACGGCGCCATGGTTTGAAAAACGCCGTCGCGTCGGATTAGTCCATGAAACAGGGCCGCCGCCAGATGAACGACAATGAGCGCAAAAAAGCAAAGCGCGAGAAACCGGTGGGCATTCCATAGCAGCGTATGCAGTCCATTGCTATGCGGTGCGATGGGCGGCAATTGAATCCCGAGTATGACGACGGGATAGTCTGCGGCAGACAGCATGCTCCAGCCGAGTAACGGCAACGCAATCATCAGCACGTAAAAAGCCAGGTGTGACAGATGCGCAGCCAACTTCATAACCTGCGGCATCGCTTCCGGCAAGGGCGGCGCGCCGCGCCTCAATCTGACGACGAGCCGGATCAGCGCCAGGACAAGAATGAGAATGCCCAGCGGCTTATGGGCGGATACCAGTGACAGAGAGTCCGGCCGAATCGTCGATACCATGCCGACACCGATAAAGAGCATCGCCAGGATACAGATCGCCATCAACCAGTGCAGGGTACGCTGCAGCGCTGTAAAACGCAGTGTAGTCGGGCTCATTGTCCTGATCCTCCCGCGTCGGTATGCGGATAGTGGTTGTCTTCGGCGGTTCGGCGATTGAACGACACAGCGTAGGCAGCTGAGCGTGCGGCGGGAAAAGGATCGTCCGATACATGCATGCCGCCTGGCAGCACGGTGGGATCGAAGTTGAGATCGCGGCAGGGCCCGTCGGGTTCGGACTCGATGGCTTTCACGACCAGTGTGCCGGCCGTCACTGTGCGGCGGTCATCGGGCCACGCTTTGCTGGGGTCGGCCGTCGGATCCTCCGGATTGGCCACGGTAACGATCATCGTCCAGCGTTGCGGCGCATTGGCGACGCGCTGGGTGATATCCGCATCCAGAAAATCCGGCCCACGTTGCTTCAGTTCTTCTGCGGACAGGGTTTGCGGCGTCGCGTCCGGTACCAGCGACCAGCGTACGGTACTGTCCTGTCCAGTAGCATTCGTGAATACGAAACTGTCGAGGCTATTGAAACGTTCCTGCGCATACGAGCCGGTCATGGGCGTGGTGCTTGCCCACTTAAAAAATGCGGGAAACTCGGGATGAGCGGCGATGAAATGCTTCATCGCATCGGGGTCGTCTTTGTTTCCGAGCGCCTGTAGCAACGCATAGAACGCCTGAGGGGTGGCGACGGCGAAGAACGGTGCGTCGATCATCGCCGAGCGCCACTCGCTGCCATCGGGCGCGACGATGCGCAACCCCAGGCCGCGCACACGCACTGTCGGGTCTGCTGCTTTCGGATCGGGCGTTCCCAGATTGAATCGGCCGGTGACGGCATAAGAGCCGGCGACGAACATCGGCGCCTTCGATAACGAAGCCGCGTTGCCATTGGATTCGAACGTGCCGGTGAAGCAGATGCCTTTTGCGTGATTGCGCCGATATCCCAGCGCCGCGCCGCCCGGCGGCGCGAGCTTGTCGACGAGCCGGGCGGGAGTCAATCGTCCGGGCGAAAGCCAACCCGCTGTGAAAACGAAAGCCGCGACGATCACGACCACCACGACGGCAATGATAATGAAAGAACCGACGGGGGAAGGGTTAGAACCTTGTCTGTCATCCATCGATGCACCCAGTCAATGATTTGGAAGAGGATCTATCGGCGCTGTCTTGATGTGAAAGACCCGCTACTGCAGCCCGTTGAGGTGCAGTGGGTCGCGTAATTTTTGCGTCCCGACCCTACGGTAATCCAGTCGGCCGAAACATGCGGGTTGCAAATGCGCGTTCATAAAACGTGCGAACCCACAATCGAGCCGTTCCGTTCGATTTGAAAAGGATCGCCGGTTTTTCCGGCGTCCGGTCACACGCTGTGCCGATCCCGCAAAATCATGGCGGCTTCTGCAAGTGCGCGCAGCTTTGCCTCGGCAATCTGGCTGCTGCTGACCGGTGCATCGGCGAATGTCGCAAATCCACAGTCTGGATTGAACAGCACGCGTTCTTTGCCGAACAGGCTGATTGCTTCCTCACCTTTGTGTAGCAGATGTTCGAGCGATTCGACATGCGCATGTTTCTGATTGCAAAGGCCGATACCGATGCGCTGCAGGTCAGGCAGCTGTTTCAGTATCGCCATTTCGCCGGAGCGCGGCGTGCACAATTCGAGGAAGAGCGTACCGACGTTCAGTGCAGCGAGGATGTCGATGAGTGGACGATAGTCGCCAGTCATCGCCTTGCTCTCGTCGGTCGTCCAGTTTCCGCGGCACATGTGCATGGCAACCCGATCCTGTGGAAATCCTTCGACCACCGCATTGAGCAGATCGCGCGCAAAGGCCAGTTCAGTGGCAGGGTCGCTCTTTCCGGATAGCGCACCGCACATGAAGCTGCGTTGGCTGGTGGTGCCGGAAAACGCCACTTCCGACAACACGGGTTCGTCGAATTGCACGAGTGCGGCGCCTTGCGCCAACAAGGCCGCGAGTTCCTCGCGCAGCACCCGCACGATATCCACTGCGAGCATCTCGCGATTCTGATAGGCGCGCTCCGAGATGCATTCCATCCACATCGTGCGAGTCAGCAGATAGGGGCCCGGCAACGCCACCTTCACTGGACGGTCCGTCAGGCTGCGCGCATAGGCTAGCTCGTGCGTTGCAAGCGGTTTGCCGCGCCCGATTGGACCGAATACAGCCGGATGACGGACCTCGCCGGCCGGCACGTCGAGCGCGCGCAACTCCTGCTCGAACGTCTGAGGATCGTCGACGTAGGGAAGGAGGTCGGTGAGTGGAATCAGCTGGCAATTGTCGAGCAGGCCGCCGACGAAACTCGCGTAGGCGTCGCGGCGTTGCTCGCCGTCCGTGACCACGTCGACGCCTGCGCGCAACTGTGCGGCGATTGCGAGCTGGACGGCATCATCGGCAATCGACTGGAAACTGGCGGCGTCGAGCTTGCCCTCGATGTGCTCATGCAAGGCCTGCAACATCCAGCGTGGACGCGGCCAGCTGCCGATGCCCATCACGGCAAGCGGTTGAATGGCGGGCGCGGGCGCCGGCGCCGGCAGCGTGTCCGGAATCGTGACAGGTACCACGTGGATCGACGCGCGTGGGTGTGCGTCCCGCGAAGCTTCGGTTTGCGCCTGGAGCGGCGGCGATGCTTCGCTTGTGAACGAGCCCCGGCTGACGAGAAAGCTGCGCCGCTTGCCGGTCTTTGTCCACGATACGAGTTGATTGCCTGTCATCCGGCACCACGCCGGCAAATCCGATTCGACGGAGGTGTCGGTCGAGCGGATTTCGAGCAACTGGCCGCGCTCGAGCGGGTCGATATGCTTGCGAATCAGCAGTAGCAGGCCATTTCCGCAATCGAGATCGCCGCCGTCGAAGCTGACGGCCGGCGTGTAGAGGTGGTGCGTCGAAGCGTCCATCAAGCAGGTCCCATAGAGGCTGCGCGAGGTGTAGGTAGCGGGGGGCTGACGCCGCAGCGGAGGGCCTTGCGCGCTAAGGCGGCCCGAACGATGCGAGCGGTCAGGGACGAATCGATGCCGGCCGCACCGGCAACGAACCTTGTCCGAATTGTCGTGGGCGCCTCAGTAGCTCAGGCTGGGACAGGCTTCGCCCATGAATTCGACCAGCATCGCACCGCCGACGATTTTGGCGCCGGGAATCAGCTTGTCTTCATCGAGTGCGCGCTTCTTGAAGCACGGCGAGCAGACATAAATCTTGCCCCCTGCGTCGACGAAGCTGGTGATGAGTTCCTTGAGCGGCGCGAAGCCGGGCTCATGGATATCGTCCGCGTAACCGGACTGGGATAGATGGGTGCCGTCGACATTCAGGAACACGACAACGTCTTTGTCGCTGGCGACCGCCGCGTTGGCCACGACGAAAGCGACCGTGGCGCGATCGGTGTCGTCTTTGGCTCGAGTCAGACTGACCACGAATTTTCCGGACACGATATTCTCCTTACGATCGGTGGACGGGATCGAGATCCACGCCGCTCCACCGTGCGCGGCGTCAACCTTTGGCTTTGATCAGGAAAATGCCCTTCTGGGGGTCGGCCAGCAGCAGCTGGTGACCCGTGATACGGCAATACGACGGAATATCTTCGATTGCCCCTCGATCCATGGCGACCAGTCTGATCACCTGACCGGGCATGCCACGTAGCTTCGTCCGCAGCTTGAGCAACAGTTCGCCGCAGCCGAGCTCTCCGGCATCCCATTCGACGTCGAACAGGGGGTTTGCGCTCATCGCAGGTAATTCATCCGATTCCGGCACGATCAGTCATGGAAAGTATTTCACAGCGCTCAGCATACGCGATATCACGCGCGCTGCATCGCTGATGGAACGATAGTAACGCGCGGGCGTGAAGCGGGGACTCCCCGTGACTATGCGTAAAAAACAGGGCGATTGAAAAAGACAAAGGCGGTTAGTTACGGAATGATGGCTTGTACAGCAGCACTTTTTTAAACGGTTTCTCACTCAAAGGAGTTGAACGTGAACTCAATGCTTGCCCGCGCAATCGGCATTCTTACTGCAACGACGATTTCCATCGGTGCGATCGTGGTTGCACCTGTCACTTTTGCTCAAACGACTCCGGCCGCTACTGATGCGAAGACGCAGCGGCAAGCGAACCGGAAACTGGCTCGCGATGTTCGCAAAGCCCTGGAGAAAGCCCAACTCAATGTCGATGACATCAGAATTCTGGCGAGAAGTGGCGTGGTGACGCTGGACGGCACCGTGCCCGAGGGCGATGACGTTTCCAAGGTTCCGGCTATCGCTTCCAAGGTTCCAGGGGTGACGTCGATAGCCAACAACGTCGGCGTGCGCGAAGAAGGGCATTAAACACCGATAGGGTGGGCGGTAAGAAATGGTCGGCCGTCGACGACCGGAGCGAACGCTATACGAAGGCGCGTTGGACGTTGGTTCGCTCCGGTTTCAATCGCATGGTCGACATGCGTAATCGGGCCGAATGATAAAATGCCGAACTACGTTCACAAGTTTCGACGCGAAGAGGACGCATGCAAGTTACTCGAGAACCCGTCGCGTTGTCGCGGGCGACGCGACTACTGAATCACGGACCCGTCACGATAGTTACCAGCGCACATGGCGGGCGCACGAACGTGATGGCGGCCTCATGGGCGATGCCGCTCGATTTCGACCCGCCCAAGGTGGTGGTCGTGGTTGATAGCCATACGCAGACGCGCCGCCTGATCGGGGCGAGTGGCGTGTTCGGCCTGCAACTGCCCAGCCGCGCGTTTGCCTCGCAGACGCTGGCGGTCGGCACTCACAGCGGCGTCGATCTCGACAAATTCTCGACCTTCGGTCTCGAAACATTTCCGGCTCAGAACATCGATGTGCCGATGATGTCCGGCTGCATTGCGTGGCTGGAATGCAAGGTGATTCCCGACGACAGTCAGCGGCTCGATCTGATTATTGGAGAAGTGGTCGCGGCCTATGCGGACACCCGCGTGTATTCGAACAACCGCTGGCATTTCGGCGACGATCCCGATCTACGTACCTGCCATTACGTGGCCGGCGGCTCATTCTTCGAAACGGGCGCGGCGTTCGAAGTGACCGCTGCGACGAGTGGCGAGGCGGCGTAACCGATCGCGGGATAGTTAGTGCAACTTCACGCACGGCGCGATCTTGCGGCGCATCCAATCCGCGAACATGTCCAGCACCATCCATGGATAACCACGTAGCGCGGCGATATGCATCCGATACAGCGATGCGTACATGTAGCGTGCAAGAAGCCCCTCGACAGACATATTTTTGCCAATCAGACCGCCCATCAGACTGCCGACCGCAGAAGAATGGCCGAGCGATACGAGAGAACCCGGGTCGCGATAGATATAGAGCGGCAGGGCGGCGCCCTTCATGCAGCGTTCGCAGTCTATCTCGCGGTCGATTCGGCTTCTTTCTCGATTGCACGTTATATCGAAGGAAACCGGGCACGAGATATCGCGCGGCGGTCAGCATGCTTTCTGTCGAAGCAGTTTTCCTAACGCGAGCCGGGACTTAATCTGCTTTGTCTTTGCATCGCGCTATGGTTATTCTTGTGGCTGCATTCAGTCAGACCCAGCCGTAAAGCATTGCAACACCATCACATGAAGGCTCATTAAATGGATACCGTCTCGCAGGCGCCGTTGATTCTTATCACGGGTGGAAGTCGTGGCGTAGGCGCGGCGACCGCGCGGCTTGCTGCTGCACAAGGCTACGATGTAGCGATAAGCTTCGTCTCCGACGAATCAGCCGCCCTTGCGGTGGCAGCCGACGTAGAAGCGCTGGGGCGCCGGGCTTTATCCGTGCGGGCGGATAGCGCGGATCCGGAGCAGGTTGTTCAACTATTCGCCGAGATTGACCGGCAATTCGGTCGGATCGATGTTCTGGTGAACAACGCCGCGGTACTGGCGCCCCAGTCTCGCCTGGAAGATCTTGAATTCGAGCGTATGCAGCGTATTTTCGCCGTCAATTCGATCGGCCCTATCCTCTGCGCACAGCAGGCGATCAAGCGGATGGCTTATCGTCACAATGGGCGGGGCGGCGCGGTCATCAACATCTCATCGGCATCGGCCCGGCTCGGCAGTCCAAACGAATATGTCGACTATGCTGCGTCGAAGGGCGCCGTCGAGACGTTCACGATCGGCTTTGCAAAAGAAGTCGCGCGGGAAGGAATACGGGTCAATTGCATTCGCCCCGGACACATCTATACCGACATGCATGCCAGCGGCGGAGAGCCGGGGCGCGTGGATCGCGTCAAGGACTCGATCCCGATGGGACGAGGTGGTCAGCCTGAAGAGGTTGCGCGGGCGATCCTCTGGCTAGCAAGCGCCGAGGCGTCCTTTATCACCGGCACTTTCCTCGACGTCACGGGCGGCAAGTGAGCAACGGGAAACGCGCTTACCCTGTCTGACTGACCGTTTCAATTTGCGCCGCTCGTGGCCTGCCCATCAAGACTGGCTGGAATACGACGGCGCCGATCAAGGTCGATATCAGCGATAGCGCAAGCAACGCTCCGAGACTGGAGGTGCCGGGGTGATGCGAGAACCAGAGGCTGCCGAACGCCGCGCCGGTCGTTCCTGCGCTGAACAATACCGCATACGTGAGGCTGGATTCGAGCAGCCGCGTTTCACCACTGCGCCATGCCATCACGTAGTAGATTTTGAACGCGACACCTACGCCAAGCATCAACGGCAACGCGATGATGTTGGCGAAATTCAGCTGCAAGCCCAGTGCCACGGAAAGCTCCAGCGTCACCAGCGCGGAGACCAGCAACGGCACGACCGTGCGAAGCATGTCGTCGAACCGGCGTAGCGCAAACCACAAAATAACGATGATCGAGACCAGCGCATACACGCTCGCCTCGACAAAGGCCTTGATCACCAGATCGGCCGAATGAAGGATCGAGATCGGCCCGCCGATCGCATCCGGCTGCGCTGCGCTGACAGCTCGCGCGAACCGTCGCAGCATCGCGTCGTCGCCCGGATCGACGCCCGCCGGCACTTTCGGCGAGATTTCGACGATGGCTTGGCCGTCGGCGGCCATCCAGTCTTTTGCGATATCGGGTGGCAAACTCGCACGGGTGATTTCGGCGGGCTTGAGCAGCGTCGAGAGCTGATTGAGTGCGATCTTCAATGACGCGGTCATCGAATATTCGGCGCGGTCGCGCGTGGCGCTCGAGGCTTCGGCGAGTTTCGTCAGCGTTTGCGAGAGCCGTTTCGCTTGCGCTGCGCCGGGGCCGGGATGGTCGTCGGCAGCGAGCGACAACTGGTTCGCCGCGCGTCGCAAGGCGTCGACGCGCGCTGCATCGTTCACGCCAGGCGCTGCGGTTTGCGTGAGCGAAGTTTGCAGAGCCTCTGCTGTGCTCGCGATTGCTGGGAGCTTCTGCGGCTGATCGGTGGGAATGAAGGTGGTGAGGGTAATGGTGCGGCCGACTTCGGGAAGCGCCGACAAACCGGTGGCGACTTTGTCGGCGTCCGTGAGCGAGTTGGCCAGCACGCGAACATTGTCGACGCCGGTCTCCGGTGAATCCCTTAGCGCATTGAGTGTCGCCATCGACTCCGAGTGCGGGTCTTTCAGATGCAATGGATTGAAGTCGAAGCGTAGATGCAGGAGTAACGGCGACGCACCCAGAATAATCACCGCTGCTACGACCAGCATCACCTTGCGGTTCTGCTCGAGGAACTCGTCGACGCCGGCGAGTCGCGTGAAGTGCGGCGAACTGGTCTCCTTGCCGGGGCGCATCACTTTGATGAGCGCGGGCAAGAGCGTCACACTCGTCAGATAGGCGACGATCATTCCGACACCCGCGATTTTTCCGAGTTCGGAGACACCGCGATAGGCGGTCGGAACGAACGAGAAGAAGCTCACCGCAACGGCGATGGCCGCAAGCCGCAATCGGGCGCCCAATTTGCTGGCCGTATTGACCAGCGCGCTCAGGAGTCGTCCATCGGCAAAGCGCTCGTCCCGGTATTTGACCGTGAACTGGACGCCGAAGTCCACGCCAAGACCGACGAACAACACCATGAACGCGACGGAAATCATGTTGAACGAGCCCACCATCATGAGCCCGACTGCAGCCGTCACAAGCAGCCCGACAATGAGCGTGATGAAGACGCTGACCACCAGCTTGGCCGAACGCAGCGCGAGCCACAGAATGCCCAGCACGACGATAAACGTCGCGGCGCCATTGACAGCCGCACCGTCCTGGACGGACGCGAATTCGTCGTCGGCGAGCGGCTGTTCGCCCGTCAGGCGCACTCGCGCTGCATATTTCGCATCGAGATTCAGCGCGGCAGCGGTTTTGCGGATGGACTCTGTCGCGCCGCCGCCCGCTTTCAGCGACGCGTAATCCAGCACGGGCTGCACGAGGATGAACGAGCGGGCAGGCGGCTTCGCACTGTGATCGGTCAGCGTGCGCCAGGAGAAAGCGCTGGGCTGATTGGCCAACACGCCGTCGAGCACCGTCGCGCTGCGATCGATAAGCGGTGCCATCTCGCTCAGTTTGACCGTGCCGATCTGGAGCGGCAGAAGCAGGGTCGTTGTCAGCAGATTGGCAAGGCCGGCGAGGCTGGGGTCGTGGGCCAGCGCATTGATCAACGGACGCGCTTGCGTCAATTGATTCATGGTGGACTGCACGTCGTGCAAGGGGAGAAAGAGCAGTCCGTTGTGAGCGAAAAACGCTCCGGCGCCCGGTTGCGTGACCGACGTGAATCGGCCCGAATCCTTTTGCAGCGCATTCGTGAGGGCATTGGCGGCGGTGTCGGCGAATTCGGGGATTTGCGCTTCGACAACCACGAGTATCGAGCCGCCACGCTGCGGAAACGCGCGATTCTGCGCGTCCGACAATGCACTCCAGCGCTTGCTCTCGGTGAGGAGGCGGCTGGTATCGGTGTTGATCTTGAAGTGATGGACGACGTAGTAGCCGCTCGTGAATGCCAGCACAAGCGAAAACCCGATCACGCTAAACCGGTGACGGATGGACCACACGACAATCCGAAGGACCGACAACATGTGCGTGCATGCGGACGGAGAAGGATGGAATCCGTAGTGTAGCGTTGTTGTCCAATTCCCCATATTGCAACTAACGGTCAGTCGCGGCCGCCCCCGGCGCCGCTGCTTCGCAGCCAGTGAGCCGGCAGACCAGCAAGTAGGCAGCGAGCGCCGCGCCGATGCCCCACCGCCCGGCGACCGCCGTCGATTGCCCTCTCAAGCGTGAGCATCGATAATCGATGCAATCTGGTAGACGTTGCCGTTGCTATTCACTCTGGGCCCTATGACCGAAGTATCCTTCACTAGCGCTGACTACCTGGCCTGGCTCGCCGGCCTCAAATCCCGCGTCGAGCAGGCACGGCAGCGGGCCGCCGTGGCCGTCAACCGGGAGCTGGTGTCGTTGTACTGGCAGATCGGCTGCGAGATCCTCGAGCGGCAACGGCAGCAAGGCTGGGGCGCGAAAATCGTCGACCAGTTGGCGCGCGATCTACGCGCGGCGTTTCCGGATATGCGCGGATTTTCTCCGCGAAATCTGAAGTACATGCGTGCGCTGGCCGAGGCCTGGCCCGGCGAGGAATTTGTGCAACAGCCTGTTGCACAATTGCCGTGGTCTCACGTCATCACGTTGCTGGACAAGCTGAAGGAGCCCGAAGCGCGCGCCTGGTATGCCGTCAAATCCATCGAGCACGGCTGGTCGCGCAATGTGCTCGTGATGCAGATCGAGAGCCGGCTGCAGGAGCGCCAGGGGAGTGCCGTGACCAATTTCCCCCATCGCCTGCCGCCGCCGCAATCCGACCTCGCTCGCGATGCGCTCAAGGACCCGTACATTTTCGATTTTCTCGGACTGACCGAGAGTGCCCAGGAGCGGGACATCGAGACCGCGCTTACCCGGCACATCACGCGCTTCCTGCTCGAACTGGGCGCCGGTTTTGCCTTCGTCGGCAGACAATACCGGCTCGAGGTGGCCGGCGACGAGTTTTTTATCGACCTGCTGTTTTATCACCTCAAACTGCGCTGTTACGTCGTGGTCGAACTCAAGGCGACGCCGTTTAAACCCGAGTACGCCGGCCAACTCAACTTCTATCTGTCGGCGATCGACGCCCAAGTGAAGGCGCCCGACGACCATCCCACGATCGGGCTGCTGCTCTGCAAGGAAAACAATCGGCTTGTCGCGGAGTACGCGTTGCGTGGCATTGCCAATCCGATGGGCGTAGCCGAATATCAGCTGCTGCGTGATATCCCCGCTCCGCTCGTGCCCGACTTGCCATCGATCGAGCAGATCGAAATGGAGCTCGGACCGGATGGCGGACCGGAACTGCCCGACGGACAGTGACTTCGAACGTGCGTAGTTTTTCTGCGAGCTGTCGTCACGTGTATTGCACCTGAACCGAAAATCACGCGATATATACCTCGGTATAAGGTCACGCAATTTCTCCGCGACGACACGCGACTTTTGTAGGGCTTGTTCCCGGCACCTCACGAAGCTAACTTAACCCATCTGTAGTTCGAACTAATGCAGACAACGCAGTGGGTTTCAACGGATGCGTCCGGTACCGCGGCTGCGGCGTTCCTGCTTTGGCAGGTGGGTCAGCTGAACTCAAACCAACGCCGGTATGACCGCGGCTAAGTTAGTCAACTGAATTGGGGTCGTCGTGCCCCGGGAGCCAGCTATGAGTATCAGAAGCAGCTTGTTGAACGGTCCTTTGGGCTTCGGTGCCGCGCCATTGGGCAATATGTTCCGGAACATTCCGCAGGAAGAAGCGCTGGAAACCGTCGAGGCGGCCTGGCAGCAGGGCGTTCGCTATTTCGACACGGCGCCGTTCTACGGTGCGGGCCTGTCGGAATTGCGGGTAGGCGAGGCGTTGTCCGGCCATAAGCGCGACGAGTACATTCTCAGCACCAAAGTGGGTCGCATCATTCTGGACGAAGTGGAAACCGGAAAGCGCGACTTTGGCGAGAAAGGTGGCTTGTTCGAGTTCGGTCGGCCGAATCGTATCCTCTACGACTACTCGGAAAGCGGAACCCACAAATCAATCGAAGACAGCCTGAAGCGCTTGCGGGTCGATCGTCTGGACTTCGTCTGGATTCACGACATCGCGCAGGACTTTCATGGCGATGGCTGGCTTGCACTATTCGAAACAGCACGCACAGGGGCATTTCGGGCGTTGACGACGTTGCGGGAGCAAGGTGTCATCAAGGGCTGGGGGTTGGGCGTGAATCGCGTGGAGCCAATCGAACTGACCTTGGACCTGCAGGATGCGCACCCCAACGGCATGCTTCTCGCGGGCCGCTATTCGCTGCTCGATCATGAACTTGCCCTGCAACGTCTGATGCCGGCCGCTGCGGCGAAGAAGGTCGATATCGTGATCGGCGGCCCCTATAGCTCGGGGGTGCTCGCGGGCGGATCGCACTTCGAATATCAGAAGGCGTCGCCCGAGATTCTCGCTAAAGTCGAACGCATCAAAGCGCTGGCTGAGCGCCATCAGATTCCGATCAAGGCTGCGGCGTTGCAATTCTCGCTTGCGCATCCGGCATCGGCGTCCGTTATTCCAGGTGCGAGCCATCCCAGCCGCATCGCCGAAGACGTTGCCGCGCTGAGCGCGAAAATTCCCGACGACTTCTGGCACGAGATGCGTGCGGAAGGACTCGTCTCGCCAGTCGCACCGTTGCCAATCGACCGATAATAAGGGGTTGTCATGGCTGAAGCATCTACCGGTATCGACGTCTCGCTGCCTGCGGACGAGGTATGGCAACTGATTGGCGGCTTCGGCTCCTTGCCGGACTGGTTGCCTTATATACCGAAGAGCGAGTTGAGTGAGGGCGGGCGCGTGCGGCATCTCGCGAATCCGGATGGCGATGCGATAGTCGAGCGACTCATCGCATTCGACAACGCCGCGCGAAGCTACAGCTACGCCATTCTCCAGGCACCGTTTCCCGTGACGGACTATGTGTCGACGCTGAAGGTCGTCGATAACGGGGGGAGCGCGTGCCGGGTCGAATGGTCTGGCCGCTTCACACCGAAAGGCGTGAGCGACCAGGAGGCGGTCAAACTCTTCCAGGGGATCTACGAAGACGGACTAAAGGCGCTAACCGCAGAGCTGGCGAAGAAAAACCCATAACGCCTGAGCGCGTTAAGCCACTACTTCTCGAATTTGCCGTCGTCCTGTGTCGGAAACTTGACCTGACCGATGCGGATCACGAGGACGCCGAGTGCCAGCACGAGAATGGCACCGGCGGTTTCCAGCATGTGCGAACCCGTGGCAGTACCGTTGCCTAGAATCAGTTCCCGCGCGAGCGCCACCATGGCGATGTAGAGCGGAAACCGTACGGGCAGTTGTCCGGATTTGAAATACTGACCCACCATCGCCAGTACTTCCAGATAAAGAAACATCAGCAGGAGATCCGTCAGGGTGACGGTTCCGCTCAACACCATGTTTCTGATCTCCTGGCCCATCGCAACGACGGCGGCGAGCGCTGTCGCTACCAGTCCCAGGAACTCTGCGAACAGAAGATAGCGGTTGAATCGCGCGCGAACGATATTGAGAGCGTCCGGGGAAATCTCCATGGTGATACCTCGACCTAGGTCCTTGTAATTACCTTAAGGTAATTCAGGCGATCGCGTCGATTCCCGTGCGTATTCGAAAAGCCGGCGATCTTCTGCTCGCGATCGGAAGATGGACAAGCGGATCGGGCGCGATGAGTTCAGACAGGCGGCGTGCCCGGTCTTCGCGGAGCGGCCACGGCTGTTCAGAGCCTGAACGGTTTGCTCACACCCCAGACGTCGACGACTGCCGTGACGACTTCGAGCGGGAAACGCAGGCGGTTCTCGACCGGGCCGCTGGTTTCGATGCTTCGCCCGGATCATTTTTGTCGCGATTGTCGATTTTTTTGTGGCTAAGTAGGCTACGGATTAGCCGTGCAAGCGCTCAACTCGCGGGACGCGGGAACAAAAAACGTCAGTGCAGGACGGAAGGGTAGAACGATGAAAATGTCTCACAGACTAGCGGGTTCACAATCGACGGGGCCGGTGTGGGGTCTCCTGTTCGGCTTTTTCATGACGGCCGTCGGCGCGGGACTCTGGTGGCACGCCTCGTCGTCGACGGCGCCCACGGGGCTCGACGAATCGTCGGCGACAGCCGCTATGCTCATCGGCGTGTTTCTGGGTATCTATAGCGGGCGCGAACTTTTCCACCAGCGCCGATAAGCCCACGCCGCAGGTTCAATCTCGTTGCAGCATCGATCCCAGCAGTCGTGCCAAAGCGGGCTCAGATAGCATTTTTTCCCCAGCGTCGGGAAGCGATGAAATCACCTTGGCGGAGTGTTCGATGTGCGCGCGGGCCGCTTCGCGCGCTCGAAGTGCCGTCGTCAAGCGGCGCGTCAATTCGATCGCGCTCGCACCAATCGAAGATTTTCGCCACGACTCGGATCTGTTTGGCGAGGGCGTACGCGAGCCGGCGGCACAGAAGCGAATCCAGGCCGCGATCGGGCGCGGCTTTCAGACACGTGACGCGGAAATGGATCTTGGCCGCCTGCTCGTCGAACTGACTGACGATTGATGCAACGAGGACATCATTTTGGCGAGCAAAGAAGAGATGCCACGGAACTCGCGCTCAAGGCGTATCAGCGTGCGCTCGAACCGAAGCGGCTCGCCATGATCGAGGGAGGCCACTTCGACCCCTGCCGGGCTGAGCTCGAAACCGCGTCGCGTGCAGCGATCGACTGGTTCAAGGCGCTTCTCCGATAAGGCCTGAATCCGCAGAAGCCTACGAATGCCGCGCTGGCGGGACGCAGCCCGCGCGGCTTGAAACTTACCTGGACGATTCGTTCCAGGCCGGCAACGTTGCGCCGTGATAGACATCGAGGATGACCTTCTCGACGTTCGGCTGTTGGTAGCTTTCGACCAGCGTATGCACCCAGGGCGCGTTCACATCCTTCTCGTTCACTGCGAGGAAGTTGCGATACGGATTGCCCGCAACCTTCTCCTGGGCAATGCGTTCCTGCGGGATCTTGATGCCGGCCTTGATGGCCCAATCCGTATTGATGACCGCCGCATCGAGATCGCCGATGGCGCGTCCGACGATACCCGCGTCGAGTTCCTTGATGTGGATCTGCTTCGGATTGTTCGCGATGTCGCGAATGGTGGGCAGCAGCGCCACGTTACTGCGCAGTGTGATCAGACCCAGGCTTTGCAGCAGGAGCAGCGAGCGGCCTTCATTGCTGGGATCGTTCGGCACGCCGATGGTCGCGCCGGTCGGCAAATCGGCGACCGACTTGACCTTGCGTGAATACAGACCGATCGGCTGAACATAGGTGTAACCCACCTGCACGATGTGGTAGCCGCGCGCGGCTATCTGCGCATCGAGGTAAGGCTTGTGCTGGAACGAGTTCGCGTCCAGGTCGTGCTGGGACAGTGCCTCGTTCGGCTGCGTGTAGTCGTTGAAGGTCGTGACCTTGATCGCGAGGCCGTGCCTGGCCGCATTCGCTGCGACCGCGCGCCAGACGTCTTCGTCTTCACCGGACATGATGCCTACCCGGATCGTTTGCTCGGCCGCCTGAGCCACCTGAGTACCCGCGATACCCCAGCCGAGAGTCAGAACGGCCAGCGCTGTTTTAAGGAATTTTTCTCTTTTCATTTTCTGGATCACGTTCGTGTCGTTGCAGAGGCTCTGATGCTAAGCAACGGGAGCATCCGCTGACAAATATTTAAGAACGGATAGCTACGCAGGCTCGCGTATATACAGGCGGTAACGGCTGTCGTCATGAAGCACGGCCCGAGCGGCGCGCAATTCCGATCTCGCGCTCGAAGCTCGAAGCTCGACTACCCGCTGCGCGACGATGTCTCCGCCTGACAGAGGAAGCGACCACGTAGATCTATACTGGGGTAACTGGAGGCTCCAATGACGAATCAAGAAAGGCTGCATCCGTTACGTCCGCTCCTCAAGAACTGGATTTGGGAGCATGGCCGAGTCGGCACTCGATATCTGGATTGCACCGATGGCGAAGTCAAGTTCGACGAAGGCAAGAAGTCGCGCTTCGCGGACGAAGAATACATTTACGTTCAGCTCGACAAGGATCCTGACGAAGCTTCGTCGACGGAAGGTCCTGCGATTCAGGAAGCAGGGCTTGCGCGGTTTTTGAGGGCCACCCAGTTAGGCAAGCCCGAAGAAGCCGGCACGATCGCGGAGGTCCAGCGCGCAGTGCGGGACTGCATGGACCTCGGTCTGTTCAGCGCATACCAGTTGAGCGCCCGGGAGGCCTTCGCTCGTTACGCGCAGGAACCTATGTTCGAAGATGAAATCCGCGCTGCCGTAGTCGCCGATATCCGGCGTATGTACGTGGGCACGCGCGAACAATTGGCGCTATACGATTTCAGTGTGCTTTACGGCTTGCCTACGCCGCTGCTCTTCAGCGAGGCGCCGTTCATCGACTGGCGCGTGCGCGCCAGTCCGGCCCTTCCTTTTGTTTCGCTTCCCCTTGGGCCTTATTGCCTGCTGGTGGGTGCGCCGTCGGGCAGGAGCAGCCGGATTGGCCCCGTGGTCTGGAAGTCAGCCGCGGCAATGGGCCCGTTGAAAGATCACAACCGCCAAATCGCAGAGCACGCGCGCTCGTGGGTGGTGGCGACCACCGACGACCAGCTCGTCGCGATACAGGGCCGCTTTGCCGATGTCAGGAGCCCCGGGTCAGAGGAGACGAAGCCCTGAGCGAAGTCGACGGGAAACTCGCCTCCGACGATGCTCTTGCGGCTAACGTCCGCATTAGCTATACCCCCGGGGGCTCCATATAGGCAGTGCTTTGGCGAGTGCCACGAATTGCCACCGGACAAAGGTCATGATCCGAAAACCTGTGTGGACTCTGTGGGCGGCTGTAGGGGTGACGACGGCTTTGTCGGCTTGCGTGCAGACGGGTCCGACGTACACCGTGCCCGCACCGCAGCAGCCGATCGGTGGCGACGCTGAGGGGCAGTCTGACCGCGCCTTGTCGAGGGCAGTCCGGCAAGCACTGGCCCAGGCGCCTGGTTTCAATGTGGCGGGCGTGTTTGTCCGTGCGCGCGACGGCGCAGTGTTCCTCAGCGGGACGGTGCACAGCGCCGATCAGATCCGTCAGGCTGAGCAAATCGCGCGAACCGTCCCGGGGGTACTGGTGGTGTCGAACAAACTGACGTTGTGGCACGGTGGGAATGGCTAAGCGCGGTGGGCCCGGTTCGCTGATTCAACGTAGCCCGAGTGCGAGCTCGACAAATTGCATGTCGCACGCGTTGGCGTCGCCATAACGGTGTGCGATGTAGAGTGTGGTGGTCGTGTCGGCTGCGTGTCTCGTTTGTGCCGGACACGTCCCGCCCTTAGCGTGGTTTTGCAGGGCGGCCGACCATCCACAACGGTCACGCGGCGGAACATCCACGTAACCGGGTTGGAATCACCGGCCAGTGCACCTCGCAAATTTCGCCTCTCGTACCTGTAGAAAATTTTATTGGGCACCCGAAGCAGCAGTATCGGACGCACCCTTGGCATGCGGGTCGTTCTGAGGCATTCGAGTAGGTGACTTCATCGTGGTAGAGCCTTTTGAAGTCGATGTAGTACCGGTTGTCCCGCCAGCGTTGGGGGTGCTCATTCCGGTGCCACCCTGGCCGGCGGACCCGCCGCCGCTACCGCCGCCACCATTTCCGCCTCCAGCGCCTTGAGCGAATGCTGTTCCTGCGCACATGAGCATCAAAACGGAACAAATCGCCGCCTTGTTGGCTGATTTCATCGCTGTCTCCCTGATAGCATCCGTGCGCGGTCAGATTCGCCGTACAGGCCCGCCGCGCACGAATTCTGATTTAGATATCGCCCGGGCGGGTCGGGTCGATTTCAGGCGACGCCGACCAGTAGGGGTTCCGGTTGTAATACTGATGGACGGTGGTGCCCCACGTCGAATCTGCCATGGACGGCCAATGGTCCTTGTCAAAGCCCGGGTCGCTCTTTATTTGTTCGGCGGCAATGCTGACGTGAAAGCATTTCTCCTCCGTATCGAGCGTCAGCGCATTCCACGGTATCGCATGGAGCGTCGTGCCCATCCCAAGGAAGCCACCCTCCGACAGCACCGCATATGCAATCCTGCCGTTTTGCACGTCGAGCATGATGTCGGAGATTTTGCCGATGTCTTCGCCGTCCGACGAGATGACTTTTGTGCCGTCGAGGGTCGAACTGGTCATCACGTTGGGGCCGGGTCCGTCGCCCGTGCCGCCACCGACAATCCGCGCGCCGCCTTGTGGGTTCAATGTGCTCATATGTCCTCCAAAATTTTTTAGATAGAGAACATCCCTGCGCAACGGGTATGCCCGCCAGGCCCGCGCTCCCGCAGTCAGCGCTTCACTGACAATTGCCACAGAACATAACTGCCAGCCTGAGCCCAAGTTGCGGCCGGAACGCGAGCATGGTGCGGCATCGTCGGACTCCGGCGTTGATGCGTCGCGTCGACGGTCTTCAGAAGGCTGTTCCAACCGCCAGCCCAACGCATGTCGCGCAGGCGCACGGCGGCGGCATCGGGCATAGGGATTGCAGAGTCCGACGTTTATTGCAGGGTGCATGCGGGTCGGCCTGACGGCGACGGCTGCACTCACAAGAACGGCAAGGAGACAAACGTAAACGCACTTATTGCACTGTTCGGAGAGGGCAAGGACCTCTCCGCCATTCAAATGGGAGCACGCGCGGCAGCAACATTTCTCATCGCTCTTATTTTCATTCGAATTTCGGGTCGGCGCTCGTTCGGCCAACGCTCACCTTTCGACTATGTCGTCGCCATACTGCTGGGCGCAACGATGAGTCGCGCGATAGTCGGTGCGTCGCCAGCATTGCCGACGTTCGCCGCGTCGCTAGTCATCGTGTTCATGCATCGAACGTTGGCGTGGGCGTGCGTACGGTCGCACGCTTTGGAACGGCTTGTGGGAGGTGTCGAGCGCCAGTTGTATCGCGATGGGAGTTTCGACCGGCAACAGATGCTTGCTGCACTCGTGTCGCGAACCGACATTCTTGAAACGGTGAGGAAGGAACTCGGGACGGAGGCGCTCGATAAAGTTCACAGCGCGATTCTGGAGCGCGATGGCGAGATAAGCATTATCCGGAAGCCGGTCGCGGACGTGTAAGTATCGCGCCGGTTTTATCGCCTCGAGGCGACGGTGGCCGCACTAATCCCGTTGCCTGATCCGGCAAGCGACCACCATGGTTCGCCCTTATCCACTGCCGAAGGCCACCCGAACCTTCTATTTCGTACGAACCGCACTCAGATGCGGGAAATGCATAAAGTTATCCGTCAGATTGTCGATAAAGCACCGGTGGGCATGTGCCGCGTGACGCGGCGCGGCTTGCCGCGGCCAGATCGGCGCGAAAGAAGAAGCAGTCGAACAGGACTGATACAAAAAGAGAGAGAGGGCCGATGACTGGACAATACAACCCGCTGCTGGTCTGCCTGTCGCTGGTAGTCGCATTTCTTGCGTCCTACACGGCAGTGGAGTTGTCCGGCGGCCTGAATGCACTCGCAAGCGCGAAACGGCGCCCTTTATGGCTCGCCGGTGGTGCGGTGTCAATGGGAGTCGGTATCTGGTCGATGCACTTCATCGGCATGCTCGCGTTCTCGCTGCCGATTGCAGTCGGCTATGATTTCACCCTCACTGCCGCGTCGCTGTTACTCGCGATCAGCGCGTCGTTGATCGCGCTTGCCACTGCCAGCCGCGGAACGTTGTCGTACCGACGTCTGTGCGTTGCGGGAACGGTGATGGGCGCGGGCGTGGCCGCCATGCACTTCACCGGCATGCACGCGATGAAGATGTCCCCGGGAATCGAATACACGATCTGGAAGGTCGTCCTGTCAATAGGTGTGGCAATCGCCGCTTCGATGGCGGCGCTCTGGCTCGCCTTTACGCTGCGCACCGCAGACCTTGAGAACCTGGTTGTAAAACGGCTCGGCGCGGCCTTCATCATGGCATTCGCGATTACCGGAATGCACTATTTCGGCATGAGCGCCGCCAACTTCGCCGCCGGAAGCCTTTGCCTCTCCGGCGGTAGGCTCGATGCCAACTGGCTCGCGCTCGGCGTCACGGCGACGTCATTCACCACCCTGGTCGGCACGCTCGCCTTGCTTGGTTTTCATACAAGCAGCCTGTCCGCCTCACTCAGGCGCGCCAACCGCAAGTTGCACTATCTGGGCACGCACGACGCGCTGACGAACCTCCCGAACCGCCAGCAACTCTCGTTGCGCATCGCGCAGGCGATCGTCGAATGCGCGCGTAAAGAGTCGATGTTCGCCGTGCTGTTCATCGACCTCGACGGCTTCAAGTCGATCAACGACTCGCTCGGCCACGGTGTCGGTGACGACCTGCTCGAAGTGTGCGCTGAGCGACTGCGCCAGGCGTTGCGCCATACCGACATGGTTGCCCGACTCGGCGGAGATGAATTCGTCATCGTGGTCGAGACCCTGTCCGATGCGTCGTCGGCCGAGACCGTTGCCGAGGGCGTCCTGCGACGGCTAAGCGAGGAGATCACGGTCAACGGGTTGCCGCTGCGTGTGAGCGCGAGCATCGGCATTGCGTTTTATCCCCGTGACGGTGGCGATGCCGAGCAACTGCTGCATAGCGCGGACGCCGCCATGTATGCCGCCAAGCAGGGCGGCCGCAACACCTTCCGCGTGTTCGAGCCGAAGATGGACCACACTGCGCTGAAATCGCTGACCCTGCAACGTGACCTGCATCGTGCGTTGAACGACGGCGAACTCAGCATTGCATTCCAGCCGAAATTCAGCGTTGCATCGCAATCGGTCACTGGCGTCGAGGCATTGATTCGCTGGCGCCATCCCGAACTCGGCGAGATTCCGCCGCTGGAATTCATCCCCATCGCGGAGCGTTCAGGCCTCATCAACGAGATCGGCGATTGGGTGCTACGCGAGGTCTGCCGCAACATTGCGCTGTGGGACGAGAAACGGCTGCCCCCGATTTCTGTGGCGGTGAATCTGTCGCCAATCCAGTTCAATGTGCCGGATCTGGTGAGCCGCATCGACGCGTTGATCGCCGCAGCCGGGGTCGAGCCGTGCCGTCTGATGTTCGAGATCACGGAAACGGCAGCGATGCAGAACATCGAGAAGACGAGTCACACGATCGAAGCGCTGCAATCGCGCGGCTATACCGTTGCCATTGACGACTTCGGCACGGGATATTCAAGCCTCGGCTATCTGCAGCGCTTCAAATTCGACCAGATCAAAATCGATGGCTCGTTCATGCGCGATCTTGACGCCGGTGGCCAGCGCGGCAGTGCATTGCTGTCCGCTGTCGTGACGCTGGCGCGTGCGTTGCAGATCGAGGTCGTGGCAGAAGGCGTCGAGACCGAGTTGCAGTTCCGCACACTCAGTGAACTTGCCTGCGATCAGATGCAGGGCTTTCTGTTGAGCAGGCCGCTGCCCGCCAGCGAATTTCTTGCATTCCTAAGTTGCACCGCGGACCGGGTCGTCGCCAGAGCGAGCGTCTGCGATGCGCCCGCAGGGCGAGGGCTGCCGTCGTTGCCGGTTATGGTTTGATCTTTGCAGCGACGGACTCTGCCCGGTTTGTTGTCTGTTACGGTAACGCGGCCAGTGCAATATCGGCGGCGCTGTCCAGTTGCTCGACATGCCAGCACGTGTCCATCAGCTTGCGCGTTTGCGACGGCGACAGGATACCGTCGGTCAAATCTGAGAACTTCTTTTCCAGCTGCTGGTTCGTCATTGGCACCTGGGTGCTGCCAATCGCGTGGTCGATGAATTTGTGCAGCTTGCGACCGTCTTTCAGCGTGATCGTCATGTCGACCTGTTCCGGTTTGATCGCTGGATCGATGACGGTATTGACCTTGTCGCGCAAAGCGATCGTTGCCGGGTCGCGAACTTTTGCGTCGCTGAACTGCTTCTCGCCCGCCGCGCCGTCGATCATCGCGATGGCCACCGCATGATAGATGCTGAACTTGCCTTCGAGACCGATTTGTGGCGTCTTTTTACCCGTCAACTCAATGACAAGCGGATGCACTCGCAGGTCGATGCGTTCGATCTGATCGGGCGTCAGATGATATTGATTGCGTAGCTGGATCGCCGCATCGATGGCGGGATGGATCACGATGCCGCATGCAAACGGCTTATAGGTGTTGAGCGTCGATTCGTAGTGCGTGCCGAGTCCCTCCGTGATCTCGCGATAGTCCTGCTTGGTGCTGATCGTGTTCGCCCAACCGCGTTTCGCTTCGATCATGCCATCGGAGCTGGTGTAGTCCTGCGCGGCCAGCAGGGCAGCGAAAATGCCGTTCGCCGCTGCGCGGCCCGGATTGAAGCTCTTGTTCATCGAGCCGAACGATTCACGCAAGCCGACCGGCTGAGACGCGGCGAGGCCGAGGGCCCATACCATCTGCTGAACGCTCAGCCCCATCAGCTTGCCGGTGGCCGCCGCTGAACCGAAGACGCCGCATGTGCCCGTGATGTGCCAGCCTACGTCATAGTGATTCGGATACACCGCATTGCCGATCCGCAACTCCGTCTCGACACCCAGCACCAGCGCATTCAGAAAGTCCTTGCCCGACACGTGACGGTATTGCGAGTACGCCAGAATTGCGGATACGACCGGTCCGGCCGGATGGATGATTGTCTTCAGATGCGTATCGTCGTAGTCGAAAATATGACTGCTGACACCGTTGAGAAAGGCCGCGTTCATGATGTCGAAACGCTCGGTGCGCCCCAGCAGATTCGCTTGAGGGGGGCCGGAGAAAGGCGTCAGCGCGGTGACTGCGCGATTCACCGTCTCGTCGTGGGAACCGCCCACGGCAACACCCACCCAGTTCATCAAGGTCCGCACGCCTTCCGTGCGGGCTTCGGCGGGCAGGTCCTGGTAGCCCGTCTTGACGATGAACTCGGCAAGGATGCGCGTGACCCTCGGCGGACGGGAATTCGTGCCGCTTCTGGAGTCCGGCGCGGAGACGCCTTTTGCGGCGTCCGTGGATTGGGCGAGCACCGTCGTGCTGACGGCGGCGGACGCCAAAGCGCCTACGGCGCCGGTCTTTAGAAAGTTACGCCGATCGATAGCGGGCATGGGCTTGTCTCCTTCAGTTCGAGGTTGACTGCTGGATACGCGGCAATCACGTTGTCATCAACGGTCTGAGTTCGCGAATATCTTTCAGTGTTTCAAGGCGGTTGATCGCCTCGATCAAGCGTGCCGTTTTCGCCGTGCCGAGAACCGGTGCCATCAGATCTTGGGCCTTTGCGTTGACGTCCTCGGTGGACAGCGGATTTTCTTTGGTGCCTGGCGCGAAACGCGTGTAGTGCTCCACCGTACGGCCATCCGTCATCGTGACCTGAACTTTCGCGCCGCGCGGCGCGTTTGGGTCCAGCAAGGACGGGTCTGGTTGCACGGTGACTTTGGCTCGCTGGGCAAGGATGGCGGGGTCCTGCATCAGCGCGACGTCATGACTGTCGTGGAACGAGACGGCACCCTTGACCAACGCCAGCGCGACCAGATGCTGACAGTTGACGTCGGGCATCGCGCTGTCGCCGACGATACCTTCCGCATCGGGAGGAATTTTGACGACGATGCTTCGCACATTGTCCGGTGTCAGGCCGTATTGTTTGCGCAGGGTCAGCAAAGCATCGAGCGGCGACTGGATTGGATAGCCCACAGAGTAGGTCTTTATGGCCGTCTCGGTCACGTAAAAGCGGCGACCCAGGCCGTCGAGCATCGCTTCGGGTTGCGGATTAGTCGATAGCGCGATGAACAGGTTATGTGTGCCGTCGAGTACATCGAACACGCCGGTCATGCCCGACTGCACCATGCCCACGGCTTCGACGCCGTTGCGCGCGCCCATGCCGGCGAAGTCGAAGGCCTTTTCGATGTGGTCCTTGTCCTTGACCCAGCTCCACAAACCCGACACCTGCTGTGCCGAGTAGGAGATGGCGTACCGCATCTGCAGCTCGTTGAATTGCGCCAGCGATGCCGCCGCGCCGAGCGAGCCGAACGTCGATGCAGTGCCTTCGGCACTGCGACTCGAGCCGCGTACGAGGTCCGGTCCAAGCGCCATAAGCAGACGACAGGCAAGGTCGTAACCGAGCGCTACCGCGCGCAGTACCGATTCGCCGCTTTGTCCTTCATGTTCGCCGACTGCCAGCGCGGACGGCACGACTGAACTGCCCGGATGCGCCTTCGTTACCGGCTCGAAGTCGTCGGTTTCGTCCGAGTGCGCGCACATCGCGTTTGCGAGTGCGGCGTTGACCGTGGTGGTGCGTACGTTCGAACCGATCACGGACGCCTGCGGCGTGCCACCGAGTCCGCGCACATATTGCGTTGCCATGATGCCCGGGCGCATCCGCGAGCCCGACACCATCGCGCCGAACGTGTCGAGTATGCGGCGCTTGCAGGCAATCATCACGGTGTCGGGCAATGGCGCGCTGCGGGCCGATACCATGTAGCGCGCCAGCCGTCCTGTGATGTCCGTGTTGGTTGCCGTCCCACTCTCGCTGGCGGTGACGTTCGAGGCCGCGTCATGCGCGCCGGCGAAGCGCAACGGGCCGATCGATAACGCGGCAAGCGCACCGGCCGATCGCAGCAACCGCCGGCGCAACACCAGACGATCTCTCCGATTGATGTCTCCAACTTTCTCCATAGCGTGTCCCTGACTTTGTGTGCGATGTCGGCGAATGGCTTGGAGTGTCGACATCTTCCGTAGTTTAACCAGGAAATCTGGCGAATTGGTAACAGTGAAATGCCAGATGTACACACTTTGCCGTACAGTGTTTGATAGCGTAGCGGGGCTGCGTCGTCAAACCGACGCTGTGTCGTTCGCGTAGAACGAGCGTGCGTCGGCCTGGCGGAGTTTGCCGCCAAAAGGAATCGCGATGAGCGGAAGTGTTGACAGAAGCAAGTTCGAAGGTGAGGGCCACGGCGAGCCGTCGGCGGTCGGCGATATCGTCGAGTGGGTGGCGCGCGGCATTATCGAGGGACGTTTGCTGCCGGGCGATGACCTGACCTCCGTCGATCTTGCCAAGCGCTTTAACGTGAGCCGCACGCCGGTGCGTGAAGCCTTGTTCGTGTTGAGTCGCGAAGGGCTGGTCGATTGGTCGCCGCGCAGGCGTCCGCGCGTGTCGGCAGTGAGATTGCAGGACGTGCGCGAGATTTACCAGTTGCGCGCAATTCTTTACGCCGAGGTGTCCGCAGCGATTGTGGAGCACGCGAGCGATGCGGACCTCGCCTCACTATCGGATGCGCATCGTCGTCTCGCGCAAGCGGCCGAGCAAGGTGACGTCGACGGTTATTTCTGGGGGAATGTTGCCTTCCGCGACGAGGAGTTGCGTGTGTGCGGCAATGGCATCTTCAAGGAGGTGCTGGATTCGATGCGGATGCGAACGAACCGCTTGCGTCGTCTGAGCACGTCTTTGCCTGGACGTTTGCAGCGCTCATGCGCCGATCATCAGCGATTGTGTGAAGCCTACGCCGAGCGTGACGGCGTACTTGCCGCTGCCCTGAACAGGTCTATCGTGCTTGGCGCGCTACAGGCTATCGAGCAGGCATGGGATCACGCGCCTTTGACGACGCGCCGACGGTGACGTGGCGCAGCCGTCGGCTTGCGCCATGCATCTGGCCTGGCGACTTCAAACGAGCGGCGCCATTAACTCCTGTCGCCAGGCCGCGCAGCGGTGACCACCAGAATCCGAATTCACCTTGGAAGTTGAGACGATCGAGCTAGTTTTCGAGCGTCGCGAGCGTCGGCAACCGCCGGTTGGGCTCATAGAATCCACTCACTGAGATGTGAGCCGATGCGGTTCCCTTCGAAACGCACCGAGCGATAACCCAAACTGGAGTTGGCAATGTCGAATGTCGAACACTACGAATATGTTTTCCTCGGCGGCGGAAAGGGCGGCAAAACGCTCGCAATGGAATTGGCTCAAGCCGGAAAGCGCGTCGCGCTGATCGAGCGTGGAATGATCGGCGGATCGTGTATCAATATCGCCTGTATCCCGACGAAGGCGTTGATCCAGAATGCGCGGATCGCCCATTTGCACGACGCCCATCTGCGCGACAGCGAAGTGACCGAGCGCCCGAAAACCGATATGAAAAAGGTGATCGACAACGTGCGCTCGGTGGTCGCCGGCATGGTGGACATCAATATGAAAGCGTTTCTCGGTTCAGGCCTCGAGTTGGTATTGGGAACCGGCCGGTTTGTCGGCCCACGCAGAATCCAGGTGGAGATGAACGAAGGTGCCGCCCGGATCATCGAGGGCCAGCACGTTTTCATCAACACGGGAACGACGGCCGCGATTCCCGACGTGCCGGGTCTGAAAGACGCGCAACCGCTCACGCACGTCGAAGCGCTGCAACTGGAGTCGCTTCCGGACCGTCTCGTCGTGATCGGCGGCGGTTATATCGGGCTCGAAATGGCCCAGGCTTTCCGGCGTTTGGGCAGCAGCGTCACGCTCATTCAGGAAGGTCCCCGTGTCGCGATGCGCGAGGATGAAGACGTCACGTCGGAAATTCAAGCTGCGCTCGCCGACGAGGGCGTCGAGATTCTGGTCGGCGCCAAGCCGGTGAAGGTGACGGGCAAGTCGGGTCATGCCGTCACGATCGAACTGGAAAGTGGCGCGGTGGTGTCCGGCACGCACGTGCTCGTCGCCGCAGGACGCACGCCTGTGACGAAGAGCCTGGCGCTCGACGCTGCCGGCGTCGAAACCGACGAACGAGGCTTCATCAAGGTCGACGAGCGGCTCGCGACGACAGCCGCCAACACCTGGGCAATCGGCGAAGTGGCGGGCACGCCGATGTTTACCCACGCGTCCTTTGACGACTATCGCGTCCTGAAGTCCCAACTTGCTGGCGGCAACATGACGACGAAGGACCGCATCATTCCTTACGCGCTGTTCATCGAACCAGAACTCGGCCGAATCGGACTGAATGAAACCGAAGCCAGGGCACGCGGTATCGAAGTGCGGGTAGCAAAGATTCCGATGGCAGCGGTGCCGCGCGCCCGCACGAATGGGGCGACGAAAGGCTTCATGAAGGTGCTGGTCGATCAGCATTCGGACCAGATCCTTGGGTTCACGATGCTGGGCACGAATGCCGGCGACGTCGTGACGGCCGTGCAGATGGCCATGATCGGCAAGCTCCCTTATACGGCTGTACGCGACGCGATCATCGCCCATCCGTTGATTTCAGAAGGCCTGAATATCCTCCTGGGCAAGGTTCCGGCACGCGCCACCAATCAATGAGCATCGGCCCTTACTCGTTCCCTGTCGCGCCGCTCATCCTTTTGCTGAGCATCGGCATTGCTCTTTTCGTGGCGCGCAAAGCCAGCAATGGCGCGGCCGCGGCGGAAACGACCATTCTGTATAGCGTGGTGGCCGGGCTGGTGGTGTCCCGACTCGCGTTCGTCGGGCAATATCTGCCGGCCTATCGGGGCGATCTGCTGACAATGCTCGATTTCCGCGATCTAGGCTTCGACCTGGTACCTGGCGTCGTAGCCGGTGGGTTGGTTCTACTAGGGATGCTCGCGAAGCGGCGACACGTGCGCCGCGCTGCGGTGATCGCGGTCTTCGCCGGTTGCACGAGTTGGGGCGTGGCGACAGCTTTCGCCGACACCGGAAAGGACGCAGCCTTTCTGCCCGCGGTAAAGGTGCTCGATATGAATGGCAACCCGCAGCCCCTTGCATATAGAGACGGCAAACCGCTAGTCATGAATCTGTGGGCGAGCTGGTGTGGACCCTGTCGAGCCGAAATGCCGGTTCTAGCCGAAGCGCAAAGAGACTTCGCGCAGGTGGACATTGCCTTTATCAACCAGGGCGAATCGGAAGCCACGGTGAACGACTTCGTAACGGAGCACGGGCTTGTGCTGCACCACCTCGCGCGTGATCCAACCCTGTCGGTTGCGCGTGCGGTCGGGGCGCGAGCGTTCCCGACCACGCTGTTTTATGACCGAAGCGGCAAGCTGCTGGCGGTGCATCTGGGGCCGTTCTCGCGAGCAACCTTCGAGCAGGCGCTTCAGAGGCTCTACGCCGAATCGGCGGCCGTCGCGCAGCATTGATTCAGTTTCCGACGGGTTTTTTCTTCATAGCTGGTCTCAGGCCACCCTTCGCCTTTTAGGCAATGCGGCTACGTCTGCATAACAAAATTTTCCCGGATTACTCATTGAACATGCGACTGACCTACATACTCATCGGTGCCGTTTCCTTGTTATCAGGCTTCGCGCACGCGCAAGCCATCCCGGCGGTCACACTGCCCTTCGAAACACATGCCGCGTATTTTTCCCGGGAAGTGGCGTCACAAACGATTCTCGACCCACAGGTCTTCGTGCACGACAAAAGCGCGCAGGCGGAGCGCCATTGGCAGGGTATCGAACATGTCGCGGGTGTCCGCAACGCACGCATCGATGACCCCGCCGCAACTGATCTCTATACGGCCAGAGGTGCCCCCTTGGGGATGACGGCTGTGCAGTGGTTCACCGCCGGTGGCACCGTGACCTTGACGGCGCGTGCGGATGGCCGGGAAGACGTAACGGTGCATTTGCACGGTCTGAAGCCCGGTGGCGAATTCAGCCTCTTCGAAAATCACTTCGACCAGCAACCCATTGGGTTCACGCCGGTTGACGGCACCGGAAACGGCAACTCCTTCGTCGCGGATTCGACTGGCTCTGCGAGCGTCAGCATGGTTGCGCCCGCTCAGATGACCCATGCCAACGCAGTGCTCGTCGTGTACCACTCTGACAATGAGACGCACGGCAGCGAGCGTGGTGCGATCGGTGAGACGGCGCATCATCAATTGATTGCGCGCGTGCCTTGATGCGACCAGCAGCGCGGCCAGTATTCAAGGTGTGCGAACCGTGGAATCAATTGAGCCGAATGAACAAGTCTTTGAGACGTTCGTGTTTGCGGGAGGGGAAGCGCCGATCTTATAGTTGATCATACGTAGGTCGTCGAAAAAAAAAGGAGAGGCGGTTCGCCGTGTTCCGGCCGGCCATTGGGCCGTTCAGGCGAACCGGTAGATTTGCTTACCGTTTCTCAGCTTCCGAAATACGGCATGCAGTAGCTGGTCGGGCCCACGCAGTTGTCGTTCATCGCATGGTTTGGACGCCGCCCGGATTCGCTGCGGTTGGTCGAACCGCCTACGCTGCCTGTCGCGAGCGCCGTGCCTTCGGCGCTCACCTTGGCTTCAGCAGCCTCGATATCGTTGGGATACGCCTGGTTTTCGCCGCTTGCCGGCAAGTACCCGGCCTGTTCGATCCGAACCAGGTCTGCGCGAACTTCGGCGCGGGTGAGCGGAGCGCTGGTTTGCTGGGCGAATCCGCACAACGGGACGATGAGAAAGCTCGTCGCGACGACGAGGGAAGCGAAGGACTTCATGGCAACTCCTTTGAACGCATGGTGGCGAGTGAGTGCAGCAAAGAGCGGCGAGTACAGCGCCTGCCGTCCGGAAGTTTGTCGGCCAGGCGATGCACGAACGTCGAGCCGGTCGATAACGAACACGGTGCACGGATATCGCTTCTGCGATCCGGTTTTGTCCGCGTTCGTATTCGACCGTGCTGTAAGAAGCGTAGAGGCGGCGACGTGTCTACGCCATTCTGCAAACGTGTGGCGCCGCATGATCCTTCGACGGGGTCACCCATACCAAGGTGGAGGTAGGCCCTTGCCGGCGCACATGGCGAGACGTGCATCGCCGACCGGCCGTGCGCCGGCTTCTGGTTCATCGATCACGTTGCGCATTCAGGTCCCGTCAGCATGAGCACGCCACCTTGCTGCGGCAAATCCTCAAAGCGCGACCTGGCGTCCAACTCCCGACGCTTTCTTGAAGAGCAGGAAACTCGCCGTCAGGAGCGTGCTGCCTATAGCAACCGCTAGCGGGAAATGCCAGTCAGCGCGAGTCATGACTTGTGGCAGGAGTCCTATGGCAAGTGCGGGGATTGCATACAGGCGAGTCGCGCGCAGCATGACGACGCCGAACAGCATGGCCAGCAAAGTGGAGATGACGCCCGGACCAAATACCGTTAGCGCGGCGACGCCCGCTGCCGCCGCGAGCGTGCATACCGCGGGCAACAGTACCGGCCGCTGGGCCCAGGGACAGACGTCGGCATGTGCGAACATTTCGAAGGCGATCACGACAAGTGGCGGGAAAAATACCATTCTCATTCCGGTCGCCATTGAGAGCAGGTAAGCGGCGCTGAGAAACGCGACGTAATAAGGCACCCAGCGGAACTGCCCCGGCAGCGATTCGATTTCGTCGTTGACCCGATCGGCGCTGCTCGGCGCAGCGTGTGCGCCTTTGTCGAAAAATCTCCGGTATGCCGAGGACAGGACGGCAAGCGCACCCGTGCCTAGCAGAATCGCCAGCGGGTACAGCCAGCTTTTTTCGCCAAGCGAAAGCGCGAGAACGCAGGCCGAGATGGCCGGCGCGATCGGCGAGCGCATCAACTTGAGGATGACTATCGCCCCCATGATGCAGATCGCAACGGATGCAGCGGAATACGGCAGATAGCGCGTGACGAGCACACCCAGCACAGCGGTTGCCGCCGGAGAGAACGCGAGCATCCAGGGCGCACGGGCCCAGGTGCCGCGCGGTCGCATGAACACGTCGTAGGACAGCGCGGCTAACTCGGGGAAAAGGAGCAGAGCCACGCCGGCCGCCGATGCGGCTCCGGCCATCCCGCCCATGAAGCAGAGCGAAATAAGCACGGCTGACATGACACGCTGAGATTCGGTCATTCTCATGCTGCCGACCTGTATGTCGTGCGAAGCCGAATCGGCAAGCCAGGCGGGAAATGCCGCGCCAGTCGACGTACAAGGCCGACTGGCCGCCTATCGGGGGCCTCGGCGCATCGATGCTGGATCAGGGATGTTTTCATCGGGAATTAACCTTTTCGGCTGAGGTATTCCCCATGGTATGGGTTTTAGCTTTGTGCGAATATTCCCCATAACTGCGCACCATCCTTGAGAAAATGCACCGATGTTCGACTGGGAAGATTTGCGTCATTTCCTCGCGCTCGCCCGCATCGGTACGTTTTCGGGGGCCGCACGAAGCCTGAAGGTCGATCACGCGACGGTGAGCCGACGCTTGAGCGCATTGGAGGACGAGATGAAGACGCGCCTGGTCGAGCGTCTCCCCCGATCCTGCAAGCTCACTCGCGCGGGCCAGCGGGTGTTCGAACTGGCGCAGGCAATGGAAGACAACGCCTATTCAATCGAACGCTTCCTCGATGTCAGCCTTTCCCCGCTGCAGGGCAAGGTCACACTGAGCGCACCGCCTGTGCTGGTGGCCAGTTATCTGGTGAAGCATCTGGCGGATTTCCGGATTGCGCATCCCGGTGTGCAATTGTCTCTTTCGGGCGAGCCCCGGCAAGTTTCTCTGAGTCGGCGCGAAGCGGACATCGCCCTAAGGCTGGTTCAGCCAACCGAAGCGACCACGGTGGTACGTAAGCTGGGGCGCATGTCGTTTGACCTTTACGCAAGCAAGGACTACCCGCATCTGCATAATCCGGCTGCCTGGGAGTTCATCGTCTACGATGCCGGATTCGCGGACAGGCCACAGCAAACCTGGTTGATGAACATTGCAAGAGGGCGACCGATTGCATGCGAAATCGGCGACATCACGGGTCATGTCGCCGCGACTCAAGCTGGCGCCGGCGTGGCCGGCCTACCGTGTTTCCTGGCCGACGCCGACCCGAATCTGCAGCGAGTCGCCTACGACGGCGAACGATTTACACGAGATATCTGGATGGCCGTGCATCGGGATCTGCGCCGATTGCCCCAAGTGCGGGCGGTCATGGACTTTCTACTAAAAATCATCGCGGAAAATCCTGCCTTTACGGCGAGCGATTAGAAAGTACGCTCCGCAAAAGTACTCGAGCGATTGCGTCATCCGTCGGAGCGGATCGAACTCTCACGTCCAGCGATTCTATTCGCTCTGTATCTACGCCCCCGTCTGGACTTCGGTGCTCTCGCCAGCTAGCTCCCTGCTGCGGCGAAGCCCCGACTAACCGCCGCGCGCAGGCCGGAAAACGGCCTTATCCAATACCAAAGGCTACCCTGAAGTACTGATAAGACTACCCTTCGAACCCCGAAGGTACGATGGTCGTCAGCCTCCGCCAAATCTACGCTAGTCACATCCGGATACAGATGAATCCGGCTTCCGGTTGGGACCCAGCGAATCAGCGACAACGTTGAAAAAGCGCATCCCACGAATAAACAACGTTCTATTTGCGGAGCAGATCAAATGAAAACTTCCAGCATCAGCCTGGCCGCCGCGGTCTTGTCCCTCGGTATGGCATTGTCGGTCGTATCGCCGGCGACCTACGCAGCACGAGGCGACGCGCGTCTCGAATATTACGGACAAAGCATCGACACGATGATTGCCGATTTCATGCAGGAAAAACACATTTCCGGCTTGAGCATGGCCATCGTCGAAGCGCCCTATATTCCCCGCGTCGCAGGCTATGGCGAAAGCGACACTACCAAAAAACTGCTCGCGTCTCAGGGAACGCTCTGGAACATCGGCCCGATCACGCAAGGCTATACGGCAGTCGCGGTGATGCAGCTGGTCGAAGCCGGAAAGATGGATCTTCACGCACCGATCGCCCACTATGTTCAGGGCCTGCCGTCCGCCTGGTCGAAGCTGACGGTGATGCAATTGCTACAACACGCTACCGGTCTCGCTGACTATCGACAAGCGGCGGGCTATGACGCGACCCACGAGTATCAGCCGCAGGAGCTCATTGATCTGGTGAAGGACAACAAGCTGGCATTCAAGCCGGGGACCGCGGTGGCCCAGAGCGCGACGAATTTTCTGCTGCTGGGTATGGCAATCGAAACGGCTAGCGGCATGAGCTATCACGACTTCATCTGGAACGACCAGATCAAGCCGTTGAATCTGACGCACACCATGTTCATTGAAGACTTTCCCGCGCACGCCGCTATCGACCCGGTCGAGAAGACCGGCATGCGCCACCACATGTTCACCACCGACGGCCACTATATCAACCCCGTGGAGCCATCTGCCGGCTACCGGCTGGTCAATGGAAAGCTGGTCGATGCGCCGCCCGCAACCTCGTCGAGCTCGTTGGCGTTCGGTTCGTTGTGGGCTTCGGCGGAAGATGTCAGCACCTGGGATATCGCGCTGGCCGGCAACGAGGTGATCAAGGATGCAGCGCACCGCGATCTCGTCTACAAGCCGACCCGGCTCGACAACGGCACGGTGGTTCCGGCTATGGCCGGCTGGCAGTTCACGAAGCATAAGGGCTTCATGGATATCAAGGGCAACGCGCCGGGCTATAGCGCTTACCTGAGCCGCTTTACCGATCCCGATGAATTGGTCTGCGTGACGCTGCTGGCGAACACCGAAGGTGTCGATCTGACCGATCTCGCACGGCGCATTGCCGCAGCCTATGACGCCCGTCTGGGCTCGGGTAACGATCCCGCGCAAACGTCCACGTATGAGAGTGTATTCGGCGTGAAGGAAACGGCGGCACGCCTCGAAAAGAACATCAAAGCGGCGAACGGCCAGATCTTCGCGCACTTCGATCACCAGATGAACGCGCAGCAGGCGGGACTCACGATGCGGCCGACTGAAGTACTCGTGTTCGGCAATCCGACAGCCGGCACGCGACTGATGCAGGAACAACCGGGTATCGCCAGCGAATTGCCGTTGCGCGTCGCGGTCTGGGAAGACGAGCGCGGCAGAACGTGGGTGAGCTACACCAATTTCGACCGGCTTGCGGAGCGCTATGGCATCCACGACGCCAGGACTATCGCAGCCATGAAAGCCGGCGTTGCTGAGCTCGTGCGCAAATCGAGCAGTGCCTATTGAACCGGGTGATCGGTCTGGCGTGCGCACAGCGCCGCCAGACACTCACCGTCTGACAAATACACCAATACCAATCATGAGGTTTGACATGTCGACCACTCTGCAAGGTTCGAAACGCCGGGACGTTCTCAGAACAATGGGCTTTGCCGCGCTCTCCGTCACCGCGCTGCTGCCGCAACGGCGAGCAGAAGCGAAGGACGCACATGACATCGAGATGTTGTCCGGGCTGGATGGTGCGACGGCGCTGACGCAACTCGGCAAGCGCCTCGCCGCAGCGCCGCGTCGTCGCAATTTCGAGTCTGTGCCATTCATGCTGACGGATCGTCAATACTGGGATTTCGACGCCGCCGAGGAGCTTTTACGCTATCGGAACAAAGCCCGTCAGGTCTGGGAAAACACGGATCTCGCCGGCCCGTGGCCGGGACTGATGCGCGAGGCGATGAACGGGCAGGTGTTCGCCAACGGCAATGCGGATTTTCTGGCGGTTTCGGCGACCCACGGTCTTGCGCACCTGGCGTTGTTCGCGCAACCGATGTGGGACAAGTACAAACTCTCCACGCTTGCGGGGCCGAAATTCGCAACGAACACGCTGATCGTGGAAAAACCAGGGGCTTCGCGATCGGACAGCGTTGAAGACGTAGCCGGGTTCTATGGGCCGGCGAATAACAACGTGACTTCGCTGCAGCGCCGTGGGGCGGTCTTTATCGCCTGTCACGATTCCATTCACGCCATCTCGCGCATGCTTCAGAGTTCGGCGGGGCAGCCTGCGGCATCGGCCGATAAAATTGCGGCTGATCTGTCTAACAATCTGATTCCCGATGTCGTGCTGGTCCCGAGCGTGGTGTCGTTCATGGTCGACCTCCAGAGCAGGGGGTTCACCTATTCGAAAGGCGGTTGAACGTTGCGGCAGGCGCCAGAGGGAAACGATGGAGCGCGGCGCGCTCCATCGCATGTGTCGTCGTTCGTTGTCGCTCGCACACGCCAGGTCGGTCTCACCAGGCTCCAGTCCGTGTGCGGGATAAGCAAGCCTGAATCAAACCGGGCTACGGCGAAGCGTGTCGCTTTTGATGCCAGGTTCGATACCCAACGTTTGCACCTTGCGGACCAGATCGGCCACCGAGCGGGCTGCCATCTTCCGCATCGCCTGTCCGCGGTGCATCTTCACCGTGACTTCACTGATATTCATTTCCGAGGCGATCTGCTTATTGAGCAGGCCGGCCAGCACGAAACTCACCACTTCGCACTCGCGAGGCGTGAGCGATTCATAAGACGTCCGCAACGACAACTCGGATTGCTCGACGAGCATTCTTTCACGGTCTTTCGCCAGCGCGTGCGACACCGCGTCGAGCATGTCCTGATCGCGAAATGGTTTCGCGAGGAAGTCCTGCGCCCCGGCTTTCATGGCTTTGACTGTCATGGCAATGTCGCCGTAGCCGGTCACGAAAACAACCGGCATGCGCAGGTTGCGGCTCGCCATTGCGTCCTGAAACTGCAGTCCGTTCTCGCCGCGTAAGCGGACGTCGAGAATCAGGCAGCTGGGCACGTCCTGTTTCTGATGATCGAGAAATTCTTGCGACGTCGCGAACGTCTCGACCGAGAGCCCCACTGATCGCAGCAGGCCAACCATCGCTCGCCGCACGGATTCGTCGTCGTCGACGACATAGACGATCGATGTTTCCATATTTGGGCTCGATTGGTTCGCGGCGGGATGTCGCGGTGGAATCATCTGGGGTGCTCCTTCGTCCATCGGTGCGACGCACTGGCTTGCTTGACCGGACCTGCGGTCGGCGCGCGCTCGTTGATTGTTATTAGGTTTGACTGACTCAGTCGGTTGTCACGGCGCGCGGTGCATCGAATCGGTGGTATCACGCTGCGCTGGCTCATTTTAGGCCAGCATGACCCTGCCGCGCCAGAGCCCCGCGATACTTTCGGGACGTACGGAGCAGGAACCTGTCGCCGGTCGCGGGGGACGGTCCGGCATGCTAACGAAGTGTAAGGAAGCCATGTCGTCGCGGAGCTGACCCGGCACACGGTTGGACCGCCAATAGAGCGATTACTTCTGGCGATGGGGCGGGTTGAGTGTGGCAGTGGCCGGGCAAGCGGCATGCGCCACTATCCATTGGTCTAGGGGTGTTCGCGAGCTGGTCTCCGTGCCGATCGGCGCAGCCCGACTGTTGGCGGCAAGAGGCGCATCGCGTCCCATACTTTAGTATGCTTTTCGTCAGACGACGCAGTCGATAGGCTGAGGTCAAGCCCTCGTCGAGTGCCGTCCCGGCCTCTGCAGGCATTCTCTATCGAGCACCGATTGCGCACCGAACCCATCAAGATTGTCGCCGTCGTGGAAGACGACGAGGCCATCAGGAACGCCACGGGCGGTCTCGTCCGCTCGCTTGGATGGCACGTGCGCCTGTTCGACTCGGCCAGTATGTTTCTGCAGTCGGCCGGCATCGCGCAAACCGACTGTCTGGTGTCGGACGTGCGGATGCCGAACATGTCCGGCATCGAAATGCACAACCGGCTCGTGCAGGCCGGCTACTCGCTGACCACCATTTTCATCACGGCGTTCACTACGCCGGCGCTCAACGCCAAGCTTCAGGAGCCGGGCGTGGTCGCCATTCTGGAAAAACCTATTGACGCCGCCGCCCTGGCCGATTGCCTCACGCGTGCGTTGGGGTTGCCTTGACTTTCGAGTCGCGCGACGGCAAGGCTGTATCGACCCAATCCGATGGTGACGGTCGCGAGGCGCAGATAACGGGACGGGTCGCCATCGGGAATAAGTACACCTGGTCAGGTGTTCCTGAATCAACTGCGCGAATGCGCTATGACAACTCACCTCCACGACTGGATTGAAAGATGAACTTTCACGACTCGTCGTTTGGTGCGTGCATTCGCTGACTGCACGTACACAGGCACGCACACTCGCCGTCCCTTAAGCCAGAAGACTCGAACTTCTGCCCCTGGTCTTTTCAAGGATTCCCGAAGTTTGCTGACGATGCGACAATGCCCGTCTCGCAGGACCACATAACTTCTCGATTAGAAGGGAGACGGGACAGATGCCATTCATGGTGCAACTCAAGTCGGTCGCCTTACTCAGTCTCGCGGCGGCCGCATTGATCGGCTCCGGTTACGCCAGTGCTCAGCCGCTTCGCTTGTCGGACGGGATCGTCAAGATCGGCGTGTTGACCGACCTGTCGGGTCTTTATTCGGCGGTGGGCGGACGGGGCGCCGTCGAAGCCGTGAGAATGGCGGCGGACGACTTCATGAAGGCCAATCCAGGCATCAAGGTCGAAGTCATCTACGCGGATCATCAGAACAAGGCTGATATCGCGGCGAGCAAAGCACGGGAATGGTTCGATACGCAGCAGGTCGACATGATTACGGATCTGGCTTCGTCGGGCGCGGGCCTTGCGGTAGTCGACGTCGCTAATCAGAAAAACCGCATAGCGATTGCCACCGGACCCTCTACCTCGGAATTGACCGGCACGAAGTGCACGCCCGTTAGCGTGCATTACGTCTACGACACTTACGCACTGGCTCACGGCGCGGGCGAGGCCATGGCGAAACGCGGCGGCAACAGCTGGTTTTTCATCGCGGCCGATTACGCGTTCGGCGAGGCACTCGTCAAGGACACGACCGAGGCCATCAAGGCGAACGGCGGCACCGTGCTCGGCACCGTGCGCGCGCCGCTCGAAACGGCTGATTTTTCGTCGTACATGCTGCAGGCGCAGTCCTCCGGCGCCAAGGTAATCGGGCTCGCGAACGCGGGCGGCGATTTCGTCAATGCGGTGAAGAGCGCGAATGAATTCGGTGTCACCCGCTCCGGCAAGCAGCAGATTGCGGGCATGCTGGTGTTCCTTTCCGACATTCACGCGCTTGGATTGCAAACCGCGCAAGGCCTCCAGTTCGCCACGGGCTTCTACTGGGACCTGAATGACGCGACCCGCAAATGGTCGAAGCGCTTTTACGACAAGATGAAAATCATGCCGACCCAGATCCAGGCCGGCGATTATTCATCGACCATGCATTATCTCGAGGCCGTCAAGGCGGCGGGCACGGACGACACGGCCGCCGTGATGAAGAAAATGAGAGAAATGCCGATCAACGACTTCTTCGCCACGAACGGCCGGATTCGCGAAGACGGCCGGATGGTGCACGACATGTATCTCGTGCAGGTCAAGAGCCCGGCGCAATCCCACTATCCCTGGGATTACTATAGTGTCAAAGCGGTGATACCCGCGGACAAGGCTTTCCGGCCGCTCGCCGAAAGTACTTGCCCACTCGTCAAGAAGCCGTAGTGAAAGTGTGCGTGCGGTAGGTGCACCCTGCACGACCGCACGCAAACACGAACTTATTGAAGCGCGCGGCCGTCCTGCTCTGCCATCCCGCCAGCGGGCAGGACCAGACTGAACACGGCGCCGTGAGGATCGCCCGGCGCGACCGTCAGTTCACCGCCATGGGCTTCGGCGATGGACCGGCATATCGACAGCCCCATGCCCATGCCCGATTGCTTGGTCGTCACGAATGGTTCGAAGAGCCGCTCGGCCACCTCGGGGGCGAGCCCCGGCCCCGTGTCCTCGACTCGTACGAGGGCGCGTTGTCCCTGCAGCGCTTCGCATGCCAAGGTCAGGACGCGAGGGCGTTCGTCCACGGCACTCATGGCTTCGGTCGCGTTCATGATCAGGTTCAGCACGACCTGCTGTACCTGAATACGATCGCCATTCACCCGTACTTCGTCCGGCGGGCGGTGGATGACTTCGACACGATGGTCCTGTATCTGGCCGCGCAACATCGTCAGCACTTCAAAGACGGCATCGCCGAGATCGAACACGCTGAAAGTCGGCTCCGATTGCTTCGCCATCGCCCGCAGACTTTTGATGACTTGTGACGCCCGCAAACTGTCTTCGGCGACGTTGGTGAGCATGACCCTCGCCTCGGCGACCTCGGGCGTCGGCCGGTCGAGCCAGCGCAAAGCGGCGCCGACCGACGTCTGAATGGCCATGAGCGGCTGGCTGACCTCGTGGACGATCGACACCACGAGTTCGCCCATGGTCGTCACCCGCGTCATTCGCGCCAGGTTGGCCAGTGCGCTGCTCAGCGCTTCTTCGGCTTTCGCCCGCGCCCGGTTTTGCTCGATCAGGTCTTCGTAGAGTCGGGCGTTGTCCACGGCGATCGCAGCCTGGCTTCCCAGTACCGACAACACGGCAGTCTTGTCGGCCGTGAACGCGCCGACGGCCAGTTCGTTTTCTACGTAGAGCACCCCGACCAGCTTCGCCTGTTTAAGGAGCGGCGTGCAGACAATCGAGCGGGAGCGGTTGCGCTGCACATACTCGTCGCGAACGAATGCGCCGATCTCACAGGCATTGTCCAGCACCACGTGCTTGCCCGTGCGAACGACGGCGTGTACCACCGAGGTCGCCACATCGGCAGACGAAATCGGCGAGGAGGCGACGCTAACGTCGATGCGTTCCGACCTTACCCGCGCCTGCGCTTCGATCCGCATCTCCGTGCCATGCGCCAGGGCTAGCACGCAGCGCCTGGCTCCTGCGTGTTGCAGCGCGGTCGTGACCAATGTTTCGATCAGGCGGGCCAGAACGATTTCGCTGGCGAGAGCGTTCGACGCCTTGATGACGGCCGCGATATCGAGTTGCTGAAAGGCCGGATCTTCCAGCCGTGGTGCCATGGCGGGGGGATCCATTTCGCGCAGCGAGCCATAGCGACGATCCAGCTCATCGGTCTTGGCGTGGGCGCCCCATTGCGCGTAAGCATGACGCGCGTCGCGCAGATAGGCGTGCGCGTTTTCCCTCAGTCCGCGCGTCAGGAAAAACGAAGCCGCAAGTTCATTGGCCACTGCTTCGATCGGCAAAAACCGGTTCGCTTTTGAATGGCGGATCGCTTCGTCGTAGAGGTGTTCCGCGCGAGCAGAAGCATCCTCTTGCCCGTCGAGTTGGGCGATCCGTGCGGCGACGAGGGCACTGCGGCCCGCGAAGTTGACTGGACAGGCTTGCGCCAAGGTAGCCAACTGGGCGGAATGCGCTGCGAGCGCGTCCCAATGAATGCGGCGGGCGTCTTCATCGACGGCCGCCGCATAAGCGTCGGCTCGCGTGAGCGCACCGTAGAAGTAATAGTCGATGACTTCGAGAATGGTTGTCGACGCACCAAGCGACGGCCGGGCCATCTGTTCGGCTTCGAGCGCCGCATGGGTCTGTCCGAATGTGAAGCGGGCCTGCAGACGGTACGTCCACTCGGAAAATGCCACGCTGGTCGTCGTGTCCCGCGCGGGTTCGTCGATAGAGGGGTGACCCACGATGCCCGTTTCGCGAAGGGCTTTCACGAGTTCGAGTTGGCCGCCCAATACCCCGAGGTACAGAGCGAACCGTGAAGCGCTCGCGATCGAGAAGCCTTTTTCCGCCTCGCGCTGAACCTCTTCGAGCGGCGCGCCCGCAAGAAGCAGAAGACTCGCCACGTTTCTCGCGCTGGAGACATCAAATACCAGATTGCCGATTTCCGACGAAATCCGGTAAGCCTGTTCGACAAACAGCGTGCACTCGTCGAGCGGTCGGGTCCACGGAATCACGAGGCTGCCAAAGCGCATGTAGACCCGCGACTTGTAGCGCGACTGGCCGCAACGGTCGATCACCTGAATGGCCAGCTTCCCAAATTCATAGCCGCTTGGATAGTCGCCATAGCGCGCGCCGTACACAAAATTCAGAAAGACGAATCCAAAGCTCGATGCATCGCACAAGCCGTGCTCGACGCTAAGGTTCGCTACATGCAGCAGGATGATGTCGAGCAGGTTCACGTCGATGAACAGCGCGGGTGGGATCATGTCCGCCAGCGCCTCGATGGCGCTGTGCCAGAGCGGATCGCTGATCGTGGGCAACTGCGCAAGCTCCGCTATTGTCCGGTCGCCGATACGCTGCTGCAGACTGGCAAATGCCTCGTCGACCTGCGCGTGCGTCGGCCTTGCTTCGATATGCAGGCCAAGGCGGCGCAGATAGTCGAGGCCCGCTTCCATGCCGAGATCGGCGCGACTCTGCGCGGTGTAAAGACCCGTTATCAGTCGCGTCAATTCGGCGCGCAACGTCATGCTGATCTCGCGAGTGCCCAGCCTTAGCAGCCGTTCCTCGGCGGGCTTGAGCATGCCTAGCAGGCATTCGCAGTCGGCACGGTAGAACTCGGCCCAATGCGTGGTCTCGTCTTCGGGTTCGGTGTTCAATAGCGCAGCCGCAGCGACGAAATAGGTCAGTGCCGAAGCATAGGCCGTCGCCGCTTTGGCTCGCCTGCCAGCCATGATGTTCAGCCTGGCGAAGCGCCGCCGTTCGTCGCCCGGCGCAACCTGCTCAATCCCGAAATTGATCTGGCTGACGATGTCGAACACATCCTCGACGGTCTGGTCGTCGATCACGCGCGCGATCATGCGCCGGCCGATCTCGAGGTGCAGGGCGATTCGCCCGTGCTCCGTCATCGAACCATAGGCGGCTTCGCGAAAGCGGTCATGTCTGAAGTGATATGCGTCTTCGGCGAGATACACGAGGTCGGTGCGCACGGCGTCGATCAGCGAATCGTGGAGATCGGCCTCGGAACACTCCATGGCTGTTGCGAGTGTCGTCACCGGCGCAAAACTGCCCAGACAGGAAAAATGTCTCAGCGCCGACCGTGTCGCGGCGCCGAGCCGGTCCAGGCGGCGCAGCATCAGGTCGATGACATTGTCCGTGTAGGCCTTGGCTCGAATGCGGTCGATGTCGCGGACGTGCAAGCTGGACTGGTGTTCGAATTCGATCAGGCCTTCCTGCGCCAGTTCGATTGCGAACTGAGTGGCAAAAAATGGATTGCCGCCGGTTTTCTCCTCGACGAGATCGACCACGGGATTGACCTGTTCGAGCGAGCATTGCAGGGTGCTCGCGATCAACCGTGCGGTGTCGTCACGACTGAGCGGCGCCAGTTCGAGGTGTTGCAGATTGGCGCGCTCAGATGCCATGAGTTGCCGCAGCGGATGATCCGCGCCAACCTCATTGCTGCGATAAGCACCGATCAGAAGAAGATAGGGCGCGCATGACTTTTCGCTCAGATGCACGAGTGCGCTCATCGTGCCTTCGTCCGACCACTGAAGATCGTCGAAGAAAAGAATCAGTGGACGCTCGGGTTTGCAGAACGCCTGGATCAGATCGGCAGCGGCGGTCAGGAATCGCTCCCGATCGACGGGCACGGTCGCGCCGTCATCCGCGAACTTATCGCCCAGGATCAGTTTCAGGTCGGGGATGACGGTCCACAGCATGCGTGCCTTGGACCCGAGCGCGTCGAGCAGACGACGCTGCGATACCAGAAACGTATCCTGATCTTCGCCGAGAATGGGACGGACGAGTTGCTCGATGATCTGAATCAGCGCCACATAAGGCGTCGAGCTATTGACCTGCTCGCAGGTGCCGGCCGCGAACAGATGCGACGACGCACCGAGCTCTTTGGTCCACTGGCTCACGAGGGAGGTCTTGCCGGCACCCGAATATCCGTTCACCAGAATCAGTTGCGACGCTTCGCCGGCGGCAGTTTGCTCGTACGCGCTTCGCAGAACGCCGGTTTCGCCTTCTCGTCCGAACAGTTGCTGCGAGGTGCGCTGGTACCCGGACAGGCCGGGTATGTCCAGCGGAAACAGGCTGATCCACTCGCCGGCCCTCCACATCGTCTCGCAGCGTTCGAGGTCGGCGCTCAGGCTGGCGGCTGACTGATACCGCTCCTCGGGACCTTTCGCGAGAAGCTTCATGACGATTATCTCGATCTGTCTGGGCAGTCCCGCGACCAGCTCGGATGGCAGCGCGGGGCGCCGGGCGAGGTGCGCATGCACGAGCGCCAGCCGGTCGTCGCCGGCGGCCGGCAAGCTGCCCGTCAGCATTTCATAGAACGTGCAACCGAGCGAGTACAGATCGGCGCGTGCATCGATGCGACGATTCATCTGCCCACACACTTCGGGAGCCATATATTCCACTGCGCCCTGACCCGCATGCCGCAAGTCGCTTTCGCGATGTTTCGGGTCGTTGCGAAACGCACAGCCGAATCCTGTCAGCCGCGCGGCGCCGTCCGGGGTCACGAGAATGTTATCGGGGTTCAGGTCGCAGTGAACGAGACCCTGCTCATGCGCACCGCTCAACGCGGAACTGATGCCGGTTGCCAGTCGCAGGAAAACGTCGATGGGCAAGGGCGCCCGGCATTTGTCACGGAGCAGGTCGCCGCCGGGATCGTCCAGCATCAGCACGAGCTTGTTGTTCTGATGCAGCAGGTCGGTTGGCCGTGCCGCCCAGGGTGAATGTAACTCGGCGCGCAAATCGTATTCGTGATGTAGCCGGCGAGAAGCGTCACGTTCAGCGTGTGGGTTTTCGATCGACGCGAACAGAGCCCGTGCCGCCGTAGGACTCGTGCCACGCTGCAGCACCCGCGGCGCGGGGCGAAGCAGGACGAGTGAATAGTCGGTCAATTCCGTCATGGGCGCCGTTGTAAAAAGAAATTCGTCGTGATCTGTCTGTAGCCGCAGAGATCTTGCGATCTAGAACATCGCGAACCGGTTGTTCTCATGCCGACAGTATATTGCCGTGGCCGCTTTGCAATCCTCTTCTTTCAGCGCTGTGGCTGTAATCAACTCTATTTGATCGCACGCTACTACACGGCCGCCCGGTGTAGGCCTTCTGAAGGCGTGCACGAATCTTCCAGATGGCGAGTTTGAGACGAACGCGCTATTTTTTGAGCCGTTTGAATGCTCGTGCGCCTAAGCAGTTCCTCTACAGTAGACGCGACGCAATCATCTGGGCACGCGGATCGCGACTCGAGCGCGTTCGTCCCGCATCGTATTCAGTGCAGGGGAATGACCATTGGTTCGCCGCACCCCTTCAATTGAAGAAATGTAGGTACCGGAATCATGAGAAACGACACCGTGTCAGGCTTTACAGAACGAGCGCGAAAGAACCAGGAAGAACTTCTGTTGAATCTGGAATCCAGGTTTGACTATATTGTTTGTGGAGCAGGGACTTCAGGTTGCGTGGTCGCAGCAAGACTTGCATCTGATCCCAAGGTCAAGGTGCTGCTTCTCGAAGCAGGCCTCGACGACGAAGCCGATCTGATTTCCGATCCCAACAAATGGCCAATGACGCTGGGTAGCGAATTCGACTGGGGCTTTGCCGCGGCACCCAACCCGCATCTCAACGGAAGAGCTATTCCTTACTCGATGGGGAAAGGGCTCGGCGGCGGGTCCAGTATCAACGTATCAACCTGGTCAAGAGGGCATCAGGCGGACTGGGATTTTTATGCCGCTGAAACAGAGCATGCAGCGTGGAGTTACGAAAACGTTCTCGCGCTCTACCGGAATCGAATCGAAAGCTGGAACGGAAACCCCGATCCAGATTACCGCGGTACCGGTGGCGCAGTGCATGTCCAGCCGGCAGCGAATCCTCACGAATTTTCCACGGCGCTGCTCAAGGGTGCCGAATCGGCGGGCTTGAGCCGCTTTCCCAACGCAAACGGTCGCATGATGGAAGCGGAGGGCGGGTGCGCGCTCGTCGACGAAACAGTGACGGACGGCAAAAGACGTTCGCTATTCCGCTCTTATGTTTATCCGTTGATGGATCAGCCTAATATCACCGTACTGACTGGCGCACTGGTGACTCGGATTACCTTCGATAAGCGCCGTGCCACAGGTATCGATTTTGAACACCGGGGCAAATCGATCCACGTCGATGCCACGGGCGAAATCGTCCTCTCTCTGGGTGCGATTCACACGCCGAAGTTGCTCATGCAGTCCGGTATTGGCGACCGCGCAGAACTGGCCCGCTTCAACATTCCAGTCGTGCAATCGCTCCCGGGTGTTGGGCGTAATCTCCACGATCATGTTTCGTTTGGGTGGGCGTGGGAAAACACCGGCAAGACCTTGCCCGCTGAACCGAGAAGTCAGACTGCATGCTTCTGGAAGTCGCGTGACGATATCGGGAGCCCTAATTTTTACGCGTATGCCATTCAAGGTCCAGTAACGACGCCGGAGATCGCGAAGCGCTTCAGTCCGCCTGCGTCTTCCTGGTCATTGGTAGTGGGTATGCGGCCGAGTAGTCGAGGCTCGGTCCATCTGACTGGCGCAAGCCCGTCGGACCCGATGAGAATCGAGGCAAACTATCTCGCCGAGGCGCAGGACCTCGAAGATCTGATGGCGGGGCTCGCCACCGCGCGAGCGATCGGCAATTCGGAAGCTTTACGCCCCTATAGCGGCCGCGAAATCATGCAAGGCGCTTTGCACGAGAATGGAATCGAACAGTTTTTCCGCGATGCAGCCAGTACGTTTTGGCACCAGTGCGGCACTGCAAAAATGGGCCGTGACGAAATGTCCGTGGTCGACGGGGAATTGAAGGTATACGGCGTTGAAGGTCTACGTGTCGCCGATGCCTCGGTTCTTCCTCGTGTGACGACGGGAAACACGATGGCGCCCAGTGTGGTGATTGGCGAGCAGGCAGCACTATTCCTACAGCGGGACCGTCTGTCATAAATTCAGAAGAAGCGTCTATCTATAACTTGACCGGAGCTCATCATGTCTGTTTCATCCATTAGTACACTGGTTGGACAAACGTATCAGCCTACAGGCGCAGAGTCCTCGGACACCGCCAATACAGCTGACTCGTCAGGCGCAGCGGCCGCCGGCGATGCCGCGCAATCCTCCGGAAACACGGGGGCGTCAACTTCAACGGACTCCCAGTCCTCGTCGAGCATGATCTCGCTCACTCCCGGGGCTCAGGGACTCGCGTCGCTCGCAGCGGCGGGCATCACGTTTGAAACGGAAAGCTTTGCGAGTATGGGTTTAACGGCTAACGACTTCCAGAACGCACAAACCCCTGAGCAATTCAGCGCGTTGTGGCAGAAAGTGGCGAAGGCAGGTCCGACAGCGCAGGGTTCCGTGTCGCAATCGGACTTCGAGAAATTCGCCTCGAAGCTCGGTGCGACGAAAGACGAAGCGGATCAAATGTTTGAGGCCTTCGACACCAACCAGGACGGTTCGATCTCGAACGAAGAGTTTCTGGTCGGCCTCGCCCGTACATTGAAGGACGGCAGTAGTCCATTCGCTCAATCGATTCTTCAACTGATGGACACTAACCACAACGGGTCAGTTGACGCCTCGGAGTTTGGCGCGGTCGAGTCGTCGTTTGTGCAAGCTGAAAAACCGGCTGGCTGAGCTTTATTGGAGGGCGCGCGGGCGCGCGCTCTAACCAGCGCTTCGGGAGCAGTGTTGAATACAAAAGACAGGAACGGTATTCCTCACCGTTAGTCCCCAAACGGGTTACCCGTGTCTTTCACCTCAATACTGAGGTTGTATTCCGCACGCACAGCCTTGAGCACGTTCTCTATGTCGCGCTCGAAGCCGACCGCGTTGCCGAAGTGAGCCATGTTCCAGTTGCAGCCGGTCTTGTCAGCCTCTTGCAACTGTGGCCGAGGCACACGAATCTTCACGCCATCTTCGACGATTTCCTGCAGTCGATGGATCCGCCGGTTGACCTCTTGCTGAAGCTGCGAAGCGTTGAGCATCTTGCGTATCATCCAGGTCTCCTTGCGATTGCTCAAGTCAGTCCAGCGTAACTAAGTCGCTTAACGCCTTGGCGCCGACAGCGCCGCGAGCCGATTATCGCAGTCCAAACGTCGGTTATGACGCTGCCCGCTATGAGTCAGGACGTCTCTCACGTTCAGCAAGACGTCAATTCAACATCTTTTCCTCTGAACGCAGCGTCAGGATGCGCACGCCGTTTCCCGTCACGGCGACGGTATGCTCGAATTGCGCGGACAGTTGTCCATCGTGCGTAACGACTGTCCAGCCATCGTCCTCGGTCCGAACGGCATGCCGTCCCTGGTTGATCATCGGCTCGATGGTGAACACCATGCCTTCTTGTAGCACCAGACCCGTTCGCGGTTTTCCCCAATGCAGTACCTGAGGAAGCTCGTGCATTTCGCGCCCAATGCCGTGGCCACAATATTCCCTCACGACCGAATAACCGTTTCTCCGTGCGTGCCGCTCGATCGCGTGCCCGATGTCCCCCAGTCGCGCGCCGGGACGAACGGCCTTGATGCCTTTCCACATCGCTTCATAGGTGATTTCCACGAGCCGCCTGGCCGCAGGCGATACCTCACCAAGCAGATACGTTTTGCTGGAATCCGCGATATAGCCGTTCTTCTCTAACGTGATGTCGAAATTAACGATATCGCCGCTTTGCAATATCTCGGTCGCCGACGGAACGCCGTGGCAAACCACGTTGTTACGAGAGGAATTCAGCGCGTAGGCATAGCCATACTGACCTTTGCTTGCGGGGCGGGCATTGAGTTCGTTGACGATGAGACCATCGACCAGATCGTTCACCTGCATCGTCGACATGCCGATCATGTTCAACCCGTCCAGATGCTCAAACACATCGGCTAGCAATTTGCCGGACTCTGCGAGCAACAGGATTTCTTCTGGCCGCTTGGTCACGTCGACGCCACCCTGACGGCCTGCGGCTTCACGCCGGCTGCTCGCAGTTCTTGCGTAACGATTTCATGGAAACTCTGTGTCGGGTTCATTTCGCACAGCATGCCAATCTTGATCCAGAACGCCGCTTGCGCGTTGATCGAACGGCACGAAACCTGGCTCGCTTTGCGGATCTGATCGTGCAGATCGTCGTCGATATTTACAATGCCCATGGCATCCTCGATATATGAAACATATACAGATCATATACGCTTACTGCGTGGGAGCGCAAGCGGGCCTCACCTTTCGTTGGTAACCTGGATCGTTGCTGAAATAGACCGAAACGTTTTCCGCGGCAAGGCACGATCGATGCGGGTGACATCGCAAACCCGCAGATCGAAGAGGTCACAGCTGCGCGGTCGGCGGTCGATTGCGGGGATTAAACTCTGGGCACCGGCTAGCCCTTGTTCCAATCCCCCTCGGTCTTCATGGCACACTCGCACTGGAGCGTTCCAAACCGGCGTGGCTCGACGGCCGGTTCACGCCGAAACTTGCCGGATGGGCAACAGGCGTCCGAGCCGATGTCGTTGCAGGTGGCTTTCGTTAAAATCTGCTCTCGATTTAATTATTCGTCTATTACTGGAGGCGACGGTGCCAGGCTTACTTCCCAATGTCGACCGCGAGGGACTCCTCGAATATTCAGTCGTTTACACCGACCGATCAATCAATCATATGTCGCAGCTCTTCCAGGGCGTGGTCCGCGATATTTCCAGCAGCCTGAAAAAAGTCTACAACGCAAAGTCGGCCGTCATTGTCCCGGGCAGCGGGACATTCGGCATGGAAGCCGTGGCCCGGCAGTTCGCGACTAACAAAAAATGTCTGGTCATCCGCAATGGCTGGTTCAGTTTCCGCTGGTCGCAAATTTTCGACATGGGCGGCATTCCGTCTGAATCGATCGTGTTGAAGGCTCGTCCGATCGAACCGGGAAGGCAGGCCGCCTATGCGCCGCCTCCGATCGAAGAAGTGGTCGCGGCGATCAAGGAAAACAAACCGGATCTGGTCTTTGCGCCGCATGTCGAAACCGCATCCGGGATCATGTTGCCCGACGCCTATTTGCGGGCGGTGTCCGACGCCGTTCATGCCGTCGGCGGGATGTTTGTACTGGATTGCATCGCCTCCGGAACGATCTGGGTCGACATGCAGGCCAGCGGCATAGACGTCCTGATCAGCGCACCGCAAAAAGGATGGAGCGCCTCGCCTTGCTGTGCAATGGTCATGCTGAGCCCCCTTGCCCGCGAGCGAATCGACGCAACAACCAGCACCAGCTTCGCTTGCGATCTCCGCAAATGGCTGCAGATCATGGAAGCCTACGAGGGTGGCGGCTTCGCGTACCACGCCACGATGCCCACAGACAGCCTCGCGACGCTGCGCGACGTCATGAAGGAAACCGAGGCATACGGCTTCGACAAGGTGCAAGCAGAGCAGCTTGAACTCGGCAAGCGCATTCGCTCACTGCTGACTCGTGCGGGTTTCAGAAGCGTTGCAGCCGAAGGTTTTCAGGCTCCGGGCGTCGTGGTCAGCTACACGGACGATGACGGCATACGATCCGGCAAGCAATTCGCCGACGCAGGTCTGCAGATTGCGGCCGGTGTTCCTCTTCAATGCGACGAGCCTGAAGACTTCAAGACCTTCCGGATCGGATTGTTTGGCCTGGACAAACTGCATGACGTTGAAGGCGCGGTGGGCCGGCTTGCCAAGGCGTTGGGCAGTATTGTCTAGCGTGCTCGTCCGGACCGTGCAGGTCCTAACCGCTTTCACCGGCAACCGCGCTCAGTGCTTCGTGACGTGCGTCGCTCGATCCCCAGTGGGGATCGAGTGATAGGGGTTTGACAACATCAGTGCAGGGCGTGGACGCTGCTGATAGCCTCATCATCGTCTTCATCGGAAGAAGCGTGGTCGAGGATCGCACACCGGAAGTCCAATTTGACGCGCAGGATGGCTGATTCGATGCGTGCATCGCCGCGATGGCCACTTAGGCGAGTATTGATTGCCGCCTCGACGGAGAGAATCGCCTGCTCGACGCTCTCCGGGTCATCGCTATCGAACCCGACCTCAACCTCGATGCTCTCCAGCAGATTTAACGCTGTGGCAATGTCCTCTGAAGCGACGAATAGCGTCTCGGCATTTTCTCTCATCTACCACCCCGTTGAGTTGTCTAGCGTCCTCAGACAAGTGCGAGTTGCACGTCTATCGTTGCACATCCAGAACAAACCTGCCGGGCGACGTGAGCGGTGTTGGGTTCGAAACAACAAAAGGGTTGCTGCGCGCAGTGAAGCGAATAGAATTGAACGTTCCAGCCTGATACGTGGTCATGTCGATCGCGAAAATCCCGTAGCTCTCAACCTGTCAGGAACGCTCGACCACACGTGCGTGCTCCCGGCACTTCAGCTCAGCAGTTCCTCATCGCGACATCGTGCCCGCTTATCTCGGCGGGTCGCCGCAGACGCTACCGCCGCTGCCTGAAGACTCGCGCCCGGACCAGTCTATTACGCAACGGCGGCGCTCGGCCTGATCTCGGTTGACGCGCGCAGGTCAATCATCAAACGCAACATGCGCTCACGGCAGGCGGCTAAGCCTTCGATAGCGACCCGGCGCTACGTCTGTCGCGCATGATCGACAGCAGGAAGGCTGTCAGGCCGCAAGCCGCGATCAGCGTGATCAATGCGACCTTGCCCATGTGGACCAGCACCCAGCCTCCCACAGCCGGAAAGCCGAACACGCCGGCGAAGTACGCCACCACAAACCACGTCAACGCAGCCTGGCGGTGTATCGCATGCGAATCGTTGACGGCCTGCACCTGGATGATCGGATAGGCAAGGCCATAACCCGTGCCGAGCAACACGGCGCTCGCGGTATGGAACATCGGGTGATACGGCGCGGCGAACATGGCGAGGACGCCGAGCACCATCAAGCCGAGCAGCACTTTCGTGGCAGCTTCGCGAGGCACGTTGACGACCAGCCGGCCGAGCAGCCAACGCGCCACCACGACCGTGAACGTGTAGAAGCTGAAAAAGGCGCCCGCCTGTGAACCGGTGCCTTGCATCAGCGACATCTGGAAGGTCATCAAACCCGAAAAGACGCAGGCGCACAGCGCGATCATAAGGATCGGATAAGCCGCGCGCGTGCGGACAATGGCTCCGATATTGCGCAGCCCCTGCACCTGGACGAGCGAGGTGGACGAATGCGGCGAACGCCGGGCAAATATTTCCAGCAGTAGCGCCGCAACCGCGCACAGACCACCGACGACATAGAGCACGCCACCGACCGACCAGTGCAACGAGCGAATCGCAAACGCCGCCACCGCCGGGCAGCCGCCGATGCCCATCATCTGGATCGTGCCGAAACGCAGAAACCAGGCGCCGCGCTCGGCATCGCTGGTGCGCTCCGAGAGCGTCATGGGCGCGGCCAGACTGAATGCACCCCAGCCGAAGCCTACCAGGAAGCCGGGCATCGAACCCAGCGCGCTCATCGGCGGGACCAATGCGAAGGCGGTGACACCGAGACCAATACACAGGGCCGCGAGCGCGCTCAGACGAGCGGCGCCGATGCGCGGCGCGAACCAGTCGACCAGCGGCAAGCTGAGAAAGGTGCCGATCATGGCTTCGACCAGCGCGACACCCGTGTTCAGATCGCTGCCGCCGGCGGTCCGGAAATGCATGGAGAGCAGAAACGTCGCGCCATAGCCACTCGCCGCGAGCAAGGTGCCGGCCAGCACGAAGAGTGCATTCAATGGTCGCATGACGCCGAACCCTTATGAAAGCCTAAGCCGAAACCGCCCGCAAGGCGTTGACGAACCGTTCGTCGGCGAGATAGGCAACGTTGAACCGACAGTATGCTGACACTTGGTCCGGTGTGGGCGAAAACACGGCGCCCGGTGCAAGGGTGACGCCGCGCTCGAGCATCGCCTTGGCGAGTTTCAACGAGTCGGGCCACTCGGGCAGCGCAGCCCACAAATACATGCTCTGGTCGCTTTCCTTGAAGATGTGCGCGTCCAGTTTCTTCAGCGCCCGCTTCGCGGTTTCCGTGGCGCGCCGCAGTTTGTCCTGAAGTTGATTGGTATGGCGCCGCCCAGATTGAGGACTTCGGATTTGGCCTGTAGCTGCGCCGAACTTCACGGCTTGCACGAACGCGTTGCCCGCCAGTTCATGGCCCGATACGCCGGTGGGGAAGCCGAGGTAGTTCTCTGCAAGGCTGTGTATCAGCGCGAACGGTGTACACATCGAGAAACAATTCTGTCAATTGGCTTTCGCCGGATCGACGCATGAGTCGAGTGCGAGCGTCGGCACATTCGCTCTTATCGGCTTTTGTATCGCAATGTATCTGGATCGTTGAGCGATACATAACGTTGCACCGGCGGCCGAAGCGGACATAAGTCAGATACGTCGGCCGGGTCTAATGCGTCCATGCTAGTCGAGTAGGCGCTGCCAGGCGTGGCAGGGCTCACAGGAGCCCTTGACTGCCGCTACCTCCTTCACAGCTTTCGTACACAAAGGGAAACGAGCCATGTCTGATCAGATCAATATCCGCCGCCGCCGTCTGCTCGGCACCACCGTTGCGGGCCTCAGCTTGCTGGAATTGGGCTTGAGCGGAATCGCCAATGCGCAGACGGCTGACACCAAAGCGGGCGCGCGCGTCACCTCGTTCGACAATCTACGACAGATCGACGCCGGCACACTCAACGTGGGTTATGCGGAAGCGGGTCCGCAGAATGGCCCGGTCGTGATCCTGCTGCACGGCTGGCCCTACGATATCTATAGCTTTGCCGAAGTCACGCCCTTGCTCGTCGCGCAGGGCTATCGCGTCATCGTGCCGTATCTTCGCGGCTACGGCACGACGCGATTCCTGTCCGCGGACACGCCGCGTAACGGCCAGCAGGCAGTGGTTGCCGTCGACATCGTGGCCTTGATGGACGCGCTGAAAATCGATAAGGCCATTTTCGGCGGTTTCGACTGGGGCGCACGTACCGTGGATGTGATCGCTGCATTGTGGCCGGAGCGCGTCAAGGCGCTGGTGTCGGTGAGCGGCTATCTGATCGGCAGCCAGGAAGCCAACAAGACACCGTTGCCGCCGAAAGCGGAACTGGCCTGGTGGTATCAGTTCTACTTCACGACCGACCGCGGCTACGCGGGCTACGACAAGAACCGTCACGACTTCAACAAGCTGATCTGGCGTCTCGCATCGCCGAAATGGGATTTCGACGACGCTACGTTCGATCGCACGGCCCAGTCGTTCGACAATCCGGATCACGTGGCAGTGGTGATTCACAACTACCGCTGGCGCCTGGGTCTGGTGCAGGGCGAGTCGAAATACGATGCTCTGGAAGCCCGTCTGGCGAAAGGGCCGACTATCTCGCTGCCGACCATCACGATGGAAGGCGACGCCAACGGTGCGCCGCATCCGGAACCGGCGGCTTACGCAAAGAAGTTTACCGGCAAGTACGCGCACCGCAACATCGGCGGCGGTATCGGCCACAACCTGCCGCAAGAGGCACCGAAGGCGTTTGCCGATGCGATCATCGACGTCGCGCGTTTCTGATCGTACGCAACGGAGACATGCAAATGCGACGAATTCGGACTGTCCATCTCGTGCTTCACGCGGCGCTTCTGCTTGGCGTCGTGGCGGATCACGCCGCTGCGGAGCCTGCTAAGTCGGCGCCGTCGCCGATCTACGGGGTCACGATTCCCGATGGCTACCGCAAGTGGCAAATGATCGCCCCGGCCGAAGAAGCCGCGCCGCTCGACGAACTGCGCGTCGTGCTCGGTAATCCCGCTGCCATCGAGGCCATCGAGAACGCGACGCTGCCGTACCCCGACGGGACCATTCTGGTGAAGCTCGCGTACAAGCGTAAGCAGTCGCCGGAATTCCCTTCGGCGACGATTCCCGGCGCGCCCACGACAGTCCAGGTGATGGTGAAGGATTCGCGCCGCTATGCCTCCACGGGCGGCTGGGGTTTTGGCCGCTTCGTCAACGGACAGCCGGTCGACGCCGCGCAGCATCAGACCTGCTTCGCCTGTCATGCGGCGCGTGTGAAAGATCGCGACTATGTCTTTACGCGATTTGCGCCGTGACGGCGACGTCCGCCTCGGCCGTGCACTATAGGCCGCCACTATTTCTTCACCGAGACTCTGATGAGCGACGATCTGCTGAAAGGCTCCTGCCATTGCGGGGCTGTTAAATTCGAACTTCGTACTCCCTTTCTGCCGGCGGCGCGCTGCAACTGCAGTTTGTGCCGGCGCAAGGGCGCGCTGATGACGCCGCTGTTCCCCAAAAGTGCGTTGACGATCCTGCAGGGCGAAGATTCGCTGACGGTGTACCAGTTCAATACACGCGTAGCGAAGCACTATTTCTGCAAGCATTGCGGCATCTACCCGTTCCATCAGACGCGCAAAGATCCGGCGCTCTGGCGTGTGAACATCGGCTGCCTCGACGGGGTCGATCCGTATGCGTTCGAAGCCGGCGTCGCCGATGGCGCGAGCCTCTCGGTGGTGGAGGACGCATGAAACGCCTGTTCGCTATCCTTGCCTTCATCGCGGGTGGTTTCACCACCGAAATGACGCATCCGCTGCAGTGCGAGCTGGTCACGGCCAGCCGCGTGCAGGTCAAACGTCCCAAGCGCTGATGCCATCATGGAGACGATCGACCATGTACTGGTAGTCGACGACGATCGCGGCATTCGCGAGTTGATCGCCGGCTACCTCGAGAAAAACGGCATGCGCGTTTCGCTCGCCGCGAACGGCCGGCAGATGCATACCTTGCTGAGAGGGGCGCAGAGTATCGTTTGCTGCGGGTGTTTCTCGACAACCCACAGCGGGTCCTTACTCGCGATCAGTTGCTCAGTCTGACCCAGGGGCGCCAGGCCGACCAGTTCGACCGCTCGATCGCCCTGATGGTGAGCCGCCTGCGTCAGCGTTTGCGCGACATCGCACGCGAGCCGCGTTACATCAAGACGCTGCGCAGCGAAGGCTATGTCTTCTCGGCAGCGGTCATCGCAATCGAGGAGCCTCAATGAACCCGTCCGCTTCGCTGCGCTGGCCGCGCACGCTGTTCGCAAGGCTGACCGTGATCCTGTTCGTGGGGCTGGCCTCGGCGCAGGCGCTGTCGTTCTGGCTGACGCGGACCGAGCGCGACCAGACCATGACGAACGTGATGATGGGGTACATCGAACGCGAGGTGGCCAGCTCGGTTGCGCTGCTCGACCATCTGCCGGCGGACGAACGTGCGCAGTGGCTACCGCGCCTCGCGCGGCGCAGCTATGAATTCATCCTGGGGCCGGGCATAACCGGTGGTCCGCTCGACGCGCAATTGTCGGCACGCGTCGCGCAATCCATTGCCGATGGCATCGGCACGCGTTATCCGCTCACCGTGAACTCGGCGCCGGGCGACCGCGAGCGCCTGCAGGTGCATCTGAAACTCAGCGACGGCACGCCGCTGACGATCGACATGCGGCCGATGTCGGGCGCGCCGCTGTCGCGCTGGCTGGTGTTGGTGATGCTGCTGCAACTGGCGGTGCTGGTGGCGTGCTGCTGGTTCGCCGTGCGCCTGGCGACGCGCCCGTTGCACAAGCTGGCCGAGGCGGCCGACACACTCGGTCCCGATCTGAAAGCGGCCCGCTTGCCGGAAGACGGGCCGTCCGAAGTGGCGCGCGCCGCGCGAGCATTCAATTCGATGCAGGACCGGATAGCGATGTACATGACCGAGCGCATGCAGATTCTTGCGGCGATTTCGCACGATCTGCAAACGCCGATTACCCGTATGCGTCTGCGGGTGGACACGATGGAGAGCGAGGCGGAAAGCGTGAAGCTGCGTCAGGACCTGCAGGAGATGGAAGCGCTGGTGAAAGAGGGCGTGACGTATGCCCGCACGCTGCACGGCGCGACCGAAGTGCCGCTTCGCATCGACCCGGACGCACTGTTCGACAGTCTGGTTTGCGATTACGTCGATGCCGATCAGGCCGTGTCGCTGCAAGGCCACTTCGGCGCACCGTTGATGACACGCCCGCAGGCGCTGCGCCGGATCGTTGGCAACCTGGTGGACAACGCACTGAAGTTCGGCGACTCAGCGCAGATCGATGTCGCGGCGTCGCCGGATGGCCACGCCACGATTGCCGTCTCGGACCGCGGGCCGGGCATACCGGCGGAGTCGCTGGAGGCGGTGTTCCAGCCGTTCTACCGGCTCGAAGCATCGCGCAACCGCAGCACGGGTGGCACAGGTCTCGGGCTTGCCATTGCGCGCCAGTTGGCGCTCGCGATGGATGCCACGCTCTCGCTTCATAACCGCGTGGGCGGCGGCCTGGAAGCCAGATTGACCTTGAAAAACCTGCACTGACGAACGCCGCTTCGCCGCGTAGCGTTTTCCGTTTTTCGCTACGAACGCACTGCCAGTCGCTCGACTGCGAATTTTGCCAGACGCCGAAGCGCAGCGGGCGCCATGCCCGCGCGAGCGTTCAACTGAAGGCTTTGCATGGTGGCGCCGACGTATAGCGCCGCTTCTTCCACGTTCATTTGCGGCTCGATCTCGCCGTTAAGCTGTGCTTCTGCAATCCGGGCGACGAGTTGTTCCTTGAGCCGCTTCGCGCCGCCCGCTCTGATTGCGTTCACGTCGGCGTCCGTGGCACCGAATTCGCTGGCGCTGTTGACGCCCATGCAGCCGTTTGCACGGTCGATGGCGTTGTCAGCGATCGTGCCCAGTAGCAACGCCTTGATGCCGGAGAGCGCGGAAGAGCCGCGTGTCAACCGCGCGATATGCTCTGAAACGCTTTGCTCCTGATAGCGATCCAGTGCCTCGAGGTACAGCTTGCGTTTGTCGCCGAACGCGTTGTAGAGACTCTGCCGACCAATTCCCATGGCCGCAAGCAGCTCTTCAGTGGACGTGCCCGAATAGCCCTTGGACCAGAACACGCGCATGGCGCAATCCAAGGCTTCCTCCCGGTCGAATTCACGTGGTCTCACCATGCCTCCATCGTACTGATTGTGGACTGTTCTGTCAATAAGTATCGGTAAAACCCGATTTTTGCTAGGCCGTCTGCGGGGCGCTCGACGCGAACATTGGCATGCGCTCCTGAATCCACTTGAGCAATTCGAGCGGCCCTGCAGCGAGCGGCCGATCGGTTTTGATCAGCACTCTAGCCTGAGCGTTCTCGAACAGCGGATGCGCAATTGGGACCGTGGTCAGTTCATCGGCTGCCAGTTCGCGGTAAGCGGCAAATTCACCGATCAGCGTCATGCAATGACCGACCGTCACGAAGCGCTTTAACGCGCCCAGCGAGTTGGTCGTCAGCGTCGCGCGGATCGTCACGTTCTCGGTCAGTTCAAGCATCGCCACGACATGCTGCGCGCGTGGGCGCACGAGGAAGCGGGTTGGTCACCTCAACGCTACTTCAATTCTGTCGGAAAAGATCAATGACTAAGCTTCTCAGGAAACTCTTCGGCTCCGCGCTGCTACTCCGTGGTTGGTTCGTATTGCAGGTTTCGCACGCTGCACCGCCCCGGGGGTTGAAGGGAAAAAATGTCGTACTGGTGCACGGGGCTGCCGCAGCGGCGCATGATCGCCGCAACGCAAGGGCCGTGGACATCGGGATGCCTGAACGACAAGGTCACGACAGCGGCGTGGCACGAGAAGCCGTCTTACTTCGCGGTTGCCGGCGAGGACAGGATGATCGACCCGCACTTGCAACAGACCATGGCCAAGGACATCGGTGCGCACGTCACGAACGTCGATTCGAAAGGCAGTAGATACATGTGCCGGGGAGAGCGTCCAAGGCTAGCGTGAGGTTCCCGACACGCTCTACCTCGTCACGATGATCATGACCTGTGAAATATTGCTGATACTGGTCACGCGGTGCGGCGTAACCGAATTGAAATAAAGACAGTCGCCAGCTTCCAGCTGCCAGATCTTCGCATGACCGTCGAGCTTCACCTCGAACTCGATGGAACCGGACATGACATATAGGAACTCTTCGCCAGGATGCTGGAAGTACTCCTCGTGTTCTACGCCTTCAACGAACGTAAATAGAAAGGGCTCCATTTTTTTGTGAGCCAGCTTGTGTTCAAGCGTAACGAACTCGAACCCATAGGCGGTGCCACCTTTCGAAACGGGGCGACGCTCCCAACTGTGAACGACGGAGATTGGCGAGTCGTCGACCTCTGCTTGAGCATCGTCGGGTGCATCGACGAAAAAATAGCTGAGATCCTCACCGAGGCAGTGGCCAAGGCGCGCCAGCGTGGCGAAGGGCGGCGCCTCCATGCAGTCCACGATCTTGGCGAGATACTCCTTGCTAAACCCCGACAAAGGGGCTAACGCATCCAGCGTCACTCCTCGATCACGCATCAATGCGCGCAAGCGCATGCAAACCCGCTGTTCTTCGGCGGCAGTGTCGTTCGTGGCCACTCTCGAGCCAGCATTTTTCCTTCCGACGAACGAGTGCTCTTCGGAGGGCGGATTCGTATCTGCATTTGTCTGACCCATCGCCCGTCCGCCTCTTATCCTGCGCTGCTTGGGATAACGAAAGTCTACGGCGCTGTCTCCTAAAACACAACTTACTGAATCCTTCGGCATGTCAGGCGTGCAATTCAACAAATCCTGGTCGCAGAAAATCGCGTACGCTCAAATTTTGTTCTACGGGGAAACTAAATGCATAATTGGGAGACGCCGCGCAGTCGCGTTAGTCGATGAGGTTTGATCACACAGCGACCGCCGAAGCGATTTTCGCAATCACGCGACCAAAGACGAAACATGAACGGATCTCGCGAGAATCAGGAACCGGTTTCGCCAGGAACCGAGCCACGCCCTTCGGACAGCAAAAAAGAGGGGCGGCGTACCCATTCGCGCGAAACTACAGACGCGCCGGCTGGCCAGGTGCCAGGGTTTTCGTCCACGACCAAGGTCATCAGCAGGATTGATCCGACGAACGAATTCGTCGAGGACCTTCAGGCCATGAGTATGGCCGGCTTCTTCGGCTGGAATACCCGTACCGGAGAACTAACGTGGTCAAACGTCACCTATGAGATTTTCGGGTTTGATCCGGGTACGGATCTCGTGCTGGCCGATGTATATAAAAGAATACGTGAGGAAGACGTCGTTCTGCTGCGGCAGGCGCTCGACGACCCGGCCGACAAGGAGGAAGGCCCAGACCTACGCCTGCGCCTTACCCTACCGGGTGGCAACGTCAAGTACGTTCGTGTTCGTGCACATCCCGAGCGACGCGACCCATCATCGGGTCAGTACGTGGGAGTCGCGATGGACATTACGTCCAGCGCGCTAAGTGAACTCGAGCTCAATACTTCGCGACAGGAACTGGCGCAAAAGAAACGCCCGGGCCCAATAGGCGAGGTCGGTGCCTGGGTCGCTCACGACCTGGCACAACCGCTTAGCTCCATTGTCATGAATGGCCAGGCATGTATTCGATGGATGTCAATGGGCACTGCGGGGACGGAAGAAGCCAGAAGTTGCGTGCAACGTATCGTCAGCAGCGGCTATCGCGCTACCGACATCATTCAGCAAATCCGCCGGCTGGCGAGCGGTGAGAAACCGGCAACCGCCCCAATTTTCATTAACGAACTGGTTGAGAGCACAGAAGCTCTGCTTGGCGAGACCTTCGAAAAAAACCACATCACCTGCACCTCGTCGCTTGCGCCGGGATTGCCGACTATTTCCGGCGATCGCACCCAGTTGCAGCAGGTGCTCATCAATCTCCTTAACAATGCCGTGCAGTCGCTTGCCGACGTTGGGGATCGCAAACGAAAAATCTTCATTGCGACGCGCATGTCCGAAGGCAAAGAGCTTCTGGTGATGGTGGAAGACAGTGGAACCGGCTTTAGAGTGCAGGACCTGCCTTTGATGTTTTCCCCTTTCTTTACGACCAAGGCCGACGGCATGGGTATGGGACTCGCGATTTGCCGTACGGTGGTTGAAGCGCATTGCGGCAGGCTTTGGGCGCTTAACAACACCCGACATGGCGCGACGTTCTATTTCACTCTACCTGCCGCTCCTTGATGCTTTGGCTACAATGCAAAAATGTTGCTTCACAGGTTTGCGCCGTTGGGAGCTCGGCATGGGCGACTGATGACGCGACACGTCCGCAGGCCTCTAGCGAAAAACCGACATGCCAAACCTGGTCTCGCATTCGACAGTGATAAACCGCGCTCCCAGTTCCAGTGCGACCACCATACTGTTTGCAAGCCTTCTTGGCTCAGTCATCGAATGGTATGACTTTCTCCTGTACGGGACCGCCACTGCGCTGGTCTTCAACAAGCTCTTCTTCCCTTCGTTCGATCCGATGATCGGCACGATCGTCGCCTTTGGCGTCTATGCGGCAGGGTTTATCGCTCGTCCTGTCGGTGCGATCGTGTTCGGGCATTTCGGCGACCGCTTCGGTCGGACCACCACGTTGGCCCTCACTGTCGTCATCATGGGCGGCGGCACTTTCCTGATCGGCTGCTTGCCGACGTACGGACAGATTGGCGTTGCAGCGCCGATCCTGCTAGTGCTTCTGCGGGTCGTTCAGGGAATTGGATTCGGCGGCGAATGGGGCGGCGCGGTATTGCTGGCTATCGAGCATGCCCCTGTTCACCGCCGTGGCCTTTTCGGGAGCATCGTTCAGCTCGGCTGGCCGTTAGGTATCGTCACCTCGGTCAGCGCTTTCGCGCTGCTCGCGCCGATCAATTCCGAGCGATTCCTGAGTTGGGGCTGGCGCATTCCGTTCTGGTTCAGCTTTATATTGATGGGACTTGCGCTGTTCATAAGGTTGCGTGTGGCTGAAACGCCGGCGTTCAAGACCGCCTTCTCGGAACGACGAATTGCGCGGATACCCGTGCTAGCGATCATTCGGGATCAACGCCATTCCTTTCTTCTGGCCACCGGCCTCAAACTATCCGAAATCGGTTTGGTCGTCGTGGTGACCGTGTTCGCGATCGGTTACGTTACCGCGCATCTCGGGCTACCTAAGGAAGTGATCCTCAACAGCGTGCTCATGGCCGCAGTGGTCGAGCTTTTTACCATACCGATGTTCGGCTGGCTGTCTGACCGGTTGGGTCGTCGAACGATCTTCATTGCAGGGTGTGTGTTTACCATCGCGTTCGCGTTTCCGCTGTTTGCTTTGCTGGACACGCGCAATCCGCTGACCATCGCAATCGCGGTTGTGGTCGCCGTCAATCTCGGCCACGCCAGTATGTTCGCGCTTGAATCGGCCTGGATGTCGGAACTTTTCCCGACACACTTACGCTATACCGGCGCTTCGATGGGATTCCAGTTTGGGGGCGCGCTTGCAGGAGGTTTCGTGCCGTTTGTTGCCGCGATCCTGATGCGTGAAAGCGGAGGCAAGACCTGGCCCATATCGATCATGATCATCGCGCTTGCGGGCGTCACACTTGCTGCTGCATTAGCCGCACCGGAGACATACAACAAGCGGATTGACTAGAGCGTGTCGCATGAAGGCTGACCTGCATACCGGTTCGAGACGAAACCCGGACCGGCAGCGGCAGTCATAGCGCCATGCCACCGTCGATAGTGAGGCTGGAGCCTGTCATGTAACCCGATTCCTTGCTGGCGAGGTACGCAACCAGACCAGCAATCTCGTCCGGATCTGCCGCCCGCTTGAGCGGAATCAGCGGCGTGATCCTCTCGATATGCTCGACCGTCATGTCGGTGACAGTAGGTCCTGGCTGAATGTTGTTGACTGTGATGCCACGGCCTGCGAGGTCGACAGCGATACCTTTCACCATCACTGCAACAGCAGCCTTTGTCATCGCGTAGACGCTCGATCCCGAATGCCCACTTCGCACTGCGGTATTGCTGCCGATCGTAATGATCCGGCCACCGTCAGCGAGACGCGCTGCCGCAGCCTGAATGGCGAGAAAGACGCCACGGACGTTGACATTCAGCATTCGATCCAGGTCTTCCACGCTCACCGACGCAACGTCGCCACGCAACAGGATGCCGGCGTTGACAACCGCAATATCCAGTCGACCAAATCGATGCACAGTCGCCGCGACAGCTGCTTCGATTGCCGCTGGATCAGCGCTGTCTGCCTTGATGGCAACGCCGACTCGTCCAGCGGCCTCGATTGCCTCGACGGTTTCGGCCGCTCGCTCTGGTGCCGACACGTAAGTCACCATGACATCGGCTCCCTCGTTTGCAAGGCGTCTAGCTGATGCCGCACCAATGCCTCGCGAACCGCCAAAGACAATAGCGACTTTTCCTGCGAGGTTTCGACTATTGCTCATTCTCATCTCCTTTGTGGACTATTCAGTCCATAAATAGGCAAGCCTGGGTCCCACCAGGATTTTCGTTATCCGGCGCGACGTAAGGCGGTTGATTGCTAACCTGGCGCAGAATGCGCGGGTTCTTCGTGTCGCCACCCGCGCGGGCGTCGAGTTGTGTGCCTTGCCTCGTGATCAGCAAGAAGGCGGTGTTACGCGGTCAATGGCGGGGTCGACTTCGCCTCAAGCGTTTCGTCGGAGACACGTTCAGTCAGGCGTCAGGAAACCAGCCTTTCTCCCAAAACACGTGCGTGGCGCGTGTCCCTTTTTTCTTCTCGATCGAAATATCGCGGTCTAGCCACGGTTCAAGGATAGTTGTTGTGGATCGAGCTGTCAATAACAAGCTGATGTTGGCGATGCCTTGAGCTACGTATGCTCGAGGAGAAGCGCTACGCGATCTACGTGCTGGTCCTGAGTGCCGAAGCGCCATTCGATAAGCCGGCATTCGGATCACGTTGACGCTTCTCTCTAAGCGTATCGTCGAATGGCGACGACCACTGCGCGAAGTAAGCGGGTACAACAAGACGCAGTAGCCGTGTTGTGTCAGCATTATTTTGTGCTCGCGGTAATAAGTCAGCAAGAATCGGAGTGTCCGCGCTAACCGGCTGTCGTATCGTGTCCAGGCAATCGCACAGTAGGCGACGTCGTCGGATAAAGAACGTGCGCTCGGATCACCTATCCCCTGCGGGGACCTGGTCGCCAATCCGATCGTCGTTATACGGCTCGCCTGTCCTTCATTGACTGGAGTCCGATCATGTTGCCGTTACTATCGTTTCACTCGCTCGCGGCCGAACGCGGCGATGGACTGCGCCCTGAACTAAAAACTTTGCTCGAGCGCCATGCCTGCCAGACAACTGGGCTCGTCGCTACCATCGAGATGGTCGAACAGGATTCGCTTTCTGACGTGACACAAGCCTCCGCCGACGTTCCCGCGAGAGAGTCGGGAGGCGATGAGTCTACGGAGAGCGTCTCCTGATTCCGCGAGAGGGGACAGTGAGGCATGGACCTCTGAATGACTCAGAAGGACCAGCTACCAAAGTTCGACGCAAGGATAGGACTAGCAATGGTCGGCATCGATCGGAGTTCTGAATTCTGCCACCGAGGCTAACTACCCTGATAGATATCGCACGACAGACCCACCACGCAGGGCTGACCGTCTCGGGTTTTACCGTAACCGTTTCGTCCGCCCGGTTGGGCTCCATCGTCCCACGGACTATCGCCGTTCATTGGCATCATCGGCTTCGATGAATCTATCGGCTGCTGGCCAATTGAATGGCTAGTGACGTCTGACGGTTGCATTTGCTGAGCGTTGGCGGCGCCGGTTGCGGTGAGCAGAAATAGCGCGATGCTCACAGCTGATGGTTGCACTTTCATTTCTTCACCTTTCATCATCAACGGATTGCGTTAGCGACGTCGAACCTGCGGCCGGGGAAAGAATTCCCTGAAACGCTCAGCCGCGAAGTCGTTTCAAATGAGCGGTCCCATGAAGGCTTGATTGAGACCAGGAAGAGTTGGCCTTGGCGCACAGCAACTGTGACGTCCTGCCAGTTGCAACTGGCGAGCTATTCCGAAGTCGAGCTTCGCGACCTCCAATGCTCTTTATGGCGCCCATTCCGCTTGATCTTGAGGCCATCGCGCCTCTAGATCTCTATTAACTCCCTCCGAAAAAGACGTTGCACTGCGGATCCATGCGGCACGGTCTGACATGTTTTGTACCGCTTTGTACCCGTGTTTCGGGCGTGCCGCCGTATGCTTCCAGCCCTGCACTCGGGTCCGACGCTTGTGTTGCGGAGCTGTCTTGCGGGGCTGGCTGAGGGGCTTGCGGTGTGCTTTGCGAATGCGCAACATCGGCCATGACAAACAGCACCACAGTGGATGCGACTATTAGTGGTGATTTCATGTTGACTCCTTTATCTACGTTGAGTTTTCCACTCTTGCGATTAGATATTCGCAGTTTGAGCTCGAAATCCACGCGCATCGAGAGTGTCACGCTCGAGCCAGAATACAGACGGTGCGCCGGGTACACTCGACGAATGCCACTCAGCACAGCGTTGCTGTCGTAATCATTGTTGGTCAGGCGAACCGCCGTCGCAACGCACATGCGTAGGCGGTGGACAGCAATCGTCGACGAAAGATGTATGCACTGTCATCGTCCGATTCCGGTGACATGTCGGATACTCGGATGACGTCTACCCGGTTAGTCACGGTCGGTGAGAGCTACTCGAGCCCGTCCAATCCGTGGCGCGAAAATATTGCCTCTTGTATTTCTGGTCGGTTGAAGAGCGGGGCCGCATGCTGGATATCGTCGTCACCAAGATTTGCAAGGTCAACGAGGGCGATTCTCCGTCGCGCTCGTCACGGCCGAATCAGTGTTTGCTCAAGCACCTTGCGAGTTCGCTGAGACGTTCGCGCCGTTATGCGACAGGGCCGGGCCAGAAAGACCACTGGCTGAAGTCAGTCGGTCGCTTGTAGCCCAGCAGCCGGCATGCTTCGGTCAAGTGCCGGGTCCGTGACCGGCGGGGTTCCGAGCTTGATCCCATTATTCGCCAGCATGACGATGAGTTCCGTGCGGCGCCGCAGATTGAAATGCGCGAGCAGATGACTGATGTACTTCCGTACCGTAATGTCCTCGAGCCCCATTCTCAGGGCAATCGCCTTGGACGGAAGCCCTCGCACCAGCCACGCCAACGTTTCGAACTCTCTCGGCGTGAGTCCGAGCTCGGATGCATTGCTCGTTCCCGATCAAATGTGAGGTTGTCTATTGTCAGGTCCATTTGGCCGTGCCTCGTCAGTGTCCCTATCACGACTGAGACTGGCCATGCTGGAGGCGGGAAGGAATACGCCCCCAGCAAGCACTGCACTTATCGCAGCGCGAAGCGCTTCGGGCGGCGAAGATTTGGGCACGTATCCCATGGCGCGAAGTTGGATGCATCGACTGATGGTTTCCACTCGATCATCGGCCGCTATCACGATTACCGGTAACGAGGGTCGCGACTCCTTCAATTCGGCCAGAGCGTTAGAACCGTGGCCATCCGGCAGGTCGAGATCGAGAAAAACGATGTTCAGGAGCTCGCAACGCGCATGACTCATTCCCTGCGCCAACGTGCTCGCGTGCAGCAACTCGATTTGCGGAAAGAGCTCCGTGAGCAGAAGCGCCAATCCGGCTCTGAACAGTTCATGGTCGTCGACGATCAGTACGCGCATTCCATCGTCTCCCAGAACTGTCTTCGAACCGAGCTGCGATTACACACCGGAATATGACTAAATCGGAAGATCGTCCGATGTCTTCAGATCAGATCATACACAGTGGCGGTTGAGCTATATGGCCTCGCCTGGAAAGTGGCGGTTTTTGCCCATCATTAGACGAATCAAGCGTAGCAATGGGACCATCGGACCGTTGCGAACGGCGGCGACTGTGCCAGTTTCATCAGTCGAGTGAATTGCAGTGGAATACAGCGGTCGCCCCAACATTGCTGGCCGTTGCAGCTACGAGGCTGCGTCGCTACGGGTTCTGCCTCGGCCGAATGAGCCTTCGCCGGAGAATTTCATCAACCGCGCCTTTCAGGAAGCAACCCCGAACGGCTGACCACATTACGCTCGGGGCGCTTCAGGTCACTGGTCGTTCGCAAGATTAAGATTCGTTTTCCGATGAGCGCTCATGTACCGGCTAATCTCCGATAGCAGGTCTTTGGGGGCGGAGGACTTGCGCAATAGCACGAACGGTTCGGGGAAGTCGCGAAGAATGTGATCGGACAGCAGTTCGCCGGTGATAAATGCGACGGGAATAACGCCAGCCCATGCGAAATGACGGCGGATTCGGTCAGCAACGTCCTTGCCGGTGGCTCCTTCACCCAAACGGATATCGGCGACGATGAGATCGGGAATGCGGCTGTCATCGGCAAGGATGGCTTCGAATCCGGCCATCGACCCGGCGGCATGCACGAGCGCACCCGCGCTTGAGAAAAGACGCCTCAGGCCTTCGAGGACGGTAGGTTCATCGTCGCACAAGAGCATGAACGTGCCTGTGAGATCGGGCATGTAGGCGTCGCCATCCGGAGCACTTGCCCCGACAGTCGGAGTCGACGCCGAAACCGCCGCGTAGAGGGAAAAGCGCGATCCGCGCCCTTCCGCGGAGGCGAAACTCATACTGTGTCCCGGCAGGATGTGGATCGCACGATGCACGATCGACAGCCCCAGCCCGAGCCCTTTCGAGCGGTCGCGCCCCGGATTGTTGATCTGGTAGTACTCGGAGAAGATTGCGTCCCGATGGGCGGGCGCAATGCCGATGCCGGTGTCCCATACGTCGACGCGCAGTCGTTCGTTCAGTTGCACCCAGCCAAGCACGACGCCGCCCGATGACGTGTTCTTGATCGCGTTCGATACGAGATTCGATACGGAGCGCTTGTAGAGCGATCGGTCGGTCGCGATGGACGGTGGGCGCTTGCGCCGCCCCGCGATTCTTAGATCGATGCCACGCAACCGGGCCGTCTCCCGGTATTGCTCGACAACCTCGACCAAGAGTCCGTGAACATCGACCGGTACGACACGAGGCACATATGAGCCCAGCTCACTGTAATCCTGAATGTCCTTGAACATGTCGAGGATGTCGGCTGCGGTCTCCTCGATGACATCGAGTTCGCGATCCACGGCGTATCCAGCACCGAGCCTCGTCCGGGCGCTGCGGATGAAAAGGTTGATTGCGGCGAGAGGCTGCTGGATGTCGTGATACGCCGATGAAAAGAACCGCTCTTTCTCCTTGACGAGCTCCTGCATGCGCCTGTTCTGCTTGTTGACCGCGCGCGACGCCGCTTCGACGCGAGCCGTGGCCGCGCGCAAGGTGCGCCGGACCATGAATTCACGCCTCGCGGCACGTTCCAGCGGGATACTGAGCAGCACGCCGACGATAGACATCAACGGTAGCATCGTGGCGTGCGCGGTCACTGACTCCACACGCAGTTCGACACTTCCGCCGACGGGTTTGAAATAAAGCATGATCAAATAACTGACGACGCAAATCCCGATTAGCCAAGCCGCCGTGATAACCCGAAGCCGAAAGGCCATGAATATCAGGAAAAGGGAAAACATCAGTACTGGATAGACTTCCCGCCAGCCAAGGTCGCCCGGATAGAACTGCAACATTCTCAACGTGGCGAACCAGCAGCTGATCGTCCAGAGGCTAAGCAGCCCGACGGCCCAACGTTCATCGAGCGCGCGCGGGGTCCAGAACAGCACGGGAATCGTCATCCCGATCGTACCGGCCACTCTCAGGAGAATCAGTTCGTTGTGGTGCAGATGGGCGGGATCGAGCGCGCCTAACCGGCCGAAGTCGCGGATGGAAAATACGACCCACAGCGCCGTGAAGATTGCGATGGCAAGCTTGCGCTGTCCGGAGAACCGTCGCGCGTAGTCCCGCAGGAATGCGCGCTCCTGAGCCGCCGAGTTGAACCTGCGCACCCTGAGGCCTGACGATCTCATGACGACGCTCGATCAGGAAATTCGCCGTCCGCGGATAGGGCAGCGTGCAATTCAATCAGAATAGCAGGGCGCCGGCGAGACATATACACACAAATGTAGGGTTCTGAATGCGCTGCCAGACCTGGAATGCCTACATCTCTTCGGACGCAACACGCCATCTTCTTTCGGACTGTCAATTGCCGCCGCCCACCGTCAGCAATCCGTAACCTTGACCGATGGCCGGTCTGATTCACCGTAACCTTGACATCGGCCTAATCTCTCGCAGCTCGCGGCGCTGCCTTTCCAGGCCCGTTGATCGCCACCACCCCCATAAAAGTCGTCGAGCTTGCTTACCTGCGTTACATTGACCTCTTCGCGCGTATCTGCTCGCCGGATGGAGGCACCCACATGCAATGCTGGCCACGAAACCACGGTGTGATGGTGCTAGCCCGCATGACGCAGTTTCTCTTTGTTTTTATAGCCGCCACAGGCACTCAACTTGCACTCGCACAGTCTAGCCGCGACATTATCGGTGCAGCGAGTCTCGGATCTGGTTATTCGCAGATTGTGAACCTGACCGCGACGCCGGACATCAGCTCCGCGCATCTGCGGGTTTCGGACGGTGCCGTTCCTCAATCCTTCACAGTTACCCGCATTCCCTACGAGGGCAGCTTGTTTAAGTTTTCGGACCGGGATAGCGTCGATTGGCGCGTGTCAGCAGGTTATTTTCGTGAGAAGGACGATTTGCCCATTACTGTGCCGGACGGCTCGATGGGCAGTATCTCGAGCAAATGGTCGGCCTTCAGCGCGACGGGCGGCCTCGTCCTGAAAAGCAGGCTGGGCTATGGATTCACATTCGAGCCAGCACTGGACTTCAGCGTTGTCAGACTGCTCAACGACGCTTCTTATGCGGGCGTCGCCAGCAGCCTTAAGCCTGCTGCAGACGGTCCCTTGTTCAACTGGCACGAAAACGCGTTCGTGATCACCCCGAATGCCGCGCTCGAATGGACCACGAGCATCGCGTCGGCACAGACGCTGACTATTCGCGGTCATATTGCATGGTCCTGGCTTTCCAGCTTTGATGAATCGGATCCCATACTGCGATTCAGGGAGACGGCAGGTGCATGGTCGATCCAGTCGACTTACGTTGGACCAGCAGGCATTCAGTTATTGTCTCGCCCATTAAGCTACGTCGTTAATGCTGGATATGGCGGATTCTTCGGTCCGAATCATGACGCGCTGGGCTTTTCAACGATCGCGAACATTGGGGCTGGGTTCGAACTTCCCTTCGCGCGGGACAACCCACAGTCGAAGCGCTTACGCGTTGGCGCTGCTTATCTATTTGGTCCACACGTCGAGGGGTGGACGGTCAGTTTGGGCTTAACTTATTGATCGGTTCGAGCTGATTCGTTCGGCAGGCGATTTTCGCGCTGACTGACACGGCGACCAGAGGGTCTTTTTTGCCGGTCGACCTTGCCGGCGGATCGTTGGCAACGTGAGTACATGGGCCTATCCATACACGGACTTGCTAGCTTTCCACCCAAGCTGGGTCGACGCTGATCTCTGGCGATGGTTCTCCCGACTGGTTGATCAAGCGCACCTCAGATGCTGCGAGGCAGCTAGCAGTCACGTCCACTCCGATAGGTAACGGACAGCTAAGGGGGCTGCCGTCCCGCCACCGTCGATATCACCCTAAAGATTCATTGCCAGGTGCCGATATGCAGATCGAGCCGCCCATGTCGCAGCGCGCTAACCGGCGCGCACGAACAGCAGGGATGCGGCAAGTCGATAGGGGACTGAGAGAGCATGCAGATCAAGAAGACCAGCGCGCTGACCGGCGTGTCTTTGGCATCCATCGGACTGTTGTCCGGGTGCGTGCAGTTCGTGTCAGTGAAAGACATGGCACGCGACAAGCCGGGCTATCTCGCCACCCACTTCACCATCGAGTCACTGCCGGCCGGGGTGCGCGACAAACTGCCCGCTGCAGGGGCGCACACGCTACCGTTCAAGATGCTGACAATGTCAGGCACGCTGACAGGGCACGTTGGCGCTGTTGCAATAAAGAGCGATTTCAAAGCCACGCTTATTAATGCACAGGATACGGGTCTGGTCCAGCAGGTGTTCGAGACATCGGCTAACGATGTACCGAGCGGCGCGACGTTCAGCCTGTCGTACCTCAACATGTACAGCCTGAAGCAGGAGACGGCCTCGTATTCACAGACGACCGCGCTCATTCCGTTCATCGTGCATGACAGCGATAACAACCAGTTCGCGTTCGATGCACCCAAAGAAGATACAACGTACACGACGACGTTCAAGATCGGCACGACGGTTCAGCTCGTCAATTTCCGCACTACCGTGTCGAGTTGTCACACGGGACGCTACTATCCGGCTTCGCAGATGAGCGCCGGGCTGACGGGCAGGGCAATCGACCTCGACTGCCAGGACACCCGTGACGGCATCATCCAGAACAAGACGCGGCGTACGTATTTGACCGAATACGGCGTCGGATTGAGCCGTTCTCTCGCGACATCGACTGCGAAAATGGATTGGTCGTATAGCGACTTCCAGAAGGATGGCGAAAAGACGGCTATCCGTTTCGCCACGCCAGCGAGCGATAAGCCGATCTGAGGCGCACGCGTTTACCGGCCGTCATACGGTCGGGACGCGACTGCAGAAGCAAGCTCGCCCGCGATCAGTGACTTCAGTGTTGTTGCCGTACGCGGTGACATCACCGAGCCGGTGCGATGCCCGATCATGCCGACTCTCTGCGACTGAATAAGTTACGGGAGCCTGGCACGAGAGGCAGTTCGGCGAATCATCATCTGTTCGAAAGCTGCCACGATGCGTTGTACGTGATCGTTCTTGTGCTTCAATGGGCCGTCGTCACGTTCGTAATGCACCAGCATCGTTGCATTGGCTTCGAAGACGAACACTCTGCCGTCCTGCAGGATCGTGAAGTCGATGCCGGCGTAATCGAGCGCTAGTCGTTCGCCGATGTTCGCGATCGCACGTAATGCGCGGTCGCCGATCGTGCCACGCGGATCGGCGAGAAACCGACGCTCTTCATCGAGCTTCCATGCGTACGCCTCCATATTCGCCGAGTAGTAGTGGACCATCCAGTGTGACGAGATCGCGAGGTGATACGCAAACGGCTCGCCGTCTATAAAGATCATGCGGTACTTGCGATAAAACCCGTCCGCGTCGCGTGTGTCGTGGAATGCGCTCAGGTAATACGAACCGTCCATTACGCGTAGATGCGCGTTAAGTGTGTCGATGTCTTCGCAACGCACGAGGCCGTCGCCGCCATGCGATGCGACTGGCCGCAGCAACAGCGGCAGCGTCAGTCCATTGCCGGCGAGGCGGAACGCGAGCGGGTCGTCGGCGACAGTCGGCTTGTTGCCGAGCACACAACGCGCGCTTACCACATCGGTCAAACCATGCAGCAATTCGGTCAGGCAATGCCGTCGCGTGCGTGCCACCACGGCCGAGCGGTTGAGCACGGGCCGCGACGTGCGCGACTCGAACCGCGCGAGGCGACCGGCGAGCGGCTTCGCGATGTCCGGATCGCCGAGCGCATTGAACACGAGATCGAATGGCGGAAGGTTGGCGTCCTCTTCGTCGAGGGCGTAATCGATAGCGTATTTGATGCGGCAATTGACCGTGCCGGGTAGCAAGGCTGCGAACGGCACGTTGCCGGTGCCGCTGCCGCTACAGAGAATCAGGACGCGACGCGTTTCGCCGCCCGTCTGTTCGATGAATACGCGCTGGGACTTGTACGCGCGTTCACGGCATGCCGCAGCTTCGTGCGGGTTGTCCTGTTCGGCGTGGATTGCCGCCAGGTTCAACCAGGCGACGGCAGTATCGGGAGCGATATCGAGCACGAGACGGTACCAATGCGCAGCGGTCTCGTAGTCGCCCTTCATGAAATAGCCTGTGGCGACGTCGCACAGATTGCGCGGTTGTGCGCCGGACGGTTGCTCGGCAGAAGCGTCGAGCGTTTGAGCTGCGATCAAATGTGCCAGCGCGGCGAGTTCGTCGCCGGCCGTGCGACAGACGTCGGCCTGCCTACGGTAAAACTCAGGATCGAGTCTGGCCGGCGCGCGGGATTCTTCAATGGACAATGGACCTCCGTCAGTTCGACACGGACGCGGCCGCTGTCCGGACTGACTACTCTGCGATGCGAGGCTGGAACTGCTGAACTTGCCGTCGTGCGAGGCTGTGAGCGTATTCAGCAGCGCCGCACGCGGCGCGAAAATCGTGGTCGGAAGATGAGCCAATGGCGTTAAGCAAATTGAAAGCACATCTGGGTGAGGCATGGCGCGCGGGGCATCATCGTACACCACGAAGAAAGTGTGGAAAAAGCGCGCTCAATTGCGACCAGTCCGTGGTCATCGCGATGATCGAAAACACCGTCAGTGTGAAAAACGCGAGCTCCATGGCGGCAGTGCCTTATCGGTCATTTCAGCACCGAGACAGTGCAAGAAAGATCCGTCGCGGCGCATCGAACTGGAGATCTGGTCACGCAATCTGAACAAAAGCGCGTTGCGGGGTCAATTGCTCGGATTGGCACGCTCTCTGCGTGTTGTCGTAGCGGGCTCACGCCGGGAGGCATCATGTTTAAAGACAGATATGTCAGGGCGGACGCTCTATTGGATGGGCGAAAAATAACGGCCGAGTTCGATGCGGTGACGGGGCGTCTTCGCATTCTGTTCGGCAAGGATGTGGGAGCGGTGTGGTTCCCGCCGAATTCGTGGTTTGCGATTGCCAGCGTTGCAAGCCAAAGCAACTGGGGAACCTGTCCGACTCCGGCAGACCTGCAATTGGTCATTGATGAATACACGGCCGGGCAGGCTTAGCGGCCGCGTCAACGAACTTGATGTGCATGGTCGAAGCATGCCGACTGCTCTTCAATCTGCCAATTGATCAGCTATCGGGTTCACAGACCACCAGGAACCGGGTTAGCAACGACGATCCAAAGGTATTGCTTATCGCGACATCGGCCGCGTCGCGTCCCCGCGCCATCAGAATGCGGCCGGTGCGCGGAGCATTATTCCGTGGGTCGAAGGTCTCCCAATGGTCGCCTAAAAAAGCTTCAAACCATGCACAGAAATCCATCGGAGCGTAGGGCGGAGGGAGGCCTACATCGCTGATGTAGCCTGTGCAATATCGCGCGGGAATATTCATCGCACGGCATAACGCCACCGCGAGATGCGCGTAATCCCGGCATACGCCCACGCCGTCCTGCCATGTTTGCCATGCCGTTCTGGTCGGCCGCGCGCAGTTGTAGTCGAAGCGAACGTGGCGATGTACAAAGTCGCAGATTGCCTGTACCCGATCCCGGCCGGGCGGCGTGTGGTCGAATGTCCGCCATGCGAAATCGGATAGCAAATCTGTTTCGCAATAACGGCTGCCAAGCAGGAACATCAAAGATTCATCGGGCAGCTGCTCGATTGCGTGCTGATAGCCGTTCGAACCAGGTAGCTCATGGTGCGGAGGTACCTCGAACACTCCGCACGCCGACAACGTCAACTCGCCTGGCGGCGCGACCAGACGCGTGCAGAGATTGCCAAAAGAGTCCCGATATTGCCGCAGCGGCGTCCAGGGATAGGTGTTGACGTTGTCCGGGACCAGCATGTCCTGAGCACGGGAAAGGTGCGTATTCAGCATCAGCAGCATTGGCGTCGCTTGGGGACATGCGAATACCAACTCGTAACCCACGCGAAGTCTCATGCGTTCACCTTATTGGCAGCAGGGCGGGCTGTAGCGGACAGCCATTGACGAGACTCACAGCAACGACCGTTCCCAATTCGCAGAGGGTACCGAATGCATGTATTCGTTTCGACTTCGCAAGCGGCCACGCTTGAAATGCGGTCAGGGAGAGACCGTTGCTAGCGACAATCCGCCGGGAATACGGTCAATTTCCCTCGGCGTCGCTCTGTGCGGAGACGAACGGTTGAACCTGCCGCGCCGACGGACAGAGACCTGCAAGCACTGTCCTCGCATGTTGGTCGGCTAGCGTTACCAGATCCACCGGTTCGAAACCCAGCGGTGCCAGGACCTGGCGAGACAGGATTGCGGCAAACATCGGGCCGATCAGAGAGAACACATGAACACGAGGGTCGCCGTCACGGACTTCGCCCTTCTTTTGCGAGCGTTCAATAAGCGCCTGCAGAGCTTCGAACAAGGGTGCCACGACCTCTTCGACCCAGATACGCCCAAGGTCTGGGAAGCGTTCGCTTTCCCTGAGAATCAGCGCTGCGATACCCGGGCTAAGACTGTTTCCAATCGACGTGGCTGCCTGGGAAAGAAAAAGCGGTACGAATTCGGCAAATGAGCGATCGAACTGGTGAATCGTCTCACTCAACTGTCGCACGTTCGTCGCAGTCACCTGCTGGACGACAGCGCGAAACAGCCGCTCCTTGGTTTCGAAGTACAGATAGACGGTGCCCTTGGCGACACCAGCGCGGCGCGCAACGTCATCCAGTCTGGTTGCCTCGTAGCCTGCCTCGAGAAAGCAGGAAAGCGCGACATCGATGATTTCACCGGGTCGCGCATCCTTGCGCCGCCGGCGTTTGTCCGGTTCGGTAGCGGAGCGGCGAGGTTCTCCTGATTCCTTTGCAGTGGCTTCGGTATGTTTCATTCTTTCTTCTGCAATCCATAAATTGCCGCGCATGGAGGTATGGGCTAGCCTGAGAACCGGTCCTGGCCGGTTGCTGTTCACCGTCCTTGCGTAGGCTCTTCCTTCACTCACGTCATGATAGCCCGTCGCCCTGCCTGCTCGTTGTCCCTCTGCCGCAGGTGAACATCGCTCGCTGTCGGTTCATCGGTCGATGCAGTCTCAATGGCCGCATCTCGACGCTACCCTGGTCACTCATCCGCTGCCGTCACCCGAAAGCAGGACTTGCGAACTAATGACTTTGAAGTCATTATCTGCTCCGGGGCTTCAGACAGCTAGCCGATCGGCCACCCCAATTGACAGCCCGCGACGTAAACGATGTGCACCGGTCGTCTGCTGCGGCGCATCTCCACTGTATAAGCGCGAGGGAAAACGTTGAAACCCAACCATGCACCGATGGCGGCCGCAAGACCGGTTGGCCGGATGCCCGCCCTGTCGTTTCGGCATCAAAGTGTTCGCGAGGCGAAGTCAGGTCGCGGCGCACGGACCAACCCTCGTTCCAGCGATACCGCGCCCGTGAAGGGCATTGCCCTGCTCGCGGGCTGCCTGCTCGCCGTTGCTGTACTGCCGGGTTGTTCCCGTCACGAAACGCCCGCTTACCAGGGCTACGTCGAAGGCGAATTCGTCTATCTCAGTTCGTCGCAGTCGGGCACGCTCACGCAGCTAGCGATCACGCGCGGCCAGATGGTTGATGCAGGCGCATCGGTGTTCACGCTCGAATCAGGAAACGAAACCGCGGCGTTGAACCAGGCCAGGCAGCAGCTCATGTCGGCACATGCGCAATTGCACGATATCCAGACTGGCAAGCGGCCGGTCGAGGTCGACGTTACGAAGGCGCAGCTAGCGCAAGCCACCGCTAACGCGCGCAAGGCAGCGCTGCAGCTGACGCGTGACGAAGCCCAGTACAGCGCGGGCGGCATTCCGAAAGCCCAGCTCGACGATTCGCGCGCCAACGCCGAAGCGACCGCAGCTCAGGTGCGCGAGCTTTCATATCAGATCGACGTTGCCCGGTTGCCCGGACGCCAGCAGCAGATCAGCGCCCAGTCCGCCCAGGTCGAGGCTGCGCAGGCGGCCGTCGCGCAGGCGCAGTGGAAGCTCGATCAGAAGCAGGTGACGGCGCCGGCGCGGGGCCGCGTGTATGACACGCTGTTCCGCGTCGGCGAATGGGTGCAGGCAGGCAGCCCCGTCGCCCAGATGCTGCCCCCGCAGAACGTCAAGGTGCGCTTCTTTGTGCCAGAAACTGCGGTGGGAGCACTGCAGCCGGGCCGCGCGCTGACGATCCATTGCGACGGCTGCGCAGCCGACGTGGCGGCGAAGATCACCTACATTTCGAACCAGGCGGAATATACGCCGCCGGTGATTTACAGCAACGAGCGCCGCTCCAAGCTCGTCTATATGATCGAAGCGCATCCGGCCGTCGCTGACGCCGACAAGCTCCGTCCGGGGCAGCCCGTCACGGTGACGCTGCAATGAGTCAACCGGACCAACAGTACGCGATAGACGTGCACGGCTTGAACAAGCACTTCGGCGACAAGCATGTCGTGAACGACGTGTCGTTACAGGTCGCGCAAGGTGAAATCTTTGGCTTCCTCGGGCCTAATGGCAGCGGCAAGACCACCTCGATACGATTGATGTGCGGGTTGTTGACACCGGACTCGGGCAGCGGCACATGCCTCGGCTACGACATCGTGCGTCAAAGCGCGCTGATCAAGCGAAACGTGGGCTACATGACCCAGCGCTTTTCGTTCTGGGAAGACCTGACCATCCGCGAAAATCTCGACTTCGTCGCGCGCGTGTATGAAATGAAAAACCGCCGTGAGGAAGTCGACGCGACGCTTGAAACGCTCGGTCTGCAAAGCCGCGCGAACCAGTTGACGGGTGCACTATCGGGCGGGTGGAAACAGCGGCTTGCGCTGGCGGCGTGCATGCTGCACGAGCCGCGTCTGTTGTTGCTCGACGAGCCAACCGCCGGAGTCGATCCGACTGCACGGCGCGATTTCTGGGAGGAACTGCATCGTCTCGCGGCACGCGGAATCTCCGTGCTCGTCAGCACTCACTACATGGACGAGGCAGAACGCTGCCACAAGCTTGCCTATATCGCTTACGGCAAGCTGCTCGCACATGGAACGTCGAAAGAGGTGATCGATTCACAAGACCTCGCGACATGGTCGATTTATGGCGAACATCTCACTGAACTATCCGAACAGTTGCGTGGGATGGACGGTGTCGATCAAACCGTCGTATTCGGCTCGGCATTGCATGCAAGCGGCCACGATCACCCGGCGCTGGAGGCAGCGATCCGACGTGCTACCGACGGCAAGCCGGTGCGCATCGAGCAGATCGGAACGGGCCTTGAGGATGTCTTCATCTACATGATGAACCGATCGGCTGACAACTACGGAGCCAAGGCGTGAACTTCGATGCCTTTTTCTCGCTGACGCGCTGGTGGAGCATTGTGCTGAAGGAGCTTTTACAGCTACGACGCGACCGGATCACGTTCGCGATGATCGTCGGCTTGCCGGTCGTGCAACTGGCGCTCTTCGGCTTTGCGATCAACACCGATCCGAAGCATTTGCCCACCGCCGTGATTCTTGCCGACCAGAGCCCGTTTTCGCGCAGCTTCGTCGCGGCAATGGAGAACTCGGAATACTTCAGGATTGTCGACACGCTGCATACCGAGGAGGAAGGGCGTCGCGCGCTTGCAGAAGGCCGCGTCCAATTCGTGCTGACGGTCCCAGCCGATTTTTCGAAGCGGTTGCTGCGCGGCGAGCGGCCCGCCTTGCTCGTCGAAGCCGATGCGACCGACCCAACCGCCACCGGCACCGCACTCGGTGCGTTGCCGAGCCTCGTTCAACCAGTGGCAGACAAGGACATCACCGGTCCGCTTGCGCACCTGAACGGCGCACCCGCTGCATTTAGTGTGCAGGTACAACGCCTGTATAACCCGGAAGGCATCACCCAATACAACGTCGTGCCGGGGCTGATGGGCATCATCCTGACCATGACGATGGTGATGATGACGGGCCTCGCCATCACGCGCGAGCGCGAGCGCGGCACGATGGAAAACCTTCTCGCGACGCCGGTCCTGCCACTTGAGGTGATGACCGGCAAGATCGTTCCCTATGTGGCTATCGGGCTGGTGCAGGTCTCCATCATTCTCGCCGCGTGCCGCTATGTGTTCAACGTGCCCTTCGAAGGCAGCGTGCTGGCGATTTATCTGACGTCACTGCTGTTCATCGCCGCGAACCTGACCGTTGGCATTACGTTATCGTCGCTCGCGCAGAACCAGTTGCAGGCGGTGCAGCTTACGTTTTTCTATTTCCTGCCCAGCATGCTGCTATCCGGTTTCATGTTTCCGTTCGCCGGGATGCCACGCTGGGCGCAATGGATCGGCAACGTACTACCGCTCACCTATTTCAACCGGCTCGTGCGGGGCATCCTCCTTAAAGGTAATGGATGGACCGAACTGTGGCCCTCAGTCTGGCCGCTAATGTTGTTCACGGTAGTCGTGCTGGGCATCGCATTGCGCTTTTATCGGCGCACGCTCGATTAAGAGGATCACGCTGATGAACCCGCTCGCAAGCTCTTCCGTTCTTATCGCCTCTCTCGCACTCTGCGGCTGTGCGGTAGGTCCGGACTTCCAGGCGCCGGCCGCGCCCAGCACACAGTCTTATACTCGCGGCACGCAGCCTGTGTCCGCCGATGCGGCTGGTACGACGCAGACCTTCACCCAGGCAGACAACGCTGTGCCGATGTGGTGGACCCAGTTCGGCTCCAATGCCTTGAACCGTCTCGTCGATACCGCGCTGCATAACAGCCCTACGCTGGCACAAGCGCAAGCCAGATTGACGGAGGCGCGCGAGAACTATGCAGCGGAGGCTGGCGCGACCCAGTATCCCGCGATCGACGCCACGCTTTCCACCACGCGTCAGAAAGTCGATCTGAATTCATTCGGCATTACGTCCGTACCAAGCCCCGGTCCTTTCACTATCTATAACGCGTCGCTCAGCGTGTCATACGCTCTGGATATATTTGGCGGCAACCGACGCGCGCTCGAAGGACTAATGGCCCAGGTCAATTACGAGGCCTACGAGCTGGAGGCGGCGAGGCTATCGCTGGCGGGCAACGTGGTCGCCAACGCGATCCGGCGCGCGTCCCTGCAACAGCAGATTGACTTGACTGAGCGCCTCGCCGATACACAGGGGCACCAGTTGTCGATCATGGAACGCCGATTCGCGGCCGGGGGCGTGTCTGAACTCGACGTCCGTAGCCAGCGCACGCTGCTCGCACAAACGCGCGCGACACTGCCGCCGCTGTCGACGCAACTCGCCCAAGCCGATCATCAACTGGCGATTCTGCTCGGCAGTGCGCCTTCCGAGGCAGACTTTCACGACATCACGCTCGACTCGTTACACCTGCCATCAACCGTGCCGGTCACACTGCCGTCAACCCTCGCGCACGAACGGCCGGACATTCGCGCGTCGGAAGCGCTGCTGCATCAGGCGAGCGCGAATGTCGGCGTGGCAACGGCCAACCTGTATCCGCAGTTTGCGATTTCAGCGGGGATTGGCTCGGAACGCACGCGGATGGCGGATGTCCTGAGCGGAATGAACATCTGGAACATTGGCCTCAACCTGACGCAGCCGCTGTTTCGCGGCGGAGAGCTGCATGCGAAAAAGCGCGCCGCGCAGGCCGACTATGACGCTGCGCTTGCCGGGTATCGGCAAACAGTGCTTCAGGCGCTCCAGCAGGTCGCGGACGCATTGCAAGCGTTGAATAATGATGCGCGGACGTTGAGCGAACGCAGTGATGCGCAGCGGGAAGCCCAGTCAAGTCTTACCATTGCGCAAGCGCAGTATGTGGCAGGTGGGGTTAGCCAGTTCAGCCTGCTTGATACACAGCGATCGGCGCTGCAAACCGCCCTCGACCAGAGTCGTGCGCAGGCTGACAGGCTGACGGACACTGCTATGCTATTCCAGTCCCTGGGGCGCGCCTGGTGATAGAAATCAGCTATCGCCGGCTATCTCGAGGCGATGGGCGCGGCGGATCGTGAGGAGCCTGCAATTGCGAAGGTCAGAACGAAGCAATCACAGGGACAAAAGCACCGCTCTTTCGAGTGCGCGCCGCGTTACAGTCTTTTAATCTCGAAACCCCGGCCAAGGACGGCACATGCGAAACGTTCCAAATCATACCGATTCGTCGGAGTCGCTCGCACTCGACATCGGCGCGATTACGCGCATAGGCGCGGTGACTTCGATGCTGAAGATGATTTGCGACGAAACCGGGATGGGCTTTGCGGCCGTCGCCCGGGTGACCGACGCTACTTGGACCGCATGCGCAGTCCAGGATAATATCGGCTTCGGTTTGAAAGCAGGCGGCCAGCTAGAGCTTCACACAACCCTGTGTTTCGAATCGCGTGCGGCTCGGCATGCAATCATCATCGACCAGTTCAGCCAGGATGCCACTTATAAAAACCACCACACACCTGCCATCTACAAACTGGAAAGTTACATATCCGTTCCTATCATCACGCCGGGGGGCGAGTATTTCGGAAATCTATGTGCTATCGACCCCCGGCCGGCCCGAGTGTCGGAGGCAAGGATTGTGCGAATGTTCGAGGTCTTCGCAAATCTGATAGGTATGCAGCTGGAGAATGAGCATCGGCAGTGGTCGACAGAAGCTCAGCTGCTAAGTGAGCGCGAGACCGCAAATTTACGTGAACAGTTCATTGCTGTTCTCGGTCACGATTTGCGTAATCCCTTGTCAGCTGTGAGTGCGACAGCCGAATACCTGGCGTGTCGCACCGATGACTCGAACCTCATGAATGTCGGCAACCGCCTGAAGCGGACGGTGACGCGGATGTCCCGGCTCATTGAAGATGTCATGGACTTCGCGCGGGGTCGACTTGGTGCGGGCATTGCCGTGACGATTCAACCCGTCGACAACCTCAACGAGGCTCTCCTTGCGGTCGTCGACGAAGCCCGTCTTGCAAATCCTGCACGCGTCGTGACCGTAGAATTGGCGTCTGTGGACCCCGTCAGCTGCGACTTTGCCCGCATGCAGCAGCTGCTGTCGAATCTACTCGGGAATGCGCTGACTCACGGCGCGGGTGACATGCCGGTAGTGGTTCGCACATCAACGGATGCTGCGCATTTCACTCTAACTGTATCGAACGGCGGCGAGCCGATACCGGCGCACATGCTTCCAAAAGTCTTCGAGCCATACTGGCGACCGCCATCCAGTTCACCCGGGGGCGGACTTGGACTGGGCCTGTACATTTGTAAGCAGATAGTGGAAGCGCATGGCGGAACGCTCGAAGTGTGCTCGACAGTGTCCGACGGCACATGTTTTACCGCGAGCATTCCACTAATCCGGTGACGAGTTCCAGGCGACGACGTGATGCAAAGCCTGGCTATTGAATATTGCGGTTTGAGCCGTTCAAGCCGTGATTTACATCGCTATTTGCGCCGCTATTTGTTCCCTTGTTCAAGCCGTTGGTTTTGCTACTGGGACGTCTGGTCGTCGCGCCGCTGATCGCTGCATCAGTCCCATTTCCCACGCCGACGCCAGCGTCCGGAACATCTGTCGCCCGATCGCCTGCTGCGCTCGGAGTTTTTGTCGTGCCCGCGCCAAGGCTAGGCGCTGCAGATCCGCCAGCCTGTGCAAAAGTTGTTACTGTCGACAGTGCCACCGCAAACACCGAAGTGACAAGCGTCCTGATTAGATATTTCATGGCTCACCTCCAAACAAACTATCTCGTGTAAGCGTCACTCGCTTACACGAATCAGGTGTCGCAAGCGTCATGCCGTCTGTCGCGGGTTCTCGTCTTCCTGACGGAATGAGTCGTCGCGTTTAACGTGCCCGCGAGAGACCCAGGGAAACGCATTGTCGTTTCTACAGGACAGGCCACTCGCTATGGTCGTTCGCGTGCGGCCCCATGCGCGAACCGGGACCCGGCGAAACTCAGCGCGGGCGATACGGCATATAGCCTTGCGGCCCCTTGGGCAGAGCTAGGGAAAAAGCGCTCTTGCCCGGGAACGCGGCATGCGGCGAATGATTTATCTTCCTCGTGCAGCGCAATGCTGCATTTTTGCCAGAGCGCTGCGCTCTGAGACCCGGGCGCCCATGAGGGTGCGGCACCTAGCGTCGCCTAGTGTGCAGCTGTCCGGAATATCTGCCCCGCCTGAGTACTCGTCGCATCGTTATGGCAGCGAAGCCTCCCATCTCGTCGCCGCGTATCCGGCCCTCTATGGAGAAGTGACATGTTTATGCACAACAAGCGCCTTCAATACACTGTTCGTGTTAGCGCCCCGAATCCCGGACTGGCTAACCTGCTGCTGGAACAATTTGGTGGCCCCCAGGGCGAACTGGGAGCAGCCTGCCGATACTTCACCCAGGCGGTCGGAGAAGATGACCCAGGTCGAAAGGATCTGCTTTTTTCTATTGCCACTGAGGAACTGAGCCACCTTGAAATAATCGGGTCCATCGTCGCGATGTTGAACAAGAGCGCGAAGGGACAACTTGCCGAAGGCGTTGAGGCAGAGGCCGAACTCTACCGGTCGATGACGGGCGGTGGCAATGACTCACACACGACAGCGTTGCTGTACGGAGGCGGCCCCGCGCTGACAAACTCAGCCGGTGTTCCATGGAGTGCAGCCTATGTCGACACTATCGGTGACCCTACCGCAGATCTGCGCTCGAATATCGCTGCAGAGGCGCGGGCCAAGATCGTATATGAGCGCCTGATGAACGTGACCGATGACCCGGGCATTTCCGAGGCACTTGGTTTTTTGATGACGCGGGAAATCGCTCACCAGAAGTCCTTTGAGAAAGCGTTGCATTCGATTCAGCCGAACTTTCCTCAAGGCAAACGTCCGGGCGTGCCGGAATTCGCGAGTGTGTACTACAACATGTCGCAAGGCGACGACGCGCCGCGAGGTCCGTGGAACGAGGGCCCCGGGTGGGAATTCGTCGAGACGCCCGAACCCGCAGTAGACGGCGGTGATGGGCTCGCTTCGGTGAATGTGTCGGGCTCAGATGCAAAAGTCTTGACGGCCATGGCTGCACGTACTGCATCGGATACGAGTCTAGACCCGACGACCGGCGCCGACTTAGGTACAGGACAAACTGTCGCCGAACCCGAGAAATAAAGTCGCACCGAAGTGGTTGAGAAGCGGCGATCAAGCGAGCGCGCTCGGCGCGCTCGCGTTAACCGTCGCCGTCGACATCCCGGAACACTGACCAATAATGTTTATTGTGCGGTGTTCTGATAACGGTTCGCAGACGGCGTGGACGGTATGTTCCAGGCGCGCTTGTGCGATTCGAATATCACTGGCACGGGCGATGCTGCGTATGTGAAGGTCGAAGCAGGCGATTTGTCGTCAATTATGTCGGGAGAAACGCCCCATGGATCGACTCATCAAGACCCTATTGATCGCAATTGTGTCCGCTACGATGTCATTTGCCGTCACCGGCTGCAAGCGCACGGACAACGGTAACGCTGGGAGCCTGAATGTAGGTAGCAGCGGAGTCATGAGTAACTCGGCGGCGGCCAACGGCACGCCTGGCGAGAGCGATGCCGCCAAACGGGTGGATAGCGCGGCGGGCGCAGGTGCCAGCGCAGTGAGCGCGGCGAGCAGCGAACCCCCTGTAGTTAGTACCCCGTCGAGCGCCGCGTCCACAGCCAAGCAATAAGGCCGACGCGCATCACCCACTTCCGCGAGTGCGATCACAAATCAGCCTTGCTTTATACCGTCAGGAGAGAGGTCGTGATGAGACAAAGCGCGCGAATCAAACAGACTGGCGGATGTGCGTGTGGCGCGGTTCGACTGGAGGTCACTACGCTTCCACTCAGAGTTTCGATATGTCATTGCATGACATGTCGGCGGGTCCATGGCAGCGCGTTTGGCAGCTATGCGATGTTCAAGCGCGGCACCGTTCAATTTTCCGGCACGACCGTGGCTTGGCGAAGCTCTCCTGATTCACGAAGGCATTTTTGCCCGCTATGCGGTTCCGTGATTTTCATGGAATGCCTGAGTAGCGATGAAGTGGACTTGGCATTAGGTGCTTTCGATCAGGCGGGAATCTACGAACCTACTGACGAACTGTGGTGCCGCCATAAGGAGCCGTGGCTCCCCACGGGTGTGCGAAAAGAGTATGACGAAGGCCGCCTCGCATCGAGATCCTTATCAATCTGGAGTTTCAGCGGAGTAGTGACGCAGCGAAGCGACCTGCCGAACTGTAGGCGATGACTTGAACCGGCAGGGTGCCTCTGACTCACCGTCAAATTCGATCTTACGGATTGATAGCGGCTTCGTTTAAATGACGCGAAACCCCATGAGGAGGCTACCTCCTCGGAGGAGAATCGATGCATGTCGCAACGATAGGCTTTACTAACAAGTCCGCCGAGCAGTTTTTTGGTTTGCTGCGTCAGGCGGAAGTGCGGACGCTGCTGGACGTTCGCCTTAATAACGTTTCGCAGCTTGCCGGGTTTGCGAAGAAAGCAGATCTAAAGTATTTTCTATTCGAACTTCTCGGGGCGAGTTTCGTCGAACTCCGAGATCTGGCGCCCGAAAAGCAAATGCTGGCGCGATATCGGAAAAACGAACTGAGCTGGGACGGTTACGCCGAAGAATACGGTTCACTGTTGGCCAGGCGCCGCGTCGAGAGCACACTCGACAAGTCGCTATTTGACCGGGGGTGTCTACTGTGCAGCGAGGATAACCCGCATTACTGTCACCGCAGGCTTGCAGTCGAATATTTGAGGTCGTGTTGGGATTGCGAAATAAACGTTACGCACCTCCTTTGACTGCAAATAAGACGATGCCGGCGCCGACGTCATGCATCCCTTGGGAACGCGGTCCGGCAAGCAATCACTCTATCCTTATGTGCGGCTCTCCGCTCCACCGCTCTATTTACCGCATCATTGTTTGTTCGGTATTGCTTGCCGAGAAAAAATATTTTCCAAACCGATCAGCGTTTCATGTTGACTCGGAAAAAATCCTTGATTATCGTAATTAGGTCCGAGGGTGTTGTCTTCATTTCTCGGCGTGTTTTGCGGCCCGTGCTCTATTTGGGCCGGGCCTTTTTTATAACTCGTCCGGCAAGGACAGCGATGGGTGCGCCGATCCGTCGAGAGCATTGCGCAACGGCAGCGAGCATTTTAGGTGCGGCTCACTCTCCGACACCCGTCAATCGTTCAAGCAGTGGCCCAATGTCATCAATCGGCGTGATGAAATTGGGGTGGTCATCCCGTATGGCATTGAAGGGCATATGGGGATCGCGGGCGCCGCGCGGGTCCTGAACAATCACAATACCGCCGACGGACTTGATGGACTCGATCCCGTCAGTGCCGTCATGGTCACCCCCGGACAAAACGATCCCGATTGCGCGGCGTCCGAACGTGTCCGCAACGGATTCGAACAGCCGGTCGACGGCGGGCCGCGCATGGCGCACTTTAGGGCCACGATCAAGCATCACGATACCCGGCGGTTGCACGGTCATGTGGCAGTCGGGAGGTGCAATCAGCAGACATCCCCTTTGCACCTGTTGACCGTGCTCGGCATACGTCACGTCCAGGGAGGTTGACGCTCCGATTATCTGCGCGAGCAATCGGGGACCCGTTGGACTTGTATGCAATACCGCAAGAAATGCTGCGGGAAAGCTTGGGGGCAACCCGCGCATTATTTGAATTAGCGCCTCCAAGCCGCCCAGTGACCCTCCAATGGCAATAATGTCGCGCTTGTTCATGGTCACTCCGACCGAAATTAAATGAGTGTATGGGCCGAGTACCCCTCTGACGCGACCCGGCCTCTATTCAGGCTAGTCGTGGTGATACGCGCGGGTCATACAGAATTTCTCGAGCAACGTGCGGTCCCGGACTGCCAGTTTTCCTCCACGTCGATGTGTCGGAAGCGGGCGGGCAACGGTAGGCTCGTCGATGAAGGACTTATCATCGCCGCCAGTACATTTCTACTTACTGTCTGGCCGCACCTGCATGAAGTCGGTAAATGTCGGCTTTGCACCCTCTTGATGGTCAGGTCGCGGCGGCTTCCCGCAGTGCAGTCGGCAACCACGCTGGTTGGCCCAAAGGGAAAGCAGGGTTAGGCGGCGGGCCCACCAGCGCGTACACTTCCACCGTGGCGCATGGCACTTCATGCAATCCCGTAGCGCCACTGCGGATTCAGACGCATTTCCGCGTCTGCTACGCCTTATGCCGAGCCGAGGGGCGGGAAGTTGCCATGACCATGCGCCCCTCTCACGATAGCGGGTGCGAGTTCGCACTATGGGGCCGTCGGTGCGTCGCCGGAAAATCAGATTCATTTAGCGTCGTTATCGTGCACCCTGAATTGGCGATGGGCGAGTCGATTGCGCTTCTGCTCCGGCTCCGCGGCGTCAGTGCGGTAAATGTCCGTGAACTGGAAGCCGTTCAGCTGATGCTAGAGCATTGGAGTCCAGGGGTTCTGCTTATCGACACCCGGCTCGGATCCGTCAACATCGACCGGCTCATGCGGTACGCGCGAAGGGAGGCCGGTTCGGCGCAAATGCTGTTTGTCGCGTTGACGGGCAACATGTCGAACGAGTCGCCTGCTGAAATCCGAAAGGCGGGTTTTGATGGCTTCTTTCGCAGACTGTGTCCCGTGTGGCGCATAGCAGACATCCTCGATGAATACTGGCATCGTTGAATTAAAGAACAGCCCGGGGTTGCGAAATATGAACTCACACATAGCGCGCGCCGCCTCGGACCCGCCGCGCAGACGCAGTTCAGCGAGGGCACCGGCGTTTCACCCGGGCGGAGAGCGCTCAGGCCACCATTAAGAAAGCCACTCGCACGCAAACCGTGCGACTAGCGCTACACCCGCGAATACGGTGGCGAGCCAGCATAGTGCACGCAAGCTCCAATGAGCACTGAGGTCGCCGATTGCCGAGCGCTTCATGCTTAGTAGCACAAGCATGACCATGACAGGCGTCGCCGTCGAACCGTTGAGGACGGCACTCCAGTACAGCGCGCGAATCGGCTCGACATGCGCGAGCGCCAGCGCTACACCGATCGTAGTACCGAGCACCATCACACCAAGTAGCGCCCACGCGACAGGGCGATTGCGTTGCTTGCCGACCTGCTGATCGCGCGCACTCACCGCCGCGTTTGCGGCCGAGCCGGCCAGCGGCGGCAGCGCGAGGAGGGCGGTTCCTATAAACGCGACCCCAACCACCTGTGACGCATATCCATCGACAAGCGGCCGCAATACGCTCGCTGCATCGTATGCGTTGTTGAGACTGTGTCCGGTGGAATGCAATGTCATTGCTGCCGCTGCCATGATGAACAATCCAACTGCGTTAGAGAGCACCGTCCTTAGCAAGGTATCGCGGCGCACCTTTCTCAATTGAGCGTTGCCGGTATCGCAGGCTGCATGGCCCATTCTCGATTGCGATGGTGAATGCGGCCTCTGTTCTTCGATCTGCTGCTCGGCCTGTGAGAAAAGCAGGTATGGACTGATCGTCGTACCGAGCACCGCCAGCAGCATCGTGAAGTAATCGACGCTCCATGTAAATCGCGGGACTACGGCATGGAAAGCGAGCGTCTGCCAAGGCGCGTGGCTGACCACCGCGACACCAACGTAGGCAAACAGACACGCGGCAGACCATTTCAGAACGCTTGCATAGCGCGCATAAGGTACAAACCACTGAAGCGCCATGGACAGCATGCCAAAGGCTGCAGCGTATAGCGGTACTGAGCCGTGCCAGACAAGCTGAGCTCCAACACCCATAGCGACGACATCGGCGGCAATGTTGACAATATTGGCGATGAGAAAGCGCATCACGGCAAGGTAAAACAGGAGGCGTGAATAATGCTCCCGCATGTTCACGGTCAGTCCCTTGCCCGTCTGTGCGGCGATTCTCGCTGCGACCAGCTGGAACGCGACCATCGACGGATATGACAACAGGCACGTCCAGAGCATGTCATAGCCGAACTGCGCACCAGCCAGCGAATACGTCACCACGCCGCTAGGATCGTTGTCCGTCGCGGTCGAAACCAGTCCCGGGCCGATATGTGCCGCCCACGAATGCGCGGGCAGCTCGTCATGTGCTTCCGTGCCTCGTTCGTGTTCGTGGATGGCAGACATGCTTCTCCTTCCGGTGTGCGGGTTGCGATCCGGTCATTTGTCAGACCGGCTCTCGCGCAGACGCCACCTGTGTCTCTTATTTTCGATGACGTCAGCCGGATCAGCAGACATCATCGGCCGCCCCCTTTACGGCAAATGATTGCCGCCAGTCACGCCATACACCTCGCCGGTGACGAAGCTCGATTCCTGCGACGCAAGCAACACATAAATCGGTGCGAGCTCGGCGGGTTGCCCGGGGCGCTTCATCGGTACCTCCGAGCCAAACTTCTCGACTTTCTCCTGGGGTTGACCGCCACTGGGTTGCAGCGGCGTCCATACCGGTCCTGGCGCGACAGCGTTCACGCGCACCCCCTTGCCGGCGACCTGTTTTGCGAATGCATGCGTGAAGGCGGTGATGGCCGCTTTGGTCGACGCATAGTCGAGCAGGCCCGGACTCGGCTGATAGCTCTGGATGGACGTGGTGTTGATAATGCTCGCACCGGGCGGAAGATGCGGCAGAGCGGCTTTGCATAGCCAGAACATCGCAAACACGTTGGTGCGGAACGTCGCCTCAAGTTGTTCTGTCGAAAGATCGGCGATATCGTCGACATAAGTCTGTTTGCCCGCGACGTTCACCAGAATATCGAGGCCACCGAGTTTCTGGACCGTATGGTCGACGATCTGCGAGCAAAACGCTTCGTCGCCAATATCGCCGGGCAATACGATGGCTTGTCGGCCAGCCGCCTCAACCAGTTTGGCAACTTCCCGGCCGTCGGCTTCTTCGGTCGGCAGGTAATTCAAGGCGACGTCTGCGCCTTCACGCGCAAATGCAATTGCGACCGCGCGGCCAATGCCGCTGTCCGCGCCAGTTATTAGCGCGCGTCGGCCCACCAGTCTTCCGAATCCCTTATAGCTGGTTTCGCCGTGATCGGGCTTCGGGTTCATCTGTTGCGCGAGACCGGGTGCGGGCTGCGGCTGGCGTTCGAATGGCGGTTGCGGATATTGCTTCAGCGGGTCCTGCATCGTGAACTGATCTTTGGTGGTCGACATGAATGGACTCCTTGCGTCTGTCGTCGGCGGGTATGGGGCGTCGGCTTGCAACCCGCATATGAGTTCAACGATTGAGCAACGCACATTCCTGAGCAAGACCGCCTGTCTGCGAGACGCAATTACAATTCGCCGCGCGCAGCCAGTTCGACGATACGGTCGGCAGTGCGGCAGGCTATGGCCTGAATGGTCAGCGACGGATTCACGCCACCGACGGTCGGAAACACCGACCCGTCGCATACCCATAGATTCGGTATATCCCAGCTCCGGCAATCGGCATTGACCACGCTGGCGGATGGATCATCGCCCATGCGTGCGGTGCCATTCAGGTGGCAGGTGTCGTCATTTTCCCGCCAGATTTCACTGCCGCCAGCAGCGCCGAGTGCCTTCTCCATGAAATCGAGTGAATGAGCGATTAGCCGCTTGTCGTTATCGCATAGCGAATAGGTCACGCGGGCGACGGGCAGGCCGTACTGATCCTTTTCATCGGCAAGGGTCACGCGGTTGCATTCCTGCGGCAACATCTCGCCGACAATTTTCAATCCGGCCTGATGGTTGTACTTTTGCATCTCTTTGGCCAATGAGTCGCCCCATAAACCACGGCCGTTTTGCACGCTAGCCCAGCCAAGGGGCAGCGGTCCCTGACTCATATACGAATAGCCGCCGAAGAAGTCTTTGCCGGTATCTTTATAATTCCAGTGCTCGGTGATCGCTAACGAAGGAGGGCCCTTGTACCAGCGGATTTCTTCGTCGAATGTGCCATAGACGGCCTGATTTGACTGTGCCATGAGGTTCTTGCCAACTAGCCCGGAACTATTGGCGAGGCCGTTCGGGAAGCGCCCGTTTGCCGACATCAGCAAAAGTCGTGGCGTTTCGATCGCGTAGCCGGCCACGACGACGTTCTTCGCGCGCTGAAATTGCCAGCGTCCTTCGCGCAGATACTCGACCCCGGTTGCAAGTCCGGCATCGTTTGTAACGATACGACCGACCATTGCGAGATCGCGTATTTCGGCACCTGCGCTCACCGCGCGAGGAATCCACGTGACGAGTGCGCTCTGTTTGGCGTTGGTCGCGCATCCTGAAGTGCAAAAGCCGCGATACACGCAGGGATGGGCTTTGCCGCGCGGGGCCGACAGCGTCGCCAACGGAGTGGCCGCCCAGTCGATGCCCAGCGCCTCGGCGCCGCGCGCGAGGACGAGCGCGGCGGCATTCAATTCGTGCGCGCGATAGGGGTAGCGGGGCCGTTTGGGTCCCCAGGGATAATTAACCGGCCCCGATATTTTCAACGCGTCTTCGACTTGCGCGTAGTAGCGCCACATCTCGCGCCAGTCGAGTGGCCAGTCCGCGCCGTAGCCGAGCACGCTGCGCGACTTGAACCATTCCGGGCGAAAGCGCAGCGACACCATGGCGAAGTGAACCGTGCTGCCGCCAATTGCCTTGCCGCTGTTGTTATTGCCCAGCTTCAGCGGGTTCTCGCCGTCGCAGATACGTTCGTCGGTCCAGTAGAGCTTTGCCTGATGGCTTTCGTCGGAGGCGAATTCTTCCAGTGGACGCCACCACGCGCCAGCATCGAAGGCGATGACCTTGAATCCTTGTTCAGATAGCCGGCACGCGAGCGTTCCACCGCCGGCACCGGTACCGACGATCGCAAAGTCGACCTCTTCATCGTTCGGATACTCACGCATCGGCACCCAGCCGCCGTGTTCGAATACGTCGGGAGCGCGTCCATTCTTGCCGCGTGGATTGTGCAGGGCGTCATCGAGCACGCTGGTTCTCCTTGCGGGCTTTGTCTTCTTCGCCAGCTTCAGCCTCAGCGGCCTCCCACGGGTCGCGCCGGTCGAAATACATCCGTACATAGCCACGAGGATTAGCCGGCCCGCCAAAGCCCATTTCGCTCCATGCGTGCGGGTGCGAGTAATACATGCTGCAGATGTCGTGTAGCAGGCGTTCTGCAAAGAAGAGTTTTGCGGGCATGCCGTCCCACGCGTCGCTTGTCAGTTCGCCGCGTTGCATCGATTCGAGCAGTGCCACCTGGCTGGACTTTTCAAGGCGGCTAAACGGCAACTCGTGACGCACGCGGCTTTCGGCATCGAGCGCGGCGAGCCCTGTGCGCCATGCCTGCTGAAGGGGCGGCAAGCGGGCGTCGCGGTAGCCGTCGCCAGTGTTTTTTAAGAGCTTCGCATCGAGCAACTGAGGGAGCGGGACCACCGGCAGTGCATTCGCCTGCGGCACGATGCAGACGCATAACGCGCATACCGCCAGCCATTCCACGGCATTGAAGAAGTGAGGCTCGGCTGGCGTAGCGAGCCGTTGAGCGATCACGGTACGGGTCGCTTCGTCCCACGACGGCGTGCTGCGTTTGTCGAGTACATCGTAGCCGGGGTAGCGGGTGGGGCGGGCCTTGCGTTCCCTGTCGCTCATTTTTCGCTCTCTCTCAAACGTAGGGCCGCGAGGCCAGCCAGAGCCAGCGCTGAGAAGCTCGGTGGTGCGGGTAAGGGCGGTCCGCTGAACAGATTTTGACTCCAGTTGCGCCAGCCGCCCTGCCGCCGGGCGATGCCGCGCGCATGAAACCCGGCGCCGATGAAGCCGAGCGCCGCCGTGGCCCGTAACCACAGTCGTGCGAGCCAGTGCTCGCGCGGCACTTCCATTGCGGCTTGGGCGAGTAGCGCAGCCGCAAGCGGTGGCACGATAATCGGCGCGTACATCGCGCGATGCTGAAACGCGCCACGAAAATGCAATAGCCCGACTTCACCGACGGTGCCGACCAAACCCGCACTGACCAGCAATCCCAGCGCGCGGCCGGCTGGCATGCCGAACAATTGAGGATCGCGCGCGGGCTTATTGCGTAACTGCTCGGCGACGGCGCCCAAAGCGCCTGAGAGCAGCAGCGCCATTGGCGCGCCGACCGGCGCCGCGTGAAAAAGGTTGTTCCAGCTCCAGCCGCCAGGCCGTTTCGTGACGTTGTAAAGATGGAAACCTGTGCCGGCGATACCTGCGACAGCCGCGCCCAGATAGATTGCGTGCCGCAGTCGATGAGTCTCCTGCCGGTGATCCTGGCCGCCATGCAAGCCGGCCAGCAGAGAAAGGGTGCCGGAGATCAGCGGCGTGAACATCGCCGGGTTGTCGAACGAACCGCGATAGTGCTCCATCGCGCTGTCGGCAAGTACGGAGAGCGCGAGTAGCGCGGAACTGTGATTAAAACTTCGAGCCGCCTCAATCTGGGTGCTGACGCCGTGCGAATGCCTCGTGGGCAGTGGCCGTTGTCGCGAAATGGAGGCGCGACCGGGAACGAATTCCAGCGTGTTTCTCCACTTCCTTTCGTCGCTCGTGGATCGAGCCGACCGCATCGCCAGCGCCGCTACTGCCGTCGCGCCGGCCACCGCAACCGCCAGCCCCGCAACTCGTTGAGAACTCATGTTATCGGGTTCCTTCGTTATTGGAGCTGATAGGCACCGGCGTCGCGGGATTTGAATTCGAGACCGCAACCCGGGCGTGTCAGATCCGGCGCGATGGCGCCATCGATCGCCCGGGGAGCGCCGTCGAACAGCATCGATTCGATCCGTACGTGATCGTGAAACCATTCCTGGTGACGCAGACGTGGTACAGCGCACGCAACGTGAAGGTGTAGCGCGGGCGCGCAGTGAGCCGACAGCGGCACGTGAAAGGCGTCGCAGAGATCGGCAGCCTGCATGAAGCCGGTGATGCCGCCACAGCGGCTAACATCGGCCTGCAGCACGTCGACCGATTGCGCAGCCAGCAATTGCCGGAAATCGTCGAGGGTATAACCGTACTCGCCGGCGGCGACCTCCATGCCGGTCGGCGCATGCTCACGCACAAAGCGCAAGCCCGCCGCGTCGTCGGACGAGACGGGTTCTTCGAACCATTCGACGCGCTGCTCTGCGAAACGTTGGGCCCAATGCAGCGCAGGCTGCGGTGTGAATGCTCCGTTGGCGTCAACAAAAAGGCCTGCGTCGCCAATAGCTGCGCGCGCCGTCTCTACACGCGCAGGATCTTTTTCCGGCTCGGTTCCTATCTTGATCTTCACCCAGCGGCAACCATCGCGCTCGACCCAACCGGCAAGTTGATCGCGCATCTGTTTGTCGCTGTAAGTGGTGAAGCCGCCGCTGCCGTAAAGCGGCACGGATTCGCGCGCGGCGCCGAGCAGTCGCACGAGCGGGACGTCGAGCAGTTTCGCTTTCAGGTCCCACAGCGCGCAGTCCACTGCCGAGATCGCCGTGGCCGCCAGGCCCGAACGGCCGAGATTACGCACCTGACCTTGCATACGCTGCCAGATCGCGCGAATGTCCCACACGTCCCGGTGTAACACGCATTCGGCGAGCGTATCGTGAATCAACCCGACAACACTTTTATCGCTATACGTGTAACCGATTCCCGTTTTCCCGGCTGCGTACACCTCGACGACGACCAGTGTGGTCGCCTGCCACGCGAACGTGCCATCCGCTTCCGGCGCGTCAGTCGGAATGCGGTATGCGCGGGCGCGTATGCCGGTCACCGACGCCTGCGACGTCCCATCTGGAGCAGTGCGATCCGTCATGTTTACACGCTTATTTGTCGTGATGACCGGGGAGTACGGCGCCGAGCACCTGCTTCGCCGTTTCGACGATCACATTGCCTTCGTTCGGATCGCCCTTCAGCAAGGTCGATGCAAATGCCTTGGCCTGGGCGAGCGTGATATGCGGCGGCAGCGGTGCAATGTTCGGATCGGCTTTCACTTCGATGACGACTGGACAGTTCGACGCCAGCGCTTCGTCCCATGCGGCGCCCATCTGTTCATCGTTGTCGACGTAAATACCTTTCAGCCCGATCAGCTCCGCGAATTTGTGATACGGGACGGACGGGATATCCTGCGATGCGTCGAATTTCGGATCGCCTTCCATCGCGCGTTGCTCCCACGTGACCTGGTTCAGATCGCTGTTGTTGAGCACCATGCAGATCCACCGCGGATCAGCCCAGTCCTTCCAGTATTTCGACACCGTAATCAGTTCGGCCATGTTGTTCATCTGCATCGCGCCGTCGCCAACCAGCGCAATCACCGGGCGCTCGGGAAACGCGAACTTGGCAGCGATCGCGTAGGGCACCGCCGCGCCCATTGACGCAAGGCCGCCAGATAACGAGCACATCATGCCGCGCTGGACCTTCAGGTCGCGCGCATACCAGTTTGCGCACGAACCCGAGTCGCTCGTGACGATTGAATTGGCTGGAATCCGTTTCGACAGTTCCCAGACTGTGCGCTGCGGGTTGACCGCGTCTTTGCCCGCCTGATGCGCGCGCTTGTCGAGCGTTTTCCACCAGTCCTCAGTCCAGCCTTCGATCTTCTTGCGCCAGGCACGATCCTGCTTTTCTTCGAGTAGCGGCAGCAGCGCGCGCAACGTCTCAACGCTATCCCCGACAAGATTTACTTCCATCGGGTAGCGCAGGCTCAGCATGTCGGCTTTCAGATCGATCTGTACGCCACGCGCGGCACCTTCCTTCGGCAAAAATTCCGAGTACGGAAAGCCTGAGCCGATCATCAGCAGCGTGTCGCATTCCGTCATGAGGTCGTAGCTCGGCTTGGTGCCGAGTAGCCCGATCGAACCGGTTACCCACGGCAGATCGTCGGGTAGCGCGGCCTTGCCGAGCAATGCTTTGGCGACGCCTGCTCCAAGCTTTTCCGCGACGGCGATGACTTCGTCGGTGGCGTGCAGCGCGCCGGCACCGACGAGAATCGCCACTTTTTTTCCTGCGTTTAGCAAGTCGGCGGCTTGCTGAAGATCGTCGGGGTAGGGCACGAGGCGCGGGGCGCGATAACCCACGCCAGAATGCAGCGTGCCGTGTTTGCGGCCCGGCGCTTCATAGGGAAGGTCCTGCAGATCGTTCGGCAGAATGATGGCGGTGACCTTGCGCTCGGACAGGGCGATGCGAATGGCGCGGTCGACAAGGTGGCGCACCTGCGCGGGCACCGAGGCCTGTTCGACGAATGCGCCTGCGACGTCTTTAAACAACGAAGCGAGGTCGAGTTCCTGCTGGTAATGGCCGCCGAGCGCCGCCCTTGCCTGCTGTCCCGCGATGGCGAGCACGGGCATGTGATCCATTCTCGCGTCGTACAGGCCGGTGATCAGATGCGAGGCGCCGGGACCGGAGGTCGCGATGCATACGCCGAGCTCGCCGGTGAACTTCGCGTGCGCGGACGCCATAAAAGCCGCCATCTCCTCGTGGCGGACCTGGATGAATTCGATCGGCGAGGTGGGATTGCCGGACCTGGATTTCTTGGCTTCGGATTGGGCGCGGTTGAGGGCGCCGAACACGCCGTTGATGCCGTCACCGGGATAACCGTAGATGCGACGGACACCCCATGCGTGAAGTCGCTCGATAATGAAGTCGCCGACGGTTTGGGACATGGACTGCTCCTGCAGGAAGAATTGGACTATCGAAGACATCGCAAGCATCGTTCCGCAGTCTTTCAATCAGGTAGTGACGGCGACTCACACTCGGAGGAAGGAGGTCACGCAACGGTCAGAGCAAGGACGCGCCCGGGGTCCGGTTTTTGCTACTGGTTTCTCGCCTTGTCCTGTTGTGCGCAGGGCGCGCCGTCACTGCAACGATTCCACGGGAGCCAACAGTGTCCGCAGGGAAGACGACCGAGGTACGCGTTCTAATTGCCCGGACAGGACGCGCCTGCCTGTTACTGCCTCTCGCGCCGACTTCGGCTCGTGCCGACCCGATCGCGCCGCTCAATTACTTTCTCCACGCAGCGGGCCCGGCGGCCAATCCGACCATGCGCCTCGGCTGGGCCATGACCGCGGTCGCGGTCCTCGTGACACTGATCGTCGCCGGATTACTGCTTGGGGCAATCACGCGCAAGCGCCCGGCTGTACAGGCAGGGTCGCTTCACGCTGAGCCGGGCGGCATGCGCTGGATTTACATCGGTACCGGTATCTCTTCGGTCGTCTTGCTGGCCATGCTTGTTTACATTCTGGTGACGCTTGAATCCGTTGCCTCGCCGACCACGCATCCCCAGTTGACCATCACCGTCACCGCTTACGACTGGTGGTGGAAAGTGGACTACGCCGACGACCCCAATCCGGCGCGCAATTTCAGCACGGCGAACGAAATCCATATCCCCGTCGGCGAGCCGATCAAAGTACGCTTGAAAAGCGCGGATGTCGTCCACGCGTTCTGGGTCCCCCAACTCGCGGGGAAGACGCAGACCATCCCGGGACAGACCAATGAACAGTGGATTCAGGCGGACCGTGCGGGCGTCTATCGCGGGCAATGCTCGCAATTTTGCGGCGCACAACATGCGCATATGGCCTTCGAAGTAGTCGCGCAAAATACTGCGGATTTCAACGCCTGGCGCGATGCACAAGGACAGACAGCGGCGCTTGCCGTCGACACCGCCGTCGTGGCGGGCCGACATCTGTTCGCGGAGCGCTGCGCCGGTTGTCACTCGATTCGCGGCACCGACGCGCAAGGCATGCAGGCGCCCGATCTCACCCATCTCGGGTCGCGCCGCACGATCGCCGCGGGGACGCTGACCAATACGCCGGAACATCTGCTCGACTGGATCGAGCACGCGCAGCAGATCAAACCCGAAGCATTGATGCCCGACATCGCACTGAGCTCTGCCGATGCTGCTGCGTTGTCGGCCTATCTGGCGACCTTGCATTGAAACCCCGTTGTAATCACGGAGCGTCTATCGATGGCCGATCATCCTGCGACTGCCGCCACGCCTGGCGAACCACAACCTGGATCTCCCGGCGCCGTTGTCGATTCGGCCCTCGCGCGCACGCCTCAACGCGGCCGGGTGGCGCCGGGCAGCGCTGAGGAAAAGCGTCTGCGCGAGATATGGGAAGCGCCGCCCGGCTGGCGAGGGTGGCTTTCGACAGTCGATCATAAAACCATCGGCTTGCGCTATCTGGTCACCGCTTTCATCTTTCTGCTGATGGGCGGCGTTGAAGCGCTGCTCATGCGTATCCAGCTCGCTCGCCCCAACGCAACAGTGCTCACGCCCGAGCAGTACAACCAGCTCTTCACGATGCATGGCGTGACGATGATTTTTCTGTACGCGCTACCCGTGCTGTCCGGCTTTTCGAACTATCTGTGGCCGCTCGTGCTCGGTTCGCGCGATATGGCGTTTCCGCGTCTGAATGCGCTGTCCTACTGGGTGTTTCTGTTTGCAGGCATCTTCCTGTACGCGAGTTTCCCGGCAGGGCAGGCGCCGGATGCCGGCTGGTTCAACTACGCGCCGCTTTCCGGGCTCGAATACAGCACCGGGCCGAATATCGACGTGTACGCGCTTGGCATGGTGCTACTCGGCATCTCGACAACGGTCGGATCGATGAACTTTGTCGTGACCCTGCTGCGCATGCGTGCGCCGGGCATGTCGCTGGACCGGATGCCGGTGCTGGTGTGGGGCACGCTCACGGCGTCGGGCGGCAACTTGCTGGCGGTGCCTTCGGTGAGTCTGGCTTTTTTTCTGTTGTGGATGGACCGGCGCATCGGCACGCATTTCTTCGACGTGCTGAACGGTGGCCGTCCTCTACTCTGGCAGCATCTGTTCTGGATTTTCGCGCATCCCTGGGTGTATGCAGTCGTCTTGCCGGCCATGGGCATCGTGTCGGATGCATTGCCCGTGTTCTGCCGCCGGCCCCTCGTGGGTTATGTACCGGTTGCACTGTCAACCGTCGCAACCATGGTGATCGGCTTCGTCGTGTGGATACACCATATGTTCGCGACCGGTATTCCGGCGCTTGCGCTATCGTTTTTCGGCGCGGCCAGCATGGTGATTGCTATCCCGAGCGCGGTCGCCACCTTCGCATGGATCGCAACGATCTGGACGGGACGGCCGGTGTTTCGCGTGCCATTCCTGTTTTTCGCGGGCTTCGTGCTGCTGTTCGTGGTGGGTGGCGTGTCGGGCGTGATGACCGCGGCCGTGCCGTTTGACTGGCAACTCACCGATACCTACTTCGTGGTCGCGCATCTGCACTATGTGCTGCTCGGCATCAACGTGTTTCCAGTCATTGGCGGCATCTATTTCTGGTATCCGAAATTTACCGGCAGGATGATGAGTGAGCGGCTCGGCAAGCTCGCGTTCTGGGTGCTGTTCGCAGGTTTCAATATCGCGTTCTTTCCGATGCATATCGCGGGGCTGCTCGGCATGCCGCGCCGCATCTACACGTATCCCGCCGACATGGGCTGGAATACGGTGAATCTGGTCACGTCGCTGGGCTCGTTTCTGTTCGCGGCGGGCGTGCTGATCTTTTTGATCGACTTGCTGGTGAGCCTGAAAAGCGGCGAGCCGGCCGGCGACAATCCGTGGGATGCACCTACGCTCGAGTGGTCGGTCAGCTCACCGCCGCCGCCGTACAACTTCGCCGTGGTGCCGACGCTCGCGAGCCGTCATCCCCTGTGGGAAGGTCGAATCGACGAACCTGGCGTCACCGTTCGTACGCGCTCGCAACTCAACGAGGGCTACCTGCTCGCGCAGGGCCGCGAGGCGCTCGGCACGACCGCGCTCGAAGCGATCCCGGATGTCATCCTGAAGATGCCCGGCGATTCGTATGCGCCGTTCTGGCTTGCCGTGTTTGCGACGCTCGTGTTCGCCGGGCTCGCACTCAGCGCGTGGATTTTCGCGGGCGCGATGGTGGCCGGCTGCGCTGTGTCGATCATCGCCTGGCTGTGGCCCGAACGGGCGTTGATCCAGCGCGAGCTGGCCGTAGTTCACGACGCGGGAGGCTGACATGAGCGACGCCATCGATCTGGGTCAACCGTCGTCTGAGCCTGTGGAACCCGCGCGACCGCTTCCCGTGGGCAGTGCCGGCGAACGCTCGGGCGGCTGGTGGGGCTGCCTCACGCTGATCGCCACCGAAGGCGCGCTGTTCGGCTATCTGATCTTTTCGTATCTGTATCTGGCCTCGCAGAGTCAGCAGCATTGGCCACCCGAAGGTCTGCCGAAACTGGGTCTCGGCATTGCCAATACCCTGATTCTGCTGTCGAGCAGCGGGTTTGTCTGGCTATGCGAACGCTTCGTGCGTCGCCGGCGCGTGCGCTGGGCGGTAGCTTCGATGGCGGTGGGGGTCGTGCTCGGCTGCGCCTTCATCGGCATTCAGATGGTCGAATGGCACGATCACCCGTACGGGTTGACCACGCATCTGTATGGCTCGCTGTACTTCACGATCACCGGCTTCCATATGGCGCACGTCGTGGTGGGGATCATCGTGCTGTTGCTCCTGCTGCTATGGACCGCACTCGGCTATTTCGACGAAAAACGCTGTGCGGCGTTGACGATCGGCGGCCTCTACTGGCACTTCGTCGATGTCGTGTGGCTGTTCATTTTCAGCACGCTCTATCTCACGCCCTATCTGTTTCAGGAGTGGTCATGGCCCGGGATATGAAACCGCCGGAAGCGTCGTATCCGCCGACGCGATACGCGCTGGCTGGGCTCCTCGTCGCGCCGTTCGCCTGGCTGGTGCAGACCGTGGTCGCCGAGACGCTTGCCGCGCAAAGCTGCTATCCGTTCAACGAGCCACTGTCTGCGCCAATCGTGCCGTGGGTACGTCCGGCGCTCGTCGTGGTCAGCGCGCTTTGTTTCGTGGCGGGCGTAACCGGCAGTTTGATCGCGTGGCGCAATCTGCGCCGGATTGGACCAGCGGCGTGGGGCGCCTTGAGCGGCGCGCGTCGTACGAGAGCCGAACTCGCGTGGTTCCTGAGCCGCGTCTCGGCGATGTGCAGCGTGCTGTTCCTCTTTGCACTGATCGCGACCGATGTGGCGCTTGCGATCGTGTCGCCGTGCAGGTGGTGGTGAGATGTACACCCGCGATCGCGTTGCTCCGGCAGAGTCCTCCCTCCTTTGGCAATTGCTGAAGCGGGCGAGCCCCGTCGTGTTGATGGTGTCGGCGCTCGTGACATTGGGATTCACGCGAGCCTCCGCGGCCGCCCCGACCAACGCTTCGGCCGCCGACGCTGCAAGCAGCCTCGTCAACGTCACCGCCGGTGGCACCGACGACGCCCAGATCGCTCGAGGCGCCTATCTTGCCAAGGCCGCAGACTGCGCCGGTTGTCACACCGCTGCGCCACGCGTGTTGCGACCGGGCGATAAGCCGATACTTGCGCCTGCTTTTGCAGGCGGCCTCGGGATGGCTTCGCCATTCGGCACCATCTACTCCTCGAACATCACCCCCGACCCCGATGCGGGTATCGGCCGCTATAGCTATGACGATTTCGCAAGGGCGTTGCGTAATGGCGTCGCACCTGGCGGCAAGCGGCTTTATCCGGCAATGCCTTACCCGTCGTTTTCAAAGATCGCGGACGACGATATGCATGCGCTCTATGCCTACTTCATGCACGGCGTGTCACCAGTAGCCACGCCCGCGCCGGAGACCAGATTGCCGTTTCCGTTCAACCAGCGCTGGGCGCTGATGTTCTGGGACGGAGTCTTTGCGCCACATGGCGTCTTCAAACCGGATGCCAGGCGCGATGTCCAATGGAACCGCGGTGCTTACCTCGTGCAGTCGCTCGGACACTGCGGCGCATGTCATACGCCGCGCGGGCCCGCTTACGAGGAGCGCGGCTACAGTGAGGCGAGCGCAACGTATCTGACGGGCGGCACCAACGACCATTGGTTTGCGCCGAACCTGACCGCCGACCCTGGGTCGGGGCTGGGACGTAGCTCCGCTGGCAGCATCGCCGACTTCCTCAAGCATGGCCACGGCGGCGGACTGGTCACCTTCGGCAGCATGGTGCAGGTTGTCGAAGACAGCACGCAGTACTTGAACAGTGCCGACCTCGATGCGATTGCCGTCTACCTGAAAGCCCTGCCGCCGCGTGCGCAAAGTGGCCATTTCAACGCACATTCGCGGGCCGCTCAGCAGACCGTGCAAGCACTTGAAACAGGCGACGTCGAACGACCCGGTGCAGGTATTTACGCGACTTACTGCGCGCGCTGTCATCAGATGGACGGCGCGGGCGTACCGCAAAAATATCCACGTCTTGCCGGCAATCCAGCGGTGCTCTCGCCTTCGGCAACTTCGCTCGTGCGCCTGTTGGTGGAGGGGGGCGGCAGTCCGCAGACGCAGGAGGGCCCGGAGTCGCGCAAGATGCCGTCTTTCGCGGGCAAACTGGACGACGGCGAAATGGCCCACGTCCTGACTTTCGTTCGCAATACGTGGGGTAATGCGGCTGCACCGGTGACCGTTCGCGATGTGTCGGACGTTCGCAACGCCTTGCATAAGTAGCGCGCGCTGGGTGAGGCTATGCATGTTGCGGCGCTCCCTATGCGACGCGGCGTGCAATCGGATAGACGGGGCGTGAAAGCATATTGACAGCAAGCCGCGCGAATGACGGCCACTGCACTTACAGCTGATTTATTGTCCGGCAGGTTCGCCATCAACTCTGCGGACGGCTGTCGTCTTCGAGTGCGCAACGGGCCGTGTTCCGCTCGGGCGTGTTGGTACTCACACGCATTGCGTCCACTCGCGAAACTGTGTGAGATTGATCCCGAGATACCGAATGATCAAGCTGGATGCCGCGAGGCGGGGCAGCTTCGCGCGGAGAATCCCACTATCTACTGCTGCATGGCGAGTCACTAAAAAAGGTGAATATGTCCCAACGAAAAGCAGCCGAAATAGCGGCACGGCTTGACCGCCTGCCGCCGTCACGAACCGTCTGGATCATGGTGATCCTGATCTCACTAGGCGGCGTCTTTGAGTTTTATGATCTTTTCTTCACAGGTTACGTGGCTCCCGGCATGAACGAGTCGGGGCTTTTCAAGCCTGAGTCGCTGGGGTTTCTTGCTTCGCTTCAACCTTTGGCTGTCTCCGGTTTCGGCACTTTTGTCTTTGCTACTTTTGCCGGCTTATGGGTCGGCACGCTGGCTTTCGGATACGTGGCGGACCGCTTCGGCCGGCGCCTGATCTTCACGTGGTCAATGATCTGGTACATGGTCTGCACCATCATCATGGCGTTCCAGTCGTCGGGGCTGGGGCTCGACATCTGGCGCTTCATCGCGGGGATCGGCATCGGCGTCGAACTGGTGACAATCGACACCTACATTTCCGAGTTGATCTCCAGTCAGCAACGAGGACGCGCCTACGCCGTCAATCAGTTCATCACGTTTTCCGTCGTTCCTTTGGTCGCGTTTCTTGCCTACGTGCTGAAAGGCACACGACCACTTGGCCTCGACTACTGGCGCGTCGTGATATTGATAGGCTCCGTCGGTGCGATCGTCGTCTGGTTTTTGCGGCGCCACATCCCGGAAAGTCCGAGGTGGCTTGCGCGTCACGGCAGGCTCGATGAAGCCGAGTTGATCGTCGCTGATATCGAACGCCGGGTCGTCGCGGAAAAAGGCATTACATTGAGTCCGCTGCAAACGGTGACGCCCGAGAGCCAGGGCGGTAGTTCGTTCGGGGAAATCTTCTCGCCACTTTATCGCCGCCGCACGATCATCCTGTCGATTTTCAACATGGCTCAGGTGATCGGCTTCTATGGGTTTGCAGCGTGGGTGCCGACGCTTCTGATTCACCGAGGCATTCATGTCACCGCAAGCCTGGGTTACGCGTTTGTCATCGCCATTGCGAATCCCTTTGGTCCGCTGCTCGGCACATTGTTCGCAGACCGGGTGGAGCGCAAGGTTCAGATCATCGGCGGGTTGGTAATGATGGGTGTCGTGATTGCGATCTTTTCGCAAGTTTCCGAACCTTGGGAACTCATTTCCCTCGGCGTTCTGTTCACGCTGTCGGCCAACATCATGTCGTATGCCTATCACGGCTATCAGGCCGAGCTTTATCCAACGCGGGTCAGGGCCCGGGCAATTGGATTTGTCTACTCGTGGAGCCGGATATCCGCAGCTTTCGCGGGCCTTGCCATCGGCATTCTGCTGCATGGCTACGGTGTACCGGGCGTGGCGGCCTTCATCGGCGTGTCGATGCTTGTCGCCATTTGCATGATTCTGCTCGGACCGCGAACGCGGGGGCTGGCATTGGAAAAAATCAGTCACTGACTTGGCGTGTAACCAGGAACAAATACTGCTGTCTGCACCACGTAGGTTCGTCGTGAGCATGCGCATTCCTTGATGCCTACTCATGAGTCTTTTACAACGAACATTCGGCAGGCGGCACTATGGGCAAAGTCGTAGTGGTGACGGGCGCTGGCGCCGGAGTCGGGCGGGCCGCTGTCGAAGAGTTTGCGAGGCACGGATACGACATCGCGTTGCTGTCGCGTGACGTTGCGCGGATCGAGCGCGCGGCAGCCGATCTGCAGGCAAGCTACGGCGTGCACGCTCTCGGCATTTCGACGGACGTCGCGGACGCCGATGCCGTCGAAGCAGCGGCGTCGCGCATCGAACGGGAACTCGGGCCTATCGACGTTTGGGTCAACGTGGCGATGGCTACGGTATTCGCGCCGGTGTCCCGGCTGACCGCGAACGAATTCGAGCGTGGCACCAAGGTGACCTATCTCGGGCAGGTGCACGGCACGATGGCGGCGCTCGCCCGTATGCGCACGCGTGACCGCGGCACGATCGTCAACGTCGGGTCCGCACTTGGTTATCGCTCGGTGCCGCTTCAATCCATCTACTGCGGCGCCAAGTTCGCCGTGCGGGGTTTTACCGACGCGCTGCGCTCGGAGATCATCCACGACCGGCTGAACATTCATTTGACGATGGTGGATCTGCCCGCGCTCAACACGCCGCAATTCGACTGGGCCCTTAACAAAATGGGTAAAAAAGCTCAGCCGGTGGCGCCGATCTACGAGCCGGAAGTGGCGGCACGGGCCATCTTCTTTGCCGCGACGCACAGACGCAGGCAAGTCTGGGTTGGCTTTCCTACAGTCAAAGCTATTCTTGCCAATCGTATCGCGCCGGGGCTCATCGACCGATATCTGGCAAGGGCAGGTTATGAAGGGCAACTGACAGACGAACCGCTTGAACCCGATGCGCCTGGCAATCTCTTCGAACCGGTAGCGGGCGACTACGGCGCGCATGGTCGCTTCGACAGCCGGTCAAGGAAAGGCAGTTGGGAGATGTTTACAAACCGGCATCGCAATGCTTTCTGGGCGCTAGCAGGGATCGGCCTGGCCGGCGTGGCGCTACTCGTGAATAAAAAGAAGAGTGTGTAAGAGCGCGCGATCCATGCAGAGACGGCAACGAGCTTGCCGCTCGCGGGAACAGAGCTGCTTCGAAAGGAGCGTGGACAAGGGCGGGAGCGCCGGACCAAGGCGGACGATGTGAGCAAGCTGATCGAAGATTATGCGCTGCTGGGCGATGGAGAAACTGCGGCACTGCTGGCGAAAGACGGGTCCATCGATTGGTTATGCTGGCCGCGATTTGACGATGACGCGTGCTTTGCCGCATTGCTTGGAACAGACGATCACGGGCATTGGTCGCTTGCTCCTGTTAGCGCTGTCACCGCCGGCGGTCGGCGCTATCAGGGCGACACGCTCGTCGTGGAAACCGATTTCGTGACGAACGAAGGTCAGGTTCGGATCATTGATTTCATGCCGGTGCGCAAGACCTTTTCTTCGGTAGTGCGCATTGTCGTCGGCATGCGTGGCACGGTAAGAATGCGCAGCACACTGCGCCTGCGTTTTGACTACGGTGCGTTGCCTCCCTGGAGCGCAATGGATGGCAATGACATGGTAGCCAAAGTCGGCCCCAATCTGGTCGTGTTGCGCGCGCCGGTCCAACTGATAGAAAACGCCACCTCAATCGACGCGGAGTTCGATGTGTCTGCCGGAGAAAGGCTCGCTTTCGTCATGAGCTATGGTTGCAGCCATGAAGGTCCGCCCACACCGATCGACGCTGAAGCGGCGCTCGCATCAACGCAAGGTTTCTGGCTCGACTGGATTGGCCGGTTCGACAATGCCAAAACGCGGTGGCCAGATCAGGTCAGACGCTCGCTGATTACACTCAAGGCGTTGATCCATCAGCGGAGCGGCGGTCTGCTCGCCGCGCCGACGACGTCGCTGCCTGAAGCGCCCGGCGGCGCGATGAATTGGGACTATCGCTATTGCTGGTTGCGCGACGCGAGCTTTGCTCTTGCCGCATTGTTGAACGCCGGATATCACGAAGAGGCACACGGTTGGCGCGATTGGCTGCTGCGGGCGATCGCCGGCTCGCCGGACAACATGCGGATCATGTATCGGGTCGACGGTGCACGCCATTTGCCCGAATGGACCGTGGACACGTTGCCCGGCTATCGCTTTGCCAAACCGGTGCGAATCGGCAATGCCGCTTCGACGCAGCATCAACTGGACGTGTACGGTGAGGTGCTGAATTGCCTCGATCTGGCTCATCGCGGTGGCGTGCCTGCATCGGATCAGGAGTTCGTTGTCGAACAGAGGCTTATTGAACACCTCGAAACAATCTGGCGAACTGAGGGAGCGGGCGTGTGGGAGTCGCGCGCCGAACCGCGCCACTACACCTATTCGAAGGTGATGGTCTGGGTTGCATTCGATCGTTTTGTCAAACGTCACGAAACCGGCAATCGGGTTAGCCAGGAGGTGCTTGCCCGGATCACGGTACTGCGTGACACTGTGCATGACGAGATCTGTCGGGAAGGCTGGAACGAAGGTCTCGGTACATTCACTCAGCACTACGGCGGACAGGAACTCGACGCGAGTGTCCTGCTTCTTCCACTAGTCGGCTTCCTGCCAATTGACGATCGACGTATTGCGTCGACTATTGCGGTGGTTAAACGCGAGCTTTCCGAAGAAGGACTCATCCGTCGTACCAGGCCGCAAGCGGGAAAGCCGAACGAGGGCGCATTTCTCGCGTGTTCATGCTGGATGGCCGAGTGCCTGCAGCTGCAGGGCCGGGAACAGGAGGCAACCGAGCAGTTCGAGCGCGTCCTTGCCGTTTCCAACGATCTGGGCTTGCTGTCCGAAGAGTACAACGTGGCGGCCCGCCATCTCGCGGGTAACTTTCCGCAGGCTCTGAGCCATCTGGCAGTCGTCAATGCAGCACTAGCGCTCAGTATGCGACCTTGAGGCGCGGTGGCGACGGCACTGACTTTTCTCGATTCTTCACGCCAGGCGACATCCTTGAACAACGCTTAAAGCGTGACGGTCGGCCGGACACTCCGGTTGTTCAATAGCCGCATTGATGGGATATCGCTTTGGTGGTGGACTCCTTCGCGTTGACCCCACGATTAGCTGGTGGCAATCGGTTTCGTGCTCTACGCTGTCTATTACCACCCCATCGTTCGAATAGCGCTCAGTTCATTCGACCAGTGTCTCAATGGTTGTCTGTAAACGCGGTTCGTCGCTGCTGGGATGTGTCGACGTCGCAGCCATGGTCGCGAGAACGCAGTGTGGATTGAGCTTAAGAGGAACTGGGCATGGACGAGGGATCAGATGGGCCTGAAAGCGTGGCGACAACGACTCCCCGCCATATCAAAGTTTCATCGGCACAACCGCCGCCATCCTCGCCGAACGAAGAAGATTCCATCTTGCCCATCGGTCTGCGATGGTTGTGCGCGATGGCCTTCGTTGTGGGGATCGTGACGGGACTGGGCGCCGTCGTTTTTCGTGGCCTGATTGGATTCGTCCACAACGTATTTTTCCTCGGTCACTTTTCGTTTTCGTACGACGCGAGCCATTTCACTCCCGCTTCTCCGTGGGGACTATTCGTCATATTCGTTCCGGTGATCGGTGGTCTGGCAGTGACGTGGATCGTCAGTACCTTCGCGCCCGAAGCGAAGGGGCACGGCGTGCCTGAAGTGATGGATGCGATTTACTACAAACGCGGCGTGATACGGCCGGTCGTCGCGGTGGTCAAATCGGTTGCATCAGCGCTTGCGATCGGCTCCGGCGCCGCAGTCGGGCGGGAAGGGCCGATTATCCAGATCGGTTCGGCGCTCGGCTCGACGCTGGGCCAACTGGTCAGAATGACCGCAGGGCAGCGCATTACACTTGTGGCGGCGGGCGCGGGTGCCGGCATCGCAGCAACTTTCAATACTCCGATTGGCGGCGTGCTCTTCGCCACTGAGTTGATGATGCCCGAGATCAGCGTCAACACGTTCCTACCCGTGGCGATTGCTACGGGTACGGCGACCTTCCTCGGCCGCCTGTTCTTCGGCGCCGCCCCGGCGTTTTTTGTCCCGGCTCAATTGGGCGCGATTCCAAACGAACCCGGTAGTGTACTCACGCTCATTCTCTACGCGCTGCTTGGTGCGCTGACCGGTGCTGCGGCCGCGCTGCTGATCCGCTCGCTGCATTGGGCGGAAGACGCGTTTGACCGCATACCCGGGCGTTACTCACGTCATTCGCTCGGCATGCTGATCGTCGGTGCAACGATGTATCTGCTTTGGCGATACGCCGGTCACTACTACGTGGAGGGCGTCGGCTACGCCGCCATTCAGGCGACCCTATACGGCCAACTCCAGGGCGGAGCATTCCTGCTGCTGCTCGCCTTATGCAAAACGCTCGCGACGTCGCTCAGTCTCGGCTCGGGATCGTCTGGCGGGGTGTTCTCTCCTTCACTGTTCATCGGCGCCACGCTGGGTGCCGCTTTCGCGTCGTTCATCGCGATGGCGGTGCCGGGTGCTCCGGTCAGCGCGCCGGCGTTTGCAATGGTGGGGATGGGGGCAATGGTGGGCGGCGGTACCGGCGCGGCGATGACTGCCGTGGCGATGATCTTTGAAATGACACGCGATTACGACATTGTTTTGCCGATGATCATCGCGGTCGCGTTCAGTCTTGGTGCGCGTCGGCTTCTCTCACCCGAAAGTATCTACACCCTCAAGCTGGTGCGGCGTGGCCATCCGATTCCCAATGCTTTGCACGCCAACATGTTTCTGGTTCAGAGCGCATCTCAGGTCATGGAGACCGACGTATTGGTTCTCGACACTCGAGTACCTTTTCGTGCGCTCATGGATCGCCTTGAAGGACCCGCTTTCCGGCATGTGGTGGTCACCAGGGAGCATGAAATCTACGGCGTTTTACGTATCAATACGGGCCTGCGGCGTGCTGTTAGCCAGAGCGACTCAGACATAGAACTCGGGACGCTGGCGCAGCGCAATTTTATCGTCGTGCAAGAAAAGGACGTAGCGTTTGGTGTCATATCCAGACTTCGCGAGCAGCACGCTGTCATGGCCGTGGTGGTTGAGCGGCAGCACCAACCCGGCCCGGTTCGCGTGCTGGGTGTCATTGCGAAAGAGCACATTGCGGACGCCGTAGCCGGAAGCATCAGGATATTCCCTGGGTGAGTGCTGCTGCCCAGGTGCATTAGTCCGCATGCGCTGTTGTGGAAGGAGGAACTGATGAAACTCGCACGTGATGTAGACATGGTGTGCAAGCGCCTCAGCAAGGTGTTGCATCTCGACACGGTCAGACGCGCATTCGAGACGACCAGGATGACGGAGACCGGGCCGGAATGGGAGTGGGTCATCGTCTATCGGACAGCACGGGGATTCTGTTGTATGCACCGCGGCGTGGCGGTGCAGTTCGATGAGATGCTCGACGTTCAGTTATGGTCTGAAGAAATGGAGGTGCAGACTTATTTCATGGGGCTTTAGCGCTGGAGGAAACGAGAGCCAACAACAATGCCGAACGGAGCCGCGAGGTCCCCACGAGGGTTTGTCTCTAGAAATATGCATCCGATCGTGGCCGATAAACAGATCGGATAGGCGTGTTTTCAAAGCGATATCCCGCCCGCAGCTACGTCGCAGGGATGTAACGAGACATGGATTCAACTTCTGGTATGAATGTGGAGCGCGCATGCACCGTTTGAGTTTCTCGCAAAAGCTCTGGCTGCCGCTGGTCGTCAGTCTGATAGCACTACTCGTGGTGTCGGTCTCGGCGGCCTGGTTGTCCCGGCAGACTCGCATCGAGGAGCGCAAGAACGATCTGGTGAACGTCGCGCATGTCGGACTCAGCATTGTTACGGAATACGCCGCGCTTGCGCAAAGCGGTACGCTTAGCGAAGCGGCGGCCCGAGAGCAGGCGCTTGAGCGCTTACGACACATCCGCTATGGGGAAGACGGCTATTTTCTCGTGATCGATTCGAAACCGCGAATGATCATGCATGCGATGAAGCCCGCATTGAATGGCAAGGACCTCAGCGGCGTTGCCGACGCAGACGGCCGGCATCATTACGTGACCTTCGCATCGGTCGCGCAGACCCCCGAGGGCGGGTTTGTCGATTACGTGTTCCCACATCCTCACGATGCAGCGGCGTCCGCCGTCGACAAGATTGGATACGTCGTGCGATATGCACCCTGGGACTGGATCATTGCCACGGGTGCGTACGTGGACGATATCGATTCGGCGTTCAGGCAATCGTTGTTTGTTGTCGGTGGCATCTTCGCGGGACTCGCGGCGCTGCTCTCGACACTTGTTTTCTTTACCAATCGCAGCATCCGGCGCGCCATCGGCGGGGACCCGGCCTACGCAGCGCAGGTGGCCGGGGAGATCGCGGTGGGCAACCTCGGCATCGAAATCAGGACACGTCCGGGCGACGACGCCAGCCTGCTACACGCGATGCAGCGCATGCGCGATGCGCTTGCAGGGACGATCACACGGATCAGGGACGCCGCGGACATGGTGGCCACGGGCGCGCAAGAGATCGCCGGAGGCAATACCGATCTGTCAGCGCGAACGGAGAATCAGGCGGCAGCCCTTGAGGAGACTGCCGCCAGCATGGAACAAATGACTGCCATGGTCAGGCAGACTGCCAAGAATGCTCAAACAGCGAGTCAACTGACGGCAGGTGCGGAGCAGATCGTCAATCAGGGTGGCACGATGGCTAGCGACGCGATGTCGACGATGCAGGATGTGTCGGACGAATCGCACAAGATGGTGGAGATCATCTCAGTGATCGAGGGCATTGCTTTTCAAACCAATATCCTCGCGCTAAATGCTGCTGTAGAGGCGGCGCGAGCGGGTGAGGAGGGGCGCGGATTTGCCGTCGTGGCGGGTGAGGTTCGAACACTTGCGCAGCGTAGCGCTACGGCGGCCAAGGAGATCCGGGCGTTGATCAACCGCGCGGTTGAAAAAGTACAGAGCGGCGCGGAACTGGTTGATAGCACCGGCGCAAAGATCCGCGCTGCGCAGGATGCGATTGCGAGAGTCTCCGGCGTCGTGCGCGAGATTGCGTCGGCGGCTGCGGAACAGAGCGAGGGTATCAACCAGGTGAATAACGCCGTTGCGCAGATGGATGGCAACACCCAGCAAAATGCCGCGCTGGTCGAACAGGCTGCGGCGGTAGCACAAACGCTCACCGATCAGGCGAAACTACTGCAGTCGTCGATCAGTGCGTTTCACTTGCAGGCGGGTCCGGGCGCCGAATATTCTTCGGCCGCGATCTTGAGGGAGCAAGGTTCAATGTCACCAGGTCTGGCTGTAGTAGTTTGAGGCGCGCGGGCGGGGGCGTGCATGGTCTCGTGCGCCTCACCGGCATTGTGAACGTAGCTATTTTGGCGCGACTCGCCAGACAGCGCCACCGACGTCGTCCGCTACTAGAAGCGCGCCTCGCGCGTCGAGTGCGACGCCTACGGGACGTCCCACGGCATGCCCATCTGCCGTCAAGAAGCCGCTCAGGAAGTCTTCAGGGAGACCGGCAGGTTTGCCATGAGCGAATGGCACAAAGATCACTTTGTAACCGGTGTGCGGCTTGCGGTTCCATGATCCGTGCTGACCCACGAAAGCGCCTCCCCAATAATGCGCCGGAAACAACTTCTGGTCGTAAAAGACCAGTCCCAGCGAAGCCGTGTGATTTCCAAGTGCGTAGTCCGGAACGGTCGCTGTCGCGACCAGATCGGGGCGTTGCGGTTTGACTCGCGTGTCAACATGCTGACCGTAATAGCTGTAAGGAAAGCCGTAAAATGCGCCTGCCTTTACCTCAGTCATATAATCCGGCACCAGATTGTTGCCCAGATCGTCCCGCTCGTTGACGGCCGTCCACAGTGCACCGCTGTCCGGCTGCCAGGAGAGGCCGTTAGCATTTCGCAATCCTGTCGCATACGGACGCAAGTGCCCCGAATCCACGTCGAATTCAAGTATTCGTGCCCGCTCCGATTCCGCCTCGATGCCGTTTTCTCCGGCGTTGCTGTTTGAGCCGACCGTGATGTAGAGATGCTTGCCTGTGCGGTCCGCGACAACATTCTTCGTCCAATGGTGATTGATCGGGCCGGCGGGCAAATCGGCGAGCTTGCGCCCAGTGCCGGTGATCTGCGTCGCGCCCGCCGTGTAGTCGAAGCTCAACAAGGCGTCCGTGTCGGCCACATAAAGCTCGTTGCCAACAAGCGCCATGCCGAAGGGCGAGTGCAGACCACTCAGAAATACGGTTTTCATCTGTGCGATCCCGCTACCGTTAGCGTCGCGCAACAGAACGATTCGATCGGGACTGGTCACACCCGCGCCTGCGCGCTTCATGACCTGTCGTCTGATCCAGCCGAATATGCCGCTTCCCTCGTCATGCGGTTTGGGGGCATCGGTTTCCGCTACCAGTACGTCACCGTTCGGCAAGGTGTAAAGCCAGCGTGGGTGTGCGAGGCCGCCAGCGAACTTCGTGACTGCAAAGCCTTCGGGAGCCTTAGGGCTGAAGTCGACCGGCGGCTGTGCTACTGGAGCGATGTTGACCATCGGAATCAATGCCGTTTTTGCGACCGGTATGACGGGCGCGGCACCAAATCCAGAATCGTTTGAACTGGACGGTCCGATCGCGCACGCGGCGAGCGGTAACACCATTGAAGCAACGAGACGATTGGGCAGGCGCATGTTGTTCGATTCGGCGATTTGAATACCCAACTTCAGCAAGAAACCTGCCTGTGAGACGCTATCGGGTGAGAACGTAGCTCAAGCCATCCGACACTATCGCGTAACTTGTGAGGACTTCGCGGCTCGTAATCAGCTATACGGTTCGAAGTCCCAACAGATCGATATCGATCTGCTGTTCCTTCGCCCTCGCGAGCAACCAGCGATGGAAGGCGCGGCACTGCGGACGATCGAACGTGCTTTCGCGCCAGGTAAGAAAATACGGTGACGGTAACGGAATGGCCGAAGCAACAGGCATCGAGAGCCTGCCCGCCGCCAGATCGTCCGCGACCATCGAACACTGGGCGAGGACGAAACCGTGACCATCGATCGCAGCCTGAATTGCGACGCTCGAGAGGGAGTGCACCTGATGCGGCTGGCGCAGTGTGGTTGTCTCGACGCCGTGCGCCGCGAACCAGTCGCGCCAGGACGGCGGCGAAGCGAACTTTGGCAGCCAGTCAACCGCGATCAGCTCAAACGTGGCGAGATCAGCAGGCTTCAGCGCAACCTTGCCCTTGCGCGGCAGGATCTGCGGGCTGCACACCGGCACGACGCTATCGCGGAACAGTTCGATGGAGGTGCCTGCGTCGTCGATACGATCGCCGTAGCTGATGCGAAAGTCGATCTCGTAGACATCTGGCGACGGTTCCGCGTGAGAGCCATCCAGATAGACGTCGATGTCTGGATGCGCCTTTTGCCAGGCGTTGATGCGCGGGGCAAGCCACTTCGATAGCAGCGAAGGCAGGGCGCTGACATTCAGGCTGCGCACGTTTTTTGAACGCTCGATGTCGTCCTGCGCGATGCGCAAGGTTTCCAGCGCGGCAAGGCAACTCTCATGATATCGGCGACCGGTCGCGGTCAAGCGCATCCGCCGTCCTTCTTTCGTGACGAGCTTCACTCCGAGCGCATTTTCAAGCAGCTTGATTTGCTGACTGACCGCGCCGGGAGAGATATCGAGTCTGCGCGCTGTCTCGACCAGGCCGTCGCAACGGCCGAGCGTTTCAAAAACCTGGATCGCGCGAAGCGGCGCAAGCGTGTTCATATCGAACCCGATCGATCAAGATGGTTTAGAAATTCTAAAGTAAATCGCACTTTCTAACTGCTGTTCTTTCTATTTTGACTTTTTACAGTCGATGCAAAGGCTGCGTGAGGTCGCGCGCGGGCCGGATTGCGATGAAAAGAGGAGAGCAACGATGTTCATCAGAAACGCGTGGTACGTCGCGGCGCGCAGCGCCGAAGTCCAGCAGTGCCTCATGCCGTTGAAACTGCTGGGTGAGCGGGTCGTGCTGTTTCGTGCGCCGGATGGAGCGGTGACGGCGCTCGAAGACGCGTGTCCACATCGCAAGCTGCCGTTGTCGATGGGTCGCTTGCTTGGCGATCGAATCGAATGCGGATATCACGGGCTGACCTTCGACTGCGCCGGGACATGCGTGAGCGCGCCAGCTCTAACGCGTATTCCACGAGCGGCGCAGGTCCGCAGCTATCCCACCGAAGAGCGTTATGGTCTCGTCTGGATCTGGATGGGCGAGGCCAGGCTCGCCGACACCGCCCAGATCTTCGATGTTCCAGAATGGGGCGATCCGGCATGGGGCTTGAACGAAGGCGATGCGATGACGGTCGCCTGCAACTATCTCTACGTGACCGACAACCTGCTCGACCCATCGCACGTCGCATGGGTGCATCCGGGCTCGTTCGGCAATGCTGCGTGTGAAGCCGAGCCCTTGAAAACCATTGCAAGCGATGTGGGCGTGACCGTCTCGCGCTGGATGCGAGATGTCGATGTCGCACCGTTTTATGCCAAGTTCGTCAAATTCTCCGGACGCTGCGACCGCAAGCAGCACTACGAGGTGCGGTTTCCCTCACACGCGATCATCAAGGCCGTCTTCACGCCAGCGGGCACCGGCACCGATGAGGGCAAGCAGCACGACCTGGTGTTTCTGATGAATTCATACAATTTCATGACGCCGATCGACGAATCGCATACCCGCTATTTCTGGTTTCAGATGCGCAATTTCGATCAGCAAGACGAAGCGGTGACGCGACAATTCAATGAGGACGTCCGCCACGCATTCGACGAGGACCGGGTCATCCTTGAGGCCGTGCATGAAGGTATGGCGAACCGGCGTACGCCGAATATCGACCTCGGAATCGACGCCGGACCGCTCAGGTTCCGCCGAGCTGTGCAGCAATTAGTCGATGCTGAGCATGTGGCGCCGGAGTATGCGCCGCTTGTGCGTCTGTCGACTCCGGCAACCTGACTCGTTACGGGAGCGATAATGAGCGCCTATTTTCTTGATACGTCGAGTTTCGCTAATCAGCGCGAGCGCTTTCTCGAGGCCGCGGCGCGCGTCGAGGCGACTGTCGCTACCTATCCTCACCCGATGCACGGACCACGCGGCGAGACACTCTCTACGGACGTTGCGACGGTCGGCCCTGCCGATGCGCAAAAGCGCCTCGTGCTGGTGTCGGGAACTCATGGCGTAGAGGGTTTTTACGGCTCCGACAGTCAGATCGCGTTACTCGATAATCTGCGGGACCACGCCTTGCCTGAAGGCACCTGCGTCGTGCTCGTGCATCTCGTCAACCCGTGGGGCACGGCATGGTTGCGTCGGGTGAATGAGGACAACGCCGACGTGAACCGCAACTACATAGATTTTACTCAGGCACCGCCCGCGAATATCGAATACGAAACGTTGCACGAGATCTATTTGTGCCGCGATCTTGACGGACCGGAGCGTCAGCGCGCGGATGAGCAACTCGCCACGCACATGCGCGATCGCGGGGAAGCACGCGTGCGCAATATCATCGAAGCGGGACAGTACAGGCATCCGGACGGCGTCTTCTTCGGCGGCACACAGCAGACGTGGACGAACCGCACGGTGCGTCAGATCATGCAGGCTCATGTGGCGAGTGCACGCACGGCCATCGCCTTCGATCTGCACACCGGCGCCGGTGCCTACGGACACCCGATGCTGATGACAATCGGCGAGCGCAAGGTACCCGCGCACGACACCGCGCAAGCGCTATACGGTCCCTGGCTGTACACGATCCTTACTGCGGAAAATGCGTCGTCCGACAGCGGTGTCGCTGCGACGGCGACTGGTTATACCTCGCAGGCACTGATCGATCAGCTTGCCGACGTGGATCTGATACCGCTCGTGATCGAATGCGGCACATACGACGGCGCTCGCGGACATACTTTGCTGCGCGACGACCACTGGCTGCATCTGCACGGCGACCCTTTCGACGCGACAGGGCGGCGGATCAAGGCCGCGCTGCTGGAACACTACTACCCCGCTGATGCCCACTGGCGCGAGTTGATCGCGCTGCGCACGCGGCAAATCTGGCAGCGGGCACTCGACGCACTAACGACGATGTAGTCCGCGAAGAAATTTTCACGACACGGTTCTTTCACCCCACGCACCGCCGGCAAACGTCCGCGGCGCAACACACGAACGGGAGCGCATATGAAACGCATCATTCTGGGTGCCGTGCTGGCGATGGTCGCGCTGGCCACACAGGCAAAGGATTTGACGGAGTTACGCTTTGGCGTGGACCCGACCTACGCACCGTTCGAATCGAAGTCGCCTTCTGGCCAACTCGTCGGTTTTGAGATCGATTTGGGCAACGAAATCTGCAGGCGCCTGCAGATGCATTGCGTTTGGGTCGAAACAGGCTTCGACGGCATCATTCCCGCTCTGCAAGGCAGGAAATTCGACGCGATCCTGTCGGCGATGTCAATTACGCCGAAGCGTCAAGAGCAGGTGGCATTCTCCCAGCCGCTTTTCAACACGCCGAGTCGCCTGATCGCTAAAGATGGCTCCAGTCTGCAACCCACCGTTCAGTCGTTGAGTGGCAAGGCCGTTGGCGTCGCTCAGGGATCAACCCAGGAGGCCTACGCGAAGGCGCACTGGGCGACGGCGGGTATCAACGTGGTGTCGTATGCGAATCAGGAACAGGTCTATCCGGACCTGCGCTCAGGTCGCATCGATGCGACGTTCACAGACGCTCTTGCAGGCATCAACGGATTTTTGAATACGCCGCAAGGCAGCGGTTACGGTTTTGCCGGTCAAAATGTCAGCGATCCGCAAACACTTGGAAAAGGTGCGGGAATTGGCTTTCGCAAGGACGACCCCGCGCTACGCCAAAAGGTCGATCAGGCCATCGATTCGATGCTGAAAGACGGCACGTATAAACGCATTGAGAAGAAGTACTTCGACATCGATATTCACGGCAGTTGACCCGAGCGTTTTGATGGTCGTACATCCAGGATGCAGGCGTGCGCGAGGCGCGAATATGTCCGTTGATAGATGCACTGGCAGGCGCGTTCGTATGCGGATGCAATCTCGATTGAGTATGCGACGCGAACGCTTCTGCCGGAAAAGTTCGCGTTAGCCAAAGCCACATCGGGCAGTGTGCGAACTGCCGCCTGAAAATCCAGTGTGGCGCAATGCCAGACGACGCTCGTCGAAACATGACCGTCGCCGCATCGAGTCAGAGCATGTTCTTCTGACGTGCGGTAACGCGGTGGGCATGCGCGGTCAGGGTGCGGCGCCTATTTCCGTGGACTCTCGTCGTGGAACTCTACGTCCTCGACCACATCGCCGATGTCCATGGACTGGCCCGGGCGTTCGCGCACCTGTTGCCCGTGCGTCTGCTGTGCGCGCATTGCCTGCTCGCGAAGATGTTTGCGCAGATCGCGCGTTTTCCACCAGACGAAACCGCCGATCACAATGCCGGCCCCAAGCACCACGGCCAACATCACAAGCGAAACGGCGAACCCCACGACGAGCAATGCAGCGCCTATCACTATGGCTAGGACCTTTGCCAACAAGCTCTGTGAACCGGGACGCATGGTTGCGCCACTCTGCCCGAGCCGGTCCTGTTGTTTGTCGAATTGCATCGCATCTCCAATCGCGGTATCCCGAGGCGGTTTCAGAAGTGAAAGGCAACAGCGAGATTAATGTTTAGAAGGTTGAGGCTGATTTGCTGATATGAGGGTCGCCCCATTCGAACAAAACCGCTCCGTTATCGCTTAGTATGCGCCGAAGATTCGGTCGAGCGCCGCGACGATGACCTTACGTCGATCGGAAGGGGACATTGGTACATTCGCGCGGTCGAACGTCGAGTAGTTTTGCCTATGCGCGATTCGATAATGCATATCGTGTGAGGCAGTCTTCGTGGTTCGGCAACCTTGCGACATTACATGACGCGCCAGTGAGTTCGACCAGTCCATCGCTGGGTCAAGTCAACCCTGATCGGGCGATACGGCATTCAGTTCTATGTGGCTCGGAATGACCCTTCGAATGCATGGGCGTCGCGTTGGGAAGGCGTGATCCGGCGCATCATGGCGCCGACTCCACGACAAACGCTTTTGCAGGCTGTGCACCGAAAACTTTGGCGGCGGAAATCGGCCGCTCGTAGAGGTAGCCCTGACCGAACGGAATCCCGAGCCGTCGTAGCGCATCGTGCTGCGCCTCGGTTTCGACACCTTCGGCTATCACCTGCATACCGTAGTGTGCCGCCACTGCGGCGATCCCTCCAATCAGACTCGCGCCGCCCCTGTCGACCTGCTCGACGAACTGCTTGTCGATCTTGACGTAATCAAACGGGAACCGGCCGAGCAGATCGAGATTGCTATGCTCGGTGCCGAAGTCGTCAAGCGCGAAACGCACACCGTGCTCCCGCAGCGTTTCAAAAATTGTCCGGACGCGAGGATTCCGGCTCAACAGGAAACGCTCGGTGACTTCGAGTACGAGAACCGTGTTCTTAGGCAGTCCCTCAACGAGCGCCAGTACTTCCGGCATGAATCCTTTGCGTTCGAGGTCCATCGGCGCCACGTTGACAGCAATCCTGAACGGCGCGCTGCCGGTCGAACTCCGGGCATCATCTGTCGCGCGCTGCAGCACGAACCGCGTGACGTCGCCGAGAAGGCTGCTCGACTCGACCTCTGCCATAAACACCGCGGGACTGATCGGCCCCCAGCGTGGGTGAGTCCAGCGGACCAGGGCTTCGGCGCCCACGATGCGGCGCGTCGCAATGTCGACGACCGGTTGATAAAGCATGTAGAGCTGACCGCTCCTGAGACCTTGCCGCACGGCAGACAGCAATAGCCGGCGCGGGGCGAACGCGAGCAGGTAGGCCGCGGCGATCAGAGCGGCCAGCAGCAATCCGATCCCCCCAAAGATCGCGCCGTACTTCCAGTCCATCTGCGATGCAAAGGCAGTCGATGCGGTGACCGCGACGCGCAACGGGAAAACGGTCGATGCCACTTGCGTGCCCGAGCGCGGAACCACGGTAGCGCCCGCAGCGGAAAATACGCCGTGCTCGTCGATCGCACCGGATCCAGTGACGGATAACGTCACCTTGTCCGCGCCGTAGCGCAGGCCATGGGCGAGAATATCGGTGACGTACGACCCTTCGATCACGTACAGCAGACCGGTGTCGTGTCCTGTCGGAACAAATACGGGCAGTACGGGAACAGCGGGCTGGTAAGGGGTGCCATGGATCAGGCTGATGCCCTGTTCGCGTTGCACGGTGGACATATAAGCCGACAACGGTACGTCCATCGGCCCCAACGCTGAGGAGCAATAGAGGCGCCCGTTCGCAACCAGGTTGACGCCGCGCACGTAGCGCACGTATGTCTTGAATTCGGCGAGCCGCTTCGCTGCGCTTTCGCAAGGCTGTCCAGCCAGGCGATCGAGCGGCTCACGCTGACTCGACTGCACATGGCGCAGAATCCGCTCGACCGATTCGACCAGATCGCTGGCGACAAGTTGTTCGCGAAAACGTATCGCACGATCCGCCTGGCGCTCGCCGAGCGCGACGGCGGCCAGCAAGACGCAGACGCCGCCGGTCAAGGCGACCGCGCCCGACAGACCGCGCGTAACGCTGGGCCCCCATGCCGGACCACGATGCGTAGAAAAAGATAGGGCTAGGCGGGCAAGTTTGAGCTTGAACACATCGAACGTAAATTGCGGATGAGAAGTGGACGCAGGCGTCGCGCATTCATCATACTGTTTCTTCGCATCCGCGTTAAGATGCGTCCGGCTTCGACGCTGTGCCGCAAGGCATGTTAGCCGATGCGCGTGCCGATCCAAATGCGATCCCGCGCCACGCGAGCCTCTTGACACAACTCCGCGATATCGATATTGTCTGACAACCTGATTAATAGAGAAGCCGGTGATGCTTGAACTGGAACGTCCCGATTCGCTCGTGCAACGTGTGGTCGGCGCGCTTCGCGCCGAAATCGACGCGGGTCATTTTCCCGCTGAATCACGCTTGCCCACCGAGCAGCAGCTGTCCGAGCGGCTCAATGTGAGTCGCTCGGTGGTGCGTGAAGCGATCGCCCAGTTGAAGTCGGACGGCATCCTCGTCGCGCGGCGCGGGGCAGGGTCGTTCATTTCGCAGACGCCGTCCGGTACGGTTTTCCGGTTGCCTGGTGGCGCCAGTCAAAAACTGGATCTCGCGCAGTTGTTCGAGATGCGCCTGTGGATCGAAACGCAGGCAGCGCTGACGGCGGCGCAGCGGCGTACGCCGGAAGACCTGAAGCGTATGAGCGCCGCGATTCGCGAAATGGAGAAGAAGCGAAACGATTTCGATGCTGCATCGGCGGCCGACGTTGCGTTTCACCGCGCCATCGCGGCAGCGACCAAGAACGAGTACTTCGTCGCGTTCCATGATTTTCTGCGGGGCCAACTCGTGGCAGTGCGTCGCGCGCAATGGGCCAACACGGCAAGTAATGCGGGTGACTTTGCGCGCAAGGAACATGGCGAGTTGTATGAAGCGATCGAGCGTGCCGATGCCCGAGCCGCGGCAGATTCCGCTGAGCGGCATCTGCGTGCTGCGGCGAAACGCCAGAACATCGAATTGCCTCCCATCGACTGAACGACAGTAACGTTGCGCGGCGAGCCCTCGAGGTTCGAGCGCGACGGCAAACCGTTTTTTTGTCAATAGTTAGTCTGACAACCTGATAATCGGACGGAGCAAGTAAAGCTCCAGACGCAACAAAGCGATATGACCTACGACTTTTGCATCATCGGTGGCGGCATTGTCGGACTCGCGACGGCGATGGAGTTACTACAGCGTGAACCCTCGGCTTCGCTGCTGCTGCTCGAAAAAGAGACCACGCTCGCCCGACACCAGACGGGCCACAACAGCGGTGTGATTCATGCGGGCATCTACTACCAGCCGGGCAGCCTGAAGGCCGAGTTGTGCAAGCGGGGCGCGGAGGCGACCAAGGCGTTTTGTCGCGAACAGGGCATTCCGTTCGAGGTGTGCGGCAAGCTGCTGGTCGCATCGACTCCGCTCGAATTGTCGCGAATGGAGGCGCTCTACGCGCGTTCGCAACAGAACGGTTTGCGCGTTGAGCGACTGGACGCCGCGGAGTTGCAGCGGCGCGAGCCGAATATCGCGGGCATGGGCGGACTCTTCGTCGACGCGACCGGTATCGTCGACTATCGCCAGGTATGCGAAGCCATGGCGCGCATGATCCGGAAAGCGGGTGGCGAAGTCCGACTCGGCACGAAGGTGACGTCGATCGCGGAAAGCGGCGATGACGTCACGATCGGCGCGGACGACGCCCACTGGCAGGCCCGCAAGCTGGTGGTTTGTGGCGGCCTGCAATCGGACCGGCTGGCGCGGCTCGCGGGTGTGAAGATCGATCACCAGATCGTGCCGTTTCGTGGCGAGTATTACCGCTTGCCGGCCACGAAAAACAATGTGGTGCGCCATCTGATCTACCCGATTCCCGATCCGGATCTGCCATTTCTCGGCGTGCATCTGACGCGGATGATCGACGGCAGCGTCACGGTCGGACCGAATGCCGTACTTGGTTTCGGTCGTGAAAATTACCCGAAATTCTCCGTCGATCTGCGCGACGTGGCGCAATACGCCACGTTCCCCGGCTTCTGGAAAACCATCTGGCGCAACCTCGGCTCCGGCATGGGGGAGATGAAGAACTCGCTGTTCAAACGGGGCTATCTCGAACAGTGTCGTAAGTATTGTCCTTCGCTGACCGTGGACGATCTGCTGCCTTATGAGGCCGGCATTCGCGCGCAAGCCGTGATGCGTGACGGCACGCTCGTGCACGACTTCCTGTTCGCCGACACGCCGCGCATGTTGCACGTCTGCAATGCGCCTTCGCCGGCCGCGACGTCGGCGATTCCGATCGGATCGATGATCGCCGACCGGATCCTGAAGCCCGCCTAACGCGCCGGGCGACCGAACCACCACCGTTTTGCCGATGAAGGCAAGGCATCGCCTCGTCGGTTTTTTTATTTGCGCGCGCCGGGCACGGCAAAGCGCAATTCCTTTCTGTCGCTAACAACAAAAGTAATTGGAGACCTCGCAGTGCGAAAGACCCTTGCAACCTCATCGAACTCATTTGCCGCGCGGGCGGCCCTTACATTCGCGGCGTTCGCCGCAGCGGCATCGGTATCGGCGCCCGTCCACGCGCAAGGCAGCGTAACGCTATACGGGATCATCGACGAGGGCATCAACTATACGAGCAACGTGCAGACCAGCCCAGGCCATGGCCACAACCTGTATAGCCTGTCGAGCGGTATTCTCAGCGGCAGCCGCTGGGGGCTGCGAGGCGTTGAGGACCTGGGTGGCGGTCTGAAGACGCTGTTCGTGCTGGAGAGCGGCTTCGACGTGAACAACGGCAAAATGGGACAGGGCTCGCTGCTGTTCGGCCGCCAGGCTTACGTGGGATTGTCGGGCGCGTCCGGCACGGTGACCCTGGGCCGTCAGTACGATCCGGTGGTCGACTACATCCATCCGCTAATGCCGAGCGCGATGTTCTCGGGCAGCATCGGCGCGCATCCGGGCGATCTGGACAACCTCAACAACACCAATCGTGTCAACAACGCGGTCAAATACCGTACGGCCAACTACGCAGGCTTCACGGCCGAAGCCATGTATAGCTTCGGCGGTGTGCCGGGCAGCATGGCGGGCAACCAGATTTACTCGATCGGCGCCGGTTATGCGCGTGGCCCGCTCACGGTTGGTGTCGGCTACCTGAACGCGCGCAATCCGAACGCCTCGTTCTTTGGCACGGCGGTTAGCGCGACGGCGGCCACGAATAATTTCGGCAGCTCGCCGGTCATTAGCGGGTACGCATCGGCGCAAAGCGAAGAGATCATCAGTGCGGGTGCCACGTACGGCATCGGTGCGGCAACGATCGGCGCGATCTATTCGAACACGAAGTACAAGCACCTGAGCGGTGTCGCGTCGGTGCTCAATCCGGCCGGACTGGGCGGCGCCGCGGCATTCAATAGCGCGGAACTCAGCGCGCAGTATCAATTGACGCCGGCGTTATCGGTGGGGGTGGCCTACAACTACACCGACGGGGGCGCCGCGAACGATGCGAAGTACCAGCAGGGCGCGTTGAGCGCCGACTACATTCTGTCGAAGCGCACCGACTTCTATCTGATCGGCGTCTTGCAGCACGCGAGCGGCATCGATTCGACGGGCCATGCGGCGCGCGCGTCGCTCAACGGCCTGACCCCTTCGTCGGGTAATCAACAGGCGACGGTGCGTTTCGCGATTCGCCACAAGTTCTAAGCGCCGGCAGGCCAACCCTTCATCAGAACCAGGAGCAAATCTGTGACTTCAGAGACTCTCGCGAGCCCGCTGTCCGACGAGAACCGCGTCCGTTTGCGCGCAGTCAGCACGGCAACCCTGACCACCGCGCTCTTCAAGCGTGGCTTCCACAACGTCTGCGTGCAAGGCGTGCTGCCCGTCAATCCGACGGCCGCACGCATGGTGGGCGAAGCCTACACGCTGCGCTACATTCCGGCCCGCGAGGATCTCGATCACATCGGCGTTTTCTCGGACCGCGGCCATCCACAGCGGCGCGGCGTGGAGGAGATTCCGGCGGAGCATGTGATGGTGATTGATTCGCGCAAGGACGCGCGCGCGGCGTCCGCGGGCGGCATTCTGATCACGCGAATGATGATGCGCGGGGTCGCCGGCGTCGTCACCGACGGCGGCTTTCGCGACACCCCCGATCTTCAGACGCTGGACTTTCCGTGCTATGCGGCGCGGCCGTCGGCGCCCACGAATCTGATTCATCACCACGCTGTCGATCTGAACGTGCCGATCGCATGCGGCGACGTCGCGGTGTATCCGGGCGACATTGTCGTCGGCGATGGGGAAGGGGTGGTGGTGATTCCGGCGCATCTGGCCAACCAGATCGCCGAGGAAGCCGCCGCGATGACCGTCTTCGAGGACTGGGTGGACGGCCAGGTGCGCGCGGGCCGGTCGACTTTCGGGCTGTATCCGCCCGACGAGGCGACGCGCCTGGCATTCGACGCGTGGAAGGACAGCTTGGCCGGCAAAGGCGCCGGTTCGTAGCAGAGGCAAACAGATAAACCGAGAAAATCGGCGCCGGCGGCGCGCGAATGCACGATTGCGCATTCGCACGTCACGGTGTCCGGCCAGAACGACGAAATCCGTGCGGCCCGCCGCACCAAACCCCACTCATACGTATATCGACGATGGGCCGCGCAACAGCGGCCCGGCATGGAGGCGACAGTGACCGACCGAAGCAGTGAAGACCCACTTTTTACGCGCATAGCGTGGCGCCTTGTGCCGCTGCTGATCGCGATTTTTCTGGTCGCTTATATCGACCGCGCGAATATCGGCTTCGCCAAATTGCAGATGCTGAGCAGCCTGAAGATGAGCGAGGCCTCGTACGGTTTTGCGTCCTCGCTGTTCTTTATCGGTTATCTGGTGTTCGAGGTGCCGAGCAATCTGATGATGCATCGCTTCGGCGCGCGCCGCTGGATCTCGCGGATCATGTTCACATGGGGCGTCGCCACGTTGTTGCTGGCCTGGACGCCGTCCGTGCTGGCATTCCAGATTCTGCGTTTTCTGCTCGGCGCGGCCGAAGCAGGCCTTTATCCCGGCATCATTCTCTACCTCGGCATGTGGTTTCCGGAGCGCCAACGCACCGGCATTGTCGGCCTGCTGACGCTGGGCAGCAGCATGGGCAACATGCTTGGTTCGCTGATCGGCGGCTTCTCGCTCGAACTGCACGGCGCGGCGGGTCTCGCGGGTTGGCAGTGGGTTTTTCTGACCACGGGGGCGCCGGCGGTGCTCCTGACTTTCGTCACGCTGTACTGCCTGCCGGATGGCCCGCGCTCCGCGGCGTTTCTCAGCGAGCGCGAGAAAGAGGTAGTCGAATCCCGGCTGCGCGCCGATCCGCCTGCGGCGCGTCTTGCCGGCGGCACGGGCTGGTCGCTGGCCGCGTTCTGCACGGTGGCATTGTTCAGCGTCGGATACGGAACCATCTCCATTGCGATCTACGGTATCGCCTATTGGCTGCCGACGCTCGTCAGAGGCTTCGGCGTGACGAGCGGCGTCAACGGGCTGCTGAACATGATTCCGTGGTTCATCACGTCGTTGATGTTGCTGTGGCTGCCGCGCCGCCTCAAGACTCCGCGCCGCGTGCTGCTTGCGGTCTTCTGCGCGGCGGTGCTGGGTATGGCGTTCTTTATCGCGAGCGTGGGGCCGTTCAGCAATGCGCTGCGGTTCGCGGCGCTGTCGCTCGGCGCACCGTGTCTCTACCTGATGATCCCGTGTTTCTGGGCGCTGCCGCCGCGGCTCCTGCCGGCGTCGTTCATGAAGGGTGCCGGCGGCGCGGCGGCGCTTGCGGTGATCGCCGCGGGCTCCAGCGTGGGCGGTTTTCTTGCCCAGAACATCATGCCCTGGGTCGGCAAGGCGACGGGCAGCACGGCGGCGCCGATGCTGGTGCCGGCCGTCAGCCTGCTGTTGCTCGGCACGGGCGCGCTGGCGGTCTGGTTCCGGCTTGGCCTCGCGGGCCGCGACGACCCTACGGCGGCGTCGGCCACGCATTAATCGCATGCATTAGCGGTAGGCATTAAAGGCATGCATTTAAGCCACGCATTAACGGTGCGCATTTGAGGCACGGCGCCAGCCGGACAACCCGGCGCGCCAGCCTCTCTTTTCCGATTCAATCTTATCGCTTGGCAGGTCAGTCATGGCAGACACTATGCCCCGCATCGGGGCCGCAATCGCACAGCAGCAAATCGAGGTCATCCTGCAGGCCTGGGGCATGTCGCCCGACCAGGTCACGGCGTCCGCCGAGATCCTGATCGACTCCGACCTGAAAGGCATCGACTCGCACGGCATCTCGATGCTGATGTTCTACGATCAACTCTACCGCGCGGGTCAGATCGATATGAAGGCGAGCGCACGGATCGTGCGCGAGACGGCGACTACCGCGCTGATCGACGGCAATGCGGCGATGGGCCATCCCACCTCGCGCATGGCAATGGAACTCGCCATTGAAAAGGCGCTCGCGTGCGACATGGGCGCAGTGTCGGTGTTCAATTCGCAGCACTTCGGCGCGGCCGGTTATTACGCCGAGATGGCAGCGAAGCGCGGCCTGATCGCCATGGTGTCGTGTTCGACGCGTCTGGCGACGGTGGTGCCCACATTCGGCGCCGAGCCCATGCTCGGCACCAATCCGTTTGCCTTCGCGACGCCTGCCGGACGGCATCCACCCGTGATTCTCGACATGTCGACCAGCGTGGTCGCGTCCAACAAGGTCAAGGTCTACGCGTTGCAGGGCAAGCCATTGCCAGCCGGCTGGGCGCTCGACGCGTCCGGCAACACGTTGACCGATTCCGCCGAAGCTTACCGTCTGCTATTCGAACGCCTGGGCGGAGGCCTCGCGCCGCTCGGCGGCGACGGCACGACGCTTGGCGGACACAAGGGCTATGGCCTCGGTCTGTTCGCGCAGATTCTCGGCAGTACGCTGGGCGGCGGTTCGTTCTCGCCGGTGCGCAACCGCACGCAAAAGAGCGACGAACCCGACAACATCGGCCATTTTTTTCTCGCGATGAATCCGGCGGCATTCCGTCCCATCGACGAATACCACGCGGACCTCGACGCGGTCATCGACGCGTTGCGCGGCAGCCAGCCGGCTCACCCGGCGCAGCCCGTGCTGATCCCGGGTGATCCCGAGCGCCTGACGCGCATGGAGCGCAGCGAGCAGGGCATCCCGATGCCCGATTCGTTGCGCGAAAAAATCCGCGACGTCGCTCAGGCGGCGGGTGCGCCGTTCCTGCTGACGATTTAGCGCCGGCTTCGGCGCCCCATCCCAAAGAAGAAACCATGACAGCTAAACTTCTCGGTCACAACTACATCGGCGGGCAGCGCAGCGCGCGTGGCGACGTTGCCTTGCATAGCCTCTCGGCCTCGACCGGCGAGACATATCCGGTGCCTTTCGCCCAGGCCACGAACGATGAAATCGACGCCGCGGTAAACGCCGCCGCCGCCGCCTTTCCGCGCTATCGGGCGTTGCCGGCGAGCGCACGCGCCGAATTTCTGGACGCGATCGCAGCGGAAATCGATGCGCTCGGCGACGATTTCGTTGCCGAGGTGATGCGCGAAACGGCGCTGCCGAACGGCCGCGTCGTCGGCGAGCGCGCGCGCACCAGCAACCAGATGCGCCTGTTCGCCCAGGTCTTGCGCCGCGGCGACTTCTACGGCGCACGCATCGATCGGGCCTTGCCTGGGCGGCAGCCGATTCCGCGTCCCGACCTGCGCCAATACCGTATCGGCGTCGGGCCAGTGGCCGTGTTCGGCGCGAGTAATTTTCCGTTGGCGTTCTCGGTGGCAGGCGGCGATACCGCATCCGCGCTGGCGGCCGGCTGTCCGGTGGTCGTGAAGGCGCACTCTGGCCATCTCGTGACATCCGGGTACGTGGCCGACGCGATCGAACGGGCGATTCGGCGCACCGGCATGCCGGCGGGAACCTTCAATTTGATCTACGGCGAGCGCGTCGGCGCACGCCTCGTGCAGGCGCCCGGCATTCAGGCGGTCGGCTTCACCGGTTCGCTGCGCGGCGGGCGTGCGCTCTGCGATCTCGCGGCGGCTCGCGAGCAGCCGATTCCGGTGTTCGCGGAGATGTCGAGCGTGAATCCGGTGTTTGTACTGGACGGCGCGCTGGAGCAGCGGGGCGCGGCGCTCGCCAATGAGTTGGCGGCATCGGTGGCTACCGGTTGCGGGCAGCTCTGCACCAGTCCGGGTCTCGTGCTCGGCGTGCGCTCGGCGCCCTTCAGCGCGTTCATCGACCAGCTCGGCCGCGCGATCGAGCGGCAGGTGCCGCAGACCATGCTGAACCCCGGCATCTTCGCCGGTTTCAACGTGGCGCTGGCGCGCGCTTACGGCCGTCCCGGCATCCGCCTGCATTCGTCTGCTCAAGGCGACGCGCGGCAGGCGGCGCCGCAGTTGCTCATCGCCGAAGCGAGCCTGCTGTTCGATCCCGGCCGACCGCTCGAAGAAGAGATCTTCGGACCGGCGACGGTGGTCGTCGAGCTCGATAGCGCGGACCAGCTATTGCGCTTTGCCGCGACCATGCAGGGTCAACTGACGGCCACGCTGCTGGCGTCGTCCGGCGATCTGCAATCACATCGCAAGCTGATCGAACGGCTCGAGGAAAAGGCCGGGCGGCTGCTGGTGAACGGCTATCCGACCGGCGTGGAGGTGTCGGACGCGATGGTTCACGGCGGTCCCTGGCCCGCGACCTCGGATGCGCGCGGCACCTCGGTCGGCACACTCGCGATCGACCGTTTCCTCCGGCCAGTCTGTTACCAGAACTATCCCGACGACCAGTTGCCCGATGCGCTGAAGAATGCCAATCCACTCAAGCTGACACGGCTCGTCGACGGCGAAATGACGAAGCGTGCGCTCGACAGCTCGAGCGCCAGCTGAGGATAGACACGATGCCGAAGCTGTCAATACGTGCGCGGCTTGGCGCCACGATACTTTTGTTCTCCGTGCTGCTGATGACGATCGGCGCGCTCGGCGTGACGGGCATGGCGAATAGCAACGATGCCAACCGCGAGACGTACGCGAACCGGCTCGCCAGCACGCGGCTCATCGGCGACGCCGAACTTGCGATCAGCCGCGAACGTACGACCGTCGACAGGATCGCCTTCGATCCGGCAGCGCCAACCGTCGACAAGGACGTGGCAACCTATCGCATGCTCAAAGGGCAAGGCTTGGCGGCATGGGCCCAGTACCTGGCTTTGCCTGCCACCGCGAGCGAAGTTCGTCTTGCCGCTGCGGTCAATGCGAAGCGCGGCAGGGTGCAGAGTAACCTCGATGCTTTCGCCGATTCGATCGAGAGCATGGACGGTGCCGCCGTCAAGGTCGCGTTAAAGGCGATCGCCGTAGCCAACACCGACTACGTCACTGCAAGCGCGGACCTCAAGCAGTTTCAGCGCGACGAGGCGAAGGGACGATACGCCGACGCAGAAGCCAGCTTCCGGCGGTTTCGCGCGATAACGTTCGCCACGGTTGTGCTCGGCTTGCTTGCCGGCGCGTTGACCTTCGTGTCGCTGCGCCGGGCGATAGGCACCCCGCTCGACGCAGCACTCGGCCATTTCGAGCGGATTGCGGCAGGCGACCTGTCGCACCCGATCGACGTGTGGTCCCATGACGAAATGGGCGCGCTGCTGAGCGGCCTTGCGCAAATGCGCGACGGTCTCGCGAACACGGTAACCACAGTGCGCCGGGCGAGTGACACGATTGCAACGACCGCGCAACAGATCGCCGCCGGTAACCTCGATTTGTCTTCGCGAACGGAACAGCAGGCGGCGTCATTGCAGGAAACCGCGGCAAGCATGGAAGAGCTGACGAGTACGGTCAAGCACAACGCCGATAATGCGCGCCAGGCGCTGACGCTCGCGGCGGGCGCCACTGAAACAGCTCACCTGGGCAGCAGCGCTGTCGACGGCGTGGTGAGAACCATGGCCGAGATCGATCAGAGTTCCGTACGCATCGGCAATATCATTGCGATCATCGAAGGCATTGCGTTTCAGACCAATATCCTTGCGCTCAATGCTGCCGTCGAGGCCGCTCGCGCTGGTGAGCAGGGACGCGGATTCGCAGTGGTGGCCGCCGAAGTCCGCACGCTGGCGCAGCGCGCGTCGGCGGCAGCCAAAGAGATCAAGCAGTTAATCGAGACGTCGAGCAAAAAAGTTCAGGCAGGCGGCACACTGGTCGATGAGGCGGGCGGCCGCATGCAGGCGATCCTCGTCGACGTGAAGCGCGTAGCCGACATCATGGGAGAGATATCAGCGGCCTCGTCGGAGCAAAGCTCGGGCATTGAACAGGTCGCTCGCGCCGTCGCGGAGATGGACCTGGTGACCCAGCAGAATGCCGCGCTGGTCGAGCAGGCGACCGCGGCTACGCAGTCGCTCGAGCAGCAGGCCAGGCAGTTGAAGGAGACAGTGGCGGTGTTCCGGTTCTAGCTGCTGGTGTTCGCAAATTTCGCCGACGCGTTGATCCGGCTTCCGGAATTTATCTCTTGCAGCATCCTGGTCTGCATTTCGCCGGTTTTGATCCGGCAGAAACAAGACATAGGGCTCGATACTGGCTCGGCGGTTGGCTCCTCATTCTTCAGCATGCCTCCATTAATGGGCGTTGCGCTTCGTATTCCGCAATCGTATAGATACAGCGTAATTCTTCATTATTAACGCATCACAGTCGGCGCTAGGATGCTGACTCCCGGCGTCGCGAACGCATGCATCCGACCGGCGCAGCGTGCCTGACACCGGATTGCCGCATCGCCCATTCATCGATGCTCTGCCTGCGTCGTCGACGACGGGGCGACCGTGATAGCAGGAGACCGAACATGAAAATGACCTTTCGCTGGTATGGCGATGCAGACCCCGTGCCGCTTGCCTATATCCGCCAGATTCCCGGCATGGTGGGTGTCGTCTCGGCGATCTATGACGTGCCGGTAGGCGAGATCTGGCCGATCGACACAATCAGATCGCTGAAAGAGAAGATCGAGGCTCACGGCCTGACGCTGGACGTGATCGAAAGTGTGCCGGTGCACGAGGACATCAAGCTAGGCAAACCGACGCGCGACAGGCTGATCGCCAACTATGGCGAAACGCTCCGCAACCTCGGTGCCTGCGGCGTGAAGGTGGTGTGCTACAACTTCATGCCGGTGTTCGACTGGACCCGCACGTCGCTGGAAATGCGGTTGCCCGATGGTTCAACCACGTTGGCGTTTGACACGCAGGCGATCCGCGAACTCGATGTCAGCGAGGGCATCCAGTTGCCCGGCTGGGACGCGAGCTATCGGCCCGAGCAGTTGAAGGCGCTGCTGCGCGATTACGAGGCGCTCGACGAGTCCGGTCTCTGGGCAAATCTCGCCTACTTTCTGCGGGCGATCATTCCGGTGGCCAAAGAGGCCGGCATCAGGATGGCGATCCACCCAGACGATCCGCCGCGGCCGATTTTCGGGTTGCCGCGCATCGTGAAGAATCGCGACGATCTGCAGCGTGTGCTGTCGATCGTCGACGATCCCGCTAACGGCTTGACGCTTTGTTCCGGTTCGCTGGGCGCCGATCAGCAGAACGATATTCCGGCTCTGGTGCGTGAGTTCGGCGCGCGTGGCCGGATTCATTTCGCGCACCTGCGTAATGTGCAGACCAACGCCGCCGGCGACTTTCACGAGACCTCGCATCGCTCGGCGGACGGCTCGCTCGACATGGCGGAAATCGTCAAAGCCTATTTCGAAACCGGCTTTGAAGGCTATGCAAGGCCGGACCACGGGCGAATGATCTGGGGTGAAACTGGCCGCGCAGGCTACGGACTGTTCGACCGCGCGCTGGGCGCGGTTTATCTGAACGGCATCTGGGAAGGCCTCGCCAAACACCCGGCGCATGATGCGGCTGAATAACGACAGCATGGCTTCGCTCGCGGCGCGCGCCGCTGGCGAAATCTCCGTTCCCGCTTACCGTCGCGCGAGCCTTGAGGCGGGCATCGTGCATCTGGGTCTCGGCGCATTCCATCGCGCACACCAGGCGGTGTACACCGAGCATGTGTTGCGCGCCGGCGATCACCGCTGGGGCATCGTCGGCGTTTCGCTCCGGCGCGCGGACACGTCGCAGGCGCTCGCGCCGCAGGACAATCTGTACACCGTCGATGTGCGTGACGGCGCTACCGACTCGTTCCAGGTGATCGGTGCACTGATCACGTCGCTGGTCGCGCCGCAGTCGCCCGCTGCCGTGCTCGAGGCGATGACCGATCCGCATTGCCATATCGTCAGCCTGACAATCACCGAGAAAGGCTATTGCCGCAATCCGGCGAGCGGCACGCTGCAGTTCGATCATCCCGACATTGCTCATGATCTGGTCGATGCAGCCGCGCCGCGAAGCGCGATCGGTTTTGTCGTGCGAGCGTTGGCGCAACGCCGTGCGGGCGGTCTTCGACCGTTTACCGTGCTCTCGTGCGACAACCTGCCGTCCAATGGCGACACGATGCGCTCGCTGACGCTGGCGTTCGCGCGTGAGGTGGATGTTGCGCTGGCCGGCTGGATCGAGCGGGAGGGCGCGTTTCCCAACACGATGGTGGATCGGATCGTGCCGTTTACCACCGACGCCGATCGCCTGCGCGTAGCGGCTCAGCTCGGCGCCGACGACGCGTGGCCGGTGATGACCGAACCGTTTTCGCAATGGGTGATCGAGGATCGATTCGCGGGGCCGCGTCCGGCGTGGGAGCGGGCAGGCGCGACGCTTGTCGACGACGCGCGTCCCTATGAGCAGGCGAAATTGCGGATGCTGAACGGCGCCCATTCGGCGCTTGCGTATCTCGGCTCGCTGATCGGCTACGACACCGTCGATCAGGCGATCGCGGCGCCGGCCATGTTGAACTTTGTCGAAAGCATGTTGCGGGACGAGGTCGAGCCGAGCTTGTCGCGCCCCGCCCTGGCTAGCTATCGCGCTGAACTGTTCACGCGGTTTCGTAACGCCGCGCTCGATCACCGCCTGCATCAGATTGCGACCGACGGCTCGCAGAAACTGCCGCAGCGCTGGCTGGAAAGCGTGCGCGCGAATCTGAAAAGTGGCGCGCCGACCGAACGTCTTGCGTTTGCGCTGGCGGGCTGGATCGTCTACCTCGGCGGTCGGGACGAGACAGGACGCGCCTATAAGATCGCCGATCCGCTCGCCGATACGTTGCACGAGGCGGCGTGCGCGACTTCACATGCGGATGCCAGCGCTGCGGTGCAAGCGGTATTCGCGATCGAATCGATCTTTGGACAGGATCTACGGGCGCAGCCGCCCTTCACCGCACAAGTCGTGCGCCACCTGGACGCGATCCGCGCGCAGGGCGTCGTCAAGGCCATGGACGCTTGTACCGATTGACGACCGTGCTCGCCAGGCGCGGCGAGGCGGGGTTGCGCACAGTCGTCACGATAAATAACCGGAGCATCACATGAGCGACCTGCTCGTCAAACCGTCGAAGCATGCCGAAGACGGCCAGATTATCCACATCACGCCGGCAAGCGCCGGCTGGCGATACGTCGGTTTCGATGTCTTCGACCTGAAGGCTGGCGCCACGCTTACGCGCGAGACGGGCGATCGTGAGGTCGTGGTCGTGCTCGTCAAGGGGCACGCAACGGCCGGCTGTGAGGGGCTCGCGAGCCGCGTGATCGGTGCGCGGATGTCGCCGTTCGAAGGCGCGCCGTGGTCCATGTACGTGCCGCCGCATACGCGCTACACGATCGTGGCCGAGGATGAGCTCGAACTGGGGATCTGCTCCGCGCCCGCGAAGGGTGGCCTCGCGCCGCGCTTTATCGCACCCGGCGAGGTCAGGCAGGAAACCCGCGGCCGCGGTGCCAATCTGCGTCATGTGCGCCATATCCTGCCGGAAACGGAACCGGCCGAGAGCTTGCTGGTGGTGGAATCGGTGACGCCAGCAGGCAACTGGTCCAGCTATCCGCCGCATCGGCACGATACGGACGACGGCGAGCAGCAGACCTATCTGGAGGAAACCTATTACCACCGCGTTTCGCCTCCGCAGGGCTTTGCGATTCAGCGGGTCTATACCGACGACCGCAGCCTTGACGAGACGTTCGTGCCTTACGACAAGCATGTCGTGCTGGTGCCGCGCGGCTATCATCCGGTGGCCGCCGCGCATGGCTACGACCTCTACTACCTGAACGTGATGGCCGGTCCGCGTCGTACCTGGCACGTGCATAACGAGCCGGCTCATGAATGGCTGCTGGAAGCCGACGCGAGCGTCCCGGCGAACGGCGCACGCTGATCCAGTTGTTGCGGCTCAGTCGGGGTCCGTGTCGGGGCCTTTGGCATCGAACCCGGCGGACTCGCGCAGCGCCTGCAACATCGCCCGGGCGCCCGGCGAGAGCCGTTCGCCGCGCCGCGTGATGATACCCGCCGGCCCGAGCTTCAGATCGAACTCGAACGGCAGCGGTTCAAGCGCGCCGGCAATGCAGTAAGGCCGCACCGGCTCGCGCGCAAGCGGCGCGATCATATCGCTCATTTGCAGCAGACTGGTGATGACGGGCAACGATGAACTCTCGACCACGTCCGTCGGCAACGCGAGCTTCCGTTCGAGAAACAGCTGGGTGAACTGATTGCGCATCACGTTGCCTTTCGGCGGCAAGATCCAGGTTTGCGGCGCGAGTTCGTCCCAGCCAAGCGCCTTGCGCCTGGCGAGCGGATGGCCAACGCGCGCGAACAGCGCGTGCTGTGCTTCGGCAAGCGGAACGTAGTGCAGTTCCGCGAGATCGTCCGGATTGCGGATTCGCGCGACGATCATATCCAGCCGCCCTTCCAGCAGGCGCTGCACCAGCACCTCGCTGAACTCCATTTCGATGTTGACGCGAATCCGTGGAAAGCGCTTCTTGAGGAGCGCCACCGCCTGGGGCACGAGGCTGGTGGCCGCGGTGACCTCCGTGCCAATCATCGCCTGGCCGGTCAGGCCGGCCTTGAGCGCCGACACTTCGTCGTACGCGTGCTGCAACTCCGCCAGCACGCTGCGTGCGTGGCGGATCAGCACCTCGCCGTACCAGGTGGGCTCGACGCCGCGCGGATGGCGTTCGAACAGGTCCACACCCATGGTTTCTTCGAGTTCGCGCAGCAACTTGGTCGCCCCCGGCTGGGTCATGTGCGCGGCATTCGCCGCGTGCAGTACCGAGCGATGGATGTCGAGCTGAACGATCAGCGCCAATTGGCGCGTCTTCAGGCGCGTGGGATCGAAGTGGCTGGCGACGCCGGCACCGGAATCAGGCTGGAAAGCTGCGGTCATGATGTCTGCTCAAGGTATTCCATATCGATATAGTTATTGAGTTATTTTTCATTATAAAAGCATATCGATAGATTCTACTATGCAGAAGACGTCCAGCGTTCCAACTCGGGCGGATTCGCTTGATTGGCATCGAGACCGGGTGCATCCGGCACCTGCATATGCAGTCGTACAGGAGACAAAGAAGCAATGAACACTCGCACCAAAGACATTCCGCCGGAAGGCATCAGCACTGACGAATTCCTCGGTCGCGTGGCCAAGGTCCGTGGTGCACTCGACAAGGCGGGCCTGGTCGGTCTGCTCGCATTCGGTGACTGCTGGCGTGGCGCGAACATCGGCTATTTCACCGAATTCCGTCCGCTCGACGGCGTATCCGACATCGCCAACGCGATCCTGCTGCTGCCCGTCGATGGCGACCCGACGCTGTTCGTGTCGGATCAATGCTTCGACTACGCGACCAGCGTGACCGGGTTCGAGGTGCGCAGCCTGCGCGAAGTCACGCAGCAGGTGCAGGCATTTTCGTCACGGCATCGCAGCGGCGCGGTCGGTCTTGCCGGCGCCGCCTATATCCCCGCGGACCTGCTGAAACGCCTGTACGCCGGTCTGGGCGAACTGAGGCTCGAACCGACGATGGTGCTGGCCGAGATCAAGGCGATCAAGAGCGATGCCGAAGTGGCGCTGATGCGCAAAGCCGCCGCGCTGACCGATTCGGCGATGGCCGCGATCCGCGACGCGCTCGCCGACGGTCGTCCCTATACCGAGCGCGAGCTCGCTTTGATCGCTGACCGCGCGATGCTCGCGGGAGGAGCGGACCGGACCGCGTTCGATTCGATGGTGCAATCCGGGCCGCGCTCGGCGTATAACCTGGCGCGTCCCACCGATCGCATCCTGCAACCAGGCGACCTCATCATGACCGACATCGGTGCGCGTTATCGTGGGTACGTAGCCGATGGCGGACGCGGGTTCACGTACGGTCCGGCGAGTCCCGAGAAGATGGCGATCGTTGCGGCAGCGGCGCGCGCGGTCGAAGCGGGGCTTGCGGCCGCGCGTCCCGGCATGGCGGCCACGGAACTGAATGCGGTGATCCAGCAGGCGCTGGTGAAATCGAACTATGAGCAATACTCGAGCGAAGCGCGCGGCCATGGCACCGGGCACGGCACCGGCATGGACCCGGAGGAAGAAGCGCCGTGGATCGGGCCGGGCAATAAGACCGTGCTGCAGGAAAACATGGTCTTTACCCTGAAGGCGACGATCACGGTGCCGAACGTCGGCGGTTTGCGCACAGAACGTATCGTGCGGTTGACCGCGGGCGGCGTCGAAACGCTTGACCAGTTCCCGATGGAACTGCACTGGTGAGTGCAGCGAATTTATCGCAACGGGCCGGCGGACCCGCGCCGCCGACACGCAGCAGTTCAAAAACATAGATTCCCAGAGAGGGAGGAGACATGAATACATCGTCCGTTTCATCCGGCAATGCGCCGGTTATCAGCCGGTCGGCCGTCAACCGTGTGCTGGTCGCTTCGGTGGTCGGGACCGCCATTGAGTGGTACGACTTTTTTCTCTATGCCACTGCTTCGGCGCTGGTCTTCGCCAAACTGTTCTTTCCCTCGTTCGATCCGATGGTCGGCACCATCGCAGCGTTCGGGAGTTTTGCGGTCGGCTATCTCGCACGGCCCTTCGGCGCGGTGTTTTTCGGGCACTTTGGCGATCGGATCGGACGTAAGGCGACGCTCGTCGCGACGCTGACGATCATGGGTGTCGGCACCTTCGTGATCGGCCTGCTGCCGACGTACGCCTCGATCGGCGTCTGGGCGCCGATCCTGCTGGTTGCGATGCGCTTCTTGCAAGGGCTCGGCGTCGGCGGGGAATGGGGCGGCGCGGTGTTGATGGTGGTCGAAACGGCGCCAGCCAGCAAGCGTGGCTTCTTCGGCGCATTCCCGCAATTGGGCGTGCCGCTGGGGCTGATGCTCTCGACCGCGGTCTTCAAAGCCGTCTCGAGTATGCCGTCGGACGCGTTCTATTCATGGGGATGGCGCCTGCCGTTCCTGCTGAGCGTCGCGCTGATTGCGATCGGTCTGTTCATCCGCCTGCGCGTCATGGAGTCGCCGGTCTTCGAACAGATCAAGGCGAGCAAGCAGGTCGTGAAGGCGCCGTTGATCGAGTTACTGCGCCGGCATCCGAAAGACCTCGTGCTGACGATCGGCACGCGCTTCGCGGTCGACATCACCTTCAACGTGATCAACGTGTTCGTGCTGGTATACGGAACGACGCGGCTCGGCTTGTCGCGTGGACTGTTGCTGAACGCCATCATTGTGGGTTGTGCGTTTGCGCTCATCACCCTGCCGCTGTTCGGCAAACTGTCGGACGTGATCGGACGCCGGACCGTCTTCATGCTCGGCGCGGTGTTCGTGGGGATCTATGGCTTTGGGTTCTTTCCGTTGCTCGAGACACGCAATCCGACCTTGATTTTCGTGGCGTACGTCTGCGGTATCGCGTTGAGTCAGGCGTCTGTGTACGGCGTGCAATCAACGTGGTTTGCGGAACTGTTCGGTACGCGGGTGCGCTATACGGGTGCTTCGCTGCCGTATCAGATCGCCGGCATCATTACGTCAGGACCGACGCCGTTGATCGCCACCTATCTGTTCGCCACCTATGGCCAGACGCTGCCCATCTCGATCTATATCGGCGCGACTGCATTGCTGAGCCTCGTGTGCGCGTTTTTCCTCGCGGAGACTTTCAGGCGGGATCTGTCCGCAGACCCGGAAGATGAGGCGGCCGCGGCGCTGAGCGCACGCGCGTCTGCACATTCGCCACATCCTCTGCCGCGCTGAGCGCAAATCGATGGTCGCGGTGAAAAAAATGGATCGGAGGTGAGCGAAGCGTGTTCAACCCACACGCTTCGTGCCGCGAGCACCGCACTCCAGATTGCAAACCGGGTTGGGTCTTTGATGCGCAGGCGGCCGATGGCAAACTGGTTCTTGCGGAAGGAGATTGCCGCCTGTCAGGCTGCAGAGGCAGACCGTATGGCGAAGGCGATCGCATCGGCACACCGGTGCAATTGATCTGCGAGCCGGCTGGTAGCTGGCAACAAGAGATGGAATTCCATCCACCGCTTTTGCCTTTCCTTTGAGACACCGGATGATCGACCGATTCAGGCGCGAGGCGCGGAGTTGCCAGGTACGAAGGAAATTGCGGCGGCAGGCCACGAGCCTGACTGAGTTACACCGCAATGTGTGTCGCTTTCCACTCCGTCAGGTTAGTGGTCCAAGCCATACATAACTTAGGGCAATGGAGTTCTCGCTCGGCATACTATAAATCCGATCACCCACCGGATCTGGATGACCCTGTATCGCGGAGAATTTGGCAAACTCAGTCATGTTATCCGTCGGGGCTTGAGACTGGACGAGCAACAACGCCTGTCGAGCGAAATAGCGCAATGCCTGTTCTTTCGCCAAAGCAATACGACGATGAAATTGGGCTTCAAGTGAGTCTTCGGCGTCGCACACCACAATCGACGCCAGGCCTGAGGTTGTCCGCGCCAGAACCCAGACTTCCCGTATGCCACAAAGATTCTCGCGCTCTGAGGGCACGCGGATCAAACCGGACGCCTCAGCGAAACGCGGTTGCATGGCAAGGATTTCTCTCGCCCTGTCAGGAATATCCTCACCATTGAGCCAATTGAACAGTCGAGATGGAAGCCGATTTGATCGATGCAGTGTCCACCCGGTTTCCCCTAGCAAACACTGCGCGTCGGTCGTACTATCCTCCGCCCCTACCGTCAGAAAGTGCTGCCATGTCATTGGTAACTCCGGCTCGTCGTCAAACATCGCCGAACTTGAAGGTCCCGCATTCCAGTCCGCGCGATGTGTCATTTTTTTATGGTGCGGCCGGGACCTAACGATTGATCAGTCGCGAGGGAAAGCAGAACACTGTCAAGCTTCCGACTAGCATGCTTGCGGCGAGTATATAAAGTCCGATGCTTGTCGTGCCGGTGTTCTGCTTGATCCACCCAAGCATGTACGGGCTAACGAAGCCGGCAAGGTTCCCAACCGAATTAACGAGCGCGATCCCTGCAGCAGCTGCCACGCCGCTTAGAAGAGCGGGAGGCAGAATCCAGAACTGCGACACAACAGAAAGGACGCCCATTGTGCCAATCGTCAGTCCGACTACAGCCATCACGGTGCTGTGTGGATACATGGCGGCGAGCGCAAGTCCTATTGCGGCAACAGCGCCAGGCAAGGCGAGATGCCACCGGCGCTCACGGGTCCGGTCCGAGTGCCGCCCGACGAGAAACATGGCGATCACGGTTGCGGTATATGGGATAGCCGTCAGCAAGCCGACCTGCAGCGGATCTGAAACGCCGGTGTCCTTGATGATGGTCGGCATCCAGAACAGAACGCCATACTCGCCCATCAGGATAAAGGCATACATCACACACAGGATCCACGTGCGCGGGTCGGCGAATGCGCCACGCAGCGAATGTACCTGCGTGTCCGGGGTCTCACCTTCGAGCTTGGCTTCGAGCAATCTTTTTTCGGATTCAGTCAGCCATTTCGCGGAGCGGACATCGTTTCCCAGGATAAAAAATACGGCGATGCCGAGCAGCACTGACGGGATCGCTTCGAGCAGGAACATCATCTGCCATCCGGACCATCCACCGACATTGGCAGACGCGTGCATGATCCACCCGGATAAGGGGCCCCCTAGCATACCGGCAAGCGGAATGCCTCCCAAAAAAAGGGCGATGATGCTTCCACGGCGTGACGACGGATACCAATAGGTGAGATATAACAAAATACCCGGGAGAAACCCAGCTTCCGCTACGCCTAGAAGAAACCGCATCACATAAAAGGTGGTCGGCGTTTTGACAAACACCATTGCCGCGGAAATGAGGCCCCACGTGATCATGATCCGCGCGATCCAGATTCTCGCGCCGACCTTGTGCATGACGATGTTGCTTGGAACTTCAAAAATGACGTAACCAATAAAGAATATGCCTGCCCCCAGACCGTAGACCGTCTCACTAAACTTCAATTGATCGAGCATCTGCAGCTTAGCGAAACCAACGTTCACCCGATCGAGGTATCCAGCCGTATAGCACAGCAGTAGAAAAGGGATTAATCGCCACGATACCTTCGAATAGACGCTGCGCTCGTCTAGCGGCGCTTCCGCGTAAGGCATCGCTGCCGGAGGGTTGATTGACATGTCTCGCTCCATAATGGGTTTGGCGGCTCTCTCGCTGCACTTATGTCTGCGTCACCTGAACGTAAGCAATTCCGATCCGGTGCGCAAGCCAAGTATGCAAGAACACGAGGGGTGGCCCATTCTCAACTTGGCAACGCCGTCATCGCGATTGGACAACCTGGGGAGCGCGCCGCTGTTTTAGACTTGCTTCGTAGGCTGGTCTGATTAACAAGGAGACGAGATGGAACTGACCAAACAACAGATTGCGGATTACCACCGTGACGGATTTATCGTTATTCCTAATTGCTACAGCAGTGAGGAAGTGCATGCCATCAGGAGAGACACCGAGCGTCTGAGTGCGATCGAGGCAGATTCGATCTTTCGCGAACGCTCGGGAGCAATACGTTCAATTTTTCGGGTTCACGAGGACGACGGCCTGGTCGCCTCCCCTCAGTATCGGGCATTGACCCGCACACCGCGTCTGTTGCGTCCGGTAATGCAGACGCTTGGCAGCGACGAGGTGTATATCGCGCACACCAAGGTGAACACCAAGTCTGCGCTAGAAGGTACGGGCTGGCTTTGGCATCAAGACTTCGGTTACTGGGTGCACGATGGCTACCCGGAAAACGACATGCTGACGGCTATGGTCATGCTCAGCGACACCCAGGAAATCCACGGCTCGTTATACATGATCCCCGGCAGTCATAAACTGGGGCTTGTGGAGCATTACTACGACGATAGCCAGGCCGCTTATCAACTGCCTCAGCGCGCCGTTCAGCGCGACCGCATCAAGAAAATTCTCGAGACGTCCGGTGCACCAGTGCCGATCGTCGGCAAGGCGGGCACACTGGTGCTATTTCACTGTCTTACTATCCATGGCTCGGGCGTGAATATGTCGGCAGAAAATCGCTGGCAGGCGTACATCACTTATAACCGCGTTGCCAACCGTCCGCTTGACGTCGAAAATCCGCGTGGCGACTTCGTACGCTCGACGAACTGGACGCCACTTTCCATCGAAAACGATGATGGGATACTCGAGGCCGGCCAACGCCGTCAGGAACGCGAAATCTCGGTACAAGGGAAATGACGTGACAGCCCAACATTTTATTGGCAACAAATGGGTGGCCCCTTCGAGCGGCGAGACGATAGCCGTGGTCAATCCATCCACGGGCCTGGAGTTCACCCGCATCGCGCGCGGCAACGCCGCGGATATCGATGCTGCAGTCAAAGCAGCGCGCGAAGCCTTCGACACTACATGGCAGCGTACCGGTCCGGTCGAGCGTGGCCGCATTCTCGCGCGACTAGGCCGGCTCGTCCTCGACAATCACGAGTCGCTTACGCGCATCGAGTCGGAGGACACTGGCAAGCCATTGAAGCAGGCCGCCGCGGACATCACCGTATGCGCCCGCTACATGGAATTCTATGCCGGCGCTTGCGACAAGCTGCATGGACAAACTATTCCTTTTTTGCCTGGGCACACGGTACTTGCTGTTCGCGAGCCGCACGGCGTGACCGGACATATCATTCCATGGAATTACCCGGCCGCCATGTTCGGCCGCAGTGTCGCAGCTTCGCTTGCGGCGGGCAACGCATGTGTGGTTAAGCCAGCCGAAGATGCGTGCCTCTCATATCTCAAGCTGGCCGAACTGGCAGCCGAAGCGGGTTTGCCCGCTGGCGTGCTGAACATCGTAACGGGCTATGGGAGGGAGGCCGGCGTCGCACTTGCTGAACATCCGGGCATCGCGCACATATCCTTTACGGGTTCGCCGGCGACCGGCACAGCCGTCGCTCAGGCAGCGGCCCGGCATCATTGTCCGGTAACCCTCGAACTAGGTGGCAAATCTCCACAGATCGTATTCGATGACGTCGATCTTGACGCTGCGTTGCCGGTCATTCGCAATGCGATCGTGCAAAACAGCGGTCAGACGTGTTCGGCGGGGAGTCGATTATTGGTGCAGTCGTCGCTTTACGAGGAGCTTATCGAACGACTGGCCCGTAGCTTCGAGGCCGTTACAGCAGGCCCTGCGGACGGAGATTACGACTGCGGACCTCTAATCAACGCTACTCAACTGGATCGGGTGAAGACCTTCCTTGCCCGGGCAGATGCCGACAATATCCGCTTTGCGGCTAGCGGAAAACTTGCGCCGAACGCGGCACAAGGCGGTTACTTCCAACCTCCTGTTTTATTGCGTGACGTACCGCATAAGCACACGTTGGCCCAGGATGAAGTTTTTGGTCCCGTACTGGTGGCAATGCCGTTTTCAGATGAAGCCGAGGCCATTCGTCTGGCCAACGATACCGCTTTTGGCTTGGTCGCAGGAATCTGGACGCGTGACGGGGGCCGTCAGATGCGACTGGCTCACGCATTTCACGGAGGCCAGGTTTTTGTCAATTGCTACGGCGCAGGCGGGGGCATAGAGTTGCCGTTTGGCGGCGTCAAGCAAAGTGGCTATGGTCGCGAGAAGGGGATAGAGGGTTTGCTGAGCTTTACCACGTTGAAGACAATTACTCTTAATCACGGTTAAAGCAAAGCGTTGCGCGCGCCGCGCCTGGGCGTCGAATCTGCAAGCTGCGCGCGCAATGCTCGCCCCGCCGGCGAAATATGGATGCTGCATGCGGATTGACCTCGTTACGCTAAAAATATTTCTAACGGTCATTGAGGAACGTAATTTCGCGCGAGCGGCCGAGCGTCATTTCATTGCGACGTCGGCCGTCAGTAAGCGGATTAGCGATCTCGAGGATGTGCTGGGCGTACAGTTGCTCGAACGTCGAAGCATGGGCGTGCGACCCACTCCAGCCGGCCTTGAACTCGTCAATCACGCGAAGGACATGATGCTGGTAATGGCCCGCATGCGCGCGCAGATGAGCGAGTTCGGGGACGGCTCAAAGGGCGAAGTCCGTATTTTCGCCAATAGCACTGCGATCGTCGGTTTCCTCGGTCCAACTATTCGTACGTTTCTCGAATCTTATCCGCAGATCGACGTCCATCTTGAAGAGTGGAGCAGCCCGTTTATTGTCCGCGCGCTGCGGGACGGGATCGCCGATCTGGGTGTGTTCTGGTCGGGAGTGTCGACTGCCGGACTGATTGTGCATTCTTTCAGACGTTCCAATCTCGTTGCCGTGGTTCCGTTACAGCATCCGCTGGCAGACCGCAGTGAAGTCTCGTTCGCCGAGACGCTGGATTACGATTTGATCGCCTTCCACGAGGGCAGCCTGATCTTTCGAATGATGCAGTCGTATGCGGCAGACCTGCAGCGCAAGTTGCGAATCCGTCTTCAGGTTACGAGCTTCGATGCAATGCGCACCATGGTGCGCTCCGGCATCGGTCTCGCTGTCATGACGGACGTCACGGTAGAGACGCCCGACGAGAGCTATGGCTACAAGGTCGTACCCTTTACCGATGAATGGACGAAGCTGGAGAGTCTGATCGGCTATCGTGACTTCGACGCGCTACCGCGCTCAGCACAGAATTTTGTTCGCCATCTGCAATCTCCGCACCCGGGCCTCGCGCCAGAGGCCGGGGACACAACCGAACGTGGGAGATATCCACTTACATGAGCCATATCGTCTTTCTCGACAGCGCGACCTTGCCTGTGCGAGTGCCGCGGCCACGAACGTCCGATCGCTGGACGGAGCGGGCAGCGACCCGCGAGCATGAACTTCTCGATGCGCTTGCAGATGCTGATATCGCAATCACCAACAAGGTGCCATTGTACTCAGACACACTGCGTCAACTTCCGCGCCTCAAATACATCTGCGTCGCGGCAAGCGGCTACGACAGTGTAGACGTAGCTTATTGCCGGGAACATGGCATTCAGGTTTCCAATGTGCCGGCCTATGCCGCGTCGAGTGTCGCCGAGCACGTCGTTGCCTGCATTTTCATGCTGCGAAGGCAAATGCTTTCCTACAGTCAATTGGCGTCGTCTGCCTGGGCCGCGTCGCCCGTATTTTGTGTACACGACGCGCCCATCCGCGAAATCCGCGGTGCGACGCTGGGTTTGATTGGATCGGGTGCAATAGGACGAGAGGTCACGAGGATCGCCATGGCATTGGGCATGAGAGTCTTGTTAAGCGAAAGAAAAGGTAGAACTCAGATTCGGCCCGGCTATACCTCATTTGACAGTGTGCTTGCCACCAGCGATGTGATTTCCCTGCATTGCCCTTTGTCGCCCGAGACGCAGGGTCTGATTGGCGAACGCGAACTTTCAATGATGCGTCCTACTGCACTGCTGATTAACACAGCACGAGGAGCGCTCGTTGACGAACGGGCACTCGAAGCTGCGCTGTTCAGCCAAACCATTGCTGGCGCTGCGCTAGACGTGTTGCGGGTTGAACCGCCGCACGAACAGCACCGTTTCGTCACCGGTCAGCCGGATAATCTCTTACTGACGCCTCATGTTGCCTGGGCAAGCGCTTCGGCCGTCGAGACGCTTGCTCTCGCTGTTTCCGCGAACCTGGCGAGTTTCATGGTGCAACGCACCCAGAACAGGGTTGCGTGAAACGACACGAGGTATCGCGTCGATGCACGCTGTGTTAAATCGGCCGTCGTCTCGCACACGCAAGTCTTCAATTGTGAACGCGGCTTTCAGAAATCGATGATTCACAGGCCGCTTCGACTGCGGGAAACTTTCTCAAGGTGATGGGCGTGACCTAACTGCCCGTTAAACCACCGTCAACCAACTGAGAAAGCGCCGGAAATGAAACTTCCACTCGAAAACATCACGGTGGTGTCGCTTGAGCAAGCGATCGCCGCTCCGCTCGCAAGTCGACATCTTGCTGATTGGGGGGCACGTGTCATCAAAATAGAAAGACCCGGCAGCGGCGATTTTGCTCGAGGGTACGATACGGCGATGCACGGTATGTCGAGTCAATTTGTTTGGGCGAATCGTTCGAAAGAGAGTTTGGCGCTCGACGTGAAATCAGAATTTGGGCAGGAAGTGCTGGACGAATTGTTGCCGCGCGCCGACGTGTTCATTCAGAATCTCGCCCCCGGTGCTGCGAAGCGACTTGGCCTCGATGCAAAATCGCTTGTCGAACGTCATCCCCGACTTATCGCATGCGATATCTCGGGCTACGGATCGACCGGTCCGTATGCGCAGAAGAAAGCCTATGATCTTCTCGTCCAATGCGAGACAGGATTCTTGTCCATTAATGGGACGCCTGGCGAGCAGGCGAAGTGCGGTTTGTCCATTGTTGATATTGCAACTGGAATGTACGCGCTAAATGGAATTCTGCTTGCGCTCTATCGTCGTGAGCGCACAGGCAAAGGCACTGCATTTGAAGTCTCTTTGTTTGACGCAATGGCTGAATGGATGAGCTACCCAGCCTATTACACACGCGACAGTGGCAAACCGGTCGAGCGCTCGGGCGCTCGACACGCGACGATTGCCCCTTACGGTCCATTTACCGCAGGCGATGGCAAGACGGTTTTCTTCGGGATACAAAACGAGCGGGAGTGGCGTAGCTTTTGTGAAAAGGTGTTGCTCGACCCGAAGGTACGCACTGATCCCCGCTTCGCGACGAATCCGGCTCGTGTGGGCAATCGGGAAGCACTTGAAGCGTTAATTAATGACAACTTTTCGAAGTTGACAAGCGGCGATCTGATCGACCTTCTTGAGCGGGCAGCGATCGCTAACGGTCGCATGAACACGGTCGAAGATTTCCTTGCACATCCACAATTGCACGAGCGCGGACGAGTGACGTCGATCGGCAGCCCAGAGGGTCCGCTTGAGGTGTTTCTGCCTCCGATGATCATCGAGGGACTTTCGCCTGCAATGAAAAGCGTACCTGACGTAGGCGAACATACAGAAGAAATTCTTGGAGAGTTGGGGTTGCATCCATCTCGTCTGCGCATCGCTTGATGTATCTCTGAACGTATTAGGATCAATGTTCCATGCGTGTCACTCGAACCTTTCTCGCAGTCCCGGCAAATCACCGCCGTATGGTCGAATCGGCGGCCCGTAGTACCGCCGATGCAGTCTTTCTTGATCTGGAGGATGCCGTTCCGCAAGGTCAAAAGGAGGCTGCACTGCTCGGCGCCATCGAAGCGATCAACGAGCTCGATTGGGGGCAAAAATCGGTAAGTGTGCGTATCAACGAACCGGGTAGCGGGAGCATTGAAACAGAGGTTGCACGCCTGTTGAAGTCCGCGCCCCGCCTCGATACGCTTCTCATCCCGAAGGTTGAGCAGACCGGACACGTCGATAGCCTCGTCAGCATGATCGACAGACACGGTCAGCATAGGACAACGCCAATAAGGCTTGAAATAATGATTGAGACGGCTCTCGGACTTGCAAACTGTGAACAGATTGCCGGACATTCCGAATTGATCGAGTCACTTCATTTTGGCGTGGGCGACTTTTCAGCATCGATTGGGGCGAAAGGCGTTGATATCGGGCTTTCGCATCCCGCGTACCAACTGACCTCGCGCTCCCCGCAAGGGGACTGTTCAAGCACAGCACTTGATATGTGGGCTTATCCGATGATGCGCATTCTGGTCGCGGCCCGCGCTCACCGCCTGAGAGCGATTGATGGACCCTGCGGGGCATTCCGTGACGCGGATCTGACGCGGGCACTGGCGATTAAGGCTGCGAGTATGGGGTTTGACGGAAAGCAGGTTATTCATCCTTGCCAGATCGATGCGACGCGCAGCGCATTTGTGCCAGGCGACGACGAAATTCGTGATGCCCGACGCGTTATCGCCGCACTGGTCGAAGCGGAGAAGGAAGGACGGGGTGCAGTACAGGTTGACGGCAAGCTGGTCGATTACGCGAACATTCGAATGGCGCAACGCGTGATTGCGATGTCCGGCCGTTGACTTCTAGCAGTCCAATTTGGGAGGTATTGGATGCCTTCCCCGGGACTCACTGCGATGTTGACAATGCCCTCAACTGGCTGACGAACGTCAGCTATGGGTGAAACCGCAGGTTCGCTCAGAGTCGTGAGGCGCTGTCGCATAGATTTCCGTCTCCCAGGCACGGGCTCTCGGCTCATCAGACACAGGTCGGTTTAGGAACCTCCTCTTGGGGGTCGCCTGTGAGAGCTTGCTCGGGGGCGTTCAAGTATGCCGTGGTCCATATTCGCAGCCTACTGAGCGTCACCAGATGTTTTGACAGCGTGCCTCGTCGACCTTGTCCTTATCGCGGGCACCGCGCTTGCTAGCGCCTGTGCCATCCGTTCGCATTTATCCGGCATCGGACGGCTAAAAGGGAGATCGAGCATGTCCGAACCGCAAGCAGGCGCTGATTCGCCGCACCTCAATGACGATCAGCGCGAGCAAGCCGCCGATCATTCGACTCCGCATCCGCTGGTCGTCCACGAGATTGTACGAGAGGAGGGCGAGACCGCGATGGAGCGCACTTTCTCGGCACTCATGTGGTCCGCGCTCGCAGCGGGAATGTCGATGGGGTTCTCGTTTCTCCTGCAGGCAGTCGTCGAAAGCGCATTGCCGGCGACGAGCTGGCGCCACCTGCTGTCGAGCCTCGGGTACACCATCGGCTTCGTCTTCGTGATACTTGGACGCCAGCAGCTCTTTACTGAGAGCACGCTGACCGCGGTGCTACCTGTGCTGATGCATCGCGACCGCAAGACCTTGGGCAAGACGCTGCGCCTCTGGACAATCGTTCTGTTCTTCAATCTCGTCGGCACGGCAATTTTCGCGGGCATGCTGCAGTTTAAGGGCGTGTTTTCTCCGGAAATCACTGACTCTCTCGCGCAGGTCGCGCATGCGCCGTTCTCCGCTGGCTTCGCGGTGACGCTTGTGCGCGGCGTCTTCGCCGGCTGGCTGATCGCATTGATGGTATGGCTTCTGCCGAGTGCGCGCTCGGCACGTCTGCTCACCATCCTTCTGGTCACTTATACGGTCGGCGTAAGCAGGCTCGCGCACGTTATCGCGGGTTCTGCAGAGGCGGCGTACGGGGTAATGACCGGCGCGGCCAACCTTTCCGACTACTTCACCGTCTTTCTACTACCAACACTATGCGGTAATGTGATTGGTGGCATCTCGATGGTGGCGATCATTAACCACGCTGCGATAGCGCCGGAGATCGCAGCCATGCAGCGTCGTGACTGAATGCTCACGCGCGGCAGGAAATTATGCACGCGGCACAGGGCTAGCTGAGGTCAGCAAGATCCAGCCCCCGGAAGTCGACTCTGTGCGTGCCGGCCTACCCGCACAGATGTCTGCGCTTAAGGCAAGACGGGCGCTGCCTGGGCCGCTGCAATTGCCGCATCGGCATCGGCCTGCAGCATGAAGCGGCGAGCGACCAGATCGTTAGCAGCGGCCTGCAGTTTTGTCATGTACCCGGCCTCGTCGCTATAGCGTGCCGTGATGGACAGCCGTGGATCTCCTGACGCGACGCGGTCTGCCTCGGTTTTGGCAAACGGGAACATCGAACCCGACAGACCCGCCTGGTCGATTCTTCCCGGAACGACCGTCGTGTTCCAGCCTGTATTCGTAGCCACCGGCACGGCGACATCGAGACTGCGAATACCAGCGAGATCGTTGCCGTCGGCATCGACCTGCGGTACTAGCGTCGCGTAGTCGCGTCCGAGGTAGCTTGGCGGCAGTTGCGTCGCAATACCGGTTTCGTCCTGCGGCGTGAACTGCGGACCCCAGGCGAGCAGCGGGAAGGTGTTCACCAGGCCTGTATATTTCATTCCGGGAATAGCGGGAAAGTTGACCCGATTCGACCATACCAGGGTGCCGTTGTCGATCCGGGGCACTTGACTGTCAGGCGGTTGCGTTCCATTGACTACCCACTGCTCCATGTCCTGATACAGCGCCCTGACGACGAGCGTAACCGAGGTGTTGCCGTTCGTCTGGTAGAGACCATCCCACAACGGGCCGAGAAGCGCGCCGAGCTGCGCACCCGTCATGGAGGGCAAACCGAGCAGGTGATGCGAGCTCGCAAGGAAGTAGATGCGCGCGCTTTCCGGCTGTTGCAGGTCACGCGTGCCCCAGGCGTCGGTCAGCAACGGCGAAACCGTCGCGCTCCAGAATTCATTGGCCGACAAGGTGATGAAGAATTTGGGGCAAGTATTGCTCGCTGTGCATCGTGAGAGGATGCCGCCGGTTCGCTGTGCCACGTCGTCGACATAGTCTGGAGCCAACGCACGCGTGCCTGATATGCCGAATGACGTGTGGTCGGAGCGCAGGCCGGCGGCGCCGCCCGGTACTGCGAAGCGCATATTGATGTTGGTCTGACGCGCGCCTACCAGGTCGAACACGCCATCGAACACCTTTGCGCCTGCGAGGTTTTTGTTAAAACCCAGGTGCACGAAGGTCTTCAGGAAAGCGCCACTTTGCGAGACGCCCGATGCAATGGTGTATTGAATAGAACCGGCCACCGGGTTGGCCACGCCTTGCGAATCCGCTGCGCTGCCGCGAAAGAAGGTGATCATGTCGCGAAGTGCAGCAAGCCCGACACCCATCACCTTCGGATCCTTTGCAACATAGACAAGCTCGTACATATACGCAGGGTCCCAGCCACCGTTCACACAGATGTTGCCGCCGTCCGGCGTACCGGGAAAGGGTTGGCCGGCACTGCACTTCGCGAACCGCCAGTCGCTGGCAGGAACGAGTTGGCGCGGGTCAGCCTCGTTGACCCGGCGCGTCAGGACGTAACCGGGTTGGGTATTGTCGAGACTGGCTGGCGCGTAAGGCTGCATCGCGTAGTTGAACGCGCCACCGGGCAGCGGCAACGAATCAGTCGTGGCGACGTTCGGCAGGAGTTCGGAACGGTAGGGACCGGTAATGCTGCTGCCGTCAGGGTTTTTGGCTACTGGCACCTGAAGAGTGACGCTTCCGGTGGCGGCGGGCACATCCCCCTGCCATGCGGCGCTTAGGAAAACGTAGCCTCGGGAAGCGAAGTACGGATCGATGCCGACGGGAGTTCCGCGATTAGGGGCGTCATAGCGCAAGACACCATCCGCCTTGCTCATGTCCTTGGGTTTGATGAGGATGAAGTCGGAGCGGTATTCCACCTTGCCGTTGGCGTTGCGCGGCGCAAGGGAAAGGTCCTGAATGTTGCTGTTGGCGGCATCGCTGGGGTCGACTTCGCCGGTGAACGTCCCTGTGATCTTTTCGTAGGCGCCTACGCTGCCGAAGGTGCCCGGTACGTCCGCCGTGCTGGTGATCGCAATCTTGAACTGCGGTGCAGTGCTTGCGGCGGCGACTGGGGACGCATTGAGTCCGGATCCGCCATGGCCGCCACATGCGCTGAGCAGGGAGATGACCGTTGCGGTTGCGACAGTTCGAAAGCTCTTCTGAATCATTGTTCTTCCTCCTGGTTGTTATGAATTGCCGCTGGGTGTTCTGGCGAATTCCCCACATGGCGCGCAACACCAGTTCGTCGTCGTGTGAATAGGGCAGGTAATGTCAAGCACTGGACGAGGCATACATACCTGCTTCAACCGCCCGGACACCCCGCACATGCCGGCAGCGGGCGCAGTCGCCCAGGGAGCCCGGGCAGACCCGGGCTCCTCTGGAAACCTTGAGTAATCTGAAACGACGGTTCAGGCTGTTGCGGCGATCCGGCTGCGCAAAGGCTGCGTTTTACTGATTGCCAGCAAGGTGGCAAGACTGATTACGGCGGTGAACATGAGATAGAAGCTGGGCGCACTCCTGCTGCCCGTCACGCTTAACAACCAGATGATGATGGCGGGGGTAAATCCACCGAATACCGTTACGCCAACGTTGTATCCGATCGACATGCCAGTTGCTCGTGTGGATACCGGAAAGATCTCCGACATCAACGCGGGTAGCGCGCCGAAGTAGACCGCTTTCAGCAGAGCGAGCCACCCGACCAGGATGAACAGCGCCGTTACCGAAACGTGGGCCACGACGTACGAGAAGGCAGGGTATCCTGTTACGAGAAACAGTGCCGCCGTTGCCGACATCTGTTTCAGGCGTCCGATGCGATCGGACAGATAGCCTGCGAACGGAGTGACCACAGTGAGAATTACGCCAGCAACAATGCTGGCTGCGAAGCCAGTCGATGCGTCCAGATGAAGCTCGCGGATGGCATAGGTAGGAACGTACTGGAGCAGATAATTGACGGCTGTCGAAACTGTGAGCGCGCCGATGGAAATAAGCAGCAGGACTTTCTGCTTGCTGAGCACGTCGCGAATCGGCGTCGGTGTATGCTTTGCGTCGGTGAAGTCGGAAGCATCTTCCAGATATCGACGCAGATACAGGCCCACCGGTCCGATCAACAAGCCGAAGAAGAACGGCACTCGCCAGCCCCAGGCCGCAAGCTCCGCTGCCGGCATCAATTTCGCCAGCGCGAAACCGAAGATCGATGCCATCAACGTTGCCAGGCCCTGGGTCGCAAACTGCCAGCTCGCCAGCAATCCGCGTCGATGCGGCGCGTGTTCGATGAGCATGGCCGTAGAGGCGCCAAACTCGCCACCTGCGGAGAAACCTTGTATCAGACGGGCGACGAACACGCCGATGGGCGCGACCAGTCCGATTTTCGCGTAAGTCGGAATCAAGGCGATGATCGCGGTACCCACCATCATCATGCCAACAGTCAATAGCAGGGCCGACTTCCGTCCACGCTTGTCGGCGTAGGCTCCAAGCACCATCCCTCCGAGCGGTCGGACCAGGTAGGATGCCCCAAACGAGCCGAACGTGAGCAGCATCGAAGCCGTCTCGTTGACGGCCGGGAAGAAGTTCTTCGCGATGTAGACCGCGAAGAACGCATAGATCGCGATATCAAACCATTCCAGAGCGTTGCCAACTGACGTCGCTACAACTATCTGCATCAGACTAAGAGGCTTTTTTTGCACGATTTCGCCCATGAGAAGAAAGGGTCTGGCTGGGGGTTAGCGACCGTCTGAATGGGTCGCCGCGAGCGAGCTTGCGCTCTCGCCGAGGTCCCACCAGATTCCGGCCATGACTGCGAGCGCTTCACGCGCAACGGAACCCAGGAGATGCTCGTTCGGCGCGTGCTGATTGCAGGCGGGGTAGGAGTGCGGTATCCAAAGCGTTGGCAAGCCGAGCGTTCCGGCGAACACGTCGTTCGGGACCGTACCACCCAGATTCGGCAGCAAGGCCGGCTTTTTGCCGGTGGTTTCGCGCATTGAACCGAGCGCCCAAATGACCCACGGATTGTCGAGCTCGAGTCGGGTGGCTGGTGTTCCGGGCGAGACCTTTACTTGAACCTCGTTGAACCCCAACCCGGCAAAATGCGTTTCGAGATGCTCGCGTAGATGTTCCCAGTCGGTGCCGACGACAAACCTCAATTGGCAGACCGCTTTCGCGACCGGTGGAATTGCGTTCACGGGGGCATCGGCGTTGCCGGATTTGAAGGCGAGAACCTCGAGCGCATTCCATCCAATGACCCGCTCGGTCGGCGTCAGTCCTGGTTCGCCCCAGGTGGGGTCGATTTCAGGAGAACTGTCATCTCGTCCAAGTTCGATATCGGCGAGCGCTTCGCGTACCGCATCCGTGATTGCGGGCGGGCGCAACCCGTCGACCATGATGCGGCCGTTGCGGTCGACCAGACTCGCGATTGCATGCGACAGAACGACCGCGGGATTGCGCAGGACGCCACCCCAGTTCCCCGAATGATGCGCGCCTTCGCGCAAGTCGACGACGAGGTCGAACGGCACCCCGCCCCGTGATCCTAGAAACAGGGTGGGCCGCTCCGCTGACACTCGTGGCCCGTCGGACGCGAGAAATACATCTGACGCAAGAGCATCGCTTTCGGCTGCGCAAACTTCGTTGAGCCCCGGCGAGCTGATTTCTTCGCCCGTTTCGAAGATGACCTTGATGTTGTAGCCGAGTTTTCCATTACGCGCGTCGAGCACGGCGGCAAGGGCGGCGAAATTGACTGAATGCTGACCTTTGTTGTCAGCAGTCCCTCGTCCATACCATCGGTCACCATCGACGACAATCTCCCAAGGTTTCAATCCGCTACGCCATTGTTCGTCGTAACCGCGCACCACGTCGCCATGTCCATAGGTCAACACCGTCGGCAGTTCAGCCCCCTCGATACGCTCGGCAATGAGAAACGGCGCGGTTTTGCAGACAGCATTCGGGACAACACGACTGGCGAAACCCATCGTTGCCAGGAGTGGAGCAATTTCATCAGTCAGATACGCATGCAGAGTTTGGGACTGGGCCGGATTCTGGCTTTCGGTGCGAAATGCGACCCTTCTTTGAAGGTCGGCGAGGAAGGCGCCAGAATCCAGTGTTCGGACAGCCTGCAAAATTGCATCGGCACGGGTGTTTGTAGCTTCCTTCACAACGTCTCCTGTCTGGCGGGTGTTAGCAGACTTTAGAAACACCAAAAATTCGCCACAATTTCAAAATTTGCGGATAGCATTGCCAAAACGGCAATGCTCAGAGAGGCGAACGTGCTACACGGTATTGGCTTGAGATACTTCGTCGAAGTCGCGCGTACCGGTTCGCTTGCGGCAGCGTCCGAAAATCTGCATGTTGCGATCTCCGCAATCAGTCGGCAGATTGCCAAACTCGAACAGGAAGTCGGCACGGCCCTGTTCGAGCGAATGGCGCGTGGCATGGTACTGACCGAGTCAGGCGAACTCCTGGCTCAGCATGCGCGGCGCGCTCTCATGGACGGTGAGGCGGTGATAAACGAAATATCGGAAGCACATGCTCTCGGGAAGGGCATCGTACGCGTGGGTTGCACCGAGGGATTCACACGCTACTTTCTCCCAAGCGTGTTGGCTGCTTACTATGCCGAGCATCCTCGAACGCGGTTTATTCTGAGGTCTGGCACGCCCGCGCAGGTCGAGAACTGGGTCACGATAGGCGAAGTCGATCTGGGTGTGGCTTTCTCTACTTCTACATCGACGGCCTTAAACGTCGAATACAGTGCAAACGCGCCGGTGTGCGCGCTGCTGCGCTCGACGCATCCCTTGGCACAGAAGGAGGTCCTCTCGCTCGATGATCTGCTTGCTTATCCCGTCGCGATACTTGAGCGCGGCACAACCGTGCGGCAGCTGATAGATTGGTGCTGTTCGGTTCGGGAGAAACACCTTGAACCATTACTCACGAGCAACAGCTCCAGCGCGATGCATCACTTTGCTGCGCTGACAGACACCATTACGCTGGGCAGCGCGGTCTCTCTTCGAGGCATGCAGGACGATTGCACGTGGCTCGCAAAGCGCATCGACGAGCCTTTATTGAATGAGCGGCTTGTTCAGATCACCGCCATGAAGGAGCGTCGTTTGCCAACGTCGGTGCAGCATTTTCTGCTGGCGTTGAAGGAAGCCTTTTCTGAGGGATTGCCTGACGAGTCCGCTAATGGAGTCCAGATCAAGACACGCCATGCTGGAGTTCGAGTTCACAATTGAAACCATTTTTTAACGAAGCGGATTTGACGTGTGGATGCAACGCGCCGGAGGCCGCGCAATCGGCTGTCATGTCGCTTCAGCAGTCTTTGTGCGATGACGGCTGGTCAATCCCTGTTGTGGATTCGCCATTGATCCGCCCGCCAGGCCGCCTATTACCATCAGAGCGCCACATAGCGCGAACCCGGCCTCGTATCCGGCTGCATTGGTCAGATCGTGAATGAAGAGTGCGGACAACAGCGGTGCGATGATGCCCGCGATTGAAGCGATCGAATTGTCGATCGACAAAATGCTGCCTCTTTGCAGACTCGGTGTGACCTCGGCAAGCATCGCTGGTCCGAGCGAGTAGATGACCGGTGACGTTGCCAGCGCTGCGCCCAGTACGGCTACCCGGCACAATGGCGGCAGTTCGAACAGCCAGATTGCGAGAAGTGCCAAACCCGACACCACGAGTACGGCGCCCGATAGCAGGCCGCGCGCAATTCGGGACGACACCCCTCGCTGCATCATCCGCTGCGAAGCATAAGAAATGCCGATCATGATGGGGATGGACAACACGATCATTGCTGAATAGAAACGACCCGCCTCTATGCCAGAGTAGCCGAGACCCTTTTGCAAATAGGCGGGCAGCCAGGTCAAAGTCAGAGCCAGGCTCCAGTAGGCGACGAAATGCAGAATCATGCAGCCGATTACGGTCGGGTTTTTAAATAACGTCGGGTAGGGGACTTTGGCCACGTCGCTTGCGCTCGAACTTTGTGTCGTGCCGATGTTGCCTTCGCGGCCGAACATCAGCCAGAACGCCGTCCATATGATTCCTGCGATCGATAGCACGTAGAAGTTCGCATGCCAGCCCCAGCGCGCGGAAATCAACGGAATGGTCAGACCGGAAATTAACAGTCCTGTCATACCTCCTTGTGCAATGAAGGCTACGGGCAGGTTGCGTTTCTTGTCCGGAAACCATTTATAGCAAGCATGTACCGCGACAGGAAAAGCGGGGCCCTCCGCAATACCGAGAAGGACGCGCGAAACGACCAACACTCCCACGCCTGATGCCAACGCCATTGGTATCTGGCAAAGCGACCACGCCAACGCCATCACCAGCAGCATGATCGTCGTGGAAACGCGGTTCGAAATAAAGCCGCCTAGTATTCCTGATATCGAAAATAGCCAGAAAAAGCTGCTTGCGACAAGACCGAATTGCCCGGCCTTCAGATGAAGTTCTTCCATCAGAGGAACAGCCAACATTCCGATCACAATCTTGTCGATGAAGTTCAGCGCCATGAAGGCGAACAACAGGAAAGCAATCCACCATGCCTTCCCAGATTCGAAATTCTGGTTGTCCACATCGTCTCCTCTGTGCTTGTCGCCTGGATTGCTTTGACCGCGCTGTCGGTAAACCTAGTTTCCAGCAGCCTGCAGAATCATGTCGGCCGCTTTTTCCCCGATCATGATGGAGGCGGAATTGGTATTCGACGATGGCATGGTGGGCATGATCGATGAATCCACTACCCTCAATCCCTCAAGCCCATAAACGCGCAGACTCGGGTCGACTACGGCCATATCGTCCACGCCCATCTTGCAGGTGCCGACCGGGTGCCACGAAGTTTCGCCTGAGTCTCGCACGTATTGCAGCAGTTCCTCGTCCGAAACAATGGCGGCGCCCGGACGTGTCTCCCGCTCGATAAAGGACATCATGGCCGATTGCTGTGAAACTTTACGCGCGAGGCGGATTGCTTCAACCATAATCTCGCGATCGCAATCCTTGTCCAGATATCGAGGGTCGATCACCGGCGCTTCCGCAGGATCCGTAGATCGACAATGCAAGTGCCCACGCGATTCCGGACGCAACTGAAAGAACCCAATGGAAAAGCCGGGAAAGTCGTCCAGCCCGTAGCCTTTTTTAGCGCTGGTATAACGGCCAAGACCGCTCAGATGGTGCAGTTGAATTTTGACGCTGGGACGCCGTTCGCGCTCGCATGTCCGGGCCAAAGCGTGGACCGAGGCAGACGACGCTGACATGGGCCCGCGCCGCGTCAGCAAGTACTGGGCTCCCATTGCGGCCTGGCGGACGCGGCTAGTCAGTATGTCGTTCAATGTAATGCCCTTGGTGCAGGCAAAGGTCATACGTGATTGCAGATGGTCGATCAGATTTTCGCCAACACCGGGTAAGTGATGAATAACCGGCACGCCGAGATTTTGCAGATGTTGAGCATTCCCGACGCCAGAAAGCTCAAGGATCTGCGGGGTTTTGATGGGTCCCGCGGCGAGTATGACTTCGTTTCTTGCGGAAACGCGGTAGATTTCGCCGCCCCGCATGTACTCCACCGCGATCGCGCGTTTGCCTTTAAAAATCACGCGATGCACGACAGCTTCTGTTTGTAGACAAAGATTGGGAGGTCTGTTCTTAAGGTAGCCGACCGCGGTGCTGCAACGTTGGCCGCGACGGGTCGATAGCTGCAGGTAGCCGACTCCTTCATATTGACGCCCGTTATAGTCCGGCGTAGCGGGAATTCCCGCCTGCTGGCATGCTTCGATAAAGGCTTCAGACAGGTCGTTGGGCGTCTGGGCCAGCGCGGTTATGTGAATCGGTCCATTCCGTCCACGATATTCGTCCTCGCCCATTACCGTGGACTCCATTTTTCTGAAGTAAGGTAGCAAGTCACCATAGCCCCATCCCACGTTGCCATGATCCCGCCACAGATCGTATTCGGCGGGTTCACCTCGCGCATAAATCATCCCGTTCACTGAGCTCGAACCGCCAGGCAACAAGCCACGCGGCCAGTAAATCTGTCGACCGCCTAGCGAGGCCTGAGCTTCCGTCTTGAACTGCCAGACATAACGCGGGTTGTTGAGAATTTTCGCGATGCCGATTGGCACTTTTACCCAAAAGTCGTCCTGACGGGGCGCACCTGCTTCAAGAAGTAAAACGCTGCCGCTGATACGTTCACTCAAGCGCGTTGCAACCGTCGCGCCGGACGATCCTGCTCCCACCACAATGAAATCGAAGGTGTGGTTCGTCATTGGTGTTCCTTCAACCAGTTCTTCAGGGCCCTCGATTCCTCGCCCATCCGACGAAACTGCAAATCGGGCATTTCCCGTTGTGGGGCATCAAACGAGTACGTTGAATCTTCCGCTTCTACTCGCAGTTCGACGAAGGTCGGTCCGCAGCTGCTCAGGATGTCGGCGATGTTGCTAGCGAGTGTCTCCTCGTCGCTAAATGTTTCGGCGCGCACATACCCGGCGCAACGGGCCATGCCGACAAAATCGACCACCGATTCTCCGGGCGTTTTCAGATTTGCTCCACCCGTGAATTGTGTTCCGTTGTGGACCACAAAATGGACGAGGTTAGCGGGACGTCGTTCTGACACGGTAACCAGCCCACCCAACTGCATCAGCAGGCTCGCGTCGCCGTCGACCACAATGACCCGATGCCGTGGCTGGGACAGCGCGAGACCCAACCCAAGGCTGGCGGCGGCGCCCATCAAAGGAACCGAGCTGACGCGCGGTTGTTGAACCTGAAGTTGATCGAAGATGCGCATCGAGCGCATTGTCGCGACGAGGATCGCGTTTCCGCGCTGGCGCGCGATCAATTCACATGCGTAAAGGGCATTCATCGAGTTGGCCACCTTGTTAATTCCAGCCGATCGGCGCGCCAATGATCAGGGCGACCGGACAGTTTGTTTCCTTTGCGACGCTAAACGCTTCGTCGAAGTTATCCAGATCGGCTTCAGTTTCGATGCGCCAGAAGCGAACTCCGAGCGTGGAGAGAAGAGGTTCGAGAAGTTTGACCATATTGCGGGTGGACTTGGCCGGATCGGCGCCGAGCAGGGAGAATTCTTTCCCGAATTGGCCAATCTGGAAAACGATAGGAAGGCGGGCATCGAGGCCGATTGCACGGATCGTGTTGACGCATGCGTAGAAGCCCTGGTTCTGGATGATGACGATGGGATTCTTGCCGCCAATATGCAATCCAGCAGACACTGCGCATGCCTGGTCTTCGTTGCAGCACGGCACCACGTCTATTCCGCCGACACCTGCTTCGAGCCTTGCATGAAGCGCGAGTTGAATCCAGTCCGGGACGGTCACGACATAGTCGACCTGGTTGCGATGCAGTGCCTCGATATAGCGTGACGCTGGGACATTGACTTTTTGCATTCCTGCTGACGCCTCCTCAATACGGTGCTTTGCCATACCGGACAATGGCCGTAGGCGCGGCCTTTCTGTGCGGCATGGGCGGGATGTTCGTTTGCGAGTTCCTGTGCGTCGCTCGTTGTTCGAAAAATTAACATGATTGATCTATGCTCAATAGTGAATAATCTTGGGTAAGTCTTCACCAAATGGAATAGATACATGGACGGAAAGTCACGCTATGTGCAGACGGTCAGGCGGTTGCGACTGCGTCACATCGAACTTCTGCGGGTGCTGGGCGAGCAATGCACGCTCAGTGCAGCTGCCACGGAACTGAGCCTGTCACAGTCGGCGGTAAGCAAAATGCTTGGCGAGATCGAGCGTGAGTTGGGTGCGACGCTGTTCCACCGAAGCAAGCGTGGCGTCATTCTGTCTGCTGAGGGAGAAGTAGCAGTACGTGGCGCGAGGGTGCTGCTCAATGATCTGGCTGCGTTAAGCGAGAAAGTCGAGATGGTGCATAGCGGCGCGAGCGATTTATTGCGCATCGGCACTTTTTCCACGGTGGCGCTGTTGCCATTCGGCTTGGCCGCGTTGCACCGGCAGTTTCCGAATTTGAAGAGCCGGCTTGTCGAAGGTATTGCTGGTGACTTGATCAAGCGGCTTCTGGCTGGCGAAATAGATTGCGTGGTCGGATCGTTACCACCGGACGCGCTCTCGCAGGCCGAAATCGGAGAACTGGAGTTCGATGTAATCGCTGAGGACCGCTTGTGCGTGATGGCCGCGCCCAGTCATCGGTTGCGGGGTAGCCGTCGCTTGACATTGCATCAGTTGAGCGAGGAACGGTGGGTCCTTCCGCTGGAGGGAACCCTGCTGCGGTCGACCTTCATCGCCAGTTTCCTCCGAGAAAATTTGCGGCCACCGAGTGCCGATATTGAATCGACATCGCCAGTAACCATGCGTTGGCTGGTGCGAGCCGATTCTGAACGACTCGGCGTGATGCGTTGGCAGCAGGCCCGTGAAGAGATCGCCGATGGGTATCTGTGTATGTTGGCCCTGACGTCGAGTCCTCAGCTCTCGCCGGTTGCTCTGATTTACCGAAAAAACGTCATGGGCTACGGCCAGATCCTTGAAGATTTCAAGCGGGTATTGATTCAGGAGGTACGCTCGCTCGATGCATCCGCGAAGCGGCGACATGTGCGGAAGGCGGGTTAAGCGAGGGAGCTATAGGAAAGTGAACGGACGAGAATACGCGCGATAAGCTCAGTGAGATCGATCGTCCATGCGCTACTCAAAGCGAGCTTGCGATCGACTCCAATATCGTGGGATCTCGAATCACGTAATGCGAATAGGTCATCGTGATCGCGCCGTCCTGCTCGAGTTGCTTCAGTTCGCGATTGATCATTGCGCGCGAGCAACCGACCATGTCGGCAAGTTCTTCCTGGGAGAGCTTTAGAGAAATCGTCACGCCTTCCTTGTTCGTCCGGCCGTATGGCTCGACCAGGTGCAGCAGGGTGCGAGCACAACGTTGTCGAAGAGTGAGAAAAGAAATGTCTTCGACGTCGTTGTAAAGCATCCGCGAACGAAGACACAGCAGGCGTAACAGGCGATGCACGAGTTCGGGTTCCGCATGGGTGATCTGCGAGAAAAGCGTTCGCCCCATCAGGAGTAGCACAAGATCCGTATGCGCGGCGGCATCATGAATTGCACCTTGCTCGTCGATGAACGGAATGAAGTTCATGATCTGGCCAGGTTCCAGATAGCGCAAAACACGCCGCTTGCCTGATGGTGCGGTTGAGCTGACTTCGAGCACACCGTCAACCAGGAGCGCGAGTTCACTAACCGGTTCCCCACGGCGCGATAAAAACGAGCCGCGCTCGAGCGTGCGCAACGTACCGCCAGAGAGGATCAGTTGCAATGAATCTGGCTTGCAGTCGCCGAACCAGGTGCTGCTCTTCAGAACCTTCGCGGCAAGAACGGATTGTGATGAGCGATTGGCTTCTTTCATATCAATCAGGATTTGGCAGGAGAGCTTCTCTGGACTCTTCAGAAAGACTCTCGCAAAAGGAATGAACCCGTATCGACGGAATAGGGCACTGTCGGCCCCGCGTGGAGTCCGGGTGAATGCGGTCATTCTGAAACAGCACCTGATTTCGCGCAACCCGAGTCATCCTGACCCGGCGCCGGCATGCCCGAACCACGGTAAACAAAGCGTGCTGGCCAGTGAGCGGGGCTACACCCGTTTGGGGGTTCAGAGCCCTCGCCATGGCTGAATCTGCCTGGCTTGATGTTTCCTGTCTGACCGCCAGATGCGTTTTGTGTCACGCACCTGACAGATTTATCCGCGTCGTGCTTTTAGACTCAGCCGCAAATCACCAAAAACCCAGGAGACGCGATGCCCGACGATTTCACTATCGGCGCTTCTGCTTACGTTCAGGCGCTACGCCACGCGGGCGTGACGCACTTTGTCACCGTGCCAGATTTCGTGCAGCTCGCGCTGCATCAGTCCATTGAAAGGGGCGAAGGTGACATGCGCCTCGTTCGGACCTGTAACGAAGACCAGGCCATCTGTACGGCGGCTGGTTTGACGATCGCCGGAAAGCGGCCACTCGTCGTCATCCAAAACCAGGGCCTCTACGCCTGTGTCAATACGATCCGCGCCGTCGCTCTCGATGCGCAGATCCCGACCGTCCTGATGATCGGTCAGTTCGGCCGCGAGACCTCGAATTTCGAATCTCCCAGCACGGCGTCGCGCCGGCGTGTGGTCAACCTGCTCGAACCGCTTTTGACGACGCTGGGCGTGCCGTTCTGGTGCGTCGAGACGGAGAGTGATCTGTCGGCGGTACAAGCGGCTTTTGATGCCGCAACAGGCTGCCGCGGCGCAGCCGCGGTAATCGTTGGACGTCCCATTGGCTGGCATTGAGGAGAGAGAACCCATGCGAATCGGAGAAGCTTGTCATCAGATCGCGCAGGCACGGGGCGACCGGGTCATTGTGGCAACGATGGGCGCGATGTTCGCGTTCGATGCGCTGAATGTATCTGGACAGCGGCTGAGCTCCGTGCCGCTGATGGGTGGCGCACCGAGCCTGGCATTGGGACTTGCGCTGGCTCGTCCAGACGTGGGCGTGATTGTCGTGGATGGCGACGCAAGCCTGCTGATGCAACTCGGCGGTCTTGTGACTGTGGCGGAAGCGCGTGCAGCGAACGTAATCCACTTCGTCATTCAAAACAGCACGCAGTTTGCGGGCGTCTCAAACCTCGCCGTGCCGGGCGGTCAGAGCGTCGATTTTTGTGCGATGGCCCTTGCAGCAGGTTACCGAAGCGCGCACACGTTCGACGACGCCGCCGCATTGGGCGTAGCGTTGCCCGAGTTGCTCGCCGCACCGGGACCCTTGTTCGTTGCGCTGAAGGTCGAACCTGCCCCGTCACGCCTTGGCGCCGAAACCGGCACGCCAGAAATTCCAGACCAGCAGTTCCAGCGCATGCGCCTGGAAGCCGAGCAGCTTGGCGTCTGGTACGCCACACATGGAGGAGTGGTAGCGTGACTGTGCAACGGGCAGAAGAGTTTGATTTCATCGTCGTCGGTGCCGGCTCGTCAGGAGCCACGCTGGCAACCCGACTAGCGGAGCGCGGTGCCGGCAAGGTGCTACTGCTTGAGGCCGGTGCGCCGCGCGACAAGGACTTTTGGGTGAAGGTCCCGCTCGGCGTGGCGAAGCTCCTGCTTAATCCCGATTACGTGTGGCCCTTCAACACAGAGCCGCAACCACAACTCGCAGGGCAGAAAATCTATTGGCCGCGCGGGCGCATGCCGGGTGGATCGAGTTCCGTCAACGGTATGATTTACGTCCGCGGCGAACCTGCGGAGTTCGACCACTGGGCTGAGCTGGGGAATCGCGGGTGGGACTACGCGTCGTTGTTGCCGCACTTCAAGCGCCTCGAAAACGTAGCGTTCGGCGATGATGCGGCGCGCGGCCGAAGTGGTCCGATTTCCGTGTCGTCGGTGGCGAATGTCCACCCTAACGTGCTCAGCGATGCCTTCATTCAGGCCTGCCAGCAGGCCGGTATTCCGAAGGCTGCCGACTACAACGGCGGCACCTACGAGGGCGTCAGCTACCTGCAACTTTCCACGGACGATGGACGTCGTTGCAGCACGGCCGCAGGCTATCTGCACGGCCGCCCGCAGCACAACCTGACGCTCAAAACGGAAGCCCTCGCGACGCGCGTGTTGTTCAACGGCAAACGCGCGGTGGGTGTCGAGTACGTGCAAGGCGGCATTACGCGCAAGGCGCACGCTCGCAACGAAGTGATTCTCAGCGCCGGGCCAATCAAGTCGCCTCAGCTGCTGGAGCTTTCGGGTATTGGTGGCGCCGACCGGTTGCAGAGACTTGGCATCGATGTGATTCAGCACTCACCGGGCGTGGGCGAAAACCTGATCGACCATCTGCAGGCGCGCATCACGTTCGAATGCACCCAACCGATCACGCTCAATGAAATCGTCAAGAGTCCGGTCAGGCAAGGGCTGATGGGGTTGCGCTATCTAATGACGCGACGCGGCATCATGGCGACTCCGTCGGCTACAGCGCATGCGCTGGCCAAGACCTTGAGCGGCGCTGGACGTCCCGCGGTCAAGATCCAGTTGCACCATCTGACTGGCGCCGATCGTTATGCGGGCAAGGGCTTCGGCCTCGATCCATTCCCCGGGTTCGCGATCGGATTCTTCCAGTTGCGGCCGAACTCTCGCGGGCATCTGCATATTCGCAGCACTGACCCTCGCGAAGCACCCGTCATCGATCCGCGCTATCTGACAGATGAAGACGACGCGCAGGCGATGCTCGAAGCGTTGCGCCTTTCGCGCGCGGTCTCGCGGCAAGCTGGGCTGTCGCCGTACGTTGCGCGCGAAACGAGACCGGGCGTCGATGTGGCCGACGATGCGGGCCTACTCGACTACATCAAGGCTTCGGGCCAGACGTCGTGGCACCCCGTTGGAACGTGCAAGATGGGCAACGATCCGATGGCCGTCGTCGACGACAATCTGCGCGTGCACGGGGTCGACAAGCTGCGGGTGATCGACTCGTCGATCATGCCCACGATGTGTTCATCCAACACCAACGCAGCGTCGATCATGATCGGCGAGAAGGCCGCCGACATGATCATGCAGGCGGCGCAACGATGATCGTCTGACTTACCGATCGAGCTGACGCAGGGAGAACGCCCGACAGAGGCTTCCCCTGTGCGCTAAGGCCGCGCCTAGAGGGCCACGCGTCTCGACATATTCCGGAGACAACATGAACACAAAGTACCAACCCGCCAAGGCGTGGCGTATCGCGCTATTGCTGTTTATGTTCATGTCGGTGAACTTTATCGACAAGATCGCCGTGGGGCTGCTAGCAGTGCCCATGATGGACGAACTGAAGCTGACGCCCACCCAGTTCGGCATGGTGGCGAGCAGCTTCTTCTGGCTGTTTGCGATTGCTGGGGTAGCCGGAGGCTTTCTTGCCAATCGCGTGGCGACCACGGGCTTGCTGTTGGGCGTCGCCCTTATATGGTCGCTGTGTCAGATCCCTATGGCGGTGTCGTCGAGCCTTGTCGTACTCGTGGTCGCTCGCGTCTTGCTCGGCATAGCGGAAGGGCCTTCGTTCCCGCTTGCAGTGCATGCCTGCTACAAGTGGTTCCCCGATAACAGGCGGGCCGTGCCGGTGGCGTTCTTCACACAGGGTGGCTCGATCGGGCTGCTTCTCGCCGGCGTCACCATTCCGCTGATCACGGCGCGTTGGGGCTGGCGCGCCAACTTTTATGCGCTGGCAGGGGTGGGCGTCGCGTGGGTGCTGCTATGGAAGCTGATCGGCAAGGAAGGCAGCATCGACGCCGAAACAACCAGCCTCTCTCCTTCGCGGCGTGCCGAAAAGATTCCGTATCGGAAGCTGTTTTGCGACTCGACCGTTCTCACCTGCTTCATGCTGCATTTCATTGGATACTGGGCCCTCGCGCTCGCGTTGACCTGGCTGCCGGCCTACCTTCAGCGCGGGCTCGGCTTCGGCGCGGTTCAGTCTGGCCGTCTCTTTGCCGTGACCGTCTTGCTTAGCATGCCGCTGTCGTTGCTGACGGCATGGCTGGCGCAGCGAATGCTTGCTCGCGGCGTGTCATCGCGCAATGCACGCGGGCGGGTTTCGGCCGCAACGCTTGTGATCGCAGGTGCCGCATTCCTGTCGATCTGGCTGTTCGACTTGCCGCCGCTTGCACACGTAGCCGTCATCAGTCTGGCAATCGGTCTCTCGCCCACGATCTATTCGCTCGGGCCAGCAATTCTCGCGCAGATCACGCCACCCGCGCAACGCGGCGCAATTCTGGCGCTCGATAACTCCATCGCTTCGATCGCCGGCATCCTTGCGCCGCTCGTGTCCGCGCATTTCATCCAGACCGTCGGCGGCGCGGCAGGATATCAGGCGGGTTTCGCGTTCTGCGGTGTGTTGATGGTGATGGGTGGCTTGCTAGGTGCATTCACGATCAACCCCGACAAAGCTGCTCGGTCACTTAAGACCGCACAAATCCAGATTCGAAACTGACCCGATGAAAAGCGAAGCGTCTTCCTGCACGGGGTAGCCCGTGTGATCGGCGAAAGCAACCCGGATAGAGGCTGTACAAACAGACACGCTTCTATTAAGCACCATCGTTCGCACCCAAAGCACGCAGTAACCCAATATTAAAAGAGACTAAAAGAGGAGACACCATGAAGTTGAGGTCGGAGTTAATTCTTCCTGCGGTACTTTGCGCATTTTCTGGCGCTGCGTGCGCGCAGTCTTCGGTGACACTGTATGGGACTGTCGATGGCAGCCTCATGTGGCAAACGTCGTCCGCCGCGTCGTACAGCACCGCCGCAAAGAACAACGGTGGCCTGGTTCGCTACAAGGACGGCGGCACTTATGCAAGTTTCTGGGGTATGCGCGGCGTCGAGGATCTGGGCGGTGGTTACCATGCGATTTTCCAGTTGCAGGGCACCTTCGACAGCGGAACCGGCAAGCTCGGCATTGGGGATTCGAGCGCGCCGACCACATCGATCTTCAGCCAGGTGGCGACAGTGGGAGTAGGGGGCGGATTCGGCGAGATCAAGATAGGGCGCCAATACGCACCCATGATGCTCGCATTGACCGACACGGACGTCCGCCGCGCAGGCTATTTCGGCAGCATTCTGACCGGCCTCGTCGGACTGAATTCGGCCGCCGGGTGGGTGGGAGCCAGTACGAACGGCGCCATCGGTGGTGTGTACGACAGTAACGCCTTCGTCTATGTATCGCCGTCGTTCGGCGGCCTGAAAGCATCGCTGGAATATGCACCCGGTGGTGTCGCCGGCAGTATTCAAGGCAACACGCGCGAGTCTGCGGTGCTTCAGTACAACAACTACGGGTTCAACCTTGCCGCGATCTACTACAACGGCCACGACACGAATCCTGGCGCGACGACCGTGCCCACCGGGCTTAACAATAACCGGTTCCTCTCTGTGAGCGGGTTGTATTCACGGTCTGGATTTTCAGTTGCCGGATCGTTTTCCAACGGACGCAATCCATCGAACTCGAATCAGACCGATCTCGACATGATTTCGGGCGGACTCGCCTATCAGTTCACGCCGGCATTTTTCGTGTCGTCGGCGCTGTACTACCTGAAGGACAAGAATCACACGGCGAATCAGTCCACGTCGTTTGTACTCGGCGCGAGCTACAGCCTTTCCAAAGCCACGTCCGTGTATGCGAACGTGGGTTACGTCAACAATCGCGGCAAGATGAATCAAAGCCTCGTATATGGCCAGCCAGTAGCGCCGGGTGTGGGCACGACTGCGGCCATGATCGGCTTGCGTGAGCGTTTCTGATATCGCTAGGGCATATCAGAGCGCAAGTATCAGGAGACAAGGGATGCAGGGAATGATGATGGACCGTCCGTTGCTGATTTCGGACATTTTGAAGCACGCTGCACGAACGTATGGCGACGTCGAAGTCGTTTCGCGCGACACTGACGGATCGTTATTTCGCTATACGTTTGGCGAACTGGCACGCCGTGCGCGCCGACTGGCCAACGCGCTGCATAACGAGGGTGTCGTGCACGGCATGCGGGTCGCGACGCTGGCGTGGAACGATCACCGGCATCTCGAGGCGTACTACGCGGTGCCGGGCATGGGTGCTGTGCTGCATACCTGCAACCCACGTCTCCATCCTTCCCAACTGGCGTGGATGTTGAATCATGCCGAAGATACGGTGCTGCTTTTCGACCCGGCGTTCCTGCCGCTGGTCGAAGTGATTGCATCGCAGTGTCCGCGTGTGCGCAAATATGTCGCGCTTGGCGCTTCGGCTCCCACTAGCACGAAGCTCACGAACCTTGTTGGCTATGAAGAATGGCTTGCGGCAAGCAGCGACGTCTTCGAATGGCCGGAATTCGACGAACGTACAGCGAGCGGGCTGTGCTACACGTCAGGCACCACCGGCAACCCGAAGGGTGTGCTGTATTCACATCGTTCGGCGGTGCTGCATTCGCTGGTTCTGGGTAACGCGCAGGCGCTTGGCTTGACGCGTGACGACACCGTGCTTCCCGTTGTGCCGATGTTCCATGTCAACGCGTGGGGTTTGCCTTATGCCGCGCCGCTGAACGGTTGCCGGCTCGTGTTGCCCGGTGGGCGTCTCGATGGCGCCAGTCTGTACGAGCTGATCGAAGGCGAGCGTGTCACGTTCTCGGCGGGCGTGCCAACGGTATGGCTCTCCCTCGCGCAGCACATGCAAACGAAGGGCGTGAGGCCCTCGACGATGCGGCGTTCGGTGATTGGTGGATCGGCACTACCTGAGACGATGGTGCGTCTCTTTGCGGAGTCGTTCGACGTTGAAGTGCGTCAAGGCTGGGGGATGACCGAAACGAGTCCGCTCGGTACGATGTCCGCTGCCGCGCAGGATGACGAGAAGGTGTCCGCGGCGGAGCGATACCGGCGTGCCACTTTGCAAGGCTACCCTGTATTTGGAATCGAGCTCGCCCTGGCTGGTCCTGACGGAGCCCACCTGCCGCATGACGGCGTGGCACAGGGCGAGTTGTTGATACGAGGGCCGTGGATTGCCTCAGGCTATTTTAATCACGACGCTATGCCGCTAGTTGGCGGCTGGTTTGCCACGGGCGATATCGCGGCGATCGATGCTGGTGGCTGCATGCGCATCACCGATCGCGTGAAGGATGTGATCAAGTCGGGGGGCGAATGGATCAGCTCGATCGATCTCGAAAACGCTGCGATGGCACATCCTGAGGTGGTCATGGCAGCGGCGATCGGCGTGCCGCACCCGAAGTGGGCGGAGCGCCCTTATCTGTATGTCGTTCTCCGGCAAGGCGCGGCTCTCGATACCGCTGAGTTACGCACGTTTTTGGAGCAGCGGGTCGCCAGGTGGTGGGTGCCGGACGATATCGAGTTTGTCGACGACATGCCAATCGGCGCGACGGGAAAAGTGCAAAAACAGATTTTGCGCAAGCGCTATGTCGAACAGGCCGCGTGCTGATATGAGGACAGCGCTGCTTGTCACGGCGAAAGGTTTATGTCGGGCGAACTGAAAGGCGCTTCAATTGCAGCCCGCTCAAGAGGGCTGAGCGCGCGGGCTGCCACCTGCATTCACCGGCTAAGTCCACCGGGCAATTGCGGACATTGAAGTCTGGTTGTCCGAGCGTTGATGCTCACCACATTTCACCGAAAGATCGCAATGGAAGCGGCGTTACTCATAGGAATTGCGAAGATCAAATATGCCAAACGCTTAGGCGTCGCGTTCAGATCAGGTGCAGCTTTACTCACTTGCCCTACGGGGCAAGCGCATTGCCCCAACTACCTATGGATTCATTGCAGCGACTGTGCGAAAAAGTCAGTCGAACGCGGACGACGGTCTTTCGAAAACCTCGTTATGTCTTACTCGCCTGACACAGCAAAGACCGATCGGCGCGCAGTGTTCCTTGAGAACGTAGCGGTACGATAGAGGACAGAGGACATGAAAATTCAGTCGGCGGTGATCGCTTTGACCTTACTCCTTGCGAATCTGTCCGCGGCGGCGCAGTCCGGTACCGAGGCGAAAACGCCTGAGGCGCTTGCAAACGCACCCTTCGACAGGAGCTTCCTCGCGGATGATGTTGTCTCCGCTCTTCAGGATCAGCAGGTACTTCAACGAGCGGCACAGGTTTATCTGTGGGCGCTTCCAGCGCTGAGTATGTACGGCATGAAAGAGGGGTCGGAAAAGACATTCGGCGCCGGCTATAACGTTCTGCCGATTTTCAAAGACCGGCTGAATGCGAAAACCCTCATCACGACACCGAATTCGGATGTCATCTACGCGCTCGGCTATCTTGACCTCAAAAAGGACGGACCGATCGTCATAGAGGTCCCGCCAGGACTACAGGGCATTATTGATGATTTCTGGCAGCGGCCGATTTGCTCGGAGGGCAAGATCAACGGCAAAGCCTGGTGCGGCGATGTTGGCTTGCCGGGTCCCGACAAGGGCAAAGGCGCGAAGTATCTCCTGCTTCCACCCGATTACAAGGGAAATGTTCCCAACGGGTACATGACATTCCGGTCGCGAACTTACGGTGTGTTCGTATTCTGGCGCGGCTTTTTCAAGGACCCGAAACAGCTCGACGGCCCGGTGAAGGTCATGGAGCAGACGAAGATTTATCCGCTGGGCAAGAAGAGCAGCGCGAAGCCGATGGAGTTTCCAAACGCCTCTGCGAAGCCAGCCAACATGCTCTACCCGCAGGATGGTACGGCGTTCGATATGCTCAACCGGTTCATTCAATACGAGACGGTTGAGCCAGCGGACATGGAAATGCGCGGACTGGCCGCCTCCATCGGGATTGAAAAAGGGAAGGAGTTCAAGCCGGACGAAAAGACGCGAAAGCTCCTCGACATGGGAGCGAAGACCGCATTTCGCTTTGGTCACACGCTGACCTACACCGGTGTGAAATATTATTCCGATCGACAATGGCTGAATCCGTTTCCAGGCGGCAGTCCAACCTTTTCGGGTGAGTCGGCAAATCAGGTAGATTTTCGAACCGGCTATTTCATTTACGCCTATGCGACCAGCCCCGGCATGGCCGTCACAATGGAAAATGCCGGATCAAAGTATCCCAACGCGTTCCGGGATTCGAAAGGCGATTTCCTGTTCGGTGGCAACAGCTACAAGCTGACCTTGCCCAAGGACATTCCTGCGGCCAACTTCTGGTCGCTGACGTTGTATGACCCGATCACCGGGTCAGGCCTCGACAATGGACAACCTTTTCCATCGTTGAGTTCGATGGATAAACCGGTTACCAATCCGGACGGAACCACGGACATTTATGTGGGACCTACGTCGCCGGGCGAGGGCAAAAACTGGATGAGGACCCTGCCAGACAAGGGATTCTTTGCCATCCTGAGACTGTATTCCCCCAAAAAGGCATTCATGGACCAAACGTGGAGGCCTGGAGATTTCGAGAAGCTGAATTAAGCGACGTCTCGCGTAATGAAACGCGTACCCGCAATCGCGGGGCTGCTCAGACTTGCGGATGCTCATTGTCGAACGGATCCACCTGGTCCGGATGATCTCGGAGGAGCTGGAGGTGCATTACCGCGAGCTGGAGCAAATGGTAGGTCCAGAGGTCGTGGAGCGCGCTTACAGGACGGTCGACGACCTGCTGACGGGCCTTGAGTGACAGGAACGCTTGAAGAGGCCACAGACACGCACAGTATCAGCGTGTTCATCTCAGCGCTGGCTGCGGCGCAGGCGGGACATTGGCGCGGCGTGCCGCAGGCACCGTGTACAGCAGTACCACCATGCCGATGGTCAGCAACACTGAGATCACGGCCAGTCCGACATAGATGCTGCCCGTATAGGTTTTGAGCAAGCCGACCAGTGACGGACTGAGCGCGCCGCCGAGTGCACCGATGGCGGTGATCGTGGCAATCCCGGCGGCGGCTGCGCCGCCGTCAAGGTAGGCGGTCGGAATGGTCCAGAAAATGCTGAGCGCGGCGTAAATACAGATCGACGCCACAATGAGCAGTGCCACGGTGAACGGGACGCTATGCGACGCAAGCGGGAGTAACAGGAAGCTGGCCGCCACGGCGAAACCGCAGCCGGCTACGTGCCAGCGCCGCTCCATGCGCCGATCGGAACTGTGGCCGATGACGACGATCCCGACAGCCGTGCACACGGAGATCGCGCCGCTCAGCCAGCCGATGTTGCTGATCTGCTGCACTCCGACCTGGCGCAGCAGGGTAGGGATCCAGAAACCGATCGCATTCAGGCCCATAAACACGCAGAAGTAGATCCCCGACATCAGATAGGTGCGCCCACTGCATAGCACGTCGCGCAACCGTGCGGGAGGTGCCTCGAGTTCGCTATGGCGTTTGCGGTCGGCTGCGAGCGCGGCTTCGATATGGTTCTTTTCAGAGATTGTGAGCCAGCCTGCGTTGGCGGGCCGGTCATCGAGGTAGAACATCGCCATGACACCGAGCGCGATAGCCGGCACGCCTTCGATAAGGAATAGCCATTGCCATCCGCGCAGACCCAGCGCGTCGTGCAAATGGCTCATGATCCAGCCCGACATCGGTCCGCCAATCACTCCGGCGAGTGGCACCGCCATGATGAACAGACTGGTGATGCGTCCGCGCCGCTGGTCTGGAAACCAGTAGGTCAGGTACAGGATGATGCCAGGGAAGAACCCAGCTTCGGCAGCGCCCAACAGGAAGCGCAGCACATAGAGCATGGTGGCGCTCTGCACGAACATCAGCAGCACGGTCAGGCAGCCCCACAGCACCATGATGCGCAGCAAGGTCTTGCGTACGCCGATGCGCGCGAGCAACAGATTGCTGGGCAGCTCGAACACCACGTAGCCAATGAAAAACATGCCCGCCGCAAAACCGAATACCGCGTCATTGAGCTTCAGGTCCTGCAGGAATTGCAGCTTCGCAAAGCCGATGTTGACGCGATCGATAAAATTGACGACGTAACAGATGAACAGAAAGGGGATGATACGCCGTGCAATCTTCCTGTAAATGACATGCTCTTGCGAGTCGGCTGACGGATCCTGCATGGCGTCTCCAGACGGGCTGGTGGCCAGCCCATTGAGGTTAGGAATTCTTATTGTTCTGTTTTGACCGGTGCCACTTACCATTCGCCAAAGAACACGCCCCAGTCCTTGTGGCTATCGGTTTTGCTTTCGACGCTCGGGTTATCCACCGTCACGCGCTGCTTGAGCGTACCGTACCACTCCGCAAGCTTCGCGTGCATTCGCACGCGTACACCTTCATAGGCAGGGTCGGCGCCGAGATCGACGTACTCGTCCGGATCGGCGGCGAGGTCGAACAGTTGCGGCCGGTAGCCGAGCCAGCACACGTACTTCCACTGTGTGTCGCGCACCATCCAGCCACGGCACTCATCCGGGCGACGGCCAAGCGTCAGACGCGCACCACGGAAGCTGTAATCTAGCTCCGAAACGACGTAGTCGCGCCAGCCATGAACCGCTCCCGTATCACCCCGCGTGAGCGGCAGGACAGACGAACCTTCGATGCGCTCTTCGTATGCCGGTAGCCCAAGCGCGTCGAGTACGGTCGGGACGACGTCGATACCCGACATGAAACGCTCTTCGGCCGTGCCACGCGTGGCATCGGCTAGCGGCGACGGGTCGTAGACGATCATCGGCACACGCTGCACGGTATCGTAGAACTGTTCTTTCTCGCCGAGCCAGTGATCGCCGAGAAAATCTCCGTGATCGGCGGTGAAGATGATCAAGGTATCCTGCCAGCGGTCCAGCCGTTCGAGCGTGCTCCAAAGACGGCCCAGGTGGTCGTCGATCTGCTGGATCAAACCCTGATAGACCGGCCGCACTGTGTTTGAAACTTCTTCCCTTGAGAAATTCATGCTCTCTTCGTGGGAGCGGTACGCGGCGACCATGGGATGCGCATTGTCGAGTTCCGATTGACGTCTAGCCAGCGGCAGGCACTGGTCGAGCGAATACATGTTGTGGTACGGGCGTGGCGCGACATACGGCCAGTGCGGCTTGACGTACGAAAGGTGCAATGTCCACGGCTCGTCGCCTTGCTGCTCGATGTAGCGGATCGCCTGGTCGGTCATGTAAGCGGTCTCGGAATGCGGCTCCGCCACGCGTGCCGGCCAGTGGACGTTGCGCATCTTCCATCCGGACTGGATGGCACCGGTGTCGTCTTCGACGCCGATGACGAAATCGCTCCATGGCGTGTCGCTGACGTAGCCGTGCTGTCTCAGGAACGCCGGATAGCCGCTTTCCTTGCCCGGTTCATGGTGGCCGTCGTAGCGATCCAGTTCAAGGAAAGACCCGGTCGAGAGCCGCAGGCCGAGTGCGCTCGCGCGGGCGATTTCAAGGCGTTGCATGCCGTTCGCATCGACCTGAACGTGCGTCTTGCCAGCCAGCGCGAGTGTGCGCTTATGACTTAACAGATACTCGCCGAGCGTAATCTCGCCGATCGACAGGGGCACACGGTTCCAGTTCGCACCATGGCTGCTCATGGTCCGGCCGGTGTAATACGACATTCGCGAAGGGCCGCACACGCCCGATGTCACAAACGCATTGTCGAAACGCACCCCGCGCGCGGCCAGCGCGTCAATGTTGCGGGTGCGTAAGTAGGGATGTCCGTAGCAGCCGAGGTGATCCCGGCGAAGCTGGTCGCACATGATGAATAGAACGTTGCGGGTTGCTGCCATTTGAATACCGTCTGCGCGCGTGAGGCCCGATTGCCTTTACAGCCGGATGTTAGAGAAGGCTCTGACGATTGACCTAATCAAACGTGTGTGCGGCTGCACAATTGCTGGCAGGTGGCTGGCGCTTGTCGAACGGCTGCGCGGCGCCATAATGAGGTATCGACCATCTTTCACACGATCTCACCGTGACGCACCCGAAACCTACTCCCGAGGCGCCCGCCGCATCCGCGCTGAAAAATCCCGGCAACATCGACGAATTTTTGCTGTACCGGCTTCACAATCTGGCGCGAGTCGCCGTGCACGGCGTCGGCTTGATGTTTCGTCGCGAAATCGGCATTAGCCGGCGCGACTGGCGAATCCTTGCATTTGTAGGCCGATACCCGGATATGAGTCTCACGCGACTTGCCGAACTCGCGGCCTTGGACACGGTGGTGGCGAGCCGCTGCGTTGCACATCTGGTCAAGGGCGGACTGATTGCCAACGCCCGTCTGCCGTCGAACAAACGCATCACGGTGCTGACGCTCACCCATGCTGGGCGGATCGCTTACGAGCGGGCACGCGCCAGCGGGCAGCAGTACAACATCGAATTCATGGAAGGTCTGAGCGACGAGGAAGCTGGGTTGCTTGACGGTTTGCTTACGCGACTCGAGCAGCGAGCGGAGGAGTTGACTCAACGGGAGATCCGCAAGAGCGGTAGCGCGTCGGACGATGACATCGAGTAAGGCTCAGCGAGTATGCGGCGAGCGACGCAAGCGCTCTCACCGTACTCAGCCTCCTCTGAGGCCCTGTCCAATCTTCGCGTACGAAACCAGCATCGACGTGAATGCAGCGGCGAGCGGAGATAGCGGTGGGTGGGCTCGATGAACGATGCAGACGGTGTAGACCTTCTGCTGTTCGCGGATCGGAATGCGTGTCAGGCCCTCACGCATCAGGCTGTGCGTGAGCACGGTTTGCGGCAGCGGGGCGAGCAGATCGGTGCGTGTGATCAGCGACAGGGTATCGAACAACGAATCGCACACGACAGCGACATTCGGCTGGCCGAGACCGGCCTCGGCGAACAGATCCAGGATGCTGCTGCCGGGGGCGCCAAGGCTGTCTGCCACCCCGGTGATCACCCACTCACAGTGCAACAGATCGGTGATTGAGCGGCTGTTGGCGTGCGGGTGGCCGCGCCTCCCGACGACGCACGGCTCCGTCGGAAATAGCGGGACGGTATGCAGGCCAGCGGCGTCGAATGGCTCCGGCACCGGCGTGATGGCAACATCGAGTTGCCCCGATCTTACCGCCGGCAACAGCGAATGCGACAAGCCGTGCGTGACGTGGAGCCGGGCGAGCGGATAGCGGCGGCGGAACTCGGGCAACACAGCCGGCACCAGGTGAATCGACGGCGCGGGGGACACGCCGACATCGACTTCACCCGCTTCGTCGCCGCGCAACTGGTTCAGATCAGCCTCGGCACGGTCGCATTCGCGCAGGATGACGGCCGCGTGCTCGAGCAGGCGCTCGCCGAATGCGGTGAGCGCGACGCCGCGCGATGTACGAACGAACAGCGACGCCTGCACTGATGCTTCCAGCTTTGCCACGCTCTTGGTCAGGCCCGCCTGCGACACGCCGAGCGCGCGCGCTGCCGCGCGCACCCCGCCCCGGTTCACGATCGCAGTGAAATCGCGCAATTGCTGAAGCGTCATATCGCTATTCCTTTGAGCCTGAGTGATCGCCAAAGGAAATCATGATAGCTAAAAACGGCTTACATGGTTATCTCCAACGTGACACGATGCAGCCAGATCGAAACCCGCGTAGTCGGGACACGCCGCACTTACCTGCGAAATTCGGAAGCATCCCAGAGGAGGTTGGAGACATGCAGGAGCTACTCAAATACCGTCATGTGATCTTTGCGTCGACGATCGGCAATGTGCTGGAGTGGTACGACTTCATTGCGTTCGGCTATCTGATGGGCGTGATCTCGCGTCATTTTTTCCCGGCGGGCGCGGGTATGTCGGCCACGCTGCTGACGGCGGCAACGTTTGGCGTCTCGTTCGTGGCGCGGCCGCTCGGTGGCATTTTGCTGGGTGTCTATGCCGACCGCGTGGGACGCAAGGCTGCGCTGATGCTGGTCATCGTGATGATGACTGTGGCCACCGCGTTGATCGGCTTTGCGCCGACCTATGCCCAGGTCGGTGCGGTTGCGACCGTCATCGTGGTACTCGCACGCATTCTGCAAGGCATCTCGGCGGGCGGCGAATTCGGCAGTGCTACGGCGATGCTGGTCGAATATGCGCCCGCGCACCAGAAGGGATTGTTCGGCAGCTTCCAGATGTTTGCGCAGGCAGTGGCCGGCGTCCTCGCATCGCTCGCCGGCGTGCTGATCACGGAAGGACTGACACCGACGCAACTGGAATCATGGGGATGGCGTCTGCCGTTTCTGTTCGGTTTGCTGATCGGGCCTATCGGGCTTTACATGCGCGCTCGCGTGGCCGAACCCGAGCTATTTCGCACGACGCAAGAGCGTGAGCCGGGGTTGCCGTTCGGGCAACTGCTGTGCGGCTACTGGCGCGAAATCGTGATCGCGAGTGGGCTGGTGGCGGGTACCACGATCATGCAGTTCGTCTTCAATATCTATATGCCGACCTACGCGGTGCAGTACCTGCAAATGCCACCTGCCACACCGTTCATGGTGATTGCGGTGTCAGGCGTAGTGCGGATTCTGGCATGCCCTGCATTCGGTGCGCTGTCTGATCGAGTGGGGCGCAAGAGCGTCCTCGCGTGGGGTTTTGTGTTCAGTCTGCTGGCTGTCTGGCCATGCTTCGCATGCCTTAAGGCTTCGCCGACCCTGGTCACATTGCTGACCATCGAGTTGCTGTTCGGCGTATTGGGTGCGGCGGTGCTCGGCCCGTTGTCCACCGCGCTGGCCGAGATGTTCCCGGTGCGTGGGCGCTCCAGCGGCCTGTCGGTCAGCTACAACCTGTCAACTACCATTTTTGGCGGTTTCACGCCGCTCATCGTGACGTGGCTGATCATCGCCACCGGTGACCGGATGGCCCCCGCGTATTACGTGATTTTCGGCGTCGTGCTTGGCCTTGCTGCTGCGCTGGCATTGCCGGGCGGGGCCTCTCCCCGCCATGCGACGCCAGACGCGCCACTGCGCGGTTGATGCAGAACCTGCAGCGGATCTCATTTTCTCTTTCTTGAAAGGAAACAACTCCATGAACATGACAGGCGGACAAGCGCTCGTGCAGCAACTGGTGCGTGAGGGCGTCACGGACATTTTCGGCATTCCCGGTGTGCAGCTCGACTGGGCCGTGGAAGCACTGCGCCAGCAAAGCGATCACATTCGTTACTGGGTGCCGCGTCACGAACAGGCCACCGCATATATGGCCGACGGCTATGCGCGTACGACTGGGCGCATTGGCGTGAGCATGGTCGTGCCGGGTCCAGGGCTTCTCAATGCAATGGCAGGCCTGTCGACCGCGTACGCGTGCAACTCGCGGGTACTGGCGATCAGCGGCAATATCCATTCAAGCGGAGTGGGGCGCGGCTATGGGCTCCTGCACGAAATCCCAAACCAGACCCAAGTGCTGGCCAGCGTGACGAAATGGCAAGGCAGTGCATCTGCGCCCCAAGCTATCCCGGGCCTCGTGCGCGAGGCGGTCAAGCAATTGCGCAGTGGTCGGCCGCGCCCGGTTGGCATTGAAATCTCGCATGACCTACTCAGTGCGAGCGCCGACATCGCGCTGATCGATCCCCCTGCGAACGAGGATGAGGCGGGTCGTGTGCGACCCGATCCTGCCGCCATCGCCGAAGCCGCGGCACTTCTTGAGCGTGCGCGCTTCCCCGTGATTTACGCGGGCGGCGGCGTGCTGGCCGCCGGCGCGAGCGACGCGCTGCGCCGCTGTGCGGAGAAATTGCAGGTCCCAGTGGTACTCGACGATAACGCGCACGGCGCGCTGTCGAGCCGCCATCCTCTTGCGCTGAACACGCTCGGCGGCCGTGCTGTGTTTGCGCATGCAGATGTCGTGCTGGTGGTCGGCAGCCGCTTTCTCGACATCATGACGCCGGCGCCGTCCTGGCCCGGCGCCGGCATTCGCTACATCTATATGAATGCCGACGTTGCCGATTGGTCGACGCCGCGCGCGCCGGGTCTCGGCGTTCACGCCGATGCGCGGCTCGGGCTCGAGGCACTGTGCGATGAACTGAGCGGCACACGGCGCACGCCGCCGGCCGACCTCGCACTTGTGCGAGCGTGGGCGCAGCGCCAGGCCGACGAGATCGAACCGCAAAGCGCTTATACGCGCGCCTTGCGCAATGCGATTCCCGACGACGGCATCCTCGTCAACGAGTTGACCCAGGTCGGCTATTTTGCGCGGCTGATGTACCCGGTCTACCAGCCGGGCACGTTCATCACGCCGGGCTATCAGGGCACGCTCGGGTACGGCTTTGCAACGGCACTGGGGGCGGCCGCCGGCAACCCTGGGCGTGCGGTGGTCAGCATCAATGGCGATGGCGGCTTCGGCTGGAACATGCAGGAACTGGCGACAGCGCGCAAATATGGCGTGGGCCTCGTCACGGTGGTGTTCAACGACGGTCATTTCGGCAATGTCCGTACGATCCAGAAACAGACCTTCGGCGAAAACATTGCGGTCGAACTGTGCAACCCTCATTTCGACCGGCTTGCCGCCGCGTTCGATCTGGACTTTGAACGCGTGACCAATCCGCAGCAACTCGAGGGAGCGGTACGCAACGCCATCGCGGCGCGCGCGCCGGTCGTGATCGAAGCCCAGGTCGGCGAGATGCCGAGCCCGTGGCATCTGTTCCGCCTCAAGGCGCCACTCAAGCTGGCTAGCCGTGAAGCACCGCCCAATCCGCTCGGCGAACCGGCCAAAGCGGCATAAGGGGAACAGTATGGAAATCTTCGACCGGTTTTACTGCGATGGCCGCTGGGTCCCTGCAACGGGGCGCGACAGGCTTGCCGCTTTTAACCCGTGTACCGAGCTTCAATCTGCTGAGGTTGCCGTGTGCACTGCGGCCGATGTGAATGAGGCGGTTGCCGCGGCGTGGCGCGCGTTCGATGGCTGGTCAGTCGTGCCGGTCGCCGAACGCCGCGCCTTGCTGGGCCGCGTGCGCGACGGTATCGCGCAACAGGCTGAAGGCTTCGCCGATGACCTCGTCAAGGACATAGGCGCGCCGCTCTGGGTGTCCCGGCAGATGCAAGTGCCCATGCCGCTGCGCAACCTTGAACTGATGATCGACGCCATTGGCTCGATGACCTTCGAAACACGCGTCGCGCATTCGCTCGTCGTGCGCGAACCCGTCGGTGTGGTGGCGGCGATCACGCCATGGAATTTCCCCTTGCATCAGGTCGTTGCCAAGGTCGGCGCGGCGCTCGCTGCGGGTTGCACGGTGGTACTCAAGCCGAGCGAGTTAGCCCCGCGTGCCGCCCGGCGTTTCGCCGCGATCGTCGATGAAGCCGGGTTGCCGCCGGGTGTTTTCAATCTGGTTTGGGGGGACGGTCCGGGCACCGGCGCGACGCTGGCGGCGCATCCGGATGTGGACATGGTGAGCTTCACGGGATCGGTCGGCGCCGGACGTGCAGTGGCACATGCTGCGGCCGGTTCCGTGAAAAAAATTGCGCTTGAACTGGGCGGTAAGTCGGCGACGGTCCTGCTCGACGATGCGCGGTTTCCCGACGCGGTGCAGACCGTGCTGCGTCAATGCTTTACGAACAGCGGTCAGATCTGCGCTGCGCAGACCAGGCTCCTCGTGCCGCACGCGAGACTGCCCGAAGTCGAAACCTTGTGCAACCAGTACGCTGCCGACTGGACGGTAGGCGATCCGTCAGACCCGGAGACACGACTGGGGCCGCTCGCCAACCAGCGTCAGTTCGACGCCGTGCAACGCCATATTGCCACTGGGTTTGCACAGGGGGCGCGGCTGGTGGCAGGCGGCGCTGGCCGCCCCGATGGCTGCACGCAGGGCTATTTCGTGCGGCCGACTGTTTTTTCCGGCATCACGCCGGAGATGGCGCTAGCACGTGAGGAGATCTTTGGCCCCGTGCTCGCGGTGATGAGCTACGCGGATGAAGAGGAGGCCGTAGCGTTCGCCAATGGCACGCCATACGGGCTGTCAGGGGGTGTCTGGAGCGCGGACCCGCAGCGTGCGCTCGCCATTGCCAGACGCATGCGCACCGGCCAGGTCGTCGTCAATGGCGCACCACAGAATCTCGCGGCGCCTTTCGGCGGCTACCGGCAATCCGGCATTGGCCGCGAGAACGGGCGCTACGGCGTGGAGGAATTTTTCGAATTCAAGGCAATCCAGGGAGGCTGTACCCATGACTGACACAATCAACCCGACGCTGCGACTGCCAGCACATATTCGCACGTCTAAACCCTATCAACCGGGTAAGCCGATCGAAGCATTGGCGCGAGAAATCGGCGTCGAGCCTCAGGCGATCGTCAAGTTGGCTTCGAACGAAAATCCGCTTGGCATGAGCGACGCAGCGCGCGCTGCCCTGATCGATGCTGGCGCGGAACTGGCGCGCTATCCCGACAACGATTGTCATGTGCTGCTGGACGCACTATCGCGCAAGCTCGACGTACCGGCTACCTGGCTGGTGGCGGGTAACGGCTCGGAATGCGTGCTCGGGCTCGCGGCGACGGCATTTCTGGAACCCGGTCGCCACGCGCTCTATGCGCAATATTCATTTATGGCATTTGTCAACGCCGTGCAGCGCACGGGCGCGGTGCACAAAGTGGTACCGGCACTTGAGTACGGTTGTGATCTGGACGCGATACTTGCCGCGATCGACGACAGTACCGCGCTCGTCTACGTGGCCAATCCCGGCAATCCAACGGGTTCATTCGTGCCGGGCGACGTGCTGGAGCGCTTCATTGCCGCTGTCCCGAGTCACATCCCGGTATTGCTCGACGAGGCGTATTACGAGTATCTGCCGGTCGATGACCACTATGACAGTCTGGCCTGGGTGCGACGCTTTCCCAATCTGATTGTTACGCGTACGTTTTCGAAGGCTTATGGACTGGCGGGGCTGCGGGTGGGATACGGTGTCGCCCAGCCGTCGTTGGCGGCGTTGCTGAATCGAATTCGACCGGCGTTTGTGGTGACCCGACAGGCTGAGTGTGCCGCTGCGGCCGCGCTCGACGACGAGGCGTTCCTCGCGCGGAGTTGCGCTGTGAATCATGCCGGGCTGGCCCAGCTATACGCAGGCTTCGACACCCTGGGGTTAAATTACCTGCGCTCACGCGCGAACTTCGTTCTGGTTCAGGTCGGCGATGCGACGACGGCTAACGCAAGGCTATTGCGTCAGGGCGTGATCGTACGGCCGGTAGGTGTCTATGGTTTGCCGGAATGGTTAAGAATTTCGGTCGGCACTGAAGAGGAAAACGAACGATGTCTGGCGGCACTGGGGGCAGCGTTGGAGAGTTGAAATAGCCGCCACCTGTTCTCGCAGGGGGCGGCGGTTCTGTCGCAGAAGGGAAGCTAATGAAGGACCCGAAAGGTACGAGAAAACACCAGATTCTCCGGCATGGATTTTCGAAACTTATGGAGACCAATAAGACTAAACGTATCGTGCTCTACCTGATGTTCGCGATTTTCGCCGTAATGGATGGAACCGCCGCCCACGCGCAATCAAGCGTGACGCTATACGGCGTCGCTGATGCGAGCTTGCGTTACCTGACTGGAGCGGACAAGAACGACGATGCACAGTTTTTATTGGCAAACGGCGCTATTTCTCAAAGCCGTTGGGGTCTCCATGGGCAAGAGGGTCTGGGCGGCGGGACCTATGCAGTATTTGACCTGCAGAATGGATTCAACATCACCAACGGTACGCTGTCCAGTTCGGGTGTCCTCTTCAACCGGAACGCCTATGTGGGTATCGGAAATCATACGTACGGCTTGCTGAAAATCGGCGAACAGGATAATCCCGTTTTTCAATTGCTTTTCGATGGCTGGGATCCGCTCGCCGTTGGCAATTACTTCCAGAACGAATGGTTGCCGGTCGCCTTGTCCGGCGCGCTGCGCGGTGAGCGAAACATGGCGCTTTATACATTCGACCGCGGTCCGCTCACCGCGCGGGGTTCGTTCAGCCTGGGCGGTGTTGCCGGTGATTTCAATTCCGGCTCGTTGAAGGTGCTGGCGGTTGCATATAATCCGAGCCCGTTTGGCGTAGAGGTAGGCTTTGTGCAAGGGTATAACGCGACGGACTTCGCACAAACAGCCTTTAACGTACAACTCCGATATCGGAGCCAGCCCATTGAGCTTTGGGCGGGCTACTACAACAGCGTGGATCACACGGGGTCGGTCGATGCGTTCCTGATGGGGGCAGACGCGGTTCCCAGCGCATCCAGTCCGCGCAAAGACAATGCATTCGTCGCTGGAGCGGCGTACGCGGTGTCCCCTACGGTCAAGCTCACCGGCGCGGCCTACTACGACAGCATAAGGAACATCGTCGGCACTCCCGGAAGTGCCGGTGAGGGGAAACGCTTCACCTATGTCGCTCTTGCCGAGTATTTCGTGTCGAGGAGCATTACCGTGTATGCCACAGCGGACTACAACCGCGTAACGGGGGCGGCCAGCGACGAAGAGCCCAACGGGCAGAGTCAGTTTGGCGCGGGGACAGGGATCCGCTATCGGTTTTAGGCGCGAGCCGTGGCGCCGTCGCGGGCCGCCTCCGTGTCTGCACAAACGTCACAGCTACTGCGTTTCTCCCGTCAGCGAGTACGCCCGTTGTCGTGAACAATCAAATTGACGCTGGAACCCCAAAATGCCTGCCAACCAACCTCCGAGTTGCTACCCGGCGCGCCGGCGAGCTAGCAGGCTTTGTGCCTGTGGGTAGGATCGTCGGGCCTTAAGACCTTCGGCGAGGGTGCGATGCGGGGGCACAATCCTTGCAATAGATCTAACGGTCCCGTTGGCTGGGCGTCAACGGGCGCCGATACTGACTGAACAAAAGGAGAACTGTCATGGTGCAAGCAGAAGCAGTGACGAGGAACGTTACGAGGGACACTCCCGCAGGCGATGCTCTTGTTTTACTGGAGGCCGATCACCGCGCGGTGGAAAAGCTCTTCGACGCATTCAAGAAAACGGATGAGCATGACCTCGACGCGAAAGCCACACTAGCGCAGCGCGCCTGCGAAATGCTGGCCATGCATACCATGCTCGAGGAGGAATTTCTGTATCCGGCCGCTCAGGAGGCATTGCCGGAGGACGAAAAGCCAGACGTCGAGGAAGCCTATATCGAGCATTTCCTTGTAAAGACGTTGATCGGAAAATTTGAATTCCTGAAGCCGGGCGACAAGGGTTTTGATGCGACTTTCAAGGTCATGTCAGAGATGGTCCAGCACCATGTTGAGGAAGAAGAGGAAGAGCTTTTCCCGGCATTGCGTCGCACCAAGTGCGATCTGGAAAGTCTTGGAACGCGGATCGCGAGGCGCAAGGACGAGCTGCAGGCGAAGCTCGATGCGGTTGGAAGCAGATCGGTGGGCGACAGGACTTGACTGGAATGCGGTCACATAGTGCGGGGCCTGCCTCGAAGTCGATAAAAGCAGACTCCCCCTTTCCCTGACCGCATCGCTGAAAACGCGAGAGTCGCGACAGCCGCCTTCTTCGCCGCGACACACTCGCTACCATGCCGTCATGGCCGGCCGGTATCCAAGCGTTGACCTGGCCCACCCGGTCTACAAAGAACTGTGCGCGCTCCTCGCGGCAATGCAAGATCACGGGGTTTGGCTGTTGGCACAGCCGCGGATACGGCCGTGGAAGGAGGTGGTCATTTCATGCCGCAAGCAGGCACACACGCTGAAAGTTCTTCGCGAAAGCGATCAGGCGTCAAAGACTCGCTCCGAAGACAATCACGCTGGACGGTTACGCCGCGTCTCACCGTGCGGTGCGCGAAATGATGGCGGACCAGTTTTTGCCCGCGGACACGACCGTTGCGACCGTCGAAGCATTTGAAGAACCTGTTCGAGAATGTAGGAGGCTGCGGGTATCGGGCTATTCGGGCTATTCGGCTTAACGGTCGGCGAGCCCTTGACGCGACGCAGCACGGGTCGCCTGTGCGTCGAAACTCCGGGTGATGACGGAAGTCATTCAGCTCACCTGGCGCAAGTCACTCTGCAATGCGTTTGAAACTGGCGTAGTAATTGTCGGTGTAATAGCAGTCAGTGATCTGTCTACGCGGTCCACCACATACGATACGTCGCTGCCCACGGTCCGCCGAGCCAGGTGAGCGAACGGTGTATGCGTGGTAATAGCCGCGCGGATGCAGCGGCAGTAATGCCGCGGTGTTACGGAACAAAACACCATCCTCGCCAAACGGGAAAGGGCCACCCGTTTTGATCAGACGCATTGTTTCGGCGGCTTCCCCCGGCAACTGCGCCTTGGTGACGGCCGCTGGCGCGCTATGCTCCTGGGCACCCGAAGCGGCGGCCGTGTCGCTCGCGGACTGCCCAAGCTGGGCTGGCGCCTGACTCGCGGATGCACCCGCATCCAGAGTAGCGTTTCGCGATCCGTCCTTGCCGCATCCGCCCAGGACCGCGCTCAAGGCGAGGATGTAAGAGAAAGCCCGCGCTCGCATCACGAAACGGTTGCCTCCGGGTTGAATCGCATTCGACGACCATCAACCATTTGAGGGTACCGCCAATAGCGGAGTGAATCAACGTTCAGCCCGAAATAGGAATCTTTTTTACGCGACAATTGGCCGGGTGCAGGATTCCTGACGTTGCGGTCAACGCTTGATGGTCGACGTTTCGATCAGCCTTACAAAACCAATATCTGCGCCATTCGCAGGCACCAGAACAGCGTGCCCAAACCCCTGGCGCAGCTCGCTGCGACAAATCGAGGCAAACTCAATCGCTGATTTCTTCGGTGTTCCGTCAAGTCACTTTGCGCCGTTCGCGGCGAACGTCGCCTTCGCTTGTGGTGACACCAGGAACGCGATGAAACCTTCGGCTGCATCACGTTGTGAGGCGTTCGTCATGAGTACGGCGGTGTACGCAAGAGTGCTCTGGAGATCACCCGGGAGCGGCCCCAGGAGTTTTATGCCGGGTGTCGTCGCGATGAGCGGTATCGTACCCGCAACCATGTCGTTGCCGTTGCCCTTTAACACGGGCTCAAAAATCCCGTTGGGAGTCGTGCGCACAATCTTCGGCTTGAGTGTTTCCGCAATTCCCAGCTGCTCAAGGGTGTTTGCAAAGGCCTCGCCTGATTTAACGCTGTTAAAAACAAGGAGGTCCGCACCGAGCAACGTGTTTTTGAGTTTCTCAGCAGTTGAAATATCGTACGCCGGACTGTCCTTGCGGTTACCGAGGCCAACGCCAACGTGAGCAATTATCGGTCTGTCCCCGGCAATCACCTTGCCCGACTTCGTAAGATTCTCAGCGAAGTCCGGCTGGACGATAACAACGTCGGCCGCTTCACCGTCTTCAATCCTTTTTCTTACGACCGGTGATGGATCGAACACCAGGCTGACCTGGTTATGTGTCTGCTGGCGATAAAGATCGACGACCCTGGTCAAGGCGGGCTCAAGGGGGCTATCGCTCATAACCTTGATGTCGGCTGCCTGAATTGACGCAGCGAACGTACAGAATGAACTGGCCAGAAAGGCCCCCAAGCTGATGCGCTTAAGTTTCGCGTTCATGGATCCTGCCTCGCCGTTGAGCGGCGTATCGCATGAATCTCCGACTGATTCGGAGTTTTTCATTGTGCGACGCGGTATCAATGTTTGTGACGGTGCAGCCAACTCATATTGTGCGAATCAAGCCATTGAGTCATCCGCTCTTCCGGATAATCGCGCCTGAACTGTTGCGCGACCATGAACGCGGCGACCAGCAAGACCACCAAGCCAACAACGATGTAGATCATGGATTGGGTCATGGCAGCCTCCTGACAAGGTCGCAACCATGCTTTTATTGTAGGTCAGCGCTATCGAAGCGGCGTGCAACGAGCGCACCCGTCGTTTGCAAAAATCTCGGACGAGGATCCGCACGCGCTATAGGCCTACTTCATGCATGGTGTACAGCCGGTCGCCGCGGCAAGAGCACACTGGCGGCGGCCGTCGTCTTCGAGCGGGAAATGAATCGCTTCCATCTCGGCCTCCCCCGACGGGATTCGGGCATTCAGATTGAATGACCCCGAATGGCGTGCTGGTTCCCCGAACTCGCGACCATGCCGTCCGCTACCGTTGTTGCAACCACACCCTGCACAGCGCGATCATTTTCTCGACGTCGATCGGTTTGGAAATGTAGTCGTCCGCCCCGGCCTCGAGACAGCGCTGACGATCGTCAGCCATAGCCTTGGCCGTCAGTGCGATCACCGGAACCCGCCCGAACCGGTCGCTGCGGCGAATTTCCCGGGTGGCGCTGAGCCCGTCCATTTCCGGCATCATGACGTCCATCAGAACGAGGTCGATGTCGGGTTCGCGTTCCAGCGCCTGCAGCGCTTCGAGGCCGTTGCGCGCGATTCTCAGGGCCGCGCCGAGCGGCTCGATCACGTGCGAAAGCGCAAAGATGTTGCGCACGTCGTCTTCGGCCAGCAGGATGGTTCGCCCTTCGAATTCACGATCGCGCTGCCGTACCGCGCGAAGCATTCTTTGCTGCTCTGGCGGCAACGAGGATTCGACGCTGTGCAGAAATAACGTCACTTCGTCGAGCAGACGTTCGGGAGATCTTGCCCCCTTGATGATGATCGACTTCGAATAGCGCCGCAGCCTTTGCTCTTCGTCGTCGGACAGCACCCGCCCGGTGTAGACGATGACGGGCACTGTCACCCAGGAGAGATTGGCGGCGAGCTGTTCGAGCAGATCGTAGCCCGTGCCGTCCGGCAGAGCGAGGTCCGTCACGATGCAGTCGAAGCGGCTCGTTTCCATCTGCCGGAGTGCATCGCCCAGCGTGGAAGACAGGACGATCTCCGTCTTGTCAGTTTCCAGTAGGGTGCGAATACTCTCGCTCATCACGGCATCGTCTTCGACCACGAGCACGCGGCGCATCGGTTGTTCGAGCCGGGTTTCGAGTTGCAGAAGTGCCGCCTCGAGCGTCTCTCGCGCAGTGGGTTTCAACGTATAGCCGACCGCGCCAAGGAACCTGGCCCGTTCGGCATGGTCGGTCGCGGATACGATATGGATCGGCAAATGGCGGGTGAGCGAATCCTGCTTGAGCCATTCAAGCACCGTGAGTCCTGACCGGTCCGGCAAGCCGATGTCCAGCAAGATGCCGGCCGGTTGTGTTTCGCGCGCGAGAGCAAGACCGCTGGCGGCATTCGTTGCGTGGACGAAGTCGAAGTTCAGGTCGTGTGCGAGGTCGCGCAAAATAGCCGCGAAGGCGGCGTCGTCCTCAATAGCCAGAATAAGTCGTTCGCCGCGCTGACGGTGGTTCCGATCGTCGGGAATCGAGTCGGCGGTTACTGAAGTGCTCAGCGATTCCGGCAGCTCGCCCCGACTCTGTCCGGCTGACACGGAGACCTGCAAGCGCGGTACGGCGCCCGCCAGTCCCCCTTTTTCCGCGGCAGGTGTCGGGCTCGCAGACGGGGTGGGCCGCGTCGCGTCGACTGCTGCGGCAGCTCGCGCGGCGGGTGTGAAGCAAACCGGCAGCGTGAGGCTAAACACGCTACCGACGCCTTCCTCGCTCGCGACGCTGATCCTGCCACCGAGCAGGCGGGAGAATTCGCGCGAAATCGAAAGGCCCAGACCGCTGCCGCCGAATCGACGACTGGTGGTGCCGTCGGCCTGCTGAAACGCTTCGAAGATAAGTTCGAGTTTATCCGCGGCGATGCCGATTCCCGAATCATGGACGTCGAAGCGGAGCGTCTCGTCGACGCGTTCAACCACGAGACGGACTTCTCCATGCTCGGTAAACTTCATCGCGTTCGCCACCAGGTTTCGGAGAATCTGCTCGACGCGCTGGTTGTCGGTGATCATGACATCGGGCACACCGGCCGTTCGATCGACACGAAAATCGAGGCCTTTCTCCTGCGCGATGGGTGCGAAGGTCTGCTGCAACGAGAGCATCAAGGCATCGATCGCGACCGGTTCGCATTCGATCGCGATCTGTCCGGCCTCGACTTTCGACAGGTCGAGAATGTCGTTGATCAGAACGAGCAGCGCGTTGTTCGACGCATGGATCGTTGCGGCGTAGCGCACCTGTTCCGAGGTCAGGTTGCCGTCTTTGTTGCGCTCCAGAAGTTGCGCGAGGATCAGTGAACTGTTGAGCGGCGTGCGCAGTTCATGCGACATATTGGCCAGGAACTCGGACTTGTAGCGGCTGGCGTCTTCAAGGCGTATTGCATTGACCTCCTGCGCCTGCTGCACGACCAGAAGTTCCGTTTTTTGTGCTTCCAGACGGTGGGCATAGCCTTCGAGCAGTACGTTTTTCTGTTCGAGTTCGGCATGTTGCGTTTCCAGGCTCGCCTGGGAGTCCATCAGCGCGCGGCTCTGTTCCTGCAGTTCCTCGTTCGTGACGCGCAGTTCTTCCTGTTGCACCTGCAACTGTTCACTTTGGCGCTGCGTCTCCTCCAGCAGTTTCTCCAGGCGAGCACGATAGCTTGCCGAGCGAAGCGCCATGCCGATGCTTTCGGCCACGCCTTCCACCAGCTGTTCAGTCTCGTCGAGCGGCCGTTGGCCCGAGGCGAAGCCGAGTTCGAGCGCCCCGACTACCACGCCGTCGGCAGTCAGCGGCGTGACGAAGATTTGCGACGGATGCCCGTCGCCGAGTGCCGAGCCGATATGCAGGTATCCTGGCGGCGCGTCCACGATCTTGAGCGTCCGTCCTTCCCGTGCGGCCTGGCCGATCAGTCCGGCGCCGAGCGGAATGATCGCCGGCGCGGCGTCGGGCTCGGGCAGCGCCCAGGTGGCGATGCGACGCAAAAGGTCTTCGTCGCGGACATAGATTGCGCCGACCTGGGCGTCGGTCAGCGTCGTCAGGACGCGCAGAACCGACGCGCCCAACGTAGAGGGCGTGGTTGCGCCGCGAATCTGCATCGCGACCTGTACCTGGGCGTGCTGGAATCGGGTCAGTCTCTCAAGTCTGGTACGCGAACGGACGTACATGAAAGCCATGGCGCCCACGCTCCAGATAGTGAGGATGGCAAACGCGCGATTCATCAGAACGACAGGCACGCTCATGGTCGGCGTACCACTCGAAAGGAAGAAGCCCCCCGCAATGAACAGCGTGGATATCAGCGCCGATATCAGTGGGGCGGCTGCGTCCCTGACAAAGAGACAAAGGGCGACCGGGGCAAGGTAGAGAATCCAGACGGCGACGCCGAGCGGCGTCAGGCAATCGAACACAAAAATCGTGATGGTGAGTGCGGCAATTGCCCCGTATATCGCTGTGGTTTTGTTATAGGTCAGCATATTGGGTATACCCAGACTAGTCGCATGGCCTCGCTGCAGTGCGTCAGCGGGTGGTCGATACAGCGCGCCTTATCGCGGCAGGAGCACGGTGTGGCGGGCGGGCTGTCGCGTGGCCAGCGCATTGTAATTCACGGGACGACGCATTGGCGCCCGGTTCGGCGCGCAGACTGTATGTGATTCAAGTATCGCTGGTTTCCTCGGGGACAGAAACTGCTCGACACATCGCTGGACAATGTTTTTATTGAACGCCCGAATTTCCGAAGCTTCCGTTCGGCCGCATTCGAGCGATAAACGGGGCAACGCGATGGCCAAGGTTGTCCGGTGCCGGGGTGGGCCGGGCCACAGTCGACGAGTTCGCGAGACACGGCTACGACGCCGCGTTACTGTCGCGCGACCCCGCACGGGTCCATCGCGCGGCAGCGCTCAACAAGATAGGCAGGAAGGCGCAGCCGGTGGCGCCTATCTACGAACTGCGCAGCGTTGCTTCGGCATGCCGCGCGACGCGCCAACCAAATACGATCGCAGGGCCGAGCGTCGCGCCGGGCCCCGGATAAGTGCCGCGCATGACCGAAGCCATGTCGTTGCCGCACGCATAGAGCCCCGCGATGGCGCGATCATGGATGTCGAGCACGCGGCCGTCGGCGTCCGTGCGCAAGCCGCTGCTGCTCGCGGCGTCGGCGGGCCAGATGGCAAGCGCGCAGAACGGCGCCGTCGCGATCCGCCCAAGACACGGGTTCGGGTGATGCTGCGCGTCGCCGTTGAAACGGCTGACGGGCGTGGCGCCCTTTCCAAACTCTGCGTCCGTTCCGCTCACGGCGTATTCGTTGTTCTGCCGAATCGTGTCGCTGAACGCTCCTGCGTCGATACCGAGTCGTTTCGCCAGTTCCTCCGGCGATTGGGCGATGACAAGATAGCCGGCGCGCTCAAAATGCCGCAGGTTGCGTGTGCCTGGTGGAATTACGCCGAGCCCGTAGCGCCTGACGAACGCAGCATCGCAAATCAGATACGCAGGCCGGTCAGCAGCCCTTTCAATCATCGCTGCGACGAAATGATGATACGACGCGCCTTCATTGACGAAGCGCCGCCCCGCGTGGTCGACCGCGAGCAGGCCGGGCTTTGCGCGATCAAGGTAGAGATGCGGAAATAGCCGATGACCGCCGCCCGATGCGGGAACGCGCGAGACAGGTTGCCACAGAAAATCACCGGGGTGCCGCTCCAGTATTGCGCCCGCCTCGCGCGCGAGCGCGAGCCCTTCACCGCGCACGCTCTGCGGCGTGAGAGACTCGAATGCGCTCGGATCGAGCGCCGCGCGCAGTTCCGCATGGTGGCCGATTCCACCCGTCGCGAGCACTACGCCACAACGTGCTTGCAGACTGATACGGCTGTTTCCCGACTCGAAAGTCGCGCCGCATACTCTTCCCGAACCGTCCTTGTCGAGGCCAACGAGCCGTGTTTCAAAACGCAACTCGACCTTGGCCGCGCGCAAGCTGAACAGCATGCGTGCGACCAGTGCGTTGCCAAGCACGAGCCGCGTGCCTCGCCGGTAGCGTAAGCGATCTCGCGCATAACGACCGACCAGTTGCACGGTGCGACGAAACGCCTTCCACGACCGATAGCGGCGCACGAGCGACTGGACGTCTACCTTGTTGGCCATCATGCCGCCCAGCAAAAGGAAATCGTCGAGCGGCGCGCGCACACGGTCGAAATCGGCGCCCAGCAGGCGGCCGTCAAATTCGACCGGCGAGAGCGCGCGACCGTGGGTCGCGGCGCCGGACGCTTCGAGGTAATCGGGATGCTCACCCGCGCTTGCGAATGCAAGCGCCGTATGACGCTCGAGGAATTCGATCGCGGTGTCCGCGCTTTCGAGAAACGCGTGCCGCCGATCAAGCGCGTCGTCTGGACCGCTGATCGCCTGAAGGTAGTGCGCGCCGGCCTGTGGGGAATCGGTGTAGCCGGCCTGCCGGCCGTGGCGGTTGCCAGGCAGCCAGAGCGTGCCCGCGGACGTCGCCGTCGTCCCGCCCACCTGGGCAGTGGCCTCACATAGCACCACGTTCAGCCCCATGTGCGCTGCCGTGAGTGCCGCGGTCATGCCGCCCGCGCCGGCGCCGACGACAATCAGGTCGCAGAGTTCGTCGCGCGTATTGTTGTGGTCGCGCGCGGTCATGGGGTCCCGGAGCGTCGCAGGCGCCATTGCAGCAGAGAGTAGGGCGGCTGCCCATCGAGGTGATGCTCGAACACGCCCTCCACTTCGGCGCCGATGGTCACGTCCTGCAGCGGATCACCGAGCAGATTGCCGATCATGCGTACATGTCCCGCATGGGGCAATTCGACGAGCACCGCGAGATAGGGTCCGTGGCCGTTCAGCGCGTCGTGCGACGGGTGCCAGATGCGCTCCCAGCTATAGATCCGGCCGTGCGGCACGACTTCGGCCCATGCAGGATCGAAGGCGTGGCAGCCATGACAGATCCACTCCGGACCGAACTGGTGTGTGCCGCAGTGCAGGCATCGCTGCACTAGCAGGCGGTTCTCGCGCAGCGCCTGCCAGTAGGGCGCAGAGAGACCGTCCGGCTCGGACACCGGGATCGGCAAGCCGGCGGGGAGATAACTGGTGGTGTGCTGCTCACTCATTGCGTTGCCCTCGATCCAAGCAGAAGGTTGCTCACTGGCGAGACCATCGGGCCGCCGATCACGAGCGCCACATCGTTGCGGCGGGCCTGGTTGCAAGATGTACCGCGGATTTGCCGGACAGCTTCGAGCACGAGTTCAAAGCCATGCATATAGCACTCGGCGAGATTGCCGCCACTGGTGTTGAGCGGCAGGCGGCCGTCCGGAGCGATGAGGTTTTCCAGCGTGAGGAAATCATTGGCTGCAGCAGGCGGGAAAAAGCCATGTTCGGCGAGTGCCATCACGACGCCTCCAGTGAAATTCTCATAGCTTTGCACTACCCCGACGTCGCTCGGACCGATGCCAGCCATGCGAAAGAGATCGGGCGCGACCGTCCCGAAGTTCGAGCTGGCGTAGTGCGGTCCGTTGTGCGGAATCGCGGCGAAGCGATGGTCGGAGCCCGAGGCCGCGCCGAGCACAAACGCAGCCTTGTCGCCAAATTCGTGCGCCCGCTCGGCGGGGACCAGGATCAGCGCGGCCGCCCCGTCGTTTTCCATGCAGCAGTCGAACAGATGGAACGGCTCGGCAATCCAGCGCGACGCCTCGTATTTTTCGACATCGAGCGGCTTGCCATACATTACCGCGCGCGGATTGGACTGCGCGTGATGATAGGAAGCCAACGCGATGGCGCGCAGTGCGTCCTGACGCACGCCGTGCTCATGCATGAAGCGCCGCACGCGCATGGCAAAGCGTTGCGGTGGCGCGAGCACACCGTAGGGCATCAGATACGCTTTTTCACCGGAGATTGTGTCAATGCCCGTCGTACGCCCATAGCGTCCGTACTGACCTTGTGCGAGTGACCGGAATACGACGACGCAGTCGGCCAGTCCCGCGACAATGGAGGCTGCACCGTTGGCGACTGCCGCGCAGCAACCGCCGCCGCCGCCGCCCCATTGCATGGTGCTCGCGCGTAACTGCCTCGAGCCAAGCGCTGCAGCAAGGCGCGAAGCATCGCTGCGGTCGTCGCTATATGAGGCGAAGCCATCGACATCACGCGGATCGATACCCGCGTCCGCGCAGGCTGCGAGGATGGCCCGCAGCGCGAGCTTGAACTCCGCGTCGGGCGACTGGCCGTGCCGGTAATAGGGCGTCTCACCGATGCCGACAATCGCCACTCGACCTTTCAACGAACGCGTCATAGCGTGATGCCTCCTGTGGGGATTGACGGGCCTGTTTCTGCTTCGAGCATCCCGAGTCTGGAATCATGCGTAAAGCCCGTGAACATGATTGATGGTCCTAAGTGAAGAACGCTTTGGCGGCGCTCACCGTTGCGACTCGTTGGTGCGCCAGCTGTTGAGTACGGCGTGCGCGTTGCTGAGCGCGGCTTGCGCGGCTTTGCCGCCGGGGGTGCGACTCAAACGCGGCGCAACGGCGGGGCGTATGCCTCTGTCGTCGGCAATGTACGTGGCGCGCGCCGCGACGTGTTCGTGTTGCGCCGCCTCGCTCAAACTGAGAACTGGGCTCACGCAGGCGTCGGCACTACCGAAATGCGTGGCCCACGCATCGCGGGACCGGGTCGCGAAAGTCGAGGCGAGCGCGGCGCGGATCGTGGGCCAGCCGGCTTTGTCGCCACGCGGCGGCAAGCTGTCGGGCCCGATTTCAAGTCCGGCGAGCAGTGCCTGCCAGAACGGCTCTTCGATAGCGCCGACTGCAACATAGCGATCGTCGGCGGTTCGATAGGTGGCGTACCACGGAGCGCCGCCATCAAGCATCTGAGTGCCGCGCGGGCCACTCCATTGACCTTGTGCGAGCAGACGGCAGAAGAGCGACATCAGCATGGAACTGCCGTCTATCATCGCCGCGTCGATGACTTGGCCCGCGCCGCTCACGCGCGCTTCAAGTAGTGCGCAGAGAGCGCCGAATGCGAGAAACATGGCACCACCGCCATAATCGCCGACGAGGTTCAATGGTGGCACCGGCGCGCCGTCGGCCGCTCCAATTGCGTCCAGCACGCCGCTCAACGCGATGTAGTTGATGTCGTGCCCCGCAGTCGACGCGAGCGGACCAGTTTGACCCCAGCCTGTCATGCGGCCGTACACGAGGCGCGGATTGCGGGCGAGGCAGGTTGCCGGAGCGAGACCGAGGTGTTCCATGACACCAGGGCGGCTTCCTTCGAGTAGCACGTCCGCGGAGGCGATCAGGTCGAGCGCCGTGTCGCGGTCGGACGGATTTTTCAGGTCGAGCGGGACGACGCGGCGGCCCCGTTGCATGAAGTTGGTGTCGTCGATCTCGGCGCGCGGTCGCGCGATCTGCACTACGTCGGCACCCATGTCGGCGAGCAGCATGGCGCAAAACGGCACGGGACCGAGCGCACTGAATTCGACGACACGCACGCCAGACAATGGACCTCTTTGCATACCGGCTCCCGTGCTCATGCGCGGCTCGCCATGCGGCGCCCTGCGATCAGGACGCAGATCGATGACAGCACGAAGAACACGGCCACCACGATCATGCCGCTGGCGAGATTATGAGTGTCCTGCTGCAGACGGCCGACCATCATCGGGACGATCCAGCCACCGAAAAAGGCGCCGAACGAACTGATGATGGCGATCACGGCGGGCTTGGCATTCGCGGGTACGTAGGTTTGCGGAATGGTCCAGAAGACCGCCAGCGAAGCGTAGACCCCAATGTTGGCCAGCATGAAACCGAGCAGCGCAGCGGGCAGCGTCGTAGAAAACGCGACGGTCGTGTAACCGGTCGCGGCGATCAGCATGCAGGCGACCGTGTGCAGAACACGCTCCTTGCGGCGGTCCGAGTGGCGCGACAGGAATGTCATGCCGACAATGCCGGCGAGCGGCGGAATCATCGCGACAAAGCCGATACTGTGAAGGGACACGCCCGCGTGATGCAGTATTTGCGGCAGCCAGGCGCCCACGGTTGCGTTACCGGAGAAGATGCCCACGTATCCAAGCGTGAGAACCCACATTTCCGGCCGGCGCATCAGCGCCATCACCCCAGTGGGCACGCCGTGCGCGGGTGCCGCTTCGTCTTTTTCGAGTTGCTTGGCGAGCCACAGCTTTTCGCGCGACGAGAGCCATCCCGCCTGATGCGGCCGGTCGGTCAGATAGAAGGCGCCGAAAATGCCCAGCGCGACAGCGGGCAAACCTTCGAGCATGAAGAGCCACTTCCAGCCCGGTACGCCCCACGCGCCGTCGAGTTGCATGATCGAACCCGAGACAAGCGATGAAACGACATAGGCGGCGGGAATCGAATAGGAAAACATCGCGTTATAGCGCGCCCGGTACTGCTGCGGAATCCAGTAGCTGAGGAACAGGAATACGCCTGGCGTGAGCCCCGCTTCGGCGATCCCGAGCAGCGCTCGCATCGTGAAGAAGCTGGAGGGGCCCATGACGAACGCCATCGACATCGTGACAACGCCGAACATGACCGCAATACGCGTAAGGGTAATGCGGGCTCCGTAGCGCGCGAGTATCAGATTGCTCGGCACCTCGAAGAGCGCATAGCCGAGAAACAGGATGCCCACGCCGATGCCGTACATCTGTGGCGTGAGACCCAGTTCCTTGTTCATCGAAAACGACGCGAAACTCAGATTACCCCGGTCCAGCACGGATACGACATAGAGAGCAATCAGATACCACATCAGACGCCGCCCGACTCGCGATACGACATGGGCGCCATCGACACTGGCGTCTCCCGACATGGCCTGCTGTGACCCCGTAGTCACGGCAGGGGTTTGGGGCGACCCGATCATGTTTATCTCCTTGTTGAATCTTGAATTGGAGGGACCAATTTGGTGGGTCAATATAGAATATTTGTGGGCCTTCCCGCAGTTCGGGAAATCCCCTATCCGGCGACGTGAGTTCTACGTATCGGATCAGATGGCGGGATAAATAAGAATTAAATGTCTATTTTTCTGTAAAAAGTGGATTTATATATTATTTGTAACCCTCGCATGCAAAATTAAACGTTTTCAAAGTGGTGAACCGGAAATGCTTAGAGGTGTTGACGCGCGTACTCCACAACCTATAATTGGTCCCACCAATTCACATCGAGAGACGGAATCTGACATGCTTTCCCATCAAGACAACGAAACCCTTGTTCGCGTCGGCGCCGGCACCCCGACTGGCCAGTTCATGCGTCTTTTCTGGCTGCCGTTCCTGCCGTCCTCGGATCTGGAAGTGGATGGGCAGCCGCAACGCCTGCGTCTGCTAGGAGAAGACCTGATCGCGTTCCGCGATTCGGAAGGCCGCGTCGGACTCGTGGACCACGTCTGTCCGCACCGCGGCGCGCCGCTCGTGTTTGGCCGCAACGAGAAATCCGGACTGCGCTGCGTGTACCACGGCTGGCAGTTCGGTGTAGACGGTCGCGTGATGGATACACCGGCCGAACCGGTGGAAAGTCGTCTGAAGGAGAAGGTGCGCATCAAAACCTATCCGTGCCGGGAGCGCAACGGCATCGTGTGGGCGTACATGGGCGATGCTTCCGCGGATGCATTGCCGCCGCTACCTAATCTCGAATGGAATCTGGTGCCGGAGGAAAACGTGCATTTCAGCTTCCGCGTGCAGGAGTGCAACTGGCTGCAGGCGGTGGAGGGCGAAATCGATTCGGCGCACGCGCCCATTTTGCATGGTCGCATCGACTCCCAGGGCGCGATCAACGACTGGACTGCAAAGCGTGACCTGCGGCCCGTGTTCGAATGTCAGCGGCAGGATTTTGGTATCAGTGTCGCGTCGCGGCGCGTGCTGGACGAAGAACATCACTACTGGCGCGTCAACCAGTTCATGTTCCCGTTCTACACGCTCGTGCCGCCCCAAACCAAGTATCCGGAATTGAGCGGTCACGCGTGGGTACCGCTCGACGACGAAAACACCTTGTGCCTGATGTTTTCCTATACGCCCGCCCGTCCGCTCTACGAGAAAACAAAGCAACTCTTCGAGGCCGGCCATCAGGGCCGCGAAACTGGTCACGCGAGCACGCACGCCTATCATCCGCGTCCGGTCACGCAGCCCTACGCGAAGTATTGGACCAAATTCAACCTTGATTCGGCTTTCCTTTTCGACTACGACGCGCAGACGAAAACCTGGTTCTCCGGGCTTCCAGGGCTATGGGTGCAGGACGCCGCCTGTCAGTCGGGCGTCGCGCCCATTTACGATCGCAGCAGGGAAAACCTCGGCATTAGCGACACCGGCGTGGCGATGACGCGCCGGCTGCTGCTCGAAAACGTGCGCAAGCTCGCAAGCGAAGGCAAGACGACAGTGCGCGTCGACGACCCGGATTTGTGGATGACGCGGGCGGTTTCGTTGACCCTGCCCGTCGGCGCGTCATGGCAGCAGGACGGTGCAGGTCACATGCGCGCGAGCCTCGGTGCTGACTTCGGCTATACGCCCTGAGCGTTCATCAACTGGCGGATATATGAGTAACATGTCTCAACAAATCCCTGAACGTATCGACGTGCGGCTCACGCAGATCCGTTTCGAAGCGGATGACGTCGCTTCTTATGAGTTCCGGCCAGTCGGAGCGACGCCTCTTCCTGCTTTCGAAGCCGGCGCACATATTGATCTCTTTCTGCCGGAAAGCCGGGTTCGCAGCTATTCGCTCCTCAACGATCCACACGAGCGGCACCGTTACGTGGTCGCCGTGCAGCGCGAACTGGCAGGCCGCGGCGGTTCTGCGTGGTTGCACAGCGTGCCGCGTGTCGGTGAGCAATTCACGATAAGCGCACCGAAGAACGATTTCCCGCTCGACGAGCATGCGCGGGAGTCGATATTTATCTGTGGTGGGATCGGCGTTACGCCGGTACTGTCGATGATCCGGCGGCTCGAGCGCATCGGTGCGCCGTGGCGATTGCACTACGCCGTGCGTGAGCGCTCGCGTGCGGCCTACACGGCCGAGCTTGCGCAAATCGACCACACGGATGCGCACGTCGAGATGTACTTCCAGAACGAAGGGCGGCGGCCGGACGTCGGGAGCATCGTCACCAACGCGCCTGCTGGTGCGCACCTGTACTGCTGCGGCCCGCGCGGCATGGTGGACGACTTCATTGCAGCCGGTGCGGCGCGGCCACGGGAAGAGGTGCACTTCGAGCGCTTCGCCGCGGCCAGCGAGTCGGCCAGCGAGGGCGGTTTCGATGTCGTGCTGAAGCACGATGGCCGCCGCATCGCCGTGTCGTCGGGCAAAACGATCCTCGATACGTTGCTCGATAACGGCGTCGAGGTGCAATACGCGTGCTCGTCGGGTGTATGCGGGACTTGTCGCGTGGGTGTGATCGACGGCATACCCGACCATCGCGACGACTTCCTGAGCGCAGAGGAAAAAGACCGGAACTGCTCGGTCATGGTGTGTTGCTCCGGATCGCTTTCGAAGACGCTGGTACTCGATCTGTAAGCACTGACGCCAACGCCCAACCGACCCCGAACTCACCGCCAGCGGGCGCGCCTCGCGCCGTGCGCTACGACAAGGACACCCAATGCTGTCGAAACTGATTAACGAATTTCCCGAGCACGAACCGCGGCCCGCCAATGCGCCCAAGGCACTGGGAGGCATTCGCGTGGTGGACTTCACGCATTTCATTGCCGGACCTTTTGCAACGATGCTGCTGGCCGACATGGGAGCCGAAGTCATCAAGGTCGAAGCGCCCGGCCGTGGCGACGAGTTTCGCTATTACCCGCCGGCGCATCCGCAGGATGCCAGCATCGGCGCGCCATACCTTTGGGCGAACCGCAACAAGCAAAGCATTGCGCTCGACCTCAAGCACGAAGACGGCCGGCGCATAGCGCGCGAACTGATCGCAACGGCGGACGTCGTGGCGGAGAATTTCTCGACGGGCGTGATGGAGCGTTTGGGCCTCGGCTACGAAACCTGCCGCGAACTGAATCCCGAAGTGATCTACTGTTCGGTTTCCGCGTACGGCCGCAAGGGGGCATTTGCGGATCGTCTCGGCTTTGATCCGATTGCGCAAGCCGAAAGTGGCTTTGTCTCGATGAACGGCTATCCCGACCGTCTTGGCGTGCGGGCGCTGTCTCCGGTCATGGACATCAGCACCGCGATGATGGCGTCGAACGCGATACTCGGCGCGCTGGTCGCACGCGAGCGCAGCGGCAAAGGGCAAGCCATCGAAGTGTCGCTTTTCGACAATGCGGTCCTGATGACGGGTTATGCGACAGTGCAGCATCTGTTCACCGGCGACGAGCCGCAACGCCACGGCAACACCAGCCCCGACACATGCCCGTCCGGCGTCTTCAAGGCATCCGACGGAGCGTTCTACATCAACTGCGGCAACAACAAGATTTTCCATCGCCTGGCAAGCCAGGTGCTGGAGATGCCCGAACTGGCGGCCGATCCGGTCCTCGCGGACCGCAACGGTCGAATCACGCGGCGAGAGGAGCTGTTCCGGATTCTCGACGAGGCGTTCATTCGTCATCCGTGGGCGTACTGGCAGCAGCGCATGCGGGCGGCGTCGATCCCATGTGGCGAAGTGCGCACGGTCGGCGAGGCATTGCGCTCGGCGGAAGCACGTGAACGAAAGCTCGTGAGCCGGCTCGAACACCCCGATCTCGGTTGGATCCCGAATATCAGCTTGCCGTTCAACTTCAGCAAAACGCCGATCGCCGATCCGTCGCCCGCTCCGCGTATCGGCGAGCATAGCCGCGAAATCCTCACAGGCATGCTCGGTTACTCCGCCGAGGCCGCCAGCGCATTGCTCGACGCAGGCGTGGCCTACAGCAGCATCGATCAGGCGCCGGCGGAAACGCCGGCCTGAGCCGCAAGGCCAGTCTGTATAATCGGCGAGTTGCGTTTTGTGATCTTTTTTCAATGCTATGGAACTGACGTCTCCCGTTGCTCGCGAATCAACCTCACGGTCAGAACTGGTCGGGAAAATGCTGGCTTTTTTCAAAGAGCGCGGCTACGAAAGCGGCGAGCGTCTGCCTTCCGAGCGAGCGCTCGCCGAGCGTTTTGGCGTGGGGCGTAACGCATTGCGCGAAGCGCTTTCCACGCTGAGCGCGCTTCGGGTGATCGAATCACGGCCCAATTCGGGCATCTATCTTCGCCGCATGTCCACCGAGAGCAGCTTCGAGACGATCGTGCTGCTGACCGAAATGGGCTCCGAGCCGTCGATGAACGAAGTGAAAGAAACGCTCGAAGTGCGTTGGGCGCTCGAAATGCGCGGCGTGCAACTCGCTTGCGAGCGTCGTACGGAAGCGGACCTCGACAGCCTGGTGTCTGTCATCGACGCGACACGAGCCGTACTCGCGAATAAGGGCAACATTTCCCTGCAAGACACTGCGTTCCACATCGCGCTGGCGCGCTGCACGCACAATGAAGTGCTCGTGCGGCTACTCAACTCGTTTTACCGTATTTCGGAGAGTCGGCGATTCGCGCTCTTTGCTGACTCCGGGCGCGGTGAAAGCTCGGCCGCGCAGCACGCAAGCCTCTATGAGGCGGTGAAGAAGCGCGATGTCAAGAAGGCGATCGCCTTGATGGAAACGCACTTCGCAAGCGCAGTCGAATCGTGGAGCGAGATTCTCGGCGAAGAAGCCTCACCGAAGGTGAAGCCGGTGCGCAAGAAGAAATAGGCAGCGCGGTTGAGCAAGAGAAAGGGGTGGATTCACCGTACGGAGAATCCACCCCTTTCTACGTGCTTCAGCGTATTGGACCGTGATTAGAACGTGTGCAGGATGCCCAGACGCACCAGCGCCTGATGATCCGTCGCCGACGGCGTCAATTGCGTAATGGAGGCCACCGCCGATTGCCCGAGCGAATCGGTGCCGCTCGCTTTTTGATAGATTGCGACAGCGTACAGTTCGGTGCGCTTGGAGAGCAAGTAAGCGGTCGAGAGCGTCCCCTGATGGTAATCCGCACCGGAATACGCGCCGAGGCTCGCCTTGTGCGTATAGCTGTAAGCCGCGTTGATGCTGAATGCCGGTGTGAAGGCATAGGACAGGTTGATCGCACCGTTGTTGAGCACGCCCGAACCGGCATAACGAAGCGGATCGGGACCCGCGCTCGTATTACCGAGTCCGCCGAAACCGGCATGCGACCACGTTGCTCCGACGCTCATCGGGCCGAAGTGGTATTTCACACCCGCAATCATCAACTGGAACGTCGTGGCGGAGGCAAAGCCGGCGTAGATCGGGTTCGATTGCGCGGCAGTGGCAGAACCAAACGAACCCAGATTGTTCGTCGTGTTGCTGCCAGAATTGCCGTTCGTACCGAAGTACGAAAGATTCGGGTCACGCGCATTCAGATAACCCACGCCTGCGGCAAACGGACCGTTCGCATAAGTTGCCGCGACCGCCCATACCTGATTGCGGCCGGTTGACCCCGCCACACCGCCGAGCGAATAGAGCGCGCCCAATGTCACGCCTGCGAACGATGTGCTCCTGAACTTGATCGTATTGTTCAGCCGGATGGTGTGGCCGAGATCGTCGAAGTCATCGGGATTTGCGCCCATGTGTCCAGGGATTTCTCCCGCTTCGGACAGAGGCGCCAGCATGTCGCTCACGATGCTGTACTGACGGCCCAGCGTGACTTGCCCGGCGCTGTTAGCGAGGCCGACAAAAGCCTGACGCCCGAATAGCAGGCCGCCTTGAGAAAGACCGCCCGTATTGATATTGAAGCCGTTTTCCAACGTGAAGATAGCGCGCAGATTGCCTCCCAGGTCTTCGCTGCCTTTCAGTCCCCATCGACTTCCGCCGATGCCGGTCGCACCGTCGGACATCGCTATCTGCCGTTGCCCAACGAGCGCGCCGCCAGCGCGGCCCGTCTGTACATTGCTTACGTAGTTGAGCCCTTCGTCAATCAGCCCGTATAGCGTGACGGAACTCTGCGCGTGTGCCGCCGATGCGGCCGTGCCGGCCATGGCGATCGCCAGCAGCATGGTTTTTTTCATTACGTCTCCGAGTGTTCAGATTATTTCTTCTGCGCGATGTCAGCGCATGCCGGCCCACCAAATTGGCCACTTCAAAGTGGACCACCTAAATGGTTGGACCAATCCTAGTGAGTCGAGGCCATGGCTGTCAATATCGGGAGAAATCCCTAGGAGCCGTGGACATGAGGCGGGTGGCGGCCTCAGGGAGTTTTCGTTTCGTTTCGCGAATACCCACGTTGCTTTTCCGATAGCTGCCGCGCAAAAACGCCTCATAGAATCGACGCATTCACAAGGCGCGGTGAGAGCGGTGTAACGATCTCATCGCATAAAAACGGCTACCGGAATATCCCTCATGAACAACAACGGCATCTCCAATCTCCTGCATGTAGGCCCGGAAACTCCGATGGGCAAATTCATGCGGCAATACTGGCTTCCCGCCGCGCTTTCGAGCGAAGTCTCCGCAGACGGCGACCCGGTCCGGCTGATGATTCTCGGCGAAAAGCTAATCGCCTTTCGCGATACATCCGGACGTGTCGGCATACTCGATCATCGTTGCCCGCATCGTTGCGCGTCGCTCTTCGTCGGGCGGAATGAGGAAAACGGAATCCGTTGCGTGTATCACGGATGGAAATTCGATGTCGACGGTCATTGCGTAGATATGCCAAGCGTTCCGGCGCGCCTCGACTTCAAGGACAAGGTGCACGCGCGAGCCTATAAGGCCACCGAGCGAAATGGGCTCATCTGGGTTTACATGGGTGAAAACCAGGCTAGCCCGCCGCCGTTGCCTGAAATCGAAGCCAACATGATTCCCGGCAGCAAGATCTGGTGCTTGCAACGCCAATGCAACTGGCTGCAGGCACTCGAAGGCGACATCGACACGAGTCACGTCGGCTTTCTCCACGTCGGTGCATTGCAGCCGGAAGATCTGCCGGAAAGTTCGCCGCTGCGTCCCACGGTTCTCAACCGCGCGCCGGAATATCGCGTTCAAAGCTCCGAATGGGGCGCGATGTACGGCGCTTATCGCTTGAACGAGGAAGGGCGCATGTCGTGGCGCGCGGCGCACTTCATGTTCCCGTTCTGGACGATGACACCCAATATCCTGTTCTCGACGCGGGCAATCGCACGCGCTTGGGTGCCGATGGACGACACACACGTGATGCTGTTCGACATTACGGGCGGCGTGGACGAAGGCAATCCGTTCTTCACGACGAAGCTAAAGAATGGCGAGCCCTTGTACGAAAAGATTCGACGCAAGCCGAACGGTACGGGGTGGTTCGACCGCTGGCTGCCGGTCGACGGTTTGCACAACGATTGGGGCATCGACCGGCAAGCCCAGCGCGACATGATTCATTACACAGGCATCGACAATCCTTCGATGCAGGATCAGGCGATCACGGAAAGCATGGGGCCCGTAACAGATCACAGCTTCGAACATCTTGCCCCCACGGACCAGATGATCGCGTTCGTACGCAGACGGCTCTCGCAGGCACTCGGCAAGTTCAGCGACGATCCGGCTTCCGCGCCCTGTGCGTCGTCGCCGCAAACGTACTTCGGCGCGCGCTCGGGCGCATTTCTCGCCGATCCCGACGTGGAGTTCCCGGTCGCTTATCGGGCGGAACTCGAAAGGGCCCAGCGCTGGCCTGCGGAAGCGAGCGCGGACGTGTCGCGCAGTCCCGACGAAGCCACCCATTGATCTTTATCGGTGCGCTGCTGGAACGTGGCGCACCGCGCCGAACCCTAAAAGCAGAGAGACGACATGACTGAAGCAGTACAAAGCGAAACCTCGCGAATCTTCAACGGGCGAGTCGGCGTCGTGACGGGCGCCGGCCGCGGCATCGGCGCTGCGATTGCTCGCGAACTTCACGCGGGTGGGGCGCGAGTAGTGGTAACAGACGTCGATTTTGCGAGTGCACAGGCGACCGCGCTCGAACTCGATGCAACCGGCGAATCGGCCTTTGCCTTCAGGCTCGATGTGCGTGAAAAGAGTGATTTTGAAAACGCGTTGAGTGCCGTTCTGCAGCGATGGGGCAAGCTCGATATCGTCGTGAACAATGCGGGCTACGCCAGGCGCACACCCGTGGACGACATTACGCCGGAGGAATTCGACGAGATCGTAAGCATCAACATGCGAAGCGTTTTCCTCAGTTGTCAGGTTTTCTCGAAGCCAATGAAAGCCGCTGGCTACGGACGGATTGTGAACGTCACATCGCTCGCTTCGCACAATGGCGGCACAGTCGCGTCCGCGCACTATTCAGCGGCAAAAGGCGGTGCAATGACGCTCACGCGCTACTTCGCGCGACAGCTCGCGGGCACTGGCGTCACCGTCAACGCCGTCTCGCCCGGACCGGTTTCGAGTGCAAAAGAACGCCTTGCCCATCTGCGCGATGAGATCAACAAACAGGTTCCCGTCGGCAGATTTGCGGAACCGGAGGAGATCGCCGGTGCGGTCGCGCTTCTCGCGTCCGATCGGGCGGGATTCATGGTCGGAGCAACGATTGATGTGAACGGCGGCCTGTACATGCGCTAGGCAAACTGGCCGACCCGCAACGAATCTAAATAAATGAGGAGACCCCATGGGGCTGACGACACCTGTTGCCGAAATCATCGACACGCGACCCATAGGCCATCTGCAGATCGTAATTGCCGCGGTCGGCGCGCTCGCACTGCTTTGCGAGGGATTCGATCTGCAGATCATGGCCTATGTCATGCCGAGGATCGTGCATGAATGGGGAATCCAGCCGGCCAGACAGGGGACGATACTTTCCGCTGGATACAGCGGCATGTTGATCGGCTTTCTCCTGCTTGCGCCGCTTGCATCGAGGGTCGGCGCGAAGCGTCTGGTGGTCTGGTGCCTGTTGGCCATGGGGGCACTCAATCTCGCAACTTTGCTGGCAACGGACGCGCAGATGCTCGTGGCGTTCAGAATCGCCGTCGGGTTGACACTCGGCGGCGTGGTGCCTCCGACCCTGGCGCTCGTTGCCGAAATATTTCCCGCCCGCCATCGCTCCGCGCTCATCGCCATGCTGTATCTCGGCACGACGAGCGGCATCATGATTGCTGGCGCAGTGGCCTGGGCGATGCTGCCGCATTACGGTTGGCGTGGCGCGATGGTGGTCGGTGGTTTGATGCCGGTTGTCGCGGCACTTGCAGTGGCGGCGGTCTGGTTCGAGTCGCCGTACTGGCTGCTTTCGCGCGGCGCGAGTGGATCGGCTCGTGTCATGGAGATACTCGCCAGGCTTTATCCGGGAGCGCCCGTGAACGGCGTGGTGATCGCGGGCGCCCAGCGCGAGTTGCGCGCGGGCGGTGTCGTGAATCTCTTTGCCGAACGGCGTCTGGTCGGAACGCTGATGCTATGGCTCGCATTGAGCTTTAACGCCGTTGTCTATTTCTTCGTGTTGAGCTGGATGCCGCTGATTCTCGTGAAAATCGGAGCAACTCAGCAAAACGCCATTTTTGCTTCGACGCTGGCCAATCTGGGTGGTATCGCCGCGATCGCGACGGGCTATCTGATGGACCGTTTCGGCAGATCGCGCGTTGTCATCGGCTACTTCTTCGCGGGTGCCCTGTTCGTTCCGCTCGTAGGCGTGCTGCTCTCGCCGACCGTGATTGTCATAGCGCCCGCGGCGTTCTGCCTTGGCTATTGCGTTAGCGGTCTGCAAAAGGGCGTGTCCGCGCTGGCAGTCGAGTTCTATCCACCTGTCTTGCGCTCGACAGGGCTTGGGTGGGTTCTGGGTATCGGCCGCAGTGGGGCCATTCTGGGACCGATGGTGCCGGGGTTTCTGATGCAGTCCGGCTGGGGTCCGCAGCAAGTTTTCTTTCTGATGGCATTGCCGCTGGCTCTGGGAGCAATCAGCATTGCTTTCATGCAGGTCTGGTATCAGAAACCTTTGTCGCCAGAGCGTGTGCAACTTGACGCACTTCTTTGAACGTCGAGCGTTCTGGCTCGCCTTTTCGTTATTAGGAACAGGACATACATGATGGATTTAGCAGACCTCACTCGCGTCGGACCGGGCACGCCGATGGGCACGATGATGCGGCAGTATTGGGTGCCCGCCGCGAAATCGTCTGAACTGAAAGCGGACGGCGACCCGGTCCGCCTGATGTTGCTCGGCGAAAAGCTGATCGCTTTTCGTAATAGCGAAGGGCAAGTCGGCGTACTCGACCACCGTTGCCCGCATCGCTGTGCGTCGCTCTTTTTAGGGCGAAACGAAGAGGGCGGCATTCGGTGCGTTTATCACGGCTGGAAATTTGACGTGACAGGGCGTTGCGTCGACATGCCGAGCGTGCCGGCGCATCAGGATTTCAAGGAGAAAGTGCACGCGAAGGCGTATCGGACTGCCGAGCGCAATGGTTTGATCTGGGTTTATATGGGCGATGCCGCCGAGCCGCCGCCTTTGCCGGTTATCGAAGCCAATCTGGTTGGCGACTGCGAAATCTGGTGTCTGCAACGCGACTGCAACTGGTTGCAGGCGCTCGAAGGCGACATCGACACCTCGCACGTGGGCTTTCTTCACGTCGGTTCGCTAAAGCCTGACGATCTCGCAGACGATCACCCGATGCGGCCTACGGTGCTTGACCGATCTCCCGAATACGCTGTGGCGAACACCGAATGGGGAACGATGTACGGCGGCTATCGCCCGAACGACGACGGCCTGCGTTCGTGGCGCGTGGCCCACTTCATGTTCCCGTTCTGGACGCAGACCCCCAACAACCGATTCGCGAGCCGCGCGATTGCACGTGCGTGGGTTCCGATGGACGACGAACATTCAATGCTGTTCGACATTACGTGCGGCGTCGACGAAGGCAATCCTGCCTATAGTTCGACGAGAAAAACGGGCGAGCCGCTCTTTGCTCCGTTTGAATACGCACCTGCGTCGACGGACTGGTTTGGCCGCTGGCGTTGCGTGGACGACAGGCGCAACGATTGGGGAATCGATCGCGAACTTCAACGCAACGGTGGCCAGTACACCGGCATTCCGAACATCACCATGCAGGACCAGGCGGTGACGGAGAGCATGGGACCAATCGTTGGCCACAGCTACGAACATCTCTCCCCAACCGATCAGATGATCGCGCGAACGCGGCGGCGCCTGCTGCTGGCAACGCAGGCATTGCGCGAACAGGGAACGTTGCCGCCCGGCGTGCAGAATGCGGACGTGTTTTTCGGCGCGCGTGCCGGCTCGTTTCTGCATGACCCGGCCGTGCCGCTCGAAAAAGCGTACGACGCGCAACTTGAGAAGGCTGTTCGCTGGTCGCAAGACGACACGATGGTCTGACTGCAATCGCGTTATTTTGCACACGCTACTGGCGTTAGATCCAGTCGGCGACGAGCCGCCTTCGCGGCGACGTATTGCCGTCCTCGCGATGGGAGACTTCCTGCAGCAAGTCCACAAAACGCTGCTGCACGACGGTGGGCCGCCAACTGCGGCGCACGGTGACGCCGATTGCAGATTTCGCGTGTTCCAGCGGCGCAGCGATCTGCGCGAGCAGGCCGCTGCGAATCTGCAGCGCCGCCTGGTCAGGATTGAGCAGTGTGAGGAAGTCACCGTTCGTGAGCAGTCTGCCGATGATCATGACGGAGCCGCACTCAATTGGCGAACGCGGCGGCGTGCGGCCGGCGAACAGTTCGTCCCATGCGCTGCGCAATGGCGAATTCGGGAGACCTACGATCCATGGATAGGTTGCGAGCGAGTCGAGTGGGACGCAATTCTGGCCGACGAGCGGATGCTGACTTCCGCCGACGACGATCAGGCGATCTTCGAAAAGCGGTTTTTGCGCAAGGTCGGAGATTTCATAGTCTCGCACCTCGCCGACGATCAGATCGATTACGCCGTCGCGCAGTGGCTCCACCAGCTCGGCCCAACTGCCTTCGTAAACGCGGAATGCTGCCGCGTCGGTTTCCGCGGTCAGGCGTGCCATGGTTTCGGGAACGATGAGCGCGCGCGCCGTGGGTGTCACGCCGAGACCAATCAAGGAGCCTTCCGGATGCAAGCCGAGTTCGACGAGCAGCGCGGCAAGTTCGGCGACGGCGAGGCGCGTACCTCGCGCGAGGCGCCGGCCTGCGGCGTTCAGGCTGATGCTGCGGCCGCGCCGATCGACGAGCGCCTCTCCGGCCGCTGTTTCGAGGTCGCCCACCGCACGGTGCGCCGCCGTGCGCGACATACCGGTCGCGGCGGCCGCGGCGGCGAATCCGCCGGCGTCCGCGATGGCGAGAAACGCGCGAAGCTGAGTGGTCGTCATGCGACGTTCGGGCCGCGCTGCGCTGTGGGAAAGTGCTTCTGCGCCGACGGTGAGATGGCCGAGTGCCGCATCCACCCGCTGCGCGACCTGTTTGCCGGCGGCTGTGATGAGCATGCCGTCGGCGCGACGTTCGAAGAGGTCGTGGCCGAGTTGCTGTTCCAGTTTGAGCACCGCTTGGGTCAGTGCCGGCTGGGACAAACCGATGCGCTGGGCTGCAGCGCTTACGCTACCGTGTTCGCAGATCGCCAGCATGGCCTGCAAATGGCGAAGGTTGAGTTGAAAGGGGTCGGAGAGCATGTCCTGATTATAGAGGCCGCGAAGCGCGTCACGGACACGCCCGTTTTGTGTCGAGTTCGAAGCGAAAAACGAACTGAGATTGTCAGGCTATTAAAATCATAAAATGTGGGCGCGGCGTTATGCCGGGGCGTCCGCCATTGTTATTAACGTGTGTTACGGCGCACTGCATGGATGAATAGAAATGAAAGACGAGACTTCTACGGTAAATTCCCCCGCAAGCGACGCAGGCGCGCCGACGCCTTCCGACGATAATAGTTTGGTCTGGTCCGATGCGCGGCTGCTAGGCTTTGCTGCGATGGATGATGTACACAAGGAGTTCTACACCGTTGCATTGCAACTGGTGACCTGTACCGACGAAACCGCGGCAGCGGCAATATGTCGATTCGAACATCACGCGCTCAGCCACTTCGAGCAAGAAGACCAGTGGATGCGTTCGACAAACTTTCCACCGCGTGATTGCCATATCGATGAACATGCTGCGGTTCTCAAGTCGGTTAGCGAAGTTAAAGAAGCCGTGCAGTCGGGACGCGCGGGCGCCAACCTGGTTCGGGATGTTGGCATGCATCTCTTCGAATGGTTTCCCGGGCATGCGGACTATCTGGACTCTGCGCTGGCAGCGTGGATGGTGAAGCAGACGATGGGAGGGAAGCCGGTAGTGTTGAGACGCAAGGTCTGACGCGTCCCTGCCGCGTGCGTGGCTTTCTGCTTGAAGCTGTCGGCGATCATGATCCGAACGCGGGCACAAACCCGCGAAACGAATGCGTCTGTCTCTTCGGATCCGCGAGGCGGCCAGGCGGGCCGGCGGCGGAACGGTTCTGCTCTTCTGCGACGAAGCGCAACGCTACAACGAAAACGGATAACAGACCGATGTATCCGAATTGCACCACAACCTTCGCGAGTAGCTTTTCTAAAAACCGAAACGCCGATCGTAGGCCGCTATCACAAAACAAAAAATAATAATCCGTGTGATATCGAAAAATACGATCGTGCAATATTTCTAATTATTACAATCTGGCGAGCGATTAATTCGAAAATCGATTCATCAAATTTTCATTTAGCCGATCCGGCCGAACCGGAATCGATTCGCGCTGATTAACACCTGTCAGCCGCAATCAGGGAAATCCTTGTCAGCTTTTCCTTAATATTCGATTGCGGGCGTATTAACAACCGGCTACGATCGCGTCCCATACGCATCCCATAATTTATTGTAAGAGATTCGAAAGCATGATAGGGACGCCGGGTTCAGGCGCAACAGCCGTATTGGACAGACCCGCCGTCGTGTCGCTGCGAGCGTCGACGGCTGCCGATCGTGAATTTCTGAGGGCCGTTTTCTTCAGCACGCGAATCGATGAATTCGCTGCCTCAGGTTTGAGCGCCGGCGAGGTCGAAGCGTTGCTCGCGCAACAGTTCGATATGCAGGATAGCTACTACCGGCGACATTATCCGGCCGGCCGTTTCGACGTCGTGATGGCTGGCGAAACAGCCGTGGGCCGCCTGTATCACGACTGGCAACGCGGGCGCGGCCTGAACGTGATCGACATCGCCTTGCTGCCGGACCATCGCGGCGCCGGCATCGGCACGCGGCTCATGCGGGCGCTGGTCGGGCAGGCGGTGCAGGCCGGTTTGGCAGTCAATCTGTACGTCGAGGTAAACAACCCGGTGCAATCGCTTTACCGCCGGATGGGCTTCGTAAAATGCGGAGAAAATGGCATTTACGAATCGCTCAGGCGAGAAGCGGTGCCATTCGATTCGCCCGCCGAACCGTTGCCTGGCTTGCAGCCCAGTATCGTCGAATGAAGTTAAATGCGGCGCGCATATAGCGCCCCATATAACAAGAATATTCAAGTCGGGTTTGAAATATGCCGTTAATCATGCATCGGGCGGTTGCGATGCGTCGAAATGGCGTTTGGAAACCTGCGTGTAATGCATATTCGCACATCGGCCTACCGCTCAATCGGTAAAAAACGACCGGCGATTATCTTGAGCGACGGTGTGCAACAAAATTCACTGCCGGGGGGCGGGTGTCTGCAATTCCTACTCATGCCGAGTTGACTGAGTCGCTCGGCAGTCTCTTCGTGTTGACGTCGCCGCAGGGCTACGCGGTCAAAGCGCGCTTGAGCAGCGCGCCGTCCGGCGTGCCGATGGACGACGACTACGCTTGCTACCAGGCCCGCTTCGATCTGCCGACCGGCATTCAGTTTCTCCAGGATATCTACCGCGTCAGCGCGCCCGACGGCCGCGCGTGGGATCTGTTCGCCACGCCGGCGCGTCCCTCGGCGGAAGGCCTGGCGTGCCCGTGCATCGTTGTCCACGTCCCGAAACCGGCGCCGCAACAAGCGGCCGAGTCCCCGCAATGACGCCGGCGATCGTGCTTACGCCCCGGCGTTCTACCCGTCGTAGCTCAAGGAGATATTCATGAGCGATCCGTATCTCGGCGAAATCCGTATGGTGGCTTTCGACTTCGCGCCGTATGGCTGGGCGCTGTGTCAGGGCCAACTCCTGCCGCTGTCGCAGAACCAGGCGTTGTTTACGCTGCTTGGCACAAGCTACGGCGGCAACGGCACCCAGACCTTCGGTCTGCCGAATCTGGCCGGCCGGTCGCCGGTGGGCACAAGCACGGGCGGAGGTCTGACGCCGATCGTAACCGGCCAGTTCTCCGGGCTGGAACAGTTCACGATGACCGCCGCGCAGTTGCCGACGCATACGCACCCGGCGGCGCTGCCGGCGACGACGCTGACGGCGTCGGTCAGCGTTCCGGCTTCGACAGCGGCGACCGGCGGCGTCGAAGCGCAGGGGCCCCGCCACGGTGCTCGGCGAAGTCGTCGCAGGCGGACGGGCCGCCACGATGTACAACCCCGACACGCCGGACACGTCGCTCAAGCCGTTCAACGTCACCGTGCCGTTTCCGCAGACAACGGTGCCGATCGGCTTGGCCGGCTCCGGTTTGCCGGTGCCGTTGCGTAATCCGTATCTCGGTCTGAATTTCTGCATCGCGTTGCAGGGCATTTTCCCGACGCGCGGATAGGCCGGGCGGGTGGCGGGCAGTCGACGCCACAGGCAATAACACGAAAGCGCAGTCGTAATCGCGGCCGCCATCTCGACGCCCCAACCGGCGCCGACGGGGTGGCCGCAGCAGCAACCGGTTATCAGCAACCGGTCAACAAGAGGGCGCAGTGGCGGCCCGGTGGAGCGCGTGTCATGAAGATCATCCAGCAACTCATCAAACGTTTCGATGACCTGCGCGGCGCGCGCGAAACCGGCGCTGCCCGCATCGACCTGCGCGGCAAACCCACTCGCGTCGCCGCGACACCCGCACCGTTCCTGATGGCGCTCGAACCGCGCGTGGTCTATGACGCGTCGGTGGCGGTGGTCGCTCCGCAGCACCACGGCGCCGAAGCGCAAACGCATGCGGGCGCGGCCGCGTCGACCGAGGCGACCGTGCATGCCGCGCCGAAGACGATTGCCGAACACGACGTGCGGCACGGCAAATCGGGCGCCAACGCCCCGGCGCAAAACAGCAAACCGTCGAGCCAGACCAGCACCGCGGACCCGCAGAAGACTACCCAGACCGACACCACCGTCGCCGCGCAGAAAACCGTCCAGACCGACGCCGCCCTGAACGCCGCGGTGATCGATCCGACCGTGGCCGCGGCCGCGCATGCGGTCGTGTTCATCGACCCGAGCGTGGTCGACTACGAGGCGCTGATCGCGGGCCTGCCGGCCGGCACCCAGTACGTCGTGCTGAACGCCAACACGGACGGTTTCGCGCAGATCGCGCAGTATCTGCAAACGCACCAGGGCATCCAGTCGATCCATCTGATTTCGCATGGCGCCGACGGCGAGATTCAAGCCGGCGCCGCGTGGCTCAATACCGCCGATCTGTCGGATTACCATGCCGACCTCGCGGCGATCGGCGCCGCCATGGCCCCGGGCGGCGATTTCCTGATCTACGGCTGCGACGTCGCCGAAAACGCCGACGGCCAGGCGCTGGTGCAGCAGATCGCGGCAATCACGCATCTGAACGTCGCGGCCTCGACCGATCTGACCGGCTCGAGCGCGGTGGGCGGCAACTGGACGCTCGAATACGACGTCGGCAACGTGCATACGCCGGTACTGTTGTCGGCGGCGGTGGAGCAGGCTTACGACCACGTGCTGGCCACCACCACCGAAGACTACACGACCGCGAGCGGCTTCGACACAGGCGGGGACGTCACGTCGTTTACGCTCGACGGCCTGATCTACACGTTCAAAAATGCGAGTGGCAACCCGATCGCGATCCGTACGCTCGTCACAACGGATTCGTTCCTGCAGGCGCTCGCCGACGAAAACGGCACCGACAACGCGTTGCTGATCAATCAGGAAAATCTGCTCGGCCTGTCCTCGATAGTCATCACCCGGGTGGGCGGTGCGGCATTCAATTTTCAGAGCATCGACCTGGACATTATTTCCGATGCCGGGCCCACCGGTCTCGTCACGGTCTACGCGGACAGCAATACGGGCGACGGCGTGACGCTCGAGACGGACAACAACCCCACGGCCGCCACCATGACGCTGACCGGGCATGCCTCGTTTGCGGATGCTCACTCGATTACGATCACCGGGGGCGACCTGTTTCCCACGTTGGGGCACCTCGTGTACTCCGACGTGGGGCCGACGCTGACGGCCTCCACCGGCAGCGCGGCCTTCACCGCCGGCGACAACACGGCCTCGACGCCGGTTGCCGTTGACAGCCATCTGACGCTGACCGACACCACGAGTACCGGCGCGAGTTCCGCCACTATCACGATCGGTAATAGCCAGACCGGCGACGAGCTTCTGTTTACACCGAGCGGCTCGACGGGCAACATCTCCGCGGTGTTCAGCGGCAACGTGCTGACGCTGACCTCGACAGGCGGTACCGCGACCATCGCGCAATGGCAGACCGCGCTCGATTCGATCACGTTCACCAATACCCAGGTCACGCCGAACACCGCGACCCGCACGATCAACTTCTCGATCACGGACAACAACAGCGCCGTGGCGACCGCGACCCGCACCGTCACGGTCGCGGACACCGACCAGACGCCGATCGTCCACACCTTCGGCGGCTCGACGACCTATGTGGCCGGCTCCGTCGCCACCACCATCGACAGCGGTGTGACTGTCACCGACAGCGACAGCACGCACCAGACGCAGGCGACGGTGACGATCGGCAACGCCGGCACCAGCGACACGCTGGCGTTCAACAACACCAATGCGACCCTCTTCGGCAATATCAGCGGGACGTACACCGGTACGACGCTGACGCTGATTGGCTCCGCCACCGACGCGCAATGGCAGGCGGCGCTCGACGCCGTCACGTTCTCGTCCGGCGCCGGCACCGCGGGCGGCGCGCGCACCATCAGCTTCTCGACCAGCGACGGCACCAAAACCAGTGCGTCGGCCACCAAAACGCTGAACGTGAATCCGGTGCCGATCGTCACGACGGACTCCGGTTCGGCGTCGTTCGTGTCGGCAGACAACGCGACCTCGACGCCGGTGACCGTGGACAGCGGCATCACGCTGGCGGAAAACGGCGGCACGGGCACGCTCGCGTCGGTCAACGTGCAGATCACCGGCAATTTCCAGCAGGGCGAGGACAGCCTGCTGTTCGTCAACAACCCGGCCACGATGGGCGACATCAACGGCACGTATAGCGCGTCGTCCGGCCTTCTGACCTTGACGTCGGCGTCGCACGCGACGCTCGCGCAGTGGCAGGCGGCGTTGCGCTCGATCACGTATACCGACACCGCTGCGTCGCCCGCCACGCCGACCCGCACCATCAGCTTCACCGCCAACGACGGCTCGAATGGCGGGCCGATCGCGACGCGTACGGTCACGGTGGTCGCGACCGACAACACGCCCATCGTCACGCTGTCGGGCGGCAGCACCGCCTATGTGGCGGGTACGGCGGGGGTCGTCGTCGACGGCGGCGTCAGCGTGACGGACCGCGACCCGAACCCGACGCTGACGCAGGCGAAGGTAACGATCACCGGCGGTATGCAAACGGGCGACACGCTGGTGTTCGTCAACGACAGCTTCGTGACGGGCTCCTACAACAGCACCAACGGTCAGTTGACGCTGACCGCGACCGGCAGCGTCAACGACGCGCAATGGATCAGCGAACTCGACAAGATCCAGTTCTCCAGCGCCTCCAATACGACGGCCGGCGCGCGCACGATCTCGTACGTCGTCAACGACGGCACCAACCTGAGCAACGCGGTGACGCGCACGGTGAACGTGATCGTGGCGCCGATCGTCACGACCGATTCCGGCTCAGTCTCCTTCGTTGCGGGCGACAACACCGCGTCGACCCCGATCACGGTCGACAGCGGTCTGACCGTGTCCGACGGCAGCAGCACGACGCTCGTTTCGGCGACGGTGCAAATCACCGGCAACTTCAATTCAGGCGAAGACCTGCTGATATTCACGCCCAGCGGATCGACAGGCGACATTGCCGGCTCGTACGACGCATCGAACGGCCTCCTGACGCTGAGCTCGGCGTCGCACGCGACGCTCGCGCAGTGGCAGGCCGCGTTGCGCTCAATTGCCTACGACGACCTCGCGGTCACGCCGAACAGCGCGACCCGCACGATCTCGTTCACCGTCAACGACGGCAGCAACAGCAGTCTGACAGCCACCCGCACGGTGACCGTGCAGGACACCGACCAGACGCCGATCGTCACGCTCTCGGGCAGCAATGGTGCGTACACGGCGGGCACGGCCGCGACCACGATCGATAACGGCATCACGATCACCGATCTCGACAACACGACGCTCGCGTCGGCGACTGTGTCGATCGGCGCCGGCTTTCAGGCTGGCGATATTTTGTCGCTGGCCAACGACGGCATCGTGACCAGTTCGTATAACGCGGGCTCCGGCGTGCTGACGCTGACCGCAATCGGCAACGTCAGCACCTCGCAATGGATGACCGAACTCGACAACGTCAAGTTCTCCAGCTCGCCGGGCGTGCCGGCGGGCTCGCGCACCGTGTCTTACACGGTGAACGACGGGACCGAGTCCAGCGCGGCAGTCTCGCGCACGGTGACGGTGACGGGGGTGCCGGTCCTGACGATCGATCCCGGCTCGGCCTCCTTCATCGCGGGCGACAACACCGCGTCGACGCCGGTCACGATCGACAGCGGTCTGACCGTGACCGACAGCAGCAGCACGACGCTCGTGAGCGCGACGGTGCAGATCACCGGCAACTTCCATTCGGGCGAGGACGTGCTGCTGTTTACCGCGAGCGGCGCGACGGGCGACATCACCGGCACCTTCGACGCGACCACGGGCTTGCTGACGCTGAGCTCGGCCTCGCACGCGACGCTGGCGCAGTGGCAGGCCGCGTTGAGCTCGATCGCGTACACCGACACGGCGGTGACGCCGGACCCCGCAACCCGCACGATCTCGTTTTCCGTCAGCGACGGCGCCAACAGCAGCGCGACCGCGACGCGCACGGTGACCGTGACCGATACGGATCAAACACCGCTCCTCACCACCTCGGGCGGCACCACCGCATTCGTCGAAGCCGACAATGTCACGTCGACGCCGGTCGCGATCGATAGCGGCGTGACGATTTCGGATCTCGACAACACGACGCTGACGCAGGCGACCGTGTCGATCACCGGCAACCTGCACAGCGGCGAGGACGTGCTGGCGTTCAGCAACACCAACGCGACGCTGTTCGGCGACATCTCCGGGTCGTACAACGCGGTCACCGGCACGATGCTGCTGAGTTCGTCGAGCGGCACCGCGACCATCGCACAGTGGCAGGCGGCCTTGCGCGCGGTCACCTACACCGATACGGCGATCACCCCGAACACCGCGAACCGCACGATCAGTTTCACCGTCAGCGACGGCACCAAAGACAGCGCGGCGGGCACCCGGATCGTGTCGATCGCGGGCACCGACCAGAGCCCGGTGCTGACCGCGTCGAGCGGCGACTTCGACTATCTGCCGGGCGCGGCCGCGCAAAACATCGACAGCGGCATCACGCTGACCGACCGCGACAGCACGACCATGGCGTCGTTGACGGTGCAGTTCACGTCCGGGTTCCAGAGCGGCGACCAGTTGAGCCTGAATTTCAACCCGGCGACGATGGGCTCCAACTTCACGATCACGTTTGACCTGGTGGCGGGCACCTTGACGGTGACCCGGACCGGCGCGATGACACTTTCGAACTGGCAGGCGATCGTCGACAACGTGCAGTATTCGGCGGCGCCAGGCGCGCCGCTCGGCACGCGCACGCTGTCGATCGTCACGTCGGACGGCGTCAAGGACAGCGACACGCTGACGTACTACGTCAACGTGATCAGCTCCGCGCCGCAACTGGCGACGACCAGCACCGGCAGCGTCACCTTCACCGCCGGCGACAACGTGGCCGGCGTGCCGGTCGCGGTGGACGGCGGTCTCAGCGTATTCGACCCGCTCGGCAACCCGATCGAATCGGCGCAGGTGTCGATCACCGGCAACTACCATTCCGACCAGGACGTGCTGCTGTTCATCAACGACGGCGCGACGATGGGCGATATCACCGCCAGCTTCAACGCCGCGACCGGCATGCTGACGCTGAGCTCGGCCAGCGACACCGCGACCGACGGGCAATGGGCGGCCGCACTGCGCAGCGTGATGTTTACCGACACGGCCGTGACGCCCAATACGGCCGTGCGTTCGGTCAGTTTCTCCGTTTCCGACGGCACGCAAACCAGCACCACGCTGATGCGCACCGTGGTGGTGGCGGCCGTCGATCAGACGCCGGTTGCGACGACCTCGAGCGGCACTACGTCGTACGTCGAAGGGGACAACGTGGTGACGACGGTCGTGGTGGATAGCGGGATTACCGTGACCGACAGCGACAACACCACGCTGGCCTCGGCCACGGTGTCGATCACCAACGGCTTCCACGCGGGCGAAGACGTGCTGGCATTCGGCAATGACAACGCCACGACGTTCGGCAACATTGCCGGATCGTACGACGCGAGCAACGGCGTGATGACGTTGAGCTCGCTGGGCGGTACGGCGACGGTCGCGCAATGGCAGGCCGCGTTGCGCGCGGTGACGTACGCCGACACGCAACTCGCGGGGCCGGACATCACGGCGCGCACCATCAGCTTTAGCGTCAACGACGGCACCCTGAACAGCAGCGTCGCCGTCAAACAGGTGGCTCTGACGGCGGTCGACCAGTCGCCGGTGGTCACCCCGTCGTCGGGCGACGCGAGCTTCGTGTCCGGCGACAACGCTGCGTCGACGCCCATCGTGATCGACAGCGGCCTGACCGTCACCGACAGCGACACCCCCACACTTTTCTCGGGAACCGTGTCGATCACCGGCGGCTTCCATGCGGGCGAGGACGTGCTGGCGTTCGCCGGCAACGACCTGACGCACTTCGGCAACATCACGGGTTCGTACGACGCGTCGACCGGCGTGATGACGTTGAGCTCGGCGGGCGGCACCGCAACGGTCGCGCAATGGCAGGCCGCGCTGGATTCGATCACCTATATCGATACGGCGATTGCGCCGGCCGGCGCGACCCGCACAGTCAGCTTCAGCGTCAACGACCACCTCAAAGACAGCGTGACGAGCACGCGCGTGATCGACCTGACGGCCACCGTGCAGACCCCGACCCTTGGCGGCGACAACGGCGATACGCCGACGTTTACCGCCAGCGGCGCGGGCGCGACGCCGGTTGCGGTAGCCACCGGCTTGACGATCAGCGACGCCGACACCAGCGCGCATCCCAGTTCCGCGCAGGTGTCGATCGGTGACGGCTTCGCGCCGGGCAAGGACGTGCTTGCGTTCACGAGCAGTGCCGCCACCGGCGACATCGGCGCGAGCTACGACCCGAACACCGGCGTGATGACGCTGCACTCGGCCAGCGGCACCGCCACGATTGCGCAGTGGCAGGCCGCGCTGGCCGCGGTCACGTATGCGGATACGGCCGTCGAAACGGGCGACAGCCCCCGCACGATCCACATCACGCTCGACATCGGCGACAAGAGCGCGACGACGATGCGCACCGTCAGCGTCGTTGGGGTCAAGCCACCGCCCGTGGTGGTGGCGCCGCCCGCGACGACGCAGCCGATGCCGCCGAACCTGGTCACACTGCCGCCGCGCGGCAACGGTGCGGGCGCGTCGTCGTCCGCGACGCTGTCGAACACGCCGAATTCGCCTGACGCGTCCGCGCCCGACACGCTGATCTCGTTCCCGGAGAACCTGGGCGACAGCATCTCCAACCCGCTGATCGTGCTCGACGCATTCGCCGACGCGCCGGAAGTCGGCTCGATCCCGGCTATCCACACGGCCACCTTCAGCGCCGACGAAATCGGCACGAGCAGCTATGCGAACAGCGGCAGCGTCGGCGGTTCGAACCATCACGGTTCGCTGAGCGACACCTCGGTCGGTCCGATCGAACCGACGCCCGCGCAGACCAGCACGCCGCTGTCGCTCGATCTGCCCGCGCTCGCCATGCATCTGAACGTCGCGCCGGATCAGACGTTCGTCGTCTCCTTGCCGGTCATGCCCGGTTCGAGCGAAGGCTTGCCGGTCGGTGCCGACGCGCACGTCGAACTGCGTCTTGCCGACGGCCGCGCGTTGCCGAACTGGCTGCATTACGACCCGGTGCGCGGCACGTTGAGCGGCAAGGTGCCGGCGAATCAGCGCGCCTTGCAGATCGCGATCATCGCGCACGACGCCCAAGGTCATCAGACGCGCCGCGACGTGGCGATCGAATTCGGCGGCGCGAGCCGGTCCACGCATTCGGGGCAGACCGGACACGACGCACCGCATGGCGCGGCGCATCCGCCCGCCGTCGCGCCGAACGCCGCGCCGGTCACGACACCGCATGCGGCGCTGCCGTTCAATAGTCTGCCGCTCGCCAAACCATCGCTCGCCGAACAGTTCGTGCGCGCACACGCGACGTTGCACGTGGCCCGCCCGGTCAATGCCGCGGCCACCGCCGTCGCACCCGAGACCGTCTCGCGAGGTCACGCATGAGCGTTCACCGTTTTCCGAATCCCGTCATCTTTAGAAAGAGAGCCGCTGAATTGAATTCCTCGTCCGTAGCGGTGCGTGCACCGCGTCCCGCCTTGCTGGCACTGTCGCTCGCCGTGATCTGGCTGTCAGGCTGCGCAGTCAAACCCACACCGTTCACCGAAGCCGAACGCACGCAGACCGCGCAAACCGACCGCACGTCGATGTTCGCGCAGCAGCAGGCCGTCAGCGGTCCGATCACGCTCGACGAAGCGATGGCGCGCGCGATCCGCTACAACCTCGATCATCGGCTGAAGATGATGGAAGAGGCGCTCGCGCAGAAGCAGCTCGATCTGTCGAATTTCGATCTGCTGCCCAAGCTCACCGCGCAGGCCGGTTATACGACGCGCAATCACGAGCTCGCGTCGTCGTCGACCAACGTGTTCACCAACGAGCAGTCGCTCGCGCCGTCGTATTCGACCGATAAGAACGACCGCACCGCGGACCTGTCCTTCTCGTGGAATCTGCTGGACTTCGGCGTCAGCTACTACGAAGCGAAAGAGCAGGCCGACCACGTGCTGGTGCTCGAACAGCGCCGCCGCAAAGTCGTGCAACTGATGATGCAGCAGGTGCGCGAAGCGTACTGGCAGGCGACCGGCGCGCAACGTCTGCGCGACCGGATCGGACCGTTGCTCGATCAGGCGCGCGGCGCGCTGAACGATTCGCGTCAGGCGCAGCGTGAAAACCTGCGTGCGCCGCTCGATACGCTGAACTATCAGCACGCGCTGCTCGATCTGATGCGCCAGCTGGAAGAGATCCGCGACCAGCTCGAAGAAGCGAAGCCGCGTCTGGCTGCACTGATGAATCTCGAACCGGGCAAGGACTACACGCTCGCGCCGCCGGAAGGCTTCGCGGTGCCGACTTTCGACATGCCGATGGACCGCATGGAAGAGACCGCGCTGGAGCGTCGTCCGGAACTGGTCGAGGCGAGCTACAACGAGCGGATCAGCGTCAACGAGACGCATAAGGCCATGGCGAAGATGCTGCCCGGCATCGAATTCAGCCTGGGCACGCATTACGACAGCAACAGCTTCCTCGTCTACAACGCGTGGCGTGCGGCCGGCATCAGCGTGAGCTGGAACCTGCTGAACCTGATCAACGTGAAGAACATCAAGGGCATGGCCGACGCACAGCTCGAAGTGGCGAAGACGCAGCGTCTCGCCCTGAGCATGGCGGTGCTGACGCAAGTGCACGTGGCCACCAGCGAGTTGAGCGCGAAGCGCCGTCAGTTCGATCTGCTCAAGCAGATGAACGACGTCGACCAGCAGATTCTCGAACACACGCACAACGCGACCCAGGCGAACGCGCAGGGCAAGCTCGAGGAAATTCGCGCGGCGACCGGCGCGATGATGTCCGAGCTGCGTCTCTATCAGAGCTACGGCGAACTCGAAAACGCGTACGGGCAACTGCTCGCCACGCTCGGGCTCGATCCGGTGCCGGATACGGTCAAGGGTCACGATCTGGCGTCGTTGCAGGAGTCGATTAATCTGGAACAGCAGCGTTGGGTCGCGCTGGGTCACGGCGTCGCCACTGGCGCCGCGCCGGTCGGGGCGGCGGGCGGGGTGGCCGTCAATCCGGCAAGTGCGCCCGTCAGGACGCCGGCAGCGGCGCAACCCGCGGCGCCGGTTGGCGCTCAGGCCAGTGTACAAACCAGTGCTCAGGCAGCCGGTTCCGCAACAGGTGGAGTCAAGACGCAATGAAGTTTTCGCAGTGTGCGGCGTGGTGTGCAGTCGCCGTGATGTTGTCAGCACAACCGGTCTGGAGCGCGCAGCCTGGCGCCCAGCCGGACGTAAAACCCGTCGCGAAGCCCGCCGTCAAGCCCGCGGCCAGGCTGGTTTCCGTGCAAGCGCCGGCGCTCGCGCCGCAACCGGCGTCGGCGCAAACCGATACGTCGGGCGACGCGGGCAAGATCCGCATTCAGTTGGTGTCGCGCGATCAGGTGGATCTGTCGAGCGAAATCGCCGCCAAGATCGCGACGCTGCCGTTGCGTGACGGCGACGCGTTCCGCACCGGTCAGACGCTGGTATCGCTCGATTGCTCGCTGTACACGGCGCAATTGCGCAAGGCGCAGGCCGAAGCCGGCGCCGCCGGCGAACTGCTGAACGTGGATCAGCGGCTCGCGCAACTGCATTCGGTCGGCGAACTCGAAGTGCAGCAGGCGGCCGCCAAACTGAAGGCGAGCAACGCCGAGGTCGCGTACATGCAGGCCACCGTGCGCAAATGCGTGATCACCGCGCCGTTCGACGGCCGCGTCTCGAAGCGCTCGGCCGCGCCGCAACAGTTCGCGGAACCGGGCAAGCCGCTGCTCACCATCATCGACACCAGCCGCCTCGAACTCAAAATGATCGTGCCGTCGAAGTGGCTCGTCTGGCTGAAGCCCGGCCATGCGCTCAGCGTGCAGGTCGACGAGGTCGGCAAGACCTATCCGGCGCAGGTGGCGCGAATCGGCGCGCGCGTCGATCCCGTCACGCAGACCGTCGACGTGACGGCCGCCCTGACCGGCAGCGTGCCCGAGTTGCTGCCCGGCATGAGCGGCTGGGCTACCTTCGCCAGCCGATGACTGCCATGCATCCGCCGCCCGGCGGCCCGTCGCCCGGGAATCACGCGAACAATGTGCGGATCGACCCGCAGCAGTTGGCCATGCTGTGGCAACTCGCGGCCCGCGCGCGCGACGCGCAGAGCGAAGCGACGCTCGGCTTTACCGTGGTCAACGAAACGCTGTCGCTGCTGCCGTACCGGCAGGCCGCATGGTGGCGCGGCACCGCGCCCGGCACGGTGGCGGCGGTGTCCGGATTGCCGGAGAGCGATCCGAATGCGCCTTACGTGCAGTGGCTCGGCACGCTGTGCCGGGTGCTCGCGCGTGCACCTGAAACCGCTGCCCCGAGCGCCGCCGATGCCGCCGGTGTCACCGTGGCGCCGCCCACGGAGCGTGCGCGCGCCTTCACCGCGGCGGATCTCGCCGTCGATCCTTCCGCCGCGCACGTCGTGCAGGACTGGCAGGCGTGGTGGCCCGAGCATGGTCTCTGGCTACCGCTAACCGATCGCAGTGGGCATCCGCTAGGCGGCGTGGTGTTCGCACGCGACGCCGCGTGGACCGCGGTGGATTGCGCCTTGCTCGGCGAACTCGCGCAGGTCTGGTCGCATGCGTTCGCCGCGTTCGGTCCGCGACCGTCGTGGTTCGAGCGGACGCGCGTGCTTCTGAAGCCGGGCCGCCAGCAGCGTCGCGTGCTGATTGCGCTGGCGATTGCTTGCGTGATTCCCGTGCGGCTGACGGTGCTTGCGCCGGCCGAAGTCACGCCGAAAGATCCGTTCGTGGTGCGTGCGCCGCTCGACGGCGTGATCGACCGTTTGTACGTGCAGCCGAACCAGCCGGTCGCGGCCGGCACGCCGCTGCTCGGGCTCGACGCCACCACGCTGCAGTCGCGCTATGCGCTGGCGCGCAAGGACTTCGATACCGCCCAGGAAGAGTACCGGCAGACCGCGCAACTCGCCGTCACCGACGACCGCAACCGCCTCGACATGGCCGAGCGCAAGGGCAAGCTCGACCAGAGCGCCGTGCAGCTCGACTACACCGCGCAGCAACTCGCGCGCGTGCGGGTCAGCGCGGCGCGTGCGGGCGTCGCGGTGTTCGCCGATCCGAACGAATGGACCGGCAAGGCCGTCGCCGTCGGCGAAAAAATTCTGTTGCTGGCCGACCCGGCGCATGTCGAACTGAGCGCGTACGTGCCCGTCGCCGACAACGTCGACGTGAAAGCCGGCGCGACGATTACGCTGTACCCGAAGAGCTCGCCGCTCGCCACCTACGAAGCGCGCATCGACTCGGTCGCGTATCGTGCCGAACCGACGCCCGACGGCGTGCTCGCGTACCGCATCCGCGCGACCTTTAGCGACGCCACGGCGCAGCCGCCGCTCGGCGCGATGGGCACCGCGCGGATTCATGGCAACTGGGTGCCGTTGTTCTACTACGTGCTGCGTCGTCCGTTGACGCTCGCGCGGCAGTGGCTTGGCTGGTAACGCCATGTGTTCCGCCCGGATGAGTGTGAGTTTGAGTTTGAAAGTGAGTGGGATCGCAAGATGAGCCGGCTGCCGCAACTTCGCCAGGAACTGACGCTCAGCGCCGGCGCGCCCAGCTCTGAAGGCGCGCCCACGTGGATGCTGCACGATCCCGCCGCGAACCGTTTTTTTCAGCTCGGCTGGCCGGCCTTCGAACTGCTGTCGCGCTGGCCGCTCGACGACGCCCAGGCGATCGTCGCCAGTGTGAATCGCGACACGACGCTGACCGTCACGATCGACGATATGGAAGCGCTGGTGCGCATGCTGCATCAGCAGAACCTGCTGGTCCCGCGCACCGCGAGCGACACCGACCGGCTCGCCGCGCGCGCCGAAGCAGGGCGGCTCGGTCAGGCGATGTGGCTGCTCAAGCACTACCTGATGATCCGCATTCCGCTGTGGCATCCCATGGCGTTTCTAAGGCGGACCGCGCGCTATGCGTCGTTCGCGTTTCGGCCGGTGTTCTGGATGATGATCGCCGCTTGCGCGGCGCTCGGTCTGTTCCTCGTGTCGCGTCAATGGGACGAATTCCTGCATACGTTCCACTCGTACGCGGACCTGCAAGGGCTCGTCGCGGTCGGCATTGCGATCGGCTGCGCCAAGGTGCTCCATGAATTCGCGCATGCGTTCACCGCGCAGCGTTACGGCTGCCGCGTGCCGACCATGGGCGTGGCGTTTCTCGTGATGCTGCCGGTGCTGTACACGGATACCACCGAAGCCTGGAAAGTACCGAGCCGCGCGAGCCGTCTGCGGATCGGCGCGGCCGGCATGCTGAGCGAACTCGCGCTCGCCGCGGTGGCGACGCTCGCGTGGAGTCTGCTACCCGATGGTCCGTTGCGCGCCGGCGCGTTTCTACTCGCCACTACCACGTGGATCGGCACGCTGGCGATCAACGCGAGTCCGTTCATGCGTTTCGACGGCTACTTTCTGCTGTCGGACTGGCTCAACATGCCGAATCTGCACGACCGCGCGTTCGCGCTCGGCCGCTGGTGGCTGCGCGAGTGGCTGTTCGGTTTCGGCGAGCCGCAGCCGGAACCATGCTCGCCGTCGCGGCGGCGATTTCTCGTGGGCTTTGCATTTGCGACTTGGTTTTACCGGCTCGCGGTATTTTTCTCGATCGCGCTGGTCGTGTATCACGCGTTTTTCAAGGTGCTGGGGCTGATGTTGTTTTGCATCGAATTCGGCTGGTTTATCGTGCGGCCCATGTGGCGCGAGACGCTCGCGTGCTGGCAGCGTCGCGCGGAATTGCGCTGGCGCTGGCAGACCCGGCGCACCGCGTTGCTCGGCGCATTGGTGATCGGTTTTCTGGTGTTGCCGTGGCACGCCGGCGTGAATGCGCCGGCGGTGTTCGGGCCGCAGCATGCGCAGGGTCTGTACACGGTCGCGGCGGGTTATGTGGCGGCCACGCCGCCGCCCGCCCAGGACGGACAGACGGTGCGAGCGGGCGACGTGCTCGCCACCATCGTCTCGCCCGACCTCGACTACAAGCTCAAAGCCGCCCAGGCCGATGAAGCCTTGCTGCGCTGGCAGGTCGAACAGCAGGCGTTCGACGACCGTCTGCGCGAGCAGGGCGTTGCGTTGACGCGGCGTTGGGATGCGGCGCGTCAGACGATTGCGGGACTGCAGGCGGAGATCGAGCAGTTGACGATCCGCGCGCCGTTTGCCGGCACGCTCCATGTGCCCGGCGACGCGCTCGCGGCCGGCACCTGGCTGCCGCGCGGAGAGCGGCTATACGACGTGATCGGGCCGGGCGGCATCAAGGGCGATGCGTTCGTCGGCGAAAACGACGTGGGCCGCGTGCGGAGCGGCGAGCCCGCCGTGTTCGTCGCGACGCTCGCGGAAATGCGGCCGGTGCGTTGCCGCGTGCAGGCGGTTGATAAGGTGAATATCGGCGTGCTCGATGAGCCTTCGGTCGCGAGCCAGTATGGCGGTCCGATTCCCGCCGAGCAGGACGCGAAGACGCATCAACTGGTGCCGTTGCAGGCGACCTGGCGCGTGCGGATCGGCGACTGCGATAGCGGCAGGATGCTGACGCGCGAGTTGAGCGGCAGCGCCTCGCTGGATGGCGGGCGGGAGAGTTATGCGGGCAAGTGGCTGCGCGCGCTCGTCGCGGTCATGCAGCGGGAAGGCGGCTTTTAAGCGCGCCTTCGCGTCGCCGTGCGGCGAGCGCTTCAGTTCGGCGCGGCTACGTTAAAGCATCTGTTGCAGTAAGGCGCTCCGCTATGATGTCCGGAACGATACGAGCAACAGAAAACTCAATGAAGACGTTGAATCCGGCAGTGGCCAGAGTGCTCAAGCGCCTGCATTATTCGCTGGACGTGATTCTGACCTGCGTGCGTTGGTACGTGGCCTATCCGCTGAGCCTGCGGCACCTCGAAGCCATGATGGCTGAGCGCGGCGTTTCGGTCGATCATTCGACTGTGCACCGCTGGGCCATCAAGCTGTTGCCGGTGCTGGAGAAAGCGTTTCGCCTGCGCAAGCGGCTGGTTGGCAAGAGCTGGCGCATGGACGAGACGTACATTCGCGTCAAGGGAGAATGGCGATATCTTTACCGGGCCGCCGACAAGGATGGCAACACCATCGACTTTTTGCTGCGCGCCCATCGGGACAAGTCTGCAGCCCGGCGTTACTTCGAGAAATCGATCGCCCAGAATGGCGCACCCGAGACGGTGACCATCGACAAAAGCGGCGCCAATCTCGCCGCGCTCGGAGCGATCAATGCCGATCGTGAAACGCCCATCAAGATCCGGCAGTCGAAATATCTCAATAACCTGGTCGAGCAGGACCATCGGGCGATCAAGCGACGAACGCGGCCCATGCTGGGCTTCAAAAGTTTTCGCTGCGCCCGAATCCTTCTGGCCGGAATCGAGTTGATGCACATGATCGCAAAAGGGCAGATGAAGCATGCTCGCGGAACCCATCCGTCCGCCGCAGACCAATTCTACGAGCTCGCAACATAAGTTGTACTTCGCATTTTGGTTTAGCTCGCCCCTCGATTCTTACCGCGACAAAGCCGCTCAAACCCGCCAGTTCTTTTCGGAGCCTAGCGGGTTTTTCTTAGCCTGCAAGGCGCAGGCTACACACGGCGGTGGAGTCGCTCAACCGTTCAGTTGCGATTCGACGTTCAGGACGATCCGTGCGACCGGGTTGCTGTCTGCGGATTGCGGCGCGAACTTGATCTGGGCGAAGGTGACGATACCGAGAGCTACGACCAGGAGTGTTCCAGACGCGGCGATGCGGGTAAGGTATTTCACAGGGACCTCATTTTGATGATGTCGACAGAACTGAACGTAGCTGACAGGCGTGTCGACTCGCCTTCAGCGACATCTCTGTCCGCAATCCGGCAACGCCGGACGCGGTCCTCAGATCGCACTCGCCGATCGGGCGGGTTTTGTGCAGTGCACTATAACACGACCATCGGCTCGCATCTACCGATCACGCGGGCTTGTGCAGTGCACTGTAAACGGTTTATCCATATGCCCAGCGCGACATCCCGTCGCGAGCGGATGCTTAATTGCTTGAGCGTTTCGTGCATGAAAGATTTCTGTAGGCCGTAGCGGGCCGTCATGCTATTTGGGTGATTCTCGCAGACATGGAAGTCGCCTCGGCAGTCTCCCCGCTGGAGCCCGCAAGTTGAAGATGGGTTTGCCAGCGGTATCAATTGCGCTATGATTAGGTATCAAATGATGCTTGATTCGGGGCGCGCATGTCACTCATTACGCCTGAGGCAGTGGCTGCAGTCATGGAACTGCGGGAGGTCCCGCACACGCTTGCTGAACTCGAAGCACTTGTCCGCGACGGCCTGCCCAAGTCCGCGCTGCGCGCGGGCGTCGAACATGCGACGCAGGGTGCTGACGCCCGGCGTGCGCTACTTGCCCGCATCATCCCCGAAGCGACTTATAAGCGGCGTCGCGATCGGCTGACGCCAGACGAATCGGAAAAGACTGAGCGGCTGGCCAGGATCGTCGCGACGACGGCCTACGTCTGGAACGACGAAGAGGACGCGCGGCAATTCCTGTCCACGCCGCACCCGGAGCTCGAAGGGCGGGCGCCACTTGATGTTGCGCTGACCGAGCTCGGCGCGCGCCGGGTCGAAGAGCTGCTCTGGAAACTGTTTTATGGGTTGCCGGCTTGAAGTTGTTTCGAATCGCCGACACTCGACATACGATCTGGAGTGGCACCGGCGCGATGCTGGTGGGCAGCCGCTTTAATAGCCCGGGGAGACCGGTCATCTACGCCGCGGCGACCTTCGCCGCTGCGATGCTCGAGGTGCTTGTTCATGCGCGCATCGGCAAGGTACCGAAGACACACGGCTGGGTTGAAGCAGCGGTTCCCGACGATATTCGCGTCGAACTCCATTCGGCCGAATCGGTGCCGAGGGGATGGGATGCGCCAGCACTGCAGGTGGCAAAAAAGTTCGGGGACGCCTGGCTGACCGAGTCTCGTACCGCGCTCCTGGTCGTACCTTCCGTGGTCGTTCGTGCAGAGTTCAACGTGCTGATCAATCCCGCACACCCTGACGCGAAGCGGATTGTTGTGACCGAGCCGCAACCCGTGGTGTGGGATGAACGGCTCTTTGTGATGCCGACGGTCGGACACGGCTAGATTAGGATGGTGATCGGCTAGCCTCGACGTCGCTTCGAGTTTAGTTCCCAATCGCCACTCGCAACGGCCAGTGCAGCGCCTTCTTATATTCTCCATGTCTGGTTGCCAAGGCCGACGCGGCTGTCAGTCTTGTTAATCGGCTTGATGAATTGACATAACATAATTTATCAACAAATAACATGTTACGGCAAAGCTGTAGTGTCGTACCTAGGCAAAGCTGAAACGTCGCGTGTCATGCTGGCTGACCTTTGAAGGGAGGCTCGCATGACGACATCCGGGATGATCACCATGACGATGTGCGAGGTTGACCGGCTCAGGACGATCCAGTCGCTAGTCGATGGCCTGCTGATGACGTGGCAGGCTGCAGAACGGCTGCATCTGAGCCGGC
>NZ_CAAJGL010000122.1 GCF_900996225.1 Paraburkholderia sp. BCC1884 | reverse complement strand
CCTCGCCGCGCGGCTTGAGCACGGTCCATTCGACCGCGATCGGATCGTGCGTCGCGCTCGAGATCCACACCGTGCCGTCCTGGATCGTGCATTGCAGGCGCATGGTGCGTTCGGCCAGCGCGCCGAGCGCCTCGGCCGTACCCTCCAGCAGCGACAGCACGCGCACGTTGCGCAGCCGCTCGACCTTGCCGCGCACGCCCTGCCACCAGATGTCCGAGGTGCGGCCGCCGTAGGCGATCACGTCCACCTCGCCCGAGCGGCCGCTGGCCTTGGCGATGCGGCGCTCGTCGGGCTGGCCGATGTCGATCCAGGCCTCGATCGCGCCGGTCAGGTCCTTGAGCCAGAGGTCGGGCTCGTCGGTATCGGACAAGCCCTTGCAGAACTCGAGCCGTTCGTGCGCGAACAGCGCGAAGGCGACGATGCGCACCATCATCCGCTCGTCCGTTTCGGACGGGTGGCGGGCCACCGTCAGCGAGTGATCGCCGTAGTAATGCCGATCCATGTCGGCAATTTGCAGTTCGGCCTTGTAGAT
>NZ_CAAJGL010000121.1 GCF_900996225.1 Paraburkholderia sp. BCC1884 | reverse complement strand
TGGATGGCCTGCGCAGCGCGCATGGCGACTACACGGCCGGCCGCTACGCCCTGGGCGTGCCCGCCGAACTGGCGCAAGCCGTGAAGGCTCGCGCGCAGCAGCAGTCGGCCACGCCTTTCATGCTGCTGCTGGCGGCATTCCAGGCGCTGCTGCATCGCTACACGGGGCAGGACGATATCCGCGTCGGCGTGCCGGTGGCGAACCGGAACCGCGTCGAGACGGAGCGCCTGATCGGCTTCTTCGTCAACACCCAGGTGATGCGCGCCAGCTTCGACGGCGACGAGACGCTCGGCATGCTGCTCGACCGGCTGCGCACGGCCACGGTCGGCGCGCAGGCGCATCAGGACCTGCCGTTCGATGCACTGGTCGAGGCGCTGCGCCCCGAGCGCAGCCTCAGCCACAGCCCGCTGTTCCAGGCGATGTTCAATCACCAGCGACGCGACTGGCGGGTGCTGGAAGGCTTGCCGGGCCTGGGCATCGAGCCGCATCCCCTGCCGAGCGCGATGGCGCAGGTCGAGTTGATGCTGAATACGCAGG
>NZ_CAAJGL010000120.1 GCF_900996225.1 Paraburkholderia sp. BCC1884 | reverse complement strand
CGCAGCGTGGCCATCACCCTCGCGACGCGGCTGCCCGTGGCCGCGGGCTCCGCCGCCCTCGCCTCTTTTTCGCTCGCCATCTGTCCGGCTCCTCGATCAGTACAGTTTCCCTGGATTGTGCTGATCCGTAGCTTAACCCGGGCGCCCCGGCATGGGATGCTGGAACGCTCCTCCTTCCATTCATTCGACGGATGCGCCATGCAAAACTCCACCCAAGGCTGGCTGAACGGTTTCCTCGGCGTCCTGATCTTCAGCGGCTCGCTGCCGGCCACGCGGATCGCCGTGCACGGCTTCGACCCGCTGTTCCTGACGGTGGCGCGCGCGGCGATCGCCGGCCTGCTGGCGATCGCCCTGCTGCTCGCCTTCCGTGAATCGCGGCCGGCGCGCGTCGACCTGCTGCCGCTGGCGATCGTCGCGTTCGGCGTGGTGGTCGGCTTTCCGCTGCTGACCGCGCTGGCGCTGCAGCACATCACCTCGGCGCACGCGATCGTGTTCGTCGGGCTGCTGCCGCTGGCGACCGCGATCTTCGGCGTGCTGCGCG
>NZ_CAAJGL010000119.1 GCF_900996225.1 Paraburkholderia sp. BCC1884 | reverse complement strand
TTCGTGCGCGGCCTGCCGCTGGCCGCGCAGAGGCGCCACGCGCCCGACTACGACGCGACGCTCGATGCCTATGTGGCGCATCTGTCGGCGCATGGGCTCTCGCAAGGCGTGCTGGTGCAGCCGAGCTTCCTCGGCACCGACAACGGCTGGCTGGCCGCCGTCGCGCGTCGTTATCCGCAACGCTTTCGCGGCGTGGCCGTGGTCGATCCTTTCGGCCGGCCCGATCCGGCTGCCCGCGCGCGCGACCCGGGTTTCCGCGCGCTGCTCCGGCGCGCCGACAGCGGCCGTGTCTGGGTCAAGCTGTCGGCGGCCTATCGCAGCGTGGAGACGCAGACGAGCGCGAATGCCGGCGCGGCGGCCGGCGACGGCGCGGCAGCGGGCACGGTGCTGGCCGCCCACCTGTTGGCCGCCTTCAGCCCGCAGCGGCTGGTGTGGGGCAGCGACTGGCCGCACACGGAGCATCGCCACCTGGTCGACTATCCGTCGGCCGCGCGGGCCTTGCGGCAGTGGGTGCCCCACGAGGCGAAGCGCCGCGCCATTC
>NZ_CAAJGL010000118.1 GCF_900996225.1 Paraburkholderia sp. BCC1884 | reverse complement strand
TCTGGTCGGTGTCGGCCTACGGCGGCACCTTCCAGGGCGTCGACCTGAACTACACGCGGCGCTTCGATCGCTGGTGGTGGGCGCGGCGGCACTGAGGCCTCGCGTGGATTCGCGCCCCAGGCCAGGCGCCGTTCGCTCGCGAGCGGCGATCGTTCCGGCCGCGTGAAATGAAAAAGCCCGCTCACGAGGAGCGGGCTTTTTGCTGGTTCGCGCTTGCGGCGTGTCGATCAGCTCACGCGCATGCCGGGCTTGGCGCCGCTATGCGGCTCGAGGATGTAGAGGCCCGGTTCGGCGTTCTCGTCCTTCGACGAGGCGGCCAGCACCATGCCTTCCGACATGCCGAACTTCATCTTGCGCGGCGCGAGGTTCGCGACCATCACCGTCAGCTTGCCGACCAGGTCTTCCGGCTTGTAGGCCGACTTGATGCCCGAGAACACGTTGCGGGTGGTTTCCTCGCCGACGTCGAGCGTGAGTTGCAGCAGCTTGTCCGAGCCCTCCACCGCCTGGCAGGCGACGATCTTCGCGATGCGCAGGTCGATCCT
>NZ_CAAJGL010000117.1 GCF_900996225.1 Paraburkholderia sp. BCC1884 | reverse complement strand
TGGCTTCGAGGGCTGTAAGGGCGGCCGCGTCGTCCTCATACGCGAGCGCGTCGCGACGGTTCGCGTGGCGACGCATCGGTTCGTGGCCCGCGGCCTGGTCCGTGCGAGACGCGCCTCGCCAGCCGTGCCGCGCGTCATCGCGCCGGCCTCACAGCACGTTGAGCATCGCCAGCGCGGTTTCCTGCAGCGAGGGCAACACGCGCGCGAGGGCGGCCTCGGCCGTCTCGCCGCCGATCGGCATGTTGGTGCTGAGCGCGGCCACCACCTCGCCCTGGCGGTTGCGCAGCGGCACCGCCACGCCGCGCACGCCTACCTGCAACTGCTGCTCGATCACCGCGTAGCCGTCGTCGCGGGCCTGCTCGATCTTCTGCCGCAGCCGCGTCTTGTTGGTCAGCGTGTGTGGCGTGTAGGGCGGCAGCTCGGTGGTCGCGAGCCAGGCCGCCACCTCGTCCGGATCGTGCCGGTGCGCGAGCAGCACCACGCCGGCGGAGGCCAGCGGCGCCGGCACGCGCGCGCCGAGCACGAAGCCGGTGCTCATCACGC
>NZ_CAAJGL010000116.1 GCF_900996225.1 Paraburkholderia sp. BCC1884 | reverse complement strand
TGGCCTTCATCTCGTCGAGCACCACGGCGTAGTCGGCCGGGTCGACGATCACCGTCACGTCGCGATGGTTCTTCGCGGCCGAGCGCAGCATGGTCGGGCCGCCGATGTCGATGTTCTCGATCGCGTCGGCCAGCGTGCAGTCGTCTTTGGCGATGGTCGCGACGAACGGGTACAGGTTCACCACCAGCAGGTCGATGGTCGGGAGGCCGTGCGCGTCGAGCGCCTGCATGTGCTCGGGCAGCTCGCGGCGCGCCAGGATCCCGCCGTGCACCTTCGGGTGCAGCGTCTTCACGCGCCCGTCGAGCATTTCGGGGAAGCCGGTGTAGTCGGCCACTTCGGTCACCGGGAGGCCCGCCTCGGCGAGCAGTTTCGCGGTGCCGCCCGTCGACAGCAGCTTGACGCCCTGCTGCGAGAGGGCCGTCGCGAATTCGACGATGCCGGTTTTATCCGAAACGGAGAGGAGCGCTTGCTTGATCATGATGGGGAGCACCAGTAGCCAATAGCCAGGAAAACGGGAACGAAGCGGCCGCGCGAGCGAGCCCG
>NZ_CAAJGL010000115.1 GCF_900996225.1 Paraburkholderia sp. BCC1884 | reverse complement strand
ATGCGGGTCGGAACCACGCGGTAAACAGCTTCGGCGGCCGGATCGCCCGAAGCGAAACCCGGCCGCCGATGATTGCGGAAACGGCAACGACGCGCCGCTCGATGCGGGCTCTCGCGTCAAAGCCCGGCCGGGCGCAGCGGCTCGCCTTCCAGCGGGCATTCGCCGGCCACGATGCCGGGCAGCACATGCTCGCGGAACATCTCGCGCAGCTTGAGCTTCTGCAGCTTGCCGGTGGCCGTGTGCGGCAGCGCCTCGACGAACACCACGTCGTCGGGGATCCACCATTTCGCGACCTTGCCCGCGTAGAACGCCAGCAGCTCCTCGCGCGTGACGTCCATGCCGGGCCGCGGCACCACCACCAGCAGCGGCCGCTCGGTCCATCTCGGATGCGCGCAGGCGATACAGGCCGCCTCGGCCACGGCCGGATGCGCGACCGCGACGTTCTCCAGGTCGATCGAGCTGATCCACTCGCCGCCCGACTTGATCACGTCCTTGCTGCGATCGGTGATCTGCAGGAAACCGTCGGCATCGATGGTGGCGACGT
>NZ_CAAJGL010000114.1 GCF_900996225.1 Paraburkholderia sp. BCC1884 | reverse complement strand
CTGGTGCCAGTCAAGAGAGTGGTCGACTACAACGTGAAGGTCCGGGTCAAATCGGACGGCACGGGTGTCGACATCGCGAACGTGAAGATGTCGATGAATCCGTTCGACGAAATCGCCGTGGAAGAAGCGGTGCGGTTGAAGGAAGCAGGCGTGGCGACGGAAGTGATCGCTGTGTCGTGCGGTGTGACGCAGTCGCAGGAAACGCTGCGCACGGCGCTGGCGATTGGCGCGGATCGTGCGATCCTGATCGAGTCTTCTGAAGAACTGCAACCGCTGGCGGTCGCCAAGCTGTTGAAGGCGCTGGTCGACAAGGAACAGCCGCAGCTCATCATTCTGGGCAAGCAGGCCATCGACGACGATTCGAACTAGACCGGCCAGATGCTGGCTGCCCTGGCCAATCTGCCGCAAGCGACGTTCGCATCGAAAGTCGTGGTGGCCGACGGTAAGGCGACGGTGTCGCGCGAAGTGGATGGCGGCGCTGAAACGCTGTCGCTGACGCTGCCCGCTGTGGTGACGACCGATCTGCGCCTGAACGAGCCGCGCTA
>NZ_CAAJGL010000113.1 GCF_900996225.1 Paraburkholderia sp. BCC1884 | reverse complement strand
GCCAGCCGGCGCGCGGCCGGCTCCCGGGGCGATCAGTAGCGGTAGGTCACCGCGCTCATGCCGAACCAGCTGTTCTTGCTCTGCACGACCGGGCTGTTGCTCGAGGAGCCGAACAGGCGCGTGAGGCCGCCGGTGGTGGTGATCGACCAGCGCTGCGAGAGCGAATGAGTCCAGGCCGCCGACACGGTCGCGCGATCGAAACCGCCCTTGGTCGAGTAGGCCGCGAAGCGGCTGCTCGCCGCCTGCGCGGCACTGACGCCGAAGAAGGTCTGGTTGTAGCGGCCGCTGCCGGCATGCAGGCTGCTGGTCACGCTGGCGCTGTCGGCCGCGGTCTGGAACACCGGCACCTCGAGGTCGAGATGGCCGCTCACGCCGCGCGTGGTGTGGGTGAGCGGCTGGTCGAGCGTGACGCTCACGGTGGACACGCCGAACACGCGCGCGCCGGCCTTCAGCGACAGCAGCAACGAGCCGGGGATGTTGCCCATCCCCTTGAGGTAGTCGGAGCCGTTGCGGTCGAAGCGGTTCTCGTCGGCGCGGCCGTCGTCGTAGGA
>NZ_CAAJGL010000112.1 GCF_900996225.1 Paraburkholderia sp. BCC1884 | reverse complement strand
ACAAATTCCAGACGTAGGTTCACGGTATCTCTCGGGTTCCATGACATGGCCAGCTCCGGAAAAAACGTTTCCGAAGTGTTACCCATGTCCCGATACACCTGTTACCTATGTCCCAGTTCCATACACCGCCGCAAAGAAAGTAAGCAAAGAAAGCGGGCTCACACCGCTAGCTCAGAAGCGGGCGCCCTGGCTCGGAGGTGCTAGTGGCTCATCTGGAATCCGTGTTCTCGCACATTGCGCGTGCGTGACAAGGCAGTCATACCTCCCGCCTCGCGCTGCGCGCTCCTCGGAACGGTTCATCTTTGTCGGTGTGTCAGACGCCGTCTGACGTCGGCGTTCGGACGTTTCGGAATTGGTGGTTTTGCGCGCTTTTTAGCCTGCTCAGGTGATCGCTTGTGAGAGGCTCTCTCTTAGACTTGTTTTGTCGTGCATATCACGACAAACAGGTTTCGCGGCCTGTATTACGTAGAACCCGTGTGCTTACTGAGTAGGTGCGCGGCTGCCTTCGAACGTCCGTATCCATGGGCGGGCCTTGGCGGGAGAGCCTCACGGCTCGCCGGTTTTGGTTCTACGTGCCGGTCTGCGAATCCCGTCAATGTGCCCGCTCACCAGCTTTACGAAGTGCGTGTCGGGCGATCCAAGTCAGCAACTGGAGATCGCACATGAGTAAATCCCCAAAGAGTTCTCGAAGTGCTACGCGTGCGCCGGTCGACGCGCTGCAATACGAGAAACTTGCGCTATCCGCTTCGCGACTCATTGAGCGCCACCTGAGCCAACTGGACAAATTATTGACGCTGGCGACAGCGATATACCGGAGCCCTGCCGTCACCTATGACGAGCGATGCCGACAGCGGACGTTACTGGGAATGTGGCTCGAAACGGGCGAGGACTACCGTCGTGAAGTCGAGAGTGACAAGGAGCTCTACGACGTCATTGCGCTGGATGCGCGGGGAGTCGCACAAAGCCGTTTGACTGCGCGCCACGCAGCGAAGCTGCTGGCCAAAGCGGCACGGAAAGCGCCGACAAATTTTCGAGCGCCGATGCACTAACTGTTTTCGGCTGACCGCACTGCTGAGCGCACAGCGCGAGGCGGGATGAATGACGGCTTTGTCACCGACGTCGAATGTGCGAGAACACGGATTCCAGATGAGCCACTAGCACCTCCGAGCCAGGGCGCCCGCTTCTGAGCTAGCGGTGTGAGCCCGCTTTCTTTGCTTACTTTCTTTGCGGCGGCAAAGAAAGTGAGTGCCCCCCCGCACAGGGGGAACGCCAATAGACCACCGTGACCTCAAGGAAAGGCCAACACAAACACAAACGCAAACACAAGCACAAACACAAGCACAAACACACCCACCAAAACCTCAAACCGCCATCACAGCCCGCCGCCTCTCAGCCCGTTGCATAAAATAGTTAGCCACCACCACCCCAACAGTAACAACCGCAATAAACAGCGTAGCCAGCGCATTCATCTCTGGATTCAACCCAAGCCGAACACGAGAGAAGACAACAAGTGGCAAAGTCGTCGACCCAGGCCCCGACAAAAACGCCGACAGCACGAGATCATCGATAGACAAGGTAAAAGACAACAACCACCCAGAAACAAGAGCCTGAGAAATCAACGGCAAAGTAATAAAGAAGAACACCCGGACCGGCGTAGCCCCCAAATCCAGAGCAGCCTCTTCCAGCGACGGATGCAACTCCTTAACCCTCGACTGCACGATGATCGCCACATAGGAAATACACAGCATCACGTGCCCGATCCAGATCGTGAAGACACCGCGTCCCGCGGGCCACCCCAACCACTTGGCCATTTCGATAAACAGCAACAGCAGCGAAATCCCCTGAATCACCTCGGGAATCACCAACGGCGCATTGATCATCCCGGTATAGAGCGTAAAACCCCGAAACCGCCCCATCCGCGCGAGCACGAATCCAGCCCACGTGCCGATGATCACCGACGCAAACGCCGTCATCAACGCCACCCGCAGCGACAACCACGCCGCCGCGATCAGCTCGTCATCCTGCAACAGCGCCGCGTACCACCGCGTCGAAAACCGCGTCCACACCGTGACCAGTTGCGACTCGTTAAACGAGTACACCACCAGACTCACGATCGGTATATACAAAAACAGAAACCCGATCCCCAGGGCAATAAACTGCAAAATCCGGTTCGGCTTCATCGACGTCCTTCCTCCATCGCCTTCGCCTGCGCGTACTGGAAAAACGCCATCGGCACCAGCAACAGCAACACCATCGCACACGTCACCGCGGAGGCCATCGGCCAATCGGCATTGTCGAAGAACTCATTCCACATCACGCGGCCGATCATCAGCGTATCGGCGCCGCCCAGCAATTCAGGAATCACGTACTCGCCCACCGCCGGAATGAACACCAGCAAACAACCGGCGATGATGCCGTTCTTCGAGAGCGGCAAGGTGATCTGCCAGAACGCCTTCCATGGCTTCGCGCCAAGGTCGTAGGCCGCTTCGAGCAAGGTCATGTCCATCTTCACCAGATGCGCATACAGCGGCATGACGAGAAACGGCAGATACGAATACACCATGCCGATATAAACAGCGGTATTCGTGTGATACAGCTCGATCGGCGAATGAATCAGCCCGATCGACATCAGGAAATTATTCAGCAAGCCGTTGTTCTTCAGAATCCCGATCCACGCATACACGCGAATCAGAAACGACGTCCAGAACGGCAACATCACCGCCATCATCAACAGATTGCGGTTCGCCGGATTCGATCGCGCGATGTAATACGCCATCGGATAACCGATCAGCAAACACAGCAAGGTCGAGATCGCCGCGACCATCACCGAATTGACATACGTCGCGAAATAGAGGCTGTCGGTCAGCAAAAACACGTAATGCGACAGGTCCAGCGTGATGTGAATCGCGCCGTCCGTGAAATTGGTCAACTCCGTATAAGGCGGAATACCAAGCTGCAAATCGGCGAAGCTGATCTTCACGACCAGCAGGAACGGCACGAGAAAAAACAGCAGCAGCCAGATGAACGGACCAGCCACCACCGCCGTGCGACCGCTCAGATTGAAGCGCCGCACCGGCCAGTTGACGAACGAATTGAACGAGCGCTTCATGACGTCAGCACCACACCCGCCGAGGCGCTCCAGCGCACGTACACCTCGTCGCCCCAGGTGGGCGTATCGATCTCCATGAGCGCGAGACTCGACACGTTCGCGATCACCGTTTTGCCGGCGTCGAGCTTCACGTGATAGAGCGAATAGCCGCCCATGTACGCGATATTCGTGACGATGCCCTTGCCCCAGTTGTACACGCCCTCGGGCGGCTTGCGCGTGAGCGCGATCCGCTCGGGCCGCACCGAAATCGTCACCGGCATGCCAAGCGGTCCCGTGATGCCGTGATTCACGTACAGCCGAACCGGCAGGTCCGCCGTTTCGATGAACACGTGATCGGGCTCGTCTTCGACCGTGTGGCCGTCGAACAGATTGGCCGAGCCGATGAATTCGGCCGAGAACCGGCTATTCGGATATTCGTACACTTCGTGCGGCGTGCCGAGCTGCACGATCTCGCCTTCGCTCATTACCGCGAGGCGGCTTGCCATCGTCATCGCCTCTTCCTGATCGTGCGTCACCATCATGCAGGTCACGCCGACCTTGTCGAGAATGTTGACCAGTTCGATCTGGGTCCGCTGACGGATCTGCTTGTCGAGCGCGGACATCGGCTCGTCGAGCAGCAACAGCTTGGGACGCTTGACCAGCGAACGCGCCAGCGCCACGCGCTGCTGCTGGCCACCCGACAACTGATGCGGCTTGCGCTTCGCGAAACGGCTCATCTGCACGAGATCGAGCGCAGTCTGCACGCGATCTTTCAACTCGGCTTTCGGCACCCCTTCCTGCTTCAGACCGAAGGCGACGTTCGTCTCCACCGTCATGTGCGGAAACAGCGCGTACGACTGGAACATCATGTTGACCGGCCGGCGATACGGCGGCAATTGCGCGAGGTCTTCGCCATCGATCAGGATCTTGCCCGACGTGATGGTTTCGAGTCCCGCCAGCATGCGCAGCAAGGTGGACTTGCCGCAACCGGAACTGCCGAGCAGCGCGAACAGCTCGCCCTTCTTCACCGACAGGTTGACGCCCTTGACCGCCACGCTCTCGCCGAACTTCTTCACGACGTCGACGATCTGGACGAAATTGTCCGCTGCGTCGTCCGTCACGGCATTCACTCGCGCGGACGGCACGGCGACACCGGCCGACGCACCTGACTGGTCACTACTCATCATATTGCTGCTTCACTCTGGCGTTTGACGAACAAAGCCCCCGGTGGACACCGAGGGCTTCATGATGTTGCTGACTACCTGTTCACTGAGCGTTCACCGCGCATTCACAGCGTGCGCGGATCAGCGGCCGGACTTGAATTCAGTCCACAGCCGCGTTTGCAGCCGCTGGATTTCCGGCGGCAACGGCTTCAACAGGAACAGAGTCTTGATGACTTCCGGCGACGGATACACGGCCGGATCGTTCGCCACGTCCTTGTCCACGTATTTGCGGGCTTCGAGATTGGCGCTCGGATAATAGACGGCGTTGGTGATCGCGGCGTGAACCTGCGGCGTTTCGATGTAGTTGATCCACTCGAGCGCGGCTTCCTTGTTCTTCGCGTCCTTCGGAATCGCCATCACGTCGAACCACACGGGTGCGCCACCCTTCGGAATGAAGTACTCGATCTTGTAGGCCTTCTTCGCCTCGATCGCGCGATGCTTGGCGATCACGACGTCGCCCGACCAGCCGTATGCGAAACACACGTCGCCGCCGACCAGGTCGTTGATGTAGCCCGACGAGTTGAACTGCGTGATGTACGGGCGGATCTTCTTCATCATCTCGAGCGCGGCGCGATAGTCGGCCGGGTTCGTGCTCATCGGATCTTTGCCGATGTAGTGCAGCGCGGCGGCGAACATCTGGTCGGGCGCGTCGAGCACGGACACGCCGCAGGCCTTCAGCTTCGATATGTTTTCCGGCTTGAAGAGCACGTCCCAGCTATCGAGCGGCACGTTCTTGCCGAGGATCTGCTGCGCCTTGGTGACGTTGTACGCAAGGCCGGTCGTGCCATAGGCCCAGGGCACCGTGTACTTGTTGCCCGGATCGGCGCCGGCCACCAGCGCCATCAGCGACGGATCGAGGTACTTCAGGTTCGGCAGCTTCGATTTGTCGAGCGGCGCGAAGATGCCGGCGGCGATCTGCTTGCCGGCGTAATTGCTGGTCGGCACGACGATGTCGTAGCCTGAGTTGCCCGTGAGGAGCTTGGCCTGCAGGGTGTCGTCGCTGTCGTAGTTGTCGTATTTGACCTTGACGCCCGTCTGCTTGCTGAAGTTCGGGATGGTGTCCTTGGCGATGTAATCGGACCAGTTATACACGTTCAGCTGCGTGTCTTTCGCAGCGGCCGTCAACCACGGCGTCGCGCACAAAACCAGCGCCGCCACCTGCCCCACTACCCGTCTTTTCATCCCGTTCTCCGATCCTGACCGGCCCGAATCGACCGACTCAACCCTGCCGCGGCACCGCGCACACGGCTCCCCTGAAAAACCCGAAAACTACCATCAATTATTGCGCGCTCCAAAAAAAATGCCTGGATGTCGCGCAAACGGTACAGCGCAAGCCGCACCGCTGGAAAATTGGGCGCAATTTTAGCGGGTTATGGGCGCGTGTCTACCCGAAAAAAACACTGGGTCATACTGCCGCGTTATCTGGTTGTCAGCTTGGTGCAACCGAGCCACGTCGAAACAGGTTGTGTCGAGTGCAGCGTCTCGCCTGGCGGGCCTTTGCGGCGCAGATTATGCGCGCCGGCTGACCTCGTGCGAGACCGTCGAATGAGGCCCGAGCCATGCGCTGCGCGACGGTGCACAATAGCCTGGAGAGACCCGCGTGCGCGCCCACCGCGAAGCGCGCGACGCGCAAAGCGGGCCTCGACGCGCAAGCGCCGCACGCGCGGCAGGCACGTGGCTTGCGACCGCATGCGGTCTTGACCCTCTGGCACCGATGAATACCAATCCCTCCGCGTTGCGACCCAACCGCCGCCGGCGTCTGCCCGGCGACGGGCCAACACGTCCTGCGCACTGGTTTTCGTTCGTCGGCGCGGGCGCGCTGATCGCGGTGGGTTATATCGATCCGGGCAACTGGGCGACCGCGCTCGGCGCGGGCGCGGGCTACGGCTACCGCCTGCTCGGCATCGTGCTGCTGGCGAGCCTGATGGGCATGCTGATGCAGTGGCTGTCGGCGCGGCTCGGGGTGGTGACCGGGCGCGATCTCGCGCAAGTGTGCCGCGAGCGTTCGAGCCGTCGCGGCGCCCTCTTTCTGTGGCTGACCAGCGAAGTCGCGATCATCGCGTGCGACGTCGCGGAGGTGGTCGGCAGTGCCGTCGCGTTGCAATTGCTACTTGGCGTGTCGTTGACGGTCGGCGTGCTGATGTCGGCGGTCTGCACCTTCGCACTGCTTGCGCTCCAGCAGAAAGGCGGCCGCCGGCTCGAAGCGGTGATCGCGGCGCTGATCGGCTTCGTCGGGTTGTGTTTCGTGGTCGAACTGGCGCTGGCGCGGCCGGACTGGCACGCGGCGCTGGCCGGCACCGCGCCGAGTCTCGAACTGCTGCGCAATGCGGGGATGGTGTGGCTGGCGGCGGGCATCGTCGGCGCGACGGTGATGCCGCATAACCTTTACCTGCACTCGGCGCTCGTCAAACACCATGCGCCGGAGGGCACCGACGAGCAGATCAAGGCCGCGTTGCAGGTCGTCAATCTCGACACCTTCGGCTCGCTGTGTTTTGCGTTCGTGATCAACGCGGCGCTGCTGATCGTGGCGGCCGCCGTGTTCTACGCGAGCGGCCATCGCGATGTCACGGATCTCGCGGATGCCCATCGGCTGATTGCACCGCTGCTCGGCACGCACTGGGCCGGCATTCTGTTCGCAGCGGCCCTGCTCGCCTGTGGGCTGAGCGCGACGGTCACCGGCACGCTGGCAGGCCAGACCGTGATGGAAGGTTTTCTGCGTATCCGCTTGCCGAGGTGGAAGCGCGCTTTGCTGACACGCGCGCTGGCGATCGGCCCAGCGTTGTTCGCGGTCGCGCTGTTCGGGCCGCATGGTTCCAATCAATTGCTGGTGGCGAGCCAGGTCGTGCTGAGCCTGCAATTGCCGCTCGCGGTCGTGCCGCTGATCCGTTGCACGTCGGATGCGAGCCTGATGCGCGGCTGGCGCGTGCGAGGTGTACCGCTCGCGCTGGCGTGGCTGTCGGCTGCGTTTATCGTCGTGTTGAACGCGGCGCTGCTGGGGCAGTTGGCGTTCGGTGGATGACGCGCCGTTTTGCAAGCATCTTTAACTGAAGTGAGTTTGTAAGTATTGTTCGAAGTATCGCGTCATGACTCGCGTCGCCGTCCGCTGCGGCATCGCCTGAAGCATGACGTCACGGTTTCGACGCGGCTGCCGGCTTCTTTTACGGCAGCCGTTTTTGTGCCACTTTCGCGCCTCTTGTGCGCTTCGGCGCGAGCGACCGGTGTAGCGACGCAGGGCTGTTCCGAGACCCCTGCCACACCGTGCCGCTCGCGCGCTTTTGCTACTGGACGAAACAGCCCATGCGCCTTCGTGCTTTTTTTACCGCGCCTTCTGGCGCGTCCCTGCCTACCTCGTTCGGTGGCTCGATCGGTAACGCGTCGTTGCCAGTTCTTCCCGGCGCGCCGCGCCGCATGCGCGGTGCCGTGCTATCCACTTTCGTTGCCAGCGCCGCATTCGGCACTTTCGCTGCGTTTCCCGGCGACGCGCGTGCGACGGTCGCAATGTTGCAACCGGCGCGCGTCGCCGCCGCCAACGAGCCGTTGCAGATCACGCTGCTCTATTCCGCCGACGACGCCAAGCCTCTGACGGTCACCGTTCCACCGACCATCCGCGTGTCGCTGAACGGCGCCGAGCAGTCGCCGCAGCCGCTCGAACTGCAACGCGAAGCCGGCGTGCCCAACACCCTGCATCTGCGCCCCGGCCAGTTCCGCAAGGTGCGCTTCTCCGCGCCGTGGCCGCAATCGGCGCGCGGCGAAGTGCGCATCGATCCGGTGGGCTTCGACGCCTCGCCGGCCCTCGTCGCGATCAATCGCGGACCGCAGCAGGACGCCGTGGCCCAGGCAGAACGCTCGGAGAGCCAGGCGACCACGCCGGCGCAGGTCGCGGCGACCGCAGCCGTCGTCGGCGGTCCGACGGGCGATGCGATGTTGCCGCCGAGCGACTCGCTCGCCACCGACTCGCGCGGCGTGCTCGCGCATCTTTCGCTCTACGAGCCGATGTATATCGCCTTCGGCCACAACGGCGATACGAATGCAAGGCTGCAACTGAGCTTCAAATACCGCATCCTGATCCCCGACGATCTGCGCTCGAAAGCCTTTCTCGACAATCTGTATTTCGGCTATACGCAAACTTCGATCTGGGACCTGTCCGCCGACTCGCGTCCGTTCCGCGACACGACCTACAGCCCGCAACTGTTCTATTACGTGCCGGACACCGGCTGGCGCAGTTCGTGGTTCACACGCATGGGCTTTGCCGCAGGGTTCGCGCACGAGTCCAACGGCAAGGCCGGCGACGACTCGCGCAGCATCAACATGCCGTTTATCCGGCCGACCTGGGAGTTCGGCGATCTGAGCGCCAACCATCTGACCGTGTCGCCGAAGATTTATTACTACTTCGGCACGAGCAACAACCCGGATATCGCCGACTATCGCGGCTACGTCGATCTGCTGGTGAAATACGGCAGCCCGGACGGCTGGCAACTGGCCACCACGGTACGCAAGGGCACCAAGCACTGGTACGGCAGCGTGGACTCGCAACTCACGTATCCGCTGGCCAAACTGTTGGGCAGCGCATGGGGCGGCTATGTGTGGGTGGGCTACTTCAACGGCTACGGCGAGGATCTGCTCGACTACAACAACCGCCAGCACTGGATCGCGCGGATCGGCTACAGCATTGCGCGCTGAGCGTGGGCAACGTATGGCGTGCCACGAACCGTACGGTGGATGCTGCCAACCGTGCGTGAGCGTCGGCCATGACGGCCGTCCCGGCGAGGCGCCGGGCACGCATCGGTTAACATAGCGGAACTTCGCTTCTCTGCCCCAAGGTTTCCGATGGCTTCGAATCTCCACGCTCTCCCCGACAGCCCGTGCATCGGCGTCTGTTCCACGCTTTTCGACGATATCTGCAAAGGCTGCGGCCGCACCGCCACCGAGGTGTCCAACTGGGTTTTTCTGAGCGACGAGGAAAAGCGTGCCGTGTGGGTGCGCATCGAGCAGGAAGGCACGGCGATGCGCTTCAGGAACGACAAGCTGTAGTTTGATGAAACGCCGGGATTGCCCGGCGTTTTTTTTGGCGACAAGCGGTTTCATGCCGCGATGCGCCGGAACATCAGAAGCGCATCCCGACGCCGAAGCCCACGATCACCGGATCGATATTCAGACGGCCGAGCGGCTCACCGCCGGCCGACGCGTCCGTGTGCATCCAGATTTTCTTGATGTCCGCGTTGACGAACAGCGACTTGGTCACCTGCACGTCCACGCCCGCCTGCAGAGCGGGCCCAAAGCTGTGATTCGTGATCGAGACCGGCGCCCCGCCTGCGCTCAAACCGTTGTTGTAGAACAGCGTGTAGTTCATGCCCGCGCCGACGTACGGACGAATCCGTCCTGCGTGATTGAAGTGATATTGCAGCAGCAGCGTGGGCGGCAGCACGTTCACGCCGCCGAGATTGCCGATGCTCGACGTCAACTGATGGCGCGAGGTACCGAGAATCAGCTCGACGCCAAGGTTGTCGCGGATCATATAAGTCAGATCCAGCTCCGGCACGATGGCGTTGTTCACGTCGACGTTGAGCGCCGCCAGCGATTGATTGGTCTTCACGCTCGGCATGATGCTGATGGCCCGCAGGCGCACGAGCACGTCGCCGGCATGGATGCCGCTCATGGCGTCGTCGCCGGCGGCCTGAGCTGGCGACGCCAGCGCGAGCCCGCCTAGCAGGCTCGAGGCGATGGCGAAAGTCTTGATGGTATTGCTGAGCGAACGCTTCATGTGCTTCCCCGGGTGTTGAATGATCTGCGGGGATTGTCGAAGGTCTGATCCGTTTGCAGGTTGACCGGCGTCAACCCAAGGCGAACGTCCAGCGTCCTGCGACCGCAGGCCGCGTCGCCCCTGTCAGCAGCAACTCGATCAGGTCGTGAACGCTGCGAATCGCCGTGCCGAACGGCAAGGATTCGCGTCCTCGAAAGAAGAGACCATTGGCCACATCGCCACGCAATGCGGCAGCAAGCCGCGTGTCGATGCAGAAGTGGCCGAACTTCTCGATGCCGTCGCGCCAGCCGCACAGGCTGAGGCAGTCGAGCGCGGTCGGACACGTATGTTTGAGCGCGCCGACCTTCTCGCGAATCGTCGTTTCGTGGCGCAGATAACGCATGAGCCAAGGCGTTTTCACCGCGCGCGCGGGCAGCCCCGTCACGCTGACGAATTCGACGATGTCCTCGGGCCTGGCTTCGGCCAGCACGCGCTTGAAGTTGGGGTGCGCATCGCCCTCTTCGGTGACGGCGAACGGCGTGCCGAGCTGAACGCCATTGGCGCCGGCGCTCAGCAGCGCGCGTACCGCTTCGTGACTGTTGATGCCGCCCGCGACGATCAGCGGCACGTCTTGCCGATTCAGACCGAGCGTGCCGAAGACCGTATCGAGTTCTTCGAGGATGCGGACGAAATCGAAGCGTCGATCCTGCATGTCGGCGAGATTCGTGACGCCGAGATGGCCACCCGCATGAGCCGGATGTTCGATCACGACGGCGTCGGGCAAACGGCCTTTTTTCATCCACTTCTTCAGCACGAGCGCGACGCCACGGCTGTCCGACAGGATCGGAATCAGCGCGATGTCGTGGCCTTGCGTCATGTCGGGCAAATCGAGCGGCAGACCGGCGCCCATGACGATGGCGTCCGCGCCGCTCTCACAGGCCACGCGCACGTAGTCGGCTTGTGCGCTGACCGCTTTCATCACGTTCACGGCGACCATGCCGTTACCCTCGCTGAGCGCTTTGGCCGCCTGGATTTCGCGCGCCAGTGCGGTGAGGTTGGCGGCTTCGAGCGTTGCGCGATCGGGCGAGCGGCGGCACAGGTCGATCAGATCGCAATGATGGTGCCGCAGGTCGATGCTGGCGACCGTGCCGAGCGCCCCTTCACGAGCGACGCTGCCGGCCAGCCGATGCGCGGATATGCCGACGCCCATGCCGCCCTGCACGACGGGAAGCAACGAGCGCCCGCGAATCACGAGCGGCGCAAAGGAATGAGAGGGGAGCATGGCGAACCGTTGGCGGATTATCGAAGCGTTCGATAATCGGCTGTCGGGGGCCGCGGGGGTTGTTTCAGGTCAAGCGGTGTGCGGATCAGGTCAGCAAGCCGATCGATTCGTTGATGTCGATCACTTCAGGCACAGCTCAAAAAAAAGCCCGCTTCAGAGAAGCGGGCTTTTTCTATTGACGGTACGACGCGTACGCTTACTGCACGCCCTGGCTCAACAGGAAATCTTCGTAGTTGCCGCCGAAGTCGTTCAACGTCCCGTCCGTCTTCACTTCGATAATCCGGTTCGCCAGGCCGCTGACGAACTCACGGTCGTGCGACACGAAGATCAACGTGCCTTCGAACTTGTCGAGCGCGATCTGCAGCGACTCGATCGATTCCATGTCCATGTGGTTGGTCGGCTCGTCCATCAGCAGCACATTGTGGCGGCCCAGCATCAGCTTGCCCCAGATCATGCGGCCTTTCTCGCCGCCCGAGAGCACCTTGACCGACTTGCGGATGTCGTCGGCATTGAACAGCAGACGGCCCAGCGTGCCACGCACCATCTGCTCGTCGTCGCCTTCCTGGCGATAGCCGTCGATCCAGTCCATCAGCGTGACGTCGTCCGGAAACTCTTCGTACGTGTCTTGCGGCATGTAGCCGATATTCGCGTTCTCGGCCCACTTCACCGTGCCGTGATCGAGCCCGAGCTTGCCGAGCAGCGAGCGCAGCAGCGTCGTCTTGCCCGCGCCGTTCTCGCCGATGATCGCGATCCGTTCGCCCGGCTGCACGCTGACGCTGAAGTCGTTGAAAATCGTGCGTTCGTACTTCTTCGAAATCTTCTCCGCCACCACCGCGATGTTGTGCAGCTTCTTCTCGTACTCGAAGCGGATGAACGGATTCTGACGCGAGGACGGCTTGAATTCCTCGATCTTGATCTTGTCGATCATCTTCATACGGCTGGTTGCCTGACGCGCCTTCGACTTGTTCGCCGAGAAGCGGCGCACGAAGTCCTGCAGGTCGGCCACGCGCTCCTTCGCCTTCGTGTTGGCGTTCTGCTGACGCTCGCGCGCCTGCGTGCTGGCCAGCATGTAGTCGTCGTAGTTGCCCGGATAGACCTTCAGCGTGCCGAAGTCCATGTCGGCCATGTGCGTGCAAACCTGATTCAGGAAGTGTCGATCGTGCGAGATGATGATCATCGTCGAGTTGTACTGGTTGAGCACGTCTTCCAGCCAACGGATCGAGTTGATGTCCAGGTTGTTGGTCGGCTCGTCGAGCAGCAGTACGTCCGGCTTCGAGAACAGCGCCTGCGCGAGCAGCACGCGCAGCTTCCAGCCCGGCGCCACCTTGCTCATCGGACCGTTGTGGTCTTCGATCGCAATGCCGATGCCGAGCAGTAACTCGCCCGCGCGCGCTTCGGCGGTATAGCCGTCGTACTCGGCGAACTTTGCTTCGAGTTCGGCGGCATGCATGTAGTCGTCGTCGGTCGCGTCGGGGTTCGCGTAGATCGCGTCGCGCTCGGTCATGGCGGCCCACATTTCGGCGTGGCCCATCATCACGACGTCGAGCACGCGCACGTCTTCGTACGCAAACTGATCCTGGCGCAATTTACCAAGGCGCACGTTCGGCTCGAGCATCACGGTGCCTGAGCTCGGTTCCAGGTCGGAGCCCAGAATCTTCATGAAGGTGGACTTGCCGCAGCCGTTCGCACCGATCAGGCCATAGCGATTCCCTCCCCCGAATTTGACCGAGATGTTCTCGAAGAGGGGCTTGGGCCCGAATTGCATGGTGATATTGGCGGTAGACAGCACGGCGCGTCCCTTTGAATGTGATATCGGCGAAAAACCCAATATTTTAGCAGGTTATCGCGAATTCAACCCCCACGGCCGCCGCGCTACTGGCTTTGGCCGCCGCGCGGCGTCTGCAAAACGTCGATGAAGGCCGACAGATCGGCCTCGCCGAGCCCCATCGCCGCGCCGAGACGCAGCAGTTGCTGAACCGTCGACGAGACCGGCATCGGCGTGCCGGTTTCATAGGCGGTGGCGGCGACGGTGTCGAGGTCCTTTTGAAAGGTCCGGAACGCGCCGACCGGCGCGAGGCCGGTTTGCGTCATGCGCGGCACGAAAATCTGCAGCAGCACGGAATCGGCCCAACCGCCGGCCAGGCCTTCGGTGAGTTTCGCGGCGTCGAGGCCGCTGCGCTGCGCGAGGCTCACGGCCTCGGCAATCGCCGCCAGGGTTGCGGTGACGATGGTCTGATTGCACAGCTTGGCGGTTTGGCCCGCGCCGACTGCGCCCATATGCGTGACGCGGGCCGCGTAGGCGCTGAGCAAGGGTTTGACGGCGGCCACATCTGCGTCGGCGCCGCCGGCCATGACCGCCAGCGTGCCGGCGGTGGCGCCGGCCACGCCGCCTGAGACGGGCGCGTCGACCCAGCCGATGGCCGACGCGGCTTCGCCTGCGCCGGCACTGCCATGCGCCGCATTCGACGATGCATACGCGGCAGCCGCGCGCTGCGCCAGCGCCCGCGTCGCAGCAGGCGGAATGCTCGAATGGTCGACGATCCAGCGCACCCGACCCGGTGCAGATACATCGCCGGCACTCAGGAGCCCTTGCGCGCCGAATATCGTCTCCTCGACCGCCGCCGCGTCCGCGACACACAGCAGCACCGCTTCACAGCGCGCAGCAAGCTCACGAGACGTGTCGACCACCTGAGCGCCATCGGCCACCAACGCCTGAGCCTTCGCCCGCGTGCGATTCCACACGTGCACGGTGTGCCCCGCGCGCAGCAGATGCCGGATCATCGGCGTACCCATCAGACCGGGACCGCAAAAACCAATTTCCACTTTCGAACCTCGTCAGATAACGGATTACGTTGCGCGGACATGATAACGGCCACGCCTTCGCCCCGTATATCGGGCACGTGACGTGCGACATGACTCGCTCGTGGGCGCTACATGCCGGGCCTCCGGCGCGTGGCCCGTTGCCTATACTTTTTGAACACCAACGAAGATCAACGGAGGAAGAACATGTCCGAACACGTCTACAAGCAGATCGAACTGACGGGCTCGTCGCCCAAATCCATCGACGACGCCATCAGCACCGCCATTGCAAAAGCGTCGAAGACGCTGCGCAATCTGCACTGGTTCGAAGTGACGGAAACGCGGGGCCAGATCGAAAACGACAAGGTGGCTTACTGGCAGGTAACCATCAAGGTCGGTTTGCGCATCGATTGACGACGCGCCGGCGAAAAAAAAGCTGCGTCCGTGAGGGACGCAGCTTTAGCGAACAGCGGTTACCGAGAGCGCCGCCTGACGCATCGTGATGCGCTCAGGCACCGAAGCGTTACTTCGGCAGCGAGCCGTCCACGCCTTCCACGTACCAGTTCAGGCGTTGCAGTTCCGGATCGGTCAGCGTCTTGCCGGCCGGCACCTTCACTGCGCCGGATTGATCCTTGATCGGGCCGGTAAACACGTCCCACTTGCCGCCAGCCAGTTCGTCGCGTTTGGCCGCGACCTGCTTCTGCGCGTCGGCCGAGATCACACCGGTGTTCAGGTCTTCCAGGTTGACGGCCTTTTGCGGAATACCCCACCACACCGGATCGTTCTTCCACTTGCCGTCCAGCACCTGCTGGATCGCCGCGTTGTAGTACACGCCCCAATGCGCGACCACCGAACCGAGGTGCGCGTCAGGACCGAACTTCTTCATGTCCGAATCCCAGCCGAACGCATGCACGTGCTTTTCCGATGCGGTCGCGAGCGTCGCGCTCGAGTCGGTGTTTTGCAGCAGCACGTCGGCGCCCTGGCCGATCAGCGTTTCAGCGGCCTGCTTTTCCTTGCCCGGATCGAACCAGCTGTTGATCCAGATGACCTTGGTGTGCACCTTCGGATTCACCGAGCGCGCGCCGAGCGTGTACGCGTTGATGTTGCGGATCACTTCGGGAATCGGCACCGAGGCGACGAAGCCGAGCGTGTTGGTCTTCGTCACATAGCCTGCGGCGACGCCGGCGAGGTACGCGCCCTGATACATGCGCACGTCATAGGTGCCGAAGTTCGGCGCCTTCTTGTAGCCGGTTGCGTGCAGGAACACCGTATCCGGGAAGTCCTTCGCGACCTTCAGTTCGAAGTCCTGGTAGCCGAAGCTCGAACCGATGATGATCTTGTTGCCCTTGCTCGCCAGATCGCGGAACACGCGCTCGGAGTCGGCCGATTCCGGCACGTTCTCGATGCGGGTGATCTTGATCTTGTTGCCGAACTTCGCTTCCGCTTCCTTCGAGCCCTGGTCGTGCGCGAACGTCCAGCCCGCGTCGCCCGGATTGCCGAGGTAGACGAATGCGACGCCCGGCACATCGGCGGCCTGCGCGCTTTGTGCGAGCGGCGCGGCGAGTGCGAGCGAGGCCGCGCCCCAAGCGAATGCGGTCAGCAGATTTCTTCTCTTCATGTTTTCTCCTGTTGCGTTTATCGAATGTGTTCGTCGACTATGTTTGTCGAATGAGAACCGTGTGGTCGGTCAGCCTGCCGAGAAAAACGGCTTGCCCAGCGATGCCGGCGCATTCAGCCGGATCGTGTTCGGATTGCGCGAGATCAGCACCAGCACGACGACCGTGGCGACGTACGGGAGCATCGCGAGGAACTGCGTCGGCACCGGCACGCCGATCGCCTGCGCGTAGAACTGCAGCCCCGTCACGGCGCCGAACAGCAGTGCGCCGATCAGCAGACGTCCGGGGCGCCACGTCGCGAACACGACCAGCGCAAGCGCGATCCAGCCGCGGCCCGAGGTGAGATTCTCCTGCCACAAGTGCAGATTGACGATCGAGTAGTAACCGCCCGCGAGCCCCGCCATGCCGCCGCCGAAAGCCACTGCGCCGTATCGCACCCCAACCACCGGAAAGCCGACCGAGTGCGCCACCTGCGGCGACTCGCCGACCGAGCGCAGCACGAGGCCGGCGCGCGTGCGATACAGGAACCAGCCGATCACCGCGAACATGATGAAGGCGAGGTAATCGAGCGGCGTGAGACTGAAGAACGCTGGGCCGAGCACCGGGATCTTCGAGAGACCGGGGATGGTCCACGTGTCGATGGTCGCGCGCACCGCGGCCGACGTGTACGGCTTGCCGACATACGCCGACAGGCCAATGCCGAAGATCGTCAGCGAAAGGCCCGTGGCGACCTGGTTGGCAAGCATGGTGAGCGTGAGAAAGGCGAATAGCAGCGACATCGCGAGCCCGGCGCCGATCGCGGCGAGCACGCCGAGCCACGGGTTGCCGGTGATCGCGGTGACGGCGTAGCCGCTGACGGCGCCCATCAGCATCATGCCTTCGACGCCGAGGTTGAGGACGCCCGATTTCTCGGCGACGAGTTCACCCGCGCCCGCGAACATCAGCGGAATCGCGGCGGTGACGGCGCTCGACGTGAGCGAGCTGGCTTGGTTGATATCCATGGTGATCCGGCAGGAAGTCGTTGAGCGTTAGTGAACCTGCGCGGCCAGCGTACGGCGGCGCACACGGTAGTTCACGAACAGGTCGGCGCCCAGCAGGCAGAACAGCAACAGCCCCTGGAACACGCCGGAGAGCGCCTGCGGCAATTGCATCGAGGTCTGCACCGCTTCGCCGCCGAGGTACAGCAGCGCCATCAGCAGACTCGCGAGTACGATGCCGACCGGATGCAGTCGGCCGACGAACACGACGATGATCGCGGTGAAGCCATACCCCGGCGACCACGTGGCCTGCAACTGGCCGATCGGACCGGAAATCTCGCCCATGCCGGCAAGGCCCGCGAGACCGCCGCTAATCAGCAGCGAGGTCCAGATGGTTTTCTTGTCGGAGAAACCGGCGTAGCGGGCGGCGAGCGGCGCGAGACCGCCGACGTTCATCCGGTAACCCGCGAAGCTCTTGCGCATGAAGACCCACACGAGCGGAATCGCGATCAGCGTGACGAACACCGAGGCGTTCAGGCGCGTGCCACGTAGCCACTTCCAGTGCCAGTCGCCTGCGAAAGTCGGGTACAGCGCGTCGCCGCTGAACATCTCCGAAAGTGGGAAGTTCATGCCCTGCGGGTCGCGCCACGGGCCGCTCACCAGATAGATCAGCAGCTGCGTGGCTACGTACGTGAGCATCAGACTGACGAGAATCTCATTGGTGTTGAAGCGGCTTTTCAACAGCGCGGGAATCGCCGCCCACGCCATGCCGCCAAGCACACCGGCGATCATCATGGTCGGCAGAATCCACCAGCCGGTGGCCTGATCGAAATAGATCGCCACGCCGCTCGCGGCAATCCCGCCGAGCAGCATCTGCCCTTCGGCGCCGATGTTCCAGACGTTGGCGCGGTAACCGATGGCGAGGCCCAGCCCAATCAGACACAACGGCGACGCTTTCAGCAGCAGCTCGGACCAGCCGTTCACGCTCGACAGCGGTTCGATGAAAAACGCGTGCATGGCTTCGAGCGGATCGCGGCCGACCAGGCTGAAGATCAGAAAGCCGATCACGAGCGTGAGCAACGCGGCGATCAGCGGCACGGCGAGCTGCATGGTGCGCGAGGGCGTCGTGCGGGCTTCGAGTCGATACGGAAGAATCATGGGTAGCGTGTGTTTTGTAGGGTTCTGGTGCTGAGCAGCAGACTGCGTTCTGGCGCAGTCAACCGCTCAGGCATGCGCCGGCTGTTCCGCCGACGGCGCCGCGCCTTCGCGGTCGCCGAACAGGCCCGCCATCCAGCGGCCGATTTCCTCGGCGTTGGTGGCCCCCGTGGCGCGCACCGGCGAGAGTCTGCCGCCTGCGAGCACCGCGATGCGATCGCAGATGTCGAACAACTCTTCTAACTCCTCCGAGATCACCAGAATCGCCACGCCGCGCGCCGACAGATCGAGCAACTGCTGGCGAATAAACGCCGCTGCGCCGACGTCGACGCCCCACGTGGGCTGCGCGACCACCAGCACCTTGGGCGCCTGCAGAATCTCGCGGCCCATGATGTATTTCTGCAGATTGCCGCCGGAGAGCGATTGCGCCAGCGCTTCCGAGCCGCCGCAACGCACGTCGAAGGCTTCGATGCAGCGTTTTGCAAAGGCTCGCATCGCGCCCGCCTTGATCCAGCCCGAGCTCACCATCTGCTGACGATGGGCGGTGAGCAATGCGTTTTCCGACAGGCTCATCGCGGGCACTGCGCCACGACCCAGCCGCTCTTCCGGCACGAAGCCGAAACCGAGCGAACGTCGGCCGCCCGCGCCGAGGCGCCCGGCTGCCTTACCGCAAATCGTGACGGCGTCCGCCCGCGCGCCGCGCTTTTCACCCGACAACGCCGAGAGCAATTCCGCCTGGCCGTTGCCCGACACACCCGCGATGCCGAAGATTTCGCCGGCATGCACGCCGAACGACACGTTATCGAGCGAAGTGCCGAACGGGTCGTCGCTTTGCACCGAGAGTTGCTTCACGTCGAGCAGCACGGCGCCCGGATTGTGTTCGCGCCGCGTGTAATCGGGCAGTGAATGGCCGACCATCAACTGCGCGAGCGACGCGTGGGTCTCCTGCTTCGGCGTCACGTGACCGGTGACGCGGCCGCCGCGCATCACCGTCGCGGTGTCGCACAGTTCCTGGATTTCATCGAGCTTGTGGCTGATGTAGAGAATGCTGCAGCCTTCGGCAGCGAGCCGGCGCAGCGTTGCGAAGAGCTTGCGCACGGCTTGCGGCGTGAGCACCGAAGTCGGCTCGTCCATGATCAGCAGACGCGGGTTCTGCAGCAGGCAGCGCACGATCTCGACGCGTTGCCGCTCGCCCACCGTCAGGCTATGCACATGACGCTGCGGATCGATGTCGAGACCGTAATCGGCCGACACTTCGCGAATCCGTTTGGAGAGCGTTTTCAGGTCGAAGGGTTCGTCGAGTGCGAGTGCGATGTTTTCGCCGACCGTGAGCGTCTCGAACAGCGAAAAATGCTGGAACACCATGCCGACGCCGAGCTTGCGGGCCGCCGCCGGACTCGCGATCTCGACTGGCCGACCTTCCCAATGAATTTCGCCGGCGTCGGGGCGCACGGCGCCGTAGATGATTTTCATCAACGTGCTTTTGCCGGCGCCGTTCTCGCCGAGCACGGCGTGGATTTCACCCGGCGCGACGATCAACGTGACGTCGTCGTTGGCCCGCACGGCCGGATATTGTTTGGTGATGCCCGTGAGCATCAACCGGGGCGCCGCCTGTTCCGGCCTGTTTGCCGGCTGCGCGGCGGCGCCGTCGCTATAAGAAGAGTTGCTCATGTGATTCCGTAGTACGTCAGTGACTGCCGGTTCCAGCGCGTCCGCCCGCCTTGCCGGCAAGCGATCCGTCACCACAACCGGATGACAATACCTAATTCGACCCGCTCAGTCGAGCCGCCAAAATTCCCCGCAAACCCGCGCCAATACGTGCTCTGCGGGTATCCCACCCTTGACGTGGCTTTGTGTTCATATTAAAAGTCATATACCCCCACGCCCGCTCGATCAGCCAGAACATATATTTCGGAGAAGTCATGAGTCAGCAACGCGAGGCGATCGATACGTATCTTTTACGCGTCTTGCACACCCTGTTGATGGAACGCAGCGTCACGCGCGCGGCCGTCAAACTGAATCAATCGCAACCCGCCATCAGCGCGGCGCTGCGCCGTTTGCGCGACATCACCGGCGACCCGCTGCTGGTGCGCGGCAAGTCCGGCATGGTGCCGACCGAGTACGGCCTGCGCCTGCTCGAACCGGTGCAGAACGCGCTGCGCGAAATCGAACGCATCAAGTTCCAGCAGCACAACTTCGATCCGGCGACGTCCATTCGCTGCTACCGGATCGGCTGTCCGGACTACCTGAACGTGCTGTTCGTGCCGACGGTGGTCGAACGCTTTCGCCAGGCCGCGCCGAACGCGACGCTCGAGTTTCATTCGCTCGGGCCCGCGTTCGACTACGAACTCGCGCTCGAGGACGGCAAGCTCGACATCGTGGTCGGCAACTGGCCGGAACCGCCGGAGCAACTGCACCTGTCGAACCTGTTCGTCGATCAGATCGTCTGCCTGATGAGCAGCGCGCATCCGTTTGCCAAGCGTGGCGGGTTGACGCTCGACCAGTACCTGAATGCGCCGCATCTTGCGCCTACTCCTTACTCGGTGGGCCAGCGCGGCGCGATCGACGTCCACCTCGCGCGCGAGCGCCTGAAGCGTCATGTGGTCGTGACTTTGCCGTACTTCAATCTGGCGCCGTACGTGCTGATCAAGTCCGATCTGATCTTCACGACGACGCGCCTCTTTGCCGACTACTACGCCAAGTTCCTGCCGCTCACCGTGGTGCCCGCGCCGCTCGATTTCCCGCCGATGCAGTACTACCAGCTGTGGCACGAGCGCGTGCATTACTCCGATGAAGTGCGCTGGTTGCGCAGTCTGGTCGCCGAAGCGACCAAAACGTTGATCGACAAGCCCTGAGGCCTGGGTTTTGCGGGTTATCGGCGGCCGTTCCGATGAATGAGCCGATAACCCTCGCTTCCATGTGTTACGCCGCAGCCTCGTAAAGCGTCCTGGCCAGCCGGTTGTGCTGCTCGATGACCGGTCCGAGTTCCAGCGTCGTCAACTGTCCGTCTTTCACTACCACCTTGCCGCCGATCACGCTGTAACTCACCTGCGACGGCGCGCAGAACACCAGCGCCGCGACCGGGTCATGCAGCGCACCGGCAAACAGCGGCTGACGCAAATCGAACGACACGAAGTCCGCCGCCATGCCCGGCGCCAAGGCGCCGATGTCGTCGCGATTGAGCACCTTCGCACCGCCGAGCGTCGCGATTTCCAATGCTTCGCGCGCGGTCATCGCATCCGGTCCGAAGCCGACGCGTTGCAGCAGCAGCGCCTGACGCACTTCCGCCACCATCTGCGCGCCATCGTTCGACGCCGAACCGTCGACGCCCAACCCCACCGGCACGCCTGCGAGACGCATCCGCTTGATTGGCGCGATGCCCGACGCGAGCCGCATGTTCGAACACGGACAATGCGCGACGCCGGTGCCCGTGCGCGCGAACAGTTCGATGCCCGCGTCGTCGAGTTGCACACAGTGCGCGTGCCAGACGTCGTGACCGACCCAGCCGAGGTCTTCCGCGTACTCGGCGGGCGTCATGCCGAACTTTTCGCGGCTATACGCGATGTCGTTGACGTTCTCCGCCAGGTGCGTGTGCATCGAGACGCCGTAGTGACGCGCCATCACCGCCGATTCGCGCATCAGATCGCGGCTCACCGAAAACGGCGAACATGGCGCGACGACCACGCGCAGCATCGCGTAACGGCCTTCGTCGTGATATGTCTCGATCAGACGCTGCGTGTCTTTCAGAATGTCCGCTTCACGTTCGACCACCGAATCCGGCGGCAGACCACCGTCCTTCTGCCCTACGCTCATGCTGCCGCGTGCCGCATGGAAGCGCATGCCGATCCGGCGCGCCGCGACGATGCTGTCGTCGAGGCGGCTGCCGTTCGGGTAGATATACAGATGGTCGCTCGACGTCGTGCAACCGGACAGCAACAGTTCGGCCATGGCCGTCAGCGTCGAGACTTCGATCATTTCCGGTGTGAGGTTCGCCCACACCTTGTAGAGGCTGGTCAGCCAGCCGAACAACTCGGCGTTCTGCGCGGCGGGAATCGCGCGCGTCAGGCTCTGATACATGTGATGGTGTGTGTTCACGAGACCTGGGATCACCAGATGCCCGCGCATATCCAGCACTTCGTCGGCCGTTTGCGGCAACTCGGCCGTCGGCCCGACCGCGACGATGCGGTTGTCCTCGATATACAGGCCGCCGTCGCGCAACTCGCGCCGGGCGCCGTCCATCGTGACCAGCACGTCCGCGTGCTTGACCAGCATCGTTTTCTTCGGCTTGCCAGCCGTTTGTTCCATCGTCATTCGCTTCTCCGCTTCAATGCTTCCGTGCAAAGCCGTTCGAACGCGATGTGACGACACGCCAACCGTGCCGCCGCGTCCCGTCGAACGCCGTTGGCCCGGTTACCCAGCGTGCTTCCGCCGTCTTCGGGGTGTGCCGCGCTTCAGGCCGTTCCCGGCTCATGTCTGTTGCGGCGCACAGGTGTAACCTTCGACGGCCAAAATAACGATGACAACTCGCGCCAATGAGATACCCAACTTCACGTCGTCGATATAGTGGGGCTTTTTTGGCGCCGGTACGATCAAATTGTCTTCCAATAGTCGAACGAATCGACTCGCTGCGGCTTTCAGCAGGCTGTCTGTCATGCGCCAGGTATTATCTTTCCTATCTCGGGCGCGCTGAACGGAACAACCTTTTTACAATGGCTGCCACGGCGCTCGCTTCAATTCGCCGACGGGTATGTAGCCACTGACGTGGAGCCTCGATCCGCCGCAAACGTATCTGGATCGGGCTGCCGCCGAAACCTCGCATTCACATAAGGAAAATTGCGAATGGGAAAGCTCACTACCCATGTGCTCGACACCGCGAACGGCCGTCCCGGCGCGGGCATCAAGGTCGAACTCTTCGCGCTCTCGGGCGACACCCGCCGCGCGCTCAAAACCACCACCACCAATGACGACGGCCGCTGCGACCAGCCGCTGCTCGAAGGCGACGCGTTAGTCGCGGGCGAATACGAACTCGTGTTCGGCGCCGGCGACTACTTTGCGTCGATCGGCACGAAGGTGCCGGAGCCGCGTTTCGTCGACCGCGTCGTGTTGCGCTTCGGCGTGGCCGATGCCGGCGCGCACTATCACGTGCCGCTGCTGGTGTCGCCGTGGGCATACAGCACGTATCGCGGCAGTTGAGGAGACATCGGCCGCACGCGGCTCGATTTGAAGACCCACTAAAAAAACGGCGCAGTGCGAACTGAGCGCACCGCGTCTTTCACCCCGCAGTCTGCGCCATGACGTCCTGTTCGCCGACCACCCGTTAGCCGGGTTCCCGAAGGCGCTGAACGTCGTTGCGCGTACAACGAATCAGAAGTGGAGGAGTTTCATGGAAGGCTTTATCACCGACTGGCTGAATCTGGCGATTCGCTGGTTCCACGTCATCGCCGCGATCGCATGGATTGGCGAGTCGTTCTATTTCGTCGCACTCGACAACAGCCTGAAACCGCCAACCGATCCGAACCAGCGCAAGCGTGGCGTGTTCGGTGAACTGTGGCACGTGCACGGTGGCGGCTTCTACAACATGCAGAAGTACACCGTCGCACCGCCGGAAATGCCGGACGATCTGCACTGGTCGAAGTGGCCGTCGTACACCACGTGGTTGTCGGGCTTTGGTCTGTTCACCGTGCTGTATCTGTTCTCGCCGAGCACGTATCTGATCGACAAGAACGTGCTCGACATGGGTCCGGTGGTTGCCGTTGCTTCGGCGCTTGGCTTCCTCGCCGCCGGCTGGATCGTCTACGACTCGCTGTGCCGCATTCTCGGCAATAAAGACAAGGTGCTCGGCATCTGCGTCGGCGTCTATGTATTCATCGCGGCATGGCTCGCCTGCCATATCTTCGCGGGCCGTGCGGCTTACCTGATCATGGGCGCAATGCTGGCGACGATCATGTCGGCCAACGTGTTCTTCGTGATCATTCCGGGCCAACGCAAGATGGTCGCCGCGATGCTGAAGGGCGACACGCCGAATCCGATCTACGGCAAGCGCGGCAAGCAACGCTCGGTGCACAACACGTATTTCACCTTGCCGGTAGTGTTCGCGATGCTGTCGAACCACTACGCAATGACCTACACGCACCCGTACAACTGGGCTGTGCTCCTGATCATCATGCTGGCCGGCGCGCTGATTCGTCAGTTCTTCGTGATGCGTCACCGCGGCCAAGTGCTGTGGTATCTGCCGCTGGTGGGTATCGTGCTGATGTTCTTCGCCCTCTTCTGGACCATGCCGAAGCCCGTCGTGCCGCAGGCGCAAGCCGCGAATGCGCCGGTCGTCAAGGTGGCCGATATCGCACCGGTGCTGCAACAGCGCTGCGTGGCCTGCCACTCCGCCCATCCGACGATGATGGGCAGCGCCCCGGCCGGCGTGCTGCTGGATACGCCCGATGAAATCTCGCAGAACGCGCAGCGGATCTATCAGCAGGCCGTGACGCTGAAGGCGATGCCGCTGGGCAACGTCACACACATGACCGACGACGAACGCATGAAGATTGCCGCATGGTTCGAAGGCGGTGCAGTGAAGTAACGTCCAGGCCGGCTTGGCGGCCGACCGAGTGAAGGACATCTAGCGGGTTTTTCGCGGCAGCGGAAAACCCGCTTTTTTATGTGTGACCGTATCGCGGGGGCCTTCAGGTCAGCAAGCTATTTTGTAGCCCGACGGCTACAATAGATTCTAATATCGATGTTTTTGTAGCCTGAAAGGCACAATTTAAGGACGGAAAAATGTCGCCTTTGGGCTACAATTAGTTCCAAACTCGTCAGAATTGATGCCTTGGGGCTACAAATGACCGATCTCGCAGACGTATCAGACATGCTCAAAGCCGTTCGGCGTGCGAGCAGCCTGTCGCAAGAGGAATTGGCGCGCCGCGCCGGCGTCGCGCGGACCACCGTCGCGCGCATGGAGACGCTCGCCAAAAACGATATGAGCGTGTCCGTGCTGGTTCGCCTGCTCGAAGCGGCCGGCTACGATCTCAAGTTCGTCGCGCACGGACATGGGCGCACGCTCGAAGATATCCTCGCTGAACAACGCAACCCGGACACCGCCCCATGAGACTCGACGTTCAGGTTCTGGGCAAGCATGTCGCCACGCTATTTCGCGAGCGCGACGACTATGTCCTCAAGTACAACCGCGACGCGACCGCCGCCGACTTCGTCAGTCTGACCATGCCCGTGCGCGAAGAGGCATGGCGCTGGCCGCGCGACTTGCATCCGTTTTTCCGGCAGAACCTGCCGGAAGGCTACCTGCTGAACCTGATCCGCGAACAGTTTGGCCCCTTGCTCGACGGTACCGACCTGTCGCTGCTCGCCGTCGTCGGCGCGATGGGCATTGGCCGCGTCACCGTGACACCGGAGGGCGTCGCGCCCGGCACCGAACTGCAAGCGCTCGACGTACAGAACATCCTCCACGGCGATAACACCGCTGAACATTTCGCGCGACTCGTACGCGAATATGCGCGCGCAGCCATTTCGGGCGCCGTGCCGAAGTTCATCGCACCTCAGGAAGAGGCTTCTTCGTCTGCATCGTTGGCGACGGTCCTCGGCAAGCCCACTATCCGCACGAGCCGCCACATCGTCAAAGGCTCGGACGACAGCACGCCGTTTCTCGGCTTCAACGAGTTCTACTCGATGCGTGTGCTCGAAAGGCTAGGCGTGGCGCCGGTGGCACGTACGCAGATGTCCGACGATGGCCGCGCGCTGATCGTCGAGCGCTTCGATGTGGATGCGCGCGGACTGCCCGCGTACGGCGTCGAGGATATGTGCGGCCTGCTGGGCCTGCCGCCGCACGAAAAATACAATTCGACCAGCGAGAAGATGCTCAACGCCGCGCGTGCCTATCTGCTCGATCGCGACAGCATGCGCCAGCAACTCGAGCATCTCGGTTGGCATCTATTGACGAACTACGTGGTGCGCAACGCCGACTGTCACACGAAAAACGTCGCGCTGATCTACACGACGGTCGACGATGTCGCGTTCACGCCCGTCTACGACATCGTCACGACGCAGGCGTATCCGCGTTTTGCCGCCAATCCGCCGGGCCTGCCGATCGACGGTCGTAAAACCTGGGCGGCCAGCCGCGCGCTGGAGCGCTTTTTCAGCACGCGGATGGGCATCGCGCCCCGGCAATATGCGCAGATGGTCGAGGCGCTGTGCGATTCGGCCGTCAGCGTCGGTCATGAGCTGATCGAAGCGGCGCGCAACGAGCCGCAATGGCACACCGTCGCCAAGCACATGCTGCATGCGTGGGACGACGGCATGGCGTCGTTACGTTCGCCGAAGAAGAGCTTGCAATTCAAAGGACTCAAACCCGCCATCGAGGCCGCGGGATTTTCCGCGCCGGAGCCGGCGGAACGGGCGCGAGAAGTGATTGGGCGTTCGCCGCTACTCGGCAAACGAGGCTGAACCCCGGAAAGCTGAAGACCGCGGCGCACTTCGCTCCACACTGCGGCAAGAAAAAAGCCCACGGCGTTTAACCGTGGGCTTTTCTATAACATCGATCTGCTCGCTACGCCGAAGCGTGCAGGCTCACACCGCTACGGCGCTCAACGCATCTTCCGTGAGCCACAACGACTCGACCAGATCCTGCTCATTGAGGTTGAGCCCGTCACCCCCACGATCGACGACGATAAAGTCGCTCACGTCGCCCAACGCGATCAACGGGTGATGCCACACCCCTTTCGCATAGTTGACGCCCTGCCAGCCGCTCGTCACGAACGCGCGAATTTTCGACGCATCCAGCTCGCCCGCCGGCGCTACCACGACCAGATACGCCTTGTCGTTGAGCGGCACGAACGCCTGGCTGCCGAGCGGATGGCGTTCGAGCATCTTCACTTCGAACGGCAGCGTACGCGGCTGCCCACGAAACAGGTTCACGAGCGTACGGCCGCTTTCATCAGTGACGTCCACTTTCGCGAGATCGTGATAGCGGATCGTCGTGCCGAGGTTGATCGGAATCTGCTTCGCGCCTTCGAGTTCGATCACGTCACCGAATGCGGCGAACGCTTCCTTCATCAACGGTTCGATCGCGAGCGTTTTCATGATGCGAGCGTGCCCCACAGACGCAGACGCGACACGCCGCCATCCGGAATGATGTTGAAGCGCACGTGCGTGACCGGACCCAGCGAAGCGATTTCGCTTTCGAAGTAATGCTGGTTGTCCATCTTCAGCTTCTGTTCGCCGAGCAGCACCGGCCAGAACATAGCCTGCGTGACCAGCGAACTGTCGGTGCCGCCCGTGACATACGCAGCCTGGATCGAGCAGCGGTCCGGGAAGTTGCCCTTGAAGTGGGCCGTGTCGACTTCGATCTTCTTGATCACACCCGGTTGCGCCAGCGCGACGATCGCCCAGTCGTTGCCCGGTTCGCGGCGGCGACGCGTTTCCCAGCCGTCGCCCATATTCACGCCACGGCCCGGCATCAGGATGGTCGACGCCGCGCCGAAGTGTTGATTGTTCGCCGCGACCAGATACGCGCCGTTTTCCATGGCGGCCAGATCGAACTGTTCGGTGCGGCTCGCGCCGGCCCAGTCCACTTGCGGCTGACCATACACACGCAGACGCGCGATGCCGCCGTCCGGGTAGATGTTCACGCGCAGGTGCGTGAACGCGTTGGCGTCGCTGACTTCGTGATAGTGGTGGCTGTTGCCTTGCAAGGTGGTCGACGGGACGATTTCGGTCCACTGCGTGGACTGGTTCGGCGCGCCGTCGACTACGCGCGCAGCTTCAACCGAGGCCGCCGGCGGGAAGTTACCCGTGAAGTGGCTGGTGTCGAGGTCCAGGCCCTTGATCACGCCCGGACGCGCCAACTTCACGACGCACCAGTCGTACCCGGTCGCGCGCTTACGGCGCGTTTCCCAGCCGTCCATCCACTTGCCGTTGTCGTCGTACTTGCCCGGAATGAAGACGGCGGGCTCCGGATTCAGCATGCGCTCTTTCGGCGCGAAGAAATCGTCGCTAGTCTCCAGTGCCTGCGCGCCCAGACGCGGGTCCGCCAGGTTCACATAGCGACGCGTGAATTCAGGCGCGTTGGGGTCGAGAATCGGGAGTGCCATCGTTGTCTTCCTTAATGTTCGTTAGTGCTAAAAAAACGTTTCGGTTCGGAAACCGCGACGCGCGGTTGCTAAAAACTCACGCGTCGATCAGGTCGTCGAGCCGGAAACGTGCGATGCGGTAGATCTGATCGAGGCTCGCGCGCAATTCGTCGGCGCGGCTGTTGTTCACGCGCGCCTCGAAATTCGCGATGATGCCGTGACGGTCGTAGCCGCGCACCGCGAGAATGAACGGAAAACCGAACTTCTCGCGATACGCCGTGTTCAAGGCAAGCAGCCGGTCGAACTCTTCCTGCGTGCATTGCGCGAGGCCCGCGCCGCTCTGCTCGCGCGTGGACTCGACCGTCAGTTCTCCACGTACCGCGGCCTTGCCGGCGAGCTCCGGGTGAGCGTTGATCAACGCCAGTTGCTTCTCTTCACCGGCCGTCTCGACGATGCCCGACATCTTGCTATGCAGTTCGTCGATGCTGGCGAAGGGCCGCTGCTGCGCGGCGATTTCCGCGACCCACGGCGAGTGCTCGAAAATGCCCGACAGCGCCGCGACAAACGCGTCGGTCGAGGTGCTGTTGAGTTGATCCAGAGTGTATTGCATCGCCTTCATGCCGCAGCCCCGCGGTGGTTTTGTTGGTAAGGGTGATGTTCGCGCCAGTGACGCGCGATATCGACGCGCCGCGTCACCCACACGCGGTCGTGCTGTTCGATATGGTCGAGAAAACGTTGCAGCGCGCGCAAACGCCCAGGGCGTCCGAGCAATCGGCAGTGCATGCCGATGGAAAGCATCTTGGGCGCTTCGTCGCCTTCTTCGTACAACACGTCGAATGCGTCGCGCAGATAGGTGAAGAAGTGGTCCGCCGTGTTGAAGCCCTGCGGGCTCGCGAAGCGCATGTCGTTGGTGTCGAGCGTGTACGGCAGGATCAGTTGCGGCACCGTTGCGCCGCCCGTGACGCCGACGTCCATCCAGAACGGCAGATCGTCGCCGTAGTAATCGGAGTCGTACAGAAAGCCGCCGTATTCCGCCACCAGACGACGCGTGTTGGGACTGTCGCGGCCGGTGTACCAGCCAAGCGGACGCTCACCCGTCACGCGCTGGATCGCTTCCATGCCGAGGCGCATGTGCTCAGCCTCTTGCTCCGGCGCCATGTCCTGATAGTGAATCCAGCGATAGCCGTGGCAAGCGATCTCGTGACCGAGTTCGACGAAGGCGCGCGCCACTTCCGGATTCCGTTCGATCGCCATGCCGACACCGAACACCGTGAGCGGCAAGCCGCGCTTTTCGAACTCGCGCAGGATGCGCCAGACGCCCGCACGCGAGCCGTATTCGTAGATCGATTCCATGCTCATGTGGCGAGCCGGATAAGCCCCCGCACCGACGATCTCCGACAAGAACTGCTCCGAGCCGGGGTCGCCATGCAGCACGCAATTTTCACCGCCCTCTTCGTAGTTCAGGACGAATTGCACCGCAACACGCGCTCGACCCGGCCAGTTTGCCTGCACCGGGTGGCGGCCGTAGCCGATCAGATCGCGTGGGTAGTTCGAGTCGAGTGGCATGGTTTGAAGAATGCGTGATGACGGTACGTAAAATTCGCGTTGAACCCGCGTGGCCAGCACGCCCAAAGCACAAAAATAGCGTTTTGGACACCCCCGCCGAGTTGGACCAGTGTAGCGAAAACACCCGGGTGCGCCCATACACCCGGGCAGATAGTGCGTGTCAGACTGAATGTATGTGCTGGCCGGGATCTGTAGTGTTTACCCGCAGCAAATCGGCACTGCCCGCGTTTTCCTGTGCATTCGCGGCTGAAAGACTATTGAAACCGCGCGGTGAAGGCGGATTCGGATCGTCTTGCGTCGGACTGAACGATTCCAGCGCGCCGTCGTAACGCTTGGCGAGCGGCCGCGCGTAGTCGCCGCGTTTGGCCGTCGAAAGACGCAGCGAGACCAGCGCCTCGGTCCATTTCACGGCAGCGGTCACGCCTTCGATCACCGGTGCGCCCAACGCGTCCTCGATCTCCGCGCACAATTCGGCCATGCCGGCGCAGCCGAGCACGATCGCATCCGAACCGTCTTCCGCGAGCGCGCGCCGGCATTCGTCGAGGATGATGCGGCGCGCCGCCGAGCCCGGCTTGTCGAGATCGAGCACGGCGACGTCGGTCGCCCGCACGTTGCGGCAAAAACGCTTCATGCCGTAACGCTCGGCGAGATGCCACGCCATGCCGCAGGTGCGCGCGAGCGTCGTCACGACCGAGAAGCCCGGCGCCAACACACTCGCCGCGTGCATCGCCGCCTCCGCAATGCCGATCACCGGACCGCGTGCCAACTCACGCGCCGCGTACAAACCCGGGTCGCCGAAACAGGCGATCACGTAACCGTCGCAGCCGTCTCTTTCACCTGCCAGCACCTCGGCCAATAAACCCGGCGTGGCGAGTGCTTCGTCGTAATAGCCTTCGATCGACGGCGGTCCCATGGTCGGATTCACCGCGATCACTTCCGTGCCGGGCGCGGCGACCTCGCGCGCGCAACGGCCCATGGCTTCCGTCATACGTTGAGTCGTATTCGGGTTGATCAGTTTGATACGCATATCGACTCCTGTTGCAGCACCCGGAGGAAGTCTCCTCCGGAAACGCACGACTCAGCGTGCGAGCACGCGATAGAACAGCGCGCCCAGCCCTGCGCCGATGAACCACGAGAAATTGGCCATGCCGTCGAGCGCCGGCACCATCACGCACATGACGGCGATGAGCGCGGCCGGCAGCAAGGCAGCCACGGCCCGGTAATTCACGCCGTTGCTGTACCAGTACGAACCGGTGGGCGCCACCGAGTACAAATCGTCCAGAACGATTTTCTGCCGTTTGACCAGGTAATAATCAATGATCAGGACGCCGTACAAAGGTCCGATGAAGCTACCGAGAATGTCGAGCGTGTAGTGAATCACCGCCGGGTTGTTGAACAGATTCCAGGGCGTGATGAAGATCGACGCCACCGCCGCAAGCATGCCGCCCGCGCGCCAGCTGATCAGACGCGGCGCGACGTTGGAAAAATCGAAAGCCGGCGACACGAAATTGGCGACGATGTTGATGCCGATCGTCGCGATCGTAAAGGTCAACGCGCCGAGAATCACCGCCGTCGGATAATCGATCCGGCCGACCGTTTCGACCGGGTCCGTGATCAGTTGGCCGAACACCGGCAGCGTCGCCGCGGTCGTGACCACCGTCACCAGCGAGAAGGCCAGAAAATTGACCGGCAGTCCCCAGAAATTGCCGCGCTGCACGCTGCGAAAGCTCTTGCCGTAGCGTGAAAAGTCGCCAAAATTCAGCATCGGTCCGGAGAAGTACGAGACCACCAGCGAGGTCGCCGTGATCATCACCGGCACCACTTCCATGCCGTGATATTTGACGCCGCCTAGGTTGATGCCGATGTTGCGCCAACCCGCGCGATACACCATGTAGCCCGCGAGGATGAACATCACCACGTAGACAGCGGGACCGGCGAAGTCGATGAACTTCTTGATGGTTTCCATGCCGTGCCAGAACACCAGCGCCTGCAACACCCAGAGCAGCATGAAGCCGCACCAGCCAAGTGTAGACAGTCCGAAGAGACCGTGTTGATGAACGTCGGCATAAGGCAACCACTGCGGCACGAACTTCAGCACCACGATCACCAGCGCGCTCGACGCCAGATAGGTCTGAATCCCATACCACGCGACCGCGATCAGGCCGCGAATCACGGCCGGTATGTTTGCGCCGAGCACGCCGAAGGTCGCGCGGCACGCCACCGGATACGGCACGCCGTTCGCCTGGCTCGGCTTGGCGATCAGATTGCAAAGCAGGTTGACGATGGTGATGCCGACCAGCAGCGCAATCAGCACCTGCCAACTGGTGAGACCCAGCGCAAACAGACTACCCGCGAACACATAACCGCCTACGCTGTGCACGTCCGACATCCAGAACGCGAAGATGTTGTAAGCGCCCCAGGTCTGATGGCGCAGCGGCGCCAGGTCTTCGTTGTAGAGCCGCTCGCTGTAGCCGGATGGCATCGACGGATCGTTGGGCGCGCCGCCCTCGTCGTATGTCGGAACGGCGGGACCGCCGGGCGCTGCACTGAACTGAGCCATGACTCCTCCTTGGGATAGGGACTATCGATAGCAAACGAAGAACATTGCATCGGCCATGCCAGTTGCACCCGCCTCGTCGAGCTTCGACCGGGGGATCAGGCGCTGTCTGTTCAAGCCGTGCGGCGGCTGTCTCCGTACTGATGTACTTGTGGTTGTCGCAGCGCTGGGAGCCGCAGATCCCCGGCGCTACGTTGCTACCCGAAATCCGTCGCCCGGCGGCGGATACGCGTGCGCAAGCCGGCAGCGCTCACGCCGGGCCGCCTTGCAACGCTTGATGGTTCAGTTCAATTCAGTGCGGCGCGCACCAGTAAGGCGCGCACCGGCCGCCTGCCTTTAGTCTGGCGCGGACTTTGTTTTAGCTGACGCTTTTGGCGCACCGTTGAGCGCGCCGAACACTTCATGAAGATCGGCCGCGCCGCGCGCGGGACGCTCCAGCATCTTTAACTCGACGCTTTGCAAATGGCGCGACATCAGGGCCGCCGCCGCTTTTGCATCGCCGGCATCGAGTGCGGCGAGAATGCCTTCATGGTCTTCGAACGAACAGGGGCTGCGTCCGAGCGACTCGTACAGCGCGGAAATCAGCGTGGAGCGTGCCACTAGCCCGTTCAGGCAATCGCACAACACCGTATTGCCCGTCAGACTGGCCAACTCCGTGTGGAACTCGCCCGACAGACGAATCCACGCGGGAAAATCACGTGTTTCGAACGCTTTGCGTTCGCGGCCGATCATGCTGCCGATACTCTTCAACCGCCGCAGGCCGTGGCCATTGCAGATCTTTTCGACGACAGCCAGTTCGACGATGCGCCGCATTTCGAACACTTCATGCACTTCCTGCAACGACGGGCTCGCCACGAACGCACCGCGATTCGGCTCGAGGTCGACGAGATGGTCGGTGGCCAATTGCGCCAGCGCCTGCCGGATCGGGCCGCGCTTCACGCCGAATACTTCGCATAACTGTGCTTCAGTCAGCTTGGCGCCGGGAGCGAGCCGATGCTCGAGAATCGCGGCGCGGATGCGCTCGGCGATCGCTTCGGGTTTCGAACTAGGCGCGGCGGAATCTGTGTCTGACATGATGTGCGTCCCGGTATGTTGGTCATCATAGGATGGACATAAAGATTGTCAACAATTTTTGGTTTTTGGTTCGACAATCTCTGCGACGCGGAGCGTTTTGAGATGATTAAAGGCTTGGCCATTTGCTTATTTAGTGGCTGCAGTAAAGGCTGGACAGACAATTAACGAGATTGAAACGGCGCCCTTTTGCCTGCGATTTTTGTCAACAAAACACGGGGACCTTCACTGCCGTAGAGGCACGTGTAGACGGTTAGTCACAGGCCGTTAGTTGCCTTTTATGCAGTAAAAAGAAGCGGGCGAAACGCCCGCTTCTTTTCTCTTTTTCTGACGACTTCACCCCAAATGGGGATAGCCCGACAGCGTCAGCGTGAACCCATGAGGATCGGCGACAAGATGCGCGTCGGCACCCACCGGCAGCGTCAGCATGTTGTGCACATGTCCGAACTGCAACCCGGTGACGATCGGAATGCCGATCACCGACCGCATCTGCTCGACGACCGCGTGCAGATCGTAACCGTTGTCGTAGTCGTAGGACTTGCCGCCGGAGAAGTCGCCCAGCACCACCGCCTGCTGTTGCGCGAGAATGCCGGACAGATGCAGCTGATAAAGCATCCGCTCGACGCGAAACGGCTGCTCGTTGACGTCCTCGAGAAACAGGATGCCGCCTTGCACCGGCGGCATGTACGGCGTGCCGATCAGCGACGTCAGCACGGCCAGGTTGCCGCCCCACAGCATCCCCGACACGTCGACCGTTTGCGCCTGGGGCGTCTTGCCGGTCACCGTCATGGTCGGATTCGTCAACGCCGACCAGAAATGATGCATCGTGAACTCGCTGACTTCCTCAGCGCCGAAGTCGCTCATCAACATCGGACCGCCAAACGTTTTCACGCCGGCGCGGGCGAGCAACGCGAGCTGAATCGCCGTGAAGTCGCTGTGCCCCACCAGCGCGACCGGCTGATCGGTCAGACGCCGTTGCAACCCTTCGTAGTCGAGCCCGTGCAGGACGCGTACCGCGCCGTAGCCGCCGCGCACAGCCAGCACGACGTCTGGCAGCTTGCGCGACGGATCGGCGAGCCGGTTCAGATCCGCTGCGCGCTCGCCGTCGGTGCCGGCGAAACGCTGATAACGACGCCTGGTCACCTCCACGCCTTCGAGTCGATGCCCTTGCGCGTGCAGACGCTGCAACGCGCGATGCAGGATCTCGGAGTCATGCGGATAGCCAGACGGTGCGATCAGTTCGATGGTGCGATGAACGGTCATTGGCAAGACCTGTTGGATGTTGTTGTTTTAGAGCGGCTCAGCGGAGTCTGACGCATTGGCTGCTTTGTCTGCCCGCTTACTTGCTGCGTCATCTGCAGATTTACTCGCCGCCTCTGCCCGGGCTGCCGCGCGGGCCTCGCGGCTGGCGCGCCGCCGCTCGGCAAAGAACGACTTGAGCGCGGCGCCGCATTCGGTTTCGAGCACGCCGCCAATTACGCTGGTGTGGTGATTCAGTTGCGGATTGGCGAAAGCGTCGACGACGCTGCCGCACGCGCCCGTTTTCGGATCGCGCGCACCGAACACGACACGGGCAATCCGCGCATGCATGATCGCGCCTGCGCACATCAGACAGGGTTCGAGCGTGACGTAAAGCTCACAACCCGGCAAACGATAATTTTCGACGGCTTGCGCCGCCGCGCGCAACGCAACCATTTCCGCATGTGCCGACGGGTCGTGCGCGCCGATCGGATGATTGAAACCGGTGGCGAGCACTTCGTCGCCTCGCACGAGCACGGCGCCAACGGGCACTTCACCGGCCGCGCGCGCGGCCTCAGCGGCGGTTTGAGCGAGCGCCATGAAACGGCGATCACGCTCGGACACAGGCGGTGCCAAAGATTCGGTATTGGATATGGGGCCAGGGAGGTCTGCCGAGACTGCGGCAAAGGAAGCGGCCAGTCCCGAAGAGCCAGCCTGAACAGACGGCTCATTGGACATTTCGCCGGACTCAGCGGTAGGCGACGCGGCGAAAACCTCAAGCGGCTCGCTCACTGCGAACCTGCGTCGGCCGTATTGAGATTGCCCGCGCGCTCAGACAAGCGCTCGGCAATTCGCCGGCAATATTCGCGCGGGAGAACCAGCGGACCGCCGCGCAGCGATTCGAGCGCCATGTCGAGCGCAAGCATACGCGCCTGGAGACGGCAGCGGGTCGTCGGGTCGCTCACGGCATTCAGCTCCGCTTGCAGGTCGCACAAGGCGCGCAACTGCTCGACAGCGGGCGGCACGAAGCCCGCATTTTTCAGAATCCGGTTGGCGACGCGCACCTCGTCAGGGACCCATGAGTCGTCCTCGAGCGTCTGCGGCGCGCCAGCGCCCGGCAAGTCGTCGAACTCGCCGCGCGCGGCTGCGGCGGCAATACGCTGTTCGACTAGCGCGTCAAGCAATCTCATCTGCAATCCACTACGTTGCGGCCCAAGCATTCTATCAGGGTGCGCGTCACGCCTTAGCCTCTCCAACCGACGAAACCCCTGGTTTTCAGATTTTGCGTATTTCAGGGACGGCCCGTGCACGCTAGGCTGAAGGATTCGCGGCCGCGCCGCGTACGGCCCTCAAAATCGACAGATCAGTAATAAGGCATGCAAGTGCTTGACCCGTCCCTCGCAACCCCAATCACGCTATGCAATCAAGAACAACACAACCCAGCTCGGCGCTTTCAGAAACAATGCTCGCCGCCCAAATCCGTCGGCGTTATCCCACGCCCCCGGCATACGGCACGCCGCCCGGCAAATGCCAACCCCTGCCTCGTCTGCGAACGACGCTGGTGGCCGTGACGGTCGCCGTCGCACTATCCGGCTGCGGCGTGTTCTGCGGCGGCGCGGGCGGAAGCGGCGGAGGTTTTGCCGGCGGCTGCTCAACCGGCGTGCGCTTCTGAGCGCTACGCGCGCTAGCTCAGGAAGTTAGTCCATTGGCGCGATCCGGCGCGGCGCATCCTTGGCATCCCCGGCCGCGGACCCTTAGCTTCATCACGTAGCACCCGCCAAAGGCCAACGCGCCAACGCCACATGCCTGGTGCGCCCGAGCAGGCTGTGCATCAGCGCGAATTCGCGCACGTTCCAGCAAACTGGCTCGATTGAGCGCGCTGCGGCCCACGGCATGCCGTACGCCAGCGTGACATGCGGGGTATATGGCACGGCGGCCGACATCATTCGATCCCGCGCAAATCCCGCGAGCCCCGTTTTTTGCAGCGCCTCGCTCAACGCGTCATGAAGCGTGTGCAAGCCAACCACGCCCTCGTCCCCACCCAATACCAGCGGGCCCGGCCGCGGTTTCGAAGCAAAGCTGACGACCGAACCGAATTCGACCGTGAACGGCTCCATGCTGATCGAAGCAGCCGCCCGCATGGCCGCGTCGACTTCGGCCTGCGGCAGGCCGCCCGCGAAATTCCCCAGGTGCTGCAAGGTAACGTGCAATCGGCCCGGCGCCAGCGGTTTGCTCCGCACACGCGCCTCCCCGCAAAGCTGCTGTGCGAGCTTCGCAATACCAGCCGCCGTTTGAGCATCGGGAAACACGGCAAAAAACAGACCGTCGGTTGGCGCGGGCGGCGCTTCGAGCCCCGGCAGCCAGAGTTGTTCAGGCATGTCGCGCCTGACGGGGTAAAGCCGGCGTGTCGATCAAATTTCCTCCAGATAGCGCTTGCACTCATACGCAGCGAACGTACAATACTGTACATCCATACAGTATTGGCGGCAACGTGGAATTGCTCAAAAAGCTGGAAGTCCTGGCCGACGCGGCCAAATACGACGCATCGTGTGCGAGCAGCGGTGCGCCCAAACGCGGTTCGCGCGGCGTCGCCGGGCTGGGCGCCAGCACCGGCGCGGGTATTTGCCATAGTTTCACGCCAGACGGGCGCTGCGTGTCGCTGCTGAAAATCCTGCTCACCAATTTCTGCCTGTACGACTGCCAGTACTGCGTCAACCGGCGTTCGAGCAACGTGCCGCGCGCCCGTTTCACGCCGGAGGAAGTCGTCGACCTCACGCTGGATTTCTATCGCCGCAACTATATCGACGGGTTGTTTCTCAGCTCTGGAATCATTCAGTCGTCGAACTACACGATGGAGCAACTCGTGCGCGTGGCGCAGTCGCTGCGTGAGGAGCATCAATTCCGCGGCTATCTTCATCTGAAGACGATTCCAGACGCCGACCCGGATTTGATCGCGCAAGCCGGCCGCTACGCCGACCGCCTGAGCGTCAATATCGAACTCCCCACCGATGGCAGCCTCGCGAGGCTCGCGCCGGAAAAGAACATCCACACCATCAAGCTGGCCATGGGCTCGATCCGCCTGGCACAGGAAGAGGCGCAAAGCGACACCCGGGCGCCGACCTTTACGCCCGCCGGCCAGAGCACGCAGATGATCGTCGGCGCAGATCCCACGAACGACAGCACGATCTTGCAGACCGCCGAAACGCTTTACGGCGCATACCGGCTCAAACGCGTGTACTACTCTGCCTTCAGCCCAATCCCCGATAGCCCGTCCGGCCTGCCGGCCCAGGCGCCGCCGCTGTTGCGCGAACATCGGCTGTACCAGGCCGACTTTTTGTTGCGCGCCTACGGCTTCACGGCCAACGAACTCTTCGAGCAACCCGGCGATCTGTCGCTGGAGATCGATCCGAAGCTCGCGTGGGCGCTCGCGCATCGCGATCAGTTTCCCGTCGACCTGAACCGCGCGCCGCTACGCATGATTGCGCGCGTGCCGGGCATCGGTATGCGCAACGCCAAACGGCTGGTGGAGTTGAGGCGGTCGCGGCGCGTGCGCTACGAAGATCTCGTGCGTCTGCGTTGTCCGCTGCAGAAAATCAAGCCGTTCGTCGTCACGCAAGACTATCGGGCGGCGCTGCATGACGCATCGTCGGCCCAGTTGCGGCAAGTATTGACGCCGCCGCCCGTGCAACTGGCGCTGCTGTGAGACAAGGCCATGCGCTCCCTCGCGATCGAAGACAACTTTGCCGCGTGGCGCGCCGCGTCGCTCGGCGCGCTGGGCGAAGGTCTTGCACCGGAAATGATCGAGTGGCGCGTCATGCAACACGCCGCGTTGCCGCAGGAGCAGGCGCTGTTCGACTATGGCGAGGCGTCCGAAAACGCAGCGGCACCCGCGTCGACCGTCCACGTTTCAAAAGAACTGGCGGCCTTACTGCAGGACGCCGCGCTATACCGCGCCGCCGAACGTTGGGCATTCCTGTACAAAGTGCTATGGCGCTGGCAACACGGCGACCGAGCCGTCGCTTCGCCAGCCGACGCAGACGGCGCCCAGCTTTATCGCATGGCCAAAAGCGTACGGCGCGCCAAACACGACATGATTGCGTACGTGCGCTTTCGCAAGCAAACGCCAGCGGCGCAAACGCCGGAATACCTCGCATGGTACGAGCCCGATCACGATGTGCTCGAGTGGGCAGCGGAACATTTCGCCGAGCGCATGGGCCGCACCTCGTGGATGATCGCCACGCCGCGCGCCGCCGCGTTCTGGGACGGCCAGCAGTTGCATCTGGAGCAGCGTCACGCGCTGGCCGGCGAGCATCGTTCCGACACGCCGGACGAAGCCGAGGCCCTCTGGCTCGCCTACTACCGCAGCACCTTCAATCCGGCCCGGCTGAACGAAGCCGCGCTCGAACAGCACATGCCGGTGCGCTTCTGGAAAGGCCTGCCTGAGGGTCATCTGATTCCCGCCATGATCAGCGATGCGAAAAGCGGTGCGCGTCGCGTGGCGCAGGCGAGCGGCGTCGGTATGCTCGACGGCAAATCAATCCCGGTTGAAGCGGAATCTGCGCAGCCGGCTCGCGAGCCCCCCTCTTCGCTCGATCGTTGCCGGCGCTGCGACTTGTGGCGCAATGCGACGCAGGCCGTCGGCGGCTCGGGACCCGGTGATGCGCGAATCATGCTGATTGGCGAGCAACCCGGCGATCAGGAGGATCTGGCCGGCTTGCCGTTTGTCGGTCCCGCCGGACAATTGCTGACGCTCGCGATCACGCGCGCCGGTCTGTCGCGCGACGAGGTCTATCTGACCAATGCCGTCAAGCATTTCAAATGGGAGCCGCGTGGCAAACGCCGCTTGCACAAAACAGCGGGACAACGCGAGATCGAGGCCTGTTCCGTCTGGCTCGAACGTGAGCTGGAAACGGTGCGCCCCGCCGTGATCGTCACGCTCGGCGCGACGGCGCTCACCGCTTTGCTCCACAAGAAAGCGAGCTTGCGCGACCACCTGGGCGCGCCGTTCGACGTAGCGGGCGCGTGGGGTATCGCCACCTATCATCCGTCGTTCGCGCTCAGGCAGCAGGACGACAAGGCGCGCGACACGATCCTCGCCGCGATCAGTCAGGCGCTCGTTCGCGCCCGCGAGTTAGCCGCTCAGGATCGCCAGGCCGGGCCATCGGGAAAGTCGAACTGATCGAGCGAGGCGACCCGCATCTCGATGCTGTAACCCGGACGCTCCGGCGGCATGTACCGGCCGTGGCGGATCACGACCGGATCGACGAAGTGTTCATGCAGATGATCCACATACTCGAGCACCCGGTTTTCGAGCGACGCCGACACGCAGATATAGTCGAACAGCGAAATATGCTGCACGTATTCGCACAAGCCGACGCCACCCGCATGCGGACAAACGGGCACGCCGAATTTCGCCGCCATCAGCAGGACCACGAGCACCTCGTTCAGGCCACCCAAACGGCAACTGTCCACCTGACAGAAGTCGATCGCCTGCGCCTGCAGCAACTGCTTGAACATCACCCGGTTGTGACAATGCTCGCCGGTCGCCACGCCGATCGGTTTGAGCCGCTGCCGGATCGCCGCATGCCCGAGAATATCGTCGGGACTCGTCGGTTCCTCGATCCACCATGGGTCGAATTCCGCCAGACGCCGCATATTGGCGATGGCTTCGTCGACATCCCACACCTGATTCGCGTCCATCATCAGCTTCAGGTCTTCGCCGATTTCCTCGCGCAGAATGCGGGCGCGCCGCATGTCTTCATCGAGATTACCGCCCACCTTCTGCTTGAAATGCGTCCATCCCTGCGCCACGCCTTCGCGGGCGAGCCGGCGAATCTTCTCGTCGTCGTAACCGAGCCAGCCGGCCGAGGTCGTGTAAGCCGGATAGCCGTGAGCGCGCATTTCCTGCTCGCGTTCGTCCTTGCTGTTCGCGTGACGACGCAGCATTGCAATCGCTTCTTCGGGCGTGATCGCATCGGTCACGTAGCGGAAGTCCAGACAGCGCACCAGTTCTTCCGGGCTCATGTCCACGAGCAGCTTCCACACCGGCTTGCCTTCCGCTTTGGCCCACAGGTCCCACGCCGCGTTGACCACCGCCGCCGTCGCCAGATGAATCGCGCCCTTGTCCGGGCCGATCCAGCGTAGCTGACTATCCGAGGTCAGCGCGCGCCAGAACCCGCCCATATCGGCGGCGATTTCCTCCAGCGTTTTACCGATCACCAGCGGCGCCAGCGCCTCGACCGCCGTCACGCAAATCTCGTTGCCACGGCCGATCGTAAAAGTCAGTCCGTGGCCCGTGAGCGCCCGCGGCGAATCGGTTTCAAGCGTCACGTAGGTGGCGGAGTAATCGGGCGCCGCGTTCATCGCGTCGGAGCCGTCGAGTGAACGCGAGGTCGGAAACCGGATATCCCGCACGGACAGTTTTGTGATCGTAGTCACCTGAGCACACTCCTCGTCGACAGTGATCGACTTCCGCCTGCGAGAGCGAAGACGGAACCCAACGAGCAGGAAAGGCCGCCCGCCCTCCTGCCCGATCGCGCTTTAGCGGCGACGCTTAGTCATAGAGCACGGCGGAGATCTTGGGATCGTTCATATTGCTCTTGTCGTACCAGTAGAAGCCGGTGTCGACCTTTTTGGGCAGCTTTTCGCCCTTGAGCGCCTTCATCGCGGAGTCGACCACGCACTTGCCGATGCCGACCGGATTCTGCGTAATGGCGCCGAGCATCAAACCTGAGTTGATGTCGTCCTTTTGCTCCTTGCCGGAGTCGTAGCCGATCAGCACGAGCTTCTTGCCCGATTCCTTGACGCCGATCGCCGCGCCTTCGGCCGAACCTTCATTGGCGCCGAAAATGCCCTTCAGGTTGGGATTGGCCTGAATCATCGCCTTGGCGATTTCCGCCGACTTCAAATGGTCGCCCGCGCCGTACTGAACGGAGACGATCTTGATGTTCGGATGCTTCGCCTTCATCTCGTTCAGGAATCCATCACGACGATCGATGCCGGTGCGGCTCGTCTGATCGTGCACGACCAGCCCCACTTCGCCGGCATTGCCGATCGCCTCGGCCATTTTGTCGGCGGCGAGCGCGGCGGCGGCGATATTGTCGGTTGCACACGTGGTGAGCGGAATGTCGCTGTCGACGCCCGAGTCGAACGCGATCACCGGGATCTTCGAAGCCTGCGCGCGTTTGAGCAACGGAATCGCCGCCTTGCTGTCGAGTGCGGCGATGCCGAGCGCCTGCGGCTTTTTAGCGAGCGCCGCCGACAGCATGTCGATCTGCTTGTCGACCATGGCCTCGGTTTCCGGGCCTTCGAAGGTGATTCTGGCTTTCTGGTCTTTGGCCGCCTGTTCCGCACCGGCTTTAACGGCTTGCCAGAACTGATGCTGGAAGCCCTTCGAAATCAGCGGAATATACGGCTCATCCGCGTGCGCCGCAGGGGTTGCGCCAATCAGCGCGCCCAGCCCGACCACGACACCGAACAATCGTCGATTCAACATGGCAAGTCTCCTCCTAAGGTGGAACATCAACCTTCAGTTATCGAGGAAGTGCGAGCGCCCTCCTCTTCTTGATCGTATGGCGTGAAGCGTCAGCTTTTTCTGCGTCGCAGGATATCGGCGTAGACCGCCAGAATGATGATCAGGCCGGTCACCACGATCTGCCACTCCTGCGCGACCGACATGATGCGCAACCCGTTGGTCAGCACGCTCATGATGAAGGCCCCGATGATCGTGCCGAGTATCGTGCCCGAGCCGCCGCTGAGCGACGTGCCGCCGATCACCACGGCGGCGATCGCTTCGAGTTCATAGCCCTGGCCGAGCGCCGGTTGCGCCGAATTGAGCCGCGACGCGATCAGCAGTCCGGCGATACCGCAAATCGCGCCGCCCAGCGCATAGATGGCGATCTTCCATCGATCGACGTTCACGCCCGAGAGCCGCACCGCTTCCTCGTTGCTGCCGAGCGCGAAGGTGTAGCGGCCGAGCGCCGTCCGATTGAGCGTGATCGAACTGACGATCGCGAGGAAAAACAGGATCAGCACACCGTTCGGCACCGGCAGACTCGGCAGGAAATAGCCGATCAACGAGTCCTGCGAAATCATGTAGAAATTGTCGGTGTCGGTGAAATAGATCGGCTTGTCGGCGGAGACCACCAGCGACAATCCCTTCAGCAACAGCATCATGCCGAGCGTGGCGATGAACGGCGGGATTTTCATTTTCGCCGTGAGCGTGCCCGAAATGGTCCCGCACAGTGCACCGGTGCCGATCGCGGCGAGCACGCCGGTCCACATCGGCAAATGCCAGTAGGTAAGGAACACGCCGCAAATCACCGCGGTGAAAGTCATCAAGGTGCCGACGGACAGATCGATCCCGCCCGTGATGATGATGAACGTGCACGCGATTGCCAGCACGCCGTTGACAGCGGTCGCCTGCAGAATGCCGAGGATATTGTCGATCTGCAGAAACGCGGGCGAGGCGAAGCCGAAAAATGCCAGCAGCAGGATCAGGCTCGCGAAGGCGAGCAGCTTCTGCAACGCGGTCGGCGCGAAAAGCCGGGCTCTCAGACTCGAGGCAAGCCCCTCGTTCGCTAGCGCCGGCGTATCCGATGGCACGGTCATAAGGACCTCTTGAGGTTCAGGCCACTGCGTTCAGGGTTTCGCGCTGGGTCGCCAGATGCATGATGCTTTCCGGCGACGCCTGCGCGGCGGTCAGTTCGCCGGTGATTCGGCCTTCGCACATCACGACGATGCGGTCGCTCATGCGCAGAATCTCCGGCAGTTCCGACGAGATCATCACGATCGCCTTGCCCTGTTCGGCGAGCGCGCGCAGCAGCTTGTAGATCTCGCTCTTGGCGCCGACGTCGATGCCGCGCGTCGGTTCGTCGAAGAAGAGCACGTCGCAATCGCGTTCGAGCCACTTCGCAATGACGATCTTTTGCTGATTGCCGCCCGACAGCAGCCGCACCTGCTGGGTCGCCGAGGGCGTGCGAATGGCGAGCAGCTTGATGAAATGGCGGGCAGTCTTGCGGATCTGCGTGCGTCGCAAGAAAAAATTGAACGACAGGAATTTGCGCAGATTGGACATGACGATGTTCGACTCGACGTCCATGCCGGTGGCGAGCCCATAGCGCTTGCGGTCTTCCGACAGATAACCGATGCCGCGCGCCACCGCGTCGCTCGGCTGGCGGATGCTCGCCTTCACCCCGCGTACGACGATCTCGCCGGATTCGATCGGGTCGGCGCCGAACACCGCGCGCGCGACCTCCGTGCGGCCGGCGCCCATCAGGCCGGCGAACCCCAGGATTTCGCCGTTGTGCAGCGTGAAGCTCACGTCCCTGACGAGCGGGCCGGCGTTCAGATGTCTGACTTCGAGCGCAATGTCGCCCCTGCCGGTGGTGCTGTGCGACGTCGCCGCATCGGTCAGCGTTCGCCCCACCATCATGCCGATGATCGTTTCGACGCTCGTGTCCTGGGCGGCGACCGTGGCCACATATTCGCCGTCGCGCATCACGGTGACGCGATCGGCGATCTGCTTGAGCTCGTCCATCTTGTGAGAGATATAGACGATGCCGACACCGCGCCCCTTCAACTCGCGGATGATGCGAAACAGCTCGGCGATCTCGGCGTCGTTGAGCGCCGAAGTCGGCTCGTCCATGATGAGCACGCGCGAATCGAACGACAGCGCCTTGGCGATCTCGACCATCTGCTGTCTGGCGACCGTCAGTGTGCCGACCACGGCGCGCGGATCGATGCTCACATGCATGTGGGCCAGAATGTCGCGTGCCTGCGCATTGAGCTTGTCTTCGTCGAGAAACACGCCGAGGCGTCCACGCGGCTCGCGGCCGATGAACATATTCTGGGCGACGCTCAGATGGTTCATCAGTTGAAGTTCCTGATGAATGATGCCGACGCCCATCGCCTGGGCTTCGCGCGGGCTCTGGAAATCGACCGGCTGGCCGTCGCGCAGGATATCGCCCGAATCGCGGGTATAGACGCCAGCGAGGATTTTCATCAGCGTCGATTTGCCGGCGCCGTTTTCGCCCATCAGCGCGTGGACTTCACCCGCCATCAGGTCGAACTGGATATCGTGCAGCGCCCGGACGCCGGGGAAGCTCTTGCAGAGCCGCTGCACGGAGATGAGAGGAGTCATGAAGCGGAGCCGACGACAGTTCCGCAACGACCGCCGACCTCGACGCGAGAGGCGGGTCGAAAAAACACCGGGACTCGCCCGGGTTCGTGGATGAAATCGCAACGAGAAACCAGACGCATTGCTGGGCCCCCAAACCGATGTGCGACGATTCTACGCTGATGAATAGCGGCGGCTCAAGCCTGGGCATTCCCCAGTGTCGGCGCCCGACCGCAGGCTTTACATCCAGCCGTTTGCGACGCTCGCCGCCGCGATCTGCTTCGCGATCGAATCGCCCAGCTTTTTTGCGTCGCCGGCCACGCTGTCGCCTTTCACTTCGGACACACCGTGCAGCGTCGTGCCCGTCACCGCCGCTGTCGCGACATGGCCGGCCGCCGCGCCGACGCCCGCCGTTTCCGCGACGCCCGGCATGTGGCCGCTATTGGCGTCGGTGGAAAAGCTTTGCAGCGGCATCGGTGCGCCGCCGGCGGGCTTGTAGAGGATCTGGACCGACGCCCCGACTTCGCTTTTGCCGGCGCCAAGGCCGATCAGGATGCGACGGCGGCGCTTGCCTTCGTCGATCGTCTGGAAGTTGCCTTCGACGATCAGCGCGGTTTCGTGCGCCGGCACCGGGCCGTCCATGCGCACCGCACGCAGGCCCATCGACTGCAACTGGCGCACGATTTCGTCGGCGACCTGTTCGCGGGTATCGCTCGCCGTGCGGTCCTGCTTCTGCGCGGCGCTTTCCCCGCTCATCGCCGCCTTCAATTGCTGCGCGACACCACTGTCGAGTTTGACCTGACCGGGCGTGGCATCGAACGAATACACGTAGATCACGTTCGCGCGGACTTGCGGCGCCGCGCTGATCGGTGTGATGACGTCGGCGGCCGAGGCACAGCCGCTCAGCAGCAGCGATCCGGTCACGAGTGCGGCGCCTGCGAAACGTCGAGCATGGCGAACGAGGGACTTGAATGAGGTTTGCATAACGATCCTGTCATCGGCACGGTCGTGCCATCAATTGGCGGAGAAAAGCTCACCGACAATCGATCGATCCACAGGACCGCAAACCATCGGGGAACACGCAGACGCGAGTATGGGAGGAAGCGGCGGCACGCGCCATTCAGGAAGTATGTCGTTCGATGTCGCCCAGGCCGGACCCGCCTGGCGCCGGGTCGACGCGAGCGTTTTTACGCGGACTGCCGGTTCAGCGGCAAGCTGACGAGCGCCTCGAGACCGCCGCCTTCGCGGCTGCGAAATTGCAGCGAGCCGCCATGCAAACGCGCGATCCGTTCGACGATGGCAAGCCCGAGGCCCGTGCCGCCCGAATGGGTCCGGGCGTTCGCGCCGCGACTGAACGGCGCCTTGAGCTTTTCCAGTTCGTCGGCGGCGATTGCGCTGCCGCGATCGCACACGGCGACGCACGCGTAGTCGCCTTCGGTCCACGTACGCACGGCGAGACCGGTGCGCCCATAGACGATCGCGTTCTGCATCAGGTTCATGAGTAGCCGCATCAGGCTGACGGGCCGGTAGGCGAACACCGGCATGCGGCCCAGCGAAAGCTCGAACTCGTGTCCGAGGCCCGCGAAATCCGCGGCAAGCTGGGTAATCAATGCGTCGAGGTCGCCGGGCTGGGCGAGCTCACGCTCGCCACTGCCGGCGTAGTCCATGAACTGCTGGAGAATCGTGTCGATGTGGTCGAGATAGTTTTCCGCCGATGCGACGAAGCTCTCATCGGCGCCGCGCGGAATCGCCATCGCCATCGCGAGGCGCAGCTTGGTGAGCGGCGTGCGGATGTCATGGGACACGCCCGCGAGCATCAGCGCGCGGGTCGCTTCCGCCTGCTGCAACGCCTCCGTCATCTGGTTGAAGGCGCGGCTGACCTGAGCGATTTCCGTCGGGCCGTCGGTGGGCAGCGCAACGGGCGCCTCGCCCCCGCTCACGCGCCGCGCGGCCTGCGCCAGGTCCTCGAGCGGACGGTTCAGGTGCAACTGGATCAGATAACCCGTCAGCGCGGCCAGCAGCGCGAGGCCCAGCGAGAGCGCGAGCGTCGTGGTAATGCCGCTCGCCTGAGCATCTTCGGTCATCGGCAGCGCGATCCAGCAAGGGTCGCCCGCGACCCGCACGCGAATCCAGAGCCGCTCGCCGTCGCCGGTCTGCCAGCGCACCTGCATGTAGAGCGGCAGATACCGCCGCAACGCGCCGACGAAAACATCGCGTTGCCATGTGCGAAAAAAGCGCACCGGACTGGGCGTCGGTTCGAGGCCGAGATGAGCGGGCGCTTCGGTCTGCCCGCCCAGCCGCGCCGCCGCTGCCCGTCCTTCGTCGGGCGGCATGGCGACCAGCACGCTGTCGAGCGTCTTCACGTAGTCGGCGAAGATGATTGCCGCGCGATCGATGCGCGGACGCTGGACGAAATGCAGCAGCACCGTGAAAGAGCACACCTGGGTCAGCGCGACGAGCGCCACCAGCAAGGCGATATTGCGCGCCAGCAGCGAGCGCGGCAGCCATCCGAGGCGGCGGCGTGGGCGCGCGGTGTCGCTCACGAGTCGATTCCGGCGACGAGCATGTAGCCGACACCCCACACAGTCTTGATGAAGCGCGGTTTCGACGGATCGTCCTCGACGATCTGACGCAGCCGCAGGATCTGCACGTCGATGCTGCGATCGAGGGCTTCGTGGTCGCGCCCGCGCGCCCGCGCGAGCAGGTTTTCGCGGCTTACCGGACGATTCGGCGACGAACCCAGCGCATGCAGCAGCAACATCTGCGCGGAGTGCACCTCGACGGGCTCGCCGCGATGCAGCAGCGTTTGCTTGCCGACGTCGAACTGGTATTCGCCGAAGCGCAGCGTCTGCGACGTCACGGTCGGCACGCCCGCGGCCATTTTCTGGCGGCGCAGCAATGCCCGGATTCGCGCGACGAGTTCGTCGGGGAGAAAGGGCTTGGCGAGGTAGTCGTCGGCGCCGGTTTCGAGGCCGACCACGCGGTCGACCGGATCGCCCTTCGCGGTCAGCATGAGGATGGGCAGGGTCTGGCCTTCCGCGCGCAGCCGCCGGCACACCGTCAGACCGTCTTCCGGCTCCATCATCAGGTCGAGCACCAGCAGGTCGTAGGGTTCGCGCTGCAGGTAGCGGTCGAGTTGCCGGCCATCGGCGACGACGCGCACCTGGAAGCCGTGGCCGGTCAGGAAGCGTTGCAGCATATTGCGCAATTCGGCTTCGTCGTCCAGCACGATGATCCTGTTTTCCTGTTCCATGACGCGTCTCCCGCGCTCGCCGGCATTCAGCGTGCCATTGCCCGTTGCTTCATCAGGTTCTCGATCTGCGGCAGCGTGACGTAACCGACGCGCTGCGTATCGATCTCGTCGAAATGCTTCGCCACCATCGGCATGCCTGCCGCCGCCTGCTCACGCGTCAGCTTGCCGTCGCCCGTGGTGTTGGCGCTGGCAAAGCGGGCCTGCAACTGCTGCATGGCGCGCTCGCTGCGGGGCGTGTCGCCGGGCGGCAATGCGCCCTGCGCCGACGCCGCTGCAGAAACAATACACAAGACCAGAACCGTGATCATCTTTTTCATCGTTGACTCCGTGGTGTAGCCGACGCTCGTGGCCGGCGGGGTTGATGCAATTGATCTGATGTTTGGCCTCAGGCCCAGTGCGGCGGCACCCAGACGCGGCCGAGCCAATGGCCGGGCACCATCACGGCAGCGCGCGGCGCGGGGGCGACGTACACGGCGCGCGGGGCGACATACAGCGCGCGGGCTTGCGGCGCGATGAAGACGACGCGCGGCGGGGGCGGTGCGACGTAGACGACTTTGGGCGGCGGCGGCGCGACGTACACCACCTTGGGAGGCGGAGCGACGTAGACGACCTTCGGCGGCGGTGCGACATAGACGGGTTTCGGCGGCGGTGCGACATAAACCGTCTTGGGCGGCACGGGCGCGATGTACGCGACCGGCGGCGGCGTCACGTACACAGCCGGCGGCGCGACCACCACCGGTGCCGCCACGGCGACGACCGGCGGCGCCCCGACGACGACCGGGGCCGCGCCCACTACCACCGTCGCGCTGCCCGTCGCGACCGCGCCGCCATGTACGACCGTGGTGCTCCCTGTCGTCACCGTGCCGCCGTGCACGACCGTCGTGCCGCCGCCCGTCGTCACCACGCCCGGCGCCACCCGTGTCGCGCTGTCGGCATGCGTGACGGTTCCGCCGTCTGCGCCCGTCACGGTGCCGGAACGCGCGCAGGTGGACCCGGCGCAGTTCGTCGACGCGGCGTGACTGGTGGCATTGCCGTTCGCGGCGGTGACCGTCCCCGAGGACGAATACTGACCCGGCGCGTTGCGCGTCACGCTGCCCGAGGTCGTCGCGCTGTGGCCGTCGGATCCATTCAGGCTGCCGGTGTGATCGCACGCGCCGCCCGCGCAGCTGGTGTCGCCGGAGTGCTGCACCTGCCGTCCGTTGGGACCGGTCGCCGTGCCCGAATTCGAGAACTGGCCGGGGGCGGTGCGGGTCACGCTGCCGCTGTTGGTCGCAACCCGGCCGTAGGGATTTTCGACGGCGCCGGCGTGCGAGCACGTGCCGCCGCCACAGGACCCGTAATGGGCGCCGTTGTAGGTGCCGTGCGGCGTGTAGGCGGTGCCGTGGCCCGACCATCCCGCCACGGCGGGTGTGCTGACGGCGATGAGCATGGCAGCGGCGGCTGCGGCGAGGTGATGGAGTTTCATTAGCGATCCTTCCTGGTTCGTTTCAGTCACGCACAGTGGCGTGGCAACGGAACGAACTATAAGAGGACCCCGCGAACTAATCGACGCGGAAAACATGTCGCGGTGTTACACCACCGCGACGTGCCGCCCGCGCCCGCCCTGCAGCGCTGGCGCGGCCCTCGCGGCCCGCATGTCGTGACATGAGCCGACATAGTTTCCGCGTGGTTTTCAGCCGGCCGGCCCACTACATTAGCTGAACCCGACGCGATAGCGGCCTGTTCCCGCAGACGACGCGTCTCATCTCAACCGGTTATCTGCCCATCATGCTCACCACTGGAAAACTCGCGCTTTGCGTCACCTTGTTCGTCATTGCCGTCTCGCTGATCGAGGCGTGCGTCCTTACCCACAAACTACGCGGCACCGCTGCGCGCTTCGACTGGTATGAAGTGTGGATTTCGCTGGCCGACGTGGCCGGACGCAAGCTGCTGGCCTTCCTGCCGCTCTCGCTTGCGGCGCCCGTCTTCGCGCTCGCCTGGGATCACCGCCTCTTTACCGTCACGCTCAACAGTGCACTGATGCTGTTCCTGCTGTTTATCGGCCAGGAGTTCTGCTACTACTGGTATCACCGCGCGTCGCACCGTATCCGCTTTTTCTGGGCGACGCATGCAGTGCATCACTCGCCGAACCAGTTAACGCTGTCGTCCGCTTACCGGCTCGGGCTGACCGGCAAGCTGACCGGCTCGGCGATCTTTTTTGCGCCGCTCGTGTGGCTCGGCGTGCGTCCGGAAATCGTCCTGGCGACGCTGAGTTTCAACCTGCTTTACCAGTTCTGGCTGCATAACACGTGGACGCCGAAACTCGGCTGGCTCGAGTACGTGTTCAACACGCCGTCCGCACATCGCGTGCACCACGCGTCGAATGTCGATTATCTGGATGCGAACTTTGGCGGTGTGCTCGTTATTTTCGACCGCCTGTTCGGCACGTATGTCGCCGAGCGCGCCGATGAGCCGTGCCGTTACGGTCTCACCACGCCGACGCGTTCGCGCAATCCGCTGGTGGTCGAATTCGAGCACTGGGTAAGTCTCGCCCGCGATGTGGCCTCGGCGAGCAGCGTGTGGACGGCGATCCGCTACGTGATTCTGCCGCCGGGCTGGCAAGCGGACGGCTCGGGCGACACCACCGAGTCGCTGCGCGAACGCAATCTCGCCGCGCGTCGCACAGTGCCGGTCAGTACGCCGGGACGCTGAAAGGAATTCGCGTGACCGGAGAGTTCCGGTCACGCGCGTGGCTACGCACGACGCTCTGCCCTGTTCCTGGATCAGGCTTGGGCTCGGCTAAAGGCCGCGATTGCTGCGGGCTGACACCAGGCTTTTGCCGCCATGCTCACTGGCTTGCCGCAGCGGTTGATCGATCAGGTGCGGCCACCGGATGTGGATTCGTTCATCTTCGCAGCGGCCTGGGAAATCCGGTCCCGCACGACACCGATTGCCTGCTTGAGCGCGTAGACATCCTGAAAATAGCGATGTGGAATCCTTATCTGGCTGGCATGCGCATCGATGCTCTCGATTTCATCGCGCCATTTCGCGATCTGGGTCGGGGCCGGTTGCGCGTTTTTCCATATTTCGTCTTCCAGCGATTTGATCTCCCGATACCACACCACAAGCCGTCTTTTCATCCGCGCCTCCACCATGCGCGGCAATGCCTGCAGCAAGCCTATCAGCAAAGCCATGAAGGGCAGCAGGATCAGCAATCGCCTTTCGATGAGACTCGCCAGCCAGAATGGCAGGTAGCGTTGCAGGAACGGGCGACCCGATTTGAAGTAGCGAACGCTCTCGTCGGAAATGGGAAATTCTTCGGTGTTCAGGTTGGGAAACGTGCCTAGCGGCGTGAAGTAATCGTCGCCGCCGTGGACCGTTTTGGCCGCGTCCAGCAGCAGGTAGTCGAGCGCCGGGTGCAGGCTGTCTTTGGACACGAGCAGAGCCGTGGCGGCCAGCAAGGTGACATCGGCCCGCGGCAGATCGTTGACGATGCTGGTCGAGGCGCGTGGGAAAATAATTTTGGAGAGGGACGGAAATTTTTGCGCCAGCGCTTCGGCCTGGGCAAAACTCATCAGCTTCAAGTCGCTGTTGAGCAGCGTCTTCTGGATGGCTGCGTCGGGTCTGCCGATAAAGAACGCCGCATCCAGTTGGCCATTCTCAAGCGCCTGATAGGCCTTGAGCGCATCCATCTCGAGCAGTGTGGTGTTGTCGCGCGTGATGCCGCTATAGCCCAGCAGGACGAGCGAGACATTGAGCAGGCCGCTGCCGGGAACGCCGATGGCAACCTTCTTGCCGCGCAGTTGCGCCAGCCGGTTGACGATCGTGTCGCCGCGATAGAACACCCAGATCGGCTCGTATGAGACGGCGGCGATGGTCTCCAGGTGATCGGTTTCTTTGGGGCTGGTGGTGCCCGACTGGATGAAGCCCACTTCGTATTCGCTGGCGGGATTCGTCAGCCGCTGATAATTCTCGACCGACCCGGACGAAGCGCGGATATCGAGCGTGATGCCTTCGCGCTTCAGGATGGGCGCATAGCGATCCGCAAAGCCTCGATAGATACCGTTGTCCGCACCGGTCGTGATGACGATCGTGCGCTGGAGGGCGGGTTTGAGTGCTGTGACGAATGCCCAACCTAGCATGGCCAACAGCACGATCAGGCAGATGATGAGAAGTCGCCGGCGCCCCCGCGTCATGCGAGGTCTGCGGCTACGATGCAGCGCTGGATTGTGTCTGGGCATCGCTAGCGCACTCTCGTCAGGCGTTCCCTGAGCGGGACGGATAAAGGGCGAGCATCGTATGGCGTCGCCGCGGTTGGGACAGTTTTACTGCCGCCAACCGCGAGAGCTACCGATGCCCGCTAGCCGACGCTTATTCCCACTCGATCGTTGCCGGCGGCTTCCCCGAGATGTCATACACCACCCGGTTGATCCCACGCACTTCGTTGATGATGCGGTTCGACACATGACCCAGCAATTCATGCGGCAGATGCGCCCAATGCGCGGTCATGAAGTCCAGCGTCTGCACGGCACGCAGCGCGACGACGTACTCATAAGTGCGGCCGTCGCCCATCACGCCCACACTCTTCACCGGCAGGAACACCGCGAAAGCCTGGCTCGTCAGGTCGTACCACGACTTGCCGGTTTCCTTGTCGATGAAGGTACGCAGCGTCTCGATGAAAATCGCATCCGCGCGGCGCAGCAGGTCCGCGAAATCGCGCTTCACTTCGCCGAGAATCCGCACGCCCAGACCCGGGCCCGGGAACGGATGGCGATACACCATGGCCGGCGGCAGACCGAGCTTCACGCCCAGTTCGCGCACTTCGTCCTTGAACAGTTCGCGCAGCGGTTCGAGCAGCTTCAGGTTCAGCGTTTCCGGCAGGCCGCCCACGTTGTGGTGGCTCTTGATGGTCTGCGCGCCCTTCTTGCCCTTGCCCGCCGATTCGATCACGTCCGGATAGATCGTGCCTTGCGCCAGCCACTTCGCGTCGGTCAGCTTGCCCGCTTCGGTCTGGAACACTTCGACGAATTCCGCGCCGATGATCTTGCGCTTCGCTTCCGGATCGGTCACGCCGGCCAGCTTGCGCAGGAACACTTCGCTGGCGTCGACGTGGATCACCTTCACGCCGAGGTGGTCGGCGAAGGTCGCCATCACCTGCTCGGCTTCGTTCAAACGCAGCAGGCCGTGATCGACGAACACGCAGGTCAGCTGATCGCCGATCGCGCGATGCAGCAGCGCCGCCGCCACCGACGAATCCACGCCGCCCGACAGGCCCAGAATCACGTGTTCCTTGCCGACCTGCTCGCGAATCTTCGCGACGGCTTCGTCGACGTAGTTGCCCATTTCCCAGTCGGGCTGCGCACCGCAGATCTTCAGCACGAAGCGTTCGAGCATCGCGCGGCCCTGGACCGTGTGGGTGACTTCCGGGTGCCATTGCAGGCCGTAGAAATGACGTTTCTCGTCGGCCATCGCCGCGATCGGGCACGATTCCGTCGACGCCATCAGCGCGAAGCCCGGCGGCATTTCCAGCACCTTGTCGCCGTGGCTCATCCACACCTTCAGCATGCCGTGACCTTCCGGCGTGGTGAAGTCGCTGATGCCTTCCAGCAGGCTCGTATGGTTGCGCGCGCGCACTTCGGCGTAGCCGAATTCACGCAGATGGCCGATGTCGACCTTGCCGCCCAGCTGCTCGGCCATGGCTTGCATGCCGTAGCAGATGCCGAGCACCGGCACGCCGAGTTCGAACACGGCTTGCGGCACGCGCGGCGTATCCGTTTCGGTGACCGAGCTCGGGCCGCCGGAGAGGATCACGCCCTTGGGCGCGAAGTCGCGGATGAACGACGCGTCGACGTCGTACGGATGGATTTCCGAATACACGTTGGCTTCGCGAACGCGACGTGCAATCAGTTGGGTGACTTGCGAACCGAAGTCGAGGATCAGGATCTTGTCATGCATGGCAGCGGACGGAGTCAAAAGTGAGCGGATATAAGATGCCGCGCGCAGTGCGCGGCGTTGAATTCAAAGCGGTCCACGGGAGGACGATCGAGCGTGAAACGTGACGCGGCGATGGGCGGTGCGTCAACCATGCAGCGGTGGCCGGGGCGCGCCGGCGGCGGCGTCGCGGGCATCGTCGCGGGCGGCTGCGGCTTCGGCGCGGGCAGCCCGTTCGGAGGCCGTCAACCCGGGCTCGTCGACTTCGGGATGAAGCGACGCCACCGACGCCGAACTCACCGGCCGCGATACCGGTACGACCGGCACCACGGGCTCGACGATCGGCTCGGCGTGATACACCGGAAAACCTGCCGTTACGTGACCCGGCTCGCGCCGGCTGGCAGCCACGTTCGCCGCATCTTTCGCGGCGTCTTTGGCGGCCTGTTTCTCGGCGCGCTCAGCGGCGACGGCTTCGGCCAGCCGCACTCTTTCGCGCCGGCGCACCGCGCCAGACAGGCGCACGCCGCCCAGACCGATCACCAGCAGCACCACGCCGCTCAGCACCGCGACGATCTGCCCAAAACCGGTGAGCGCCGGCGTATGCAGACCGAGCAGCCAGATCAGCATCAGCACGCCGGTCAGCCAGTTCACGTGGCCGACCACCTTGGCGACCGTCGAGGTCAGCGCCCCGTCGACCGACGCATGGAAGGCCAGCCACGCCAGCCCGATCAGCGCCACGCCAAACCCCTGGCCGACCAGCGCCGGCTGGGTTTGCACCAGAAGCAGCGCGTTGTACAACGAAGTCCAGGGCGTCAGCAGGAACAGCACGCCGAACGCAAGCAACAACAAGGCATCGAGGATGAGTACAGCGCGCAGCAATGGCTTCATTGGCGTTTAGTCCACGTGGTAGTTGGGCGCTTCCTTGGTGATCTGCACGTCATGCACGTGCGACTCGCGCAAGCCCGCGCCCGTGATCTGCACGAACTCGGCCTTGTCGTTCATCTCGGTGATGGTGCGGCAGCCGCAGTAACCCATGCTGGCACGCACACCGCCGATCAACTGGAACAGGATCGCGTTGACCGAGCCCTTGTAGGCGACGCGGCCTTCGATCCCTTCCGGCACCAGCTTGTCGATGTTCGCGGAGTTGTCCTGGAAGTAGCGGTCTGCTGCGCCGTCCTTCATCGCGCCGACCGAACCCATGCCACGGTACGACTTGTATTGACGGCCTTGATACAGGAACACGTCGCCCGGCGATTCTTCGGTGCCGGCGAACATACTGCCCATCATCACGGCATTTGCGCCCGCTGCCAGCGCCTTGCTGACGTCGCCCGAGAAGCGCACGCCGCCGTCGGCGATGACCGGCACGCCCGTGCCCGCCAGCGCTTCGGAAACATTGGAGATGGCGGTGACTTGCGGCACGCCGACACCGGCGACGATCCGCGTCGTGCAGATCGAGCCTGGGCCGATCCCGACCTTCACGCCGTCTGCGCCGTATTCGACCAGCGCCCTGGCCGCTGCCGCGGTGGCGATGTTGCCGCCGATCACTTCGACGTGCGGGAAGTTCTGCTTGACCCAACGGACGCGCTCGAGCACGCCCTTGCTGTGGCCGTGCGCCGTATCGACCACGATCACGTCCACCCCGGCCTGCACCAGCAGTTCGACGCGTTCTTCGTTGTCTTCGCCCACGCCGACCGCCGCGCCTGCGCGCAGCTTGCCGTGTTCGTCTTTACATGCGTCCGGGTGCTCGGTCTGCTTGGTGATGTCTTTCACCGTCATCAGGCCGCGCAGTTCGAATGCCTCGTTGATGACCAGCACGCGCTCGAGGCGGTGGCTGTGCATCAGCGCCTTGGCCTCGGCGAGCGGCGTGCCTTCCTTGACGGTGACGAGGCGCTCGCGCGGCGTCATGATGTTGCGCACCGGCTCGTCCAGACGCTCTTCGAAACGCAGGTCACGATTCGTGACGATGCCGATCAGCTGCGCGCCTTCGACGACCGGGAAGCCCGAAATGCCATGCTGGCGCGACAGTGCAATGACGTCGCGCACCTTCATTTGCGGCGGCACCGTAATCGGATCGCGCACGACGCCCGATTCGAAGCGCTTGACCTTGGCAACTTCACGCGCCTGTTCGGCCGGCGTGAGATTCTTGTGGATGATGCCCACGCCACCCATTTGCGCCATTGCAATGGCGAGACGGGCTTCGGTGACGGTGTCCATGGCGGCGGACACGAGCGGCATATTCAGGGAAATGTTGCGGGTCAGCCGGGTCTTGAGGCTGGTGTCGCGCGGCAGAACATCGGAGAAGGCCGGGACGAGGAGCACGTCATCGAACGTGAGTGCTGTTTGGATCAGACGCATGGCAAATCCTATAGGCGCAAAAGCGAATTATACGCGATACCTCCCCGGTTTTCACTGCACTAACAGCAGCTTAGCGAATTTCGGGCGATTTTTTTCGTGACTCTGGGGCCTTGAAATTCGCTAATTCGTTCACCTCGGGTTCGATCGGGTTTCGTTTGCGCGTTCGGGCGCAAAGTGGCGCCAGGCAAGTCAAAACCACAAAATGCCGCCCGATTGCAGAATCTGACAAGACGCCTCGCCTATCCCGCCGCTATTCTGCCGATCATTCCAGTTTTCCTTGCAGGAGCAGTCGATGCAGCGCGGTGTGGCATATGGAGTAATGGCCGGGGCCTTGTGGGGCATGGTTTTTCTGGTGCCGCGCGTGCTGCCCGATTTCTCGCCGCTGCTGTTGAGCGCGGGTCGCTACACCATGTACGGCGTCGTCTCGCTGGCCGCCACCCTGCCGATGGCACGCTCGCTCGTCAAACGCCTCACGCGCGAGGATCTGGGCGCGCTGGTGAAGCTGGCGCTGGCCGGCAACCTTCTCTATTACGTGCTGCTCACCGCCGCCGTGCATCTCGTCGGCATCGCGCCGGCTTCGCTGATCGTCGGCGTGCTGCCTGTCACGGTGACCCTGCTCGGCCGGCGCGATCACGGCGCGGTGCCGCTCGCGCGCCTTGCCTGGCCGCTTGCGATCGTCATGGCAGGCATCGCCTGCATCAATATCGACGTCTTCACCGTTACGGACGACACGCCGGTCAGCGTCGCCACCAAGCTGCTCGGGCTCGGCTGTGCGGTCGGCGCGTTGGCCTGCTGGACATGGTTTGCGGTCGAAAATTCCCGCTATCTGCAGCGTCAGACGCATTTCAGCGGCAACGAATGGTCGGTCTTGTGGGGCGTGGTGACGGGCGCGCTCGGCGCGGCACTGTGGCTCGTGATCGCCGTGCTGCCCTCGGGCGGACTGCAGGCCGATGTGGCCGACGGCCGCTGGCATACCTTCTGGATGCTGAACCTGGGCCTCGCGGTCGGCGCCTCGTGGCTGGGCAACGGCTTGTGGAATGCCGCCTCGAAGCGGCTGCCGTTGACGCTTTCCGGTCAGATGATCGTATTCGAGACGTTATTCGCGCTGCTCTACGCGTTTATTTACGACCAGCGCCTGCCGCGTCCGCTGGAGATGGCGGCGATCCTGCTGTTGGTGGCGGGCGTGTGCTGGTCGGTACGTCAACATGCGGACGACGATTCGTCGGGCGCCGCGCCGCTCGAGAAAGACGGGCAGGTGTCAGCGCATTGAATCGAAGCGCGGCGAGCACGCTGCGGCTTGGCTTGGCTTGGCTTGGCTTGGCCACGCTAGGCCAAGCCTCGCGGCATGACCGACGCCCCGGCGGCGATTTCCCCTTGACCCAGTTGCGCCACCGCCACTGCGGCCTGGCTACGCGCCCTGCCTAGCGCGAATCCCGGTTCTGCCAACGTCGTCCTTCGATCGAGCCGGCCTTGCGGGTCTTTTCCACCCGCCGTTGCCGCGACAACTTCGGATCCACCAGCAGTGGCCGGTAAATCTCCACGCGATCATGATCGGCCAGCACCGCGTCGAGCGGCTTGAGCTTGCCGAACACGCCGACCTTCTGCGTGGTCAGATCGATCTGCGGACAACGCTGCAAGATACCGCTCGCGTCGAGCGCCTGCTTGAGCGTGGCGCCCTCGGGCAAATCGACGGCAAGCAGCGTCTGCTCGCCCGGCAGCGCATAGCAGACTTCGATCGACAGGCGCGCGCTCATGCCTTACCGTAGCGCTGATCGGCGCGCTTCACGAACGATTCCACGAAGGTATTGGCGATGTGGCTGAACACCGGCCCGATCAGCTTCTCGAGGATGATGTTGGTGAACTCGTAGTGCAGCGCGAATTCGATCTTGCAGGCGTCCGCCCGCAGCGGCGTGAAGCGCCAGAAGCCCGTGAACTTGCGAAACGGGCCGTCGGCGAACTCCATATCGATGCGCGTGGGCCGCTCCATGCTGTTGCGGGTCGCGAAGTGCTGTTTGATGCCCTTGAAGTTGATATCGATCTTCGCTTCCATGCAGGTTTCGTCCTGGCGGCGAATTTCGACTCCTCCGCACCAGGGCAGGAAATTGGGGTAATCGGCGACGTCGGTAACGAGGTCGAACATCTGTTCCGCCGAATGGCGGATCAACACGGTTTTCTGGACATCTGCCATAAATTGAACAACGCGTGGCAAGGGTGGACAAGCGCTGCGGGCTTTCCTTGCCCCGCTTTGCTAAAATCGTGATTTTAAACGAGTTGGGCACTTTCCATTCATGAGCATCATCGACAACAGAAAAGCTTTCTACGACTACTCGGTCGAAGAACGCTATGAAGCAGGGCTCGTGCTCGAAGGATGGGAGGTCAAGGCGCTGCGCGCCGGGCGCGGCCAGATCAAGGAAGGTTACGTCGTCATCAAAGACAACGAACTGTTCCTGATCGGCACGCACATCAGCCCGTTGCCCGAAGCCTCGACCCACATCCACCCCGACCCCGTGCGCACGCGCAAGCTGCTGCTGCATAGCGAGGAAATCAGCAAACTGATCGGCAAGGTCGAGCAGCGCGGCTACACGCTCGTGCCGCTGAACTTCCACTACAAGGGTGGCCGCGTCAAATGCGAAATCGGGCTGGCGAAGGGCAAGAAGCAACACGACAAACGCGAGTCCGAGAAGAAACGCGACTGGGAACGCGAGAAGGCGCGCCTGATGCGCTCGCCGGGCTGAGCGGGCGGCCCGCCTGCTGATTGCCTGCTGCCCGATGCGCGGATTTGCCGCGTAACGTGACGGTTCAACGAAAATGGCCCGCGGTTCAAAAGCGGGCCATTTTTTTGGGTTTCTTCTGCCTTTGTTTGGCCGATTGCCTATGACAAAGCTGCGTTCTGGCTGATTGCCTGCGGCACCGGGAATCCCACCGCGCGGCCAACGCCCTTAGCGCAGGTCGGTCGTGCCCTTCCCTTTGTTCACGATCGTCAGCGCCGACGCGATCATCGAACTCATATCCGCCAGGTTGCCCGGCACGATCAGCGTAGTGCCCTGCTTCGCCAGATTGCCGAACGCGTTCACGTATTGTTCGGCCACCTTGAGGTTCACCGCTTCCATCCCGCCGTTCGACTGGATCGCCGCCGCGATCTTCTGAATGGCCTGCGAATTGGCTTCGGCCACGGCCAGAATCGCGGAGGCTTGCCCCTGCGCCTGGTTAATCGCCGCCTGCCGTTCGCCTTCCGACTTCTGGATCGCCGCCTCGCGCCCGCCCGAGGCAATATTGATCTGCTCCTGCTTGCGCCCTTCCGAGGCCGCGATCAGCGCCCGCTTCTCACGCTCGGCGGTGATCTGCGCCTGCATCGCGTGAAGAATCTCTTTGGGCGGCGTGAGGTCCTTGATCTCGTAGCGCAGCACCTTCACGCCCCAGTTCGTCGCCGCCAGATCGAGCGACGATACGATGCTGTGGTTGATGAAGTCGCGCTCCTCGAAGGTCTTGTCGAGTTCGAGCTTGCCGATCACCGAGCGCAGCGTGGTCTGCGACAACTGCGTGATCGCGAACACGAAGTTGCTCGAACCGTACGACGCCTTCATCGGATCGGTGACCTGGAAGTACAGCACGCCGTCCACCTGCAGTTGCGTGTTGTCGCGCGTGATACACACCTGGCTCGGTACTTCGAGGGGTATTTCCTTGAGGATGTGCTTGTACGCGATCCGGTCGACGAACGGAAACGCGAAGCTCAAACCCGGCGTCAGCGTGCGGTGATAGCGGCCCAGCCGCTCCAGCACCCACGCATGCTGCTGCGGCACGATCTTGAGCGTCTGCGCCGCAGTCACGATCACGATGATCAGGACGACTACCCCGACGATGGTCGATACATCCATTATTGTTCTCCGGTCCGTACTCGATTGGTTGGCGAGAGCTGGGTGAAGCTCGCTGGTCAGATGCGTGGCGTGTCAGGCCTGCGCAGTCCGCCTGCATGCGACGACGACAAGACAACTGCCGTGCAGCGCGGTGATTTCATAAAGGTGAGCGTCTTCCGGCTCGCCCGGCGCGAGTTCGATGTCCCACGCGGCGCCGCGATAGTCGGCGCGCGCCCGGCGTGCCTGCCAGGCGTCGACCGTCAGGGTCTGGCCGATGTCGAGATTGACGTCCGGGTTGTGTGCGGCGTCTTTGCGCAGTCTGCGGCCGAAGCGTGAACGCCGTAGCAGCAACACCGCGGCCATCGCCACGAGCGCGGCCACCACGAACTGCAGGTACACGGGCGCACCCGCAATATGCGCGATCGCGGCTGCGGCGAACCCTAGCGCGATCATCAACAGATAGAACGTGCCGCTCATCAACTCCAGCACGACCAGCACGCCTGCGCCGATCCACCAGAACAATCCCCCTGGCGCCACATCGACCTCCACAAAGCAAAACACCCCGGATCTACCGGGGTGTTTATAGCACGAAGCACAGGCAATTTAGCGAGTGGCGCTGCACGCTTTAACGCGCCTTTGATGCACAACACCCTCGCTATGCATGCCGCTTAGGACGCGGCATGCGCTTGACGCTCACTTCGCCCTTACTTCGCCGCCGACTTCGCCAGCTGTTGCCACGTCTCGATGATCGAGTCCGGGTTCAGCGAGATCGACGCAATGCCCTCGTCCGTCAGCCATTGCGCGAAGTCCGGATGATCCGACGGGCCCTGACCGCAAATACCGACGTACTTGTTCAGACGCAGGCAGGTCGAAATCGCGCGCTGCAGCAGGAACTTGACCGCCGGATCGCGCTCGTCGAAATCCACCGCCAGCAATTCCATGCCGGAATCGCGATCGAGGCCGAGCGTGAGCTGCGTCAGGTCGTTCGAACCGATCGAGAAGCCGTCGAAGAATTGCAGGAATTCTTCGGCGAGAATCGCGTTCGACGGCACTTCGCACATCATGATCAGACGCAGACCCTTCTCGCCGCGCTTCAGGCCGTACTTCGACAGCAGCCCGACCACGCGCTCCGCCTGCTTCAGCGTACGCACGAACGGCACCATGATCTCGACGTTGTCGAGGCCCATCTCTTCGCGCACCTTCTTCAGCGCGATGCATTCCATCTGGAACGCTTCGGCGAAGTCGTCGGCGATGTAGCGTGACGCGCCACGGAAACCCAGCATCGGGTTTTCTTCGTCCGGCTCGTAACGCGAACCGCCGATCAGCTTCTTGTACTCGTTCGACTTGAAGTCCGACAGACGCACGATCACCGGCTTCGGATAGAACGCCGCCGCGATCGTCGCGATCCCTTCGGTCAGCTTGTCGACGTAGAAGGCGCGCGGCGACGCGTGACCGCGAGCGACGCTTTCCACGGCCTTCTTCAAGTCCTGATCGATGTTCGGGTACTCGAGAATCGCCTTCGGGTGCACGCCGATGTTGTTGTTGATGATGAACTCGAGCCGCGCCAGACCCACGCCTGCGTTCGGCAGTTGCGAGAAGTCGAAGGCCAGTTGCGGGTTGCCCACGTTCATCATGATCTTCACCGGAATCGGCGGCAGTTCGCCGCGCTGCACTTCGGTGATTTCGGTTTCGAGCAGACCGTCGTAGATCTTGCCTTCGTCGCCTTCCGCGCACGACACCGTCACCAGCGCGCCTTCCTTCAGCACGTCGGTGGCGTCGCCGCAACCGACCACCGCCGGCACGCCCAGCTCACGCGCGATGATCGCCGCGTGGCAGGTACGGCCGCCACGGTTCGTGACGATTGCCGACGCGCGCTTCATGACCGGCTCCCAGTTCGGGTCGGTCATGTCGGCGACCAGCACGTCGCCCGGCTGCACACGGTCCATCTCCGACGGATCGTGAATCACGCGCACCGGGCCCGCGCCGATCTTCTGACCGATCGCGCGGCCGGTTGCCAGCACGTTCGATTGACCCTTCAGCTTGAAGCGCTGCTCGGCCTTGCCCGCGGCCTGGCTCTTCACCGTTTCGGGACGCGCCTGCAGAATGAAGATCTTGCCGTCGCGGCCATCTTTGCCCCACTCGATGTCCATCGGACGCTCGTAGTGCTTTTCGATGATGACGGCGTATTTTGCGAGTTCGATCACGTCTTCGTCGGTGATCGAGAAGCGGTTGCGCTGCTCGTGCGTCACGTCCACGGTCTTCACGCGACCGGCTTCGCCCGCCTTCGTGAATTCCATCTTGATCAGCTTCGAGCCGATCGAACGGCGGATGATCGGGTACTTGCCTTGCGCGAGCGTGGTCTTGTAGACGTAGAACTCGTCCGGATTCACCGCGCCTTGCACGACGGTTTCACCCAGGCCGTAGCTCGACGTGATGAAGACCGCGTCCTTGAAGCCCGATTCGGTGTCCAGCGTGAACATCACGCCCGCTGCGCCGACGTCCGAGCGCACCATGCGCTGCACGCCCGCCGACAAGGCGACTTCAGCGTGAGTGAAGCCCTTGTGGACGCGATAGGAGATAGCGCGGTCGTTATACAGCGACGCAAACACGTGCTTCATGCGATCGAGCACGTCGTCGATGCCGACTACGTTGAGGTAGCTTTCCTGCTGACCCGCGAACGAAGCGTCCGGCAAGTCTTCGGCCGTTGCCGACGAACGCACGGCGAACGACAACTCTTCAGGCGAGCTGTTTTGCAGGGTGTCGAAACCCGCGCGGATGTCCGCTTCGAGCTGCGGCTGCATCGGCGCGTCGATGATCCATTGGCGGATCTCTTTGCCGGCTTCGGCGAGCGCTTTCACGTCGTCGACGTCGAGCGTCTCGAGACGTTTGGCGATGCGTTCGGTCAGATTGTTGTGATTGAGGAAGTCACGGAAAGCCAGCGCCGTGGTGGCGAAACCAGTGGGCACCCGCACGCCTGCTTCGGCGAGTTGACTGATCATCTCGCCTAGCGACGCGTTCTTGCCACCGACAATCTCCACATCGGTCATCCGCAACTGCTCGAACGGAACTACATACGCCTTATCCTTTGCGACGGTAACTGCGTTAGTCATACAAGCCCCTAAGTGTGAAAGAAATTCACGGCTGTGCAAGTGGGCTCGAACGCGAGACGCCCATTGGGAGCGTGACCTCGCGTCTTGCACAACCTGTTGGAGAAGCAATCGCGCTCGGCGACCAATGCCACGAAGAAGGTGATTGGCCGAATTTACCGGTCAATCCACTACTTTCGCCGCAAGTTACCGACAGAAAGCGAGGCGTTGAACGACCGTTCGCGGTGAGTTAGACGCCAATCGCCTGCAATTGCTTATCCAACAGGTTGCCGCTATTCTACCGTGCCGACTCTCGAAATGTGACTGTCGGACGAGAATTGCGCCTCGAATCGCGCCCCGGACCGGCCAACGGGCTTTTGCGAGACCTTCGGCGTTCCGGGCGCGGTAGCGGTGCCCACGGTGCGCTGATTCGACGCCGCTGCAGCCTCCGGTTAGCCACCGGGCAGCGAACGCGAACCAGCGATGTTTGATTCGAGCGCTTTTTCCCGCTCACGTTCCCCAGCCCCACTGATGCCGCCCACCGTATTCATCGTCTCCGACGGTACCGGGATCACTGCCGAAACCTTCGCGCATTCGATCCTCTCCCAGTTCGACCAGAAATTCCGCCTGGTTCGCGTGCCCTTCGTCGACTCGACCGAAAAGGCCTACGCCACACTCGAAAAAATCAACGAAGCGATCCAGCAGGACGGCCGACGTCCGATCGTCTTCACCACCCTGGTGGACAGTGCCTCGAATCAGATCGTCAAAGGTTCGAACGCGCTCGTGCTCGACATGTTCCAGACCTTCGTCGAGCCGCTCGAACAGGAACTGGAACTGAAGTCGAGCCACGCGATGGGACGTGGTCACCAGAATGCGGACACCGAGGAGTACAAGAACCGGATCGAGGCGATCAACTTTTCGCTCGCGCACGACGACGGTCAGTCGAACCGCAATCTGGCCGACGCCGACGTGATTCTGGTCGGCGTATCGCGCAGCGGCAAGACGCCGACGAGCCTGTATCTGGCCATGCAGTACGGCGTGAAAGCGGCGAACTATCCGCTGATTCCCGAAGACTTCGAGCGCGGCAAACTGCCTACGCCGCTATTGGCGCATCGTCAGAAGATGTTTGGCTTGTCGATCGATCCGCAGCGGTTGTCGGAGATCCGTAACGAGCGTCGTCCGGGCAGCAAGTACGCCGCGCCGGAAAATTGCCGCTACGAGATCAACGAAGCCGAAGCGATGATGCGGCGTGAAGGGATCAAGTGGCTGTCGTCGACGCACAAGTCGATCGAGGAGATCGCGACGACGATCCTGCAGGAAATCAAGCTGGACAGGCAGGCTTATTGAGTCGGCTTTGAGTGTGATCGGCGCGGGGCTGAGCTTCGCGTCGACTGCGCCACGCCTCTACTCACCCGCGCCCGCGCTGCTGGCGGCACTGCTCGAATACGCACACGGCCGCCGCAGCCGCCACATTCAGCGACTCCATGCCGCCCGGCTGGGGAATCGTCACTCGCAACGAGACCGCGTCGCGCCAGATCTGCGAGACGCCCGCCCCTTCGTTGCCGAACACCCAAGCGAGCGGCCCGCTCAGATCGCAGTCGTAAATCGGCTCGGCGCCGTGCGAATCCGTGATGACGATCGGCACCGCGAGTCGCTCGATCAGCGTCTGCGCTTCGACGTCTTCGTGAATCTGCAACAGGAAGTGCGCGCCCATGCCCGAGCGCAAGACTTTCGACGACCAGGCGTACGCCGTGCCCGGCGCGCAGAACACCTGCTGTATGCCCGCCGCCGCCGCGCTGCGCAGGATCGAGCCGACGTTGCCCGCGTCCTGCACGCCGTCGAGCACGAGACAGGTTTGCGCGACTTTCTCGGGCAGCGGCGCGTCGAGTTTGTCGACCAGCAACAGAATCCCGACGCCATGCACGACGTTCGACAACTGCCCGAACAATGCATCCGGCAAGGTCACGATCCGATGATCTTCGATGCGCGACACGATCGCCTGCGCTTCCTCGTGATGCAGCGCGGCGTCGGTGACGATGCACATTTCCGGCTGCCCGGCGACGTCGAGATAAGCACTCGCGAGATGAAAGCCTTCGAGCAATGCATTGCCGCTGCGACGCTGTTGATGCGTCGAGCCGGCGAGTGCCCTGAGGCGCTTATAGAGCGGATTGTCCCGCGAGGTGATGGCTTTCACAGGCAGCGAAGACAGTGAGAATGAGGAAAGAATTCGGCGACGCACGACGGCAAATCTCAGCCGCTGCGCCGCTAACTTGCTGACGATGCCTTAAACGCTGCTGCGTTCGCCGAAGGCGTCGTCGTCGAGCATTGCGTCGGTCAGCACGCCCTTGACAGTAATGACTTCCACCATCCGCAGCGACCCACTCGTGCCGAAGCGCAGATGCGCTTCGCGCACCGGCGCGAACGAACGCCGATGATGCTCGCACGGCCCATGCTCGCGCAAGGCGGCGAGATGCTGCGGCGTGCCATAGCCGGCGTGGGCGTTGAAACCGTACACCGGAAACGTCTGATGCAATTCGAGCAACATGCGGTCGCGCGTGACCTTGGCCAGAATCGACGCCGCCGAAATGCTCTTCACCAGCGCGTCGCCGCCGATCACCGCTTCGCTGCGAACGCTCAGCGTCGGGCAGCGATTGCCGTCGATTTTCACGAGCGTCGGCGTGACGGACAGACCTTCCACAGCGCGCTTCATCGCCAGCATGGTGGCGTGCAGGATGTTCAGCGAATCGATTTCTTCGACGCTAGCCGACGCAATGCAGTAAGCGAGCGCCCGGTCGACGATCTTGTCGTACAGTTCGTCGCGTTTTTTAGCGGTCAGCACCTTGGAATCGTCGAGGCCGCGAATCATCGGCTTGGACGGATCGAAAATCACCGCCGCTGCCACCACGGGACCGGCCAGCGGTCCGCGCCCTGCCTCGTCGACGCCGCAGACGATGTCGTCCGGCGTCTCGAAGTTCAGGCCGACCTGCTGCGCCGATGCGCCGGCCACGGTCTTGCGACGCGGTGCGCGCTCGCTCGTCACGCCCGCGCCCTACGCTTTTCGACGACGCTCGCCACGACTTCCGCCGCACGCTGCGCGGTGTTCTGCTTCAGCACGTGATGCATCTCCGTGAAGATTTCCGTCAGCGTGCGCCGGTTGGTCTCGTCGCGCAACTGTTTCAGCGTGGCTTCGGCCAGCGCTTGCGGCGTGGCGAAGTGCTGCAGAATCTCCGGCACCACGAAACGCCCCGCCAGAATGTTCGGCAGGCCGACATACGGCAGATAGCCCTGGCGCCGCATGATCTGGCCCGTGAGCCACGGTACCTTGTACGAGATGACCATCGGCTTTTTCAGCAGCGCGGCTTCGAGCGTGACCGTGCCGCTTTTCACGAGAATCGCGTCGGCGGCGGTCATGGCGAGCTGCGACTGGCCGTCGGTAATCGTCAACGAGAGGCCGGGATGCGAATCGACCAGCGGCCGCAGCATCTCGCGCAGCGCAGGGGTGGCCGCCGGCATCACGAACCGCACACCGGGCTCCTGGTGCTGCATCATTTCCATCGCCGCGAAGAACGTCGGACCGATCAGATCGATCTCCGAGCGCCGGCTGCCCGGCAGCACCGCGATGATCGGACCGTCTTCGGCGAGACCCAGGGTACGGCGCGCGCCGAGCGTGTCGGGCACCAGCGGGATTTCGTCAGCGAGCGGATGGCCCACGTACGAGGCCGGTACGCCTGCTTTTTCCAGCAGCGCCGTCTCGAACGGGAACACGCACAGCATGTGGTCGACCGCCTTGGCGATCTTCTTGATACGTCCGCCGCGCCACGCCCAGATGGACGGGCACACGAAGTGAATGGTGGGAATGCCCGCGTCGCGCAACGGATGTTCGAGCCCGAAGTTGAAATCGGGCGCGTCCACGCCGATGAACACGGACGGCGGCTCCGCGAGCAACTGACGCTTGAGCTCGTTGCGAATGCCGAGGATCTCGGGGATATGCTTCAGGGCTTCGACATAGCCGCGCACCGTGAGCTTTTCCATCGGGAAATGGGCGTCGAAACCGGTGGCGGTCATACGCGGACCGCCGATCCCGTAATACTGGGTACCGGCGGGCAGACGGCTCGCGAGGCCGTTGAGCAGCGACGCCGCCAGCAGGTCACCGGACGGTTCGCCTGCCACCATTGCGACGCGCAGCGGACTGGGTTGCAATGCCATCGCTTAGCGGATGATGCCGCGTTGCGACGTTTCGACGAACGCGAGCAGCGTTTGCACCGCCGCATCGCCGTCGCCGCCAGCAGATGCGAGGTCGCGCAGCTGCACCTTCGCTTCTTCCAGCGATAAACCGTTCTTGTACAGCACGCGATACGCCGTGCGCAGCGCCGAAATCGCGTCTGCCGAGAAACCACGGCGGCGCAGACCTTCGACGTTGACACCGTGCGGTTCAGCCTTGTTGCCGGCGGCGATCACGAACGGCGGAACGTCCTGCACCAGCGCCGAAGCGCCGCCCAGCATGGAATGCGCACCGATGCGCACGAACTGATGCACGCCCGACATGCCGCCGACGATCGCGTGGTCGCCGATCGTCACGTGGCCCGCCATCTGCGCGTTGCTCGACAGAATGACGTTATTGCCGACGTGGCAGTCGTGCCCGAGGTGCACGTACGCCATGATCCAGTTGTCGTCGCCCAGCGTGGTGACGCCCGCGTCCTGCACCGTGCCGGTGTGGATCGTGGTGAACTCGCGGATCGTGTTGCGGTTGCCGATCTCGAGCCGGGTGGGCTCGTCACGGTACTTCATGTCTTGAGGACGGCCGCCGACGTTGGCGTAGTGGCCAATCCGGTTGTCTTCGCCGATCCTGGTGTGACCTTCGATCACGCTATGCGAACCGACGGTGGTCCGTGCGCCGATCGTCACATGGGCGCCGATCACGGCATACGGTCCAATTTCGACGGTTTCGTCGATCTGTGCGCCGGGTTCGACGATCGCAGTGGGATGAATCCTGCTCATGCGTCCTCGCTTCTGATTCTGTTGCGTTGCTGGATGGGCCAAAGGCAGAGCCGGCAGCGCCTGGTTCAGGCGGCTGACTGCCCGGACGCCGTGTTACGCGTCTTTGTCCGTGTGCCGCACCGCGCACATCAGATCGGCTTCCGCCGCGACCACGCCATCCACTTCGGCGCGCGCCTTGAACTTCCAGATACCGCGCATGTGACGCTCGAACGTGCAGTTCAGGATCAGCTGATCGCCCGGTTCCACCACGCGCTTGAAGCGCGCATTGTCGATACCGACGAACAGGTACAGCGTGTTCGACGGGTCGCTCGGCTCTTCCGAAAACGTCAGCAGCGCCGCAGTTTGCGCGAGCGCTTCGAGAATCAGCACGCCCGGCATCACCGGACGGGTCGGAAAGTGCCCCTGGAAATACGGCTCATTGATCGACACGTTCTTCAACGCTTTGATGCTCTTGTGCGGCTCGAGTTCGAGCACCCGGTCGACCAGCAGGATCGGGTAACGATGCGGCAGCAGCGTGAGAATCTTATGAATGTCGAGATTGATTTTTTCGGTGCTCATGGTGTTTCGACTCACGCATTGACTGCGCGATGATGACTGCGGATGCTGGTGCAGGTGGGTTGGTAACGCGCGCTGCCGGCGCCTGCCATGACCCGGCGGCCGCGCCACCCGGTCACGGCAACCGACTTTGCTTCTGATGCTTGCCCGCTATTTTACGCGGAGCCGGCCGGTAGCCTTGCGAATTACTTCGCTACCTCAGGATTTGTCGCCCGTGGAATGGTTTGCCGCGCCTGACGATGTGCCCGTCTGGCCGCCGCCCGCCTGATTGGCTGCGGCGCTCTCGAGCGCTTTGATACGGTCGCGGAGCTTGTCGATATTGCGTAGCAGCGCGGCGCTTTTGTTCCAGTCCGCGTGGTTCACGGCCGGGAACGCGCTGGTGTAGATACCGGCTTTCAGCAACGACTTCGAGACGCCCGACTTGGCCGTGACGATCACGTAATCGGCCAGCGTGACGTGCCCGGCAATGCCGACGGCGCCGCCGATCATGCAATGGCGGCCAATCGTCGTGCTGCCCGCGATGCCAGCACAACCGGCGATCACCGTGTACGCGCCGATCTTGCAGTTGTGGCCGATCTGCACGAGGTTGTCGATCTTCACGCTTTCTTCGATGATCGTATCGGCCATCGCGCCACGGTCGATCGTGGTATTGGCGCCGATTTCGACGTCGTCGGCGATCGACACGCCGCCGACCTGCGGAATCTTCACCCAGCTGCCGGTACGCGCATCGCCGTCGCCGACGAAATCCGGCGCGAAGCCGAAGCCATCGGAACCGATCACCGCGCCGGCGTGCACGATCACCCGCTCGCCGATCCTGCAACCGTAGTACACGGCCACGTTCGGATACAGATGGGAGCCCGCGCCGATGCGCGTGCCACGGCCGATCACCACGTTGGCGTCGAGGCGCACGTTCTCACCGATCACCGCACCGGCTTCCACCGTGACATGCGGTCCGATCACCGCGCTCCCGGCAACCTGCGCCGACGGATCGACCGTGGCGCTCGGATGCACGCCGGCGGCCACCTTGGGCGCGGCGAGATCGATGAAGGTTTGAGCGACGCGCGCGAAGTACGCGTACGGATTGGGCGTGACGATGAAGTTGTGATTCTCGCGGGATGCGAGCTTGGCGAGGTCGTCGGCGTTGATCAACACCGCGCCCGCGCGAGTCGTTTCGACTTGCGACAGGTATTTCGGGTTGGCGAGGAACGCCAGTTGGTCCGGGCCTGCCTGGTCGAGCGGCGCCAGACTGCCCACGCGCTGCGAACCATTTCCGACTACTTCACCGCCGAACCGTTGGACGATGTCCTCTAGCGTAAATGCCATGCCTGTCCTGTCTCCTGCAGTTCAATCCAGCACTCCCGGCGCGAAGCATGCCGTCCGTGCTGCTTATAACCCGATGCCACGCAAGGCGGGTTGATGACCCGCCTGCGCTCAGTTACCCGATGCCGCCAGTGCCTTGAGCACCTGATCGGTGATATCGATACGCGGGCTCACGTAGACCGCTTCCTGCACGATCAGATCGTAATGCTGCTGCTCGGCGATCTGTTTGATCACCTTGTTTGCGCGATCCAGCACCGCTGCCAGCTCTTCATTGCGACGCTGATTCAGATCTTCACGAAACTCACGCTGCTTACGTTGAAAATCCGTGTCCATTTGCGACAGATCGCGCTGCTTCTGCGCGCGGTCGGCCGGCGCCATGGACGCGCCGCTCTTGTCGAGCGAATCGGACATCGACTTCAGCTTCTGCGCCATGTCCGCGAGGTCCTTGTCGCGCTTCGCAAACTCGGCCTCGAGCTTGACCTGGGCGGCTTTGGCGGCAGCGGATTCGCGCAGGATACGGTCGGAATTCACCGCGGCGATACGCGCCTCCTGCCCGTGCGCCACCCCGACGCCCAAGGTCATTGCCAGCGCCAGTGCGCACGCCACACGTTTCGAAAACATACCGGTTAGCAAAGTCATCCTCTCGATACTGTAATTTGGCCGGCCCCGCCAGCAAGGCCGCCCGCCGCCGCCGCGATCAGAACGCCGTCCCGATCTGGAACTGGAATTTCTGATACTGGTCGCCGGTGTGTTTCACGAGCGGGAAACCCAGACTGAGCTTGAGCGGACCGATCGGCGAAATCCACGCCAGGCCGACACCGTAGCCGTACCGCAGACCGTTCGCGCCGGTCGAATTAGCGGCGGCACTCGCGTCGGCCCAGACGTTACCCGCATCCAGGAATGTAAAGACCCGCAACGTGCGGTCGTAGCCCGTGCCCGGCAACGGGAACGTCAACTCGATATTGCCCACCAGCAGTTTCGAGCCGCCGATCGGGTCGTTCGTGGTCTTGTCGCGCGGACCCAGCGAGCTCGGCTCGAAGCCTCGCACCGAACCGATACCGCCGGCGTAGTAGTTCTTGAAAATCGGGTAAGGCTTGCCGCTCAGGCCGTTACCGTAGCCGCCCTGGAAGTTGAAGCCCAGCACGAAGCCGCGCGAGAACGAGTAATAGTACTGCGCGTTCAGGTCGGCCTTGTAGTATTGCGTGCCGCCGATCGGCGTGCCGTACTCGGCGTTGGCCTGCGTGAAGTAACCGCGGCTCGGCACGAGCGCGCTGTCACGCGCGTCGCGCGACCAGCCGACCGTGATCGGCACGTTGTTCGAGACACGGCCGAAGTCCTGCACATACTGCTTGTACGAAGCCGGCGTGTTGTCGTCGACGTCCAGCTGGTTCTGCTCGAGGCCGGCACCGAAGTACACCGTATCGACTTCCGAGAACGGGATGCCGAACTTCAGGTCGCCACCCACCGTGACGATCTTGAAGCTCGAATCCGTCGAGTAGTACAGCGGCTGGTACGTACGGTAATAGACGTCGGTAATCCGCTTGATGCCGTCGACCGTGAAGTACGGGTCGACCTGCGTGACCGTCAACGTACGATAGGTTTTCGCGGTGTTCACGTTCACCGACAGGCTGGTACCCGAGCCGAACACGTTGTCTTGCGACACGCCGGCCGACAGCACCACCTTGTCGGTCGACGAGAAGCCCGCACCCAGCGTGATCGCGCCGGTTGGCTTTTCGGCCACCTTGACGTCCACGTCGACCTGGTCGGGCGTGCCTTCCACCGGCACCGTGGTCACGTCCACGTCGGTGAAGTAGCCGAGGCGGTTGATCCGGTCTTTCGACAGCGCGAGGCGGTTCGAATCGAACCACGAGCTTTCGAGCTGACGCATTTCGCGGCGCACCACTTCGTCGCGGGTACGCGTGTTGCCGACCACGTTGATGCGGCGCACGTAGACGCGGCGGCTCGGGTCGACCTGCAGCGTCAGATCGACCTTGTGGTTGGCCTGATCGATCTGCGGCTGCGCGTTGACGGTAGCGAATGCGTAGCCGTATTCGCCGAGCTTGTCGACGATCGACTTGGTGGTGGCTTGCAGCTTTTCAGCCGAGAAGCGGTCGCCCGGTTTGATCTTGATGAGCTTGGCCAGCTCCGGCTCGCGATCGAGCAGGTTGCCGGCGAGCTTGATGCTCGAAATCGTGTACGGCTCGCCTTCATGCAGCGTGACCGTCAGGTACATGTCCTTCTTGTCCGGCGTGATCGACACCTGGGTCGACTCGATGTTGAACTCGAGGTAGCCGCGATTCAGGTAATACGAGCGGACGTTTTCAAGGTCGCCGGTGAGCTTGTCTTTCGCGTACAGGTCGTTCTTCGTGTACCACGAGAACCAGTTCGGCGTGGACAGCTGCATTTCGTCGCGCAGCGTACCGGTGCTGAACGCCTTGTTGCCGATGAAGTTGATCTGGCGGATCTTCGCGCTCGGACCTTCGGCCACCGAGAACAGCACCGAGACGCGATTGCGGTCGATCGGCGTGATGGTGGTGGTGACTTCAGCAGCGTAGTAACCCCGCGTCAGGTATTGACGCTTCAGCTCCTGCTCGGCCTTGTCGACGAGTGCCTTGTCGTAATAACGGCCTTGCGACAAACCGACCGCGCGCAGCGCCTTGGTCAGGTTTTCCTTGTCGAACTCGTGAATGCCCGCGAAGTCGATCGTGCCGATGGCCGGACGCTCCAGCACCTGCACGATGACGACATTGCCTTCGGTCGCGATCTTGACGTCGTTGAAGAAACCCGTGGCGTACAGCGCGCGGATTGCTTCCGATGCCTTGTCGTCGCTAAAGGTATCGCCTTGCTTGATGGGCAGGTACGCGAACACGGTACCTGGTTCGACGCGTTGCAATCCCTCGATCCGGATGTCTTGCACCACGAAGGGCGTCGTTGCGTGAGCAACCAGCCCATGCGCGGCGAATGCCGCGGCTATAACCGTCTTTGGAACAAAGCGATGAGGTTTAAACAACGTGCTTCCCCAGTGTGTATAGCTGCATCAGGTCAGACGGTCGCCATCGTGAACGCCGCCAGACACTTTAAAAATGGATTAAACGAGCCAGATCGTTGAACAGCGCAATCGCCGACAATGCGACGATGCAGGCGAGACCCGCCCTCTGAAAAACGAGTTGCCAGCGATCGGAGACAACTTTACCGGTCACAGCTTCAACCAAATAATATAACAGATGACCCCCGTCCAATACCGGAATTGGTAGCAGGTTCAGTACACCAAGGCTAATACTGACAAGGGCCAGGAACGACAGGAATGCAGATGGACCTAGACGCGCGCTCTTTCCCGCGTAATCGGCGATCGTCACGGGGCCGGAAAGATTTTTCAGCGAAGCCTCGCCGATGATCATCCGGCCGAACATGCGCACCGAGTAAACCGCGAGATCCCACGTGCGGTGCGCACCCAATTGCAGGCTTTCGACCGGGCCGTAATGCACATCGATCGAGGGCACCTGCGTGGCCAGTTCCGCGCCGATACGGCCGATCTGCTGACCGGTCGTTTCGTCACGCTGCGACTGCGGCACGACGCTCACGTCTTCGAGCTTGCCCGCCTGACCGGCCTGCCCGCCACGCTCAACCTGCAACATCACAGGCTTGCCGGCGTGAGATTTTACATAAGCGATGAAGGCGGTTGCATTATCGGTCGGCGTACCGTCGACCGCACGCAGGCGATCGCCCGTCACCAGCCCGGCTTTCTGCGCCGCGCTGCCCGGCTGCACGCCCGCAACCGTCAGCTTGCCGCCGCCCGGCTCGAAGCCGAGATGCGACATGAAGTCGTCGTCGACATCTTTTTCGGTCAGACCGCGCAAATCAAGCTGGAAGTCGGAAGTGCCGTGGGCGTCTTTCGCGCTCAACACGACGCGCTTGTGATCGAATGCCGCGCCCAGCAGCTTCCAGCGCAGATCCGACCACGAACGCACCGGCTCCGATTCGCTTGCCTCCCCGGCACGCACGGCAACGATCGTTTCGCCACCGTCGAAACCGGCAACAGCGGCCGGCGTGTTCGGCGCGGGCGCCGCGATCACCGCAGCCGGCTCCGTCACGCCCGTAGCGAACACGAGCGCGAACAAGACGATAGCCAACAGGAAATTCGCCACCGGACCGGCCGCGACGATCGCAAAGCGGCGCCACACCGGTTGCCGGTTGAACGCGTGCGGCAAAGCGTCGGCGGGAATCGGCTCGGTGCCGGTTTCGCGCTCGTCGAGCATCTTCACGTAACCGCCGAGCGGCAACGCCGCGATGGTCCACTCGGTGCCCGTTTTCGGACTCACCCACTGGAACAGCGGCCTGCCGAAGCCGATCGAAAAGCGCAGCACCTTGACGCCGCACAAACGCGCGACACTGTAGTGCCCATACTCGTGGACGACCACGAGCACGCCAATCGCGACCGCGAAGGCAAGCAGTTCGATCAGCAGATTCATAAGCGCCTCACTGGACGGCGCGTTCCGTGCGACGAGCGTTGTCGGGCAGACGCGCGATGAATTCGGTAGCGGCGCGACGCGCGGCGGCATCCGCTTCGATCACGTCTTCGAGCGCGTGCGCGCTGCGGCTCGGCAGTGCGTTGAGTACCGCATCGACCACCTGGGCAATCGCCATGAAACCGATCTGACGTTGCAGGAACGCTTCGACGGCGATTTCGTTGGCGGCGTTCAGCGCGGCGCTGGCGACGCCGCCTTCGGCCAAAGCCTTCACGGCAAGCGCAAGACACGGAAAGCGCGTGTAATCCGGCTTCTCGAACGACAACGATGCGACCTGCAGCAGATCGAGTTGCGCGACGCCCGAATCGACGCGATCGGGGAAGGCCAACGCGTGAGCGATCGGCGTGCGCATGTCGGGGTTGCCGAGCTGCGCGAGTACCGAACCGTCGGCGTAGGAGACCATCGAGTGAATCACGCTTTGCGGGTGGATCAACACCTCGATGCGTTCGCCCGGCAGATCGAAGAGCCAGTGCGCCTCGATCACTTCGAGGCCCTTGTTCATCATCGTGGCGGAGTCGACGGAGATCTTGCGGCCCATCACCCAGTTCGGATGCTTGCAGGCTTCGTCGGGCGTGACGTCGACGAGCGTGGCCGGTTCGCGGGTGCGAAACGGGCCGCCCGAAGCGGTCAGAATGATTTTGGAGACGCCGCCGTGCAGCGCGGCTTCGCGCGGCAGGCATTGGAAAATCGCGTTGTGTTCGCTGTCGACCGGCAGCAGGATCGCGCCGTTGTCGCGCACGGCGTCCATGAAGATCGCGCCGGACATGACCAGCGCTTCCTTGTTGGCGAGCAGAATGCGCTTGCCGGCGCGCGCTGCGGCGAGCGTGGGCGCAAGACCCGCGGCACCGACGATTGCCGCCACGACCGTGTCGCAGCTTTCGCTCTTCGACACGTCGACGAGCGCTTGCGGCCCGTATGTCACCTCGGTTTTGCAGCCGGCTGCACGCAGTTTCGCCGCGACGTTCGCCGCCGTGTCGGCATCGCCGACGACGGCGACTTCCGGCTGAAAACGCAGGCATTGCTCGACGAGCTTGTCGCCGTTGCGATGCGCCGTGAGCGCGTAGACCGAAAAGCGTTCGGGATGACGCGCGACGACGTCGAGCGTGCTGTCTCCAATCGAGCCCGTGGAACCGAGCAATGTCAGACGTTTTTGCATATCTCTTTCTCTAGCCGAGCAGCAGCATGGCAAGCGGCAGCACCGGCAATAAGGCGTCGATGCGGTCGAGCACGCCGCCGTGCCCCGGCAACAGGCCGCTTGAATCTTTCACACCAGCCTGGCGTTTCATCATCGATTCGAACAGATCGCCGACCACGCTGAATGCCACCAGCAAGGTCAAGGCGAGCAGCGTGCGTATGGCGCCCCATTGCGCCAGCAGCGCAGAATACAGGGTCGGCTCGAACGCATGCAAAAAGACCGCCGCCGCTGCGACGATCATCACGACCAGCCAGCCGCCGATCGCGCCCTCCCAGGTTTTACCCGGACTGATGGCAGGCGCCAGCTTGTGCTTTCCGAAAGCTTTTCCGGAGAAGTATGCGCCGATATCGGCCAACCAGACCAATAGCAGCAGCGACAGCACGAAAGGCACGCCCTGCATGCGCGCGGCGACGAGAGCATGCCAGCATGCGACGAATATCACAATGCCGGCAAGAAATAGAAAGATACGCCAGGCGCCCTGCGCGAGCGTGGGCTTGCGCAGCAGCACGAACGGCCCTGCGACGATCCAGAAGATGCCGGCGGCCTTGAAGAGCGAACGGGCTTCTTCGATACCCGTGCCAAGCCGGGTACTGGCGACCAGCGCCACCGCGGTTACCAACGCATAGATCACGGGACCGGCGCCGCCCAGCTTGAGCAGACGGGCCCATTCCCAGGCGGCGAACACGACGACAAACGCGATCAGCGCGCCGAACGCGCCCAACGGCGCGAACAACGTGACCGGCAGGAACACTGCCAGCAGGATGATCGCCGTGATAACACGGGTTTTTAGCATGGAAGCGAATCGACGTTCTGCGATTGCGGCTCGAGTTGAGCACTGGTGCGCCCGAAGCGGCGCTCGCGCTCCGCGTACGAAGCGATGGCGTGGCCGAGCGCGTCGGCGTCGAAATCAGGCCAGAACGTGTCGGTGAAGTAGAACTCGGTGTACGCAAGCTGCCACAGCAGGAAGTTGCTGACGCGGCGCTCGCCGCCGGTGCGGATGAACAGATCCGGCTCCGGTGCATAAGCCATCGACAGGTGCTCGGCGAACGATTCCTCGCTCACCTCCACCGCCTTGCCCGCCAGCGCCGATTGCTCGGCGAGCTTGCGGGTGGCCTGCATGATGTCCCAGCGGCCGCCGTAGTTGGCAGCGATGGTCAGTGTGAGGCGGGTATTACGCGCGGTCTTGGTTTCCGCGCGTTTGATCAGATCGCGGATGCGCGTGTCGAAACGATCGAGATCGCCCACCACCCGCAAACGGATGCCGTTCGCGTGCAGCTTGCCGATCTCGCGCTCGAGCGCGGTCACGAACAGGCGCATCAGGAACGAAACTTCTTCGTTCGGCCGACGCCAGTTTTCGGAACTGAAGGCGAACAGCGTCAGATATTCGACGCCCTGACGGGCGCACGCCTCGACGGCCGCGCGCACGGCATCGACGCCGCGCGTATGGCCCGCCACGCGCGGCAAGCGCCGCTGGGTGGCCCAACGGCCGTTGCCGTCCATGATGATCGCGATATGTCGCGGCACCGTGGCGACATCAGGCACGCGCACGGTTGAGCTGGTATAGGTCATGGCCGTCGGGACAGTGACTGCAAAAAAAGAAGTGGAAATCTTGAAAGTACTGAGTGCCGGGCGGCCTCAGACCGTCATGATCTCGGCTTCTTTCGTCACGACGAGTTTTTCGATTTCAGAGACGAACTTGTCCGTCAGCTTCTGAACGTCGTCACCGGCACGACGCTCGTCGTCTTCTGAAATTTCCTTGTCTTTCACGAGCTTCTTGAGTTGCTCGTTCGCGTCGCGGCGCAGATTGCGCACGGCAATCTTGGCCGTTTCCGCCTCGCTCTTGGCCACCTTGGTCAGTTCGCGACGGCGTTCTTCGGTTAGCGCGGGCATCGGCACGCGGATCACGTCGCCTTGCGTGGCCGGGTTCAGACCGAGGTCCGACTCGCGGATCGCCTTTTCGACGACCTGGACCATCTTCTTTTCCCACGGCTGGACGCCGATGGTACGCGCGTCGATCAGCGTCAGATTCGCGACCTGCGAAATCGGCACCGGCGAACCGTAATAGTCGCACTGGATGTGATCGAGCAGGCCCGTGTGTGCACGGCCCGTGCGGATTTTCGACAGGTCGTTCCTGAACGCGTCGATGGAGCGTTGCATCTTTTGTTCAACGCCCTTCCTGATATCAGCCACAGACATTTTTAAACCTCCGAACCTTCAGAACGGTGCGAGCCGGCCAGCGCGCGCAATAGGCGGCGGCACGGGCTCGCGTTAAAGCCCACGTTATGTGAACGAGAGTTTACACGTGGACGAGGGTGCCCTCGTCCTCGCCTTGAACGATGCGCTTGAGCGCGCCCGGCTTGACGATCGAAAACACACGGATCGGCAGCTTCTGGTCGCGGCACAGCGCGAACGCCGTGGCGTCCATCACCTGCAGATTGCGGCCGATGGCTTCGTCGAAGCTGATCGTCGTGTAGCGCGTTGCGCTCGGGTCTTTCTTGGGATCGGCCGAATAGACGCCGTCCACCTTGGTGGCCTTCAGCACGACTTCCGCACCGACTTCGGCACCGCGCAGCGCAGCGGCCGTGTCGGTCGTGAAGAACGGGTTGCCGGTGCCGGCCGCAAAAATCACGACTTTGCCTTCTTCGAGCTGGCGGATCGCGCGGGGGCGGATGTACGGCTCGACCACCTGATCCATGCGCAACGCGGATTGCACGCGCGCCTCGATGCCCGCGTGACGCATCGCATCCTGCAGGGCCAGCGCGTTCATCATGGTGGCCAGCATGCCCATGTAATCGGCCGTGGCGCGGTCCATACCGGCCGCGCCGCCTGCGACGCCACGAAAAATATTGCCGCCGCCGATCACCACGGCCAGCTGCGTTCCGAGACGGACCACTTCGGCCACGTCCGCCACCATTCGTTCGATGGTCGCGCGGTTGATGCCGAAGGCATCGTCGCCCATCAGGGCTTCACCGGAGAGTTTGAGCAGGACGCGTTTGTAGGCAGTGGGCATAGGGGTATCCAGATCGCGCAGAACAGGGCAACAACAAGGGACTAATGTAGGGGTGAAATGCTGATTCGGGCAAGCACCGCCAAATTGACAAAACCCTGGGGTTTGCCAAGGGCGGCCGCGCAGCGAGGGTCAACCCGCGCGCAGCCTTGCGGCGCTGCCGACCGCGGCAGAGTCTTGCTCCACCGCGGGTCCAACGATACTAGCTGAAGCTTGGGTGAAGCTTATTGCTGCTTTGCAGCAGCGACTTGAGCGGCCACTTCGGCTGCGAAGTCGTCCTGCTTCTTCTCGATGCCTTCGCCGACCACGAACAGCGCGAACTTCTGCACGCTCGCGTTGCCAGCCTTCAGCATCTGTTCGATCGTCTGCTTGTCGTTCTTAACGAACGTCTGGTTCAGCAGCGACACTTCCTTCAGATACTTCTGCACGCTGCCGTCGACCATCTTGGCGACGATTTCAGCCGGCTTGCCCGATTCAGCCGCCTTCTGCTCAGCGATGCTGCGTTCCTTGGCGATCAGATCCGCCGGCACGTCGTCCGACGACAGCGACACCGGCTTCATTGCAGCGATGTGCATCGCCACGTCCTTGCCGACCTGCTCGTCCGCGCCGGTGTACTCGACCAGCACGCCGATACGCGTGCCGTGCAGGTATGCTGCCAGCTTGTTAGCCGTGTCGAAACGCACGAAACGGCGGATCGACAGGTTTTCACCGATCTTGCCGACCAATGCCAGACGCACTGCGTCGACCGTCGAGCCGTCCAGCGGCAGTGCCGACAGAGCAGCGACGTCAGCCGGGTTTTGCGTAGCGACCAGCTCGGCGACCTTCTTGGTGAAGGCCAGGAAGTCGTCGTTCTTCGAAACGAAATCGGTTTCGCAGTTCAGCTCGACCAGCGAACCCGCATTGCCGCCGATGAACGATGCGACCACGCCTTCAGCCGTGACGCGCGATGCCGCCTTGCTGGCCTTGTTGCCCAGCTTCACGCGCAGCAGCTCTTCAGCGCGCGCCATATCGCCGTCGGCTTCCGTCAGCGCCTTCTTGCATTCCATCATCGGCGCGTCGGTCTTTGCGCGCAGTTCTGCAACCATGCTTGCGGTAATTGCCGCCATCATTTGCTCCTTGAGTTCCGTCTGTCACACGCCGCCCGGACTTCGATACCGGCGGCAAGAATTCGTTTCAGCGTTTCACGTATTTTTTACGGGGCACGCTTTGGGCACGTCTTTCAGCGCCCTGCTGCATCGTCGCGACTTAAAAAAAGGGGGCCTGTAGAAAGCCCCCTTTTTTGCCGGACACGGGGCAGCTTTACGCTTCCGCGTTGACCTCGACGAACTCGTCGCCGTCGCCACCACGTGCAGCCTGCACCGTTTCGTTGACCGCGTTAGCACGGCCTTCCAGGATCGCGTCAGCCACGCCAGCGGTGTACAGAGCGACAGCCTTCGAAGCGTCGTCGTTACCCGGGATCACGTAGTCGATGCCGATCGGCGAGTGGTTCGTGTCGACCACGGCGATGACCGGAATGCCCAGCTTGTTAGCTTCGGTCACAGCAATCTTGTGGTAGCCGACGTCGACCACGAAGATCGCGTCCGGAATGCCGCCCATGTCCTTCACGCCACCGATCGACTTGACCAGCTTGGCCATTTCGCGTTCGAACAGCAGAGCTTCTTTCTTGCTCATGCGTTCGGTTTCGCCTGCTTCCAGCGCTGCTTCCATGTCCTTCAGGCGCTTGATCGATACCTTCAGCGTCTTGAAGTTGGTCAGCATACCGCCGAGCCAGCGCGCGTTGACGAACGGCATACCTGCGCGCTGCGCTTCTTCAGCGATCGTGTCGCGCGATTGACGCTTCGTGCCGACAAACAGAATCGTGCCGCGATTGGCTGCCAGTTGACGCGCGTACTTCAGCGCGTCGTTGTACATCGGCAGCGTCTTTTCGAGGTTGATAATGTGAATCTTGTTGCGATGACCGAAAATGAAGGGGGCCATTTTCGGGTTCCAGAAGCGCGTTTGGTGACCGAAGTGGACACCGGCTTCCAGCATTTGACGCATAGTAACTGCCATGAAAATCTCCGCGAGGGTTGGGTCTTAAGCCGGCTGCCGCATCGGCCGCGCCCGCCTTATATTTGGCTGAACACGACGGACACCCTGGGTGCGCCGGCTTGCGAGTCTGCTGCCTTACACTACTCGACCTCGTGACGCAGACAACTGACATCACGAGAAGTCGTTCCCACCATCTTTTTGCCATCTCGGACAATAAAACGAGACATGGATCGACTTAGCCAAACATTATAGCACGTGACTATCGCACGACTCAACCTGCCCAATCAGCCCAGTTTGACGCAGCCGGATCGCGGCCCGTCATGCCGAGGCACGGCGCGAGCGGTGCCGAGGGGTTGCAAAAGCCTGCGGCAGCCGGAATATGGTGCGATAATCTTGCAATAATTCGCATTTCAGGCCCGACTCATGGCTATTACGCTCAAAACCGAACACGATATCGCGCAGATGCGCGTTGCCTGCAAGCTTGCAAGCGAAGTGCTCGACTACATTACACCGTTCGTCGCCGCCGGCATTACCACCGGCGAACTCGACCGCCTCTGCCACGAATACATGCTGAAGGAACAGGGCACGGTCCCGGCGCCGCTGAATTATCAGCCGCCCGGCTACCCGCCCTATCCCAAGGCGACCTGCATTTCGGTCAACGACGTGATCTGTCACGGCATTCCCGGTGACAAAACGCTGAAGAACGGCGACGCGTTGAACATCGATATCACGGTCATCAAAGAAGGCTATTTCGGCGACACCAGCCGCATGTTCATCGTCGGCGAAGGCTCGATCATGGCAAAGCGGCTGGTTCAGACCACCTTCGAATGCATGTGGCTCGGCATCGACCAGGTTCGTCCGGGCGCGCACCTCGGCGATATCGGCCATGCGATCCAGAAACACGCCGAAGCCCAGGGCTACAGCGTGGTGCGCGAGTATTGCGGCCACGGTATCGGCACGGTGTTTCACGAAGACCCGCAGATCCTGCATTACGGCCGACCCGGCACCGGCTTCGAACTGCAAGCCGGCATGATCTTCACCATCGAACCGATGATCAACGCCGGCCGCCGCGACATCCGCACCATGCCGGACCAGTGGACCGTCAAGACCAAAGACCGCAGCCTGTCGGCCCAGTGGGAGCACACCGTGCTCGTCACGGACACCGGCTACGACGTGCTGACCGTCTCGGCCGGCACGCCCGCACGTCCGCCAATGGTCGCGGCCACCGCCTGACCGATTTCCGACCTCACCGCCCGCCTGCCAATGAGTAGTGTTCCAGCCGTCGCCCAATCCCATGCCACGTCGCTCAAGGCGGACTACAAGGTGGCCAAAGCCCAACTGCTGGAACGCTTCAAGACGGCTGCCAACGTCGATTCGCTGATGGCCGCCCTCGCGCGCGCCACCGACGACTCGCTGCGCGCCGCCTGGAACACCTGCGAACTGCCGCCCGAACTGGCCTTGCTGGCGGTCGGCGGCTACGGGCGCGGCGAATTGGCGCCGCATTCGGACATCGACATTCTGGTGCTGCTGCCCGACGCGCCGATCGAGCATCTCGAAGCGCGCATCGAGCGTTTCATCAGCCTCGCGTGGGATCTGGGTCTGGAACTCGGCAGCAGCGTGCGCAGCGTGTCGCAATGCCTCGAAGAAGCCGCCAACGACGTCACCGTACGCACCTCGCTGCTCGAAGCCCGGCGTATCACGGGCAGCGCCACGCTATTCGACGATTTTGCGCGACGTTACCGCGACGCGCTCGACCCGAAGGCTTTCTTCCAGGCAAAAGTGCTGGAAATGCGCCAGCGCCACGCCAAATTCCAGGACACACCCTACGCGCTCGAACCCAATATCAAGGAAAGCCCGGGCGGCCTGCGCGATCTGCAGCTGATCCTGTGGATCACCCAGGCGGCCGGTTTCGGCAGCAGTTGGCGCGAACTCGAGGCGCGCGAGCTCATCACCGAGCGCGAAGCTCACGAACTGCGCCGCAACGAAAGCTTCCTGAAGACGCTTCGTGCGCGGCTGCATGTGACCGCGGGGCGTCGCCAGGACATTCTGGTGTTCGATCTGCAGACGTCGGTGGCCGAAAGCTTCGGCTACAAGCCGACCGCGACCAAGCGTGCCAGCGAGCAGCTGATGCGCCGCTATTACTGGGCGGCGAAGGCCGTCACGCAACTCGCGACGATCCTGATCCAGAACATCGAGGCGCAACTCTTCCCGAGTACGAGCGGCATCACGCGCGTGCTGTCGGACCGTTTCGTCGAAAAACAGGGCATGCTGGAAATCGCCAGCGATGACGTGTTTCAGCGCGAGCCCAACGCGATCCTCGAGGCGTTTCTGCTCTACGAGCAGACCCCTGGCGTGAAGGGCCTGTCGGCACGCACGCTGCGCGCGATCTACAACGCCCGCGACGTGATGAATCAGCACTGGCGCCGCGACCCGGAAAACCGCCGCCTCTTCATGGACATCCTGAAGCAGCCTGCCGGAATCACGCACGCGCTTCGGCTGATGAATCAGACCAGCGTGCTGGGACGCTATCTGCTGAACTTCCGGCGCATCGTCGGACAAATGCAGCATGACCTGTATCACGTCTACACCGTCGATCAGCACATCCTCATGGTGCTGCGCAATCTGCGACGTTTCGCGGTGGCCGAACACGCGCACGAGTATCCGTTCTGCAGCCAGTTGATCGTCAATTTCGACCGGCCGTGGGTGTTGTACGTGGCGGCGCTGTTTCACGACATCGCCAAAGGCCGCGGCGGCGATCACTCGCAACTTGGCATGGCCGACGCGCGGCGCTTCTGCCGCAACCACGGCATCGAAGGCGAGGACGGCGAACTGGTCGTGTGGCTGGTGCAGCAGCATTTGACCATGAGCCAGGTCGCGCAAAAGCAGGACACGAGCGACCCGGAAGTCATCAAGCGTTTCGCCGAGCTGGTCGGCACCGAACGCCGTCTCACCGCGCTTTATCTGCTGACCGTCGCCGACATTCGCGGCACCAGCCCGAAAGTCTGGAACACGTGGAAAGGCAAGCTGCTCGAAGACCTGTATCGCGCGACGCTGGCCGTACTGGGCGGCGCCCGTCCCGATGCGCACTCCGAACTCAAGTCCCGCAAGGAAGAAGCGCTCGCCTTGCTGCGTCTCGAAACCGTGCCGGAAGGCGCGGAAAAAGCGCTGTGGGACAAGCTCGATATCGGCTATTTCCTGCGTCACGACGCGGCGGACATCGCCTGGCAAACGCGGGTGTTGTCGCGCCATGTCGAAACCCCGCTGCCGATCGTGCGCGCGCGTCCGTCGCCCATCGGCGAGGCGCTGCAGGTGCTGGTGTATGTAAAAGACCAGCCCGATCTGTTTGCCGCGATTTGCTCGTATTTCGACCGCAATGGCCTGTCGGTGCTGGATGCGCGGGTCAGCACGACGCGTCATGGGTATGCGCTCGATAATTTCCTCGTCGCGCATACCGAAGAAGACGTGCATTATCGCGATATTGCCAACCTGGTCGAACAGGAACTGACCGCCCGCCTCACGGGCGACGGCACCCTGCTTCCCGGGCCGTCGAAAGGCCGGCTGTCGCGGCTGTCGCGGACCTTCCCTGTCACGCCGCGCGTCGATCTTCGGGCCGACGAGCGCGGCCAATATTACATCCTGTCCGTGTCGGCCAACGACCGGCCAGGCCTTCTTTATTCGATCGCGCGCGTGCTCGCCGAGCATCGGGTCGGCGTCGCTTCGGCGCGGATCAACACGCTTGGCGAACGCGTCGAAGACGTGTTCCTGCTGGATGGACTCGGTCTGTCGGACAACCGCCTGCAAATTCAGGTCGAGACCGAACTCCTGCGCGCGATTGCAGTGTGAGATTTCATGCGACTCAAATTAACAGCCAAGCACCCGCGGCCGGCTTCGTCCGAACGCGCCCCTGTCCGTACCGGCAGCACGTCGGCGCGTAAGCCGACACGTCCGGCGGGACCGAAACCGTCGCCGACGGGTTTTAGTGGGGCACGGGGTGAAGGCGCTGGGGCCGCATCTGGTGCGGGTAAGCGACCGGCTGGCGGTAAGGCCGCTGGTGCCGGCGCGCGAGCGCCGCGTGCTGAAGGATCGTTTTCACGTGAGCGGGATGCGGGCGCTGCGCGTCGTGCGCCGTCGGATCGCCCGCCGCGTCGCGATGAAGGTGAGCGTGGCGCTCCGCGTCGGTTTGAGGGCAGCGGTGAACGCGGTCCGCGCAGAGAGGCGGGAGAGCGTGCGCCGCGTAAGTTTGAAGGTGCGGGCGATCGTGGTGAACGCGCGCCGCGTAAGTTCGAAGGCGCCGGTGATCGCGGTGAACGCGCGCCGCGTAAGTTCGAAGGCGCAGGCGATCGCGGTGAACGCGCTCCCCGTAAGTTCGAAGGCGTAGGTGATCGCGGTGAACGCGCGCCGCGTAAGTTCGAAGGCGCAGGCGATCGCGGTGAACGCGCGCCTCGTGGATTTGAAGGCGCCAGCGATCGCGGCGAACGCGCTCCCCGTAAGTTTGAAGGCGCCGGTGATCGCGGTGAACGCGCGCCTCGTCGATTTGAAGGCGCCGGCGATCGCGGCGAACGCGCGCCCCGTAAGTTTGAAGGCACCGGCGATCGCACCGAACGCGCACCGCGCAGTTTCGGCGACCGCCCGCCGCGTCGCGAAGATGGCGAACGTCGGCCGTTCAGCGGCGCGCGCCCCGGTGCAGGCCGTCCGTCGGAAGGCGGCCAGCGTGGCGAACGCCCTGCGCGCGATGAACGAGGCGCTTCCGAGCGTCCCCGTTTTGGCGATCGCGGCCCGCGTGGCGACAGCGCACCGCGTCGCGTCGAGGGCGACCGAGGAGATCGTGGCGAGCGCAGCTTCGCAAAACCGGTGAAAAGCGGCTACGGCGATCGTTCGGACCGTCCGGCACGCGCGCCGCGTGACGAGCGCGGAGAACGCGCACCCGCAAAACGCGGATTCGGCGATCGCCCGCCGCGCGCCGCCGATCGTGCTGAACGTGGCGAGCGCAGCGAACGACCTGCCCGCAGCTTCGATAAAACACTACCCGCCGCTGGCCGCCGCTTCGGCGACGTCCGTCCGGCTCGCGCGGAAAAACCGCGCAACCCGGCGCCCGCAGCTCGCGCCGAACGCAACACCGATACCGACGCCGCCCCGCGCACTCCGCGTCGCGACTATGAAGACGCGCCGGGCACGCTGCGTCTGTCGAAACTGATGTCCGAACTCGGCCTGTGCTCGCGCCGCGAAGCCGATGAATGGATCGAAAAGGGCTGGGTGCTGGTGGACGGCGAGCGGATCGATACGCTCGGCACCAAGGTTCGTCCGGATCAGCGCATCGAAATCGACCCTGCCGCCGAAGCCGCGCAAGCAAGCCAGGTGACGGTGCTGATCCACAAGCCGGTGGGCCTCGTGTCGGGCCAGGCGGAAGACGGCTATCAACCGGCCATCACGCTGGTGACGCCGGAAAATCGTTGGGAAGGCGACGCCTCGGAGATCCGTTTCTCGGTCTCGCATCTCCGACAACTCGCACCGGCAGGCCGTCTGGATATCGATTCGACGGGCTTGCTCGTGTTGACGCAGGACGGCCGCGTCGCAAAACAGCTGATCGGCGGCCATTCCGACGTCGACAAGGAATATCTGGTGCGCGTCGCGTTTGGCGAACATAGCGTCGACGTGGAGAACCATTTCCCGCCGGAAAGCCTGGCGCTGTTATGCCACGGCTTGTCGCTCGACGACGTGCCGCTCAAGCCGGCCCAGGTCAACTGGCAGAACGGCGAGCAGTTGCGTTTCGTGCTGCGCGAAGGCAAGAAGCGCCAGATCCGCCGCATGTGCGAACTGGTCGGCCTCGAAGTGATCGGCCTCAAGCGCGTAAGGATGGGCCACGTCGTGCTGGGCGCACTGCCGCCGGGACAGTGGCGTTATCTGTCGGCGGACGAATCGTTCTGACGCCGGGACCGCTCGCCCAACAAAAAACCCACGCAATCGCGTGGGTTTTTTTTGCCGCCGGCCACAGCCTTAAGAGGCTTGACAGCGTTGGCAAAACCGTCAATCGTCGCTATTCGGATCCATATCCGGAAACAGGACTTCCGTGAAGCCGAACTTCGCGAAATCGTTGATCCGCATCGGATACAGCTTGCCGATCAGATGATCGCATTCGTGCTGCACCACCCGGGCGTGAAAGCCCTCGGCGACGCGGTCGATCGGATTTCCGTACTGATCGAAGCCGTGATACTTGATCATCGAGAACCGGCTTACCGCGCCTCGCAACCCAGGCACCGACAGACAGCCTTCCCAACCCTCTTCCATATCCTGCGAGACCGGCGTGATAGTCGGATTGATGAGCACCGTCTCCGGCACCGACGGCGCGTCCGGATAGCGTTCGTTACGGCTGAAACCGAAGATCACCACCTGCAGGTTCACCCCGATCTGCGGCGCGGCAAGACCCGCCCCGTTCGCGTCGTGCATGGTCTCGAACATGTCTTTGATGAGTTCATGCAACTCGGGCGTGTCGAAGTGATCGACCGGATCGGCAATGCGCAACAAACGCGGATCGCCCATCTTAAGAATTTCGCGGATCATAACTGCCCCTCCAGGAGCTTACGCATACCATCTTCGTCGAGTACGGGGATGCCGAGTTCCTCGGCTTTGGCCAATTTGCTGCCGGCTTCCGCCCCCGCCACCACATAATCTGTTTTCTTCGACACTGAGCCGGCCACTTTGGCACCGGCCGCTTCGAGCATTTCTTTCGCTACCTCGCGGGCGAGACCCGGCAAAGTGCCGGTTAGCACCACGGTCTTGCCGGCCAGCACGCCCTGCGGCGCCTTCGGAGCGGGCGGCCCTTCCGGCCAGGTCACCTTTCCCGGCGCGCGCAGTTGCTCGATCACCGTGCGGTTGTGGTCTTCGGCAAAGAACTGGTGAAGCGACTCGGCGACCACCGGTCCCACGTCGTTGACTTCCAGCAAGGCTTCGACCGAGGCATCCATGATCGGATCCAGCGAGCCGAAGTGCTTGGCCAGATCCTTCGCCGTCGATTCGCCCACATGACGAATCCCCAGCGCATAAATAAAGCGAGCCATCGTGGTGTGCTTGGCCTTTTCGAGCGAATCGAGCAGGTTCTGCGCCGACTTCTCCGCGAAACGATCAAGTTCAGCGAGCGTGGCAAAGCCGAGATTGAACAAGTCGGCTGGCGTGCGCACCAGATTCTGCTCGACCAACTGGTCGATGATCTTCTCACCGAGGCCGTCGATATCCAGCGCTCGCCGTTGCGCGAAGTGCCAAAGCGCCTGCTTGCGTTGCGCCGGGCAGAACAAACCGCCGGTGCAGCGAGCGATCGCCTCGTCCGGCAAGCGCTCGATATTCGAGCCGCACACCGGGCACTGTGTGGGCATGACGAACTCGTGCGCGTCCTCAGGACGCCGGTCGAGCAGCGCGCTCACAACTTCGGGAATCACGTCGCCGGCGCGCCGCACGATCACCGTGTCGCCGATGCGAATATCCTTGCGCCGCACTTCGTCTTCGTTGTGCAAAGTCGCATTCGTCACCGTCGCGCCGCCGACGAACACCGGCTCCAGCCGCGCCACCGGCGTGATCGCGCCGGTGCGTCCCACCTGCACGTCGATTGCGATGAGTTTGGTCAGCGCTTCCTGCGCGGGGAATTTGTGCGCGAGCGCAAAACGCGGCGCACGCGACACAAAGCCGAGCGCGTCCTGTTCGTCGCGCCGGTTGACCTTGTAGACCACGCCGTCGATGTCATACGGCAGCTTCTCGCGCTTTTCGCCGACGCCGTGGAAAAAGCCGAGCAAGCCCTCGGCGCCCTGCACCACCGCGCGTTCGCCGTTGACCGGCAAGCCGAGCTCCTTGTACCAGTCGAGCATTTCGCTATGCGTGGCAGGCATCTCCCTGCCCTCGAGCACGCCGATTCCATACGCAAAAAACGACAGCGGCCGCTGTGCGGTGATCTTCGAATCGAGCTGCCGCAAACTGCCCGCTGCGGCGTTGCGCGGGTTGGCGAATTCCTTCTGCTCCGCAGCCCGCTGACGTTCGTTCAGACGTTCGAAATCGCGCTTGAACATCAGCACTTCGCCGCGTACGTCGAGCACGTGCGGCACGCGTTTGCCTTTGAGCTTCAGCGGGATGGAGCGGATCGTGCGAACGTTTTCCGTGACGTTCTCGCCGGTAGTGCCGTCGCCGCGCGTGGACGCCTGGACGAACGTGCCGTCGACGTAACGCAGCGAGATGGCGAGGCCGTCGAACTTCAGCTCGGCTGCGTATTCCACCGGCACGGGCGGCTCGCTGGCGTTCTTGCCGAGCGCGTCGCCGACGCGTTTATCGAACGCGACGATGTCTTCGTCGGCGAAACCGTTGTTCAGAGACAGCATGGGCTGGTCGTGGACGACCGGCTCGAAGCCGCTCGCCGCCTCACCGCCGACTCGCTGAGTGGGCGAATCCGGCACGATCAGGTCCGGATGCTCCGTCTCGATACGCTCCAGTTCCTTGAAGAGCTTGTCGTATTCCGCGTCCGGCAGGTCCGGCTGGTCGAGCACGTAGTACGCGTAGTTGGCTCGTTCGAGTTCTGCGCGCAGCCACGCGGCCCGCTCGGCGGGAGCGCTGGTTGCTGGAGGGGAAGCGGGAGTTCGGGACATGCGGTCGGAAGCTGCGTTAAGTGAAATCAGGACATTGGATTATCGCAGGAAGCGTGCCCCTTTACATCGGCCGGATGGCCAGTTTCGCGGCGTCCCCCACGACATCTCGTGCTGGGCGATTACGCCGCCCGAAACGACAACGGCCGCACATCGTGCGGCCGTCACAAACACCACGAAAAAACGCGCAGCTTACTGGCTGAACAAACGCCGCGTGGCCGGCGAACCGGCGGGAATGCCCGCCTGTTCGAGCTTCGCGTAAAGCGTCATCAGCTGTTTTTCGATGGCGAGCAGCGCGCTTTCGGGCAATGGCCGGCGTCCGTCGTCGACTACCCGTCCGCCGATCCGCTCAGCCAGCGATTTCGCGTAGTCGCACATCAGCCGGAACGGCAGGATGTCCTCGTCGGCCACCGGTACGTCGAGCACCAGCGTAATCATCTGGCCGCCCTTGTAGGTCAGGTCGTCGCGCAGGAAGTTGGTGTCGCCGAATTGCAGCATGAACACCGGGCTTTGCCTCGCGTCGAGCTTGACGAAGCGCGTGCCGTCGCGCGAGAGCAGCAAACCGTCTTGCGACGCCACCGCCTGCACATAATTGGCCGACCACGGCGCGCCGTCCGAGAGCACGTTGATCGACAGCTGCGCGTCGCACTGTGCGGCAAAACCGTCCAGCTCACGCGCCATTGCGACCGTTTCGAGCATGTCGGGAAATTCCGGCGACGCATCCAGCGCATCGGCGAACTGCTGCACGCCGGTCACGAACTCGGAGAACTCCAGCTCGTTGAGCGCGCCGCTGCGATTGGCCAGTTGCGCGGCCGCGCGTAATTCTTCGTAGCGCGCGCCGTTTTGCAGCAATTCCCACGCGCCGCCTTCGAGCTTGCCTTCGATATGCACCGGCTTGCTGCCGGCGCGGCGCAGACGCTGCGCGAGCGGAATGACCTTGTCGCCCGCGACCGGGCCGTTCAGGCGAATCGGCACGATGCAGTCGATCCGGCGATCGACGATAGCCGGCGGCGCCGACGAAATCGTCGTAGCGGCGGGCAGAATCGGTTCCTGCGGCTCCTCGGCCTGGCGAGCGGTAGCAGCAGCCTCTTCGGCGCCCTCGCCGCGCTCGGCTTGCGCCACACCCTCGGCTTCCGGATAGCCGTTCGGCGTCGTCGTCTCGGCCTGGATATCGGCCGCCGTATCGAGCGGCGCGGCACCCGCGACGCCAAAAGTCGGCTCTACGCGCGCCGCTGCCGTTTCCGCTCCCGCATCCGAACCGCCCACCACCGGCTCGCGACGCGTAGTCGGACGAGCCGGTTCGATAAACGGGCTCTGCTCCTCCTGATCGTCCCGCGCGAAGTTCTCGGCGGTTTCTGCGGGCATCGGCCGCGGCATCTTGCGGCGCACCTTCGCGCCTTGCCACGCGTTGTACACGACCACGCCCCCGACCACCACGGCGCCAGCGCCGATCAAACCGAGTGTCAACTCGTCCATGCATGCTCCATCAGCAATTCTTCTGTCTGCGCGGTTCTGCGCCCGCCCCACGTTTCGCGCGGCCAGTGGCCGCTGCGCTGAACGCGGGCGCCCGCGTTCATCAATTCAAACCCAGACTCAACCGATATTCTGGGCGAAACCCGCCGCCGATTCCATGTCCACCGCCACGATCCGCGACACGCCCTGCTCCTGCATGGTCACGCCGATCAACTGCTGCGCCATTTCCATCGCGATCTTGTTGTGCGAGATGAACAGGAACTGGGTCTTGTCCGACATCGCGCGCACGAGGTTCGCGAAGCGTTCCGTGTTGGCGTCGTCGAGCGGTGCGTCCACTTCGTCGAGCAAACAGAACGGTGCGGGATTCAACTGGAACATCGCGAACACCAGCGCGGTCGCCGTCAGCGCCTTCTCACCACCCGAGAGCAGATGGATGGTCGAATTCTTCTTGCCCGGCGGCTGCGCCATCACCTGCACGCCGGCGTCGAGAATTTCGTCGCCGGTCATGATCAGCCTGGCCTGGCCGCCGCCAAACAGACGCGGGAACAGTTCGCCGAAGTGGTGATTGACCTGGTCGAAGGTGCCTTGCAGGAGCGTGCGCGTTTCCGCGTCGATCTTGCGGATGGCGTCTTCGAGCGTTTCGATCGCGCTGTTCAGGTCGGTCGATTGCGCGTCGAGGAAGCTCTTGCGCTCGCTCGCCGCCTTCAGTTCGTCGAGCGCGGCCATGTTGACCGGACCGAGCGCCGCGATCGCGTTGTTGATGCGCGTGACTTCGCCCTGCAGATACGACGGCTTCATGTCCGGCGTGAGCTTGGCCTGCAACTCGGCCTCGTCGACACCGGCCGCGGCCAGTTGCTCGATGAACTGCTCGCCGTTCAGACGCGCCGCCTGTTCCTTCAACTGCAATTCGTTGATGCGATCGCGCAGCGGTTGCAACGCGCGCTCGGCGCTCAGACGCGTTTCGTCGGCGGCACGCAGCTTGGCGGTCAGGTCGTCCAGTTCGAGACGCGCGGCGTGCAGCGCCTCTTCCTTGACGGCGCGAATATCGAGCGCGTCCTGCAAGCCGGTATGGGCGGTCTGCTCGTTGATCGTTTCGAGCTCGGCGCGCGCGTCTTCCAGCGACGCCGCGACCCGCTCGCTCTGCTCGTGCGCGACCTGGATGCTGCGCTTCAATTCGTCGATGCGGTTCGCCATGTTGCGCGCGGCGAAGCGCGCATCGGTGGCGGCACGATCGAGATCGCGCGCCTGCCCGCGCGCGGCGGTGAGGGCTTCGTCGAGCGCTTCGAAAGCCAGTTGATGATCTTCGAAACGCGCCTGCAGTTCGGCGAGTTCGCCGTCGTGACGCTCGAAGTTCGCTTCCGACTCCGCACGCATCGCGCGTTGCTCTTCGATCTGCGCGGTGATCTCTTCGAGTTCCTCGCGAATCTGCGTGCTGCGCTGCGTGTAGCGCTCGTGTGCCTGCGTGAGCTTGAGCACGTCCATCTGCAAGGCGTGCACGCGTTGCGTGGCGCGTTCGGCCTGCTGGCGCACATCGGTCAACGCCTGGGCGGCTTGCGTGTGAGCGGCTTCGGCGCGGATCGCGGCGGCCTTCGCTTCGTCCGCGAGCAAGGCCTGTGCGCGCACCTGACGGCCGAGGTTTTCGATTTCCTGCTGGCGGGCCAGCATGCCGGCCTGTTCCGAATCGGCGGCATACAACTGCACGCCCACGCGCGTCACCAAGTGACCCGCCTTGACGACGAACGAACCGCCTTCCGGCAGTTGCGCGCGCATCGCCAGAGCCTGCTGCAGATCGTCGGCGACGAAGGACAGACCCAGCCAGTCGTTCAGCACGGCGCGAATGCCGGCGTCGTCGATACGCACCAGCGACAGCAGCGGGCGCAACGCGGCCGGCGTCGCGGCGGGTTGACCCGCCGCGGGCGGTGCGTAGAAGGCGAGCTTGGCAGGCGGCGCATCGGTCGCGAACGCCTTGACCCAGTCGAGATTCGATACTTCCAGCGCGGCCAGACGCTCGCGCAACACGGCTTCGAGCGCGGCTTCCCAGCCCGCTTCGACATGCAGCTTCTTCCACAGACGCGGCAGGCCGCCCAGTTCGTGCTTGTCGAGCCACGGCTGGATCTTGCCCTCGGTCTGGACGTTTTCCTGCAGCTGCCTGAGCGCGGCGAGGCGTGCGTCGAGCTGATGAATCTGCGCACTTTCCGACTGCACGCGCTCCTGGGCGGCACGGCGTTCGCCGTCCAGACGCGGCAGCGTTTCCTGCGCGTCGGCGAGGCGGGCTTGCGCGTCGTGCAGGATTTCTTCGTGCTCGGCGAGCTGCATGCGCAAGTCTTCGAGCTGCGCTTCGTCGGGGGCGTCCAGACCGCCCGCTTCCAGCTTCAGGCGTTCGTGACGCTGCTGCAACTGCTGCAATTGCTGGTCGGCATTGCGTTGATGCGCGGCTTCGAGCTTGAGCGCCTGTTCGGTCTGCGCGATACCGCCGCGCTCGGCGTTCAATCCGGTTTGCGCGTCGCGCCAGCGGGCTTCGAGCGCGGGCATCGCGTCGTGCTTAGCGGCGGCTTCTTCTTCGGCGATCGCGGCTTTTTCTTCCGCGACGGCCAGTTGTTCTTCGGCGTCTTCGAGATCGCCCTGGGCCTTTTGAGCCTGCGACTGCCACTGCTCACGCTGCGCGGTCAACGCGGCGATCTGCGCCTGAGTGCGATTGCGCGATTCGACGATGAACTTGATCTCGGCTTCGAGCCGGCTGACTTCGGCGTTCGCCTCGTACAGCGAGCCTTGCGCGCCTTGCATCGCATCGCTGGCGGAATAATGCGCGACGCGCAGCGTTTCCAGCTGCGCTTCGACTTCACGCAGCCGGGCGGTTTGCGCTTCGAGGTCGATCTGCGCCTGCTCGATCGCGCGCTGCTGACGTTCCTGCTCGCCGCCCGCTTCGTTCTTGCGCAACAGCCACAGGAGACGCTGCTTCTCTTCACCGTCGGTCTGCAGATCCTTATAGCGGGTCGCGACGATGGCCTGCGCTTCCAGCTTTTCCAGATTCGCACCCAACTCGCGGACGATGTCTTCGACCCGCGTCAGATTCTCGCGCGTGTCGTGCAGACGGTTCTCGGTCTCGCGACGGCGTTCCTTGTACTTCGACACGCCCGCGGCTTCTTCCAGAAACACGCGCAACTCTTCCGGCTTCGCCTCGATCAGGCGCGCGATCATGCCCTGCCCGATGATCGCGTAGGCGCGCGGCCCGAGACCGGTGCCGAGGAAAATGTCCTGAATGTCGCGGCGACGCGCCGGCAGATTGTTGATGTAGTAGCTCGAGGTGCCGTCGCGCGTGAGCACGCGCTTCACGGCGATTTCGGCATACTGGCCCCACTGTCCGGCGGCACGGCCGTCGGCGTTGTCGAACACGAGTTCGACGCTGGCGCGGCTACCCGGCTTGCGCGCGGTCGAGCCATTGAAGATCACGTCCTGCATCGACTCGCCACGCAGCTCGGAGGCGCGCGATTCGCCGAGCACCCAGCGCACGGCATCGATGATGTTGGACTTGCCGCATCCATTCGGTCCCACCACGCCGACCAGCTGGCCCGGGACCTGGAAATGCGTAGGATCGACGAATGACTTGAAGCCAGCGAGTTTGATCGAGGTCAGACGCACGGCGATTTCGCTGTTTGAAAAGGGAAAATATCAGGTAGCTCGTGAAGGCCGCGCTGGCCGCTCGCCACGACGGCGAAACGACTCGCGAACCTTCGCGACACGGGCGCCGACTGCACGCGGTGAAACGTGCGCCGGCTAATGAGGGGCAATCATACCATCGCACGTGAGCGGTTCTTACCGTCCTTACGGTCTGTTTCGCGGCCCGCTGCGAGGCCCGGCTCGGGATTGTCCGGATCGGGCGGCAGCGCCCTGGTCCGATGCACCCAACTGGACAGCGCCGAGGCCAGCACGATGCACAGGCCGCCTGCCCACTCGCGCGGGCCGGGCGTTTCGCCGGCAAATAGCCACGCGGACAACGCCGTGACGACGATCTCGAACAGCATGATGATCGACGCCCGATTGGCCGGCACGCGGGCGAGCCCGTACTGCACCAGCATATTGTTGGACGCCAGCAGAAAACCGAGGCCGACTACCAGCCACGCGGCCGTGCCGAGGTGCGCGCCGGTGGGCGGCGCAGGCATCGCTTCGAACAGCGAGGCGCAGGCGCTGAAAATCGCCGCGCCGCCGAAGATCGTCGCGGTACGCATTTCGGGCTTCATGTCGGGCAGCACACGGCTCGTCTTCAGGATCAGCACATTGCTCATCGCGAAGCCCATGCCGCCGGCGAGGCCCGCCCATTCGGCGAGATTGCCGGGCACGGGAAGACCGAGCTGGGGCGACCACAGCATGGTCATCGCGCCGGCCAGCGACAGCGCCGCGAGCCCCGCACCCGCCCAGGTCAGCCGCTCGTGCAGGATGAAGTGCGCGAAGAGCGCGGTCCAGGCCGGGGTCAGATAGAACAGCAGCAGCACGCGCATCACCTGGCCGTGGATCGAGCCCCACACGAAGCCGAGGTTGGTGATGCCCGCCGCCAATGCCAGGGCCGGCAGCAGCCAGTGCCAGCGCACCGTCTTGAGCGTCCGATAACGCACCAGTAGAACGAACAGGCAACCGGCGCCGCTCGTCAGCGCGCTGGCCGCCGTGCCGGTGACGCCGAGCGCCGCGAGCATGCGTAGCGGATACCAGATCATGCCCCACACCGATGCGCCCAGCATGATTGCGAGCGTCGGCCAGCCGTTACGAAGCCAGTTGGTCATGGTGCGAGACTCCTGGCGGAGTCGCTGGGGGCGCAACTGGCGTGGCCCGATGAGCTTGTCGCGCTTGTCGAACCTGGTGTGACAAGGAAGACAGCGGTTCGGTCGCGTCCCTCGGGGTTGCCTGCGGCGTCGCTCGCGGTGATTCTGTTGCGGACCGCGGCGTTCTTGCGCCCACCTGGTCCGAATGTCTCCAGGACTGCTGCGTACATTGCTGCTCCTGCTTCTCTCTTGCGCGAACCGTCGGCGGTTCGCGTCGTTCCCGCTGCAACGCATTGCCTGCGCCGCCTGGCGGGTTGCGCCACGCTATAATCCTCTACTCGCCGCCGCTGCCGTCCCGTCTGGCGCATTGTCATGCGCCGCGCCGCCGGTGCGCGTGGCCAGCATCCTGCTCATCCTGCTGCCTACGTCTGCGCCCATCCTCGATCAGGCTCGATCCGTCCAGTGAACCCGCTACTCGATTCCCTTCAGTCCTATCCGTTCGAAAAGCTGCGCGTGCTTTTCAAAGACGTCACGCCGCCGGCCGGCCTTGCGCCTATCAGCTTCGGCATCGGCGAGCCGAAACATCCCACGCCGGCGCTGATCCGCGACGCCGTGATCGCCTCGCTCGGCGGTCTCGCCACGTATCCGGCCACGCTCGGCTCGCCCGCTCTGCGCGAATCGATCGCGCAATGGGTCACGCAGCGCTACAACCTGCCGCCGGTCGATCCGGCCACTCAGGTGCTGCCGGTGTCGGGTTCGCGCGAGGCGCTGTTCGCGCTGGCACAGACGGTGATCGATCCGAAACGCAACGCCAACGGGAACGCCAACGCGAAGGCTGACAGCGAGCCTGCGATCGTACTCTGTCCGAACCCGTTCTACCAAATCTACGAAGGCGCGGCGATTCTCGCCGGCGCGCAGCCGTATTTCGTCAATAGCGACCCGGCGCGCAACTTCGCCTGCGACTATTCGGCGGTACCGGCCGACATCTGGGCGCGCACGCAACTGCTGTACGTCTGCTCGCCCGGCAACCCGACGGGCGCGGTGCTCACGCTCGACGACTGGCGCGAACTGTTCGCGCTGTCGGACCGCTACGGCTTCGTGATCGCCTCCGACGAGTGCTACTCGGAAATCTATTTCGACGAAGCGCAGCCGCCGCTCGGCGCGCTGGAAGCCGCGCATCGGCTCGGCCGTGGCTTCGAGCGGCTCATCATGCTGTCGAGCCTGTCCAAGCGCTCCAACGTGCCGGGCATGCGCTCGGGTTTCGTCGCGGGCGACGCGGCGATCCTGAAAGCTTTCCTGCTCTACCGCACGTACCACGGCGCGGCCTTGTCGACGGTGTTCCAGAGCGCCAGCATCGCGGCCTGGAACGACGAGACGCACGTGCGCGAGAACCGCGCGAAGTACGTGCAGAAGTTTGCCACCGTCACGCCGATGCTCGCCGAGGTGCTCGACGTGCGCCTGCCCGACGCCGCGTTTTACCTGTGGGCGGACGTCTCGCGCACGGGCCTTACGGATACCGAGTTCGCCCAGCGCCTCTACGCCGACTATAATGTGACGGTTCTGCCGGGCTCGTTCCTCGCGCGCACTGCGCACGGCGTGAACCCCGGCCGCAATTTCGTGCGCCTCGCGCTCGTCGCCAATGTCGACGAATGCACGCAAGGCGCACAGCGGATCGTCGATTTTTGCCGCGCGCTCGCGGGTTGAGTTTGCTTCGGTCGTTTTCGAGCTAACGCCCCGCGCCGCATCTCCTTCTTCAGACTTCAACTCTTCAGAAAAGCACGCATATGTCGCAACAACTTCAGCAGATCATCGACACCGCCTGGGAAAACCGCGCCGAACTGTCGCCGAAGGCCGCTCCCGCCGACGTGCGCGAAGCCGTCGCCCACGCCATCGAGCAACTGGACAAGGGCGCGCTGCGCGTCGCCGAGAAGAAAGACGGCGACTGGGTCGTGAACCAATGGCTGAAGAAAGCCGTGCTGCTGTCGTTCCGCCTCGAAGACAACGCACCGATGCCGGCTGGCGGTTACAGCCAGTTCTACGACAAGGTGCCGTCGAAGTTCGCCAACTACACCGCTGAAGACTTCGCCGCCGGCGGCTTCCGCGTGGTGCCGCCCGCGATCGCGCGCCGTGGCTCGTTCATCGCGAAGAACGTCGTGCTGATGCCGTCGTACACCAACATCGGCGCGTACGTCGACGAAGGCACGATGGTCGATACCTGGGCCACCGTCGGTTCGTGCGCGCAGATCGGCAAGAACGTCCACCTGTCGGGCGGCGTGGGCATCGGCGGCGTGCTGGAGCCGCTGCAGGCGAACCCGGTCATCATCGAAGACAACTGCTTCATCGGCGCGCGTTCGGAAGTGGTGGAAGGCGTGATCGTCGAAGAAAACTCGGTGATCTCGATGGGCGTGTACCTCGGCCAGAGCACCAAGATTTTCGACCGCGAAACCGGCGAAGTGACGTACGGCCGCATTCCGGCGGGCTCGGTGGTGGTGGCGGGCAACCTGCCGTCGAAAGATGGCTCGCATAGCCTCTACTGCGCCGTGATCGTCAAGAAGGTCGACGCCAAGACGCGTGCGAAGGTCGGCCTGAACGAGCTGCTGCGAGGCGACTAATGGCGCGCGGGACCAAAACCGTCGTCTTCGGCATCCCGAACTGCGACACCGTGAAGAAAGCCCGTGTGTGGCTGGAAGAACACGGCGTCGAATTCGAGTTTTACGACTTCAAGAAGCACGGCGTGGCCGAACCGCTCGTGCAGGACTGGCTGAAAGACGTGAAGCTCGACGCGCTGCTGAACCGTCGTGGCACCACGTGGCGTGGCCTGTCCGACGAGATGAAAGCGGCGGCGGACACGCAGTCGGGTGCGATCGCGCTGATGATCCACAAGCCGTCGGTGATCAAGCGGCCCGTGCTGGTGGTGAACGGCCGGGTCAAGTCGCTGGGCTTTTCGGCGGATGAGTACGCGGCGCTGTTTGCCTGATCCGCGGCGCGGGGTCTGAAGCGGCGCGCAATGGCGGCGCAATCAGGTTCCGGCGCGCGCATCGCATCGCATCGCATCGCATCGCAATACGTGGCAAAACGCGGCCTCGCCGCGTTGCCTGAAAGCTGTTGCCGGCTGCGGTGTTGCACCGTCAGCCGGCATTTTTTCATTTCAAAGTGGCTTGTACTGAATCCATGTCCGGCACCCTCGCCCTTACCGAACAACTGATCTCGCGCGCGTCCGTTACGCCCGACGACCAGCATTGCCAGCGCCTCCTGATCGAACGCCTGTCGGCAATCGGCTTCGGGCACGAAACGATCGAATCGAACGGCGTGACCAATCTGTGGGCCGTCAAACGCGGCGTGGATGGCACGAAGGGCAAACTGCTCGCCTTCGCCGGCCATACCGACGTCGTGCCGACCGGCCCGCTCGAACAGTGGCAATCAGCGCCCTTCGAACCGACCCATCGTGACGGCAAGCTGTACGGGCGCGGTGCGGCCGATATGAAGGCGTCGATCGCGGGCTTCGTGGTGGCGAGCGAGGAATTCGTCGCGGCGCACCCGGCGCATCGCGGCACGATCGCCTTCCTCATCACGAGCGATGAAGAAGGCCCGGCCACCGACGGCACCGTCAAAGTGGTCGAGGCCTTGCAGGTGCGCGGCGAGCGCATGGACTATTGCATCGTCGGCGAGCCGACGTCGAGCGCGCAGCTCGGCGACATGGTGAAGAACGGCCGGCGTGGCTCGATGTCCGGCAAGCTGATCGTCAAGGGCGTGCAAGGTCACATCGCCTATCCGCATCTGGCGAAGAATCCGGTGCACCTGCTCGCGCCCGCGCTGGCCGAACTGGTCGCCGAAAGCTGGGACGACGGCAACGAATACTTTCCGCCCACCACGTGGCAGGTGTCGAATATCCACAGCGGCACCGGCGCAACCAACGTGATCGCGGGTCACGCGGACGTGATGTTCAATTTCCGCTTTTCGACCGCCAGCACGGTGGAAGGCTTGCAGGCCCGCGTGCAGGCGATCCTCGACAAACACGGCCTTGAATACGACCTGCACTGGTCGGTGAGCGGCCTGCCGTTCCTCACGCCGCGCGGCGAACTGTCGAACGCGCTCGCCCAGGCGATCAGGGACGAGACCGGTGTGACGACCGAACTGTCGACCACCGGCGGCACCTCGGACGGCCGCTTCATCGCACGCATCTGCCCGCAGGTGATCGAATTCGGGCCGCTCAACGCCAGCATCCACAAGATCGACGAACATATCGAAGTCGCACACATCGAGCCGCTGAAAAACGTGTATCGCCGCGTGCTCGAACAACTTATTGCGTGACCCAAGGACTATTTGCGATGACGCTCCCGTTTTCCACTGTTCGCGACCTGCTGCGTTTCGCGGTGTCGCGCTTCAATCAGGCCGATCTGTCGTTCGGCCACGGTTCGGCCAACGCTTACGACGAAGCCGCCTACCTCGTGCTGCACACGCTGCATCTGCCGCTCGATCTGCTGGAGCCGTTTCTCGACGCGCGCCTGAGCCCGGCCGAAGTCGACGCGGTGCTGAACGTGATCGAGCGCCGCGCCACCGAGCGCGTGCCGGCCGCCTACATCACGCAGGAAGCGTGGATGCATGGCTTCCGCTTCCACGTGGATGAGCGTGTGATCGTGCCGCGCTCGTTCATCGGCGAACTGCTGCAGGACGGTTTGCAGCCGTACGTGGAAGATCCCGAGCAGGTGGGCGCGGTGCTGGAGTTGTGCACGGGCTCCGGCTGCCTCGCGATTCTCGCGGCGCACGCCTTTCCGAACGCGGATATCGATGCGGTCGATCTGTCGGCGCCGGCGCTTGAAGTCGCCACGCGCAACGTCACCGAATATAAGCTCGAAGACCGCATCGCCTTGTTCGAAGGCGATCTGTACGCGCCGCTCGCCGAGCGCCGCTACGACGTGATCATCAGCAATCCGCCGTATGTCAATGCCACTTCGATGCAGGAATTGCCTGCCGAATACAAGCACGAGCCGGACATGGCGCTGGCAGGCGGCGACGACGGCATGGACATCGTGCGCCGGATCATTTCCCAGGCGCGCAACTGGCTGACCGAAAACGGTGTGCTCGTGGTCGAAATCGGCAACGAGCGCGCGAACGTGGAAGCCGCGTTCGGCGGCCTCGATCTGGTGTGGCTGTCGACCAGCGCCGGTGATGACAACGTGTTCCTGATTCAGGCTGCCGATCTGCCGGTCTGAGGTTTCATCGTCGATCTCCGCGAAGCGCGGCAGGGGTAGCTCTCCTGCCGCGCTTCGTGTTTTCTGCGGCCCGCGCCCGGCGCATTCGTGGGCGACGCCGTCGCGCGTGATCCGAACCGCCCTCAACCCGTGCGCGTTCGGTAAGATGAGCGCGGTCAGCTGTCTGCTGCGCGCTTGCGCGAGCCCGGCGGCCTTTTGCCAACCCTTCTGCCGCCTATGCAATTCGACCTGCTTCACGTTGGCCCGCTGGTCGCCCTGTGCCATATCCTCGGCGTGGTCGCGGCGTGTCACGCGATTCTCAACACCCGCACCTCGCAAGGCGCGATCGCGTGGGCCGTGTCGCTGGTCGCCATGCCTTATCTCACGGTGATTCCGTATCTCTTCCTCGGCCGCAGCAAATTCGCGGGTTACGCGGACGCGCGCCGGGTCGAGAACGAATTGATGCGCACGCGGGCGCATCCGCCGGAATGGGATACCCAGGCTTCGTCGGCGGGATTGCCTACGCAGGAGCTTGGAGCGAGACTCGTGCATTCGCTCACGCGCCTCGGCGGCATGCCTTTCCTGCCGGGCAATTCCGTGCGCACGCTGGTGAACGGCGCGGCAACTTTTGAAGCCATTTTCGAAGCCATCGAGAGCGCACGGCGCTACGTGATCGTGCAGTTCTTCATCGTGCGCGACGATGCGCTGGGCGAAATGCTCAAAGACGCACTGATCGCAAAAGCCCAACAAGGTGTGCGCGTCTACTTCCTGTACGACAGTATCGGCAGCTTCGATCTGCCTCACCGCTACGTGGCGGCGCTGCGCGCGGGCGGCGTGGAGACGCATCCGTTCGCCACCAATCGCCGCTTCGTGAATCGTCTGCAACTGAATTTCCGCAATCACCGCAAGATCGTTTCAGTCGATGGCGAACGCGCGTTCGTGGGCGGCCACAACGTGGGCGTCGAGTATCTCGGCGGCAAACCACCGCTCTCGCCGTGGCGCGATACGCATATCGAAGTGCGGGGGCCGGCGGTCGCCAGCATCCAGTTCGTGTTCACCGAAGACTGGCACTGGGCGACGCAACAGATGCCCGAATTCGATATGCCGACGGCGCGCCCGGAGGATCGGACCGATGACGCGCCGGTCGCCGCGTCGAACGAGGCAGCGAGCCGGGTGATCGCCGTTGCGTCGAACCACTCTTCGGATCACGCGATCGCAGCACTGTCGAACGCCTCGGCGACCCATGGCCTGGCTACGCTCGCGACGACTCCGGCTACGGTGAGCGCCGAGAGCGCACCCACTGCGGAAGACCGGGTAGATCACCGGCCAGACAACCGGACGAGCGACCCGGCAGACATCCCGGCCGCCGATGCATTGGCAACCCTCTCGACCATCCTGGCGGGCGATCCACTCGACACCCCGCCCGATCACCCGGCCGCGAACCACGCCATGCACTGCCTCGTCGTACCGAGCGGGCCCGCCGACAAACAGGAGACCTGTTCCCTCTTTTTCGTCGAAGCGATCAATGCGGCGCGCGAGCGTATCTGGATCACCACGCCCTACCTCGTGCCCGACGAAGCCGTGTTCTCGGCGCTGCGCCTCGCCGTGCTGCGCGGCGTGGACGTGCGCATTCTGATTCCTAGCCGGCGCGATCATCTGGTCGTCTTCGCGGCCTCGAAACTCTACGCCTACGACTCGTTGCGCGCGGGTATCCGCATCTTCCGCTACCAGCCGGGTTTCCTGCATCAGAAGGTGGTGCTGATCGACAGCGTGGCCGCGGCAATCGGCAGCGCCAATCTCGACAACCGTTCGTTCCGCCTGAACTTCGAGATCATGGTGCTGACCGTGGACCGCGGCTTTGCCGGCGAGGTCGAAACCATGCTGCTCGCCGACTTCGCCGAATCGCTCGAAATCGATCGCAACGAATATCGGGAAGCGAGCGCATGGCGACGTGTGGCAATGCACGTGGCGCGGCTCTTCTCGCCGATCCTGTAAACGCCGCGTTTCGCACGCAAGTCGCGGGTGCGCCTCGAGCGCGCACCCCGCTGCCTCACAACAGCTTTTCGATATCCTCGGTGATCGCCTCGGGCTTGGTCAGCGGCGCATAGCGCTTGATCACACTGCCGTCGCGGCCGATCAGGAATTTGGTGAAATTCCACTTGATCCCTTCGAGGCCCAGCAGGCCCGGTGCCTCGCCTGTCAGATAGCGGAACAGCGGATGCGCGTTCGCACCGTTCACGTCGACCTTGTCGAACATCGGAAAGGTCACGCCATAGTTCTTTTCGCAGAAGCTGCCGATCTGGGTGGCGTCGCCCGGCTCCTGTTTGCCGAACTGGTTGCACGGAAAACCGAGCACCGCGAGACCACGTGCCGCGTAAGTGTCGTACACCTTCTGCAGACCCGCGTATTGCGGCGTGAAGCCACATTCGCTCGCGGTATTGACGATCAATAAAACCTTGCCCTGATACTGCTCGAGACTCACTTCCTCGCCGCCGAGCGTACGTGCCGAAAACGAATAAATCGATGTCATGTGCTCCCCCCGTAAAAGCCGTCAGTCTATGCCAAAAGCCGGGCCGGTACAGTCGGCCGAATGGCCGATGCCGGTTGAGCGCCCGGTGTCAGCCCCGGCAGTCTAAAATAGCGGTTTTCTTCCGCCGGCCTCTTCGTGATCCGCTTTAACCAGTTCAGTCTCGCGCGCGGCACCAAGCCGCTCTTCGACAACACCACGTTCACCCTCAATCCCGGCGAGAAGGCTGGCCTGGTGGGGGCGAACGGCGCGGGCAAGTCGACGCTGTTCGCCGTGCTGCTCGGCGAACTGCATGCGGACGGCGGCGATTTTTCGATGCCGCCGACCTGGCGGATCGCCCACGTCGCGCAGGAAACCCCCGCCGCAGATAAGACCGCCCTCGCCTACACGCTCGACGGCGACGCCGCGTTGCGCTCGATCGAAGCGCGCATTGCCGCCGCGTCGGCCGCGCACGACGGCGCGGCTGAAGGCGAAGCGCACGCGGCCTTCGCGGACGCTGACGGCTACACCGCTCCCGCTCGCGCCGAAGCCCTGCTGCTCGGCCTCGGCTTCACGCTGGAACAGACACGCGAGCCGGTCAGCAGTTTCTCGGGCGGCTGGCGCATGCGACTGAATCTGGCGCAGGCGCTGATGTGCCGCTCCGACCTACTGCTGCTCGACGAGCCGACCAATCACCTGGACCTCGACGCGATCGTCTGGCTCGAAGACTGGCTGCACCGTTATCCCGGCACGTTGATCGTGATTTCGCACGACCGCGAATTTCTCGACTCGGTCTGCAACGTCACGCTGCATCTGGAGCAACAGCAGATCAAGCGTTACGGCGGCAATTACTCGCAATTCGAGATCCTGCGCGCGCAGCAGATCGCATTGCAGCAGAGCGCGTATGAGAAACAGCAGCGCACCGTCGAGCATCTGCAGAGCTACATCAACCGCTTCAAGGCCCAGGCTACCAAAGCGCGTCAGGCGCAGAGCCGTGTGAAAGCGCTGGAAAAGATGGAGCTGATCGCGCCGGCGCATGCTACATCGCCCTTCACGTTCGAATTCCGCACGCCCGACTCCGCGCCGAATCCGATGATGGTGATGGAGAACGTGCGCTGCGGTTATCGCAACGAAGAAGAAGGTATCGAGATTCCGATCGTCGAGCACGTCATGCTGTCGATTCAGAACGGGCAGCGCATCGGCCTGCTCGGTGCCAACGGCCAGGGCAAGTCCACGCTGATCAAGACGCTGGCCGGCACGCTCGAAGCGCTCAGCGGCCATGTGCGCGAAGGCAAGGGGCTGCGTATCGGCTATTTCGCGCAGCATCAGCTCGAAACGCTGCGCGCGGACGACACGCCTTTGCAGCATCTCGCGCGGCTCGCGCCGGACACCCGCGAACAGGAATTGCGCGACTTCCTCGGCAGCTTCAACTTCTCCGGCGAAATGGCGACGGCGAAAATCGCGCCGTTCTCCGGCGGTGAGAAAGCGCGCCTCGCGCTTGCCTTGATCATCTGGCAAAAGCCGAATCTACTGCTGCTCGACGAGCCGACCAACCATCTGGACCTCGAAACGCGTCATGCGCTGACCATGGCGCTCGCGCAATTCGAAGGCACGCTGATTCTGGTTTCGCACGACCGGCATCTGCTGCGCGCGACGACCGATCAATTCATGCTGGTCGCGAAGCATCGCCTGCAGGAGTTCGACGGCGATCTCGACGACTACCGCGACTGGCTGCTGCAGCACGCGGCCGATCAGCGCGCGGCGCTCAAGGCCGGTTCCCCGGAGAACGGCGCCGGCGATAGCGACAACGGCGTGAACCGCAAGGAGCAGCGGCGTCTCGAAGCGGAAACGCGTCAGAAGCTCGCGCACCTGAAAAAACCGCTGCAAAGCCGCATCAACAAGATCGAGAAGGAAATGGACTCGCTCAATGCCGAGAAGGCGACGCTCGATGCGTTCGTCGTCGATCCGGCGAGTTACGAGCCCGGGCAGAAGAGCAAACTGACGGAGGCAATCCGTCGTCAGGCAGATGTGAACGCGCGCCTCGAAGCACTCGAAGCCGAATGGCTCGAGACTCACGAGGAACTCGAACAAATCGGCTAGCGGCAGGCTGTTGCGATCCGCGCCGGCATCGAGGGGAGTTTGGCCTTGTCGTCCACGACTATATCCGTGTCTCCGTCCGCTGCAACGCCGCCGGCGTTGCAAGGACTGCGCGTGCTGGACCTGACGCGCCTGCTGCCGGGACCGGTGGCCGCCCTGCGGCTCGCCGAACTCGGCGCCGATGTGCTGAAGATCGAAGCGCCCGGCGCAGGCGACCCTACCCGCACGATGATGCAGTCTTCGAGCGACCGCGTGGCCGGCCGGCCCGGCGCGTTCTACCGGCTGGTGAACCGCGGCAAACGCGAGACGCGTCTCGACCTCAAATCGGAAGCCGGGCGCAACGTGCTCTGCGCGTTGGCCGCCGAAGCGGACGTGCTGATCGAAAGCTTCCGGCCCGGTGTGATGGAGCGTCTCGGCGTCGGCTACGAAACTTTGCGCGCGATCAACCCGCGGCTCGTCTACTGTGCGATCAGCGGTTACGGCGCGAGCGGCCCGTTCGTCGACCATGCCGGTCACGATCTGAACTACATCGGTTACGCGGGCGTGCTGGAACAACTGGCGAGCCGTGACGGCACGCCGATCCTGCCGAATTTCCAGATCGCCGACCTGCTCGGCGGAGCGCTCAGCGCGGTTACGCAGATTCTCGCGGCGCTCTGGTGCGTGTCGCGAGGCGGCGAAGGCCGTTTCGTCGACGTATCAATGACGCACGCGACCTACGCGCACAACGTCGTCGCTCAGGTCGGGCTCGCCAACGACGGCGACGCGCCGCCGGTCGGCGCAGGTCTGCTGAACGGCGGCGTACCCTGCTACAACCTCTATCGCACGCGCGATAACCGCTGGCTCGCGGTCGGCGCACTCGAACTGAAGTTCTGGGAAACGCTGTGCATGGCGCTCGACCGGCCCGAATGGGCCACCCGACACTGGAGCCTCGGTCAGGCGATCGGCGGCCCGGACGCCGCCGCGCTGGCGCAGGAGCTGGCCGACGTGATCGGCAAGCATGATCTGGAAGATTGGGTATTGCTGCTGGAGCCACTCGACTGTTGCGTCTCGCCTGTGTTGACGGCAGCGGAAGCCGCGCGGCATCCGCTGTTCAATCCGCAGGCGTACGCCGCGGCGAGCGAAGGCGAAGGCGAAAACAAAAACGATCAGAGCAGGCTGACCGGCTAACGCTCAACCTCTGGCCCGAGGCCAGAGCCTCAGCGGCGCACCACGGTCTGCCGTGGCAAGGTCTGACGCGGCGTCTTTTCGTCGTCGTAGAGAAAGTGTTTGCGGCCTTCCACATGACGGTTGATGGTGGCGCGCACCTCGGCCGCCGTTACATCTTCAGCGACTACGCGGCGCGAAATCTGCCCCGTCGTGTCGATCCACTCGACAATCCGGCAGGCGCCGCCCCATGGCTGACGAATCGGTGCGGAGACGCGGCAGCCGCGCACCTGCATCGGCCGCTCGGGTACGGTTTCATATGAGTGTTTCAAGGCGCGGTCCTTTTTCGGGCATAGGGATGCGATGCAATATCCGTGCAGCTTAAGAAAAAGGAATGGCGCTCAGGTTACAGCCAATATGGAGATATTTACCGACCATTACGGCGCAAAGGACCCCCGCCGACGCCCTCGCCCCGTCTATTCAAGCGTGCGGACCCGATCGATGGCCTGTTCGATCCGCTCGACCGCAACGACCTGTAAGCCTTCGATCGGCTGTTTCGGCGCGTTTGCCTTGGGAATGACCGCTACCGAGAAGCCCAGCTTGGCCGCTTCCTTGAGCCGGTCCTGACCGCGCGGCGAGGGCCGGATCTCGCCGGCCAGCCCCACTTCGCCGAACACCACCAGCCCCTTCGGCAGCGGCTTGTTGCGCATCGACGAGTGAATCGCCAGCAGCACCGCCAGGTCGGCGGCGGGCTCGGTGATCTTCACGCCGCCCACCGCGTTCAGAAACACGTCCTGATCGAAACAGGCGATGCCGGCGTGGCGGTGCAGCACCGCCAGCAGCATCGCGAGCCGGTTCTGTTCGAGGCCGACTGCGAGCCGGCGTGGATTCGGCGCGTTGGCCGAGTCGACCAGCGCCTGCACTTCCACCAGCAACGGACGGGTACCCTCCTGCGTCACCAGCACGCAGGAACCCGGCACCGACTGCTCGTGCTGCGACAAAAACAGCGCCGACGGATTGGCGACGCCGCGCAAGCCGCGCTCGGTCATCGCAAACACGCCCAGTTCGTTGACCGCGCCGAAGCGGTTCTTGATCGCGCGCACGAGACGGTACGACGAGTGAGTATCGCCCTCGAAGTACAGCACCGTATCGACGATGTGCTCGAGCACGCGCGGCCCGGCGAGTGCGCCTTCCTTCGTGACGTGGCCGACCATGATGATGGTCGTGCCCGACTGCTTGGCGATGCGCGTGAGTTGCGCCGCGCACTCGCGGACCTGCGCGACCGAGCCCGGCGCGGAGGTCAGCGCATCGGAATAGACCGTCTGGATCGAGTCGATCACGGCGACGTCGGGACGCTGCTCGGTGATCGTCGCCTGGATTTTTTCGAGCTGGATTTCCGCCAGCAATTGCAGCTCGCTCGCTTTCGAGCCGGGCTCCAGCAAGGAAAGCCGTTGCGCGCGCAACGCAATCTGCGCGGCCGATTCTTCGCCGCTGATATAGAGCGCGCGTTTGTCCGCGGCGATTTCGGCGAGCGATTGCAGCAACAGCGTGGATTTGCCGATGCCCGGATCGCCGCCGATCAGCACCACGCCGCCGGGCACCAGACCGCCGCCGAGCACGCGGTCGAATTCGCTGACGCCGGTGGAAAAGCGCGGCACGTCGGACGCGTCGATGTCGGCGAGGCGGCGCACTGGCGCGCTCTTCGCGAGAGACTGGAAACGGTGGGTGGAAGGCGCTTCGGCCACCGATTCGACCAGCGTGTTCCACGCCTGGCATGAGGGGCACTGTCCGGCCCATTTCGGCGATTGCCCGCCGCATTCACTACAGATGTACAAGGTTTTCGGTTTAGCCACGCGCGTTTTTGCCTGTGTTGCGGTTTGCTGGATAGATACGCTGGATGGGCCGCCGCGCGCAGCGGCCACGGGAAAGGCCGCGCGCCTTATTCGGCCCGCACCGGCACGCGCGGCGCGACCGCGCACATCAGCTCGTAGCCGATCGTGCCGCACGACTGCGCAACGTCGTCGATGGGCAACGCGTTGCCCCACAGTTCGACGCGCGAGCCGACGTTGGCGGTCGGCACCGGCGTCAGATCCACCGTGAGCATGTCCATCGACACCCGACCGACGATCCGCGTGCGCACACCGTCGACGATCACCGGCGTGCCTTCCGGCGCGACGCGCGGATAGCCGTCCGCGTAACCGCACGCCACCACGCCGATGCGCATCGGCGCGCGCGACCTGAAGGACGAGCCGTAACCGACCGTCTGCCCTTCGGTGAGCGTCTGCACGGCGATCAGCTCCGAGGCCAGCGTCATGGCCGGTTGCAAACCGGTGCCTTCGATCGCGGCCGTGACACCCGAGGGCGACGCGCCGTACAGAATGATGCCCGGCCGTACCCAGTCGAAATGCGCGGCCGGATGCCACAGCGTAGCCGCCGAATTGGCGAGGCTGCGCGCGCCGGCGATGCCCTGCGCGCCGCGTTCGAACGCCTCCATCTGATAGTCGATGCCGCGTTCGCCGTCGGCATCGGAAAAATGGGTCATCAACGTGATCTGGCCGACGCCTTGCGCCGCGCGCGCCCGTTCCCACGCCGCGCGGAATTTCTCCGGCGTGTAACCGAGCCGGTTCATACCGGTGTTCATCTTCAGCTGGATGTTGACGGGCTTGGACAGACGCGCCATTTCGAGCATGCGCAGCTGTTCGTCCGAATGCAGCGCGGTGCTCAGGCTGTAGCGGTCGATTACGTCGATATCGGTCGGACGAAAGAAACCTTCGAGCAGCAGAATCGGACCGGCCCAGCCCAATTCACGCAACTTCACCGCTTCTTCGAGGTCCAGCAATCCGAAGCCGTCGGTGGCGCGCAGGCCCGGAAAAGCGCGCGCAAGCCCGTGCCCGTAGGCATTGGCCTTGACGACGGCCCAGATTTTGGATTTTGGCGCGTAGCGCCGGGCGACGGCGAGATTATTGGCGAGAGCGGCAGTGTGGATCGTGGCTGAAAGGGGGCGCGGCATGGGATATTTTCGTAAAGACGCTTGCGAATCAGCGGCTTACAGGGCGTTTTCAGCGCTCGGCAGCCCGCTGGGCGGTGCGATCAAGGATTCTGCTAGTCCGAATCCAGCTATTTTCATGATATAAAGCCGTGCGCACAACCCATTTCGAACGGCATAAGCCCGGACGCTTTGCACACGGCCGGGGCGGACAGACCGCAGCGAGGAAAGCATCGCATCAGATGAAAAAAGGTTTTTACACCATCATGGCCGCGCAGTTTTTTTCGTCGCTGGCCGACAATGCGCTTCTGATCGCTGCTATTGCACTGCTGAAAGATCTTCACGCCCCGAACTGGATGACGCCGCTGCTCAAGTTGTTCTTTGTGCTGTCGTACGTCGTGCTGGCCGCCTTCGTGGGGGCCTTCGCCGATTCCCGTCCCAAGGGTCGCGTGATGTTCGTCACCAACACCATCAAGGTGCTGGGCTGCATCACGATGCTGGTCGGAGCGCACCCGTTGATCGCCTATGGCATCGTGGGGTTCGGCGCGGCGGCCTACTCGCCCGCCAAATACGGCATCCTCACCGAGCTTCTGCCGCCTGACCGCCTCGTCGCCGCGAACGGCTGGATCGAAGGCACCACGGTCGGCTCGATCATTCTCGGCACGGTGCTCGGTGGCGCGCTGATCAGCCCGCACATCGCCGCGCCGATCCTGCGGCAGCACATTCCCACGGTCAACACGCCGGCTGAAGCCGCGATGCTCGTCATCATGGCGATCTACGTGGTCGCCGCGCTCTTCAACCTGCGCATTCCCGACACCGGCGCCCGTTACCCGAGACAGGAGCGCGGCCCGATCAAGCTGGTCACCGATTTCGCCGACTGTTTCCTCGTGTTGTGGCGCGACAAGCTCGGCCAGATCTCGCTTGCGGTCACCACGCTGTTCTGGGGTGCGGGCGCGACGCTGCAATTCATCGTGCTGAAGTGGGCCGAAGTGTCGCTGAACATGTCGCTCTCCGAAGCGGCCATTCTGCAGGCGGTCGTGGCCGTGGGCGTCGCCGCCGGCGCGATCTTCGCCGCCTCGCGCGTGCCCTTGAAGAAATCGCTCTCCGTGCTGCCGGTCGGAATCATGATGGGTATCGCCGTGATGCTGATGGCCTTCTACACGCGCGATCTGTTCCCCGCGCATTGGGGCCTGCACATCGGCCACTTCCGCGTGCCGGGCTATCTCATCTTTGCGTATATTTTCCTGATGATCGTCGGCGGCCTGTCGGGCTTTTTCGTCGTGCCGATGAACGCGCTACTTCAGCATCGCGGTCACGTGCTGCTGTCGGCGGGTCATTCGATCGCCGTGCAGAATTTCAACGAAAACCTCTCGGTGCTCGTGATGCTCTGTCTGTACGCGGTGCTGGTCTGGCTCGACGTGCCGGTCGCCGCGGTGATCGTGCTGTTCGGCACCTTCGTGTGCGTGATGATGTGGTTCGTGATGCGCCGTCATCAGGCCAACCAGCGCGCCTTCGACTCGGTCGCGCTGATCGGCGAAGTCAAGCAGCACTGACCCGCAGCGGGCCGGCTCTCGCGAGCGGGCCCGTGTCATCCTCGCGTCATCCTCGCGTCATCCTTCTTCCTCGCTTTGCCATGACTCAACCGATTCCCAATGTGCTGACGATCGCCGGTTCCGATTCCGGCGGCGGTGCTGGCATTCAGGCCGATCTGAAGGCTTTTTCGGCGCTCGGCGCTTACGGCGCAAGCGTGATCACCGCGCTGACCGCACAGAACACGCGCGGCGTCACCGCGATTCACGCACCGGACCCTGGTTTCATTACGGCGCAGCTCGATGCGGTGTTCGATGACATCCGCATCGACGCCGTGAAAATCGGCATGCTGGCCAACGCGCCGATCGCACGCGCGGTGGCCGAAGCGCTGCGTCGCCACAGGCCGGGACACATCGTGCTCGACACGGTGATGATTTCGAAGAGCAATCACGCGCTGCTGCTACCCGATGCGGTCGCGGCGGTGCGTGACGAATTGCTGCCGCTGGCCGATCTGCTGACGCCTAATCTGCCGGAAGCCGCCGCGCTACTCGGTGTGGAAGCTGCGACGGATGAGGCCGGAATGGTCGAGCAAGGCGAAGCGCTGCGCGCGCTCGGCGCGCGTGCGGTGCTGATGAAGGGCGGCCATCTGAGCGCGGCGGACAGCCCGGATTGGCTCGTGCAGGACAGCGGCACATTGCGCCTGGGCGGTCCGCGCGTGCCGGTGAAGAATACCCATGGGACCGGCTGCACGCTGTCGTCGGCGATTGCGGCGCTGATTCCGCAGCGTGGCGATCTGGCAAGCGCGGTTGCGGACGCGAAGGTTTATCTGACCGGCGCGCTACAGGCGAGCGACCGGCTCGCGGTCGGTCACGGCGTCGGGCCGGTGCATCATTTTTATCGGTGGTGGTGAGGCTGCTGGGCTGCGTCGTACGCATGGTTCGCGGGACGCAGTCGATCGCTGCCCGTCAGGCGCGACGTGCGTAGTCCCGTGCCAGTTCCGGCCACTCGTCCGGCACGATGAAACCGCGCGAGCGCTCGATCAGATTGCCAGTACTGTCCTCGACGAATGCGGCAACCATCGACGGACCATGCTGCTGCGATAGTTGCGCGGCAAGCGTGCCGGCATCGATAAAAAACGCTTCCTCGGGCGGCGTCACGCCACGCTCATAGCGCCTCGGCGCGAGCCATTCCAGCCTCGGCAGTGGCCGCCAGCATCGCGCATGCGTCGCGCTAAAAGCCGGCCAATCGCTGCGCGTCACCCACCAGCCGCATCCATGCGCTGGGTCGAGTGCGTCGGGGTCGACCGGCGTCTCGCCATGCCGGCAGAACAGCCAGCCTTTGATGAACATTTGCGGCGTCCACGGCCCCGCATGGCCGACCGAAGCAAACTCCTCGCGCGCACTCAACGGCAACTGATGATTCAGCACATGCGCGAGCTTGAGGTCGAAGCGGTCTTTCAGGTTTGGGCCGACGTAGTCCGCCAGTTGCGCACGCGAGTCGCCGGCGTGCAGATAGCACTTCACGGCGAGTTCCCAATGAAGCCGCTCGCCCGCTTGCGTGCGCAGCAGAAAATCGCACTCACCGAGCGTGACGCCGTCGCGCCGCAGCGGCACACCCGCGGCGATCAGGCGCGCGCCGGGTCCATTCTCCAGAAACCAGCCAAGCAGCCGCTCGGCATAGCGACCGAGTCGCGTGATGCGTGGTTCAGCGAGGTTGCGATGTAACGGCTCGGGAGCGGCATCGAGCGCCCGTAGCCAGTCGACGGTCGCGTGGAACGCGTGGGGCGTGTCGAAGGGAGTCGCCAGGATGCCCACAGGCGGTTGCGCACGCAACAGGTCGGCGCTCAGCAGCAGCCACGCGAGATCACGCACCGCGGGGTCGCGCAATGTGTCGAGCAGCGTATCGAGCACTTCCCCATGCGCAGCGCGCATGAAAACGGGACGCGCCGCCGGCGCATCCGCAGCCATCACTGCGACGCGCTCGACGGCGCGTTGTCAGCCGCGCGCCACGTGTCGCGCGCAAGGCATAGGTCGGCCCAAGCCTTGGCCTTGTCGGGCAGACTGCGCAGCAGGTACGCCGGATGATAAGTGACGATCACCGGCACGCCTTCGTATCCATGCACGCGGCCACGCAGCGACGAAATGCTGGCGTCGGTCTTCAGCAGACTTTGCGCGGCAAAGCGGCCCAACGCGACGATCAGCTTCGGTTTGACCAGTCCCACCTGACGTTGCAGATAAGGTTCGCAGCGCGCGACTTCGTCCGCTTCGGGATTGCGGTTGCCGGGCGGCCGGCACTTGATCACGTTCGCGATGTAGACGTTGGTGTCGCGCGCGAGCGTGAGCGAACGCAGCATGTTGTCGAGCAGCTTGCCGGCCTGGCCGACGAACGGCTCGCCCAGCCGGTCCTCGTTTTCACCGGGCGCCTCGCCGATCAGCATCCAGTCGGCCTCCCGATCGCCGACGCCGAACACCGTGTTGGCGCGCTTTTCGCAAAGGCGGCAGCTTTCGCAGGCAGCGACGCGCTGGCTCAACGCGTCCCAATCGAGTGTGTGGATGGCAGGCGCCGCAGGCGCTTCCCGACGCGCTTCAGCAGTCGCCTGTCCGGGCGGGTGGGCGGGCAGATCGTCGAACCATGCGAAATCGTCCTCGGGTGGCGATGCGTCGGAAGCGGGTTGCCGGGGGACGCGAGATTGCGGTTGCGGTTGCGGTTGCGGTTGCGGTTGCGGTTGCGGTTGCGGCTCGTTCGCACGCACGACTGGTTGCACGCCATCCCGTTCTACTGGAACGGAAGGCAACGTCTGCGCTGCGCCGCGCCCATCGTCGCGCTGCGTGCCCTGCCCGGCGTCGGTTCCGGCTTGCGCTTCAACGGCCGGTTCCTGTGCGGCAGCCATACCGCGACGCACCCACAACGGGGTGAGTCCAAACTCTTCCAATACCGATTCATGCAGCGCCATCTGCGCCCTCCGTGGCAAACGAGAAACGCATCACGATGGCGTCCTCCCGGCTGCGATGCCGCGCCGGATAATAATTTTTGCGCCGGCCGATCGAAGCAAAGCCGAAGCGTTCATAAAGCCGGATCGCCCGATGATTCGACGGCCGCACTTCGAGCAGCAGCCCCTCGAGCTTTTCGGCGCGGGTCATGCGCACCGCTTCGCGCAGCAGCGCGAGCCCGGCGCCGGCGCCCTGCGCGGCCGGCGTCACGCACAGATTGAGCAGATGCATTTCGTCGACCACCGGCATCAGCACGCAATAACCGATCAGCGTGCCCGTGACATGCCGCAGGCAGATGCCGAAATAGCCGTTGCGCAGCGAGTCGCCGAAGTTGCCCCGGCTCCACGGAAATTCATAGGCGATTTTCTCGACGGCGGCGACCTCGTCCAGATCGCCTTCGGTCATCGGCGATATGTAGCGGTCGGCTAGCAACACGCCACTCATTGCCGGTGCTCTCCGTGCGGTGCGTTTTGCGCTCCACTATTGGCGATTTGAGCGGCCTCGTCGGCAGCTTTAGCCGCCTTGGCGGCTTTTTCTGCTTTCTCGGCGACGCGCTCCACCGTGGTTTGCGCGACCTTGTTGCGGATGTATTCCGGCGCCGCCTGATCGGCCGGCACCGTGCGGCCGGCACGAAGCGCGCGCAACGCCGCGTGGACCAGCGCTCCGGCATGCGGCAACGCTTCGCCATCGACCACGCGTGCGGCGGCGACAGCCGGCAATCGCGCGCCAAAAGCCGCCGCGGCGTTGCCCACCAGCGTGAACGGCACCTCCGGCAACACCACGCGCTCCGGCGCATCGAGCGACGCCGCCTGCACGGTGCGCCACTCGCCCTGAGCGTCGTCCCAGGCGTAGTCGGCCCAATAGACTTCGTCCATGCGCGCGTCGAGCGCGGCGAGCACGCGCGTCGCCGACGGATCGCGCAAGCGTGCACTTTCGGCGCAGGCCAGCAAGGTGCTGACCGGCACCACCGGCAAATTCAACCCGAACGCGAGTCCCTGCGCGACGCCGGTAGCCGTACGCAAACCGGTAAACGAGCCGGGTCCGGAGCCAAAGGCGATCGCGTCGCAGTCGGCCAGTTTCAGGCCGGCTTCGTCGAAAAGTTCGCGGATTGCGGGGAGCAGGCGCGTGCTGGAAACCGCACCGGTTTGCTCGTGGCGGACCCAGAGCTGGGGAGCGGTGCCGCTGCCGATGGACAGCAGCGCCACCGAGCAGAATTCGGTCGAGGTATCAAGGGCAAGGAGCACAGTTTGAGTCATGGACCGTATTGTAATCGGCGCGGCGCGCGCCCATGTGGTTTGGACCGCGTTGGATTCCCGCGGACTGACGGTCACGGTTTGGAAGCAGCGCGTTGGATTCGCCTGGGTCGACGGCGCGGTTTGGAAGGAGCCCTCGGTCCGGCCGCGCCGCTCAGTTGCTATGATCGTCGGCCGACTTCAACCCGATCCCGCCCGGCGGGCACCACGACCATGACCGACATCAATAGCCAATTCGCCCAAGCCCAGGAAGACGTCAAGCAACTGCCGGAGCGTCCGGGCAACCTGACCCTGCTGCGTCTCTACGCCCTCTTCAAGCAGGCCAGCGAAGGCGATGTCACGGGCGACAAGCCAGGCTTCACCGACATCGTCGGCAAATACAAGTACGACGCGTGGGCCGCGCTCAAGGGCACCGCGCAGGACGCCGCCAAGCAGCAATACGTCGATCTGGTCGAATCGCTCAGGAGCGGCGCCTCGGCCTGATCCCGCTTCGATAATTAGGACTTTTCCGAATAGGAAATGTCCTAATGGTGGCGCAGTGCAACAAAACCCTATACAATGCTGCCTGCGCTTCACTGCTTTGCCCGGCTTTCCTCTAGCGGCCTTTGCGGCGCAGCGCCTCGTAGCGTTTAGCTCCAATCCAGTTTAGAACCTGTCCCCTCCTGCCTAGCCCCCTACGGGCGATCATGTCCCAGGCTGGCGGCACGCCGTGTTGGCATGTCGCATCCGATACAGCTTCTAACGAAAAGCTCGCCTTCATTGTCGCGAGCTGCCCCCGTTTTTCGATTTGCTCGCTGCTTCTTTGCTCGCTGAATCCGACGACTTGGGTATGCCGATTGGCGCCGACGTTTTAATTCCGTGTGTACCAAGGATTTACCAAGGATTCTCATGACTTCGAGCAATACCAATAGCCCGCTGAACGCCATCGCCGATCAAGCCCTCGGTTTCGCCGACGCTCCCGAACAAGCTGCAGCCGTTGCTGCCGCTCCGGAAGCCGTTGTCGCTGAAGCCGCTGCGCCGACCGGCCCGACGTTCGCGTCGCTGGGTCTCTCCGCGGATGTCGTCTCCGCGCTGACCGCCGCCGGTTATCAAAACCCCACGCCGGTTCAACAACGCGCCATCCCCGCCGGTATCGCCGGTCGCGATCTGATGGTCTCGAGCCCGACCGGTTCGGGCAAGACCGCCGCGTTCATGCTGCCGGCTATCGAGCGTTTCTCGCAACTGCAAAAGTCGCAAGCCAGCCAGCCGCGTGAGCCGCGCCCGGCCGACGGCGCTCGCACCACGCGTCGTCCGCAACCGGTTGCACGTCCGACCATGCTGGTTCTGACGCCGACCCGCGAACTCGCGATGCAGGTCACCACCGCTGCCTCCACGTACGGCAAGCACCTGAAGCGTCTGCGCACCGTCAGCATTCTGGGCGGCGTCGCATACGGTCAACAGCTGATGCTGCTGGCGAAGAACCCGGAAATCCTGGTTGCTACGCCGGGTCGTCTGATCGACCATCTGGAACGCGGCCGTATCGATCTGTCGCAACTGCAGATTCTGGTGCTCGACGAAGCCGACCGCATGCTCGACATGGGCTTCATCGAAGACATCGAAACGATCGTTGCCGCTACGCCGGCTACGCGTCAGACGATGTTGTTCTCGGCCACGCTCGACGGCAAGATCGGTTCGCTGACCGGCCGCCTGCTGAAGGATCCGGAGCGTATCGAGATCGTTCAACGCCTCGAACAACGTACCAACATCTCGCAAACGGTTCACTACGTGGACGACCGCGATCACAAGGATCGTCTGCTCGACCACCTGCTGCGCGACGAAGGCCTCGATCAGGCTATCGTCTTCACGGCCACCAAGATGGACGCTGACCAACTGGCTGGCCGTCTGGCCGACGCCGGTTTCGAATCGGCAGCTCTGCACGGCGATCTGCCGCAAGGCGCGCGTAACCGCACCATCAAGGCACTGCGCGAGCGTCGCGTTCGCGTGCTGGTCGCAACGGACGTCGCCGCTCGCGGTATCGACATCCCGGGCATCACGCACGTGTTCAACTACGATCTGCCGAAGTTCGCTGAAGACTACGTGCACCGTATCGGCCGTACCGGCCGTGCTGGCCGCTCGGGTATTGCAGTGAGCCTCGTGCACCACGCTGAACAAGGCGCGCTGAAGCGCATCGAGCGCTTCGTGCGCACCCCGCTGCCGGTCAATGTCGTCGCAGGCTTCGAGCCGCGCAAGTCGGCTCCGTCGGGCAACGGCGGCCGTCCTGGCTTTGGCGGCCGTGGCCGTCCGGGCGGTGGCAACGGTGGCGGTGCTGGTCGTCGCTTTGGTAGCGGCAGTGGCGCTGGCAAGCCGGCCGGCAACGGCGGCGGTTCGCGCAGCGGCAGTGGTGGCGGCTGGGCCGGCAAGTCCGCTGGCAGCGGTTCGCGTGACGGTGGTTCGCGTGAAGGCTTCGGCGGTTCGCGTGACGGTGGTTCGCGCGAAGGCTTCGGCGGTTCGCGTGACGGCGGCTACGGCGCGCGCCGCAGCGACGGCCCGCGTACGGCGCGTCGCGGCAGCTAATTGCTGAAGTGAGCGTAGGCTGCTTCGGGTCGCAAGACCGGTTGCAGCGCTCACGAAGTACTCGCAGTCAGCTAGAAAAAGACCAGGATGGCCCCGCGCCGTCCCTGAGTCGAAAGAAACCGGTGCTCAGGCGCCGGTTTTTTTTCGTCCCGACTCCAGGCACGGTCTAAATTTCACGATGTGGAAAATTTTTTTGCGTCGTAAAAAATCGTGCTGCACAGCACAAGACAGCCTATTGCAAGATGGAAAAAATCGTTTCTTAATGCGAAACGTCAATTACAAGCCATTGATTTAAAACAAATATAAATATCACAAAAACGCTTCGCGACGGCTATTGCAGCGCCGTCGATTTGCCTAGACTCTTCTATAAGACTTCACGAAAACGAAACGTCCAACCGGGCCAACCGCTTCGCAGAAGGCAGATAGTCACCCATCCATTACAGGCAAATAAGGAGCACACCATGACGACGCGCGAAGAACAAGCCAAGCAACTCCAGCAGCAATGGGAAACCGATCCGCGCTGGAAAGGCGTGAAGCGCAGCTACACGGCGGAAGACGTGATCCGTCTGCGTGGTTCGGTGCAAGTCGAGCACACGCTCGCCAGGCGCGGCGCCGAAAAGCTGTGGGAAAGCGTCAACACCGAGCCGTTCGTCAACTCGCTCGGCGCGCTGACCGGCAATCAGGCGATGCAGCAGGTGAAGGCTGGTCTGAAGGCGATCTATCTGTCGGGCTGGCAAGTGGCGGGCGACGCGAACGTCGCCGGCGAAATGTACCCGGATCAATCGCTGTATCCGGCCAACTCCGTGCCGCTCGTCGTCAAGCGCATCAACAACACGCTGACGCGCGCCGACCAGATCCAGTGGTCGGAAGGCAAGGGTCCGGGCGACGAAGGCTATGTGGACTACTTCCAGCCGATCGTGGCCGACGCGGAAGCCGGTTTCGGCGGCGTGCTGAATGCCTTCGAACTGATGAAGGCGATGATCGAAGCCGGCGCTGCGGGCGTTCACTTCGAAGACCAACTGGCGTCGGTGAAGAAGTGCGGCCACATGGGCGGCAAGGTGCTCGTGCCGACCCGCGAAAACATCGCCAAGCTGACCGCCGCGCGTCTGGCCGCCGACGTCTCCGGCACGCCGACCGTGCTGCTCGCTCGCACCGATGCGGAAGCCGCCGACCTGATCACCTCGGATATCGACGACAACGACAAGCCGTTCCTGACCGGCGAGCGTACGGTGGAAGGCTTCTACCGCACCAAGCCGGGTATCGAACAGGCGATCTCGCGCGGCCTCGCCTACGCGCCGTACGCCGACATGATCTGGTGTGAAACCGGCAAGCCGGACCTCGAGTTCGCGAAGCAATTCGCCGACGCGATCCACAAGGAGTACCCGGACCAACTGCTGTCGTACAACTGCTCGCCGTCGTTCAACTGGAAGAAGAATCTGGACGACGCGACCATCGCCAAATTCCAGCGCGAACTCGGCGCGATGGGCTACAAGTTCCAGTTCATCACGCTGGCCGGCTTCCACGCACTGAACTACTCGATGTTCAACCTCGCGCACGGCTACGCCCGCAACCAGATGACGGCTTTCGTCGAAATGCAGCAGGCTGAATTCGCCGCCGCCGACAAGGGCTTCACCGCGGTCAAGCACCAGCGCGAAGTCGGCACGGGCTACTTCGACGCCGTGACGCAAACGGTCGAACGCGAAGCGTCGACAACCGCGCTGCACGGCTCGACGGAAGACGAACAGTTCTTCGAGAAGAAGGTCGCGTAAGCGTATCGACACCGACCCCGCGGCCTGATCGCGGGAACGGCAAGGCAGACAGACGATCAAGCGGCTCCGTCAGAGAGCCGCCGTCACAGGGAGGTCGGGTCTTCGGGGCGTCGGCGGTCAAGTTCGTCGCCCCGAAGGCCGGAATCTGGGAGAAAGGGCTGCAGCGCAGATAAAGCCAGCACAGCGGAATCGTGCGGCGAGTACGGGACGTGCCGGCCTTGTCGCCGGCGCGTTTTTTATGCCGCTGACGGACGCGCGAGTCGTGACGCCTCAGTCAGCGATACACGATTACCGGAATCTTCGTATGCGTGAGCACGCGCTGCGTTTCGCTGCCGATCAGCAGGCTGCCGAGACCGCGCCGCCCGTGCGAGGCCATGAAGATGACGTCGCAGCCACCCTGCTCCGCCGCTTCGATGATGCCGAGATACGGCGCCGGATGCACGCTGGTGCGGCTCACCACCTCGACACCGACGCGGTGCGCCGCCATCTCGATGTCGCGCAGATGCACGCGCGCTTCGCGTTCACTGCGCTGCAGAAACTCGGACGGCGGCTCGACCACCACGTCGGAAAACGGCGAGTACGGATATTGCGGCAGGCAGGCATAGGCCGTGATGCGCGCGCCGACGGCCTGCGCGAGATCGATCGCGCCGTTGATCGCCTTGCGCGACAGGTCGGAACCGTCGGTCGGAACCAGAACGTGTCTGAACATGATGCCCTCCCTCACAGGCTGCACGCCGCGCGGCGTCAGCGTTCAACGAGGCTCGGCGTACAAGCCGCTTCAATCGATTGTAGGTCGTGAGCGCGCGAGGGAGTGGATCGGCCGAGGGTCTGTCCGCATATCGGAAACCCCCTGCAACTCGCGACGCCGGGCGCGATCAGCCCCAATACCCGGGATGCCCATACGTATGCTTGAGGAAATCCAGAAACAGCCTCACCCGCAGCGGCAAATGACGGCGCTGCGGAAAAACCGCGTGGATGCCGATCGGTGGCGCGGCGAATTCATCGAGCACACTCACGAGCCGGCCCGCCGCGATATCGGTGCCGACTTCCCACCACGAGCGCCACGCGAGACCATAGCCCTCCATGCACCACTCGTGCAGCACCACGCCGTCCGAGCATTCCATCGTGCCGGACACCTTGATCGAGACCACCTTGTCGGCTTGCTGGAATACCCAGCCGCGCTGCTGATTGGCGCTCGCGCCGAGCGCAAGACAGTTGTGATGCGCGAGATCGGCGAGCGTATGCGGCGCGCCGCGCCGGCTCAGATATGCGGGCGACGCCACGCACACGCGCCGGTTCTCGCCGAGCTTGAGCGAGACCAGCGACGAATCGGGCAACTCGCCGAGCCGCACCGCACAATCGAAACCTTCGTTGACGAGATCGACCAGCCGGTCGGACAGATCGAGCGTGATCGACACATCCGGATGGGCGACCGTAAAGGCCGGCACCAGCGGCGCGACGTGGCGACGCCCGAAACCCGCCGGCGCGGACAGCCGCAAATGGCCGCTCGCTTTGACCCCGCCCGCCGAGACGCTCGCCTCGGCGTTCTGCATGTCGTGAATGATGCGCTGACAGTCTTCGAGAAAGGCCGAGCCTTCGAAAGTCAACGTGATCTTGCGCGTGGTGCGCACCAGCAATTTGACGCCGAGACGCTCTTCGAGCGCGTCGATCCGTCGGCCGATGATCGCGGGCGCGACGCCCTCGGCCGAGGCCGCCGCAGACAGGCTGCCCTTCGCCGCGACGGTCGTGAAAGTTTCGATCTGCTTGAAACGGTCCATGGGAATTGGAGCCGCAGCGGTGCGGGAAAGTGGTCGGTGCGCGTCAGATTAGGTGCATGAAAGTAAAAGATCAAGTGATCTTTAGCCTCTTTTTTAGCGTAGAGCATCACTAATACAATCCTCCCTGACCTCTGATAGGAGTGCACGGCAATGTCGGCCACAACGACACTCTCCCCAAAAGCAGTGATTTTCGACGCATACGGCACGCTGTTCGACGTGCATTCGGTGATCGCTGCCGCGGAGCAGATGTTCCCCGGTCATGGCGACGCGCTCTCGCAGTTGTGGCGTCAGAAGCAGATCGAGTACACGCAACTGCGTACGCTCGCGGCGCCCGCGAATGCACCCGGCGCGCACTACCGGCCGTTCTGGGACATCACGCTCGACGCACTGCGCTTCGCCGCAAAAAAGCTTCAGCTCACGCTGGGCCCCGCGGCCGAAAAGCGTCTGATGGACGAATACGCGTGCCTGTCCGCTTTCCCCGATGCCGTGTCCGCGCTGCGTTTGTTGCGCGATGGACCCGCGTCGGCCGGACAGACGTCGACGGAAGACGCCTCCCATTCACGTCCCAAGCTCGCGATCCTCTCCAACGGCAATCCGCAAATGCTGGACATCGCCGTGAAGAGCGCCGGCATGACGAACCTGTTCGACCACGTGCTGTCCGTCGACGCGGTGCGCGTCTATAAACCCTCGCCCGCCTCTTACGCGCTCGCGACGCAAGCCTTCGACGCGCAGCCGCGCGAGCTCGTCTTCGTGTCGTCGAATGGCTGGGACGTGGCGGGCGCGACGTGGTTCGGCTTCACCACTTTCTGGCTCAACCGGCAAAACGCACCCGTCGAAGAACTGGGCATCGCGCCGCATGGCACGGGCGGCAGCATGAACGATCTGCTCGCCTTTCTGAAAAAACCCACGTCGCCTGGCCGCACCAACGGCCCCGGCGGCAGCCGCACGCGCCACAGCCCTGGCGCATGAGGCTGTCACCGGACCCGCGACATACCTCCACCCCATTTCAACATATGCATCTTTGCAATCTGACCGACCAAGGAGAAAACATGGCGAACCCGCAGTCATCGATGTTGACGTCACTGCCGTTGCCGCAGGGCATGGAAATTACGGCTGAGATCAAGCCGGGCTATGAAGCGATCCTCACGCGCGAAGGGCTCGAACTCGTCGCCGCCCTGCATCGCACCTTCGAACCGCGCCGTCAGCAGTTGCTGCAGGCGCGTGTGGAACGCACCCAGCGGCTCGATGCCGGCGAACGCCCCGACTTCCTCGCCGGGACGAAGAGCGTGCGCGAAGGCGACTGGACCATTGCCGCGCTGCCGCAGGATCTGCAGCGCCGTCGCGTGGAGATCACCGGTCCGGTCGAGCGCAAGATGATCATCAACGCGCTGAACTCGGGCGCGGATTCGTACATGACCGACTTCGAGGATTCGAATGCGCCGAGCTGGGACAACCAGATCACCGGCCATATCAATCTGAAGGACGCGGTGCGCCGCACGATTTCGCTGGAGCAGAACGGCAAGTCGTATCAATTGAACGACAAGGTCGCTACGTTGATCGTGCGTCCGCGTGGCTGGCATCTCGACGAGAAGCACGTGACGGTGGACGGCAAGCGCGTGTCGGGCGGCATTTTCGACTTCGCGCTGTACATGGTTCACAACGCGAAAGAACTGGTGGCGCGCGGCTCGGGCCCGTACTTCTATCTGCCGAAGATGGAGAGCCACCTTGAAGCGCGTCTGTGGAACGACATTTTCGTCGCCGCGCAGGAAGCGGTCGGCGTGCCGCGCGGCACGATTCGCGCGACCGTGCTGATCGAAACGATCGTCGCCGCGTTCGAAATGGACGAGATCCTGTACGAGTTGCGCGAACATAGCTCGGGTCTGAATGCCGGGCGCTGGGACTACATCTTTTCGGCAATCAAGAAGTTCAAGGCCGATCGCGATTTCTGTCTCGCCGACCGCTCGCAGATCACGATGACCTCGCCCTTCATGCGTGCCTATGCGCTGCTGTTGCTGAAGACGTGTCATCGTCGTCATGCGCCGGCGATCGGCGGCATGAGCGCGCTGATTCCGATCAAGAACGATCCGGCCGCGAACGACAAGGCGATGGGCGGCGTGCGTTCCGACAAGGCGCGCGACGCCGGCGACGGCTACGACGGCGGCTGGGTTGCGCATCCGGGTCTGGTGCCGATCGCGATGGAAGAATTCGTCAAGGTGCTCGGCGACAAACCGAACCAGATTGGCAAGCAACGCGACGACGTGCTCGTCACGGCCACCGATCTGATGGACTTCCGTCCGGAAGCACCGATCACCGAAGGCGGTCTGCGCAACAACATCAACGTCGGCATTCACTACCTGGGTTCATGGCTCGCGGGCAATGGCTGCGTGCCGATTCACAACCTGATGGAAGATGCCGCTACCGCGGAAATTTCGCGCTCGCAGGTGTGGCAGTGGATTCGCTCGCCGAAGGGCAAGCTCGAAGACGGCCGCAAGGTGACAGCCGAGCTGGTGCGCGAACTGTCGGCGCAGGAACTCGACAAGGTGAAGCAGGCCGTGGGCGGCGATACGACGCCGTACGATCGCGCCGCACAGATCTTCGAGCAGATGTCGACGTCGGAGCAGTTCACCGACTTCCTGACGCTGCCGCTGTACGAGGAAATTTGAGGCACGCGGCTTGCCTCATCGCATCGGATTGATTCGATGCATTCGCAACGAACGACGCAGTAGCAGGCACGCCTTCTTTCACATGAAGGCGGCTTGCGTCGCAAGACTGACCGACCGGACGGCCCGACAGGCGCATGCTTGCCGGGCCGTTTTTTTACCCGTGACGCGTGAGCTTCAGCGGGTGGTGCGGTACTCGACCCAGTCGCCCGACTTGATCTCGGGCAGGCCCTTCACCGCATTGGGCGTGACGGGATAGAAGCGGCAGTTGACGACGTCGCCGTCCACTTTCACCATCACTTCACGCGCCAGAAAGCGGTCTTCGACGCCCGGATAGACAGCTTCGATCTCGTCGAGCACCGCGACCAGTTCGTCCTCGATTTCGTAGACGTCGCCAATCACATCGACGCCCGCCTCGTCGGCGACAAGGCCCGGATACGAGCCGAAGTCGAACAGATGGCCGCGCACGCTGGCCGTGCCGAGCAGGTTGGGCGCGTCGATGTCGTTGCGCGCTGCGGCATCGCGGATGTCGTTCACTTCACCGGCTCGCAAGGTGCCGTATACAAAGACAGTCTGCATTATTGTTTGCTCTCCTGAAGTGGGTAGTCGGGCGGTCCTGAAGCGAACCTTAGCCGCCCTGTGCCCGAAAACGCGGGTTCAATTCAGCGGTGCACTCGCCACCAGCACGCCGTCGATATCCGCATAAATCCATTCGCCGGGACGCACCCACGCGCCGGGCAGTTGCACCGGCACATCGCGTTCGCCCGCGCCGAGTCGCTGGCTGCGCCGCGGGCAGGTCGTCAACGCGGCGACGCCGACGTTGACTTCGTTCAACTCCAGCGCGTCGCGCACGCAGCCGTTCACGACGACGCCCGCCCAGCCGTTCTGCTCCGCGATCTGCGCGAGATTGCCGCCGACCAGCGCGCAGCGCAGGCTGCCGCCGCCATCCACCACCAGCACGCGGCCCGCGCCCTTTTCTTCGAGCGTGCTGCGCACCAGCGCGTTGTCTTCGAAGACTTTCAGCGTCACCGCTTCACCGCTGAAAGACTCGGTGCGGCTGAACAGGTGAAACACCGGCTCGAGCACACGCAAGGTGCCCTGCGCCAGTTGATCTTCGTGCGCGTCGCACAAATCCGCGGTAGCAAACGTCATGGCGTAGTCCTCGAGTCCGGGTAGTCGGGACATTATGCAACGATGGGTCGCGGGCAACACCTACAATGAGAGGCGCGCGGCGCGTCGGGCTCACGGCGATTCATGTTCGGGGTCGACGCCGTCGCGCCTCTGCCTCCGTCGCTTTTCGGATTCCGCTATCTGGATCGAACGTTTTCATGACTGCGTCCATCGACATAGACCCATTGAGTCTCGTCCATTTCGCCGACATTCCACCCGAGTTTCAGCCGAACGAGACGCATCCGATTCGCGTACGCTCGCGGCCGATGCCTTCCGGCTGGCGCATCGCACGGCACACGCATGCATGGGCCCAGGTGGCCTATGCATCGCGCGGCGTGCTGCGGGTCGCGACGGCCGGCACGACGTGGATGGTGCCGCCCTCGCGCGCGATCTGGGTGCCGCCGCACGTGGAGCACGAGGTCGTCGCCGTCGAAGACGCCTTTCTGCGCACGCTCTACATCACCGAAAACACCGTGCCGGCCGGGCTGGATGCGCCGCGCGTCGTCGAGGTGTCCGACCTGTTGCGTGAAGTGATCGCGGCGCTCGATACCTCCGCGATTTCGGCGACTCGCGAGCAATTGCTCGGCGCCCTGGCGCTCGACGAACTGACCCGCTCCGAGCCGTTGCCGCTGTCCGTGCCGATGCCCAACGAGAAACGTCTCCGCGCACTGTGCGAGGCGGTAATCGCCGACCCGACGCACGGCGAGTCGCTCGAACAGTGGGCGTCGAGCGTCGGCGCCAGCACGCGCACGATCGCGCGGCTGTTTCGTCAGGAGTTGGGAGTGAGCTTTTCGCAGTGGCGTCAGCAGGCTATTCTGGCGCGCGCGATTCCGCTGCTGAGCCAGGGGCGCCCGCTTTCACACGTTGCACAGGAGCTGGGCTATCAAAGCCAGAGCGCATTCTCGGCGATGTTCAGGCGGGCGTTCGGCGAAAGTCCGCGGGCGTTCATCGAGCGTGGCTCGGAACATCGCGCGCAGCAGAGTGAGAATGAGCGCGACGTGGAGCAACCATAAGCGCGTATCAGACGCGTCGCGCGAGATGCCGGATCGCGCCGAGTTGCGCAAGACGCGGCCCCGCCAGCTTGTAGCCTTTGCGCTGATAAAGCCGCGCGGCGGGATTGTCGACGAACACGCGCAACTGCAACTCGCGCAGGCCGCGCTCACGCGCCCATTGGTGTGAGATATCGAGCAGATACGTGCCCGCGCCGAGCCGCCGATGCCCTTCGGCAATCTGGACGTCGCGGATATGCAGCGAATCGCCTTCCTGCGTGATGCGCAGCACGCCGATCGGCGTGCCGTCCACTTCAAGAATGAAATTCTCCGATTCGCGCCAGCTGCCGAGAAACAGATCGCCGCGCCAGACCAGATGGTGCCGGCGATAGTAACCGCCCATGTTGTTGCGGGTCAGCGCCTCGGCGAACTCGAAATCGTCCATGCTGGCCAAACGCAGATGAAACGGTGACGGGGCTTCAGTTGGATCGAACATGGCGGGCGACGAAGATGAGTCGGGTCAACGGTAAAACAGCGCGTCCGCGCTGGCAATGGCTGTTTGTCCGGAGCATACCCGGCACGAAGGCGAGCGGGAATAAAAAAAGCCCACTTCTTTCGAAGTGGGCTTTCTCAAATCTGGCGGAGCGGACGGGACTCGAACCCGCGACCCCCGGCGTGACAGGCCGGTATTCTAACCAACTGAACTACCGCTCCAGATTTTTGCACCGCAGCTTATGAGCCATGCTCACTTGCCAGCTACGCCGTTCAACTTCTTACCGAACGACGCCGATGTCTTGGCGTCCCCTAGGGGATTCGAACCCCTGTACTCACCGTGAAAGGGTGATGTCCTAGGCCTCTAGACGAAGGGGACATAATCTTTTCAGATCTGTCTTTAATTCGCTGCTAACTCACGCTAACTTGGTAGTTAATTCGTTTTGTCAACTGCGAAGACCGCTATTTTAACTACGTTACAACTGTTTGTGAAGTCTTTTTTGCTACAAGTTCCAGACTTCGGAACAACTTCACACTGCTCTGATGGTGGAGGTAAGCGGGATCGAACCGCTGACCTCTTGCATGCCATGCAAGCGCTCTCCCAGCTGAGCTATACCCCCCTTGCAGAACAGAAACGAGATTCTAGAGGCCAATTTGCGCTTTGTAAATACCCTTTGAGCAATTGCGTGCGACTTTTTTTGAAAGACGCACGCAAACCCTCTCAAGGCAGGCGCGAACGCGCTCAGCCCAGCGCTTTTTCGATACGGCCGACGACCACCTCGCGGCCGAACAGCATCAGCACGTTGTCGATCGACGGCGTATGCGTCGTACCCGCCACCAGCAGACGCACCGGCATGGCCAGTTGCGGCATCTTCAGCTTGTGCGCGCCAAGCGTCGTCTTCAGGGTGGCGGCAATCGCTTCCTTGGTCCACTCCGCCGTTTTCAGCGCGGCGGCCAGATCGGCCAGCGCCGGGCGCACGACGTCGGTCACATGCTGCGCGACCGCTTCGGCTTCCGGCGCCGGCGTGCGGTAGAACATCGCCGCGTTGTCGGCGATTTCCTTTACCGTCGACGCCCGGTCCTTCAGCAAGCCCACCACCGCCGTCAGATCGGCGCCTTGTGCAATCGCGGCTTCGTCGATACCCAATTCGGCGAAGAATGGCTTGGCCAGTTCGGCAAGGCGCGCGTTATCCGCTTCCTTGATGTAGTGCGCGTTCAGCCAGTTCAGCTTGTCGTGGTCGTACTGCGCGGGTGACTTGCCCAGATGATCCAGATCGAACCATTCGACGAACTGTTCACGCGTGAAAATTTCCGCGTCGCCATGCGACCAGCCCAGACGCGCCAGATAGTTGACCACCGCTTCGGGCAGGAAACCGGCGTCGCGATAACCCGTCACGCTCATTGCGCCGTGGCGCTTGCTCATCTTCTCGCCCTGCTCGTTCAGCACGGTCGGCAAGTGTGCGTAGACCGGCGGTTCGCCGCCGAGCGCGCGCAGAATGTTGATCTGGCGCGGCGTGTTGTTCACGTGATCGTCGCCGCGAATCACGTGCGTGATCCGCATATCCAGATCGTCGACCACCACGCAGAAGTTGTAGGTGGGCGTGCCGTCCGGGCGCGCGATCACGAGGTCGTCAAGTTCTTCGTTCGAGATCTCGATGCGGCCTTTGACGGCGTCGTCCCACGCCACCACGCCGGTGAGCGGATTGCGAAAGCGCAACACGGGCTCCACGCCCGCTGGCGGCTGCGGCAGCACCTTGCCCGGTTCGGGGCGCCACGTGCCGTCGTAGCGCGGCTTTTCGCCCGCTTCACGTTGACGCTCACGCAGCGCGTCCAGTTCTTCCGTGGACATGTAGCACGGGTACACCAGCCCCTTGTCCTGCATCTCCTTGAGCACTTCGCGATAACGGTCCATGCGCTGCATCTGGTAGAACGGGCCTTCGTCGAAATCGAGGCCCAGCCAGCTCATGCCTTCGAGGATTGCGTCGACGGATTCGGAAGTGGAGCGCTCGACGTCGGTGTCCTCGATCCGCAGCACGAAAGTCCCTTTCATCTTGCGCGCGAACGCCCACGGATACAGCGCGGAGCGAATGTTGCCGAGGTGGATGAAGCCGGTGGGACTCGGTGCGAAACGGGTACGGACGGAGGTGGTCATTAGCGGTTACTCGGAAGACAGGCGCCGGCGCCCGAGGCAGAGATCGCCTGCGAAACGCGGCAGCGGAACGCGCCCTACCGGCAGGACAACGCCGGGCACGGACACGAAGGAATTAAATATGAGAGCCGAATTATACCTTCCGACAGCGGCCTGCCTGCCCTCGTCCAAACGGCCTATGGCGAAGCGCCGTGTGATGTGCAAGCGGGTCGTGGGACGCGTAGCGCGACGCCCGAGGGCTTCCTCTGCAACGTTTCATTACGGCGCAGCCGCGCCCGCGAAGCTTTGATTTATGATGTGCGCGCGCTGCGGCTGGAGATAGTAACCACAGCGCATGGAATCGCCAGCCGGCGATCCCGTCCGTTTGACTATCCGCCTGATCGCGGCCCGCAGCGACGTTGACTACGCCGCCCGCGCCGTTGCTGGAGAATTCGTTGAAACCTTCACCGCCTAACCTCGCCCGTCGCAATTTCTCGCTGGCCGCAGCATCCGCCGTGCTGGCCGCCTGCACCACGACCGGCGGCAAAACCGACAACGCCCCGGTGGCCACCACGACCGTGCCGCCCACGCCGCCGCTCGACAAGCCGCAGCGGCCCGTCCGCGTCGCGCTGGCGCTTGGCGGCGGTGCCGCGCGGGGGTTCGCCCACATTGGCGTCATCAAGGCGCTCGAGGCGCGTAACATTCAGGTGGATCTGGTGGCCGGCACTAGCGCGGGCTCGGTGGTGGGCGCGCTGTACGCGTCCGGTATGAACGGCTTCGCGCTGAACAAGCTGGCGCTGACGATGGACGAAGCGTCGATCAGCGACTGGGCCATGCCGTTTCGCACCCGCGGCTTCCTGCAAGGCGTGGCGCTGCAGAACTACCTGAACACGACGCTGAACAATCGTCCGATCGAGAAGATGGTCAAGCCGCTCGGCGTGGTCGCCACCGACCTCAGAACCGGTCAGCCGATCCTGTTCCAGCGTGGCAACACCGGCATCGCGGTGCGCGCCTCGTGCAGCGTGCCGTCGATTTTCGAGCCAGTGAAGATCGGCGGTCACGAATATGTCGACGGCGGCCTGGTGAGCCCGGTGCCGGCGTCGTTCGCACGCAAGATGGGCGCGGATTTCGTGATCGCCGTGGATATCTCGCAGCGTCCGGAAAGCGGCCTGACGGCCAGTTCCTTCGACGTGCTGATGCAGACCTTCACGATCATGGGCCAGACGATCAAGGCCTACGAGCTCGACAAATACGCCGACATCGTCATCCGCCCGAATCTGGCCGCCATGAGCGGCAGCGACTTCTCGCAGCGCAACGCCGCGATTCTGGCCGGTGAGGAAGCAGCCGCGAAGATCATGCCGGAGTTGCAACGCAAGCTCGCCGCAAGTCGCGTCGCGGCATAGCGCGACGTCCGGGCATCAAGCGCCGGCCGGTTGCACCAAAACACGCCGCCCCAATGCAAAAAGCCTGCTTCATTCGAAGCAGGCTTTTTTGTACCTGGCGCCGGATGCACCGACGCGGGGCAGAATCAGTTATTGCCGCCGATCGTCGCGTTCACACGCTTGCGCAGATCTTCGCCTTCCTGGTAGGAAGTCTCGATCCGGCGCGCGCCGGTGAAACGCTTTTCCCAATAGCCGCTATCCATGTCGTCGACGCGGATCGTGCTGCCCGTAGAAGGCGAGTGCACGAACTTGTTGTCGCCGATATAGATGCCGACGTGCGAGAAAGTGCGGCGCATGGTGTTGAAGAACACCAGATCGCCCGGCTTCAGGTCGCTGACGCGAACCTTTTCGCCGACACGGCTCATTTCCTCGGCGCGACGCGGCAGCGCCATACCGAGCGTGTCCTGGAACACGTAGCGGACGAAACCGCTGCAATCGAGCCCGGAATCGGGGGTGTTGCCACCCCAGCGATAGCGAACGCCGATCATGTTCAGCGCGCCGACGACCACGTCGCCCGCTTTGCCGGCCATGCCGGAAAGGAACGATTTGGCGCCGCCGTCGCTGTCGGGAGCGGCCGCTTGCGAATTCGGGGAGGACAAGGAATTCGACCCGGTGGAGGTCGAAAATGAGGCATTCTGATTAAAACTGCTTACTTCGTCGGCGAAAGCGCCGGGAGTTGCTGCCATCAAGACGCCAATGAACATCCCGGCGACGACGCGCGTGCAAGCCTGGGTTAGGTTTCTGTGCTGCATTGGTCGGTATTTTTTGCCTAAAAATCAGGGGTCTACGGAAAAAAGTTTGGTCGATACTAGCCAGTAAGTATTCACGTGTCAAAACAAATAGAAAAATACAATCGAGAGACGCACCCAATTGGTGAAAGGGTGAAAAATCAATGGTCAAGCGCCGCTTTCAGCAGCTTTCGAGTGTACGGGTGCGACGGCGTCGCAAAAATCTGCTCAACCGCGCCACTTTCCACGATCGAACCGTTTTGCATCACCGCCACTCGGTGCGCCATTGCCCCGATGACGGCGAGGTCGTGGCTGATGAAAACGAAGCCGAGGTTGTACTTCTGTTGCAACCCGGCGAGCAGTTTGAGAACTTGCTGCTGGATGGAAACATCGAGCGCGCTGGTTGGTTCGTCGAGGATCAGGATGCGTGGCTCCAGCACCAGCGCCCGCGCAATCGCGATCCGTTGACGCTGACCGCCGGAGAATTCGTGCGGATAGCGATACAGCACCGTGCGGTCGAGGCCGACTTCGCGCAGCACCGACACCACCTTGTCGCGCCGCGCCTGCGGGCTCATCTGCGGACGATGCAGCGCCAGCCCTTCGCCGACAATGCGTTCGACGGTCTGACGCGGCGACAGCGAACTGAACGGATCCTGAAATACGACTTGCATGTTCGAGCGTAAGGCGGTCTGCTCGGCGCCGCGATAGCTGCCGAGCGCCCTGCCCTGAAAGTCGATCTCGCCGTGCGCGACGCGCTGCAGTCCGAGCAGCGCCATCGCCAACGTGGACTTGCCCGATCCCGATTCGCCGACGATCCCCAGGGTCTCGCCCTGGCGCACCGATATATTCGCCTCGTCGACCGCGCGAAAATGTCCCGAGCGAAACCAGCCGCTGAAACCCGGCAGCTTCGTTTTGAATTCCACCGACACTTCGCGTGCTTCGAGCAGCACGGGTGCAATCGGCAGCACCGGCACCACCGTGCGCTCGGGCCGGCTCGCGAGCAGGCGCTGCGTGTACGGATGCTGCGGCGACGCGAAAACCTGCTCGACCGGTCCGCTCTCCACCAGCACGCCCTTCTCCATCACCGCGACGCGCTGCGCGAAGTGGCGCACGAGATTCAGGTCGTGCGTGATCAGCAGCACGGCCATGCCGCGCTTCTCCGCTTCGTCGCGCTGCAGTTCGAGCAGCAACTCGACGATCTGCGCGCGGATCGTCACGTCGAGCGCCGTGGTGGGCTCGTCGGCCAACAGAAGACGCGGACGGCACGCGAGGGCCATCGCGATCATCGCGCGTTGCCGTTGACCGCCCGAGAGCTGATGCGGGTAGCTGTTCACACGCTTGCCTGGCTCGGCGATACCCGTGCGCCCCAGCAACGCGACGGCGCGTTTGCGGGCCTCGCTGGCGCTCACGCCGTCATGCACGACGATGGTTTCCGCGATCTGATCGCCGACCGTAAACAGCGGGTTCAGCGCCGTCATCGGCTCCTGGAAGATCATCGCGATGTCCGAGCCGCGCAGGCCGCGCATCTCGCGCTCGCTTTTGACGAGCAGATCCTCGCCGTCGAAACGGATCGCCCCGCTCACCTGCGCGTCGCTCAGGAGGCGCAGGATCGATAGCGCGGTCACGCTCTTGCCCGAGCCCGATTCGCCCACCAGCGCGACCCGTTCGCCGCGTTGGATCGCAAGCGTAACGTCGCTCACGGCGACGGTGTCGCCGAAGCTCACGTGCAGACGGTCGAGTTCGAGCAGCGGCGGCGTCACGCCCTGTCGTGCGTCGTGGTCCAGCGGCGCGCTCATTGATTGCCTCCGGCGCGCATCGCATCGGCGATGCGGGTGTCGAGCGCGTTGCGCAGCGCGTCGCCCATGAAGGTCAGCAGCAACAGCATCGCCACCAGCACGCCGAAGGTGGACAGGGAAATCCACCACGCGTCGAGATTCGCCTTGCCTTGCGCAAGCAGTTCGCCCAGGCTCGGGGTCGGCGACGGCACGCCGAGGCCGAGAAAATCGAGGCTCGTCAGCGCGAGAATCGCCCCGCTCATACGAAACGGCAGGAACGTGATCACCGGTGTCAGGCTATTGGGCAACACGTGGCGCCACATGATCTGCCAGTTCGACAGACCCATCGCGCGCCCCGCCCGCACATAGTCCTGCTGGCGATTGCGCAGAAACTCCGCGCGCACGTAATCGGACAGACCGATCCAGCCGAATAGCGACAGCAGCACGATCAGCAGAATGAAGCCCGGCTCGAAGATCGACGAGAAGATGATCAGCAGATACAACTCCGGCATCGCGCTCCAGATTTCGATCAGCCGCTGCCCGATGATATCCGTACGTCCTCCGAAGTATCCCTGCACGGCGCCTGCCGCAATGCCGAGGATCGTCCCGATGAAGGTCAGCACCAGCCCGAACTCCACCGACACCCTGAACCCATAGAGCAGGCGCGCGAACAGATCGCGGCCACGGTCGTCGGTGCCAAGCCAGTTTTCGCGCGACGGCGGGGCGGGATTCGGCGCTTTGGAGAAGTAGTTCAGCGTGTCGTAGTAGTAGCGATTCGGCGGATACAGGACGAAATTGCCCGGCGCGTCCAGACGCTGCTTGACGTACGGATCGAGATAGTCGGCCGGGGTCGGGAAATCGCCGCCGAAGGTGGTCTCGGCGTAGGTCTTGAACATCGGGAAATACAGGTGGCCGTCATAGCGCACCACCAACGGCTTGTCGTTCGACCACAGCGGCCCTGCGAGGCTCGCCGCGAACGCCACCACGAACACAATCAGACTCCAGTAGCCGAGGCGTTGCTGGCGAAAGCGCCGCCAGACCCGGCGGGCGGGCGTCGGCGAAACGAACGCGCGGGCCGGTTCGGTGCGCGCCGCCGCGTCGGCTGAAAGGCGAGTTCGATTCATCAACGCTCCAGTTGTTCGAATTGGATGCGGGGATCGACCCACACGTAGCAAAGATCGGAAATCAGCTTGGTCGCCAGACCGATCAGCGTGAACAGATACAGCGTACCGAGCACGACCGGATAGTCGCGGCGCACCACCGATTCGTACGACAGCAAGCCCAGGCCGTCGAGCGAAAACAGCGTCTCGATCAGCAGACTGCCGGTGAAGAACGCGCCGATGAACGCCGCCGGAAAACCGACGATCAGCGGCAGCAAGGCATTGCGAAACACGTGCTTCCACAGCACGCGTTTCTCGGACAAACCTTTGGCGCGCGCGGTCAACACGTATTGCTTGCGGATTTCGTCGAGAAAAGCATTCTTGGTGAGCATGGTGACGACCGCAAAACTGCCCACCACCGACGCCGTGATCGGCATCGCGATATGCCACAGATAGTCGAGCACCTTGCCGACCAGACTCAACTGCGACCAGTTGTCCGAGGTGAGGTTGCGCAGCGGAAACAGTTGCAGAAAGGTGCCGCCGCCGAACAGCACGAGCAGCAGTACGCCGAGCACGAAGCCCGGAATCGCGTAGCCGATCAACACCACCAGACTCGTCGCGATATCGAAGCGCGAGCCGTTACGCACGGCCTTCGCGATGCCGAGCGGCACCGATATCAGATAGGTCAGAAAGAAGGTCCATAAGCCGATGCTGATCGACACCGGCAGCTTCGAAACGATCAGCGACCAGACGCTCTGATGGCGAAAGTAGCTCTGCCCGAGATCGAAGGTCGAGAAGCGCTTGAGCATCAGCCCGTAGCGTTCGAGCGGCGGTTTGTCGAAACCGTATAGCGCTTTCAGCTGCGCGATCTGCTGCGCGTCCACGCCGCTATGCGCGCGCAGACCGAACGGCGCGCCGTTCTCCGCACCCTTGCGCAGTTCGTGCTGCATCTGCTCGACCGGGCCGCCCGGAACGAACTGGATCACGGCGAAGGTGAGCGTCAGCACACCGAGCAGCGTCGGGATCATCAGCAGCAGGCGTTTGAGGATGTAGCTCCACATGGCGGCTTTTCCGGTGCGACGACGTTGGGTAAATGATGGGCGTGAATCAGCGCAGGCGTTCGTGCGGACGCGGCTACGGCTACGGCTGCGCGGGCTGAGACGGCTGCGCGTACCACCACGTCGACGTGATCCAGCCTTCCGCGCCATAGTACAGGGGCAGCGTTTTTGGCCACGCCAGCCCGCGCTTGAACGCCACCCGATGCGTCGCGCTGTACCAATGCGGCACAACATAGTAGCCATGCATCAGCACGCGGTCGAGCGCATGAGTTGCGTCGAGTAGCTGTTCGCGCGTCTGCGCCTGCACGAGCGCGCGCAGAATCGCGTCGACGGCCGGCGACTTCAGCCCGATCAGGTTGTCGGAACCCGGCGTGCCCGCGGCCTTGCTGCCGAAGCGGTCGATCTGCTCCGAACCCGGCACTTGCACGTCGGGCATGCGAATCGTCGTGGTGTCGAAATCGAAGGCATCGAGACGCTTCTGATAGACCGCGAAATCCGACACGCGGAACGTCGCGGTAATGCCCAGCTTCTGCAGGTTGCGGATGAAGGTCGCGACGATCGGCTCCATCTGCGCGGACGAGCCGGAGTCGTCGAGAATCTCGAACTGGAACGGCTCGCCTTTGGCGTTGCGCAACGCGCCGTCGCGATAGGTCCAGCCGGCCTGCTGCAACAACGCACGCGCCTGCAGCAGATTGGCACGCAGCGAGCCGGGCGGATCGGTATCGGGCTGTTTGGGCGGCAAGCCGAACACGGCGGGATCGAGTGTCGCGCGCCACGGCTCGAGCAACGCCAGCTCACCTGGCGAAGGCAGTCCCTTCGCCTGCAAATCGGTGTTGGCAAAAAAACTGTCGATGCGGCTGTACTGATTGAAGAACAACTGACGGTTCAGCCACTGGAAGTCGAGCGCGAGGTCGAGCGCCTTGCGCACCCGCACGTCCTGAAACAGCGGCCGACGTGTATTCAGCATGAAGCCCTGCATACCGGTGCCGTTATGTTGCGGGAATTCATGCTTGATCAGCTCGCCGCTGTCGAACTTCTTGCCCACGTCGCGCCGCACCCAGTTGCGCGCGACGTACTCGACCAGCGCGTCGTACTCCCCTGCCTTGAACGCTTCGAGCCGCGCGACCGCATCCGAATAAAGCTTGTAGACGATCCGGTCGAAGTTGTTCGTGCCGACCCGCACCGGCAAGCTTGCCCCCCAGTAGTTCGGGTCGCGTCGGTACGTGATGGTGCGTCCGTTGTCGTACTGGTCGATCAGATATGGACCGCTCGCAATCGGCTTTTCGAACGCCAGTTGATCGAACGGAATGCGGCTGCCGTCGGGCTTCATCCCCCACTTGCGCGAGAACACCGGCATGCCGCCCGCGAGCAGCGGCAACTCACGATTGCGCTGATGGAACTCGAAGCGGATCGTGTGCGGATCGACCACCACCGCGCGCGTGATCTCGGCAAAGTACGAGGCGAACTGCGGTGCGGCCTGCGGGCTTTTAAGCGTGTCGAGCGAAAACTTGACGTCGTCGGCGGTCACCGGATCGCCGTTCGAAAAACGCGCACGCGGATTGATGTGGAAGGTGGTCGACATGCCGTCCGGCGCAATGGCGATGTCGTCGGCGAGCAGGCCGTAGGCCGAGGCCACTTCGTCGCTGCTGCCGGTCGCCAGGCTTTCGAACAGCAGGTCGATACCCGGCGCGGTATTGCCGCGCAGCGTGAACGGATTGAATTTATCGAAGCTCGTGAGACGGCCCGGATTGGCCATCACGAGCGTGCCGCCCTTCGGCGCGTCGGGGTTGACGTAGTCGAAGTGCTTGAAGCCGGCGGGATATTTCGGCTCGCCATATTGCGCGATCGCGTAGACCGCGTGGGCCGGCGACGCGGCGAGCATGCCCACGACGACGAGTACGCCGCTGATCGCCAGCCCACACGCCGTGCGCCATGCACGCGGCGCCACCGGCAAACCGACACGCGAGAGTTTATGAAGCACGCCGCACCGAAGTGCACGAAGCGTTTGAACCCTGCGCAAGCCAGTTGTCATAGGGGCCTTATTGGTGATTGGGCGATGGCAATGTGAGGGAATTCTACCCAATAAACCCGTGCCGACCGGGCTGCTGTCGAACCGGTCGATCGCTTGCGGCTTCGCGCAAGTGTGCGAATGTGCATGACGTGTGCGACGCAATAACGCAAGCGCTCGGGTCGACGTCTGCGTCTCACGCGAGCGCAATAAAAAACCGCCCTTGAGGGCGGTTTTTTTACTCTGCGGCTACGTCGAGCCGCAGTCCGTTCGCGCGCTTAGTGCCAGCCGCGATGGTTGTCGTAGTGGTCGCGACCGTAGTCGGCACGACCCGGGGGATGATGACGATACCAGTCGTCGCGTCCCCAGTAGCGGCGGCCGTCCCAGTAGCGGTCGCCATGCCAGCCGATCACGACTGCCGGGCCACCGTAGTACACAGGAGCCGGTTGATACACGACCGGCGGCGGGGGCGGCGGCGCTGCATACATCGGCGCAGGAGCGACATAAATCGGCGCGGGAATGCCGATGTTGACACCAACGTTAAGGCCGCCGGCCATTGCGACACCCGACGCACCCAACGCGAAAACCCCGATCAAAAGCGGAACAAGACGAGCGGACTTCATTTATCACCCTTTGGAAGAATGTGTTGTTGGCGGAAATATAGCGCAAGGTGTCGCCGCGCGTATTTCAACTTTGTAATAACTGATGCATAACATCGCACACTCGGCCAACCAGTTACGTCTCGTTACATCGGATAGGGTTTCTGCGATCAATCGCGGCGTTGTAATGAATGCGCTGAGCTCACGTCTTCAGGTATGCGCCTGGATCAGCGGAATGATCCGCTTCGCCAGCTTGCTATAGAGCGCATCGATGTCGTCCGACACCGGCTCGACTAGCGCGGTCACCCGGGAGATGTGCTCCACGTCACAGAACCAGCGCAGCCGCACCGACTCCTGGCCGAGCAGCATTTCCAGCCGCAGGCGATTGCCGCTGTCGCGTCCGCCGATAATCAGTTTGGTATGCTTCAGATCGCCAGGCGGAATGGATCGGGCATCGGCGAATGGATCGTCGCGATGCACGGCAGGCGCGTAGCGATCGTTAAGGAAAGGCTCGAAGATCAGATCCTCGTCGTCGCCGAGGTGAAGAGACACGCCGAACTCCGGGATGCCGGCCCGTACTTGCGACAGCACGAAATTCTGATTTCCGTCGAGTATCTGCACGCCGACTCGCGGATACTTTTCCGCGTGTTTCAGCGACGCCTCGGGCAGCAGCCGCGCGACCAACGTCGGGATACTCGACCCGCGTACTTTGCCGCGACGCTTCGCGCTGCAATCGACTGAATCGACGACCGCATCACGCCCAACTGCGCGATCTGTTCACGCGCCATCGGCAGGAATTATCGGCCGCCCAAAACAAAAACCCCGCAGAGCCTAGACTCTGCGGGGTTCTCTCTACCACTTCTGGCGGAGACGGAGGGATTCGAACCCTCGATCCAGGTTTTGGCCCAGATGCTCCCTTAGCAGGGGAGTGCCTTCGACCTCTCGGCCACGTCTCCCAAACTTTCGGTTGCGCAGGGAGTCAGCGCAACGAAGCCAAGATAATAGCGGGCCGCACCGCGAAGGTCAATGTCTTGCGAACACTTTTTGTGCCAGTTTCGTCATCGGCACGCCATTATTCGGATCGGCCGCGCAAATGCAAAACAGCGCGCTCCTGTACGCCCGGTTTTCAAGGCAATTACGCTTGATCCAGTTCGAACGCCTTATGCAGCGCGCGTACGGCGAGCTCCATATACTTCTCGTCGATCAGCACCGAAATCTTGATTTCGGAGGTCGAGATCATCTGGATGTTGATGCCCTCTTCCGACAGCGTGCGAAACATCGTGCTCGCGATACCCACATGCGAACGCATGCCGACGCCGACCACCGAGACCTTCGACACCTTCAGATCGCCCAGCACCTGCTCAGCCTGCACGTGGCCCTTTACCTGGGTCGTGAGGATGTCCATGGCACGCTGATAATCGCCGCGGCCCACGGTGAACGTGAAGGCCGTTTTGCCTTCGACGCTCTGGTTCTGGATGATCATGTCGACGTCGATATTCGCGTCCGCCACCGGGCCGAGAATCTGATACGCGATACCCGGCTTGTCGGGCACACCCATCACGGCGATACGAGCTTCGTCGCGCTGAAACGCGATGCCCGAGATGACTGCTTTTTCCATGGTCTCGTCTTCTTCAAAAGTAATCAGGGTGCCCGACTTCATTTCGGCGTCGAGCGGGATGAGCGGATCGGTCAGGCTCGACAGCACGCGCGTCTTCACCTGATATTTGCCGGCGAATTCCACCGAGCGTATCTGCAGCACCTTGGAACCCAGGCTTGCCATTTCCAGCATTTCTTCGAATGTCACGCGATCGAGCCGGCGCGCTTCTTCCACCACGCGCGGGTCGGTCGTGTAGACGCCGTCGACGTCCGTGTAAATCAGGCATTCATCGGCTTTCAGCGCGGCGGCGACCGCCACTGCCGACGTGTCCGAGCCGCCCCGGCCGAGCGTGGTGATGTTGCCCTCAGGATCGATGCCCTGAAAGCCGGTGATCACCACCACTTTGCCCGCGTCGAGATCGCGCAGCACGCGCTCGCCGTCGATTTCGCTGATGCGCGCTTTCGTGAATGCGCTATCCGTTCTGACCGGCACTTGCCAGCCGGCGTAGCTGACCGCGTCGACGCCGGCTTCCTGCAGCGCGATGGCGAGCAGCCCCGAGCTGACCTGCTCGCCCGTGGCGGCGATCATGTCGAGTTCGCGCGGGCTCGGCTGCGCGGTGATTTCTTTCGCGAGACCGAGCAAGCGGTTGGTTTCGCCAGACATCGCCGAGGGCACGACGACCATCTTGTGGCCTGCCTTGTGCCATTTCGCGACGCGCTTGGCGACGTTCTTGATGCGCTCGACCGAGCCCATCGAGGTGCCGCCGTATTTATGTACGATGAGTGCCATTGTCGTTCTGAACTGAAAGAGAAACCGCGCTGGCGCGCTGGAGACGACCGCACAAAAGCACAGGCGCGCAACGTCTTGTGAACGACGGCAGAGTGTGTGGCGGCGTAGATGCAGCACGCGTGCAGCACGCGCGGGTTTGCCCGGGAATGGTCGCTAATGGCTTACCGGAAACGACGGATCACGATCGCCAACCGACGATAGCGACAAAAGCGAGGGCTAAATCGGGTCGGGCAAACAAGTTAACGTACCCGATCGAGCGTAAAAAGACAAGCCAAAGGGGGCATTGAAATAGCCCGAATCGAGGCCGCGAAGGCTTGTCCAGCGTGGTTTTGTGCCCTATTTTGCGCATTATTGCCAGATTCACCGTCTGGATAACCGGTGTGTCCGACCGGTCGGTCAGGCGATCAGCAGATCTTCTCGCCAGCTGATCCTGACGCGCGCTTCGCCGGGGCTCATCGGATCGGGGATGGTGGCGCGGTTCACGCCGAGCAAGGGCACGAACAGCAACCGATCGCCGAGGTAAAGCAGCGGCACGTCGCGTTTCCAGGCGGGAATGCCGCGTTCCTGGAAGAGGTTTTTCAACGTGCGGGTCGGCGCATTTTGCGACCTGCCGGTGCGCATCCGTTCACCGCCGCTGCGCGAACGGGCGGTCAACAATGCGCGTTGGAGAACGCTTAGAGGAATGGTGGCCGAGTCAATGTCGTCGTCGTTTGCGGTGGCGGCAGAGTCGACGCTGTCGTGAAGTTTCGCCGGGGAGCCAGCCTGATTTGGCGGCGTCTCCGCAATCTTGTCGGCGTCCGCCGAATCGACCGCCGCGAACACAAAGCTCCCTCGCCATTGCGGCAAACGCCAGATCGACTCGCCGTGCCAGGCGAGTTCACTTGTCGCGCGCGCCGTGAGTCGGGTTTCGTCGGCAGGTTCGCTACTGTCGCCGGCTTCCCAATAGATCGATCCGCGATAGCTGCGCAAAGCCTGCCCCGCATGATCGATCCGCAAGGCGTGACCCTCGCCCGCCGCGCCCACTTCGCGCAGTTGACGCAGCGCGTCGCCAAGCCGCGCACTCGATGCCGCGACCATGCCCAAACCGCGCATCCAGTAACGCAGCAGATTGAGCGCGCGATCGTCGTCGAGTGCGACCAGCGCGTCATGCGACAGCGCGCGTCCTTCGTCGCGCGAGAGCGTGTCCATATCGATGCGCGCGAGCTCGTCGAGTAGACGCTGCGCCGACGCGGCATGCGCAGCGGTTCGCGCGAGCGCATCGCGAAAGCCGGGAAAATGCACGGCCAACGCCGGCGTGACTTCGTGGCGCAGTGCGTTACGCGCGTAGCGGGTATCGGCGTTCGATTCGTCGTCGATCCATTGCAGCGCACGCGCGCTCGCGTACTGTTCAAGTTGCACACGCAACAGATGAAGCAACGGCCGCACTCGCGTGGCAGACGCACCCGCCGGCAGATATTCCGGCGCCATCGCCGCAAGGCCCGCCAGACCCGCGCCGCGCAGGAGTTGCAGCAGCACCGTTTCGGCCTGATCGTCAGCGTGTTGCGCGAGCCACAATGTGTGCGAGCCGTGCGCCGCGCACAGCGCATCCAGCGCGCGATAACGCGCGTCGCGCGCAGCAGCTTCGACGCTCACGCCCGTATCGCGCGACACGTCGACGCGCCGCGCCTCGAACGCCACCCCGCGCTCTCGCGCAAACGCCTCGCAGTGCGAGAGCCACGCATCGGCGTGAGCGCTCAGGCCGTGATGCACATGCAATGCGACGCAGCGCGACGCACCGGCCACACGCACCGTCGCATCGAGCAACACGCTGGAATCGACCCCGCCACTGAACGCAATCGCAATGCGCGCATTCGCGGGCAGCCCAGAAAGCGAAACGCCGACCGCCTCGAGAACGAGGCGGTCGGCGGCGGAATCAGCGGTGGTAGTCACGTCGCTAGCGCTCGATGCGCAGAAGGACGAAAGGCCACGCGCGCGGGCTTACGCACCCGGCGTCGTTTCCTTGAACTTGCCGTACGACATCAACCGATCGAAACGGCGTTGACGCAGGTCGTTAATGCTCATACCCTGGAACTGGCGCAGCGAATCGGCGAGCGCACGGCGCAGCATGGCGGCCATGCCCTTCGGATCGCGATGCGCGCCGCCGAGCGGCTCGTTGACGATCTTGTCGATCAGACCAAGCGCTTTCAGACGATGCGCGGTCAGGCCGAGCGCTTCCGCGGCTTCCGGCGCTTTCGCGGCACTTTTCCACAGAATCGACGCGCAGCCTTCCGGCGAAATCACCGAATAGGTCGAGAATTGCAGCATCAGCACGCTGTCGCCGACGGCAATGGCGAGCGCCCCGCCCGAACCGCCTTCACCGATGATCGTCGCGATCAGCGGCGTCTTCAGCTCGGCCATCACGTACAGATTGCGGCCGATCGCTTCGGACTGCCCGCGCTCTTCCGCACCGATACCCGGGTAAGCGCCCGGCGTGTCGATGAACGTGAAAATTGGCAGATTGAATTTTTCGGCGAGACGCATCAGACGCTCGGCCTTGCGATAGCCTTCCGGACGCGGCATGCCGAAGTTGCGCAGCGCACGCTCCTTGGTGTCGCGACCCTTCTGATGGCCGATCACCATGCAGGCCTGGCCATTGAAACGCGCGAGGCCGCCGACGATCGACAGGTCGTCCGCATAGTTGCGGTCGCCGTGCAGTTCATGGAAATCGGTGAACAGTTCGCTCACGTAGTCGAACGTATACGGGCGTTGCGGATGACGGGCGATTTGCGACACCTGCCACGGGCTCAGGTTCGCGTACAGATCTTTGGTGAGCTGTTGGCTCTTCTTGGACAGCCGCTCGATCTCTTCCGAAATATCGACGGCCGAATCGTCCTGCACGAAGCGCAATTCTTCGATCTTCGCTTCGAGTTCAGCGATCGGCTGTTCGAAATCCAGAAAGGTGGTCTTCATTGTTTGTAATCCTTGGACTTACCGGCAGCGCGTATTCTAACCGCGCGCGCCGATGTCAAAACCCCCTCGCAACTATCAATTTCCAACAATCGATAGTTTTTTGAGGCGGCCTCGTTTCTTGTTCTTCAGTAGTCGACCGGCAACGGGTCAAGACTACGCCACATATACCAGGTGGCGACAGTGCGCCACGGCTCCCAGTTTGCCGCGACCTCGCGCGCTTCGCTGCGCGTGACGGGTTCGCCGCTGAAATAGTTGACGCTGATTGCGCGGATCAGACCGAGGTCATCGAGCGGCAGGACATCGGGGCGCGACAGATTGAAGATCAGGAACATCTCCGCGGTCCAGCGGCCGATGCCGCGAATCTGCGTGAGTTCGGCGATCACCGCCTCGTCTTCCATCGACGTCCACTTGCCGACGTGCAGCGCACCCGAGACGAAATGCTGCGCGAGATCGAGCACATATTCGGCTTTGCGTTTGGACAAACCGCATGCCGTCAGCTTCTCCTGACCTAGCTTGATGAACTGCTGCGGCACGAGCTTCGGACACGCCGCCTCGACTTTTGCCCACACGGCTTGCGCGGAAGCGACCGAGATCTGCTGCCCCACCACCGAACGCGCGAGCGTGACGAACGGATCGCCGCGGCTCAACAGATGCACCGGACCGAACTTCGGAATCAGCTTCTTCAGAATCCGGTCGCGCTTGACGAGGTCGGCACACGCCTTGTCCCAATACGCCGGACGTGTGACCTCAGGCGTGAGGCCGCCGATCTGCACCGGCACCGCGACTTCGTTCGCGCTCGCCGCTTCGCCGCCCACACTGGTGGACGCGCGCGTCTTGCGCACGACTTCGCCTTCGTTCGTATCGCGCACGAGTTCCTGTACGTTGCCCGCCAGTTCGGGCGGCAAGGCGCCGTTCGTTTTGGCGCGCGTGGCCTTGGCGTGTTTCGCAATCGGCGCATGCGCCGATGCGCCGTTGAGCGCACGCTTCGCAGCCGTCTTCTTCGCGGCGCCCACCCCGGTCTTGGCCGCCACCCCGGCGGCCTTCGACGATGCTTTCTTTACCGCGCCGCTGCCCGTGCGAGCCGACGTCCGTGTCGACTTTGCCGCGGCTGCTGCGTTTGTTTGAGACGTGGCTCGTTTAGCCGGCGTCTTCGTGGCCGTTGCCATCCTGCCTCCTGCCTGGCGAGTCGATCAAAGGGAAGCTCGAGGTGCGCTCACACGCGCCGCCACTCGGTCAAGCCGCCGGGTTTGTCTTCAAGTGCAACGCCGGCCTCGAGCAATTCGGCTCGAATCCGGTCTGCTGCCGCATAGTCTTTCGCCTGCTTGGCGGCCACGCGCGCGGCGATCTTCGCTTCGATCGCGGCGGGCTCGAGCGCGCCTTGTGCCGCGGCGCCGGCTGCCTGCTGCAGGTATGCACGCGGCTCACGGCCGAGCAGCCCGATCACATTGCCGAGCAGGCGCAATTGACGGGCGAGCGCGGGGTCGCGCGTGCGGTTCACTTCAGTTGCCAACTCGAACAGCACCGAGACTGCCACCGGCGTGTTGAAGTCGTCGTTCATTGCTGCCTGGAAACGCTGCGCATGCGCTTCGTTCCAGTCCAATGCGGCGTCGTCCGGCGTGACGTCTTTCAGCGCGGTGTACAAACGCGAAAGCGCGTTGCGGGCGTCGTCGATATGCACGTCGCTGTAATTCAACGGCGAACGGTAATGCGCACGCGCAATAAAAAATCTCACGACCTCGGCATCGTACTGCGCCAATACTTCGCGGATCGTAAAGAAGTTATTCAACGACTTCGACATCTTCTCATTGTCGATCTGCACGTAGCCGTTGTGCATCCAGTAATTGACGAACGTTTGACCGGTGGCCGCTTCACTTTGCGCAATTTCGTTTTCGTGGTGCGGAAACTGCAGGTCCTGGCCGCCGCCGTGAATGTCGAAATGTTCGCCGAGCAAGGTGCAGCCCATCGCCGAGCATTCGATATGCCAGCCTGGACGGCCGCGCCCGAATTTCGAGTCCCAGCCGGTGTCGGCGGGCTCTTCGGGCTTGGCTTTTTTCCACAGCACGAAGTCGAGCGGGTCCTGCTTCGCGTCGTTGGCGGCGACGCGTTCGCCCGCGCGCAGATCTTCGAGCGACTTGCCCGAGAGCTTGCCGTAGCCCGCGAATTTGCGCACCGCGTAGTTCACGTCGCCGTCGCTCGCCTGATAGGCGTAACCGTTTGTTTCAAGCTGTTCGATCATCCCGAGCATCTGCGGAATGTAGTCGGTGGCGCGCGGCTCGACGTCGGGCCGCTCGATACCGAGCGCGTCCGCATCTTCATGCAGCGCCGCGATGAAACGATCGGTCAGCGCCTTGATCGTCTCGCCGTTTTCCACTGCGCGCCGGATGATCTTGTCGTCGATATCCGTGATGTTGCGCACGTAGGTCACGTCGTAGCCGAGCTTGCGCAGCCAACGTTGCACGATATCGAACACGACCATCACCCGCGCATGACCGACGTGACAATAGTCGTACACGGTCATCCCGCAGACGTACATTCGCACGACGCCTTCTTGCAGCGGCACGAAAGTTTGCTTGTCACGCGCGAGCGTGTTGTAGATGCGCAGTGATTCCATAGAGAACGGTGCGTGGGCCGAAAGAAATCCGCAATGTGTTTCGTTGTGCGCCGCGCCCGCAAAAACTGCAAGGCGGGTGCGTCGCATACAGCTGAACCGGTGCACCTGGTGCGGCGATCAAGCTGCGATCAAGGCGGAGACGACCACGAGTGGCGAAAAGACAGTTTGCGGTTCGACGGAACGCGCAGACCTTTTGTTAGAATGGCTCGGAGTATAACATCCAGACCTGAGCCTATGAAACCTTCCAGCGGCCGCGCGCGCAGCGCTGCGACCCTCGCCGCGACGGCCTTCGGCGGCGTCACGCGTGGCGTGACCCTCGACGGCGCACGCGCCCTCAGCCTGCGCGTCACGCTGGCTGTCGCCCTTGCGGTACTGCCCGGTGCAGCGGCCTTCGCGCAGAAAGCCGCCACCATGCCGCAAGGCCCGGCAGTACGCGACAACACGCCGGAAATCGATGCCTCGATCACGCAGAAAAACTGGCAGACCGCACTGACCCAGCTCGACGCGCGCATCGCATCGAACCCGCACGACGCCCAGGCCAAGTTCAAGCGCGCCACCGTGCTCGCGCACCTGAATCGCGACGACGACGCGATCGCCGCGTTCACCGAACTCACGCAGTTGTACCCCGAATTGCCGGAGCCGTATAACAACCTGGCGGCGCTCTACGCGAAGCAAGGCCGTTATGCGGAAGCGCGCGCCGCGCTCGAAACCGCGACCAAGGTGAACCCCGGCTACGGTCTCGCCTACGAAAATCTCGGCGACCTGTATCTGCGCCTGGCCAACGAAGCCTATCGCCGCGCGCAGAGCCTCGGCAAGGCCAGCGCCACCACCACGCAGCGTCTCGCCGACATCCAGAAAGTGATCTCGCCGAGCAAAACGCCCGCGACCGCAAAGCAGGCCACCACGACGGACAGCGACTACACCGCCCGCGCCATGTCGAACATGACGCAGTCGCCGAGCTTCCAGTACGGCGGCCCGAACGGCTCGCTGGCCCAGCCGCCCTACATGGCGCCGTCGAAGTAAGGGCGCGGCTTTTGCTACGCCCCTTGCGTGCATCACGTTTTTTCCACCCCTGAGGATCTTCATGAAATGGTTGATGTTGGCGCTCGGCAGCGCCGCCCTGATCGCAAACGCCCCCGCCTTTGCCCAGTCCGGTTCGCAAGCCGCGCATCCGTCGGTCCTCTTCAAGACGTCGGAAGGCGACATCCGTGTCGAGTTGTATCCTGAGAAGGCGCCCAAAACAGTGGCCAACTTCCTCGACTACGTGAAGGCCGGCCAGTACAGCGGCACGATCTTTCATCGCGTGATTCCCGGCTTCATGATCCAGGGCGGCGGCTTCACCCAGAGCTACGCCGAGAAGCCCACGCGCGCGCCGATTCCGCTGGAAAGCCGCAACGGTCTGAAGAACAGCACGGGCACGCTCGCGATGGCGCGCACCAGCGATCCGAATTCGGCCACCGCGCAATTCTTCATCAACACGGTGGACAATACCGGTCTCGACTATCCGAATCCGGACGGCAACGGCTACGCCGTGTTCGGCAAGGTCACGGGCGGCATGGACGTCGTAAAGAAAATCGAAACCACGCCCACCACCTCGCGCGGCCCGATGAGCGATGTGCCGCAAAAGGCCATCGTGATCGAGTCGGCAACGGTTGTCGGCAAGTAAAATCCACGCCCCGGCGCGGCCCCTCGTCGGAACATGACGACTCGCCGCGTCTTTCTACCCACCCCGTTCATCAAAGGATTCCATCATGGTTGAACTGCATACGAACCACGGCGTCATCAAGCTCGAACTGGACGCTGAAAAAGCACCGAAATCGGTTGAGAACTTCCTCAACTACGTGAAGGCCGGTCACTACGACAACACGGTGTTTCACCGCGTGATCGACGGCTTCATGATTCAGGGCGGCGGTTTCGAACCCGGCATGAAGCAGAAGCCGACGGGCGAGGCAATCACCAACGAAGCCAACAACGGTCTGAAGAACGTCAACGGCTCGGTCGCGATGGCTCGCACGAACGACCCGCACTCGGCCACCGCGCAATTCTTCATCAACGTGAACGACAACGAGTTCCTGAACCACTCGTCGCCGACGCCGCAGGGCTGGGGCTACGCCGTGTTCGGCAAAGTGGTCGACGGCCTCGACATCGTCGAAAAGATCAAGAAGGTCAAGACGGGCTCGAAGGGTTTCCATCAGGACGTGCCGGCTGACGACGTCGTGATCGAAAAAGCCGTGATCGTCGACTAAGCGTCGGCTCGTTCGAACTGAATCAGGCACCTTCAATGCTGCAAGAAACGCCGCTGCGAAGCGTCGCCGCGGGCGTGCCTGGCGAGGGCAAACGCCCGCACGCCGCACGCCCGTTTTTTTTCCTCTCCGACATTCACTTGAGCGAGGCGATTCCGCAGACGGTCGCCGCGTTCGAGCATTTCATCCGCGTGACGGCCGAGCAGGCCGATTCCGTGTTCATACTCGGCGATCTGTTCGAGTACTGGGTCGGCGACGACATGCTCGTCGAGCCCTTCGTCGCGCGCATGGCGGCCCTGCTGCATACCTTGTCGGAGCGCGGCATCGCGCTCTACATCATGCATGGCAATCGTGATTTTCTGCTGGGCAAGAGATTCATGAAAGCGGCCGGCGCGATCTGGCTGCCGGACCCGTTCGTGATTACCGCATTCGGCACGCGCATCGCGCTCGCGCATGGCGACGGCCTTTGCACCGCGGATCGCGGCTATCAGGCGTTCAGGCGGTTTGCGCGCAGCCGGATCGCGCAGGGCGTGTTTCTGGCGTCGCCGTTTCGCTGGCGCCAGGCGCTCGCGGAGAACATGCGCTCGAAGAGCGAGCAAGGTCGTTCGCGCCCCGTCTCGCCGAAATACGACGTAACGTCGAAGGCGATCGCCGCGTTATTCAAAGCGTCGAAAACGGCGACGATCATTCACGGCCACACGCATCGTCCGGCGCGGCATCGCGAACCGGGCGGCGTGCGTTGGGTGCTGCCTGACTGGGAACTCGACCACGGCGAGCACCGTGGCGGCTATCTGCGAATCGATGCCGAAGGGATTCGGGCGTTGCCGCTGGATTGACGGCGGCTGGTCGTGTCGGCGCGGCAGTTGCATCGCCGCCTCGCAATGCAACGCGCAGATCAGCGTTCCGCCACGCCGTCCACTTTCCCTGCAATCGCATTGGACAAACGCCGCAGATCGAGCAAGGCCGCATCGGCGCCTTGCAGCCCTTCCAGACTCGTACCGAGCCGCTCCAGCGCGTCGACGATTTCATCGATACGTTTGGACTGCGTCGCGGCATGATCGATCAGCCCATGAATCGCCAACGACACCGGGTCGTCCGCATTCGGCGTAATGCCGTACGCGCAGAATGCACTGCTGCGTCCACCGGGGCGTTTTGCGTCGTCGCACGCAGCGGCGCCGTTCGCATCGGCTCGCACCGCGGCGGATTGCGCGACCGACGCCACGGCAGCCGCCGCCGGCACGATGATCCGCGCCGGATTGCCCACTGCCGTACCGTGCGCGGGCACCGGTTTGGTGACCACCGCGTTCGAGCCGATCTTCGCTTCCGCGCCGATCGTAAAGCCGCCCAGCACCTTCGCCCCCGCCCCGACAATGACGCCGCGCTCGAGCGTCGGATGCCGCTTCGCGCCCCGCGTGAGCGACGTGCCGCCGAGCGTCACGCCTTGATAGATCGTGCAGTCGTCGCCGATCTGCGCGGTTTCGCCGATCACCACGCCCATGCCGTGATCGATGAACACGCGCCGCCCGAGCGTCGCGCCCGGATGGATCTCGATGCCGGTCATGAAGCGCGCCATCTGCGAGACGAAGCGCGCGAGCCAGCGACGTTTGGCTCGCCAGCATGCGTGCGCGAGACGGTGCAGCACGAGCGCATGCAAACCCGGATAACACGTGAGCACTTCCCAGGCGCTGCGGGCCGCGGGATCGCGCTCGCGGATCGTGGCAATGTCTTCGCGAAGTCTCGTGAACATGGCAGGAACGGTGTGGTGGGACCAAAGGGGAATGGCCGCCTGCGCGAACTGCCGCACGCGACGCGCAAAGCTTGTTGCATGCCTTAGCACGCCGGCAGCTTTACTTGGAACGTTTCGAGGATTGTAGGGCGATTGCGCAAACCCTGCCGGAAGCCCACGCTGCCGGCAAGGTCGTCACGTCCGGCACCACGCTTGCGTCAGGAGGCGTCGTGGTCTGTCGGTTTGGTCTTCAGCAGGATGTGCTTGGCGATGCCGCGCACGATATTCACTTCCTCGCGCTCGAGCCCCGAGCGTGCGAACAGGCGCCGCAAGCGCGACATCAGCTTCTTCGGATTGTCCGGATCGAGAAAGTCCAGTGCGACCAGCGCACTTTGCAGATGCGAGAACATGCTTTCGATTTCGTCGCTGGCCGCACGCGGACCCGCGGGCTCGCCGTGACCGGCAGTTGCCTGCGCGACCGCCCTGGCTAGTGCCGCCGCGTCTTCAGCCGCCAGATAAGCGGTGCGCAGTTCATACGCCAACACCTGCACGGCTTGCGCAAGATTGAGCGAGCTGTACGCCGGATTGGCCGGGATGTGCGCGAGCGCGCTGCATCGTTCGACGTCCTCGTTTGACAGCCCCGTGCGCTCGTTGCCGAACACCAGCGCGATCTCGCCATGCACTGCCTGCCCACGCGCGATGCTCGCGGCCGCGCGCGGCGTCCACTGCGGCGGACCGTATTCGCGCAGGCGCGCGGTCAACGCGATCGACCAGTGCGCGCCGCTCAATGCGTCGGCGAGCGTCGGCACGATGTGCGCGGAGGCCAGCACGTCGTCGGCACCGCTCGCCATCGCGATGGCTTCCGGATCGCTTTGCACATGCGGCACGCGCGGCGACACCAGCACGAGCCGCGAGAAACCCATGGTTTTCAGCGCGCGCGCCGCGGCGCCCACGTTGCCCGGATGACTCGGCTCGACCAGCACGAAGCGCGTCGACGTGAAACCGCCGCGCAGATCGGCCACGGCGGGATCGGAAGAATGGTGGGTATGTTCCACGATGGATTCGGCAGGCTAAAGACGCGTATGGTAGCGCCAACCCCCGCGCCGGGCCTGAATTGCGTGCGAATACAAGGCGAAATACCTGGAAATCCCCTGGAAATCGCTGGCATCTGGCGAGTGCGCCGTTTCGGTATCGCTGCCTTCGCGCCCGGACTCAGGTAAAATACCAATATTCGCGCCCGGTTTTGCCTGCGTTGGTTCAGCCAGCCGGCTCCCTGGGCGCCTCGTTCTTATTCAATTCGTCTCCGTCGGCGGAATGCGCACCGGTCCAGTACCGGGCGAGCGTTCCGTGCTGTTTTCGCGCCTCATCGAGGGCGCCCAGTTAGCGCAGGTTCGCGCTCATTTACCGGCCAGCAGCCGTGCTGCCCCGGCACAAGGATCCAGTCTCATGCATCCCATGCTCAATATCGCTGTGAAGGCCGCGCGCCGCGCAGCCCAGATCATCAACCGCGCGTCGCTCGATCTGGATCTGATCCAGGTCAGCAAGAAACAGCACAACGATTTCGTCACGGAGGTCGACAAAGCGTCTGAAGCGGCGATCATCGACACGCTCAAGACCGCCTACCCCGATCACGCCATCCTCGCCGAAGAATCCGGCAAGTCGGATAACGAATCCGAATTCCAGTGGATCATCGATCCGCTCGACGGCACCACCAACTTCATTCACGGCTTCCCGTACTACTGCGTGTCGATCGCGCTCGCCCACAAGGGCATCGTGACGCAAGCCGTGGTCTACGATCCGACTCGCAACGACCTGTTCACCGCCTCGCGCGGCCGCGGCGCGTTCCTGAACGATCGACGCATCCGCGTGGCCAAGCGCGACCGTCTGGCCGACGGCCTGATCGGCACGGGCTTTCCGTTCCGTGAAACCGACGGCCTGCAGGCCTACGGCCGCCAGTTCGCCGAAATGACCGAAGCCTGTGCCGGACTGCGCCGTCCGGGCGCAGCCGCACTCGATCTGGCGAACGTCGCCGCCGGCCGCATGGACGGTTTCTTCGAGCAAGGTCTCAATCCGTGGGACGTCGCCGCAGGCAGCCTGCTGATCACCGAAGCCGGTGGTCTGGTCGGCAACTACACGGGCGACTCGGACTTCCTGCACATCGGCGAAATCGTCACGGGCAACCCAAAAATCTACGCGCAGATGATTCCGATCCTCTCGCGCTACAGCCGCACGCGTCAGCAGGCAGCGGGCTAAAGGGCGGCAAGCGCGGCGGTCTGATTCGATCGGCCGACTGCGCAACGGATCACATAGAGAATCACCACAAGCGGCTTCGGCCGCTTTTTCGTTGGCGCGCCTGCATACACGAAGCGTTCGTGCTACAAAGCGGGAAGCCGCGCCGGCGCATGCACGTGAAACGCCGGCTGCCTTTCGCGCGTTTTTGCTGCGCCCTGCCGTACGCCACCGCGCGCACCGCTTCCGATCCGCTTCATGAAAAAAGGCTTCTACACCATCATCGCGGCGCAGTTCATTTCGTCGCTGGCGGACAATGCCCTGCTGATCGCCGCCATCGCCCTGCTCTCGGTGATTCGCTCGGCCGCCTGGGTCACGCCGCTCCTGCAGATTTTCTTTACCGTCTCTTACGTGCTGCTCGCGCCCTTCGTCGGCGCGTTTGCCGATTCCCTGCAGAAGCGACACGTTATGTTCGTCTCCAACGCCTTGAAAGCGAGCGGCTGCCTGATGATGATCGCGGGCGTTCATCCGATGATCGCCTACGGCGTGGTCGGCTTCGGCGCGGCCGCGTATTCGCCGGCCAAGTACGGCATCCTCACCGAGCTCCTGCCGCCCGACAAGCTCGTCAAGGCGAACGCGTGGCTCGAATCGGCGACGGTGCTGTCGACGATCGTCGGCACGATGGTGGGCGGCGCGCTCATCAGCACGGTCGCCGACCGCTTCGTCGCACACGCGCATCTGCCGCTGATCCGCTCCTCCGCCGATCTGGCGATGTTCGCCGTGATGCTCACCTACGCGATCGCCGCGGCCGTCAACATGTTCATCCCCGACACCGGCGCGCGCTATCCGAACCGTCTCTCGGAACCGAAGAAACTGGTCGGCGATTTCTATCATTGCTTCAACGTGCTGTGGGCCGACAAGCTGGCGCAGATCGCGCTGTGGGTCACGACGCTGATGTGGGGCGGCGCGGTGACGCTGCAATTGCTGGTGCTCAAGTGGGCCAACGTGAACCTTGGATTAACACTTTCGAAAGCGGCAGTGATGCAAGGTGTCACGGGTCTCGGCATCGCGGTCGGCGCATCCGCCGCGGCCGCGTTGATTCCGTTACGCAAATCGCTGCGGGTGCTGCCGGTCGGCATTCTCACCGGCGCAGTGGCGATTGCGGTCGCCTTCTATAACAAGGATCTGTTTCCGGCGGGCGCGGGCATACGTATCGGCACCTACGTACTGCCGCTCTACATCCTCTTCGCTTATCCGCTGATGATCCTGCTCGGCGCGCTGTCGGGTTTCTTCATCGTGCCGATGAACGCGATTCTTCAGCATCGCGGCGCGACGCTGCTGTCGGCCGGTCATTCGATCGCGGTGCAGAATTTCAACCAGAACCTCGCCGTGCTCTTGATGCTCGGCGTCTACGCGTTGCTGCTCACGGCAAAAATGCCGGCGCAGTGGATCATCGTCGTATTCGGCAGCTTCATCACGTTCATGATGTGGCTCGCGAAACGGCGCAGCGCGGTGAACGAGCGCACCGTGGACATGCGCGCGATGGTGGAAGAATAAACGCGGCGCGTTGGCCATCCGGCCAGGGTCCGCTCGCGGCGTCGGCAGGTTAAACTCACGCCCTGAACAGCTTAAGCAAAGACACCGAGGATGGGTATTCAAACCGCAGCGGCCGGCGAGGTCGCACAACACACGCCCATGATGCAGCAGTATCTACGCATCAAGGCGGATCATCCGGGCACACTGGTGTTCTACCGGATGGGCGACTTCTACGAACTCTTTTTCGAAGACGCGGAAAAAGCCGCGCGCCTGCTCGATCTGACACTCACGCAGCGTGGCGCGTCGGCGGGCAATCCGATCAAGATGGCGGGCGTGCCGCATCACGCGGTCGAGCAATATCTGGCCAAGCTCGTGAAGCTCGGCGAATCCGTCGCGATTTGCGAGCAGATCGGCGACCCGGCCACCTCGAAAGGTCCGGTCGAACGCAAAGTGATGCGCGTGGTTACGCCCGGTACACTGACCGACGCCGCCCTGCTCTCCGACAAGAACGACGTCTACCTGATGGCGCTGTGCGTCGCGCACAATCGTCGCGGCGTCGCGACCAGCGTCGGCCTGGCGTGGCTGAATCTGGCGAGCGGCGCGCTGCGCCTCGCGGAAGTCGCGCCCGACCAGGTGGCGGCCGCGCTCGAACGGATTCGTCCCGCCGAAATTCTCGTGGCCGACTCGCCCGCCGATTCGGCGAACTGGACGCCGCCAGTCAATGCCGGCGCGTTGACCCGCGTGCCGGTGTGGCACTTCGACGTAGCGTCAGGCACGCAACGGCTGTGCGATCAACTGGAAGTGGCGGGCCTCGACGGCTTCGGCGCCCATTCGCTGACCTGCGCATGCGGCGCGGCCGGCGCGCTGCTGTTGTATGCGGCGGCCACGCAAGGCCAGCAACTGCGCCACGTGCGTAGCCTGAAGGTGGAATACGAGTCGGAATATATCGGCCTCGACCCCGCCACGCGCCGCAACCTCGAACTCACCGAGACGCTGCGCGGCACCGAATCGCCCACGCTGTGCTCGCTGCTCGACACCTGTTGCACGACTATGGGCAGCCGGCTGCTGCGTCACTGGCTGCATCATCCGCCGCGCGAATCGGCGGTGGCGCAGGCGCGTCAGCAGGCCATCGGCGCGCTGCTCGACGCACCACCGGGCGCCAGCGTCGACTCGCTGCGCGGCGCGTTGCGGCAGATCTCGGATATCGAGCGGATTACCGGGCGGCTTGCGCTGCTGTCGGCGCGCCCGCGCGATCTGTCGAGCCTGCGCGATACGTTCATTGCCTTGCCTGAGTTGCGCACGCAACTCGCGGCAGTTTCGTCGAATGCGGATTCGCTCGCGCGGATCGACGCATCGCTCGTGCCGCCCGAAGACTGCGTTGAACTGCTGCGTCGCGCGGTGATGCAGGAACCCTCGGCAATGGTGCGCGACGGTGGTGTGATCGCTCGTGGCTACGATGCGGAACTCGACGAACTCCGGGATATTTCGGAGAACTGCGGGCAGTTCCTGATCGACCTCGAAACCCGCGAACGCGCGCGCACTGGCATCAACAATCTGCGCGTCGAGTACAACAAGGTGCATGGCTTCTATATCGAAGTCACGCGCGGGCAAACCGACAAAGTGCCCGACGACTATCGCCGCCGTCAGACGCTGAAGAATGCCGAGCGCTACATCACGCCGGAGCTGAAGACTTTCGAGGACAAAGCACTGTCCGCACAGGACCGTGCACTCGCGCGCGAACGCTCGCTTTACGACGCGTTGCTGCAGGCGCTCCTGCCCTTCATTCCGGATTGCCAGCGGGTCGCCTCGGCACTCGCCGAACTCGATCTGCTCGCAGCATTTGCCGAGCGAGCCCGCGCACTCGACTGGGTTGCGCCGACGTTCTCGCCGGAAACCGGCATCGAGATCGAACAAGGGCGGCACCCGGTGGTCGAGGCGCAGGTCGAGCAGTTCATCGCCAACGACTGCTCGCTCACGCCCGAGCGCAAACTGCTGCTGATCACCGGCCCGAACATGGGCGGTAAATCGACCTTCATGCGGCAGACCGCGCTGATCGCATTGCTGGCGTATGTCGGCAGCTACGTGCCGGCGCGACGCGCGGCGTTCGGACCGATCGATCGCATCTTCACGCGGATCGGCGCGGCAGACGACCTCGCCGGCGGCCGCTCCACCTTCATGGTCGAGATGACCGAAGCGGCCGCGATCCTGAACGACGCCACGCCGCAAAGTCTCGTGCTGATGGACGAGATCGGCCGGGGCACGTCCACCTTCGACGGGCTCGCGCTGGCTTGGGCCATCGCGCGCCATCTGCTGTCGCATAACGGTTGCCATACGCTGTTCGCCACGCACTATTTCGAGTTGACGCAATTGCCCGGCGAGTTTGCGCAGGCGGCCAACGTGCATCTCTCGGCGGTCGAGCATGGACACGGCATTGTGTTTCTGCATGCGGTCAACGAAGGCCCGGCGAATCAAAGTTACGGTCTGCAGGTCGCGCAACTCGCGGGTGTGCCGAACGCGGTGATTCGCGCCGCGCGCAAACATCTGGCGCATCTCGAACAGCAGTCGGCCGCGCAACCCGCGCCACAACTCGATCTGTTCGCCGCCCCCATGCCGATGTTGCTCGAAGATGCGGACGACGAACGCGACGCCCAACCGGCAGCGCCAGCGCTATCGCCCGCCATGGAGACGCTGATCGAACGTCTGCGCGCCATCGATCCGAACGATCTGCGCCCGCGTGAAGCGCTCGATCTGCTGTACGACCTCCACGCGCTGGCCGCCGCGCCGGATGCGGATCATTGACGCGCACAAACCTTCGCAGCGTCCGCGCGGATTTCGCGCGGCGCTGAGCTTTGCACTCATGTTCACGGGCGGCCTCGTGCCGCTCGCCGGACTTGTCGCGTATGCTTCGCCGGCCGCCGCGCAAACGCAGCGCTATGCGTTCGCGGTCATCGCCAACACGATGCAAAGCGTCGCCGACGAAGCCTTCACGCAACGCCTGATCGAAGCGATCGGCCGTGAACGCGGGCTGTCGTTCATCGTCTATGACGGCAATCTGAAGGGTGCAAAAGAAGCGTGCCGCGATGCCCTCTACGAACGCCGTCACGCACTGCTAGAAACTTCGCGCCCCGCCCTCTTCTTCATTCCGGGCCAGCACGACTGGGCCGACTGCGGCGCGCTCGAGGCCGGCGGCTTCGATCCCGTGGAGCGGCTCGACCAGTTGCGTCAGACGCTCTTCGTCGATCCCACCTCGATGGGTCAAAACCCGATTGCGCTGACACGCGAAAGCGAAGTCTCGCGCTTTCGGCCGTATCGCGAGAACGTGCGCTGGCAAGTGGCGGATACCGTGTTCGTCGGGCTGAATGTGCCGAGCCCGAACAATCACTATCTGACGGCGGGCGGCCGCAATGGCGAATTCGAAGATCGCGTGATCGCCAATGCGTTCTGGCTCGAGCATGCGGGCGAATATGCAAAACGCCGCGAGGCACGCGCCATTGTCGTGTTCATTCAGGGCGATCCCGATCCGGAACGCTACGAACGGCCAGACCGCTTCGCGTGGCTGCGCTTTGGACGCAACCCACGCCGGGACGGCTTTCTGGAGTTCAAACGCAGCCTCGTCAAACTGGCGCAGATTTTTCGCGGCCCGGTGCTGGTAATTCATTGTGACGACGAACACGCCAGCGGCGGCTTCGTGATCGATCAGCCGCTACGCAATGACAAAGGGATATTGGTAACGAATCTCACGCGAGTCGCGATTGCGCCGCATGACCGTCTTAACCAGTGGATTCAGATTGACGCGGATCTCGCCAGGAAACCGCCGTTCCGCGTGAGTGTGCACGACGTGCCGAAGCAGATGCCAATGCCCTCTGCTCAGCCGACGTTACTGCGCGAGGAGCCGGCGGCGTCGATGCCGGCCGCCCCAGCGCCGGGTCCCGCCTCGGACTTACCACCGCTGCTGCAAACTCCAGGCGAGTCGCAACAGGATGAGTCACCGCGCATTCCCGCCGATCAAGGCGGTGGCGGGTACGGACCGGCGATGTCGGTCCCACCCGCTTCGGCGACACAGGCGCATGTGCCGGGCGCCGTCTCCGGCGTGCCCGGCCTACCCGCCAGCTCAGTGCAGCGTGGGCCCTGAAGCGTCGTCTTCGGCATCGTCGTCTTCGTCGAGGACTTCGAGGCCGTCGGCGCCATGCGCGTGCTCGTGCTGGATTTCGTCTTCCGTTGCCGGGCGCACGTCTTTCACGGTCAACGCGAAACGTAGCGCCATGCCGGCGAGCGGATGGTTGCCGTCGAGCACGACCTTGTCTTCAGCGACGTCGGTTACGACGTAGACCAGCGAGTCGAGATCTTCGTCGCCTTCTTCCGGCGTGCCCTCGAATTGCATACCGACTTCGAGCGGTTCCGGGAAGCGATCGCGCGGCTCGATCTTCACGAGATCGGGATCGTACTCACCGAACGCGTCTGCGGGCTCGAGCTGGATCTGAGCCTCGAAGCCGGCCTCGTGGCCGTCGAGCTCTTCCTCGATCTTGGGGAACGTGCCATCATAGCCGCCGTGCAGATAGACCATCGGCTCGTCGCTTTCTTCAATCAGATTGCCCTGCGCATCCGACAGCTTGTAGGCGACCGACACGACGGTGTTCTTTGCGATTTTCATTCGATTCTCCAGAATACAACTCACATTATACGATGCCCAAGCGGCCCACCAATACCCCGGCCGACCCAGCTTCGGCAACGAATTCATCACCGGCATCCCGGCCGACTCTGCCGCCCTCGCCGGACACGCCGACGCCGCTGCTCGGCAATCTGACGCCGTCGCAATTCATGCGCCGGTACTGGCAGAAGAAGCCTCTATTGATCCGCCAGGCGATTCCGAACGTCGAAGCGCCGCTCTCGCGCGACGAATTTTTCGAGCTCGCCGATCGCGACGAAGTCGAAGCCCGCCTGATCACGCATTTTCGCAACAAGTGGCAACTCGAGCACGGTCCATTTGCGCCCGACGAACTGCCCACGCTAAAGCAGCGCGCCTGGACCCTGCTCGTGCAAGGCGTGGACCTTTACAACGATCGCGCGCGTGCCTTGCTGGACCGCTTCCGGTTCGTGCCGGACGCGCGCCTCGACGACCTGATGATTTCCTATGCAAGTGATGGCGGCGGCGTAGGCCCCCACTTCGATTCCTACGATGTGTTTCTTTTGCAAGTAAAAGGTAAGCGCCGTTGGCGCATTAGCGCGCAGAAAAATCTGACGCTGCAAGCCGGCTTGCCTTTGAAAGTTTTACAGAATTTCCAGGCAGAAGAGGAATGGGTGCTCGAGCCGGGCGACATGTTGTATCTGCCGCCGCATATCGCGCACGACGGGATCGCCGAGGGCGAATGCATGACCTGCTCGATCGGTTTTCGCGCGCCGTCGGCGAGCGAGCTGACCGCGCAGTTCCTCTACCATCTGGCCGAGCGCGGCGAGTCCGCGGGGCAGGCCGGGGCGCTGTATCGCGACCCGCAGCAGCCTGCCGTCGACCGTCCTGCCGAATTGCCCGCCGCCCTCGTCGAACGGGTGGGCGCGATCCTTGCTGGGGTCAAATGGAAAGAGCAGGACATTGCGTCGTTCCTTGGCACGTACCTCAGCGAACCCAAGCCGAGTGTCGTGTTTGATCCGCCGCAAAGGCCGCTTAATGAAGCCCGTTTCATCGCTCAAGCGTCGAAGTCAGGCGTCCGTCTGGACCGCAAGACTAATTTGTTGTACAACCGCCGTTTTTTCTTCCTAAATGGAGAGGAAACGTCATTTGATGGCGCAAAAAAGTGGTTGTTTGACCTCGCTAATCACCGGTGTCTGAGTGCGAAACGCTTTGTAACACTCTCGGACGATTCGTCGGTGACAGCACTGCTACACGAGTGGTATTGTGCGGGCTGGATACAAGTGGGCGAGCTTGCGTAACTTTGCCTGCCTGCTATACCGTACTGTGAAATTTTGTATGAGAAAGACAACGTATTGACCCCGGATTTATGGATTGTCAGTACGAAAGTGCATATAATTTCCGCCCAAGCCGTAGGGAAGATTCCAGCTCGTCGAAAGAGCCTCTCCACCAACGGCCCAGGTCGGTGTTGGAGCACATTACCGGTTTTATTTTGCGCTGTTGCTTACCTTTAAACCATAAAAGGACGTGATCATGAAGAAATCCCTCCTCGTAGCATCCCTGTTGGCAGCTGTGGCACTGGCTGCATGCAACAAGAGCAACGACCAAGCCGCTGCCCCGGCTAGCGACGCAGCTGCTGCTTCGGCACCGGCTGCTGCAGCTTCGGATTCGGCGATGGCTGCTTCGGGTGCGGCTGCTGCTGCGAGCGACGCTGCTGCTTCGGCTACGACCGCTGCTTCGGACGCAGGCGCTGCAGCTTCGGACGCTGCTGCTTCGGCTGCTGCTCCGGCTTCGGGCGCAAGCCAGTAAGCTGTCGCATAGGGTTCGCCTCTGGGCGAAAACTACATCGGGAAATCATTACGATTTCCCGATGCAGTAAAGCAAAACGCCACGGATTCACATCCGTGGCGTTTTGCCATTTAAGCGCCGCTTTTTACAACGGCGTGACTTTAATTCCATGCCATTAACTGGCTGATTCAGCGTTCTCTTCAAAAAACTCCCGCACGACCTCGATCTCACGAGTGCGTTTAAATGGCGGCAGGCTTTGCCATATACGGCGCCCATACGGTTTATCGACGAGACGGGTATCGCAGATCATCAGCACACCGCGGTCGGTCTCAGCGCGAATCAGACGTCCTGCGCCCTGTTTTAATGTAATGACGGCCTGCGGTAATTGATGAACGGCGAATGGACTCAAGCCCTTCTTCGTCAATGCATCGAGGCGCGCGGATAACACGGGGTCGTCAGGCGGCGCGAACGGCAGTTTGTCGATGACGACCAGCGACAGTGCATCGCCGCGCACATCCACGCCTTCCCAGAAACTCTGGCTGCCTACCAGGATCGCGTTGCCATACGCCCGGAAGCGATCGAGCAACTCCGTGCGGCTCGCGTCGCCCTGAACCAGCAGCGGATAATTCCAGCCGCGCGCTTCGATCGTGTCGCGCAATTTGGTCGAGATGCGGTCCACCGCGCGCAGCGTCGTGCACAACATGAAAACGCCGCCGCCCGACGCTTCGATCGCGGGCAAGGCGGCGTCGAAAACGGCGTCGGTGAACATGGGCGACGACGGTTGCGGCAGATTGCGCGGCACGTACAGCAGCCCTTGAGTCGGGTAGTCGAAGGGACTGGGCAGCGTCATCGAACGCTTGGCGTTCAGGCCCATCTGTGCGGCGTAGTGCGTGAAATCGCCGCGCACCGACAAGGTGGCCGACGTGAAAATCCACGCGCGCGGCACGCCGGCACGCTGCTTCGCGAAAATCGGCGCGACCGACAGCGGCGTTTCGTGCAGCTGCACAGTGTGCGCGAAGACTTCGATCCAGCGCACCTTTTCATTCGGGTCCGCGCGCTCGGACCTGGCGTCGCCCGATGCGGATTGCGCAGCCTCGGCGCTGGCGCGTTCAGTTTCGGTGGGCGGCGTGGTCCAGCCGGCAAGCACGCCCTGCAACTCGCGCGCGCGGCGCAGGCATGCGCCGATCGACTCGGCGCGTTCGGCCTGCCCAGCGAGTGCGGAGGCCAGCGCATCGAGTTCGGTTTCCAGCGTTTCCAAAGCGTCAAACAAAGGATGATCGTCGGGCAACTGACCGATCGACAATCTCACGGAATCTTCCTTGAACGCGAGGCGCACATCGCGCGCCGCACGCTCGAGTGTCGAACCGAGCTTGACCCAATCGACCGTTTCGCGCGCATGACCGAGGCCTTCCGCCACCGAGTCGCGGGCGAGTTCGAGAAACTGCGCCGTGGACAGCGTCTCGCCGAAAAACAGCGTGGCGGTCTCGGGCAGCTGATGCGCTTCGTCGAAGATGACCGTATTGGCTGTAGGCAGCAACTCGGCCATGCCGGTATCGCGCAACATGATGTCGGCAAAAAACAGATGGTGATTCACCACCACGATGTCGGCCTGTTGCGCCTCGCGGCGCGCCTGCATCACGAAACAATCCTTGTATTGCGGGCATTCCTGACCGAGACAGTTTTCGCGCGTGGAGGTGACCATCGACCACACCGCCGCCGTTTCCGGCACGCTGGCAAGCTCCGCCTTGTCACCCGTGCGCGTGATCCTGGCAAAGCGCACGATGTCCTGCAGATACGACGTTTCCTGACGCGACGGCAAGCGGCCGTTATCCGCCGTGCGCTGCAGATAGTAGTGACACAGGTAGTTCGCGCGACCCTTGAGCATGGCGACCGAGACCGGCACCGCGAGCGCGTCGCGCACGGTCGGAATGTCGCGCTGAAAGAGCTGATCCTGCAGATGCTTCGTGCCGGTGGAGACGATGACCTTGCCACCCCACAACATGGCCGGCACCAGATACGCATAGGTCTTGCCGGTGCCCGTGCCGGCTTCGACGATCAGCGTGTTTTCGCTGCCGTCGAGGCCACCCGCTTCGTCGCTCGTCGCGTTCTCGCCCGCGGCGTCGGCGCCCTGCGTTTGCAGACGCCGTGCCGGACGTTTTTGCGCCTCGAACATCGCGGGCTCGGGCATGGCGCGGCCCGAGGCTTCCATCGCGGCCGCCACGGCACGCGACATCTCGATCTGCGAGGCACGCGAACGATAACCGTCGATCTGGCGCGCCAGCAGGCCGTTGTCGGCGAAGATCTCGTCGAGTTCGGCGACGCGGCGCGGATTGAGCGACGCGCTCAGCGCGGACGTGGCGGGACGCGTAACCGGCGTCGTCACGGCGGCGGATGCGGTGTCGCCCGGCGTGACCGGGGATGAAGTGTCAAGCGGTGAATTCAAGGCAAGCGTTTCCTGCAAAGTCCGGTTCGCGCGGCGCGCGCCCGGCGCCTGCCAGGCCGCGAACTCAGGCGCGTACGTCCGGTTCGAGCTGCAATTGCAGCAAGATGATGGTGTCCTTGACTTTGAGTTTGCGCTTTTTCAGGCGCTGCAACTCGAAGTCGTCGATGCCGGGCTCATCCGACATTCGGTCGATCAGCCGATCGAGCCCACTATGCTCCGATTCCAACTGCAGAATACGGTCGCGAAGTGTGTTCGCGTCGATGACGTGATGTTGATCGCGCATGCTCGCCTCCTCTCGTCCACGGCACGGGCTGCGTAACCAGCCCGGCGCAGAGGTTGCTCCGGCTTAAAACGCACTACGACGGCTGCGGCGCAGGTCGATCGCCGTAACGACACGACGACCTTCCGGCCACGACCCATACAGCACCCTACTACAGCATGCTTACTGTTGCTGCTGTTGCTGCTGCTTTTGCTGCTCGTCGAGTTGCTGCTGTTTCAACTGATCCTGGCGTTTCTGCTCGGCCTTGTCGGCAGCCTGCTTCTGACGCGCTTCGACATCGGCCTTGTGCTGCGCTGCGTCGGTCTGCTTCTTCTCGAAGCTCTGCTGCTTCTCGACGCGCTCCTGGGCCTTTTGCGCGCCCTGCTGATGCGCTTCGTCGAGCTTCTTCTGGAAGTCGCCCTGCTTCTGGTCGTACGCCTGCTGGTTGGCCGCGGCCTGCGACGGGCTGACGCCACGTTGTGCCTGATCCAGTGCGTGCTGACGTTGCTTGTCCTGGTAGGCCTGCGCGTTGGCGCTGCGCTGCGGCGCCTCGGCATTGCGCTGTGCCTGGTCGAGTTCGTGCTGACGTTGCTTGTCCTGATACGCCTGCGTGTTACGCGCATCTTGCGCAGCGCGCTGCGGTGCGCCCGCTGCGTCCTGCGCCTGCCTGAGCGCCGCCTGTTCGTCGCGTACGCGCGCATGTTCCACGCGCTGCTCGCCGTCGAGCGCGAGCTGTTCCTTGCGGATGTCGGCCTGCACCGAGCGCATGCTGTCGCGCGCCTTGTTCAGGCAGTGATTTACGAAGAACGTGCTGTAGCAGTCGTGTTCGGCGACGCCGTAGCGGTAGTCGTTTTCCTCGGTGCGCTGATCGAGGCTCTTTTGCCGCGCACCGAACGCGTCGTTCATGGCTGCCGTGCCGCTGGCGCTATCTGCACTATCCGCGCCGCTTGCGTCCCTGCCGGCTGTCGCATCGGCCGTGCTGGCAGCCGTGGCAGACTGCGCGCCCGGAGTCTGCACAGCCGCGTTTTGCGCTACGGCGGGCGCGGACACGCTCAACGCCGCGGCCATCACGCACGAAGCGCACGACACAAAAAACCGACGATGGGAGACGAGCGCGGACCTGAACACGGAGCGCAACACCGGCGCTCGCGACATCGGCGACGTGAGCGGCTCGAACGAGCTGAGCGGCGAACGCGAAAACAGCGGCAAATGTGGCAAGCGAGAGACCAAGCGGGAGCCCAGGCGGTTGAGGGACAAGGAGATCGGCAACGTCGTAGGAGGTCAACGGAACATGCCCGAAATTCTATCACCCTGCGGTTGAGCCCTTTGGCATTTATGGCAAAATGCCCCGCTCTAGCAACCTGGTCGCAGCGCGCACGCCCGGCCTGCCCCGAGCTCGCATACGTGCCTGATATGCAGTCAGCGCGCGGCCTTAGACTGAGTCCGCAGGAACACCAAGACCTTATGACGGAAACCGTAGCACTCAAGATCGTACAGCGCATCGCCGCCGAACTGTCCGTCCAGCCGCGCCAGGTCGCGGCCGCGGTGCAACTTCTCGACGAAGGAGCGACTGTTCCGTTCATCGCCCGCTACCGTAAGGAAGTGACCGACAATCTCGACGACACGCAACTGCGTAACCTCGAGGAACGCCTGCTGTATCTGCGCGAGCTGGAAGAGCGGCGCGCCGCGATTCTCAGCAGTATCGACGAACAGGGCAAGCTCACCGACGAGCTGCGCAGCGCGATCGAAGGCGCGGACAGCAAGCAGGTGCTGGAAGACCTGTATCTCCCCTACAAGCCGAAGCGCCGCACACGCGCGCAGATCGCCCGCGAAGCCGGCCTGCAGCCGCTCGCCGACGCGCTGCTCGGCAATCCCCTGCTCGACCCGCAAACCGAAGCCGCCGCCTACGTGGACGCCGAAAAAGGCGTCGCCGACGTGAAGGCCGCGCTCGACGGCGCGCGTGACATCCTCTCGGAACAGTTCGGCGAAACCGCCGATCTGCTCGGCAAGCTGCGCGACTATCTGTTCAACCAGGGCGTGCTGTCGTCGAAAGTGGTCGAGGGCAAGGAAAGCGCTGAAGAAGAGAAATTTCGCGATTACTACGACTACGCGGAAACCATCCGGACCGTGCCGTCGCATCGCGCGCTGGCGTTGTTCCGCGGCCGCAATGCGGGCGTGCTGATGGTCAAGCTGGGTCTCGGCGAAGAACTCGACGCGCAGGTGCCGCATCCGGGCGAAGGTCTGATTGCGCGCCACTTCGGCATCGCCAATCAGAACCGTCCGGCCGACAAGTGGCTCTCCGACGTGTGCCGCTGGTGCTGGCGCGTGAAGGTGCAGCCGCACATCGAAAACGAATTGCTCACGAACCTGCGCGACGAAGCCGAGCACGAGGCGATTCGCGTGTTCGCGCGCAATCTGAAAGACCTGCTGCTGGCCGCGCCCGCAGGACCGAAGGCCGTGATCGGCCTCGATCCGGGCATGCGCACCGGTGTGAAGGTGGCCGTGGTCGATCGAACCGGCAAGGTGCTCGCCACCGACGTGATCTATCCGCACGAGCCGCGTCGCGACTGGGACGGCTCGATCGCAAAACTCGCCCGTATCTGCGCGCAGACCCAGGCCGAACTCATCAGTATCGGCAACGGCACGGCGTCGCGTGAAACGGACAAGCTCGCGAGCGAACTGATCGCGCGTCATCCGGAATTCAAGCTGCAGAAAATCGTCGTGTCGGAAGCGGGCGCGTCGGTGTATTCGGCCTCCGAAATCGCGGCCAAGGAATTCCCCGACATGGACGTGACGCTGCGCGGCGCCGTGTCGATTGCGCGTCGCCTGCAGGACCCGCTGGCGGAACTCGTGAAGATCGAACCGAAGGCGATCGGCGTCGGCCAATATCAGCACGACGTGAATCAGCGCGAACTCGCGCGTTCGCTGGACGCAGTGGTCGAAGATTGCGTGAACGCCGTCGGTGTGGACGCGAACACGGCCTCGGTCGCGTTGCTCGCGCGCGTGTCGGGTTTGAATGCCACGTTGGCGCGCAATATCGTCGACTATCGTGACGCGAACGGTCCGTTCCCATCGCGCGAACATCTGCGCAAGGTGCCGCGTCTGGGCGACAAGACATTCGAACAGGCGGCCGGCTTTCTGCGGATCAACAACGGCGAGAATCCGCTCGATCGCTCGTCGGTGCACCCGGAAGCGTATCCGGTCGTCGAGCGCATGCTCGCGAAGATCAGCAAGCATGTGGGCGAAGTGCTCGGCAATCGCGAGGCACTGCGCGGCCTCTCGCCGGCCGAGTTCGTCGACGATCGTTTCGGCCTGCCGACCGTACGCGACATTCTGCTCGAACTCGAAAAGCCGGGCCGCGACCCGCGTCCCGAGTTCAAGACCGCGACCTTCCGCGAAGGTGTCGAAAAGGTCAGCGACCTGACGCCGGGCATGGTGCTCGAAGGCGTCGTGACGAACGTGGCGGCGTTTGGTGCGTTCATCGATATCGGCGTGCATCAGGATGGTCTGGTCCACGTGTCGGCGCTATCGACGAAGTTCATCAAGGACCCGCACGAAGTCGTCAAGGCTGGTCAGATCGTCAAGGTGAAGGTGCTCGAAGTCGACGTGAAGCGCCAACGTATCGCGCTGACCATGCGCATGGACGACGAAGTCGGCGCGGCTGGTGCACGCAGCGGTGGCGGCGCCCAGCAGGATCGCGGCGGCGCAGGACGTTCGGGCGGTGGTGGTGGCGGGCGTGGTGCATCGTCGCAGCAACGCTCGCGCGAGCCGGAAGCCGGCGGCGCAATGGCCGCGGCATTTGCGAAATTGAAGCAGAAGTAAGCCGGTAGCTCGGCGCGTGATCCGTTCACGCGCCGGCACTCAAACAGAAAGCCCACGCATTGTCGATGCGTGGGCTTTCTGTTTTGCAGCGTGCGCTCTCGTCAGATCTCGATCTTGGTACCCAACTCCACCACCCGGTTGGCCGGAATGCTGAAGAAATCGGTCGGCTTTGCGGCGTTCTGATGCATCCACGCGAACACGCGTTCGCGCCAGACCGACATGCCCGGCAACTGGGTCGGCACCACCGTTTCGCGAGCGAGGAAGAACGACGTGTCCATCATCTCGAAGGTCATGTCGTTGGTACGGCCGACTTCGAGCAGCACCGCCTTCACGTCGGGCGTTTCGTTGAAGCCGTAGACCGCCTTCACGAGGAACAGGCCGCCGTCGATATCCTTGACCGTCACGCGCTCCGCGTCGTTCACGTAGGGAATGTCACGCGTCACGAAGGTCAGGAAAATGGTGCGTTCGTGCAGCACCTTGTTGTGCTTGAGGTTGTGCAGCAGGCTCACCGGCACCAGCGTATCGCTGCCCGTGAGATAGATCGCCGTACCCGACACGCGATGCGGCGGATGTGCAAGCAAGCCCTGCAGGAACGGCATGAGCGGAATGCCGTCGGCGGCCGTGCGTTCCTTGACGATCATCCTGCCCTTGAACCAGGTCATCAGCAGGAAGAACAGCAAGGCGCCGATGCCCAGCGGCAGCCAGCCACCCTCTTCGACCTTCAGCAGATTGGCGCCGAAGAAACCTAAATCGACCGTCATGAAGACGCCGATGATTAACGCAACCAGCAGCTTGTTCCACTTCCACACGTTCACCATGACGACGCAGGCGAGGATGGTGGTGATCACCATCGTGGCCGTCACCGCAATGCCGTACGCCGCGGCGAGATTGTCCGAACTCTTGAAGGCGATCACGATGCACAGAATGATGAACAGCAGCATCCAGTTCACCACCGGCACATAGATCTGGCCGATCGCCAGTTCCGACGTATGCAGGATCTTCATGCGCGGCACGTAGCCGAGCTGGATCGCCTGGCTCGTCAGCGAATAGGCGCCGGAGATCACCGCTTGCGAGGCGATCACGGTCGCCACCGTCGACAACACCACGAGCGGCAGCAGAGCCCAATCCGGTGCGAGCAGGAAGAACGGGTTTTCGATGGCCTTCGGGTCGTGCATCAGCAGCGCACCCTGGCCGAAGTAGTTCAGCACCAGCGACGGCATCACCAGCACGTACCACGCCATACGGATCGGCTTGGCACCGAAGTGACCCATGTCGGCATACAGCGCTTCCGCGCCGGTCAGCACCAGCACCACGGAGCCGAGCACCACGTAGGCCTGCAGCACGTGCGCGGCCATGAAGCTATAGGCGTAGTACGGATTCAATGCGCGGATCACGTTCGGCGACTGCAGGATATGCCACAGGCCGAGCACGGCGAGCACGGCGAACCACAACACCATGATCGGACCGAACAGGCGGCCGACCATGGCCGTGCCGTGCCGCTGAATCCAGAACAGCAACACGAGAATCACGATGGTGACCGGCAAGACCAGATGCGATAGATGAGGTGCCGCGATCTCCAGCCCTTCGACTGCGGAGATCACGGAGATGGCGGGTGTGATCACCGCGTCGCCGTAGAACATGCAGGCGCCGAAGATGCCCAGCATCACGAGCAAGCCTGCCATTCTCGATTGATGATCGAGCGAGCGTAGCGCCAGCGCCATCAGCGCGAGCACGCCGCCCTCGCCGTTGTTGTCGGCGCGCATCACGAACAGAACGTACTTGATGCCGACCACGATCACGATCGCCCAGAACAGCAGCGAGATCACGCCAAGGATGGATTGTTCGGTGAGCGGAATGCCGTGGGCGGGACTGAAAGCCTCTTTCAGCGAGTACAACGGGCTCGTGCCGATATCGCCGAACACCACCCCGATCGCGGCAATCGCGAGGGAAGGCAGAGGCTGTTTGTGCACGTGATTGTTATCTGTCATAAACGCGAGGAAATCCGTTCCCTGAGCGGAAAAAACGAGCGCTATTCTAAACTGCTCGCCTAGCGCCGCCCGGCTTGTTGTGGATACACCACGTGGATGGTCCGCGCAGTGTAGCACTGCGATATGTGCGCGTCTGCTGCGCGCGGTGTGTTGACCGCGCCGCGTTCGTGCGGTTGACGAAGTGCCATCCGTCGCGCATGACGGATACGGCGTCCATAAAAAAACGGAGCCCAATGGGCTCCGTTTTGCGGGCTCTGTGATGCGTACGACGCGACAGTAATTGCGCCGTACTCCGCATCATTTCTCCGACGACTCCTGCTGCGCCTGCGCCATGCCGCGCTTGATCCACGCACCGAGGTTGTGCGGACGAACCGTGTCCCACTCCTCGAACGGCTGGTGAATCCACGGATTGGTGGGCAGATACTGCACGTGGTAATCGGGCTTCACTTTCGAGCAACCCTTGTACCAGAGCACGGCCGAACGCACCGCCGTGATCGCCGGATAACGCTCTTTCAGATGCTGCTGCACACGCGCCAACGTCACGCCCGAATCGACCAGATCGTCGACGAGCAAAACGTTGCCGTGGAGTTCGCCGCGCGTCATGGTGATGTATTGCGCGATGTCGAGATCGCCCTGCTCCGTGCCGGCCGCCTCGCGATACGAGCTGGTAGCGAGAATCGCCAGCGGCAGGTCGTAAATACGCGACAGCTGATCGCCGACGCGCAGACCGCCGCGCGCGAGGCACAGGATCTTGTCGAACTTCCAGCTCGACTCGTGCACCTGCAACGCCAACAGTTCGATCAGCCGGTGATATTCATCCCAGCCGACCCACAGATTCTTGTCGTCGTTGCGCGGATCTTTCATCGCAATCATGGGTACACCTTGAACCATGGCTTAAACCTTGAACGGATGACGCAACAGAATGGTCTCGTCGCGATCCGGACCGGTCGACACCATGTCGATCGGAATGCCCGCGACTTCCTGCACGCGCGACAGATACGCCCGCGCGTTAGCCGGCAGCTTGTCCCATTCCTTGATGCCAACGGTGCTTTCCTTCCAGCCCGCGAAGGTTTCGTACACCGGCTCGCAACGCGCCACTTCCGAGGCGCCGCGCGGCAGCAGGTCGACCGACTCACCGTCGACGATGTAGCCGACGCACAGCTTCACTTCTTCGAGACCGTCGAGCACGTCGAGCTTGGTCATGCACAGACCCGACACGCCGTTGATCTGGATCGAGCGGCGCAGCGCAGCGACGTCGAGCCAGCCGGTGCGGCGCGGACGGCCGGTGACCGAGCCGAATTCCTTGCCGACGGTAGCCAGTTCCAGGCCGATCGCTTCCTGACGGGCGGCGTTGTCCGCGTCGTACAGTTCGCTCGGGAACGGGCCCGAACCGACCCGCGTGCAATACGCCTTGGTGATACCGAGGATGTAGTTCAGCTTTTGCGGACCGACGCCTGCACCCGCGGTTGCGGCACCCGCGACGCAGTTGCTCGACGTGACGTACGGATAGGTACCGTGGTCGATGTCGAGTAGCGTGCCTTGCGCGCCTTCGAACAGCAGATTGCTGCCGGCGGCATTCGCGTCGTACAGACGGCGCGACACGTCGGTGACCATCGGCTTCAGACGATCGGCATAGCTCAGCATCGTGTCGAGCGTTTGCTGGAAGTCGACCGCGGCGACGCCCAGATACTGCGTCAGCACGAAGTTGTGATAGTCGAGATTTTCACGCAGACGTTCGGCGAAAATTTCCGGCTCGAACAGGTCCTGCACACGCAGACCACGGCGTGCAACCTTGTCTTCGTAAGCCGGCCCGATGCCGCGGCCGGTGGTGCCGATCTTGCCCGCGCCACGGCGCGCTTCGCGGCCCTGGTCGATGGCGATGTGGTACGGCAGGATCAGGGTGGTGGCTTCGGAAATGAAGAGGCGATTCTGGACATCGACCCCGGCGGCTTCGAGCTCGCCAATTTCCTTGAACAGCGCCTCCGGCGACAACACGACGCCATTGCCGATGTAGCACGCGACGCCCGGATGCATGATCCCCGACGGAATCAGACGCAAGATGGTTTTCTTGCCGCCGATGATGAGCGTGTGACCGGCATTGTGACCGCCCTGGAAGCGAACGACGCCTTGAGCGTGGTCCGTCAGCCAGTCGACGATCTTGCCCTTGCCTTCATCACCCCACTGGGTTCCCACGACGACGACGTTACGCCCGGGGTTCAGATTCACTGCGCTGGCAGACATGTTGTTTCGTAAGCTGGTTAAAAACGTATTCTACCTATCTTCGCGGAACCTTCCGAATTTTTCCGTTTCCGCTCAACGGTATGCACGTTATGTTGGGTATATCGAATATGGCGCGACCGCTCGCCGCGCCGACGTCCGGCGACAGTTTCGTCGCCTTCTGACAGGCGCCGGAAAGGCGCCTTCGGTGGATCTGTCGGAACGCGCTCAAGCGCGCGGCTCGACGACCCATGCTCCGTTGCGCTCGACCAACACGCGGTCGAACGCGAATTCATCGAGGCTGTGTTCGTGGCCCGGCAAGGCCTGGATCACCACTTCGCCGGCATCGCGCAAGGCGGCAACGCTCACACGCAAGGCGTCGTCGTGCTGCCACGGCGCGAGAATCGCGCTGCTGCGCGCTTCGACCGGCGAGATACGCGCCACTTCGCGCAGATCGAGCGAGAAGCCGGTTGCGGCCCGTGCGCGGCCATAGGCCTGCCCGACGTGGTCGTAACGGCCGCCGCGCGCGACGGCATTCGGCACGCCGTCCACGTAGGCCGTAAACATCACGCCGCTGTGATACGCATAGCCGCGCAGGTCGGCGAGATCGATCATCACTTCGGCGCCTTCCACCTGGCTCGCGAGGAACGCGAGGTCGTCGAGCGCGCGGGCGATCGCCGGCGCGTTCGGCAGACGGGCGCGAGCTTCCTCTAGCACCGAGGCGTCGCCGTATAGCGACGGCAGCGCGCGCAAGGCGTCGCGCGTGACCGGCGTGAGGTTGACGGTGAGTTCGGCGAGACGCGGCACGTCCTTGCCCGCCAACGCGTCGTAAAGCGACTGCCCCAGTTCGGCCGCGGCCGGCTCCGCTTCGATCAACGCGGCGAGCACGCCCGCGTGACAGAGGTCGAGGCGCACTTTGGCGAGGCCGGCCAGACGCAGCGCGTCGAGCATCAACTGCTGTACTTCGAGGTCGGCTTCGAGGCCGGCGTGACCGTAGATTTCCGCACCGATCTGGATCTGCTCGCGCGTGGCGTGCAGGCCGCGCGGACGCGTATGCGCCACGTTGCCGGCGTAGCAAAGACGCGTCACGCCCTGACGATTCAGCAGATGCGCGTCAATACGCGCGACCTGCGGCGTGATGTCGGCACGCAGCCCGAGCGTGCGGCCCGACAACTGATCGACCAGCTTGAAGGTGCGCAAGTTCAGGTCCTGACCGCCGCCAGTCAGCAGCGACTCGATATATTCGAGCAGCGGCGGCATGACCATCTCGTAGCCATACGAACGGAAACGGTCCAGCAGACGACGCCGCAGCTCTTCGATCTTGCGGGCTTCCGACGGCAGCACGTCGGCGATATTCTCGGGAAGTAACCAGGTCGACATCGATACAGTCCTACGACGTTGAACACGGCGGCTTGATGCGCCGGTCAGTGAGTGTGAATGGCGGGCGGCAGCTCGATTCTGGCGGCTAGTGCAGACCTTGCGCGATGCTCGCGTCAAGCTGTTCGAGCGGCCGCGCGGGCAGGCGTCACGACGCGCGCTTCCGGGTAAAAGGCGAGCGTGCCGATGAGCACAGCCGGCCAGATGGCAAACCGTACGATTCGCTCGCCCGCAGACCCCTTCAGGTGACGATGAACAGCAGGATCAGTCCGAGCACCATCACGATCAGACCGCCAATGCGAATCTGATGCGCAGGCCGTTCCGCTATTTTACGGAACGTGTCGCGCCACGCGCTCGGAAAAACGAAGGGAAACATCCCTTCGATAATCAGCATCAACGCGATCGCAAGCAGTAACGAGCCGGCTATATCCATGCGAATCAAGAGGCCGCGATGCGGATGCCGCGGCCTTCCGGTTATCAGTGTTTGCGCGGGACCGCGGGAGCGTCCGGGGCAACGCCACCGGTCGGGCTACGCATGAAGCGGAAGAACTCGCTGCTCGGGTCGACCACGATCACGTCGCCCGGTTTGAAGATGTTCTTGTACGCCTGCATGCTTTGATAGAACTGGTAGAACTGCGGGTCGGCGGCATACGCATCGGCGGCGATTTGCGCGGCCTTGGCATCGCCCTCGCCCTTGATGGTCTGCGCCTGGCTGTAGCCGTCGGCGAGGATCGTCTGCTGTTTGGCAAGCGCGTCCGCCTTGATCTGGTCGGCTTCGGCCGTGCCCTTGGCGCGCTCGTCGGCGGCGATCTGCTGGCGTGCGGCAATCATGCGCTTGTAGACAGAGTCGGCCATCGCGGCCGGGAAGTCGAGGCGCGTCAGTTGCAGATCGACCACCGAGACACCCAGCGATGCCGCGGCTTTGTCCATCGCCGCGCGTGCTTCGTCGGCGAGCGCTTGCTGTTTGGCCAGCGCGTCGCTCAGCGTGACCTTGGCGAATGCGTCGCCGAGTGCGCTGCGCGACAGCAGCGCGAGACGGTCCGGCAGGCTCTGCACGTCGCCCCTGGTCTCGGCGAGCAGCTTGAGCGGATCGGTCACGCGATATTTGACGACCGGATTGGCCAGCACGTCGGTCTTGTCGGACGTGACGTAACGGTCTTCGTCCGGTGCGTCGAGCGACTGGATGCGGCTGTCGACCAGCGTGAGGGTTTGCAGCGGCGGCGGCAACTTGACGTGCAGGCCCGGACCGAGCAATGCCGGCGCAGTGTCGCCATGCGACGACAACACCGCCATGTGACGCTGATCGACGACGAACACCATCGACGATGCCGCGAACAGCACGATAACGACAGCCACGACGAGCGCAATGATCTTGTTCATGTTGTGCGCTCCTTATTGAACGTCGTCTTCACGCATACGACTGCGGAAGGCGTCACGTGAGCGCAGCGCGTCGCTGCTGGCCGCGGCCTGGCTGGCCGGGGTCGAGGCTGTGGCCGAAGCGGCCGCAGCGGGCGCGGAAGCCACGGCGGCAGGCGCCGCGGCGGACGGGCCGGCGGTAGCCGGCGCGGCGCTCTGCGAGCCGGCGCTACCTGTGTTAGCCGCGCCTTGCGGCGCGCCAGCTGCGACGGCACCCGAGGCCGCAGCGGCGTCGGCGACACGCTGACGGGTCTGCTCGACCAGCTTGTCGAGCGGCAGGTACAGCACGTTATTGCCGCTCCTGCCGTCCACAAACACCTTGGTCGTATTCGAATAGATCTGCTGCATGGTTTCCAGGTACATGCGCTCGCGAATCACCGCGGGCGCCTTCGAGTACTGCGCGTAGACCTGCTTGAAGCGCTCGGCATCGCCTTGCGCCTGAGCGACGGTCTTGTCGCTGTAGGTTTTCGCCTCGTCGACCTGACGCTGCACGTCGGCTTGCGCGCGCGGCAGCAGATCGGCCGCGTAGGCCTCGGCATCGCGTTTGGCGCGATCGTTTTCCTGATGGACCTTGGCGGCGTCGTCGAAGGCGGCCTGCACCTGATCGGGCGCCTGCACGCCCTGGATCGTCACGCCGGTCACGGTCAGGCCGGACTGATATTCATCCAGGGATTGCTGGATCGCCGCCACCAGCTGCTGGCGAATTGTTTCGCGATCCTGATAGAGGATGTCGCTGGTACTGCGCGCGCCGACGATGCTACGCACGGCCGCCTGCCCAGCCTGCATGACGCTCTGATCGGGATCGACGCTGCGGAACAGGTAGTCGGTCGGTTTGCTCACCTGGTACTGCACGGCGAAGCGAACGTCGACGATATCGGCGTCGTGCGTGAGCATCGACGCGTCCTTCACGTTCGCGAGACGCACCACGTTGTTACGGCCGATTTCCACCTGACGGGTCTGACCGATATTCACGAGCTCATGCGCTTCGAACGGATACGGCAGACGCCAGTGCACACCTTGCCCGGCGGTATAGCGATACTTGCCGAACTGCATCACGACGGCCGCCTGCCCGTCCTGCACGACGAACACGCCGCTGCCGAGATAAATGGCCACCAGCACACCGATCACGATGCCTACGCCGATACGCGCGCCACGGCCGTTGTCCGGACGCCCGCCGCCCGCACCGCCGCCGCCCTTGCGACCGAACACGCGGCTCAGACGACGATTGAAATCGCGCCACATCTCGTCGAGGTCGGGCGGACCTTCGCCGTCTTTGCCCGGCGGACGCTTCGGTTCGTTCGGCCGTTGCCGGTCGCCATTACCGTCGCCCCGGCCCCAGCGCGGATCGTTCAGTGAAAGCAAGGCGCGCATGCGCAGCCAGATACTCCGCTCGTTGTAATCGTTCACCTGTGTTCGTTCACCAGAGTAGACAGCGGGTCAATGCAATTGGAACGGGTCAATGCCCGAGTTCTGAGACCTTGTGGTCGTCGCGCGGTGCTGCCGACCGGTCTTCTTCCGGAAGATCGGGCTGCGTGTCGGGAAGAGATTCGGCAGTAGCGATTTCAGCGATGGCAGCGCGCAATGTATCCAGCCCTTGCCCCGTGCGCGCGCTCAAAAAGACGCGCGAAATATTACCATACTCATCCCGCTCGACCGTGCCCCCACGGGCCGCCAACTCCGGCACCGCGTCGATCTTGTTGAACACCAGCACCTGCCGGATCGTATCCGCGCCGATGGCGTGCAACACCTCGTTCACCTGATCGATCTGGTCGAGCCGCACCGCGCTCGACGCGTCGACTACATGCAGCAACAGATCGGCGTGAATGGTTTCCTCGAGCGTGGCGCGGAAGGCCGCGACCAGCTGGTGAGGCAATTCGCGGATGAAGCCGACCGTATCGGACACCACCACCTGCCCCGCTTCGTCGCCGAGATAGACGCGACGCGAGGTCGTGTCGAGCGTAGCGAACAGCTGGTCGGCGGCGTAGGCCTGGGCCTTGGTCAGCGCATTGAACAACGTGGACTTGCCCGCGTTCGTATAGCCGACCAGCGACACCGACATTGTCTGATTACGACTACGTGCGCGGCGCTGCGTGCCGTGCTGACGGCGCAGTTTTTCGAGCCGCGTCTTGAGCGCCTTGATGCGTTCGCCGATCAAACGACGGTCGGTTTCGAGCTGGGTTTCACCCGGGCCGCGCAAACCGATACCGCCTTTTTGCCGCTCCAGGTGAGTCCATGCGCGGATTAGTCGCGTCGACAGATACTGCAACTGCGCGAGTTCCACCTGCAGCTTGCCTTCATGGCTGCGGGCGCGTTGCGCAAAAATGTCGAGGATCAGACTGGTGCGATCGATCACGCGCCGATTAAGCGCTTGCTCCAGATTGCGCTGCTGCGCAGGCGCCAGAGCGTGATTGAAAATGACGAGTTCGATGTCGTTCGCCTCACACGCAAGACGCAGTTCTTCGGCCTTGCCGCTGCCGACGAACATCTTCGCGTCGGGGCTGGACCGGCGTCCGGTGAGGGTGACTATGGGATTCGCGCCCGCGCTTTGCGCGAGCAGGCTGAGTTCTTCTAGGCTGGCTTCAAAATCGATCTTACCGAAGTCGATGCCGACAAGCGCTGCATTGATCAAATTGGAGGGTATCAAAATGAGGCGGCCGGGAGTAATCGCCGACGGGCGACGCTACGCCGGCCGCGACTGGGGTTAGGACTGTTCGGAATCCGGGTGGAAATTCACCGGGCGGGCTGGCACGACCGTCGAGATTGCGTGCTTGTAGACCATCTGGGTGACCGTATTCCGGAGCAACACGACGTACTGGTCGAACGATTCGATGTTCCCTTGAAGCTTGATGCCGTTGACCAGATAGATCGACACCGGCACATGCTCTTTACGCAGTGCGTTCAAAAACGGGTCTTGTAACAATTGCCCTTTGTTGCTCATAGCAAACTCCGTATTTTTTTGCAGGTTGACTGAATTGACGACGAAGAAAAAGAGATCCGCCGTCAACCGCTACACTATAGCCGATTTTCATTTTTGCGCGACAGGCCCAGCCAGACGGCCAAACCCAGCACACACGCGGGTTTCAGCCTTTATCCGCGTAAGGGTTCGTCGATGATCTGAACTCTATGCGCAATGGAGTCCCAACCAGCTTGAAAGTTTCCCGGAAGCGGTTTTCGAGGTAGCGTTTATACGTTTCAGTGATCGCGTCGAGCGCGTTACCGTGAATCACGATGATCGGCGGGTTCTGTCCGCCCTGGTGCGCGTAGCGCAATTTCGGACGCACCGGACCACGGCGACGCGGCTGCTGGAATTCGACGGCTTCGATTAGCGCACGCGTTAGCTTCGGCGTCGGCAGCTTGGCCATCGCAGCCTTGTAGGCGTCGTCCACCGAGCGCATCAGCGGGCCGATTCCGGTTTTTTCCGCGGCGGAAATGAAATGGAATTTGGCGAAGTCGAGAAATTTTAGTTTGCGCTCGATGTCGGCTTTGGTGCGCTCGCGCACATGTGGGTCGAGTCCGTCCCACTTGTTCACGCCCACCACCAGCGCGCGGCCCTGCTCCACCACGAAGCCGGCAATGTGCGCGTCCTGCTCGGAGATGTCCTGTTGTGCATCGAGCAGCAGGATCACGACGTTCGCATCGGAGATCGATTGCAGCGTCTTCACCACCGAGAATTTCTCGATCGCTTCGAACACTTTGCCGCGGCGGCGCAAACCGGCCGTGTCGATCAGCGTGTACGGCTTGCCTTGACGCTCGAAGTCGACGTAGATCGAATCGCGCGTGGTGCCGGGCATGTCGAACGCGATCACGCGCTCTTCGCCGACCAGCGCGTTGATCAGCGTCGACTTGCCGACGTTCGGGCGACCGACGATCGCGATCTTCACGCCACGCGTTTCTTTCTCTTCGTCGCTCTCTTCGGGCTGACCGGCGTAGGCGACTTCAAGCGCCTCGTTGATCATTTCCGTCACGCCGTCACCGTGCGCGGAAGAAATCGCACGCGGGTCGCCAAGACCGAGCTCATAGAAATCGGCGGCGACGTTGCTGTACTTCATCCCCTCCGCCTTGTTGACGACGAGGAAGATCGGCCGGCCGACCTTGCGCAGATAGTCGGCGATCGTCTTGTCCTGCGGCGCGAGACCGTTACGGCCGTCGACGATGAACACGACGATGTCGGATTCCTCGACCGCCTGGCGGGTTTGACGCGCCATTTCGTGCAGGATGCCTTCTTTCGCGACCGGCTCGAAGCCGCCGGTATCGACGACCAGGTACGGTCGCTCGCCGGCTCGCCCTTCGCCGTAATGGCGATCGCGGGTCAGACCGGGCAGGTCGGCAACCAGTGCGTCACGCGTGCGCGTGAGACGGTTGAATAGCGTGGATTTCCCCACATTGGGGCGCCCAACCAGGGCAATAACGGGTTTCATCAGATGTTGTTCACGGTGAAACGCGGGATCGAAATCGACCGCCCGCGTAGCGACGCCATGCGGCCGCTACACGGCAGCGTTTGACGAAAATTATCACGAATTCGGCCTGCCCCGGATGTGCTGTCAATATGCGCACCCGGGCGGACGGGGATTTGGCTGTATAGGACGGCGCCAATGGGCCGCCAGGTTCGGTCTTTTCTGCTCGACGGCGCGCACGCCAGGTCGATTACGGTTTTCGGCGACGTCGCCGGCTGTCAGGCCGACGGTTGGTGCCGAAGGTGGCGCCGCAAGCAGCCACCGGTGAGCCACATAGACCACGTGGATCACGTGTGTCGTGCGTGTGCCCTGCTCGATCCGACTTGCCGGACCAGCCAGTCCGGCGCAATTTTTCTACTTACTCTACGGTACGACTCAAATTCAACGCCGCCTGACGGAAACACGCGCGGCCGGCGAAGCCGGACCGCGCGTTCGACGGCCTATTCAGCGCCGGACCGATACGATCAGCGCGGACGATAGCCGTACAGATCGCCGTCGTGCGTCAGCACCACCAGCGTTTCGCCGGCCAGCACCGGCGCCGCGGTGATCGGGCTGCCATCGGTCTTCGCACGTGCGACGAGCGTGCCGTCGTCGCGCGACAGGAAGTGCACGAAACCTTGATAGTCGCCTAGCACGGCAGCGTGGCCCAGAATAAACGGCACGCTGAGCTCACGGTTCTTCAGCTTGTCGTTCTTCCACAGCGGTGCGCCGTTGCTGGCGTCGAACGCCGAGACAACCGACCAGTCATCCGCAGCGACCACAGCGGTCTCATCCTGCGCCAGACCGCTCGTGCTCGAAAACGCTTTTTCCCACACTGCACGGCCCGAATTCGCGTCGAAGCAGCCGATCTGGCCTTGGAACGTCACCGCGCAGGTTTCCGAGCCGACCAGCGTGGGCGGACCGGTCACGTCGTTGATGCGCTCCACTTCCGTCACGCCCTTCGGATACGACACCGGCGTCTGCCAGTAGTTGTCGCCCGTTTGCAGGTTGATCGCAGCGAACGCGCCGCCCGGGAAACCGGCCAGCACGGCCGCGTCGCCGGCGAACGTCATGCCCGACGATACGCGCAGGTTGAGCGGCACCGCGCGATTGCGGTAGTTCCACTTCTGCTCGCCAGTCTGCGCATTGAACGCGACGATCTGACCGTCGACCGTACGCACCACCACGAGGCCGTTGCCGACCAGCGGCGGCGAAATGATTTCGCCCGGCGCCTTGGCGGTCCACAACTGCTTGCCGTCCGCGCCGAGCACGTAGACATCGCCCTTCAGGCCGCCGACCGCCGCCAGCGTGCCGTCGCTACCGACGCCCGCCGACAGGTCGTCGTGCAGCTTGACGCGCCAGATGTCCTTACCGGTTTGCGCGTCGATCTTCGCGACCGAACCGTTGGCGCCCGCGGCGTACACCGCGTTGCCGACCGCGACCGGCGAGAACAGGTAACGGCCAGCCTTGCCGACGCTTGCGGTCCAGACCTGCTGCACGTCGAGCACGGGTTTGAACTCGGTGAGCGGCGTCGGCTCGCGGCGCTCGTCTTTCGTGGATGAGCAAGCCGCCAGGGTGAGCACGGTCATCGCACAGGCAACGGGCACAGCGTAACGTTTCAGCAGATTCATCGGTGGACGAAGCATTCAGGAATTGAGTTAAAAGAGACCGGTTGGTCGTTGCATGCGGCGCACTGCCGGCGGCGGTCAGCCGCCCAGCGCGTCCAGCTTGAACTGGATCAACTGACGTGCCGAGCTATCGTTTTTCGACAGCGAGTCGAGCGCGAGCTTGTAAGCCGCGCGCGCATCGTCACGCTTGCCTTGAGCCGCGAGCAGATCGCCGCGACCATTGGCCGCGAGACCCTTGAACGCGTCGGACTGCGGTTCGGCGAGCAAGGCGAGACCCTGATCGTAGGCCTTGTCGTCGAGCAGCAGCGAAGCCAGACGCAGCCTGGCGATCTGCTTGAACTCGTCGTCCTTCGCGTGATCGATGGTCCATTGCAGCTGCGCCTTGGCGCCCGCTTCGTCGCCTGCGGCGTACATTGCCTTGGCGGCGCCCAGTGCGGTCATCTGCGCATACGCGGTGCCGCTGAACTTGTCTTCCATGTCGGTGGCAGCGCGCGTGACCAAAGCCTTGTCGCCCGATGCCGCGGCTTGCTGCACCTGGTCATAGAGCACGGCGGCTTCCGCCGCCTGATGACGCTGCCAGTAATTCCAGCCGTTCCAGCTGGCTGCGGCAACGAGTGCCACCAGCACCACCCACGTGGATGCATTGCCCCACTGCGTCCACCATGCTTTCAGACTTTCAATCGATTCTTGTTCGTCGTGGTAACTCATCGCCCGGCGATTTCCTCTTTCTTGATACGTGTGCTTGTCGAGCCAATTCGGAGCCAATCAATAACCAACAGGCTCGACGACATCGCGATCAGTCGTCGCCGTCTTCGGCGGTTGCAACCATCGCATTGATTAGAAATTCGGTCAAGTCTTCGGCGGGCACGTTATGTTGCTCGTTTTTACCGCCGTTACTCGTGTCGCGCAGCGGCTTGACACCGACCGTACCGTTGGCGATCTCGTCTTCGCCGAGCACCACCGCGAAGGCGGCGCCGCTCGCGTCGGCACGCTTCATCTGCGATTTGAAGCTGGCCGTCTGACCGTCGGCGCTGCAATGCAGGATCACGTCGAGACCCGTATCGCGCAGACGCTCGGCGATGATGAAGGCCTGCTCACGTGCCGCGTCGCCCTGATGGACCACGTACACGTCGCAACCCTCGTCTTCCGGCACGAGTTGGTCTTCTTTCAGCAACTCGAGAATCCGCTCGACACCCATCGCCCAACCGCACGCGCCCGTCGGCTTGCCGCCGAGCTGCTCGATCAGCGGGTCGTAGCGACCACCCGCGGCGACGGTGCCCTGCGCGCCGAGCTTGTCGGTCACCCATTCGAACACGGTCAGATTGTAATAATCGAGACCACGTACGAGACGCGGATTGATCGTGAACGGAATGTTGTTTGCCTTCAGAATGCGCTGCAAACCTTCGAAATGCGCGCGCGATTCTTCGCCGAGAAAATCGATCAGCCTGGGCGCGTTCTGCGCGACTTCCTGCATGGCCGGATTCTTCGTGTCCAGCACGCGCAACGGATTCGTGTGGAGACGGCGTTTCGCTTCTTCATCGAGCACGTCGATGTGCTTTTCGAGGTAGGCGATCAGCTCGACACGGTGAGCCGCGCGCTCATGCGCGAGACCCAGCGAATTGAGTTCGAGCTTGATGCCCATCAGCCCGAGGTCGTCCCACAGACGCTGGCACATCATGATGATTTCAGCGTCGGTGTCCGGCCCGGCAAAGCCCAGCGCTTCCACGCCGACCTGATGAAACTGGCGATAACGACCGCGTTGCGGACGCTCGTGACGGAACATCGGACCGATGTACCACAGACGTTTCGGGCCGTCGTACAGCATGTTGTGCTCGATCACCGAGCGCACCACCGCTGCCGTATTTTCCGGGCGCATCGTCAGATTTTCACCGTTGAGCGCGTCCGTGAAGCTGTACATCTCTTTCTCGACGATGTCGGTCACTTCGCCGATACCGCGCTTGAACAACTGCGTGTGCTCGATGATCGGCGTGCGGATATTCTGGTATCCGTACGAACGCAGCATCGACTTGACGGTGGCTTCGAAAAATTCCCACAGCCCGGCTTCCTGCGGAAGGATGTCGTTCATGCCCTTCACGCCGGACAACTTCTCGAGCTTTTTCTTCTGTTCAGTCATCTGTCTTCGATAGCCGATATTTAGTTGAGCGCTTCAGCGCGGCCATAGCGGCGCTCGACGTAGTCGCTCACGATTTGCTGGAATTCTTGTGCGATGTTATCGCCGCGCAGCGTTTTGACCTTCTCGCCGTCGATGAACACCGGCGCCGCCGGGTTCTCGCCCGAGCCCGGCAAGCTGATGCCGATATTGGCCTGCTTCGACTCGCCCGGACCGTTGACGATGCAGCCCATCACCGCGACGTGCATTTTCTCGACGCCAGGATATTGATCACGCCACACCGGCATCTGCGTGCGCAGATAGGTCTGGATTTGCGAAGCCAGTTCCTGGAACAGCGTGCTGGTGGTACGGCCGCAACCCGGGCACGCGATCACCATCGGCGTGAATGAGCGCAGACCCATGGTCTGCAGGATCTCCTGGCCGACGATCACCTCGCCGGTGCGCGGGCCGCCCGGTTCCGGCGTGAGCGAAATACGGATCGTGTCGCCGATACCTTGCTGCAACAGAACCGACAAAGCGGCGGTGGACGCCACGATGCCCTTCGAACCCATGCCCGCTTCGGTCAAGCCGAGGTGCAGCGCGAATTCGCAACGACGCGCGAGTTCGCGGTACACGGCGATCAGATCCTGCACGCCGCTGACCTTACACGACAGGATGATCTTGTTGCGCGGCAGGCCGATTTCGACCGCACGCTCTGCCGAACCGATCGCCGACTGGATGAGCGCTTCGTACATCACGCTTTGCGCTTCCCACGGCGTGGAGCGCGCCGCGTTTTCGTCCATCATCTTGGCCAGCAGATCCTGATCGAGACTGCCCCAGTTGACGCCGATCCGCACCGGCTTGTCGTACTTCGCAGCGGCTTCGATCATCTGCGCGAATTGCGTGTCGCGCTTCGCGCCATGGCCGACGTTGCCCGGATTGATACGGTATTTGGACAACGACTCCGCACAGCCCGGATAGTCACGCAACAGCAAGTGGCCGTTGTAGTGGAAATCGCCCACCAGCGGCACCGACACGCCCATGCGGTCGAGCTGCTCGCGCACGGCCGGGACGGCCGCCGCCGCTTCCGGCGTGTTGACCGTGATACGCACCAGTTCCGAGCCGGCTTGCGCCAGTTCCTTGATCTGGATCGCGGTGCCGATCGCGTCCGCGGTGTCCGTGTTGGTCATGGACTGTACGCGCACAGGTGCGTCGCCACCGATCGTGACGATCTGGCCACCCCAACGGACGTCTACCGCGTGCGACCTGCGCCGCGCGGCCTGACCGCCGAACACCGGCTCGTTAGAAACGATTTTGCTACTTGATTGGGATTGAGCTTCGGATTGCATCGAAAAACCCATTTAACGCCGCATGCGCCACACAAAAAACGTGACGCCTGAATTGAAAAAGCGCCGCGGTCCGGATGGCCGCGGCGCCCACCATGTCTGTCAAGGCAACGCGAAGCGCGCCACGTTACCCTTTGCCGACGAATACTTCGACGGATCGACCGGCTCGCCGTCGAGTGTCAATGAATCGAGCCCGGCCCTGTTGCCAACCGTGACCTTGAACGGACCTTCACCCGTTACTTCTTTGGTATCGCCTGCGTGCACGAGGCCGGAGAATACTTCCTTGCCACTCTTGTCACGCACGCTGAACCAGCTGTCCTGCGACACGCGCAACGCGATGATTGCCTCACCCGCGGCCGGCGTGACTGCCGCCGGGGCACTGGCGCCGGTCGTAGCCGCCGCCGGCGCGCTTGCAACCTGTGCCGCCGCGGTCGTCGCGACCTGAGCCGGCGAACCCGCTTTTGGAGCAGCCCCATTTGCCGTCACGGGCGGTACCGACGACGGCGCCGTGCCGGTGGCCAGCGGAGCGGGCATCGGGATCGCCGATGCTGCGTTATCCGTCGCGGCCTGCGCGTCCGGTGTCGACGCAGCGTCTTCCGCCGTCGCGTCCGAGCCCGCCGCCGGACCCTGCGCCACCGCGCCTGATGCGCCAGTCGCGCCGCCTGCAGCACCGCTTGCGCTCGCCTTCAAACGGGCCAGCCAAGCCGACGAATCGCCGCCATTGGTATGCCACATGCCGAGAGCAATTACGGCGACGATCACAGCCGCCACGCCCCACAGCCACGAACGGCTCTTCTGATGACCACTGCCGCCGAGCGACAGCGACACGCGGCCACGCGGCAAGTCCTTCCCGGACGACGCCGGCATCGACAGATCCGGCGCGGGCACGCCCTTCTCGCGGCGCAATGCCTGAGTAAACGGTGCGGGATCGGCGCCAAGCATCTTGGCGTAACTGCGCACGACGCCGAGCGCAAAAGTCGTATCCGGCAAGTGGCTGATATCACCCGATTCGAGCGCACGCAGCTTGACGGCGGACACTTTGAGGCGGGCCGACACGTCTTCGATCGACCAGCCCTTCGATTCACGCAATTGGGTCAAGCGCGCGCCCACCGCAGCCAGCGAGTCCATGCCCGGTTGCACTACAGGCTGCACCGCCGCCCGGGCGACCGGCTCCGGATGGCTTTCGTTTGTGTCTGTCTCGTGCGGCTGCGGGTGCTGCGACTCACTCATCCCAAATCCTTTCGCGTCGATTCTTTTTCACTCGTGCGACTGGGACGGGCTTGAGCCTCACATCCGAATCGCAGACCGTTTATAACAAAATGTGCGGCCTTGTGTGCCGCTTCCGATCGCTTCTGCAAACTTTCTTTTCAATCGCCGGGCGGCCTGTCAGCTTTTCGAGCACTCGCGGAGCTTTCGTCGACCGCCGTTGCTCCGCCGCCCCACTCGATTACACGGCACGAACCTCGATCACCTTCGCCGCCTTCCCGGTGCGCTCAGCGAGACGGGTACGGTCTTTCACCGCACCGGCCAACTGACCGCAGGCAGCGTCGATATCATCGCCGCGTGTTTTGCGCACCGTGGTGACGACGCCCGCGTCCATCAACACTTGTGCAAATCGCTTGATCTGTTCCGGTTTCGAGCGGAACAGGCCCGATTCCGGGAACGGATTGAACGGAATCAGATTGAACTTGCACGGCACATCGCGCGTGACGGCCAGCAGTTCGCGTGCTTGCGCTTCGCTGTCGTTCACGCCGTCGAGCATGCAATATTCAAACGTAATGAAATCGCGCGGCGCGACTTTCAGATAACGCTGGCAAGCCGCCATCAGTTCGCGCAGCGGATACTTCTTGTTCAGCGGCACCAGCATGTCGCGCAGTGGATCGCTGGGCGCATGCAGAGACACCGCGAGCGCCACCGGCAATTCGGCGCCGAGCCGATCCATCATGGGCACGACACCCGAGGTCGACAACGTGACACGCCGACGCGACAGCCCATAGGCGTTGTCGTCGAGCATCAGCCGCATGGCCGGCACGACCGCGTCGTAATTGAGCAGCGGCTCGCCCATACCCATCATGACCACGTTCGTGACGACCCGATCGCCCTTGCCGTCGCCGCCCGTGGCACGACCACCATCGCCACCGCGCGTCGCGCGCAGCGCAAACTCCGCCATGCGCAGCTGGCCGATGATTTCACCGGTGGTGAGATTGCGGGAGAAACCCTGCTTGCCGGTCGAACAGAAGCGGCAGTTCACCGCACACCCTGCCTGCGACGACACGCACAGCGTGCCACGCGTTTCTTCGGGGATGTACACGGTTTCAACTGCATTACTGTTGCCGACGTCGATCAGCCACTTGCGTGTGCCGTCGGTCGAAATATTGTCGCTGACGATGCCCGGCATCGAGATCGTGGCGCGCCCTTTGAGCTTTTCGCGCAAGGACTTCGCCAGATCGGTCATGCCGTCGAAGTCGGCAGCGTTGTATTGGTGAATCCAGCGCTGCAATTGCTTGGCGCGAAACGGCTTCTCGCCCAGGCTGTCGCAGTAAGCGACGAGCCCTTGGGCGTCGAGGTCGAGAAGGTTGACGGTGGAACTGCTCGTCATATCGAATCCTGCCATTTCAGTGCGAGACTGCGTTCATGCAACAAGCTGCATGAACGCAATGCCATTCGCGCCCATTCCTGCTGCTTTTACCTTACTACTTTGGCGGGCGATTCGTGCGATAAATACAATTGGCCACACGAATCGCGCCGTGGCGCAGAGGCCTGACGCGCGGGATTAACGCGAGTAAACGTTCACTTGCGGGAAGAAGAAAGCGATTTCAACCGCAGCCGTTTCAGCAGCGTCGGAACCGTGCACGGCGTTCGCGTCGATGCTGTCGGCGAAGTCAGCGCGGATGGTGCCCTTGTCGGCCTTCTTCGGATCCGTTGCACCCATCAGATCGCGGTGCTTCAGAATGGCGTTTTCGCCTTCCAGCGCCTGAACGACCACCGGGCCCGAGATCATGAAGTCGACCAAGTCCTTGAAGAACGGACGTGCAGCGTGCACGGCGTAGAACTTCTCTGCGTCAGCGCGCGACAGGTGAACCATGCGTGATGCCACGATCTTCAGGCCCGCGTTTTCGAAACGGGTGTAGATCTGGCCGATCACATTCTTGGCCACTGCGTCCGGCTTGATAATCGACAGGGTGCGTTCGATCGCCATAAAAACTCCAAAAAATTAAGAGGTTACAGATTCAAATGAATCCGCTATTGTAGCATGTTCCCGTGTATGATTGCGATTGAACCCTTACAGCATTGAAAGACTCCAAGCAGGAGTTTCCGAATACTGGTAGCGTAGGTCCTGCGGTGTTTTTCGAGGGATTGAAACTCCCTGCCACCGCGCCAATCTTAGGGTTGTGTAGTTCACGATCGTCGGCAAAAATCGCCGCGGCACTACACGACTCGCTACCACCCGCTTCACAACCATACGCATCACGCTTCTGAGGTAAGGAGAGACCATGAACGATCATCCGTATAGCTTTGGCCGCAATGGCGCAGTCAGCACGGTCGAGACGCGTAACCGCGTGCTACGGAACACCTACTGGCTGCTCGCGCTGTCCATGATTCCGACGGTGCTCGGCGCGTGGGTGGGCCTCGCCACCGGCTTCTCGCTGTTTGCCGCCACCAGCCCCGCCATGAGCATGCTGGCGTTCTTCGCGATCGCGTTCGGTTTCATGTTCGCGATCCAGAAGACCAAAGACAGCGCCGCCGGCGTCTTCGTACTGCTAGGCTTCACGTTCTTCATGGGCCTGATGCTGTCGCGCATCCTGAGCTTCGTGCTCGGTTTTTCCAACGGCCCGTCACTGATCATGCTCGCCTTCGGTGGCACTGGTGTGATCTTCGCGTCGATGGCCACTATCGCCACGGTCAGCAAGCGCGACTTCTCGGGTCTCAGCAAGTGGCTGTTCATGGGCGTGGTCGTGCTGCTGCTGGCTTCGGTCGCGAACATCTTCCTGCACCTGCCGGCGTTGATGCTCACGGTTTCCGTGCTGGCCATCGTGATCTTCTCGGCCTACATGCTGTTCGACGTCCAGCGCGTCGTGAACGGCGGTGAAACGAATTACATCACCGCCACGCTCGCGATCTACCTGGATCTGTACAACGTGTTCGTGAACCTGCTGGCGCTGCTCGGCATCTTCGGCGGCAACCGCAATTAAGTTTTGTCGAGGGCGCGGTAGTCGAAACGCCCGTCGGAAAAAAAGCCCATAGCGAACAGTCGTTATGGGCTTTTTTCATTGCACGACCCGCCGGGCAGGCTTGTCACGCACGAATCACAGGCTCAACCACGCAAAACCCTCGTCCTGCGACGCCACCACCACCTCGGTCGGCGCCGCGCCCAGCACGCCGGCCATCGCCGCCTGCGCCAGTTCGGGCAGATTGTTCTGCTGACTCAAATGCGCCGCCACCAGATGCTTGAGACGCGACCGTTCAAGCGACGCCAGGATGTCTGCCGCCGCGTCATTGTTCAAATGCCCATGATTGCCGCCGATACGTGCCTTCAACGATTGCGGATAACGGCTGCCCGCCAGCATGCGCACGTCGTGATTGCATTCGAGCACCAGCGCGTCGCAACCGCTCAGGACCGAACTGATATGCGGCGTGGACGTGCCGACGTCGGTCAGCACACCGAGCCGGCTTGCGCCGTTCGAGAGCACGTATTGCAGCGGCTCACGGGCGTCGTGAGGAACGGTGTAAGGGAGGATGCTGAGATCGCCGATCGCCACCGCTTCGTCGCCCCACAGCACCTGCAGGTCGACATCGGCTTCGTCGGCGCCTACCGCGCGGGCGGTGCCCCAACTCATGTAGAGCGGAATCGACCACTTGCGCGCCAGCGTCAGCGCGCTGCCAATGTGGTCGCTATGTTCATGTGTGATCAGAATCGCGTCGAGACCTTCGACACTCGCGCCGAGCCGCGTGAGACGGCGCTCGACTTCCCTGGCTGAAAAACCGCAATCGAGCAGCACGCGCGTGGTGGTCGCGCCGCTTTGCGCTTCCACCAGCAAGGCATTGCCTTCACTGCCGCTGCCGAGACTGGCGAAGCGCACGGCCCGCTTAGTTGAGTTGCGCGTGCAGCAGCGTCACGATGCGCTGCGCGTCGGACGAGTTATCCACCTGCCCGTTCGAGTCCAGCACCGCTACCTGCGTCACTGCGTCGCCCTTCGAGCGCACGTTGACGAGGAATTCCTGACCCGGCTTCTTCGCCGAATTGCCGCTGTAGAACAGCTTGCCGAACAGGCCGTCTTTCTTCAACTCCTGCATCGAGTCGGCGTAGCGCACGTAGTAAATGCCCTTCGAGCGATCGCGGTTGTCGACGGTGAAGTTGGTGCGGTCGAGCGCCAGACCCACGCGCAGCCAGGCACGGTCGAACGATTCCTGCAGATCGAGCGTCGAGACGCCTGCGGTCTGGTCGATCGTGGCCGGCGCGACTGCCGGACGCGCATCGGTCAGCAGTTGCTTCGATTGCGCTTCGGTCAGGCCGAACTTCTGCGTCAGCTTCGTGAGGAACAGCGCTTCGAGCGCGGGATCACGCGGACGCTCTTCCCAGCGCGACGACGTCTTGTCCTGGCCGGTCAGCACTTCTTCCATCGCGCTGTGCGTGATCGAGATATCGGAGGTGTCCGACGGCCCACGCGACACGAGCGTGCGGAAGCTGTCGCGGGTGCCCGACGAATACGCGAAGTCGATCACCTTGCCCACCGTACGGCGGAACCAGTCGTCCGGAATGTTGGCGCGGTTTTCAGCCCAGTCGGTCGTCATGATGCCGGTGGCCGGCGCGTCGGTTTTCAACGCGAAGCCGTTTTCCTGCCAGAACTCCTGCAATTGCGGCCAGAGCTGTTCCGGCGTGCGGCCGTCGACCACCAGCCAGCGGCGATCGCCATCGCGCTCGATGTGCATGCCCAGCGGGTCTTGTGCATTCGGCTGACCTTCGGTGGCGTTGCCGGCTGCCGTAATCGCGCGCTGCGGCGCGCCGCCAAGGTTCAGGTTGGTCGGGGGCGCCACGTAACGCTGATCGGTCGGCGTGGTGCTGAGGTCGCCGGGAACGGCCAGCGGCGGCGCGCTACCCGCGCCCTTGTAATTGACGCGGTCGGAAGCAAACCAGTCGTTCAGCGAGTCACAGCCGGCGAGCGTCACCAGGGCAAGCGCCAGCGCCGCCATGCGGGTTGCGTGGAGGGAAAGTGCGGAACGTTTCATGAGGTCCTTCGTGATGCTGGAACGCGTTGCCTTGGTTCTGTGTGCCGGGAACGTGGGCGGGATCGACGTCGGTTTAAGGGAGTGCCGGTGGCAGTCTTGGGTTGGCGCTGTGGGTGCCGCGGTCGATCCGCTTAGCCCAGCAGGCCCGCGTCAAGCAGCGCGCCGCGCACCACGTCGTGGTATTGCGCGTCGAGCGGCGTGAGCGGAAGGCGGATTCCGCCCTGCACACGACCCAATTGCTGCAACGCCCATTTCGCCGGAATCGGATTCGATTCGATGAACAGGTTCTTATGCAGCGACAGGAGTTTCAGATGAATCTCGCGCGCGGTCTTCGCGTCTGCTGCAAGGGCAGCCTTGCAGAGATCGCTCATGGCGCGCGGCGCGACGTTCGCGGTGACCGAAATATTGCCGTGGCCGCCGAGCAGCATCAGCGCGATCGCGGTGGGATCGTCGCCGCTGTAGATGCCGAAGTGCGCGGGCGCCGACTTGATCAGATGCGCGGCGCGATCGATATTGCCGGTCGCTTCCTTCACACCGATGATGCCCGGCACCTGCGCGCAACGCAGAATGGTTTCGTTGCTCATGTCGGCCACGGTACGGCCCGGCACGTTGTACAGAATCACCGGCAGATCGACGGTTTCGGCGATCTTCGCGAAGTGGCGATAGATGCCTTCCTGGGTCGGCTTGTTGTAGTACGGCACGACCTGGAGCGTGGCGTCCGCGCCGACGTCTTTAGCTTGCTGCGTGAGCTCGATGGCCTCGGTGGTGGAGTTGCCGCCCGAGCCCGCGATCACCGGAATCCGGCCCGCTGTGTGTTCGACTGCGGTCTTGACCATCAGCACGTGCTCTTCGACCGACAGCGTGGCCGATTCGCCGCTCGTGCCGACCACGACGAGCGCGTTCGTGCCCTCTGCGACGTGCCAGTCGATCAGTTTGCGAAACGCCGGCAGATCGAGACTGCCGTCTTCGAGCATCGGGGTGATGATGGCAGGAATGCTGCCGCGAATCTGAACGCTGCTGGGGTTGCCGCTGTGGTTGCCGTTAGTCATGAAACGCCATGAATTTGATCAGGTAAACCGCGATTGTAGCGGATTAGCCAGCCAACTCGTAACAAGGAGGAGGGACCGCTTGCGAGGGGTTGGCTGGACGCTCCGTCTCCAGAATCGCGCAGATGCGCTGGACATAGGCCGGGCGCGGCTGCGCGAGAAAACCGTCCTGATAGGCGACCACCCGCAAGTGGCCGTGCACGCGCTCGAGAAGCTCGCCCGGCGCGAGCAGGAACGCGGGATTGGACGGTTTGCCGACGCTTTCGTTTCCTTGCGCGAAGGTCTCGTAAACCAGTACGCCGCCGGGCGCGAGCGCGCTCAAAAGCTGCGGAAAGAGTGGCCGGTGCAAATAATTCGTGACCACGACGGCCGCGAATGTCGCCTCGGCGGGCAACGGCCACGCGCCGCCTTCGAGATCGGCCGTGAGCGGGGTGACGAGGGGCTCGTCGAGCAAGGTTTCGAGCGCGGCCGAATCGCGGTCGACAGCGGTCACCGGATGCCCCAGCGAGGCGAAATACCGGGCATGCCGCCCCGCTCCCGAAGCCACATCCAGCACAGCGCCGCGCGCGGCGACCAGATGCGCCCAATGCCGCACCCAGCGCGACGGTTCGCCCAACCCATGCAGGTTTGCAGCCGGTGTACTCATCGCTTTAGCAACGCCGCTCAGTTGTACGACAGGCCCATGGCCTCGCGCACGTCACGCATGGTTTCGGTGGCGAAGCGGCGCGCCTTGTCGCAGCCGTCGGCGACGATCGCACGCAGCAGCGACGGGTCGTCCATGTACTTCTGCGCACGTTCGAGCATGGGTTGCTGTTCGCGCAGAATGCCTTCGATCACCGGCTGCTTGCACTCGAGGCAACCAATGCCGGCCGTGCGACAGCCCTTCTCCACCCACGCGTGAGTGGCCTCGTCCGTGTAGACCTGGTGCAACTGCCATACCGGACACTTGTCCGGATCGCCCGGATCGGTGCGGCGCACGCGCGCCGGATCGGTCGGCATGGTGCGCACTTTCTTCGTGATGGTTTGCGCGTCTTCACGCAAACCGATCGTATTGCCGTATGACTTCGACATCTTCTGGCCGTCCAGACCGGGCATGCGCGACGCCTCGGTCAGCATGGCCTGCGGCTCGACCAGAATGAGCTTGCGCGAACCTTCGAGGTAGCCGAACAGACGCTCGCGGTCGTTCATCGACAGACTCTGCGACTCCTGCAACATCGCCCGCGCCTGTTCGAGTGCTTCGTCGTCGCCTTCCTGCTGATAGGCGTTGCGCAACTCGTGATACAGCTTGGCGCGCTTGCCGCCGAGTTTCTTCGCGGCGTCGTTGGCCTTCTGCTCGAAGCCCGGTTCGCGGCCGTACAGATAGTTGAAACGCCGCGCGATTTCACGCGTCATTTCGACGTGCGGCACCTGGTCTTCCCCGACCGGCACGAGCGAGCCGCGATACAGCAGAATATCCGCCGCCATCAGTACCGGATAGCCGAGAAAACCGTAAGTGGACAGGTCCTTGTCCTTGAGCTTTTCCTGCTGCTCCTTGTAGGTCGGCACGCGTTCGAGCCAGCCGAGCGGCGTGCTCATACCGAGCAACAGCGCGAGCTCCGCATGCTCCGGCACCTTGCTCTGGATGAACAGCGTGGCCTGCGCCGGATCGATGCCGGAAGCGAGCCAATCGATCAACACGTCCCACACGTTCTTTTCGATCACCTCGGGTGTTTCGTAGTGCGTGGTCAGCGCGTGCCAGTCGACCACGCAGAAGAAACACGGGTACTCGGACTGCAGCCGTACCCAGTTTTTCAGCACACCGTGATAGTGGCCGAGATGCAGCGACCCGGTGGGCCGCATGCCGGAGAAGATACGGTCTGGGTACATGGCTATTTAGAAAAGCGAAACAAGGGGAGTCAGAATGGCGGTGATCGCGCCGTAGCCGATCGTGACGAGCGGATTGAGCCAGTAACGCGTCAACGTGCCCGTCATCACCAACGCCATCACGATGAAAAAACCGTACGGTTCGAGTCGCGACAGCGTAATGGATTGGCGCGGCGGCAACAGCGCCATCAGCACGCGCCCGCCGTCGAGCGGGGGCAGCGGGAAAAGATTGAGCACGCCGAGCACGAGGTTCACACCGACGCCCGCGCCGGCCATACGCGTGAAAAACGGTTCGTCGATACTCAGCACCGCGAGCGCGACGCCGAACACACCCCAGATGATCGCCTGCACGAAATTACACGCCGGCCCCGCCGCCGCAACCCACAGGCTGCCCCAGCGCGGATTACGCAGATTGCCGAAGGCGACCGGCACCGGTTTCGCGTAGCCGAACATGAACGCGCCGCTGGTGGCGAAGTACAGCAGCAAGGGAATCGCAATCGTGCCGAGCGGGTCGATGTGGCGCATCGGATTGAGGGAGACGCGGCCGAGCACGTAAGCGGTGTTGTCGCCGAGCCAGCGCGCGACATAACCATGCGCGGCCTCGTGCAACGTAATGGCGAAAATCACCGGCAACGCGTACACCGCAATGGTTTGTATCAGGGAAGAATCCATATCTCTCTATTGTAACAACGCGCTGACGGGCGTCTGTCCGCTACCGCTCATGCCGTTTCTTCGAGCCCGAACGGCGCCAGCGAGCCCCGTCCCGGACGCACCAGCACCGGCTCGGCGCCGGTCAGATCGATCACGGTGGAAGGCTCGCACACGCACGGACCGCCGTCGATCACCAGATCCAGCTGCTTTTCCAGCCGCGCGCGAATTTCTTCCGGGTCGTTCAGCGGCTCGGTTTCGTCCGGCATGATCAGCGTGGAACCGAGGAGCGGCTGGCCGAGTTCTTCGAGGATCGCCAGCGTGATCGCGTGATCCGGTACGCGCAGGCCGATGGTCTTGCGTGACGGATGCGACAGCCGCCGCGGGACTTCCTTGGTGGCCTGCAGCACGAACACGTAAGGACCCGGCGTGACGGATTTGATCAACCGGTACTGGCGGTTGTCCACCATCGCGAAATTGGCCAGCTCCGACAGATCGCGCACCAGCAGCGACAGCAACTGCTTCTCATCAAGTCCGCGAATCCGCCGCAGACGCTCGACCGCATCTTTATCGTCGAGCCGGCAAGCGAGCGCGTAGCTCGAATCGGTCGGCAAGGCAAGCACGCCGCCCTCCTTGATGATCTGCACGGCCTGCTTGACGAGGCGCGGCTGCGGGTTATCTGGATGAAGCCGAAAGTATTGGGACATGGTGTCTAACGATGGCTGCGGAAAAACGGCAGGTGAACCGCGAGTGAACGACGGGCGAGCGACGAATGAAGAACAGCGGTGAGTCGCGATTGAACGGCAGCTGAGCAGCCAATATGCGCGCCCGACGTGCCGCCACGGCACGTGCAGGCGATCACAGCCAGCGTTCCCAGACAGGCTTCAGATCCGCGGGCAGCGGCGGCAGCGTGCCGAGGTCGACGCGCCCTTCTCCGGGCGCGTGAAAGTCCGACCCGCGCGACGCCTCGAAGCCGAAGCGGCGGGCCACGTCGGCATACTCGCGATATTGATCGGGGGTGTGACTGCCGGTCACGACCTCGATCGCCTTGCCGCCGAGGTCGATGAATTCGGCAAAAAACGCATCGAATTCGACCGGCGAATAGGCGTAACGACCCGGATGCGCGACGATCGCCTCGCCGCCGGCGGCCTTGATCCAGCCAACGGCATCGGCCAGTTTCGCCCAGCGGTGCGGGATGTAGCCCGACTTGCCGTCGCCGAGATAACGGGCGAACACATCTTGCGTGGAACTGCAGTAACCGCTTTCGACCATGAAGCGCGCGAAATGCGTGCGCGAGATCATGTCGGGATTCGATACGTATTTAAGCGCGCCCTGATAGGCGTCGGGGATGCCGAGCGTGGCCAGTTGCTCGCCGATGGCTTCGGCACGCGCCGCGCGGCCGCTGCGAGTGCGCGCGAGGCCGTCGATGAGCACCGAACTGGTCGGATCGATACCCAAACCGACGATGTGCACGGTGCGCGAGGCCCACGTTACCGAAATTTCGACACCGCTCAGATAGGCCATGCCGAGCGCTTGCGCTTCGCGGCGCGCCTCCTGCTGGCCGCCGAGTTCGTCATGATCGGTCAGCGCCCACAGCGTCACGCCGCCCGCGTGCGCGCGGCGCGCGACTTCGGCCGGCGCGAACTGGCCGTCGGAAACGGTGGAATGGCAGTGTAGGTCGGCGTTCATCGTCGTCATGAGAAGGGTCTACGACCATTTTACTGCAACGCAGTAAGTGGACGCAGGCCTATCTCGCGCAACTCTCCGAACCCGCATACGTCATGAGCCGACTAGGCGCAGAAACCCTCGATCAGCGCGGCGACCTGCTCTGGCTGGTCGTGATGGACCATATGCCCGGCTTCGTCGATGATTTTCTCGCGCCAGTCCGCAAACGCCTGGAAGCGCGCCTTGAATTCGTCGAGGGGGATGTCGCCCGCGATCTGCGCGAGCGTCGGCGAACTGGCGGCTTCGATGTGCAGCACTTTGGCGCTGACCTTGCGCCACGTGGCCATGACTTCGTCGAGGCGATACAGCGCCGGGCCGCGCAGCTTGTGCGCCGGGTCGGCGAGCAGCATGAAGCGCCCTTTTCCGTCGGGCTTCGACCAGTGCTGGGCGAGATACTGCGCACGCTGCGGAGCGAGGCGCGGATTGGTCTTGATCAGGCGGCCGGCCACCTCGTCGAGCGACGCATAGCGCTTCAGTTGCGGCGGATCGCGCAGTTCGTCGAGCCAGCTGCGCAGCCGACCGGGCGCCTGCGCCGAGTGCGACGGCGCAAGGCCGAAGCCCTCCAGATCCACCACCCGGCGCACCCGCTCGGGCCGCACACCCGCGTACACACAGGCGATATTCGCGCCCATGCTGTGGCCGACCAGATTCACTTCGCCGCTCGGCGCGTAGTGATCGAGCAAGGCGTCGAGGTCGGCGAGATAGTCCTGAATCCAGTAATTGCCGCCGCCGTGCTCGGCCACCGGCCAGTCCGACAGGCCGAAGCCGCGCATGTCCGGCGCGATCACCTGCCAGTCGCCGCCCAGGGCATCGACGACGAACTGGAACGACGCCGCGACGTCCATCCAGCCGTGCAGCATGAACAGGATGGGCGCATCGGGGTTGCCCCAGCGCCGCACATGCAGACGGATGCCGCGCACGGCGATGAAGTCGGACTGGGAGGTGTTCATGAACGGCACGCCCAAAAAAAGAATGATCGTTCGATTATAACGAGATAGTCGGTGGATGCGGGATGCGGGATGCGGGATGCGGAAGCGTGGACGAGAACTCAGTCCGGCGCGGCCGGCAGCGTTGGCGTCGGCGTCGGCGTTGGCGTTGGCGTTGGCGTTGGCGTTGGCGTTGGCGTTGGCGTCGGCGGCTGACCATCGAACCCCGCGAGCGCCGTCAGCGCGGCCAGTTCGGCCTCGTCGAAACCCGCATCGCGGCGCGCTTCGAAATTGAACGGACCGCGTAATTTCGGTGCGTGATACTGCTCGGACAGACGCGCGTAGGCCTCATGCGGATCGAGGCCGCCTCTTTCGCACAGGTGACGAAACCAGCGATTGCCGATCAGCACATGGCCAATCTCGTCGCGCAGGATTACGTCCAGGATGGCCGCGGAGGCGTGATCGCCCGCCTGCTGCAGCCGGGCGCGAATTGGCGGCGAAGCGTCGAGCCCGCGCGCTTCGAGGGTACGCGGCACGAGCGCCATGCGCGCCAGCACGTCACCACGCGTGCGCTCGCACATGTCCCACAGCCCGTCGTGGGCCGGAAAGTCGCCGTACACGTGACCGTACTCCGCGAGACGCGCGCTCAGCAGCGAGAAGTGATAGGCCTCTTCGGCGGCGACCTTGAGCCAGTCGATATAAAAACCGGCAGGCATGCCGGTAAAGCGCCAGACCGCATCGAGCGCCAGGTTGATCGCGTTGAATTCGATGTGAGCCAGCGCGTGCAACAGCACGGCACGCCCTTGCGGGGACTGCATGCTGCGGCGCTTCAACTGGCGTGGATCGACCAGATCGGGCAACGCCGGACGCCCTGGCAAACCCGCGGGCTCCTCGAATGTGACGTCCACGGCACAAACCGCGCTGCCGTCAAGCACGCTGTCGTACAGCGCGCGGGCCGCTGCCGCCTTGGCGACGGGATCGATCTCGCGCAGCGCGGCCAACGCGGCGCGGCGCGCGCATCGACCCTCGGGCTGCGCGGCATCGGCCGCGAGCGCCGAGGGTGCCGACACAGGTAGCGGCGAAACCAACAAATCGGCTGAATTCGACAAAGGGATGGACATCATGGCAGGCAGATCGGAAAGCGGACGGCCGCCGTGAGCGGCCCAACCACACAACCGTTTACAATACTCGATTCGACCGTCAAACGCGCCGGATGCGCTGGCCACGCGGGGCATCCCAGCGGCGGCGGCGTTTCGGGCCATTGGCAGCCCCATCCCGCCAGCCCGGCGACCGATCAGGAGGAGACACTGTGACCATTTACAAGCTTGGCGAAGCCGCCCCGACCATCCATGAAAGCGTGTTCGTCGCGGATTCGGCCAACATCATCGGCAATGTGACGCTCGAAGAGAACGCCAGCGTGTGGTTCGGCGCGACGATTCGCGGCGACAACGAGCCGATTACCATCGGCGCCGGCAGCAACGTGCAGGAAAATGCCGTGCTGCATGCCGACCCCGGCTTTCCGCTGACGATCGAGCAGAACGTGACGGTCGGCCATCAGGTCATGCTGCACGGCTGCACCATCAAGGAAGGCTCCTTGATCGGAATTCAGGCGGTGGTCTTGAATGGAGCGGTAATCGGCCGCAACTGTCTGGTCGGAGCGGGCGCCATCGTCACCGAAGGCAAGGTGTTTCCCGACAATTCGCTGATTCTCGGCGCGCCCGCCAAAGTGGTGCGCGAACTGACCGAGACGGATATCGCCAATATGCAGCGCGGCACGGCAAGTTATGCCGGGCGCCGCGAATATTTCAAGGCGCAGCTCGTGCGCATCGGCTGATCAGCCGGGCGCGCGGCCTCAGGCTGCGCCATTCGACCGAGGAAAAGTTGTGAGCGACCAGTTGCAAAAATTCATGTTCAGCGCGGCGCCCGTGCGCGGCGAGATCGTTTCGCTGCGCAATACGTGGCAGGAAGTGCTGACGCGCCGTGACTACCCGGCGCCCGTGCGGACGATTCTGGGCGAAATGATGGCCGCGTGCGCGCTGCTGTCGGCAAATCTCAAGTTCGACGGCACGCTCGTCATGCAGATTTTCGGCGACGGCCCGGTCAAGATGCTGGTGGTGCAGTGCGGCTCCGATCTGTCGATGCGCGCCACCGCCAAGCTGTCCGGCGAAGCCGGCAATACGATCGAAGACGGCGCGTCGATGATCGAACTGCTCAACGCGAGTGGCCACGGCCGCTGCGTGATCACGCTCGACCCGAGCAACAAGCAACCCGGTCAGCAGCCGTATCAAAGTATCGTGCCGCTGTCGGGCGTGGACGGCCCGCTCAAGTCGATGTCCGAAGTGCTCGAACACTACATGCATCACTCGGAGCAGCTCGACACGCGCATGTGGCTCGCCGCGAACACCGAGCGCGCGGTCGGTATGCTGCTGCAAAAGCTGCCGGGCGACGGCGGCATCGTTCCGCATCCGGGCGACCTGGACGCGGATACGTGGGAGCGCGTCTGCACGTTGGGCGGCACGCTGTCGCAGGACGAACTGCTGAAGGAAGAACCGGAGACGGTGTTCCGTCGCCTCTTCTGGCAGGAAAACGTGCAGCATTTCGAACCGGCCACGGCGCGCTTCGAATGCACCTGCTCGCGCGAAAAAGTGGGCGCGATGCTGAAGATGCTGGGTCGCGAAGAAGTGGATGGCGTGCTCGAAGAACGCGGTCACGTAGAGATCCATTGTGAGTTCTGCAACCAGCGTTACGAGTTCGATCCGGTCGACGTCGCGCAACTTTTCGTCGCCAATGCGCTCTCACAAGGTGTGACGCCGGCTGCCGATCAACGGCACTAAAAGCGGCGCGTCGTTGGAGATCGAGCATGAACCACCCTACTTCGCCTGTCCGTTTCGTGCGCAGCTTCGCTGTATTGGCGGCCGTCGCCGGCAGCGTTGCGCTGAGTGCGTGTGTGATGGACCCGCCGGGTCCGTCGCCGATCTATAGCCGTCTGCCGGCCGACCAGTCGGGCGCGCCGAATACGGCCCAGCCGCTGACGCCTCAGGAGCGTCAGCGCTACGACGCGATCGACCAGCAGGTGATGGTCGAGCAAAATCAGGCGATCGCCGCCGAAAACGCTGCCCAGGCCTATTCGCGCTATTACTCGCCACCGGTCAGCGTGTACGGCAGTTATTACGGTGGCGGCGGTGGCTGGGGACACGGCGGTGGGTGGGGTACAGGCATCGGGGTGAGCTACGGGCCTTATTGGGGCTGGTAAGCCCCGTAGTCGTCGAAACGCATGAAGCAAAAAGAAAAGGCGCGGTTTTCACCGCGCCTTTTTTGCGTTCTTGCTGCCAATTTCAGCGATTGACCTCGCGTCGATCGATCCAGCTCAATGCGTTGCTGCAGGCTTCTTCTCTTTCGCCGCCTTGCTGCCGCCGTGCTTACGGTCTGGCTTCGCGCGCGACTCCGGATTCGGCACCATATGCAACGGCGCCGCCGACACCTCGCCGCGTGTCGACGTCGTCACCGAAGGCGTGTTCGCCGCCGGCAAAGGTGCATTCGGCGAAACGAACTGCACGAATACTTCGCCGTCCTTGACCATGCCCATTTCGTAGCGCGCCCGCTCTTCGACCGCAGCGGTGCCGTTCTGCAGATCCTGCACTTCACCCTCGATGCGCTCGTTACGCACCTTCGAGTCGGCATTCTTTTGCAGTTGCTGCGCCAGTTGCTGCTGCAACTCGTGCACGCGCAACCAGCCGCCGTGCCCCCACCAGAGCGGGTACTGGATCAGCGCCAGTAGAACGATCAGGACAGCAGTGACAAGCCGCATGAAGTAAGCACAATAAATACACGCCGCCCTGCGCTATACGCAGGGCGGCGGGGTCAATCAGAAACGAAGGATAACCGGCTCATCGGTCGGCGCTTGCGGACGTGACGCTTAGCGCAGATTGTAGAACGCCGACTTGCCCGGATAGCTGGCGATATCACCGAGGTCTTCTTCGATGCGCAGCAGCTGGTTGTACTTCGAGATACGGTCCGAGCGCGACAGCGAACCCGTCTTGATCTGGCCGGCGTTCAGGCCGACTGCGATATCCGCAATCGTCGAATCTTCCGTTTCGCCCGAGCGGTGCGAGATCACAGCGGTGTAGCCCGCGCGCTTCGCCATTTCGATCGCGGCGAAAGTTTCCGTCAGCGTACCGATCTGGTTGATCTTGATCAGGATCGAGTTGGCGATGCCCTTCTCGATGCCTTCCTTCAGGATACGCGTGTTGGTGACGAACAGATCGTCGCCCACCAGCTGGATCTTCTTGCCGAGCTTCTCGGTCAGGGTCTTCCAGCCAGCCCAGTCGCTTTCGTGCATGCCGTCTTCGATCGACACGATCGGGAACTTGTCGGCGAGCGCTGCCAGGTAGTCCGCGAATTCCGTCGACGACAGTTGCAGGCCTTCGCCCGCCAACTGGTACTTGCCATCGTGATAGAACTCGCTGGCTGCGCAGTCGAGCGCGAGCAGCACGTCTTCACCGGCGCGGTAGCCTGCTTTTTCGATCGCTTGCAGGATGGTCGACAGGCATTCGTCGTTGCTGCCGAAGTTCGGTGCGAAGCCGCCTTCGTCGCCCACTGCCGTGCTCATGCCGCGGTCCGACAGGATCTTCTTCAGCGCGTGGAACACTTCGGCGCCGCAGCGCAGTGCTTCGCGGAAGCTCGGCTGGCTGACCGGCACGATCATGAATTCCTGGATGTCCAGGCTGTTGTTGGCGTGCGCGCCGCCGTTGACGATGTTCATCATCGGCACCGGCAGTTGCATCGCGCCCGAGCCGCCGAAGTAGCGGTACAGGGGCAGGCCGGCTTCTTCAGCCGCAGCCTTCGCGACGGCCATCGACACGGCCAGCATCGCGTTCGCGCCGAGGCGCGACTTGTTGTCGGTGCCGTCGAGTTCCAGCAGGGTCTTGTCGAGGAAGGCCTGCTCGGAAGCGTCGAGGCCCATGATCGCTTCGGAGATTTCGGTATTGATGTGCTCGACGGCTTTCAGCACGCCCTTGCCGCCGTAACGGCCGGTTTCGCCGTCGCGCAGTTCGATGGCTTCACGCGAACCGGTCGATGCACCCGACGGCACCGCAGCGCGGCCCATCGTGCCCGACTCGAGCAGCACGTCGCATTCGACGGTGGGGTTGCCTCGCGAATCGAGAATCTCTCGACCGATGATATCTACGATAGCACTCATGGTTTCCTCAAGAAATGACGTTGAATTCTTTACTGTGACACTGTAACGGGCGCTACCGGTCTCCCCGGCAAACTGCTTGCGCGCCGATACGTTCGACGACCATTGCGTGCGTTCGCCGCATGCCGACGACCGGGTCCATTATGCGAACCGATCGTGACACGCGATGAACGCCTGAATCAGTTGAAATCGCTTTCGAGGAACGGCGCGCGCTTGACGGCCTGATCGAGCGTAACCAGCGTCTCGAGCAGATCGGCCATGCGGTGCAGCGGCACGGCGTTGGGGCCGTCCGATTTAGCCTGCGCCGGATTCGGGTGCGTTTCCATGAAGAGGCCGGACACGCCCACCGCGACTGCGGCACGCGCCAGCACCGGCACGAATTCGCGCTGACCGCCCGAGCTCGTGCCCTGACCGCCCGGCAACTGCACCGAGTGGGTGGCGTCGAACACGATCGGCGCGTTGGTTTCGCGCATGATCGCAAGCGAGCGCATGTCCGACACCAAGTTGTTATAGCCGAACGACACACCACGCTCGCAGGCCATGAAGCGGTCTTCCGAAAGCCCCGCTTCACGCGCGGCGTCGCGCGCCTTGTCGATCACATTCTTCATGTCGTGCGGCGCGAGAAACTGGCCTTTCTTGATGTTGACCGGTTTGCCCGAACGCGCGCAGGCGTGGATGAAGTCCGTTTGACGGCACAAGAAAGCGGGCGTTTGCAGCACGTCGACCACCGACGCGACCTGCTCGATTTCGTGCTCGGCGTGAACGTCGGTCAGCACCGGCAGACCCAGCTGGCGCTTCACTTCCGACAGAATCCGCAAACCTTCGTCCATGCCCAGACCGCGAAACGACTTGCCGCTGCTGCGATTGGCTTTGTCGTACGACGATTTGTAGATGAACGGAATGTTCAGCTTCGCGCAAATTTCCTTCAGCCGGCCGGCTACGTCGATCGTCATCTGTTCGGATTCGACGACGCAGGTGCCTGCGATCAGGAAAAACGGCTTGTCGAGTCCGATTTCGAAATCGCCCAGTTTCATGCTTTCTCCCCGACTTCGCTCACCGTGTGCGACTGCTGGCGCGCGAGCGCCGCTTCGACAAACGACTTGAACAGCGGATGGCCGTCACGCGGCGTGGACGTGAATTCCGGGTGGAACTGCACGCCGATGAACCACGGGTGCATGCTGCGCGGCAATTCCATCATTTCCGGCAGATCTTCACTCGGGGTACGGGCGCTGATGATAAGGCCACCGGCTTCGAGCTGGGGCACGAAGCGGTTATTGACTTCATAACGATGGCGATGGCGCTCGTTGACGTCCTTGCCATAGATCTCTTCGGCCATCGTGCCCGGCTTGATCGGGCAACGTTGCGAACCGAGCCGCATCGTGCCGCCCAGATCCGATTCTTCCGTGCGCTTTTCGACCTTGCCTTCGCGGTCGTACCACTCGGTGATGAGCGCGACCACGCGGTTCTTCGTTTCCGGATCGAACTCGGTGCTGTTCGCGTCTTTCAGACCGACCACGTCGCGCGCGAATTCGATCACCGCGAGCTGCATGCCGAGGCAGATGCCGAGGTACGGCACTTTCGCTTCGCGGGCGTAACGGATTGCGGCGATCTTGCCTTCGGTACCGCGACGGCCGAAACCGCCCGGTACGAGCACGGCATCCAGATGCTTGAGGCTGTCGACGCCTTGCGCCTCGACTTCTTCGGAATCGATGTACTCGATGTTGACCTTGGTCGACGTGTGCATCGACGCATGGCGCAACGCCTCGATCAGCGACTTGTACGACTCGGTCAGATCGACGTACTTGCCGACCATGCCGATCGTGACTTCGTGCTTCGGATGTTCGAGCTTCTCGACGAGGCCGGACCACATCGACAGGTCAGCGGGCTGCGGCGTGAGCTTGAGCTCTTCGCAGATGATCGCGTCCAGACCCTGGTCGTGCAGCATCTGCGGAATCTTGTAGATGCTGTCGGCGTCCCACACGGAGATCACCGCGTCTTCCGGCACGTTCGAGAACATGGAAATCTTGGCGCGCTCGTCGTCCGGAATGCGACGGTCGGCGCGGCACAGCAGCACGTGCGGCGAAATACCGATTTCGCGCAGCTTCTGCACGCTGTGTTGCGTGGGTTTGGTCTTCAGTTCGCCGGCCGTGGCGACCCAGGGCACCAGCGTGAGGTGCACGAAGCACGCGCTGTTGCGACCCATGCGCAGACTCATCTGACGTGCGGCCTCGAGGAACGGCAGCGACTCGATGTCGCCCACCGTGCCACCCACTTCGACGATCGCGACGTCCGGCTCACCACACGTGGCCGACGCTGCGCCACGCTCGATGAACGCCTGGATTTCATTCGTGATGTGCGGGATGACCTGCACCGTCTTGCCGAGATAATCGCCGCGGCGTTCCTTGCGGATCACCGATTCGTAAATCTGGCCAGTGGTGAAGTTATTGGCCTTGCGCATCTTCGTGCTGATGAAGCGCTCATAGTGGCCAAGATCGAGGTCGGTCTCCGCTCCGTCTTCCGTGACGAACACTTCGCCGTGCTGAAACGGGCTCATCGTGCCGGGGTCGACATTGATGTACGGATCGAGCTTGAGGAGGGTGACTTTGAGACCGCGCGATTCGAGGATCGCGGCGAGGGAAGCGGCGGCAATACCCTTGCCGAGGGAAGATACTACGCCGCCGGTGACGAAAACATATTTGGTCATCGCTGGATGCTCGCGGGAAAAACGGATTATACCGTAAAGCAGGGTCTCAACCCAGCAAAATCCGAGCGACATCTGCACGCGACCGTGGCATAGCGGCGGCGCCCGACGCACACCGATCATGCACCGTTTTTTCTCCGCGCGAAAACCTATGCGCCCAGTTCCCGCAGCATCCGCTGCACGGCGCGCGCCGTTTCGAGCGGCTTTTCCATCGGATAAAGATGACTGCCCTCGATCCATTCCACATGACCGCCGGTCGCGCGCCGTGTGGCGTCGAGCCCGGCCTGCCGGATCTCTTTCGACCGCGTGCCGGCAATGAACCCGACCGGCACCGGTGCGCCGCGTGCGAGCCGCGAGCCGAGCGTATGCGGCAACGTCTTGTAGATCTGGTATTCGGTGCGCCGGTCGAAGGCCAGACTGCGCGCGCCGTCGGGCGCCGTCTGCGGAATGCCGAAGTCGATGTAATCGGACAGCATGCGTTCGTCCCAGCGCGCGAATGCCGGCTTCGAATGGAAGTACCGCCAGGCTTCGTCACGGCTCGCCCAGTGAGTGCGGCGCGTGCGGGTGGCGGCCGCCGGCGACAGGCGCTCGTCGAGTCCGGTCCATTGCGACACGCGCAGCATGCTGCTGCGCCAGCCGGCGATCACCGGCGAGTCGAGCATCACCACCCCCCTCACCCACTGCGGTTTTTTCAGCGCCGCCATCAAGGACAGATAGCCGCCGAGCGAATGCCCGACCAGCCACACCGGTTGCTCGTACCGACGGCCGACGTCGTCGAGCAATTGCTCGACCAGATGCGGCCAGTCTTGCGTCACGGGGTAGCGCGTGTCGTGGCCGATGCGTTCGATCGAGCGCAGCTCGTAGTCGTCGGCGAGTTCGGCGAAGATCGTCCGGTAGGTAGACGCTGGAAAGCCGTTCGCGTGCGAGAAGTGAATGATGTTTTTCAACTGCGGCGATCTCCGTTCTGTTATAGCGCGGGCTTTCGTGCGGGCCCCAAGGGAGCGGCCCTGCCGTGCGACGCGCTTGCTCTTTCTGCACGACGGGCTGATTCGTCGTCGCCGGTGCGCACCGGTCAGCGGTCCATCCAGTAACGGTGCTGCGTATCGCGGTAACGCTCGATCGTCAGCGAGGCATGGGGGGTTTCCCGGCCGGGCGTCGGCTCCTGCTCCGGCGCCACCTCCACCCGCACCGCGCCGTCCTGATCGCTGCGTCCGAGCTCGATATGCCGTGCCGCGTAACGCTCGAACACACCCGCATCCGGATGATGAAAACGGTTGCGATAGCCTACCTGAAATAGCGCGACGAGCGGCTCGATAGAGTCGAGGAACGGCTCGGTCGACGAGGTCTTGCTGCCGTGGTGCGGCACCACCAGCACTTGCGAGCGCAACGCGCTGCGATCGCGCGCAAGCAGGATGCGTTCGACGGGCGCCTCGATATCCGCGCTTAGCAAGGCGCTCAGGTGCGGCGACTTCGTTTGAACGTGCCCCGGCGCGGAATTCGCCGACGCAGGACTCCGCGTCGGAGTCGGAGTCGGAGTCGGAGTCGGAGTCGGAGTCGGAGTCGGAGTCGGAGTCGCAACCCGAGCCGCAGGGGCTGCCCCCCCGGCCTGAACCGAATCAGCCAGCGTGCTCACGCGCAACACGCAGCAATGCGCGTTCGGCTTCCCCTGCAACGGCCCCGGATCCGGCCACAACACCGCGAATTCGACGCCGTCCCACTCCCAGCGCTGCCCCGCCGCGCACGGTACGGTATCGGCGCCGCGTGCTTTCGCGTTCGACCACAAGGCATTCGACGGCGCCAATGCCGCCAGCAGTTGACGCACTTCGATGGCATCCAGCACGGCCGGCGCGCCACCCGAGTGATCGGAATCGGCGTGGCTGATGATGAGCGTGTCGAGCGCCGTCACGCCGTGCGCCTGCAGGAACGGCACGACGACCCGCTCGCCCGCATGCGTCGATTCCGGACCGGGCCCCGTATCGAACAACAAGGCGTGATGTGCGGTTTCGATCAGCACCGAGGTGCCCTGTCCGACATCCAGCGCCGTCAGCCGGAAAGCGCCGTGCGCCGGACCCGGCGCGGCCGGCATCAGAAGCGGCAACCACGTGAGCGGCGCGGCCCAGCGCAACGGCCAGCCGCGCGGCGCGAGGCACCAGAGCACGCCGATTCCGGCGGCGGCCAGCGTCCACGCGTCCGGTTGCGGCAGTCGCCAGAGCGCCCACGCCGGACCGGTCAGCATCCGCAAACCGGCGACCAGCACGGCGAGCAAGGCATGCGCGGCATGGAACGCCGAGGCGTCCAGCGGCGCGGGCAACACGACGCCGGCGAGCACCGCCGGTGTGACCAGCAGACTGACCCACGGAATCGCGAACGCATTGGCAAGCGGGCCGATCAGCGGAATCTGCGCGAACCAGTACACCGTCAGTGGCGCGAGAGCGACCGTCACCGCGAACTGCACGTGAACCGCGCCGCGCACGCGTTCGATGAAGCCGCGAATGCGACGCCGCAACCCTGCCCGCCAGCTTGCCAGCCGACTCGAGAGCGCGCCGCCTTCACCCTCCTCGTCGCCATGTTGGTGATGATCCTGCACGCGAGGCCGGCCTGAAACCGCAAACAGAATCGCGGCCACCGCACAGAACGACAGCCAGAATCCCGCCGACACGACCGCCCACGGATCGATCAGCAACACGAGCGCCAGCGCCCACGCCAGCACCGCCGAGCGCGCGACGGTGCGTCCGCCGATAAACGCCAGCGCAACCACGCCCGCCATCCACAAGGCCCGTTGCGCGGGCACGTTGAAGCCGGCCAACGCAGCATGCAAGCCGGCAAATGCCACGCCGCTGGCCATCGCGACGATCTGCGCCGGCAGCCACAACGGCCAGTTGCGGCCGACCCACGCAGAGCGCCGCCACAGCGCACCCGCAAGCCAACCAGCCAGCCCCGCGACGAAGCCGATGTGCAAGCCCGAGATCGCCACCAGATGACTGGTGCCGGTGCCACGCATCAACTGCCAGTCGTCGGCGCTGACTTCGTCCTGCGCGCCGATTGCCAGCGCCACGACGATCCCGCGATGCGGCGCGCCGGCAAGCACCGCGTCGATGCGCGCGCGCAGCGCAGCGCGCCAGCGGTCCACGCTCACGCCCACCCCGCCCGCGCTGCCGGCCAGGCGCGTGGCCCGAGACGGCGCACTCACATAACCCGTGGCCCGCACGTTGCGCGCAAGCAGATTCGCTTCGGCATCGCGCACGCCGAAATTGGCATTGCCGTGCGGCCGCTTGAGCCGCACGGTCAGCCGCCAGCGCGCGCCGGGTTCGAGCGAGGGCGGCTCGCTCCTTTCATCGATCCACGCCAGTTGGATCACGCGCGGAAATGCCGCGATCGGTGCGTCGACCGAATCGACGCTGAACAGAAAGCGTGCGCCTTTCTCGTCGCGCGAGGGCAGACCCTTGATGCTTCCAGTCACTTCGATATCGCGCCCTTCCCAGCCAATGGGCAGACTCGTCGCGAGCCGCAGTTCGGCGCGCCATGCGGCATAGCCGAAACCCGCGCACATTGCCGCGCAGCAGATGGCGCAAAAGCCGATCGTCGAGCGCAAACGCGCGCTGCGCACGAGAGGGCGGCGTAAACGAGAAACCGGCTTCGTCGACGCGGCCAACCCTGCATCGGCACGCAGCCCCCAAAGCGCCAATCCAGACGCCGCGCACGCCAGCGCTCCCAATGCCAGCCAACCTCGCCAATCCGGCAACGCCGGCTGGCGCTGCAACGCGATCACACCCAACGCAAACCCGCACCACCATGTCCGCATTCACCCTCCATCCGACCGGCGCCGGGCCCCAGCCCATTCGCCGCGAGCAGGCGTGAGAAGGCCCGCCGGACGTGGGTGTCGCCCGGCGCGAACCACTCGATCAACAAGGTTAATTATGCAGAGGAAAGGGCGAGTCGCGGCAGCGCGGCGAGCGCGTTAGCCGTTGTGCCTAGGGCGGCTTCGTCGGCGCTCATGCCGCGCAATTGCGCGAGGCCCGCGCCGATCGCGGGAATCTGCTCCGGCGAGTTGCGCTGTTTGTACATCCACGATGGCGCGATGTCCGGCGCATCGGTTTCGACGACCAGCGCGTCGAACGGCAATTGTTCTGCCAGGCGCCGGATCTGCCGGGCCCGCTCGAAGGTCAGATTGCCGCCGAAACCCAGATGGAATCCCTGGTCGATATAGGCCTGCGCCTGCTGGAAACTGCCATTGAAGGCATGCGCGATGCCACGGTGAATCTGATGCCGCCGCAGTCCCTTGATCACCTGGTCCTGCGACTTGCGCACATGACAGATCACCGGCAGATCGAATTCACGCGCAAGTTGCAGTTGCCCGTTGTAGAAGAACTGCTGACGCGCATCGTCGAGACCTTCGACGAAATAATCGAGCCCGATTTCCCCCAGGCCGACGAACAGCGGATCGTCGAGACTCGCCTCGATTTCCATGCGCAGCAGATCGAGATCGCTGTCCTCGGCATTCGGCGTGAACAACGGATGAATGCCGAGCGCATACGCGCCGCCCTCGACGCGATGCGCCAGTTCGCGCACCGTCGCGAAGTTCTGACGGCCGATCGCCGGAATCACGATCCGCCCCACACCCGCGTGCCGCGCCGCCGCCGCGACCGAATCGCGGTCGGCGTCGAATTCCGACGCGTCGAGATGGCAGTGGGTATCGATCCACATGATGTGCCTCGCTAGCGGCGCAACATCGGCTGACGCGATCCGGCAGCCGAACTCAAACCGGCACCGAGGGCTCTTCGTACAACACGCCTTCGCGCAGACGCATGATGCGGTCGCACCGGCCCGCCAGTTCGGGATCGTGCGTGACGATCACGAAGCTCGTTTCCATGGTTTGCGACAGTTCGAGCATCAGGTTGAACACGGTGTCCGCGGTGCCGCCGTCGAGATTGCCGGTCGGCTCGTCGGCCAGCACGCAGGCCGGCTTCGTGACCAGCGCGCGTGCGATCGCCACCCGCTGACGCTCGCCGCCGGACAGTTCGCCCGGCCGGTGTTTCGCGCGATGCCCCATGCCCACGCGCTCCAGCACCGCGAGCGCTTCGTGGCGCGCGGCTTCGGTGGTCATGCGGCGAATCCGCAGCGGCATCGCGACGTTGTCGAGCGCGGTGAATTCCGGCAGCAGATGATGAAACTGATAGACGAAGCCGAGCGCGCGATTGCGCAAGTCGTTGCGTTCGCGTTCGGAAAGCTGCGTGAACGGCTTGCCCATCACCGAGACGTGGCCGGCGCTCGGATCGTCGAGGCCGCCGAGCACGTGCAACAGCGTGCTCTTGCCGGAACCCGACGCGCCGACGATCGCCAGTTTCTCGCCGCGTCGCACTTTCAGCTCGGTGTTGTTGAGCACCTGCACGTTCAGGCCGCCCTGAACGAATGTTTTCGAAATGCCGGTGGCTTCCAGCACGTAGGGATGCGGTACGATTTCCTGAGAGGCCATCGAGAGATTAGCGGAACGGTCATTCATAGCGCAGCGCCTCCGCGGGACGGACCTTGGCACCACGCCAGCTCGGGTAAAGCGTCGCCAGCGCCGACATCAGGAAAGCGATGAGGCCGATACGCGCGACATCCGCCGGAATCAGTTCCGACGGCAATTCGTTGATGAAGTACACCGACGGCGGCAGGAACTGCACGCCGAGCACATGCTCGATCATCGGCACGAGCCACGGAATACTCCACGCGATCAGGCAGCCGAGCGCCACGCCGGTGGCCGTGCCGATAAAGCCGATCGTCACGCCCTGCACCACGAAGATCTTCATGATCGAGCGGGGCTGCGCGCCGAGCGTGCGCAGAATCGCGATATCGGCCTGCTTGTTGGTCACCGTCATCACCAGCGACGACACCAGATTGAATGCCGCCACCGCGATAATCAGCGTGAGAATGATGAACATCATGCGTTTTTCGATCTGCACGGCCGAGAACCAGGTCTTGTTCTGCTGCGTCCAGTCGCGAATGTAGAGGTCGCCCGAGAGCGTGCCCGCAAGCTGGTGCGCGACCTCTGGCGCGCGTTGCATGTCTTTCAGGCGTAGCCGGACGCCGGTTGGCGCGGCGAGGCGGAATAGCGCCTGGGCATCTTTAATGTTGATGAGGGCAAGCGTGCTGTCGTACTCGTAATGCCCCGACTCGAAGATGCCCACCACCGTGAACTGTTTCAGCCTCGGTAGCATCCCGGCGGGCGTGATGGTGCCTTCGGGCGCGACCAGCGTGATCTTGTCGTTGACGGTCACGCCGAGGTTGGTAGCGAGGTCGGCGCCCAGCACGATACCGAAGTCGCCCGGCGCCAGCGCGTTCAGGCTGCCGCCCTTCATTTCCTTGCCGATGTCCGATACCTCGGGTTCGAGCGACGGCTCGACGCCGCGCAGGGCCACGCCGCTCACGGCGTCCTGACGCGTGAGTAGCGCCTGCGCTTCGACGTACGGCGCCGCGCCGATCACTTCCTTGTTCTGACGGGCTTCCCTGGCGGTCAATTGCCAGTCGGGCATCGAACCCGTCGGCGAAAAAATTTCGACGTGCGCGAGCACCGACAACATGCGGTCGCGCACTTCTTTCTGGAAACCGTTCATCACCGACAACACGACGATCAGCGCCGCGACGCCGAGCGCGATGCCCGACATCGACACCAGGGCGATGAAAGAAATGAAGCCGTTACCGGTCGTGCGTTTGCCGGCGCGGGTGTAGCGCCAGCCAATCTGCCATTCGTAGGGAAATTTCAAGCGAATCCTTTTCTGCGTTCTTCGGCTTTGTGCCGCGCACGAGAGGCGTGAAGCGCCTGCCATGCGGCCCGAGCGTCGTGATCATTGGTGTCGCGGCGACGCGGATGGTTCCGGTACGGCGCGCGCTGTCGTAGCAATGCGTGCGCCAGCCCACCTCCCGGCCCCGCGTTGGCGAGAACCGTGGCTGCCGTCGCCGCCACCCCGATCAAGCGCGAAGTTTGCCATACAATGCCGCGCCTTCGCGCAAAGGCCCGCTGGAGATGGCCTGTGGGATAAGCGCAGTGGGCTCGGGCTGGCCCGGCGGCTTGGCCATGCGGCCGATTCGCTGGGTCGCTGGGTCGCTGGGTCGCTGGGTCGCCGTTCGCCGTTCGCCGTTCGCCGTTCGCCGTTCGCCGTTCGCCGGGCTAGCGCAGGTTATAGCGCCCGCGCAAACCATTAATGATCCCCGCCGCGATGCCGCTCGCCGCATCGCGCGCGTCGGCGTCCTTGCGATCGCGGTGCAGATGGTTGATGTCCCAGTTGCAACCGTCTTCGTCGTCGGCGGTTTCGTGAAAGCCGGTGGGAATCCAGCCGGCCGTGGCCGGGTTCGCGTCGAGCGCCTTGACCACCAGTTCGAGCAGTTCCTGCTCGGTTTTGAGTTCTCGCGACATGCCGGTCTCCTCGTCATGGGCGCGGTCCCGCCGCGCGCGGCTGCTGCAATCCGGACGGCATCCGGCGGGCAGGCCCGCCGCCGCGGCGCTGTTTCGAACCGTCAGTTCGCGCGGGAACGGATGATCGGAATACTCGCACTCTTTGCCCTACAATGCGCAGCATCATGCACGCCGACCGCCTCCATCTGCTCCTCCCCTTCGCGCTGCCCGCCGCAGCCGACGCCTCCACCGCCCTTCACGCCATCCAGAGTCCGGCCCTCGACCGGATGGTCGCGCGCGCGACGCTGGTGGAACGCGTGGTCGGCGAAGATTTTCAACGTACGCTGCCGCACGAGCGCTGGGTGGCCCGCCAGTTCGGCGCCTTGCCGTCCGGCACGGCGGCCGCCGACGAAGCGCCGCTCGCGCCATACATGCTGCGCGCCGACGGCGGCGACCCCGGCAGCGCGACATGGGCCTGCGTGCAGCCGGTGCATGTGCGGATCGCGCGCGACCATCTCGTGCTGATCGATCCCGCCGCGCTCGACCTGTCCGACGACGAAGCCGGCGCGCTGCTGGCCGTGGCCCGACCGTTGATCGAAGAACTCGGCGTGCGCATCGAAGCGCCGCGACCCGCGCGCTGGTATTTGTCGGGCGACGGCTTCGGCACGCTCGCCGGCGCTTCGCCGCTGCGCGCGAGCGGCCGCAACATCGAAATCTGGCTGCCGCACGAGGCTCATTCCGGCGAGCGTTCGCGCGCGTGGATGAAGCTGCAGAACGAAGTGCAGATGGCCTGGTTCGAGCATCCCGTGAACGAAGCGCGCGAAGCGCGCGGCCTGCCGGCCGTCAACTCGATCTGGTTTCACGCGCAAGGCGCGGCGCAGCCGGTCCATAGCCCGTTCGCGCGGGTGCTTTCCGATGCGGCGGCCACGCGCGGCCTCGCGATGACGGCCGGGGTCGAAACCGGCGCCCCGCCGGCGTCGTTCGCGGCATGGCGGGCGACGGCTTCGAACCGCGCATCCGCGAACACGGCTAACTCAACGACCGCGGCCACGACGAACGCCGCCACCCTCGTCGAACTCGATCCGTTCTCCGCGCCCTACATCGAGCAGGACTGGGCACGCTGGAACGACGCCTTCGCCGCCCTGCAAACGGACTGGTTCGACCCAGCGCTCGCCGCCTTGCAATCCGGCGAACTCGGCGAACTCGGCCTGACCTTGTGCGGCGACACCGGTTCGGTGACGCTGACGGTCACACGCGGCGACCTGCGCAAATTCTGGCGACGGCGCGTGCTCGCTTCGCTTTTCATCGAATGATTGACTGTTTGCTCCACGGCCTTTCCGAATGACTCAAATCGTTACGCGCGCCTGCTCTCCCGTCGACGCCGAAGTGCTCACCCGCCACGGCCTGCATCCGGTGCTCGCGCGACTCTACGCGTCGCGCGGCGTCTGCATGCCGGACGAAATCGAAACCGGCCTCGCCCGGCTCGTGCCGCCGGTCGAACTCAAGGGCTGCGAAGAAGCCGCCGTGCTGCTCGCCGACGCGATCCAGCACAAACGCCGCATGCTGGTGGTCGCCGACTACGACTGCGACGGCGCCACCGCCTGCGCGGTCGCGGTGCGCGGCCTGCGCATGCTCGGCGGCCAGATCGATTATCTGGTGCCGAACCGCTTCGAATACGGCTACGGTCTGACGCCGGAGATCGTCGAACTGGCCGCGCGCAATCCCGCCGGCAAGCCGGAGTTGCTGATCACGGTCGACAACGGCATCGCCAGCGTGGACGGCGTGGAAGCGGCCAACGCGCTCGGCATCGACGTGCTGGTCACGGACCATCACTTGCCCGGCGACGAGCTGCCCGCCGCGCGCGCGATCGTCAATCCGAATCAGCCGGGCTGCACGTTCCCGAGCAAGTGCATCGCGGGGGTCGGCGTGATGTTTTACGTGCTGCTCGCGTTGCGCGCGGAATTGCGCCGGCGCGATGCTTTCAGCGACGCGCTGCCCGAACCGCGTCTCGACGGCCTGCTCGACCTGGTCGCGCTCGGCACGGTCGCCGACGTGGTCAAGCTCGACGGCAATAACCGCGTATTGGTCGCGCAAGGCCTGCAGCGCATCCGCAAAGGCAAGATGCAGCCCGGCATCGCCGCCCTCTTTCGCGCCGCCGCGCGCGACGCCCGCAGCGCCTCGGGTTTCGATCTCGGCTTTGCGCTGGGGCCGCGCCTGAACGCGGCGGGCCGTCTGTCGGACATGTCGCTCGGCATCGAATGCCTGACCACCGACGACATCGGCCGCGCCTGGGACCTCGCCCAGCAACTCGACACGATGAACCGCGAACGACGCGAAATCGAAGCCGGTATGCAGCAGCAGGCGCTCGAGGACCTGTCCACCATCGATCCGGCGGGTGCGACCACCATCACCCTGTTCAATCCGGGCTGGCATCAGGGGGTGATCGGGATCGTCGCCGGACGCCTGAAGGAGAAGTTCCACCGGCCCTCGTTCACGTTCGCGCTCGCCGATGACAGCGGCCAGACCGTCAAGGGCTCGGGCCGCTCGATCGCGGGCTTCCACCTGCGCGATGCGCTCGATCTGATCTCGAAGCGCGAGCCGGGCATGATCGTCAAATTCGGCGGCCACGCGATGGCCGCCGGCCTGACGCTCGCCGCCGCCGACGTGCCGCGTTTCACCGCCGCGTTCGAAGCGGTCGGCCGCGAATGGCTGTCCGAAGAAGCGCTCTCGCGCACCGTGGAGACCGACGGTGAACTGGAAGACGCCTACTTCACGCCGCAATTCGTCGAAATGCTCGACGCCGCCGTGTGGGGCCAGGGCTTCCCGGCGCCGGTGTTCTCGGGCGAATTCGACATCGCCTCGCAGGCGCTGGTGAAGGACAAGCATCTGAAGCTGCAACTCGTGCGCGGCCGTCAGCGCTTCAACGCGATCTGGTTCAATCACACCGATACGCTGCCCGCGCGCACCACCGTCGCTTACCGGCTGGCGAGCGATACGTGGAATGGCGTGTCGCGCGTGCAACTGATCGTCGAGCACGCGGCAAGCTAAAGCCGTGTTCTGCGGTGCCGGGCCGCAGCGGGAACCGGCGTGGCGACGGGAAGAAGCGAATCGCCAGACCGAAGTCGCCGACTGAAAGCCAGCGCTCGCAGAACCTTCGGCGAGATCCGCAAAAACGTCGAAAATCGCCGCAAAATCAACCGCAAACACGCGCCGGATCGCTCAGGCGCTGCCGGCGCGCGCCCACGATCGGCTATAATTTCCCCTTTTTACGAAGCTATAAAAGATCGACATGGAAGCGGAACGTCTCAACGCGATCGAAGCCTCTCTGGTAGACCTGCGCACGCGCGCGGCCGACCTACGGGGGTATCTTTGACTACGACGACAAAGCACTGCGTCTAATCGAAGTCAACCGGGAACTCGAAGACCCGAACGTCTGGAACGACTCGAAACACGCCCAGGCCCTCGGCCGGGAAAAGAAACTGCTCGACGACACGGTCGGCAAACTCACAGCGCTTCACGACGACCTGCGCGATGCGCTCGACCTGTTCGAAATGGCCCGTGAAGAAAGCGACGACGAAACGCTGATCGCCTGCGAAACGGATGCGCAAGCCCTGGAAGCGCGCGTGGGGGATATGGAATTCCGCCGCATGTTCGCGAATCCGGCCGATCCGAACAACGCCTTCCTCGACATCCAGGCGGGTGCCGGCGGCACCGAGGCGTGCGACTGGGCGTCCATGCTGCTGCGCCAGTATCTGCGTTACTGCGAGCGCAAGGGCTTCAAGACCGAAGTGCTGGAACAGACCGACGGCGACGTCGCGGGCATCAAGAACGCCACGATCAAGATCGAAGGCGAATACGCCTACGGCTTCCTGCGCACCGAAACCGGCGTGCACCGCCTCGTGCGCAAGTCGCCGTTCGACTCGTCGGGTGGTCGTCATACGTCGTTCTCGTCGGTGTTCGTGTACCCGGAAATCGACGACTCGATCGAAGTGGACATCAATCCGGCCGATCTGCGCGTCGACACGTATCGCGCTTCCGGTGCGGGCGGTCAGCACATCAACAAGACCGACTCCGCGGTGCGTATCACGCACATGCCGTCGGGCATCGTCGTGCAGTGCCAGAACGACCGTTCGCAGCACCGCAACCGTGCCGAAGCCATGGCCATGCTGAAATCGCGCCTGTACGAAGCGGAAATCCGCAAACGTCAGGAAGAGCAGGACAAGCTCGAAGCCGGCAAGACCGATGTGGGCTGGGGTCACCAGATCCGCTCGTACGTGCTGGACAACAGCCGTATCAAGGATTTGCGCACCAACGTCGAAATCAGCAACACCAAGAGCGTGCTCGACGGCGACCTCGATCCGTTCATCAGCGCGAGCCTGAAACAGGGCGTGTAAGCCCGACACGAACGCCACTCGAGCACAACCGGCGCGCTCTGCCCTGCACTGTCGCGCCGCCTCTTTTTACCGCCTGAGGTTTTACACTGACTGGCCACCCGCACGTGGGTCTTCCCTGCGGGTCACCGAATACCCAATCATCATGACCGAACCGACCCAGCCGAATGCGGCCCAGCCCAATCCGGCGCCCGAGATGGACGAAAACAAGCTCATGACCGAGCGCCGCGAAAAGCTGCGCGAGTTGCGTGAGCACGGCGTCGCCTATCCGAACGATTTCCGCCCTACGCATCACGCCGACGATCTGCAGACGCAATATGCAGAGACCGACAAGGAAACGCTCGAAGCGAATCCGCTCGAAGTCGCGATCGCCGGCCGCATGATGCTCAAGCGCGTAATGGGTAAGGCCAGCTTTGCCACCGTGCGCGACGGTTCGGGTCAGATCCAGTTCTTCATCACGCCTGCCGACATCGGTCAGGAAACGTACGACGCCTTCAAGAAGTGGGACATGGGCGACATCGTCGCGGCGCGCGGCGTGCTGTTCCGTACCAACAAGGGCGAACTCTCGGTGCGTTGTACCGAACTGCGTCTGCTGTCGAAGTCGCTGCGTCCGCTGCCGGACAAGTTCCACGGCCTCGCCGACCAGGAAATGAAGTACCGCCAGCGCTACGTCGACCTGATCGTCACGCCGGAAACGCGCAAGACTTTCGTGGCACGTACCAAAACGATTTCGTCGATCCGCAAGTTCATGTCGGACGCCGACTTCATGGAAGTCGAAACGCCGATGCTGCACCCGATTCCGGGCGGCGCCGCAGCCAAGCCGTTCACCACGCACCACAACGCGCTCGATATGCAGATGTATCTGCGCATCGCGCCGGAACTGTATTTGAAGCGCCTGGTGGTCGGCGGCTTCGAGCGTGTGTTCGAGATCAACCGTAACTTCCGCAATGAGGGCGTGTCCGTGCGCCACAATCCGGAATTCACGATGATCGAGTTCTACGCGGCGTACACCGATTACAAGTGGCTGATGGACTTCGTCGAGCAACTGATCCGTCAGGCCGCGATCGACTCGCTCGGCACCGCGACGATCACCTATCAGGGCCGCGAGCTCGATCTGGCCAAGCCGTTCCATCGCCTCACGATCACGCAGGCGATCCAGAAATACGCGCCGCAATACACCAACGAGCAACTCGCCGACAGCGCCTTCCTGCGCACCGAGCTGAAGAAGTTCGGCGTGGACGCCTCGCAGCCGCAGTTCCTGAACGCCGGTGTGGGCTCGCTGCAACTCGCGCTGTTCGAGGAAACGGCCGAGTCGCAATTGTGGGAGCCGACTTACATCATCGACTACCCGGTCGAAGTGTCGCCGCTCGCACGTGCGTCGGACGCGGCGCCCGGCATCACCGAGCGCTTCGAGCTGTTCATCACCGGCCGTGAAATCGCCAACGGCTTCTCGGAGCTGAACGATCCGGAAGATCAGGCCGCCCGCTTCAGGAAGCAGGTCGACCAGAAAGACGCCGGTGACGAAGAAGCCATGTTCTACGACGCGGACTACATCCGCGCGCTGGAATACGGCATGCCGCCGGCGGGTGGTTGCGGTATCGGCATCGACCGTCTGGTGATGATGCTGACCGACAGCCCGAGCATCCGCGACGTGATTCTGTTCCCGCATCTGCGTCGCGAAGACTGATCGCTGCGTGATTTGCTCGATGAAAAAGCCCGGCTCGCTGCCGGGCTTTTTTCTTGCTGGTTAAAGAGCAAGCGGCTTCTGCGCTGGCTGACGGTTTGTAACCATCGGTAAAAGTTGCGCAAGTGCTGCCGGGCTGCTGCCGGTAAGGTTTGTCGCGTGCACTTAAGAGACACAAGGCGCGCCACGACGCGGCGCGCGCTTGGATGTGCTAGCGTCGCGCAAATTGCCTGCAGTTCGTTACAAATTGAAACCCGGCTTGGCGCGTTTTGCCCGACACTGGGTTTCAACAAAAGTCGACTCTGCTCAGACGGAGGCCAATATGGACAATCCCAACACGCAACCTAGCCAACCACGCCGCATTCACCCACTCGTCGCCACGGCGGCAGGAGCGGTCATCATCGCCAGTCTGGTCGCCACCGCGGCCGTGACGGGCGTGTTCCCGAAGGCGTCGAGCAGCGGCGCGCAAAGCGATCAGACGCAAGCCGCACAGGTGACGACGCAGCCGGGTGGACAGCCCGGCGTGGTCGATTCGGCGGCACCCGCCAGCCCGTCGGCGCAACAGGCGGCACAACAGCAAACCGCTCAGCAGCAAGCGGCTCAACAGCCCGCTCCGCCCACGCCTGCTCCGACTCCTGCGCAGCAGCAACAATATGCCCAGCAACAACAGGCGCAGGCCGCACCGCAATACGCGCAACAGCCTCCGCCTCAAGCGGCGTACTGTTCGACTTGCGGCACGGTGGTCGGTATCTCGGCCGTGCGCCAGGAAGGCCATGGCACGGGTATCGGTGCGGTCGGTGGCGCGGTAGCAGGCGGTCTGGTCGGCAATCAGTTCGGCGGTGGCGGCGGACGCACGGCGATGACGGTGCTCGGCGTGGTCGGCGGCGGGCTCGCGGGTAACTCGGTCGAAAAACATATCCGCAGCACCACCTCGTATTCGGTGCGCGTGCATATGGAAAGCGGCAAGACGCGCTACTTCACGTACCACGAGGCGCCGCCGTTCCAGCAAGGCCAGCGCGTGCGGATCGAGAACGGCACGCTGGTCGCGAGCTAATCAGCCAAACTCGACGTTTGCCGCAGGCGATAAAAAAGGCGATTCCAATGGAATCGCCTTTTTCTTTGCCGGCGCCGCAGCGGCGCCCAGCATTCAAACTCAGTAATCCGCGTCTTCAATCCATGCAGCCTGAATCGCCTCGAGGATCTTTTCGTTCGACCGGTCAGGATCGTCGTCGAATCCTTCCAGTTCGGTGACCCAACGGTGCAAGTCGGTGAAGCGCACCTGTTGCGGATCGATGGCCTGGTGCTTGTCGGTCAGGGCCATCGCGATGTCTTGCGTATCGGTCCACTTCATGGCTGCATCCTCCTGTTAGTGGTTTTCCTTCGCGTGATTGATCGAGTAGCGCGGGATTTCGACAACCAGATCCTGCCCGGCCGGCACCATCGCCTGGCATGACAGACGCGAACTCGGTTCGAGCCCCCACGCTCTGTCCAACAGATCGTCCTCGTCTTCCTCGGACGGCGTCAAGGCGGCGAAACCCTCACGCACGATCACGTGACAGGTCGTGCACGCGCAGGACTTCTCGCAAGCGTGCTCGATTTCGATGCCGTTATCGAGCAGATTGTCGCAGATGCTTTTGCCGGGCACGGCCTCGATCACCGCGCCTTCCGGGCACAGTTCGACGTGGGGCAGGACAACGATTTGAGGCATACATTTTCCGTTTGGGTCTGCGGCACGGCGGCTGCAAACAGGCTCCGTGCCATTTTACTGGCGCCGCGCGGACTTTTTAAGTCCGCGCGGCGCGCTTCGATTCGTTGAAACCGCTGCGCGCGATTCAGATTTCGTCGAGCTTGCGGCCGGCGAGCGCGCGGCGAATGCCCTTATTCATGCGGCGGGCAGCGAATTCGTCGGTGCCTTCGGCAAGCGTTTTGGTCGCCGTTTCGATCGTGTCGACATCGTCGCTTTGCGCGACGTTGCGCAGCGCGGTGAGCAGCGCGTCAAGCTCGGCGCGCTCGCTGTCGTCGAGCAGTTCGGCGTCGGCGGCAAGTGCGGCGTCGGTGGCTTCCACCAGACGGCGCGCTTCTACCTGCGCCTCGCGCAATGCGCGGGCGCGCATGTCGACTTCAGCGGTCGAGAAGCTGTCTTCGAGCATCCTGGCGACGTCGTCGTCGGCGAGACCGTAGGACGGCTTGACCACCACCGACGCTTCCACGCCCGACCCCTGCTCACGTGCGAACACGGACAGCAGGCCGTCGGCGTCCACCTGATAGGTGACGCGAATGCGCGCCGCGCCGGCGGTCATCGGCGGAATGCCGCGCAGCTCGAAACGCGCGAGCGAACGGCAGTCGCTGACGAGCTCACGCTCGCCTTGCACGACGTGAATCGCCATCGCCGTCTGGCCATCCTTGAAGGTGGTGAAATCCTGCGCGCGCGCAACCGGAATCGTCGAGTTACGCGGGATGATCTTCTCGGTCAAGCCACCCATCGTCTCGACGCCGAGCGACAGCGGGATCACGTCGAGCAGCAGCCACTCGTCGCCGTCCGCGCCACGGTTGCCCGCCAGCAGGTCGGCCTGCATCGCCGCGCCGAGCGCGACGACCTGATCCGGATCGAGGTTGATGAGCGGCGGCTGGCCAAAGAACGACTCGACCGCGCGGCGGATCACCGGCATGCGCGTCGCGCCGCCGACCAGCACCACGCCCTTGATTTCCTTCGTCGTCACCCTGGCGTCGCGCAGCGCCTTTTTCGTGGGACCGAGCGTGCGCTGCACCAGCGCCTGCGTAACGGTTTCAAAGGCGCTTTCGTCGATCGTCTGGGCGATCCGGGTGCCGTTCGAGAGCGTCACCGCGAGGTTGGCGATGGGCGTATCCGACAACGCCTCCTTGACCACCCGCACGCTGTCCAGCAGCAGACGGACGTCTTCCGGTGCGAGCGTGTGCGGCGCGATGCCCGCCTGCTCCAGCACGTAGCGGTACAGCGCGTGGTCGAAATCGTCGCCGCCGAGCGCGGAATCGCCGCCGGCTGCGAGCACTTCGAACACACCCTTGGTGAGCTTGAGAATCGACAGATCGAAGGTGCCGCCGCCGAGGTCGTACACCGCGTACAGGCCTTCGGAACCGTTGTCGAGGCCGTAGGCGATCGCGGCCGCAGTCGGTTCGTTCAACAGACGCAGCACGTTCAGGCCCGCCAGACGCGCGGCGTCTTTGGTGGCCTGGCGCTGCGCTTCGTCGAAATAAGCCGGCACCGTAATCACCGCGCCGACCAGTTCGTCGCCGAGCGAATCTTCAGCGCGCTGACGCAGCGTCGCGAGAATTTCCGCCGACACTTCGACCGGGCTTTTTATGCCGTCGACGGTACGGATCTGCACCATGCCGGGCGCGTCGACGAAATCATAGGGCGCGTTTTCGGCGCCTTCCACTTCCGCCTTGCCACGGCCCATAAAACGCTTGACCGAGACGATCGTATTGCGCGGATCGCTCGCGGCTTCGGCCTTGGCCGCGCGGCCGATGCGACGGCCACCCTTTTCCAGGTAGCGCACCACTGACGGCAGCAACGCATGGCCGTCTTCGTCGGGCAACACGTCGGGCACGCCGCTGCGCACGGCGGCGACGAGGGAATTGGTAGTGCCGAGATCGATACCGACCGCCAGGCGCCGCTGGTGGGGCGCCGGCGCCATGCCGGGTTCGGAGATTTGCAGTAGGGCCATCTGGATCTTCTCGGGGCCACGGAGCCCCGTCCTGAATTTTTCGCGTTACTGGATGTGATGCTGCGGCGGCCCGATGCTCGCGCCTCGACGATTCGAGGCTGGAGACACGCCGCCGAACCGCTAATTCTCGAGTCGCTCGATCTGCGTGCCGATTTCCGCCGCGACCCGCTCGATGAACATCAACTGCCGCACGGCTTCACCCGCCGGCTGATTCGCGCCGCTGTCGAGCAGGCCGCCGAGTTTGCTGAAGCGCACGCGCTCTTCGTCGCGCAGTTCGGTGAGCAAGGCGTCGAGCGCGTCGACGTTCTTTGCCGCGGCTGCGTCTTCAATGCCCTCGCGCCATTCCATCTGCTGCATCAGGAAGGCCGGTTCCATCGCTGTATTGTTCTCCGCGCCGACGTCCACGCCGCGCAGCGACAGCAGATAAGTCGCACGTTTCAACGGATCGCGCAGCGTCTGATACGCCTCGTTGGTGCGCGTCGCCCATTGCATCGCGATGCGCTTTTGCGCGTCGCCGGCCGCCGCGAAGCGGTCCGGATGCACTTGCGCCTGCACCGTGCGGTAGGCGTGATCGAGCGCGGCTGCGTCGAGCGCGAATTGCGCCGGCAGATCGAACAGATCGAAGTGGCTATCGTTCAGCGAATTCAGCGAGGCCATCGGATAGAAGGAGTCCGTTCAGGAAAGCGCACCGGAGTGCTGACAAAAAAGCGGCTCGAAAGCGCGGTTGAAACTAAAAAGGCGGCACGCGCCGCCTTTGGTCCGCTGCACGCGGAATGCTCCGGATTTACACCCGGAACGATTCGCCGCAACCGCATTCGTCCTTCACGTTCGGGTTGTTGAACTTGAAGCCTTCGTTCAACCCTTCGCGGGCAAAGTCGAGTTCGGTGCCGTCGATATAGGCGAGGCTCTTCGGGTCGACAATGATCTTCACGCCGTTGCAATCGAACACTTCGTCTTCGGGCGCGAGTTCGTCCACGTACTCGAGCTTGTAGGCCAAGCCGGAGCAACCGGTGGTGCGCACGCCCACGCGCAAGCCGACGCCTTTACCGCGACGGATCAGATACTTCTGGACGTGCTGTGCTGCCTTTTCGGTCAACGTAATTGCCATAGCGTTTCTCATTGCGCGGTGCGCGCGGCTTGCTGCCTGCCCGAACACCACTACCCTGCCTGCATCAAATATCGCTCATGCCGGACGACGTCTTCATGCTGCCGCCGCCCGCTGCCGATTTACTTAACTGCGACCTGGATCGCAGTATTTCAAGCCGCGTTGCAACGTCGCTTCAAGCGTGTTGCTTGTCGCCTTCGACGACCGCTTCACCGTGACGCTGCTTGTAGTCGGCGACCGCTGCCTTGATCGCGTCTTCCGCGAGGATCGAGCAGTGGATCTTCACCGGCGGCAGTGCCAGTTCTTCGGCGATCTGCGTGTTCTTGATCGACATGGCCTGATCGAGCGTCTTGCCCTTCACCCATTCGGTGACGAGCGAACTCGAGGCGATTGCCGAGCCGCAGCCATACGTCTTGAATTTCGCGTCTTCGATGATGCCGTCCGCGCCCACGCGAATCTGCAACTTCATCACGTCGCCGCAAGCCGGCGCGCCGACCATGCCGGTGCCGACTGCATCGTCGTCCTTGGCAAACGAACCGACGTTGCGCGGGTTTTCGTAGTGGTCCAGAACCTTGTCGCTATAAGCCATGATTACACTCCTTGATCCGTTTCAACCTGCAATTTGCAATTCGATAATTCGACGTGTTCCCAGCCGCGCGTCAGTGCGCTGCCCACTGGATAGTCGAAATATCGATCCCGTCCTTGTGCATTTCCCACAGCGGCGACAAGTCGCGCAGCTTCGAAATCTTGGTCTTCAGCAGGTTGATCACGTAGTCGACATCCTGCTCGGTCGTGAAGCGGCCCACCGTAAAGCGAATCGAGCTATGCGCGAGTTCGTCGTTGCGACCCAGCGCGCGCAGCACGTACGACGGTTCCAGCGAAGCCGACGTACAGGCCGAACCCGACGACACCGCCACGTCCTTCACGGCCATGATCAGCGATTCGCCTTCGACGAAGTTGAAGCTGATGTTCAGGTTGTGCGGCACACGCTTTTCCATGTCGCCGTTCACGTACGTTTCTTCCATCTCCGACAGACCGGCCAGCAGACGGTCGCGCAGCATGCGGATGCGCTCGTTTTCCGTCGCCATTTCTTCACGCGCGATGCGGAACGCTTCGCCCATGCCGACGATCTGGTGCGTAGCCAGTGTGCCCGAACGCATACCGCGCTCGTGACCGCCGCCGTGCATCTGCGCTTCGATGCGGATACGCGGCTTGCGGCGCACGTACAGCGCGCCGATGCCCTTCGGGCCGTAGGTCTTGTGCGCCGAGAACGACATCAGGTCGACCTTCAGCTTTTGCAGATCGATCTCGATCTTGCCCGTGGCTTGTGCTGCGTCGACGTGGAAAACGATGCCCTTTTCGCGGGTGATCTCGCCGATCGCCTCGATGTCCTGCACCACGCCGATTTCATTGTTCACCGACATCACCGACACCAGAATCGTGTCCGGGCGGATCGCGGCCTTGAACTTGTCGAGATCGATCAGGCCGTCGTCCTTGACGTCCAGATACGTGACTTCGAAGCCTTCGCGCTCCAGCTCGCGGCAGGTGTCGAGCACGGCCTTGTGCTCGGTCTTTACCGTGATGATGTGCTTGCCCTTGCTCTTGTAGAAGTGCGCGGCGCCCTTGATGGCCAGGTTGTCCGACTCCGTTGCACCCGAGGTCCAGATGATTTCGCGCGGATCGGCATTCACCAGCTTCGCGACGTTCTCACGCGCTTCTTCGACCGCGCGCTCCGCGTCCCAGCCATACGAGTGGCTGCGCGAGGCGGGATTGCCGAACTGCTCGCGCAGATACGGAATCATCTTGTCCACCACGCGCGGATCGATCGGCGTCGTCGCGCTGTAGTCCATGTAGATGGGCAGATGGAGAGAATCGTTGTTCATCAGTTGCTCCGGGGACGTCGTATGCTCTGGCTTTTTGGGTTCTTGATCTGGCTGCGGTGCTTTGTTCCCGATTACCGCGCCTAGGAACCGGCCATGTTGAAAACGGAATTGGGCCCTTTTGGCGCCGCGCGAACCGGCTCGACCGCCGGCGCCTCGTTGCGCCTGTCGCGCAACACCGCCGGCGCACCTTCGCGCGAACGCTGCTGATCGACCAGATCCTTGAGCGACACCGAATCCAGGTACTCGACCATTTTCTGATTCAGCGTGGACCACAGCTCGTGCGTCATGCAGTGGCCGTCGTGTTGTTTGGTGCCCTCGCACGAGCCCTTGCCGCCGCACTGGGTGGCGTCGAGCGGCTCGTCGACCGCGATGATGATGTCGGCCACGGTCACGTCTTCGGCGCGGCGGGCCAGATTGTAGCCGCCGCCCGGTCCGCGCACGGACTCGACGATTTCATGACGACGCAGCTTGCCAAACAGCTGCTCAAGGTAGGACAGGGAGATATGTTGGCGCTGGCTGATACCCGCAAGCGTCACCGGGCCCTGCTCCTGGCGCAGTGCCAGGTCAATCATCGCCGTGACGGCGAAACGGCCTTTCGTGGTGAGTCTCATATGGTGTGGGAACCGCAATTCTCGACAAGTTTGGTCAAGTATAAATACATGAGCGATTTAGTCAAGTATCCCTACCGCGATTTGGGTCATTTGCTTAATTGCTGGATACGGGCCGGCGCGCTCACGTCGGGCCTGGCTTGCCGGCTCATGACCGGCTATGCCGATTGGTCAGCCGCGAGCCAAATTCGCGGCTAACGGGCAACTAGGCCAGCAATTGGGGACGCAAAGCTGCGATCAGACCTCGGCAAGCCGCTTCGCACTGATCGAGCACCCGCTCGAAGCCTTCCGCGCCACCGAAGTACGGATCGACGACTTCACGGACGCTGTCCCAGCGGCCGTCGGCCTCCGGCAGGAATTCCATTAGCAGGCGAATCTTGTCGCGCTGCGCCGGCGGGCAAACCTCGCGGAGCGCCGCGACGTTTTTGTCGTCCATCGCGATCAGCAGATCGAAACGCTCGAAGTCTCCCGCAGCGATCTGCCGACCGCGCAACGGCGCCAGATCGTAACCTCGGCGACCGGCTGCGTGCCGCGCCCGGTCGTCCGGCGGCTCGCCGACATGCCAGTTACCCGTGCCGGCGGAATCGACCAGAATCCGCTCCGCCAGTTTCGCCTCGCCGACGAGATGCCGCATCACGCCTTCCGCAGTCGGCGAACGGCAGATGTTCCCGAGGCAGACGAAACAGATGGACACGGTTTTCATCAGAGATTTCTCGCGCCATCAGCGACCAGAATGGCCCTGCGACGACGGTTGGTAAAAGGTGCCGCGATTATACAAAGGCGGGAAAATTCTCGCCGAGACCCGCTCGGGCGCTGGGGCCGCCGTTTGCACACTCCGACGGCGAGGCCGCTAATCAGAGATGCAGCATCGATCCGCCGCTCAGATCAGCGATTCGCTTACGAAGCCTCCGCGCCCGGCATCGCCGTTACAGCGCGCATCGGCTTGGCCGGCAAAGTGGAGGCGTCGTCGATCATGCCGTACGAGACAGCACGCGCGAGCTCAGCAGTAAGTTGATCGGCTGCAAGCGGCGCCTGCGAAGCACGCGAAGCGGCGCTGCCGCCGATGTGGAGGTAAGCTGCCGCAGCAAGCGGCACAACAATGGCAAAGGGCCAGTACACCGATATTGTCTTTTTCATGATGTCATTCTTCCGATTAGGGGCGCATGAGCTTGTGACCCACTATGCCCAGTCGAAAGTCTATAGAAATTGACAATCGGGAAAAACCCACCCATTTGAGATACAGCGTTGCTTCAAATGGAACAGTGCGGCCGCGGGCTTGCGCGGCGTGCGCGATTGAGTGCCCACGCACACTGATGGCACGAAAAAGAAATCCTTACAAAGACATACAAAGCTTGCGTGACGGTTAGCCATAATAGCGGTCTTACAACCGTAAACACTCGCACCGGTCCTTCGAATGAATCGCTTTTCACGACTCGCCGCCCTCGCCGCAGCCGCACTGCTCGCTGGATGCGCGGTCTATCCCGACGGCACGCCGATGGTCGGCGGCGGCTACAGCGGCTATGACGGCAACGATGGCTACGCCACCGGCGTGCCGGTCGTACCGCAAACCAATGTGTATATGGGCTACAGCAACTATTCCGGGCCGGGCTACAACGGCGGACCCGGACGCTACTACGGGCCCGGCCCGGGGTATCGCGGGTATCCGGACCGCAGCCGCCAGGACGATGGTAACCACGGTAACAATGGCAATCACGGCGGCAACGGCGGTGGGCACGGTCAACCGAACGGTGGCCCTGGTGGCCCGCCGCCCCAGGGCGCGGCGGGCGGACCGCGCGGTCCCGGCGGCTCGAACGGACCGCGTCCCGGCGCGGGCGGACCGCCGCCTCAGCAGCAGCAGCAACAACAGGCGGGCAATGGCGGTGGTCGCGGCAACGGCAATGGAGGCGCGGTCGTCGGGAGAGGAGCCCCCGGCCGCCAGCCTGGGCAGATGAGCGACCACTGAGCGGCCGCCATCCTTGCTGACTATTCGCGGCATGTTCAGTCGAACATGCCGCCAACGCGCCGCCCAACGCGCGCCGGCTTAGCCTAGATGGCTGCGCTGTGCGGCGTACAACTCCCTGAATGTACGCCCGACCGGCGCCGGCAAGTCCCGCGTGTTGGTCCAGCCCGCGCCGGCCATCGGCAGCTTCGCAATCGAGCGATTGCGACCGCCCATACGCTCCAGAACGCGGACAGCGAGTTTCGTGAAAAGCGCATAAGCATCCGGATGCAGCGCCAGAAAGCCCCAGACAGCCAGCCCTGCCCGCTCCTTCCACGGACGCAGGCGCCGCTCGACCTGTTTCTCGCGCAGCTTGCGCAACAGATCGGATAACGGAATACCCACCGGACATACGCTATTGCACTCGCCGCAAAGGGTCGCGGCTTGCGGCAAATCCAGCGCCTTGTCGATACCGACGTAACTCGGCGTCAACACCGAGCCCATCGGTCCCGGATAGACCCAGCCGTACGCATGACCGCCCACTTTCTGATAAACCGGGCAATGGTTCATGCACGCGCCGCAGCGGATACACCTGAGCATCTCCTGGAAGTCGCCGCCGATCAGCCCGGTGCGCCCGCCGTCCACCAGCACCACGTACATATGCTCGGGACCGTCCTGGTCGCCCTCGCCGCGCGGCCCGGTCAGCACGGAAAAATAGTTGGACGTGCTCTGCCCGGTTGCCGAACGCGGCAGAAGCCGCATCGCGGTCGCCAGATCTTCCAGCGTCGGCAACACTTTTTCAATTCCGGTGACAGCGACGTGCACACGCGGCATCACCGTGCACATGCCTTCGTTACCCTCGTTGGTGACCAGCACGACCGAGCCCGTTTCAGCGACGATGAAGTTGCCGCCCGTCACGCCCATATCGGCGCTCATGAAATGCGGACGCAGCATCTCGCGTGCTTCGCGGGTCATGTCGGTGATTTCGGTCAGGCGCGGCCGGTTGTGGGTCCTGGCGAACAGGTCCGCGATCTCGTCCTTATCTTTATGGACGACCGGCGCGATGATGTGACTCGGCGGCTCGTTGTCGTTGATCTGCAGGATGTATTCGCCCAGATCGGTTTCGATCGACTGCACGCCCATCTGACCGAGCACTTCGTTCAGACGCATTTCCTCGGTGACCATCGACTTGGTCTTGATCACCTTCTTCACATCGTGCCGCCACGCGATCTCGCCGACGAGGCGCGCCGCCTCCTGGGTCGACTCCGCGAACAGCACGGTCACGCCGCGCCGGGTCGCTTCGCGCTCGAACGTTTCGAGCCACACGTCCAGATTCTCCAGCGCGCGATTGCGGCGCTCTTTCAGCGCGTCGCGGGTGGCGGGAAAATCGATCGCGGTCATGGCCGAGGCGCGCGCCGAGACGAACTTGGTCGATAGCTTGGTGAGATTCTGCTGCAGACGCTGGTCAGCAAGCTTCTGACCGGCGCGCGCCTTGAATTGCATCGAGTGGACTTGCATGGCGGCCTTATGCGTATTCAACGGCGGATTCAAACGAGGCGCGCAGAACGGCTGCGCGCATTGAGCTGAAGCAGCGCCGAACGGCGCGCGACCGACGCGCTACACGTCGCCTGCCAGCACCTGCGCGATGTGCAGCACCCGCGTTGTGGTATCGCCGGTGCGTCGCAAACGGCCCTCGATATTCAGCATGCAGCCGAGGTCGCCCAGCACCACGGTGTCCGCGCCGCTCGCGCCGATATTCGCGCATTTTTCGTCGACAATTGCCGTGGAGATATCGCCGTACTTGATCGCGAACGTTCCGCCAAAACCGCAGCAGTGCTCGCAATCCTTCATTTCCGTCACGGCGACGCCGACTTGCGCGAGCAATGCGCGCGGCTGCGCCTTGACGCCCAGTTCGCGCAAACCGGAACACGAGTCGTGGTAAGTGACCTGCCCTGCGAACTCGCCCGGCTGCAACTGCACCTTGGCCACGTTGACGAGGAAATCGGTCAGCTCGAACACCTTGGGACGCAGCCGGCCGAAGCGGTTCATCAGTTCGGGGTCGTCGGCGAAGAGGTCGCCGTAGTGAGAGCGGATCATGCCGCCGCACGAACCCGACGGCACCACGACGTAGTCGAACTGCTCGAACTCGCGCAGGGTTTTCTCGGCCAGATCGCGCGCCATGCGCCGCTCGCCCGAGTTGTAGGCGGGCTGGCCGCAACAGGTTTGCGCGGGTGGCACCATCACCTCGAAACCGGCGCCTTCGATCAGCTTGATGACCGAAAAACCGATCTCGGGACGCATCAGGTCGACCAGGCAGGTGACGAACAATCCGACTCGCATGAGCCCTCCTTCGGGAAAACGTCCCTGATTATCCGCTGTTTGCCGCACAATACCAACGGCCAGAAGCCATAAGACGAATGACCCGTCAAATTGGAATAGGCGTTCCACCCGCTTCCGTTTTTTTCACAATACGAGATACAATCAATTTCCGCTGTCTGACGCGTCAACCGATTCTTCCCATGAGCGACACGAACCCGGATCCCAAAACTTCGATCCAGGTGATCGAACGCATGATGCGCCTGCTCGATGCACTCGCAGCGCATAGCGACCCGGTCAGCCTGAAGGAACTCGCCATTCGCACGGAGCTGCATCCGTCCACGGCGCACCGCATCCTGAACGATATGGTGATGTGCCGGCTGGTCGACCGCTCGGACCCCGGCACGTACCGTCTCGGCATGCGCCTGCTCGAATTGGGCAATCTGGTCAAGGCACGCCTGTCGGTGCGCGACGCCGCGCTCACGCCGATGCGCGAACTGCATCGTCAAACGGGGCAAACGGTCAATCTGTCGGTGCGACAAGGCGACGAAATCGTCTATATCGAGCGCGCGTATTCGGAGCGCTCGGGCATGCAGGTGGTTCGGGCGATCGGTGGCCGGGCGCCCTTGCATCTGACCTCGGTGGGCAAACTCTTCCTCGCCGCCGATGAATCCACCCGTGTGCGCGCCTACGCGACCCGAACCGGCCTGTCGGGCCATACGCAGAACAGCATCACGGATCTGACCAAGCTGGAGCGTGAGTTGTCGCATGTGCGCCAGCAAGCCTGCGCGCGCGATAACGAAGAGCTTGAACTCGGCGTGCGCTGCATCGCAGCCGGCATCTACGACGACACCGGCAAGCTGGTCGCCGGCCTGTCGCTGTCGGCGCCGGCGGACCGATTGCAGGATTCATGGCTCGGCCAGGTCAGCCAGACTGCGCTGCTGATTTCCGAATCGCTGGGCTATCGCCCGCAACCCACGCAAGACCATTCGCATAGTCATCACGCTTAAGACCGTCGCGCGTTAAACGTGGGTCACGCAATAGAAAAAAGCCTCGCGGATGCGAGGCTTTTTCTTTGGAGCGGCCGGGGCTACAGGACTGCAGACCGGCCGTTCAGGTGACGCGTCAGGTACCCGCGCCGCCCGCGTCCGCGCTGGTGATACGCGGCTGGTCGCCGCCGTTATCCAGCCACGTGCGCAAACGCGTGGCGTCCGCGAAACGCGAGTACTTACCCGACGAGTCGAGCAGCACCATGATCATCGGACGGCCATGAATGGTCGCCTGCATCACGAGACACTCGCCCGCTTCGTTGATGAAACCAGTCTTTTGCAGACCGATGTCCCACGTGGGGTTACGCACCAGCGCATTCGTGCTGTTGTAAGCCAGCGTGCGCTTACCCGTGTAGACCTCGTAGCTGTGGTCGGTCGAGAACTTGCGAATGAGCGGGTACTGATACGCCGCGTTGACCATCTTCACGAGGTCACGCGCGCTCGACACGTTCTGGCTCGTCAAACCCGTGGGGTTTTCAAAGTGCGTGTCGGTCATGCCGAGTTGCTTGGCCTTCGCGTTCATCGCGGCGAGGAACGCCGGACGGCCGCCCGGGAAGTAGCGCGACAGCGCGGCGGCGGCACGGTTTTCCGAGGCCATCAGCGCGATGTGCAGCATGTCTTCACGCGAGAGCACCGAGCCCACCGACAGGCGCGAGCCGGTGTTTTTCTCGTAGTCGCGGTCTTCGTCGGTGACTTCGATCTGGTCGGTCATCGCTTCTTTCGAATCGAGCACCACCATCGAGGTCATCAGCTTGGTGATCGAAGCGATCGGCACCACGGCGCGCGAGTTCTTGTCGAACAGCGATTCGCCGGAATTCTGATCGATCACGTAGGCCACGCTGGAGCGCAGCATCAGTGCGTCCGGCGTTTCGTGCAGGCCGAACGCCTGACCGACGGTCGGCTGACGCGGCTCGTAGGCGACGCGGCGCACCACCGAACGGTGACGGCCATTGGACGTATAAGTCACGCGCTTGCGCTTGACGTTCGCACGTGGCGCGTCGTCGTCAGCGGCTGCCGTTTTGGCCGTCGCGCCCTTACCTGCCTTGGATACCTTGGCGGGAGAGGCGACCGGCTTTTTGGCGGCTTTGGAGGCTTTGGCGTGTCTGGAAGTTTTTGCGGGTGCGTCGGGCGTAGCGGCAAAAGCGCTGACGGGCGTAGCGAACGCCGCTGCGATGACCATGGAGGCGGCCACCGACAGAGCGGTGCTGCGGGCCGCGCCGTGGATCACTTTTAGCGACGAAAACATGTCGGTTTTCATGGGTGTTCGGTAGGGAGCGGCGAGAGGTTTCCGCAAGTGTAGTAAAACAACGAAAAATTAGCAATATTAAGCACTTATACGCGCTCCTTAAACCGGCTTGTAAGCTCCGATCGCAAAAACACGAATAAGTGCCGCGCATCGATCGAAAAAAACGATCGACGGCGCGCTTCGCCTCGCCGCTGCCGCCAACCGTCGGAATCGAGGTGATTCTTCCAGCATAACGGCAATTTCGAGACAACCTTGATCGGGGGAAATACGGTCGAGCACGGACAGGTGTCAAATCGCCCGGCTACAGGGCGTTGGCGGCGATTCATGCCGAGGCTGTTAAACGCCTGCTGGAATCCGTCAACGCGCATTCGACCGACATAGGCCATTAACGTTCCGTGACACTTTCCGGTTTACATCGAAAATGCATTTGAGCGGATTTTGCCAGACATCGGAACACTCACGCACGATTGCTCCTCACGTTTTAGCCCGGAGAAACGCCTCCAAAATGGGCAGATCGTGTCACTTGATGCGCACCAGCATAGTGCGGCAGTCAATTCGACCGATGTCATTCGCATGTCATGCTTACCGCATAAGGCATTGTTTTATCAGCAATTTCTTAATATTGTGCGATGCACAAATAGCACTTGACAATCGTTGTGGCCATCCTAAAATGGGAACCATTGCTGCGATGCACAAAACATCGCGGTCCGGAGGAGACGATCCAACCTGTCTCGCCACCAACCCAATGCGGTCCGCACAGACAGACCGCAATCCAGGAGCGTAAACCATGACTCTGCTGACCCCTGAGCAATTCGCTGCAGCCCAGAAAGCCAACTTTGAAACGCTGTTCGGCCTGACGACCAAAGCATTCGAAGGCGTCGAAAAGCTGGTTGAGCTGAACCTGCAAGTCGTGAAGTCGACGCTCGCGGAAAGCCAGGAAAATGCACAACGCGCGCTGTCGGTGAAAGACGCGCAAGAATTGCTAGCCCTGCAAGCGAGCCTCGCGCAGCCGGTGGCCGAGAAGGCGCTGTCGTATGGCCGTCACGTGTACGAAATCGTTTCGGCAACGCAAGGCGAATTCACCCGCGTCGCTGAAGCCCAGTTCGAAGAGCAAAACCGCAAGGTGCAGTCGCTCGTCGAAAACGTTGCAAAGAACGCACCGGCCGGCTCGGAAACCGCTGTCGCCGTGATGAAGTCGGCGATCACCGCTGCCAACACCACGTACGAAACTGTCCACAAGGCAACCAAGCAAGCTGTCGAAATCGCTGAAAGCAACTTCAATGCAGCGGCATCGGCCGCGTCGAAGGCAGCTTCGCAAGCCGCTGCTCAAGCTTCGCGCTCGGCCAAGAAGGTCTAAGTTTCAGGCATTACCGCAGGTAGCACAGCGGTCATCACTCGCGCCGGCACAGCTCACTCGCTGTGCCGGCGTTATCGCAAGCAACAGCGTCGTGCCGTTGCCGCTCACACGGTTTCAATGGGCCGAACGCTCCGATACGTTGAACAGCGTATCGTTTGCCCGGCGTACAGGCCGGGATTTTTTTTACCCGACCCGATACCGCTGACCGCTGCACTACCCTGCTGCCGAATAGAAAAACGGCGCGCCCCGCAAAGGGCGCGCCGTTTTTTTTGGGCTTCACCGAACCCGCCTGCATGCAGACGGGCCGAGTCGCATTACTTCTTTTTCTGCGGCGGCAAGTCCGTGCAGACGCCTTCGTACAACTCGGCGGCCATGCCCACCGATTCGCCGAGCGTCGGATGCGGGTGAATCGTTTTACCGATATCCGTTGCATCCGCACCCATCTCGATCGCGAGACAGACTTCGCTGATCAGGTCGCCCGCATTCAGACCGACGATCCCGCCGCCGATCACGCGATGCGTCTCTTCGTCGAACAGCAGCTTCGTGAAGCCTTCGTCGCGGCCATTGGCGATCGCGCGGCCCGATGCAGCCCACGGAAACACCGCTTTGCCGTACTTGATGCCGGCGGCCTTCAACTGGTCTTCGGTCTTGCCGGCCCACGCCACTTCCGGATCGGTGTAAGCCACCGACGGAATCTGCAGCGCGTCGAAGTACGCCTTCTCGCCATGCGCCACTTCCGCCGCGACGTGACCTTCGTGCACGGCCTTGTGCGCGAGCATCGGCTGACCGACGATGTCGCCGATCGCGAAGATGTTCGGCACGTTGGTGCGCATCTGCTTGTCGACGTCGATGAAGCCGCGATCCGTCACGGCGACACCGGCCTTGTCCGCGCCGATCTTCTTGCCGTTCGGCGTACGGCCGACAGCCACCAGCACGAGGTCATAGCGCTGCGCTTCGGCCGGGGCTTTTTCGCCGTCGAACGACACGTAGATGCCGTCGTCTTTCGCTTCGGCGCCGGTCGTTTTGGTCTTCAGCATGACGTTGGCAAAACGCTTGCTGTTGTACTTCTCCCAGACCTTGACCAGATCGCGGTCCGCGCCGGCCATCAGGCCGTCGAGCATTTCGACCACGTCGATCTTCGCGCCGAGCGTGGCATACACCGTGGCCATTTCCAGCCCGATGATGCCGCCGCCGATCACCAGCATGCGCTGCGGAATCTGGCGCAGTTCGAGCGCGCCGGTCGAATCGACCACCCGCGGATCTTCCGGAATGAACGGCAGCTTCACCGCTTCCGAGCCCGCGGCGATGATCGCCTGCTTGAACTTCACGACCTTCTTGCCACCTTCGGTCTGCACTTCCATGTGGTTCGGATCGACGAACGCGCCGTTACCCGTGACCACTTCGACCTTGCGCATCTTGGCCATGCCGGCAAGACCGCCGGTGAGCTTCTTGACGACGCCCGACTTGAAATCGCGCAGCTTGTCGAGATCGATCTGCGGCTTGGCGAACGTGATGCCGTGTGCGCCGAGCGCTTCGGCTTCGTCGATCACCAGCGCCGTGTGCAACAGCGCCTTCGACGGAATACAGCCCACATTCAGGCAGACGCCGCCGAGCGTGGCATACCGCTCGACCAGTACCGTCTTCATACCCAGATCGGCCGAACGGAAGGCGGCCGAATAGCCGCCGGGGCCCGAACCGAGCACGAGCATGTCGCACTCGATATCCGCCGTGCCGGAAAAACTGCCGGCTTGCGGCGCGGGCGCTGCAGCTTTGGCGGGCGCCGCCGCTTGCGCTGCCTGCGGTTTTGTAGCCGCTTGAGCTGGCGCTTTCTCAGGTTCCGTGGCGGCAGCCTTCGGCGCGTCTTTGGCCGGCGCTGCCTGCGCCGAGGTTTCGACGAGCGCGATGACCGTGCCTTGCGAAACCTTGTCGCCTGCCTTGACGCGCACTTCCTTGACGGTGCCGGCGGTATCGCTCGGCACTTCGATGGAGGCCTTATCGGACTCGAGCGTCATCAGCGCCTGTTCGCTCTCGATGACGTCGCCCGGTTTGATATTGACTTCGATGACGTCGACGTCCTTGAAGTCGCCGATGTCCGGCACTTTTACTTCGACGAGACTCATAGTGTCCCCTTCTCGTATTGATCGGTGATGAGGTTCGAGCGGATACAGCGACGCGGATAACGTCAGGTCATCCGCGTCCGCTGCAAAACCTCACGAACCGATCAAAGAATCACACGCCGGAAATCGGCAAGAAGCGCCCCAAGATACGCATTGAAGCGCGCAGCTTCAGCCCCGTCGACCACACGATGGTCATACGACAGCGACAGCGGCAGCATCAGGCGAGGCACGAACTGCTTGCCATCCCACACCGGCTTCATTGCGCCACGCGAGAGACCCAGAATGGCGACTTCAGGCGCATTGATAATCGGCGTGAAGTTGGTGCCGCCGATCCCGCCCAGCGACGAAATCGAGAAGCAACCACCCTGCATCTGATCCGGCTTCAACTTGCCGTCGCGCGCAGCCTTCGACAGATCGGTCATTTCCCTGGCGATCTCGACCAGACCCTTCTTGTCCGCGTCGCGAATCACCGGAACCACCAGACCGTTCGGCGTATCGGCAGCAAACCCCACGTGGAAATACTGCTTGAACACGAGGTTGTCGCCGTCCAGGCTCGCATTGAACGTCGGGAATTTCTTCAAGGCCGAGACGACCGCCTTGATGACGAACGCCAGCATCGTGATCTTCACGCCGGCCTTTTCGTTTTCCTTGTTCAACTGCACGCGCAGCGCTTCGAGTTCGGTGATGTCCGCTTCGTCGTTATTCGTGACGTGCGGGATCATGACCCAGTTGCGATGCAGATTCGCGCCCGAAATCTTCTTGATGCGCGACAACGGCTTCGGATCGACCGGACCGAACTTCGTGAAGTCGATCTTCGGCCACGGCAGCAGATTCAGCTCGCCGCCACCGCCGCCCGCCGGAGCCCCTGCCGGCGCAGCACGCTGACCGGTCATGACGCCCTTGATGAAGCCGGTCACGTCAGCTTGCGTAATGCGGCCCTTCGGACCCGAACCCTGCACTTGCGCGACATCTACGCCGAGTTCGCGGGCGAACTTGCGCACCGACGGCGACGCATGGCTCGCATGACGCGCGCCACCTTCGCCAGCCGGAATCGACGGCGCCTGAGCGAGTGCGGACGGTTGAGCCGGTGCCGGCGACGGCGTGGCCGGCGCATCCGACGGCTTTTCAGCCGCGGCCTTCGGTGCCGCTGCCGGAGCCGGTGCAGCAGCCGCGCCGCCTTCGGCTTCCAGCACCACGATCACCGAACCTTCCGACACGTTGTCACCGACCTTGACCTTCACTTCCTTGACGACGCCGGCGGCCGAGCTCGGCACGTCCATGGTCGCCTTGTCCGATTCGAGCGTCACCAGCGACTGCTCTTTCTCGACGCGATCGCCGACCTTCACCGAGACTTCGATCACGGGAATGTCTTTGTAGTCGCCGATATCCGGCACCTTGACGTCCTGCAGTCCACCACCGCCGGCAGCCGCAGCCGGCGCGGGCGCCGGAGCAGCCGCGGGAGCCGCAGTCGGTGCCGGTGCCGGTGCAGCGGCAGGCGCCGGAGCGGGCGCAGCCGCGCCGCCTTCGGCGCTTTCCAGCACGACGATCAACACGCCTTCCGACACGTTGTCACCGACCTTGACCTTCACTTCCTTGACGACGCCGGCGGCCGAGCTCGGCACGTCCATGGTCGCCTTGTCGGATTCCAGCGTAACGAGCGATTGCTCTTTCTCGACGGTGTCACCCGCCTTCACCAGCACCTCGATCACAGGAATATCCTTGTAATCGCCGATGTCCGGCACCTTGACTTCGATCGCTTGACTCATTGTTAGTGTCTCCTGGGCCGCGCACGCCGCCCGCCCCCGTCGATCAGGGGCAGGCGCGCACGCCGTGGCACACGGGGAATGATGCCTTAGACGGTCATCGGGTTGGGTTTGGCGGGATCAAGGTTGTACTTCTTGAGCGCCTCGGCGACGACCTTGCGTTCGATCGTGCCTTCGTCTGCCAGAGCATTCAACGCGGCAACCGCGACCCAGTAGCGGTCGACTTCGAAGAAGTGGCGCAGCTTTTCACGCGTGTCCGAACGGCCATAGCCGTCCGTGCCCAGCACGACGAATTTCTGCGGCACGAACGCGCGGATCTGTTCGGTCAGCGCGCGCACGTAGTCGGTCGAGGCGATGACCGGACCTTGTGCGTCCTTCAACAGCTTCTCGACGTGCGAGACTTTCTTCTCTTCGTTCGGGTGCAGCAGGTTGTAGCGCTGAACTTCGTGGCCTTCGCGCGCGAGTTCCGTGAAGCTCGGTACGCTCCACAGGTCAGCGGCGACGCCCCAGTCGTTCTTCAGCAGTTCGGCGGCGGCGATCACTTCGTTGAAGATCGTGCCCGCGCCCATCAGCTGAACGCGCGGTGCCTTCGCATCGGCCTCGGCCTTCCTGAACGCATACATACCCTTGATGATGTCGGCAGCTACGGCCTCACCCTGCGGAATCGCCGGGTGCTCGTAGTTTTCGTTCATCACCGTGATGTAGTAGTACACGTCTTCCTGATCCGCGACCATGCGGCGCAGACCATCCTGCACGATCACCGCGAGTTCGTAACCGAACGTCGGGTCATAGCTGATGCAGTTCGGCACCGAAGCGGCCCACAGCAGCGAGTGGCCGTCTTCGTGTTGCAGACCTTCGCCGTTCAGCGTCGTGCGCCCAGCCGTGCCGCCCAGCAGGAAGCCGCGCGAACGCATGTCGCCCGCCGCCCAGCACAGGTCGCCGATACGCTGGAAGCCGAACATCGAGTAGAAGATGTAGAACGGGATCATCGTCTCGCCGTGCGTCGAGTACGACGTCGCGGCGGCGATCCAGTCGGCCATACCGCCGGCTTCGTTGATGCCTTCCTGCAGGATCTGACCGGTTTCCGACTCACGATAGAACATCAGTTGGTCGGAATCTTCCGGCACGTACTTCTGGCCGTCCTGATTCCAGATACCGATCTGACGGAACAGGCCTTCCATACCGAAGGTACGCGACTCGTCCGGCACGATCGGCACGATACGTTTGCCGAGCGCCTTGTCCTTCAGCAGGATGTTCAGGATCCGCACGAACGCCATCGTCGTGGAGATCTCGCGGCCTTCGCCCGTGCCCTTGAGCAGCGGCTCGAATGCCGTCAGTTCCGGCACCGGCAGCGACTCGGCCTTCTGGCGACGCGCCGGCAGATAACCGCCGAGGTCCTGACGCCGGGCGCGCATGTACTCGAGTTCCTTCGAACCTTCTTCGAACTTGAGGTACGGCACGTTGACGAGGTCTTCGTCGGTGATCGGCAGACGGAACTGGTCGCGGAATTTCTTCAGGTGATCGACGTGCAGCTTCTTCTGCTGGTGGGTGATGTTCATCGCCTGACCGGCTTCGCCCATCCCGTAGCCCTTGATCGTCTTCGCGAGAATGACGGTCGGCTGACCTTGCGAATTCGACGCTTCGGTGAACGCTGCGTAGATCTTGTGCGGATCGTGGCCGCCGCGGTTCAGGTTCCAGATGTCCTCGTCCGACCATTCGGCGACCAGCGCCTTCAGTTCAGGCGTGTTGAAGAAGTGTTCGCGCACATACGCGCCCGACTCCGACTTGTACGTCTGGTATTCGCCGTCGACGACATCCATCATGCGGCGCATCAATGCGCCCGACTTGTCGCGTTGGAACAGCGCATCCCAGCGGCTGCCCCAGACGACCTTGATGACGTTCCAGCCGGCGCCACGGAATTCGCTTTCGAGTTCCTGGATGATCTTGCCGTTACCGCGCACCGGGCCATCCAGGCGCTGCAGGTTACAGTTGATCACGAACACCAGATTGTCCAGACGTTCGCGGCCGGCCATGCCGATCGCGCCGAGCGATTCCGGTTCGTCCGTTTCGCCGTCGCCGAGGAAAGCCCAGACCTTGCGGCCCGTGGTCTTCGCGATACCGCGCGCATGCATGTACTTCATGAAGCGCGCCTGGTAGATCGCCATGATCGGGCCGAGGCCCATCGAGACGGTCGGGAATTGCCAGAAGTCCGGCATCAGCCACGGGTGCGGGTAGGACGAGATGCCCTCGCCGCCCACTTCCTGACGGAAGTTGTCGAGCTGGTTTTCGGTCAGACGGCCGAGCAGGAACGCGCGCGAGTACACACCCGGCGACGAATGGCCCTGCACGAAAATCAGGTCGCCGCCATGTTCGGGCGACGGTGCATGCCAGAAGTGGTTGTAGCCGACGTCATACAGCGTGGCAGCCGACGCGAACGACGCGATGTGGCCGCCGACGTTGGTGTCCTTGCCGGCGCGCAGCACCATGGCAATGGCGTTCCAGCGCGTGTACGAGCGGATACGGTGTTCGATGTCCTGGTCGCCGGGGATCTTGGCCTGACGCGCGACCGGAATCGTGTTGATGTACGGGGTGTTGGCGGAGAACGGCAGATGTTCGCCATGCACGCGGGCGAATTCGATCTGTTTCTCGATCAGATAGTGAGCGCGATCGGGGCCCACAGCAGAAATCACGCCATCCAGCGCTTCCAGCCATTCGCCGGTTTCCTGGGGATCGTCGTCTTTTTCAGCGGCGACATATTTCATGACTTCGTCGGGTACAGCGGACATGCTCGTCTCCTGAATATAGAGGAACGCTCTTTGAACAGACGCGCGGACGAGGCACGACCGCGGCAGCTTCGGCCGATTGTAAAAGGGGTCCCGACGTCCGCGCAACAAAATTTTCGAATTGCGAGATCACTTCTCATAATGCGGAAAATTGCTGCGGCGCAACCTGATTTGACTGCCGTTCGACGGATACGTCGGCTAGTTTGCGCCGATTAATGGCACTTTCAGCGCTTTTTTGCGCCATTTGCTAGCGACCTGCTGCGCTACAATGCCACGCATGTTGACCGAACGGCTTTTCGCTCGATCGGCGCGCACCGCTGGTTCGCCGGCGGATTCGACGCCGTCCTCCCGCTGGCACCATGGACCATGGTGGTCGAATTCCTATTTGCTCACGCCGCTGCTGTCGATCCTGGTGTTTCTGGTCGTCATGAGCCTGATTCTGTGGAGTCTGAACCGGCGCGAACAGCAACAGCAGGAAGACACCCTTTACCGTAACGTCGCGTGGGCGCAGCAGCAGATCCGCCTGTCCATGACCGGCGCGCAGGAACAGATTCAGGCGCTCGCTCGCGATCTGGTGGCCGGCCACGCCGATCCGCATTCGTTCCAGGTGTCCACCACGGACATCATGCAGGGGCATCCCGAGATCCTCTACATGAACTGGTACACGAGCCAGCAGCAGCCGCGCTGGCCCAGTACCGCGTTGCCGGTGTTCGGCCAGAGACTCGCCAAGCCGAATGACGCGCAGATGGACGAAGCGGTCAAAGCCGCCTTCAACGAGGCGCGCAACACGCGCCGCCAGGTGTACTCCCCGCTCATTTACGACGACCTCGGCAACGGCTACATCACGCTGCAAACGCCGGTGTATCGCGACCGTGACTTCCTTGGCACGATCGCCGCCGTGTTCTCGGTGGAAGGCATCCTGAAGCACGACATTCCGCCCGAGTTGTCGGCGAAATACAAAATTTCGATCATCGACGTGAACAACCGCGAGTTGACCACCACGTCGACCCGCCCGCGCCTGCCGCGCGACATGTTCTACGATCTGCCGCTCGACCCGCCGGGCCAGGGCGTCTCGGTGCGCGTGTACGCGTTCCCGCAGATGACCAACTTCACCAACAACACGCTCGTGTGGCTGGTGGCCGGTCTCTCGTGCTTCGTGCTGTGGAGTCTGTGGAGCCTGTGGAAACACACGCGGCAACGTTTCGAAGCGCAGCAGGCGCTGTACGCCGAAGCGTTCTTCCGCCGCGCGATGGAAAACTCCGTGCTGATCGGCATGCGCGTGCTCGACATGCACGGCCGCATCACTCACGTCAATCCCGCTTTTTGCCGCATGACTGGCTGGGACGAAAGCGATCTGGTCGGCAAGAATGCGCCGTTCGCCTACTGGCCGCGCGACGCCTACCCTGAAATGCAGCGCCAGCTCGACATGACGCTGCGCGGCAAAGCGCCCTCGTCGGGTTTCGAATTGCGGGTGCGCCGCAAGGACGGCTCGACCTTCCACGCGCGCCTTTACGTGTCGCCGCTGATCGACAGCTCGGGTCGCCAGACCGGCTGGATGTCGTCGATGACCGACATCACCGAACCGAAACGCGCGCGCGAAGAACTCGCCGCCGCGCACGAGCGCTTCACCACGGTGCTCGAAAGCCTCGATGCCGCCGTGTCCGTGCTGGCCGCCGACGAAGCCGAACTGCTGTTCGCCAACCGCTACTACCGGCATCTCTTCGGCATCCGCCCGGACGGCCATCTGGAATTGGCGGGCGGCGGGTTCGATAGCGCACAGGCGTCGTCCGATTCGATCGATATGGTGGATACCTACGCGGGCTTGCCCGCCGCCGCGCTGACCGAAAGCACGGCCGATGCGCAGGAAATCTACGTGCAAAGCATCCAGAAATGGTTCGAAGTGCGCCGCCAGTACATTCAGTGGGTGGACGGCCACCTCGCGCAGATGCAGATCGCGACCGACATCACCACTCGCAAGCAGGCGCAGGAACTGTCACGCCAGCAGGACGAAAAGCTGCAGTTCACCAGCCGTCTGATGACGATGGGCGAAATGGCTTCGTCGCTCGCGCACGAACTGAATCAGCCGCTCGCCGCCATCAATAACTATTGCTCCGGAACGGTTGCGCTGGTTAAATCCGGTCGGACTACGCCTGACAATCTGCTGCCGGTGCTCGAAAAAACCGCTCAGCAGGCCGTGCGGGCAGGCATGATCATCAAGCGCATTCGCGAGTTCGTGAAACGCAGCGAGCCGAAACGGCAGGCTACGCGCGTCGCCGATATCGTCGCGGACGCGGTGGGTCTCGCCGAAATCGAAGTGCGCAAGCGCCGGATTCGTATCGTCACCGATCTGCGCTCGCGTTTGCCGGTGATCTACGTCGACCCGGTGCTGATCGAGCAGGTGCTGGTCAACCTGCTGAAGAACGGCGCCGAAGCGATGGCCGAAGCCCGGCCGAACGCGGTCGATCCGGTGATCCGCGTGGTCGTGAGGCTGGAAAGCGGCTTTGTCTGCATCAGCGTCGTCGACCAGGGACCGGGGGTCGACGAAGCGACCGCCGAGCGTCTGTTCGAACCGTTTTACAGCACCAAGTCCGATGGTATGGGCATGGGGCTGAACATTTGCCGTTCGATTATCGAATCGCACCGCGGCCGTCTGTGGGTGGTCAACAACGTCGAGTCAGACGGCCACATCACAGGCGCCACGTTCCATTGCAGTCTGCCTATTGGAGAGCCTGACGGCCCGAGCAACGGCGGGTCAGAGGCGCCGACACCACAAACCGTTACGGGAGAGCTATGAACAGCCCAGTCACCACACAGGAAACAGTCTTTGTCGTCGACGACGACGAGGCCGTGCGAGATTCGCTGCGCTGGCTGCTGGAGGCGAACGGCTACCGCGTGCAATGCTTCTCCAGCGCCGAGCAGTTCATCGACGCATGGCAGCCGCATACGCATCCGGGCCAGATCGCGTGTCTGATCCTCGACGTGCGGATGTCCGGCATGAGCGGACTCGAGTTGCAGGAACGCCTGATCGCCGATAACTCGGTGCTGCCGATCATCTTCGTGACGGGTCACGGCGACGTGCCGATGGCCGTGTCGACGATGAAAAAAGGCGCGATGGACTTCATCGAAAAGCCGTTCGACGAAGCCGAACTGCGCAGACTGGTCGAGCGCATGCTCGACAAGGCGCGTAGCGAAAGCACCAGCGTGCAGCAACAGCGCGCCGCCGCCGAGCGTCTGGGCAAGCTGACCGCGCGCGAGCACCAGGTGCTGGAGCGCATCATCGCCGGCCGCCTGAACAAGCAGATCGCCGACGACCTCGGCATCAGCATCAAGACGGTCGAAGCGCACCGCGCGAACATCATGGAAAAGCTCAACGTCAACACGGTCGCCGATCTGCTGCGACTGGCGCTGTCGAACAAGCCGCAACAACCGGCTCAATAAGTCGCAGGGCGGCGCTCGCCGCCCCGTGCCGTTGCGTCTTGAAGATGCCTGAAAGGCCGGACTCGCGAAAAGTCCGGCGTGCCGTCTCCCTTCCGTGTCTCCCTTCCGCCGCGCCGCCACCTCGTCTGCCCGCACCTCTGAGCAAACGTCATCGCGACGCACCATCGCAAGTCAGCCAATCCGCATGTCCAGGCAATGGCATATCCGGATGCGCGACAGCGTGTTGCCCCCTGACCGGATTGACAAGCCTTGCTTCGCCCCTTAATTTACGGACAACTCCTTAACGGGGATCGCTGATGCGCGATCAAGGCGGGACTGAAGTGCTGCGAATCTCGCACGCGACGTCGCCTGCCCACACAGGGCCGATGAGACATCTCACGCGCATCGCCGCCGCACCCTCTCCATTGACCTGCCGGACAGCGCGCCGCCTGGCTGGCCGCCTCAACACCTGCCTGCCTCATTCCATCGCGACGAACCGACGCAGCCCGTGCTGTGCGTCGACCTGTCGCGTATAACGCAACCGGGAGGATTTCATCGTGAAACGATCCGGAGCACACCGCTCGCGTGTGTTGCTTGTTTGCGCCGCTCTTGCCGGGGCGCCGCTCTTCATCGGCCTGACCGTTCCTGATGTCGCGCATGCGCAAAATCCCGCGCCCATATCGGCTCAGCAGCTGGATTCGCTGACCGCGCCCATCGCGCTGTACCCCGACGCCCTGCTCGCCCAGGTGCTGATGGCCGCGACCTTTGCACAGGACGTGCAGGCCGCCGCCGCCTGGTCGAAAGCCAACTCGAAGTTGCAGGGCGACGACGCCGTGAAGGCGGTCGCCTCGGAGCCGTGGGACCCCAGCGTGCAATCGCTGGTGGCTTTCCCTCAGGTGCTCGCGACGATGGCCTCGAAGCCCGACTGGGTCACGCAACTCGGCAACGCGTTTCTGGCCCAGCCCAACGACGTGATGGACTCCGTGCAGCGTCTGCGCAAACAGGCCCAGGCCGCCGGCAATCTGAAGACGAGTTCGCAGCAGAAGGTGGTGGTCGAGCAGAGCACGATCCAGATCGTGCCGGCCAATCCACAGGTGGTCTACGTGCCGACCTATAACCCGACGGTGGTCTACGGCGCGTGGCCGTATCCCGCGTACCCGCCGGTGTACGTGCCGCCGCCGCCCGGCTACGCGATCGCGTCCGGCCTGGCCGCGGGCCTCGCGTTCGGCGCCGGCGTGGCCGTGGCGAATTCGCTGTGGGGCGGCTTCAACTGGAACTCGCACGACGTCAACATCAACGTGAACCGGTACAACAACATCAACGTGAACAACCGGCTCAACGTGAACAGCAGTACGACGAACTGGAACCGCAACACCAACGTCAATCGCAATAACGCGAATCTGAATCGCAACGTCAACAACAACGTCGGCGGCGCGCAGCGCGACGCCTTCCGCGGACGCGACGACAACTCGCGCGCCCAGGCCCAGCAGACCTTGCAGAATCGCACCGGCCAGACGATGAGCGGTAGCGCGAGTCAGCGCGTGCAAGGGATCCACCAGGGCGGCGGCGCGAACGGTGATCTGCAGAACCGCGCACAGACCGCGAATCGCGATAACGCGCTGCGCGGCGCCGGCGACGGCAACGGCGCGCGGCAGGACGCCCAGCGTGGCGAGTCGAGCCGCGCTGCGCTCTCGAATGGCGGCGCACAGCAACGGGCCGGCGCCAATGGCGCAGGACAACAACGCGCGGGCGCCGGTTCAGGCGTCAATGGCGGTGGACAACAACGCACGGGCGGCGGCCTCGGCGCCAACGGCGGCGGCGTTCAGCGCGGCGGCGGCGGTGGCGCGCGGCCAGGCGGGGGCAGCGGCGGTGAACGCCACTTCGGACGCAACCGTTGAACGATCGAGAGGAGCCTCTGATGAACCGCTTATTCCAACCGGGCGCGTTGCGCGTCCGTGCAGCGACGCTTGCCGTAGCGCTAGGCACCGCCGGCACTTTCCTCATCGCACCGCTGCTGCTGATCGGCACGAGCGCCGCCCATGCGCAGGCGGTCTACCCAAGCCCCGACGCGGCCGCCCAGGCTTTCGTCAATGCCCTTGCCAGCAACGACGAAGTGGCGCTCAAACACGTGCTCGGCAATGATTTTCATCGCTTCATTCCGACCGAGGGAATCGGTCAGGACGACATCTACACGTTCCTCGGCGCGTGGTCGAAGGGCCATCAGATCATCGACGACCCGGCTAGCGGCAACGGTCACGCCACCGCGCATCTGGCGGTCGGCGACAGCAGCTGGACGCTGCCGGTGCCGCTCGTGCAAACCACCAGGGGCTGGCATTTCGATCCGCCGGCGGCGCAGAGCGAGATGCTCACGCGCCGCATCGGCCGCAATGAACGCGCGGCGATCCTGACCTCGCTCGCCTACTTCGACGCGCAGAACGACTATCACAACCTGACCCAGCGCTACGCGCAACGCTTCGTCAGCACACCGGGCCAGCACGACGGCCTGTACTGGCAAACCGCTCCCGGCGAAACGGAAAGCCCGCTCGGGCCGCTCGCCGCCACCATGCCCAACGGCACGCTGCCCAGGGAGGCCTATCACGGCTATCACTACCGCATCCTGACGGCGCAAGGGCCGCACGCGAAGGGCGGTGCGCAGAACTATGTCGAGAATGGCGCGATGCGCAAGGGCTTCGCGCTGATCGCCTCGCCGGCCGAGTATGGCAAGACCGGCGTGATGAGCTTCATCGTCAATCAGGACGGGCAGGTTTATCAGAAGAACCTCGGCCCGCAGAGCACGCGCGCCGCAGCGGCGATCCGCTGGTTCGATCCGGATGAAAGCTGGCAGGCCACGCAGCCTTAGTACGCGATCAAGGCCGGTATAATGAGGGACTTTGCAGCGGCGCCTCTCTTCGATTGGCGCCGCGCGCTTTTCGCGGGCCGACCCGGTCCCGCCGAAACGCGCCATCGCGCGCCGTGCCGCTGAGCGCGCGTGCCCTGCCCCGCTTTCAAACTGCCCATCTCGACCCGACCATGACTGCCAAACTGATCGACGGCGTTGCCCTTTCCAAGACCCTGCGTGCCGATGTCGCCACGCGCGCGGCCGCCCTCACCGCCCGCGGCCATCAGCCGGGCCTCGCCGTGGTGCTGGTCGGCGACAATCCGGCCAGCGAAGTGTATGTGCGCAACAAGGTCAAGGCCTGCGCCGACAATGGCCTCGGCTCGTCGTTCGACCGCTACCCGGCCGATCTGCCGGAAGCGGAACTGCTCGAGCGCATCGACGAATTGAATCGCGATCCGCGCATTCACGGCATTCTGGTGCAATTGCCGCTGCCCAAACATATCGACAGCCACAAGGTGATCGAGGCGATCGCGCCGGAGAAGGACGTCGACGGCTTTCACGTCGCCAATGCCGGCGCGCTGATGACCGGTCAGCCGCTCTTCCGTCCGTGCACGCCGTACGGCGTGATGAAGATGTTCGCCGCTTACGACATTGCGCTGCAAGGCGCGAATGCGGTGGTGATCGGCCGTTCGAACATCGTCGGCAAGCCGATGGCGCTGCTGCTGCTCGAAGCCGGCGCCACGGTCACGATCTGCCACAGCAAGACACGCGATCTGGCCTCGCACACGCGTAATGCCGACGTGGTGGTTGCCGCCACCGGCCTGCGCAACATTCTCACGGCGGATATGGTCAAACCGGGCGCGGCCGTGATCGACGTCGGCATGAATCGCGACGAAGCCGGCAAGCTGTGTGGCGACGTTGACTTCGCAGGCGTCAAGGAAGTGGCAGGCTACATCACGCCGGTGCCGGGTGGTGTCGGTCCGATGACCATCACGATGCTGCTGGTGAACACGATCGAAGCTGCCGAGCGCGAAGCCGCGAAAGCCTGACACGAAAGAAGCATGCCGGCGAAGCGATTCGCCGGCCGCCGCGTCCGCGTCGCGCGGTCACGCTCAACGCGCCGCCGGTCCACCCGGCGCCATGCCGGTCGCAATCGGCGTTTGCCGGCGCGCAAGCCGCGCACGGCACCACTTCAGCACCGGTCGCTCCACGAAATGCCACGACAGCGCCGCGCACAGCAGAATGAACGGCGCGCAGACCAGCAACGCCGTCACATGGCTCAATTGCGGCGCAAGACTCGCGACGCATTGCTGCACCATGAAGCCGTACAGATAAATCCCATACGAGTAATCGTGACGCGGCACGAAGCGCCGCAGCAGCGGCGTCGTTCCCACCCACAGCACGCCGTACACGAAGGCCAGGTAAAACAGCGGCTGCGCACCCGCCGTATCGCGGAACACCAGAAACACCATCGCGAACGCCAGCGCCGTCAAGCCGTTGATATCGACCCGCTCGCGCCAGCCGTACAACAGCATGCCGAGCATGAAAAACGGCTCGGGCCAGAACGAATAGCCGCCCGGCGTTTCGCTGAAATCACGCAACCCGATCTGCAAATGCGGCAGATGCACGCGCAGCACGAAGGCCGCCACGCCTAGCACCGCCGCGAGCGCCACGCCACGCGGGGTACCCAGAAGGCCGAGCATGCCGGTCACGAGCACGATCAGATAGCAGCGCACTTCGAGCGGCAAGGTCCAAAGCGGTCCGCAGATGTCGACGGGAAAGCGGTTGTGCTCGAACACGCCAGGCAGCGCCCAGCCGGTTTTCAGCACGATGGTCGAGAAATTGTCGAGATTGGCCCACGTCATGCCGGAGGCGAAATAGTCGCGCAGCGGCAGCGTCGTAAACAACGGTCCGATGACGAACACCGTCACGAGCGAGCCCGCCGCCACCGCCGGCCACAAACGTGCGATGCGCAACGCGGCAAAGCGCGGCACCGAGCGTTGCCGGTCGAAACTGGCCGTCACCAGCATGCCGCTCATCAGGAAGAACGCGTACACGCCGAGCGCGCCGAAGCCGTCGAAGCCGAGCGCGTTGCGCACCCAGTCGGTCGTGCCGTCGGGAGCCTGCAACAGGTACGAGTGGCCATACACCACGGCCACGGCGGCCAGCAGCCGCACCAGGTCGAAATTGTTGCCCTTGCGCGATAGAGCATGCGAAAGCGGATTCATCGACACCTCTGACAGAAAACGTCGCCGACCGGTAGCGACACGCCAGAATGCGGCATGGCAGCAATGGCCACCGTTCGCTGTCGCACAGAACCACGCGCGGCATGGCTCTGCGCGTGGGTCTGCGGCCCCTTTTAGCCACGGCCTCGCGACATCTGATAATTTGTCTGGCGATGGATTGGAATTGGCACGTCCCGCCCCAATAATGTCTCTATCGGGTGTTTCCATCGGGGCGTCGAACGCGCGCCCCGCCCGCCGATCTCGATTACCCGTTCACCCGCGTCAGACAGGAAGCCTTATGTCCACTACCCCCTCGAAACACGACAATCCGCTCCTCGATTTCACCGACCTGCCGCGCTTTGGCGAAATCCGCCCCGAACACGTCACGCCCGCTCTCGATGTGCTGCTCGCCGATGCGGCCGCCGCCGTCCAACGCGCCGCCTTGCCGATCACGCCCGCATCATGGGCCGATGTGGTCGAGCCGGTCGAACGCGCCACCGAACCGCTGTCGCGCGCCTGGAGCGTGGTCGGCCATCTGAACGCCGTGGCCGACACGCCCGAACTGCGCGCCGTGTACGGCGAGAATCTGCCGCGCGTCACCGAGTTCTGGTCGAGCGTCGGCCAGAACCTCGCGCTCTACGAAAAGTACAAGACGCTTTACGCCAGCAGCGATTTTGCGTCGCTGACCGGCGAGCGCAAGAAGATCCTCGGCAATGCGCTGCGCGATTTCCGCTTGTCGGGCGCCGAGTTGCCGGAAGACCAGAAGCCGCATTTCGCCGAATTGCAGGAACGCCAGGCGGGTCTGTCCAAAGCGTTTTCGGATCACGTGCTGGACGCGACCAACGCTTACGCCTATCTCGTCGAAGCCGGCGATGAAGCGCAACTCGCGGGGTTGCCTGAAGACGTGATCGAAGCCGCGCAGGAAGCGACCGAACGCGAAGGCAAGACCGGCTACAAATTCACGCTGCACTTTCCGTCGTATTTTCCGGTGATGCAGTACTCGGAAAACCGCGCGATGCGCGAAGCGATGTACCGCGCGTACGTCACGCGCGCGTCCGAACTCGGCCCGCAATACGGCGGCGGCAAGCCCGAATGGGACAACACGGCCGTGCTCGCCGATCAGCTGAAGCTACGCGCCGAAGAAGCGCACATGCTCGGCTACAACAACTTCGCCGAAGTGTCGCTCGCGCCGAAAATGGCCGAGTCGCCCGCGCAAGTGATGAGCTTTCTCGAAGACCTCGCCACGCGCGCGCGTCCGCATGCGGAACAGGACTGGAAGGAGCTGCGTGAATTCGCCGCGACCGAACTCGGCATGACCGATCTGCAACCGTGGGACATGACATTTGCGGCTGAACGTCTGCGTCAGAAGCGCTATTCGTTCTCCGAAAACGAAGTGAAGCAGTACTTTCCCGAAGACACCGTGTTCAAAGGTCTCTTCAAGGTGACGGAGACGCTGTTCGGCGTACGCATCCGTCGCGACGAAGCGGCGGTGTGGCATCCGGACGTGCGCTTTTTTCGCGTCGAGAATCAGGACGGCGGCCTCGTCGCCCAGTTCTACCTCGACCTGTATGCGCGCGAAGGCAAACGCGGCGGCGCCTGGATGGACGACGCCCGTGGCCGTCACAAGCACACCCAGGGCAGCGTGCAGACGCCGGTTGCGTATCTGACCTGCAACTTCTCTGCGCCGGTCGGCGGCAAGCCCGCCTGCTTCACGCACGACGAAGTCATCACGCTGTTCCACGAGTCCGGTCACGGTCTGCATCACATGCTCACGCGCGTGGACGAGCTGGGCGTGTCGGGCATCAACGGCGTGGAATGGGACGCGGTCGAACTGCCGTCGCAATTCATGGAGAACTTCTGCTGGGAGTGGGACGTGCTGAGCGACATGACCTCGCATGTCGAAACGGCCAGGCCGCTGCCGCGCGATCTGTTCGACAAGATGCTCGCTGCGAAGAACTTCCAGAGCGGTCTGGGCACGCTTCGCCAGATCGTATTTTCGATGTTCGACATGCAACTGCATACGGGCTTCGACGCAAGCGGCACGAAGAACGCCACCGAACTCGCCAGCGAGATCAACGAGCGCTTTCACGTCGTGCCGCAAGCGGCGTTCTCGCGTTGGCCGAACACGTTCAGCCATATTTTCGCGGGCGGTTATGCCGCCGGCTACTACAGCTACAAGTGGGCCGAAGTGCTGTCGGCGGATGCGTATGCAGCGTTCGAAGAAGCCGCGAGCGGCAGCGTGCTCGATCAGGCGACCGGCATGCGTTATCGCCAGGAGATTCTGGAAGTCGGCGGCAGCCGTCCGGCGATGGAATCGTTCAAGGCGTTCCGCGGCCGCGAGCCGAATATCGACGCCCTCCTGCGCCATAACGGCATGACGCCTGGCGCGGCGCACTGACACGCGCCAGGTCAAAAAGCCGGCGTCTGCGTGAGCAGGCGCCGGCTTTTTTTATTCATGCGATGGAGCTGAAAAGCTCAGCCGCGATGCAGCTTGAAATCCACCTGCGCGGGACGGCCTTCGAGCGACAGCGCCGCGCGCGCCGCCGGCGCACGACTCACCACTTTACCGCGACTCACGACCGCGAGCCGGGCGGCACGCAAACGGATCGCTTCTACGGGATCGCGCGCGTCGAGCACCACGAGATTGGCCGCGCATCCCGGCGCGACACCATAGCCTTCCAGTCCGAGAATCCGCGCGGCATTGACCGTGACCGCGTCGAAGCACGCCTGCATGCCGTCGACGCCCGTCATCTGCGCGACGTGCAAGCCCATGTGCGCGACTTCGAGCATGTCGCCCGAGCCGAGGCTGTACCACGGGTCCATCACGCAGTCGTGGCCGAATGCGACGTTGATGCCGGCCGCCATCATTTCCGGCACGCGGGTCATGCCGCGCCGTTTCGGATAGGTGTCGCTGCGGCCTTGCAGCGTGATGTTGATGAGCGGATTCGCGATCGCCGCGACGCCCGCTTCGCGCATCAGCGGCAAGAGCTTGCTGACGTAGTAGTTGTCCATCGAATGCATCGACGTCAGATGCGAGCCGGTCACGCGTCCCTGCAAACCGAGCCGGTGCGTTTCGGCCGCGAGCGTTTCGATGTGCCGCGACATCGGATCGTCCGATTCGTCGCAATGCATGTCGACGCGCAAGCCCTGCTCCGCCGCATACTCGCAGAGAAGCCGCACGGACTGCGCACCGTCGGCCATGGTGCGTTCGAAATGCGGAATGCCGCCGACCACGTCGACGCCCATTGCGATTGAGCGCTTGAGGTTCTCGAAAGCGCCCGCGCTGCGCAACACGCCGTCTTGCGGAAAGGCCACCAGTTGCAGATCGAGATATGGCGCGACACGGCGTTTCACTTCGACCAGCGCTTCGACCGCGAGCAGGCGCGGATCGCAGACGTCGACATGGCTGCGGATCGCCAGCAGGCCGCGGGCGACGGCCCAGTCGCAATACTGCAGCGCGCGTTCGATCAGCGCCTCCTGGGTCAGAGCCGGCTTCAGTTCACCCCATAAAGCGATGCCTTCGAGCAAGGTGCCCGATGCGTTCACGCGCGGCAAACCGTACGAGAGCGTGGCGTCCATGTGGAAATGCGGGTCGACGAACGGCGGCGTGACGAGCGAGCCGGCCGCGTCGATTTCCTCGCGCGCGCTCGCTGCCAGATTCGGCTCGACGGCCACGATGCGGCCCGCTTCGATGCCGATGTCGACGGGATGCTGCTGCCGTAGTGCGGCGCTCGGCGGCAGCACGGCGTGGCGGATGATCAGATCCATGGTATCGCTCCCTGGTGACCGCTCTTGATGGATACCGACGATTCTATCGGCGTCAGAAAGCGCGTGCCGCGTTTTATCGACGATCCCCTGTGCCGCGCCAGTTTCGCATCGGCGCGAGCCCGGCCGTATCGGCGAGCGGGGCGCAATCCGTACCGGCGCCCTACCCTGCCGCCCACCTATACTCGACCGACAGACGGCCAACGCGCGCCGTCATCGACTCGCGGAGCAGATACATGAAAACGATCGGCGTGATCGGTGGGATGAGTTGGGAATCGTCCACCGAGTATTACAAGCTCATCAACCGTCATGCGAAAGCGCGTCTCGGCGGGCATCACAACGCACGCAGCCTGATGGTCACGGTCGACTTCGCGACCGTCGAAGCGAACCAGCGTGCGGGCGACTGGCCTGCGCTAGGCGAGCAGATGGCCGACGCCGCGCGTCAACTCGAACGCGGCGGCGCCGATCTCGTGATTCTGGCGACGAACACGATGCATCGCGTGCATGAAGCGATCGAGCAGGCCATCGACGTGCCCTTCCTGCATATCGCCGATCCGACCGGTAGCGCGTTGCGCGCAGCAGGCATCACGCGTGTGGGCCTGCTCGGCACGCGCTATACGATGGAACAGGATTTTTACACGGGACGCCTGCACGAGCGCTACGGCCTCGAGACGCTGGTGCCCGACGAGGCCGGGCGCGCGCAGGTGCACCGCATTATTTACGACGAGCTGTGTCACGGCGAAGTAGAAGACGCGTCGCGCGCGGTGTATCAGCGTGTGATCGAAGCGCTCGCTGAGCGTGGCGCGCAGGCGGTGATCCTTGGCTGCACCGAAATCACCTTGCTGATCAAGCCGGAAGATTGCGCGTTGCCCGTGTTCGACACGACTGCATTGCATGCGCAAGCGGCGGTGGAATGGGCGATTGATTCGAAGTGAAAGAAGCGGCGGTGAGTGGCCGCCAGAAGTTAAAAAGCCCGCGTGGCTTGCGCCAGCGGGCTCTCAACAATGCTTGGTTGCGGGGGTAGGATTTGAACCTACGACCTTCGGGTTATGAGCCCGACGAGCTGCCAGACTGCTCCACCCCGCGTCAGAGAAAACGGATTGTATAGAGATGTTCGCAAGACGTCAAACGATCGGGCAAATTATTTCAAAGCCCAGTTATTCGCTTGCGTAACGTGGCTCAAAGATCCTGCACCGTCGCGCCTTCCACCTTGCCGTCGATGATGTCCGCGCCATACTGACTCGCGCTGCGTTTGGCCACGCCGAAATCGGAGAACGTAGCGGGCAACACGAGACGAAACACGCGGCTCGCCTTCGAGCCGCTGATCGCGCCCGGCCGACACACGCGCACGGCGACGTCGTAGCCTTCGGCGTGGCGCTTGTGGCCATCGAATTTGTCGAATGCCCGCGAAAACACCAGCGGATGCACTTCGAAGTCCTTATAAAGGGCTGGGTAAAGTTCGGCCATGATGTTTCCCCGTTGCGCAGAATGCGCGAGTGTGAGTGAACCCACTATACGCCGCAGCCTGGCCACGCCACGCTTTTATTTTCGACGCCCCGCAGCGTCGGTTTTCACCGTCCCCTCTTCCACACGATAAGATGCGGGACTATTGGAATCAGGCAGGAATGCGAGAACGTCATGAAAATTGCCACGTGGAATGTGAACTCCCTCAAGGTCCGTCAGCAACATGTGATCGACTGGCTCGAAACCAGCGGTACCGATGTGCTGTGCCTGCAGGAATTGAAGCTGACCGACGACAAATTCCCGCGCGCGGAGCTGGAAGAGAAAGGCTACCGCAGCTGGTTCGCTGGCCAGAAAACCTATAACGGCGTCGGCATTCTGGTGCGTGCCGGTCTTGCCGTCGACGAAAGCAGCATCGTGCGCAACATTCCGGGTTTCGAAGACCCGCAGCAACGCGTGATCGCCGCGACGGTCGAAGGCGTGCGCATCATCTCGGCTTATTTCCCGAACGGCCAGGCACCGGGCACCGATAAATTCGCTTACAAGCTGCGTTGGCTCGCCGCGCTGCACAACTGGATCGCCGGCGAGATGGCGTTGCATCCCAAACTGGCACTGCTCGGCGATTACAACATCGCGCCGGAAGATCGCGACGTGCATGATCCGAAGGCGTGGGAAGGCCAGAATCTGGTGTCGCCGGAAGAACGCCTCGAGTTCGTGCGACTGGTCGAACTGGGCCTGTCCGACGCATTCCGTCTGTTCGATCAAGCGGAGAAAATCTACTCGTGGTGGGACTACCGGATGATGGCGTTCCGCCGCAACGCGGGGCTGCGCATCGACCACATTCTGCTGTCGAAGGCGTTGGCCGAAGTGTGTTCGGCGTGCGAAGTGGACAAGGTGCCACGCAAGTGGGAACAGCCGTCGGATCACGCACCGGTGGTGGCGACGCTCGGCTGATCGCCCAGCAGGGCCCGCCGTGACACTGCGCTCACACGTTCAACGTGTGCCACAAAAACTCGAACACCATGGCATCGTGCTCGGCCTGCTCCAGTTCATCGGAGCCGCCGTGCCCGCCTTCGGTGTTCTCGCGATACCAGACCTTGTCGGTCTGATTGGCCTGATCCGCATGACCCGCACTCAGCGCCTGCATGCGCGCCGCCATCTTGCGTGCGTGACCGGGATGCACGCGATCGTCGGCCGTCGACGTCGTGAACAATACCGGCGGATACGCCACGTCTGCTGACACGCGGTGATACGGCGAGTAGCCGGCCAGCACGCGCGCTTCATCCGGCTCGTCGGGGTCGCCGTATTCATCGATCCATGACGCGCCCGCGTGCAGCAGATGGTAGCGGCTCATATCGAGCAACGGCACCTCGCAGACCACCGCGCCGAACAACTCCGGACGCTGCACCATGCACGCCGCAACCAGCAACCCGCCGTTGCTGCCACCCTGAATGCCGAGTTGCGCGGCACTCGTCACGCCCGTGCTGATCAACGCCTCGGCCACTGCGATGAAATCGTCGAAAGCGCGCTGCCGGTTCTCGCCCTGGGCCGCCGTGTGCCACCGCGTGCCGAACTCGCCGCCGCCGCGAATATGCGCGACGACATACACGGCGCCCCGCTCCAGCCAGCCGATGCCCTGCCCGGTCAGATAGCTCGGCAGCAAGGGGATCGCAAAGCCGCCGTAGCCACTGAGCAGACAAGGACGCGTCGGCTGCTTCGCGCACGCTTGCGCGACGTCCTGTTCCACGCGCGGCGCTATCACGGTGTACGGCACACGCGTGCCATCGGCGGACACTGCGTGCCCACGCGTGACGACAAACCGCGTCGCGTCGAATTGGGTCGGCCAGCGGTCGAGCAATTCCCACTCGCTCAGATCGGCTTGCGCGAGATCGGCGAGCCAGTAAGCCGGCGGTTGCAGATAGTCGTCGGTGTCGACGAACACTTCGTCGTTGAGCGTCGACTCGACAGGCGAGACGTCGGCTTGCGTGTCCTCCGGCGACGGAAACAGCCGCTGCTGCCACTGCCACGCGTCGTCCGCTCCTTGCGACGGTGTCCACAGCACGGTCCGGTTCTGCACGTCCTCGAGGTACGAGACGATCAGCTGATTGCGTGTATGCGTCCACTCGCAAGCGGACGTCAGAGCGTTCGGCAAGAACAGCGCCGTCAAGTCACGCTCGCCGCGCAGGAACGCGTCTTCGCGAATCGCCAATAACGCGCCGCCCGGAAAGCTCACGCCCTGGCAATCCCAATCGAGGCGCGGTTCGAGCAGCAGCCAGCCCTGCCAGCCGCCTACCGCGACCTGCGCCGGCACATCGAAACGACGCCAGGCGTCGATCGCGCCAGCGGCGGTATCGAGGTAATACGTGTGCGAGTCGAAGAAGTCGATACTGCTCGCCACCGTATGACGTTGCTCGAACGGATCGTAATGCGCCTCCACGCCGATATCGCCGAATGCGCCCTTGTACACGACCGGCGCATCGGCGAGCGAAGTGCCGCGCGTCCAGCGCCTCACTTCACGCGGATAGCCGGAACGCGTCAGCGTCTTGCGCCCGTTATCCCAACCGACGTAAAGCGTATCGCGATCGATCCACGAAGCCGTGTGCTTGCCCGCCTTCGGAATCACGAAGCCATCCTCGACGAACCGCTGCGCGTCGAGATCGAACTCGCGAACGACCAATGCATCGGAGCCGCCCGGAGAGAGCGTGATCAATGCGCGATCGCCGTCGGGATAAAGAATGTCGAGTTCGGCGCACACCCACGGCGTGCCTTCGGCCGCGCCGAGCGCATCGAAATCGATCAGGTTCTGCCACACGTGCGTGCCGCTGCGCCAGGCGGCCCAGGTGGTGCGTCGCCAGATACCCTTGGGATTGCGCTCGTCCTGCCACAAATCGTACGCCCACTCTTTCCAGCGATCGGGAATCACCGGACGCTCGCGCGGCAGATACGCATCGGCGAGACGCTGCCTGAGGGTGTCGAATTCAGCGCTGCTGCACCATGCGGCACGCGTGCGCGCGTTCTGCTGCTCGACCCACGCGAGCGCGTCGGGATCGTCGAGCACTTCGAGCGACAGGAAGGGATCGGGGGAAAGCGGCCAGGAAAAGCGGGTGGGAGAAGCGGGCATCGTCGGCTGTCAAAGGAAAACAGCGTTGATTATGCCCTGTGTATGCCGGTGTATGCCTTGCCGGAGGACGAGGACGACGTCAGCGCCGTCCTCGCCTTGCAACCTGATGCTCAGGGCTCGAGGTTGAGTTCCTGAATCTTGCGCGTGATCGTATTGCGGCCGATACCGAGTCGCTCGGCCGCTTCCACCTTGCGGCCGCGCGTGAAATCGAGCGCCTCGCGAATCACCGCCGCTTCGAAGCGGCGAGCGAGTTCGTCCATCACGTCCGCTGCGTTCTCGCGCAGCATGCGCGCGACTTCCGTGCGCAAGCCGCCTTCCCACGCGCTCACGGCACCCGCGACCGGCATGCCGCCCGCCGCAGCCGGATGCACCGCCGCGCTGACGCCGTTGATCGGCGCGGTACCCGCCAGACCCGCTTCACCCGCGCCGATCACCCCGCCGCCGCCGGCGAGATCGGTCACGCCCGCTTGCGCGGGGCCGAGGTCAGGCGGCAAGTCCTTGATCTCGATGGTCTGCGCAGGCGCCATCACCGTGAGCCAGTTGGCCAGATTCTCCAGCTGCCGCACGTTGCCTGGAAACGGCAACGACGCGAGATAAGCGAGCGCTTCTTCGGAGACGCGCTTCGGCTCCACGCCGAGATCACGCGCGCTCTTCTGCAGGAAGTGACGCGTGAGCAGCGGAATGTCTTCGCTACGCTCGCGCAAGGCCGGCAAACGCAAGCGGATCACGTTGAGACGGTGATACAAGTCCTCGCGGAACAAACCTTGACGCACCCGCGACTCGAGATTCTGGTGCGTCGCCGCGATCACGCGCACATTGGCGCGCAATGGATTGTGGCCGCCGACACGATAGAACTGGCCGTCCGACAACACGCGCAACAGACGCGTCTGCAGATCGAACGGCATATCGCCGATTTCGTCGAGAAACAGCGTGCCGTTCTCGGCCTGCTCGAAACGCCCCTGACGCATGGCCTGCGCGCCGGTGAAGGCGCCGCGCTCATGGCCGAACAGTTCGGATTCCAACAGATCCTTCGGAATCGCGGCCGTGTTCAGCGCGATGAAGGGACCGTTCGCGCGTGGGCTATGTCGGTGCAACGCACGCGCGACCAGTTCCTTCCCGGTGCCTGATTCGCCGGTAATGAGCACGGTTGCAGCAGAATGGGACAGACGGCCGATCGCGCGGAACATGTCCTGCATCGCCGGTGCCTGACCGAGCATTTCCGGTGCTTCGGTCACGCGCTCGTCCCACGTCTGCTCGCCGCGCATGCTTTCGTCCACCGCGCGGCGAATCAGCTCGACCGCCTTGTCGACGTCGAACGGCTTGGCGAGATATTCGAACGCGCCGCCCTGGAATGCGGCGACCGCGCTATCCAGATCCGAAAACGCCGTCATGATGATGACCGGCAAGCCCGGCACCTTTTCGCGGACGGTTTGCAGCAGTTCGAGGCCGGAGCCGCCCGGCATCCGGATGTCGGACACCAGAACTTGCGGGCTATCGTGATCGAGCGCCGCCGACGCCTCGCGCACATTCGCGAAGCTGCGAGTCGCGAAGTTTTCGCGGGCCAGTGCTTTTTCGAGCACCCAGCGAATCGATTGATCGTCGTCTACTATCCAGATCGGCTTCATATAGGTCGTCAGAAGTCTTGAGATGCGTGTGGTTTTAGCAGTCGAGCGGCAGCAAAATCTGAAACTCGGTGTGACCCGGCCGGCTTTCCACTTCGATCAGGCCGTCGTGCTGCTGCACGAAGGTCTGCGCGAGCGTCAGACCGAGACCGCTACCGTCCTCGCGCCCCGACACGAGCGGATAGAAAATGCGGTCACGAATGTCCTCGGGAATGCCAGGGCCGTTGTCCGTAATATGCAAGTCCAGTGCCAGCTTACATAAGCGTTTCGACACGGTGATCTTGCGGGCAATCCGGGTGCGCAATTCGATCCGCGCATCGCCTTGCGAAATGCGCTCGCGCAGCGCTTCCGCTGCATTGCGCACGATGTTGAGCAGCGCCTGAATCAACTGCTCCTTGTCGCCGCGCAGATCGGGCACGCTCACGTCGTAATCGCGTTCGATCGTCAGGCCGCGCGGAAACTCAGCGAGAATCACCTGGCGCACACGCTCGCAAACTTCGTGAATATTCACGTCGCCGACGATATGCGGATGACGGTGCGGCTCGAGCAATCGGTCGACCAATGTCTGCAGCCGATCCGATTCCTTGATGATGACCTGCGTGTACTCGCGCAACTCGTCGCGCTGACGCTCGCCGAGTTCGAACTCGAGCAATTGCGCCGCGCCGCGAATCCCGCCGAGCGGATTCTTGATCTCGTGCGCGAGATTGCGAATCAGTTGTTTGTTGACGGCCGTGAGGTCGTTGATGCGCTCCTCGCGGTCGGTACGCAAATGCCGCTCGTTCTCGAACAGTTCGAGCAGCACGTAATCCTGTGCGCCTTCCAGATAGCCGACGATCGCATGCACATGCAGCGGCTCGTGGCCCGGACGCTCCAGCACGGTGTCCAGATGGGTCGCGTGAAAACGGTGGGCGGCGATCGCGGAAATGGTCGCCATCAACTCATCGGCATTCGAGAAGACGTCCGGCCACGCCATCTGCGTCAGTTGCCGGCGCGAGAGTTCCAGCATGGCCTCCGCCGACGGATTCGCAAACGCCACGCGTAGCGTGCGCTTTTCGAGCACCAGCACAACCGTGGGCAACGCCTCGAAGCCCGGCAACAAACCGGAACTGACGAGTTGCGCGTCGTCCGACAGCGACTGCTCGTGCCCTTTCCTTGCCTTGATCAGATTCTTGAGAACCATCTTGCAGTCCGGCCGATAGGAGATGGTGATAAATCAGGGGTAAAGCCGCTCGCGCATGCTGGTTCGCAAACGTTCTGCGCGGTCTAACAAAAAAGGGACGGCGCCGCCGTCCCTTCGTGACCGATCGCGAGCGTCGGGCCAAGCGCTTCGCCGTTTGAAGGGCGAAGCGCCATGACCACTTACAGCGAGTAGTACATTTCGAATTCGATCGGGTGCACCGACTGACGATAGCGTTGCAGCTCGCCCGTCTTCAGTTCGATGTACGCGTCGAGCATCGAGTCCGTGAACACGCCACCGCGCGTCAGGAATTCGCGGTCTGCGTCGAGCGAGTCCAGCGCCTGGTCGAGGCCGGCACACACGGTCGGGATCTTGGCATCCTCTTCCGGCGGCAGGTCGTACAGGTTCTTGTCGGCAGCTTCGCCCGGGTGAATCTTGTTCTGCACGCCGTCCAGACCCGCCATCATCAGCGCGGAGAAGCACAGGTACGGATTCGCCATCGGATCCGGGAAACGCGTTTCGATACGACGGCCCTTCGGGTTCGACACGTGCGGAATGCGGATCGATGCCGAACGGTTGCGCGCCGAGTAAGCCAGCTTCACCGGTGCTTCGAAGTGCGGCACGAGGCGCTTGTACGAGTTCGTCGACGGGTTCGTGATCGCGTTCAGCGCGCGAGCATGCTTGATGATGCCGCCGATGTAGAACAGCGCGAATTCCGACAGACCTGCGTAACCGTTGCCTGCGAACAGGTTCGCGCCGTCTTTCCAGATCGACTGGTGAACGTGCATGCCCGAACCGTTGTCGCCAACCACCGGCTTCGGCATGAACGTTGCCGTCTTGCCGTACGTGTGCGCGACATTGTGGATGATGTACTTCATCTGCTGCAGCCAGTCAGCGCGTTGCACCAGCGTCGAGAACTTCGTGCCGATTTCATTCTGGCCCTGGCCCGCGACTTCGTGGTGATGCACTTCGACCGGAATGCCGATCTGTTCGAGCAACAGGCACATTTCCGAACGGATGTCCTGGAACGTGTCGACCGGAGCAACCGGGAAATAGCCGCCCTTCGTGCCCGGACGGTGGCCGGTGTTGCCGCCTTCGAAGTCCATTGCCGACGACCACGGTGCTTCTTCCGAGCCGATCTTGACGAACGTGCCCGACTGGTCCGTGCCCCACTTGACCGAGTCGAAAATGAAGAATTCGGGTTCCGGACCGAAGAAAGCCGTGTCGCCGAGACCCGTGCTCTTCAGATACGCTTCAGCGCGCTTGGCGAGCGAACGCGGGTCGCGCTCGTAGCCCTTGCCGTCTGCCGGTTCGACGACGTCGCAAGTCAGCACGAGGGTCGATTCTTCGTAGAACGGGTCGATGAAAGCCGTGTTTGCGTCCGGGATCAGCAACATGTCCGATGCTTCGATGCCTTTCCAGCCGGCAATCGACGAACCGTCAAACGCATGGCCGCTTTCGAACTTGTCTTCATCGAATGCCGACACCGGCACCGAAACGTGTTGTTCTTTGCCGCGCGTGTCGGTGAAACGGAAGTCGACAAACTTGACGTCTTCGTCTTTGACGAGTTGTACGACGTCGGCCACGGATTTACTCATAACCTATCTCCTGATTAACGAATTCGGCGGATTCAGCCGCCGCCCAATCTAGCTGACCCGTCCCGGCGCGTCCACCCTCAATCGTTGAGGTCGAACATAAAAGTCCATCGGGACAAAATCGATCGGCACCAATAAAGCAGCTTCTGTGCCATGTGTGCGCCAACCCGGCGCAAAACCCGACTGCGCGCGCGTTCGCGGGGAATGGGCGCACCGAACGGCATGCAGCCCTCAAATGTTCGGCGCGACTCAAGCACCAAAATAGTGCTTTCTCCAGATGGGAAACGGCTGGTCTCTCTATTGTGGTGCATTTCGGTGCATCTGCACCAAATTTGTACATTTCTCGGAGCGGCGTGCACGCGCTTTTCGCCCCGCTCGTCGCGCGTGCGGAGCGGACATCGCGCGCTAGAATGGTCATTTCGCCCGAAGGAGATTTGCGCTCATGAGCACGCTCGAACAGTTGTACGCCCAGGCGGATCGACGCCGCGTCGAGAGTCAGCTGCCTTACGCGGGCGCGATTTCGCCCGCCGAAGCGTTCGAACTGCTGCAACTCGACTCGCGCACGCGTCTGGTCGACGTGCGCACGCGCGCCGAACTCGACTGGGTCGGCCGACCGGTGATCGGCGACGGCCAGTACGCGCACGTGGAGTGGACCCGCTACCCGGGCGCGGTGCCGAATCAGGAATTCGTTCAGCAGTTGAGCCAGCTGGCCACGCCCGATACGCCCGTGCTGTTTCTGTGCCGCAGCGCCGCGCGCTCGAAGCTTGCCGCGATCGCCGCCACGCAGGCCGGCTTCACCAAGGCGTACGACCTGCTGGAAGGCTTCGAGGGCGACAAGGACGGCCAGGGGCATCGGAAGACAGTGTCGGGCTGGTGCTTTCGTGGGTTGCCGTGGATTGGCGCCTGAGTATCGTCGGCGTCGAATGTGACAGGCCGATGATCTGGCGATGCCGCGCTCGCGCTGGATGGCGAGCGCGATGAAAAACGGGCGCCGCGGCGCCCGAATTAATTTTGCGTCGGCGCGTGGCTTTGGCACGCGGCTTCGTTTTGTGTAGCCGCGTGACTCAGTTGCGCGTCGTTTTGCGTCGTCGCCTGGCTCAACCTCGCGGCTTCGTTGCCGCCGCTACAGCCGCCTCGGCTTCCGGCTCGACGATATCGCCGCCCAGCAGGTGCACACCCTCGCGCAACTTCACGAAAGCGGCCGCCACCGCTTCCGGCTCGCCTTTCACACCCAGGTCGATGTGATGCCGCGCGTACACGCCGCCGCGCTCGGCGTCACCGACGCTCGGCAGACTGAACACGCGCACACCCGGGAAATCGTGTTCGATCTTCTCCATCAACGGCGCCACGCGCGATTCCGGCAACTCGAACACCAGCAGCGACTTCTCCGCATGCGGCATGGCGTGATGGAGATCCGCATATTGGGTATCCAGCACCCATTCGATCATCGGCCACGCCATTACCGGAAAGCCCGGTACGAAGTGGTGCTGTTTGATCGAGAAGCCAGGAATCTTGTTGTAGCCGTTCGGAATGATCGACGCACCCCGCGGATACGTGCCCATATTCAGCCGATGCCGGTTCTCGGGCGACTCCAGATCGAGCGGCGTCGCCGCATTCGCCGGATACATATCGCGGATGCGTTCCTGGATCAGCCTGCCCGCTTCCGGATGCAGTTCGAGCGGCACGCCGAGCGCGGCCGCCGCGCATTGGCGCGTGTGGTCGTCGGGCGTGGCGCCGATGCCGCCGGTGGAAAACACGATGTCGCCCGACGCGAAGGTACGGCGCAGCGTCGCCGTGATGCGCTCAGGGTCGTCGCCGATGTATTCCGCCCAGCCGAGCGACAGCCCGCGCGCGCGCAGCAATTCGATGACTTTGGGCAGATGCTTGTCGACGCGCCTGCCCGACAGGATTTCATCGCCGATGATGATGACGCCGAATGCCATTGCCGCCTCTCTGGTTTTGATCAGTAGGGAACCGGCGCCGCGTGACGCACGCCGCCGTGCTCTTGCGCGCGCATGCGCTGCAGCGCGCGCAGACAGTAGTAGCCGAACCACAGGGCCGAAAACACGAGGATGAACGCGTAGATCCAGATCGTCACCGCGGTGATGACCGGAAACAGCACGATCAGCCAGACCGACGACGCCCACAGCAGCGTCGGCAGCGAACCCAGCAAGCCGCTGGCGATGCCGATCAGCAGCAGCGGCAGGCGGAACCGGCGTACCAGTGCACGGCGCTCGTCGCGAGTGGCGTGCAGCGCGAGTGCGTCGTAGCTCATCACACGATAGGTCAGCCAGCCCCACAGCAGCGGCGGAATCAGCGCGAAGAACGGCGGCACCAGCCAGAGCGGCAAGGTCACGACCAGCATCACCAGGCAGATCAGCGTGGTCCACAATGCTTGGCCGAGGCTACCGTACCACGTTCCGCCGCGACGCATTTCGAGGCCGGGAAATTGACGCGCGGCGAGGAAGCGGATGACCGCCGGCATCGACAGCGTAGCGATCAGCAGCAATACCGTCACGACGATCAGCGGAATCGCGATCGCAATCACGATGAACGGCGCGATCGCCGTATGCAGCGCCGAGAATCCGAGCCAGTCGAACAGGTGATAAAGCGTGACGGTGAACGCCCAGCTTTCGAGCCACGTACGGGTCGAGCCGATCAGCGTTTGCCACGAGAACCACAGAATCACGCCCCACCCGACCGTTGCCGCGAGAAACGGCATGAAGGTTAGCCAGAGCATGCGCGGGTGGAGTGCGCTGGCGAGCGCGCGTCCGAACGAGCGCAATAGATCATTCATGCGAGCCAGTGCCGGTGAACGAAACGATGGAATGAAGACAGCGATGTGACGGACCGGTCAGCGAAACCGGAGCGCCGACGCAAACGTGGACAGGATAAACCACGTGACGCGCCGCCGGGAAAACCGGCGGCACGGGAGAGGGACAACCCGGTCGAAAAGCTCAGACCGCGGCGGCGTCGCTGCCTGACGTGCGGCGCTTCGACGAAAGACGTCCGGCGATGCGCACGAACGCGAGCCAATGCTGGGCCCAGAAGCCGTCACCGTAGCGGCGGCCGGAAAGCTGATCGGTAATGCCCGTCGGCTCCATCTCGCGGTTCCAGGAGACGCTGCGAAACAGCATGTCCCACCACGGAAACAGCACGCCGAAGTTGCAGCCGTATTTGAGGCCTTCGTGACCGTAACCAATCGCATGATGCCGGCGATGGAACGTCGGGCTAACCAGCAAACGCTCGCCGAGCCAGCCGAAGTGCAGACGGATGTTGGCGTGCTGCACGCTCTGCGCGAGGTTGGTGATGGCGACCAGCACGACGAATTGCGACGGCGGCACGCCGATCACCAGCGCGATCATGGCGAAAAACGATGCCTGCAGCAGATCGTCGAGCAGATGGTTGCGGTCGTCCGACCACAGCGACATCTGCTGCTGGCTGTGATGCACCGCGTGCAGTTCCCACCACACGCCGAACCGATGCTCCCAGCGGTGATACCAGTAGCCGGCAAAATCGAGCACCAGCAGATACATCACGAACGTGACGAGTGGCTGGGTGGTCACGCCCGGCCACAGGTTGTCGAATTCGATGTTCGAGATGTTGTGCAGCCGCAGCCAGGCCTGCATGGTGTCGAAAAACGGCTGGAGCGCAAAGAAGAAGAACAGGTTGAGAATGCCGAGCTTGGCGATCCACGTATAGATCACGTCGACCCGCACCGCCTTGCGGTTCTCCCACTGCTCCGCCGGACGCAGCGCCTCCAGCGGGCGCAGCACCGCGTACATGGCCAGCACCTCGAACACGCCCACGATCACCCAGTACAGGCTGTCGTAAGTGTCTTCGTCATAGTCCATCAGGTTGAAGCGGAACAGCAGCGGCTGTACCACGTCGACATACAACATCGTCTGAACGGCGGAGACGAAATTGTCGAGGGTAGAAAAAATCAGATGGAACATGGCGCTCGCGTTGTACTTCGTCAGTGACGGCGCCTTTAAGCGCCGTTCGGCGCCGTGACCGGCGCGCGATTGAAGAAATAGATACCGTGCGGCGAACGGCCGACGGCGATGGTCTGGATCAGCTTACGCGTATTCAGGTCGATGATACCGACGTGCTTCGCGAAACGGAACGTAACCCACAGATAGCGTTTGTCCGCGGAAAGTTCCATATCGTCCGGTCCGGGCATCAAACCGGTGATGTCGCCGACATTGGTGAGCGAGTCTTCGTCGATGATGCTGATCGTGCTCGCCACCCGGTTCGACACCGCGACGTGCTTGCCGTCGGCCAGCGAACGGAAGTTGTGCGCGCCATTGCCGGTGTGGATGGTCTTGACGATCTTCTGGTTGCGCCAGTCCAGCACCGCGACGTAGTCCGAGCCGGTCATGCCGATCAGGAGGTATTTGTCGCCGGGCGTCATCCACAGGCCGGCGGGCACCTTGCCCACTTTCATCTTCCATTTGACCTGCTGGGTGGCGAGGTCCACCGCGGCCAGTTCGCCCGACACCTGCAGCGTGACGAACACCGTCTTGCTGTCATTGGTAAATGCCATGTGGCTCGGCATCACCGCGAGCGGCAGACGCGAGGCCAGCGTCATCTGGTTCTTCTGGTTGTCGTAGTGATAGATGTCCAGGCGGTCGAGGCGCAAACCGGTGGTGACCAGCCATTTGCGGTCGGGCGAGAAGCCGATCTGATACGGATCTTCGATGTTCTCGACCCAGCGCTGTACCTGCCCCGTTTTCGGATCGACGAACATCAGATTGTTCGACACGGAATTGGCGACGATCAGGGACGAATTGTCCGGCGTGGTCATCAGATGGTGCGGCTCTTTCCCGGTGGGGACCGTGCCGACGACCTGGCGGGAGGTCTCGTCGATCAGGCTGAGCGTCGCTTCGCCGGAATTGAGCACGATCACGTTGTTCGCGTGGGCTGCCAGAGAGAAAAAGCCTGCTGTTGCGACGACTGCCGCGCCTGCGAGGAACGTGCCGGTCAGGGCGGACAGGGAAAATTTGCGCATGAAAACTCACATCGGGAGAACGTCCGTCATTGTAGAACGTTTGCTATGACCGAAAGGTTGACTTATGTCGCGGGCACCCCGTTCCCGCGCATCGCCAACCAGGCGGCGTGTGAGTGTCGTGTTTTTAACACGCCGCGCTGGCGGGAATAAAAATTCTGGCCAGCGCTAGTTTTGAGGACTCGCGCAGCATTTTCTCAATTCCTCGCAGATTATCTCACCCCACTTTAATATTTATCGAATACGGACAAAACCGGGCTCGGATTTTCACGCGGAATATTCCGCCGGCCCGACACGAACGGTTAAAAATCCGATTATCGATACATCAATGCGAAAAATATAATAACGGCCACGAATTTAATTTTAAGAGTTATCCCATAACCGATCCCACTCGATATTACCGAGAATCAGGCCCGTCATCGCCCCACCCGCAACCCCTACGCACCATGGCGTGACGACCCGGCGCTACAGCAAACAGTTTTCGAGCGTGCAAACCACGCTCATCCATTGGGGATGATGCACATTGGAGCCCGGACAGTTTCGCCTTGTTCCCAAACGCGGCAAAAGGAATCTGAAACGCATGACCAGAATTGATAAATCGATTATGAATAAAACCGCCCGCAAGCTCGCGGCGGCTTTAATGATTGTTTCCAGCGCCACATTCGCGCAAAGCGAAAGCCAACGCTATTTCGACGCCACTGGCACCGCTTATCCCGAGACCAGCCCCGCCGCGCTAGCCGCGGGCGACAGTGCGATTGCCGCCGGCGTCGGTGCAAATGCCGGCGGGGGCGCCAGCGTCGCGATTGGCCGTTTCAGCAACGCGACCGACCAGGGTGCACTGGCGGTCGGCTCGTACGCCGTGTCCAGCGGCGAAAACGCCAGCGCCTTCGGGGTCTGGACGATTTCATCGGGCTTGCAAGCCACCGCGATCGGCGCGGCGGCACACGCGGAGGGTGACTACGCCGCCGCATTCGGCACGCGGTCCGTCGCGCGCGGGGCGAACAGTCTGGCGGTCGGCGCATACGCCGAAGCCGGCGACGACGGCAGTGTCGCCCTGGGCGCCGGGAGTTCCGTCCTCGAGGCCAACAGCGTAGCGCTGGGCAAGGCTTCCGTCGCCGCCCCGCTCGGCGGCCTCGCCTATGCGCCGAGCGGCGTAGACGCTTCGCTCGTTAAAGGTCTCGCCGCCGTCGGCCAGGTGTCGATCGGCTCGGCAGGCAACGAACGCCGCCTGACCAACGTCGCGGCCGGCGCGAACGATACCGACGCGGTCAACCTCAGCCAGCTCAAAGCGCTCGAAAGTAAAACCGACAGCAGCGCCGCGAAACTCGACGGCGCCATGACCTACGACCAGCATGCCGACGGCAGCGTCAACAAAGATAGCCTGACGCTCGGCGGCGATCCAGCCGCCGGCGGCACCGCGATCCACAACGTCGCCGACGGCGTCGATGCGAACGACGCGGTCAACCTGGCCCAGCTCAACGCGGCCATCAGCGGCGCGGTCAATAACGTGGCGGTGAACCTGGCGAACACGGCAACGCCGTTCTTCAGCGCACAAGGCGATCTCGACACCGAATCAGCCGTGTCGTCGGGCGTGCACTCGGTCGCTGCGGGCGCGAATGCGCAGGCCACCGGCGCGAATGCGGCCGCGCTCGGTGCGAATTCGAGCGCGAGCGGCAACAACGCCACCGCGCTCGGCGCCTCGGCTAGCGCGAGGGCCGACAACTCGGTCGCGCTGGGCCAGGGCTCGGTGGCGGATCGGGCGAATACGGTGTCGGTGGGCGTCGCCGGTCAGGAGCGGCAGATTGCCAACGTCGCCGCCGGCGTGCAAGGCACGGACGCGGTCAACGTCAACCAGTTGAATCAGAGCGCGGCCAACAGCGTCGGCCAGGCCCACGCCTATACCGACGACCAGATCCGCTCGGCGCGACGCGATGGGTATGGCGGCACGGCGGCGGCACTCGCCGTCGCCGGCCTGCCGCAAGCGGTGTTGCCGGGTCGCGGGATGGTGGCGATGGCGGGCGGCACCTACGGCGGGCAGTCGGCCATGGCGCTCGGCGTGTCGCAACTGTCGCCGACCGGCAAATGGGCCTACAAGGTGCAAGGCACGACGGACTCGCGCGGCCAGTTCGGCGCTTCGGTCGGTGCCGGCATGCACTGGTAGACGCGCGCTCGCCGGAAAAACCGGCCGGCAATCAGGACCGCTAGCCGATCGATAAAAAGCAGCGAAACGATGCGGATACCACCTGACCTGCATCCCGGCACGCGCGGCGCCGGTTCATCGCCGAACCGCGCCGCGCGTCCTGCTCACCGCCTGCCGATGCGCTCAGCGCTGCATGGACTCCCACACCTTGTAGAGTCGTTTGACGGACACCGGCATCGGCGTACGCAGTTCCTGAGCAAACAGCGAAATGCGCAACTCTTCGAGCAGCCAGCGGAACTCCGACAGACGCGGATCGAGCACGCCACCGCGTTGCGCCACGGCGCGCTGATAGTTCTGCAGCAAAGGTTGAAACTCGGCGAACTGCCGCGCGTCGCGCGCCGAGTCGGCCTTCAGCTTGTCGATGCGCAGCGCAATCCCTTTCAGATAGCGAGGAAAATGCGCAAGCTGCGCGTACGGCGTATCGACCACGAAGCGCTTGCCGATCAGCGTATCGAGCTGGGTCTGCATGTCGGCGTGCGCGGCCGTGAACGACTTCGCCTGTACCAGCTTCTTCGTCACGCTCGCGTATTCGGCAAGAATCTGCCCGGCCAGACGCGCGATCTCCTGGGCCAACAAGGTCAGCCTGCTGCGACCTTCGTCGCGACGCGTATGGAACGACGCCTCGTCGTCGGGCAACGGCTCCTGCAGACAGGCCCGGTCGAGCGCGGTATCGATCAGTTGATCGCGCAACTCTTCCTGCGTGCCGCGCGTCATGAACTGCATCGCCATTTCGCGCAAGCCCGGCAGATTCTTCTCCAGATACTTGATCGGCTCTTTCAGCTGCAACGCGACCAGACGCCGCAAGCCCGCGCGATGAATACGCGCGGCTTCGTCCGGTGAATCGAACACCTCCACATCGCAGTGCGTACCGCGATCCACCAGCGCGGGATAGCCGAACAGCGTCTGGCCTCCCCGGCGAATTTCGAGCAACTCCGGCAGCTTGCCGAAGTTCCACGTCGTCAGCTTCTCGTACAGTGCGGTGCCTGGCGCGCCGCCCGCCGATGCGGATTGCGGACCTGACGCGATGGCGGCGCCCTTGCCGCGTTGCGCGATTCCGCCCGCCGCCGACGACGGCTGCAACGCGGAGGCGATTCCACCGCCGCCGCCCGCATCCGCCAACGCCGCACCGGCCGCGCTCGACGCGATCTTCTGAAAATGCTGCTGCGCCTGGCCGCCCAATTCCGCGCGCAGTTGCGAGAGATTGCGGCCCATCGCGAGCTGCCGCCCGTGCTCGTCGATGACCTTGAAATTCATGAACAGATGCGGCGTCAAGGTCTCCAGCTTGAAGTCGGAGTGCTTCATCGCGACCTGGGTCTGCTCGCGCACGTCGGCGATCAGCGTCTCCAGCAAACCGCCCGCACCGAAGCGCGCGCCGCCATGCCGGTCGACGAATCCCGCCGCGAACTCCGGCAACGGCACGCAATGCCGCCGCAACTTCTGCGGCAAAGACTTCAGCAGCAGTTGCGCCTTTTCTTTGAGCATGCCGGGCACGAGCCATTCGCAGCGGCGCGCATCGACCTGATTCAGTGCATAGAGCGGCACGGCGAGCGTCACGCCGTCGCGCGGCGAGCCTGGCTCGAAGTGATACGTGAGCACCATCTCGACGCCCGACATCGTCATACGCTTCGGGAACAGATCGGTCGTGACGCCGGCGGCTTCGTGCCGCATCAGATCGTCACGCGACAGATACAGCAGGCGCAGCTTGTCTTCCGCCTGGCCGCTGTTCTTCACTTCGTCGCGATACCAGCGTTCGAACGACGCGCCGGTATAAATGCCCCTGGGCAGCGCCTGATCGTAGAACGCGAAAATCAGTTCGTCGTCCACCAGCACGTCCTGACGGCGCGACTTGTGTTCGAGTTGCTCGATGTCGGCGAGCAGCTTGCGGTTATGCGCGAAAAACGCGAGCTTGGTATCGAATTCGCCTTCCACCAGCGCGCCGCGGATGAATAGCTCACGCGCGCGCGCCGGGTCCTGTTTGCCGAAGCTCACGCGCCGCCGGTGATAAATCGGCAGACCGTACAACACCGCGCGCTCGAACGCGGACACCTGCGCCGCGCGCTTTTCCCAATGCGGTTCGGAAAGCGACGTCTTCAGCAGATGCGAGCCGATCTTTTCGATCCACTCCGGCTCGATCTTCGCGATGCAGCGTGCGTACAGACGGCTCGTCTCCACCAGTTCCGCCGCCATCACCCATTTGCCCGCTTTCTTCACGAGCGCCGAACCCGGCCACAGGTAGAACTTGATGCTGCGTGCGCCGAGGTAGTAAGGCTCGTCGTCGGCTTTGAGGCCGATGTTGCCGAGCAGCCCGGTCAACAGCGCGAGATGGATCTGCTCGAACGTGGCTTCCGCTTCATTCAGACGCCAGCCGTGTTCGCGCACCACCGTCAGCAGTTGCGAGTGGACGTCGCGCCATTCGCGCAGGCGCAATTGCGAGAGGAAATTCTTGCGACACTCCTCGTGCAACTGCTTGTTCGACTTCTTGTGCGCAATCGCTTCTTCGAACCAGTTCCAGATCTTCAGCCACTGCAGAAATTCGGAGCGCTCGTCGGCGAAACGGCGATGCGCCTGGTCGGCCTGCTCCTGCGCCTCGATCGGCCGGTCGCGCGGGTCCTGCACCGACAACGCGCTCGCGATGATGAGCACTTCCTTCAACGCCTGCTGATCGCGCGCCGCCAGAATCATCCGGCCGACACGCGGATCGAGCGGCAGACGCGCGAGTTCGCGGCCGAGCGTCGTGAGCTGGTTGTCGTCGTCGACGGCGCCGAGTTCGTTGAGCAGCTGATAACCGTCGGCGATGGCGCGGCCGGGCGGCGGCTCGATGAACGGAAACGTTTCGATCGCCGTCAGATGCAGCGACTTCATGCGCAGAATCACCGAGGCCAGCGACGACCGCAGAATCTCCGGGTCCGTAAAGCGCACGCGGCCCTGGTAGTCGCTTTCCTCGTAGAGACGGATGCAGATACCGTCGGCGACCCGTCCGCAACGCCCGGCCCGCTGATTCGCCGCGGCCTGCGAAATCGACTCGACCTGCAACTGCTCGACCTTGTTGCGATACGAGTAGCGCTTCACGCGCGCAAGTCCGGTATCGACCACGTAGCGGATGCCCGGCACCGTTAGCGAGGTCTCGGCGACGTTGGTGGCCAGCACGATGCGTCGCGCGTTCGAGGTGCGGAACACGCGCTCCTGATCGGACGCGGAGAGCCGCGCGAACAGCGGCAGAATTTCCGTGTGCGGCGGATGGTGCTTGCGCAATGCTTCGGCGGCATCGCGGATCTCGCGCTCGCCAGGCAGGAACACCAGCACGTCGCCGGGGCCTTCGCGGCACAGTTCGTCGACGGCGTCGACGATCGCTTCCATCAGATCGCGATCGGTTTCGCGCTGGGTTTTCGGGCGCTCGCCGCGTGAGGAGGATTGCGCCGACGCGGTGCCTTCGGCCGCCTTGACTGCCGGGCTGTCTTCCACGACCGGCCGGTAGCGCACCTCCACCGGATAGAGCCGACCGCTCACTTCGATTACCGGCGCGGGCTTCTCGTCGCTGCCGAAGTGGCGCGCGAAACGATCGGCGTCGATGGTCGCCGAGGTCACGATCAGTTTCAGATCGGGACGTTTGGCGAGGATTTCCTTCAGATAGCCGAGCAGAAAATCGATGTTCAGGCTGCGCTCATGCGCTTCGTCGATGATCAGCGTGTCGTAGGCCTTGAGCAGCGGATCGGTCTGCGTTTCCGCGAGCAGAATCCCGTCGGTCATCAATTTGACCGACGCGCCCGGCGACAGATTGTCGGTAAACCGCACCTTGTAGCCGACCACTTCGCCGAACGGCGTGCCGAGTTCTTCGGCGATGCGACGACCGGTTGCCGAGGCCGCGATCCGGCGCGGCTGCGTATGACCGATCAGTCCGGCACCGCCCGCGCCGAGTCCGCGCCCCAACGTGAGGCAGATCTTCGGCAACTGGGTAGTCTTGCCCGAGCCCGTCTCGCCCGACACGATCACGACCTGATTCTCCGCGATGGCCTTGGCGATCTCGTCGCGGCGAGCGGACACCGGCAGCGCTTCGGGGAAAGTGATCGGCGGAATCGGATTCGGCTCGACGACCCGCGGCGCACGCGGCTCGCGGCGCGGTTGACGCTCGCCGTCTTTCGATCGCGGTCCGTTTTGCGCGGGCGCGTCGGCTTCACGGCGCGATTCGTTACCTTGAGCCTGCGCGCGACGCGGCTGATCCACACGCGCTTCGCCGCCCTGCGCAGGCGCACGTCTGCGCTGCTCAGCGCGACCATCGCCACGTTTGGGTTGATGGGGCTGATTCGGCTGATTCGGCTGATTCGGCTGATTCGGCGCCTGCGCGGCGTCGCGCGGCGGATTTTTTCTCTGCGCCTGCGGTTCGACACCTGCGCCGGAGCGACGTGGCTCGCGCGCCGTTTTCGGCGCGTTCCGGTTCACGTCCTGCTCAGGACGGCGCTCAGCGTCGCCGGCTTTCGCCTGATCGGCGGCCGGCGCCGGATTCTCGTTCGCCGCAGCGGGACTTTTGGGTACATTCGACATGGGGGCGCATTATAATCCCCGGCATGAATTCCCAAACCGACCTCGTCCCCGCGCCCGCGAGCGTTCCGGCCCCCGCCGGAGCAACGGAAAATCTCGCCCAGCACGCGCAATTCGTCGACTGGATGCGCTCCGTCGCCCCTTACATCCATGCGTTCCGTAACAAGACTTTCGTCGTCGGTTTCGGCGGCGAGGTGGTGCATCAGGGGCTCCTGAATGCGCTCGTGTCCGACATCGCGCTGCTGCAGGCGATGGGCATCCAGATCGTTCTGGTGCACGGGTCGCGACCGCAGGTCGAGGAGCAGATGAGTCTGCACGGCGTCGAGTCCGAGTTTTCGCACGGCATGCGCATCACCGACGCGCGCGCCCTCGAGTCCGCGAAAGAAGCGGCCGGCGAAGTGCGTCTGGATATCGAAGCCGCGATCAGCCAGGGCTTGCCGAACACGCCGATGGCGCACGCGCACATCAGTGTAGTGTCGGGCAATTTCGTGACCGCGCGCCCGGTCGGTATTCTGGACGGCGTCGATTTCGCCCACACCGGCGTGGTGCGCAAGATCGACGCGGATTCGATCCGCCATTCGCTCGCGAGCCGCAAGCTGGTGCTGCTCTCGCCGCTCGGCTTCTCGCCGACCGGCGAAGCCTTCAATCTGGCGATGGAAGACGTCGCCTCGGCTGCCGCCATCGCGCTGCGCGCCGACAAGATCGTGTTCCTGACCGAAACGCCGGGTCTGATGGAAGCCGGCGAAGAAGGCGTGGAACTGGTCCGCGAACTCTCGCTCGACGACGCCTACAAGCTGCACGAAAGCGGCGAGGTCACCGGCGACGCGGGCTTCTACCTCAAGCATTCGATCCGCGCCTGCCGCGGCGGCGTGGCACGGGCGCACATCATCCCCTACGCGCTCGACGGCAGTCTGCTGCTCGAACTGTTCCTGCACGACGGCGTGGGCACGATGATCTCGTACGAGAACCTCGAAAGCCTGCGCGAAGCCACGCCGGACGACGTCGGCGGCATTCTCTCGCTGATCGAGCCTCTCGAATCGGACGGCACGCTGGTGCGGCGCGGTCGCCACCAGATCGAACGCGACATCGACCATTTCTCGGTGATCGAGCACGATGGCGTGCTGTTCGGCTGCGCGGCGCTGTATCCGTACACGCAGGAGCGTATCGGCGAAATGGCCTGCCTCACGGTCGCCCCCGAAGCGCAAGGCACGGGCGACGGCGAGCGTCTGCTCAAACGCATCGAGCAACGCGCGCGAGCGCGCGGCCTGACGCGCATTTTCGTGCTCACCACGCGCACCGAGCACTGGTTCCTCAAGCGCGGCTTCGTCAAGGTCACGGTCGACGACCTGCCGGAAGACCGTCGCCGACTCTATAACTGGCAGCGCAAATCGCTCGTGCTGATGAAACAGCTCTGAGCGGCCTCATATAAGCGCGACTGCCCGCCCCCACACATCGATTAGGAGAAGCACAGCATGACTCGTATGGTTCAATGCGCGAAGCTCGGCAAGGAAGCCGAAGGCCTCGATTTCCCGCCGCTGCCCGGCGAACTCGGCAAGCGGATCTACGAAAGCATTTCGAAGGAAGCGTGGCAAGCCTGGTTGAAGCAGCAAACCATGCTGATCAACGAAAACCGCCTGAACATGGCCGATCCGCGCGCACGCCAGTACCTGATGAAGCAGACCGAGAAGTTTTTCTTCGGCGAAGGCGCGGATACGGCGCAAGGTTATGTGCCGCCGTCGGCTTGAGTCCGGGTTTTCGTAGCGAAAAAATCCGCGCCGCGTGCGCGGATTTTTTTCGCCTGAACGATCCACAAACGGTCCAGCTGAAACTCTCCAAACGGTACATTCCGCTGCACTTTTAAGCCTCTTTTTCAGACCGGTCCGACCTGCCGCAATCCCCCACCAGGCAAGGGATTGAGCGCCCTCGCCGAGGGTCCGGCCGAGCCTCGGGTTTGCACGATCCTCTGTTATCGTGCTATCATGTGCATCGTTCAAACAGCATTACACCTTCATTCACGTTCTTTTCAATCCGGCTCGCGTTGCGCGCGCCGCCCTGAATCGGACAGTTTTTATACAAGAAGGCTCGTCGGTCGTTTTCCCCGCGTGAGCGGCGATTCAACACCGGCCTTTTTCGTTTCAAGCCTTCCAGCGGCGCATGGGCCGGCTCTCAGCCAACCCCAGCGTCCTCATGCATCTGCCCCCCTTCAACGGCCACGCAGGTGCAACAGCAAGCACAATCTAGACGAGTGTTTTTTCGCGAATTGTTCGCGAGGCACGGGCGTTCTGCTTTCTTTTGCGCCCTCTCCTTCTTCGCCGATCGCGGCGAGGCGGAGGCCATCGCCTTGCTCGCGAAACTGCACTTCCCCAGCACCCGTGGCGGAACGTTCATGCGTTTTGCCGCAGTCATTGGAGTTTTCACCTTGACCGCTTCCAGCAACGGCTTCTGGCGACACAAAAAAGAAGAAGATCGCCTCACTCTCGACGACATCACGGTCGTCGACCATTCCCTCCTCAAGCGTGCCGTCGGCGCGATGGCGCTCGGCAACGCGATGGAATGGTTCGATTTCGGCGTGTACAGCTACATCGCCGTGACCCTCGGCAAAGTCTTTTTCCCGTCCAGCAACCCGTCCGCGCAGTTGATCGCGACCTTTGGCACGTTCGCGGCAGCCTTCCTCGTGCGCCCGATCGGCGGCATGGTGTTCGGCCCGCTCGGCGACAAGATCGGCCGTCAGCGCGTGCTTGCGATGACCATGATCATGATGGCGCTCGGCACCTTCGCGATCGGCCTGATTCCGAGCTACCACTCGATCGGCATCATGGCGCCGGTGCTGTTGCTGGTGGCGCGTCTCGTACAAGGCTTCTCGACGGGTGGCGAATACGGTGGCGCGGCCACCTTCATCGCCGAATTCTCGACCGACAAGCGCCGCGGATTCATGGGCAGCTTTCTCGAATTCGGCACACTGATCGGTTACGTGCTCGGCGCGGGCACGGTCGCGGTGCTGACCGCCACGCTCTCGCAGGAATCGCTGTTGAGCTGGGGCTGGCGCGTGCCGTTCATGATCGCGGGCCCGCTGGGTCTGATCGGTCTGTTTATCCGCATGAAGCTCGAAGAAACGCCCGCATTCAAGAAGCAGGCCGAGCAACGCGAAGCCGAAGACAAAGCGGCGCCCAGGCAATCGTTCCGCGATCTGCTCGTGCAGCAATGGCGCCCGCTGCTTTTATGCGTCGGCCTCGTGCTGATCTTCAACGTGACCGACTACATGGCGCTGTCCTATCTGCCGAGCTATCTGTCGGCGACGCTGCACTTCGACGAAACGCATGGTCTGTTCGTCGTGCTGGCCGTGATGGTGCTGATGATGCCGATGACGATCGCCGCCGGACGTCTGTCCGACACGGTCGGTCGCAAGCCGGTGATGCTGGCCGGCTGCGTGGCCCTGTTCGCGCTGGCGATCCCTTCGCTCCTGTTGATCCAGATGGGCACGCTGCTGCCGGTGTTCGGTGGATTGCTGATCCTTGGCGTGGTGCTGTCGTGCTTCTGCGGCGTGATGCCGTCGGCACTGCCGGCGCTGTTCCCGACCAGCATTCGCTACGGCGCGCTGGCGATCGGCTTCAATATTTCGGTGTCGCTGTTCGGCGGGACGACGCCGCTGGTGACCGCGTGGCTGGTCGGCAGCACCGGCAATCTGATGATGCCCGCGTACTACCTGATGGGCGCGTCGCTGATCGGTATCGTGTCGGTGGTCGCGTTGCGTGAGACGGCGCGCAAGCCGCTGCTCGGCTCGGGTCCGTCGGTGGCCACGCGTGCGGAAGCGCATGCCGTGCTGCGCGGCGAACGTGAAGCGGAAGAAATGGATGAACGTTATGCCGCAGCGGCAACGGCGCGTGCCTGAACGTGAGTGAGTCCGTGAGCGACCTGTCCGCTCGCGGCACGTACTACGCGCACTGACAGTCGCCCTGCGACTCCGTCCGAAAGCGGGCTGGCAATGATTTGCCAGCCCGTTTTTTTACGTCAGCAGCGACTCGAACGTGGCGCTGGCCTGCGCGCCTTCCACGATCAGCATGCCCGCGGAAACAGGCAACTTGAAACGACGTGGTCCGGCGCTACCGGGATTGACGAACAGCACGCCGTCGCGCTCGCTGATCGAAGGTTTGTGCGAATGACCCGTCACCACTACGTGGATACCTTCGCTGCGTGGATCGGCGCCTACATCCGCGATATCGTGCACGACGAGGATCGTCACCTGCTGCACGGTGAGTTTCGCGTGTGTGGGGAACGACGCGGCCCATTCGCCGGTGTCGTTGTTGCCCCGAACCGCCGTGACCGGCGCAATCTGCACGAGCGCGTCGAGCACGGCCTGATTGCAGATGTCCCCGGCGTGAACGATGGCGTCACAGCCCGCGAGATAAGCCAGCGCCTCGGGACGCACGAGGTTGTGCGTATCGGAGACCAGTCCGATACGGGAAGCGCTGGAAGCGTGTTGACGCGACGTCATGGTGCCGGTACCAGCACGGGCTCTACTGCGAATGCGAGTGCGAGCACCATGCCTACGCCTCCAGCACGTGTTCGATACGCCGGTCCGGCACCAGCCACCAGCCGGCCGCGAGCGTGTAAAGCGCGAGCGAGCCCCACGGCACGACGAACGCCAGCGCAATCCCCGCCAGATAGATCACCACCGAAACCTTGCCCTTGAAGTCGTTACCGACCGCTTTCGCGAGCGTCGAATCGCGGCCATGCTCGCGGATCAGGACGCGCGTCAGGATGAAATACGCGATCGCCGACATGAACAGCACGACGCCGTACATGGCGATCGGCATGGCGGCCAGATGGTTTTCACCGACCCAATGCGTGACGGCGGGCAACAGCGACAGCCAGAACAGCAGATGCAGATTGGCCCACAGCACCGCGCCGTTGACCTTCTGCACGGCATGGAACAGGTGGTGATGGTTGTTCCAGTAGATGCCGACATAAATGAAGCTCAGCACGTACGCGCAGAACACGGGCAACACGGGGCGCAGCGCGGCGAGATCGAAGCCCTCCGGCACCTTCAATTCGAGCACCATGATCGTGATGATGATGGCGATCACGCCATCGCTGAAGGCCTCGACACGTCCCTTGCCCATCGGCGGAATTCCTGAAGATGAATGCGGTTGGGCGCACCGCTCGCCCACGCCTCGCAGACGACCCGCGCCGAGGCCGATTATCGGCGATGCGCTCAGTCTTTGTCGATGCGCTTCGGCGCGCTTACTTCAGCGGCTCGAGTCGGTCGAGCAGCGTCGGCACCAGCTCGCTGATGGTCGGATGAATATGCATCGCGAACTGCAAGGTCGGATACGGCGCGCCCGCCGTCATGATGTCGATGAAGGTGTGAATCGCCTCGTCGCCTTCGACGCCGTGGATCGCCGCGCCGAGAATCTGTTTGGTGTGCGCGTCGACCAGCGCCTTCATGAAGCCATCGGTTTCGCCGCGTTCGCGCGCGCGGCCCACGCGCGACATCGGCATGGTGGCGATCAGCGCCTCGCGGCCGTCCTTGCGCACTTCCGCCTCCGACATGCCGACGCGTGCGAGCGGCGGATCGACGAACACGGCGTAGGCCATGATCCGCGTATCGACCGTGCGCGAGCCGCCGTCGAGCAGGTTGGCCGCGACGATCTGGAAGTCGTCGTAGGACGTATGCGTGAAGGCGCCGCGGCCGTTGACGTCGCCGATCGCCCAGACGCCCGGCACGTTGGTGCGCAACTGGCCGTCCACGGGAATGGTGCCGTGCCTGTCGGTCGCGATGCCGGCGGCGGCGAGGCCGAGGTCGTCGGTGTTGGGCTCACGGCCGGTGGCGAACAGCAGATGCGACGCTTCCAGCGCCGGCAGGTTCTGCTCGAAGCCGATGCACACGCGGCCCTCGTGATGCGGATGCGGTTCGACCCGCGACGGCTGCACGTTGAAGCGGAACTCGACGCCCTCGCGCGCCAGCACGGTCTGCACGGACCTGGCGAAATCGGCGTCTTCACGTGTAAGCAGGCGATCGCCGCGCACGAGTACCGTCACTTCGCTGCCGAAACGGCGAAAGATCTGCGCGAATTCCAGCGCGATATAACTGCCGCCGACGATCGCCAGATGAGCCGGCAGTTCCGTCAGTTCGAGCAGATTGGAGTTGGTGTAATAGCGAATCCGCTCGAGACCTTCGAGCGGCGGCACGACCGCGCGCGTGCCGGTGTTGATGAAGATTTCGTCGGCGCTGAGCTCTTGCAGCACTGAACCGTCGGGTGCGCTCACGCTCAGGGAATGCGGGCCGGTGAAGCGCGCATGGCCATTGAACACGGTGACGTTGTCCGCGCCGCGCAGCCATTTCTCCACGCCGTCACGCGATTCGCCGATGATGCGGTCCTTGCGCGCCTTGACCGCCGGCAGATCGACGCTGATCGCCCCGCCGATCTGCACGCCGAGATCGCCCGCATGGCGCGCGACGTGCGCGGCCCGGGCGCTGGCCACGTAAGACTTGGTGGGCGTACAGCCGACATTCACGCAGGTGCCGCCGAACGCGCCGCGTTCGATGACGGCGGTTTTACGACCGCTTTGACCGAGGCGCACGGCGAGCGGCGAGCCGCCTTGTCCGGTACCGATCACGACTGCGTCGAAGTGCTGTGGCATGGCAACGCTCCCGAGGCTGAATTGCTGGTCGTAGCATCTTACCCTCAGCGCCTCGGGCGGGTCCTGTGGCTGCCTTTTACGACTTTATGACGGGACTCGCGAACTCAAACTTCGCAATACGCGGCGCAAATCAATTCGCGCGAACGTTGCAGCGCCGCCTGCGCACCGCGCGTGGCAACGACCCAGCCGACCTGGCCGAGATTGAAATCCTGCGACACCATCACCTGCATGAGGGCCACCATCGGCAGGACCACCGAGGGCCGGTAAAGCTGGTTCTTGATCAAAGCTGGCATGACTGCTCCCATTGCATGGCCCCGCTTCGGTTCCACGCTCAATATACGTTTCGATGGGAGGATTGTAGAGAGACAGCGCCCGCGGATAAATACCGCTAACGTGAAGGCACTTGTTTGGAAAACTGAACAATCGGCTTGGACTGGCCGGGCCGGGCCGGCTGAGCGGCCGCACCCCGGCCCGCGTTTTCGCCAATGCGCGTCAGCCGGCGTCGGCCATGCCCATCTGCGCGTCGTGCAGGCTGCGGGCGTAGGCGCTCGCCCCGACCGGCCGGCTGTAGAGGTAGCCCTGCTGCTTGTCGCAGTCGATGGCGCGCAGAAATTCTGCCTGTTCGACGGTTTCCACGCCTTCGGCCGTGACGTTCATGCCGAGCGAATGCGCCATCGCCACCACCGCCTGGGTAATCGCAATGGAATCGCGATGATCCGGCAAACCGGCCACGAACGACCGGTCGATCTTCAGGTTATGCAGCGGGAAGCGCTTCAGATAGGAGAGCGACGAGTAGCCGGTGCCGAAGTCGTCGACGGAAATCCGCACGCCGAGCGTGTTCAGCGCGCTCAGCATGGGCAGTACGGTGTCGCTGTCGCTCATCAGCAGCCGTTCGGTGATCTCCAGTTCGAGCGCCGAGGGTTCCAGCCCGGATTGCGCGAGACAACGCTCGATGCGCTCCACCAGCCCGTCGTTGAACTGCCGCGGCGACAGGTTGACCGCCACGATCAGGTCCGGCGCGAGCGTGCGCCGCCACTGCGCCGCCTGCTCGCAGGCCCGCGCCAGCACCCAGCCGCCGATCTCGCCGATCAGGCCGGCGTCCTCGGCCACGGGGATGAACTCGCCCGGCGAGACGTTGCCCAGCTCGCCGTTGTACCAGCGCAGCAGCGCTTCCGCGCCGATCGTGCGGCCGTCCTGGCTGTCGACGATCGGCTGGTACACGAGGCTCAGCTCGTTGGAGGCCAGCGCGCGCCGCAACGATTGTTCGATCGTGAAACGGCGTTGCAGATGCTCGTTGAGCTCGGCGGTGAAGAACTGGAAGTTGTTGCGGCCGCGCTGTTTGGCGTGATACATCGCCGAATCGGCGTTGCGCATCAGCGTGGCGACGTCCTGGCCGTCTTCGGGGAACAGGCTGATGCCGATCGACGCGCCCAGGTAGTACTCGTTATCCGCCACCGCGAACGGCACCGCGATCATGTCGAGGATGCGGCGCGCGAGCCCGATCAGACGACCGGTGTTCTCGTACGCGCTGACCACGATCACGAACTCGTCGCCACCCACCCGCGCGAGCGTATCGGCTCGCCCGACGCAGGCCGACAGCCGCTCCGCGACGCTGCACAGCAAGGCGTCGCCGGCCTCGTGGCCGGCCGTGTCGTTGACCTTCTTGAAACCGTCCAGATCGACGTACAGCACGGCCACGCTCGCCAGTTCGCCGGTGCCGGGCGCCGCCCCCAGCATGAACAGATCGCGCATGCGGTCGGTGACATAGGCGCGGTTGTAGAGGCCAGTGAGCGAGTCGCGCGTGGCGAGAAACTTGAGCTGCCGTTGGGCTTCGCGTACCGGGCCGATGTCGGTGAACGAGATCAGCACCGAACTGGGTTCGGTGTCGCCCGGCTTGATGATCGGCACGACATTCTCGGTGATCCAGATCACCTCGCCGTCGATCAACTCCAGGCCGATCGTTACACCGAGCATGGGTTTGCCGGTGGCGAGCACCTGCACGGTCGGCTGCTCGGCAGCGGTGACGAGCGAACCGTCTTCGTGGAAAGCGCGCGTCATTACACTGCGGATGCTACGGCCGACGATCTGCGGGGTTGCGCGCAACATGCGTTGCGCGCTCGGATTGCAGGCGAGCACGAAGCCCGCGCGCGACTGCACGACGATCCCTTCGATCAGATGGTCGACCACCAGCCGGTGATGTTCCTCGCTGTGTGCGAGGCGTTGCGCGATGGTGTCCTGATGCACGGCGAGGCCGACGCTTTGGCCGATATCGCGCAGGATCGTTTCTTCCTCCGCGCTGGGTCGACGCGGTGCGCGGTGATAGACCGCGAACGCGCCGAGCACTACGCCCGCGTCGTTTTCGAACGGCACCGACCAGCAGGCGCGCAGGCCGACTGGCAAAGCAAGGTGGCGGTAGTCGGCCCACAGCGGATCGGTCTCGATGTCTTCGGCGACCACCAGCCGCCGCTGATACATGGCGGTGCCGCAGGAACCGACCTGCGGTCCGATCTCGAGGCGGTCGATCGACGCGCTGAAATGCGCCGGCAAGGACGGCGCGCCGCCGACCCGGGCATGGATGCCGTCGGGGTCGAGCAGGAGGATCGAGCAGGCAGCACCATCGCCGAGCAGCGCTTCAGCGCGGCGGCAGACTTCGTCCAGCAGTTCCGGCAGCGGCGTATTGCGTGTGATGAGCCGCAATACGGAGTGCTCCGAGTCCAGCACTTCCTCGGCCAGTTCCGGCGGATAGCGGGTGCCCTCGGACGATGTGCCCGCCGGGCTACCTGTTGTCGCTTCCCAATTCATATATGTGCGCCCCCCCTTACCCAACATCGGCAAGTCAGTCTACGCGGCGTACCGGGGTTTACGCGTAGACCGTGCAAATTATTCACACGAAATGCGCGTTTCCCCGCGAGGTTTAGCCGTTTCCACCTCCAGGCGGTCTATTGCCGCCTCCTTGCGATGGGCCGCCACCTTGAGGACGGCCGCCTCCGCCATTTTGTGAACCGCCCGGCGAATGGCCGCCGCCTTGCTGGCCGCCGGGTGGCCGGCCGCCTGCGTTGCCTTGCGGCGGGCCGCCTGGTGGACGACCGCCCGCGTTACCCGGCGGCGGGCCGCCTGGTGGACGACCGCCCGCGTTTCCTTGCGGCGGACGCCCGCCCGCATTACCCGGCGGAGGTCCTCCCGGCGGCCGACCACCCGCGTTACCCGGCGGCGGGCCCGGCGGCCGGCCACCCCCGTGGCCCGGCGGCGGTCCGCCCGGCGGGCGTCCCCCTCCATGACCCGGCGGCGGTCCGCCCGGCGGATGTCCACCCGGTGGCCGTCCTGCGCCCGGTCGCGGCGGCGGTGGCGGCGGATGGTGCGACCAGCGCGACTGCTGGTTGTACCAGGGCCTGCCCCGATAATAGTTGCCCCAATAAGCGCCGAGCGAAAAAGTGACGATCGGCAGACCGATCACCGTGCCGTAGCTCATCACCGGCACGTTGCTGCCCTGGTAGGGATAGCTCAGACTCCCCGCGTAAGCCCAACCGCGCAGATTCGGCGCGGCGACGTCGCACCACTGATAGTTGCTGATACATCCCATGACTGTCAACGGGACACCGGCAGGCACCTGGATCACGACCGGGTAATCCGGCGCGGGGCCGGCGCGCACATCGACCACGGTGTTCGTGTAGGCCTGCGATTGCGCGCTGGCTACAGCAGGCAGCGCCAGCAAGCCGGCCGCCGCGTAAAAACATCGAACGAGGTGTTGTCTTTTCACTCTTTCTCCCGTTTCAAAGGCCGTGTGCCGATGGCTGCCGATGAGTGCCCCGCGAGGCAATATCTGGTAACCACCCGCCTGAATCCAGCCGTTTTTCGAAGGTCCGCACAACGGCAACCCGGCCGATCATCCAGTGCATGACAAAACCATGCTCTGCCGGAACCGCCATGAAACGCCTTCGCCCTCTCCTGATCGCCACCCTGACGCTGGCGTCGCTGTCCGCTCATGCCACGAGCTTCGACTGTGCGCGCGGACGTTCGCTCACCGAGAAAATGATCTGCCACGATCCCGCGCTCTCGAAGCTCGACGACACTTTGGGCCAACTGTACTGGAAAGCACGCCGACGAGTCAGCAACCGGCGCGCCTTTCTCAACGACAGTGACAGCAAATGGGCCTGGCGGGAAGCCAATTGCCGCGATGCGGCCTGTTTGGGGACGTGGTATGCGACGCGCATCGATGAACTGCGGCATCTGATCGACAGCATGCAGGCGGGGACAAACGGGCCCACCGATCCGGCAGCGGCAGCGGAGCCGTTGCCCGCTCAGCCCGCCCGGCCCGCGGAGCTGGATGCGCCGCGCCCCGCACCTCGCTCCGCCACCATGGCAAGCGCCATGGCCATGCTTCAATGCACGGCGGCGCATCCGGGGATCGAGGTGAACGAGCAGTGTTCCACTGTGCTCAAGGGAACCGGCAGTCAGTGGAAGCGCGAGCCGCGCGCGGGCGACTGGTTTTGCGGCGTCGCCATGCTGGCGCCGGCGCAGTTGCAGGCCGACGACGCGCAGTGAGACAGCGTGCTGCCTGCCAACCGGCAGGCAGCGTTTGAAATGAAACCTCTATCGTTCTGTCGGCGTGGTCTCACGAGCCGCGCCGACAGAATGATCGATAGTTCGCCATGCCGATCAAACGATCACTTCGGCAAGGCTCCATCCACGCCCTGCACGAACCAGTTCAAACGTAGCAGTTCGGCGTCGCTCAGCGACTTGCCTGCGGCGACCTTCACCGCGCCCGACTGATCCGCGATCGGCCCGGCGAACGGGTTGAACTTGCCCGAGATGATGTCGTCGCGCTTCTGGCTCAACGCCTTTTGCGCGGCCGGCGAAACGGCGTCCGTATTGATGTCGGCGAGGTCGATCGCTTTCTCCTTCAGCCCCCACCAGACCGGCGCGTTATTCCACGTCCCGGACATCACCTGATCGACCAGATGTGTGTAGTACACGCCCCAGTTGCTCACGCATGCACCCAGTTGCGCGTTCGGTCCGAACTTCTTCATGTCCGAGTCCCAACCGAAGGCATGTACCTTTTTCTGCTCGGCGGTCTGCATCGTCGCTGTCGAATCGGTGTTCTGGATCAGCACGTCGGCGCCCTGGCCGATCAGCGTTTCGGCGGCCTGCTTTTCGCGGCCCGGATCGAACCAGCTATTGATCCACACCACCTTCACGCGGGCATTCGGGTTGACCGAACGCGCGCCCATCGTGAACGCGTTGATATTGCGCACCACTTCCGGCACCGGCACCGAGCCGACAAAGCCCAGCGTGTTCGATTTGGTCGTGTAGCCCGCGACCAGACCCGCGAGATACGCGCTCTGGTACGTGCGCACGTCATAGGTCGCGAAGTTGGCCGCCTTCTTGTAACCCGTGGCGTGTTCGAAGACCGTGTCCGGGAAGTCCTTGGCGACCTTCAATTCGAAGTCCTGGAAGCCGAAGCTCGATCCCACCACGATCTTGTTGCCCTTGGACGCCAGATCGCGAAACACACGCTCCGAATCCGCCGACTCCGGCACGTTCTCGACCCGCGTCACCTTGATCTTGTCGCCGTATTTCGCCTCGACCTCTTTCACGCCCTGCTCGTGCGCATAGGTCCAGCCGGCGTCGCCCGGATTGCCGAGATAGACGAAGGCGATGCCGAGCGGCTGCGTGGTGGCGGCACCGGCCGTCGCGGTTCCGAGCGCCAGCGTCGCGCCTACACTCACGCCTACAGCGGCGACGAGCAGGGTCCGAACTGTTTTGATGCGCAATGAATGATGCAGCGCTCGCGCCAGCGTTGTTTTCATGAATTCTCCGAAGATGGTTTGACCGTGCCTGCCCCGGTCCGGGATATCCCGGACAGGGTTCAGCATAGGGGGCCATATTCGAAGGTCAATTTCATGGGAAAAATTATTTTCCGTTATCTGCCCTATAACGAAATTCGTATTTTGGTAGGAGAAAAAACATGTTCGATGATTTCGAACGAGTACATCGGCAAAGTGGTACGGCAAGCCGTTCGCGTCGGCGCAATATCAACTCCATCAACCCGCAACACTCTTTCGGAGATACAAAATGACTCGCTTCCAAGATAAAGCAGTTCTCGTCACCGGCGGCAGCAGCGGCATCGGCTTCGCCGCAGCTCAGGCTTTTATCGATGAAGGCGCGCGCGTCGTCATCACCGGGCGCGACGCCGCGGCCCTCGACGCCGCTAAAGCGGCACTCGGCCCCAACGCCGTCACCGTGCAGAACGACGCCGGCTCGATCGCGTCGGCCCGCGATCTGGCCGCCGCGATCCACGCAGCCGGCATCCGCCTCGACGCGGTATTCGTGAATGCCGGCACGGCCCGCTTCGCAGCGTTCGCGGACGTCGACGAAGCCCTTTGGGATTCGACGTTCAATACGAACGTGAAAGGTGCGTACTTCCAGATTCAGGCGCTGCTGCCGTTGCTCAACAAGGGCGCGTCGATCGTCATCAACGGTTCGATCAATGCGCATATCGGGATGCCGGCGTCGTCGGTGTACGCGGCGAGCAAGGCGGCGCTGATTTCGCTGGCGAAGACCCTGTCGGCGGAATTGCTGCCGCGCGGCGTGCGCGTCAATGTCGTGAGTCCGGGCCCGGTGCAAACGCCCTTGTACGGCAAGCTCGGGCTCGACGCCGCCACGCTCGAAGCCACCGCCGCGCAGATTGTCAGCCAGGTGCCGGTCGGCCGCTTCGGCACGCCGCAGGAAATCGCCTCGACCGTGCTGCATCTGAGCGCGCCGGAATCGGCGTTCATCGTCGGCACGGAAATCATCGCCGATGGTGGGATGAGCCAGCTTTAACGGCTCGCTTCAACGCTAGCGCTAACGGTTGCATCCCTGCCTGCCCGGCTCAGTGAATCTTCGGCTCCGGATCCACCGGGTCCGCCGGATCCTCGCCGGGCACGCCGCCCTCGCCGAACAGCGCCGCGCACAGTTCTTCGCCGACGTCGCTCAGACGCGCCGTGCCCGTGCCTTCTTCGCTGAAGGTGGCCTCGACCAGGCCGCCGTCCACCAGCGCGGTCAACTGACGCCGCAAGCCGCTCATCGGCACGCCCGCCTGCTTCGACAGCCTGGCGAGCGACCAGGTGCCCCCCGGCGTTTCCCGATGCGCGCGCCAGAGTTGTGCCAGCACGGCAACCAGCACCGGATCGAGTTCGTCGTCTTCCATTATGAGCGTCTCCTCGTTTTCAGGCCTTTTTTCAGGCCGTTTTCAAGCCATTTGCGTGACCAGTTCGCCTAGCGTCTTCAGCGCCGCTTCGCTCTGCGGCGTCCACGGATAGCTGTAATTGAGCCGGATGAAGTGGCGAAACACGTTGCGCATCGAAAACATCATGCCCGGTCCGATCGTAATGCTGCGCGCGAGCGCGGCCTGATAAAGCCGCATCGAATCGATCCGCTCGGGCAATTCCACCCACAGCACGTAGCCGCCCTGCGGCGTCGACATGCGCGTGCCGGCCGGAAAAAACCGCTGCACCAGCGCCGTCATGATGCTCGCCTGCTGCCGGTAGACCTTGCGCACGTGCCGCAGATGCCGGTCATAGCCATCCTGCCGCAAATAATCGGCGACCGCGACCTGCGGCACGGACGGCGTCGTCAGCGTGTTGAGAAACTTGAGCTTCTCGACCTGCGCGCGATAGCGCCCAGGCAGCGCCCAGCCGATCCGGTACGACGCCGTCAGGCTCTTCGAAAACGACGCGCAATGCAGCACCAGTCCTTTCGTGTCGAAGCTCTTCAGGGTCGAAGGCCGCGTCTCGCCGAAATACAGCTCCTGGTAGACATCGTTTTCGATCGCGGGAATCTCGTGCGCGGCGAGCAGGTCGACCAGTTGCCGCTTGCGTTCGTCGGGCATCTGGAAGCCGAGCGGGTTCTGGAAATTCGGCATCACCATGCACGCGGCGATCTTCTGTTTCGCGATCACCTGGGCCAGCGCTTCGATTTCGATGCCGTGAACCGGATGCGTCGCCACCTCGATCGCGCGCATACCGAGACGTTCGATCGCGTGCAGCATCGCGTAATAGGTGGGCGACTCGACGGCCACCGTGTCACCCGGTTTGGCGACCGCCTGCAGGCTCAGGTTGATCGCCTCGGTCGCGCCCAGCGTAATGACGATCTCGCCCGGATCGACCGCCATGCCGTTCTCCGCGTAACGCCGTGCGATCTGGCGAATCAGTTCGGGGTTGCCCGGCGGCAAATCGTCGAGCAGATTCCAGCTCGCCTGACGCCGTGCAATCGCGTTCGCATACTGGTTGATGCGCCGCCACGGGAACAGCGACGGGTCGGGATACGGCGAGCCGAACGGCACGGCGTCGTGGGCGCGGATGCTCCGCAGAGTCGACAGCACGAGGCGGCTCACGTCCACTTCGGCGGCTACCGGCGGGGTCTGCGGCATGGGCTGGCGGGGCAGCCCCGGCTCCCCGGCCGACGCGTCGGCCGAGGCCGCCGCCACGTCCCGCACGAAATAGCCCGACTGCGGCCGGGTCTCGACAATCCCCCGGCTTTCCAGCAACGCGTAGGCGTGCAGCACCGTCTTGATACTGACGCCGTGCTGCAGACTCGCCTGCCGCACCGACGGAATCCGCTCGCCGCGCGCGAACACGCCGCGCCGCACGGCCTCGGTCATCTCATCGGCAAGCTTTTCGTACAGTTTCAAGGACTTGGCTCGATTAAAACTGGCTGGAGCGCCAGTCTATGACAAAACCGACCCAACTGTACCCCTCGGCTTTCCGAATTTCTGTATGCAGCGATTTTTATGGAACACAGTAGGCTTCTCGGTATCGGCTTAAAAAAGTCTCGTCAGGCCCTACCGGCGGCAACATCATGAAGAAACCCGAACCTCGCATCGAACCGTACACCCACCCCGCCGCCGGCTGGGGCGCGTTGAAATACGTCGCCATCAACCTTCTCAAGGAGAAGGTGACAGGCGGCAATTACCGCACCCTGCTCAAGCAGAACCAGCCGAACGGCTTCGACTGTCCGGGTTGCGCGTGGCCGGACCGCGAACACGCGTCCACCTTCGAGTTCTGCGAGAACGGCGTCAAAGCCGTCGCTGCCGAGGCGACCAGCAAGCGCGTGACGCCCGCCTTCTTCGAACAGCACACCGTCGAAGCCTTGATGGCGCAATCGGATTTCGAACTCGAACAGCATGGCCGCCTGACCGACCCGCTCGTCTACGACGCCTTGCGCGACCGCTACGTGCCGATCGGCTGGAACGAGGCGTTCGGGCTGATCGCCGCGCATCTGAAGCGCCTCGACGATCCCGACCGCGCCGCCTTCTACACTTCGGGCCGCGCCAGCAACGAAGCCGCGTTCCTGTACCAGCTGTTCGTGCGCATGTACGGCACCAACAACTTCCCCGATTGCTCGAACATGTGCCACGAAGCGACCAGCCGTGGCTTGCCGGGCACGGTCGGCATCGGCAAGGGGACGGTGACGCTCGACGATTTCGAGCACGCCGACACGCTGCTGATCTTCGGCCAGAATCCGGCCACCAACCATCCGCGCATGCTCGGCGAATTGCGCGAGTGCGCAAAGCGCGGCGCGACCATCGTGTCGATCAATCCGCTGAAGGAACGCGGACTGGAACGCTTTGCGAGTCCGCAGCATCCGGTGGAAATGCTCACCATGGGCAGCACCAGAATCAGCTCGGTGTTCATCCGGCCGAAGATCGGCGGCGATTTCGCGCTGATCAAGGGCGTCGCCAAACGCGTCATCGAACTCGACGACGAAGCGCTCGCCTCCGGTCTCGAACGCGTGCTGGATGTCGCGTTCATCGCCGAACACACCGTCGGTTTCGACGCCTTCGCGGACGATCTGCGCGCCGAAAACTGGGACACCATCGTCGCCGAAGCCGGCGTGCCGTTCGAAGACGTGCTCCAGCTCGCCGACATCTACGTCAAGGGCCGCGCCGTGATCTCGACGTGGGGCATGGGCCTCACGCAGCACAAGAACTCGGTGCCGACGGTGCAGCTGCTGTCGAACCTGATGATGATGCGCGGCAATATCGGCCGACGCGGCGCGGGCTTGTGCCCGGTGCGCGGCCACTCGAACGTGCAGGGCGATCGCACGGTCGGTATCGAAGAACGGCCGACTCAGGCGTTTCTCGACCGGCTCGGTGAAGTCTACGATTTCGAACCGCCGCGCGAGCACGGACTCGACGTCGTCAACTCGATTCAGGCGATGCTCGACGGCAAGGTAAAGGTGTTCATCGGTCTGGGCGGCAACTTCTCGATCGCGACGCCCGACACGCCGCGCACCTGGGAAGCGATGCGTTCGTGCGACCTCACTGTGCACATCACGACCAAGCTGAACCGCAGCCATCTCGTGCATGGCCGTGACGCGCTGATCCTGCCGACGCTCGGCCGCACCGAGATCGACATGCAGAACGGCGTGCCGCAAGGCGTGAGCGTCGAGGATTCGATGAGCATGGTGCACATCTCTTACGGCATGAACAAACCGGCGTCGGAGAATCTGCTCTCGGAGATCGCGATCGTGGCGCGCATGGCGCACGCGACGCTCGGCAGCGACAAGGTGGATTGGCTCGCGCACGAAACGGACTACGCGATGATCCGCGACGGCATCGCGCAGGTGATCGAAGGCTTCCACGATTACAACGAACGCCTGAAGAAACCGGGCGGCTTCCATCTCGGCGTGGCGTCACGCGACCGGATCTGGAAAACACCCAGCAACAAGGCGCAGTTCCTGGTGCATGCGATTGCGCTCGACACACCGATCCATCAGGCGCGCAAGCAGTATGGCGAGCGTTTGATGACCTTGATGACGACGCGTTCGCACGACCAGTACAACACCACGATCTACGGTCTCGACGACCGCTATCGCGGCGTGTATGGACAACGCCGCGTGCTGTTCGCCAACAAGGACGATCTGGCGATGCTGGGTTTCGTCGCTGGGCAACGCGTGGATATGACGAGCGTGTGGGCCGACGGTATCGAGCGTCACGCGGACGGTTTTCTGCTGGTGGAATACGACATTCCGCGTGGCTGCCTGGGCGCGTACTACCCGGAGACGAATCCGCTGGTGCCGCTCTCCTCGGTTGCGGATGGTGCGGGAACGCCGACTTCGAAATCGATTCCGGTGTTGCTGAAGGCGTCGGCGGTCGGAGTGGACGTGCAAACGGCTGAAGCGATCGCGGCTTGATACGCGAAGCGTAACGCTTGAAACGACAGGCCTGAGGCTCGCCCCTCAGGCCTTGTTTTTTTCCAGGTCGCGATGCGTCAGATACAGCCGCAGATCGAACTCGATCTGGTGGTAGCCCGGCTGCATGAATTCGCACAGTCGATAGAACGCCTTGTTGTGATCGCTCTCTTTCAGATGAGCAAGTTCGTGCACGACGATCATCTTCAGAAATTCCGGCGCCGCGGCTTTGAATAGCGACGCCACGCGGATTTCCTTCTTCGCCTTCAACTTGCCGCCCTGCACGCGCGAGATGCTCGTGTGCAGGCCCAGTGCGTGGCGTACGACGTCGAGTTTGCTGTCGTACGTGACCTTGTCGATCTGCTCCGCACTGCGCAGGTGTTCGCGCTTCAGATCCGCGCAATAGGCGTACAGCGCACGGTCCGTTTGCACGTCGTGGGTGTTGGGATAGCGCTCGCCGAGGTACGCGCCGAGTCGATCGTCGGCGATCAGCTTGTGCACCTTTTCTTGCAAATGCGCGGGATAGCCCGTGAGGTATTTCAGGTGGGACATGACAAAAGGGCTCGACGCATGCGATTTCTCCAGACGGAGATTGTACCGGTCGAGCCCCGCCCTCGCCCGCCTTACCAGCGATAGTTCGCCCCGGCGAACACCTGCCGCCCGTAACCGAACGAACACCAGGTCGAGTAATAACACGACGCCACGTAACGCTTATTCGCCAGATTCTGCGCATTCACGTACAGCTCCGAGCCTTTCAGACGCGGCGAGAGACGACCCAGGTCGTAACGCAGCGTGGCGTCGATGAGCAGGAAGCTGCTGAGCTTGTAGGCGTCGGCGTAGGCGTAGGTCGTCCCCGTATAACGCGCACCCACACCCGCCGACAGACCCGCCAGCACGCCGCGATGCTGCGTGTAATACAGCCATGCGGATGCCTGGTTCTGCGGCACCGACGGCAGATATTGTCCTTGCAGACCGCTGTTGTCCTTCGTGTACTTCGTGTCGAGATACGTATAGCTCGCGGTGACGTTCAGTGAGTCCGTCAGGCTCATCTTGCCTTCGAGTTCGAGACCGCGCGAGCGCGCCTCACCCGCTTCCGACTGGAAATTCGGATTGGTCGCGTCGGTCGTGAGCAGGTTCTTGCGGGTCAGGTCGAACAGCGCCACCGTGAACATCGCGTCGTAATCGTTGGGCTGGAATTTGATGCCGACCTCGTACTGACGCGCGCGCTCGGGATCGAACGGTTTGCCGCTCGCGTCGAAGCCGGCCTGCGGCGAGAACGATTCGGTGTAGCTCACGTACGGCGCGATGCCGCTGTCGAATACATACGTCAGCCCTGCCCGCTTCGTGAAGGCGCGTGCCGATTGCGTGCTCAGCGTGTTGTCGGTGACGTTGCGGGTCGAGGTGTTGCTCCAGTCCTGCCGTCCGCTGATCGTGAACACGACATGGCCGAGGCGCATCTGATCCTGCGCGTACACGCCGAACTGGTTGCTGCGGACCTGCGTGAGCGTGCGGTCGGGATCGGCGATCGGCTGATAGTAGTCGGGCGCGAGAATATCGAGCGACGGCGCCGCGCCATAGCCGAGCAGATAGGAACTCGCCATGTGCTGATAGTCGAAACCCGTCAGCAGTGTGTGACGAACCGGTCCTGTCGAGAACTTGCCTTCCAGCTGGTTATCCAGCGCGACGGTGTTCATCTGATCCGTCGAAGCGATCGAATAGCGGTCGAGCGTGCGGTTGTCCGCTTCGAGTCCACTGCCGTACACGCTCTGATAGTCCTCGCCGATGTGGTAGTAACGCCCGTTCGAGCGCACGGTCCAATTCGGATCGAGCTTGTGCTCGAACTTGTAGCCGACCGATTCCTGGTTGCGGCTGAAGCGCTCGAAACCCGCATCGCCGTCGTAGAAGTCACTCGGCAGACGGCCATAGGGACTCGGCAGCGTTACGCCTTGCGGCGGCACGCTGCCATACGACGTACTGCGCGGATCGCGCTGGAACAGGGCGAACAGGGTCAGCGAGGTCGTGTCGTCGGGACGCCAGGTGAAGGACGGCGCGATCGCGATGCGCTCGTTGCGCGTCGTGTTGACCTGGCCGTCCTCGCTGCGCGCAATCGCGGTCAGGCGATACAGATAGTGATTGTCCGCATCGAGCGGGCCCGAGAAATCGAAGGTCGCCTGCTTGTGACCATAGTTGCCGAACTCGACGCCCACTTCGTGCAAGGGCGTGCGGGTCGGCAGTTTGCTTTCCTGATCCAGCACCCCGCCCGCCGACGCCGCGCCGTACAGCACCGACACCGGACCCTTGAGCACTTCGATGCGGTCCATCATGTAGGGATCGAGTTGCGGCACCGCATACATGCCGTTGCCGATCAGCTTGAGCCCGTTCCAATAGGTGTCCGCATCGAACCCGCGCACGGTCAGCAGGTCGTAGCGCGTGGCGATGCCGCCGCGCGTTTCCGCCGTGACGCCGGAGGTGTAGCGCACTGCGGCGTTGAGCGTCTGCGCGTTCTGCTGGGTCATCTGGTCGCGCGTGACGACCGACACCGACTGCGGCGCTTCGAGGATGGACGTGCCCGACTTCGTCGCCGAGCTGGTAGTCGAGGCGACGTAGCCGGTGGTCGGTCCGTACGGACTGTCCTGGATGCTTTGACCCGACACCTTGACGGCGGGCAGCGTGCCGGAATCGGCCGCATCGGACGAGCTTGCCGGGGCGCGCGTACGCACCAGGAAGACGCCTGGACTATTCTCCGCCACCGCCAGATTCGTGGTCGCGAGCAGCGCCGCGAAGCCGCCGCGCACCGTGTAGTTGCCCTGCAGGCCCCTCGTCGTCATACCCTCGACGAGCCGTGAGTCGAGTTGCACGGTTACGCCGGCCTGGCTGCCGAAGTCGGCCAGTGCCACGCCGAGCGGCCCCGCCGCTACCGCGAAGGTTTTTTGCGCGGATGCAGTCGGCGTGGATGCGATGGGCGCGGTGGGTGCGAGCGGCGCGGCATCGGCGGCACGGCTGGCGGGGGCCACCGCGATACTCGCGACTGCCAGCGCGGCCGGGATGCCGCGCAAGCCGATGACGACGGCACTGAACGACAGCGAAGCAAGACTATGACGAGTAGATGTGCGGCGCGAATGAAATGCGGTTTTGCGATGACTGCGTGATGACATGAATAGTCCTGATCGGGCGATGGCTTTTTGGTGCTCCTATATCCATGACACGCGAGATCAGGAAAGGGGACAGGCGCCGCGCAAAAAAATTTCGCACGGCCCGTGGCGACGCTCAGGTGGTGGCTGTGTTCGTACCCGCGACGATCGTCACCCAGTAGCGGGTTCGGTAGACGACTTGCACCGGCAAGGTGTTCGGCAGCGCGGCAAGAATACTGTCGGTGTTGCCGATCTGAAATGCACCGGTGATGCGCAGTTCGGCGACCGACGGATCGCAGCGCAGCACACCCGGCCGATAGCGACCAAGCTCGGCCGCGAAATCGGCGAGGCGCACGCGGTCGGCGAACAGCACGCCGCGCGACCAGTCGGCGACATGGGGATCGACGGGGGCGGTTGCATCGACCGCGGTCGCGGTGAACGATGTCTGCTGTCCGGCCGCCACGACCCGTTTCAACTGCGGCGCCGCGGCCGGCGCAATCTCCACCGCCCCATGCAACACCGAGACCTGGATTGCATCGCGCGGCGTTTTACCGACGTCGAAGCGAGTACCCAGCGCGCGAATCCGACCCTGCGAAGTCTGCACGACGAACGGCCGGTAAACGTTCGACGCGCGATTCGCATCGGCGCCCGTCTCCACCAGAATCTCCCCTGTGTGAAGCACGATCCGGCGTTCGGTGTCGGTGAAGGCGATGTCGAAAGCCGTCGCCGTGTTGAGATCGACGCGGGTGCCGTCGGCGAGCACGACCGTGCGGCGCTCACCGGTCGCCGTGCGTTCGTCCGCGGTCCATTCGCGCCAGGGTGCAGCGCGATAGGCGACATAACCCGCCGATCCGCCGACGAACATCACGCCCAACGCCTTGAGCGCCGCGCGCCGCTCGCCACGCTCTGCGCGATCCTTGCGTCCGAGCACCGACAGACCGACGCCGGCATGCAAGCCGCTGAACCTGGCGTCGACGCGTTGTGCCCGCTGCCATGCGCGTGCATGTTCCGGGTCGGCGGCACACCAGCGCTCGCAGGCGGCGATGTCGTCCGGCGTCGGCGCGTCGTGTAGACGCACGAGCCACGCAGCCGCCGCGCGCGCGACGATGCGATCGAGCGGCCGCGACTCATCGACCGGACGTGCGGGCGTCAGATCGTCAGCAGGATGCATTCTTCGTAGGCCGCAGCCATGTAGCGTTTGACCGTGCGGATATTCACCTGCAGCCGCCCGGCGATTTCCGCGTAGGTCAGTCCTTCGAGTTGCGCGAGCAGGAAAGTCATGCGCGCCTTGGGGCTGAGACGGTCGAGCATGGCGTCGATCTCGTGCAGCGTTTCGAGGATCACCAGGCGGTCTTCCGGCGACGGCGCGAGCGATTCGGGCAAGACGGCCAGCGCATCCAGATAGGCACGCTCGAGCGAGAGGCGACGATAGTGATTGAGCAGGACGCGCTTGGCGACCGTGGTCAGATAGGCACGCGGCTCGCGTAGATCGAGGCCGCCCTGCAGGTCCGGAGCGCGGTCCTGAACGAGGTCCGGAGCGCGGTCCTGGGCGAGGTCCGAATCCTGCGCGCCGAAATTGTCGCGTGCGCTCAGGATCCGCAGGAAGGTGTCGTGCGCCAGATCGGCGGCATCGAAAGCGTTGCCTAGTTTCTTGTGCAGCCAGGCCTGCAACCACCCGTGATGATCACGGTACAGTGCGCGCACCCCTTGCTGCGCGTCGAGCGTGACGGCAGACATTGAATCACCCCTTGGCGTCGATATTCTTAAATAAGAACGATTCGCATTTATAACCCAATTGGCATTTTTTCGCAAACGGGGAAAGCGGCAATGTCGTGTGAGGGAGACGGATCGTGTGGACGCAAGCAGGCCTTCTGCGAATCCACGCGCGATCTTCTTCCGTATATCCCCTGTCGCGCCTGTCATTTCCGGTGCGCCATCACGACTTACCTACATGCCTTGCTCCTGAGCGTCGCTGATGCTCAACCCGTTCCGGACGAGGTCGCTGCCTGCACTTTGCCGCTGCGCATGCAGTCACTTTTTAGCGGTACATATGATTTCGACGCAGCCCAGGCATGCGGCGAAGTCGCTGGAGAAATATCATGGAAAAATCGACGTTGAAGTTTCTGCTTCGCGGTATCGCAGTCGGTTCACTCTGCGCGTTTGCTGCCACGTTTGCGCAGGCCGGCGGCAACGGCAACGGAGGAAGCGGCGGCGGCGGTGCTCACGGCGCGGCAACCTCGGGTATGACATACCACAGCGAACCAGTCTCGAGCCCGTGGAATCGGGTTCCGGGCGACCTGAGTAAAAAGCCGCAGATGTCCGACATGGACATGCATGGCATGAACGGCAGCGACGATGGAATGCCGGCAAAAACCGGGCAATAACTGTGGTGATACGTGTTTCCGGGCGCGCATCGATGCGCGCCCGGAAATCCAACCCAACTCAAACTCATGCGGTGAAACGCCGGCGAGTCAGCCGGCTGAGTTTAGAGTGAGCGCGCTCGGCCCCTGCTGAAAAGACGCAGGATGGCGAGCAGAATGACGGCGCCAATCAGCGCGGTAATCAGCGACCCGATGATGCCGCCACCCAGGTGCAGGCCGAGCACACCGCCGAGCCAACCGCCGATGAAGGCGCCGACAATACCTACGATGATGTCGACAATAATGCCGAATCCGCCACCGTCGACGATCCGGCCGGCCAGAGCGCCCGCGATGCCGCCGATGATTAGCCAGAAAATGATGCCATGCGATACCGGGTCCATATTTCTCTCCTCTCGGGTTTAACGACTTCGCTTGCGGTCGGCAATGAGCTGGCCGCCAGCGACGTGTGAGTGGAGCAGTCGCAAGCGCCGTTCCTGCGCGACGCCGGCATCGTCGACGCGCCGCGAGATCTCTGGAATGAAGGCCCCGGCTGGGGAATCGGGCGAGGCGCCCGATATCGATGGGGAGTCGGACTGTCTGGCACAAAAGGCTACGACGCCGCTTGACGTGGAGCGCTGACCCAACTCATTAATCCCTTGCTGGAAGGGTGGTACCGGGGACCGGACTTGAACCGGCAAGCCGTTAGGCGGCGGATTTTAAGTCCGCTATGTTTACCAATTTCATCACCCCGGCGGGGGTCGGACTTCGTGTGGACGCGAATTCTACCATTGCGCGCCAGACGCACCAAACCGGTCCTGAGCGAACCCCACCACCCTTTCCCCTGCCGCCCGAGCGCCCCGCCGCGCAGTCACGCGGGAGTCACAAACGTTCCCGATAATCCGCTCACGAAAACGTTTTCAGCCAGAGCGGAAACCCATGATCCCGACGATCAAAGATGTCGCCGCCCACGCGGGCTTCTCCATCGCCACGGTGTCGCGCGCGATCAACGCGCCGCACACCGTGAACCCCGTCACGCTCGACAAGGTGCGTCAATCGATCGACGCCCTGAACTTCCGCCCCAGCCCGCTCGGCCGCCAGTTGCGCGGCGAGCGCACGCGCCTGATCGGCGTGATCCTGCCGACGCTCGCCAATCCGGTATTCGCCGAATGTCTGCAAGGCATCGACGAACTCGCCGCGGCCCAGGGTTACCGCCTCATGCTGATGACCACCCAATACGACGCCGACCGCGAACGCCACGCGATCGAAACCTTGCGCGAACATCGCGTGGAAGGGTTGATCCTGACGGTCGCCGATGCCGACACGCATCCGTTACTCGACGAACTCGATCAGGCCGGCCTGCTCTACGTGCTAATGCATAACGACACCGTGCGGCGTCCCTCGGTCTCGGTCGACAACCGTCTCGCGGCCTACGACGGTGTGCGCATGCTGATCGCCCACGGCCACCGCCGCATCCTGATGCTTGCCGGTACGCTGGCCGCTTCGGATCGCGCGCGTCAACGCCATCTCGGCTACAGCCAGGCGATGCAGCAAGCGGGCCTCACGCCGGCCCCCGCGCTCGAAGTCGATTTCAACGCGGACGAACTGTCGCCCTCCGTTCTCGCCCATCTGACGAGCGGACCGAACCGTCCGACCGCCCTCTTCTGCAGCAACGATCTGCTGGCGATGGTGGTGATGCGCGGCCTGCGCCGCGCGCGTCTGCAGATTCCACACGACATGTCGATTCTCGGCTTCGACGGCCTCGCGATGGGCGATCTGCTGTCGCCGCCGCTTGCCAGTATTTGCGCGCCGAATCGCGAGATCGGTTGCGCGGCCTGGCAACAGTTGCTGGCGCGTGTCGCCGGCAACTACGAGGCCTGCGGTGAAACACCGCTCGCACTCACGCTGCCGCACAGTCTGCGCGAAGGCGCGACCATCGCGGCGATTTCGAATCGCAACGACACGTCGCCGGCTCGTGCATCGACCGCTGCCTAGCAAACCCAAAGCACCCGAACCACCCGCACTCTTCTTCTCCGGGAGACCCGCAGTGATCCGCTCATCTTCACGTTTCGTTTCGTCGCTCCATCTGCTGCGACGCCGTTTTGCACACGCAGTCACAACCGCTTTGTCGGCCGGCATGATCGTCACTGCCGCGCTCGCCTCGGTGGCGCCGCAAACGGCCCACGCCGACGAAACCGCCATCTGCTACAACTGCCCGCCCGAATGGGCCGACTGGGCCAGCCAGATCAAGGCGATCCAGCAAAAGACCGGCATTCGCGTGCCGTTCGACAACAAGAACTCCGGTCAATCGATCGCGCAACTGATGGCCGAGCAGAAGAGCCCGGTCGCCGACGTGGTGTATCTCGGCGTGTCGTCGGCCTTCCAGGCCAAAGACAAAGGCGTGATCCAGCCGTACAAGCCCGCGCATTGGGACGACATCCCCGCCAATATGAAGGACCCGCAAGGCTACTGGTTCTCGATCCACTCGGGCACGCTGGGCTTTTTCGTCAACAAGGACGCGCTCGAAGGCAAGCCGGTGCCGCGTTCGTGGGCCGACCTGCTCAAGCCCGAATACAAAGGCATGATCGGCTACCTCGATCCGTCGAGTGCGTTCGTCGGCTATGCGGGCGCCGTGGCGGTGAATCAGGCGCTCGGCGGCACGCTCGACAACTTCGAGCCGGGCCTCGACTGGTTCCGCAAGCTGAAGGCCAATGCGCCGATCGTGCCGAAGCAGACCGCCTACGCGCGCGTGATGTCCGGCGAAATTCCGATCCTGCTCGACTACGACTTCGACGCCTACCGCGCGAAGTACAAGGATCATGCGAACGTCGAATTCGTGATTCCGAAAGAAGGCACGATCTCGGTGCCGTACGTGATGAGTCTCGTGAAGGGCGCGCCGCATGAAGCAAACGGCAAGAAGGTGCTCGACTTCGTGCTCTCCGACGAAGGCCAGAAACTATGGGCCGAAGCCTACCTGCGTCCGGTGCGCGCCAATGCGCTGACCCCGGACCTCGCCGCGAAATTCCTGCCGGCCAGCGACTATGCACGCGCCAGGCCAGTGGACTTCGGCAAGATGGCCGAAAAGCAGTCGAGCTTCGGCGAGCGTTATCTTCAGGTGATGCATTGAACGACATCACGTTCCCGCTGCGCTGGCGCATCGCGTTGATCGCGCCGGCGCTGGCGGTGTTCATTGCATTCTGGCTGCTGCCGATGGGCGCGCTCGCGCAGTTGAGCGGCGACGGCCACGCCTTCGCCACGTATCGTGCGATGCTGACGAATCCGCGCTACATGTCGAGCCTCGGCGCGACCGTGCTGCTTTCCGCAGCGGTCACGGCGGCGACGCTGGTGCTCTCGGTGATCGCGGGGCTGCTGCTCGCGCGCCGCGAGTTTCCGCTCAAGCGCACGCTACTCGCACTGCTGACTTTTCCGCTGGCGTTTCCCGGCGTAGTGGTCGGCTTCATGGTCATCATGCTCGCGGGACGCCAGGGGTTGATCGGCGCGCTCTCCTTGAAGCTCACGGGAGACCGCTGGGTCTTCGCGTATTCGATGAGCGGGCTCTTTATCGGCTACCTGTACTTCTCGATTCCGCGCGTGATCGTCACCGTGATGGCCTCGGCCACCAAGCTCGATGCATCGCTCGAAGAAGCCGCGCGTTCGCTCGGCGCGTCGCCGTGGCGCATCACACGCGACATCGTGTTGCCCGCGCTCTCGCCGGGACTGATCGCGGCGGGCGCCGTGTGCTTCGCCACCTCGATGGGCGCGTTCGGCACGGCCTTCACGCTCGCCACCGACATCGACGTGCTGCCGATGACCATCTACACCGAGTTCACCCTCAACGCCAACATGGTGACGGCCGCGGGCCTCTCGATCGTGCTCGGCATCGTCACGTGGGCGGTGCTCGCGTTCGCGCGCAGCGTGAGCGGTTCCGCGGTGGCGGCCAGCGCATGAGCGGCGTGTCCAAACCCGGGGCTGCGCACCAACCGGACCCTTCGACTTCGATGCATTCCCTTTCCGGTCCTCTAACAACGACGCTGAAATCGCGCACGCGGCTGCGTCTGCCGACTTCGAGAAGCTGGCTCGCGGCGGGCCAGTGGCTCGTCACGCTGCTGCTGTGCGCGTTCCTGATCGTGCCGGTCGTCATGTCGATCATGGCCGGGCTGACGGTCAACTATTTCAAAGGCATTTCCAGCGGACTGACCCTGCGTTGGCTCGGCGAAGTGTGGACGCAATATCACAGCTCGGTGTTCCTCTCACTCGAAGTGGCCGCGGCAACCGTGTTTATCACGCTACTCACCGGCGTGCCCGCCGGCTACGTGCTGGCGCGCAGCAAGACGCGGCTGTCGCGCGTCATCGAAGAATTCCTCGTGTTGCCGATCGCGCTGCCCGGCCTTGCGTCGGCGCTCGCGTTGCTGGTGGTGTATGGCGGCTTCACGATGTTTCGCATGAGCGCGGCCTTCATCGTGGTCGGCCACGTGGTGTTCACGCTGCCCTTCATGGTGCGCGCGGTCGCCGCGGTGTGCGCGAGCAGCGATCTGCGCACGCTCGAAGAAGGCGCGGCGAGTCTGGGCGCGAGCTTCATGCAACGCTTCGTGACGATCGTGCTGCCCAACGCGCGGCCCGGCATCGTCGCCGGCGCCCTCGCCGTGCTCACGCTTTCGATCGGCGAATTCAATCTCACGTGGATGCTGCACACGCCCGACACCAAGACACTGCCGGTCGGTCTCGCCGATACCTATGCGTCCTTGCGTATCGAGATCGGCAGCGCCTACACGATTCTCTTTTTCATCATGACGATGCCTTTGCTCGTCGCGATGCAATGGCTCGGCGTCGATGCGACCGGCCAGCGCAGCGCGGCGAAGAAACGCAACGCCGTCTTATCGTCGACGTCCGCCCCCACGCCATGAAACTCGCCTCCGTTCCCATCACGCTGACGCAATGCGCGAAAACGTTTCGCGGCACGCGCGTGCTCGAACCGCTCGATCTACAGATCGGCGCCGGTGAAACGCTGGTGCTGCTCGGGCCGTCCGGCTGCGGCAAGACCACCACGTTGCGCATGATCGCGGGGCTAGAAACGCCCGACGCGGGCGGCCGCATCGCGTTCGGCGACGAAGACGTCACCGCGCTGCCGATCGAAAAACGCCAGGTCGGCATGGTGTTCCAGAGCTATGCGCTGTTTCCGAACCTGACCGTGCGCGGCAACATCGGCTACGGGCTGAAGATCAGACGCACGCCGGCGGCAACCGCTCGCCAGCGCGTCGACGAACTGCTCGCGATGATGCGGCTTGGCGCGCACGCCGATAAGCCGATCGATCAACTCTCGGGCGGTCAGCGCCAACGCGTGGCGCTGGCTCGCGCACTGGCCGTGCAACCCCGCGTGCTGCTGCTCGACGAACCGCTCACCGCGCTCGACGCACGGTTGCGCGACACCTTGCGCAGCGAGATGAACACGTTGTTGCGCGAGCTGGGTATCACTACCGTCTACGTAACGCACGATCAGGCCGAAGCGATGGAACTGGGTGACCGGATCGTCGTCATGAGCGCCGGGCGCATCGAACAGATCGGCTCGCCGCGCGACATCTATTACCGCCCCGCTAACCGGAGCGTCGCGCAGTTCGTCGGCACCATCAACCGGCTTGCGGGTGAAACACGCGACGGCATGTTGAGAACCACGGGCGGTGCTGTGCCGTTGCCGTCTTCGGGTGCCTTGCATGCCGGCGGCGCTCGCGAAATTTTCTTCCGGCCGGAAGACGCCTACCTCGCCGATCCGTCCAGTGCGCATTTGCGCGGCCACGTGGAAAGCACGGCGTTTCTCGGCGAGCGCACACGGTTGACGATCGGCGGCGCAGCACCGGACGCCTTGCTGATCGACGTCGCGGGCCGGGTCGAACTGGCGCGCGGGACGCCGGTCGGCATCTCGATCGCGCAGGACGCGCTGATTGCGCTATCGTAATGAAGGCGCGCCGTGGTTTGGCGCGCACAGAACAAGGATCTCCCCATGTTGCTAGCTCAAATCAGCGATCTGCATATCAAGCGGCCCGGTGCGCTGGCGTATCGCCGCGTCGACACCGGCGCCTATCTGGCACGCTGCATCGCCGCGCTCAATGCGCTGAACCCGCGACCGGACGCCGTGATCATGACCGGCGACCTGGTCGATCAGGGCGACCCCGAACAATACGAGCACCTTAAAACTCTGCTCGCGCCGCTGGACATCCCCTACTTCCTGCTAGTCGGCAATCACGATGATCGCGCCGCCTTGCGCGCGGCGTTTGCCGATCGCGCGGAATTGCAGAGCGGCGGTGACTTCGTGCACTACGCTGTCGATGTCGGCCCGCTACGCATCGTCGCGCTGGATTCGATGGTGCCGGGTCAAAGCGCGGGCACGCTGTGCGACGCGCGGCTCGACTGGCTCGCGGCACAACTCGACGCGGCACGAGGCAAACCGACCGTGGTGGCGCTGCATCATCCGCCGTTCCTCTGCGGAATCGGGCATATGGATGAGCTGCGGCTCGATCCCGCCGCCGCCGGCAAACTCGCGGCATTGATCGCGCGTCATCCGAATGTGGAGCGGGTGATCTGCGGCCACGTGCATCGGCCGATGTTCGTGCGCTTCGGCGGCACGATCGCTTGCGCGGTGCCGGCACCGGCGCATCAGGTCGCGCTCGATCTGCGCGAGGACGCGCCCTCCGCCTTCATGATGGAACCGCCGGCGTACGCACTGCATTACTACGATCCGGCGACGGGCATCGTCACGCATCACGCGTATGTCGAAGCCGCCGATGGACCGTATCCGTTCTACGAGCCCGCAGGCGCGTTGATCGATTGAGGCGACCCGCTCACGCGTTGACGAACGTGTCGCGCACGCGCCGGGACGAGCGGAAGTACGGGATGCCGAGCCCGGCGGCCGCGAGCGACTGAAGCAGGCCATCGGCGGGTATCGCGATGTCGATGCCGATGGCATTGCTCATATAAACGCCGAACAGATACGCGCCGGTGCGCATCACGACGATCGCGAACAGCCACGTTCGCACCTGCTGCGTGAAGCGCGCCGAGTGGCGGAACACGAGCAGCGCCAGCCAACCCGCACCGGCCACGATAAACGTACCGATGAGCACGTCGAGGCCGACCAGCGCCATCACGGTGCGATACCAGCCGTGCGTGCCGGGGCGGGCAAACACCGCCCACAGTTCCCACTCGAGGGTGAGCTCGAGCGGATCACGCAGTGCGGTCGCCGTGGTAAGCGCCCAGGCGGTGAAACCGATCAAGGCGATGAGCAGCCAGCCGCCGATGGCTTTCGGCCGCAATCCGTCGACCATGTCCGTTCACCGGTTGATAAACGTCGCCTTGACCCGGCGCGAACGGTAGAAGTACGGAATCCAGATCACGACCCATACGATGGACCATACGAGTAGCACCATCGAGCCGGTTCTTTCGTTTGAATCGGCGCATTGCGTGTCCGACCAACTGGCGAATACAACGAAGGCGTCGAACGCCAATTGCAGCCACAGCGAAAATCGCATCCATTTCGGAAAGCGCAGGCTGCGGCCATGACAAAGCCAAAGCACCCAGGCCATGAACGTCAGATGCAAGGCAACGATTGCAAAGTGGAGTACCGTGGACAGCGTGTCGTGGAGGTCGATGCACCCTTGCGCAGCGGGAACGTCCGTGCCGGGGACATGCCAGAACAGGTCAGCCAGCCTCAACCCTATCGAAGCCAGTAGCCCCAGCAGCGGGATCAGCAACCAGCCACCGATTCCTTGCGGCGCGTTCATTTTTTTCGTGTCGTTCACATCGTGTCCTGTGTGGAGTTGGATAGGAGCCCTTTAGACGGGCCACGCGATTCTATGAACTGCGCCCAAATCCCCGTCTCACAATCCAGACAAGTTTTCACGATTACCCAACGCGCTACCGTGGCCACGCTGACTGTCCAGTCGCGAGCCTCGTCTGCCGACACGCATTCGCGACCCTCAGCACGAAGCGCCTGGCTCCGGTATGATCGGCACGCTTGAGGACCGCGCATGGGCCGGTCCGTCGACGGTCCCCTCTCATGTCCACTTCCAACCCATCCACACCCGCGTCCACCGACCGGTCGTTGCGCGGCCTGCTGTTTCTGCTCGCCACCATTGCCGGCGTGTCGGTCGCCAACATCTATTACAACCAGCCGCTACTCGACAACTTCCGCCAGTCGTTTCCGGCCAGCGAGGCATGGGTCGGCGCGGTGCCGGCCGTCACGCAACTCGGCTACGCGGCCGGCATGCTGTTGCTGGCGCCGCTCGGCGACCGCTTCGACCGGCGTCGTCTGATCCTGTTGCAGATCGTCGGCATGTGCGTCGCGCTGATCGTGGCCGCGACCGCGCCTAGCCTCGTCGTTCTGATCGTCGCGAGTCTCGCGATCGGCGTGCTCGCCACCATCGCGCAACAGGCGGTGCCGTTCGCCGCCGAACTCGCGCCGCCGTCCGAGCGCGGCCACGCAGTCGGCATGGTGATGAGCGGTCTGTTGCTGGGGATTTTGCTGGCGCGAACCGCAGCGGGCGTGGTCGCCGAATATTTCGGCTGGCGCGCGGTATTCGGCGCATCCGTCGTGGCCTTGCTGATCCTGGCCGTGGTCATCATCATGCGCTTGCCGAAGAGCCAGCCGACCTCGACGCTGCCCTACGGCAAGTTGCTGGTGTCGATGTGGCACCTGGTGGTCGAGCATCGCGCGCTGCGCGAGGCATCGCTCACCGGCGCGGCCATGTTCGGCGCGTTCAGTATTTTCTGGTCGGTGCTGGCGTTGCTGCTGGCAGGCGCGCCGTTCCATCTCGGGCCGCAGGCGGCGGGACTATTCGGCATCGTCGGCGCGGCAGGCGCGATGGCCGCACCGCTCGCCGGCAAGTTTTCCGATCGACGCGGACCGCGCTCGATCATCACCGTCTCGATCGTGCTGGTGGCGATTTCGTTTGTCGTGTTCGGCGTGTCGGCGACGAGCATCGCCGGGCTGGTGGTCGGCGTGATCATTCTCGATGTCGGCGTGCAGGCCGCGCAGATTTCGAATCAGTCGCGCATTTACGCACTCAAGCCGGATGCGCGCAGCCGCGTGAACACGGTTTATATGGTGGCGTATTTCATTGGCGGAGCCATCGGCTCAGGAGTCGGCGCGGTGGTCTGGCCGCTTTTCGGGTGGCTCGGTGTGAGCGTGGCGGGTGTACTGTTCGCGGGACTCGCAGCGTGGAATCATCTGCGCCTGAACCCGCCCGCTCACTCCTGAGCGACGCTACTGACAGCGCGAAGCGACTCGTCTAATGACGGCTTCGCGCGTCGGCATACTCATGCAGCGCGTCGATCACGCGATCGAACTCGAACGACTTGTCGTAGAAATGGCGTACGCCATATTGCTCGCAACGCTCCCGGTATGCCGGCAATGCGTGGTTGGTGAGCACGGCGGCAAACACCGAGTCGACCAGTCCCTCGCGCTGTAAATACGCCAGCACCGGCACGCCGGAACCCTGCTTCAGTTGCAGATCCACGATCACCGCATCGAACGTCTCGTCATCCAGCAGCGCGATCGCCTGATCGGCGGAATCCGCGTAGGCGGCGACGCGCAGCAGGCCGGAGGCGTCGATCGCCTCCACCAGGCTGCGGCGGATCAGCGGCGAATCCTCGATCAGCAGCACGCGCAATGGCGCGCGGCTGGCTGACTCGGTGACGCTGTTCGGTTCGCTGTTCATCGGGATATCTCGACCGTCCATTATTCGATCAAACCGTTTTTGATCGCGTAATAAGTCAGATCGGCATTGTTTGCCAACCGCATTTTCTCCAGCACGCGAGCCCGGTAAGTGCTCACCGTCTTCACCGACAGATGCAGTTCCTCGGCGATCTCCGTGGGAATCTGCCCCGCCGCCAGCTTGCAGAAAATCTGGAATTCGCGCTCGGACAGCGCCTCGTGCGGCCGCCCGGCAGCGGGCTTGTCGAGATTGTCGGCGAGCGTGTCGGCGACCGCCTCGGACAGATACCGATGCCCGCGCGCCACCGCGCGAATCGCCCGCACGATTTCGTCGGGCTCGCAGTCCTTGTTCAGATAACCGTTCGCCCCGGCACGCAGCAGGTTGATCGCGTACTGGCTCTCCGGGTAGCCCGACAGAATCAGCACGCCTTGCTCGGGGCGTACCTGCCTGATCACCCGCAGGGTGTCGATACCGTTCTTGTCCGGCATCGCGATGTCGAGCAGCACTACGTCGAAGGCCTGCTCGCGCACGAGGCTAATGGTTTCGTCGCCGGTGGAGGCTTCCGCCGCGACGCACATATCCGGCTCGTCGGCGACGAACTGCCTGAAGCCTCCTCGTACGATCGCGTGATCGTCGGCTATCAACACTCGAATCATCGGTTCTCACGTCCGTGCAATGGATTCACTCCAAAGCAGACATTGTAATGATCCCCGACGCGCTTGCCGCCGGGGACATGAAAGTGCCGCAGGGACACCGGCGCTCACCTGCGGCAAGCGGCCAAGGCGCGCTTGCCGCAGCAGCGGCCGTGCGCGGCGCCCCTGCTTCGTCGAACCAACTGCCGTGCGGCTGCGTTATTCCCGACCTTCGAGCAAGTCGGCCATATCGTCGGCATGCTCTTCTTCAACCGCCAGGATGTCTTCGAACAGACGACGTGTAGTCACATCCTTGTCGCCGATGTAATGAATGATCTCGCGATACGTATCGATTGCGATCCGCTCGGCGATCAGGTTCTCCTTGATCATGTCGGTCAGGTTCTCGCCTTCGTTGTATTCCGAATGCGCACGCGCCTTCAGGCTGTCCGGCGCGAAATCCGGGGCACCGCCCAATTGCACGATGCGCTCGGCGAGACTGTCGGCATGGCCCTGCTCTTCCGCCGCGTGCTCGGCGAATTCCGCCGCCACCGCTTCAGAATTGATGCCCTTGGCCATGAAATGATGCCGCTTGTAGCGCAGCACGCACACGATCTCGGTGGCCAGCGCGTCGTTGAGCAGCTTCAGCACGGTCTCGCGATCCGCGCCATACGACTGCGTGACCGGCCCATCCGACATGTGCTTGCGGGCGTCGTCGCGGATCTTTTTCAGGTCCATCACGAACTTGCCGTTGGACTGCGAGGCCTGGGCTCCATTTGAATTCGCCATTGAATTTCTCCTTTATCCGGTATTGGGGGTAGTGCGCATCCCGCATGAATCGCGCCTGATGCGCCGGTAGAGGGAAAGAACGTGGCAATGCGAGCGCGTCTACGTTCGCGCGGCTACGTTCGGAAAACGCCCAGCAGCAGCGTGACCACGAATACGACGAGAAAAATGTAGAACAGAATCTTGGCAATTTCGGCCGCGCCGGCCGCGATGCCGGTAAAACCGAACACGGCGGCGATGATCGCAATGACGAAAAAGACGATGGCATAGTGAAGCATGGCAACTCTCCTTCTTGTTGGTATTGGCGGATGTCCGCTGCGCTAATCGACGATTTTCTTCGTCACGACGAAGCCGAGCACGAGGAACACCACGCACAGAATCACGAACACGACGAACAGGAACTTGGCAATCGCCGCCGCGCCCGCCGCCACGCCGGTAAAGCCAAGAAGGCCGGCGATCACTGCGATCACAGCGAAAAACAACGCCCATTTCAGCATGGTGGCTTCCTCCCGAAAGACTGTTGAACGATCAGACTCATCGTATCGACCGGACGCGGCGAGCGCATTCCGACGCCCGCCGGTTTTCGTGTGAGAATCCGCTTACATTGGATTACAGGCGCGTTACGGACGCCGCACACCGTTGCCCGCAGCGGACGTTACACTGATGCCCCACTCAGGAGCCCAACGTGCAGAACGCGCAAAACATGTCGACCGTGCAGAACCCAGGGGCCACGGCGCGGCTGAGCCACTGGATGCGCAATCGCAGTTGGGCAATCGCCATGACCGTGGCGATCGTAATCACCGTGGGCGGCCTGGTGATCCTCGAAACCGCGCGCGAGCGCATCGCCGCCGAATATGAAACCGCGCTCGAAGCACGTGACGTCACCGTGCAATTGAGTACGCTCGCGAGTCAGCTGTCGCGCCTGAGCGCCCAGCAAAGCCAGTTTCTTCTGACGAAGCAGGAGAGCTTCGCGCGCGGCTTCTGCGCCACGGCCGGGCGCATCCGGCAAAGCGAACAGCAACTCAACGGCTTCTATCGCAGCGGCAACGCGGACAGCGCCGAACTCGCAAGCTTCACGCAGATTCTCGCGCTGATCGAAGCGCGCATCGGCTCGGGCGCGGCCGCCTTGCAGCGCGCAGCGCCGAATGCGCTCGACCTCGCGGCATGCGGCGGCACGAGCGAAGCGAATCCGGCGGACGCGTCGCTGGTGGACAGCACGCTGAGCCTGCTGCGCGACAACGAGGAGCGTCGCGCACAGCATGCGCTGGCGGCGAGCCGTGCGGATCAACGCATTTCCACGTTGTGCGCGGCGGGCCTGTCGGCGCTGAACATCGTGTTGTTTATTCTGCTGTTTCGCAATCTCGGCATCCAGCTCGATCGCCAGGCGCGCGTGCAGCGTCAATTGATCACGCAGCAGGAAGAACTCGACCAGCTCGTGGGCGAGCGCACCCGTCAGCTCGAAGCGCTCGGCTGGCATCTGCAGGCCGTCAGCGAAAACGAGAAGACCCAGCTCGCGCGCGAACTGCACGACGAACTCGGCGCGATCCTCACCGCCAGCAAAATGGACGTGGCGTGGGCCAACCGCAAGCTGAAAGACAGCGACCCGGACATCTCCGAAAAACTCAGGCGTGCGCTCGCCAATCTCGACCAGGGCATCGCGTTGAAGCGCCGCATCATCGAAGATATGCGGCCTACCGTGCTGGCCAACTTCGGGCTCGTCACCGCGCTGCGCACACTCGCCGACGAAGCCGCGCAGCGCAACGGCTGGACGCTCGACCTGCACCTGCCCGCCGACGATATCCAGCTCGACGAACAGACCGAGATCGCGCTGTTCCGGGTCGCGCAGGAATCGCTCACCAACGCCGCGAAGTATGCGCGGGCCTCGAAGGTGTCGATCGCCTTGCGGGTCGGCGACGGCCAGGTGGCGCTCGATATCGCCGACAACGGCGTCGGCATCATGCCGGCCGATCTGACGCGCACGCACACGCATGGGCTGCTGGGCATGCGCCAGCGCGTCGCGGCGCACGGCGGGCGCTTCGATATCCAGCGCGGCGTGCCGAACGGCACCGACATCCATGTCGTCATGCCGAGCGTCAGCACCGCCACGCCCTCGATCGATCTGCCGCCGGCGACGCCGTCGCGTACGGCCGTGTAGCCGGGCTTCGCGCACCATCCAGGACTCACTTGTAGGAGTGCGCCGACGCAAACACCGGAGTGCGCCTACAACAAAATCGCGATGCAACTGACAGCGCCGCCCCCGCCCTTTTTTTAAGATGCAATCAGACCGGATCGACTGGTGCATGCCCCGGTCGGACGACAGCTAGCGTAGCTAGCGCGTGCCGCAAGACATGGGTCCACGACATGGGCACGTCAACCGATGCATTCTCGACAAGGAGAACTCTCATGAATCGACTGATCGCTTTGCTTCTCATTGCAGGGACGGCTGCGCTCGCCGGTTGCAACACGATGGCAGGAGCCGGCCAGGATATTTCGAAGGGCGGCAACGCCATTACGAACTCGGCGGATCAGGCCAAGTAAGCGTCGAATAGCGGTCCGCTTCAGAGAGCCCGCTGCGGGAAACCGCAGCGGGCTTTTTCATGGGCGCTGAAACGCGCTCCCCCACCGCAATGCGCAAACAAAAACGGCGACCCACTCGCGTGGACCGCCGCTCCGTCCTCCCCAGGACTGTTGCCTCAGGCATGCGCGCGTGGCGCATGCCGTTCACGTCATGCAGGCTTATTGGCCCGTCAGCGTGTTCGTCAGTTCGATGCTCGGCGTGGTCGTGTTGCCGTTCTGCGCGACCAGCAGATGGATCTGGCCCGGCACGAGCTGACTCAAGGCGCCGGCGATCGGCACCGACGTCACCAGCCAGTCCGCATTGTTCGACAGCGAGAAGGCCTGCGACTGGAAGATCGGCGTCTTGCTGCCGGCCGCCGTCGCGACCAGCACGTAGTCGCCGCCGGACACATAGATCGAATCCTGGCCGCTGGCCGGCACGGCATTCTTGAACGCGACGCCCGCCATTGTCGGCGAGGCATTGGTGATGTCGGTGTTGCCGGACTGGACCAGATACAGATCGAGGTTGGTCGCATTCGCCGACGCGTTGAAGCCGCGCAGACGGGCGCTATTGGAGAGCAGGCCCTTGTCGAACGGATCGTCGATCAGGCCGATATCCGGCGCGGTCAAACCGGGCAAGGCCAGCACCGTGTATTCGTGGCCCTTCGCGACATCGGGGAAGTTGCCGCTCGCCAGCGCGGTAGTCGTGCCGGTTGCCGAGTAAGCGACGGTCGTCGAGCCGGTGTTGATATTGGTGAGGTTCGTCACACCCTTATAGCTGATGTTGGTCTGTCCGGACGGCGCCGTGCCATTCACGAGGAAGTCGACTGCCGGACCACTCGGAATCGCATGGATGAAATGGATCTCCGGATTGGTCAGCCCGAGTTCCTTGCCTACGTCGTCGCTACCACCGCCGCACGCGCTCAGCAGAGATGCGACAGCCGCCATTGCTGCCATGGTTCGGATCATTTTCATTGTGTTCACCTTTGTTGATTTTCAGGCTCTCAGCCCGTTAATTTGTGAGTGCTTCGCCTCGAAGCTCGCGCCGTTCGACGGCACTTCGAAGCAAGGCGCCCCCTCCTATCCCTGCTGCACATCGCACCCGTTTCATGAGGGCGCGGTCCGTGTCGGTGGACGCTCGCATTGAGCAATGCGTGTGCCGCATGGCTGAATAAGGCTAAAGGTGTGTGAAGAATGTCTTACGGGGCAATGACTTGCGCCGATTTAGAATTTTTCCTCGGAGGGTTGGCATGGCGGGCGGTGTATCGTTCGTGCGCGTCCAATACTTACACGGCCCTTTGCATGTCTTACCAACACTTACTCGCCGAACTCGACCTCGGGTTTACACGGCTGCGCAACCGCGTGGTGATGGGTTCGATGCACACCGGCATGGAGGACCGTTTCTGGCATTACCCGAAGCTCGCCGCGTATTTCCGCGAGCGCGCCAAAGGCGGTGTCGGTCTGATCGTCACGGGCGGTATCTCGCCGAATCGCGAAGGATGGCTGCTGCCGTTCGGCGGCACGCTGAACTCCGTGTTCGATCTGCGCAATCATCGTTTGCTCACTGAAGCCGTGCATGCCGAGGGCGGCAAGATCGCGCTGCAGATCCTGCATGCGGGACGCTATGGATATCAACCGTTCGTGGTGTCGGCTTCCGCCTTGAAGTCGCCGATCTCGAAGTTCAAGCCGCGCGCGCTGAGCGTGGCGGGCATCGCGAAGACCGTGCGTGACTACGCGCGCTGTGCGCGCCTTGCGCAACGCGCGGGCTATGACGGCATCGAGATCATGGGCAGCGAGGGCTATCTGCTCAATCAGTTCCTCTGCCCTCGCACCAATCGACGCGACGATCAGTACGGCGGCAGCATCGGGAATCGCATGCGGCTTGCGTGCGAGATCGTCGAACGCGTGCGCGCGGTGTGCGGCGAACGCTTCATCGTGGTGTACCGGATTTCGCTGATCGATCTGGTCGAAGGCGGCAACACGTGGGAAGAGACCGTGCAGGTCGCGCAAGCGCTCGAAGCGGCCGGCGTGACGATGTTCAACACCGGCATCGGCTGGCATGAGGCGCGCGTGCCGACCATCGTCACCTCGGTGCCGCGCGCGGCGTTCGCCTCGCTGAGCGCGCGCCTGAAGGCCTCGGTCAAGGTACCGGTGATCGTCTCGAACCGCATCAACACGCCCGAGGTTGCCGAAGCACTGCTCGCGCAAGGCGCCGGCGATCTGGTTTCGATGGCGCGGCCGCTGCTCGCCGATCCTGAGTTCGTCGTGAAGACCGCCGAGGGGCGCGCGCAGGAAATCAATACCTGTATCGCATGCAACCAGGCTTGTCTTGATCACACCTTCAGGAACCAGCGCGCTAGCTGTCTCGTGAATCCACGGGCGGGCCGCGAGACTGAACTGCTCTACCGGCCCGTCCCGGGACCGCAGGCGGTGCGCTCGGTCGCGGTGGTCGGCGCCGGTCCGGCGGGCTTGTCGGCGGCGACGGTAGCGGCGTCGCGCGGGCATCGCGTGACGCTGTTCGATGCGGGTGCAAGCATCGGTGGTCAGTTCAATCTGGCGATGCGCGTGCCGGGCAAAGAAGAGTTCAGCGAGACGATCCGCTATTTCCAGAGTCAGTTGCAGCGCCACGGCGTGGACGTGCGACTCGACACGCGCGTCGATCCCGCCTTGCTGGCCTTGGGCGCCTACGACGATGTGATCGTCGCCACCGGCATCGTGCCGCGTCGTCCGGCGATTCCCGGCATCGACGGACCGAACGTGCTGTCCTATGTCGACGTGCTGCGTGGCGCACCGGTAGGCGCGCGCGTCGCCGTGATCGGCGCGGGCGGCATCGGCTTCGACGTCAGCGAGTTTTTGCTGCATCGTGCGGGCGACCCGTTGCCGATGCCGCGCGACGCATGGCTCGACGAATGGGGCGTCGATCTCGCGGTGCGGGAACGCGGCGGCCTCAAGGCACCCACGCCGGCGCAACCGCCGCGTGAAATCTGGCTGCTGCAGCGCAAGGCCGGCAAGCTCGGCATGGGCCTCGGCAAGACCTCGGGCTGGGTGCATCGCGCGACGCTCGCCAGAAACGGCGTGAAGATGCTCGGCGGTGTGTCGTATCGGGAGATCAGCGCGCGTGGCCTGAAGATCGAGCGCGATGGCGCGCAAGACTGGCTGGAAGTCGATACGATCGTCGTGTGCGCGGGGCAGGAGTCGCTGCGCGATCTGCATCCGGCCGACGGCGCGACGGCGCAAGCCGGTGGCCCCCGCTATCACGTGATTGGCGGCGCCAGGGTGGCGACCGAACTGGACGCGAAACGCGCGATCCGCGAAGGCGCGGAAGTGGCGGCGGCGTTGTGAAGCCAGTCGTCGCGCAGCGCGACTGCGGCAAGACTCCAACTGAAATTAAACGAGCGCCTTCTTGCGGTAATCGAACCAGAAAGACAGGCCGACGCTCGCCAGAATCACCACGGTCGCGATCACCGTGGAGTGCGTAACCGGCTCGCCGAGCAGCAGCGCGCCGAGCGCCACTGCGACCACCGGATTTACGTACATGCAACTGCTGGCGATGATCGGACTCGTGTGGCGGATCAGAAACCCGTACGCCACGTACGCCGCCATCGTGCCGATCAGCATCAGATAAACGAACGCCAGCACCGGCAGAAAATGCACCTCCTGCATGCGTTCGCCGGAGACACACGCGACCATCGTCGACATTGCGCCACCCAGGCCGATTTGCAGCGAGGTCGACAGAAACAGGTCCGAAGGCAGCTTGAGGCGCCCGGCCAGATGCGCGCCGCCCGCCCAGAAGAGTGCGCCGCACAGAATCGCCAGACTGCCGCCCGCCGAACCCGGCGTGCTGTCGCCATGACTCAGGATGGCAATGCCGACGAGACCCAACCCCACCGCGAACCACTCGCCGCGACCGATCTTGCGCCCCGCCACGGCCGCGATCACCGTCGCGAAGAGCGGCACGGTGGCGACCATCACGGCCGCGGTGCCGGTGCCGACGGTGCGCATGCCATAGGCCAGCATGCCGCTCGACAAGCCGACCAGCATCGTGCCGACTAAACCGGCGTTGCGAATTTCGGCGAAAGTCGGCCAGACCGGATTGCGACGCGCCGCGAAGATGAAAAGGCCAATGCCGGCGAACAGATTACGCAATCCCGAGAGCAGGAGCGGCGGGAACGAACCGAGTGCGACGTGCACGGCGAGATACGTCGAGCCCCATACGACATACACGACGGCGAGCGCGAGCGCGATCTGGCCGTTGCGCGATTGCGGCAGGCGGAACTGGAACTGACGTGGAAAGCGGTCGAAAAACCGGTTGAGAAATTGCAACGACATGCCTTCAACCCGCCCAATCCGTTCGAGGTGCTGCGCCCCCGCTGAAGACCCGGTGGCGGGATGGCGGACACCGCATCGGCGATGCGGTCTGACGGGCGAGGCTGACGGACATGATGGTGGAACTGAAGGACGATAGATGGCTACTGGGGCCACAACGCCGCGGCGCTGGAAAGGCGTGAGTCCGCGGCGAACACGCGCCAGATAGTGGGCGCGCATCGCATTATGCAGTAAGCGCCCACCGCGTCGCGTGAAAGAATCGTAACTTTTTGGCGTCCATGCAACAAAAAGCCGGGGACGTCCCCGGCTTTCTGCTTCTACCTTGCTCTACCTTGCGTTGCCGTCGGCCGGCGCGGAGGGTTCATGCGGATGGCATCGACGGCGCTGCCGGGTTAGTTGGCCATTGCGCCCGACGCTTCGTGCTTCATGCCCATCGCGTCACCGCTCTTCTTCATCTTGTCATGCTTCATCGTGTCTTTCTTCATGCTGTCTTTCTTCATGCCGTCCTTCGACATGGTGTCTTTCGACATCGCATCCTTCGACATCGTGTCTTTCGACATCGCATCGTTGGACATGGCGCCGCTGGCCTGGGCGAACGCGGCACCGCCGCTGGTCAGGAGAGCGAGTGCGAGTGCTGTGGTTGCGAGCTTTTTCATGGGATGACTCCGTTGTTGTAGATCAATCAAAGCCGGCGAAAAAACGCCGGTGTTTTTCCGAAGCTTCTGCCGCCCGGGGTCGCGCGACGGGTCTGGAACCCTGCGCCGACCCGCGCGCGTCAGGAGCCTCCGAACCAGTTGTAGCCCTGGTCGACCCAATAGCCGCCGGGGTACGTGTTAGTGACGAACATCTCGACGATGTGCTTCGGGTTCTTGTAGCCAAGCTTGGTGGGCATGCGCAGCTTCATCGGGAACCCGTATTTCGCGGGCAGCCGCTCGCCGTCGTAGGAAAACGTGAGCAGCGTCTGCGGATGCAGCGCGGTGGCCATGTCGATGCTTTCGTAGTAGTCGTCGGCACATTTGAAGCCGACGTATTTCGCGCTCGTGTCCGCCCCGATGCGCCGCAGAAAATCGCCGAACGGCGTGCCGCCCCATCGGCCGATCGCGCTCCACCCTTCCACGCAGATATGTCGCGTGATCTGCTCGGCATGCGGCAGCGCGTACAGATCCGGCAGACGCCAGGCGCGCTGACCGGTCACGAGGCCGCTGATCTTCAGCGTGTAGTCGGCGCCGTTCACCTCGGGAACGTCGTCGATGCCGTAGAACGCATTGAACGGGAACGGTCGCGTGATTTGCGCTTCGCTATAGGTCGGCGCGAGCGTTTTCGGATCGAACAGCGCGGCTTGCGCGCGGTCGTTCAGGCGGGAGACGGCCGTCAGGAACGCGTTGACCGAGGCGTTGTCGGTGAGCGAGCAGCCGGTCAGCATCGAGAGACCGCCGAGCGTCAGTAACCGTTTTCCGAACAGGCGACGCGACGGCATCGCGAGTTCGCGCCGGGCATCGATCAGGATCGATTCGCGGTCGAGCCCGGCGTGGCCTTTCTCAATGGTTGGTCTGGTTGGTTTGTTCATGATTCGGTATCCGTATCATTTTGTCAGATGGGTTCAGCGTCCGCGCAGCATGGCGAGCAGCGAGCGCGGCACGAGCGCCACCATCGCCAGATGCACCACGATGAACGCAGCCATCAGCGACATCGCGCAGAAGTGGACGATGCGGGCGTTGTCGTAGCCGCCCATCAGATCGCGCAGCAGCGGAAACTGCACCGACTTCCAGATCGCGAGGCCGGACAACACCAGAACGATCAGGTCGCACACCACGAACAGGTAAGCGAATTTCTGCACCGCGTTGTAAATGCTGAGATCGGCATGCGACAGCTTGCCGGTCAGCGCGGCGATGAAGTCGCGCAACACGGCGCGCGGCGACACGGGCAGAAATTTGCGCGAGAAACGACCGCTCGCGAGATTCAACGCGAGATACAGCAGGCCGTTGAACACCAGCAACCACATCGCCGCGAAATGCCATTGCAGCGCGCCGCCGAGCCAGCCGCCGAGCGTGATCGAAGGCGGGAAACGGAACGGTGGAAAAATCGGCGAGGCGTCGTAGATGCGCCAGCCGGACAGCATCATCAGAATGGCCGCGAGTGCGTTGAGCCAATGGGTCACGCGTACCCATACCGGATGGATCGTGCGGCTGGCTGGCCTGGCCGGTGGCGCGCTATTGCGTAATGCATGGTGTGTTGCCATGAGAATCTCCCGAGGTCTGAAATGCCGCGCTCAATGGCAGGCGGCGAGTTCGGCCACTTGCAGCACCTCGCCCGTCGTGTCGTTCTCGACGAAGGCGACCACGCCGAACCGGTCGGCCGGCGCGTTGGCGTTGTCATCCTCGAAACGAACGGCGCGGCGAATCTGCGCGTTGCCCGCGACCAGCGGCACGGGGCCGATCCACTGACGCACCACCCGTTCGTGATGCAAGGTCGCGCCACTATTTTCACCGGCACCGACCTGAGAACTCAACGAGTTTTCATAGACCGCGACATAGGCGCTCAACGAACCGGTCGTGGCCGGTGTAGCGCTGGTGAATTGCGCGGCGACGTCGAACGTCCGCGCGTCGGCGGGCGTCAAAGCCAACGCGACGTTCGCCTGCGCCGGTTCGCTGACGAGCTTGCCAATGCGGCTCTGGAAACTGTCGCGTTGCGACCAGCTACGCAACTCACGGCCCGAGACGAAAATCTCCGGCGTATAGATGGTGTGACCGCCGGCGAGATCGGTGAGCGTTTGTTGACGTTCGGTAAAGCGATGCTGCGAGAAGCGGTCGGTCCAGCCGAGGCTGTTCCAGTAGTCGACGTGCAATGCCAGGGGCACGATGCTCTGCGTCGCGCCGCTGTCTTTCCATTGGCCCAGCCACTGGTCGGCGGGCGGGCAACTGTTGCAGCCCTCGCTGCTATAGAGCTCCACCAGGGCCACGCGATGCGCCGGACTATGAACGCTGCAGGCGGCGCCCGCCGCGCTGGCGAGACCACTCGCGCCGAGCAGCACCGGGATCAGGACCCACGCGATAGCGCGGGTAAATAGCCGATGGCTTCGGCCGTTAAAAGCGATTTGCATGACGTGCTCCCATCAGGTTCTGCACGTTTGTCGAACCGCACGGTCGCTTATGACAGCCGCATCGTATTTTTTTATTCGCGGCTGCCCGCGCGTGTTTTCCCGGCACAAAAGCGCGCAAGCGGCGCATGCTAACATTCACCTTTCTATGCGTCGCTTGCAGCTTTCCTTCGACGCCCAACCACTCCCGTTCAATTCTGCTGGCGATCCCGATGCGCTTTCCGACTTTCCGTGCCCTCACCCGCTCGCGGCCCCGCCGCGCAGGCGGTTGCGCGCGCGGTGAGCCCGCGCCGCGTGCCGCCGGGGAACTGTCCCGAACGCTCCCGCTTCCCGCCGCCCGGCGTCCGAACTAACGTGGCTCGTTGTATTGCCTGAGCCGCGTCGTCCCCAAGGGGACGTTGTTCGAAGCGCCGGGCCGACCCCATCCGCAAACTGTTCCCTGATCCACAGATCGCATTGGAGTCCCCGTCGTGAAAAAGACGAAAACCTGTTACCTCACCGAACTCGACGTCGCCCGTCTCGAGAAGCATGCCGCCGCGCCCGGCGCCGACGCCCGCTTGCAGGACATGCTCGACGATGTGCTGGAACGCGCAGTGATCGTCGACGCGCGCGAAATTCCGGCCAACATCGTGACGATGAATTCGCAGGCCACGCTGGTCGACGAAGGCAGCGGCGAACAGATGACCTGGACGGTCGTCTACCCGCCTAATGCGGACTTCGCGCAAGGCCGCCTGAACGTGTTCTCGCCGGTCGGCCTCGCCTTGCTCGGCGCGAAACGCGGCGAGCGCATCCGTTTCACGCCGCCTAGCGGCACGGAGAAAGTGCTGAAGCTCGACAAGATCCTGTTTCAGCCCGAAGCCGCCGACGATTTCACGCTGTAAGCGCAGCGAGCCATAGCGCCGCAGCGTCGCCAAACCGCTGCGTTCCTGCACGGTCCGCCACACCGCTCCACCACGAATCGCGCGGGGCGGACCGCTTTAATACCCGCCATCCGACTTTTCGAGACGGTTGCCAAGCAGCCCGCGGCCGGTGTATCGTGTGCGCTGCTAACGCGGGGGTCCTGCGTCGCACGGAGGTTGGAGGTCCGTGCTGCGTGGGTGAGAAATACCCTTTGAACCTGATCTGGATAATGCCAGCGCAGGGAAGCGTACGGATTTCGCACCCAGGCTCTATCGCATCACCTCTCGCGATTTCCGACAACTTCCGTCTCGTCTCCTGCTTAGCGGCCCACCTTGCTTTGCCGGAGATAATGCATGAACGCCAATCCAAAGTTCCTTTCCGCCGACGCCCACGTCGATGAAGCCGCTGTTGCGCCGCTGCCCAATTCGCGCAAGTTCTACGTGAGCGGCTCGCGCCCCGACATCCGCGTGCCGATGCGCGAAATCTCGCAAGCCGATACGCCGGACAGCTTCGGCGGCGAGAAGAATCCGCCGGTCTACGTCTACGATACGTCGGGCCCCTACTCCGATCCGGAAGCCAAGATCGACATTCGCGCCGGTCTGCCGGCGCTGCGTCAGGCATGGATCGAAGAGCGCGGCGACACCGAAGCGCTGACGGGTCTGTCGAGCGACTTCAGCCGCGAGCGCGCCGCCGATACGGCCACCGCCGAACTGCGCTTCCAGGGCCTGCACCGCACGCCGCGCCGCGCGATCGCCGGCCAGAACGTCTCGCAGATGCACTACGCCCGCAAAGGCATCGTCACGCCGGAAATGGAGTACATCGCGATTCGCGAGAACCAGCGCCGCGCCGAGTATCTGGAGACGCTGAGGACGAGCGGCCCGAACGGCGAAAAGCTCGCCGCGATGATGGGTCGCCAGCATCCGGGTCAGGCGTTCGGCGCGAGCGCGTTTGGTCCGAACGGTCTCACGGCGATCACGCCGGAATTCGTGCGCGAGGAAATCGCGCGCGGCCGCGCGATCATCCCGAACAACATCAATCACCCGGAAAGCGAGCCGATGATCATCGGCCGCAACTTCCTCGTGAAGGTGAATGCGAACATCGGCAACTCGGCGGTGACCTCGTCGATCGGCGAGGAAGTCGACAAGATGACGTGGGCGATCCGCTGGGGCGGCGACACGGTGATGGATCTCTCCACCGGCAAGCACATTCACGAAACGCGCGAGTGGATCATCCGCAATTCGCCGGTGCCGATCGGCACGGTGCCGATTTACCAGGCGCTGGAGAAGGTCAACGGCAAGGCGGAAGACCTGACGTGGGAAATCTTCCGCGATACGCTGATCGAACAGGCCGAGCAAGGCGTCGACTACTTCACGATTCACGCGGGCGTGCGTCTGCAATACGTGCCGCTGACAGCCAAACGCATGACCGGCATCGTCTCGCGCGGCGGCTCGATCATGGCGAAGTGGTGTCTCGCTCACCACAAGGAAAGCTTCCTGTACGAGCACTTCGAAGACATCTGCGAAATCATGAAGGCTTATGACGTGGCCTTCTCGCTCGGCGACGGCCTGCGTCCCGGCTCGATCTACGATGCCAACGACGAAGCGCAACTCGGCGAACTGAAGACGCTCGGCGAGCTCACGCAGATCGCGTGGAAGCACGACGTGCAGACGATGATCGAAGGCCCCGGCCACGTGCCGATGCAGCTGATCAAGGAGAACATGGACCTGCAACTGGAATGGTGCGACGAAGCGCCTTTCTACACGCTCGGGCCGTTGACCACCGACATCGCGCCGGGCTACGACCACATCACCTCGGGCATTGGCGCGGCGATGATCGGCTGGTTCGGCACGGCGATGCTGTGCTACGTCACGCCGAAGGAACACCTCGGCTTGCCGAACAAGGACGACGTCAAGACCGGCATCATCACCTACAAGCTCGCCGCGCACGCCGCCGATCTGGCGAAGGGTCATCCGGGCGCGCAGGTGCGGGACAACGCCTTGAGCAAGGCGCGCTTCGAATTCCGCTGGGAAGATCAGTTCAACCTCGGCCTCGACCCGGACAAGGCGCGCGAATTCCACGATGAAACGCTGCCGAAGGATTCGGCCAAGGTCGCGCATTTCTGTTCGATGTGCGGCCCGCACTTCTGCTCGATGAAAATCACGCAGGACGTGCGCGAATTCGCAGCGCAACAAGGCGTCACCGACGACGAAGCGCTGAAGAAAGGCATGGAAGTGAAGTCGATCGAGTTCATGAAGAAAGGCGCGGAGATCTATCAGCGCCAGTAAAACCGGCCGGGCGGTGCGGGCGGCGTCTTACGCCATCCGATCCGCCAGCACCTCGCGTTGCAGCACGAAGCCCGCCACTGGCGGGCTTTTTTATGGGCGCGTGCCGGGCACGCTGCATGCTAAATGAAGGGAAAGCGGGAATGTTCGGTCCAGTATCCCTGGCACCATCCAATCACCATTACCGGAGTCTTCATCATGAAATCGATTCGACAAATGGCTGCCCTCGCGGCCGTCGTGGCAGTTGTTGCAAGCCTGTCCGCGTGTGGCGACATGAGCCGTCAGGGACGCGACACCGCCGTGGGTGCGGGCTTAGGCGGTGCAGCGGGCGCGGCGATCGGCGGCAATGCGCTGTCGACGGTAGGCGGTGCGGCGGCGGGTGGGATCATCGGTAATCAGGTCGGCAAATAAGCCGGGCTAAACCAGCGAACCGCGAAGCAAACCACGAGGCGCGACGGGGCCAACCGTTCAGGCGATGCAAGGCGGATGCGCGTTTGAACCCGCCTTGCAACGAGGTGAAATAAGCGGTTACGGTTTTGCAATCCTGTCGACGCCGCGGCAGCGTAAGCTCAAGGGGTGACGCCCCAATGGCGGCGTTCGATTCAAACAGGAGCGCGTCATGAAGTCCCGCGTCATCAACTCTTTGCGCGCCATCGGCCAACGACTGCCGCGCGCTTTCTCATTAGGTTCGCCCGTTTCCCGATCCGGGCTCGTGTTGAGCAGCGCGGCCTGCGTGCTCGCCTTGTCGGGCTGCTATTACCCGTACGGTTACTATCCCGGCGGCTATTACCCTTACTACGCCACGGTGCCTGCGGGCGCGACCCAGCAAGCGGTCCCGGTGGGTCCGGGACCCGCCGATCAGTACGGAGCACAGCAGGATCCACAGCAAGGTCAGGCCCAACCGCAAGCCCAGGCTCAATATCAGCAGGCGCAGCCGAACCCGCCGGCCACCTACGCCGTGGCCGCGCCGCCGGTCTATGCCGCGCCGGTTTATCCCGCCTACTATCCGCCGCCGCTCTATCCGGCCTACTACGGCTATCCAGGTTGGTATGGACCGTCTGTTTCCATCGGCTTCGGCTTCGGCGGCTATTGGGGCGGTGGCCATGGCGGCGGCGGTTGGGGTGGTGGCGGACACGGCGGCGGCGGCCACTGGCATTGAGCGCTCACCCAGCTTGAACGATAGCGGAGGCCGTTGCAGCGCGTAAGAACTGCGGCGGCCTACCCTCTGCCGCTCATCGCTTCGTCAACATCCGTCGCCCGTCATGGCCGCTTTGCGTGTTCCCATCGTCGTTTAGCGTCGCGCAGCGCACCCTCATCTTCACGCTCACCCCGCTACGCCGGTAGTTTCCCTCCTTGACGCGCCAGCGGCGGCCTCTATGCTTGGGGAAGCCACACACAGTACCCGTTTAAATAAGCGTCCTGGCCTATCCGATATGGGCCGCCGGCGCCCATCCGTCCTGCCCGCGCGACGCACCCGGAGTTCGCAGTCCCGAGTCGTTCAAACAACAACGAAGGAGACGTGATGTTCCACCAGCTACTCACCCCCGTCGGCAATTCGCTATTGCCGTCGTTCCTCGTCGCCGCCTTACCGATCTTCGTCGTCCTGCTGCTGCTCGGCTGGGCGCGCCGGCCGGCCTGGCAGGCGTCGCTCGCGGGGCTGATCGTCGGCCTCGTCGTGGCGATCTTCGTCTGGCAGTTTCCGGTGGGACTCGCGGTCGACTCGGTCGTCGCCGGCGCGGTATTCGCCTGCTGGCCGGTCATGTGGATCGTGTTCGCCGCAATCCTGCTGTACAACATCTCGCAGCGCTCGGGACGCTTCGCGGCCTTCCGCATGTGGATGATCGACAACCTGCCGAACGACCGCCGCGTGGTGCTGGTCGTGATCGGCTTTTCGTTCGGCGCGCTGCTCGAAGGAATTTCCGGCTTCGGCACGCCGGTCGCCATCACCAGCTCACTGCTGATCCTGCTCGGCTTTCCAACGCTCGAAGCGCTCACCTTCACGCTGATCTTCAACACCGCGCCGGTGGCGTTCGGCGCGCTCGGCGTGCCGATCACGGTGCTCGGCGCGGTCACCCATCTGCCGGCCGATTCGCTCGCCAAGATGGTCGGCCGCCAGTTGCCGTTCTTCGCCTTCCTGCTGCCCTTCTACGTGATCGGCGTCTACGCGGGCTTTCGCAACATGTTGCGCGTGTGGCCGGTGCTGCTGGTGTCGGGGGCGAGCTTCGCGCTGACGCAGTTCGTCGCCTCAAACTACGTGAACTACAGCCTGACCGACGTGCTCTCGTCGATGGTCTCGCTGATCGTCACGATCGCTTTCCTGCGCGTATGGAAACCGGCCGCCGATCCGAAGTTCGCGATCAACATCGACCGGGTCAGCGAGGTGCGCGGCAAGATCGGCGGCGGCCAGGGCTGGTATCCGTGGATCATCGTGTCGGTGGTGGTGATCGTGTGGACCGTCGCGAAGATTTTCTTGATCGGCGACGTCAAAGTGCCGTGGCCGGGGCTCGACAAGGCCGTCTTCATCACGCTCTACAACACGCCGTACGGCGCAGTGTGGGACTTCCAGCCGCTCGCGACCGGCACGGCGATTCTGGTGGCCGCGCTCATCACCGCCTTCGTAGTGAAGCTGAGCCCGCGTGAGTTCGGCCACGCCATCGCCGACACCTGGGTGCAGACGCGTATCGCGATTCTGACCGTGGCAACCATCGTCGGACTGGCGTACCTGATGAATTACTCGGGACTCACTTATACGCTGGGCCTGGGCGCCTCGTCGGTCGGAGCGTTTTTTCCGCTGGTCTCGGCCTTCCTCGGCTGGGTCGCGGTGTTCCTGTCAGGCAGCGACACGTCGGGCAACGCGCTGTTCGGCAACCTGCAGGTCGTGGCCGCCAACCAGCTGAACCTCAACCCGATCCTGATGGCGGCAAGCAACTCCTCGGGTGGTGTGATGGGCAAGATGATCTCGCCGCAGAACATCTCGACGGGCGTCGCCACCACGGAGCTCAAAGGCAAGGAAGGCGTCGTGTTTGCCAAGACCTTCAAGCATTCGATTCTGCTGACGGTGCTGCTCGGCGTGCTGGTCTGGGTGCAGCAAAACTTCCTGCAAGGGATGATTCCGCATTGAACCCGCCGCGACGCAGTCGCGCCGCAAAATAATTCACGATCCACCGCACGCGCAGGCCGCCCGGCCTGCGCGTTTCTATTTTCACGCCTTCATTTCATCGCAATATTTCTCACAACAGCGTGAGAATTGCTCGTTTTGCACGCCGCCGCCTGGCGCTTACGATCACCACTATCAGACGCCTCTCATTTCCCGCACCTTGCTGTTTCATTCCAGCCTGAAACGTTGAGCGCGATCGCGCTGCTACGATGCGCAGGCGTCTCGACTCAACCGCGCGCGACGCCACCACGATGAACACCAAAAGCCTCCTGCAACTCCTGATCCTCGCCGCGCTCTGGGGCGCGTCGTTTCTGTTTATCCGCGTCGGCGTGACCGACTTCGGCGTCGCGCCGCTGATGGCGCTGCGGGTCGGCATCGGCGCGGTGTTTCTCGCACTCGTGCTGATCGCACGGCGCCCGCTGCAGCAATCGGCGACGATCTTGCGCACGCGTGCTGTTCCGCTGCTGGTCGTCGGCATTCTGAATTCAGCGGCGCCCTTCTGCCTGTTCGCTTATGCCGAGCTGACGTTGTCGGCGGGTGTGACGTCCGTGATCAATGCCAGCACGCCGCTGTGGGGCGGACTGGTCGCCTTTCTGTGGCTGCGCGACCGGCTGAGCGCGTTGCGCACGCTCGGTCTGGTGATCGGCTTTCTCGGCGTGTTGATGCTGGTGTGGGATCAGATCGCCGCGCCCGACGGCTCGGCGGCCACCCCGGCCACCACCGCGCTGGCCGCTGCCGCGGCACTCGGCGCGACCCTGCTGTACGGCATCGCCGCCAACTACACGAAGCGTCACCTGACCGGTGTGGACGCGCTGACCGTCGCCACCGGCACGATGACCGGCGCGACCGTCGTGCTGCTGCCGCTCGCCGTGATCTTCTGGCCGCACACGCCGATCTCGCTGCACGCATGGGGCGCCGTGATCGCGCTCGGCATTGCCTGTACGGGGGTCGCCTATATGCTGTTCTTCCACCTGATTGCAGTGGTCGGCCCGGCAAGAGCCATCACGGTCACGTTCGTCATTCCCATTTTCGGGATTCTGTGGGGTGCGCTGTTTCTCGGCGAAGGCGTGTCACCCGGCATGCTGGCGGGCTGCGGCGTGATTCTGGTCGGCACCGCGCTCGCCACGGGTGCGATCAAGCGTCTTCCGTGGATGAGCACACGTCACGCCGATACCTGAACCGGCCAGCCTGCCTCCGCCTGTCTCCTCGCGTTAAATTCCCCGCCACAAAAAAAATAGCCCGCACTCCGTTGGGAGTGCGGGCGAAACCGTCGCCCTACGAGGATAGGCGACGGGGCCACCGGGGCCGCGCGCCACGCGCGCAGGCCGTCATCGGGTTCGACACCTGTTCGTCGACCGGTGCGCAAAGGGTTTGGAAACGTCGTTTGAAACTTGCCGCGATTTGCTTCGGCTCGTCCAATCCGGCCCCATGAGTCTATAAAAGCAGCTTGTGTGCCAGTTATTCGATCAAACCTAGATCTGATTGCAAGCGATTGATTGTTATAGATATTTCTCGTCTCAAGGGTCGACGAAGGAAGGCGGAGGAAGGGCTGGGAGAGTTACGTCACCGGGGTAACGTCACGTTACATGCGACCGCACATGGCGGCCGCGGACGCTTGAAGCACGCCTTGCGCGTGCCGCATCAGGGGACCGGCCACTTGGAAGGCTGCACAGCGCCGGCGCCATGCCGGATGCGCACGCGCAGCGGCCGTCGCGATTCTCGCGGGCATAAAAAAACCCGCCCGGATAATCCGGGCGGGTTTCTGACGGCTCGGTCTGCCGGGCTGCTCAGTGCAACTGGTCAACCATCAGGCTCATGATCGCCTTGGCCTGCGGGCTGTCGTCCACCGCACCCTTGGCGTCCACCACCGCGACGCGGGTCTGGTTAGGCGTCACCGCGCGAACGTTCACGAGGTATTGCCTGGCAACTTTTTCCTTTTTGCCGTGGAAAACCTGGCTCCAGAAGCCCTGTTCCGCCGACGTCATATCCTTCGGATCGACGTAACGCACGAAATACAGCCCGCGGCTCAGATCGCGGTCGTCGACGGTGAAGTTGCTACGATCGAGCGCAAGGCCCACACGCAGCCAGGCACGGTCGTACGGCTCGCCCAGCGTGAGTTCCGTGGACGAGAATTGCGCCGGCGTGTTGCTGGTCGCGTCCGAGTCGAAGCTCGGCTGGGCCGACAGCGCGACGTTCTGCGCTGCCACGGCCGCCGCTGCCGATTTGGCGCCCGAGGTGGCCGCGTTCGGCGCGGTTTGCGTGCCGGCCGGCGACAGATCGGCGCCGGACGTGTCGGCGCTCTTCGTGCGCGAATCGTTGAGGGCCAGCGTGGCCATCAGGCGCTTCAGGTATTCCTGTTCCAGGCCCGGATCGTTCGGCTTGGCTTCCCACTTGGTCGTGTCGTTGTTCGTGCCGCTAACAGCTTCACGCAAGCCCTTCTGGCTGATGAACACATAGGTGCCACCGCTCGGCGCCGCTTCCAGACGGGTGCGGAACTTGTTGCGCTCCGAACTCACGTAGCTGTTGCCCATGGCTTTGGACAGCGTGTTGCGGATCAGGCCGTCGTTGATCTGCGCGTGGGTTTCGTTCCAGTCGGTTTCCATCACGCCCTTGTCGCGCTGGTCGACCACCAGCAGGAAACCCTGTTCCTGCCAGAAACGGCGGATCTGCGCCCAGGCCTGCTCGGGCGTCTTGTTGTCGAGCACGAGCCAGCTTTCCGTGCCGTCGCGCTGGATATGCATGCCGGTGACCGGCGGCACCACCACCACGGAATTGGCCGAGGGAGCCTGTGCCTGCACCTTCTGAAGCGTGGACAAGGAGGTTTCGCCGCCTTGCGGTGGCAACGAACGCTGATCGGCCGTCTCATCGATCATGTTCGGCGGTACGGCAAGTGACACCTGCTTCGATTTCGAGTCGCTCTTGTAGTCGATTTTGGTCGGCGACGAAGTACCGCAGCCGGCGACCAGACCGCCTGCCATCAGCATTACTGCAAACCGCTTGGTAAGACGAAGATCAGTCATGTTCGGGGAATCCTTCCGCTACGCCACGGCAAGTTTCCGTGGATCAACCCAACATTTTACCGGTCCCGGCGGGCCATGTGCAAAAACTGAGGTTTGCCTCCGAATTGAGCACCCAGAAGACCTCCCGGCGAGCGGCCGATTTAACCATTGACAACATTTCCGAATCGCTTGAAGGAAGGCCCCTACATGCTCGTCAGAGCTTTGTTTTAAAAGGCAGTTTCGGGAGCGTCGCCCGCTAATTTCGAGACCAAAAGAAACGGCCCGAAGCCTCGTGGGCAAAGATCAGGAAACCTGAGTGATATCTTGAAATGGACATCTCAATAAAGCCCCGGACGCCTCGGGCACAGGACCCAACGCCATGCCGACACCCGCTTTCCCGACCTTCCTCGCCTTTTGCACGGTAGCCCTCGTCTTGCTGGGCGCGAACATCGAGGCTCACGCCGAGTTGGGCGGCGCGATGCCGAACGGGGCGAATTCCGGCTCCGGCGCGCCCCGCAGCGTACTGAACGGCGCGCTGCTCCGGCGCACGAGCACCGATGCGGGCGGCACCACCATCGACGAATACGCGACCAGCAGCGGCCAGATCATTGCCTACGCGTGGCAAGGGCCGACCATGCCGGATCTGCAGACGCTGCTCGGCGCCTATGCCGGCTCTTACCGCGCGGGCGCGGCCGCCGGCGTGCCGGACGGCAATCTGCATGCCTCGCGGGTGGTGCGGCCGGATGTGATCGTCGAGTCGGGCGGACCGATGCGCGGTTACGTCGGGCGCGCGTGGCTGCCGGCGGCTTTGCCGCCCGGCGTCAGCGCCGATGATTTGCACTGATGCTTTCGAGCCACTCCATGAACGCCATCCGCCCGCTGTCCACCCTCCTCGTCATGTGCGCGTGTCTCGCCGGTTGCAGCAGCGACAGCAGCGACAGCACAGCGTCCAGCGCGCCCCAGACAGGCTCCGCGCCGACAGTTAGCGGACCCTCCAGCGCGCCCGTCCCGGTCCCCCAATCGACCACGCCGAACGTCCAGCCGATCGAAGTCGCCACCGCGCCGGGCCTCACCCGCAACATGCTGACGACGAGCGTCATCGTTTGTCAGCCCGGCACCAGCAACTGCGCGACGATCGACAACATCCAGGTCGACACCGGTTCGCACGGTCTGCGCATCCTCGCGTCCGCGCTGCCGCCGAGCCTGCCGCTCGCGGCCGTGCCCTCGGGCGATGGCAACACCGGCGAATGCGCGGTCTTCGGCGGCGGCTATGCGTGGGGCGCGGTGCGCAGCGCGGACGTGCGCATGGCGGGCCAGTTGGCCGCCGCGATCCCGATCCAGCTGATCGCCGATCCCGCCGTACCCATCGTACCCACCGACTGCGCGAGCGCCGGTCCGGCCATGCTGACCACCGCGAGCCTGCGCGCCAACGGCATTCTCGGCGTCGGCCTGTTCGCGGCCGACTGCGGCAGCGGCTGCGTCAACGCGGCGCTGCCGCGCTGGTACTACAGCTGCGACGCGAACGGCGCATGCGTCGCAAGCACCCAGGCCCTCGCGCAGCAGGTCACCAATCCGGTCAGCCGGTTCGCGCTCGATAACAACGGCGTGGTCATCGACCTGCCCAGCATCGCCGACTCGGGCGCGGCGAACGTGTCGGGCTCGCTGATCTTCGGCATCGGCACCCAGGCCAACAACACGCTCGATGGCGCCGGCGTCCTCAAGGCCAACTCGCAGACCGGTTTCGTGGTCACCACCAGCGGCGGCCAGACCTATGCGCAAAGCTATCTCGACAGCGGCTCGAACGGTCTGTTCTTCCGCAACACGCAACTGCCGCAGTGCGGCTACTGGTATTGCCCGGCGTCGAGCCAGGCGGCGAGCGCCGCGATCGTCGGGCTGGATGGCGCATCGAGCACCGTGTCGTTCGCGATCGGCAATGCCAGCGCGTTGTTCGCGTCGGGCAACAATGCGTTCAACAACCTTGCCGGCGCGACCAGCAGCGGCAGTTTCGGCTGGGGCCTGCCGTTCTTTTTCGGGCGGCGTGTCTACACGGCGATCGCGTCGCGCGAGACGTCGGCCGGGCCTGGTCCGTACTACGCGTTCTGAACGAATGGCCTCTTTTGGCGCGGAAAATTCATCACGTCCCTGTGCGGTCTGATTCCGCATCGATAGGCGGCGATAATTTTGGATTCGGCTGACTGCGCGACAGTTTTGCGAGTCCTGCCCGCCTGTCCTTAGATCGCATCCCCATGCAAGACGCCACCTTTTCGCTCGACCACTTCGAGCAACTCGTTTATACGCGCCAGTATGTCAAGGCTTCGATCCAGCTCATCGCCGCGCTGGCGCTTTTGCAGCACACGCGCGGCGAGCTGGATCAGCGTTTTCTGGCTTCCGGCATGAGCGGCCTGTCGCCCGATGAACAATCCGCGCGCTTCTGCACGCGCCTCGCGAGCGCGGCCGCCACGCTGTTCGCCGACCCCGAATTCGCGCTTGCGCCCGAGTGCCTCAAGCTGCTTCTGGCCGTGCACGAGTGGCTCGGCCTCGTATTCGCCACCACGGCGTTCGGCAATGCCGATCACGTGGCGTGTCACCTGAATCCTCGCGGTGTGCACGACGCGCAATTTCTGCCCGGCGACCGTTTCGTCGAAAAACTGTGTCTGCTGTATTCGGGCGAGTCCGAACTCGAACTCGACTTCGCCGCGCTCTGGGCCTACGACAAGACCCTCGCGGCGGGCCTGGCGCTGGTGTTGCTCGCACCTGTCTTCAAGGGTTCGAAAAGCGCGCATCTCAAACGCGAAGCGTTGCTCGAATGGCTACCGGGCAAGCTCCAGGAAATCGACAATCTCGACGCGCTGCCCACGGCATTGCTGCACAACGCGTATATGTTCTGCAGCTACTCGGACTCTTCCCGTCGACACGAAATCAAGCGGGATATCAACGCGTTGGTGCGCCGCAAGCTCGCCGAGCTTGGCCTGGCCGACCTGCCCGTCGCGCTGCCATTCACGGCGCCGACGCCCACCGACAACCGTCTGCGGCACGGCAAAAAGCCCTTGATGATCGTCGTGCTGGAGTGGTTCAACGGCGCCCATTCGATCTACCGCACGCACTCGCGCACGCTCGAAGCGGCGCGAGACTATTTCGAAGTGGTGGGTTTCGGCCTCGGCTCGGCGGTCGACGACATCGGGCGGGCGGTGTTCGACCGTTTCATCGAACTGGAGCAACCGGACTATGTTGGCGAGTGCCTGAAAACGATTCGCGACTTTGCCGAAGCCGAGAAGCCTGCGGTCTTGTACATGCCGAGCGTCGGCATGTTCGTGCTGACGGTCTTCATGTCGAATCTGCGCGTTGCGCCGCTGCAGATCGCCGGACTCGGACATCCCGCTACGACACATTCCGACAGGATCGACTACGTCAGCGTCGAGGAAGACTACGTCGGCGACCCGGCCTGCTTCAGCGAACGCCTGATGAGGCTGCCGAAAGACGGCCAGCCGTATCGTCCGTCCGCATCGCTGCCCGAGCTCGTCGCGCGCGTTCCGCCGGCGCGCGAGACGCTGGAAGTGATCGTCACGGCGAGCGCGATGAAGCTGAATCCGGGCTTTCTGGAGGCGTGTCGAGAGATCGAGGCGCGCGCCGCCTGTCCGATCGCCATTCATTTCATGAGCGGCGTGCCGACCGGCTTGCCGCTCGAGCGTATGCGCGAGGTAATCGGCCGGACGCTGCCGCGCGCCGTCGTGCACGGATTTCACGACTATGCGGGCTATCTGGCGCGCGTCGATCGGGCGGATCTGTTTCTTAGCCCGTTTCCATTCGGCAATACCAACGGCATCGTCGACGCGCTCACGCTCGGTCTGCCGGGTATCTGCAAACGCGGGCCGGAGGTGTTCGAGCGGATCGACGGTGCGCTGTTCGAGCGCGTGGGTATGCCGGCGTGGACCACGACGGACAGCGTCGAGGCCTACATCGCCGCCGCGCTGCGGATGATCGGGCGCCATGACGAGCGCACCGCCTTGCGGCAACGGCTGATCGATACGCGGGCTGTCGAGCGTTGCTTCGAGGGGCGGCCTCAGCTGTTCGCGACGACCGTACTGAAGCTGATGAGGGAAAACGCAAGCCGGCGCGAGGAGGCGCCGGCTCGGGCTTGATGGCGCGTCTCAGTTGACTGCGCTGGCGGCCTGGTCGGCGGGGACGGCGAGTTTCTCCGGGGCAAGCCAGCTGAAGAGGTTCAGCGTCGCGCCATGGTAGGTGCATTCGGCGGCGGCCGGTGTGGAAACCGTCGGCGGCTTGCCCGATTTGAGCGAGGCCTTCACGGCGGCTATTTCGGCCGCGCTTACGACGCCCGACGCGCTTACCGGCGCTGAAGCTGCGACCGAGGCTGCGACCTTTGCCGACGACGATGCCGTGGTTGCCGTGGTTGCCGACGCAGCGCGAACGCCGGACGCCGATGCCAATACCGCGCCCGACGCCGCAGCCGCTGCCGACGCACCCGAACCCGCGACCGGCGCGCTCGCGGCCTTCACCGCAGAAGCCGCCGCAACAGCCGCGACTTCGGAAGCCGACATGACATGGTCGATCGCGCCCTCCACCACCACCCGCGAGCCATCGATGCCGGCGCCCGTGTGGGCGATCTTCAGCGTATCCGTCGACGTTTCAGCAAGCTTGCTTCGCGTCAACTGCTCGCACGCGTCCGAGTTCTTGTAGACGGCCGTGCAGGCTGCCAGCAAGGCGGCGGCAGTCGTGACGCAGGCGATAGAGAGAATCCGAATCTTCATTAATGTTCCGTTTTTCAGGCCGTCGGCAATTGTAGCTTACGGGCCGCTCCGTCGGCACCGCCGCCCGCCGCCGGGGTGCACGAACCAGCCCGTCCGCGCGGCCCGTGCGTCGAATTAAAGCGGATGGCAACTTGACCGCGACCGTGCACACCGGCATCGTGTGGACCGCCTGCCACGCAATCGACGCAAAGCCCGCTCTACTCGGACCTCGCGACGGGCGCCGTGTGCTTCCCACCGCGTACCAATCTGGCTTCCCCGCATGCTCAGTCTTGCCCTGCTCGCGATCGCGGCCTACGCCGCGACCAACGTCGACAATCTGTTCGTGCTGCTCGCGTTCCTGGCGCAGGCAAAGGACGGGCGCGCTCGCGTGATCGCCGGTCAGTTGGCCGGCTCGCTCACCCTGATCGCGGCATCGATACTGCTCGCCGCGCTGCTGACACGTTTGCCGGCCGGCTATGTCGGCCTGCTCGGCGTCCTGCCGATCGGCGTGGGGCTCTATCAGGCGTGGGAGCGCTTCGGTCCGCGAAACGCCCGGGCCGACCATGCGCAAGGCGAGCCGGACTCGCTTAAGGCAAACCGAGGTTCCTCATGGTGGACGGTGGCCGGCGTGGCCGTCGCCAACGGCTCCGACAATCTCGCCGTCTACGTGCCCCTGTACGCCGGCCATTCGCACGGCGAAGGCGCGTTCGTCTCGCTGGTGTTCGTGGCGATGATCGGTCTGTGGTGTGCGCTCGCGCTGTGGCTCGTGGAGCATCCGCTGCTCGGCGCACCGATCCGTCGCTACGGCAGCGTGCTACTGCCGCTGATCCTTGTGGTGATCGGCATCTCGGTGATCGTGCAGAACGACACGCTGCGAATCGTCTTCGGGCTGTAATGCGCCTATATCCAAACGGTCTTGCGATCAAAACATTGCGGTGCATGCAGGGATGCGCGGCGCTTTAGCGCGCGATGCGGCACGACCGTCGTTCGCGGCCATCTAGTTCGACGGCATGGGTTGCATGGGTTGCATAGGCTGCATCGTCGGCTGTACGTAGGTCCGCACGCCGGCAAGCGGCGAACCATAACCACCCGACTGGGTATTGTTCGGCAGTCCGTTGACCAGTTGCGCACGCGGGTCGGTCGGGTTCAGATTCACCTCGCCGGCCTGCTGGTTGCCATGCGTCGGGTATTCGCTGCCGCGCGCGGAGTTCGGCATCAGCCGCGTGTTGTTTTGCGGCGCGTTGATGTCGTCCTGCACGCTCAGCCCCTGCGCGCCCGCGTGTGCCGCGATGGTGCACGTGGCGGCGCACAGTAAGGTCTTCACGAGTGTCGCTGACTTCGAGGTTCGTTTCATACTTGCCTCCGGCAAAGGAAAATGAAGGAGATCCTGTCCGCGATTTCGATTCAGACGAACCAGCGCGCGGCAGACGCTGATCATCTTGTTTATACGCACCGCACCGGTTTTCGGTTTCGCTGGCGGCGCAGATCGGCCAGTAGAACGGTGGATCGGGCGGGCTGAAGCCGCCGCTGACCGCATAAATCCGCCGCAAGCCTATCCTTATACGAATCGACGATTTTCTTTTCGCCTCATTCGCCCCCGATAATGGTCTTCATGAACGCCTACCCGATTCTCAAACCGCGTGCGCTGCGAGCTATGCTCACGGCGCTGAGCACACTGACCACCGCCTTGCTGTTCGCCGCGTGCACGAGCCCGGCGAGCGGGCCTTCGTCGGTGTCGTCGCCCGCTTCCGCAGCCGTGAATCCGGCCTTGCTCGACGCCGCAATTTCCGGACCGCAGCGCAGCGACAGAGCCCGTGCGCGCGATGTCTACCGGCATCCGCGGGAGACGCTGCAATTCTTCGAGCTGGCGCCGTCGCAAAGCGTGCTGGAGATCGAGCCCGGCGGCGGCTGGTACACCGAGATTCTGGCGCCCTACCTGCGCGGCCACGGCCAGCTTTACGAAGCCCAGTACGACGGCCCGAAAGGTCCCTCGCAGGAAGCTCAGGCCAGTCGCGCGGCATTTGCCGGCAAGCTCGCCGCAGCGCCTGCGATTTACGGCAACGTGGTGATCGGCACGCTCCACACCGGCCAGTTCAGCGGCTTTCCCGCCGACGACAGCGTCGATCGCGTGCTCACCTTCCGCAACATCCACAACTGGATCAAGGACGGCCAGATCGACGCCAACCTGCGCGCCTTTTACGCCGCGCTCAAGCCCGGCGGTTTGCTCGGCGTGGAAGAGCACCGCGCAGCGCCCGGCACCTCGCTGCAACAGACCATCGACACCGGCTACGTCACCGAAGCCTATGTGATCGAACACGCCCGCGCGGCCGGCTTCGAGCTGGCCGGCCGAAGCGAGGTGAACGCCAACCCGCGCGACACGAAAAACTACCCGAACGGCGTGTGGTCGCTGCCGCCTACCTACGAAGGCGGTGACGTCGACCGGGCGACATATGCGGCGATTGGCGAATCCGATCGGATGACCTTGCGCTTCGTGAAGCCCGCGCACTGAGCCCGCTGACAGCGCGCGACGCAGGGCCGGCGCGGAATCGGCGCTTGACGCCGTCCCGATAATATGGTCCTATTGCGCCCTATGTACCGCGCCCAGACCACCCTATCGCTACTACTAGCCCGCTCTACCGGGCTAGGTCTGCTGCTGCGCGCTGCCATCTGATTCACTCGAAGCACCGCACAATTCCCCAGTAACTGACCCAGCTCCGGTTTCCGACCGGCGGCCCTGTTATGTCTTTTCGTCGTCCGGTCGACAAACCAGCTTCCTGGTCTAACCCTCGGATGATGAAAATGTTGAAGAACCCTGCTACCAAATACCGCTCGTTCAAGCCCATCGACTTGACGGATCGCCAGTGGCCCTCACGCACCATCACGCGTGCGCCGATCTGGATGAGCACCGACCTGCGCGACGGCAACCAGGCGCTGTTCGAGCCGATGAACGCGGAGCGCAAGATGCGCATGTTCAAGGCGCTGGTGCAGATCGGCTTCAAGGAAATCGAAGTCGCTTTTCCGTCTGCCTCGCAGACCGACTTCAATTTCGTGCGCGAGCTGATCGAAGGCGGCCACATTCCCGACGACGTCACGATCGAAGTCCTCACGCAAGCGCGCGACGACCTCATCGAGCGCACGTTCGAGTCCTTGCGTGGCGCGCCGCGCGCCATCGTCCATCTGTACAACGCGACCGCGCCGGACTTCCGCAAGATCGTCTTCGGCCTCGACAGGAATGGCGTGAAAGAACTGGCGCAAAAAGCCGCCCGCACGATGAAGCGCCTCGCCGACGCCACGCCGGCCACACACTTCACGCTGCAATACAGCCCCGAAGTGTTCAGCGGCACCGAACTCGAATTCGCCAAGGAAGTGTGCGACGCCGTGTTCGACATCTGGGAACCGACGCCCGACCACAAGGCGATCGTCAACCTGCCGGCCACCGTCGAAATGGCCACGCCGAACATCTACGCCGACCAGATCGAATGGATGCACCGCCACCTCGCGCGCCGCGATTCGTTGATCGTGTCCGTGCATCCGCATAACGACCGCGGCACGGCTGTCGCCGCCGCAGAACTCGCGGTGATGGCAGGCGCGGACCGCGTCGAAGGATGTCTGTTTGGCAACGGCGAACGCACGGGTAACGTCGACCTCGTCACGCTCGCCTTGAATCTGTACACGCAAGGCGTCGACCCGGAACTCGACTTCTCGAACATCAATGAAGTCGCGCGTACCGCCGAGGAATGCACGCAGTTGCCGGTACATCCGCGTCATCCGTATGTCGGCGATCTGGTCTTCACGGCGTTTTCCGGTTCGCACCAGGACGCGATCAAGAAGGGCTTGGCGGTGCAGAAGCCGGACGCGATCTGGGAAGTGCCGTATATGCCGATCGATCCGAGCGATCTCGGCCGTACGTATGACTCGGTGATTCGCGTGAACAGCCAGTCGGGTAAAGGCGGCATCGCCTACCTGCTCGAACAGGGTTACGGCGTGGTGTTGCCGCGTCGTTTGCAGGTGGACTTCAGCTCGGCCGTGCAGCGTTATACCGACAACAGCGGCCACGAAGTCACGCCCACGCAGATCTGGGAACTGTTCCAGCAGGAATATGTGCAGAACATCGAGCCGATTCGCTACATTGGCCACAGCCTGTCCGAGCGCGAAGGCCGCGAGCATATCAAGCTCACCGTCGAGATCAACGGCACGCCGCGCGTGTTGAACGGCGCCGGCAATGGTCCGCTCGACGCCTTGATGCACGCCATCGGCGCACCGGTCCGTATCCAGCACTATGAAGAACGCGCCTTGACGCAGGGCGCCGATGCACGCGCGGTAGCCGTCGCCGAAATGGCGGGCGCCGATATCGCCGGCAGCGCGTTTGGCGTGGGTGTCGATGCCAACCTGGTGACCGCCTCGATCCGCGCGGTCATCAGCGGCGTGAACCGCGCTTACGCACGCGCTAGCGAGCAGGCGAAAGCGTCGTTTTTCGACACCGCGTTGAACGACGTCACGGAGAATGTGGGCGTCTAAGGTTTAACGTCCAAGTGTGAGGACGTAGCATGAAAAAGGGGGCGCTTCGGCGCCCCCTTTTGCGTTCTGAAGCTTGCCGCTCAGCGTGAGTTGCCTGCCTCGGTCCACTCGTCCGGCAAGCTATGGGTGAGCGTCGACACGAAGCGCGCGGTTTCCGGCTGACGTGGCTGCATGAAAATCTCACGCGACGGCCCCGCCTCCACCACGACGCCGTTATTCAGAAACACCACGTCACGCGCAATCGTCGCCGCGAGACGCAGGTCGTGCGTAGCCATCAGCATCGTCATGCCTTCGTTGGCGAGTTGCTTGAGCACCTCCACCACTTCGGCCGCGAGCCCGGGATCGAGCGCCGAGGTCGGCTCGTCGCACAACAACACTTCCGGCGACGGCGCGAGAGCCCGCGCAATCGCGACGCGCTGCTGCTGCCCGCCGGATAGCGTGGACGGCCAGGCATCCGCCTTGTGCGCGATGCCCACTTTCTCGAGCAGTTCATCGGCGCGCACGCGGGCTCGCTCCTTGTCCCACTTCTGCACGGTCAGCAAACCCTCCATCACGTTCTGCCGCACGGTGAGATGCGGGAACAGCTGGAAGTTCTGGAACACCATGCCGGTGCGACGCCGTATCGCCAGCACCGCGTCGCGCGAAGGCTTACGATCGCGACTGAATTCCAGCCGCAGGTCGCCGAGTGCGAGCGAGCCGGACTCGGGAATTTCAAGCAGATTCACGCAGCGCAGCAGCGTGCTTTTACCGCTGCCCGATGGACCGATCAACGCGGTGACGTTACCCGTGGCAAGGTGCAGGTCGACCGAATTCAGCACCCGTTGCTCGCCAAAGGATTTGTCGATTTTTTCCAGTCGGATCATCAGTTGCCCGCCTGAAAAAGTGCGTGACGTCCGAACTTGCGCTCGAGCCTGACCTGCGCCGACGACAGCACCGAACTGAACACCAGATAAACGAGCGCGGCCTCCGTATAGAGGATCAGCGGCTCGTACGTGACCGACGCAATGCGTTGCGCCGCCTGGAACACTTCCGGCACGGTCAGCACGGCGGCCAGCGACGTGTCTTTCACCAGCGCGATAAAGGCATTCGACAACGGCGGCAGCGCGACGCGCGCCGCCTGCGGGAGAATCGCGCGCCGCAAGGCCTGCTCGCGCGTCATCCCCATTGAATACGCGGCTTCCCACTGCCCTTTCGGAATCGACTCGATTACGCCGCGGATCACCTCGGAGTTATACGCGCCGACGTTCAGCGAGAAGCCGATGATCGCCGCCGTTAGCGGATCGAGCACGATGCCCACGTTGGGCAAGCCGTAAAAGATCACGAATAGCTGCACGAGCAACGGCGAGCCGCGAAACAGCCAGACATAGAAGCGCACGATCACCACCGCCCACTTCGGCCCGAACAGCCGCACGAGCGCCACCACGAACGCCAGCGTCAGCCCGATTGCGAACGACGCCAGAGTGAGCGGCACAGTGAACACGAGCCCCGCATACAGCAGGGGCCACAGCGACTGCGCCATCAGATGCAACCATGCCGGCATATTCAGACTCGCGGGTGACGTTTGCTTTTACTGGGAGACGTCTTTGCCGAAATACTTCTGCGAGATCTTCGCGTAAGTGCCGTCTTTCTTCATGTCGGCGAGCGCCTTGTTGATCGCGGCCTGCAAATCGGGGCTGCCCTTGCGGATCAACACCGCGGATTTGTCGCTGCTGTCGGCCGACGTATCGAGCGCGACGATCTTCACCTTGGCATCGGGCTTGTGCTTCTTGAAGTCGAGGAACGACAGCGAATCGTTGACGGTCGCATCCACCCGGCCCGAGGTCAGCAGATCGATCGACTCATTGAAGCCCTGCACCGGGATCACGTCCGCGCCGTGCGCCGCCGCGATCTTGCCGAAGTTGCTGGTGAGCGTATTGGCCGACTTCTTGCCCTTCAGGTCGTCGAAGTTCTTGATCGTCGTGTTGTTCGACTGCACGATCAGCGCTGCGTGCGAGGTGATGTACGGGTCGGAGAAATCGTATTTCACCTTGCGCGCGTCGGTCACGGCGACCTCGTTGATCACCGCGTCGTAGCGGTTCACGTCGAGACCGGCGATCAGACCGTCCCATTTGCCTTCGACGAATTGCGGCTTGACGCCCAGGCGCTGCGCGATCGCGGTGCCGATCTCCACGTCGAAGCCCGTCAGCTTGCCGGATTCGTCATGGAACGTGAACGGGGCATAGGTGCCCTCGGTGCCGATCTTCAACACACCCGCGGATTTGATCTGCGCGAGTTCATCGGCGGCGAATGCCGGGCTCAGGGTGACCGCCTGAAACAGGGCGATCAGCAGAATGGAACGAATCGACTTCATCGGGGGAGCTCCGTCAGGTTTGCTGCGTCGGTGGCCAGGTTTTGTGTCTGTCGTTTCCCGCCAGTGCTAGCGCCCGGCGGAGTGGGCGGACTGTAGCAAACGGCCTGCGTTTTTACAAAGGATCAGCTTTCCGATCAATATGCGCATTCGTGCTAAGCGGACAGCCGCCACCTCTGTCATGGCATGAAATGCGACTCTACAACAGATGGCCGATTGCGGCATGCATCGCACCATGGAACCGGGTCCGGGCGCCATCGGGGAAAACGCGGGAAGCGGGCGGCCGCGACGAAAGCACGGTCCGAAAAAAAGCGGTGCGGGCCCGTCGGCCTGCACCGCCTGTTCGATTGCACGGGCTCAACGCTCCACCGGATGCGGCTCCTTACGCTTGTTGGCCACGCGAATCGCGTCGAAGTAAGCCGGATTCGGCGGACGCTTCAGATAACGTCCCGCGCCCCGCACCGCACGCAATTCGCCGTCGGTCCAGGCGAGTGCGCCGCGCGTGAGCGTGTGCATCGCCACGCCCTGCACCGTCATGCCTTCGAACACGTTGAAGTCGACCTTCTGGTGATGCGTCTTCACCGAAATGGTCCTGCTCGCGTTGGGATCCCACACGACGAGATCGGCATCCGCGCCGACCTGGACCGCGCCTTTGCGCGGGTAGAGATTGAAGATTTGCGCCGCATTGGTCGACGTGACGCGCACGAACTCGTTCGGCGTGAGACGCCCCGAATTCACACCGTGATGCCAGAGCACCGCCATGCGGTCCTCGACGCCGCCGCAGCCGTTTGGGATCTTGGTGAAGTCCTCGCGGCCCATGGCTTTCTGCGACGCACAGAACACGCAGTGATCGGTCGCCGTGGTGTGCAGCTGACCCGCCTGCAAACCGCGCCACAATGCCTCGCGATGTTCGGCCGAGCGAAACGGCGGGCTCATCACGTGCGCCGCCGCGCGCGTCCAGTCGGGATCGCGATACACCGCTTCGTCGATTACCAGATGACCCGGCAGCACTTCGCCGAACACGCGCAGCCCTTCGCTACGGGCACGCGCGATGGCGTCGACCGCATCTTTCGCGGAGACATGCACGATATACACCGGCACGCCGAGTACCTGTGCGATGCGAATCGCGCGATTGGCCGCCTCGCCTTCCACTTCCGGCGGCCGCGACAGCGGATGCGCCTCCGGTCCCGTGAAGCCTTTGGCCAGCAACTGTCGCTGCAACTGGAACACGAGTTCGCCATTCTCCGCATGCACGGTGGGCAATGCGCCGAGTTCGAGCGAACGCGAGAAGCTGTTCACCAGCACTTCGTCGTCGGCCATGATTGCGTTCTTGTAGGCCATGAAGTGCTTGAAACTCGACACGCCGTGTTCATGCACGAGCGTGCCCATGTCGCGATAGACCGAGTCGTCCCACCACGTGACCGCGACGTGAAAGCCGTAATCGGACGAAGCTTTCTCGGCCCAGCCGCGCCATTCCCTGAAGGCTTCCATCAGCGACTGCTTCGGGCTCGGAATCACGAAATCGATAATGCTGGTCGTGCCGCCCGATAAACCCGCCGCCGTGCCCGTGTAGAAATCGTCGCTCGCGGTCGTGCCCATGAAGGGCAATTCCATATGCGTATGTGGATCGATGCCGCCGGGCATGACGTACTGCCCGCCCGCATCGACGATCGTGGCGCCCGCGGGCGCTTCGAGGTCGGCGCCGATCTGCAGGATCGTGCCGCCGTCCTGCGGGTCCGCACACAATACATCCGCACGATAGGTGTTCTCCGCGTCGATAATCGTGCCGCCGCGAATCAGGGTCGTCATGTTGCCGCCTCCTTATGAACTGCTGGTTTCGGTCCTACTTCGTACTGCAGGCTCATGCGCTCGCCACGCGCGCGCTCGGCCCCTTGCTCAATTTCATCCAGGCGCTGTATACGATCGACGCCAACGCGAGTCCGACAAACCATGCATACGTGTAGAGCGTGTTGAAGATCGCCGGCACGTTCGGGAACGAAGCCGGAAATGCGGTGTGCAGGAAACCCGGCAGATTCGGCAACACGCCGACCAGCAGCGCGACCACCGCGCCGATATTCCAGCCGCCCGTGTAACTGTATTCGCCATGCTCGTCGAACAGTTCGCGCGCATCGAGCCGCGTGCCGCGAATCAGGAAGTAGTCGACCATCAGAATGCCCGCGACCGGACCGAGCAGAGCCGAATAACCGACCAGCCACGTGAAGATATAGCCTTGCGTGGTCGCGAGGATCTTCCACGGCATCATCACGATCGCGATGGTCGCGGTAATCATGCCGCCGACGCGATACGAAATCCCCTTCGGCCACAGGCTCGAAAAATCGTAAGCCGGACCGACGAGGTTGGCCGCCAGATTGCAGCACATCGTGTCGAGCGTCAGGATGATGAGCGCGAGTCCCACGCCGATGCCCGTCATGCGGCTCGTCAGGTCGATCGGGTCCCAGATCGCCTTGCCGTAGATCACTACGGTGGCCGAGGTCACCACCACCGAGATCACCGAGAGCAAGGCCATCGGCACCGGCAAGCCGACCGACTGGCCGATGATCTGGTCGCGCTGCGTTCGGGCGAAGCGCGTGAAGTCGGGGATGTTCAGCGCGAGCGTCGCCCAGAAACCGACCATCGCGGTGAGGCCGGGCCAGAAGGTCGCCCAGAACATCCCCTCTTTCTTGCCGCCCGCGACGAATTGCGACGGCGCCGACAGCATCGAGCCGAGACCGCCCGCCTTCGACGTCGCCCACCATACGAGCGCGATGCACATCACGATCTTGATCGGTGCGGACCAGCTTTCGAGCCAGCGGATCGAGTCGGTGCCATGCACGATGAAGTAGATCTGCAAGGCCCAGAACGCGAGAAAACAGGCGAGCTGCGCGAGCGAAATGTCGAGAAACGGCAAGGCCGCGCCATGCAGTGCGTTGCCGGTAAGAATGTTCAGCAGCGTGTAGATCGCGCTACCGCCGAGCCAGGTCTGAATCCCGTACCAGCCACACGCGACGATCGCGCGCAGCATGGCCGGCAGCTTGGCGCCTTGCGTGCCGAACGAGGAGCGCACCAGCACGGCGTACGGAATGCCATGCTTGGCGCCTGCATGGCCGATCAACAGCATCGGCACCAGCACGATCAGATTGCCGAGCAACACGGTCGCCACGGCCTGCCACGGCGACATGCCCTCTTCCGTCAAGCCCGCGGCGAGCATGTACGACGCGATGTTCATCACCATCCCCACCCACAACGCGGCGAAGTGATACCACCGCCAGGTGCGTTGCGCGACGCCGGTCGGCGCGAGGTCGTCGTTGTAAAGACTGCTGCCCTGCGCGCCGGCCGCTAGCTGCGGATCGACGGATTGCGCTGTCTGCTTCATCGAAAGATCTCCACTGGATCGTTGGGACCCGCGCGGCGTCTGGTGGCGCGTCGGGCTATGAGGTGAATATGGTCAGGCTGCCTTTGCCGCGTGTGCGTGCGCCGTCGCTTCGACGCTCTGCCCGGCATCCGCGCCGGCCGTTTCCGGAACGCCCACGCGCGCCGGGTTATTCGGATGCGTGGTCCAGTTCGCGTACTCGCCGTTATCCACGCGTTCCATCGTGATGCATTGCTCGACCGGGCAGACGTGCATGCACAGATTGCAGCCGACACATTCGGAGTCCATCACTTCAAAATGCCGGACGCCATCTTTTTCTTTCATGATCGCCTGATGCGCCGTGTCCTCACAGGCGATGTGGCACAGGCCGCACTGAATGCACTTGTCCTGATCGATGCGCGCCTTGATGTCGTATTTGAGGTTCAGGTACTTCCAGTCGGTGACGTTGGGCACGGCGCGGCCGCGAATATCGTCGAGCGTCGCATAGCCTTTTTCGTCCATCCAGTTCGAGAGGCCGTCGGCGAGATCGGAGACGATGCGAAAGCCGTAATGCATCGCCGCCGTGCAGACCTGCACGCTGCCCGCGCCGAGCACCATGAATTCGGCGGCGTCGCGCCAGGTCGAGATCCCGCCGATGCCGGAGATCGGCAGATTCGGCGTCTCCGGATCACGCGCGATTTCGGCGACCATGTTCAACGCAATCGGCTTGACGGCCGGCCCGCAGTAGCCGCCGTGCGTGCCCTTGCCATCGACCATCGGCAACGGCGCCATCGCATCGAGATCGACCGCCACGATCGAGTTGATCGTGTTGATGAGCGACACGCCGTCCGCGCCACCTTGATAAGCCGCTCGCGAACCGAGGCGAATGTCACTGATATTCGGTGTGAGCTTCACGAGACACGGCAGTCGGGTGCCTTCCTTGACCCAGCGCGTGACCATCTCGATGTACTCCGGCACCTGGCCGACCGCCGCGCCCATGCCGCGTTCGCTCATGCCGTGCGGGCAGCCGAAATTGAGTTCGACCGCGTCCGCTCCGGTGTCCTCCACCAGCGGCAAAATCCATTTCCAGTCACGTTCGTTGCACGGCACCATCAGCGAGACGATCATCGCGCGATCCGGCCAGTCGCGTTTGACCTGCGCGATTTCCTTGAGATTGATATCGAGCGGACGGTCGGTGATCAGCTCGATGTTGTTCAGGCCCGCCATGCGCTGGCCGTTCCATTGCACCGCGCCATAGCGCGAGCTGACGTTCACCACGTGTGGGTCGAGGCCCAGCGTCTTCCACACCACGCCGCCCCAGCCCGCTTCGAACGCGCGGTTCACGTTATAGGCTTTGTCGGTCGGCGGCGCGGAGGCGAGCCAGAAAGGATTCGGCGAAGTGATGCCGGCAATCGTACAGCGCAGATCGGCCATGTTCGGCTCCTTGGGGACAGCTGTTTTTGTCTGTATCAGGTGTGTGATGTGGGCGGCTCGACCCGTCTACGCGGCTTTCACGGCCGTGCGGGCGAAGTCGGCGTCGATGCCGGCGGCCGCGACCTTGCCGTCCTGCACCGCCTGCACCGTGAGATCGATGCCACCGGTCGCCGCGCAATCGCCACCTGCCCACACGCCGGCAAGCGTGGTCTGCCCACTCGCATCCACTGCGATGCGGCTGCCGTCGAGCGTCAACAGTTCGCGCGCGACGCCGACCGGCACCAAGGTTTGACCGATTGCCTTGAGCACCATGTCCGCTTCGACAACGAAACGCTCCTGAGTGCCCCCGCTCGACGTGCGCTCGAATTCGACACCCGTGACCACGCCGTCTTCGCCAATCAGACGCATCGGCCTTGCGTGCGTAATGAGCGTTACGCCGCTGGTCTGCGCGAAGTCGCGTTCGGCCCAGGTGGCGCTCATCGATTCGACGCCGCGTCGATACACCATCGTCACCGTGGTCGCACCGAGCTTATGGCTTTGCACGGCGGCATCCACTGCCGTATTGCCGCCGCCGATCACGACGACCCGGCGGCCGACCGGCACCGTGCCGACGTCGCTCGCGGCGCGTACCTGTTCGATGAAATCCACGGCGTTCATCACGCCGCTCAAGTCTTCGCCTTCCATCGCCAGCGCGCGCACGCCCGTCAGACCGATCGCGAGAAACACGGCATCGTGTTGCTTGCGCAGCGTATCGAGGTCGAGGTCTTGACCCAGCGAGACGCCGTGTTTGATCTCGATACCGCCGACCGAGCACAACCACTCGACTTCCCGCTGCGCAAAATCGTCGACGGTCTTATAGGCAGCGATGCCGTATTCATTGAGGCCGCCCGCTTTTTCGCGAGCGTCGTAAATCGTGACGTCGTGGCCGGCCAGCGCAAGCCGATGCGCGCAAGCGAGTCCCGCCGGCCCCGCGCCGACCACCGCCACCTGCCGGCCAGTCGGTGCGGCCCGCGTGAACAGTGGCTCACCACGCGCCATGGCCCAATCGGTTGCATGACGTTGCAGCGCGCCGATTGCAACCGGCTTCGCATCCTGATGATTACGAACGCATGCGCCTTCGCAAAGAATTTCGGTCGGGCAAACGCGCGCGCACATGCCGCCCATCGGATTGGCCGAGAGAATATCGACCGCCGCGCCTTTCAGATTGCCGTTGCCGATCTTGCGAATGAAACTGGGAATGTCGATCTGCGTGGGGCACGCGTTTACGCACGGCGCGTCGTAGCAGTAGTGGCAGCGACTCGCCGCGGCGGCCGCCGCGCTTGCGTCGAGCAAAGGCGCGATGTCGGAGAACTCGCACGAAAGCTGCTCGGGCGATAGCCGCTGCGCGGCAATGTCGCCGGTTTGCTTGATAGCCATACACGTTCCTTCTTCGATGTGAGGACGTAGCCGGTCCCGCCGGCTGCGCTGAAGCGCAGCCGGGGCGGCATCTTTTATGGGCACGACGGTGAAGCGGATGAAACCACCGCAACCGCAAAAAACTACCGATGGATCATGAAACCGGCTCGCATGCGCGCTCCAGCATCGCGTGCAGCAACACGTTGGCGCCCGCCTCGATCCATTCGAGCGTGGCGTCCTCGATTTCGTTGTGACTGATACCGTCGACGCACGGCACGAACACCATCGACGTCGGCGCGACTTGCGACAGATAACAGGCATCGTGTCCCGCACCGGACACCATGTTGCGATGCGGATAACCGAAGCGTTCCGCCGCCGCGCGCACCGACTTCACGCAGGCTTCGTCGAAGGCGACGGGCGCGTAATAAAAGATCTGGTCGAGTTCGGTTTCAAGGCCGATAGCGCTCGCGATCTTCGCCACACCTTCACGCAAGGCGGCATCCATTTTCGCCAGCACGGCATCGTCGGGATGACGGAAATCGACCGTGAAGAACACCCGCCCGGGAATCACGTTGCGCGAGTTCGGATAGACCTGCATCATGCCGACCGTCGCGCAACCGAACGGTGCGTTGTCGAGGCCGATGCGATTGACCAGATCGACCACGCGCGCGGCGCCAAGCAAGGCATCGCGCCGCCGCGGCATAGGCGTCGGACCCGCATGCGCCTCCTGCCCGGTCAGGGTGATTTCGTACCAGCGTTGACCTTGCGCGTCGGTCACCACGCCGATGGTCTTGTGCTCGGCTTCGAGAATCGGCCCCTGTTCGATGTGCAATTCAAAGGCCGCATGCAAGGGACGTCCGCCGCACGGCAAATCGCCCGCATAGCCGATGCGTTTCAATTCTTCACCGATGGTCTTGCCGTCCACGTCCTTGCGCGAGAGGCCGTAGTCGAGCGTGAACACGCCGGCGAACACGCCTGAGGCGACCATGGCGGGAGCGAAACGCGAGCCTTCTTCGTTGGTCCAGATCACCACCTCGACCGGATGCTCGGTCTCGATGCCGTGATCGTTCAGACTGCGAATCACTTCGAGACCGCCCAGCACGCCGTAAATGCCGTCGAAACGGCCACCGGTGGGTTGCGAGTCCGCGTGCGAGCCGGTCATTACCGGCAGCGCATCGGGATTGCGGCCGGCGCGGCGCATGAACACGTTGCCCATCTGATCGACGCTGATCGTGCAGCCGGCGTCCCTGGCCCAGCTCACGATCAGATCGCGCCCTTCCTTGTCGAGGTCGGTGAGCGCCAGGCGGCAGACACCGCCTTTCGGCGTGGCGCCGATCTTCGCCATCGTCATCAGGCTGTCCCACAGCCGCTTGCCGTCGATCCTGATCGACGTGGCGGGTTCTGCTTGCCTCAATGCTTCGGATACCGCATTCATTCGTCTCGCTCCTTTCGGTGAACCGACATGAAACTGGTGCATCGACGGCGGGTTTTGGGGCGTGCCCGCACGGCAGCGGTGCACACTCGATGCGTGTTGACGCCTCTTGTTCAGAGGGCAAACCCTGGGGCATCGCCCGCTCTTCCAATCCTGTCCAGTTGGACAGGTTGTAGCTGATTAAGCCCGCCAAATCAATGCCTTTCGTACGGTGGAAAACATAGCGAGAAGCGTGCCATTGCAGCGCAGCAGCGCTTTGTCGCGCGCGATGAATGCGCGTGTGCGTGTCGCGTCGAGCGACTAGAATGAAGCGCGACGCGGCACGCATGCCGCCGAAGGCAAACATGAGAGACGACGACGTGGCCGCCGACATCACTGAAAACGAGCAAACCCGCTTGCCTTTGCGGCGGCGCAAGGCACATATTCGCGAGTCGAATGAAGCGCATCTGCTGCAGTGCGCCGAAGCGGTTTTCGCCGAGCGGGGACTCGACGGCGCCAGCACCGCGATGATCGCGGAGCGCGCAGGCTTACCGAAAGCCAACGTGCATTACTACTTCCCGACGAAGCTCGCGTTGTATCGGCGCGTGCTGGAAGATCTGTTCGAAGACTGGCATCGCGCGGCGGATACGTTCGAATGCAGCGACGATCCGGTCGAAGCGATCGGCGGCTACGTGCGCGCGAAAATGGAATTGTCGCGCCGTCGTCCACTCGGCTCGAAGGTATGGGCGAGCGAGATCATTCACGGCGCCGAGCACATGGAGGACATTCTCACCGGACGCGTGAAGCCCTGGCTCGAGAGTCGCGTGAAGGTGATCGACGACTGGATTGCGCGCGGCCTGCTCGCGCCGGTGAATGCGCAAACGCTGATGTACATGATCTGGGCAACCACCCAGCATTACGCCGACTTCGACGCGCAGATTCGCGCGCTCAAAGGCAAGCGTGCGTTGACGCAAAAGGCGTTCGAGGCGACCACGGAAGAGGTGGTGCAGTTGGTGATTCGGGCGTGTGGGGCGGTGTCGCCGACAGACACGCGATCCTCGCGATAGTCCACGGACTAGGTATAATCCGGTCTCATCTCGCAATTATGACTATAGACATCTGACCATAGGTATAATCATGGCAGGACAACTCGTATCCAAATCTGAATTCAAAGCCAAAGCGCTGGAATACTTCCGGCAGGTGGAATCTTCGGGGGAAAGTGTGATCGTTACTGACCATGGCAAACCAGCAGTCGAAGTGCGCCCCTATCGCGGCGTCGAACGCAGCGCCCTCGATGTGCTGCGCGGAACGGTCCTGCGCTATGACAATCCCACGGCGCCCGTGGCGGAGGACGACTGGGAGGCTGCGCAGTGATCGTGCTGGACACCCATACCTTGATCTGGTGGGTCAACGGCGATGCGAGCTTGAGCAGGAAAGCAAAATCGGCGATTACTCAGGAGTTGGCTGGTGGTGACATCGTCGTCTCGGCCATCTCCGCCTGGGAAATTGCCATGCTGGTAGAGCGGGAAAGACTTGATCTCTCGATGGACGTGAGCAGTTGGCTTGCTGCAGTATCGTCGATCGAAGCGGTACGCTTCGTTCCTGTCGATGTAGAAATCTCAATCAAATCCGTCGAGCTGCCTGGCGAGTTCCATAAGGACCCCGCCGACCGGATGATCGTCGCGACAGCCCGCAAACTGGCCGCTCCGCTCGTCACGAAAGACGAAAAGATCCGCGCGTACCGTCACGTTAAAACCATCTGGTGAAGGCACCTTGCGGGCCCACGCCGCGGAGCACCACAAGGGCGCTGAATCCTTGCTCAATACGTCTCCAGATGCAACCGCCCCTCCCGCTTCAACCTCGCCCACAGCACCTCCCAATCCAGCTGATGCCGCTCGCCGATCTCCTTGAGCGCCTGTAGCACGCCGTCCTCCATTCCCTTCAACCCGCACACGTAAATATGCGTGTTGTCGTCCTTCAACATCTGCGCCACATCCACCGCCCGCTCGCGCATCGCGTCCTGCACATAACGCTTCGGTTGACCCGGTGTGCGCGAAAACGCCAGATTGGTGTCGATGAAATCTTTCGGCAGATTGGTGAGCGGCCCGAAGTACGGCAACTCCTCCTTGGTCCGCGCGCCGAAAAACAGCATCAGCTTGCCCGTGGCGCCCTTTAAACGCCGCCGCCGGCGATACTCGGTCATCGCGCGCATCGGCGCCGACCCCGTGCCCGTGCAGATCATCAACAAATGCGAATCTGGATGGTTCGGCATCAGGAAGGTGCCGCCGAACGGTCCGATCACACTGACGACATCGCCCTTCTTCAAATCGCACAAATAGTTCGAGCAGACGCCGTCGATCGTGTCGCCGTGTTGCTGCGAAACGCGTTTGACAGTCAGCGAGACGTTGTTATAACCGGCCCTCTCGCCGTCGCGCGGACTCGCGATCGAATATTGACGCGCGTGATGCGCGCGGCCATCGCCGCTCGCACCCGGCGGCAAAATACCGATCGACTGACCTTCCAGTACGGGAAACGGCATCGTGCCGAAATCGAGCACGATATGATGAATATCGCTATCGGTCGACGCATCCGTGAGCCGGTAGTTGCCGACCACGGTCGCAGTGGTCGGCGTCTTGTGCGTATAGAGATTCACGTACGGCTTAGCGGCCGACCACGGCGGCACGACCGAACCGCGCACGGTGTCCACTTCGATCCCGCTCGCCTCGTCCGACGCATCCACGTTCGACGTTTCATCCACCGCCGCAACGGCCATCGTGGTCTGTTCCGGCAGCACGTCCCACTTGAACTGCTCGTCGACCGGATACGCGTCGGCTCGCAACACGGTGCGCCAGTTGTCGATCGCGCCCGTCGGACAAGGCGGCACGCACGCCATGCAGCCGTTGCAGATTTCCGCCTTGACCACATAGTTACTGTCGTCGTGCGTGATCGCATCGACCGGGCAAGTCTCTTCGCACGTGTTGCAGCGAATGCAGATCTCCGGATCGATCAGATGCTGCCTGAGAACTTCGATCGATACTGGGCCGTTCATGACTTCCTCCACCAGGTACGTCGGACAGATACTCAGTTAAAGCGCACGTATTCGAAATCCACCGGCTGACGGTTCACGCCCATGGCCGGCGGCGCGATCCAGTTGGCGAACTTGCCGGGGTCCGTGACACGACCCATCAGCGACGCTACGTAGGCGCGATCTTCCGGCGTGGCGAGCCACTTCGCCTCGTTGGCGGCCCATTCGGTTTCGCTGACCACGCGGCCGTCGGGCGACACACGCGTGTTCGCAAAAGTGCCGATCTGCCGGTTGAACGCTTTATGCGGCACGGTCATGCGAAAATCGATCCCGGCTTTTTCGAGCACCTTATTCCAGCGGCCCACGCCCGCCACCGAATCCTTGATGTAGTCGTCGCGCAGCACTTCATTCATCGCGTTGAGCATCGGCACTTCGCGCTCGACCAGCTTGCCTTCCTGCACGTCGAGCAGCTTGTAGCTCTGCCCGTTCAATTGATGATCGTCGTCGCGCTTGTTCTCTTCATAGCGGCCTTTCAAACCCGAGCTATAGAAGGTCGCGGCATTCGACGAATGATCCGCGCCGAACAGATCGATCGTCACCGAGTAGTGGAAGTTCAGATAGCGCTGAATGGTCGGCAGATCGATCACACCAGCCGCGCGAATCTTCGCGACGTCGTCGGTGCCCAGTTCGTTCATCACCTGCGCCGTGCGCTGGATCACGCGTGACACGCCCGATTCGCCGACGAACATATGGTGCGCTTCTTCGGTCAACATGAATTTCGTCGTGCGCGCGAGCGGATCGAAGCCCGACTCGGCCAGTGCCGACAACTGGAATTTGCCGTCGCGGTCGGTGAAATACGTGAACATATAGAACGCGAGCCAATCCGGCGTCTTCTCGTTGAATGCACCGAGAATGCGCGGGTTGTCCTCATCGCCGGAACGGCGACCCAGCAGTGCCTCGGCTTCCTCGCGGCCGTCGCGGCCGAAATAGCGATGCAGCAGATACACCATCGCCCACAAATGACGGCCTTCTTCCACGTTGACCTGGAACAGGTTGCGCAAGTCGTACATGGAAGGTGCGGTCAACCCCAGGTGCCGCTGCTGCTCGACCGACGCCGGCTCCGTATCGCCTTGCGTGACGATAATCCGGCGCAGATTGGCGCGATGCTCGCCGGGCACGTCCTGCCAGGCCGCCTCGCCTTTGTGCTCGCCGAAGTGGATCTTGCGATCCTGTTCGCCCGGTGTGAGAAAAATGCCCCAGCGATAATCCGGCATCTTCACGTGATCGAAGTGCGCCCAGCCGCCCGCATCGACGCTCACCGCCGTGCGCAGATAGACGTCATAGCCATGCGAGCCTTCCGGGCCCATATCGCCCCACCAGGACAGAAAATTAGGCTGCCACTGTTCGAGCGCGCGTTGGAGCGCGCGGTCGTCGGCGAGGTTGACGTTGTTCGGAATCTTTTCGCTGTAGTTGATCGTTGACATGGTCGGTTCCTTGTTCGGAAACTGCAGTGCAGACGGTGAGAGGCGAGTCAGGGTCAAACGCGCGAGACGTCGAATTGCGCCTTGCTGCCCTTGCCGTACACCTTGAGCGCGCCCTTCTCGCCCACTGCATTCGGCCGGTTGAAGATCCAGTTCTGCCAGGCAGTGAGACGGCCGAAAATGCGCGTCTCCATCGTTTCCGGTCCGTTGAAGCGCAGATTGGCTTCGAGGCCGGTCAACGCATCCGGTGACATCGCCGCGCGTTCTTCCAGCGCGATGCGGATTTCGTCGGCCCAGTCGATATCGTCGGGCGACGCGGTCACGAGACCGAGCCGTTCGGCTTCCACCGGCTTGATCGGCTGACCGATCAGCGAGCGCACAGCGTCGAGCGGGCCGGCCTCTTCATAGAAACGGCGCGCAAGACGCGATTGATGCGTGACCATCGGATAAAGACCGAAGTTGACTTCGGAGAGCGTGATCGCCGGCTCCTCGTCTTCGTTGGACGGCAGCGCGGCCATGTAGGTGCGGTCTGCTGCGAACGCGAGTTCGGCGAAGGTGCCCACGAAGCAGGAGCCCGGCTCGATCAGCGTGAACAGCGAACGTGAAGACACGTCGATGCGTGCCAGCGTACGACGCAAGAGGCCAATCGTTTCGCGCACGAACCAATGGTCCTTGTGCTGCATCAGCGTGGCATCCACGGCGAGCAGATTGCGCGCTTCGCCTTCGGTTCTGAAGACCCACGTGCCGACCTGCAACTCGTTGGTGCGCATCGACAGGATCGCATCGTCCAGTTCGCGGGCGAATTGCAGCGGCCACCAGTTCACGCCGGCCGCAACGATCGCTTCGATATCGCTGGGCTGTTCCGTCGCGGGTGCTTTCGCCGTGAAGGTGGCAATTCGTTTGGCGCGATCGATCGTGATGTCGAGGGTCCTGTAAGTGAGGCCGTCCTCGCGATCGGTGCGTTCGATACGAGTGAGCACAACGCCTTGCGCATCGGCAGGACGATCGCTTTGTGCGGCGAGTTCGAGCGCGCGCGCCTGGATCGCCTGATCGAACTGATTCGGCTTCACGACTTCATCCACCAGACGCCATGCTTTCGCGCGCTCGCCGCGAATGCCTTCGACCACCGTGCAGAAGATGTCGGCGCGATCGTGGCGCACCTTGCGTTTGTCGGTGACACGCGTCAAACCGCCCGTGCCCGGCAGCACGCCCAGCAGCGGCACTTCCGGCAGCGACACCGACGACGAGCGGTCGTCCACCAGATAGATTTCGTCGCAAGCCAGCGCGAGCTCATACCCGCCGCCGGCGCATGCGCCGTTCACCGCCGCGAGAAACTTCAGCCCCGAGTAGCGCGACGAGTCTTCGAGACCGTTACGCGTTTCGTTGGTGAACTTGCAGAAATTCACCTTCCACGCATGCGAGGACAAACCGAGCATGAAAATGTTGGCGCCCGAGCAGAACACGCGGTCCTTCAGGCTGGTGAGCACCACCGTTTTGACTTCCGGATGCTCGAAGCGGATGCGCTGTATTGCATCGTGCAATTCGATATCGACGCCGAGGTCGTAGGAATTCAGCTTCAGCTTGTAGCCGTCGCGGATGCCGCCTTCCTCGGCGATATCGATGCCGAGCGTTGCAACCGGGCCGCTGAAGGTCAGCTTCCAATGCTTGTACTGCGAGGGATCGGTGCGGTAGTCGACCGGCGCAACGGCGGTTTCTGCTGTGGACATGGGGCGTCTCCTGACTGGACGATGCAAACTCTGTTTTTTGAACAATAGTGCATCATCACACCCATGTAAAGCATTTTAGTGCATGTTTGCTAGTAAACCCCGACGTCTCGCTGCATGTCAGCCTGGGCCTGCCTCATCGGGCGATTCGGCGGCGAGCCTCGCGGCGAGACGATCGCGCAGTTGCAGATAGGCGTCGGCCAAGGTTTTCTCGCTGGTGTCGAAAGTCATGTCGGCACGACCGTAAAGTTCGCTGCGCCCCGCCAGAATGCGCTTGAGATCGTCCATTGCCTCCTTGTTGCCCGACATCGGGCGCAAATCGCCTTGCGCCACCACGCGCCGCATGTGCTCCTCCGGCGTGGCCTGCAGCCAGACGGTGTAGCAGTGCGAGAGCAGCGCATTGAAAGTCCCCGCCTCCGACACCAGGCCACCCGGCGACGCGATCACCGCGCGCTCGTGTTCCTGAATCACCGCCTCGAGCGCGCGGTGTTCATAACGCCGGTAAGCCGCCGCGCCATAGAGCGAATGAATCTCGGAGGGCGGGCAACCGGCCAGTTGCTCGATCACGCGAGTCAGCTCGACGAACGGCACTTTGCGCTCCTGCGCGAGCATCCGCCCGAAGGTCGATTTACCCGCGCCGCGCAGACCGATCAGGGCGATCCGGTCCTTGCGATGCGGGTCGCGCGGCGCCTGGGCGAACATCTCGGCAAGCGCCACGCGGGCGCGCTGCAGCGCCGCCTGGTCGCGCCCTTGCAGCAATTCACGGATCAACAGCCATTCCGCGGACGCGGTGGTTTCGTCGCCGATCACCTCGGCGAGCGGGCAGTTCAAGGTGGCCGCGATCTGCCGCAACACCAGCACCGACGCGTTGCCTACCCCCGACTCCAGATTGGCCAGATGTCGCTCCGACAAACCGGTCTCGGTCGCCAGCGTCTTGCGGGTCATGCCGCGACGCGCGCGCAGCAAACGCACGCGTTCACCCATCGCGGTCAGAAAGGGATCGCGCTCTTCGCGCTCGCCGCCGCGGTCGGCCCGCTCCGCGCGGCCTGCGTCCTCATCGGACGAATCGTCTAGTGGCGCTGGAGAGTAATTTTGGTTCATGTTTCACTGCCTATCGAATACGATACATGTACTATAGTGCTTGACACACACCCGGTGAACGGTTTAATTTTCGCCAAATATTGATCCAATAACAAACGCTGTCGAGCTTTTTCGACAGCGTGACGGAGACGACGCGACATCACGCATGCATTAAGGTGCGTGCGCGCCGATCTGGAGGCTCACATGTCCCCACAAGAATTCCAGCGCCTGATCGCGGGCGTGACCGCGCAACTGGCCGACCGGGCGCTCGACGGCGATCTCGCGGCGTGGCTCAACGGCACCTATCCCGCCGGCGGCGAGACGTTTCGCGATCTCGCCGCGGCGTGCCGCGCGGGCGTGGCCGAAGGCTGGCTGTGCAATCGCGAAGGCGGCGGCATCCGCTACGGCCGGATTTTCAAGGCACTGCCCGAGACACACGGTTTTTCCGTCGACGTGGTCGAGATGAAAAACATTGCCGGTCCCCATCACGTTCATCCAAACGGCGAGATCGATCTGATCATGCCGCTCACCGACGCCGCCACTTTCGACGGCCACCCGGCCGGCTGGTGCGTGTACGGCCCTGGCTCCGCGCATCGACCGACTGTTGCAAACGGCGACGCGCTGGTGCTGTACCTGCTGCCGCAAGGCGCAATCGAATTCACTCCTGCCTGAGAGCCGCCATGACCGAACTATTGAAGAACTACGTGGGCGGCCAATGGGTCGCGGGCCGCGGCGACGGCGTGACGCTCACCGATCCGGTGACAGGCGAAGCGCTCGTGCGCGTGTCGAGCGAAGGCCTCGATCTCGCGCAGGCCTTCGATTTCGCGCGTGACAAAGGCGGCGCGGCGTGGCGCGCGCTGAGTTACGCACAACGTGCCGCCCGCCTCGCCGATATCGTCAAGCTGCTGCAGTCGAAGCGCGACGACTACTACGCGATCGCCACCGCGAACTCGGGCACCACGCGCAACGATTCGGCAGTCGATATCGACGGCGGCATTTTCACCTTGTCGTATTACGCGAAACTCGGTGCGTCGCTCGGCGACGTGCACGCCTTGCGCGACGGCGAGGCGGTCTCGTTGAGCAAGGATCAATCGTTCAGCGTCCAGCACGTGCTCACACCGACGCGCGGCGTGGCGCTCTTGATCAACGCCTTCAATTTCCCATCGTGGGGCTTGTGGGAGAAGGCGGCGCCTGCGTTGCTATCCGGCGTGCCTGTCATCGTCAAACCCGCTACTGCAACGGCCTGGCTCACGCAACGCATGGTCGCCGACGTGGTCGACGCAGGCCTTCTGCCGGCGGGTGCCTTGTCCGTGATCTGCGGCAGTTCCGCAGGCCTGCTCGACCAGGTACAGGCCTTCGATGTCGTGTCCTTCACCGGCTCGGCCGACACCGCCGCGACCTTGCGTGCGCACGCCGCCTTTGTGCAACGCGGCGCGCGTCTGAACGTGGAAGCCGACAGCCTGAACAGCGCGATTCTTTGCGCCGACGCGACGCCGGACACGCCCGCCTTCGACCTCTTCATCAAGGAAGTCGTACGCGAAATCACCGTGAAATCCGGGCAAAAATGCACGGCGATACGCCGCGCGTTCGTGCCGGAGTCCGTGCTCGAAGCGGTGCTGGATGCGCTCAAAACGAAGCTCGCGACGATCACCGTCGGCAATCCGCGCAACGACGCGGTGCGGATGGGCTCACTCGTGAGCCGCGAGCAATACGAGAACGTGCTGGCCGGGATCGCCGCGCTGCGCGAGGAAGCCGTGCTGGCATACGACGGCTCGGCTGCCGCATTGATCGATGCGGATGCAAGCATTGCGGCGTGCGTGGCGCCGCATCTGTTCGTCGTGAACGATCCCGATAGCGCCGCCTTGCTGCACGACGTCGAAGTATTCGGGCCGGTGGCGAGCGTGGCGCCCTATCGCGTCGCCACCGGCCCTGACAGCTTACCCGAAGCGCATGCCGTCGCGCTCGCGCGACGCGGCCAGGGCTCGCTCGTCGCGTCGATCTATTCGAACGACGAAGCGCATCTCGGCCGCCTCGCGCTGGAGCTCGCCGATTCGCACGGACGGGTGCACGCCATCTCGCCATCCGTTCAGCAAAGCCAGACCGGACATGGCAACGTGATGCCGATGTCGCTGCATGGCGGTCCCGGTCGTGCAGGCGGCGGCGAAGAACTGGGTGGCGTGCGTGCGCTCGGGTTCTATCACCGGCGCTCGGCGATCCAGGCGGCCAGCGCGGCGATCGGCACGCTCACGCAAGCGACCCATCTGCCGGGCGCATAGCAACCTTTACGTACCACCCGTCGAGCAGGGAAACGCAAACGCACAAGCATCGAGCGGATCACGAGCGCAAAACAGCCGGACCGCCCCCACCGGATGGAGGAGACATATGGAAGCCCTGCTGGAAACGACTGCAAACCGGCCCGTTGCGCCGATCGAGCCGCCGCCCGCGCTATTCAATTTCGCGGCCTATCTGTTCGCACTGAATGAACCGCGCGCCGGCAAGACCGCCTATATCGACGACACATGCGTCACCACTTACGCCGAACTCGAGAACCGCGCGCGCCGCTTCGCCGGCGCGTTGCGCACGCTCGGCGTGCATCCCGAAGAGCGCGTCCTCCTCGTGATGCTCGATAGCGTGGCGCTACCGGTTGCATTTCTCGGCGCGCTCTACGCAGGCGTGGTTCCGGTCGTCGCCAACACGCTGCTTACATCCGCCGATTATGTGTACATGCTCACCCACAGCCACGCACGCGCCGTCATCGCGTCGGGCCCGCTATTGCCGAGCGTGACACAAGCGCTGGAGTCCGCCGAACACGACGGCTGCCAGTTGATCGTCTCGCAACCGGACACCGGCGAGCCGCTCCTCGCGCCGGTGCTCGAAGCCCTGATCGACGCCGCCGCGCCGGCCGCCAGAGCGGCCGCGACCGGCGGCGACGACATCGCCTTCTGGCTTTACTCGTCGGGTTCGACCGGCAAGCCGAAGGGCACGGTCCACACGCATGCCAATCTGTACTGGACCGCCGAACTGTATGCGAAGCCGATTCTCGGCATCGTCGAAAGCGACGTGGTGTTCTCGGCGGCCAAGCTGTTCTTCGCCTACGGTCTCGGCAATGGACTGACGTTCCCACTGTCGGTCGGCGCCACGGCGATCCTGATGGCGGAACGGCCCACCGCCGACGCGATTTTCGCGCGCCTCGTCAAGCATCGCCCGACGGTGTTCTATGGCGTGCCCACGCTCTACGCGAACATGCTGGTATCGGCCAATCTGCCGGCGCGCAGCGATGTCGCGATGCGCGTGTGCACGTCGGCGGGTGAAGCGCTGCCACGTGAAATCGGCGAGCGCTTTACGGCGCACTTCGGTTGCGAGATTCTCGACGGCATCGGCTCGACGGAAATGCTGCATATCTTTCTGTCCAATCGCGCCGGTGAGGTCGAGTACGGCACCACCGGCCGCCCCGTACCAGGCTATGAAATCGAATTGCGCGACGACCACGGCCAAGCGGTGCCCGATGGCGAAGTCGGCGATCTGTACATCAAGGGGCCGAGTGCGGCGGTCATGTACTGGAACAACCGTGAGAAGTCCCGCGCGACCTTTCTCGGCGAATGGATTCGCAGCGGCGATAAATACTGTCGCCTGCCGAACGGCTGCTATGTATACGCAGGGCGCAGCGACGACATGCTCAAGGTCAGCGGGCAGTATGTGTCACCGGTGGAAGTGGAGATGGTATTGGTGCAGCACGATGCGGTGCTCGAGGCCGCAGTCGTCGGTGTCGATCATGGCGGCCTCGTCAAGACGCGCGCATTCGTGGTGTTGAAGCGTGAATTCGCGCCCTCTGAGATACTCGCGGATGAGTTAAAGGGCTTCGTCAAGGACCGGCTCGCGCCGCATAAGTATCCGCGCGATATCGTGTTCGTCGGCGACTTGCCGAAAACCGCGACCGGCAAGATTCAACGCTTCAAACTGCGCGAACAGTCATAGGGTGAGTTATGCAGGAAACAACGGCTAGCAACTTTGCTGATTTGGCCGCCGGTGAGACGTATGGTCCGTTGCGCATCGAGTACCGCTGGGTCAATCCCGCCGCGGGTGATGCGCCGATCGCCGTCTTCCTGCATGAAGGCCTCGGCTCCGTGGCGATGTGGCGCGACTGGCCGCAGTCGCTATGCGAACGACTCGGTATGCGTGGACTCGTGTATTCACGACCCGGCTACGGCTGGTCGACACCGCGTGCACATCACGTGAAATGGCCAGCCGATTTCATGACCGGTCAAGCGCAGCACGTTCTGCCCGCATTGCTCGACGCGCTCGATATCGACATGCGGGAACGGCAGCGTATGTGGCTGATCGGCCATAGCGACGGCGGTTCGATTGCGTTGCTGTATGCCGCGTTGCATCCCGCAGCGTTGGCGGGCGCGGTGGCGATTGCCCCGCATGTCTTCGTCGAAGACCTCTCGGTGGCGAGCATCGCGCAGACTAAACAGCTCTACGAAAGCACCGATCTTCGCGCGAAACTCAGTCGCTATCACGCCGACGTCGATTCGGCTTTCTATGGCTGGAACGACGTCTGGTTGAATCCGGCGTTCAGACAGTGGTCGATGACGCATCAACTCGCCGCGATCCGCAAGCCGCTACTCGCGGTGCAAGGCCACGACGACAACTACGGAACGATGGACCAGATCGATGCGATCGCCGACCGTGTGCCGCACGCGCAACTCATCAAACTCGACGCTTGCGGACACTCGCCGCATCGCGATGCGCCGGATGCGCTGAACGAGGCGATCGCCGCCTTCGTTGCGCAACAGCGTTAGCCGCTTTGTCGCTGGAATGACATGGCGTATCGCGGCGCGCCTCACCCTCACGCGCCGCGCTATCGGCTTTCGCTACCCGCTGGTCAGATGACCGTCGACAAGCCCAGCGTCAACAACAACGCCGTCACCGAAATAATCGTTTCGCAAACCGTCCACGTCTTGAAGGTCTGCGGCACGGTCATGCCGAAATACTCCTTCACCAGCCAGAAACCGCCGTCGTTCACGTGCGAGAGGATCAGCGAACCCGCGCCGGTCGCCAGCACCAGCAACTCGGGACGCACCCCGCCCACCGTGCCGGCTGCCGCCGCCGCGATCGGCGCGATGATGCCGGCCGCGGTCGCCATCGCCACCGTCGCCGAACCGGTCGCGACGCGAATCAGCGCCGCCACCAGCCACGCGAGAATCAGCAGCGGCACGTGCGCGCCGGTCGCGACATCGACGATCGCTTTCGACGCGCCGCTGTCGATCAGAATGCGCCCGAAGCCCGCGCCCGCTCCCACCACCAGCGTGATGCTCGCGGTCGGTGCGAGACATTCGTTGGTGAACTTGAGGATCTGCTCACGGTTGAAACCGCGCGCCTTGCCGAACGTGATGAAGCTCAGCAACACGGCGAGCAACAACGCCATGTCCGGGTGACCGATCAGACGCAGGGCATTATTCGCCGCCGACTTCGCCGGCACGATCGCATCGGCCCAGCTGCCGAGCAACATCAGCAGTACCGGTAACAGCACCGTCAACAACGTGATGCCGAAGCCCGGCAATTCCTGGTGCGAGCGCCTGGCGTCCTGTTCGATGAACTGCTGCGCCATCGGGTTGATGCCGTCGAGCACGACGAAGCGCGCGATCAGCTTCGAGAACAACGGACCCGCCAGCGCCGCGGTCGGAATGCCGACGATCAGCGCGTAGAAAATCGTGTGACCGATATCCGCGTTGTAGGCAGTCACGGCAAGCAACGCCGCCGGGTGTGGAGGAATCAGGCCGTGCACGACCGACAGACCCGCCACCATCGGAATGCCGACCCGAATCATCGACGTGCCGGTACGCTGCGCGACGTTGAACGCGATTGGAATCAGCAGCACGAAGCCGACTTCGAAGAACACCGGCAAGCCGACGAGGAAGGCGATGCACATCATCGCCCAATGCACGTTCTTCGGCCCGAACAGGTCGATCAAGGTGCGCGCGATACGCTCGGCGCCGCCCGATTCGGCCATCATCTTGCCGAGCATCGTGCCGAGACCGACCACGATCGCAATGTGGCCGAGCGTGCCGCCCACACCGGTTTCAAACGACTTGAGAATCGACGTCGCCGGCATGCCGACAGCAAGTGCCAGCGCCACCGACACCATCATCAAGGTGATAAACGGATTCATCTTGAAGCGCGCGATCAACACGACCAGCGCGATGATGGCGATCAATGCATAGACGAGTAACAGACTTCCTTGAACGGTCGCCATGAGTGCTCCTGAAGGGAAAGAGCCGCACCGCCGCTTCCCGCGTGTCGAGGCACGCGGGATCTTGTGTCGGTGTGCGGCGACGCGGGCCGCGTACTTAGAACTTGTGGCGAATGCCGGCGACGGTGACGAACTGGCCGTTGTTGCTCGACGGATTCGAAATGCCTTCGACCCATGCGTGCGAACCCGACGCGCGCTGATAGATACCGTTCAGGTACAGGTCGGTCGTCTTCGACAGGAAGTACTCGCCGCCCACGCTCAACTGGTTGTAGTGCGCGTTGGCGGCCGTCGTGCCGCTGGTGTTTTGCGTCGTGTAGATGTAGCCGAGCGCGAGCAGTGCAGCCGGCGTGAACTGATACTTCAGGCTCGCCTCGTAGTTGGCGAAGCGCAGGCTGCCGCCGTTGAGCAACTGGAATTGCGAGTTCGTGTAAAGCAGCGCGACGGTCGCCGGGCCGAATGCGTACGCACCGCCCGCACCCCACACCTGATTGCGCTTCACACCGCTGATGATCGACGAGCCCGTGCCGTAGTAGTTATCCGAAGGCGCTGCGCCGGCGGTGTTGCTGGCCGGCTGGTCGACCAGCGAGTACGCCGCATCCAGACGCAGCGGGCCGTTCGCGTAGTCCGCGCCGACACTCCATGCGCGATTGTTGGCGAATTCGCCGGCGGTATTCGAGAACGCGTACATCGCGTTCGCGGTGAAGCCGGCGATAGTCGGCGTCGTGTACTTGACCGCGTTGTCGGTACGATAGGTGTTGTTGATGTCGTCGTTATCGTAGATTGCGTTGCCGTACTGGCTCATCGCGCCGACGCCGTTGATCTGCACGTTCGACAGATAGTCCTGCACGCTGTTGTACTGACGGCCGAGTGTGATCGTGCCGGCCTTGTTGTTCTGCAAGGCCACCCACGCGCTGCGGCCGAACATGCGCCCACCCTGGCCCGATGCGCCCGACTCCAGGCTGAAGCCGTTTTCGAGTTTGAAGAGCACTTTGTTGCCGCCGCCCAGATCTTCCGTGCCCAGCAGGCCCCAGCGCGAACCCTGCACGTTGCCCTGAGTCGCCTGATAGGCCTTCTCGCCCTTCTGGTTGTTCGTGAAGGTAAAGCCTGCGTCGACGATGCCGTACAGCGTCACGCTGCTTTGCGCGTGAGCGGCTTGCGTGGCGAGTCCGGCGACAGCGAGGGCGGCGGCGGTACGGAGAATCTGCGTGTGCTTCATGGTTTCCTCAAGTCGAAAGAAAAACAAACGCCGGTGACACCCTAGTGTTCCGACGATATAAGTAGTACTGAACAGGCGAGTCAAAACGGCACCGGAACGAAGTCCGGTGCTACAGTCAAACCAGGGTTGTCGATGAATCGGTCGCTAGCGCGAGAGAATCAATCGGGCCAGTTACGGCGTGCTGCAATACGGCGTGCGTCGCGCAGATAGAACGGCGTGACGATAGGTTCGGGCGATCTTTGGGCTCGCTCCAGTTCGCTAGTCAGTCTTTCCAGCACGACTCGCTCTTCGCCCGGATGCAGATTGCACGGGTCGAGAAAGAAGAAGTGCAACTCCGCCTCGTGGTCGCGCACGATTACCGGCGCCTCTCCCGCCGACGGACGCGCGAGCGCATCCGCGAGATCCCAGGCGGTAATGCGCGTCTGTTTCGGATCGATATGCAGCTTCAGACGGTCCAGCGGATTGCCGGTCGGATCGGCGTCGATCTCGGCCCATACGCCTTCGCAACGGTTCAGGCTTTCGCGCCACAACGTGAGGTAGCCCCGCTCGCGGGCGCGAACCGCGACATGATCGCGCTGCTGCCACTGTTCGAGCGCGGCAATGGCGCCGACGATACCTTCCTTGCCGACCTTCATGCCACGGCCGATGCCGCCGTTCTGGAAATAAGCGGCACGTACCAGCGCTTTCCTGCCCGCGACGATACCGGCCGTCAGACCGCCAAGAAACTTGTGCGCCGAATACAGCACCAGGTCCGCACCGGCCGAGATGAAGCGTTTGAGATCGTATTCCGAGGCAGCGTCGACGATCACCGGCACGCCTTTCGCATGCGCGAGCGCGATGAATTCTTCGAGCGGGATCAGACCGAACTGCACCGTGTGGTGCGAAACGACGTAGAGTGCCGCAGCGGTGCGTTCGGTGATGGCGGTGCCAAGCTGATAACCATGCGCTTCAGTCGCCGCGCCCACTGCTACGACGCGCGCGCCCGACAGACGGATCGCCTGATCGATCGGTGCGCCATAATTGACGAGGTGGCCGGTCTGGATCACGACTTCGTTGCGCATGCCCGGCATGCCGCCAGTATCCGGCAGACGCTCGATCAGGCCGTGATCGTCGCCTGTCATGGCGGCGGCGATGGTGAGCGTAATAGCCGCCGAGCACGAGGCGGTCACGTAACCGGCCTCGCTGCCGCATGCTTCGGCGATTGCCGCCGAGGCCTTGCGCTGCAGATCGTCGATCTCGACGAATTGCGGCAGCACATGCGCCACTGCCTCGATTACCGGGGCGCTGACAATGGACGCGCCCAGACTCGTCATCGTGCCCGAAACATTGATGACAGGGCGTAAGCCAAAACGAGAGCGAGTGTCCATTAAAGCGCCTCCAGCCGGTATTTCTTAATTATGGAATATATGTTGTAATTGAGGATCAGTCTAGCATACAATCCCCCTGCGTCAACTGGACAAAAACATACAGAGACAGAGGAGCAAGATGGCTCGCACGTCCCGACCGCAGCAGTCCGCAACAGCCGATGCGGCAGCAGAATCGACCCGATCCGCCGAGGCACCGGCGGCCGCTGAAACAGCGGCGCCGCGCACGCGCACCAGCGCGCTCGACCGCGCCGTGCAGATTGTCGACGCGCTTCAGCAGGCCAACCGCCCCGCCACCGCGTACGAAGTCGCGCGCATGGTCGGCGCGCCGTTGTCTACGGTGTATTCGATCATCAACGACATGGTCGAGAAGAACCTGCTCGCGCGGCGCCTGGACGGCGGCATCTGGCTCGGCTCGCGTCTATATGGATACGGCCTGACTTACGCCAGCTCGCTCGACTATCTCGCCGTCGCGCACGAAGAAATGCAACGTCTCTCGGCGGAAGTCGAAGAGACCGTGCAGGTCTGCGGACTCGAAGACGGCATGATGGTCGTGCAGCAAATGGCCGAAGGCCCCGGACATTTCCGCGTGACCTCGCGCGTCGGCAGTCGCGTGCCGCTCAACTGGACGGCGTCGGGCCGGCTGCTGGTGGGCCATCTGCCCGACGCCGAACGGATCGCTTTTTTCGCGCAGCATGCGCAAAGCTCGCCCACCGGCCGCGCCGAAACGCGGCCCGAGGTGCTCGCGGCAATCGCTCGCGAAGCGTTGCAGGCGCGGCTGTCGATTCAGATCGGCGAGTCGGATGCGTCGGTGGCCTGCCTCGCGGCGCCCGTGCTCGACAACACGGGGGCGTGCGTCTTCACCATCTCGATCGTGATGCCGGAGGCGAAAGCCGAACTCGGCACCGAGCGTTTCGCGCAGGCCGTGCAGTCGGTGGCTGCGCGCATCGAAGCGCGCCTCGGCTGGCGCCATCACGATCAGGAACCGGCCGCGTAGCACGCCTTCGCACTCACTCATTCACACCATTCGTCCTCATTTCCTATCGATGAACTGCTACGACCGGCTGCACACGCGCGGCCTCAAGCTTCCGCAAGTGCCGACGCCGATCGGCAATTTCAGGCACTGCACGCGCGAGGGCAACCTGCTGTATCTATCCGGCCAGGGACCGCTCGACGAAACCGGCCGCTTGATGACCGGCAAGGTCGGCGCCACGGTCACCGCAGACGAAGCCTACCGGCACGCGCAAATGGTCGGCCTCAATCTGCTCGCGGTGCTGCATAACGAACTGGGCGATCTGCGACGCGTGAAGAGCGTGGTCAAGCTGCTCGGCATGGTCAATGCCGCGCCGGACTTCACCGAGCACCCTCGCGTCATCAACGGCTGCTCCGATCTGTTCGTCGATATATTCGGCGAAGCCGGTCGCCATTCGCGCTCGGCGGTCGGCGTGGGTTCGCTGCCGGGCAATATTACCGTCGAGATCGAGGCGATCGTCGCGATCGCGGACTGACGGGGAATCAATTCCCCAACTTTCCCCAACTCACCATTTCTTCACAAAAGTTACACAGGTCAGCGACTATCCTTCGGCATCGCTGACCGGGGCATCGCTAACGCCCTGGCACTCCCTCCCCGTGCCGGAGACATGCCATGTCCGTTCTGTCGCAGCCGACTGCCGCTTCGCGTCGCAAACGTTTGACGAGGGCGTTGATCGTCGTGTCGCTATGCATGCTGAGCGCAGCCTGCAGTGACGACGAGAGGACGCCCGACGCGAGCACCACCAGTTCGACCGGCAGTCCCGCTACCGACGACAACGGCAGCACCACCGTACTCCCGGCAAATCCCGCATCCGTCGCCCCCGCACCCGCAGCATTCACGATTCAAACCCCTGCACTACCTGCTTCAAGCGCCGACCCGGCATTGTCCTCGGCCGCGCCGACGCCGCTCGCCCCGCCCGTGATCCACACCGTGGACTGAGTTCCGCGCCCCCACGCGACGCGCGGCTCAAGCTCGCGCGCCTTGTGCATCGTTCCTCCACCGAAGATCGAAAGCCAATACCATGACTTCAAAAAATCGCCGTGATTTTCTGCGCTCCGCTGCCCACGCCGCCGGTTCCGCGACCGCGTTGAGCATGTTGCCGCTGGGCATTCGCAACGCGCTCGCCATTCCGGCCAACAACCAGACCGGTTCGATTCGCGACGTCGAGCACATCGTCGTGCTGATGCAGGAAAACCGTTCGTTCGATCACTACTTCGGCACGCTCAAGGGCGTACGCGGTTTTGGCGACACGCGCGCGATCAACCTGCCGAACGGCAAGCCGGTTTGGTATCAGCCGCTTGCCGCCGACGCCGGCTACGTGTTGCCGTTCCACCCTACCGCGCCGAACCTCGGCCTGCAATTCCTGCAAGACCTCGCGCACGACTGGAACAGCACGCACGCCGCATGGAACGGCGGCCGCTACGATCAGTGGGTACCGTCGAAAGGCACCACGACGATGGCCTACCTCACGCGCGACGACATTCCGTTTCACTATCAGCTCGCCGACGCCTTCACGATCTGCGACGCGTACCACTGCTCGCTGATGGGCCCGACCGATCCGAACCGTTACTACATGTGGAGCGGCTGGGTCGGCAACGACGGCAGCGGCGGCGGTCCGGTGATCGACAATTCCGAACTCGGCTACGGCTGGTCGACGTATCCCGAAGTGCTGCAGAACGCGGGCATCACGTGGAAGATCTATCAGGACATGGGCACCGGACTCAACGCAAGCGGCTCGTGGGGCTGGACGCAGAATCCGTACATCGGCAATTACGGCGACAACTCGCTGCTGTACTTCAATCAATACCGTAACGCGCAGCCGGGCAATCCGCTCTACGACAACGCGCGCACCGGCACCAACGCCGCACAAGGCGACGGCTACTTCGACATTCTGAAGCGCGACGTGCAGAACAACTCGCTGCCGCAAGTTTCGTGGATCGTCGCGCCCGAAGCGTATTCCGAGCATCCGAACTGGCCGTCGAACTATGGCGCGTGGTACATCGATCAGGTGCTGCAGATTCTCACGTCGAACCCCGAGGTGTGGAGCAAGACGGTCCTGCTGATCAACTACGACGAGAACGACGGCTTCTTCGATCATATGTCGCCGCCGTTCGCCCCGGCTTCGAGCGCGAACGGTCTGTCTACGGTCGACACCAGCAACGAAATCTACGCCGGCACTACGCAGACTTCATCGGGTCCGTACGGGCTCGGTCCGCGCGTGCCGATGCTGGTGGTCTCGCCGTGGTCGAAAGGCGGCTACGTGTGCTCGGAACTGTTCGACCATACGTCGGTAATCCGCTTCATCGAAAAGCGTTTTGGCCATGACCACAACCTCGGCGAATCGAATATCACGCCGTGGCGCCGTGCCGTGTGCGGCGATCTGATGTCGGCCTTCAACTTCACCAATCCGAACGACGCGCTCCCGGCCCTGCCGGGCACGACCGGCTACGTGCCGCCCGATCAGAACCGTCACGCGGATTACGTGCCAGTGCCGCCGCTGGTGCAAGCCGTCCCGAAGCAGGAGTCCGGCGTGCGCCCGGCACGCGCGCTGCCGTACGAACTGTTCGTGCGCGTGCATGGCGAAAGCAACGGCAACCAGCTCACGATGCGCTTCGTCAACACGGGCCGTACCGGCGCGGTATTTCTGGTCTATGCCGCCAACAGCCTCGACGCGCCGCGCACCTATACGGTCGAAGCCGGCAAGCGCCTGCAGGATCAATTGCCGCTGAATGCCGACGGTACCTACGATTTCACCGTGTACGGTCCGAACGGTTTTCTGCGACGCTTCGCTGGCAAGCCGGTTGCCCGCAACTGGTGGAATGGCGCGGATACCGCGCGACCGGAAGTGGCCGAAGGCTACGACGTCTCGAACGGCAATCTGCAATTGCGACTGGAAAACGTGGGCAGTGCGCGTTGCCAGTTCACGATCGTCAACGCCTATGACACCGGCAACGTAATCAAGCACGCCGTGCGTGGCGGCGATACGGAGCAGCTATATCTCGATCTGCGCAATGCGCATGGCTGGTACGACCTCGCGATTACGGTCGACACCGACGCTTCGTTCGTACGCCGTTTTGCTGGTCACGTGGAGACGGGCAAGAGCAGCATGAGCGATCCGGCACTGGGTAGCTAAAGCGTGAATGGCCGCTGCGTCGAAAAACGCAGTGGCCTTTTCGATTCGCGCTCCGGTTCAGGCCGCCACCGCCGCCGTCAACGAAGCCCGCTCGCGCGCATTCTCGCGAATTGTCTGGACGATGAACTCCGCGTCGCGCGCGACGCCGGAGAAGCGTCCCGATCCCCACGTATGCAACCATGGCAAGCCGACGAAATACAGACCGTCGATCGGCGTGATGCCGCGCGTATGCGCCGGATAGCCTCGGCCATTGAACACCGGTGCATCGAGCCAGCTGAAATCAGGCGTGAAGCCGATACACCACACAATCGCTGCGATCCCGCTCGTTTCCAGATCGAGCGTAGCCCGCTCTTCCGCTGGACGCCACACGGGTTCATAGGCACCGCCAGCGGGCGCATCGATAGCGTGCTTTTCAATGAAGCCGTCGATACTCGCATTGATCCGGTTGTAGGTATCGTCCGCTGCGTCGAGATTGGCGCCGAGCGTCGGCGAGAAATGAAATTGGCCGTCGCGCAGGTCGTCGAGTCGACCGTATAACTCCATGCCTTCCGCTGCAAACCGGCGCAGGTCGATATCGCGCCCGCCGTCGCGGCCCGTCACGTAGTGATTGGTGTTGTCGCGTACGCCTTCACGCAGCGGATGCTTCTCGACCGGCATGTCGTAATACTGCATATCGGCCAGCCAGTCGACCACGTCGCGACCGCGATAGAAGCGCGCGCAGCGTGGCGCTTCGCCGACCGCGAGCACGACCTTGCGCCCCGCCAGATGCAGATCCTCGGCAATCTGCGCGCCGGATTGTCCGGTGCCGACCACCATCACCGCGCCCTCGGGCAGCGATTGCGGATTGCGATACGCGGACGACTGAATCTGCACGACCCGCGCGGGCAAACGTTCGGCGAGCCGCGGCACGATCGGTGTGTGATAGCCACCCGAGGCCACTACGACCTGATCCGCGGTGAACTCGCCTTGTGTGGTCACGACTGAATAAACGCCATCGTCGCGCCGCTTGACGCGTTTGACTTCGGTCCGCTCGAGCACCGGCGCTTCGACCTGCGCGATGAAACCGTCGAGGTACGCAACGATCTCGTCCTTCTTCATGAAGCCGTGCGGATCGTCGCCGCGATACGGGTAACCCGGCAGAGCGCATTGCCAGTTCGGCGTCACGAGACAGAACGCGTCCCAGCGCTGCTCGCGCCAGGTGTGCGTCACCGTATTCTTTTCAATGACGAGATGGTCGAGGCCGGCCTCCTTGAGGTAATGGCTCACCGACAGTCCCGCCTGGCCGCCGCCTACGACGAGCACGCTATAGTGCCCTTCGGCGCGCGGGAGATGTGCTGGATTCGACATGATGCATCCTCTGAAAAAAATCAGCGCCTAGCTGAACTCGATTACCTTGACCGCCGCATTCGGCCGGTCACGAAAACGCGCCGCCTCGCGCTCGATCTGCGCGAGTTGATCCATCGCCGCCGAACAGGCAAAGCCATATTTCTCGCGCACGCGCTCGGAAGCGATGCCGAGCGCCTGACGCGAACGTGCGACGAAATCGTCCAGCGCGTAGGCCTCACCCGGTGTGAAGAAGTCGCGAATGACGAGCGAGGGCGAATAGCAGTTCGCCTCGCCGCCGTCGGGCCATTGAATACGGAAATGCATGACGGGCATGGCTAATCCTCAATCAGTTGAAAATCGTGTCACGCCTGGCGAGCAACTGCCGGTATGCCTCGACGTGACGGCGTGCGCTCGCTGCCCAGCTGAATCGCGTCAGCAAAGCGGGCACTGCGTGCTTGAAATCGATCGTGTTTCCGCTCAGCGCGCGCAATAAAGCAGCGGCAACCGAGGCGACGTCGGCGGGGTCCGCCCAACAGCAGGTGGCGTCGTCGAGATACTCCGTGAATGGCGCGATGGCGGACGCCACCACCGGTGCGCCGCTGGCGAGCGCCTCCAGCACGACGAGGCCGAACCCTTCGCGCAAGGACACCATCGACAGGACATGCGCGCTGCGAAACAGCGCGGGCATCGCCGCATCGTCGAGCGGGCCGGTTATCACCACGCTTTCATGCGGACCGATCGACAGGTTCAGATCGGCCGCCCGTTGCAGGAACCGGCGCGTATAAGCATCGTGGTCGAGCAGGCTCGCACCACCAGCGAGCACCAGTTGCGCCTGCGGCAATACGCGATGCACGTCGGAAAACGCATCGAGCAAGGTCAAAGTGTTCTTGCGCGCTTCAATGCCGCCTACCGCGAGTACGATCGGGCCGCGACCGATGCCTAAGCGCTCGCGCAGGTTTGCGTCGTCCGCACGCGCCAAAGACGAAAAGCGCGTAACGTCCACGCCGTTCGGCACCGTGCTCGCACGAATGCCATAAGCCCTTTGCATTTCGCGCGTCCACGTCTCGCTAACGCACAGCACCTGATCCGCCTCCTCATACGCTCGACGTTGCCACGCTGCCAGACGTGGGTCGTCGAAATGGTCGAGGTGATGCACCGTGCGTACGAAGCCGCGGATCTGTCCTTCTGCCTTCATCTCAGCAAGCGCGTTGCCGCTAATACTGTCCTGTGCATGCAGCACATCGAACGCCGCGGCGTCGTGTTCAGCCAGCGCGTGTTTGAAGGCATCGATGCGAGCCTCGACCATCGCGACGGTATTCGCTTGAGACAGGACGATCGGCGCGTAGACGACCCGGCAAGGCGGCAGGCGGAATAGCGTTTCGCCGGGCGCAGCGGGCACGATGACAGTCACCTCATGCCCGCGCGTCGATAACGCGGCGGCGAGTTCCAGCGTATGCACGACGCCGCCACGCGGATTGACCGAATGCGCGAGTAGCGCGATTCGCAGCGCGCTCATTGCACACCGCCTCGCGCGACAATGAATGGCTCACGTTCGAAGTCCCACAAAACCTCCGCTTCCTGCTGGCTTTGCACGACCACCTTGCGAGACGCATCCACCGAACCGATCACGGCGCAGGCCAGCGAGCGCTGGTCGAATTGCGCCTGCACGGCTTCCACCTGTTCGGGCCGCACGGAAAGCAGATAACCGAAACTCGGGAAGGCGGTCACCCAACGCGCCAGCGGCACATCCGCAGGCTTCGGAATACGTGCGAGATCGATGCGCGCGCCCACCTGGGAGCACTCCAGCAACATCAGCGCGGTGCCGAGCGTGCCCGCCATGCTGATGTCCTTCGCCGCGTCGCATAGGCCGCTTTCCGCGAGTTGCGGCAATAGCTCCAGATCGCCGCGCAGACGCACCGACGGCGCATCGACTGAGGCGTTCCAGAACGGGTACGGTTCTTCGAAACGGCCGCGCAGATCGACCGCCATCATCAGCTTGTCGCCTGCTCTCGCATTGAAGCTCGACAGCAAGGCCTTGGCACGACCGACGATCGACACCGCCAGTTGCGCGGCGTCGCTGCGCGTGTTCGTATGACCGCCGACGATCGGCACGCCATACGCCACCGACGCCGCCGCCATCCCCGCCAACACCTGGTCGGCCGCATCGATGCCGGGACTCCACAGCGCATCCACGACCGCCAGTGGTCGCCCGCCCATGGCGTAGATATCGCTGATGTTGGCCATCACGCTGCTGTAACCCGCGAACCACGGCATCGCGCTGACGAAATCGCTGACCATCCCTTCGATTGCAAACAGCAAATAGCCGTCGCCATCCGCGAGCGCAGCGCAATCGTCGCCCAGCGCGACCGCTTGCGCGAGATCGCGCGTGCCGCCGGGCAAACGCCGCGCGAGCGCGCCGACCACGTCGACGATATCGGTCTTGTGCCGGAAGCCACGGCTCTCGCGCAAGCCGGCGACGAGATCGGCCAGGCTCATGCCGCGCTCCGTTCTGACCCGCGGCGTCTCGGCGCTTCACCCTGCGCGCGTGCCTGGGTAACGAAACCGCCGCGCGGCGTAGCACACGGCGCATAGCAATCCAGTTGCGCCTGCATCAAATGATGCGGGCGACCCAGCAAGGTTTCCTCCGCGAGCACATCCCAATGCATCGCGCGAAAAAGCGGCACATTCTGGCTTTGCACGTGTGCGAGGAAGGTTTCGCAACCGAGCGCATGCGCGCTGCTCACCGCGAGACGAATCAGGGTCGCACCGATCTTGCCGTAGCGGCGGAACGCGGCATGCACGGCCAAACGTGAACCGAACCATACGTTGTCGTGATCGCGATGGATTCGCACCGTGCCCACCACCTGCTCCGCCATCCCGGCGACGCAACTCACCGCCACCAGTTGCTGGGCGTGCCGATCGATCTCATCGCGATCGTCACCGACGAAAATGCCCTGCTCGATGCAGAACACCGCGCGCCGCAATTTGAAGGCTTCCTCGGCCTCCCAATCCAGCGTCGTCCACTTGATGCGGAATTCGCTCGGTACATAAGGCGCGAAAGCCACCTCGCCTTCCAGCGCCTCGCCTGCAATCGCTTCACCGAACATGATCACACCTCGTACGAAGACAGCGACGAACACGCGCCGCATTTGCCGCAGCCCGCCTTGATATCGCTCGACCGCATCGCAGCGGCGCTGAGCATGCCGCCGAGCGGTTGCAGCACCGACTTCATGAACTCAGGCGTAGGCGCGGGATGATCTTCGAGCGGTGTGCCACTGATCGGCACGAACGGCACCACGAATGGATAAACGCCGAGTTCGATCAATTCACGCGACATCGCGAGGATCGCTTCGGCGCTGTCACCGAGGCCCGCGAGTATGTATGTGCTGACCTGGCCTCGTCCGAACACGGCCACTGCCGCTTTGAAGGCTGCCATGTAACGGGCAAGCGGCACGCTCGCCTTGCCCGGCATGATGCGTTCGCGCAATGCCGGCGTCACCACTTCGAGATGCATGCCGAGCGTGTCGATGCCGCTCGCTTTCATGCGCGCGAACCAGCGATCGTCGTCGGGCGGCTCGCACTGCGCCTGGATCGGCAGATCGACGGCGGCCTTGATCGCGAAGGCGCTCTCGCACAAAATCTGCGCGCCGCGATCGGGCGTGGGCGGTGTACCGGTCGTCAGCACCATATGCTTGACGCCGTCGAGCAGCACCGCCGCGCGCGCCACCTCCGCCAGTTGCTCGGGCGTCTTGCGCGCGATCGTGCGCCCCGCCGCGAGCGATTGACCGATCGCGCAGAACTTGCAACTCTTGCGGCGACTCTCGTAACGAATGCAGGTTTGCAGCACCGTGGTCGCAAGCACATCCGCGCTGTGCAGTGCGGCGATGTGCGAATACGGCACGCCATCGAGCGTCTGCATGCCGTAAAAACGCGGCGCGCGCGGAAAGCTGATGTTGGCGATGGGAATCGTGCCGCGCAACAGCGCGCTCGAGCCGCTTGCATCCGGCGTCTGCGCGACGAAGGGCGAGTGCCACGCGCTACTGGTATGCACCGGCACCATGATGGTCACGCCATCCACCGTGACCGCCTTATGGTCCGACGGTCCCGCGCCACCTCGCCGGCTCGCCGCGCCCGCATCCGGCGAAACGAGCCGCAAGCCGGCCGACTGCAATTCAGTCATCAATTGCCGGCTCTCTGCCGACAGCGTCTCGCTGGCGTTCATCGCACCCTCCTTCGGTTGAGTTGTATTCGTCGAACGGACCGGTGGACCACGCCGGCATCGGCGCCACGGTTTCCGCGGGGCGCCGGTTGATCGCGAGGCTCAGCAGTTCGGGCCGCGCGTAATGACCGACAGAATCCATCATGCGTTTGCGCTTGGTGATCAGCGCCATGTCGAGATCGGCGATCACCATGCCTTCGCCTTCGCGCAGCGGCGGCGCCAGATGCTGGCCTTCCGGCGAAATGATCGCGGTGTTACAGCCGCCGCGCAGCGCCCTCTGCAGATTCGTATCCGAGGTGACCGAGGCAATCTGCGCCTCGCTCAGCCAACCGGTTGCATTGACCACGAAGCAACCCGCTTCCAGCGCGTGATGACGGATCGTCACCTCGATCTGCTCGGCGAAAATCGGCCCCACCAGCGAGCCTGGAAACTGGCTGCAGTGAATCTCTTCGTGCTGCGTCATCAATGCATAACGGGCGAGCGGGTTGTAGTGCTCCCAGCACGCGAGCGCGCCGACACGTCCCACCGCCGTATTCGCGACCTTCAGACCGGCGGCGTCGCCTTGCCCCCAGATCATCCGTTCGTGAAAAGTCGGCGTGATCTTGCGGCGTTTGAGCAGTAATTGGCCGTCCACGTCGAAGATCAGTTGCGTGTTGTAGAGGCTGCCGTGATCGCGCTCGTTGACGCCGAGCACGACCACCATCCGGTGCAAACGCGCCTGCTCGGCCACCGCCTGCGTGACGGGACCGGGCACGATGACCGCTTCCTCGTACAGCTTCATGTGATCGGCGCCGGAAGCGACCGGCGGACGCACAAACGAAAAATACGGGTAATACGGCACGAAGGTCTCAGGAAATACGATCAGTTGCACGCCTTCGCGCGCCGCCTTCGCGATCGCCTCGCAGACCTTTTCGAGCGTGCCGCCGCTTCGTTCGAAGTCCGGTGCGATCTGGACTGCCGCGGCGCGCACGATGCGTTTGTCGGACATAGTGGTCACCCGTCTCGCGTCAAACCGTCCACGTGTGGATGATCAGCGCATTGTCCTTGCGATGCAGCAGCTGGATATCGAGCACGTCGAGCGGGCTGATCGGGCGAATGCCTTCGATCAGCGAGGCTTCGCCGTGTCCATAGAGCGCCTGCAGTGCGAAGCGGCAGGCGTAGACCTTGCCGCCCTCTTCCATGAACTTCATCAGTTGCTTGTTGAAGTTCAGGTGGCCGGGAAATGCTTCATCGCCGAGCGTGGGAAAGCCGCGTTGCAGACCGAGCGTGACACCGGGCCCATAGAGAAGCACCGACGTCTCGAAGCCCTTGCGTTGCAACCGCGTGGCCTGCAGCAGATTGACGAAGCCGATCGATCCTTCGAACGCGACCGTATGAAACGTGACGAGTGCCTTCTCGCCGGGTTCGGCCTTGACGTCTTCGAAGACTTTCTCTTCATAGTCCACCAGGTAATCGCCTTTCTGATGCAGCGGTTTGTTGACGGCTGGCATGACACTCTCCGATCAGGTTTGCTAAGTAAAAGTGAGCGCACGGTGATCCTGTGCGTGCTTCTCTCAATGCAACGCCCGTGCCATTGATCGGCCACGAGAATGCGATCAATCCGCAATCAATTCCGCCTCGATTCGAAGTGCGACACAAAAAATTTTTAGGTCCGAAGCTTGCGTGGAACCGCAGCGTCCCGCGCCATCGCTTCGGGCGCCGCGATATCGCACCAGCCGGGTGCGATTCGACGGCGTGGCCGTGTCGGCGTGGTGCAGTCATTCACCACAGTCGATCAATCCGATCATTGATCGCATGAAAATCCGATCAGCGTGTTTCACCTCGCACGGAAGCCGAACTCAATGAACAGCCCGACGCATCACTGGATCAAACGTCTCGCCGATATCCGCAAGCCGGCCTATCTCGCGATTCCCGATCTGATCGAAGAGGACCTCGCCACGGGCCGCCTGCGTCCGCGCGACCGCTTGCCCGGACTGCGCGATCTCGCCGAAGAACTCGCACTGAACTACACGACCGTGGCGCGCGCCTATGCGGAGGCCCGCAAGCGGGGCTTGCTCGATTCGCGCGCCGGCAGCGGCACCTTCGTGCGCGGGCGCACGGCCACGCTGCCGCTTGCGGGCGGCAGCAGCATCGAGATGTCGATGAACACGCCGCCCGAGCCGCCGGATTTCGCGATCCGTTTGCGCGAATCCGCGGCGCGTCAGATGGCCGACAGCGATCCGTACCAGTTGTTGCGCTATCAGGACTTCGGCGGCTCGGCCGCCGACAGGGATGCCGGCGCGCAGTGGCTGAAACGCCGCGTGCCGCAGGCGGATGCGCAGAACGTGCTGGTCTGCCCCGGCATCCATAGCGCGCTCGTGGCCCTCGTCTCGCAACTGGCTCGGCCGGGCGGCACGATCTGCCTCGACACGCTCGCCTATCCGGGCATCAAGGCGATCGCCGCGCAACTCGGCGTGCGTCTGCAAGCGCTGCCGCGCGACGATGAAGGTCCACTCGCGCACGCCTTCGAAGCGCTCTGCAAGACCGACAAGCCGAGCGCGTTCTACTGCAACCCCACCTTGCAGAATCCCAGCACATTGACGCTCACCCACAAACGCCGCGAAGCGCTTGCCGATGTCGCGTTGCGCTACAGCGTGCCGATCATCGAAGACGACGCCTACGCGATGCTGCCGCAAAGCGCGCCGGATGCGCTCGCCAGTTTCGCGCCCGAATTGACCTACTACGTGACCGGCATGTCGAAGAGCTTCGGCGCCGGCTTGCGTGTCGCGCATCTGCATGCGCCGACCCCGAAGCAGACGCAGCGCCTCGCCGGTGCGTTACGCGCGACCACCGTGATGGCGAGTCCGTTTACCGTGACCCTCGCGACCCAATGGATCGTCGACGGCACTGCGCACGACATGCTCAACGCGATTCGCAGCGAATCGCGTGCGCGCCAGGCGATCGCCTCGCGCATGCTCGAAGCATGGCGTTACGACGCGCAGCCGGATGGCTTTCATTTGTGGTTGCCCGTGCCGGTGGCGAGCGGTTGGAGCGCCTCCGAACTAGCCTTGCAATTGCGCAATCAGGGCATCGCCGCCGTCGCGGGCGCCGCCTTCTCGACGGACGGCAACCCGCCTAACGCCATGCGCCTGTGCCTCGGCGGTTCGAAGACACGCGACGAATGCGGCGAGGCATTGCGCGTGGTCGCCGAGACACTCGAGCATCCTCATCATCTGCATTCGCCGGTGATGTGAGCGTCGCCGGCAACACCGCGCTATCGTCAGATGAATACAGCGCGTGACAGCGCCCGAATGCCGGGCTCTCGCAGGCTGCTCCGGCACCCTGTGAAAACGCCGCAGCATGCAGAAAAATTGTGTAGCATCGCGCCGCGCCGCCACGAGCGGCTTTGCCGGGAATTGTTAGAAACTGAAATCAAAACCTGCTCAAGTCCTCGCTGCGCAAGCCGTATACGCGGATGAGGCGCCCGCCTCACCGACCATGGCTCACCGCTTATTCCGAAAGACTCCCGACATGTCCTCCTCCATTCGCGCGTGCATCGTCGTGCCGTGCGTCGCCATCGTTGCGATCCCGATCGCTTCGAGCGCAGCCACGCAGATCAAACTGAATTAACGCAAGTCCGAGGAAAATCGCAGTGACGTTCTATAGAAATCTGAAGATCGCCGTCAAATTGGCGCTGCTTGGCGCTGTCCTGCTCGCGGCCACGATGATCGTGGGCCTGGAAGGCTGGCATGCGTTGTCGAACACGCACGCGTTGCAGATCCAATCGGCGCAGACGCTCAACCAGTATGCGCAGGCCGCCGACACGGCACGCGTCGCGCAGGTCGAATTCAAGAAGCAGGTGCAGGAATGGAAGGACCTGTTGCTGCGTGGCGCAGACCCGGCCGCGTTCGCCAGATACCGTGACGCGTTCAGCAACGAAAGCGGCACGACGCACGCCGCCTTGCAGCGGTTGAAGGAACAGTTGAGCGCATTGGGCGCCAACGTGGATGGCGTCGACAAGGCGCTCGACACACATGCGTCGTTGCAGGAGAGCTATCTCTCGGCACTCAAGCAATACAATGCCGCCGATCCGAATACGGCGCACGTGGTCGACGGTCTCGTCAAAGGCATCGACCGCGCGCCGACTGCCGCGATCGACGACATCGTCGCGTCGGTGATGCAGCAGGCGCAGGATTCCAGCGTGCGTACGAGTACGGCCTCGGAGCAGGCCTATACGGTGGCGTCCGTCCTGCTGCTGTCAGTGGCGCTCGGCTCGCTCGGCGTAGGCGGCTTCGCGGTCTGGTTCCTCAGCCGCAGCATCACCCTGCCGGTGCGGCAGGCGGTGGGTGTCGCGCAAGCGGTCGCAGCCGGCGATCTGCGCGCCGACGTAGCGGTGTCGAGTCGCGATGAAACGGGCCAGTTGCTCGTCGCGCTCAACGACATGAACCAGCGCCTGCGGCAGATCGTCGGCGAAATTCGCGAAGGCGCGACCACCATTTCGTCGGCGACGCAGCAAATCGCCGCGGGCAACCTGGACCTGTCCGCGCGCACCGAACAGCAGGCCGCCTCGCTCGAAGAAACCGCCGCGTCGATGCAGCACTTCACCGATTCGGTTCAGCGCAACGCCACTAACGCGCGCGAAGCGACCGCGCTTGCGCAAACGGCTGCCCAGGCCGCGCGCGATGGCGGTGCCGTCATGACCGACGCGGTGCGCACGATGGGGCAGATCGACGCGGCGTCCAAGCGCATCGTCGACATCATCGCGGTGGTCGAGGCAATCGCGGCGCAGACCAATATTCTCGCGCTCAACGCCGCGGTGGAAGCGGCGCGCGCCGGCACGCAAGGGCGCGGCTTCGCGGTAGTGGCGAGCGAGGTGCGCAGCCTCGCCCAACGCTCGGCCGATGCAGCCCACGAAATCAAGGCACTGATTCGCGAGACGGTCGCCACGATCGACGCCGGCACGCAACTCATCAATCACGCGAGCAATACGATGGACGGTGTGGTGCAAAGCGCGGGCAGCGTGACACGCATCGTCGAGGCGATTGCGACGGCGAGCGTCGAGCAGGCCGCGGGCATCGCGGAAGTCAACGACGCGGTCACGCAGATGGACCAGGTGACGCAAAGCAACGCGGCGCTCGTCGAACAGGCGGCCGCCGCTGCCGACGCGGTGCAGAACAAGGCATCGGGGCTGGTGCAAAGCGTGAAGTTCTTCAGAGTGGCGGCGACGGCCTGAAGCATCGGGCGCCGGGCGCCCAGCGCCGGTGCCGGTGCCGGTGCCGGTGCCGGTGCCGGTGCCGGTGCCGGTGCCTGTGCCTGTGCCTGTGCCTGTGCCTGTGCCTGTGCCTGTGCCTGTGCCTGTGCCTGTGCCTGTGCCTGTGCCTCTAGCGACTTACGATTCGAAGTCGAGCCCGCCGATCAATGCCACGGGCTCGGCCTGCGTGTGCGAGAGAAAGTCCAGTTCGCGCGCATGATTCCACGCGGTGAGTTTGCGTGGCAGCGCCGCCAGATAGCCGGCGAAGCGCGCCTCCCCGAGCGGACCCATGAGCCGCTCGATCTCGTCGCTGTCCCAGGTCAGATACAGATTCAACGCGTGCGGATAGTGGCCCAGCTCTTCGAGCGGGGCGGCGTGAATACGCACACGCGTGGGATGCCCGTGACCGCCGTAAGGCAGCACTTCGGTATGCACGGTGGTGGCGAAGCACGCGGCGATAGCCTCGGCGATGCGCGGCGCAAACTCCGCATCGAAACGGGCGGCACTCTCTGGACGCATCAAGGTCTCCGATGGACTTCGCATTGAGCGAAACATCGTAGCATGCGCGAATGCCCACATCTGTTGTCTATCCGCCTCGTTTTAACTTCGGCGCAACCAGACTGCGACGCGCCACGCGTCAAACGGTCTTCAGAATCCGCGGGCGTGCTTCGTTGAGCGCAGCGGCCATCTCCGGAGCCGCACTGGAGACGGCATTGGGCACCGTCACGCCCTTCTCCGTGCGCATCGATAGATAGCGCAAACAGCACACCCTCAGAAACGAGGCGAAGTTGGTCGGCATCTCGCCACGCAACGCGATCAGTTCATCGTAGAGCTTCACGGCGAACTGGCTGGTCGTCATGCTTTCACGCGCGGCGATTTCGTGCAGCACGTCCCAGAACAGATTTTCCAACCGGACCGTGGTGATCACGCCGTGAATCCGCAAGGAGCGGGTGCGCGATTCATACAGAATCGGATCCGCGTTGATGTAAACCCCACACATGGCATTCACTCCCTGATTTCAGGCAAATTGCCGCACCGCGCGAGGCGCGCTCACGCCAAGCCGGCTTCACCGACATAGGCCAACATACGCCGGCATGCGCGGCTCGACAATCGCCTCGAACCCGCATACCGGCCCCCACTTTTCGCGCTGCCTCACACCGTCCGTTTGTTCATCTGCGCCGCGATGTGATCGGCCTGGCGGATTGCCAGCGTCACGATCGTCATGGTCGGGTTTTCCGCCGCGCCGGTGGTGAACTGGCTGCCGTCGGAGATGAACAGGTTCGACACTTCGTGCGTCTGACCAAAGCTGTTGCATACGCCGTCTTCGGCACGCGCGCTCATGCGCGCCGTCCCCAGGTTATGCGTGGACGGATACGGCGGCACGCGATAAACCGTCTTCGCGCCCGCTGCCTCGTACACCGCCGTGCCCTGTTTGAAGGCGTGTTCACGCATCGCTTCGTCGTTCGGATGATCGTCGAAATGTACATTGGCAACCGGCTGGCCGTACTGGTCTTTCACGTCGCTGTTCAAGGTCACGCGATTGCTCTCGCGCGGCATATCCTCGCCGACGATCCACATGCCCGCGGTGTACGCATACTGATCCATCGCCTGACTGAAGGTTGGACCCCATGCGCCCGGGTTGAGAAAGGCCGCGTAGAACGGCAAGCCGAGCGATACGGTTTCCAGGTGGTAGCCGCCCGCAAAACCGCGCTGCGGATTGAACACCGCTTCGTCTTCGATGATGCCGGCCATCGTGGTGCCCTTGAACATCTCCACCTTGTCGTTGAACACCGCGTACACCGAGCCCGTTGTATGGCGCATGTAATTGCGGCCCACCTGGCCCGAGCCGTTCGCCAGCCCTTGCGGGAATTTGCTCGAATGCGAATTCAGCAACAGACGCGGCGTTTCGATCGAATTGCCCGCCACCGCCACGATGCGCGCTTTCTGCCGCTGTAATTTGCCGTTGCTGTCGTAGTAGATCACCTGGCTCGCCTTGCCGCGCGCGTCGGTTTCGATCTGCACGACATGCGCCTGCGTGCGCAATTCCATATGACCGGTGGCCTGAGCGCGCGGCAATTCCGTATAGAGCGTCGACCACTTCGCCCCGGTGCGGCAGCCCTGGAAGCAAAAGCCGCGCTGGAAGCAATGCGCGCGATCGTCGCGCACCACGCTATTGATCGCCATGTGCCCGGTATTGCATTCCTTGTAGCCCACTTTCATCGCACCGGCCGACATCACCTTGAAGTTGTTGTTGCCCGGCAAACCCGGCAGACCGTTGGTGCGCGTCACGCCCATTTTCTGTTGCGCGCGATCGTAATACGGATCGAGTTCCGCGCGCGTGAGCGGCCAGTCGAGCAGATTGGCGTCCTTGATATCGCCGTACGTGGTCTTCGCCTTGAACTCGTGCGGCTGGATGCGCAGGCTCGCGCCGGCCCAGTGCGTGGTCGTGCCGCCCGTGGTCTTGCAGATCCACGCGGGCAGAGTCGGAAAGTCTTTGGCGATGCGCCACGTGCCCGATGTCGTGCGTTTATCGAGCCATGAGAGCATCTGGAAAGCGCCCCATTCGTCGGTGGTGAAATCGCCTTGCGTGTGCGTCTTGCCCGCTTCCAGCACCACCACGTTGATGCCCTTCTGCGCCAGTTCGTTGGCGAGCGTGCCGCCGCCCGCGCCCGACCCGATGATCACGACGACCTTGTCGTCATTGTGCGAAAACCGCACCTTGTTGCTGTCCTGATCCATGTCCTGCCTCCGCTAGTCGGGCTGCTTAGCTATCCGTGGGAATCGGGCCGCTGGCACCCGCCGGCGGATTGGGCAGCCACGAGAGGCTGTTGAAACCCTTGTACAGGTACCCGCCGTCGCCCTCCGACGCGCCGTAGCCGAAATGCGCGTACGCCATGGTGTTGGCGTACAGCGAGACCACGGCGGTGCTGCGTATCGTGTTGAAGAACGGCGTGCCCGCGAGCGCCGCGACGTCTTGCGCCTGCGCCGCCGCGGACCGTTTGAGCCAGTCGGAACCGGCTTGCGCGTCGAGCTGTTTGACGCCGTCGGCGAGTTGCTGACGCACTGCCGGATCGGCTTTCGCTTTCGTATCGAGGTCTTTCACCACCAGCGCGTAGACCGCGTTGTCGAGCGTCGCGTGCGGATAGAGCTGACGCGTGAAGGCGAGAATCACTTCGCCCTGGTGCGTGTCCAGCCCTTGCAGTTCGAGAGCCCAGGCGCGGCTCGGGGCGAGCGTGGACAGCACCGAAGAGAACGCCAGCGTGCCCATCAGTACGCCCGTGCCGCGCAATAGCTCGCGCCGCGTCAGGGGTATTCGCATCGCTGCGGCGGCCGCCTGCGCCGCGCGATGCCCGTCGCCGTGTTCGTGAGAATGCTCGTGCTCGTGATGATGCGCATGACGTGGGGAATGACGTGCGTCTTCCGACGCGACGATCGGGATGACCGTTGTCTTCATGTCTGTCTCCTTGTGGGGCAATGCAACGACGCGCGGCGGCCGCCTTAACTGCTTTTTTGCTATTGATAGTGGCCGTAGCGTTCCAACACTTCGATCTTGTAGCCGTCCGGGTCCTGAATGAAAAAGTAACGCGCGAGCAAGGCACCGTCGTTGTGATGGAATTCACGCAGATCGTTCGGGCTCATGCCGAGATCGATCAGCCGCCGGCGTTCGCTTGTCGCATCGTCCACGCAGAAAGCGACGTGACCGTAACCGTCGCCATGCGAGTACGGTTCGGCGCGGCCTTTGTTCCAGGTCAGTTCGATTTCGGCGTCGGCCTCTTCATTGCGCAGATAGACGAGCGTGAAGTCGGGGAAGTCGAGCCGGTGCGACACATCGAAATTGAAAGCCTTTTGATAGAACTGCAGCGATGCCGGCAGATCGTGCACGCGGATCATCGTGTGGATGAGTTTGGCCATCGGTGTCCCCTTCTGTTTGAGCCAGTTTAGGAGCGCGCTTGGGCGAGTGGTAATGCACGGCTAAATCGCGCCAGGGACTTGCCCTAAGTTGCATGCGCATCGATTGCGTGCGCGTTGACGGCGATGGGTTGGCAACAGCGCATCTGCGACTCGAGCGGCGCTGCACGAGATGGCTGCCCAGGTTGCAATGCAACACGACAAGTCCAACTGTGCCGACTGGACCGAATGGACCGAATGGCATTAGGCAAAACCCCGTGAGGGCGCGGCGCACAGGCACGTTCATTGAAGCCTATTCGTTTTTACCGCGAGGCCGTGCGCGAGCGCCGTACTTTCCCTAACATTCGGCAGTAGCTCTCTTCTCTATTCATTCAGCCTATGCGGAGTGCAGTGCAATATGGAATTCGATACGAAGGTCGCGATCATCGTGCTGGACGATCTGGCCGTGTGGCAAAAACTCAATGTCACGGCGTTTCTGGCGACGGGCATCGCGGGCGCCGCGCCCGAAGCTTTAGGCGAACCCTACGAGGACGCTGCCGGCCGTCGTCATGCGCGCCTGCTCGGTCAACCGATGATGGTGTATCAGGCCGACAGCGCGGGTTTGCTGCGCGCGTTCCGTCAAGGCATCGAAAGGGAATTGACGCGTGCCGTCTACGTGCGCGCGATGTTTTCGACTGGCCACGATCAGGCCAATCGCGAGGTGTTTCGCGCCGAACCCGCAGACACGCCCGATCTCGTCGGGCTCGCGGTGCGCGGGCCCAGGAAGGCGGTCGACAAGGCGATCAAGGGTTTGTCGCTGCACGCCTGAGCAAACCGGCCGGGTGACGCAGCGGCGCAGCAGCGCAGCGGTATGGCGCGCCCGGCGGCTTTACAACTCCGGGCTCGGTCCGCGTTCGAGATAGGTGGTCAACGCGATATAGCTGCGTGTACCGGTAAAGCCCTCGATGGCATGAATACGCGCCAGCAGTTGCTCGAGCGTTTGCGTGTCGCGCGTGCGCACTTTGAGCAGCATCGCGCTCTCGCCGGTCACGGTATGAATCTCCTCGACATCCGAGAGTTCTTTGAGCGCCAGCAGTTGCCGCGTGACCGCCCAACTCGTCGTATCGACATGCACGAATGCCAGCAACGGGCGATTCAGTCGCGCGGCGTCGAGCGAGGCAACCGTCGCCTTGATCACGCCGTCTTTCTTCAGGCGTCGCGCGCGTTCGTGAACCGCCGGCGCGGATAGAAACAGCAGCTTGCCGAGTTCCGCGTACGTGCGGGTGGCGTCTTCGGCCAGCAGGGCCAACAGTTTGCGGTCTGTGTCGTCGAGTACGGCGACGGCGGCCGGTTGCGCGCCAGCCGTTTTGAGCGACTTGCCGGCTCGGCTCGAAGGAGAACGGGGGCTGGTACTCATCGCGCCTCAGCTTTTCCTTGCGGCAGCGGAATCCGCATCCTGCCCGAGCCCTTCGCGCAAGGCTTTGCGGATCACCTTGCCGGTCGCCGTCAACGGCAGGCTCTCGACAAAGCGAATCTCGCGCGGATATTCATGCGCGGCAAGACGCGTTTTGACATGCTGCTGAATCTCGCGCACCAGCGCCTCGTCGCCGACGAACCCGGCATTCAGCACGATGAACGCCATGACGATCTCCGTGCGCTCGCGATCCGGCGCGCCGATCACGGCGGCCATCGACACCGCCGGATGACGCAGCAGGGAGTCTTCGATCGAAGCGGGTCCGATCCGGTAGCCCGCGCTCGTGATTACATCGTCGCCACGGCCGACGAAACGGATGAAGCCCTGCGCGTCGCACGTGCCGAGGTCGCCGGTGACGAGAAACTTGCCGCGAAATTTTTCGCGCGTGGCGGCCTCGTTACCCCAGTAGCCCAGGAACATCACCGGGTCCGGCGCGGCCACCGCGATATCGCCGATCGCGCCAGGCGGCAGTTCGTTGCCGTCAAAATCCACGATCGCCACATGATGACCCGGCACCGCGCGGCCAATCGCGCCAAAGCTCGGCTCGAACAGCGCCGCACACGACGACACCACCACGTTGCACTCGGTTTGCCCATAGAACTCGTTGATGGTGACGCCCAGCGCCTTGCGTCCCCAGCCGATCAATTCTTCGCCGAGCGATTCGCCGCCGCTCGCCACCGAACGCAGCGCGAGATGCCAGCGCTCGGGGCGCTCGACGCCGCGCATCATCTTCAACGCGGTGGGCGGCAGGAAGGTGTGCGAGACCGCATGGCGCGCCATCAGATCGAAAGCGGCCTGGCCGTCGAATTTGGCAAAGCGACGCGCCAGCACGGCGACACCGTGATGCCACGACGGCAGCAGCACGTCGAACAGGCCGCCGATCCACGCCCAGTCGGCGGGTGTCCACATCAGTGTGGCGTGCGCGGGGAAACCTTCCTGCGACATCTCGACGCCGGGCAAATGACCCGGCAGTACGCGATGTCCATGCAAGGCGCCCTTCGGTTTGCCCGTGGTGCCCGACGTGTAGATGATGACCGCCGGATCGTCGGCGCTGGTATCGGCCGGCGTGAAGTCGGCGGAGGCCTCGTTCAGCGCGGGCCAGAACGCGTGCACCGGCGCTTGCGGGTTCACGTCGTCCTGCTCGATATCGACGTTGAAGACGTGGCGCAGCGCCGGCAACCCGGCGCGGATTTCCCCGATTTTCCGCACTCCCGCCGCGTCGGTGATCAGCGCCACCGCGCCGCTATCGCCGAGCCGGTGTTCGATCGCATCGACGCCGAACAGCGCGAACAGCGGCACGGCCACCATCCCCGCCTTGTAGGCGGCGAGGTGCGCGATGGCCGTTTCGATCGACTGCGACAGGAAGATGCCGATCCGGTCGCCGCGTTGTGCGCCCGACGCCAGCAGCGCGTTGGCGAAGCGGTCGGACAGTGCCTTCAGCTGATCGAACGTGTAGCGGGTGGCCTGGCCTTCGGCGTCTTCGTAGATCAGCGCGAGGCGCCCCGAGCCGTCGGCCCACTTGTCGCAGACATCCACGCCGATGTTGTAGCGCGCCGGAATGTCCCAGCTGAAATTGGCCGCGAGCGATGCGTAAGTCTGGCCGTCGAGATTCATCGTGTCTGCTCCTGCAAGCCCATCGGCGGTTGGTAACGCGGGAAACCGTTGTATTCGATCGTACGCTGCGCTTCGGGCAGCGGCCACGAATGACGCGCGTTCGGCACGCCGCCGTCGACACGGATCACCGTACCGTTGATGAAAGCGGACGCTTCGGACAACAGGAACACCGCGGCGCTGGCCAGCTCGGACTCGGTGCCGAAGCGTTGCAGCGGGACCTTGTGCTTCAGCGTGCGAAGCAAGGCTTGATATTCGTCGTTGTAACTGTCCATGCCGGCCGAGGCAATCCAGCCCGGCGCAACGGCGTTCACTCTGACACCGGCGTGGCCCCATTCGCAGGCCGCCGTTTCCGTGAAGTTCCAGACACCGGCTCGCGCCGCGCCGGAGTGGCCCATGCCCGGCATGCCGCCCCAGATGTCGGCGAGCATGTTGACGATCGCGCCGCCGTGATGCTGCATCCACTGCGTGAAGCACTCGCGCGACATCAGGAACGTGCCATGCAGGTTGTTGCGGACCACGGCGTCCCAGCCGTTCAGCGAAATGTTTTCGAGCTTCGCCGGGAATTGCCCACCGGCGCAATTGAACAGGCCGTCGATCCGGCCCAGTTCGCCGATGACCGCTGCAATCGTCTCGCGCACCTGCTGCTCGTTGCGGATGTCGCACGAATAGTGTTTATGGCCGCTGGCCGCGCCTGAATGATCTTCGGCGAGTTCGGCCTGCACGGTTGTGAGTTTGTCTTCACTGCGCCCGATCAGCGCCACGGTTGCGCCCAACGATGCGAGTTCATGGGCCGTGCAGCGACCGAGCCCACTGCCCGCCCCCGTGACGATGACGACCTTGCCGGCGAAGAGGCCTTCGCGGAAAACCGAGCGATAGCCGCTCAATGGGGGCGACGTATTCGGCGAAGCTGCGGGCATGCGATTGTCTCCTTCATGAACTACGTTTTCATTTTATTGAGTGTAGCTCAAGTTAAAACGTGGAGCAGCTAGACGCGGCATTTTTATTCTTCAATTCACGCCGCTATGATCGGCAATCGCTTTGAGCTAGACTCAAATAAATTCACCTCAGCCTCTTTATGCCGATGAACGTCTCCTCAGTCTCGCGTCGCGTGCCCGTGCAGGCGCGTTCCGAACAGCGCCTCAGGACGATTCTGGAAGCGGCGCGGCTGGTGTTCTCGGAGGTCGGCTACGCATCGGCCACCATGACCGAGATCGCGCGGCGCGTCGGCGTATCGGAGGCGACCATCTTCACGTACTTCGCCAGCAAGCGCGATCTGTGCGTGAGAGTACTCGGCAATTGGTACGATGAAATCATCGCGCAGGTAGAGGGCGAACTGCCCTTGATCGACGGCACGCGCAACAGGTTTGCGTATCTGGTGCGCACGCACCTGTTCCGGCTTACCGTCGACGGCACCGGTTTGTGCGCGCTGATTCTGTCCGAAGGACGCGAGAAGGACGACAAGTTCGGCGACGTCGTCGTCGAGCTTCAACGCCGCTATACGGCGCCGATGATGAGCGTGCTCGCGCAAGGCGTCGCGAGCGGCGACGTGCGCGACGACATGCCGCTCGGCCTGCTGCGCTCGGCCGTCTATGGACCGATGGAACACGTGTTGTGGGATGCGGTGCGCAAAGAGAAAGCCGTCGACATCGAGGCGACCGCCGTGTCGCTCAGCAACCTGCTGTGGCAAGGGCTCGTCCCGCCCGATGCGCAACAGGCGGCGTTGCAGCAGTTGCGCAACGATATCGTCGGCGCTGTGAAGCGCTTCGAGGCGACGGCCGCGTCATGAAGAAACGGTGCGGCTTGACAGCCTAGCCGGCTCGCTTGTTACGCTGCGCCCGAGTGGCCCGCCAGCGCAGTCCCAGACTGACCAGCGCGGCACAAGCGGCGGTCCCCGCATAGCCGGCAAAACGAATCGCATCTTCGCCGGGCAAGCGGGCGGTCAACAGGACAGCGACGGCAACTGCAAGCACGGCAAGTAGTCCGACGATCCATTTCATTTTCAGGTCTCCGCGATCACGCTGCCACAGCATAACCGCGCCCAAAGCATGCTGTCGACGCCTCGCATCGTTCGCTCATGAAGGCGCGCCCCGGCCGCTGCCCTGCGCCTGCTCCAGGATGAAATCGATAAACGTCGACGCCGCGCGCGTGTGATGCCGGTTCGGCATGTAAAGCATGTACATGTGCGTGCCGAAGATGCTCAGGCGCCATTCGTCGAGCGCGCTCACCACGTCGCCTCGTTTCAGATCGTCTTGCACCACGTAATCCGGCACGAGTCCGACGCCTAGCCCGGCCAGCACCGCCTGGCGCAGGAACAGAAAGTTCTCGGAGATGATGGCCGGCTCAAGCAGCACCTCATGGCGCTCGTCGCGCAGGTACGCGGCCACGCGCAGCTGTCTGCCGACTACCGCCGCCGTGATTAACGGGGCGGTGCGCAGATCGTCGAGTTTCGCAGGCATGCCGTGCTGTTGCGCAAAAGCCGGCGACGCGCACGCCACGTAACTGACCGGCCCCATGTCGCGCGCCACGAGATTCTGCGGCGGCTCGGACATCACCCGCACGGCGATGTCCACTTCGTCGCGCATCAGGTCTTCCACGCGGTTCTCGAACATCACGTCGAGCACGATGCCGGGGTAGAGGCGCTTGAAGGCGATCAGCCAGTCCGACATCACCAGTTGGCCATAGCCGCTCGGCACGCTGAGCCGCACGCGCCCCTGCAAGCTCTGCCCAAGCGTTGCAACCGACTCGCGCGCCGCCAGCAGCGCGTTCTGGATGGTGCGGCCGTGCTCGTAGAGTTGCAGGCCGATTTCAGTCGGCTCGACCCGGCGCGTGGTGCGCCTCACCAGTTGCAGGCCGATCGAGCGCTCCAGCTGATTGAGGTGATAACTCACGTTGGCGCGGCTCATCTTCAGGCGCCGCGCCGCCTCGCTCAGGTTGCCCGCGTCGAGGATGTCGACCAGCAGGGTCAGGGAATTGACGTCCACGAGACCGCCTTTGTCAAAATAATTTTGACAGTCTGTCAACCGTCCATGTGATTGTCAATAAACCTTGACCGACCCACAATCAGACACTTCGCCGGAGCCGGCATGCCCCGCCCTGGCCATCCGACAACAAGTCAGGAGACGACTTCACATGACCCTCAACCCATCCGCCGACGTTGTCACGTGCGAATTGCGCGGCAAGGTGCTGCTCGTGACCCTCGACCACCCGCCGGTCAACGCCCTTTGCGCCGATGTACGGCGCGGCCTGCTCGCCGCCATCGAAGCGGCCCAGGCCGATCCGGACGTGCACGCCGTGCTGATCGTCGGTGCCGGGCGCAACTTCATTGCCGGCGCGGATATTCGTGAGTTCGGCAAACCGCCGGTGTCGCCCCTGCTGCCGGACGTGTGCAACCGCATCGAAGGCTGCACCAAGCCGGTGGTGGCCGCGATTCACGGCGCGGCACTAGGCGGCGGCCTCGAGGTGGCACTCGCGGCGCACTACCGGCTGGCCGTCGACGGCGCGAAACTCGGCTTGCCCGAGGTGCAGCTTGGCCTACTGCCGGGCGCGGGCGGTACACAACGCACGCCGCGTCTGATCGGCGCGCAGGCCGCGCTCGATCTGATCCTCAGCGGCCGCCATGCGAGCGCGAAGGAAGCGCTCGCGCTGGGTCTCGTCGACCGGCTCGGCAGCAGCGACGACATCCTTGCCGAAGGCCTCGCCTACGTGCACGAACTGCTGGCGAACCACGCGCCGGTGCGCCGCACGCGCGACGCCGCCGCACTGGCCGACCGCGCCGCGAATCTCGCCGCCGTCGCCGCGGCGCGTGCGGAAACCGCGAAGAAGTCGCGTGGCCTGTTCTCGCCGCTGAAGATCGTCGATGCGGTCGAAGCCGCCATCGAGCAGCCGTTCGACGAGGGCTTGCGCCTCGAACGCAAACTGTTCCTCGAATGCCTCGACAGCCCGCAACGTGCCGGCCTGATTCACGCATTCTTTGCCGAGCGTGAAGTGCTGAAAGCGCCCGAAACGCGCGAGGCCAAGCCACGCGCGCTGAACTCGATTGGCGTGATCGGCGGCGGCACGATGGGCGCGGGCATCGCGCTCGCCGTACTCGACGCCGGCTTGCCGGTGACCATGATCGAACGCGACGACGACTCGCTCGCGCGTGGACGCGCGCACATCGACAAGGTCTACGACGGCCTGATTGCCAAAGGCCGGATGAGCGCGGAGAAGAAAGCCGACATCATGACGCGCTGGAGCGGCAGCACCTCTTACGACGCATTGGCCGACGCCGATCTGGTGATCGAAGCCGTGTTCGAAGATATCGCCGTGAAACAGGCCGTATTCGCCGAACTCGATCGCGTCTGCAAAGCAGGCGCGGTGCTTGCCACCAATACCTCGTATCTCGACATCGACGCGATTGCGTCCAGCATTTCGCGTCCGGCCGACGTGATCGGCCTGCACTTCTTCTCGCCCGCCAACATCATGAAGCTGCTGGAGGTAGTGGTGCCGAAGCAGGTCAGCGCCGATGTGGTCGCAACCGCCTTCGACCTCGCCAGAAAGCTGCGCAAGACGCCGGTGCGCGCGGGCGTGTGCGACGGTTTCATCGGCAACCGCATACTCGCCGTGTATCGCGCCGCTGCGGACGCGATGATGGAAGACGGCGCCTCGCCCTATCAGATCGACGCAGCCGTGCGCGCGTTCGGCTTTCCGATGGGACCGTTCCAGGTGGTCGACCTCGCGGGCGGCGACATCGGCTGGGCGGCAAGGAAGCGCCGCGCGCCCACGCGCAACGCTGCAGCGCGCTACGTGCAGATCGCCGACCGTCTGTGCGAGCGCGGCTGGTTCGGCCAGAAGACCGGACGCGGCTTCTATCTCTACGCACAAGGCTCGCGCAGCGGCGCGCCCGATCCGGAAGTCGACAGCATCATCGACGCGGAGCGCGAGCGCGCCGGCATCGCGCCACGCACTTTTACCGACGAAGAAATCATGCGCCGCTACATGGCCGCGATGATCAACGAAGGCGCGAACGTCGTGCATGAACGCATCGCGCTGCGTCCGCTGGATGTGGACGTCACCTTCCTCTACGGCTACGGCTTTCCGCGCTATCGCGGCGGCCCGATGAAATACGCGGACACGGTCGGCCTGCCGGTGATTCTGGCCGACATCCGCGAGTTCGCCAAACAAGACCCGCTGTTCTGGCAAGCGTCGCCGCTTCTGATCGAACTGGTGGAACGCGGCGCGGATTTCGCGAGCCTGAATCAGTCGGCCTGAAACGGTCTACTCTTCGATGCATCAGGACCGGCTTGACGCAATCGGCGCGCCGGTCCGCTCACTCCCTACCAGGGCACAGCCATGGATCTGAACTTCACGCCTGAAGAAGAAGCTTTTCGCGCCGACGTGCTGGCCTTTCTGCGCGATCGGCTCCCGCAACGTCTCGCCGACAAGGTGCACGGCGGCCGCCGCCTCACGCGCGACGACATGGCGCAATGGCACGCGATTCTCCACGCGCAAGGCTGGCTCGCGAATCACTGGCCGAAGGAATACGGCGGCCCCGGCTGGACGCCGGTGCAGAAATTCATCTTCGAGAACGAATGCGCTTTGGCGGGCGCGCCGCGCGTGGTGCCGTTCGGCGTCAACATGCTCGGTCCGGTGATGATCAAATACGGCAACGAGGCGCAGAAACGCCACTGGTTGCCGCGCATTCTCGACGGCTCGGACTGGTGGTGCCAAGGCTACTCGGAACCCGGTGCAGGCTCCGATCTCGCCTCGGTCAACACCACGGCGGTACGCGGCACGGATGCGCAAGGCGAGCACTACCTCGTGAATGGGCAGAAGACATGGACCACGCTCGGCCACTACGCGAACATGATCTTCTGTCTCGTGCGCACCGCCACCGACGTGCGCAAACAGGAAGGCATCAGCTTCCTGCTGATCGACATGAGTACGCCCGGCGTCGAAGTGCGCCCCATCATCACGCTCGACGGCGAGCATGAAGTCAACGAAGTGTTTTTCACCGACGTGCGCGTGCCGCTCGAGAACCTAGTCGGCGAAGAGAACAAGGGCTGGACCTACGCGAAGTATCTGCTCACGTACGAGCGCACCAATATCGCGGGCGTCGGGTTTTCGGTGGCGGCATTCAACCGCTTGCGCAAGATCGCCGCGAAGCAGCAACGCAATGGTCGGCCGTTGGCGGAAGACCCGTCGTTCGCCGCACGCATGGCACGCGTCGAGATCGATCTGGAAAACATGAAGACCACCAACCTGCGCGTGATCGCAGCGGTGGCAGGCGGCGGCGTGCCCGGCGCCGAAAGCTCGATGCTGAAGATTCGCGGCACCGAGATCCGTCAGGAGATCTCCTCGCTGGCGCGCCGCGCGATGGGTCCGTATGCACGGCCCTTCGTCGAAGCAGCCTTGCACGACGGTTTCGAGGGCACGCCCGTCGGCCCCGACGAAGCCGCGAGCGCCGCGTCGCTCTACTTCAATAACCGCAAGCTGTCGATCTTCGGCGGCTCGAACGAAATCCAGAAGAACATCATTTCCAAAATGATCCTGGGACTGTAAGGGGCGCACGTCATGAATTTCCAGCACACCGAAGACCGCCGCATGCTGGCGGACACGCTCAACCGGTTTATCAGCGAGCAGTACGGCTTCGGGACACGCGAGCGGATCGCGCGCTCGGCGCAGGGTTTCAGTAGTGAGTTGTGGGGACGTTTTGCGGAACTCGGCATCGTCGGCGCATTGTTCGATGAAGCGCACGGCGGGTTCGGCGGCGCTGGCTTCGACATCGCCGTGGTCTTCGAGAGCCTCGGCCGTGGCCTCGTGATCGAACCGTTTCTCGATACGCTGATCGTCGGGCAAGCCATCGCACGGAGCGGCGACGACGCACAGAAGGCGACGCTGGCCGGGTTGATCGACGGCTCGCGGATCGTGGCGCTCGCCCATGGCGAACCGGACGGCCACTACGAGTTGACGCACGTGACGACGCGCGCAGAACGCAGCGGCGAAACATGGCAATTGAGCGGCGCGAAAGCCGTCGTTCAGCACGGTGAGCACGCCTCGGTCTTTCTTGTCTCGGCACGCACGCACGGCAACGACGACGCATCTGACGGCATCGCCCTGTTCCTCGTGCCGCGCGATGCAGCGGGCGTGAGCGTGCAAGGCTATCCCACGATCGACGGCGGCCGCGCCGCCGAAGTCTCGTTCGACAACGTCACGCTCGCCGACGACGCCCTTCTCGGTTCGACACGCGAAAGCTTCGCCACGCTCGAATACGCGATTGCCTGCGGCGTGCTCGCGCTATGCGCGGAAGCCGTCGGCGCGATGGACGTCGCCAAAGATTACACGCTCGACTATCTGCGTACGCGCAAGCAGTTCGGCGTGCCGATCGGCAGCTTCCAGGCTTTGCAGCACCGCATGGCCGATCTGCTGCTGGAGATCGAGCAGGCGCGCTCGTCGGTGATCAATGCGGCGGCGGCGCTCGGCGCAGAACGCCAGGTACGCGAGCGTGCGGTGTCGGCGGCCAAATACAGCATCGGGCGAATCGGTGCGCTGGTCGCGCAGGAATGCATCCAGTTGCACGGCGGCATCGGCATGACATGGGAACTGCCGCTTGCTCACTACGCCAAGCGCCTCGTGATGATCGACCATCAACTCGGCGACGAAGACCATCACCTCGAACGCTTCATTGCGCTGGGGCGCGCCTGAACACACTGCCCTGTCAGGCGGCGCGATGGGAAATCAGACGAACCGCGCCGTCACTCCCGATCTGATGGATACTGGCGAACACACGGCCCCGCAGGCCCGATGTTTCACGTATTTCGCATAACCGGCACGAGCCGAGGAAACCTGCACACGCCGTAGCCCGAGCACCCGACGCGGAGGAAACATGGATTTCCTGAAGACGCTTTTCGAGCAGCAGCCGTTGATGACGCTGTTTCTGACTATCGCGGTGGGCTACTTCGTGGGCGAAATCAACATCAAAGGATTCTCGCTCGGCGTGGGGGCGGTCCTGTTCGTCGCGCTTGCGGCCGGCTGGTTCGCACCGAAATCCGCCCCGGCACCGATGATCGGCACGCTCGGGCTCTCGCTGTTCCTCTACACCGTCGGTGTTCAATACGGTAAGCAGTTCTTCCTCGGCCTCACGAGCGCCGCCGGCCGGCGCGCCAACCTGCTCGCGCTGGTCGGCGTACTGTGCGCGGGCGCGGTGAGCATGCTGATCCAGAAAGCCATGCAACTGAACACGGGCTATGCGCTGGGCCTCTTCTCCGGCTCCGGCACCAGCACTGCCGCGCTCCAGGCCGCGATTGCCGCACTGGGCAATGACGATGCCGCCGTCGGTTATTCGGTTTCCTATCCGTTCGGCGTGGCCGGTCCGATCGTGCTGCTTTATCTCGCCTTCATGATCCTGTCGCCGAAGATCAAGACCGCTACCAACGCGGGCCTCGAAATTCTCGAAATCGCGCTGCGCAATCCCGCGTTCTGCGGCAAGACGCTTGCTGAAGCGCTTACCGCGCTGCCCGCCGATGTACAGATCGTCGCCGTGCGCAGCGCGCATCACAACGCGCCGGCCTCACCCGAACTGGTGCTCGCGGAGAACGACGTCGTGCTGGCGGTCAGCCCGACTCAGGAGGCGCTCGCCGAAACCCGCAAGAGTCTTGGCGAAGCGGCACCCGGACGCGTACTGCGCGATCGCGGCGACCTCGACTATCTACGCGTGTTCGCCTCGCGCGCCAGCGTGGTCGGCCGCCCGCTCGGCGAGCTCGATCTGCCGGACGGCTCGATCGTCGCGCATGTGCGGCGCGGCGATGCCGACGTCATGCCGCGCCCCGATCTGATGCTCGAATACGGCGACCGCGTCGGCCTGCTGACGAAACGCCAGACCTTTCCGGCGCTGCGTAACTTCTTCGGCGATTCCATCAAGGGCACCGCGGAGTTCAGCTACATCTCCGTCGGGCTCGGGATGGCGCTCGGCTTTCTGGCGGGCGCCATCCAGCTGCCGCTGCCCGGCTTCGGCAAGCTCGCGCTCGGTTTGTGCGGCGTGCTGATCGTCGCCCTCGTACTCGGCAAACTGCGCCGCACCGGCAGCATCACCTGGAGCATGCCGCTGCCCGCAAACCTCGTGATGCGCAATCTCGGCCTGACGATCTTTCTCGCGCAGGTGGGCATGGCGTCGGGACCAAAATTCGCCGCGACGGTGTCGCAAACCGGCCTGCTGATGCTCGGCCTCGGCGCACTCGTCCTGCTCGCGCTGGCCGTGCCGATCCTGCTGCTGGGTCTGCTGGTGTACCGGCTGCCCTACGACGAAGTCGCGGGCATCGTGGCGGGCGCGTGCGGCAATCCGGCGATCCTCGCCTTCGCCAACAAGCTCACGCCGACCGATAAACCCGACATCGGCTACGCGATGATTTTCCCCGCCATGACGATCGTGAAAATACTGTTCGTGGATATCGTGCCGAAGCTGTGGTGAGCGCCGACTAGACCGTCGCCTCCCGGTATTTCGCGAACCTGGAGGATTGCCCGATCCCCGGGTTGAAGCAGTTGCAGGGATCGAGTTGCCGATAGAACGCCGCAAGCTGCGGCTTCGCGCGATACAGGTGACCGACGTTGTGTTCCGCCGGATATTCCGCGCCACGGCGATCCAGCAGCGTCCACATCTTGTGCTCCACCTCGACGCAGTCGTTGCCCTTCTTCACGATGTAATCCTGATGGAAGACGTGGCAGAAGAAGTGCCCGTAATACAGCTTGATGGAAATCGTTTGCTCGATCTCGGGCGGCAAGCTCTCCACCCAATCGTGATCGTTGCGGCGCAAGGCGATATCGAGCGCGACGATGTCTTCCACCTCACGCGTGTGCACGGCGCGATAACGCACGGCCGCGCCGGCGGCGGCGAAGCGATGGAGGAACGCCTTGCGCCCTTCCTCGGCGGTGCATTCGAAATAGCCGCCGCTGGCGTTCGCGAAGTAGCTCGCCAGATAGGCACGCGTTTCGTCGACGCTGCCGGCCGCGACCTTCAGCATCAGATGATGTTCGTACTGGTCGCGGTACTGTTTCATGCGCGGCGGCAGATGGCTCGGGAACAGCCGGCTGGCGGCCTGCATCACGCGGTCGGTGAAGTGCGAAGGGAAACAGCCCAGACGTTCGAATAGTGCATCGAAGCGGCTCTTCCAACTGAACAGGGCAGGAATTCTCGCGGTGCCGAGATAGTTGATCGCAAGAAACATATCCTTGCCGTACTCTTCCGCGATGTCGAAGGCATCGCGATGCAGATATTCGCCCGAGATCGGCAGCGCCTCGAAGTCGTGCAGCGCGTGACGACGGATCTCCGTCAATTCGTCGGGATTGTTCGTGCCGATGTAGAACACCTGGGCGTTCTGTTCGATCGGAAAAGTATCGAGCCTCACTGCGAAGACCATCAGCTTGCCCGCCGAACCCGATGCTTCGTGCAGACGTTGCGGGTCGGCGTTAAAGCGTGCCGGCGTATCGGCGTCGATCTCGCGTACGTGGCTCGCATAGCCGTGGTCCGATCCGGCGCCCGCGTCGTGCCGCACGTCGGCATCCGTGAACTGCCCGTGTTCGAGCCGGTTGAGGATTTCGTCGGGCGTGTCGCCGAGCGCAATCCCCAGATGGTTGACGAATTGCAACTCGCCAGCGGCGTCCACCTGGGCAAAGGCCGCCATTTCCGTATACGCCGGGCCGCGCTGCACCAGCGCCCCGCCGGAGTTATTGCAGACGCCGCCAAAAACCGACGCGCCGATGCAACTCGACCCGATCACCGAATGCGGCTCGCGCCCGAGCGGCTTCAGCGTTTGCTCGAGCTGGTCGAGTGTCGCCCCAGGCAGGCAGACGACCTGCTTGCCGCCGTCGATCACATATACCTTCTTCATGCGGCTCGTGCTTACGATCACGATGTCACGGTCGTAGTTGTCGCCGTCGGGCGTCGAGCCGCCCGTGAGCCCGGTGTTCGACGCCTGCGTGATGACGATCACCTTCGCCGCCACGCAGGCCTGCAGCACTTTCCATTGTTCGGCGATCGTGCCGGGCCGCACCACCGCGAGCGCTTTGCCCGCGCCGAAACGAAAACCGGTGCGAAAGCGCCGGGTGGCGTTGTCGTCCGTCAGGGTGTGCTGTGCGCCGACGATGGCGCGAAACGTCCCGAGCAACGCGTGACCCGTTCTGGCCTCGCCGGCCGACGATGGTGCATGGGCGACTGACATCGAACTCTCCTTGTGAGACGTTGGGCGTGATGCGCGTTTACTTCGACCCGCCATGTCGGCTGCGACGTTTCAGCACACCAGATTGACACGAAGGTTAGAATCACCGCGGTCATTAGTCCAATATCTTGAAGTTGCTATTTGCAGACGAAAATCATATGGAATTTCGCCAACTCCGTTACTTTCTCGCCGTGGCCGAACATCTGCATTTCACCGATGCCGCGGCGCGGCTGGGCATCGCCCAGCCGCCCTTGAGCCAGCAGATCCTGAAGCTCGAACGGGAAATCGGCACACCACTGTTCATCCGGCATCCGCGTCGGGTCGAGCTGACTGAAGCGGGACGGCTGTTTCGCGAACGCGCGCAACGCATCGTCGACGACGCGCAGCAGGCTTTAGTCGAAGTGCAGAACGCAGGCCGTGGCGAGACGGGACGGCTGTCGCTCGGTTTCGCCGGGTCGACGGTGTTTCACCCAATGGTCGCGGCGACCATGCAGCGCTTCCGGCATGACTACGCCCGGGTCTCGATCAGCTGCGAGGAAAGCAATAGTTCTCTGCTGCTGGACAAGGTCGCCGAGCGCCAGCTCGACGCCGCGCTGGTGCGCATGCCGTTGAATTGCCGGGATCTGGTTGTCGAGCCGCTGGTCGACGAAGACATGCTGGCGGTGCTGCCGGCCGATCATCGTTTGAACCGGCGACGACGCATTGCGCTGGCGGATCTCGCGAACGACCCATTCATTTTCTTTCCGCGCGCGATCGGCCCGAATCTCTATGACTCGATCATCGGCGCGTGCCGCGAAGCCGGCTTCGCGCCTTCGATCGGCATGGAGTCGCCGCAAATCTCTTCGGCGGCGAATCTCGTGGCGGCGGGCTTCGGCGTGGCGATCGTGCCCGCGTCGATGCGGCAGATTCAGGTCGAGAGCGTGTCGTATCACGCACTGCAAGGCAGCCCGCTTTCCTCGGGTATCGCGCTGATTCATCGAGCGCGCGAGAAGTCGGTTACGGTGCTGAATTTCGTGAAGATTCTGCGGGCGCAACGGCGGGTTGCGGCCCCTCGAACTAAATGACGCTCTGACGACTCGCCGCACCCGAGCGCCTGATCCAGGCCAGTCCAAGCAGGACAGCCACGGGCAAGGCGATCGAAGCAAATGAAAACGTGACATAGGCGAACGCTCCGGCAATCGCTCCCCCGGCAAAGCCGGCCATCGCGGCCAGCGTCGCCTTGAGTCGCTCCCGGACCTGCTGGCCGTGGCCGCTTGCCGAGCCGCGATGAATCAGCTCGACGAGGTCGAGCACGACCTGCGTGACATTGCCGGTCATGACCGTATTCGGCAGTCCCGTCATTTGTCGAAGCTTGCTGTGCGCGTTCTGCACGCCCATCGCCATGGTGCCGAGCACACCGCACAGCAGCACCATCGGCACGGCTGGGTCGACGACTGGCGTCGCCAGCGTGCCGGTGATGAGAAACAGCACGAGCAACGACGCCTGGAGCAGATACAGCGCGGCCTCGGTGCGGTCCGAATGATTCCGCTCGAGAAACTTGACCATCACACTACTCAGCGCAATGCCCACGATGAACGATGGAAACGCGAGCAACTTCAGCAACACGCCCTGACCGACGCCGGCGGCTTCCGCGCCGATCAGCACGAAGTTGCCCGTGACGTGCGCCGTGAACAATCCGAACAGCGCCACGAAGCCGACTGTATCGACGTAGCCCGCAATCAACGCGAGGATCGTATCCTGATGCCTGTTCACCCGCTGCTCCCGATGCGCGATCGGCACGCACCTGTGGCGGCCCGTAGAGAAATTCGATTCGTGTAAGCCATGCGGTATCGCCTTGCTGGCGATGGGCTACACGTTTTACGTGTCACGTCATCTTAGGCAGGAATGTCGCGCCATGCCGCTGAAACCTTGTTAATTCTCCTGAAGGCTTCCACTCGCTACTGAGAACCTCGTGCGCTACCGGTGAAGCCTCATGCGCTATAGACGTGTTACGAATATCCCTTCGAGCAGCGTCAGGGCGACCGCCCCGACGCTGTTTTGCCGACTCAATCAGGCAAGATCGAAACGGTCGAGATTCATCACCTTGACCCAGGCGGCAATGAAGTCACGAACAAATTTGTCCTGCCCATCTTCACTGGCGTAAACCTCGCCCAAAGCCCGCAATTGGGCATTCGAACCAAACACCAGATCGACGCGGCTGCCTGTCCATTGCAGTTCACCGGTTTTGCGGTCACGCCCTTCGAACGTTTCCTGAGCCGGCGACGCCGGCCTCCACTCCGTGTTCATATCGAGCAGGTTGCGGAAGAAGTCGTTGCTCAGCGTTCCTTTACGCTGCGTGAAAACACCGTGCGAGTCATTTCCCGCATGGACGTCCAGCACGCGCAAACCGCCAATCAGCACGGTCATCTCCGGCGCGCTCAAGCTCAGCAGTTGCGCCTTGTCGATCAGCAACGCTTCGGCTGGCACACTGAAGCGGCCCTTGAGGTAGTTGCGAAAACCATCCGCGGGCGGTTCGAGTGCCGAGTTGGCTTCCACATCGGTCTGTTCCTGCGAGGCGTCCATACGACCCGCGGCGAAAGGCACCGTGACCTCACGCCCGGCATTTTTCGCTGCCGTCTCGATGCCGACGCTGCCGCCCAGCACGATCAGATCCGCCAGCGATACCTGCTTGCCGCCTGACTGTGCCCCGTTGAACTCGCGCTGAATACCTTCCAGCACCTGCAACACCTTTGCCAACTGCTCAGGCTGGTTGACTGCCCAGTCCTTCTGCGGCGCGAGGCGGATACGCGCACCATTCGCGCCGCCGCGCTTGTCAGAACCGCGAAAAGTCGAGGCGGAGGCCCACGCGGTCGACACCAACTCCGCAACCGACAATCCCGACGCCTGAATCTTCTGCTTGAGGGAAGCGATATCCTGCTCATCGACCACCGGGTGATCGAGTGCCGGAATCGGGTCTTGCCAGAGCAGTTCTTCAGCGGGGACTTCCGGTCCGAGATAACGGGCGCGAGGTCCCATATCGCGGTGAGTCAGCTTGAACCATGCACGCGCGAATGCATCGGCCAACTGGTCGGGATTCTCGAAGAAGCGGCGCGAAATTTTCTCGTATGCCGGATCGAGGCGCAATGACAGGTCGGTCGTGAGCATTGTCGGCAGGATCTTCTTCGACGGATCGTGTGCATGCGGAATCGTTGCCGCCGCCCCCTTCGCGACCCACTGATTGGCGCCGGCGGGACTCTTCGTCAATTCCCATTCGTAGCCGAACAGGTTCTCGAAGAAGCCGTTGCCCCACGTGGTCGGTGTGGTGGTCCAGGTGACTTCGAGTCCACTCGTAATCGCATCGCTACCCCGGCCCGTGCCGAAGCTGTTCTTCCAGCCGAGCCCCTGATTCTCCAGACCAGAACCTTCCGGCTCGGGGCCGACGTTCTCGGCAGGTCCCGCGCCGTGTGTCTTGCCGAAGGTGTGGCCGCCGGCAATCAGGGCGACCGTTTCTTCGTCGTTCATCGCCATACGGGCGAAGGTTTCGCGAATGTCGTGGGCTGCCGCGATCGGGTCCGGATTACCGTCGGGGCCTTCGGGATTCACATAGATCAGACCCATCTGCACCGCAGCGAGCGGGTTTTCCAGATGCCGTCCGTTGTCGTCGCGACTGACTTCTTCGCCGTGCTTTTCCTCGTCGGCGACGATCGTGCCGCCGTCGCCGTCGTCACCCGCGGCGCCTTTGCCGTAACGGACGTCCCCGCCCAGCCAGGTCTGTTCATTGCCCCAGTAGATGTCCTGATCCGGCTCCCACGTATCCTCGCGACCGCCCGCGAAACCAAAGGTCTTGAAGCCCATGGTCTCGAGTGCAACATTGCCGGTGAGAATCAGCAGATCGGCCCAGGAAATCTTCTGGCCGTACTTCTGCTTGATCGGCCACAACAGGCGGCGTGCCTTGTCGAGGCTCACGTTATCGGGCCAGCTGTTGAGCGGCGCGAAACGTTGCTGGCCGCGCCCTGCACCGCCTCGGCCATCGCCGATACGGTAAGTGCCCGCACTATGCCAGGCCATGCGAATGAATAGCGGGCCATAGTGGCCGAAGTCTGCCGGCCACCAGTCTTGCGAGTCGGTCATGAGCGCCGCGAGATCCTTCTTTACCGCAGCCAGGTCGAGGCTCCTGAAAGCTTCGGCGTAGTTGAAACCATTGTCGAGCGGGTTGGACTTGCCGGAATGCTGGCTCAGCAGGTCGAGTCGCAGTTGCTTCGGCCACCAGTCGCGATTGGTCGTGCCACCGCCAGCGGTGTGCCTGAAAGGGCATTTTGCTTCGTTAGACATGGACTGTCTCCTTGAAATGACTTGAGCGCCGTTACCTCATGCCGGCCTACCCGCGCATCACGCCTGTGAGGTCTTCAAAAGATACTTATGGCTTCCGGAAAGCACCCGTTCTCCGCGCTGATTGTGAACCGTGACGCGGGTTCTGACCGCTCCGCTATTACTCATGGCTGTGAGCTCTACGATCTCCAACGGAGGATAAAGTGTATCGCCCGCCTGGATTTCCAGCAGAAACCGACAGGACCGTTCGACGAAGGCGATAAAGATCTCACCGAAAGTGTGCGGCAGAAGCGTGGCACCGCGCGCCGTAAAAGCCAGCACCTGCAGGCAGCGCGCCACCGGCGCGGGATGCCCGAAACGCTTTGCATGTCCACCTCGTCCAGCGGGGGCTCGCCTGTTGCGGAAGTTGAATTCAGGTTGCTTCTTCGGCTATTCAGACGATAGCGAATCAAGGCCATTAATACCTTGTGGCGCAATTAAAAATGCTTAATTGCTGAAACCTTTCCCGTCGCGGTATTTCTTGGCTTCACTTCGATCCTGCAGTTCGCGCACGGCTCAAGTGTTCCATTTCTCTTCTACACGAACCCGATTGTTCTCGAGTTCGTCGCGGGGTGCTGCGTGGGCACTTACTACGCGAGAGGAAAGCAGATTTCGCTATCGACTGCACTCGTCGTGCTGTTTAGCGTCATTGCGTTCAGAACGCTATATGCACCCACGCTGACGGTGGCCAATCGGCCCATTGTGGTCGGACTGCCGGCGCTGGCGATCGTCGTTGTCGCTCTCGCACTGGAAACGAAAATTCGCTGGAGCAGATTTCTCAGCATGTTGGGCGATGCGTCGTATTCCATTTATCTGACGCACGTTCTCACGCTTCCGTTCGGTCTGAAGCTGATCCAGATGGCCGACCGGCAGCATGGATTGCCTGGCGATATCGTCTATCTGGCGGTGGTGCTTGCCTCGATTTTCGTGGGCCTCGCCTGTCACCGTTTGCTTGAGCGACCGCTGAGTCGCGCAGCGGGTCGGTGGTTGACTCGCCGGTCCAATCAGTGGACGGCCGACCCGAGAACAGTTGCCTAACCGGCAGGATGAGATTGCATGGACGGTTGAGATTTTCAACACGCAAATCTGGACGAAGCAAAAACGCGCAGACAAGTCTGCGCGTTTTTTTGGGTGTTGCCTCGACAGATCGCGTTGGCGCCAGTCTTTTATCCGGCCAGCCCTAGCCTGTTGCAACCTCGGTCCCGCTGATTACGAGCCGAAGTACAGCGGCTTCATCCCATGGTTTGCATCCGGACGGATCGAACCTTGAATTTTGTGGCCTACCCGCAAGACGCTGGAGTCAAATGCATGCAGCCGCTGATGGGCGCCGGACGCCGACGTGCCATCGACCACACCGCCGAAATCCGTAGCCGGGTTCACCGACGGATTCGATTGAGCGAAAGACGAGACAGCCGGGATTGCGAGAGCCGCTGCGACGATGAACGATTGAACGAGTTTCATGGTGACTACCTCCAGACTGTGTTGTTTCGCAAACACCTGTTTGCGTTTCAGTGAAGCCAGTCTATGGCGAAGGCGACTCGAAATGAAGCGCTGCCGGGACAAAAGAATGTTGTTGAATTCCGTACTAACCCTGGTGCTCGTCCATATGCAGACGGAAGTGTCTGGACGAGTCGAGGCCCCGCTGTGAGACTGCAGCGTTGGTAATCCGGAACGGCGGGGTGAGCGAAACGAAACGGTTGGGAACAATGGACGGCAGGAGAAAACGAAAAAGGCCTTACAAGCATTGCTTGTAAGGCCTTGATTTCTTTGGTCGGGGCGAGAGGATTTGAACCTCCGACCACACGCCCCCCAGGCGTGTGCGCTACCAGGCTGCGCTACGCCCCGAACAGTGCAAAATTATAACAGACACTTCATTCGATTAGAACCGCTCTGCGCGAACAAAACAGTCTAGTGGCCCAACAAATCGATCACGTTCAGCAATTCCGTGCGCAATTGTTCGACGTCTACCGACGCGGTGTTTGCCGTCTCCGCCGATGTGAGTGCTGCAGTGCCCTCGCCTTCTTCAACCGGCTCGCCCGACGCTCCATGCGCGCCGCCACCGTGCGAATCGAGCCGATTGCGTGCGCCGTTGATCGTGAAGCCCTGCTCGTACAGCAACTCCCGAATCCGCCGGATCAGCAGCACCTCGTGGTGCTGGTAGTAGCGACGATTGCCGCGCCGCTTGACCGGCCTCAACTGCGTGAATTCCTGTTCCCAATAGCGCAGCACATGCGGCTTCACACCGCATAGTTCGCTGACCTCACCAATCGTGAAGTAGCGCTTCGCCGGAATCGGAGGCAAGACGACTTTTTCGATCGTCGCTGTCATCGTCAGTTAGGCCGTCTTGTTGGGTTGCGCAGGAACGCGCCAGTCAATCAGCGCGCGAAGCTCGCTTCAGCGCCGTTCTCAACGAGCGCCTTCAGCTTTTGACTTGCATGGAACGTCACCACGCGGCGCGCGGCGATCGGAATCGCCTCGCCGGTTTTCGGGTTTCTGCCGGGACGCTGGGGTTTGTCGCGCAACTGGAAGTTGCCGAACCCCGACAACTTCACGCTGTCGCCGCTCTCCAACGCGTCGCGGATCACCTCGAAAAACGCTTCGACCATGTCTTTCGCTTCCCGCTTGTTGAGCCCGACATTGTCGAACAGCAACTCGGCAAGTTCCGCTTTGGTGAGCGTCGGCGTTTCAGTGGAAACGACGGCGGGTGATGTCGGAATATCGCGAATCATGGCGCTGCGTTGCGCCGTAAGAAGGGCTTCGAAATCACTCGAGTTCATTTCATTCATATATCTATCAAATGGCGCGCCAAGCAAAAAACAAAGGATGCGGAAACAGCCGTGCAATTGTTAAATGCGGGTTATCCGCGCAACCGTGCGCCATATACTCGAGCCAGACGTTCCACCAGAGTTTGAATGGCCAGATCGACCGTTTCATCCTGAAGGGTCCCGCCAGTATCTTGCAAGGTCACACGGAACGCAAGGCTTTTCTCGTGAGTGGCCAGGCCACCGGAAGTGTTTGATTTTGGACGGAATTCGTCGAAAAGCGCAACCTTCTGAACGGTCTTGCAAGCCGGCTCGGACTGGGCCTTCTGCAGCTCGTCCAGCAGTGCCTGAACCTCGATTTTCTGATCGACGACAAGCGCAATATCGCGCCGTACCGGCGGGAATTTAGATACTTCCGACGGAATCGGCAATACACGCTGCATTAATGCTTCTGCTTCGATTTCAAACAGAATCGGCGCATGCGGCAAATCATATTTCTGCATCCAGCGCGGATGCAATTCGCCAATCCAGCCCACTGCACGGCCATTCAGTTCGATGCGCGCGCTGCGTCCCGGATGCAACGCCGGATGCTCCGCTTTCACGAAACGTGCCACGGCCGGCGCGAGCACCGCTTCGAGATCGCCTTTCACGTCGAAATAATCGACCGCGCGGGTGGAAGCGCCCCACTGCTCGTCCTGTACCGGACCGTAAGCGAGGCCACCCAGCATCTTCGGCTGCGCGAAACCTTCGACCGTCAATTCGCCGGCCTTGATCGACGGATCATGCAGGAACACGCGACCCGCTTCGAACACGCGCACACGATCCGCTGCGCGGCGATTCAGGTTCGTGCGCAGCACTTCGATCAGGCTGCCGAACAGCGTAGTGCGCATGACCGACAACTGGCTTGCGATCGGATTCAGCAGACGTACCGGCTTGTCGTTGCCGGCGAAATCCTGCTCCCACGCCGCGTCGACGAAACTGAAGTTGACCGTCTCCGCGTAATCGCGCGCGGCGAGCGCGTGGCGAATCACGTGAATCGAACGCTGCGTTTCGTTGGTCGCCAGCATCTCGCTCGTGGCGACCGGCGGGCGTGCCGGGATCTTTTCGAAGCCGTAGATGCGCGCGACTTCTTCGATCAGGTCTTCTTCGATTTCGATGTCGAAACGGTACGACGGCGGCGTCACCGAGAACGTGTCTTCGCCACGTTCGAACGTGAGACCGAGACGCGTGAAGATCTGCGCGATTTCATCAGCACTGATCTTCACACCGATGATGCGGTTCGCTCGCGACACGCGCATGGTCACCGGCTCGCGCCTGGGCACGTTGACGATCTGATCGTCGACCGGGCCAGCTTCGCCGCCGCAGATGTCGAGAATCAGCCGTGTGATGCGTTCGATGTGATCGACGGTCGTCGCGTAGTCGACGCCACGTTCAAAGCGATGGCCGGCATCGGTCGAGAAGTTGTACTTGCGCGAGCGGCCACGAATGCTATCCGGCCACCAGAACGCGGCTTCCAGATAGATGTTGGTGGTGTCGAGCGTGACGGCGGTGCTGTCGCCGCCCATGATGCCCGCGAGGCTTTCGATGTGCTGCTCGTCCGCGATCACGCCAACGGTTTCATCGAGCTCGACGGTGTTGCCGTTCAGCAGCTTGAGCGTTTCGCCCTTGCGGCCCCAGCGCACGTCCATGCCGCCGTGGATCTTGTCCAGATCGAACACGTGCGACGGCCGGCCGAGTTCGAGCATCACATAGTTCGAGATATCGACCAGTGCCGAGATGCTGCGCTGACCCGAGCGCTCCAGACGCTCAACCATCCATTGCGGCGACTTCGCGCGTGCGTTCACGCCGCGAATCACGCGGCCCGAGAAACGGCCGCACAGATCAGGCGCCGAAATTTTCACGGGCAACGTTTCAGTGAGCTTCACTTCGACCGGCTTGATCTCGAGCGGACGCAGCGGCGCGCCCGTGATCGCCGACGTCTCGCGCGCCACCCCGAACACCGAGAGGCAGTCAGCCTTGTTCGGCGTCAGCTTGATTTCGAAAACGGTGTCGTCGAGATTCAACGTCTCGCGAATGTCCTGGCCGATCGGCGTATCTTCCGGCAGGATCATCAGGCCGCTATGATCTTCCGAGAGCTTGAGTTCGCGTGCCGAGCACAACATGCCCTGGCTTTCCACGCCACGTAGCTTCGAGAGCCTGATCGCGAACGGCGTGCCGCCCTCTTCAGCCGGCGGCAGTTCCGCGCCCACCAGCGCGACGGGCACCTTGATGCCCGGCGCCACGTTGGGCGCACCGCACACGATGTTCAGCGTCGTGCCCGTGCCGGCGTCGACCTGACACACGTTGAGCTTGTCCGCGTCCGGGTGCTTGACGACTTCCAGCACCTGGCCGACGACGATCTTCGAGGTCGGCGGCGCGACCGGCCGCAGGTCTTCGACTTCGAGACCCGCCATCGTCAACGCGTGCGACAGTTGATCGGTCGTCAGTTGCGGATCGACAAAGGTTCTCAGCCAGGATTCCGGGAATTGCATGGTTCTGTGTACGTTCTGATCAGGTTAGGTCCACGTCCGGCGGTGCTTGCGTTCGATGCAACTGTGCGCACTACCGGGGACGCTGCAGGCGGCACTGCACGCAGTGCCGCACTTGAGGCTTGTCGCGTTCGACCGCGCCGGTTCAGGCGAATTGACGCAGGAAACGCAGGTCGTTTTCGAAGAACAGACGCAGGTCTTGCACGCCGTAACGCAACATCGTGAGCCGCTCGAGGCCGCTGCCGAAGGCGAAGCCGATGTAACGCTCGGGGTCGAGGCCCATGTTGCGGATCACCGTGGGGTGAACCTGGCCGGAGCCAGAAATTTCGAGCCACTTGCCGGCGTTCTTGCCCGTTTCGAACAGCATGTCGATCTCAGCCGACGGTTCGGTGAACGGAAAATACGACGGACGGAAGCGCACGAGAATGTCGTCGCGCTCGAAGAATTTCTTGAGGAAGTCGGTGTAGACGCCCTTCAGGTCCGCGAAGCTGATGTTCTCGTCGATCCACAGGCCTTCGACCTGGTTGAACATCGGCGAATGCGTCGCGTCGCTGTCCACGCGGTACGTGCGGCCCGGCACGATTACCTTGATAGGCGGCGTGTTGGTACGCGCGTAGCGCACCTGCATCGGGCTGGTGTGGGTGCGCAGCAGCAGTTGGCGGCCGTCGGCATCTTTGCCGTCGACGTAGAAGGTGTCCTGCATGGAACGCGCCGGATGGTTTTCCGGGCTGTTCAGCGAGGTGAAGTTGTACCAGTCGGTTTCGATTTCGGGGCCGTCGGCCACGTCGAATCCAATCGACCGGAAAATCTGTTCGACGCGCTCCCACGTACGCATCACCGGGTGCAGGCTGCCGGCGCCGGTGCCGCGACCGGGCAACGTGACGTCGATGGCTTCAGCGGCGAGGCGCTGATTCAGCAACGCGTCGGCCAATGCCTGACGGCGCGCCGTCAACGCGGCTTCCACTTGTTGCTTGACGAGGTTGATCCGTGCGCCTTCGGTCTTGCGCGTTTCGGGATCGAGTTTGCCAAGGCCCTTCAACAGCTCGGTCAGCGCACCCGATTTACCAAGAAAGCGGGCTTTCTCGTTCTCGAGGGTGGTGACGTCGGAGGCTTCTGCGAAGGCTTTTTGCGCGTCGGCGACAATCTGGTCCAGATCCATTGATCCCATCATTTCAACGTCAGTGTTCAATCGAAGCAAAACTGGTTCTACCAACAAAAACGGGGCTCGGTGAGGAGCCCCGTTTTTGCTGCAGCGTCACCGCGACTACCGGATGTTCGCTACAACGAACCACGCAGTGTTAATTGCCAGAAGCGCAATCAGGCTGCAACGGCGGCTTTCACCTGCTGAACGATCGCAGCAAAAGCAGCCTTGTCGAACACAGCCATGTCGGCCAGCACCTTGCGGTCGAGTTCGATCGAAGCCTTCTTCAGGCCGTTGATGAACACGCTGTACGTCATGTCGTGCTGACGCACCGCCGCGTTGATACGCGTGATCCACAATGCACGGAACACACGCTTCTTGTTGCGGCGATCGCGATAGGCGTATTGGCCTGCGCGCATGACCGCCTGCTTGGCGATGCGATAGACGTTATTGCGACGGCCGCGGTAACCCTTGGCCAGCTTGATGATCTTCTTGTGACGGGCCCGTGCGGTAACCCCACGTTTTACTCGAGGCATGTCTTGCTCCTATGAGTTTCGGTTAAGGGTTAAGCGAACGGCAACATTGCGCGCACGGAGTTCATATCTGCATCATGAACTGCCGTCGAACCGCGCAAATGGCGTTTGTTCTTGGTGGTTTTCTTGGTAAGAATGTGGCGCTTGAAGGCTTGACCGCGCTTGACGGTACCGCCCGGACGCACCACGAAGCGCTTTGCAGCACTCTTCTTGGTCTTCATCTTCGGCATGACAACTCCATTATTAGATGGATATGGGTGTGCGGTCGGCCAGATGGCCATTACCCGCCCTTCGAAACCCATTCCACTTGGTATGCAGACCGCCCAACGTGCCGGCGGTCGCTTTTCAGGAATCGACGCGCATTTGCATGCGCGCCGTTCCGAAACCTGCCGATGCCGCACCGGACACCCGGCCCAGCATCGTTTCAAACCTTCACCACCAGAGCGCGCGCCACACGGCACGCCGCTGCTCCAGTTTCTTACTTCTTTTTCTTCGGAGCGATCACCATGATCATCTGGCGCCCTTCCATTTTGGGCATCTGCTCGACCTGACCGACTTCGTCAAGGTCCGTGCGCAGGCGCTCAAGCACGCGCATACCGATTTCCTGGTGAGCCATTTCGCGGCCACGGAAACGTAACGTGATTTTCGTCTTGTCGCCGTCGTCGAGAAAGCGAATGAGATTGCGCAGCTTGACGTTGTAGTCGCCGTCATCAGTACCCGGTCGGAATTTGACTTCCTTGACCTGGACGATTTTCTGCTTGAGCTTGGCCTCGTGTTGCTTCTTCGCTTCCGAGTACTTGAACTTGCCGTAGTCCATCAAGCGGCAAACCGGCGGAACCGCTTGCGGAGCGATTTCGACCAGATCCACGTCCTGCTGTTCCGACATGCGGAACGCATCAGCGAGTTTCACAATGCCGAGCGGTTCGTTTTCGACGCCGACCAGACGCACCTCGGGTGCTGTAATTTCACCGTTGATGCGGTGCGCAGACTTATCAGTAGCGATGTTACGTTTCCTCTAAAATTTAAAAAAACGAGCCGGGCTGCCAAGTGGCTCAGTTGAACGACTGCACATCATGGCGCAGACGCTCAATGAAGGTATCGAGAGGCATCACGCCTAGATCGACACCGCCACGGGCACGCACGGCTACCGTTTGGGCTTCACGCTCTTTGTCGCCGACAACAAGCAGGTACGGCACCTTTTCCAGCGTGTGCTCACGTATTTTATAGCTAATCTTCTCGTTGCGCAAATCGGCTTCTACTCTAACCCCTTGTTTTTGCAACGATTGGGCTAGGGACCGCGCATATTCGGTCTGACTTTCCGCGATATTCATCACGACAACCTGCATCGGAGCGAGCCAGGACGGCATTGCACCAGCATGGTGCTCGATCAGAATACCGAGGAATCGCTCCATTGATCCGACGATTGCCCGGTGCAACATGATCGGCCGGCGACGGCTGTTATCCTCGGCGACATACTCGGCGCCAAGGCGCTCCGGAAGCACCATATCGAGTTGCAACGTGCCGCACTGCCACGAGCGGCCGAGCGCGTCCTTGATGTGATATTCGACCTTCGGACCATAGAAAGCGCCCTCGCCCGGCAGCTCTTCCCACGTTACGCCGCACGCCGTCAGCGCTTCACGCAGACCTTGCTCGGCGCGATCCCACGTTTCGTCCGTGCCGGCGCGCGCATCCGGGCGCAGCGACAGCTTGATCTCGACGTTGTCGAAACCGAAGTCCTTGTAGACGCTCATCGCCAGCGTGTTGAACGCGATCGATTCGCTGATGAACTGGTCTTCGGTACAGAAAATGTGCGCGTCGTCCTGCACGAAACCACGCACGCGCATCAGACCATGCAACGCACCCGACGATTCATTGCGGTGGCACGAGCCGAATTCGGCGTAACGCAACGGCAGATCGCGATACGAACGCAGACCGTGATTGAACACCTGCACATGACCCGGGCAGTTCATCGGCTTGATCGCGTAGTCGCGCTTTTCCGATTCCGTCGTGAACATGTTTTCACGATAGTTCTGCCAGTGGCCCGACGCTTCCCACAGCGAACGGTCCATGATCATCGGCGTCTTGATTTCGAGGTAACCGGCGTCGTTCACGCGACGGCGCATGTACTGCTCGACCTGCTGCCATAGCGTCCAGCCGCGCGGATGCCAGAACACCATGCCCGGCGATTCGTCCTGCATGTGGAACAGGTCGAGTTGCTTGCCGAGCTTGCGGTGATCACGCTTCTCCGCTTCTTCGAGCATGTGCAGATACGCTTCCTGGTCCTCTTTCTTGATCCAGGCCGTACCGTAAATGCGCTGCAACTGTTCGTTCTTCGAATCGCCACGCCAGTAGGCGCCAGCCACCTTCATCAGCTTGAAGACTTTCAGCTTGCCCGTGGACGGCACGTGCGGGCCGCGGCACAGATCGGTGAAACCACCATGCGAGTACAGCTTGATATCGTCGCTTGACGGAATCGATTCGATGATCTCGGCCTTGTACTTTTCGCCGATGCTCCTGAAGTAATCCACCGCCTCTTCGCGCGACACGACGCGGCGTGAAACCGGTTCGTCTTTCTTCGCGATTTCCTGCATGCGCTTTTCGATCTTTTCCAGATCTTCCGGCGTGAAAGGACGGCTGTACGCGAAGTCGTAGTAGAAGCCGTTGTCGATCACCGGACCGATCGTGACCTGCGCTTCCGGGAACAGATCCTTCACCGCGTACGCGAGCAAATGCGCCGTGGAGTGACGGATGATATCGAGGCCGTCCGCGTCTTTCTCCGTGACGATGGCAAGCGCCACGTCATGGTCGATCAGCGCAGACGTATCGACGAGCTCGCCGTCGATCTTGCCGCCGAGCGCGGCCTTCGCGAGACCGGGGCCGATCGAGGCGGCCACTTCGGCGACGGTCACCGGATGCTCGTACTGTCGAACAGATCCATCGGGCAGACGTATCGAAACCATTGCGTTCTCCGTGGTGCCGACCGGCGGCGGCACATACAACCATCAAACAAGCCAAAAAAAATGCGGCCCCGCTTTCGAGGGGCCGCATTCACATTTCCTGCAAACTACATTGGCGAAAGTGGTCCTCGACTAGCGTCGCTCCGAAGTAATCTCGGTCAACGTTCGCGGTGTCATAACCGTATTCGCCTTTTGCGCCAAAGGCGCTTACTGCAGTTTGCGAAACCCCGGCAGAACCGGAATTTCTCTTTCGTTGGTAGGCTCGATTGGACTCGAACCAACGACCCCCACCATGTCAAGGTGGTGCTCTAACCAGCTGAGCTACGAGCCTGAAGAAACGAGATTATATGGAGCGCCACACTGCTTGGCAAGTACTTTTATGCACCGGCTTTAAATTTCTACCGACGTACGCGGCAACACCCGCGACAACAAACACGACACCACCCGCGCCTCAACTCTTGCGCGAAGCGCGCACCACACCCACCACCTCACCGAGCACCGTACACGCACGCTGAATCTGCGCCGCGCTCGACACCTCGACGGTAAATTGCATGAACGCGGTGTTGCGACGCGACTGCGTCTTCACGCCGATCACGTTCATTTTCTCGCGCGCAAAAACTTCGGAGATATCGCGCAGCAGACCTTGCCGGTCGGTTGCTTCGATACTCAGGTCGACCGGATAAACCGATTGACCGCGACCGCTCATCACATCCGCCGACCACGCCGTTTGCAACACGCGCTCCGGCGCGCGCTCGGCCATGCGCACGAACGTCGGGCAATCGCTGCGGTGAATCGACATGCCTTTGCCGCGCGTGACGAACCCGCTGATATCGTCAGGCGGCGCCGGCCGGCAGCAGCGCGCGAGCTGCGTGAGCAATGCGTCGACGCCCACCACCAGCACACCCGTCGACGCGCCGCGCGCCACGCTCGCGCCGCTACTGCGCTTTTCGAACTGCTCCGGCGCTTCGACCACGGGCTCCGGCGGCGGCGCATCGTGCAAAGCCTGTTCGACGAGCCGCAAGCTGAACTCTTCCTTGCCCACTACCGAGAACAGATCGTCGGTCGTCCTGAAGCCCAGCTTCGCGGCAAGCTGATCCAGATTGACCGAGGTCTTGCCCTCACGCTGCAAGGTCTTTTCGACCATCGCACGGCCGTTGGCAATGTGCTCCTGCACTTCCACGGCGTTGAACCATGCGCGCACTTTCTGCCGCGCACGCGGACTCTGCAAATAACCCAACTGCGGATTGAGCCAGTCGCGCGACGGACCGCCCTCCTTCACCGCGACGATCTCGACCGTCTGCCCGTTTTGCAACTGCGTGTTGAGCGGCACCATCGCGCCATCCACACGCGCACCGCGGCAGCGGTGGCCCAACTCGCTATGCAGGTGATACGCGAAATCGACGGGCGTGGCGCCGTGCGGCAACGGAATCACGCGCGCCTGCGGCGTCAGCACGTAGATGTGGTCGTCGTCGAGCGTGGCCTGACGCAATTGCTCCCACGGCTGGGCCGCACGCTTTTCGCCGTGCTCGCCTTCGGTGACTTCGTCTTTCCACGCGAGCAACTGACGCAGCCACGCGATCTTCTCGTCGTACTTCTCGTTCGCGGCGAACTGGCCACCGTAACCGCGCGCACCCGCTTCCTTATAACGCCAGTGCGCGGCCACGCCGTATTCGGCGAACTGATGCATCTCCTGCGTACGGATCTGTACTTCGAAAGCGCGGCCGTCGTCGCCGATCACGACGGTGTGCAGCGACTTGTAGCCATTCGGCTTGGGCCGCGAAATGTAATCGTCGAACTCCCGGGGCACCGGTTGCCACAGGTTGTGCACGATCCCAAGCACGGTGTAGCAATCCTTGATGTCCGGCACGATCACGCGAAACGCCCGCACGTCGTACAACTCGGCAAAGTCCAGCTCCTTGCCCTGCATCTTGCGCCAGATGCTGTAGATGTGTTTCGGCCGGCCGCTCACCTCAGCGCGAATATTCGCTGCGGCCAGCTCCCGTTGCAGACGTTCGATCGCCTGCGCGACATAGCTTTCGCGTTCGACACGTTTCTCGTCGAGCAGCCTGGCAATGCGCTTGTAGGTGACCGGCTCTTCAAAGCGCAACGCGAGATCTTCGAGTTCCCACTTCAATTGCCAGATGCCCAGGCGGTTGGCGAGCGGCGCGTAAATATCGAGCGTCTCGCGCGCCACATCCGGCGACGGCGTGATCTTCTGCGCCGCGTAATACCGCATGGATTGCAGTCGCGACGCGAGCCGGATCAACACTACGCGAATATCCTGCGCGAACGCGAGCAGCATCTTGCGCAGCGCTTCGACCTGCGCGCGACGCGCGGCCTGTGCGTCACGTCCAGCTTCGGGTATTGCATTCTGCGCGGCGCGCAAGCTCACCGTGCCGAGGCGCAGCAGCTTGCGCACGTCGCCCACGAGTTGCGCGACTTCTTCCCCGAAGTTGTCGGCGATCACGCGCTCCGGGTCCTGCAGATGCGGCGTCAGCGCAAACAGTGCCGCCGCCAGCACCGCCGGAGGATCGACATTGAGCGTGAGCATGATCGACGCCGTGCCCAACGCGTGATCCGCCAGCAACTCACCCGATGACAGCCGCACCTCGCCCGCATGCTTGCGCACGAACGCCATCGCTTCGTCGAAGGAAGGGATGGGGCTCGGCGTGCTCGTAACGATTTCGGTATTCATGGTGCGACGGCCCACCGGGCCAGACGAATCAAGGGAAGTTCAACGACCAATGCGGTTGGCGACTCAGCTGCGCTGTGCCGCGACCACGACGATTTCGACCAGGCACTTCGGGTTCGCCAGCTTGGCCTCGACGGTCGCGCGCGGCGGTGTGTCGCCCTGCGCCACCCACTCGTCCCAAACCGCGTTCATGCCGGCGAAATGCACCATGTCCGAGATGTAGATCTGCACGGACAGCAAGTGCGCCTTGTCGCTGTTCACTTCAGCCAGCAGACGGTCGATGTGGCCGAGCACTTCGCGCGTTTGACCCGCGATGTCCTGATCCGCGTCTTCCGCGATCTGCCCCGCGAGGTACACCGTGCCATTGTGCACAGCGGTTTCCGAGAGACGCTTGCCGACGTGATGACGAATGACTGCCATGGAAAATCCTGAGATGAGTTGAAAATTGATTCGAGATGCGTTCCGCGTGGCGCTCTGTCAGCGATATTCTGGGAATACCCGAGGCCTGCCGCGCGGAACTGCATATTATGACGCGTCGGCGGCCGGCCTGATAAAGAACTGCCGCGCCAACTCGATCTGATCCGCCGACAGGAACGCCGGCGCATGTCCCACACCGGCAATTTCCGCACTCGACACGGCCTGCCCTGCCTCCATCATCTTCGCGACGGTCTCGCGCGAAAGCAGATCGGACTGTTCGCCGCGCACCACCAGCACCGGCCCCTGAAACGTGGCCAGCGAATGCCACAGCGTGGCTTCGCCGAGTTTCGTGGCTTCCTCGGTGGTCGCGGCAAACGGCTGCGCGATACGCGGGTCGTACCGGAACACCCACTTGCCGTTCTGTTCGTGAAGCAAGGGCGTATTGATTTCGCGCCATTCGTCCGTGGTGAGCGGGCCGAACGTTCGAGCCAGCATGGCCGCGTAGTTGATCCCTTCACGCAAGGTATCGAACTCGGCCGGCTTGCCGAGATAATCGCCGATGCGCTGTACCGCCGCCGGCTCCAGATGCGGGCCGACGTCGTTGAGCAGCAGCTTGCGGATCGGCGTGCCGGGCAAACCGGCGAATGCGAGCCCGATCAGGCCGCCCATGGACGTACCGAACCAGTCGACCGTTTCGACGTTCAGACGCGCGATCAGCGTGACCATGTCGGCGACGTATTGCGGCACGCCATAGAAGTTGGGGTTGGCAAGCCACGAAGACAAGCCCCGCCCCACTACATCCGGACAGACGACGCGATAAGTACCGGCAAATTCCGCCGCGAGCCGGCCGAAGTCACGCCCGGAACGCGTCAGGCCATGTACGCAGAGCAGCACGCGCGGATTGGCCGGATCGCCCCACTCGGTGTAAGCGACGCGGTGCAGACCCGCGGGGCTCGCGCACTGCACGTAACGTTGACGTGGCGCGGGCAGCCCGGCGGTGGACGTGGTTGCGGTCATCTGGGTTCCTTGCAAAAGCGCTGCGGGTTCGGCCTGGGCACGGCAGGGATAGAGAGGCGTCCAATCTTCAAACGATTGTAAACCGCTTTGCCGCACGGCAAGAGTCGGCCAGATGGCCTAGGACGGTCTAAGGCGGTTTGAGAACGCACGCAACAGAAGCGTCTGGTAAAAGAAAACGGGCGAGACTCACGCCTCGCCCGTTCGGGAACCTGCCTTGCTGCAGATCGAACTCAGCTCACCGCGCTCACATCGAGCGGCGCGCCCGTCTTCGCCTTGATTTCCTCGACGGAAACGCCCGGCGCCAGCTCAGTCAGCTTCAGGCCGTCTGCCGTCACTTCGATCACGCCGAGATCGGTGATGATCTGATCGACGACGCCCACGCCCGTGAGCGGCAACGTGCATTCTTCGAGAATCTTGTGCTGATCGCCCTTCGCGACGTGCTCCATCAGCACGACCACGCGCTTGACGCCCGCGACCAGATCCATCGCGCCGCCCATGCCCTTGATCATCTTGCCCGGGATCATCCAGTTGGCCAGATCGCCCTTCTTGCTGATCTGCATCGCGCCCAGAATCGCCAGGTTGATGTGGCCGCCGCGAATCATCGCAAACGAGTCCGCCGACGAGAAAATCGACGAACCCGGCAACGTGGTCACCGTCTGCTTGCCGGCATTGATGAGGTCGGCATCCACTTCCTCTTCGGTCGGCGACGGGCCGATGCCGAGCAGGCCGTTTTCCGACTGCAGCCACACTTCGACGCCCGCCGGCACGTGATTGGCCACCAGCGTCGGCAGGCCGATACCGAGGTTCACGTAGAAACCGTCCTGCAATTCCTTCGCCGCGCGCGCGGCCATTTCGTCACGAGTCCATGCCATGATCAATCTCCTTTCGCGCGGACGATGCGTTGTTCAATGCGTTTTTCCGGATTCGCATTCAGCACGATGCGCTGCACGAAAATACCAGGCGTGTGGATCGCATCCGGGTCGAGTTCACCCACTTCGACGATTTCTTCGACTTCCACGACGGTGATCTTGCCGGCCATCGCGCACATCGGGTTGAAGTTGCGCGCCGTGCGGCGGTAGATCAGGTTGCCCGACTTGTCGGCCTTCCATGCCTTGACGAGCGCGACGTCGGCCGTGAGGGAATGTTCGAGCACGTAATGGTTTTCGCCGAATTGACGGGTTTCCTTGCCCTCGGCGATCAGCGTGCCGTAGCCCGTGTTCGTGAAAAAAGCCGGAATGCCCGAGCCGCCCGCGCGCAGCTTTTCAGCCAGCGTGCCTTGCGGCGTGAATTCGAGTTCGAGTTCGCCGGCCAGATACTGGCGCTCGAACTCCTTGTTCTCGCCCACGTACGACGAGATCATCTTCTTGACCTGGCGCGTTTCCAGCAGCAGACCGAGGCCGAAACCGTCGACACCCGCGTTGTTGCTGATGCAGGTGATGCCCTGCACCTTCGAATCGCGCAGCGCCGCGATCAGCGCCTCGGGAATGCCGCACAGCCCGAAGCCGCCGACGGCAAACGTCTGCCCGTCCTTGACGATGTCTTTCAGCGCCTCGGCGGCGCCTGGATAGACCTTGTTCATCAGTATGTCCCTTCCTTTATGGAAATCCGGATCCGGATCGTTGCAGCTGTATGGCGTTCTGCGGGCGCGAGCCCGACACGCCATTCTAGTCATCCCCGGCGGGCCGTGCGCCCGGCTTTACCTGCGCGCCGTGCCGACACCCGCCGCGGACCGCTTCGCCGCGTTCTCATGTGCCCGAAAGAGTACGCTGCGCACGGCATACGGCACAATACGCAAAAATACATAAGTACTTGCCTCCAACCCATGCCCGCACTGGATTACCAAACCGCCTTTCACCTCGCTCCGATCGGGCTCGTGCTGTCACGCGAGCGGATCATCGAAGATTGCAATGACGAGCTTGCATCGATCTTCGGCTGCTCGCGCGAGGCGCTACTCGGGCAGTCGTTTCAGGTGCTGTATCCGTCGACGGAGGAATTCGAGCGGATCGGCGCGCGGATTCCTCCGATCATGACCGCGCAAGGCAGTTACGCCGACGACCGGATCATGAAGCGGGCTAACGGGGAATTATTCTGGTGCCACGTCACGGGCCGTGCGCAGCAACGCGCCGACCCGCATGCAGCGGGCGTCTGGACGTTCGAGGATCTGAGCGCGACGCGCCGTGTAGCAGTCGAATTGACGCCACGCGAGCGGGAAATCGCCGCGCAGCTGGTGACGGGTAAAACCAGCAAGCAGATTGGACGCGTGCTGGATATCAGCCCACGCACGGTCGATGTCTACCGGGCGCGGCTGATGCGTAAATACGATACGGGGAATGCGACCGAGTTATTGCAGCGGCTGCTCGGGCATTGAAGACGGCACGAACCGGGTGCCGCGAGCCGCGAGCCGAATGCTGAGGCTGCGAGGCTGCGAGGCTGCGAGGCAGGATCGACGTTAAGCCGCTTTAACCAGGGCAGCGCGCTCGATCGTCTCACGCAGCAAATCCGGCACCGGCACCGACTTGCCGGCCGCGTAGTCGATCCACACGCAGCGCGCCGCGCCGCGGGCGTAGACGGTGTCGGGGTCGTCGGCGCGCACGAGTTCGAAACCGGTGTCGAAACTGCTACGGCCAGGCGTGGCCACCGTCATCCGGCCGATCACGTCGCCGGGATAGTGCAGTTGCTTGAGAAATTCCATCGACGCGTTGACGATCACCGGCCCTTGTCCATCGGCATTGCTGCCGGCCAGTCCCAGTTCTTCGAACCAGGAAATCCGCACCTGTTCCATGTAGCGGAAATAGACCGTGTTGTTCACATGGCCGAACGCGTCCATGTCACCCCAACGGATCGGCATGGACATCTCGAAAACTGCGTGAAAATCGCTCATCTTACTTCCGCTCTACTGGCTTTCTGACTGGGTTGAATCGGTTACGAACCGGCGCCTGGACCGGCTCGAAAGACTGCCGACAAGATAACGCCGGCGTTCTTTTGACAGAAGGCGCCGGCGCGTAAAACAGATTCTTCTTCGGTGCGCTAATCGGGCACGCGCGGCGGCTCGATCAGGCGAGGCCGAAGCCGTCGTCGGCGGCGATCACCGAGCCGTTGATGAATTGCGACTCGTCCGCCGCCAGCAACAGCAGCAGACCGTCCAGATCTTCCGGCTTGCCCACACGATGACGCGGCATCATCGACACCAGCTTCTGCCCCTGCTCGGTCGACCAGTGATGGTGATTGATCTCGGTATCGATATAACCCGGACAGATCGCGTTCACGTTGATGCCGTGCTTGCCCCACTCCAGCGCCATCGCCTTGGTCATGTGGACGACGGCGGCCTTGCTCATCGAATACAGGCCGATCTGCGGCAGCACACGCAAACCCGCCATCGACGCGATATTGATGATGCGGTACGACGGCTTCTGCGCGTTGTTGCCGCGCATGATCATGCGCTTGGCGACTTCCTGCGCGACAAAGAAAGCGCCGCGCGTGTTGGTGTCGAACACGTATTCGAAATCGGCCGGCGTGACTTCCGAGAGTTTCTGCGTGGTCGACACGCCGGAGTTGTTCACGAGGATGTCGATCGTGCCGGCCTCCGTTTCCGCATGGGCGACGGCCGACTTGATGCTCTGGTAGTCGGTGACGTCGAGCGAGACCACGTGCGCCGCGCCGCCGGATGCCTCGATCTCGGCGCGCAACTCCTTCAGTCGCTCAGTGCGGCGGCTGGCCAGCACGACCTTGGCACCCGCCTGCGACAATACTTGCGCAAAGCGCTTTCCCAACCCGCTCGAGGCGCCGGTGATCAGCGCGACCTTGCCTTCCAGATTGATCGAACGGCCCATTGTCGTTCCTTGTTCGGTTGTTGTTACTGATGCGTTGACAGGTGCGGTAAGACCGTCGCCGAGGGTCGATACCGTATCACAGAAATAGAACGATCGTGCTAATCTCTGTTCATTTGGTTGCAGTGCGGGAATCGTTCGCCCACAATACGATCCCGAAAAAAGCATTCTAACGGTAAGAGGAGCATCAATGACCCCCGCAAGTCTCATTGAGCAGTACGGCCCGCGCGAGTCGATGGAATACGACGTCGTGATCGTCGGCGGCGGCCCGGCTGGCTTGTCGGCAGCGATCCGCCTGAAGCAGCTGGCCGCCGGAAAAGGCGTCGAGCTGGGCGTGTGCGTGCTGGAAAAAGGCTCGGAGATCGGGGCGCATATCCTCTCGGGCGCGGTGATGGATCCGCGCGCGATCACCGAACTGATTCCCGACTGGAAGGAAGAAGGCGCGCCGCTCGACGTCGCGGTGACCGAAGACAAATTCCTGTTCCTGACCGAAACCGGCTCGAAAAGCGTGCCGACGTGGGCGCTGCCGGATAACTTCAAGAACCACGGCAATTACGTGATTTCGCTGGCCAACGTCACGCGCTGGCTGGGTCAGCAGGCCGAAGCGCTGGGCGTCGAGATTTTCCCAGGCTTTCCGGCCGCTGAAATCCTCTACAACGACGACGGCTCGGTCAAAGGCGTCGCGACCGGCAATCTCGGCATCGGCAAGGATGGCGCGCCGACCGAGAACTTCCAGCTCGGCATGGAACTGCACGCGAAATACACGCTGTTCTGCGAAGGCGCACGCGGGCATCTCGGTCGCCAACTCAACGACAGGTTCAAGCTGCGCGAAGGCGCCGATCCGCAGGTCTACGGTATCGGCATCAAGGAACTGTGGGAAATCGATCCGTCGAAACACAAGCCGGGCCTGGTGATGCACACCGCCGGCTGGCCGCTGGAGAACGATACCTACGGCGGCTCGTTCCTCTATCACATGGACAACAACCAGGTGGTGGTGGGTTTCGTGGTCGGCCTCGGCTATACGAACCCGTACCTGTCGCCGTTCGAGGAATTCCAGCGCTACAAGACCCATCCTGCGATCCGCGCGGTGCTCGAAGGCGGCAAGCGCGTGTCGTATGGCGCCCGCGCGATTACCGCCGGTGGCCTGATGTCGCTGCCGAAGCTGGTGTTCCCGGGCGGCGCGCTGGTCGGCGACGACGCGGGCTTCCTGAACGCATCGCGGATCAAGGGCTCGCATGCGGCGATCAAGACCGGCATGCTGGCCGCCGATGCGGCATTCGAAGCCGTGCAGGCTGGCCGCACCAGCGATGAACTTACCGCGTATCCGGAGTCGTTCAAGACCTCGTGGCTGCACACCGAACTGCATCGCGCGCGCAATTTCAAGCAGTGGATGAGCAAGGGCCTGTACCTCGGCACGCTGATGGTCGGTATCGAGCAGAAGCTGCTGGGCGGCAATGTGCCGTGGACGCTGCATCACCAGCATTCGGATCACGAGATGCTCAAACCGGCGTCGCAGTGCAAGCCGATTACGTATCCGAAGCCCGATGGCAAGCTGACGTTCGACCGCCTCTCGTCGGTGTTCATCTCGAACACGAATCACGAAGAGAACCAGCCGGCTCACCTGACGCTGAAAGACCCGTCAGTGCCGGTGAACGTGAACTGGCAGACCTATGCCGGTCCGGAAGCGCGCTACTGCCCCGCGGCGGTGTACGAGTTCGTGAAGAACGACGACGGCAGCGAACGCCTCGTAATCAACGCGCAGAACTGCGTGCATTGCAAGACGTGCGATATCAAAGACCCGACGCAGAACATCGTGTGGGTGACGCCCGAAGGTGGCGGCGGCCCGAACTATCCGAATATGTAAGCTCGTCTTGAAAGGCCTTCGCAGCGCGCGTTCCTGTTCTCGAGGATCGCGTTGTTGCGAAGGCCTGCAACTCAATTACGTCCCACTGCTTCAATCCTCCTCCGCACTTTCGCCACGACCGGAGCCCAGTCGCCGACGCGCGGCTGCCGAATCAGTTCGATCGAGTCGTACCAGGGCGTCACCGGCGACTCATCTCCCCAGAACCACGCGGATACGTGATCGATCATCAGACAGGTCGGCACGCCGAGCGCGCCCGCCAGATGCGCGGGACCGCTGTCGATCGTGACCACCAGATCCAGATTCGCCAGTAACGCGGCGACGTCGTCGAATCCCGATTTGAAGTGGTGGGTCAGATCGATCACGTCGAGCCCTTTGGCGCGCCACTGGGCGACCGTCTCCGCGCGCCCCGGCGACAACGCGAAATAGCTCACGCCGGGCACGGTCAACAGCGGTTCCAGCTGTTCGGTGGGCACTGAACGCCGCATGTCGCGGATGTGCTCGGGGTTGCCGTTCCATACGAGGCCGACTTTGCGTCGGCCGCGCTCAGTCGTGCCGTCGCCGTTGCGTTTGGCCATCGCGTGCGCCGTGACGCGTTCGCTCCACGCCCTCACACGAGCGGGGTCAGCGTTCAAGTACGGCGAGCCCCAGCTGGCAGCGTCGACGATACCGAGTCGCAGCGGCAAACTCATCAAGCCGCAGTGAAAGTCGGGACGCGTTTCAAGGCTGGTTTCGAGCGGCAGATCAGCTGGCAGCATGCGTTCGAACAAATGCCGCAACGGACCGTCGTGGCCGAATATCACGCGGCCGCCCTCACGCCGTGCCCGCTCGGCGAGGAGCGGCAGAAAGCGCACCGCCCACAGACAGTCGCCGTTGCCCTGTTCGCCATACACAACCAGCGTTTTGCCCGCCAGCGATTCGCCTTGCCAATGCGCACTGATCGACGCGAGCGCGTGCTGGGCGTTGTTCAGGTCGTCGGCGAATATCACGCGCGATTCATAGTGGGCCCAGCCTTCGGCGAAACGCCCCGAGCGGATTTCGAGCTCCGACAGATCGAACTCGGCATGCGCGTTATCGGGCGCCAACGCCAACGCCTGACGAAGCAACGCTTCTGCCTCTGTAAAGCGCGCCTGCTCCTTGATACATAAAGCCAGCTTGTGAAGCGCAACGGGATTACCCGGCACCACACGCACGGCTTCGCGCAACAAGCGTTCCGCGGCATCGAAGTCGTCGCGCTGCTGAATGGCGGCCGCACGCCAGATCAACGCGTTGGCGTCTTCAGGGTTTTGCGAGAGCAAGAGAGAAGTGGCGGAATCCACCAGCGCCCAATCACGCAGGATGAACGCCGTCTGCGCAATCGTGTGAAGCAACCTGGGGTCGCAGGACGCATCGATCTGATAGGCGCGAACGAGAGCGTGCAGGGCCTCCCGTTGTCGATGTTTGTCGCGACCGCTTTGCAGCAGCGCATGGCCCAACGCGAGACTGTCGGCCGCCGATGCGTCCGGCGCCATGGAGCGAGCGCGCAGGCTCGCGAGATGGCTGACCGCAGCCTCGACATTCAGATCAGTCATAGGTGGCGACACGCCGCGCGCATTGCGATGATACCCACCGCCGACGCACGCCCTTAAGGCGCGCTCGCCGCAATCTTCGGCGTGCTGACCGCGACGTCGCCGCATTGCGCGCGGTTGCGCAAGGCGTGGTCGATCAGCACCAGCGCGAGCATCGATTCGGCGATCGGCGTAGCGCGAATGCCGACGCACGGGTCGTGGCGTCCAAACGTTTCGACGACAGCCGGTTGCCCCGCTTTATCGATCGACCGACGCGGCGTGCGAATGCTCGATGTCGGCTTGATCGCGATCGACACCGTGATATCCTGGCCAGTTGAAATACCGCCGAGCACGCCGCCCGCGTGATTGCCGACGAAACCTTCCGGCGTCAGTTCGTCACCGTGCACGGACCCACGTTGCGCGACGCTGGCGAAGCCCGCGCCGATCTCGACGCCCTTCACCGCGTTGATGCCCATCATGGCATGCGCGATATCGGCGTCGAGCCGGTCGAACAGCGGCTCGCCCAGCCCAACCGGCACGCCCGAGGCCACCACGTTGATGCGCGCGCCAATCGAGTCGCCTTCTTTACGCAGCGCGTCCATGTAGTCTTCCAGGCGCGGCACGATCTCGGCGTTCGGCACGAAGAACGGGTTTTCGCGCACTTGCGCCCAGTCGACGAAGGGCACGTCGATTTCACCCAGCGCGGCCATGTACCCGCGAATCTCGGTGCCGAATTTCTCGCGCAGCCACTTCTTCGCGACCGCACCCGCCGCCACCGTGGGCGCCGTCAGACGAGCCGAGGAACGGCCGCCGCCGCGATAGTCGCGAATCCCGTATTTCTGCCAGTAGGTGTAGTCGGCGTGACCCGGGCGGAAGGTGTCGACGATATTGCCGTAGTCCTTGCTGCGCTGGTCCGTGTTGCGGATCAGCAGCGCGATCGGTGCGCCGGTGGTCTGGCCTTCGAACACGCCCGAGAGAATCTCGACCTTGTCTTCTTCCTGACGCTGCGTGACGTGGCGCGACGTGCCCGGCTTGCGGCGGTCGAGTTCGAACTGGATGTCGGCCTCGCTGAGCGCCATGCCCGGCGGGCAGCCGTCGATCACGCAGCCGATAGCGGGGCCATGCGATTCGCCGAAGGTCGTGACAGTGAAAAGCGTACCGAGGGTGTTGCCGGACATGAGCGTCGTCCAAAGAAATGCGGGGAAGCACTATTATGCCAGCCCGAACGCGCCACACGCGTGCCGCACCCTCGCCTATGACTTCTGGACAAGCCCACGACGGTGCGGCGCGGCAATGCCGCGATGCGGTTACTTGCGCGCCCCACGCAACTCCGTGACGAGTTGCTGCAGCAACTCGGGCGTGGCGAGCGCCGGCTCGATCGGCTCCCCCACCGCGAGCGTCAGCCGGCTCATCACGCCTTTGCGGATCGGCCGAGGCCAATGTGTTTGCCCGGCGCGCGAAAACACACTGCCCCACAACCCGCGCAGCGCCATCGGAATGACCGGTGCCGGCGTACGTTTGACGATCTCGGTCACGCCGTGACGGAACGGACTGATTTCGCCCGTTTTCGTAAGCTTGCCTTCCGGAAAGATACAGACCAGTTCGCCCTCCGCCAGCGCCTGTGCGCAGCGCTCGTAGGCCTGCGCGAGCAACTGGGCGTCCTGATGCGCCGGCGCGATCGGAATCGCCTTCGCGTGACGGAACACCCAGCCGGCGAACGGCGATCTGAAGATCTGATGATCCATCACAAAGCGGATCGGGCGCGGGCTTTCAGCCATGATGACGATCGCATCCACGAAGCTCACGTGATTGCACACCAGCAAGGCGCCGCCTTCTTCCGGGATCCGTTCGGCATGCACGAGGCGAATCCGGTAGAACGTGTGGGCGAGCACCCATGCCACAAACCGCAGCAAAAATTCCGGTACTAGCGAATAGATGTAGGTCGCCACCACGATGTTGAGCAGCGCGGTCACGAGGAAAATCGCCGGAATGCCGAAGCCGGCCGCGCTCAGGGCCATCGCCATCAACGACGAAACGATCATGAACAGCGAATTCAGAATATTGTTTGCGGCAATGATGCGCGCCCGGTGACTCGGCTGGCTGCGGCTCTGGATCAAGGCATAGAGCGGCACGCTGTAAAAACCGCCGAACATGGCGAGCAGGAACAGATCGGCCAGCACGCGCCAGTGCGCGGCACGCATCAGGAATTCGCCGACGCTCAGCAGATGTCCCGCATGCGGCAACGTGTGGCTCGCAAAGAACAGATCGATTGCGAACACGCTCATGCCGATCGAACCGAGCGGCACCAGACCGATTTCGATGCGCCGTTTCGAGAGCTTTTCGCACATCAACGAACCGAGTCCAATGCCGATCGAGAAGGTGCCGAGCAGCACGGTCACCACGTCCGGATCGGCGGATAGCACGTTCTTGGCGAAGCTGAAAAACGACGACAGAAAGATTGCGCCGACGAACCAGAGCCAGGAGATGCCGAGCAGACTCAGAAACACCGTGCGGTTTTCGTGCGCCAGCTTCAGGTTGCGCCACGTCTCGCTGAAGGGATTCCAGTTGATGCGTAAATCGGGCTGAGGCGCCGCGGTATCCGGCACGAAGCTCGACACGACGCGCCCCATCAGCGCGATTGCGATGCAGGCGCAAGCCAGCAGCACCGCGCCATGTTCGACGAACCCCGCACCCACGCCGCCGATGATCGTCCCCACCAGAATCGCCACGAACGTACCCATTTCCACCATGCCGTTGCCACCGACCAGCTCCGACGTCGACAGATGCTGCGGCAGGTACGAATACTTGACCGGCCCGAACACCGTGGAATGGACGCCCATCAGAAACGTACACAGATATAGCAGCGGCGCGCTATGCAGCCAGAATCCCGCGCCGCCGACCAGCATCACGGCAATCTCGAAGCTTTTCACGAAGCGTGTGAGCATGGCCTTGTCGTACTTGTCGGCGATCTGGCCCGAGGTGGCCGACAGCAACACGAACGGCAGGATAAAGATCGCCGCGATCAGAAATGCCGCGGTATTCGGATCGACGCCGGAAAAACGCGCCGCCTGATACGTCACGAGCGACGTAAAGCCGATCTTGAAGACGTTGTCGTTCATCGCACCGAGGAACTGGGTCCAGAAAAAAGGCGCAAAACGACGCTGGCCAAGCAGGCGGAACTGGGATTCGTGCGCCTCGCGCTGGCGGGCGGGACGGCGGGCAGCAGGTAACGGACGATCGCTCATGAAGTGGGGAGAACGAGGCAAAAGAGCATCAGGGAAGGTAGTGTGAAGTGCGGTGACACGCACGCGGACACAAAAAAAGCGCACGCTTTCGCGCGCGCCTTTTCTAACCGCATCTCCGCGTTCACAGCAGCGCCTCGAGTGGCGCGCCCGGTCGTGGCGCCGCCATCGACACCCCGGACTTACCGCGCATCAACGCGCCTGCTGCGGCTCCTGCTCTTCCGGCCAGTCGCGGATATAGGCCTTGAGCATGCGGTTTTCGAAACCTTGCTCTTCCACCACCGCCTTCGCGACGTCGTAGAACGAGATCACGCCCATCAGCGTGCGGCTTTCCAGCACCGGCAGATAACGGACATGGTGTTCGAGCATCATGCGGCGCACTTCGTTGACATCGGTTTCGGGCGTGCAGGTGAGCGGATGATCGTCCATTACCTTGCGGATCGTGGAGGTGCCCACGCTACCGCCGTTCTCGCTCAAGGTCAGGATGATTTCGCGGAAAGTCAGCATGCCGACCAGGTCGCCGTATTCCATCACCACCAGCGAGCCGATGTCGTGTTCGGCCATGGCATTGACCGCTTCATGCAGCGTGGTATCCGGTGTGACCGTGAAAAGGGTGTTGCCTTTGACTTTAAGAATGTCGCTGACTCGCATGATCTGTCTCCCGAAATGCCCGCTGAGCTGGTAATGCATGAATGATTTTCGATCCTAGCGGAAAGGCCCATAAAAGGAAAGCGGCCCGCCCACCAAGGCGCAGCGGGGCCTTGGCAAGCTCGAACCCTTATGAGCGAGCGTACCCGCATCGGGAAAACCGCGCTTGAAGCGATTTACCCCGATGATAGGATGGCCGCCACTTTCACCTTTCGCGAGGCCGTTCGTGGCCTCGCCGCCCAGGATGTCCGCCAACCGTTTCGACACGCTTGCGCTGCACGCCGGCGCCGCCCCCGACCCCACCACCGGCGCGCGCGCCACGCCGATTTACCAGACCACTTCGTTTTCGTTCCGCGATGCCGACCACGCCGCTGCGCTCTTCAACATGGAGCGCGCCGGTCACGTCTATTCGCGCATTTCGAATCCGACGGTGGCCGTCTTCGAAGAGCGCGTCGCCGCGCTGGAAAACGGCGCGGGGGCGATCGGCACGGCCAGCGGCCAGGCCGCGCTGCATCTGGCCATCGTCACGCTGATGGGCGCGGGCTCGCATATCGTCGCTTCCAGTGCGCTGTATGGCGGCTCGCATAACCTGCTGCACTACACGTTGCGGCGCTTCGGCATCGAGACGACCTTCGTCAAGCCGGGCGACCTCGACGCGTGGCGCGCCGCGCTGCGCCCGAACACCCGCCTGCTGTTCGGCGAAACGCTCGGCAATCCGGGCCTCGACGTGCTGGACATTGCCGCGGTCGCGCAGATCGCGCACGAGCACCGCGTGCCGCTGCTGGTCGACTCGACTTTCACCACGCCCTATCTGCTCAAGCCTTTCGAGCACGGCGCCGACTTCGTGTATCACTCGGCGACCAAATTCCTCGGCGGACACGGCACGACGATCGGCGGTGTGCTGGTGGACGGCGGCACCTTCGACTTCGAAGCTTCCGGGCGCTTCCCGGAATTCACCGAGCCTTACGCCGGCTTTCACGGCATGGTGTTTACCGAGGAAAGCACCGTCGCGCCATTCCTGCTGCGCGCGCGGCGCGAGGGTCTGCGCGACTTCGGCGCCTGCCTGCATCCGCAGGCTGCCTGGCAACTGCTGCAAGGCATCGAGACCCTGCCGCTGCGCATGGAGCGGCACGTCGCCAATACGCGCCGCGTGGTCGAGTTTCTCGCCGCTCATCCCACGGTGGAAAGCGTCGCCTACCCCGAATTGCCGACGCACCCGGACCACGCGCTCGCAAAGCGCCTGCTGCCGCGCGGGGCAGGCGCCGTGTTCAGCTTCAACCTGCGCGGCGACCGCGCCGCCGGCCGCAGCTTTATCGAAGCGCTGTCGCTGTTCTCGCACCTTGCGAACGTCGGCGACGCGCGTTCGCTCGTGATCCATCCCGCCTCGACCACGCACTTTCGCATGGACGCCGCCGCACTCGCCGCGGCCGGGATTGCCGAAGGCACGATCCGTTTGTCGATCGGACTCGAAGACGCCGACGATCTGATCGACGACCTCAAGCGCGCGCTGAAAGCCGCGCAGAAAGCTGGTGGTTCCGGCACGGCGGCGAGTGGTTCGTCTGCCCAATCCGCACAATCGTCTCACTCCACTCGATCCGCCGCAGCGGTCGACACTGACTCTTCCGGTACGGCGAACGCCGCCACCCAACCGCGCCCGGAGTCCGCATGATCCTCACTGTTCAAGGCAAACCCGCCTACGCATACACCGGCGGCAAAGCGTTCGACACCAGCCTGCCGACGGCCGTATTCATTCATGGCGCCGAGCACGACCACAGCGTCTGGGCGCTGCAAACGCGCTACTTCGCGCATCACGGTTTCAGCGTGCTGGCGGTAGACTTGCCCGGCCACTGCCGCAGCGCCGGGCCGGCGCTCACCACGATAGGCGCGATGGCCGACTGGCTCGCCGCGCTGCTCGATGCCGCCGGCGTGCAACGCGCGTTCGTGGCGGGCCACAGCATGGGCTCGCTGATCGCGCTCGACTTCGCCGGTCGCTATCCGGACCGGGCGACTCACCTCGCCCTACTCGCCACGGCGATGCCCATGGCCGTCTCCGAAACCTTGCTCGACGCCGCCCTGCATCGCGAGCCCGAAGCGATCGGCATGGTCAACCAGTGGTCGCATTCGACGCTTGCGGCCAAACCGTCCAGTCCCGGCCCGGGCTTCTGGTTGCACGGCATGAACCAGCGGCTGATGGAACGCGTTTCGGCACGCGGCGAACCACAGCTGTTCCACACCGATTTCACCGCCTGCAATACCTACACCGAAGGACCGGCCCGCGCCGCCAAGGTGCGCTGCGCGACGCGTCTGATCGTCGGCCGACGCGATGCGATGACGCCGCCACGAGCGGCCAAAGCACTCGCCGATGTCCTGAGTCATGCGGGCACGCCGGTCGACACGGTGATACTGGAAGCCGGTCACGCATTGATGGCCGAGCAACCCGACGCTACCCTGGACGCCCTCTTCAGCTTCGCATCCAAAGCGCATCGCACGACTCGTTAAATCGCTGCAACGCCCATGCGAACGCTCACGATAACCGTGGCGAACGCGCCGCGCCATCGGCCAAACGGCCAGGTTGCGCAGAGGGTCCGATAGCCGCACAATGGGTCACGCCTGTCCGGTTTCGAGCGCGTGTCGAGCATCCTGGCACGTGGCGAAACGACTGGGAGCGACAGGCACAGAATCGAGCAGCGTAGAAATCCGGAGGCCGCGATGGCTCAAACCGCGCACACCGATCACTTCGCGAGTTTCGCGGAGTTCTATCCGTATTACCTGAGCGAGCATCGCAACGCGGTGTCGCGGCGGCTGCACTTCGTGGGCTCGCTCGGCGTGATCGGCTGCCTAGCCATGGCGCTCGCCACCGGCGACTGGCTCTGGTTGCCGGCGGCCGTGATCTGCGGGTATGGCTTTGCCTGGGTCGGGCATTTCTTCTTCGAGAAGAACCGGCCGGCTACCTTCCGGCATCCGCTTTATAGCCTGATGGGCGACTGGGTGATGTTCAAGGACATCTGCGTCGGCAAGATTTCGTTGTAGTCATGCCCGTCGCAGCGCCGCGCAGGCGCCGCAATGCCCAGGTTCAGGCTCAGCTCCGGTTCAGGCGGCCTGTTGCGGCATTGACGGCGTGCCCTCTTCGCCCTGACCCGACTGCGCCGCCCGCGCGGCCGCACGGGCCGTGAGCAATGCGGCGAGCGTCACTTTCAGCTTGTCGTTCTCCAGCGCCGCCAGCAGCATCTGGCCATCCACGCGCGTGGAGTCGAGTTCGAGCTGATAGTCGAGCTCCGCACGATCGATCACGAACAGGTCGAACAGACGTTCCACCGTAATCTGCGCGGGGTTGGCCAGCAGCAGAAAGTGCGGACGCATGCCGTCCTCCTGCAGGCTCGTGATCCATTCGATCTCTTCGAGCCTTTGCAACAGCCTGATCGTGGTGTCCATGTCGCGGCGGAGCATGCGCGAGAGCTCGGCCACCGTGTAGCCGCGCGTGCCCGCGTCGCGCGCTTCCGAGAGCCGCGCGAGCAGTTCGAGCGAGTCGAACAGATCGCTGCCTTCAAAGGTGGGCCGGTGAAACTGCCCGATGCGGATCGCCGGCAACGCGGAGGCGATCATCGCGCCCGCGAGCGTGATGAACCAGCAGAGGTACATCCACAAGAGGAACAAAGGCACGGCGGCGAAGGCGCCATACACCGCGGTATAGGTCGGAATACGGCGCACGTAATAGCCGAAACCACGCTTGGACAATTCGAAGGCGACCGCTGCGGTCACACCGCCGATTACCGCGTCGCGCCATTCCACACGGCAGTTCGGCAGATACACATAGAGAATCGTAAAGGCGAGCGCCGTCAGCGGCAGTGCGGCGCCCGTGAGCGCCCACTCGATAACCGGCGTCATGCGCTGGGCCGCCGTAAAGGTCATGGATTGCGTGAACAGGTACGACGATATCGACAGACTCACGCCGATCAGAATCGGGCCGAGCGTGATGATCGCCCAGTAGACCAGAATGCGCTGCGCGATCGGCCGCGCCTTGCGCACTCGCCAGATCACGTTGAAGGCAGACTCCACGGTCATCATCGTCATCACTGCCGTGACGAACAGCAGGATCATGCCGATCGTGGTGAGCCCCTTGGCCTTCGAGGCGAACTGATTCAGATACTTGAAAATCTGGCTATTCAGTTGCGCGGGCATCAGGTGGTCGGCGAGGAAAAACTGCAGCGACTCCTGGAATGAACTGAAGATCGGGAACGCGGTAAACAAAGCGAAAGCCACCGTGGCAAGTGGCACGAGCGCAAGCATGGTGGTGAACGTGAGACTGCCGGCCACCTGCGGAATGCGCTCTTCGCTGCTGCGCTGTGCGGCGAACTGCGCGAGCCGTTTGAGCGTGTCGAGATCGAAACGCACCCTGGACAACAAACCTGCCTCCTTGCTTCGTGTACCTCTGTTTCGGGTCCGTGCGCCCGTGCGTGCCGAGACCTCGGCCGGCACCTTGGCGACACCTGGCCGAACGGCTATGAGTGGCCTCTCCAGCGGACCGAGCCCCTATAATACCCGTTCACCGATGAGGCCTATGAAAGACATTCTCGTGCTCTATTACAGCCGTCACGGCGCCACGCGCGAGCTTGCGCTGGCGATCGCGCACGGCGTCGACAGCGTCCCCGGCATGCAGGCGCGCGTGCGCACCGTGCCGCCGGTTTCCAGCGTCTGCGAAGCGACCCAGCCGGATATTCCGGCAGAAGGTCCGCCCTATGTCGAACTGCGCGATCTCGAAGAATGCGCGGGCCTCGCGCTCGGTTCGCCCACCCGCTTCGGCAACATGGCTGCCTCGCTCAAATATTTTCTCGACGGCACCACGCCGCAGTGGCTGGCCGGCGCGCTCTCCGGCAAGCCCGCCTGTGTATTCACCTCCACCGGCAGTCTGCATGGTGGCCAGGAATCCACGTTGCTCTCCATGATGCTGCCGCTTCTGCATCACGGCATGCTGATCGTCGGCATTCCGTACACGGAGAGTGCATTGAGCACCACGCAAACCGGCGGCACGCCCTATGGCGCATCGCATTTCGCGCGCGCCGGCAGCGCCGACCAGGGCATCTCCGTCGACGAAAAAACGCTTGCCATCGCGCTAGGCGCACGCGTCGCGCGCACGGCGGCGTCCCTGAGCGAAAGGCCGTGAACGAGCCTCAGCGTGAACCGGCGGCCGGCTCGAAGGTAGGCCACGCAACGGTCCCATCCACGTCGACAAGCGCTATCCCGGTGCCGCGGAAAACCGGTGCCGCGCTCGGGGCCACGGCAACCCTGATCGCGCTGATCGTTCTGTGCGTCGCGTGGGAATGGTGGCTCGCGCCGCTGCGCCCAGGCGGCTCGGCGCTCGTGCTCAAAGCCGTACCGCTGCTGCTCGCCCTGCCCGGCGTGTGGCGGCACCGGCTGTACACGCTGCAGTGGGCGTCGATGCTGATCCTGCTGTATTTTGCCGAAGGCATCGTGCGCGGCTGGAGCGATCGCGGTTTGAGCGCACGTCTGGGCTGGCTGGAAACCGCGCTCGCCCTGGTGTTTTTCGTCTGCACGCTGGCCTATGTCGCACCGTTCAAGCGCGCGGCGAAACGCGCCGCCAAACAGGCTCGGCACCAGCCTGAAACATAGGCCGATGCGCGCAAGCTCTCCGGCCTTAGCCTCGACATCCCTGTCCGTCCCGAACAAGCCGACCGAACCAAGCTGACCGACCACCATGACCCAAACCGCCTTCCTCAGCGCCTGCCGCGACGCCATCGGCACGGCGCACGTGCTGACCGATCCGCACGACACCGCCCCGTATCTCACCGACTGGCGGCGCCGCTACACCGGCGCGGCTTGTGCAGTGCTCTGCCCCGCCACCTCCTCTGAAGTCGCGGCGCTCGTCAAACTCGCGGCGGAACATCGCATCGCTCTCGTGCCGCAAGGCGGCAACACGGGACTCGCCGGCGGCGCCACGCCGGACGCGAGCGGCGCGCAGGCGGTCATCAGCTTGCGGCGTCTGAATCGGGTGCGTGACATCGATCCGCACAACAACACGATCACGGTCGAAGCCGGCGTTCTCCTCGCCGACGTGCAGCGCCATGCCGTCGAGGCCGACCGCCTGTTTCCCCTGAGTCTCGCGGCTGAGGGCAGTTGCACGATCGGCGGCAATCTCGCCACCAATGCCGGCGGCACCGGCGTGCTGCGCTATGGCAACACGCGCGAGCTGTGTCTCGGCCTGGAGGTGGTCACGCCGCAAGGCGAGCTATGGGACGGCCTGCGCGGACTGCGCAAGGACAACACCGGCTACGATCTGCGCGATCTGTTCATCGGCGCGGAAGGTACGCTCGGCATCATCACCGCTGCCGTGCTGAAGCTGCATCCGCAACCGGCCGCGCGCGTCACGGCGCTGGCTGCGCTCGCCTCGCCGCATGCGGCGCTCGATTTCCTGTCGCTGACGCAACGCGTCGCCGGGCCGCTGCTAACCGGCTTCGAACTGATGTCGGACTTTTGTCTGCGGCTGGTCGGCCGGCATTTCGAACAGATGCGCTATCCGTTCGCCGGGTCGCACGCGCAAGTCGTACTGCTGGAATTGTCCGACAGCGAAAGCGAGGAGCACGCGCGCGGATTGTTCGAGCGTCTGATGGAAACCGCGCTTGCAGAAGGCCTCGTGCAGGACGCCGTGGTGGCCGAAAACCTCGCACAATCGCGCGCGTTCTGGAATCTGCGCGAGCATATTCCGCTCGCCCAGGCCGAGGAAGGTCTGAACATCAAGCACGATATCGCGGTGCCGATCTCGCGCATCGGCCACTTCATCGAGGAAACCGACGCCGCGATCGCCCAGGCCGTGCCGGGCGTTCGCATGGTGACGTTCGGCCATCTCGGCGACGGCAATCTGCACTACAACGTGCAGGCGCCGGAAGGTATCGATGCGAAGGCGTTCCTCAAGCAGTACCAGAGTCCGATCAACCAGATCGTGTACGACAGCGTGCATCGCCATCGCGGCAGCATCAGCGCGGAACATGGCCTGGGGCAATTGAAGATCGACGAAGCCATGCACTACAAGCAGGACGTCGAAGTGCAGATGATGCGCGCCGTCAAACGTGCGCTCGACCCGCTGGGCCTGATGAATCCGGGCAAGGTGCTACGCTAGCGTCTGAAGTTTGCGCCCCGCGCGGGGCCCTTTGCAGGAGTCGTGTCCGTGAAGATTCGAGTGTTGTCCGATCTGCATCTGGAGAATGACGAGCCGGAGTTGATCCCGCATGCGCAGGCCGATCTGATCGTGCTGGCCGGCGACATCCACAATCACGCGGCCGGACCGCGCTGGGCCGCGCAGACCTTCGACGACGCGGTGCCGATAGTCTACGTGCCAGGCAATCACGAGTACTACGACGGCGAATTCGGCGCGCTCGAGTCCGCCATGCACGACGCGGCGGCCCAGGTCGACAATGTGCACCTGCTGAACAACACCACGCTGGTGGACCCCGAGGGCCGCTGGCGCGTGCTCGGCACAACCTTGTGGACCGACTTCGCCTTATTCGGCGCCGACCCGGACACGCTGGCCGAATCGATTGGCGCGTCGCGCCGCGCCATGCTCGACTTTCGCGGCTTGATCCAGATGAACTGGCCGCACGACACCCACGACGCCAGCCGCGATTTCACGCCGGACGATTCGCTCGCGCTGCATCGGCACGCACGCGCGTGGCTCGAACAGGAACTCGCCAAACCGTTCGACGGCAAAACGATCGTCGTCACGCATCACGCGCCGCATCGGCTGAGTCTGGCGCAGCGTTATGCGGAAGATCGCGTGTCGGCGGGCTTCGTCAATCATCTGCCCGAGCTGGTGCGGGCGCCCGTGGCATTGTGGATTCATGGCCACACGCATACGCCCTTCGACTACACGGTGAACGGCACGCGCGTGGTCTGCAATCCGCGCGGCTATCTCGACCGGCGCACCGGCCAGCTGGAAAATCCGCTTTTTGCGTGGGACAAGGTCGTCGAAATCTAAGGCCGTCGAAAAATCTGGTTTCGTCGATCTGACGCGCAACCTGGTGCCGATCGGGGTGGCGAGGCGCACCGGGAGGCACTACGCTGTTGAGGTCGCCGCCGCCCGCGCCGGCTGTCTCCGGAGTTCGCTCATGTGTGGTCGAATCAGCCAGTACCGTGATCCGCATCTCTACGCCCAGCACCTCGGTCTCACCGACCCGCTCATGCTGTTCGACGCCGCCGACCGTCGTCCGGGTTACAACCTCGCGCCCGGCACTCATCCGCTCGCGATCTACCCCGACCAGACCCTGCATGCGATCCACTGGGGTTATTGCCCGGACTGGGCCCGCGAGCAGCACCTGCCGCAGACCATCAACGCGCGCGCCGAAGCCGCGCCGAGCGGGCGCTATTTCAAGGATCTTTGGGAAACGGGACGGGTGCTGGTGCCGGCGGACGGCTGGTTCGAGTGGCGGGCGGTCGGCGCGTCGGCCGGCGAGCCGGCGAACGGTGCGACGGATAGCGCGCCAAAAGACACAGCGCCGCGGCAGCCCTACTTCGTCCGCCTGAAGAGCGACGCGCCGATGTACCTCGCGGCGTTATCGAGCGTGCGCGGCAGCGAGCCGCAAACGGAAGGCATGGGATTGGTGATCGTGACGGCCACCGCGGACGCGGGCCTGATCGACGTGCACGACCGTCGCCCGCTGGTCTTCGCACCCGAGGCGGCACGACGCTGGCTGGACCCGGCCCTGCCGCTCGACGAACTCGAACAGCTGGCGCGGCGCGCCTGCCTGCCCGCCGGCCGCTTTCGCTGGCACCGGGTGAGTCAGGAGGTAGACCGCACGCTCAACGATGAACCGGGTTTGATCGAAGCGCTGCACTGACGGCGAGCGCCTTTACAGCAGAGGAAAAGACCTCGAATCTCAGCGATCTTGCCGTGCTGCCCGGCTATCCGGGTGTTCGACCTTGACCGGCACCAGTTGCGGCTGCTGTTCGCGCAAGCGGCGCAGCAAGTCGCGCGATGCGGCGATTCCGATCAGTCCAAACATGACGGCCACGCCGATCATCAGATGCGTATCCATGAGTCTCTCGTCCTTCAGTGATTGCGGTTTGCCGAACAGCGGCGAACTCAGCGCGTCCGGTTCATCCCGCAGCGCCTGATCGACACGTTAGCAAATCGACTGCGGCCGAGAAGTAAGGAAATGTTGCGACGCGGCAGTTGTGTAACAGCCTGTCACGCCGGCCTGCGCTCGAACGTCAATCAACCGTGAAACACGGCGACGCAACGCTCAGGTTCGCGCGAACTGACGCAACTCTTCGTGATCGCGGGCAAGCGTGGCAGGGAGTTCGTCGCGCAGAAACTCGACCCACGTGCGGATTTTGGCGTCCAGATATTGCCGCGAGGGGTACAGCGCGTACAGATTCATCTCCTGCGAGGTGTATTCGGGCAACAGCCACACCAGTTTCCCACTGCGTAGTCCGCTGATCGCCGAATAGAGCGGAATCAGCCCGACGCCCATGCCGCTCGACACCGCCACCGCCATCGCTTCGGCCACATTCACCTGGAAGGTGGTCGGGCCGAGTGCGATCGTTTCCTCGCCGTTCGGGCCGTCGAAGATCCATTTGTCGATGGGAAAAACCGGCGTCACCATTTGCAGACAGGTGTGCTGCGCAAGGTCGCCCGGGGTTTGCGGCACGCCGCGACGCTCCAGATAAGCCGGCGAAGCGCAGGCAATGCTGAACGCGCTGCCCAACCGCTGCGACACCAGCGCCGAATCCGACAGCCCGGTGGCCAGCGTGAGTGAAACGTCGAACCCTTCGTCGAGCAGATCCGGCATGCGCTGCGCCAGCGTCAGCTCGATATTCACGTCCGGATAGCGCTCCTGGTAACGGCCGACGGCCGGCACCACATAGTGCTGGCCGAAGCTCGTCATCGCATGAACCTTGAGCTTGCCGGACGGGCGCGCGTGGGCGTCGCTCGCCTCGGCTTCCGCCTGATCCACGTAGGCGAGGATCTGCTCGCAACGCTGCAGATAGCGCTCGCCCGCCTCGGTCAGCGCAATGCGCCGCGTCGTGCGGTTCAAAAGACGCGTGCGCAGATGCGCTTCCAGATCCGACACCGCACGCGACGCGTACGCCGTAGTCGTATTCAGATGCTGCGCGGCACCCGTAAAACTGCCCGCTTCGACGACGCGGACGAATACACGCATGTTTTGAAGCGTATCCATGACATCCCTTGGTGATCGGTAGCGATTGTTACACGATTCGCAAAGGCGATTGTCTCATATCGCGTAAAAATGCCTTGCATCTTTACCAGTTATTCCCCAATCGATCAAAAAATATAATGACGCCCATGCTTCTATGATCAATTTTGGAGGAATCGTGCAGTCTCCGGTACAAAGAGGGGTCGCCGCAGGGGCGGTTTTTACGATCCTATTAACAATCGCCGGCTGTGCAAGTACCGGTGGAGTCGCGCCGCAGACGCGCCAGACCACCCCCTCCACGCTCGACGTGGGCAACGCCATTCGCGCTGCCGATTCAGACGCCCAATGGCCGGTCGCCGACTGGTGGCGCGCCTATAACGATCCGCAGCTCAACCAGTGGATCGACGACGCCCAGGCCGGCAATCCGAATCTCGCCGCCGCGCAGGCGCGCGTGCGCGAAGCCATGTCGATGGCAGGCGTGGCACGCTCGGCGCTCGCGCCGCAGGTCAACGGCAGCATGTCGATCCAGCGTCAGAAATGGGCCGATAACGTTTACTACGGGCCCGGACCGCTTGCGGGCGAGCAGTCCTGGAACAACACCGGCACGCTCGGCCTGTCGTATCACCTCGATATCTGGGGCAAGGACAGGAACGCCGCCGAGCGCGCACTCGACGCCGCCCACGCGAGCGCCGCCGATGCGCGCGCCGCCCAGCTCGAATTGCAGGGCAACGTGGTGCGCACGTACATCGAGATGTCGCTGAACTACGCGCTGCTCGACATCGCCAAGGCGACCCTGCAGCAGCAACAGCAGATCGTCGATCTCGCCAACCGGCGTCTGAAAGGCGGCATCGGCACGCAACTCGAAGTGAGCCAGGCCGAAACGCCGATGCCGGAATACGAACGCCAGATCGACGAAATCGAAGAAAAGATCGCGTTGGGCCGCAACCAGCTGGCCGCACTGGCCGGTAAGGGTCCGGGCGCGGGCGATGCGATCCAGCGCCCGGGTTTGTCGCTCGATACCGGACCCGCCAGCCTGCCGGGCGCGTTGCCGGCGGATCTGATCGGCCATCGGCCGGACGTGGTCGCGGCGCGCTGGACGGTCGCTGCCCAGGCGCGCGGCATCGACGTCGCCAAGGCCGACTTTTATCCGGACATCAACCTGCTGGCGTCGATCGGCGGCTATGCGGCGATGGGGCCGCTGTTCCAGTTCCTGAAGAATCCGTCGCATAGCTGGAGCGCCGGGCCGGCGCTGTCGCTGCCGATCCTGGACGGCGGACGTCTGCGCTCGCAACTCGGCGCGGCATCGGCCGGTTATGACGTGGCGGTCGAGAGCTACAACCAGTCGATCGTCGGCGCGCTCAAGGACATCTCCGATCAGGTGATCCGCATTCGCTCGCTCGCCACCCAGGCGGACGATGCGGACCGTTCGGTCGCCGCTGCTCGCAAGAACTACGATTTGTCGCGCGAAGGTTATCGGCGCGGGCTGACCGACTATCTGAACGTGTTGGTCGCGCAAAACCAGTTGCTGCGCGCGCAGGAAGGCGTGGCGAAGATTCAGGCCGAACGGCTCGGCGCGCACGCGTCGTTGGTCATCGCGCTCGGCGGCGGTCTCGACGACCCGGCCAACGGCCCACAGGCGAACGAAACGTTGCCGGCGCATGGCAAGGGTAAGGGCGGCTCAGTGGGCAAACCCGCCGAGACGGAGAAGACGGTGAACCCGGCTGGTCAGGTGAGCATGGGTAGCCACGCGGGTGCCACGGCGACAGCGACAGCGGCTGCAACTGCGACTACAGCTGTGTCCGCCAATGCCAATGCTCCCACTGCCACTGCGCCCGCCACCGCGCGCCCTTCGGCCGACGCGCCGGCGGCTGAGTAAGGAAGCCGCCCATGTCAGCCTCCTCCTCTCCTGCCCCGCGCCCCACTTCGCTAGCCGCGTGGTACGCGGCGGCCGCCGACTGGGCGCGCACCGACGGCCTCACCTGGGTCTACCTGTTCAAGGCGCTGGCCGCCTGTTTCCTCGCGCTCGGCATCGCGATGAAGCTCGACTTGCCGCAACCGCGCACGGCGATGACCACCGTGTTCATCGTCATGCAGCCGCAAAGCGGCATGGTCTTCGCGAAAAGCTTCTACCGGATTTGCGGCACGCTGGTCGGCCTCGTCGTGATGCTGGCGCTGATCGGCCTGTTCTCCCAGCAACCCGAACTGTTTATCGTGACCACGGCGATCTGGGTCGGCATCTGCACGGCCGGCGCGGCGCGCAATCGCAACTTCAAATCCTACGGTTTCGTGCTCGCGGGCTACACCGCCGCATTGATCGGCATCCCCGCTTCGCAGCATCCCGACGGCGCGTTTCTCAGCGCGCTCACACGGGTGGCCGAGGTGGTGGTCGGCATCGTCTGCGCCGGCGCGGTGAGCGGACTCGTGTTTCCGCAGTTCGCAGGCTTGCAGATGCGCAGCACCGTGCGGGCGCGCTTTTCGGCGTTCGTCGAGTATGTGTCCGCGTCGCTCGCCGGGCATAACGACCGCGCGCAGATCGAGGCGACGAACGCGCGCTTCGTCGCCGACATCGTCGGTTTCGAAGCGGCGCGCAGCGTGGCCGTGTTCGAGGGCCCGGATTCGCGCATGCGTGGCGGCCGCCTCGCCCGCCTGAACAGTGAGTTCATGACTGCATCGACGCGCTTTCACGCCTTGCATCAATTGATGAACCGGTTGCGTCACACGGGCGTGAGCGGCGCGGCCGTCGCCGTCGAGGCGCTCGAACCGTATTTCAGGGAGATCGCCCCCCTGCTCGCGAAGTCGGGCGAGCCCGTGCTGAGCGCCGCCGATGCCGCGCAAGCCGCCGCGCAACTCGACGCCTACAAAAGCGCGTTGCCCAGGCGGGTGCGCGCGACACGCGCCGAACTGGAAGCGCATCCCGACGCGCCGCTGCTCGACTTCGACACCGGCGCGGAGTTGCTCTACCGCTTCATCGACGATCTGCATGCCTATGCGGCCACGTACGCATCGCTTGCGGTCGACACTCATGAGCGCGAACGCTGGATCGAGCGCTACGAGCCCAAGACCAACGCGATCGCGGCCGGCGTGTCGGGCGTGCGGGCCGCCGTCGTGATGATGGTGCTCGGCGCGTTCTGGATCGCGACCGCGTGGCCGAGCGGCTCGACCTTGACGCTGAACGCGGCCGCCGTGTGCGCGCTGGCGTCGTCGTCGCCGAATCCGAAGCGCACCGCGTTCCAGATGGCCGGCGGCACGCTGGTCGCCTCCGTCATGGGCATGATCGCCGTGTATGGCGTGTTTCCGCACGTCGACGGTTTTCCGTTGATGTGCGCGGTGCTTACGCCGTTCCTGCTGCTCGGCGTGTTCATGACGACGCGGCCCGCGCTGGCCGGTTACGGCGTCGGCTACTGCATCTTTTTCTGTTTTCTCGCCGGCCCGGACAACGTGATTCATTACGACCCGAGCGGCACCATCAACGACGCGCTTGCACTGGTGCTGTCGATGCTGGTGTCGTCGGTCGCGTTTGCGGTCTTGCTGCCGCCGTCGACGCCGTGGCTGCGCAATCGTCTGCTGGTGGATCTGCGCCGTCAGGTGGTGCTGGCGAGCCGCGCCGGCATGCGGCGGGTGCGCTCGCGCTTCGAGAGCGGCGCGCGCGATCTGATGTTCCAGATCAACGCGCTCGCCCCGAACGAGCCGGCACTCAAGCGCGATACCTTGCGCTGGCTGTTCTCGGTGCTCGAAGTGGGCAACGCGGTGATCGATCTGCGCCGTGAAGTGGCCGCGCTGCCCGCCGACGCACGTTATGCGAAGTCGATGCCGTGGCGCGTCTCGTTACGTGCGATGCGCGACGCGCTGGCCGCGCTGTTCGAGCGGCCGCGCGAGGACCGCTTCGACCGCGCGCTCGCCGCAACCACCGACGCTATCGCCGCGGTTCAACAGATGCTCGCCGCCTTCACGCCGCCGCGTGAGGAGCGTCATCAATTGCAACGCATCCTGAGTCAATTGCATTTCATTCGTACCGCGCTGCTCGATCCGCAATCGCCGCTTGAGCCGTTGATGAGCGCACGGGCCGACGCGTCAGAAGGAGTTCGTCATGCCACGTGATGTCGCCGTTTTCGATGCTTACGTGCCGGCCATCGTGCTGCTGTTCGTTGCGGGCGCCGCGCTTACCTGGTTGTTGGACCGCGTGATCGCCTATACGGGCCTGTATCGCGTGGTGTGGCATCCGTCCTTGTTCCGGGCCAGCTTGCTCGTGTGTGTGTGCGGCGTGCTTGGTCTCGCCGTTTATCGTTGATCAGAGTCGAATCATGACCATCCGAAATATCGTTGGCTTCGTTGCGACAGCCATTATTTTTGTTATCGCGATCCTGATTGGTCGCGTGTTGTGGGTTCACTACATGGATGAACCGTGGACCCGCGATGGGCGCGTGCGCGCCGAGATCGTCAACGTCGCGCCGGATGTGTCGGGCGCCGTGGTCGATCTGCCGGTGAAGGACAATCAACTGGTGAAGAAGGGCGATCTGTTGATGCAGATCGATCCGTCGCACTATGAGATCGCGGTCGAGCAGGCGGCAGCCGCGGTGGCCGCACGCAAGGCCGAATTGCAGATGAAGCGCGACGATGCGCAGCGGCGTGCGGATATGGATGCGCTGGTGGTGTCGAAAGAGAGTCGCGAGAATGCGACGCATACGGCTTCTGCTGCGGAGGCTTCGTATCAGCAGGCGCTGGCTGCGCTCGATGCGGCGAAGCTGAATCTGGCGCGGACGCGGGTGGTGTCGCCGGTGGATGGCTACGTGACGAATCTGAGCGTGTTTCGCGGCGATTATGCGACGGCTGGGTCAGCCAAGCTGGCGATCGTCGATAGCCATTCGTTCTGGGTGTATGGGTATTTTGAGGAGACCAAGCTGCCTCATGTGCGTGTTGGGGATAAGGCGCAGATCCGGTTGATGAGCGGTGGGACCTTGCAGGGGCATGTCGAGAGTATTTCCCGAGGGATTTACGATCGGGACAATCCGGAGAGTCGCGAGTTGCTTGCGGATGTGAATCCGACTTTCAACTGGGTGCGGTTGGCGCAGCGGGTGCCGGTCAGGGTGAAGATTGATTCCGTGCCGGAGGATGTGGTTCTGGCGGCGGGGATTACTTGTACGGTTGTTGTTACGCCTGGGTGAGGTTTTTTTGCCGGCTGCGCGGCGGCTTTTTTTGGGGGTGGCGTATTGGGGGGGGGTTGGTTTTTTGGGTTGTTGGCCTTTCCTTGAAGTCATGGTGGTGCCCCCCCGCACAGGGGGAACACTAATAGACCACCGTGACCTCAAGGAAAGGCCAACAACCCAACAACCCAACAACCCAAAAAACCAAAACCAAGCCGCCGAGCAGGCAAAAAACCACCCCTACAACCTGAACTTCCCCACCATCGCCTTCAACCCTCTCGCCTGATCATCCAACGATCTAGCCGCCGCCGTAGCCTGCTCCACAAGCGCCGCATTCTGCTGCGTCCCGGAATCCATCTGCGTCACCGCGAGGTTCACTTCCTCGATCCCAGCACTCTGCTCCGAAGACGCCGCCGAAATCTCCCCCATGATGTCCGTCACCCGCTTCACCGCTTTGACGACTTCATCCATGGTCTGCCCGGCGTTCTGCGCCAACGCCGAGCCATTGCCCACGCGCTCGACCGACGTGCTGATCAACCCTTTGATCTCCTTCGCCGCCGCCGCGCTGCGCTGCGCCAGATTGCGCACCTCCGCCGCGACCACCGAGAATCCACGCCCCTCTTCGCCCGCGCGCGCCGCCTCGACCGCCGCGTTCAACGCGAGAATATTGGTCTGAAACGCAATCCCCTCGATCACGCCAATGATGTCGCCAATACTGCGCGCACTCTCATTGATGTCGTTCATCGTCGCCACCACCCGGCCCACCACCGACCCGCCCTTCTCCGCGATTTCCGACGCGTTGTTGGCCAACGTGCTCGCCTGCTTCGCGTTGTCGGCGTTCTGCCGTACCGTGGACGTCAACTGTTCCATACTGCTCGCGGTCCGCTCGAGCGCCATCGCCTGCTGTTCGGTACGCTGCGACAGGTCCAGATTGCCCATCGCAATCTGTCCCGACGCAGTCGCAATCGCATCCGCGCTCGATGCAATGTCGGCAACCGTCGTCGCCAGTCCGCTCTGCATGTCGTGCAGCGCATACAGCATGCTCGAGCTGTCCTTGCGGCCCAGCGCAATCGGATTCGACAGATCGCCCGCCGCAATCCGGCTGGCAATTTCCTTGGCGTACGCCGGTTCGCCGCCAAGCTGGCCCGCCAGCCGCCGCACCACCCATTCGCTGATGCCGAACGCCAGCACGATCAGACCGATCGTCATCAGCGCCATCATCACGAACGACGAATGGTAAATAAACCCTGATGCCTCGATCGTCGCCTTCGCCGCAGTGCCGCGCTGCGCTACGAGTTCGTCGACGATCTTTTCGAGCTTTTCGGTTTCGACCAGCAACGACACGTCCTGCGTGCCAACCTGCCAGTTCATCTGCGACAGGTCGAGCGGCTGCGCCTTGACGAGCGTCACGAAGTCGCGCAGATGGCCGCTCCAGAGCGCCACGCCGGCGGCAAATTTCTTCTGCTGCCCGACCGACTTCGCGTCGGAAGTGTCGACGTACTTTTGCAAGGTGCCGAGTTCCACGGCAAGTCCGTTCAAGTCCGTGTCGATGTCGGTGCCGAGCTCGTCGCGCTCTTTCGCGGTGGTCGCGGTGAGCAGCATTTTCTGCGCGCGGCTCGCGCGCAGCATGTGACCGCGCGCTTCTTCGGCAGCGCGGCTGGCCACGTGGCCCTGATCGTAGATGGATTGGGTGGACGCATTCAGGCGGCTGATCTGTGTCAGCGAAAACACGCCGATCGCCAGCGTGCCGATCAGCAGCACGGCGAACGCGAGGCGCAACATCGCCTTCACCGACAAACCCTTGAACCTCACCACCCCGGCGCGGCGACTCTGGCCACGCGCGGGCGGCTTGCCCGTCGCCTCTGCCTGCGCCACGAACCCCTTCTGCTTGCCCAGCGACACTGCTTTCATATTCCCCGTCCCCACTTATAGAGCTGCCGGAAAGGTCGGTTCCGGCATTGCTACTTATCCGTGCGTGTTTACGGCCTGAACATCGGCGATCTTTAACGTTCTCGCTCAATGACCGGCCGCCCGTCACCCGGCTTCGAACGCGCCGTTTTGTAAGCTTCGCGCCCGCGACGGTTTTTATACATGGCCAAAAATCTCCGGGCTCACTTTTATGAAAATGCTTACCAAGCCTGCGCCGCGATCGTGACCGATGCCGAAAGTGTCCGATTCGCGACAAAACTTGTCCTTACAATTCGCTCAAGCCAATTTAAACTTCGACAAATAGCTAACAAACGCCGAAAAGCGCGACGTAATGTCGCAGCAACGGGCCTGTCCGGCCACGACGGCGATTTCGACTCATCACCCGCAGTTTTTCTTCTCTCCTGTCTAGCGTATGGAAACGAGCCTCGATAAAAGCGCCCTCGCCGGCGCGCCAGCCGGCACCCCCGCCGCCGCGCAACCGGCCGCCAAAGTCCAGCGCACGGTGTATTCCGTGCTCGGTGCGATCAGCTTCACGCACCTGCTCAACGACATGATCCAGTCGTTGATCCTGGCGATCTACCCGATGCTGAAAGACAACTTCTCGTTGTCGTTCGGGCAGATCGGCCTGATCACGTTGACCTATCAGATCACCGCGTCGCTGCTGCAACCGCTGGTCGGCACTTACACCGACAAGCATCCGAAGCCGTATTCGCTGCCCGTCGGCATGGGCTTCACGCTCGCCGGCCTGCTGCTGATGTCGGTCGCGCCGAGCTTCGGCGTGCTGCTGGTGGCAGCGGCGCTGGTCGGCTGCGGTTCGTCGGTGTTTCATCCGGAATCGTCGCGAGTGGCGCGCATGGCCTCGGGCGGCCGTCACGGTCTCGCGCAGTCGCTGTTCCAGGTGGGCGGCAACGCGGGCTCGTCGCTCGGACCGCTGCTCGCGGCACTGATCGTGATTCCGCATGGCCAGCGCAGCATTGCGTGGTTCTCGGTGGCGGCGCTCGTCGCGATCGTCGTGCTGACGCAGATCGGCCGCTGGTACAAGCAGCATCCGTCGGTGAAGAAAGCCCGCGCGCAAACCTCGCACGCCACGCTCTCACGCAACCAGGTGATGTTCGCGATGAGCGTGCTGATGCTGCTGGTGTTCTCGAAGTACTTCTACCTCGCGAGCATCAACAGCTACTTCACCTTCTACCTGATCGACAAGTTCCACTTGCCGGTGCAGACCGCTCAGATCCATCTGTTCGTGTTCCTCGCGGCGGTGGCGGCGGGTACGGTGATCGGTGGTCCGATCGGCGACCGGATCGGCCGCAAGTACGTGATCTGGGTGTCGATCCTCGGCGTGGCGCCGTTCACGCTGCTGCTGCCGTACGCCAATCTGTTCTGGACCGGCGTGCTGACGGTGCTGATCGGCATCGTGCTCGCCTCGGCGTTCTCGGCGATTCTCGTGTACGCCCAGGAGCTGATTCCGGGCAAGGTCGGGATGGTGGCCGGACTCTTCTTCGGTTTCGCGTTCGGCATGGGCGGGATCGGCGCGGCGGTGCTCGGGCAACTGGCCGACGCGACCAGCATCACGTACGTGTACAAGGTCTGCTCGTTCCTGCCGCTGATCGGCGTGCTGACGGTGTTCTTGCCGGACGTCGAAGGCAAGCGCGCGAAAGCCTGACGATCGGATCGTTTCGGCACGACTGAGAAAAGGCGCTACGGCGCCTTTTTTCTTTGACGGGACACCCACGCGACGAATGCCCGCGCTCATGGTGAACCCGCGTTGTCCGCGAGGCCGCGCCTGCTCTATGCTTGTGCGATTCCTACCCTGCTCGTGCGCCGCCCACCCTGCAGCCGCACGGCCCGCCATCCGACTCCTCACGCAGCCGAAGGATCGCCGCAGATGACAAGCTATCGCGACTTCCACCGCCGTTCGATCGAGAACCCTGAAGATTTCTGGCGCGACGAGGCGCGGCGCATCCACTGGCATACGCCGTTCGACACGGTGCTGGATCGCTCGAATCCGCCGTTCGCGCGCTGGTTCGTCGGCGGACGCACCAACCTGTGTCACAACGCGGTCGATCGTCACCTGGCCGCGCGCGCGCAGCAGAACGCACTGGTCTATGTCTCGACGGAAACCGGCATCGAGCGACGCTACACCTACGCCGAGCTCTACGCGGAAATCAACCGCATGGCCGCCGTGATGCGCTCGCTCGGCGTGAAGCGCGGCGACGTCGTGCTGCTCTATCTGCCGATGATTCCCGAGGCGCTGTTCGCGATGCTCGCCTGCGCGCGCCTCGGCGCGATTCACTCGGTGGTGTTCGGCGGCTTCGCGGCGCCTAATCTCGCGGCCCGCATCGACGACGCGAAACCCGTGCTGATCGTCACCGCCGACGCCGGCGCGCGCGGCGGCAAGGTGATCGACTACACGCCGCTCGTAGACGAAGCGTTGGCGCGCGCGAATCACAAGACGCCGCACGTGCTGCTGATCGATCGGCAACTCGCGCCCGAACGTCTGAACGCCAGCTATCTGGTCAGCTACGAACCGCTGCGCGAACAGTTCTTCGACGCCCACGTGCCGTGCGAATGGCTGGAGTCCAACGAGCCTTCCTACGTGCTGTACACGTCGGGCACCACCGGCAAGCCCAAGGGCGTGCAACGCGACGTCGGCGGCTATGCGGTGGCGCTGGCGGCATCGATGGAACACATTTTTCAGGGCCAGCCCGGCGACACGATGTTCACGGCATCGGACGTGGGCTGGGTGGTCGGCCACAGCTACATCATCTATGCCCCGCTGATCGCGGGCCTGACGACCGTGATGTACGAAGGCACGCCGATTCGCCCCGACGGCGGCATCTGGTGGCGGCTCGTCGAACAGCACAGGATCAATCTGATGTTCACCGCGCCGACCGCCCTGCGCGTGCTGAAAAAACAGGACCCCAAACTGCTTAAACAAGCCGATCTGTCGAGCCTGCGCAGCTTGTTTCTGGCGGGCGAACCGCTCGACGAGCCGACCGCCGCATGGATCGCCGACGCGCTCGGCAAGCCGGTGATCGACAACTACTGGCAGACCGAAACCGGCTGGCCGATGCTGGCAATCCCGCGCGGCGTCGAGGCGCTGCCCACCAAACTCGGCTCGCCGGGCGTGCCGTCGGCGGGCTTCGATCTGAGCTTGCGCAACGAACTCACCGGCGAGCCTTGCACGCCTGGCGAGAAAGGTGTGCTCACGCTGGGCTATCCGTTGCCGCCGGGCTGCATGTCGACCGTGTGGGGCGACGACAGGCGCTTCGTCAGCACGTACTGGTCGAGCATTCCGAACCAGCAGGTCTATTCGACCTTCGACTGGGGCATTCAGGACGAAGACGGTTACGTGACGATCCTCGGCCGCACCGACGACGTGATCAACGTGGCGGGCCATCGGCTCGGCACGCGCGAGATCGAGGAGGCGTTGTCGAGCCACGCGGCCGTCGCCGAGGTGGCGGTGGTCGGCGTGACGGATGCGCTGAAAGGTCAGGCGGCGATGGCCTTCGTCGTACTGCGCGACGCGCAAGCCTTCGCGGACGGAAAGAAGCGCACGAAGCTCGAAGCCGAACTCACGGCGACGGTCGATCGCCAACTTGGCGCGATTGCCCGGCCGGCGCGCGTGGTGGTGGTGTCGATGCTGCCGAAGACGCGCTCCGGCAAGCTGCTGAGGCGCGCGATCGCGGCGCTTGCCGAGGGTCGCGAGCCAGGCGATTTGCCGACGATCGAAGATCCGGCGGCGTTGCAGCAGGTGCGCGAGGCGCTAGGGGAGACCGGCAGTAAAAAGAGCTAGGCCGCCGAACCGCGCGCCGCCAGAAAGCGCGTGAGAATCGCGTTCGAATACGTGCCGGCGATCTCCGTGAGAAAGGCCACGAACGAAGCTGGCGCGTGGTCGTCGGCGGTATCGGAAATGGTGCGCACGACCGCGCAAGGCACGCCGTATTCGTGGCAAACCTGCGCAATCGCCGCGCCTTCCATCTCGACCGCGAGCGCATCCGGCAACGCATCGCGCAAGGCCTGGACGCCTGCCGCGCTCGCCACGAACTGATCGCCGCTAATGATCAGGCCGCGATGCACGCGCGGCTCGCGGGTGCCGAAACGCGCGGCCGTCGCCGCGCCCTCTTCCGCGATAAAGCGTTCACAGGCTGCGGCTAGTTGGCTGGCGAGCGATGCGTTCGCGGAGAAACGCGACACGCCCAGCAGCGGCACTTCGAAGCGCGGGAACAGCGGCGACGCGTCGAGATCGTGTTGCAGCAACTCGCTCGCCACGACGATATCGCCGACCCGCACCTCCTGCCCCACTCCGCCGGCGACGCCGGTGAAAACCACCGCTTCGACATCGAACGCATGGATCAACGCGCTGACCGTGGCCGCCGCCGCGACCTTGCCGACGCGCGCCAGTGTGACGACGCACGGCGCGCCGTGGAAGGTGCCCAGGTGATAGTCCCGCTGACCGTGCGTGATCGTGCGCAGACCGGACTCGGCGCGCATCGCTTCGATCAGGTCGCCGAGTTCCTGCGGCAAGGCCGCGAGAATGCCGAGCGGACGATGCGAAACCGGGGCGCCGCTGCGAACCGTATCGTCGCCAGGTGCGCTCATTCCACCGCCTGCAATTTGGCTACCGCGAGCGCCAGCCACTTCTCGCCATGGCGCTTGAATTTGACTTGCGCCTTGGCGTCGACGCCACCGCCTTCGAGCGCGGTGATCGTGCCTTCGCCGAACTTCGTGTGGAACACCTGCTGGCCGACCCGGAAACCGGTCTCGGCAGCCCGCTGCTCGTTCGCGAAGGCGGGCAACTGCGCCGGTGTCGACGAGGCGGGGCCCGTGTAACCCGGCCGCGAGAACCAGTCGCGCCCATAACCGGCGTTGTCCGAGCGGCCGCCCCAACGCGCGCCCGCCTCGACCTTCGGCGTGAGCCACTTGAGCGTTTCCTGCGGCAATTCGTCGAAGAAACGCGAGCGGATGTTGTAGCGCGTCTGGCCGTGCAACATGCGGCTTTGCGCAAACGACAGATACAAGCGCTCTTTCGCCCGCGTGATCGCCACGTACATCAAACGACGCTCCTCTTCCAGCCCGTCCGATTCCATCGCGCTGTTCTCGTGCGGGAACAACCCCTCTTCGAGACCGGTGATGAACACTGCGGTGAACTCGAGGCCCTTGGCCGCGTGCACCGTCATCAGCTGCACGGCTTCCTGGCCCGCTTGCGCCTGGTTGTCGCCCGCTTCCAGCGACGCGTGCGACAGGAAGCCCGCGAGCGGCGTCATCGTGTCGGGGTTTTGCGCCGGATCGGCGATGCCCGGTGCGTCCAGCACGACAGTGTTCGGGTCGTCGGTTTCGACGGCCAGTTCGGGCGCCGAGGTCGCGCCCGGGCGCAGCGGAATCGAGCGCGCCGGCGTGTCCATGCCGTAGCCCTCTTCGCTGACGAATGCGGCGGCCGCGTTGACCAGTTCCTGCAAGTTCTCCAGCCGGTCCTGGCCCTCACGTTCGTTCTGGTAGAACTCGGAGAGACCGCTCGCGCGAACCACGTATTCGACGGTTTCCGGCAAGCTCATCTGCTGCGTTTCCGCGCGCATCTTGCCGACCAGGTTCGCAAAGCCGGCGAGACTCGAACCCGCCTTGCCCGCGACATAGGGAATCGCCGCAGCCATCGAGCAGTTGTACAGACGCGCCGCGTCCGCGAGTTGCTCGATGGAGCGCGCGCCGATGCCGCGCGTTGGGAAATTGACCACGCGCGCGAACGCGGTGTCGTCGTTCGGATTGTCGATCAGGCGCAGATAGGCGAGCGCGTGCTTGACTTCCTGACGCTCGAAAAAGCGCAAGCCGCCATACACACGATACGCGATGCCCGCATTGACCAGCGTGTGTTCGATCGTGCGCGACTGCGCATTGCTGCGATACAGGATCGCGATTTCGCTGCGCGAGGTGCCCGTGCTGATGAGCGCCTTGATTTCCTCGACGATCCAACCGGCTTCCTGCGAATCGGTGGCGGATTCGTACACGCGCACCGGTTCGCCGTGACCCGCGTCGGTACGCAGGTTTTTGCCCAGCCGCCGCGAGTTGTTGGCGATCAGCTGATTGGCGGCATCGAGAATATGGCCGTGCGAGCGATAGTTCTGCTCGAGCTTGATCAGGTGACGGACATTGAACTCGTGTTCGAAGTCGCGCATGTTGCCGACGTTCGCGCCGCGGAAGGCGTAGATCGACTGATCGTCGTCGCCGACCGCGAAGATCGAGTTGGTCTGGCCCGCCAGCATTTTGAGCCACGCGTACTGCAGCTTGTTGGTGTCCTGGAACTCGTCGACCAGAATGTGGCGGAAGCGCGCCTGATAGTGGGCGCGCAGCGGCGGATTGTGCGCGAGCAATTCATAGCAGCGCAGCAGCAGTTCCGGGAAATCGACCACGCCTTCGCGCTGGCATTGCTGGTCGTAGGCCTCGTAGAGTTCGACGAATTTGAGGTTGAAGTTGTCGGTGGCGTCGACGTCTTTCGGGCGCAGGCCTTGTTCCTTCGCGTTGTTGATGAAGTACTGGAGATTTTTCGCCGGGTACTTTTCGTCGTCGACGTTGAGGCCCTTCATGAGACGCTTGATCGCGGAGAGCTGGTCGGCGGTGTCGAGAATCTGGAAGGTGGCCGGCAGGCCGGCATCGCGGTGATGGGCGCGCAGCATGCGGTTGCAGAGGCCGTGGAAGGTGCCGATCCACATGCCGCGCGTGTCGATGGGGAGAAGCGCCGAAAGGCGCGACATCATTTCGCGGGCGGCCTTATTCGTGAAGGTCACGGCGAGCACGGTGGCGGGCGAGGCCAGACCGTGCTGGATGAGCCATGCGATGCGTGTGATGAGCACGCGGGTTTTGCCGCTACCCGCGCCGGCGAGGATGAGCGCGGGTTCGTTGGGGAGCGTGACGGCGGCGTGTTGTTCGGGGTTGAGATTGGCTAGCAGGTCGGGCATTTGTCTGGAGGGGCGGCAGGTCGTGCGACATTATATGCCCCGGCGGGGGCGGCGCTTTTTTGTGTTTCTGACTGGCGGTTGGTGGGGTTTTTGTCTGCCTGGCGGGGTGGGGTTGGTCTTTGGTTTTTGCGGTTTTTGGCCTTTGGTTTTTGCGTTTTTTGGCCTTTCCTTGAGGTCATGGTGGTCTATTAGCGTTCCCCCTGTGCGGGGGGGCACTCACTTTCTTTGCCGCCGTGTATGGACTCGGGACATGGGTAACACCCGTAACGGGACATGGGTAACACATTTATCCGGTCATTCCGTCATGTTCATGTCGATGGTGTGGAAGTGATGATGGGCGATGTAAAGGTCGTAGCAGT
>NZ_CAAJGL010000111.1 GCF_900996225.1 Paraburkholderia sp. BCC1884 | reverse complement strand
GACGAACACGCGCACCTTCGGCGACAGGTGGCGGCTGTGCGGATAGACCACCGAGAGCGGCATCGGCAGCGGCTTGTAGCCGGTCAGCACTTCCTTGAGCTCGCCCGAGCGCAGTTGCGGCAGCACCATGAACAGCGGCGGCTGGATCAGGCCGAAGCCCTCGATACCGCAGGTCACGTAGGCGTCCGCATCGTTGACCGAGACCACGCTCTCCATCTTGACCTCCACCTCCTGGCCGTCGATCAGGAAGGCCCAGTCGATGTTGCGGCCGGTGCGGCTCGAAAAATAATTGACCGCGCCATGGTCGGCCAGGTCGTCGATCGAGCGCGGCTCGCCGTAGCGTTCCAGGTAGGCCTGCGAGGCCACCGTCACGCCCTCGAACAGGCCGACGCGCCGTGCCACCAGCGAGGAATCCTGCAGCGCGCCGACCCGGATCACGCAGTCGACGCCTTCCTGCAGCAGGTCGACGGGGCGGTCCGACAGGCCGAGCTGGAGGTCGATGTCGGGGTAGCGATCGCGGAATTCGTTGAGCGCCGGGATCACCACCAGCC
>NZ_CAAJGL010000110.1 GCF_900996225.1 Paraburkholderia sp. BCC1884 | reverse complement strand
CGGCTCGAGATCGTCTATGTGGACGTGGTCGGCAGCCAGTCGCATCGCATCGTCTGGCCGGTCCAGATCGGCTTCATGGACAACGCGCGCGTGCTGGCCGCCTGGTGCGAACTGCGCGAAGCCTTCCGCACCTTCCGCACCGACCGGATCCAGGCCGCCACCGAGCTCGACCGCTACCCGGCGCGGCGCGCCGCCCTGATGCGCGGGCTGCATGCGCAATTGGCGCTGTCCCTGCAGTCTCCTGACAAAAACTGACAGCGCGATCAGCGAAGCTGCGGGCTTTCCGATCACGCGCGCGCGGTCCTCCGCGCGGCCACCGTGCCATGTCCACCCAGGCTCCCGATTCCCCTGATTCCCTCGATTCCCCGGTCCTTCTCAAGGAGTCGATGGGCGAACGGCAATTCCGTTCGCTGCTCTCCACGCTGAAATTGATCGAACGCAGCTTCGATACGCGGCGCTTCCTGGCGGTCGCGCTCGATGGCCTCGACGAGCTGTCGCTGATGGCGCGCGGGCGTCGCGCCATCCTCGCGATCAAGGCCGGCGCGCAAGTG
>NZ_CAAJGL010000109.1 GCF_900996225.1 Paraburkholderia sp. BCC1884 | reverse complement strand
TGATCTGGCTGTCGCTGAAGCGGCTGCGCGTCGAGGAGCAAGCCTGGGACCGCTGGGAGGCCGAGGCCTCGATGCGCCGCTCGATCGAGTCGGCCTATCGGCAGTCGCGCAAGATGGAGGCGCTCGGCAACCTGGTCGGCAGCGTCGCGCACGATTTCAACAACCTGCTGATGATCATCTCGAGCAATATCCAGATCGTGCGCCGACGCGGCGCCGCGCATCTGGACATCGAGCTGACGGCCATCGAGCGCGCGCTGAAGAACGGCCAGTCGCTGACGCGCCAGTTGCTCGGGGTGGCGCGCAAGCAGCCGCTGCGCAGCGAGACGATCGACGTGCCGCAATGGCTCGGCTCCTCGTGCCGCGAACTGCTGAAGACGTCGCTGGGATCGAAATCGGCGCTGGTGTTCGACATGCCGCCCGGCATCTGGCCGATCCGCGTCGATATCGCCGAGCTCGAGCTGGCGGTGATCAACCTGTCGGTGAACGCGCGCGACGCGATGCCGACCGGCGGGCGCTTCACGATCGCCGCGCAGAACATCACCTTCCGCCACGAGGA
>NZ_CAAJGL010000108.1 GCF_900996225.1 Paraburkholderia sp. BCC1884 | reverse complement strand
CGGCCTCGGTGATCTACGGCGAGGGCGCGATCGGCGGCGTGGTCAACATCGTGCCGAAGAAGCCGAGCCGCGGCCCGATCCAGAACGAGCTGCAGATGGGCATCGGCACCGAACGCACGGCGCGCCTGGCCTTCGGCAGCGGCGGCGCGATCAACGACAAGCTGTCCTATCGTTTCGACGTCAGCGGCAACCGCTCGGCGAACTGGGTGGACGCCGGCAATTCGCGCAACCTGTCGATCTCGGGCGCGCTGCGCTACGACCTCACGCCGGACCTGTCGATCACGGCCTCGTACGCGCAGGGCTACCAGCAGCAGATGCGCTATTTCGGCATCCCGCTGGTGAACGGCACGCTCGATTCGGCCCTGCTCAAGAAGAACTACATCGTCGGCGACAGCCTGATCTCATTCCGCGACAGCTGGGCCACGCTGAGCGCGAACTGGCAGCCGAGCGAGCAGTTGAACGTGACCAGCACCTTCTACCGGATGAAATTTTTTAATGATACGGCGACCACCGAGATCTACACGTTCCTGCCCGCGACGGGCCAGGTGCAGCGCGGCAGCTACA
>NZ_CAAJGL010000107.1 GCF_900996225.1 Paraburkholderia sp. BCC1884 | reverse complement strand
CGATCGTGACCGCCAACCTGATCGCGCACACCGAGGCGCTCGACGAGCGGGACCGGCAGGGCACGGCACCGCCCGCGATCATCGCCGCCGACCTGAACCCGGTGCTGACCTAGATCCAGGCAAGCCGCAACCGCGTGCACTACGGCGAGGTGTTCCGCCGCTTCGCGAACCAGACCGCGAGCGGGGCAGGACCGAGCACCGGCCCCGACCCGCTCAACGACACCACCGTGCCGATCGTCGACGTGACGAACGCGCCGCTGTCGGATGCCGCCAAACTCGATCTCGCGGCTGGCTACGAGAATTTCATCATCGTCGAAAGCCTGTCGAAGCATCAGCAGCTGAGTGCCGACAAGTTCACCATGGGCCGGCTCAGCGCGATCGGCACGCCCGAGTTCATGCGCGCCGCGAACGCCCTGGTCAAGCCGATCGAGGAAGCCGCGTTCCATCGGCTGACGGCCACCTACCGCCTGCGCGCGGATCGCATCTTCTACGGCGGCAGGGACAGCGCCAACACCGCCTCGCTGGCCGCGCAACTGAAGGACGCCGGTCAATACGACCGGTTCAT
>NZ_CAAJGL010000106.1 GCF_900996225.1 Paraburkholderia sp. BCC1884 | reverse complement strand
GTCCCGGGCCCAGCCGCCAGCAGCGCTCACTGCAGCATGAAGGTCTCGTATTCGAGCGTGTCGAGCTTGCGATCGAGCCAGTAGAGACTCGCCAGCATCACCACGAACAGCGCGAGCGCGAAGCCATAGCCGTAGGCGGCGGGATTCGAGGCCAGCGTCAGCGCGGTCAGCAGCACGTTCAGCACCACGAAGGCGCCCACCAGCCACAGCACGATGCGGCGCTTGTCGAGGTAGAAGAACACGTTGATGATGCCCATGAACACCACCTGCATGCTGGCGGCGATCACGTCGATATAGAGCAGCGGCAGGTAGAGCGCCGGAATCCCCAGCCAGCGCAGCAGGGTCGGCGCGGCCGCGAACAGGATCAGCGCGGCCATCGCCTGGATCTTCAGGATTTCCCACACGCCCTCGCGCAGCGCCTCCACCATGGCGCGCTGCATGCGCTCGATGTGCTGCAGCGAGGCGCCCTCGCGCACCGCGTCGTAGAGCGCGTCGTAGTACTCGACGAAGTCGGTCTCGATGCGCAGCAGGAACACCGCCATACCAGGGATGATCGCCAGGTAGGCG
>NZ_CAAJGL010000105.1 GCF_900996225.1 Paraburkholderia sp. BCC1884 | reverse complement strand
TGGCGCGCGGTGCGCGAGGGCGCCCACGACGCGCGCCGCGAGACCTCGGCCACGGGCCGGCCGCTGGCTACCGCATGAACGACATGAACGCGCCCGCGCGCCCGGGCCGCCTCGCGCGGCCCGCCCGCTGCCGCCCGCTGTCGCGCGACGACGCCCCGCGCCGTCGCGCACGCGCACGCTTGTTGAGCACCGAACCCGGAGATTCCGCATGACCGCCACGAACGTGCACGTTCACCTGTTTTACGGCGCCGACCCGCGCAGTTATCGCGCCGGCGACAACATCGGCTGCCTGTACGGCTATCACCACGCGGCCTCCGACGAATTCGCCATGAGCTAGTCGCGCTACCGCCGCGAATCGCGCCCGGTCAGCGTGGCGCGCCGCGCCCTGAAGGCCGCGCTCGGCTTCGACGCGATCCATGCCTGGCGCAATCGCGAGGCGCTGCTGGCGGCCGACGTGATCTGGACGCATACCGAGCAGGAGCACCTGGCCGCCGCGCTGGTGCTGAAGCTGGCCGGCGCGCGTGGCGCGCGCCCGCTGCTGCTGGCGCAGAGCGTCTGGCTGCTGGACC
>NZ_CAAJGL010000104.1 GCF_900996225.1 Paraburkholderia sp. BCC1884 | reverse complement strand
CCGCGCATGTGCTCGACGGCTGGCCGGGATCGAGCTGAAGCCGGCTCGCGAAGGCCGGCAATCGCGGCGCGCCAGCCTTCCCCGTCCTCACTTCCCCTTGTCGTGCTCGGCCAGCCCGATCGCCTTGTAGTCGTAGGTCGGGTAGAACTCGGTGCGATACGCGCCCCAGGCGGTGTCCTCGAGCACGCGGTTCACCTCGCGCACGCGCGAGGCCGGCAGGCGCAGCGTGATCACCTGCCCGATCCCCATCGCCACGTACCAGCTCACGACCTCCACGCCCGGCGGCGGAAACGCCTTGTAGAAACCCTGCTTCGCCAATTGCGCGTTCAACTCGCTGAGCGGGCGCGACTGGTCGTGCTTGAGGAAGATGGTCAGCAGGACCGCGTTGTCGGGCGTGGCGACCTGGCTGCCCACGGGCGGCGTGCCCGAGGGCTGGGCGTGCCCGGCGGCGGGAAGCAGCGCGGCCATGGCGGCGGCGCCGAGGGCAAGCAGACGGATGCGGCGGTTCAATACTGCAATAAACGGCATGTTCTCGCTCCTGGGTCGAAGCGGGCCGCGCGGGATACGCGGCCCGGGC
>NZ_CAAJGL010000103.1 GCF_900996225.1 Paraburkholderia sp. BCC1884 | reverse complement strand
GCTGGCCTTGGTGGTCACCTTGCTGCCGGCCAGCCGCGGGCGCTACCTGATGTTCCACCTGTTCGGCTTCGCCGATTTCGTGGTGGCGGTGGGCACGGGGCTGAGCTTCTTCCTGTTGCACGATCCGCGCATGGCCAATATCCAGACGCTGCCGATGGCGCTGATTCCGCTGTACGGCGTGGGCATTTCGGGGGCGAGCCACCTGATGGCCTTCGATCTGCTCAGGCGCGGCGCGCGGGGCGGGCGCTCTCGCGAGCGCGCCGCCATCGAGGCGTAGCGGCGGCAGCGCCGCGTGGATGGGTTCAGCGTGCGCGCGTGCGCCGGGCCTTCTTCGCCGGCGCGCTGCGCGGCGCTTCCTTCGCCGTCGCCGCGGCCGGATCGGCCTGCATGTCCTCGAGCCAGGACAGCGCGTCGGCATAGGACAGGAACTGCCGCAGATACTCGGGCGAGAGCTCGCGCATCAGCAGCAGCGCGCGATGCACCAGGCTGCTCGAATTGAGCGGGCCGGCGTTCTTCGGCACGATGTCGAGCGATTGCTTGACCTGCTGGTCGGCGCTCAGTCGCGACCAGATTTCCCGGAAG
>NZ_CAAJGL010000102.1 GCF_900996225.1 Paraburkholderia sp. BCC1884 | reverse complement strand
TCGATCACCGGTCCGACCGCGAACGATCGCTGGTACAGCGCCGCCAGCCGCAACGGCGCCGGCCCGATCGCGTACTGCCCGTCGGGCAGCCGGCGAATGAAGCCGCCATGCTCCAGCGCCGCCAGCAGCCGCAGGATCGTGCTCTTGTAGAGCGCCGTGCGGCGCGACAGCTCGGCCAGCGTCAGGCGATCGTCGCCCGGGCCGAACGCATCGAAAATCGCGAACGCACGATCGAGCACGGCCACGCCGCTCGAATTCGCGTCCACCGCCTCCTGCGCTGAGCCTGCTTCGTCTTCCATCACCCGCCCGATCCTTTCGAGATTGATACGTCGCACACTCTATCGTTCTGCCTGATAGAACACAAGATCCAGGATTTTCGCGAAATTCCGGGTTAACACGGCTTAAAACAGTACGCTCGCGCTCCTATAGTTCCATCTGACAGAACATTGATCTATCAGACAGAACGCAATCAAGGGAGCCGCACCATGACGACATCGTCCCCAAACCGCGTGCTGGTCAGCGAGGTCGGCCCTCGCGACGGCCTGCAGAGCATCAAGCGCGTCATGCCGACCGAGGCCAAGCTGCGCTGG
>NZ_CAAJGL010000101.1 GCF_900996225.1 Paraburkholderia sp. BCC1884 | reverse complement strand
TTTCATTACTGTGTGAGACTTGATACTTCTGCTTTGCGCCAGACCCCGAAGGACCCGGCTCGCATCGCGCATCAAGCGCCCACACTTATCGGCTGTTAATTTTTAAAGATCGAGTACGCATCCACTACCTCACCGGCCACCGCGGCTGCCAACTTCACAACCACCTGTACCGCTTCGTTCTGCGTCGCTGCACTTGCAGCAGAGAAACGAGATTATGAAGAACTTTCGCTTCGTCGTCAACAGGTTTTTTTAACTTCCCAAACCCGTCCAACCCGCTCAAACCCTTGCCATTGCTGGCTCTCCCGCCTCCCCGTGCCCCGGTGTCCGAAGCACGAAAGAGCGAGATTCTAGCGACCCAAACCGGGCCTTGCAAGCGTTATCTGGAATTTATTCAGGGAGTCTCGCTGACGCGGCCCGGGTCCTCGACAACAGGCGCTTTTACATCGGAAGCCAGCGCAGCCCGGGCAGCCGGCGCGCCGATCGTCCAGTCGTGCAGTACGGTGTACGCAACCGCCAGCAGCGTCGGTCCGATGAACACGCCAAGGAAGCCGAAGGCGAACGCGCCGCCGAGTATTCCCAGCATGACCAGGATCAACGGCATATCGCTATTCTTGCCAATGAGGATCGGCTTGATCACATTGTCGGACATGCCGACGACCAGCACGCCCCACACCACCAGAAAGATCGCCCACCCTGTCGCACCGCCGTGATAGAGCCAGATTGCCGCGGGCAACCACACGATCACAGGGCCGCCAGGTATCACCGACAGGAAAAACGTCGCCAGCCCGAGTAACGCCGGCGCCGGCACTCCAGCGATCCAGCAGCCAAAGGCCGCCAGAATCCCTTGCACCAGAGCCGTACCAAGAATCCCATAAACCACGCCTTTGACAGTGCTCCCGGCCAATGCCAACAAATAATCAGCGCGTTCGCCAGCTATGCGCCGCATGCCCGCATTCAGCCACGCGGCGGCTCCTTCCCCGCCTGTGTAGAAAAAGAAAGCGAGCACGATGCTCAGCGCCAGCAGCCCAAGACCATGCGTCACCGCAATCGCGGCGGCCAGAATCCATTTGCCGGCCGGCGCCGCCAGCATGCGCAATTGTGCGATCAGTTCCGAATTGCTACTGGTCAAACGCTCCCAGAACGTTTCGATATTTGCGCCAACCAGCGGAATCCGGCCTACCCACGGCGGCAAGTCCGGCAAGCCGGCCTCGAAGAGCCTCTGCACCAGCGCGACGATGTCGTGAACGTGCGCACCGAACGCAAAGCCCGCATAGACGAAGGGTCCAAGCACCACCACCAGGATGATGAGCACGATCAACGTAGCCGCCCATTTGCGGCGGCCGCCGACCGCCCTTGTCAGCCGCCGGTACAAACCCCACGAGCTATAACTCAGAATTGCGCCCCACAGCAGCGCGGTTGTAAACGGCGCCAGCACGAGCAGCGAGCCGCCTACCAGAATGATGAGGGCGAACACCGCTGCCAGACGTTCGATCAGTTGGTCCGATTTCACAATGAGTCTCCTATTGCGCCAGACCACGGCGGCGAGTGGGCGTACGCCCTTGTCAGGCACCCGAAAGCGGTCAGTATAGAAGCGAGTTGCGTCGCCGGGGGCGTCTTATATTGTCCGGCCAAGTCCCTGCGCGTATCACTCGAAGACCCGCTGCACGGGCCATTTGCCCGTCCGGAAAAAGTCCCGGCTCGTGCGCCATTGCTGACCAAATAATATGACGGCATAGAAAAGACTAGAATATAAGGTTCTGTGCCACCCAATTTCTGGATTTATGCGCTCGCGAATCGCCAAACGTCTCCCCCCCGATGCCGACAAGCTCGTCGGTCTCTCGCTCGCGCTTTTCGCGTCGGGCAGCCGCACCGAGGACCGTTTCTGGGAAGCGAAGCTCGATGCGCTGCTGGCCAAGATCGTCCGCAACGCCAATCAGACAACGCTGGACGCCGCGCTCGACCATCTGCAGCAGAATCATCCCGACGCCTACGGCGCGCTCGCCGACATGGCGGAAACCCATAGCGAGTCGTTCGTCATCGACCACGAAGGCGTGCCATATGAGGCGTTGCTGATCGCCGCACCGGTGCTCGCCTGGACCCGCTACATGATTCCGTCCGGTCCACTCAAGGGCGAGGCGGCCGACTCACTGCGCGCCCATTTGCAGGCACATGTGCTCGCGGCGAACACACGCGTCGCCATGGCCCCGTTCCTGTACAGCATCGACCAGTTGCCGCGCCACCACGTCGAAACCTGGCGCATTGCCCAGCAACTCGCGCAGGCCGCCTTGACCGGGGGCAACGTCAAGCTCAATTTCGGCGAACTGCCGGAAACCTCGCCGATTCTGGCCGACCCGCGTTTTCTGCTGGCCATCGTGGCAGCGCCGGTGGGCGAGCCCACCTTCCGCTGGCAGGAAGAAGAACAAGGCAGCCGGATCGAGCGTGGTCAGTGCCTCGAACAATGGGCGACGCAGGGCGGCGCCAATCTGTCGCTGGTGTTGCCGGGTTGCGAATTCGAGTGCCTGCTGCCGGACGCCTACTACTCGGCCTGTCGCGACGCCGACGAGCGCGTACGCCCTCACACGGTACGCACCGCCGTGCGCTATCTGTTCGACACGATCGGCGCCGCGCCGCAGGAACTGCGCGCGGTCGTCGCGGGCTTCGGCGAGCGTCGAATCGACGAATATCGCGTCGGCTTCACCCGCCGCGGCAGCAATGACGTGATCTATGGCGTCGTGTGGCCGCTATACGGACGAGAGAACGGCGAACCCGGCATCGACGAAGAACCGCAGGAGATCGCCGCGTCGGACGACCCGCTGGAAGAAATCGTCGCGCTCCTCAAGGAAACCGGCGTGACGGATGTGCGTCGTCACTCGGGCCGGTTCGAACCGGAGTATTGCGACGACTGCGGCGTCCCGCTGTATGCGGACCCGCTCGGTGAGATCGTCCATGCCGAGATGCCCGAAGACGCGGAGCCCGCGCAGCCGCACTTCCATTGAGCGCCAGCGCCATCGCGCTACGCTGAGTAAAAAAAGCCCCGCCGCATGCGGGGCTTTTTTTACGTCTTCTTGCGTCACTCCTCTTATGCCTTTTGGCCAGGCCGTCAAAACGAAGGGAATTTGTCATCATAGACAGGACGACGCAGCCTCGTGTGTTCGGCTGATTCGCCGGCCGCACGCATCGCGCCCCCTGCCCCGATTCATCTGGAGACATGCATGCGATTCTCGATACTCAACTCAGACGCGGAACGACGTGATGGAATCAAAGCACTACTGCGACAAATCAACCGGCTTGCGCGGTTTAACGAAGCCCAGGACTGGCGTCAGGTCGAGCGTCCGCTCAAGCGTCAGCGGCCCGATCTGCTGGTGATCGACTGGCAGGACTGGATGTCGGTCGCCGACGTGCGCCATCTGCTCAGTCAATTTCCCGATCTGCGCATTGCCGTGCTAACCGACCTCATCTCCCCGACCGCAGTTCGCGAGTTAATGGACGAAGGCGTGCTCGGCGTCGTGTCGCGCGAGACCGATCCATGTCTGATCGTGCGCGCCTTCGAGATGGTCTTGCTGGGTGGCCACTACGTGCCGGCGGGTGCGTTGGCGCTCAATCCTCCGCTGCCGCCGGACGCCGCCATCCGTCCGTTCGACGAGAAGACTCCGCCGCCGCGCCGCGGCAAAATATCCAACGGACTATCGCCGCGTCAGGAGCAGATCATGCGCTGCGTCCACATGGGCAGCACCAACAAGATGATCGCGCGCACGCTCGGCATCAGCGAGGGCACCGTCAAGATCCATCTGACCAGCATATTCCAGCAACTGGGCGCACCGAATCGCGCCGCCGCCGTCGCGCTGTACAACGGCTGGCTGACCAGCCATCTTCAGGTGCTGCGCATCGGCGCCCAAGTCCCAATGCGGCCGGTGATGGGCCAGGCCGGCGTGGTGCCGCTGCGACGCCGTGCGCCCCGCCGCTTCCAGTATTCGTTGCCGGCTAACGACACGGCCGCCGCGCTCCCGATGGCGGCTGAACCGGGCACGAGCTACGGCGACATCGCGCCGGCCGAGCGCATAGCCGAGCCGAACGCTCCAGGCCCGACGTGAAATCGTCGCTACACGTGTGGTTGACGGCTCCTCATTTCCCGCCGTGTTTATGCCGGCTGGCATGGAATCCGCTCACACCTTTTCTCGTCCAACGAGTAATATGAGACTCATGGGTTTCCTCTACACACCGCTTCCATTCTGGGTCGCTGTCGGTGGCTGGATCGCCACTGCGATAGTGGTCGCGCTCGCGCTGTGGAAAAATCCTTTCAAACGACTTCAGGACGGCACACTACAGCACGTCTGGCTTGCGATCATCGTCGCAGTGTCGGTGCTGTGGGCAAGCAATGCGTGGCTCGATGACGGCACCGTCATGCATCTGCTCGGCGCCACGTTGATCGTGACGCTATTCGACTGGGCGTTGGCGCTGATCGCCATGGCGATCGTCACAGGGCTGGCTGCCGTTGTATTCGATGCCCCGTGGCAGGGCATTGCGCTCACTTTCCTCGTGTACGGTGCGCTACCTGTGGGCATTTCAACGCTCATCCAGCGCGCTAGCATTGCGTGGTTGCCACGCAATCTCTTCATGTTCATCTTCGGTCAAGGTTTTGTCTCGCCCGCGATCGTCGTATCGCTCACGGCTGCTTCGGCGCTCGGCGTTCACATCGCTCTCGCCGACGGCTCCATGACGGTAGTGCCGGTCGGCTACGCATTCAGCGTGCTGCTTCTCGCGACGGGCGAAGCCTGGTTCACGGGCATGTCGACGGCGCTCATTGCGGTCTACCGTCCGGCCTGGGTCACCACATACGATGTGCGGCGATATCGACTGGGTGGACCACGCACCTGATTCCCGTTCGACATCTAACGCGATTTGCCGGTTACTCAACGTCTTGTCAAACGACCGCGTTCGAGTTAGCACATCACGACAGGACAAAATATTTGTGTCAGGATTGAACTCCACCCTCCTGCCGTGCATCTTACGTGCCTCATGTCTCACTTGCGCCTAAAGAACTAGATGGATCGCACCAACGTACCGCGCCGATTGCTGCGGTTAGTCGGCCGGTTGGCAACATGTGCAGCGACTGCGTCGCTCCTGTGCACTGCCCCCGCATTCGCCGATCAACTCGAACAGCACAACGATCTCGTCAACAAATTTGTCAATGACATGCATGCGGACCCGCTCGTCGCGGATTGCGCGGCTCACGGCAATTTTGTCGCCAGCACCTCGACGGCTTTCGACCACGTCGAGTTTCCTCCCAGCTCTTTCGACAGCGCGCACGCGGCGGTCACGCCATGGAACGACTCGTTCGACGAGGGCAAGCAGCGCGTCAAGGTGGACAACATCGTCACCGTCGAAGGACTCGGCATCCGTCAAAGCGGCAGCGGCGATCCGGCCGATCTGAAATTCCGTTGCGGCTACGTTGGCGCTCAGATGCTGGCGTTCAGCTGGAACGATCCCGTGCCGCCGGCGCGTGCACGCAGTGGCGAACCGTCGGGGTCGGGTGTTTCGTCGGGCAAGCACAAAGGCGGCAAAGGCAAACACGCGCCGAGCGGCAAGAGTTCGAAAAAAGCGACGACGAAATCTTCCAAATCGAGTTCGGGCAAATCGTCGCGAGCAACCTCGAGCAAATCGGCCAGGAAGACGGTAACCAAGACAGCTCATTGAGCAGCCAGACATGCGGCGCATCGGCAAGTCACGGCGCCGCCGGTCACATCAAACGCCTAAACAAAAACGGGGCACCCACTTCAACATGGGTGCCCCGTTCTTTCATTGGGCAACGCCTCGGCCTTCAGTGCCTCAGGCAAACGTCTCCACGTGCTGCAAGATCGCTTGCAACATGGCCGCGCCGAGCGAAGCGCTGCGCTCGCCATTCCAGCCCACTCGCTCGTCAGGCAAATTGGCGTTGTCCTTGAACGGCATTTCCAGCGTCAACGACAAACAGCCAAACTCATTGCCAATATATTTCGACGCCAGCTTCAGCGCGTCTTCCCGATACTTGCTCGCGGCATAGCCGAACTTGTCCTGGAAGTCGGGACTTGCCTGCTTGAACGCCTCGATGAACGCCTTCTGCTCCTCACCTTGCCGTTCGGTGAAGCCCGGTAGCATTTCGGAGCCGGCCACGAACACGTAGGGGAGCGCCTCGTCGCCGTGGATGTCGAAGAACAGGTCGCAACCCACCGCGTGAATCGCATCGCGCACCACCCGCACCTCGGGGCTGCGCGCGGCGTCCGGCTCCATCCACTCGCGATTCAGGTTCGCGCCGGCCGCATTGGTGCGCAGATTGCCGTGCACGCTACCGTCCGGATTCATATTCGGCACGATATAGAAAACGGCGTGATCGTAGAGCTTGCGCGCCACCGGGTCGCCGGCCCAATCGCCCCAGCCGGCCAGACGCTTCACGAGCCCTTCGATAAACCATTCGGCCATCGTTTCGCCCGGATGCTGACGCGCGATGAGCCAGATCTTCTTCTTGGGCGTGTCGCCAGTTTGCGGCGTGCCGAGCGTGAGCAGCGACATCGGCCGGCCTTCGACGGTCGTGCCCAATTCCGTCAGCGCTGCCTGCGGCAACTGCTGCACCGCGCCGAGAAATTCCGCATGACGCTCCTCGCTATACGGCTCGAAATACGCGTAGTACACGCTGTCGAAATCCGGCGTGTGGTCGATGACCATCACGCGGCCGTCATAGGACGTGGGCACACGGAACCAGTTCACGCGGTCGTAGCTCGCCACCGCCTGATAGTCGCGCCAGCCTTCGGCAAACGCGCATGCCGCCGCGTTCTCGAAGGTCATCACACAGCGTTCGTCCGCCGCGCCCGACAGGCGGAAATAGAACCACTGCGCGAAATCCGCGTGACTGTCCGGTCGCACGCGCAAACGGATATTGCCCGCGTCTTCGCAGGACAGCACTTCGATTGCGCCCGCGTCGAAATTGCTCGTAATCGATAACGTCATGATGTTCTTCCCTGCTCGTGTGCGCGGCGAAACGCTTATTCAGCGACGCGGCGACGGAATACGTAAGTGGAATCGTTCGAAGCCTCCGCGTCGAAGGCATAGCCTTCGGCGTCGAAGTCCTTCAATTGCTCGGGCTTGTCGAGGCGATTTTCGACGGCGTAGCGCGCCATCAGACCGCGCGCGCGTTTCGCATGAAAGCTGATGATCTTGTAGCGGCCGCCCTTCCAGTCTTCGAACACCGGCGTGACGATCGGAGCGTCGAGCAGCTTCGGCTTGACCGACTTGAAATACTCGCCCGATGCGCAGTTCACCAGCACGCGCGAAGCCACGGTGTTCTTTTTGAACTGGGCGTTCAAAGCCTGCGTGATCCGCTCGCCCCAGAACGCGTACAGATCCTTGCCACGCGGATTGGCGAAACGCGTACCCATTTCGAGCCGGTACGGTTGCAGCAGATCGAGCGGACGCAGGAGACCATACAGGCCCGAGAGCACGCGCACATGGTTCTGCGCATAGTCGAGATCGGCGGAAGACAAGGACTTCGCGTCGAAGCCTTCATACACGTCGCCATTGAACGCGAGCACCGCCTGCTTGGCGTTGTGCGTGTCGAAGCTCGGCGACCAGTCGGCGTAGCGCTGGAAATTGAGGTGCGCGAGCTGATCCGAGATATCCATCAGCGAGGCGATCTGTTGCGGCGACAAACGGCGCAATCCGCCGATCAATTCCGCTGCGTCGTCGACGAAAGCGGGGATCGTGTGCTTTTTGACGTGCGGGGGGGTTTCGTAGTCGAGCGATTTCGCCGGCGACAGAACGATTATCATAGAGGCTTGCAGGCACGCCGTGCCTGGCGGTCAAAGACGAAAGCCAGATTGTAACGAATGCCCGGTACCCATGCCTCACACGACGCTTTGCGCGTCGTCCTCGATTCCAATGTGTGGATCGATATTCTCGTGTTCGACGACCCGCACACGCGGCCAATCCTTGCCGCGCTCGAAAGCGGTGCGCTGGTCGCGCTGATCGACGCGCGCTGCCTCGCCGAACTCACCTACGTGCTGGACTATCCGCAGTTCGTGCATCGCAATGTGGATAAGGCCGCCGCGCTGGCGGTAGTCGCGCGGCTCGCGCAACGGGTCGAACCGGCCGCGCCGGCGGAAGACGCGAAGCCCTTGCCCAAATGCAAAGACCGCGACGACCAGAAGTTTCTCGAACTCGCGCACGCCGTGCGGGCAGACTGGCTCGTGTCGAAAGATCGCGCTGTGTTGAAGCTAGCCAGACGGATCGCGCGCGATTTCGGCTTTCAGATTGCCCAGCCTGCGCCGTTCGTCGCTTCGATCAACGCCACGCTGAGCGCGGCCGACGAGCCGGCGCCCGTTTGATCGTGTCACTCTGCCTTGGCCGGATGGCCAGCCAGAGCGATGTAGCGCCCCAATGGCTCCGTGATTCCCTACAATCAGGTTTCGCCGGTTTCAAACGACGCCGCGCCGAGCCTACCCGTCAACTTGCCCCGCTTCGGACCGCGCCATGAATGCACCGCACGACACGCCCATGACTCCCACGTTTCCGTCTCGCCTGCCGAACGTCGGCACGACGATTTTCAGCGTGATGAGCGCGCTCGCCGCCGAGAAAGGCGCCGTGAACCTGGGCCAGGGCTTTCCCGATTTCGCGTGCGATCCGCGCATTGTCGATGCCGTCGCGAAAGCCATGCGCGACGGCCACAACCAATACCCGCCGATGGCGGGCGCAGCACCCTTGCGTCAGGCCATTTCGGACAAGATCGCCAACCTGTATGGGCGCCGTTACGACGTCAACACTGAAATCACCGTCACGGCAGGCGCCACGCAAGCGCTCCTGACCACGATCCTGTGCACCGTCCACCCCGGCGACGAAGTGATCGTGATCGAGCCAACCTACGACAGCTACCTGCCGTCGATCGAACTGGCCGGCGGCAAGCCCGTGTTCGTCACGCTCGAGGCGCCCGACTACGCGATTCCGTTCGACAGGCTCGCGGCCGCGATCACGCCGAAAACGCGGCTCATCATGATCAACACGCCGCACAATCCGACCGGCACGGTCTGGCGCGCCGAAGACATGCGCAAGCTCGAGGACATCGTGCGCGGCACCAATGTGCTGATCCTCTCGGACGAAGTGTATGAACACATGGTCTACGACGGCGCACCGCACGAGAGCATGGCGCGCTATCCGGAGTTGGCGCAGCGCAGTTTCGTGGTGTCGAGCTTCGGCAAGACCTATCACGTGACGGGCTGGAAAGTCGGCTACGTGGCCGCACCCGCCGCGCTCACCGCCGAATTCCGCAAGGTGCATCAGTTCAACGTCTTCACGGTCAATACGCCGATGCAGATCGGCCTCGCCGACTACATGCAAGACCCGGCGCCGTACCTCGACCTGCCCGCTTTCTATCAGAAGAAGCGCGACTTCTTCCGCGCCGGTCTCGCCGACTCGCGATTCAAGTTGCTGCCGTGCACGGGCACCTACTTCCAGTGTGTCGATTATTCGGCCATCAGCGACCTGCCGGAAGGCGAGTTCGCGCAGTGGCTCACCGGCGAAGTCGGCGTCGCGGCGATTCCCGTGTCGGCGTTCTATCACGAGGCGCACGAGTCGGGTGTGGTGCGCTTCTGCTTTGCCAAGCAGGAAAGCACCCTGGCCACCGCGCTCGAGCGGTTGGCGCGACTCTAAAAGATTCTGCGCGATGTTGCGAATGAACCCACGTTCCTCGCCGTCGCGCGCTGCTGCCAAGACGTGCGTTGCACGCCTTGGCACGCTCTCTCCAAGGCAACGCCGCTCAAGCCGCGCGCGATGCCGCGACATACGCCTTGCGGTCTTCGGTCACGCGCTGTGCGGCCGGCCGGTCGTTAATGGCCTTCAGGTAGCGCTTCCAGTCGACGCCCGCGTCGAGCAGGAAATCGCGGCCGTAGATGGCCTGGGTCGCCATGCCCACCAGCGGCAAGCTCACGTACCCTGCCGCGTCGGCGATGCTGAAACTTTCGCCGCGCAAATACGGCTCGAACTTCGCAATCCGCTTGAAGCCGGCAATATGATGTACGAGCAGTTTCTCGACTCGCCCTTTAGTCGCATCGGTCACCGTGCCGCCGAAAAACGCTTCCTTATAGAGATTGCGCGCGGTCAGTTCGAGATGCACGTCGACGAACATGATCAACTCACGCTCCTTGGCCGCTTGCCACGGATCGGCGGAGAAAATTCCCTTCTCGGGAAAGCGCGCGGCGAGATACTCGACGATGCATTGCGACTCGCACAGATCGCCCTCTTCGGTTTGCAGGTAGGGCACTTTGCCGAGCGGCGAATGCTCGAGCATGGACTCTTCCTGACTCGGCACCACGGAGACTTCCTCGAACGGAATACCATGTTCGAGCAGCACGAACTTCACTTTGTTGTAATAGTTCGAGAGCGCGAAACCGCACAGCTTGATCATCGGGTGTCTCCTTCCTTCGGGTTGTGTGAGCCCGCGCGTCGGCGTCGAAACGGCGGCCTTCGTTCAATCATCCAGTAAATTGCACGATCGTGCTATTCTAAAAAAACCATGGAGTCGAGCATCACAATGACCTCTCGCAATTTCAGTATCGAGACTATCGGCATTGTCGGAACCGGAGCAATGGGCCGGGGCATTGCGCAGATCGCCGCATTGGCGGGCCTGAGCGTGCGTCTATACGACACCAACCCCACGGCGATCGGCGCCGCGCGCGACTACCTCGCCGAGACTTTCGCCAAATTGACGGCCAAAGGCAAGCTCGATCAGGCCCGCTCGCTCGCCGCACTGGCTAATGTGAGCGGCGCGCAAAGCATTGCCGACCTCGCCGGCTGCGATCTCGTCATCGAAGCGATCGTCGAGAAGCTCGATGTCAAGCAAGCCTTGTTCCGTGAGCTCGAAACGGTCGTGAGCGGACGCTGCGTGCTGGCGTCCAACACCTCGTCGCTATCGATCACGGCCATTGCCGCCGGTTGCACCGACCCCTCGCGCGTGGTCGGTTACCACTTCTTCAATCCAGTGCCGTTGATGAAAGTCGTCGAAGTCATCGACGGTTTGCGCAGCGACCCCGCAGCGGGCGACGCGTTGATGGCGCTCGCGCGTCGCATGGGCCACACGCCGGTGCGCGCGAAAGACATGCCGGGTTTCATCGTGAATCACGCGGGCCGCGGCATGAACACCGAGGGCTTGCGCATAGCGGGCGAAGGCGTGGCGAGCTTCGCGGACATCGACCGCATCATGCGCGAACAGGCAGGCTTTCGTCTCGGCCCGTTCGAACTACTCGACCTGACCGCGCTAGACGTCTCGCATCCGGTAATGGAATCGATCTATCACCAGTTCTACGAGGAACCCCGCTTCACGCCCTCGCCCATTACCGGCACGCGGCTCGCGGGCGGACTGCTCGGACGCAAGACCGGTGAAGGTTTCTATCGCTACGAGGACGGCAAGCAACAGGTGAGCGCCGAAGCGCCCGCGCCGACCGACTTGCCCAAAGCCGTCTGGATCAGCAAGCGCTATCCGCAAGCTCGTGAAGCCGTCGCACAACTCGCGACCCAGGCCGGCGTGACGCTCGACGAAGGCGTGACGCCCGCCGCGGATTCGCTGATCGTCGTCACCCCCTTTGGTCACGATGCAACCACCGCCGCAGTGGACGAAGCACTCGACGCGAGCCGCGTCGTCGCCGTCGACACGCTCTTCCCGCTCGTCGGCGCGCGGCGCCGCACGCTCATGACCACGCCCGCCACCACGCGCGCCGCGCGCGACACCGCGCATGCGCTGCTCGCCGCCGATGGCGTGCCGGTCACGGTGATCCGCGACTCGACCGGCTTCGTCGCCCAACGGGTGGTGGCGACGATCGTCAACATCGGCTGCGACATCGCCCAGAAACAGATCGCGACGCCCGCGGATATCGATCTCGCCGTGACGCTCGGCCTCGGTTATCCGCGCGGGCCGCTCGCATTGGGCGATGCGCTCGGCGCGACGACCATCCTCACGATTCTGCGCAACCTGTCCAGCGTGCTCGGCGAGCCGCGCTACCGTCCGTCGCCGTGGCTGGCGCGGCGCGCGCAATTGGGCCTGTCGCTGACACAAGGCGACGCCGCCGACATTCAAACGGAGACGCAACAATGAGCGCCGAACTGCTGACCTCGCGCCCCACCGACAGCGAATCGACGCTGGTTCTCACCCTGTCGAACCCAGGCGCGCGCAATGCGCTGCATCCCGACATGTACGCCGCCGGCATCGAGGCGCTCGATTCGGTGGAACGCGATCCGTCGATTCGCGCCGTCGTGATTACCGGTGCGGACAACTTCTTCTGCGCCGGCGGCAATCTGAACCGGCTGCTCGAAAACCGTGCGAAGGATCCGTCGGTGCAAGCCGACAGCATCGATCTGCTGGGCGAGTGGATTTCGGCACTGCGGCTCTCGTCAAAACCGGTGATCGCAGCCGTCGACGGCGCAGCCGCCGGCGCGGGCTTCTCGCTGGCACTCGCGTGCGACCTGATCGTGGCCGCTGAAGACGCCAAATTCGTCATGTCCTACGCCCGCGTCGGCCTTACGCCGGACGGCGGCGGCTCGTGGTTTCTCGCTCAAGCCTTGCCGCGCCAACTGGCCACCGAGGTGCTGATCGAAGGCAAACCGATCGGCGCCGCGCGCCTGCATGAACTCGGCGTGGTCAACAAGCTGGCCAAAACCGGCGCCGTGCGCGACGCCGCCGTTGCATGGGCCGACGAACTCGGCAAGATTTCGCCCAATTCGGTCGCGCGCATCAAGGGGCTGATCGGCGCTGCCGGTGCGCAGCCGCTCGCAGCGCATCTGATCGACGAGCGCGACAGCTTCGTCGCTTCGCTGCATCATCGTGAAGGCCTCGAAGGGATTTCCGCATTCCTCGAGAAACGCGCGCCAATCTATAAGTGACCCTGCGAACAATGGCCGCCTATCAATTGCCCAAACGCCGCCGCATCTATTTGATGCGTCACGGCGACGTCACGTACTTCGACGACTCGGGCCGCGCAATCGACCCGGAAACCGTGCCGTTGAATGCCAACGGCCGCGAGCAGGCCAGCGCCGCGGGTCGTGTGTTCGCCGAACAACAGATCCGCTTCGACCGGGTGATCGTGAGCGGACTGCCGCGTACGGTCGAAACGGCCACGCGCGTTCTGGCGGAAACAAGCCAGCGGATCGAGCTAGAAATCGAGCCGGCCTGGCAGGAAATTCGCGGCGGCAAGCTTGGCAATATCCCGCCACAGGACATCGAAGCGGCTTTTCTCGGCGTGTTCGACGGCATCGTCCCGGAAAGCATGCGCTTTCTCGACGGCGAGACGATCGGCGCCTTGTTCGACCGCGTGCTGCCCGCGTTGGCGAAACTGCGCGAGGACGCCTCGTGGGACACGACGCTGCTCGTTCTGCACGGCGGCGTGAATCGCGCGATCCTGTCGCATGCGCTCACGGCCGGCGGTCGCACGTTCTTCGGCCATCTGGCGCAAGCTACCGGCTGCATCAATGCGCTCGACGTCGGCGCCGCGCCGCGCGACTGGGTGCTACGCAGTATCAATTATTCGCCACCCTCGCCGCTGCACCGCGACGTTCGGAACACCACGATGGAAATGCTCTACGCACAATTCGTTCAATACAAGCGTAGTTGAACCGAAATGGAGGAGACACATGGTGCAAGCCACACAGAGCGGCGAACCAGGACGCAAAGCGGATTTTTCCGCGTTCGAGGGCACGCGCCCGGTCGGCGACCGGCAGCGCTTCGACAACGAGGCGCTCGCCGCCTGGATGTCGAAGCACGTCGAGGGCTTCTCCGGTGAGCTCAGCGTCGAACAGTTCGCCGGCGGCCAGTCGAATCCCACCTTCAAACTGACCACGCCGTCGCGCGCCTATGTGATGCGCGCCAAACCCGGTCCGGTGGCCAGGCTGCTGCCTTCGGCGCATGCCATCGAACGGGAATACCGCGTGATGGATGCGCTCGCCGACACCGGCGTGCCGGTCGCGAAAATGCTCGCACTATGCGAGGACGAAAGCGTGATTGGCCGTGCGTTCTTCGTGATGGAGTTCGTCGACGGCCGTGTGCTGTGGGATCAATCGCTGCCCGGTATGAGCCGAGCCGAACGCGCGGCCGTCTATGACGAAATGAATCGCGTGATCGCCGCGCTGCACAGCGTCGACGTGGCGGCCGCCGGCCTCGCCGACTACGGCAAACCCGGCAACTACTTCGCCCGCCAGATCGGCCGCTGGAGCAAACAATATCTTGCCTCCGAAACCGAGCCGATCGACGCGATGCAGCGGCTGATCGAATGGTTGCCCGAACACATGCCGGCCGATACCAGCGTGCGCAACTCGGTCGTGCATGGCGACTATCGGCTCGACAACCTGATCTTTCATCCCACCGAACCCAAGGTGCTCGCGGTGCTCGACTGGGAATTGTCGACGCTCGGCGATCCGCGCGCCGATTTCGCCTATCACTGCATGGCGTGGCATGTCGAACCCGGCCAGTTCCGCGGCATTGCCGGACTGGATTGGGCGGCGCTCGGCATCCCCGACGAGAACGAATACGTCGCACGTTATTGCGAGCGAACCGGCCTGGAAATCTCGGGCGACTGGAACTTCTATCTGGCCTACAACATGTTCCGCATCGCGGCGATCCTGCAGGGGATCATGAAACGCGTCGTCGACGGCACGGCGGCCAGCGCCCAGGCGCTCGATGCAGGGCGTCGTGCAAGGCCGATGGCCGAACTCGCCTGGCACTACGCGCAAAAAGTGCACTGACAGAATTCGTAGGCTGGAGAGTCGTCCGTTATCCGCAATTCCCGAGGTCATACATGAATTTTGATTACACCCCGAAGGTTCAGGCACTGCGCGAAAAACTGCTCACCTTCTTCGACGAGCACATTTATCCCAACGAACAGGCGTTCTACGCCGAGATCGCGCGCAATCGCCAGAACGGCAACGCCTGGGTGCCGACCGAATTGATCGAACAACTCAAACACAAGGCGCGCGACGCCGGTTTGTGGAATCTGTTCCTGCCTGAATCCGTGCGCGGCGCGGGCCTGACGAATCTCGAATACGCGCCGCTGTGCGAAATCATGGGACGCGTGCCATGGGCCCCGGAAGTGTTCAACTGCAACGCGCCCGACACCGGCAACATGGAAACAATCGAGCGTTATGGCAGCGAGGAAAACAAACGCGAGTGGCTCGAGCCGCTGCTGCAAGGACAGATCCGCTCGGCGTTCCTGATGACGGAGCCGGAAGTGGCGTCGTCGGACGCGACCAATATCCAGACGAGCATCGTGCGCGACGGCGACTACTACGTGATCAACGGTCACAAGTGGTGGTCCTCGGGCGCGGGAGATCCGCGCTGCAAGATCTACATCGTGATGGGCAAGACCGATCCCGAAGCGCCGCGTCATCAGCAGCAATCGATGATTCTGGTCCCCGCCGACGCAACCGGCATCATCGTGCGCCGGCCGCTTTCCGTCTTCGGTTATGACGACGCCCCGCACGGCCACATGGAAATCACACTCGAGAACGTGCGCGTGCCGGTCGGCAACATGCTGCTCGGCGAAGGCCGCGGCTTCGAGATCGCGCAAGGCCGACTCGGACCGGGTCGCATCCATCACTGCATGCGCTTGATCGGCCTCGCCGAGCGTGCACTGGAACTGATGTCGAAACGCTCGTTGCAACGCGTGGCTTTCGGCAAACCCATCGCCGCACAAGGCGTCACGCAGGAGCGCATCGCCGAGGCGCGTTGCATGATCGAACAAGCTCGCCTGCTCACGCTGAAAACTGCCTACATGATGGATACGGTCGGCAACAAGGGCGCGCGCGGTGAGATTGCGATGATCAAGGTGGTCGCGCCGAACATGGCGTGTCAGGTGATCGACTGGGCGATTCAGGCGCACGGCGGCGGTGGCGTCAGCGACGATTTCCCGCTGGCGTATGCCTATGCATCTGCGCGAACGCTGCGCTTTGCAGACGGTCCCGACGAAGTGCACCGCAATGCGATCGCCAAGCTCGAACTGGCGCGCTATCGGGATGCGGGCGCCGCAGATCGCGCGGAAACGCCGATCACGCGCGCTTGAGGACGCTGCGCTCGTTAGCATTCAGGCGTCACCGGGCGGCTCGGGTCATCGTCAGCAGCATTGCGCGATCTATGCTTTAATTTTCGTCTGCTACGGCGCCCTTTTTTGCGGCGCCGCTTTCACGAAAAAGGAACCAGGATGATCGACGTTTATAGCTGGGCGACCCCGAACGGCCACAAGGTTCACATCATGCTCGAGGAGACGGGCCTCGCGTACACCGCACATGCCGTGGATATCGGCGCAGGCGACCAGTTCAAGCCCGAATTCCTCGCCATCAGCCCCAACAATAAAATCCCGGCGATCGTCGATTCCGAGGGTCCCAAAGGGACCGACGGCCAGCCGTTTGCCCTGTTCGAATCAGGCGCAATCCTGTTGTATCTCGCGGAGAAGACCGGCAAGTTTCTGCCCACCGATCCGGCGACACGCTATTCCGTGCTGCAATGGCTGATGTTCCAGATGGGCGGTCTGGGTCCGATGCTCGGCCAGACTCACCACTTCCGCATTTACGCGCCGGAACCGATCGAATACGCAATCAACCGCTACACGAACGAGACGCGGCGGCTTTACGGCGTGATGAATGCGCAACTCGGCAAAACGGCGTACCTCGCAGGCGACGACTACACGATTGCCGACATCGCCGCCTTTCCGTGGACGCGCTCGTGGCAAAACCAGGGTGTCGAACTGGATGCGTTTCCGAACGTGAAGCGCTGGCATGAAGAAATCGCGGCGCGTCCGGCCGTGGTGCGCGGTGTGGATGTGCTGGCATCCGCGCGCAAACCGCTGATGGACGACAAGGCCAAGGAAATGCTGTTCGGCGCGACGCAATACGCAAAACGGTAATTTCATTACGGCGGCTGGTAGGCGTTGGTACGCACTCGCATCGGCAGAAAATGAAAAGCGCGATCCGGCATTCATGCCGTTCGCGCTTTTTGCTGACCGCTCTCACCATGCCGCCTTGTGGAGCACGTTCCTAGAAGTAGTGCCGCGTGATGAACTCGGCGACACACGCTGGCCGCTCGCTGCCTTGCCGCTCCAGCGTGACGTTCCACACCACCTGCACGCCGGCGTCGTCGACGTCGGTGACGGACTGCACCGCGAAACTCGCGCGCAGTTGCGAGCCGACCAGCACCGGCGAAGTAAACCGCACGCGGTTCAATCCGTAATTGACACCCATGCGCTGCTCGAGCGTCGCGGTCTTGTCGAGTAGGCCCGGAATCAACGACAACGTCAGAAAGCCGTGCGCGATAGCGCCGCCGAACGGCGATTCACGCCGCGCCCGCTCCGGATCGACGTGAATCCATTGATGATCGCCGGTCGCCTCGGCAAAGCGGCCCACGCTCGCCTGGTCGATGGTGAGCCATTCGCTGACGAGCGCGTCCGCACCCACCAGCGCACGCAGGGCCGCAGCGTTGCCGAGCGGCTTCGCGGCGGCGGTCGCGCTAGTTGTCATGGCGTAGTTCCCGGATTGCGCAGCCCGAACAGTCCCTTCGAGCGCACCGTGATGACTGTTTCGCCATGCTGATTGACGCCCTGCCACACCGTCGACACGATGCCGCGATCCGGCTTGCTTTCCGAGACGCGCTTGTCGAGCACCGAGTTCAGCATCGTGATCGTATCGCCGACGCGCACCGGCTTCAACCAGCGGATGTCGTCGATGCCGGGCGAGCCCATCGACGTCGAACCCTTGAGCGCGTTACGCACCAGCATACCCATCATCACCGAGCAGGTATGCCAGCCACTCGCCACCAAACCGAGAAACGGCGATGCGGCAGCAGCGGCTTCGTCCACATGAAACGGTTGAGGATCGAACTTCTCTGCAAACTCGACGATCTCCTCACGCGTGAACGTGTGCTTGCCGACTTCGGTGGTCGTGCCGACCACCATGTCCTCAAAACTCAATCCCATTTTCTTCTCCATCGCATTGGGTGGACTGGCCGCTCACACTTCGGCGGTGGCAAAGCCAGGCAACGTGGCAAACCGCGCGAGATGATGGTCGACGTCGCCTAGCGTGGTTTCGATAATGGCGAGGCGCTTGAACAGATGCGCTGCCGCCACTTCGTTCGTCACGCCCATGCCGCCATGCAACTGCACGGCCTGTTGGCCGACGAAACGCGCGGCCTGTCCCACCCGCGCCTTCGCTGCCGAGATCGCGCGACGACGCTCGTCGACGTCTTCGCTGGTGTAGCGCATGGCCGCGAGATAGGTGATCGAGCGCGCCTGCTCGGCATGAATCAGCATCTCGACCATGCGGTGCTGCAGCGCCTGAAAGCGCGCGATCGGCTGACCGAACTGTTGACGCGTTTTGGTGTAGTCGACAGTGGCGAAGTTCAACGCGTCCAGCGCACCGATCGCCTCCGCGCACAGCAGAAGCGTGCCGTAGTCCGCGATATGTTCGAGCGCGGCTGCGCCGGCGTGTTGGCCGGTGAGCCGGCGCGCGGGAGTCGCGGTGAACACCAACGTTGCGGCGCGTTGGCCGTCGATGGTGCGGTAGTCCGTGATCTCGACGCCAGTGGCGTCGCGCGCCACGACGAAGAGCGCGATCTCGCCGTTCAACCGGGCCGGCACGATCCAGTATGACGCTTGTGCACCGTGCAACACGACCGATTTGGTGCCGCTCAAGGTTTGCTGCTCGCCCGCCCCGCTCGCGACCGTCTCGACCTCGAACAGGTCGTAGCGCGCGTGCGGCTCGTGAAACGCCACGGCGAGCTTGATCTCGCCCTGGGCCGCACGTTCGAGCAACGAGGCATCGTCACCGAGCCCGGTGCCGGCAAGGCGCAATGCCTCAATGCCGACCGCCGTCGCCCAATACGGCTCGACGACAAGCGCGCGGCCGAGCTCCTGCATCACCACCAGCATGTCGATCGGGCCGCCATTGAAGCCACCTTGTGCTTCCGGCACGGGCAGCGCCGTCAGCCCCAACTCCGTCAAGGCGCGCCACTGTGAATCCGAAACGCCAGCCTCGGAACCTACGATGGCCTGGCGTGCTTCGAACCCGTAGCTCTTGTCCAGGTAGCGGCGCAGCGCGTCGGCGAATTGCTGTTGTTCGTCGTTGAAAGTGAAGTCCATGCGCCGCTCCTCAAAGTCCCAGAATCATCTGCGCGATGATGTTCTTCTGAATTTCGTTCGAACCGCCGTAAATCGACGTCTTGCGAAAGTTGAAGTAATACGCGGCCAGAGGCGCTGCGTCGTCGTCGCCGGCGAGGCTGTGGTCGCGTTCACCTTCGAGGAATGGAACGTCGAACGGCGCGCCGAGCGGACCGACGGCTTCGAACATCAGTTCGGTGAGTGCCTGCTGTACTTCTGTGCCCTTGATCTTCAGCATCGACGCCTCCGGTCCCGGACCGCGGCCACCGCTCTCGTTAGCGACCACGCGCTGCACGGTGACTTCGAGCGCCATCAGTTCGATCTCAAGGCTCGCGACCTTCGCGGCGAACACGGGATCTTGCAGAAGCGGCTTCCCATTTTTCTTCTGATTCAGCGCGAGACGTTTTAGGAACACGAGTTCCCGTTTCGACTGACCGACCCGTGCAATGCCCGTGCGCTCATGGCCCAGCAGATACTTCGCGTAAGTCCAGCCGCGATTTTCTTCGCCGACGAGATTCTGGACCGGCACCTTCACGTCCTCGAAAAAGACTTCGTTGACTTCATGGTCTTCGTCGAGCGTGATGATGGGCCGCACGGTGATGCCCGGCGTTTTCATGTCGATCAGCAGGAAGGAGATGCCCTCCTGCTTTTTGGCACCGCTATCGGTGCGCACGAGACAGAACATCATGTCGGCGTACTGACCGAGCGTGGTCCAGGTTTTTTGCCCATTGACCACGTAGTGATCGCCGACGCGCTCTGCGCGCGTGCGCAACGAAGCCAGATCGGAGCCCGAACCCGGCTCGGAGTAGCCCTGGCACCACCAGTCCGTACCGTCGAGAATGCGCGGCAAGTAGTGACGTTTCTGGGCCTCGTTGCCGTATTTCATCAGCACGGGCGCAACCATCGAGACGCCGAAAGGAAGTACTGAGGGCGCGCCGATACGCGCGCACTCGTCGTCCCAGATATGCCGTTGGGTCGCATCCCAGCCGGGACCGCCATATTCTTTCGGCCACGCGACCACCGACCAGCCGCGCGTGCCGAGCAGCTTGTGCCAGCCAGCGAAGTCTTCGCGGGCAAGACGTTTATGGTTGAGTACTTTGTCGCTTAGCTCGTGAGGCAGATTCGCTTCGAGCCATACGCGGATGTCAGCGCGGAACGCGTCGTCGGCGGGAGAATAGTCCAGGTTCATGCGTCGTGTCTCCTGGCCGCAACCGCCCGCCGCCAGTGAGCCACTGCGCTATTGCAGCGGTTCCTTCAAGGCAGCCGGGACCGGCAGCGGCATCACTTCGATGCCTTCTTCGACCAAGGCTCTCGCATCTTCCGGTGTGGTGACACCGCGAATATTGCGTGCAGGCGCTTCGTTGTAGTGAATGCGCCGCGCTTCCTCGGCGAAGCGGTCGCCCACGTTCTCGGTCTTTTCCAGTACCTCGCGCAAAGCGCGCATGACACGCGCTTGCGTTTCGCCTGCGTCCGCGGGCGGCTTCGTCTCGGTCGCGCCGGACAAATTCAGGCGCGGCGCTGAAGGCAAACGGCTCACTTCGTTCGCTCCGCAGATCGGACATTCGACAAGCTTGCGGGCCTGCTGCGATTCAAAGTCATCAGCCGAAGCAAACCAACCTTCGAACCGATGGCCATGCGGACACTGTAAATCGAGGACCTTCATGTGGAATCAGGGCTTGCGTGCCAGTTTAGCGCAAAACTAAAATTTGTGAACGGTCGTTCGTTAATTTATACGGACGACGCGCCGCTGCCATGCGTCGCAGATAAATCCGACGCGGTGGGCGATTTTAACGCTTTGCGCCAAGCGCTGCCGAAGCAGCTCTGGATGATGGATCGCCCCGCCTCATGCCACCAGGCATTCCAACTGACGATTCAGCCGCGGCTCCAGTTCGCGGGTTCCTCTTGCCAGGTTGACTTGCTTGGCCGACTTGGCGACGTCGAGCACGTTCGTCTGAATGTCGTATCCGCCGCGCGCATTCAGCCAGTCGAGGATATCCGACAGATGCCACACCGACGCACTACCCTCATGGACCGGCGGCGGAAAGTCGATTGCGTGGCTTAACATCAGTTTGCGCATGTTTTGTCGCGACACTCCGGCGATCTCGGCAACATCGGTCAAGCCGACGAAGTCGGGACCCGCCTCGACAAGCCGCGCGCTCGGCACCGCTTGCTTGATATCTTTGAGCGCGCTAACGAGCGCCGCGAATGCGGACTCGCCTTCGCGAGAGAAAAACAGCGCAATGCGGCCGGGTTGTCCCACGCCAACGGTGGCGTCGTCGCAACCAGCTTCGCCCAATCGTTCAACGATCGCATCGAGGTCGCAATCTTCTGCAACGAGTTGGTACTTCAAGGTGAATACGTATTCCATACGTTACTCCTGCTTCAATTCTATTCCACACGTTCGCGATTGAAATCGCCTGCTACCGGCGAGCCGTACAGTTGTCGACAATGCGCCGTAATTGTTTAGCGTGATTGCCTGGATTCATTGGCGTACTCCACACGCTAGATATGCAAAACTCGCCACAGCGGCATTCCGCGTCGTTGTAGGGGCAATATATTTTTCCCCAAGCGTGACTCTTGCCTCCGCTCTGCACGCGCCAACCTTTTCTTTCTGCGTATGCCAGAGCTGCTTCAACCTCTTTCTTCGGATGCGTTCCACGAATCATCTATGCCCTCCAATTTACCGGCCTCCATCTTGGTTGTCAAGTGACAACCAAGATGGAGGCCCAAGAGAATCGACTCTCTCGGTAAGCTTCGTTATCCGAACCATCCCGGGTAACGAAGCTTGCTGTCAAAGGTCCATACTAGAACGGCAGCGAATCGGAAGCGAGACAGCCAGAAGGCATAGGAAAGAAGCGTCTTTCTTAAGACTCGACAGGCGACGCAGTGGTGTTCCCTGGCGCGCAAGAACAAAGCCCCTGCCGGTCATAGACCGGCAGGGGCTTTTCGCAGAGTTTTTTTGACTGGCGTAACGTCCGCGCAGTCCGGCCAACGGTTATTCCGCTTGCGCTAACGGCCACGCACCCGACAGCACCTTCTCCAGCCAGAAGGTCCCGATGACTGTTTTCACGTCCGTAATTTTCCCGGTGCGCACCCATTCCGACACGTCGGCGACGCTCGCCGTGAACAGCTCGAGGAACTCGCCTTCATCGAGCTTGCGCTCACCGGCCGTCAAGCCGCGGGCAAGATAGATATCGATGAACTCGGTGGAGTAAGAAATGATCGGGTGAATCCGCGTCAGATAGACATATTCGCGCGCGGTATAGCCGGTCTCTTCCCGCAGTTCGCGGATTGCGCAGGCCAGCGCACCTTCGTTCGGGTCCAGCTTGCCGGCCGGATACTCGACCATCACCTTGCCCATCGGATAGCGGTACTGGCTCTCCAGCAGCACGCGGCCGTCGTCGAACAAGGGGATCACCATCACTGCGCCCGGGTGCTGAACGTACTCGCGGGTCGCGTGTTTGCCGTCAGGCAGTTCGACGGTGTCGCACTTGAGCGTCAGAAACGGTCCTTGATGGATCGTTTTGCTTTCGACACAAGTCTCGGTGAGCGCGGCGTCGTGATTGGGAAGTTCAGCCATGTGCGGACCTCAGGACAGCTTGGTGCGCGACGGCGAGACGCCGTCAGCGGCGTTTGACGAGATACTGGAAGGTAAAGCCGGGAAATGCGAACACGACGAACAGCGCGAACGTGATCGCGTAAAACTGCCAGCCCTGCTCGAAACGGTTACCCGCACGCGCTTCGAGCAGAAAACCGAGCGCACCGACCGCGAAGTACAGCACGATCAGTTCGGCAATCCGGATCCACGGGTTCTTCCTCGCCGCTTTCAACGGCACGGCGGCGAAGAGGCGTTGATTCAGGAACGGCAGGTTGGCGCCGACCAGCGCCAACAACACGATAAACCAACCCGCAGCCGACATCAGAGCAGCAGCGTGTGCTGGATCGCCTGCAGGCAGGCCTTCAACAGCGGATCCGGCACGATCCCGAGCACCAGTACCGCCACACCGTTGATCGCGAGCAAGGCGCGCGTGCTGGTGTCGGCGAGAATCGGCGATTTGTCTTGCGGCTCGTCGAAGTACATCAGTTTGACGATACGCAGGTAGTAGAACGCGCCGAACAGCGACGTGATCACAGCCAGCACCGTCAGCCAGGTCAAGCCGGCGTTCATCGTGGCCTGCAGCACCGCAAGCTTGGCGTAGAAGCCGACCGCAGGCGGAATGCCGGCGAGCGAGAACATCATCACCATCATCACGAATGCGAATATCGGGCTGCGTTGATTCAGGCCCTTGAAGTCTTCGAGCGTATCCGCTTCAAAATCACGACGTGCCAGAAGCATGATGACGCCGAACGTGCCCATCGTCGTGACCAGGTAGACGATGCTGTAATACATGGCCGAGCCGTATGCGTTGGCCGCGCCCGAAGTCTTGTGGTCGACCACGCCGGCCAGCAGGCCCAGCAGCACGAAACCCATGTTCGAGATCGCCGAGTACGCGAGCATCCGCTTGACGTTGCGTTGCACGATACCCGTGATATTGCCGACGATCAGCGACAGCGCCGCGAGAATCACGAGCATTTCCTGCCATTCGACTGCCAGCGGCAGCAGGCCCATCACGAGGAAGCGAAAGCCCCACGCGAAAGCGGCAACCTTCGGACCGCCGCCGACCATCAGCGTCATTGCCGTCGGCGCGCCCTGATACACGTCAGGCACCCACATGTGGAACGGCACCGCACCCATCTTGAACGCCACGCCCGCCACGATGAAGATCACGCCGAACAGCAGCACGCTCGGATCGTAGTGACTCGTGCCGATCGCCTTGAACACTTCGTTCAGGTCGAGCGAACCGGTTGCGCCGTACAGCATCGAGATGCCGTAAAGCAGGAAACCGGAAGCCAGCGCGCCGAGCACGTAGTACTTCATGGCCGCTTCGTTCGACGGCGCAGCGTCACGGCGCAGCGCGATCGCGCCATACAGGGACAGCGACATCAGTTCCAGACCGAGGTACAGCGTCAGGAAGTTGTTGCCCGAGATCATGACGAGCTGACCGAGCAGCGAGAACATGCCCAACAGGAAAAACTCACCACGGAACAGACCGCGATCTTCGAGGTAACGGCGCGAATACACGATCGACACGGCATAACCGAGCGTCACGACAGCCTTCATCACGCTGGCGAACGGATCCACCACGTACATATGGCCGAAGTAGTACCGCACTTGCGGGTCGAACGCATTCATCGCAAACCAGATGCCGGCGACGAGCGTCGAGAAGAACGCAATGAAATACGTGGTACGGCGACCGGCCTGGCCGACGAACGTGTCGTTGAGCCACGCGACGACAACGGCGAGCATCACCAGCGCGTCGGGCAACAGAGCAGTCATAGGGGCGTTTTGCATGGTCTTTAAATTCCTCCGCTCGGCGTTACTGAGGCAACGGCAGCTTTGACTGCGCAACGTGGGAGAGGAGGTTTTCCACGGATACGTGCATCACATCGGTAAAGGGCTTCGGATAGAGGCCCATGAACAGCGTCAGTGCAGCAAGCACTGCCAGCATGAAAAATTCGCGACGGTTGATATCGAGCAGGCTCTTCACATGCTCGTTCGCGATGGCGCCGAAATAGACGCGCTTGTACATCCACAGCGTGTAGCCCGCGCCGAGAATCAGCGTGACCGCGGCACCGCCTGCGATCCAGAAGTTGTACTGGACGGCCGCCAGAATCACCATGAATTCGCCGACGAAACCCGAGGTGCCCGGCAAGCCGCAATTGGCCATCGAGAACAGCATCGCGAACGCGGCGAACTTCGGCATGACGTTGACGACACCGCCGTAATCGGCGATCTGACGCGAATGCATACGGTCGTACAGCACGCCGATGCTCAGGAACATCGCGCCCGACACGAAACCGTGCGAGATCATCTGGATGATCGCGCCTTCCATGCCGAGTTGATTGAAGATGAAGAAGCCGAGCGTCACGAAACCCATGTGCGCGATCGACGAATACGCGACCAGCTTCTTCATGTCGGCCTGCACCATCGCGACCAGACCGATGTAGATCACCGCGATCAGCGACAACGTGATGACGACCGGTGCGAGGAAGTGGCTCGCGTCCGGTGCGATCGGCAGCGAGAAACGCAGGAAACCATACGCTCCCAGCTTCAGCATGATCGCAGCCAGCACGACGGAGCCGCCCGTCGGCGCTTCCACGTGGGCATCAGGCAACCACGTGTGGACCGGCCACATCGGCACCTTCACGGCGAAGGCCATGAAGAACGCTATGAAGATCAATACCTGAGGCGTCATCGCGATCTGCGCGTGCTGCCACGTCGCGAGATCGAACGTGCCGGTTTCGACGTACAGGTACAGCAACGCAACCAGCATGAGCAGCGAGCCCATCAGCGTGTACAGGAAGAACTTGAACGCCGCGTAGACGCGGTTCGCCCCACCCCACACACCGATGATGATGTACATCGGGATCAGCGTCGCTTCGAAGAACACGTAGAACAGCATGCCGTCAGCCGAGCTGAACACGCCGACCATGATGCCCGACAGGATCAGGAACGCGGCCAGGTACTGCGCCACGTTCTTCGTGATCACTTCCCATGCGGCGATCACGACGATCACCGTAATCAATGCAGTCAACACGACGAACCACATCGAGATGCCGTCGACACCCAGGTGGTACGTGATGTTGAAACGCTCGATCCAGTTGGCCTTTTCGACGAACTGCAGATCGGCGGTGCTCGAATCAAACCCAGTCATCAGCGGGATCGTCACGATGAAGCTGACGACCGAGCCGATCAGCGCAATCCAGCGCGCCGGAGCCGGGTTCTGGTCCGAACCGATAGCCAGAACCAGCAGGCCGACGAGGATCGGTAACCAGATTGCGATACTGAGAATCGGATAAGCGTGCATTAGTGTCCCTCGCCTTATTTGCCGCCGAGCGTTACAAACAGGGTCAGGAGCCCCAGCATGCCGATAATCATGGCGAACGCGTAATGGTAGATATAGCCCGACTGGAGGAAGCGGATCACGCCGGCGAACCAGCCGATGAAGCGCGCGCTACCGTTCACGATGCCGTCGATCACCACGACGTCGCCTTCCTTCCACAAACCACGGCCAATCGCCACCGCGCCCCGCGCAAACACGACTTCGTTGATCTTGTCCATGTAGTACTTGTTATCGAGCAACGTATAGATCGGGCCGAACGCGCGCTTGATGACAGGCGGCAAATCGGGACGAACGAGGTACAGGAACCACGCGACCACCACGCCAGCGAGTGCCAGCCAGACTGGCAAACCCGAGACCGAGTGCAAACCCATCGAGGCCCAGCCCTGGAACTCTTCGGCCATCTCGTGCACCGCGGGATGGTTTGCGCCGATGAAGATGACCTTGTCGAACGCCACGCCATGCTGGAAGAAGTCGCCGAACAGCATTGGACCCACACCGATCGCGCCGATCACCACGGACGGAATCGCCAGCAGCACCAGCGGCAGCCACACCACCCACGGCGTTTCATGCGGCTCGTGAGCGTGGTCGTCGTGACCATGGCCGTGCGCGTCGTGGCCGTGATCGTGACCATGTGCGTCATGCGCGTGAGCAGCCGCTTCGATACCCATCGGCGATTCCGGATGCTTCGGACCGCGGAAGCGCTCCTTGCCGTGGAATACCAGGAAGTACATACGGAACGAATACAGCGCGGTCACGAACACGCTCGCGACCACGGCGAAGTATGCGAAGCCCGAGCCCGGCAGATTCGACAGCTTCACGGCGTCGATGATCGAGTCTTTCGAATAGAAGCCTGAGAAGAACGGCGTGCCGATCAGCGCCAGCGAACCGACCAGCGAGGTGATCCACGTGATCGGCATGTACTTGCGCAGGCCGCCCATGTTGCGGATGTCCTGATCGTGATGCATGCCGATGATCACCGAACCCGCGCCGAGGAACAGCAGCGCCTTGAAAAATGCGTGCGTCATCAGATGGAACACGGCGACCGAGTAGGCCGACGCGCCGAGCGCCACCGTCATGTAACCGAGTTGCGATAGCGTGGAATACGCCACCACGCGCTTGATGTCGTTCTGGATGATCCCGAGGAAGCCCATGAACAGCGCGGTAATCGCGCCAATGATCATGACGAACGAGAGCGCCGTGTCCGACAGTTCGAACAGCGGCGACATGCGCGTGACCATGAAGATACCGGCCGTCACCATGGTTGCCGCGTGAATCAGTGCCGAGATCGGCGTCGGGCCTTCCATCGAATCCGGCAGCCACACGTGCAGCGGGAATTGCGCCGACTTACCCATCGCGCCGATGAACAGGCAGATACAGGCCACTGTCAGCAGACCCCAATCCGTACCCGGGAAGCTCAAGGCCGCGAGTTCGGTGCGCTTCGCGAAGACGTCGCCGTAGTTCATCGAGCCCGCGAAAGCGAACAGCAGGCCGATACCCAGCAGGAAGCCGAAGTCGCCGATACGGTTCACGATGAACGCCTTCATGTTGGCGTAGATCGCGGTCGGACGCGTGAAGTAGAAGCCGATCAGCAGGTACGACACCAGGCCCACCGCTTCCCAGCCAAAGAACAGCTGCAGGAAGTTGTTGCTCATCACGAGCATCAACATCGAGAACGTGAACAGCGAGATGTACGAAAAGAAACGCTGGTAGCCGTCGTCTTCGGCCATATAGCCGATCGTGTAGATGTGCACCATCAGCGACACGAAGGTCACCACGCACATCATCATCGCCGTCAGCGAGTCGACCAGGAAGCCGACTTCGAAATTCGTCTTGCCGATCGCCATCCATTGATAGATGGTCGCGTTGAAGCTCGCGCCATCCAGCACCTGGAAGAAGACGATGGCCGACAGGATGAACGAGATCGCGACGCCGAGGATCGTGACCGAATGCGCGCCCTTGCGCCCTACCGCGTTCCCGAACAGACCCGCAATCAGCGAGCCGGCCAGCGGTGCCAGCGGGATCGCCAGCAGCAGGTTTTCATTGAGTATCGTGGACATAACCGCTTTTCCTGAAATTAACCTTTGAGCTGATCGAGATCCTCGACATTGATCGTGTCGAGGCTACGGAACAGGGTCACCAGAATTGCGAGGCCGATCGCCGCTTCCGCCGCTGCCACTGTCAGCACGAAGAAGACGAAGATCTGGCCATGCACGTCGCCGAGGTAATGCGAGAACGCGACGAAATTGGTGTTCACCGCGAGCAGCATCAACTCGATCGCCATCAGGATGATGATGACGTTACGGCGATTCAGGAAAATGCCGACGATGCTGATCGCAAACAGGATCGCACCGAGGACAAGGTAATGGGCAAGGGTCAACATGATTTCTATCTCCTGTCCGCTCAGCTGTTTTTAGCCGGTGCCGAGTCGGCTGTTGCTGCCGCCGCTGCTGCTGCCGCCGCTTTCGCGGCCGCTTCTTCCGCGGCGATCGTCGCCGCGGTCTTTTCCGATTTCATCTTCACGACGCGCACGCGGTCCTGAGCACGAACCTTGACCTGCTCGCTAACGTTCTGACGTTTGCTGTCTTTCTTGTGACTCGTGGTCAGCGCAATCGCCGCGATGATCGCCACCAGCAGCACGAGGCCGGCGACTTCGAACGCGAAGATGTAGTCCGTGTAAATGACCTTGCCGATCAGGCGTGTGTTCGACCAGTCGCCCATGCCGTTTGCGGCCGCCGTGGTGTCGCGCAGCGCGGTGGCCGTCGCACCGTAGCCGTGCCACAGGATCAGCGCGGTTTCGATCACGATGATCGCGCCGACCAGCGTGGCCATCGGCACGAAGCGCCTGAAGTCCTTGCGCAGCACGTCGATGTTGATGTCCAGCATCATCACCACGAACAGGAACAGCACCATCACCGCGCCGACGTAGACCAGCACCAGCAGGATCGCGAGGAACTCGGCCTGCAGCAGCATCCAGATCGCCGCCGCGTTGAAGAACGCCAGCACCAGAAATAGTGCGGACGACACCGGGTTGCGCGAGGTGATCACCTTCAGCCCTGAAACCACCAGCAGCAGCGCGAAGATGTAGAACAGTACGGTCGTGAATTCCATGATTACCGGTTCATCGTTAGGCCATCGTCAGGCATTGTTCTTTGGCACGCGTGGCGGGCAAGGCAGGCAATCCGCCCAGACAACCACACAGGTGCGCCGTGCCGCGGTGTTCAGACCGCGGCGCTCGGCCCGACAACAGGCCGTTTTACTCATGCATTACTGCCGCATTGACTGCTTCAACTGAAGCGCTTCAACGATACGGTGCGTCGGCTGCCTTGTTCGCAGCGATCTCCGCTTCGTAGCGATCGCCAACGGCCAGCAGCATATCTTTCGTGAAATACAGGTCGCCGCGCTTCTCGCCGTGATACTCGAGAATATGCGTCTCGACGATCGAGTCGACCGGGCAGCTCTCTTCGCAGAAACCGCAGAAGATGCACTTGGTCAGGTCGATGTCGTAGCGCGTGGTACGGCGCGTATTGTCCGCGCGCGTGTCAGACTCGATCGTGATGGCGAGCGCCGGGCACACCGCTTCGCACAGCTTGCATGCGATGCAGCGCTCTTCGCCATTTTCATAGCGACGCAGCGCATGCAAACCGCGAAAACGCGGCGAGATCGGGGTCTTCTCTTCCGGGAACTGCACGGTCACCTTGCGCTGGAACGTGTAACGTCCGGTCAACGCGAGGCCTTTGAGCAACTCCGTGAGAAAGAAGGTCTTGAAGAAGTTTTGAATTGCGGTCATGGGTTCATCCGCCCTTAATTCCAGATATTCAACGGCGACATGATCCAGAAGCCGACTACCACCAGCCACACCACGCAAACCGGAATGAAAACCTTCCAGCCCAGACGCATGATCTGGTCATAGCGGTAGCGCGGGAACGTGGCACGCGCCCAGATGAATACCGACAACAGGAGGAAAACCTTGACGACGAGCCATACGATGCCCGGGACGAACGACAGGAAGCCGAACGGTGCGCTCCAGCCGCCAAGGAACAGTGTTGCAGCCAATGCCGAGATCACGATCATGTTGATGTACTCGGCGAGGAAGAACAGCGCGAACGCCATACCCGAGTAATCGATCATGTGGCCCGCGACGATTTCCGACTCCCCTTCCACCACGTCGAACGGGTGACGGTTAGTTTCGGCGATGCCCGAGATGAAGTACACGACGAACATCGGCAGAAGCGGCAGCCAGTTCCACGACAGGAAGTTCAAGCCGTGCGAAGCGAAGAAGCCATGTTCCTGCGAATTGACGATGCCCGACAGATTCAGCGTGCCGGCGGTCATCAGCACGACGACGAGCGCGAAGCCCATCGAAATTTCGTACGAGACCATCTGCGCCGCGGCGCGCATCGCACCGAGGAACGCGTACTTCGAGTTCGATGCCCAACCGGCCAGAATCACGCCGTACACGCCGATCGACGAAATCGCCATGGCGTACAGCAGACCCGCGTTGATGTCGCCGAGCACCGCGCCCGCCTGGAACGGGATCACCGCCCAGACCGCGAAGGCAGGCACCACCACCATGATCGGCGCGATCAGGTAGATCCAGCGACTGGCCTGCGCCGGCTGAATCACTTCTTTCAGCAGCAGCTTCAGCACGTCGGCGATCGGCTGCAGCAAACCTGCGGGGCCGACGCGGTTCGGACCGAGACGCACGTGCATCCAGCCGATCAGCTTACGCTCCCAGAGGATCAGGTAAGCCACGCACAGCAGGATCGCGACGGCCACCACCAGGATGCGCACGAGCGCCCACACCGTGGGCCATGCCACACCGAGAAGCTGGGTGCCGCCCGAGTTGATCGTATCGAACAAGCTCATTTACGCCTTCTCCACCACCAGTTCACCGAACAGGCTGCCCAGCGCTGCACCGGCAGGCGTAGCCGCCGATACGCGGACGACCGTCTCCGCAAGATTCGCGTCGCGCACGGCCGGCAACTGCACCGATTGCTCGCCCTGGCGCACGCGCACTGCGTCGCCTTCCTTCAAACCCAGTTTGTCGAACAGCGCAGCCGGCAGACCGACCGTGTTGGCCGCGCGTGCCGCTGCCGTCAGATGCAGCGATTCGGCGCGACGCACGAGTGCGTCGGCGTGATAGATCGGCACGTTTGCGATGCGCTCGAACTTGCCTTCCACTGCCTTGGCCGTCTTGCCGCGAGTCGCCGTGACGCCCGTCCTGTTCGACAGACGCGAATTCAGTTCGCCGCTGCCGAGCGCTGCATTGCGCACTTCTTCCGAGGTGTCGAATTCGAAACCCGGCAGACCCAGCAGGCTGCCCAGCACGCGCAACACCTTCCATGCCGGACGCGTGTCGCCGAGCGGACGCACGACGCCGTTGAACGTCTGCACCGTGCCTTCTGCATTGACGAACGTACCGGCGGTTTCCGTGTACGGCGCGATCGGCAGCAGCACGTCGGCGTAGTCTGCGCCAGTCTGGAACGGCGACATGACGACGACCATTTCAGCCTGATTCAACGCCGCGAGAGCCTGCGCCGGATTAGCCGTGTCGAACTCCGGTTCGACGTTCAGCAGCACATAACCTTTGCGCGGTTGCTCGAACACTTCGCGAGCGTTCAGACCACCCTCGCCCGGCAGCGCGTTCACGAGATGCGCACCGACCGTGTTGGCCCCTTCCGTGAGGAAGCCGAGCGTCGCGCCGGTGGCGTCTGCGATCCATTGAGCTGCAGCGTGAATGGCGGCGAAGTCCGGATGACGAACCGCTGCGTTGCCGATCAGCACCAGACGGCTTTCGCCGGTGCTGAGCGACTTGGCGACCTGCTTGTTCGCGTCGGTCGGTTGCGTGCCGGCGAAAGCTTCCGGCAGTGCCACGCCCCTGGCTTCCGACACTGCGCCGGCGATGCCCGCCAGCGCGTCGAGCCATGCCGACGGCGCCGCGACCACGCGCTGCGCTTGCGGGATCAGCGCGTCGTCGTTGGTGGCTTGCACCAGCGTGAGCTTCGCGCCGTTCTTGGCGGCTTGACGCAGACGCGCGGCAAACAGCGGATGATCGCGACGCAGATCCGAACCGATCACCAACGCGGCATCGACGTTCGACAATTCGGCGATGGCCGTACCGAGCCACGGCGTACCGTCGACCGGCGCGGAGAAATCCGACTGACGCAGACGGAAGTCGACGTTAGGCGTGCCGACCGCTTGCGCGAGTTGCTTCAACAGGAACAGTTCTTCGACCGTGCTGTGGGCGCTGCCCACTGCAGCCAGCGCGCTTGCGCCGTGATCGCCCTTGATGCCCTTCAAACCTTTGACCACGTAGTCGAGCGCGGTTTGCCAGTCGGTCTCGATCCACTTGCCGTCCTGCTTGAGCATCGGCTGCGTGAGACGTTCCGGGCTGTTCAGGCCTTCATACGAGAAGCGGTCCTTGTCCGAAATCCAGCATTCGTTGATGGATTCGTTTTCGAACGGCAGAACCCGCATCACGCGGTTGTTCTTCACTTGCACCACGAGGTTCGCGCCGACGGAATCGTGCGGGCTCACCGACTTGCGGCGCGACAGTTCCCAGGTACGGGCGCTGTAGCGGAACGGCTTGCTGGTCAGCGCGCCGACCGGGCACAGATCGATCATGTTGCCGGACATTTCGGAGTCGACCGTCTTGCCGACGAACGAGGTAATTTCCGAATGCTCGCCGCGGCCCAGCATGCCGAGTTCCATCACGCCGGCCACTTCCTGGCCGAAACGCACGCAACGCGTGCAGTGAATGCAACGCGACATTTCTTCCATCGAGATCAGCGGGCCGACGTTCTTGTGGAACACCACGCGCTTTTCTTCGCTGTAACGCGACGACGACTTGCCGTAACCGACAGCCAGATCCTGCAACTGGCATTCGCCGCCCTGGTCGCAGATCGGGCAATCCAGCGGGTGGTTGATCAGCAGAAATTCCATCACGGCTTGCTGACCCTTCACCGCCTTGTCCGACTTGGTGCGCACGATCATGCCGGCCGACACCGGCGTGGCGCATGCGGGCACGGCCTTCGGCATCTTTTCGACATCGACCAGACACATCCGGCAGTTGGCCGCAATCGACAGCTTCTTGTGATAGCAGAAGTGAGGAATGTACGTGTCGACCTTATGCGCAGCCTGGATCACCATGCTGCCTTCAGGCACCTCGACTTTCTTGCCGTCTATTTCAAGTTCAACCATGATGGTCAATCTTCCTTAACCTGTTACCGCTCAATCGTTCGCCCTGTTCATCGCCCATTTTTCAGACGATGAATCCCGCGGTTGACGTGTTGTTCTGCGTGCTTATCTGGTACTCAAGCCGCTACGGTTTCCGACGCCGCCGCTGCGCCGGCATGACCGCCGACGAGGCAATGCTTGTGGGCGACGTGATATTCGAATTCGTCCCAGTAGTGCTTGAGCATGCCGCGCACCGGCATGGCCGCTGCATCGCCGAGCGCGCAAATCGTGCGACCCATGATGTTCTCAGCGACCGAGTTCAGCAGATCCAGATCCTCCGGACGGCCGAGCCCGTGCTCGATACGATGCACGACGCGGTACAGCCAGCCCGTGCCTTCGCGGCAAGGCGTGCATTGACCGCAAGACTCTTCGTAATAGAAGTACGACAGACGCAGCAGCGAGCGCACCATGCAGCGTGTCTCGTCCATCACGATGACCGCCCCCGAACCAAGCATCGAGCCTTGCTTGGCGATCGAGTCGTAGTCCATATCGGTCTGCATCATGATGTCGCCCGGAATCACCGGCGCCGACGAACCGCCAGGAATCACAGCCTTGATCTTCTTGCCGCCGCGAATGCCGCCGGCGAGTTCCATCAGCGTCGCGAAAGGCGTGCCGAGCGGAATTTCATAGTTGCCCGGACGTTCGACGTCGCCCGACACCGAGAAAATCTTCGTGCCGCCGTTGTTCGGCTTACCGATCTCGAGGTAATTCTGCGGGCCGACCGCGAGCAGGAACGGCACGGCCGCGAACGTCTCGGTGTTGTTGATCGTGGTCGGCTTGCCGTACACGCCGAAGCTCGCCGGGAACGGCGGCTTGAAGCGCGGCTGGCCTTTCTTGCCTTCCAGCGACTCCAGCAACGCGGTTTCTTCGCCGCAAATGTAGGCGCCGTAACCGTGGTGCGCATGCAGTTCGAACGAGAAGCCCGAACCCATGATGTTCTCGCCGAGGAACCCGGCGCGGCGAGCTTCGTCCAGCGCTGCTTCGAAGCGTTTGTAGGCTTCCCAGATTTCGCCGTGAATATAGTTGTAGCCGACCGTGATGCCCATCGCGTACGCGCCGATGATCATGCCTTCGATCAGTGAATGCGGATTGAAGCGCAGGATGTCACGGTCTTTGAATGTGCCCGGTTCACCTTCGTCCGAATTGCAGACGAGGTATTTCTGGCCCGGGAACTGACGCGGCATGAAGCTCCACTTCAGCCCGGTCGGGAAGCCCGCACCGCCCCGGCCGCGCAGACCCGAGGCCTTGACCTCGGCGATCACCTGTTCGGGCGGAATCTTTTCTTCCAGAATACGTCGCAGCTGGGCGTAACCGCCGCGCGACACATAGTCTTCGAGATGCCAGTTGTCGCCGTTCAGGCCGGCGAGAATCAGCGGTTTGATGTGACGATCGTGTAAAGACGTCATTTCGAAAGTTCCTCGAGCAGCTGGTCGATCTTCGCGCGGCTCATGAAGCTGCACATGCGATGGTTGTTCACCAGCATCACCGGCGCATCGCCGCATGAGCCCATGCACTCACCTTCTTTCAAGGTGAACTTGCCGTCGGGCGTGGTTTCGCCGAAGTCGATGCCGAGCTTCTGCTTCAGATAATCAGCGGCACCTTCGGCACCGCCGTCCGGGCCGAGTTGGCACGGCAGGTTCGTGCAGAGCGTGATCTTGTACTTCCCGACCGGCGAGGTCTCGTACATCGTGTAGAAAGTCGCGACTTCCTGCACGGCGACGGCCGGCATGCCGAGGTAGTCCGCGACGAACTGCATGAGTTCGGGCGACAGCCAGCCATGCTCTTCCTGAGCAGTGGCCAGCGCCGACATTACGGCGGACTGTTTTTGATCGGCGGGATACTTGGCGATCGCGCGATCGATTTCTTTCAGGCCTTCAGCTGAGATCATTTTCAGACACGACTCTTTCAATTCCTACCGAACGAAAACCCGTCGCTCACTCATGCTGCGACAGACCCGGCGTTCCTGTGCTTGACGCGCGCTTCGCTGCAACCTGAAGACACGCGCCGATGAATACGTCCTAGCGATCGACTTCGCCGAACACGATGTCCTGCGTGCCGATGATGGTCACGGCGTCGGCGATCATGTGACCGCGCGCCATTTCATCCAGCGTGGACAGGTGCGCATAACCCGGCGCGCGGATCTTCAGGCGATACGGCTTGTTCGCGCCGTCCGAGATCAGATAGATGCCGAACTCGCCCTTCGGATGCTCAACGGCTGCGTACGCTTCGCCTTCCGGCACATGGAAGCCTTCCGTGAAGAGCTTGAAGTGGTGAATCAAGTCTTCCATGTTCGACTTCATGCCCACGCGCGACGGCGGCGCAACCTTGTGATTGTCGACCATCACGGGGCCCGGATTCTTACGCAGCCACTCAATGCACTGTTTCACAATCCGCGTGGACTGACGCATTTCTTCGACGCGAACCAGATAGCGGTCGTAACAATCGCCATTCACACCGACCGGAATGTCGAAATCCATCTTGTCATAGACTTCATACGGCTGCTTCTTGCGCAGATCCCACTCGATACCCGAGCCGCGCAACATCGCGCCGGTCATACCGAGGTTCAGCGCACGTTCCGGCGAGACCACACCGATACCGACCAGACGTTGCTTCCAGATCCGGTTGTCGGTAAGCAGCGTTTCGTATTCGTCGACACACTTCGGGAACCGCGTGAAGAAGTCGTCGATGAAATCGAGCAACGAACCCTGACGGTTCTCGTTCATCCGCGACAACGCTTTCGCATTGCGAATCTTCGACGCCTTGTACTGCGGCATGACGTCCGGCAGATCGCGATACACGCCGCCCGGACGATAGTAAGCCGCGTGCATCCGTGCGCCGGACACCGCTTCGTACACGTCCATCAGGTCTTCGCGTTCGCGGAACGCATACAGGAACACCGCCATCGCGCCGACGTCGAGCGCATGTGCGCCGATCCACATCAGGTGGTTCAGCACGCGCGTGACTTCGTCGAACATCACGCGAATGTATTGCGCGCGGATCGGCACTTCGATGCCCAGCAGCTTTTCGATCGCCATCACGTAGCCGTGCTCGTTGACCATCATCGACACGTAGTCGAGACGATCCATGTACGGCACGGACTGGATGAAGGTTTTGGTTTCGGCGAGCTTTTCAGTCGCGCGATGCAGCAGACCGATGTGCGGGTCGGCGCGCTGGATGACTTCGCCGTCGAGCTCGAGCACGAGGCGCAACACACCGTGCGCTGCCGGATGCTGCGGGCCGAAGTTGAGCGTGTAGTTCTTGATCTCTGCCATGGCGTTCTCTTAGTGTTTCAGACCGCCATAGCGATCTTCGCGGATCACGCGCGGCGTGATTTCCCGCGGCTCGATCGTCACAGGCTGATAGACGACGCGCTTCTCTTCCGGGTCGTAACGCATTTCGACGTAACCGGAGACAGGGAAATCTTTGCGGAACGGGTGACCGATGAAACCGTAGTCGGTGAGGATGCGGCGCAGGTCGGGGTGGCCTTCGAAGACGATGCCGTACAGGTCGAATGCTTCGCGCTCGTACCAGTTGACCGAACTCCAGATTTCGACGACGGACGGCAGGATCGGCACTTCGTCGTCTGGCGCGAACACGCGCAGACGCAGACGCCAGTTGTTCTGCACCGACAACAAGTGCAGCACGGCTGCAAAACGCGGACCGTCGTAAGCGCCGTCGGCATAGGTCTGGTAGTCGACGCCGCACAGATCGACGCACTGTTCGAAGCCGAACGAGCTGTCGTCGCGCAGACGCGTTGCCACCTTGAGATAGTCGCCAGCCTTCACGACGATCGTCAACTCACCGATTGCCTCGGTAGTACTCAGGAGGAGGCCGCCAAAGGCCGCCTCGAGGTTCGCTTTCAGGGTCTCGAGTTTGCTTGCCATATTGTGGGGGAGGCGTTGGCCTTATTGACGGGCGATTGTGTTGGTGCGGCGAATCTTGGCCTGCAACTGGATCACGCCGTAGACCAGCGCTTCCGCCGTAGGCGGGCAACCCGGCACATAGACGTCGACCGGCACGATCCGGTCGCAGCCGCGCACGACCGAATAGGAGTAGTGGTAGTAACCGCCACCGTTCGCGCACGAACCCATCGAAATCACCCAGCGCGGCTCGGCCATCTGGTCGTAGACCTTGCGCAGAGCCGGCGCCATTTTGTTGCAAAGCGTGCCGGCGACGATCATCACGTCCGACTGACGCGGACTCGGACGAAACACCACGCCAAAACGGTCGAGGTCATAACGGGCTGCACCCGCATGCATCATCTCGACCGCGCAACACGCCAGACCGAACGTCATCGGCCACAGGGAGCCGGTGCGCGTCCAGTTGATCAGCTTGTCAGCCGTCGTGGTGACAAACCCTTCCTTCAAGACCCCTTCGATACTCATTTGCTTTCCACTCCAGACGGGGTGGCAAGCCTGGCCACCCACGCAAACCGGCGATTAATCCATCATTCCCAGTCGAGGCCGCCCTTCTTCCAGATATAGGCGAAGCCCAGCAGGAATTCGAGCAGGAAAATCATCATTGCCATGAACCCGGGCCAGCCGATGTCGCGCAGAGCTACGCCCCACGGGAACAGGAATGCGGTTTCAAGGTCGAAAATGATGAAGAGAATGGCGACGAGGTAATAGCGCACGTCGAACTTCATGCGCGCATCTTCGAATGCTTCGAAGCCGCACTCGTACGGTGCGTTTTTCTCGGTATCGGGCTTGTTGGGACCGAGGATCTTGCCGATACTGACCAATGCAACGCCTAAACCAGTGCCCACAACGAGGAACAACAAGACGGGGAAATAGGCTGCGAGGTTCAAGACTATCCTCAATCGGTTGGTTCTGAGTGCCGCCAAGAGCATATCACTCCTGACGCTAAATCACCTCCGAAACGCACACGCCGCGAACCCAACGCAAACCGTGCCCTGAAAGTGAAAATGCCAGCCGAAGCGAAGCAAGCGGCTGGCATTAGATAACATTTTGGTGCCGACGGCGAGACTCGAACTCGCACAGCTTTCGCCACTACCCCCTCAAGATAGCGTGTCTACCAATTTCACCACGTCGGCACTGCATGCAATCCGGGAAAACAGCTTGTAAAACCCGCGAATCGCTTCAAGACTCAAATTATAACTTGGTTAAACGGTTTGTTCAACGCACAAACTGCACTTTGACCGAAATTTATTTCGGCACGTCCGTAGCTGGCACGGAAGCCGCCGAGGCGGCCAGCGCAGCCGAACCACCGACCGGCGCCGAAGCAGCCGAAGTTGCGAGCGGCGCGGTCGATGCCGCGCCCAGCAAGCCTGCGGACGGCTTCGAGTGATACGAGCCGAGGTAAGTCAGCGTCAACGTCGTGACAAAAAACACAGCGGCGAGCACAGCCGTCGTGCGCGACAAAAAGTTCGCCGAACCGGTCGCGCCGAACAGGCTGCCCGACGCGCCACTACCAAATGCAGCGCCCATATCGGCGCCTTTGCCGTGTTGCAGCAAGACAAGGCCGATGACGCCAAGTGCCGACAACAGCTGAACGACGATAATCAATGTTTTCAAATACAGCATCACACTCACCTGAGTCTTTATTTAACCGCGCACCACATATTGCGTTGCGCGGGATGGGGCCATCCTAGCCGAGGCGCCCTGCTCAACCAGCGACGCTCGTAGCGGCCGCCGCCTTGCAGATCGCCAGAAAATCCTGGTCTTTCAACGACGCGCCGCCAATCAGGCCACCGTCGATATCCGGCTGGCGGAACAGCTCTTCCGCGTTCTCCGGCTTGACGCTACCGCCATACAACACCTGCACGTTCGCCACAGCCGCAGCCTTTGCTGCCAGGCGCGAACGCAGAAACGCGTGAACCGATTGCGCCTGCTCCGACGTGGCGCTCTTGCCGGTGCCAATTGCCCAGACGGGCTCGTAAGCCACCACGATCCGTGCTGCCTCGATGTCCGACAGTTTCGCCAGCACTTCATCGAGCTGCACGCCGACAACCTGCTCGGTCAAATTCGCTTCGCGCTCTTCGAGCGTTTCGCCGACACAGACGATCGGCGTCAAACCCGCTTCCAGCGCGCGCTGCGTTTTGACCGCGACGAGTTCAGCGCTTTCACGATGATAGGCGCGGCGCTCCGAGTGCCCGACGATAGCGAGCGTGGCACCAAAATCCACCACCATGGGAGCGGCCACCTCGCCGGTATAAGCACCGTGCGTGAAGGCGGACACGTCCTGCACGCCCCACACGACCCGGCTGCCTTCCAGCAACGATTGCGCTTGCGCGAGATACGGACACGGCACACACACGCCGACGCCCACATCGGCTGGCAATTCGGCTGCACCTAGCGCCACCGCCTGCAACAGCGTGGCATTAACGGCGAGTTGCCCGTGCATCTTCCAGTTTCCGACTACCAGCTTCGCTCGTTGTTTCGACATCGTCTCGTCTTGTCTTGGCGGCGGACTTCGGTTTGCGCTTACAGTCCGCCTTTCGGATTCATGCGGCGTGCGCAAAACGCGCAATTTTACTGCGCTGGGTGGCCCGGGTCAAACGGACCTTATTAAACCTGGCGCGTCAAGCGTCCTGTCCCCAACTCAGCACGATCTTGCCAACGTGCTCGCTGCTCTCCATGAGCTCATGCGCCTGCGCCGCCTGAGAAGCCGGGAACACGCGATAAACCACCGGCTTGATGCGGCCATCTTCGAGATGCGGCCAGACCTGGTCCCTCAGCTGCGCGGCAATTTTCGCCTTGAATTCGACCGGCCGCGGACGCAGCGTCGACCCCGTGACGGTCAGGCGACGGCGCAACACCTCATTCAGGTTCAGCTCCGCCTTCGCCCCGCCCAATAAGGCGATCACGACGATCCGGCCGCCTTCGGCCAACGCCGTGAGTTCGCGCGGCACGTAACTGCCCGCGACCATATCCAGCACCACATCGACACCACGATCATTGGTCAGCGACTTGATGACTTCGACGAAATCCTCAGTCTTGTAGTTGATCGCCCGCTCCGCGCCCAAGGCTTCGCACGCGCGGCACTTTTCGTCCGACCCGGCCGTCGCGAACACGCGAAAACCGAGTGCATGTGCAATCTGGATCGCCGTCACGCCGATGCCGCTCGAGCCGCCCTGCACCAGCAGCGTCTCGTTCGGGGCACCTTCGCCCTTGCCGAGTTGCGCACGGTCGAACACGTTGCTCCAGACCGTGAAGAAAGTTTCCGGCAACGACGCCGCTTCAACGTCCGACAGACCCGCCGGCACCGGCAGGCACTGCAGCAGCGGTGCGACCGCGTATTCCGCGTAGCCGCCACCCGCCAGCAACGCGCACACGCGATCGCCGATTTTCAGGCCGAACGGGTTGTTCTTCTCGTCGATATTACCGCCGACAATTTCCCCCGCCACTTCCAGCCCCGGCAGATCCGACGCACCCGGCGGCGGCGCATAGCCGCCCTTGCGCTGGAACACGTCCGGACGATTGATGCCGGAAGCCGCCACCTTGATGAGCACCTCGCCTGCTTTCGGCTGCGGCGTGGGCCGCTCGGCCAGTTTGAGAACGTCTGGCGCACCGAATTCGGTGATTTCGATCGCTTTCATCTGCGTCAACTCCAAGATTGGATTGCGTTGCCTACCCGTTGCCACACAGAGTAACCGCTTGTGCGACTCCGCATGCGCCGGCAATGCAATCCACCCTGCACTCTCTTCATGAAAAAACGGCCGGCGCGCCTTCGCGCTGCCGGCCGTTACACCGCTACCGCATTACTGCGGCGTCGGTTCGCCTTGCGGCGCGTCGTTCGGCGCGTCGTTCAGCAACGCCTTGGCGGACAAACGCACACGACCCTTTTCGTCCGTCTGGATGACCTTGACCTTCACTTGCTGGCCGTCCTTCAGGTAGTCGTTGATGTCCTTGATACGCTCGTTGGCGATTTCGGAAATGTGCAGCAGACCATCCTTGCCCGGCAGGATGTTCACGATCGCGCCGAAATCGAGCAGCTTGAGCACGGTGCCTTCGTAGACCTGGCCCACTTCGACTTCCAGCGTGATGTTCTCGATACGCTTCTTCGCTTCGGCCATCCCTTCGCTGCTCGTGCTGGCGATGGTGACGACGCCGTCGTCCGAAATATCGATCGTCGTGCCGGTTTCTTCCGTCAGCGCGCGAATCACCGAACCACCCTTGCCGATCACGTCGCGGATCTTTTCCGGATTGATCTTGATGGTGATCATGCGCGGCGCGTAGTCCGACAGCACAGTGTTTGCGCCCGACACAGCCGCAGTCATCTTGCCGAGGATGTGCATACGGCCTTCCTTCGCTTGCGCGAGGGCGACCTGCATGATTTCCTTGGTGATGCCCTGGATCTTGATGTCCATCTGCAGCGCGGTCACGCCTTGTTCCGTACCCGCCACCTTGAAGTCCATGTCGCCGAGGTGATCTTCGTCGCCGAGGATGTCGGTCAGCACGGCAAACTTGTTGTCCTCGAGGATCAGGCCCATGGCGATGCCGGCGACGTGCGCCTTCATCGGCACGCCGGCGTCCATCAGCGCGAGGCAGCCGCCGCACACCGAAGCCATCGACGAAGAACCGTTCGATTCCGTGATTTCCGACACCACGCGAATCGAGTAGCCGAATTCGTCGGCGCTCGGCAGGCAAGCAGCCAGCGCGCGCTTGGCCAGACGGCCGTGGCCGATTTCACGGCGCTTCGGCGAACCGACGCGACCCGTTTCGCCGGTCGCGAACGGAGGCATGTTGTAGTGAAGCATGAAGCGTTCGCGGTACTCGCCTTCGAGCGCGTCGATGTTCTGCTCGTCGCCCTTCGTGCCCAGCGTTGCGACCACCATCGCTTGCGTCTCGCCACGCGTGAAGAGTGCCGAACCGTGCGTACGCGGCAGCACGCCGGTACGGATTTCGATCGGGCGCACCGTGCGCGTGTCGCGGCCGTCGATACGCGGCTCGCCGTTCAGGATCTGCGTACGGACGATCTTCGCTTCGATGTCGAACAGCACGTTGCCGACGGTTGCCTTGTCGGCGGCCGTCGTGCCGCTTGCTGCTGCGTCTTCTTCCAGCTTCGCCGACGTCGCTGCGTAGACTTCCTTCAGCTTGGTCGAACGGGCTTGCTTGTCGCGGATCTGGTAAGCGGCGAGCAGGTCGGCTTGCGCCAGTTCCGCCACGCGTGCGATCAGCGGTTCATTCTTCGCTGCCGGCTTCCAGTCCCATTCCGGCTTGCCGCCTTCGCGAACCAGTTCGTGGATCGCGTCGATCGCGATCTGCATTTGCTCGTGACCGAACACCACGCCGCCGAGCATGATTTCTTCGCTCAGTTGCTGGGCTTCGGATTCAACCATCAGCACCGCGCGTTCCGTACCGGCGACGATCAGGTCGAGTGCCGATTCCTTCATTTGCGGACGCGTCGGGTTCAACACGTATTCGTTGTTGATGTAAGCCACGCGTGCTGCGCCGACCGGGCCGTTGAACGGCAGACCGGAAATGGCGAGCGCCGCCGACGCGCCGATCAGCGCGGGAATGTCAGCGGGAATTTCCGGGTTCAGCGACAGGACATGGATCACGACCTGGACTTCGTTGTAGAAGCCTTCCGGGAACAGCGGGCGCAGCGGACGATCGATCAGGCGCGAGGTCAGCGTTTCGCCTTCCGACGGACGGCCTTCGCGACGGAAGAAACCACCCGGGATCTTGCCGGCAGCGTAGGTTTTTTCGAGGTAGTCGACCGTCAGCGGGAAGAAGTCTTGACCCGGCTTGGCCGTCTTCGCGCCGACCACGGTGGCCAGCACCACGGTGTCTTCGATGTCGACGATCACCGCGCCGCTCGCCTGACGAGCCATTTCGCCCGTTTCGAGGCGGACGTTATGCTGTCCCCACTTAAATTCTTTGACGATCTTATTGAACATAGTCATTGCTTTTCCTCTTCGTAATGCCGCGCGGACCAGAAGCGGCGCGGCAACGCCGGGACCGGCGCCACAGGGGAAGAGGAGTGTTATGCCATTCCAGAGAACCACGCCCTACGTTGAGTACGCGCGCGAACCGCTGGAATGACACAAAGCTCTGCCCTGAAGCCCGGCCATCTTTCTCTTCTTTGCTGCTTTCTTTACTGCATGTACTGCACTGTTTCCGCCGCATGAATCGGCACGCCACTGCGGAGAACAGGCGATGCGCGTCACATGAAGCGCACCGTGCAAAAACAAAATGCCTGCATCAGTGGAACTGACACAGGCATCTTGTCGAACGACTGGCCGATTACTTACGCAGGCCCAGCGCCTCGATCAGTGCGCGGTAACGATCCGCGTCCTTACCCTTCAGGTAGTCGAGCAGCTTACGACGGCGGCTCACCATGCGCAGCAGACCGCGGCGGCTGTGGTGATCTTTCGTGTGTGCCTTGAAGTGAACGGTCAGTTCGTTGATGCGGGTCGTGAGCAGCGCGACCTGGACTTCGGGGGAGCCGGTGTCGTTAGCTGCGCGTGCGAATTGCGCAACGACTTCGGACTTCTTGCTTGTTTCAACTGCGGACATGTCGATTTCCTTGAGAACTGGACAGGCGGTCACGGAAGAAAGGCCGTGCCGTGGGTTACTCCCGCATGTGAATCATTGGCATTCACAGCCATGCCTCACAACGGGACGCATATTGTAGCACAGCCCAAATCCGCCGCGAACCCCGCTGCTGCGGGCGGGACCACGGACGGAGCAGACGCGCGAACGACACCTTCTACGGCCGCTTCATCTTGCAAGTCGTCGGCGGGACGGTCTGCTCGGGCTGCAACGCCAGCACCGTGCGAAAACCGTAGCCGGAGCCTTCGTTATCGAAATGCACGCCGGGCGTGCCGGCTTTGTCCATCTCCATAACATAAAGGGGCTGAATCAGTTGGTGATCGTCGGCACGCATCCACGTGGCGTGGAAGCCGTTGTCGAATTTGAGGCCTTCCAATGCGCGGGCGACGGCCAGCGGATCGGCGGTGCCGGCGCGCGTCATGGCCGCGGCGAGGGTTTCGATCATCAGCGGCATGCGCAGCACCGGATAGTCGTCCTGGGTGGCCGGGAAACGGGCCCGGAACGCGGCATACCAGGCGTCGGAAGCTGAACCGCCGGCGTTCGGATGCCAATCGGCGACCGCAATCACGTGTTTCACGCCGGCGTCGCCCAAAGCGGCGGGCGCGCCGAGACTATTGCCGTAGAACGTGTAGAACCGGGTGTCGAGGCCCTGCTCGCGCGCCGCCTTGACCAGCAGCGTCAGGTCATTGCCCCAGTTGCCCGTAATTACTGCGTCTGCGCCGCTCGCGCGAATCTTCGCGATATAAGGCGCAAAGTCCTTCACCCGGCCGATGGGATGAAACTCGTCGCCGACCACGGCGATATCCGGGCGCCTGGTCGCCAGCGTCGAGCGCGCAAGACTGCTGACGTCGTGCCCAAAGCTGTAATCCTGGTTCAGCAGATAGACCTTCTTCACCGCCTTGTCGCGCTGGATCACCTCGGCCAGCGCGTCCATGCGCATACCGGCGTGCGCGTCGAAGCGGAAGTGCCAGAAGCTGCACGCGGCATTGGTCAGCGCGGGGTCGTCGGCGGAATAGTTGAGGAAAAGCTCGCGGTTGGCGGGCTCGCGGCTGTTCTGCTTGTCGATCGCGCCGATCAGCGCGGCAGCGACCGCCGAGCTATTGCCTTGCATGATGTAGCCGATATGCCGGTCGGCAGCCGCGCGCAACTGGGTAAGCGCTTCTTCGGTGCTGCCCTTGCTGTCCAGCACCACCAGTTCCAGCGGATGCGCACCGTCGGCGAGTTTCACGCCGCCGTGCGCGTTGACCTGCTCGACGCCGAAGCGCAGATTACGCTCCACCGCCGCTCCGGCGTTCGCGAAGGGGCCGGACATGCCTTCGATCAGCGCCAGCTGGATCGGTGCGCCACCGGGTTTGGCTGCGTTCTGTCCCAGCGCGCAGGTCGCTGCGACCATCGAAATCGCGGCCAGTGCCGTCGCCGCCGTTCGTTGCCACTTCGCCATCTTGATTGTCCCGCTCGAACCGTTGAAGCGCGGATCATAGGGCGTTGGCGACGGAATAAGCAAGCCGCGCCAAGCGTTAATGTAGCGGGCGGCCTTTCGTGGACGACGTTTCGCGCGGCGCAGGTCTTTTGCCGCAGCGCGTGTCAAAATAATGCGTCTCGATGATAAAAACCGCTATTCGAATGCCATCGGAGGAATTCATGCTCAACCGCCACCACGCCACGGCGGCCTCGACCGAAGCGCCGCTCGCGCGACGGCTGCGCGGCACCGCGCTCGCCTGCCTGTGCGCGTTAATGCTCGCCGGCTGCGCGCAACCCTGGCAGCAGTTTCAACAAGGCGAGGATCAATCGGCCATCGTCGCGCGCCTGGGTGCGCCGCGCGAAACCTACGACCTGCCCAACGGCGGCAAGCGGCTGATGTGGCCGACCCAGCCGATGGGCGAAACCACTACCGCCGCCGACATCGACGCTGCCGGCAAGATCGTCAACGTGCGCCAGGTGCTCCAGCCCAACGAGTTCTACCGGGCCGAAATCGGTAAATGGACCAGGAGCGACGTGCTGGTGAATTTCGGCCGTCCGGTCGAAACCGCGTACTTCCCGCTGATGAAGCGTGAAGTCTGGACTTATCGCTATCTGGAAGACAACGTCTGGTACATGATGTATAGCTTCTATTTCGACGACCAGGGCATTGTGCGGCTCACGCAAAAAACGCCCGACCCGCTGCACGATCCGGATCGCCGCAGCCTGTTCTGAGCGAATCCAAAAAAAAGCCCCGCGCCGTTCAAGGCGCGGGGCTTTTTATTTACCTGCAGCCACGCCATCGACGCAGCGCACTCGCCTCGCTCATTCCGAACGCTGCGGGTTCAACTTGCTCACGTTCGAGTACAGCTTGTTGAGCGCCGAAATATAAGCCTTTGCCGACGCCGCGACGATGTCCGGATCGGTGCCCACGCCGTTGACGATGCGCCCGCTCTTCGACAAACGCACGGTCACTTCGCCTTGCGCCTGCGTGCCGGTGGTGATCGCGTTCACCGAGTACAGCAGCAGCTCGGAGCCGCTGCCCACTTCGGTTTCGATCGCGTTGAGCGTGGCGTCCACCGGGCCGTTGCCGCGTGCTTCGCCGGTCACTTCCTTGCCTTCTACCGAGAACACGATTTTCGCGTGCGGTTGCTCGCCGGTTTCCGAATGCTGCGACAGCGACAGGAACTGGTAGTGCTCCTTCTGCTGCGCCTCAGCTGATTCTTCGGTCACGATCGAGATGATGTCTTCGTCGAAAATCTCCGACTTGCGATCGGCCAGTTCCTTGAAGCGCGCAAATGCCGTGTTCAATTCGGCTTCGCTATCGAGCGCAATGCCCAGTTCCTGCAGACGCTGCTTGAACGCGTTACGGCCCGACAGCTTGCCGAGCACGATCTTGTTCGCGCTCCAGCCCACGTCTTCGGCGCGCATGATTTCGTAGGTGTCGCGCGCTTTCAGCACGCCGTCCTGGTGGATGCCGGACGCGTGCGCGAACGCATTCGCACCGACCACGGCCTTGTTCGGCTGCACGACAAAACCGGTGATCTGCGACACCAGTTTCGACGCCGGCACGATCTGCGTGGTATCCAGCCCAACTTCGAGGCCGAAATAATCCTTGCGCGTCTTCACCGCCATCACGATTTCTTCGAGCGACGTGTTGCCCGCGCGCTCGCCGAGACCGTTGATCGTGCATTCGACCTGACGCGCGCCGCCGATCTGCACGCCGGCCAGCGAGTTCGCCACCGCCATGCCGAGGTCGTTATGGCAATGCACCGAGAACACCGCCTTGTGCGAGTTGGGGATGCGCTCGCGCAGCGTCTTCACGAGCTGGCCGTACAGTTCCGGCACGCCGTAACCAACCGTATCGGCGATGTTGATGGTGGTCGCGCCTTCGGCGATCACCGCTTCGAGCACGCGGCACAGAAAGTCCATGTCGGAGCGGCTGCCGTCTTCCGGCGAGAACTCGACGTCGTCCGTGAATTTGCGGGCGAAACGCACAGCCAGTTTGGCCTGCTCGAACACCTGGTCCGGCGTCATGCGCAGCTTCTTTTCCATGTGCAACGGCGAGGTTGCGATGAATGTGTGGATGCGGAAATGATCGGCGGGCTTGAGCGCGTCGGCGGCGCGTTGGATGTCCTTGTCGTTGGCACGGGCGAGCGAGCAAACCGTGCTGTCCTTGATGAGGCCGGCGATGGTTTGAATCGCGTCGAAGTCGCCATTCGAACTGGCCGCAAAACCGGCTTCGATCACGTCCACCTTCATCCGCTCGAGCTGTTTGGCGATGCGGATTTTTTCTTCCTTCGTCATCGACGCGCCGGGCGATTGCTCGCCGTCACGCAACGTGGTGTCGAATATGATCAGTTTGTCGGACATGTCGAGTCTCCTGCGGAGTCGTGCAATTGTGGGGATCGGATCTTGGAATTTGTGTGTCTGCGCCACCATGGCGACGCTCAATCGCGGAAGGGGCAGACGGAGGACGAAGTTCGGCGCGGCAGACGGGTGCCGCTGGCGCGTTCAGTGGTGCATCGGCCTGCTGGGATTCGGATTAAAGCTCGCCGTGCAGCAGATCGAGCGAATCCGGAGCGCAGTCATCGACTGACTATAACGACATTCCCGCCAGCGTGCAATTAGCGCCGGACCTGCCTGCAAGGCGTCCAGGAACGATCGTCGAACGGCAAGCGCAAAATGAAAACGGCGGCCCGCAGGCCGCCGTTTTTTCATGTCGCATCGAGTGAGATGGAACCGGACTTTACCGGTCCCGCGCCACCGATCGCGCCGGATTTGCCCGCCCGCGCAGCGCCTGGTAACCCCAGAATGCATAGCCCGAGAGACCGTAGAGCACGAACAGGCCGAACAGCATCAACGGCGGATCGGACGACACCAGCACGAACGCCAGCACCACCAGCAACACCACGCCAAATGGCACGCGATGCCGGACGTCGAGCGCCTTGCCGCTATAGAACGGCGCGTTCGATACCATCGTCACGCCGGCATAAATGGTCAGCACGAAAGCAACCCACGGCAGCCACACCAGCTTGAGCGGCACGCGGTTGTCCGTCGCCAGCCACACGAAGCCGGCGATCAGCGCTGCAGCCGCCGGACTCGGCATGCCCTGGAAGAAACGCTTGTCGACCACGCCGATGTTCGTATTGAAGCGCGCGAGACGCAACGCCGCACCGGAACAGTAGACGAACGCCGCGAGCCAGCCCCAGCGCCCGAGGTCCTTGAGAATCCACTCGTACATCACGAGCGCCGGCGCCACGCCGAACGACACCATGTCCGAGAGACTGTCGAACTGCTCGCCAAACGCGCTCTGTGTGTGCGTCATACGGGCGACACGGCCGTCCATGCCGTCGAGCACCATCGCCACGAAGATCGCGATGGCCGCGACTTCGAAGCGCACGTTCATGGCCTGCACCACGGCAAAGAAGCCGCAGAACAGCGCCGCTGTCGTGAAGGCGTTCGGCAACAGGTAAATGCCGCGTTTTCTCAGAAACTGCTGGCGCTGAGCGCGCCGGCTATCGACAGCCGACAACTCCGCTCCGATCGGCTTGTTGCGGCGAAACGGACGCGGCAGCGGTCCGCTGCTACGGGGTCGACGTTTGAATGCGGCCATTCGGAAAACCTCCTTAGTGCCGCTTTATAGTTCAGCGAGGATCGTGGACGATGCCGACACCTTCTCGCCAATCGACACACGCGGACGGCTGCCCACCGGCAGATACACGTCGACGCGGGAACCGAAACGGATGAATCCATAACGTTGCCCGCGGGTAAGCGGCTCACCCGCTCTCACGTAGCAAAGAATGCGCCGCGCGATCAGGCCGGCGATCTGCACCGAGGTCACCGTCTGGCCGCCGGCCATTTCGATCACCACCGCATTGCGTTCGTTTTCGGTCGATGCCTTGTCCACGGCGGCGTTCAGATACGCGCCCGGGAAATATTCGACCTTGGAGATCGCGCCATCCACCGGCGAGCGTTGCGAGTGGACGTTGAAGACGTTCATGAACACGCTGATCTTCAGCGCTTCACGATTGGCATACGGATCATGCGCGGTCTCGACTGCGACGATACGGCCGTCGGCTGGGCACAGCACCGCGTTGGCTTGCGTCGGGATCGGCCGTGCCGGGTCGCGGAAGAACTGCACGACGAAGATCACGATCAGCCAGAACAGCCATGAAATGCCGAACCCCGCGAAGAAGTGAACCAGCAATGCAACGACGGCCGCGATGGCGATGAACGGCCAGCCTTCTCGCGCGATGATCGGATGAGGGTAATTCATGAATGGCTTCTGTGTTTTTGTAAAACCGTAGGATAGCAAAAGCCGCCCAGGGTTCAGCACCCTTGGACGGCTTTTTGATGGGTCCGGCTAAATTGCAGCAGCGGCGGCGACCCGCCGCACCGGACCAAAGCAGTGACCAGCTTAGTTCTTCGACTGGTCGACCAGCTTGTTCGCGGCGATCCACGGCATCATCGAACGCAGCTTGGCACCGACCGTTTCGATCTGGTGTTCAGCCGTCAGACGGCGGCGCGATTGCAGCGTCGGTGCGCCAGCCTTGTTTTCGATGATGAAGCTCTTCGCGTACTCGCCCGTTTGAATGTCGGTCAGCACGGCCTTCATCGCCTTCTTCGTTTCAGCCGTCACGATACGCGGACCCGTCACGTACTCGCCGTATTCGGCGTTGTTCGAGATCGAGTAGTTCATGTTCGCGATGCCGCCTTCGTAGATCAGGTCGACGATCAGCTTCAGTTCGTGCAGGCATTCGAAGTACGCCATTTCCGGCGCGTAACCCGCTTCCACCAGCGTTTCGAAGCCAGCCTTGATCAGGTCGACCGTACCGCCGCACAGCACGGCTTGTTCGCCGAACAGGTCGGTTTCCGTTTCTTCGCGGAAGTTGGTTTCGATGATGCCGGCACGGCCGCCGCCGTTCGCTGCTGCGTACGACAAAGCGATGTCACGTGCTGCGCCCGACTTGTCTTGTGCGACGGCGATCAGGTGCGGCACGCCGCCACCTTGCGAGTACGTACCGCGAACCGTGTGGCCCGGCGCCTTCGGCGCGATCATGATCACGTCGAGGTCGGCACGCGGAATCACTTGACCATAGTGCACGTTGAAACCGTGCGCGAAGGCGAGCGCCGCGCCTTGCTTGGCGTTAGCGTGCACTTCTTTTGCGTAGACTTCGGCGATCTGCTCGTCCGGCAGCAGCATCATGACGACGTCTGCGCCCTTGACGGCTTCCGCCACTTCCTTGACTTGCAGGCCGGCGTTCTCAGCCTTGCTCCACGATGCGCCGCCCTTACGCAGACCGACCGTGATGTTCACGCCGCTTTCCTTCAGGTTCAGCGCGTGCGCATGGCCTTGCGAGCCATAGCCGATGATCGTGACTTGCTTGCCCTTGATGAGGGAGAGGTCAGCGTCCTTGTCGTAGAAAACTTTCATGTCGGTTCCTTGGCTAAATTCGGTGATAACTGAAAAATTCAAATACTGAGAATGTCGTGTTGCGTGACCGGGCGCCTGAAGCATCGCCCGGCCGTGATCGGGACGTGGCGCGTTACACCTTCAGAATGCGCTCGCCGCGACCGATGCCCGAACTGCCCGTACGGACCGTTTCGAGAATCGCCGTGGCGTCGATCCCTTCGATGAAGGCGTCGAGCTTGTCGCTCGCGCCCGTCAGTTCGATCGTGTAGGTCTTTTCGGTGACGTCGATGATGCGGCCGCGGAAAATATCCGACATCCGCTTCATCTCCTCACGTTCCTTGCCGACCGCCCTCACCTTGATCAACATCAGCTCGCGCTCGATGTGGGCGCCCTCGGTAAGGTCGACCACTTTCACCACCTCGATCAGGCGGTTCAGATGCTTCGTGATCTGTTCGATCACGTCGTCCGAGCCAATGGAGACGATGGTCATGCGCGACAGCGAACGATCTTCGGTCGGAGCCACCGTCAAGGTTTCAATGTTGTAGCCGCGTGCCGAGAACAGACCCACCACGCGTGATAACGCGCCCGGTTCGTTTTCCAGCAGGACTGAAATGATGTGTCTCATGATTCGCTTCTTCCAGATGTTTTGTCGATGTCTGCGAGCGGTGTCGCGCCGCTTCGTCCGCCCTCGCCTTTCTTGAAGGCGTGCATGACGAAGCCAACGCTGCGTTTAACTCAACGCGCCGTCGTTATAGATCTTCCGAACCCATGAGCATCTCGGTGATGCCCTTGCCGGCCTGAACCATCGGCCAGACGTTTTCGGTCGGATCGGTCTGGAAATCGAGAAACACCGTGCGATCTTTCAGACGCAGCGCTTCCTTGAGCGCCGGTTCGACGTCAGCCGTGCGTTCGATACGCATGCCGACGTGGCCGTACGCTTCGGCGAGCTTCACGAAATCAGGCAACGCATCCATGTACGAATGCGAATAGCGCTTGCTGTATTCGATCTGCTGCCACTGGCGCACCATGCCCAGATAGCGGTTATTCAGCGAGATGATCTTCACCGGAGTCTCGTACTGCTTGCAGGTGGAGAGCTCCTGGATACACATCTGGATCGAGCCTTCGCCCGTGATACAGAGCACGTCGTCGTCCGGGTGCGCCATCTTCACGCCCATCGCCGCCGGCAGGCCGAAGCCCATCGTGCCGAGACCACCGGAATTGATCCAGCGACGCGGCTTGTTGAAGCGATAGAACTGGGCCGCCCACATCTGGTGCTGACCGACGTCGGAACACACGAAGGCATTGCCGTCGGTCAATTCCCACGCCTTTTCCACCACGTACTGCGGCTTGATGATGTCGCTCTTGCGGTCGAACTTGAGGCAGTCTTTCGCGCGCCAGGCTTCGATGTCCTTCCACCAGTCGGCGAGCGCCGCGGTGTCCGGGCCATGCTCGGCCGTCTGCAACTGCTCGATCAGCTCCTTCAGCACTTCCTTCACGTCGCCGACGATCGGAATATCGACCTTGACGCGCTTGGAGATGGAAGAAGGATCGATGTCGATATGGATGATCTTGCGCGGCACCGACGAGAAATGCGCCGGGTCGCCGATCACGCGGTCGTCGAAGCGCGCGCCGATCGCGATCAGCACGTCGCAGTGCTGCATCGCCATGTTGGCTTCGTACGTGCCGTGCATGCCGAGCATGCCGAGGAATTTCTTGTCGCTCGCGCGGTAGCCGCCCAGACCCATCAACGTATTGGTGATGGGATAGCCGAGCAGATCGGCGAACTGGTTCAGCTCACGCGAGGCGTCCGCGAGAATGATGCCGCCGCCGGTGTAGATGTACGGACGCTTCGCGCCCAGCAAGAGCGAAACCGCCTTGCGGATCTGACCGGAGTGGCCCTTCGTAACCGGGTTGTACGAACGCAGCGACACGCTCTTGAGCGGCTCGTACTGGCAGGGCGTCTTCGACACGTCTTTCGGAATGTCGATCAGCACCGGGCCGGGACGACCGGTTCGGGCGATATAGAAGGCTTTCTTGACGGTTGCGGCGAGGTCGCGCACGTCCTTCACGAGGAAGTTGTGCTTCACGCAAGGACGCGTGATACCGACCGTGTCGCACTCCTGGAACGCATCCTGGCCGATCGCGGCAGTCGGCACCTGGCCGCTGATCACAACCAGAGGGATCGAATCCATGTAGGCGGTGGCGATACCGGTCACCGCATTGGTGACGCCGGGGCCGGAGGTCACGAGACACACACCGACCTTGCCGGTGGAACGCGCATAGGCGTCGGCAGCGTGGACCGCGGCCTGTTCGTGACGCACGAGAACGTGCTGGAACTTGTCCTGCTTGTACAGCTCGTCGTAAATGTAGAGTACCGAGCCGCCGGGATAGCCCCAAACGAATTCGACGTCTTCGTCGGCCAGTGCTTTCATGAGCACGGTGGCGCCGATAGAGTCAGCTTCAGGATGTGGAGTCGTATCCGACGTGGAGAATTCCGCGCTGGGCATATTCATTGATTCACCTTTCGAATTTTCGGCAAAAAATTGATCGGGTGCTCTCTGCCGGGCTTGTGGCTCGGGTTCAAGCTGCGCGTCCAGTTGACAGGTGAGCTTCTTGGGCCACACCTCAATTGAGACAAGTCACTTGTGTTGCGAACCAGCGACGATATCTGCTGAAGCCCGCGCGGTCAAGCAAATATTGCCTCGCCGCCCTGCTTGCTGAACCCGGCAATTGACCGCAAGCTTGTTATAGAGATGCAAGGTGCATCACGTTTTGCCCCAGCGACGCAAAAGTTTGTTAGCATCCGCGAGTTTTACGACATTTTTCGACCGATTACGCGCACGCTCGCTGCGCCGACCCCCAACGGATGGCATCAGACAAGGAACTCGCCGACTTTTTGGCGGGCGTCGAAAGGCGCGCATTCAAGCAGACGGTCTACGCCGTGCGGGACGATGACGCCTCGCTCGATATCGTGCAGGACGCGATGATCAAGCTCGCCGAAAAATACGGCGACCGTCCTGCGGCTGAACTTCCCCTCCTGTTTCAGCGTATTCTGCAGAATGCGATGCACGATTATTTCCGTCGTGCCAAAGTACGCAATACGTGGATCAGCCTGTTCTCGTCGCTTGGCAACGCCGACGACGACGAATTCGACCCACTGGAAACATTCGAAGCCCAGCAGGGCTCGGCGGGCTCCGAGAGCAACGAACAAAAACTCGAACGCGAACAGGTTCTGCAGTTAATCGACGACGAGATCCAAAAGTTACCGGCACGTCAACGGGAGGCGTTTCTCATGCGTTATTGGGAAGATATGGATGTCGCCGAGACTGCCGCCGCGATGGGCTGCTCCGAAGGTAGTGTGAAAACGCACTGCTCGCGGGCCACCCACACGCTGGCGATAGCGCTCAAGGCTAAAGGAATCACGCTATGAGCTCCCTGGAAACCAAAGAACTCGAGTTCGGCCGGCAAATGCGCCGCGCGCTCGACGAAACCGCCGCCAGCATTCCCTCCGCCACCGTCGATCGACTCGCCGCGGCGCGACGTGCCGCGCTCGCCCGCAAGAAGCCGGAAACGGTGAGCGCGCCGGTTTTCGTGCCCGCTCTGGCCGGCGCCGGCATGGCCGGCGGCATGCCGCCGGTCGAACTGCCGCAGCGCCACCGCTCGCCGCTGCGCCGCTTTGCGATCGCCTGGCCGCTGGTCGCGCTGGTCGTGAGCCTCGTGGGTATCGCCTACTGGGAGGACCAGCAGCGCACCGCCGAACTCGCCGATATCGATGCCGCCATGCTTAGCGATGACCTGCCGCTCAATGCCTATCTCGACCACGGTTTCAACGCGTACCTTTCACGCGCCCACTGAGCGGGAGATTTTTCGGGTGAGTTACAAGCGCGGCCTGGCCGTTGTTTTCGGATGCACGATCGCGGCCCTGGTGTCGTTTGCCGCGACTTATCCGCGCTTTTACCCGACCTCCGCGACTGCCAGCACACCTGCTGCCGGCGGCACCGCCACGGCCAAAGCACCCGCCCCGACGCTCGCCGTCGAATTGCCGGATCTACCGGGCAGCAAAAGCCCCCTGGCGTGGGGCCGCCTGAATTCGGCGGAGCACATCGCGCTCGCGCCGTTCGAATCCCAGTGGGATTCGTTCAGCGAAGAACGCAAGCGCAAATGGATCAAGATCGCGTCGCGTTACCCGAAGATGTCGCCCGATGCGCAAAAACGCCTGCATGACCGCATGACTGAATGGGTTCGCATGACGCCCGATCAGCGCCGCGTCGCACGCGAAAACTATCAGGTCTCGAAGGAACTACCGCGCGAAACGCGTCAGAACGCCTGGAAGGCTTACCAGCAGTTGCCCGAAGAGCAAAAAGAACGGCTTGCCGCCAGCGAACGCAAGCGGCGGCCGAGCGTCGTCAGCGCGCCGCCGTCGGTGCGCAACGAAATCAAGGGCATCGACCGGCTGGTCAATGCACGCGAGCATGGCGCGAGCGGCGCCGCGGCAGCAAGCGCAGCCGCCGCCGCGACGTTGCCGAGCCCGGCTGCCACCGTGCCGCCGATTCCGGCCGCGGGCAGTTTCGTGCCCGCCACGCCGCTGCCGGTGTCGCCGGCCGAGGCGCCGTCGATCTTCAACGGTTCCTGATCCTTTTTAGGTCACTGTGTCCCAACCGCTCACGACCCCGGCATTGCCCGTCGAATCCGCCGGGACCGCGCCCACCGTCCGACGACGCCTCGCCGCCCTGCTCTACGAAGCCGTGATCCTGTTCGGCGTGGTGTTCATCGCCGGCTATCTGTTCAGCACGCTCACCCAGCAACGCAACGGTTTGACGCACCACGATCTGATGGCGGCATGGATCGGTTTCGTGGTCGGCCTGTATTTCGTGTGGTTCTGGACCCACAGCGGCCAGACCCTGCCGATGAAAACCTGGCGCCTGCGGGTGATCTCCGCCGACGGCTCTCCGCTCTCCACCGGACGCGCCATCGTCCGCTACGTGCTGGCCTGGCTATGGCTCCTGCCGCCGCTCGCGCTGCACCCGCTGCTCGGGCTGAGGCTGCCGCAAACGCTGCTGGTTGCGGGCATCTGGTTCGTACTGTGGGCCGCCACGGGACGCTTCGATCCGCAGCGCCAATTCCTGCATGACCGGCTCGCCGGTACGCGCGTCATCAGCGTGCCGAACTGAATTTCCCCCGCCGCAACATCCGCAGTAATAAGAACTTCTCATGACTGTCACGGCATAGTCACGCGCGCCAGGCTCAATACGGGCACTGCAACTCGACGCGTGAGCCATGGACCCCAAAACGTCCGCGACTTCCCTGTTCCGCCAAACCGGCCCGAGCGTCGACCCCGTCGCGTTCCACCCGGAACCCAATCGTAGTCACGGCCTGCCGTTGCCCGCGGCGCCCGTTCCGCTCGACACGCAAGCCGATCATTCCGACGACGACCACGCCGAGCCGCATCGCTACCGCACCATCTGGCTGTCCGACATCCATCTCGGTTCGAGTGGCTGCCAGGCGCCCTATCTGCTCGATTTCCTGCGCCACAACGAGTCGGAGTATCTGTACCTCGTCGGCGACATCATCGACGGTTGGCAGCTGAAGAAAGGCTGGTACTGGCCGCAGGCGCACAACGACGTCGTGCAGAAAGTGCTGCGCAAAGCGCGCAAAGGCACCCAGGTGATCTACGTGCCCGGCAATCACGACGAAGCTGCGCGCCAGTTCTGCGACCTCGCGTTCGGCGACATCCACGTGCGCGGCGAGGCGTTTCACACGACGCTCGCCGGCAAGCGCCTGTGGATCGTGCACGGCGATCTGTTCGACGGCGTGATCCAGCACGCCAAGTGGCTCGCCTACCTCGGCGACACGCTCTACACGATGATCCTGGTCCTGAACCGCTGGTTCAATCGAATCCGCAGCCGGTTCGGTTTTCCCTACTGGTCGCTCTCGCAATACCTGAAGCATCAGGTGAAAAACGCGGTGAATTTCATCTCCTCGTTCGAACGCGTGATGACCGACGAGGCGCGCCGCCGCGGCTGCGACGGCGTGGTCTGCGGACACATCCATAAAGCCGAGATACGCGATATCGACGGCGTGCTGTATTGCAACGACGGCGACTGGGTCGAAAGCCTCTCCGCGCTCGTCGAGACGTACGAAGGTGAACTCAAGTTGATCTACTGGACCGTGATGCGCGCCCCGGAAGTCGGCGTGCAGAAGGCCCGGGAGACCGCGTAGTCCGTCTTAACCTCAATGGGCCGAAACCGATGAAGATCATGATCGTCACCGACGCATGGGAGCCGCAGGTCAATGGCGTGGTGCGCACGCTGAAAAACACCACGCGCGAACTGAGCGCGCTCGGCCACCAGGTCGATCTGCTCACGCCGCTCGAATTCAAGACGATCCCCTGCCCGACCTATCCTGAGATCCGCCTGTCGCTGATGCCGCGCCGCAAGCTGCGCGCGCGGATCGACGCGTTCGCGCCCGACGCGCTGCACATCGCCACGGAAGGCCCTCTCGGCATGGCCGCGCGCGCTTACGCGATCAGCCACAAGCTGCCGTTCACGACCGCCTATCACACGCGTTTTCCGGAGTACGTGCAGGCCCGTTTCGGCATTCCGATCGCCGCTACGTACAAGTTCCTGCACTGGTTCCACAAGCCATCGCTCGCGGTGATGGCGCCGACGCCGGTGGTCAAGCAGGACCTCGAAAAATTCGGCTTCACCAATGTCGTGTTGTGGACGCGCGGCGTCGATCTGGACATTTTCCACCAGATGGACTCGAAGGTGCTCAACACCGCGCGGCCGATTTTTCTGTACGTCGGCCGCGTCGCCGTCGAGAAAAATGTCGAAGCGTTTCTCAAGCTCGATCTGCCGGGTTCGAAGTGGGTCGCCGGTGAAGGTCCGGCGCTGGCCGAACTGAAATCGCGCTATCCGGAGGCGAATTATCTCGGCGTGCTCAAGCAGGCCGAACTGGCGAAAGTGTATGCAGCGGCGGACGTGTTCGTGTTCCCGAGCCGCACCGACACCTTCGGGCTCGTCCTGCTCGAAGCGCTCGCTTGTGGCACGCCGGTTGCCGCTTACCCCGTCACCGGCCCGATCGACGTGCTGGGCGACGGCGGCGCCGGCGCGATGCATGAAGACCTGCGCGAAGCCTGTCTCGACGCGTTGAAGATCGATCGCAACCACGCGCGCGCGTGGGCCGAACGCTTCTCGTGGATGGCGGCCTCCGAGCAGTTCGCCTCGCATCTCAAGCCGCTGCCGCGCACGTCGTTTCGCGAGGAAAGCGCCGCCGCGTGAAGCGGCGCGCCGAGCCGTCCATGCGAAACCGACCTTCCCCCGCGTCGCGGGCGTCGAATGGCGCGCTGCGCGCCGTCGACGCTGACGGCGACACCACCAGCATCGAACCGTTCGACGACGTCAGCGAACCCGGCACGCACAATCATGCGGATCACGCGCGTGGTTTGAACGGCACGCATGGCGTACAGCGTTCGGGCGGTGCAAACAGCAGCGGCCACGAAAGCGGCCGCAGCAACGCGAGCAACGGCGACACCCAGCACGAGCCGCTCAGCCCCGACGACCCGCTCGCGCCGCTGCCCTTCAATCCCTACAAGGGCAATCGCGGCCTGACCCGCGCATGGCACGCGATGAAGAATTCGCTCGCCGGATTTCGCGTCGCGATCCGCGAAGAAAGCGCGTTTCGTCAGGAACTCACGCTCGCGGCGATCCTGATTCCGTGTGGCGTACTGGTGCCGGTCGAGCCGGTGTCGCGTGTACTGTTGCTCGGCTCGGTGCTGCTGGTGCTGATCGTCGAGTTGCTGAATTCGAGTGTGGAAGCGGCGATCGACCGGATTTCGCTCGAACGTCACGAACTGTCGCGGCGCGCGAAGGACCTCGGCAGCGCGGCCGTGATGGTCGCGCTCGGCATGTGTCTGATGACGTGGGTGTTGATCGTCGGGCCGCTCGTCGTGCACTGGGTGAAGGCGTGGCTGTAAGGGCCCGCGCGTAGCCGAAGGAATGAAAACCCTGAGTATCCGCTTGGTGTAAGAACGGTCGGTTTATAATCGTCCGACAGTCTCACGGGAAAACGCTGGGCCCTGCCCGGTTTTCCTGCCTTGATAGGGGGCCTGTTGCGTAGCGACAGGTCCGGAGGCGCTCACTATACCAACCGCGTCCGGGTGGATCACGCAGCAGCGCCATGCCGCCGCGCGCCCAGCCCGGCGTAACCAGGGCCGGACGACATGGAAGCCAAACCTCCCCGCCGCACGCGCGAACGGATTCTCGAACTGTCGTTGAAACTGTTCAACGAAATCGGCGAGCCGAACGTCACGACGACGACGATTGCCGAGGAAATGGAAATCAGTCCAGGCAACCTGTACTACCACTTCCGCAACAAAGACGACATCATCAACAGCATCTTCAGCCAGTTCGAGCAGGAGATCGAAAAGCGTCTGCGTTTCCCCGACGACCACCGCGCGACCATCGACGAAATGTGGTCGTATCTGCAGTACATGGTCGACTTCACGTGGCGTTACCGTTTCCTGTATCGTGACCTGAACGATCTGCTGGCGCGTAATCGCACGCTCGAAACGCACTTCAAGCAGATCATCACCCACAAGGTGCGTTTTGCCAGTCAGTTCTGCGAGCAACTCGTGGCCGACGGCGAAATGGTCGTCACGCCCGAAGAACTGCACGTGATCGCCACCAACGTCGGCGTGATCGGCACTTACTGGCTGTCGTACCAGTTCGTGATGAACCCGCGCAAATACAACGAGCAGGAAGCGATTCGCGCGGAGTTGCATCAGGTGAGCGTGCAGATCGTCTCGCTGATGGCGCCTTATCTGCGCGGCCGTTCGCGGCAGATTTTCGACGACCTCGTGTCGGGCAAGCTGCCCAAGCGCGAGTTTTACGACTACCTGCCGCCCAAGGAAGGCGCTGCGCCCCGCAACGAACCGAAGGACGTTTGAGCATGAAGTCGGTGTGTGTGTATTGCGGCTCTGCCAACGGAGCCAAACCTCTGTATGCCGAAGCCGCGCGCGCCTTCGGCCGTGCTCTGGTCCAGGCCGATCTCGCGCTGGTCTACGGCGGCGGCAAGGTGGGCCTGATGGGGGTGATCGCCGACACGGTGATGGCCGAAGGCGGCCGCGCGATCGGCGTGATTCCCGAACTGCTCCTCAACAAGGAAGTGGGCCATAAAGGCCTGACCGAATTGCACGTGGTGCCCGACATGCATCATCGCAAGAAGATGATGGCGGATCTGTCCGATGCGTTCGTCGCGATGCCGGGCGGTGCGGGCACGCTCGAAGAGCTGTTCGAGGTCTACACGTGGGCGCAACTCGGTTATCACCAGAAACCGGTCGCGCTGCTCAATATCGACGGCTTCTACGACCCGTTGATCAGCCTGCTCCAGCACACGGTGGAGGAAGGCTTCATGCGCCAGACCTATTTCGACATCCTGCAAATAGATGCCGATCCCATCGCGCTGATTGGCAAGCTGCAAGGCTATCAGGCACCGGTCGCTGACAAATGGGCCGTCAAACGCGACGAAGTTTGAACGGCGCAGGATCGCGACCCGCCCGGTTCTGAGCCGGGCGCTACACCACACGAGACTCCCATGACGAAAACCGTTCTGATCACCGGCGGCAGCCGGGGCATTGGCCGCGCGAGCGCACGTTTGCTGGGCGCGCAGGGCTGGTCGGTCGGCGTGAACTACGCGCGCAATCTCGCTGCCGCGCAGGAGACCGTGGCGGAAGTGGAGCGTGCCGGCGGCCGCGCGTTGCCGATTGCCGGCGACGTCGCCAGCGAAGCCGATGTGATCGCCATGTTCGACACGCTCCAGCAGCAGTTCGGCAAGATCGATGCGCTCGTCAACAACGCCGGTATCGTCGCACCGTCGATGCCGCTCGCCGACATGGACGTCGCGCGCCTCAAGCGCGTGTTCGACGTCAACGTGCTCGGCGCGTATCTGTGCGCGCGCGAAGCCGCGCGGCGGATGTCGACGGATCGCGGCGGCGCGGGCGGCGTGATCGTGAATGTTTCGTCGGCGGCGTCGCGCCTGGGCTCGCCCAATGAGTACGTCGATTACGCGGGCTCGAAAGGCGCCGTCGACACGATGACGCTCGGCCTCGCCAGGGAGCTCGGCCCGCGAGGCGTGCGCGTGAACGCGGTGCGGCCGGGTCTCATCGACACCGAGATTCATGCGAGCGGCGGCAAGCCCGAGCGCGCCGCGCAGCTTGGCGCGAGCACGCCGCTGGGCCGCGCCGGCACGGCCGACGAAGTGGCACAAACCATCGTCTGGCTGCTCAGCGATGCGGCGTCTTACGTGACGGGCGCGCTGCTCGACGTGTCCGGCGGCCGTTGAGCACGACACGCCCGCTCGAAAACGGAGCGACGCGATTTCTCGACATGATCGACAAATCTGCACGTTTTCTCTGTGATCGTCCGCAATAATCCGGCGCCTGGATCGTTGCGGATTGCACAGGAGAGGCTTCGCGCAGCGCCAGACTAGAACGATGAACCGCGCGTGCGAAGAAAAGCCGTTTCTTCGTCAGTCGAAATGCGCCCCAGCGCAGCGTTGCGATGAGGAAAGCGTCCGAAGCGCTCGATGATTCGAGCGTGCCGCACCGCCGACGAGTAGTACGACGCGCCGCCCGGCTCCGCTTGCAACTGCTTGAAGAGGCGCAACGATTCGTGCTGGCTGGCGAGCGTTTCGTCGTGCTCGAAAGGCAGATAAACGAACGCGCGGTGATGTGCATCGGGCAGCCGCCGATCCGCCCCATCGGCGATCATCTGTCGCGCGACCTGCAGCGCTTTGTGATCGGCGGCGAAAGCGCGCGCCGTATGGCGATGGCAGTTCCGTGAGAACTGGTCCAGCACGATCACGAGCGCCAGTGCGCCTGGCGGCGTTTGCGCCCAATCGTCGAGTTGACCTTCGAGCGCCCTGTCGATCAGCGCACCGAAGCGCTCGCGCAACAGCGCGTCGAACGCTGCGTCGCGGGCGAACCAGAGCTTGCGCTCCCGGCCGTAGGTCGCGGAATCCGGTGCGCCGAACCAGCAGTCGAGCAAGGCGCGGGCTTCGGCAGGCAGCGCGGCCTGTTGCGCCGTGCCCGTGCAGGGCGGCAGGTCCGCCCCGCTCGCCTCGTCAGCCATTCCGGTTGCGCATCCAGTCGGCCGTTTCGAAGAAAGAACCGAGCAGACGCTCGCGCAATGGCTCGTCGAGGCCGATGTCTTCCATCGCCCACGCCATGCAGCGCAACCATTGATCGCGCTCGCTCGACGCAATCGCGAACGGCATATGCCGCGCCCGCAAGCGCGGATGCCCAAAGCGGCTGATGTAGTGATCCGGGCCGCCCAGCCATCCGCACAGGAACCAGAAAAACTTGTCGCGCGAACCGTCGAGCGATTCGGGATGCAAGGCCCGAATCCCGGCGAAATCCGCTTCGAGATCCATCAAGTCGTAAAAACGGTCGACCAGTTCGCGCACCCGCGTTTCGCCGCCCACCAGATCGAAGGCCGTCGGCTGCGCCGTGGTCACTTCGTCGTTCAGATCACTCATACCTGCTCACCAACCAGAAAGAAAAATCACGCATCCCGCAGCGATTGCAACGCGGGCCGCGCCAGCACATGCCGCAAGCTCAGCCAGCCGCCGACACCGGCGCAGGCAACCCCGGCGGCGATACCCGCCGGCAGCATCCACGGATCGAAGCTCAGATAAAACTCGAATACGCGCGTGGCCAGCACATAGCCGATCGCCTGCGCACCGAGCGCCGCCATCAGGCCCGACAACGCGCCGACCGCGACGAATTCGGCAACCTGCACCGCGCGCACCTGACGATGCGATGCCCCGAGCGCGCGCAGAAGCGCGGATTCTCGCATACGCTCGTCGCGCGTACCGGCGAGCGCCGCGTACAGCACCAGCACGCCCGCCGCGAGCGTGAACGCGAACAGGAACTGCACCGCGCCGATCACCTGCTCCAGCACGCGCTGCACCTGCGCGAGGATCGGGCCCGTGTCGATCGCGGTGAGGTTCGGATAGGCGGCGATCAGCCCGTCGATGGTCGACTGCTTTTCCTGCGGCAGATGGAAGCTCGTGATGAACGTCGCCGGGAAATCCTGCAAGGACGCGGGCGGCATCAGCACGAAGAAATTGACCTTGAAGGAACCCCAGTCGAGCTTGCGCACGCTGGTGACCGGCGCATCGATCTGCAATCCGGTAACGTCGAAACGCAGCACGTCGCCGGGCTTCACGTTGATCAGTTTGGCGAGCCCCTGCTCGATCGAGATCTGCGGCGTCTTCGTGTCGCCGTACCAGTTGCCGGCGGCGATGCGGTTGTCGTCGGGCAACTCGGTCGTGTACGAAAGATTGAATTCGCGGTCCACCAGACGCTTCGCGTCGTCGCCCTTGAACGAATCCGGATTGACCGCTTTGCCGTTGATCGCCGTCAACCGGCCGCGCACCATCGGCGCCAGCACCGTGCCCGGCAAACCGTGCGCGTCGAGATACTGCGTGACCACTTCGCGCTGATCGGGCTGAATGTCGATGATGAACTCGTTCGGCGCATCGGGCGGCGTCGATTTGCGCCAGCCGGCCACGAGGTCGTTGCGTGTCATCGCGATCAGCAATAAACACATCAGGCCGATGCCGAGCGCCGTGATCTGCAACGCGCTGGCACTGCTGCGCCGTTCGAGCGAGGCCAACGCATAACGCCAGCCAATGCCCGCATTCACGCGCTCGCTGCGCACCACGCGCGCCGCGCCCCACAAAGCCACTCGCGCGATGCAGGCAAACACCAGCAGGCCGCCTGCGAAGCCGCCTGCGACGATCCCGCCCAGTTTCAACTCGCCCGCCGCGACGATCAGCAGCGCGGCGAAGAGCACGATGCCGAGCGCGTACGCGGCCCAGGCGGTGCGGCCGGCTTCGCCCCATTCGCGGCGCAGCACGCGCACCGGCGGCACACGCGTGAGCGGCAGCAGCGGCGGCAACGCGAAACCCAGCAGCAGCACGAGCCCGGCCGCGATACCTTCGAGCGCGGGCCAGGCTGTCGGATAAGGCAGCGCGACGTCGATCAGACTGCCGAGCCACGTCAGCAACGCGAGATGGCCGAGAAAACCCAGCGCGACACCCAGCGCGCCGCCGATCAAACCGAGTCCGACGAATTCCAGCGTGAACAGCGCGCGCAGCGTCGTCTGGCTGACGCCGAGGCAGCGCATTGCCGCACAACCGTCGAGATGGCGACGCATGTAGCGATGCGCGGCCATCGCGATTGCCACGGCCGCCAGCAAGGCGGTCAACAACGAAACCAGCGTGAGGAAATGGCTCGCGCGGTCGAGCGTCTGGCGCACTTGCGGCTGGCCGTCCTGCAGGGATTCGAGCGCGACGCCGCGCATCTTGCCGCCATCCACCCTGTCGTGCGCGAACTGGGCGAAGCGCGCCACCGCCGCGTCGGTGCCCGCCACCAGCAGCCGGTACGTCACGCGGCTGCCGTAGGCGATCAGGCCGGTCGAGGGGACATCGTCGGCGCGCAGCATCAGGCGCGGCGAAAAATTGACGAACGAGAAGCCGCGATCGAGCTCACGGGTGATCAGCGCGGCAATCGTGAAGTTGCGGCTGCCGACCTTGACCGTGTCGCCGATACGCAGCTTCAAGGCGTCGAGCAGTTGCTGATCGACCCACACGGTGCCGGGCGCCGGAATCGATTGCGCCGGATGGTCGGCCGCCCCGGGCGCCGAGGCGATGCGCAACGCGCCGCGCAACGGATAACCGGGCGACACCGCCTTGATCGCGGCGAGACGCGAGACCGGCTGGGCGCCGGTCGAGTTGATCATGCTGGGAAAGATCGCCGTGCTGGCGGTGTTCAGACCGAGCGCCCTGGCCTGTCCGGCGAATTGCGGATCGACCGGATGATCGGCTCGCACGATGAAATCGGCGGCGATCATGCGCCGCGCGTCGCGCTCGAGCCCTTGATGCAAGCGGTCAGCCAGAAAGCCGACGCTGGAGAGTGCCGCGACGGCCAGCACCAGCGCCAGTAGCAGCATCGTCAACTCGCCCGCGCGCCAGTCGCGCGCCGTCATGCGGATGGCCTGGCGCACCAGATCCGCGCCGCCCAACCGGCGCGCGGGTTGCGCGTGCGCCGTCGCGTTCGACGTGTTACCCCGTGCCGTATCGCTCAATCGTGCCTGCTCCTGGCAAAGCGCGACACCATATGGGTCGCCATGCCGCGAAAACCGCCCTGCACGCCGCGCCACAGTCTCGGCAACGCCCAGCCGGCCAGCATCAGGAAGCCCACCATCAATACGAGGAAGAGCAGCGGCACGAACAGCGCGAGCAGCATGCCGCCGAACACGAGGCCGTCTTCAGCGGTCGAGGTCACTACATTCGAGACCGGTTCCGGCGACAGGTTGATCAGCGCGCGCGTGCCCGCTTTAGCCAGATGCGCGGTGCCCGCCAGCGTGCCGCCCGCGAGCGCGGCGACGGTCAGCAGCGCCGGATCGGCATGGCCGAGCGCGCCGGCGGCCAGCACGGCGCCAGCCGGAATGCGGATGAAAGTGTGAACCGCGTCCCATAAAGAATCGAACGCGGGGATTTTGTCGGCGAGGAATTCGGTGACGGTCAGCACGCCCGCCACGCCGATGACCCAAGGCGAAGCCAGCGCGGAGAGCGTATCGGGCAGGTGGACGAGGCCGAGACGGGCGAACACACCGGCCAGCAGAACCGTCAGATAGAGGCGCAGACCGCTGCCCCACGAGAGGCCCGCAGCGAGCGAAAGAGATTCAAGCATGGCCGCCTCCAGGCGCGCTGTGCGTGCCGGGCGCTTCGACGGGCAAATGCAGGGGAAGCGCCGCGACGAAGTCGTCAGACCCGCGCCAAGCCGGCCGCGCCAAATGGGCCGCGGGCAATGTCAGGTTGGATTTGATCTCATTATAGCCACGTTAATTCGCAGAACGCAGAGACGTGGACATTTGGCGCAATCTGACGGCGATTTCCAACGGGACGCGGCGCGCAAACCACCGCAGGCTCAGTGCCCCGACGACAGCTTCAGCCCGATCAGTCCGATCACGATCAGCGCCGCGCTGGCGACTCGCGCGACGGTCAAAGCCTCGCCCATCATGACAATGCCGAAGATGAACGCGCCCACGGCACCGATCCCCGTCCAGACGGCGTAGGCGGTGCCCAACGGCAACTGGCGCATGGCGACGGCCAGCAGCGCGAAACTGCCGAGCGCGGTCACGATCGTGAAGACGGACGGCCAGAGGCGGGTGAAACCTTCGGAAGTTTTGAGACCGGCGGCCCAGGCAACTTCGAGCAAACCAGCAATCAATAGAAGAATCCAGGACATGAGACAGCTCCATGGTCAGATGGGGCCGTCCCCGTTCGTATCGGATGCGTAAGGTCGTCCTTACGGTCTGTAATTATATCAAAAAGGCATCTAGCGGGTCGGCAGCGACTCAGGTCACCCCAACCAACCGGTATCCGACACCCGTTTCCGTGATGATGTGCTCCGGCTGCGCCGGATCGCGCTCGAGTTTGCCGCGCAGATGCGCCATATAGATGCGCAGATAGTGATGGCTCTCGACGTGCGATGGCCCCCACACATCGCGCAGCAACTGCCGATGCGTCAGCACGCGGCCGGCATGGCGCACCAGCGTGGCGAGCAACCGGTATTCGATCGGCGTCAGATGGACGGCTGCGCCGTCGCGGGTCACCTGACGCAAGGCCAGATCGACCATCACCGCGCCGAAGTGGATTTGCGGCGACTCGTTCGCGCCGCCCTGGTTGCGCCGCCGCATATGCGCCCGAATCCGCGCGAGCAGTTCCGACACGCCGAACGGCTTGGTGAGGTAATCGTCCGCGCCGGCGTCGAGGGCCGCGACTTTCTCGCTCTCCTGCGTGCGCGCCGACAACACGATCACCGGCAGTTCGCTCCAGCCGCGCAGTTCGCGGATCACGTCGAGGCCGTCGGTGTCGGGCAGGCCGAGGTCGACGATCACCAGATCCGGCTTGCGCGTCGCGGCCTCGACGAGACCCTGCTTGCCGGTTTCGGCGTCGTGCACGACGATGCCCTCGCCTTCCAGCGCGGTGCGCACGAAGCGGCGAATCTGCTTTTCGTCTTCGATCAGGACGACGGTAATGCTCGGGTCACTCATGGGTAGGCTTGGAAAGCGGTGGGTTAGACGGCAGCTTGAACGGTGCGGCAGGCGATACGTCAGGCGATGCGTCGAGCGGTGCCGCAGGCGATGAATCGTCGTCGATATCGACAGGCGGCAAGAGATCGGCGCCTTCGTCTTCGAGCGTGTCCGGCGCCTCGGGTGGCGTGTCGACCGGCAACGTGAACCAGAAGCGCGCGCCTTCCAGGCGACCGTCCGCCGCGACCCGATTGAGCGCGCCGATTGTACCGCCGTGCGCTTCGACGATCGCGCGGCAGATCGCGAGTCCGAGACCGATGCCGGGCTTGGCCGACTCTTTTTCGCCACGCGTGAATTTCTCGAACACGCGGGCTTCCATCCCGGCGGGCAGGCCCGCGCCTTGATCGTCGACGGTGACGCGCACGAACGATTTGCCGTCCGTATCCAGCCGTTGCGCGCCGATCGTCAACGGCGTGTCGGGCGCGGTGTACTTGGCCGCGTTCTCGAACAGGTTCGAAAAGAGCCGTTCCATCAGCACGGCGTCGAGATGCAGCAGCGGCAGATCGGCCGGCAGTCTGACCTGCACGGGATGCTTCGCCAGCACGCGCCGGCACGCCCGCAATGCAGCGCCGACGGTCTCCTCCAGCAATGTCCACTGCTGATTCAGTTGCAGGCTGCCGGCCTGCAAACGCGCCATATCGAGCAGATTCGTGACGATGCCGGTCATGCGCAACGCCTCCTCGTGAATCGCTTCGACGAGATCGTCGCCGGGTTGCGCCTCGGCATGCGTTTCGCGCGATTGCGCCAGCATCGACGAGAAGCCGACGATGGTCGTCAAAGGCGTGCGCAAGTCGTGTGAAATCGCGGACAGCAGCGAGTTGCGCAAACGCTCCGACTCCATGTTCACGAGCGCATCGCGCGCGATGTCGACGTAATGCACGCGTTCGAGCGCGAGCGCAATCTGCGCGGCGAACGCGTCGAGCATGCGCTGCTGTTCGGGCACGTCCAGTTCGCCGTCGTCGCGCGTCACGACGGCCAGCACGCCGCGTGTGCGCATCGGCGCCTTGAGCGGCAGATAGAGCGCTGCAGCGGCCGGCAACGTATCGGTGCCATGCCCCGCCGGCTTCTGCTGATCGTAGACCCATTGGCCGACGTCGCTATCGAGCATCTCGCCTTCGAGCGTGACCGCTGCGTCGGGGTCTTCGATCTTCTGCTTCACCTGGTCGGCGCTGTCGGGCAGCAGGATCGCGACGCGCGCGCCGAACACCTCGCTGACATGCCGGCTGCCGATCTCGACGATCTGTTCGGTGGCGAGCGCGGCGGCCAGTTCACGCGCCATCGCATACATCGCGCCGGTGCGTTGCTCGCGACGTCGCGCCACGCTCGCCTCGCGGCGCAAACTCGACGTGAGATGGCTGATCACGAGCGAGGTGAGCAGCATGCCAAAGAAGGTCAGCAAGTACTGCGTGTCAGATACCGACAACGACATACGCGGCGGCACGAAGAAGAAATCGAAGGCGGCCACGCTCAGAAACGACAACACGACGCCTGGCCCGCGTCCGAGTTTCACCGCGGCGAAAATCACGCCGAGCAGATACAGCATCACGAGGTTGGTCAGATCGATGTGGTCGATCAACTGACTCGCCAGCAACGTGATGCCCGCGCAAATCGCCAGTGCGAAACCATAAGCGCGCGGCGGCGAGCGGCGTTCGCGCGCCGCGCTCAGTGCCTCGCGCCACGCATTCGCGGTCGTGTTCAACAGATGCCGATGCTCACCGCCATCGCGCTCGGACGAAGCGCGAATCAGCGTGAGATCGAGCTCGCCCGCCTTCTCGGCGATGCGATCGCCCAGCGGCCGGCGCCACCAGCGTTGCAGCCCCGTGCGCGCCGACGCGCCCGCCACCAGCTTCGAGACGTTGCGCGCCTGCGCGTAGCCGATCAACGCGACGAGCGCATCGGCGCCCGCGAGCGTGGCGGTTTCCGCGCCGAGTTCGGCGGCCAGTTTCAGCGCATTGAGCGTGCGTTCACGGCGCGCGTCGGGTAGGCGCTGCAACGCGGGTGTCTCCACATAGACGGCGATCCAGTCGGCCTTCAGACTCGCAGCGAGTCGCGCCGCCGCGCGCACCAGCATCGGCGCTTCCGGGCCGGGACCGACGCACACCAATAAGCGTTCGCGCGCCTGCCAGATACGTTCGATGGAACGATCGGCGCGATATTCACGCATCTGTGCATCGACACGATCGGCGGTGCGGCGCAGCGCCAGTTCGCGCAGCGCGATCAGGTTGCCCTTGCGAAAGAAGTTGCGCACCGCGCGTTCGGCCTGCTGCGGCAAATACACCTTGCCGTCGCGCATCCGGTCGAGCAATTCTTCGGCGGGCAAGTCGACCAGCGTCACTTCGTCGGCGCGGTCGAATACGCGGTCGGGCACCGTCTCCCAGACACGAATGCCGGTGATCTGGCCGACTATGTCGTTCAGGCTCTCGAGATGCTGAACGTTGACCGTGGTGTAGACGTCGATGCCCGCATCGAGCAGTTCGTAGACGTCCTGCCAGCGCTTCAGATGGCGCGCGCCCTGCACGTTCGAATGCGCGAGTTCGTCGACCAGAATCAGTTGAGGTTTGCGGACGAGTGCGGCGTCGAGATCGAACTCGCCGAGCTTGCGGCCGCGATACTCGATAGGCTGCAGCGGCAGCACGTCGAGCCCTTCGAGCAGCGCGGCGGTTTCGCTGCGCCCGTGCGTTTCGGCGATGCCGACCACCACGTCCGTGCCCTCGTCGTAACGACGACGCGCGGCCTGCAACATCGCATAAGTCTTGCCGACGCCCGCCGACGCGCCGAAGAAAACCTTCAGCCTGCCGCGTTGACGCTTTTCTTCGTCACGTTGCAGTTTGTCGAGCAGTTCATCTGGATCAGGGCGGTTCATGCTCAATCGTTTTCGTAGTTAGGCGAGCGACAGTGTGTGCATGGTGGCACGGCGGCGGCCAGGCCGCAAATGGCGTGGCAACCCGCTGAACTGTATCGACGCCCGGCCTATCGACGCCCGGCCTATCGATGCCCGGCGCAACAGTACAACGCCAAAAAGGCAAAGACGGCGTCACCCGGACGCCGCCCTCTTCCGGCTACCTGAGCGCTTAGCCCTGTTTCATCTGGTCGAGCGCCAGGTTCAGTTGCAGCACGTTGACGCGCGCCTCACCCAGTACGCCGAACTGACGGCCACTCGTATAACGATCGACGAGCGCCTGTACGTCGTTAGCCGAGAGTTTGCGCGCTTTCGCCACCCGCTCGATCTGATACGCAGCCGCCGCCGGGCTGATCTCAGGATCGAGACCGCTGCCCGAGGACGTCACCAGATCGACCGGCACCGGCTTCGACATATCGGTGCCCGCCGCCTTCAACGCGTCGATACGGCCTTTGACTTCGTCGAGCAGCGCCGGGTTGGTCGGCCCGAGATTCGAACCGCTCGAACCGGTGGCGTTATACGGCATCGGACTGGTGGCCGACAGACGTCCCCAGAAATACTGCGGCGCGTCGAACTGCTGGCCGATCAGCTTCGAGCCGACCACCTTGCCGTTCTGCTCGAGCATGCTGCCATTGGCCTGATCGTGGAACGCGGCCTGGCCGACAGCGGTCATCACCGCGGGATAGGCGAGTCCGGTGACGGCGGCGAGCACTACGAAGATCACGATCAACGGACGGAACAGATTTTTCATGACTGGCAATTCCTTTTAACAGACCGCTTCTCAAACCCAGCCGAACGCGGCCAGCACCATATCGATCAGCTTGATGCCGATGAACGGCACGATGATCCCGCCCAAGCCGTAAATCAGCAGATTGCGGCGCAGCAGGATCGCCGCGCCCAGCGCGCGATAACGCACGCCCTTGAGCGCCAGCGGAATCAGCAGCACGATGATCAGCGCATTGAAGATCACCGCCGACATGATCGCCGAGGCCGGTGTGGCCAGATGCATCACGTTCAGCGCATTGAGCGCCGGATAGGTCGTGGCGAATGCGGCCGGAATGATCGCGAAGTACTTGGCAACGTCGTTGGCAATCGAGAAGGTGGTGAGCGAGCCGCGCGTCATCAGCATCTGCTTGCCGATTTCGACGATCTCGATCAGCTTGGTCGGATTCGAATCGAGGTCGACCATGTTGCCCGCTTCTTTCGCGGCCTGCGTGCCGGTGTTCATCGCCACCGCGACGTCGGCTTGCGCAAGCGCCGGGGCGTCGTTGGTGCCGTCGCCGGTCATCGCCACCAGACGGCCTTCGGCCTGGTGCGCGCGGATCGTGGCGAGTTTCGCTTCCGGCGTGGCTTCGGCGAGGAAATCGTCGACGCCCGCTTCAGCGGCGATCGCCGCGGCGGTCAGCCGGTTGTCGCCGGTCACCATGATGGTCTTGATGCCCATCTTGCGCAGTTCGGCGAAGCGCTCCTTGATGCCGCCCTTCACCACGTCCTTCAACTCGATCACGCCGAGTACGCGTGCGCCCTGCTCGCCTTTCTCGGCGACCACCAGCGGCGTGCTGCCGCGTCGTGCGACTTCGGCCACGGCGTTGCTGACTTCGTTCGGGAAACGGCCACCGTTGGCTTCGACGTAGTTCTTGACTGCGTCGGCCGCGCCCTTGCGAATTTCACGGCCGGGCAGATCGACACCGCTCATCCGCGTCTGCGCAGTGAAGGCGAGAAACACGGCCTGTAGCGAAGCCATGTCGCGCTGACGGATGTTGAAACGTTGCTTCGCCAGCACGACGATGCTGCGGCCTTCCGGCGTTTCGTCGGCGAGCGACGACAGTTGCGCGGCATCCGCGAGCGCTTCTTCAGTGAGACCCGGCGCCGGTACGAATTGCGAAGCCTGACGATTGCCGAGCGTGATCGTGCCGGTCTTGTCGAGCAACAACACGTCGACGTCGCCGGCGGCTTCCACCGCGCGGCCCGAGGTGGCGATCACGTTGGCCTGCATCATCCGGCTCATGCCGGCGACGCCGATGGCGGACAACAAGCCGCCGATGGTGGTTGGAATCAGGCACACCAGCAGCGCGACCAGCGCGGTAATCGTCACCACGTGACCCGCTTTGGCGGCGTCGACCGAGAACATCGAGAACGGCAGCAGTGTCGCGGTGGCGAGCAGCATCACGATCGTCAACGCGACCAGCAGAATCGTCAACGCGATTTCGTTCGGCGTCTTCTGACGCTTCGCACCTTCGACCATCGCGATCATGCGGTCGAGGAACGCTTCGCCCGGATTGGCCGTCACTCGCACGACGATCCAGTCCGACAGCACCCGCGTGCCGCCCGTCACCGATGAAAAGTCGCCGCCCGACTCGCGGATCACCGGCGCGGATTCGCCCGTGATCGCCGATTCGTCCACCGACGCGACACCGTCGATCACTTCGCCGTCGGCCGGAATCACGTCGCCGGTTTCGACCAGCACGACGTCACCCTTGCGCAGATCCGACGCCGTCAGAATACGGATCGGCGACTTCGGATGCGGCTCGTTGAGCTTCTTGGCCATCACGTCTTTCTTCGCGCTGCGCAGCGACGCCGCCTGGGCCTTGGAGCGGCCTTCGGCGAGCGCTTCCGCGAAGTTCGCGAACAGCACCGTGAACCACAGCCACAAGGTGACCGCGAGAATGAAACCCGCCGGCGCCTCGGCCTGGCCGCCGAGCGCGGCGATCCAGAGGATGGTGGTGAGAATACTGCCGACATACACGCAGAACATCACCGGATTGCGGAACTGCGTGCGCGGCGTGAGCTTCCTGAAGGAGTCCACGATCGCCGGGCGCAGCAGCGCCGGATCGAACATGGACCTCGTTGCATTATGTTCAGTCATTGAATCCTCGAATTTCCCGTTTGCGCCTGTTCAATCGTTGGTTCGCCATGTCATCCCGATGAGGTCGCTCAATGCGCGCCCATCATCATCAGATGCTCGACACCAGGACCGAGCGCGAGCGCCGGCACATAAGTCAGCGCACCCACCAGAAGCACCGTGCCGAGCAGCAGCACGACGAACAGCGGGCCATGCGTGGGCAGCGTGCCGCCCGTCACGCCGATGCGCTTTTTCGCGGCCAGCGAACCGGCAATCGCGAGCACCGGAACGATCGTGCCGAAGCGGCCGAACCACATGGCGATCGCCGTGAGCCAGTTGTAGAACGGCGTGCTCACCGTGAGGCCGGCGAACGCGCTGCCGTTGTTGTTGGCGGCCGAGCTGAACGCGTAGAGGATTTCGGAGAAGCCGTGCGCACCAGGGTTGGCGATGCCCGCCTTGCCCGCATCGGTGAGCACCGCGATCGAGGTGCCGACCAGCACCAGCAGCGGCGTGAGCAGTACGACGATCGACACCATCTTCATCTCGTACGCTTCGATTTTCTTGCCGACGTATTCCGGCGTGCGGCCGATCATCAGGCCTGCGACGAACACCGCCAGCAGAGCGAACACGAGCATCCCGTACATACCGGAACCCACGCCGCCGAAGATCACTTCGCCGAGTTGCATCAACAGCATCGGATAGAGGCCGCCGATCGGCGTGAGCGAGTCGTGCGTATTGGCGACCGCGCCGCACGATGCCGCTGTCGTCGCGACCGTGAAAATGCCCGACTGCGCGATACCGAAGCGCGTTTCCTTGCCTTCCGTATTGCCGCCCGATTGCAACGCGGTGGCCGACTGATCGACGTGCAAGGCGGTAATCGCCGGATTGCCGCTCTGCTCCGCGCTGATTTCGCCGAACACGCAGACAGCGAACGCGATCGTCATCGCCGCGAGCACGGCCACGCCCTGCTTGCGGTCCGAGATCATGCGACCGAACACCAGCGCAAGCGCCGCCGGAATCACCAGGATCGAGAAGATCTGCAGGAAGTTCGAGAACGGCGTCGGGTTTTCATACGGATGCGCCGAGTTGCCGTTAAAGAAGCCGCCACCGTTCGTGCCGAGCATCTTGATCGCTTCCTGCGACGCCACCGGACCCATCGCGAGGGTTTGCGTCTTCACCGGCGTATCGACCGTGACAGGATTGCCCTTCGCGTCCTTCACCGGATTGCCTTGTGCGTCGAGCTTCGGCGCGGCGTAGGTGGTGGTTTGCAGCGTCGGTACGTCCTGATAGGCCTTGAAGTTCTGGATCACGCCCTGGCTCATCAGCAGTGCCGCGATGATCGCCGACATCGGCAGCAGCACGTAGAGCGTCACGCGCGTCAGATCGACCCAGAAGTTGCCGATGGTTTGCACGGTGTGACGCGCGAAGCCGCGAATCAGCGCGATCACCACCACGATGCCGGTCGCTGCGGAGAAGAAGTTTTGCACGGTAAGGCCGAGCATCTGCGTCAGATAGCCGACGGTCTGCTCAGGCGTGTAATCCTGCCAGTTCGTGTTGGTGACGAAGCTGATCGCCGTGTTGAAGGCGCCGTCGACCGTCATCGGGCCGAACTGCTGCGGATTGCCCGGCAGCCACTGTTGCACGCGCAACAGCCCGTACAGGAACAGCGCGCCAAGCGCATTGAATGCAATCGTGGCGATCGCGTAGTGCTTCCAGCTCATTTCCGTCGATGGATCGACACCCGCAATGCGATAAAGCAATCGCTCGATCGGGCCGCCGAAGCGCACCACGCGCGAGCTGCCGTCCATCACATTGCTCAGATAACGCGACATCGGCACCGCGGCTGCGAGCAGCACGACGATGAAGAGGCCCGCTTGCAGGACATTGTTCGAGTTCATTCAATGTCCTCCGCGCGCAACAGCGCATAGACCAGATAGGCAAACAGCAGCGCGGTCGCCGCGCCGGACAACCAGAGAATCCAGTTCATGACCGCGCTCCCTGCCCACGACGAAACTGCATCAACTTCTCGCAGCCGGTAATCAATGCAAAGGTCAGCGCGAAAAACAGCACCATTCCCCCGACATACAGCACATCCATTTTTGTTCTCCATTCACGGACTTTGGATAGGTGCAACGTTATGCCGATGCGCGTAAAGGCCTGGTCAAAGCTGGCGACGTACGTATAAAAATCGCGTAAACGGACAAGGCCGCTGCATGGTGAAATGCAGCGGCCCTGGATTGGTCGGCGTGGCACCGCATGCAGAGGGCATGCGGCTCGAACTGCGCGGCTTGCTTAGGGCAACAGGATCGTCGAGCCGGTTGTGCGGCGGGCTTCGAGGTCCGCATGTGCTTTGCCGACATCGGCCAGCGCGTAACGCTGATTGATGCTCGTCTTGACCTTGCCCGACACCAGCACGTCGAACAGTTCGGTTGACATGGCTTCGTAATCGCTGCGCTTGCCGATATACGTAAACAACGTGGGACGCGTAAAGAACAGCGAACCGCGTCCGGCGAACTCCGATGAATCGATCGGCGGCAGCGGTCCCGACGCATTGCCGAAGCTCACGAACATGCCGAGCGGCGCGAGACAATCGAGCGAAGCGGTAAACGTGTCCTTGCCGATCGAGTCGTACACCACCGGCACGCCTGCGCCGTTGGTGATTTCACGCACGCGCTTCGTAAAATTCTCACGCGTGTAGACGATGGCGTGATCGCAGCCGTGCGCTTTGGCGATTTCCGCTTTTTCGTCCGAGCCGACCGTGCCGATCACCGTCGCGCCGAGCGCCTTGGCCCACTGGCAGACGAGCAAACCGACGCCACCCGCCGCGGCCTGAATCAGGATCGTGTCGCCGGCCTTCACCGGATACGTGCGGCGCAGGAGATATTGCGCGGTGAGGCCTTGCAACATTACCGAGGCGGCGTCTTCGTCGCTCACGCCGTCCGGCACCTTGACCGCTTGCACGGCGGGCAGCACGCGCTCCTGCGTGTAAGCGCCGGGCGGGCGCGCCACGTAGGCGACGCGATCGCCCACCTTGAAATCCGTCACGCCGGGGCCGACCGCGTTCACTTCACCGGCGGCTTCCATGCCGAGTCCGCCCGGCAGCGGCAACGGGTACAACCCCGTGCGGAAATAGACGTCGATGTAATTCAGGCCGACCGCCGTCTGCCGGATGCGGATCTCTCCCGCGCCCGGTTCGCCGACTTCGACGTCGACCCACTTCATCACTTCCGGACCGCCGGCTTTATCGAATCGGATCGCTTTGACCATCATGTCTCCTTGGTGGGTTGTGCAGTTTGAGCGCGCCGCGAGCGGGCGTTTCAGACCTGTTGCGTGAGACGCATCGTCAGTACGTCGAGAATCATGCGCGCGGTGGAGATATTGGTCGCGCACGGAATGTTGTGCACGTCGCAGGCTCGCACCAGCGCGTTGATATCGGGTTCGTGCGGCTGCGGCGTCATCGGGTCGCGCAGGAAGATCACCATGTCCACTCGTCCTTCGGCGAGTTGCGCACCGATCTGCAGGTCGCCGCCGTGCGGGCCGGACAGCATCCGCTCCACTTTCAGACCATGCGTTTCGCTGATGCGCCCGCCGGTCGTGCCGGTCGCCACGATGTCGCAACGCCGCAGTGTGTCGACGTATTCGCCGGACAGTTTGACGATGTCGTCTTTTTTATGATCGTGCGCGATGAGCGCGATGCGGGTGGTCATGACGTAAGACTCCTGAAACCGTTGTGATTGTGATTGTTGTAATGGCCAAGCGGCCGCCTCAGAACGTGCCCGGATAGGCGCCGCCGTCGATCAGCCAGTTCTGTCCGGTGATGTAGCCGGCATGCACGCTGCACAGGAACGCGCAGGCGCGGCCGAATTCGTCGCGCGTGCCGAAGCGGCCGGCGGGAATGGTCTTCATGCGCTGCTGGCGGGCTTCGTCGACGGAAATGTTTTGCCCCTTGGCTTGCGCCTCGAAGGTGACGGCGATGCGGTCGGTGTCGAACAGGCCCGGCAACAGATTGTTGATCGTCACGCCGGTGGGCGCCACCTTGCGCGCCAGTCCCGCGACGAAGCCGGTCAGCCCCGAGCGCGCGCCGTTGGAAAGACCCAGCACGTCGATCGGCGCCTTCACCGCGGAACTCGTGATGTTGACGATGCGGCCATAGCCGCGCGCGCTCATCGTGTCGAGGGTCGCCTTGATCAGTTCGATCGGCGTGAGCATGTTGCTTTCCAGCGCGCGGATCCAGTCTTCGTGCGTGAAGTTGCGGAAGTCGCCCGGCGGCGGGCCGCCCGCGTTGTTGACCAGAATGTCCGGTTGCGGACAGGCGGCGAGCGCGGCGGCGCGGCCTTCAGGCGTAGTGATGTCGCAAGCCACCGTCTTCACTTCGACGCCGCTTTGCTTGCGGATCCCAGCCGCGGTGGCCTCCAGCGTCTCGGCGGTGCGCGCGACGATCGTCAGATTGACGCCCTCGGCGGCGAGCGCTTCCGCGCAACCGCGTCCCAGGCCCTTGCTGGCCGCGCAGACCAGCGCGGTGCGTCCGGCGATTCCCATGTCCATGTGTGTTCTCCTTGTGAAGTCGTGCCCGCGCCCGTGAGAAAACGCCGGGCCCCCAAAGTTCGCGCCCGGCTGCGGGCGCGTGGAAGCCTTGGCCTGCAGCGGCAGGGTCGGTGGCCCTTTCTGCGGGCGAAGTTTCTCCGATTCTAGAAGAATCGGTGCCGGACTGTGCCGGGCCGCTTCAATCTCCGGTATCGCCGGGCGGCACTCTTTCGGTAAACTTGCGGCGTGGTGCGTTCGCCTGTTTGCCGGTTTGCCGGTGCGAGCGGCGCGCCGAACCGATCCCTCTAGCCGCCGCTTGCGCCCCCGCCATGACTCAGGACAGCCGTTTTCCGAATCTTTTCATCCTCGATCACCCGCTGATCCAGCACAAGCTGTCGCATATGCGTGACCGGGACACCTCGACTCGCACGTTCCGCGAACTGCTGCGTGAAATCACGCTGCTGATGGGCTACGAGATCACCCGCAATCTGCCGATGACCACCCGCCGCCTCACTACGCCGCTCGTCGAGATCGACGCGCCGGTGATCGCCGGCAAGAAGCTGGCGATCGTGCCGGTGCTGCGCGCCGGCATCGGCATGTCGGACGGGCTGCTGGAACTGGTGCCGTCGGCGCGGGTCGGGCACATCGGCGTGTATCGCGCCGAGGATCATCGCCCGGTCGAATATCTGGTTCGGCTGCCGGATCTGGAAGACCGCGTATTCATTCTGTGCGATCCGATGGTCGCGACCGGCTACTCGGCCGTGCACGCCGTGGACGTACTCAAGCGGCGCAACGTGGCCGGCGAAAACATCATGTTCCTCGCGCTGGTGGCCGCGCCGGAAGGCGTGCAGGTGTTCCAGGACGCCCATCCTGACGTCAAGCTTTACGTAGCTTCGCTCGATTCGCATCTGAACGAGCACGCGTACATCGTGCCGGGTCTCGGCGACGCGGGCGACCGGTTGTTTGGGACGAAAAACTGATCGCGAAGTGAAAATTGGGCGCCGCGGCGGGTGGTAAAGGCCGTCGCCGCGCAGTTTCCGGCTACTCGCCCCCCTGCCGCCCCTCTTCCCCGTGATAAAATTCGAATCCGCTCAAAGAGCGGTTCAAGCTGCACCCGCGCCGCGCGCAGCGCGTCTTCATGCGGGGCCGATCCGGCCGGCGCCAGGTTCGCCGGCGCAAGCCGCCCCGCCGCACCGCGCTGTCGCGCGCCGGTCCTGCTAGCCGGGGCCAGGCGGGCGCAGGCAGCCTGAAGCGGCTTGGAAACGGGCAGCCACCGGACGATCGCCGGGCAGCCTCACCCCAGACAGTTAGACATCGAGGCGCGCAATCGCGGTCACACGCGCAAGCGCCCGACATCGCAACGACAATTGCACAATGCGTGCGCCCCACTGGCGCGCGCGACGGAGAAAGGTATGGCGGGTCATTCGAAATGGGCCAACATCAAGCATAAGAAAGCAGCGGCCGACGCCAAGCGTGGCAAGGTCTGGACGCGGCTCATCAAGGAAATTCAGGTCGCGGCGCGCATGGGCGGCGGCGACATCGACTCGAACCCGCGTTTGCGGCTCGCGGTCGAAAAGTCGTACGACGCCAACATGCCGAAAGATAACGTCAACCGCGCGATCCAGCGTGGCGTGGGCGGCGTCGACGGCGCAAGCTACGAAGAAATCCGCTACGAAGGCTATGGCATCGGCGGCGCGGCAGTGATCGTCGACACCATGACCGACAATCGCACCCGTACGGTGGCGGATGTGCGTCACGCGTTCTCGAAGAACGGCGGCAACATGGGCACGGACGGCTCGGTGTCGTTCATGTTCGATCACGTCGGCCAGTTCCTGTTTGCGCCCGGCACGGCGGAAGACAAGCTGATGGAAGCCGCGCTCGAAGCCGGCGCCGACGACGTCGTCACGAACGAAGACGGCAGTATCGAAGTGCTGTGCCCGCCGCACGATTTCCCGAAGGTGAAGAGCGCGCTCGAAGCTGCCGGTTTCAAGGCCGAGTTGGCCGAAGTCACGATGAAACCTCAGACGGAAGTCGAGTTCACCGGCGACGACGCGCTGAAAATGCAGAAGCTGCTCGACGCGCTGGAAAATCTGGACGACGTACAGGAAGTCTATACAAACGCCGCGATCGCCGACGAGTGAGCGTGCCCCGGCGGCGCGCGGCCAAGCGTCAGCAGGTTCCCAGCGAACCTCACGCCGCCCCGCCCCGCCGGCTGGCCCTCGCGTTGTGCTTGAACGGGCGGACGGTTTTTCCACGGCTCCTGCACGCTGCATGAGCCGTTTATGGTTTTTAAGTCTCGGGGATTCACATGAAGTTACTCGTCGTCGGTTCCGGCGGTCGCGAACATGCGCTCGCATGGAAGCTCGCGCAATCGCCACGGGTTCAGCTCGTCTATGTTGCTCCCGGCAACGGCGGCACCGCCCAGGACGAGCGTCTGCGTAACGTCGACATCACCGAGCCGGCCGCGCTCGCTGATTTCGTCGAGAAAGAACAGATCGCCTTCACGCTGGTCGGGCCGGAAACGCCGTTGGCGGCGGGCATCGTCAATCTGTTCCGCTCGCGCGGTCTGAAGATTTTCGGGCCGACCAAAGAGGCCGCCCAGCTCGAAAGCTCGAAGGACTTCGCCAAGGCCTTCATGAAGCGCCACGCGATCCCGACCGCCGAATACGAAACCTTCGCCGACGTCGCCGCCGCGCATGCGTATCTGGACGCCAAAGGCGCGCCGATCGTCATCAAGGCCGACGGCCTGGCTGCCGGCAAGGGCGTGGTGGTCGCGCAAACGCTGGAAGAAGCGCACGCAGCGGTCGACGCGATGCTGTCGGACAACAAGCTGGGCGATGCCGGCGCGCGCGTCGTGATCGAGGAATTCCTCGCCGGCGAAGAAGCGAGCTTCATCGTGATGGTCGACGGCAAGCATGTGCTGCCGCTCGCGTCGAGCCAGGACCACAAGCGTCTGCTCGACGCCGACCAGGGCCCGAACACCGGCGGCATGGGCGCTTACTCGCCCGCACCGATCGTCACGCCGCAACTGCATGCCCGCGTGATGCGCGAAATCATTCTGCCGACCGTGCGCGGCATGGAGAAGGAAGGCATCCGCTTCACCGGCTTCCTGTACGCGGGTCTGATGATCGACGCGCAAGGCAATCCGAAAACGCTCGAATTCAACTGCCGCATGGGCGACCCGGAAACGCAGCCGATCATGGCGCGTCTGAAGGGCGACTTTTCGAAGGTGGTCGAGCAGGCGATTGCCGGCACGCTGGATACGGTCGAGCTGGAATGGGACCGCCGTACCGCGCTGGGCGTCGTGCTCGCCGCGCACAACTATCCGGATACGCCGCGTAAAGGCGATCGCATCAACGGCATTCCCGCTGAAACCGTCGATTCGGTCACGTTCCACGCCGGCACCACGCTCGCGGATGGCAAGCTGACCACGTCGGGCGGTCGTGTGCTGTGTGTCGTGGGCCTGGCGGATTCGGTGCGCAGCGCCCAGTCGGTCGCCTACGAAACGATCAATCAGATCGCATTCGACGGCATGCAGTATCGCCGCGACATCGGCTATCGCGCGTTGAACCGCAAGCACGACACCAAGGCCGACGGCAAGCACTGAGCCCGCCTTACCCGCCCGCGTGCGGCGCCAACAGCGCTACACTGCGGGTTTTCGCGCCGGGTTCGGGCCGATCCGGCGCCGGCGTCTGTCTCGCGAGCCGATCCGATCCGATCCGCCACGGCACGGGCTCACGCCCTGTAAGACTCTGCACCTTGCCTTGGCCAGTTGGTCTTGCCCGGCGGCGCAACAAGCCGTCATGCCGCGTTTTCGCAGGGCTCACCCTGACGAAAACCCGGCCTTCGCCCTTCACGACAAACCTGCGGTACGACGAGCGTGCCGCCCTCAGCATCTGCATTCATGACCGATTCGAGCTACGACGTACAGGCTGTACGCGGCTGGCTGCAAGGCCTGCAAACGCAGATCGCGGACACGCTGGGCGCGTTCGACGGCACGCCGTTCGCCACCGACGCGTGGCAGCGCGCCCCCGGCGAAAAACTGCGTGGCGGCGGCTGCACGCGGATTCTGGAAGGCGGCAACTTCTTCGAGCGCGCGGGCATCGGTTTCTCGGACGTCGCGGGCGATGCGCTGCCGGGTTCGGCGAGCGCGGCACGTCCGCAACTGGCCGGGCGTGGTTTCGAAGCAATGGGCGTGTCGCTCGTGCTGCACCCGCACAATCCGCACTGCCCGACCGTGCATATGAACGTGCGCCTGCTGATCGCCACCAAGGCCGGCGAAGAGCCGGTGTTCTGGTTCGGCGGCGGCATGGATCTGACGCCGTATTATGGCTACGAGGAAGACGCGCAGCATTTCCATCGCACTTGCCGCGACGCCCTGCAGCCCTACGGCGCGGACCTCTACCCGAGTTTCAAGCGCTGGTGCGACGAGTATTTCTTCCTCAAGCACCGCAACGAACCACGCGGCATCGGCGGGATTTTCTTCGACGATTTTTCGGCGCCCGGCTTCGATCAATCGTTCGCGATGATGAAGAGCGTCGGCGACGGATTCCTCAAAGCGTATCTGCCGATCATCGAAAAGCGCCGCAACATTCCGTACGGTGAAGCCGAGCGTGATTTCCAGGCCTACCGGCGCGGGCGCTACGTCGAGTTCAATCTGGTCTTCGACCGTGGCACACTGTTTGGGCTGCAAAGCGGCGGACGCACGGAGTCGATCCTGATGTCCATGCCGCCTGTGGTGAACTGGCGCTACAACTGGCAGCCCGAACCGGGCACGCCGGAAGCGCGTCTTTACAGCGATTTTCTCGTGCCGCGCGAGTGGGTGTGAGGGGCGCCTCGCCCTTACGACACCGCACAGCTAGCCACGACAAAGGATCTTCACCTGAAGCCGAACGCTCACCCTGTTGCCCTGCCTCGCCGGATCGGTCTGCTGGGCGGCACTTTCGACCCGATCCACGACGGTCACCTCGCGCTCGCCCAGCGTTTCGCCGAGGTGCTGCGGCTGACCGAACTGGTGCTGCTGCCGGCCGGCCAGCCCTGGCAGAAGTCGGACGTGTCGCCGGCCGTGCACCGCCTCGCCATGACCCGCGCGGCGGCGAGCGAACTGGTGCTGCCGGGCGTGACCGTCACCGTCGCGACCGACGAGATCGATCACGACGGCCCGACCTACACGGTCGACACGCTGCGTCGCTGGCGGGAGCGGGAAGGCGACGACGCCTCGATCGCGCTGCTGATCGGCGCGGATCAACTGGTGCATCTCGACACATGGCGCGACTGGCGCAGTCTGTTCGAGTTTGCGCACATTTGCGCGGCCACCCGGCCCGGTTTCGACCTCGCGTCGATTCCACCGGTGGTCGCACATGAAATCGACGCGCGCCGGGCCCGCGCCGACGTTCTGCAAGCCACGCCCTGCGGCCACTTGCTGATCGATACGACCCTCGCGTTCAACGTCTCGGCCACCGACATTCGCGCGCATCTGCGCGAACAGGTGAGCCAGCGACTCGCCCTTGCGGGCGGCGAACCGCAGAACCAAGGCCAGGCCCGGGCCGCAAGCCATGTCCCCACCGCGGTGTGGGACTATATTCTTCAACATCATCTGTACCACCGGTAACCCCATGGATATTCGCAAACTACAACGCGTGATCGTCGACGCTCTCGAAGACGTCAAGGCGCAAGACATCAAGGTGTTCAACACCAGCCACCTGACCTCGCTGTTCGATCGCGTGATCGTCGCGAGCGGCACCTCGAACCGGCAAACCAAGGCGCTGGCCTCCAACGTGCGCGACAGCGTCAAGGAAAACGGCGGCGACGTGATCAGCACCGAAGGCGACGACGTCGGCGAATGGGTGCTGGTGGACTGCGGCGACGCGGTCGTCCACATCCTGCAACCGGCGCTGCGCCAGTACTACAACCTCGAGGAAATCTGGGGCGACAAGCCGGTGCGCATCAAGCTGTCCACGCCGGACCCGTTCGGCGGCGCGCGTTCGAGCGAGCCCGACGAAGACGAGGAAGAAGAGGAAGCCGCACCGGCCGTGAAGAAGCCTGCGCGCAAGACGGCCGCACGTCGCAAGTAAGCGGTTTTGCCGCTTCATCGTAAAAGTCCGCGCCTGGCTCCGTCATGAAACTGCATATCCTCGCCGTCGGCCATAAGATGCCGGACTGGATCGCTACGGGCTTCGACGAATACGCGAAGCGCATGCCGCCCGAGTTGCGTATCGAACTGCGTGAGATCAAGCCCGAGCAACGTTCGTCGGGGCGGCCGGCGGAAAGCGTGATGGCCGCCGAGCGCACCAAGATCGAAGCCGCGTTGCCGAAGAACGCGCGCATCGTCGCGCTCGACGAACGCGGCAAGGACTGGACCACCATGCAACTCGCGAGCGCCCTGCCCGGCTGGCAGCAGGATGGGCGCGACGTGGCCTTCCTGATCGGCGGCGCGGACGGGCTCGATCCCGACCTCAAAGCGCGCGCCGACATGCTGTTGCGCGTGTCGAGCCTGACCTTGCCGCACGCCATGGTGCGCGTGCTGCTCGCCGAACAGCTTTACCGCGCGTGGACCATCACGCAAAATCATCCCTATCATCGCGTGTGAGCGAACCGGACGGCTGACGAAAAACGCACGGCTCGTCGTGCGTTTTTTGTTTGGCGCCCAGCGTTTTTCCGGTTGCGCCTTCGGGCCGCATCGGCGACGCTGGCTGCCACCTTCATCGCGCGCTCATCACACGCTCGAGCCATTCGCCTCATCGAGATCCGTTCATGCCCACGTCTGCCGCCTCGTTGCATCCGTTCGTCTACCTCGCTTCGCAAAGCCCTCGCCGTCAGGAGTTGCTGCAACAGCTCGGCGTACGCTTCGAGTTGCTGCTGCCGCGTCCCGATGAAGACGCCGAAGCGCTCGAAGTCGAACTCGCCGGCGAACGCGCGCGCGACTACGTGCAGCGCGTCTGCGTCGCCAAGGCACAGGCGGCGCGCGCACGCCTGGTTGCAGGCGCTCACGCGGCGCGGCCGATCCTCGTTGCGGACACAACCGTCACGATCGACGACGCGATTCTCGGCAAGCCCGTCGATACCGACGACGCCGTCGCGATGCTCACCCGCCTCGCGGGCCGCGACCACGAAGTGCTGACCGCCGTCGCCGTGGTCGACGCGCAAGGCGTGTTGCTGCCCACGGCGCTGTCGGTGTCGAAGGTGCGTTTTGCTGCACTGCACGCAGACGCGATCCGACGTTATGCCGCAAGCGGCGAGCCGCTCGGCAAGGCAGGCGCCTACGGCGTACAGGGACGCGCCGCCGAGTTTATCGAGCATATCGACGGGTCCTATTCAGGTATCATGGGTTTGCCGCTTTATGAATCCGCTGCCCTCCTGCGTGCAGCGCGCATCGACTTCTAAAACAACATCATGAATGAAGAAATCCTGATCAATGTCACGCCGCAGGAAACGCGCGTCGCGCTGGTCCAGCAAGGCGCCGTCCAGGAACTTCACGTCGAACGAACGCTGTCACGCGGCCGCGTCGGCAACGTCTATCTCGGCAAGGTCGTACGTGTGTTGCCGGGCATGCAATCCGCCTTCATCGACATCGGTCTCGAACGCGCCGCGTTTCTGCATGTAGCCGATATCTGGCACCCGCGCATTGCGGGCGAGCCGCAACATCAGACGCCGCATCAGCCGATCGAAAAGATCGTGTTCGAAGGGCAGACGCTGATGGTGCAGGTCGTCAAAGATCCGATCGGCACCAAGGGCGCGCGTCTGTCCACGCAAGTGAGCATTGCCGGGCGTACGCTCGTGTATCTGCCGCAGGAACCGCATATCGGCATTTCGCAGAAGATCGAGAGCGAGGCCGAACGTGAAGCCGTCCGCGCGCGTCTCACTGCCGTGCTGCCTGTCGATGAAAAAGGCGGCTACATCGTACGCACCATCGCTGAAGATGCGACCAGCGAAGAGCTGGCCGGCGACGTCGCGTATCTGCGCAAGACTTGGGCGACGATCATTTCGCAAGGTCAGCGCATGCCGCCGACCAGCCTGCTCTACCAGGATCTGAATCTTGCGCAACGCGTGCTGCGCGATTTCGTCAACGACGAGACCTCGCGCATTCAGGTCGACTCGCGCGAGACGTATCAGATGCTCGCCGACTTCGCCGCGGAGTTCACGCCGGCGGTGTCGTCGAAACTGCATCACTACACCGGCGAGCGGCCGCTCTTCGATCTGTACAACATCGAGGCGGAGATTCAGCGCGCATTGTCGCGCCGCGTGGATCTGAAGTCGGGCGGCTATCTGGTGATCGACCAGACCGAAGCGATGACCACCATCGACGTGAACACCGGCGGTTACGTCGGCGCGCGCAACTTCGACGACACGATCTTCAAGACCAATCTCGAAGCCGCGCACACGATTGCCCGGCAATTGCGCCTGCGTAATCTCGGCGGCGTGATCATCATCGACTTCATCGATATGGAAAACATCGAGCACCGCGATCAGGTGCTCGGCGAATTGAAGAAGGCGTTGTCGCGCGATCGTACGCGTGTCACCGTGAATGGTTTCTCGCAGCTCGGGCTGGTGGAGATGACCCGCAAGCGCACGCGCGAATCGTTGGCGCACGTACTGTGCGAACCGTGCCCGGTGTGTCAGGGCAAGGGCCAGGTGAAGACGCCGCGCACGGTGTGCTACGACGTGCTGCGCGAAATTCTGCGCGAGTCGCGGCAGTTCAATCCGCGTGAATTCCGCGTGGTGGCGTCGCAGCAGGTGATCGATCTGTTTCTCGAGGAAGAGTCGCAGCATCTGGCCATGCTGATCGATTTCATCGGCAAGCCGGTGTCGTTGCAGGTGGAGTCGAACCTGAGTCAGGAGCAATACGACATCGTGCTGATGTAAGTCGATCGACACCACCGCTCGATCCTCTTCATGCTGAAATAGTCACTCAGATACGCTAATCGCAGGCAACCGAGATGGCCGGGATGGCTACGAAAAAACGCCGCAGCGCTACGATCAAAACCTTCGCGGCCGCGCTTGCCTCGGGCGCGGTCTTCTCGCTGTCCATGTCGACGTCGGGGTTCGCGCAGACCGGCGGCGCGAATCCATCGATGGCCGCGGTGTTCGCGCCGGGCGGCACGCTGCGCGCGTCCATCAATCTCGGCAATCCCGTATTGGCCAGTCTCGATCCGCAGACAGGCAAACCAGTCGGCGTGTCCGTGGACCTCGCCACCGAGTTCGCCAAACGACTCGGTGTGCCGCTGCAACTCGTCGCGGTCAAGTCGGCGGGCGCCTCGGTGGAGAACGTCGATCGCGATCAAGCCGACATCGGCTTCTTCGCCATCGATCCGAAGCGCGGACAGGAAATCGCCTTCACCCGCCCGTATGTGCTGATCGAAGGCTTTTATCTCGTGCGCGCCAACTCGCCGATCACCACCAACGAGCAGGTAGATCAACCCGGTGTGACGGTCGCAGTCGGCAAAGGCAGTGCCTACGATCTGTTTCTGACACGCGAGTTGCATCATGCGACGCTGGTTCGCATCCCCACTTCACCTGCCGTCGTTCAGGGATTTCTGGATCAGCATCTCGACGTCGCGGCCGGTGTGAAGCAGCAACTCGAAAAGGACGCCGCGCAGGCAGGCGGCGTGAGGCTGCTGGATCAGCGCTTCATGGTGATCCGTCAGGCGATGGGCGTCCCCAAAGCAAAGGGTGACGCAGCAGCGACATACCTGTCGAAATTCGTCGACGATATGAAGTCGTCGGGCTTCGTCGCTGCGTCGCTGGCCAGACATCACATTGCGGGCGCGGCCGTCGCCGGCGATAACGACTAGCGCGCCACCCGCCAGCCGCTCGCGGCGATCTCAATGACCAAGGCCGCTCGCCGCAATCTGCTGCTCCACGTATTGCGCGAACAGGGCGTGCACATGCGTTGTCGGATGCAGGTCGTCGGCGAACATGTAGGTCTGGTCGGCATTGGACGTCACGTAGGTAGACGGCGAGCACAGCAACGACGTGTCATCGGGCGTTTTCGACGGATCACACGCCTGAGCGGTGTTCGACACGGTAAATCCATTCGACTGAAAGTTCGCGATGATGCCGTTCAACCAGTCGTAAACATCCACCTGAATCACCTTGCCTTGCAGGCCATCGGTCTGCAGGGCGCTGTTCAGCGTGCTGTTGAAGAATTGCGACAACTGGGTCAGATTCGCCCCGCCATCGGACTCGGCGAGGCCCTTCGGCGATAAGCCGATATTCGGCAGATTGACCACCACCACATGCGTCGCGCCGTTCTGGACGATCTGCCCGACCAGCTGCGCGAGAGTGGTCGCCGCCGTCTGCACGGTCGGCGCCGCGGCCGGCAAGGTACCGGCGCGCAGCACGTCGTTCGCACCTGCCCAGACGAGGATCAGCTGGCTGGAATTGAAGCTGCCGTGCGCGGACTGATAGCTCGAGACCTGCTGGTTCACGGGCATTTCGACATTGCCGATCACATCGGTCAGGAAGTCGTACTGGTTCGCCGGCGTGGCGACGGTCGAGCCGCCTTGCGCATAGCCAAAACCGCTTTGCGCTTTCAGCTCGTGCGCGAGGTCGATCGTGAATGCCGCGCTCAGCGTATCGCCGTAGTACTGCGCGACATTCTGTGTCCACACCTGGCCGGGATTGGTCGTGAAGCGTCCACCGCCGACCGCGCCCGCGACCGGCGCATAAGTCCCGACATCCGACAGGCTGTCGCCGAACGACACGATCTGCAGATGCACGCCGCCTGCCGGCGTGGCCGTGCTGCTGCCGCTACTCGAGCCGCCACCGCCGCCGCATGCGGTAAGCAGAACAATCAGCGCGGCAAAAATTGCAACGCGCGCCTTGGCGTGGGTTCCTCGCATCGCTTCTCTCCTGCTTGGCTGGTTGGGCTGGTCGGGCTTGTGCGCTTTGGGTTGCCGGCTGGGCGCCGGTCGGCGTATCGCTGCTTGGGCGAACGATTTACCTGTTAAGCAAAAGGCGTGCGCTGGCGCGTTTCACTCGCTCCTGGTGCGTGGCCAAGCCCGCCCGCCTCTTCTTTGCGGCGTCGAGTGCGTTGAGCGCGCCGAGTCTTCCGCGTGACTTCCGCGTGAATTCCGCCCGGCGCGATCGACGTACGCGCCCCGCTTTTCGTTATTGACCACGTGGCGCCCGATGGCGTATAACCATCCCATTGGATGTTATTTGGATGGCTCACGGATGCCAACGGGAGGAAAAATGCCCAAAGTCAGCTTGATCGACACCGCTCGACCGAAAGGCGGCGAAACCGAAAAAATCACCATCAACCTGGGTCCGATCGACCTTGGCCAGATCGACCTGCTGGTCGAAGAGGGTTTTTACTCGAACCGCACCGACCTGATTCGCACGGCGATCCGCAATCAACTCGCGGTGCATGCGCAGGTCGTCACCGAGACGGTGACGCGCCGCGCCCTGGTGCTCGGCCTGCAGCATTTTTCGCGACGTGACCTGGAGACAGCCCAGGCGGCGCACGAGCAACTCGACATACATGTGCTCGGCCTCGCCAGCATTGCCGCCGACGTCCCGCCCGAACTCGCGGCGGCCACGATTGCATCGGTGGTGGTGCTGGGCGCGTTTCACGCGTCACCGGCGGTGAAGGCGGCGCTCGCGGGGCGCATCAGCTAGGCCACTGGCTTCGACTCGTCCCGTGGCTGAAGCGGTGACACGCCAGGCGCCGCATCCACAATCCCTCTTATGCAGGTCAACGCGAACCATCATGAACATGAACGACGATTTCCTGAAGTCGATGAAAGACGCATTCGAGCTATTGCGCACCCAAGGTCCGAAGGAAGCGACCGCAGCCGTTCAACGCGCGCTGGCCGGCGACAAAAAACCGGCGGGCGCGACACACCCATCGCCGGGACAGGCCGCTAGCGAAGGCGCTCGCGAGTGGGTCCGCGCGTGGACCCAGCACGTGCAACCGCAACACAGCACGGCGCCCTACACCTCGTCCGACGACACGGGCAACACGGGCAACGCCGGGCAGACGATCGACGCCGAAACGCCCGGCGCTTTCAGCACGCACACTTTCAGCAACCACGCGGGCCAGCGTCGATACAAACTCTACGTACCGGCCGTCTACACGGGCGAGCCGCTGCCGCTCGTCGTGATGCTGCATGGCTGCACGCAGAACGCCGACGACTTCGCGGCCGGCACGCGAATGAACGAGTTGGCCGAGCGTCACGGCTTGCTCGTCGTCTATCCGAATCAATCGCAGGCGGCCAATCCGTCGACCTGCTGGAACTGGTTCAAGCCTGCCGACCAGCAGCGCGATCAGGGTGAAGCGTCGTTGATTGCAGGCATCACGCGCGAGGTGATGGACCGCTATCGCGTCGACCCGGCGCGGGTCTACGTGGCCGGTCTTTCGGCCGGCGGCGCCATGGCCGATATCATGCTCAAGACGTCGCCCGAGCTCTACGCCGCCGCAGGCGTGCACTCCGGCCTGCCCTGCGGATGCGCGAAGGACCTGCCCTCGGCGCTGGCCGCGATGAAGGGTGGCAAAGCCTCGCGCACCCGTGCCGCCGTCACGCCGCAACGACCGCTCATCGTGTTTCACGGCGACGCCGATACGACCGTCCATCCGTCGAACGCAATCGAACTCGTTGCTCCCTTCAACAGCGGCGGCGCCACGCTCGCGCCACACGCGACGCCAGCCGCGAGCGGCCGGCGCGGCTACACGCGGCAACACCTGAGCGCGGCGAACGGCGTCGAAGCGGAGCTCTGGTCGATTCACGGTGCGGGTCACGCGTGGGCGGGCGGCAACTCGCGCGGCTCCTACACCGACCCGTCGGGCCCGGACGCGGCGGAGGAAATGGTGCGCTTTTTTCTTGCCCATCCGCTTCGATCGTAGCTCACGGCATCGACCTTGCCGGCACACGGCGTCGTGACAGGCCGCCGACCAACGAGCCCGCGCGCCCTATGCGAAAATGCTCGGGTACCGTTCGTGGAGCACGCATGGCAGACTTGATCACTTCTGCGCCGTCGAGCATCGAGGCCGATTGCGCAAGAGAACCCATCCATATTCCTGGCGGCATCCAGCCGCACGGTTTTCTGTTCAGCATCGACACCGACGGCGTCCTGCTGCAAGTCAGCGCCAACGTCGCGGCGCTGACCGGCTCACCCGCCGAGGCGGCGTTGCGCCAGCCGATCGCCCACATCGTCGGCGCTGAATGGGCCGCGCGCATCGTCGCGGCGCTGGCCGCGCATCAGGACGACGGCATTCCGCTTTACGTCGGTTCAATGGAGGACCCGCGTGCGCACGAAGCCAACGGAGCCGATGCGCACGCCCGGCCGTTTGCGGTGATCGTGCATCGTCATCAGGGCATCGCGGTTGTCGAACTGGAACCGGCGCGCGGCACGCTCGACGTCTTCGCGTCGATGTATCCGCTGGTGCGCACCTTCATCAACCGCCTGCAGGACGTCGCGAGCATCGAGGGTCTCGCGCAGCTCGCCGCCGACGAAGTGCAGCGCATCACTGGCTTTGGCCGCACGCTCGTCTACAACTTCGACGCCACCGGCAGCGGCCATGTAATTGCCGAGCATATCGAGCCGGGTTATGCGTCGTACGCGGACCAGCACTTCCCCGCCTCCGACATTCCCGCGCAAGCGCGCTCGCTTTACGTGCGCAATCGCATCCGCCTGATCGCCGACGCCGACTATCGGTCCGCGCCGCTCGTGCCGCCGCTGCATCCGTCGACCGGCAAGCCCACCGACCTCACCTACGCCTCACTGCGCAGTGTCTCGCCGGTGCACGTGCAGTACATGAAAAACATGGGCACGCTGGCCTCGATGTCGATGTCGATCGTGGTGCGCGGCAAGCTGTGGGGCCTGATTTCCTGCCACCACGACAGCGCCCGCGTGCCGCCGTTCGAAGTGCGCACCGCGTGTGAACACATCGCGCAAATGCTGTCGCTGCAAATCGAAGCGAAAGAGGATTACGCCGAAGCGCAATACCGGCTCGAGTTGCGCGACACGCTCGCGCGCCTGCTCGCGTCGATGGCCAATTCGGAGAGCTTCGCCGATTCGCTGGCGAACGACCCGAAGGATCTGCTCGGGCTCACCGCGTCGGACGGCGCGGCGATCGTGTTCGACGGCCGCATTCTGCTGGTCGGCGCCACGCCGCCGGAAGCGGAAGTGGCGACGTTGGTCGAATGGCTCGACACCAGGGTGGATGACAGCTTCGACACCGACGCACTCGGCGAGACCTGCCCTGTCCTGCCGGCCAATCCGCGTCACGCTGGCTTGCTCGCGGTGTCGATTTCGAAACTGTTCCGCAACTACGTGCTGTGGTTTCGCGCGGAGGTCGTGCAGACCATCAAGTGGGCGGGCGATCCGCGCGCGAAACTGGCGGCCCTGTCCGACTCCCTCTCGCCGCGTCAGAGCTTCGATGTGTGGACCGACACCGTGCGTGGCCGTTCGCTCGCCTGGCGGCCCGCCGAACTCGAAATCGCCGTCGAGTTCCGCACGGCGCTGCTCGGCATCGTGCTGCGCCGCGCGGAAGAACTGGCGCAACTGGCGCTCGAACTCGGCCGCGCCAACAAGGAACTCGAAGGTTTCTCGTACACCGTGTCGCATGACTTGCGCGCGCCGTTGCGGCACATCGTCGGATTCGCCGACTTGCTGCGCGAAATGGAAAGCGAGCGCCTGTCCGTGCGCGCCGTCCATTTCCTCGATCGGATCATCTCGTCGGCCACCTTCGGCGGCAAGCTGGTCGACGATCTGCTCGCGTTTTCGCAGATGGGACGCGCTGCGCTGCATCCACAGACCGTCGATCTACGTAATATGACCAACGCGCTGATCGCCGACGAGGTGAAGGACGCCGCCGCGCGCAAGATCGAGTGGCGCATCGGCGAGCTCGGCAGCATCACCGCCGACGCCGTTCTGCTGCACGTGGTGCTGCGCAACCTGATCGAGAACGCAGTAAAATTCACCTCGACGCGCGAGCAGGCTGTGGTCGAAATAGGCCGCTACGTGGGCGAAAACGAACTCTTGGGTCAAGACGTGTTCTTCGTCAAAGACAACGGCGTGGGTTTCGATCCCCGTTACGTCGACAAACTCTTCGGCGTATTTCAGCGCCTGCATCGCAGTGAGGATTTTGCCGGCACGGGCATCGGGCTTGCGGGAGTCAAACGTATCGTCGAGCGTCATGGCGGCAAAGCCTGGGCCGTCGGCGAAACCGATCAGGGCGCAACCATTTATTTTTCGTTGCCCCGCGTGTTCGTTGCCGACGCGAGTCAAGGCGAAGAATCCGCTGCCGCGGCTGTGGCGAGACTGACAGCTTTGTTGCCGGGCAAGCGCTTTCGCCCGGTGCCGAAGGAATCAAAAGATGAATCGAACTGAGGAAAGAGCGTGCTAAGACCGATCCTGCTGGTGGAAGACAATCCTAACGACGTGGAACTCACGCTGATCGCGCTTGAGAAAACGCGCCTCGCCAATCCGGTCGTATCGGTGCGCGACGGCGAAGAGGCGTTGCAATATCTGCGTCGCGAGGGACGCTGGGCGGATCGCACGGAAGAAAATCCCGCCGTGATTCTGCTCGACAAGAAGCTGCCGAAGATCGACGGGCACGAGGTGCTGAAAGTGGTGCGCGGCGACGACCAGCTCAAGCGCATTCCAGTGGTGATGCTCACCTCGTCGCGCGAGGAAACGGATCTGTTGCGCAGCTACGATCTCGGCGTGAATGCCTACGTGGTGAAGCCCGTCGCGTTCGACGACTTCATGGCCGCGATCAACGACCTCGGCATGTTCTGGGCGGTCCTTAACGAACCGCCGCCCTACCCACGTTGAGTCCGCAGTACGATTCGACTTGCCGCCGGCCGGACGCGCCGGCTCGCTGCGGCCGCGTTCAGCGGTAAGCCGGCAGTTGCACCCGGAAAATGGCGCCTTGCCCCAAGCCGGCGCTTTCGGCGGCAATCGTGCCGTTGTGCAGATCCACCAGATTTTTCACGAGCCACAAACCGAGGCCCAGCCCGGCCACGCGCCCCGACCCTTCGGCACCGAACTGCTGGAAGCGTTCGAAAATCCGCTCCAGCGAGGCGCCGTCCAGCCCCATTCCCGTATCGCGCACAGCCAGCTCGACATACTCGCCGTGGGGCCGCACCGAGAGTTCGATCGTGCCTTGCGGGCTGAACTTCACGGCGTTCGAAACGAGATTCCAGACCACCTGCTTAATGCGGTTTTCGTCGGCGAGCACCGTGGCGGAGGTGAGATCGTCCGCAATCAGCCGCAAGCCCTTGGCTTCGGCATGCATGCGCATGTCTTCGGCGATGATGCCCGCCAGCGCACCCAGATCGACCGGCTGCAGACTCACCGAGAGTTTCCCGGTCACGATTGCGCCGCTGTCGAGCAGATCGTCCACCATATGCGAAAGTTGCCGCGCATTGCGGCTGATCACGCCGGTAGCACGCGCGAGATGCGAAGGGTCCGCTGCCCGCTGCAACAGATCGGTCCACGACATGATCGCCGAGAGCGGTGAGCGCAATTCATGGCTGACGGTGGTCACGAAATGATCCATCGCCATCGTCAGACGCTCGCTGTGTTCGCGCGCCCGCTTCTCGGCAGCGGCGATTTCGCGCTGCTCCAGTTCGGCTTCCTTGCGCGCCGTGATGTCGAGCGTGAAACCGCTGATGGAACTCAGGGTGCCGTCCACCAGAAAGCGTCCGACGCCGCGCACCAGAATCCAGCGAATCTCCCCGCTTAGCCAACCGACCCGGTAATCCACCTCGAAATGCTCGCGTGCCGCCAGTGCGCGGTTCATCGTGTCGCGCAAACGGGCACGATCTTCGGGATGCACGATTTCGCCGAACAGACGCTGCTCGGTGAGCGTCGCGTTCTGTGCCAAACCCAGATTGGTCTTGCATTGCTCAGTGCATTCGATCGCGCCTGTCGCGGGATCGAGCTCCCACGCCCCCAGTTGCGAGAAAGCCAGCGCGAGTTGGAAACGTTCCTGATGTTCGCGCAGTTGAGCTTTGGCTTCGTCGGCGAGCAACTGGCGCAACTGGGCTTGTGAGCGTAGCTTGGCGCGCTCGCGCTGTTCGCGCTCGTAATCGGAGACGCGTCGGGTCACTTCGCTTACGCGCAAAGCGATCGTGCCGCTTTGCCCGTGATGCGCGTCGAGCAGGCTCGCCTTGACCTTCCAGTAGCGCGGCGTAGCCGGCTCGCTCGCAGCCTCGCCATCCGCGCCGCCGGTACGTTGTCCTGGCATCTCGTAGCGAAACATCGGCGACCATTTTGCATCGCCCGCCGTGACCTCGCGCAAGGCGCCGAGCAACCATTCCCGCCGCGCCTCCCGCTGCTCCGGCGGACCGAACTGATTGACGTCGAGAATCGACCGGCCTTGCACGTCGCACAACGACTGTCCCATCAGGGCAAGGTAGCGCGAGTTAGCCAGCAGGATTTCGTAGCGGTGATTGAGGATCAGATAGGCATCAGGCAGCAGCTCGAATGCGCTGGCCGCATCGAATCGATGCAGCGGCACGGCGAGATTCTCGTGAAGGCTGTCCATGAGCATGGTCCCGGCGCGCTTCAAACGACGTTCGCGCAGCCGGCCCGGGTGGGCGCTTGCGCGAGATCGATCAGACGGTCGAACGCATCGGCCGCGCCGCGGCACGCTTCGTCGATCATGGCGGGGGTTTGCACCTCGGCCGACATCGTGCGGACGAAGGCTTGCCAGCGCGGACCGAGGGCCTCGCGGCCCGCGTCGAGAAAACCGAGCGGGTGAGGCGCGAGACGATTTTTCAGGCGGGCGTACAGGACCGCGCCGCCCAGTTGCGAGCCTTCGATGACATAGCAGACGCCCCAGCGATAAGCCGCGCTTTGCGCACCGGCCCAATTGTGATCGGCCGCCGTCGACACCAGCGCGCCGATTTGGTCGCACGGATCGATCGAACCATGCGAGAGGTCGGCGTCGATCAGTGCGAGACGGTTCATTCGCGCGGCAAGCGTCGCCGATTGCGGCCCATCGCAAAAGCCTTTGAACCACGTCTCGATCGGCTCGAGCCAGGCACGCAGAATCGCCAGATGCGCAAGGTAATCGCGCAGCGCGACGCTTTCGACCGACAACGGCATGATCTCGTGCAGCAGTTCATGACGCTCCGCCGTGCTGACGCGCAGCGCGTTGAGGACGCCGGAGCCGGTGTCTGCTTCACCCGGCAGACGAGTGGCGGATTCAGGTGTGGGAATCAAGCGAGTCCTGTTCGACATGATGGAGCAGAGTTCAATTATAAAGGTGCTCGCGCAGCGGCGCGATCGAAGGAAAGCTTAGGCCGCCACCGCGCAACCGGCCTGCTCCAGCGCGCTCTGCGCGTGCTCCTGCAGGTCGCCGCTGGTGAGCGACGCGTCGGGCGTGCGCACCCACGCAGCGATGCGCAGTTTTGCGCCGCCGTCGTCCGGATAGTCGGCCACCGTGATGACCGGCGCGAGCGTCGAGCCGCTCAACACGCGCGGTTCGTCGGCCACCACCTTCTTCAATTCGCCGATAGCCGCATCGACGTCCTTGCGCTGCGCGAGATCGACTTCGACCTCAATGCGCTGGGTACCGCCGCTGCTGTAGTTGATCACCGGATTGCTCCAGATCTGGCTGTTCGGCACGAACACCGCGTTGCCGTCGCCGCGCTCGATGCGCGTGGTAAACAGACCCACTTCGCGCACGATACCGGCGGCCGCGCCGCTCCCTTCAATCACGTCGCCGACGCGAAACGGGCGCAGCATCAGGAGCATCATGCCGGCGGCGATGTTCTGCAGTGTGCCTTGCAGCGCGAGGCCGATCGCCAGACCTGCCGCGCCGAGCACCGCGAGCACGCTGGCCGTCGCGATACCCACTTCGCTGAGCGCCGCAATGAAGACGAGCACCCGTACGGCCCAGGTGCTCATGGCCGCGAGCATCGGCGCAAGCGTGGGGTCGGCGTGCGTGCGCGCAAGCGCCCTCGCGAACATCGAACCGACGCGGTTCGACAGCCACCAGCCGACACATAGGATCGCCACAGCCAGCACGATATGAAGCACATCGTGCGTCAACGTGACGAACAACGATGGCTGAAAGTGAAAGAGACGCGCAAGGAGATCGTTCATGTGAGTGTGCGTTTTCCGTTGCAATAAGATTCTGATGCATACAAGCAGGATGCGTTCCCGCCTTTCTCGTTGCGTGCGGCCGGCACGCGGCTTGCTAATCGCCGGATGGCTTGTCCGACAGGCGTGTCGAGCCGCTCAGCGCAAGGAGTGCCCCATGAGCTCATCCCTGAAATTACACGATCGCGTCAGTTGGAATACGCCGCAAGGTCCCACGCAGGGCAAGATCGTGCGTGTCATTTCTACGCATACAAGCGTGGATGGCCACACCGTCGCGGCGACGACGACCGACCCGCATTACGAGGTGGAAAGCGAGAAAAGCGGCAAGCATGCCGTGCACCGAGGCGACGCGCTGCGTCGGCTCGACGATTGAAGTGATGCGGGTTCGTTCGTAGCGGCTAGCTCGCGCCCAACGGCCGCAACAGATTGCGCAATGCCGCCGCGGTGATCGGGCGAGAAAACCAGAAGCCCTGCGCTTCGTCGCAACCGAGCGCTTCCAGTTGCGCAGCCTGCTCGGCCGTCTCGACACCCTCGGCCGTCACGCGCAATTTGAGCGCATGCGCCATGGCGATGATCGCCCCCACCAGCGCCGCGCATTGCGGATCGGTGCTCATGCGCATCACAAACGAGCGATCGATTTTCAGGCGATTCAGCGGGAAGCGCGTGAGATACGCGAGACTCGAATAGCCGGTGCCGAAGTCGTCCACCGCGACCTCGACGCCCAGATCGCGCAACGCATGCAGCGTCTGCAGCGCCTGGTCGGTGTCGCCCAGCAATACGCCTTCAGTGATCTCCACTTCGAGATACGAGGGGTCGAGCGCGGCTTGTTCGAGGGCGTCGCGAATCGTCTCGAACAGATCGTGGCGCTGGAATTGTTGCGGCGATACATTCACGGCAATGCGCGGCAAGTGACCGGTGAGCCGCAGCAACTTGCCTGCGTCCCGGCACGCCGTGCGGATGACCCATTCGCCGATCCGTTCGATCAGCCCCGACTCCTCCGCGACCGGCACGAATTCGACCGGGCTGATCAAACCACGCTGCGGATGATTCCAGCGCAGCAGCGCCTCGACTTGAGCAATGCGTCCATTGGAGAGCGTGACCTGCGGCTGATACACGAGGTGCAATTGCTGACGCTCGAGCGCATCTCGCAGCAGCGTCGCCAGTTCGAAGCGGCGTGCAGCCCGGCCTTCGAGCGCGGTGGAAAAGCGCCGCACCGCATTGCCGCTCACCCCCGATGCCGCCGATAGCGCGACGCCCGCGCGGCGCATCAGCGTCGGCGCGTCGTTGCCGTCGGCCGGATAGGCCACCATGCCGATGCTCGCGGTAATGTTCAACGCCGTGCCGGCGCAATCGATCGATTCGGCGATGCGCTCGAGCGCCTCGGCCGCAAAAGCATCGGCCGCCGCGCCGGTTTCGTTGATCAACAGCGCGAACTGCGTGCCGCCGATCGAGGCGATCGTACCGTCGTTCGGAAAGAGCCCGCGCAGCCTTTCGCCGACGATCTGCAACACGAGTTCGGCCGCGTGCAGGCCGAGCGCATCACGCAGCTTGCGCAAATGATCGAGCTCGGCGATCAGCACGGTGAAGCCCGAGCCGCCCCGCTGGCATCGCGCGATCGTCAGTTCGAGCCGTTCGGTAAACAGCGTTTGATTGGGCAAACGGGTGATGCCGTCATGATGCGCGAGGTACCACAGGCGCGCTTCCGACTGCGCATAGCGGGTCATGTCGATGGCGATGCCGACATAGCGGGCCGCGCCGCTTGTACGCGGGCTGCGCTGCGCGGGGTCGTCCACGAGCGGCGCCAGCGCGAGCACGATACGAACCGACGTAGCGTTGCGCCGCACGAAGTTCCACTCGCCCTCGTAGCGCGAGGTGATGGCAGACAGTTGCGGCCATTCGGCGCGGCGCTTGCCGAGTTCGGCCGGATCGTGCAGGGATTCGAGATCACGCCGGCTCAACAGTTCTTCCGCCGCGTAGCCGGTCAGCTTTTCGAAAGCCGGGTTGACCGCTTCGAACCTACCATCCGCGGTGCAGACGAACATGGCGTACGGCGCCGACGCCAGCGCGGCGTCGCGCGTTTGCGCTTCGGCGTAGAGTGGTGGGTGCATCGCGCCGGCCTTTGAGTGTCCTGAGTATTGACAGCGAGTGTTGGGTTTTCGACGCCGGGGCGCTCACGTTCTGCCCTGCCGCTTTTCGCTCCGGTAGGGCGGCCATACCGTGCTGAAAACCCCGCTTATGATAGCGGCTTTCCCGCCTCGCTCAACCGCGGCAGCGGCGCTTTCTTCGCATCCTGCGTTTCTCTCGGTGTAATCCCCAATCCCCGATCAACGACGTCTCCGCGTGCGCGCCATACCTCGGGCTCTATGGCCAGGATATTCAACCTCCCATGAGTCAATCCACACAGGCCTTCGCGTTGCCCACACAGGGCCACGCCGGATTGACGACCGCTATATCCGTGAATATATTTCGAACACCGTTCCCCGATTAAAACCGCCGCTCCGCCGCACGGCTTCGCGCGAAATGGAGTGCTGTTTTTCATGTCCAAGGAAATCATCGACTCACACCTTCTGAAGGTGTTGCACACGTTGCTGACCGAGTCCAGCGTGTCGCGTACGGCGACCCTGCTCGGACAATCGCAGCCGACCGTGAGCGTGGCGCTGCGCAAGCTGCGCGACATGACGGGCGATCCGTTACTGGTGCGCAGCGGCAGCCGGATGGTGCTGACCGCGCATGCACTGACCTTGATCGAACCCGCCGCGCAGGCACTGAGCCACATCGCGGCGATCCTGCATCCCACCACCTCGTTCAATCCGGCCAGCACGAGCCAGACCTTCCGCATCGGCTCGCCGGATTACCTCGACGCGTTCTTCGTGCCTGCTGTAGTCGACGCCTTTCATCGTGAAGCACCACACGCGAAGCTCGAGTTCCGGCATCTGATGATGGTGGACGGCGGCTACGAACATGGGCTGGAAAGCGGCTTTCTCGATCTGGTGATCGGCAACTGGGGCACGCCGCCGGAGCATCTGCACTTGCAGCCGTTGTGCAAGGACGAACTGGTATGCCTGCTGCGCAACGGCCATCCGATCAAGCCAGGGCGGCTCACCCAGCCGGTCTACGAAGAAGCCGATCATCTGGCCGTGACCACGTACAACACGACCGCCTGGGGGACCGTCGACGTCGAACTCGCACGCAACGGCCTGTCGCGCACGGTCACGACGACGCTGCCCTACTTCGGCATGGCGCCCTACGTCCTCGCGCGCTCGAACCTGCTGTTCACCACCACGCGTGCACTCGCCACGCATTACACCAAACTGCTGCCCTTGCGCATCGAGCCGGTTCCCGGTGAACTGCGCGCGCTCACCTACTATCAACTCTGGCACGATCGCACGCACCGCAGCGTGGCCGCGGTGTGGCTGCGCCGCCTGATCGCGGGCGTCGCCAAAGATCTGTCCTCCTGATCAAAAAAAACGCCACGAGCGGGAGCTTGTGGCGCGAATGCAATCAGCGGTGGTCTTGCAGGTGACAGGTCCCTTCGGACACCGGTAGATCACAGATGAGGTCGGTCAGACGGAAAGCATGTCCTGATCTGCGTTGTTATGAATTGGCGAGCGGCGCGGCCGTCATTGTTTTGACGAGGTCGGCCTTGCCCGCCACCGCCGCACCGAGCAGAGCGAAGCCCACAGTCCGTTCATTCGTGGGATGCACGCAGACAGCACGTGCCGCGTGGACCGAGGCATCCGGGTCGGCTTCAATCGACCAGGCGCCCTCGCCTTCCGGCACAACGACGACGGCGGGGCTCGCCGGCGTCTTCACCGTGACCGGCATCACCGGGAAGCTCACGCGCGTAGGCTCGCCGGCCAGGGTGCGCGCCAGGGCTCGCGCGGCATGCATGATCGGCAAGACGTACGGTTGCACTTTGCCCTCGATCGCCGCGCAGTCGCCGAGCGCGTAGATATCCGGCGCGCTCGTGCGGCACCAGGCGTCGGTACGGATGCCATTCTCGATCTCCAGTCCCGCCGCCGCCGCGAGCGACGTGCGCGGGGCGAGTCCAATGGCGGACACCACCAGGTCCGCGTCGATCGGCTCGCCTTCGCTGAAACTCAGCCGGTAACTATCCGACGAACGGTCGATACGATTCACGCTGCGGCCCGGATGAAAACGGATGCCGCCATTGCCGAGCGCACGCGCAAAAATCTCGCCGATCTGCTCCGGCAGCAGACGGTTGAGCGGTGTCTGCGCCGGATCGATCAGATGCACCGCGTAACCGGCGGCGGCGAGGTCGTTGGCGAACTCGCAACCGATCAGCCCGGCGCCCAGAATCGCCACCGAGCGGCAGCGCGTCAGTGCAAGCCTGAAGCGCGCGTAGTCGTCGAGATCGTTGATCGACAGGACGTCGGCGGCACCGTCGCCTTCCAGTCGCAAGCGGCGTGGGTCGGCGCCGGTCGCCAGCACCAGTCTGCTGTAACCGATCAAGGCGTTATCGACCACCAGCGTGTGCTCGGCCGGCACGATCCGCTCGACCTCCTGTCGCACGCGAATCCACGCGCCCAGTTGCGCCGCCATCGCCATCGCATCGAAACTCGCCAATGCTTGCGGCTCTTTCTTCATCGCCAGCGCATTCGAGAGCATCGGCTTCGAATAGAAGCTGCCGCCGTCGCGGCTGATCATCACGATCGGCACGACGCTATCGAGCTTGCGTAGTTCGCGCGCCACCGTGTAGCCCGCCATACCCGTGCCGACGATCACGACCGGCGCCGCGCCATTCTCCTCCTGAGCGGCCGTCATGCGATCACCTGCATTTCGAAGTCGTGCTTGCCGGTCGCGCAGTCCGGACACAACCAGTCGTCCGGCACGTCCTCCCAGCGGGTCCCCGCTGCAATGCCCGCTTCGGGCAGGCCCATGGCTTCGTCATAGCGAAAGCCGCAGATCACGCATTCCCATACTTTCATGACTTCTCTCCCGAATCCAGTTCGCCGCACGCGCCAACACGCGTCAACGCACATACGCCTGGCCGAGACCGATCTCGGCCAGCGCACGTCGATAGGCGCCCGACGAACGATCGGCGAGAATCGGCGCTTCCGCCGCGCGATCGATCGGCAGATCTTCGGGACATTGCAGCTCGACGATGGCGCGATCTTCTTCGAATACCTGGCGATTGAATGCATAGACGTCCTCGAGCGGCAGATCCTTGTCGAAGTTGCGCACGATCGGCACGAACAGACGCGTCTTGCGCGCCGACACCGGACTCGCGGCGTTCAGAATCGACAGACGTCCGTTTTCGGGGAATTGCACGGTCAGACGCGCGAAGAACGGGACGTCCACTTCGAACGTGCGGCGCCACAGATAACCCTCGGGCGCGCGGTGTTGCATCGACTTCGGAAAATTGCTGACCGTGCTCACGTACTCGGCCTGCATGCCGCGTTCGCGCCGCTCGACGGAGTACTGCGGCACCACCGGGTTGTGACGGTCGGCGAAGCTGTCGTGGTGAATCCAGGCGAAATGCGCGACGTCGATGAAGCCTTCGGTCTGACGTCCCGCCGACGCGTTGATATCGATCGACGGCGGCAGGATCTGCTGGAAGTCGGGATCGTTCCAAGACGGGAACGAGGGCAACGCTTCCGCGCCGCCGCCGAGCGAGACCCATACGAGCCCATACGCTTCCTGGGTGGCATACGTGACGAGTTTCAGACGCTCGGGAATCGTGCCATCCGCTTGCGAGGGAATGTGTTTGCACTTGCCGTCACTGCCATAAGCAAGGCCGTGATATGGGCAGACGATGTTGCCGTTATCGACCCAACCCTGGCTGAGCGGCGCGCCGCGATGCGGACACACATCGCGCGCGCTGACCAGTTGGCCGTTCGAGCGGAACACCACGAGCGGCTCGTCGAGCAGCGTCACGCTGACGGGTTTGTCGGCGACTTCTGCGGCGAATGCGACGGGATGCCAGTAGCGGCTGAGAATCTCCCAGTCGTGGCTATCGAAGGTGCAATGGCGGGGCAGCGCGGGGGAACGTTGGAACGTGAGCGGCGCGGTGGCAGCGATGGCGGAAGCAGAAGCGGTGGCGGAACTCATGCGTGTCTCCAAAACCTGGTGGGGGTTCGTCGCGCTCGAATGGCGTACTGAGCGCGTGAAGACAACGATAGCGGGATGAGGTCCGCCGACCCATCCCCTGAAAGGCATCTAGTCTATGCAGGGAAAGACATAGGGTGCTGCCGCACCCTCGCCATGCCGTTCAGGCGTGAGCGTTCAGGCGACGCGCGGCAACGCGGCTTCGATAAACACCGCGCACAAGGCTTCCATGCCCTTCGCGTCTGCTTCGTCGAAGCGCGCGACGCTCGGGCTGTCCACGTCCCACACGCCGATCAGCGTGCCGTCCGGCGCAACGAGCGGCACCACGATTTCCGATTGCGACGCGGAATCACAGGCGATATGACCGGGAAACTCGTGCACGTCGCGCACGACTTGCGTCTGGCGGGTTTGCGCGGCCGTGCCGCACACGCCCTTGCCGAGCGCGATGCGCACGCAGGCGGGCTTGCCCTGGAACGGTCCGACGACCAGTTCCTTGCCGTCGTGAAAGTAGAAGCCTGCCCAGTTCAGATCGCTGAGCGAATGAAACACGAAGGCGGCAAAATTCGCGGCGTTGGCGATCCAGTCGGATTCGTCGGCGAGCAGCGAGCGCGCCTGGGCGACCAGTTCTTCGTACTGCGCGGCTTTGGAAAGATGCGAGGAAGTGGAAACTTCGAACATGACGGCGTCCGTGAGGAAAGCGGAAAGAGGGACCGCGAGGCGTGCATTTTAAAGCAAGCAGCCGTTTCCTTCAGGCCGCGCCCTCTTTCCGTTCGAGGCCGTCACCTCCGCTGCCCGGCGCGAGACGACGCCAACGGATCGGCCATCACGGCGATCACTCGACGCCGATGATCACGCTCGACGCCTTGAAGATCGCCGTGGCCGCTTTGCCGTTCGCGAGGCCCAACCGGTCGACGCTCTCATTGGTGATGATCGCCGCGATCTGCGCAGCGCCGGCGCTGATCGACACTTCCGAATTCACCGCGCCCTTCGTGACTGCCGAAACGGTACCGGAGATGCAGTTACGCGCCGACACCTGATTGCTCGACACGTCCACCATCACGATCACCGACGACGCCTTGACCAGCGCGAACGCCTTCTTGCCCACGGCGAGACCGAGCGAGGCCGCGCTGCCGTGCGTGATGATCGCGACGACGTCGAGACCTTGCTGCGTGCGCAGCGTGACTTCGTCGTTGACGGCGCCGTGCTTGAGTTCGATGACTTCGCCTGCGAATTGATTGCGTGCGCTCGTTTGCATGAGGGTCTCCAGAATGTGAGATGACGACAGACCTCAATGAAACCACATAAACGTCGTATATAGATTTTCGTAACGAGGCGCTGGCACAACATACGGCACAATCCGCCGACGCCGTATCATCGTGCCCTGGACCTACTTCGCCGAATCTCATGCCCGTTGCCGTCCTCTCCCGCCTTGCCGCCCGCTGGTCGACGGTGCGCCGCGCCGTCACGCTGTGCGCCGCTGTTGCAACCCTCGGCGCGTGTGGCAATCCGGCGCCGCCGCATGAAACCCGAGCGCCACTCGACACCGTCACGCTGTTTCCGATCGCCGGGTACGACCAGAACGTGGATCACTGGCTCGAACCCGACAGTCCGGATTACGACAAGCCGTTCCTGAGTCCCGCGGACCAACAGGCCCACTTCAGCGCCCTGCTCGCGCGCTATTTCGGCACCGGCACGAGTGCGCCGTCGCCGTGGAACGCCGCCTATGTGACGATGCGCGTCTATCGCCAACAGGGCACGGAAATCGTGGCGCTGCAGCAGCGCCGCCTCGACAAGTTCGACAACACCGGCAAAAGCGGCGCCGCCTTGGGCTACGGCGAAAACTTCCGGCCCCACGACAAGGGGTGGATCGACGCCATCGCGCACAACGTCAATGCCGCGCAATTCAACGAAGCGCCGGTCTACCGGCCGGAGCGCCGCGCCATCGCCACCAGCAATCTGATGGTGCGCGAACTGCCGACCACCGACCCATCGTTCTACGACCACCGTCTCGCCGGCGAAGGCTATCCGTTCGACAACCTGCAGATTTCCGCCGTGCGGCCGGGCACGCCGTTATACGTGCTCGGCAGCAGCGTGGACGGTGCGTGGCAATACGTGCAGACGCCCGATGTCCAGGGCTGGGTGCGCAGCGACGGCGTCGGCATGACCGATGCGCGCTTCGTCGACACCTGGCGAGCGGCGGCCGCCCGCTCGCTGGGCGCGGTGACGGTGGCCTCGGTGGCCGTGCGTGACAGCCGCGGTGTATTCCGCTTCGACGCGCCGGCCGGCACGTTGTTGCCGCTTGCTTCAGTTGCGTCAGTTGCGTCAGTTGCGTCAGTTGCGTCAGTTGCTTCAGTTGCGTCGGCGGCTTCGGTCGCGGCGCCGGTTGGGACGGCCTCATCGGCCTCGTCGGCGAATCCACCGGAAGCTGTCACCGAAACGTCCATCGCCCGCGAGGTCCTCGTCCCCGCCCGCGATGCCGACGGCCAGGCGCTGATCCGCACCGCCGCCCTGACCGACACGCAGATCGCGCCGACCCCGCTCGCCGCCACGCCGCGTCATCTGGCCATGCTGATGAAGGCGCTGATCGGCCGGCCCTATGGCTGGGGCAATAGCGGCCTCAACAACGATTGCTCCTCGGAACTGCAAAGCATCTTCGCGACGTTCGGCGTCTGGCTGCCGCGTCATTCCTCGACGCAGATGAGCGCGGGACGCATGACCGACCTGTCGGCCTCCACGCCGGCGCAGCGGCTCGACTATCTGACCCAGCATGGCGTGCCCCTGCGCACGCTGATCTACATCGGCGGCCACGTGATGCTGTATATCGGCAACACGACTCGCAACGGTCTCGCCGTGCCGGTCGTCTATCAGGACGTGTGGGGCCTGCGTCCCGCCGACAACAGCCGGCGCGTGGTGATCGGCGGCTCGGTGATCCTGCCGATGTTCGAACACATTTCCGAAGATGCGACGTTGCAATCGCTCGCGGGCACGACGATTTTCCAGATCAGCATTCTCGGCGCGCCCCTGGGGACCGGCACGCCGCCAGACGAGGACAACCCGGCCAGCTGAAGTCGCTCGAAAATATTTTTTTCGGAGTGTCGATCCGGGGGAGGCGGACTCGTCGTAACGTTGAAGGCCTGCCCATCGAGCCGGTCTTTCCACTCACGAACCTCTTAATTCAAGGAGCCGCCGTCATGTCCAGCAATGCTGTCAAGCCGATCCCCGACGGGATGCACTCGCTGACCCCGTATCTGATCTGCGCCAACGCCGCCGAAGCCATCGCGTTCTACACCAAAGCCTTCAACGCCGTCGAACAGTTCCGCCTGCCGGGCCCGGACGGCAAGGTCATGCACGCCTGCCTGAAGATCGGCGACTCCATGCTGATGCTGACCGACGAATGGCCGGAACATCACGTGTTCAGCCCGGCATCGCTGAAAGGCACGCCGGTCACCGTCCACCATTACGTGCAGGATGTGGACGCCAGTTTCAAACAGGCCGTCGAAGCCGGCGCGACCGTACTTCTGCCCGTTACCGACATGTTCTGGGGCGACCGCTACGGGCAGCTGCAAGACCCGTTCGGTCATCGCTGGTCGCTCGCCACGCACATACGCGACCTCAGCCCGGAAGAAATCCAGCAGGCCATGGGCGCCGCCATGAAGTGACGCGCGGCCCGCGCCGCCAAGGAGGAGAGTCGTCATGCAAAAGATCGCACCTTGTCTGTGGTTCGACGGCAATGCGGAAGAAGCCGCCCGCTTCTACACCGCCATTTTCTCGAACGCCCGCATCGTCACCACGATGCATTACTCGGACGCCGGTCCGGGGCCGAAAGGCAACGTTCTGGCGATCACGTTCGAGATCGAGGGCCAGGAGTTCATGGCGTTGAACGGCGGCCCGCAATTTCCTTTCACGCCGGCCATTTCGCTCTTCGTGCATTGCCAGTCGCAGGAAGAGATCGACAGCTTCTGGGCGAAGCTCGGCGACGGCGGCGCGCCCTGGCAATGCGGCTGGATCCGCGACAGGTTCGGCGTCTCGTGGCAGATCGTCCCCGACGTATTGCCCGAGATGCTGCGCGATCCGGACGCCGCCAAAGCGAGTCGCGTGATGAAAGCGATGATGCAGATGGGCAAGCTGGACGTCGCGCAACTGGAAGCGGCGTATCGCGCCGACTGAGGGGGTGACCAACCCGCCAGACCGCGCACGACTCATCTTTGATAGGATCGGTCTCGACTCATAAACGGCGGGACATCAACGGTGCGCGTCAACCATCAGGCTTTCTTCTGCTCGCTGTTCGTCGCGCGTCTCGCCGATCAGGTGCTGCTATTTCTGGTGCCGCTCGTCGTGTTCCAGACCACGCATCAGGTCGCGTGGTCCGGCCTGGCGTTTTTTATCGAAACGCTGCCGCGCTATCTCGTGTTCCCGTTCTTCGGCGCCCTGTGCGATCGCGTCTCGCCGCTCAAGTTGATGCGCGTGAGTCAGACCGTGCGGGCGATCGTATGTTTCGGCGGCGTCGCGGCGTATGCGCTGTTCGGCGGAATTGGCTGGCTGATCGCGTTGTCGGCCGCGTGCGGCGTTCTGACGAGCCAGGGACTGGTCGCGCGCGAGGTCATGTTGCCGCGCATCTTCAGCACACAGCAGTTCCAGCGCGTGCTCGCCTACTCGCAGCTGGCGGATCAACTGGGCATGGTGCTGGGTCCCGTGCTTGCCGCGCTGCTGCTGGGTCTGTGGCGCTGGGAATGGGTGGTGGGCGCCACCGGCCTGCTGTTCCTGCTTGCCGACGGCGCCCTGCTCCTGTGGCAACGCAGCAGCGGTTTTCGCGCCGACGATCCACCGGTGCCCGTGTCCGGTCACTGGACGCTGCCGTTGCGTATCGCGCTGCGCCACGTCTGGGCCCTCCCCGCCCTGAGACAGGTCGTCCTGCTGGCCGCCGCTGAAAATCTCGTGATCGGTGTGACGCTCGCCACCTCCGCCGCGATGGTGACCGGCATTCACGCGCAATCGAACCGTTACTACGCTGGACTGCAAACGGCCGGCGCCGTCGCCACCGTGCTGATCCTGCTGATGGTCGCGCGCGCCGCCTGGCCGACCCGGCGTCTGGGCCTCGTCGCCTTCGTGTCGATTTGCCTGGGCGGTGTGATTGCCGGCGCGAGCGCGGCGCCGTGGGGCTACGCGCTCGGCTTCCTGATAATCGTCGGCTTCGACAAGATGTTCAACGTCTACATTCGCAGCACGCGGCAACGCATCATTCCTCCGCAGGATTACGGCAAGACGACCGGCGTAGTGATTCTGCTCAACAACATGACGCAGCCGCTCGCCGGCCTGCTGGTCAGCGTCTTTTCGGCGCGCACGCAAACCGGACCGCTGATCGTGGCGCTCTCGCTCGCAATGGGCGGCATGGGCGTGGCCGTGTCAGTCGCTTCGGCGATCTGGCGGCGCAAGCACGCATTGGCACTCGGCGAGTAACACGGCCTTTCACGCCGCCTAGACTGGCTCGCACACCACCGCGAACTTGAGCAACTGGGTCGGCCCAAAAGCATTGCTGAGCGCGACGTCGGCCGCATCCCGCCCGCGCGCCATCAGGACGCGGCCGGTGCGCGGCGCGTTATTGCGCGGGTCGAAGGTCTGCCAGCTTCCGCCGATGTACGCCTCGAACCACGCGGCGAAATCCATCGCTGCATAAGGCGGCGGCAGCCCGACGTCGCTGATGTAGCCGGTGCAATAGCGCGCCGGAATATTCATCGCGCGGCACAGCGTCACGGCCAGATGCGTGAAGTCGCGGCACACACCCTGTTTCTCCTGCCAGGCCTGCCACGCGGTCTTGGTCGGCCGCGCGAAGTCGTAGCCGAACGTGATGTGCTGATGCACGTAGTCGCAGATCGCGTCGACCCGCGCGCGCCCGAGCGGCAGTTTGCCGAAGGTCTGCCAGGCGAATTCCGACAGCAGATCGGTTTCGCAATAACGGCTGCCGAGCAGAAACACCAGCGTGTCGTCCGGCAGGCTCTCCACCGGATGCTGCTCGGTCCCGGCGGCCCGCGTTTCCGGCTCGCCCGACACGTCGAGCACGGCGCTCGTGGAGAACGCGATCCTGCCCGCCGGCGCCACCAGCCGGCTGCACAGATTGCCGAAGCCATCGCGGTATTGGAAGATCGGCACGCCCGGGTCCACCGCCAGCAGATCAGGCTGCAGCACCTCTTTCGCGTGGGAATAGTGCGTGTTCAACATCAACATCATCGGCGTCGGTTGCACGCACTCATAGACCAGCTCGTAGCCAACGCGCAATTTCATCTTGCCGCCCTCGTCCCGTTGAAACATTCAATTGATATGCGGCAGGCTCACTTGCCTTCGGTCACGCTCACATCGACCTGCAAGCCGAGAAACGAATGCGGCGCGCCATGCCATGTGCCCCACAACGGCAACGCCTGGTAGGAATTCCAGGCGACCGCCACCCGGATCAGATGGCGATTGCCGACAATGCTGTTGGTCGGATCGAAATCGACCCAGCCGGCCCCCGGCAAATAGATTTGCAGCCATGCGTGCGTCGCGCCGCCACCTTGCGTGGCGTCGTGCTCCGGCACGAAGATGTAGCCGCTCACGAAGCGCGCCGCGAGACCGAGCGAGCGCACCGCGTCGATCATCAGGACCGCGAAATCGCGGCAACTGCCACGGCGGCTGCGCAGCGTGTCGCCGGGACGGTTCACCCCTTTTTCGGTGCGGCGTACGTAATCAAACGAACTCTTGATCTCGAGCGTCATGGCGCGCAGCAGTGCCATCGTGCCGCCCTTACCGTTGCCGGCGGGTGCTTTGCCGATTGCCGGCAGCGGCACGAAGCGGCGCGCCCATTCGTCGACATCGCTGTCGGGATACTGACGGCTGCGCGCATTGACGAGATCCGACGCTTCCTCGTTGGTGTACGCGAACGGCCAGTGGGTCGCGTACGGTTCGAGGGCATAGTCGGGCATCGGCGTTTCGAAGTGCTCGAGCGTCACTTCACTGTCGAAGCGCAATTCGCTCGCCCGTCCGTCGAAACTCGCCACCGCCACGGAATTGTCGAACACGTCATGCAGCCAGTGCAGCCGCGACGGCGTAGGCGTAATCACCAGCTGATTGGTGACGAGGCGCAAATCGTGGCTCGCGCGCGGCCGGAACATCATGCGATGTTCGCCGAAACGCACTGGCTCCGAATAGCGATAGATGCTGACGTGACGCACCGTGAAGCGTTGCGGCTCAGTCATCTGAGCGCCCGCGGGAGGTCGCCGGACGGATCGTGTCCATGTGCATTCGCGCTTGTAAAAGGGCCGCTGGCGCCGCGCGCGGCAAGCGCCCGGCTTCGGCCTGATTCTGAATGGGCTGGCGCTGTGACGGCAGCGTAACCGGATGCTTTCGACAAGAAGCGTGCGAAGCCAGCATACACCCGCCATATTGGTTGAAATCATTCATTTGGCAGAGAACGACGCAAGGCGAAGTTATCAACAGAAAATGTTCGCAAGGCTGTGCATAACTATCCGGCAAAATCTGCAAGCCGTTGAAGCAATAGCCATTTTTACCGTCACACCGAAGTTGGGCAGCGCGCGCGGCGAGTGTGCGTCATTCGCGTACCGTATCGGTGGCGTGGCCCGCTGCGCTGTCCGGTGGGAGCGGTGCCTGGCGCGCTTCTTCGCGCCATCGCTGACGCGAGCGAACCATTCTGCGCACGGCGAGCCGCGCCATCCTCACCCAGCCCGAAGGACGCGGATCGGCCAGCATACTGAGCGCGCGAGCGTAGTCGAGCGTGAGGCCGGGCGTCCATGCCATCGTCGCGGCTCGTTTGCGCAGTTGCGCGGCGACCCACAACTCGGGGGTCGTGATCACCCGCACGAACGGCCGCCAGCCGCCGAGGTTGCCCCACACGCGGGCCGACGCGCCTTCGATCGCCGCCTCCAGCGCGCGCGAAACGCTGCTCGAACAGTTGCGGTGCGTGAGGTTGTAGGTGGTGTCCTGGCGATAGGTGTCCCAGAAGTGGCGCAGGCGCACCGGATCGTAGTTGCGGATCCGCACCTGCACCGTGGACGGACACCACGCTTTCGATTCGGTCGGGTAGTCGGGTTGAAAGATGCCGGGTATGTCGTTCTCGCGGGTCGCGCGCAACAGCCGCGCGAAATCGTCAGGCGAGCGGTCGATCTCGACGCCCGGATACAGGCTGATGTACACCCCTTCGGGCGATTCGAGCGCGGCATGTCCGGTCGAGATCACGCCGTTGCGATCCACCGCCGCGATGTAGCGATCCACGATCAGCTGACGGCGCGCTTCGCCCTTGGCCGAGCCGACCGGCGTCCACACATGCACGGTCAAGGCGGCTTCGTCGGCCGTGGGCGGACCGTCCCATTCGCGCACGGCCGCCTGGCCGAGCCCCGCCGCGCTGGCCGATGCGTTGGCGCGATTGGCGCTCGGATCGCTCGAGGCCACGGCGGGATTCGACGCGAGACGGCGCACCCGCGTGCTCAGCAGGATCATGTTCCAGCCAGCGAAAATCAGGCCGAGGCCGAGGCAGTACGGCATGGTGCCGACGTAATGCGTGGGATAGGGTTGATAGAAGAAAACCGCTATCGCGATCTCGACCGCGCCGCCGATCACCGCGAGCCGCCAGGTGCGATAGCGCACCACTCGGGCCGACACGATCTGCAACAGTCCGTCGGCCATGAACAGCGTGCCGAAGATCATCGACAGAATGAAGTTGCCGTGCTGATGGCCGACCAGAATCAGCGCCGCCGCTACGCAGAACGCGAGCCCTTTGACGTAGCGCAGCGTGCGCTGGCCGCCCATGCCGGTCCAGGCGACCGCCAGCGTGGCGAGGCCTTCGAGCAGCAGCAGCAGGCAAAACGGCGTGATCGGAAAATAGAGCGCGCTATCGAGCGCGTCGATGAATATCACCACCCCGAGCAGCAGACTCACGCAGCCGATCAGCCGCAGCGAGCGCCAGCGCGTACGCAGGTAGTCGACGCCCAGCAGGATCATGACCAAGCGAACCATCGCAAGCCCTCCGTGACCGATGCACGTTGCTCAGCGTCATCTTAACCATTTTCACGACGAGCGCCGGCGCGCTGTGTACGACGCGCCGGGTTCCGCCTGGCGCGACGGCTCAGGCAGCCGCGGCTTGTGGCAGCGCCGCGCCCTGCTCGCCGCCCAGGGCGTCGAGCAGATCGCTCAGCATGCGGTCGAGTTCGGCGGTCATCAGCGTGACGTCGGAATCGAAGCGCTCGTCGTCGTTCTGCGCGGTGGGGGCGCTCGCTTCTTTCAGCACGTCGAGCGCCGCGATGCGCTTGATCACCAGCGACGGCGTGAGCACGAACGAGACGCGATCGTTCCACGTCATGGCGAGCCGCATGCATTGCTTGCCGGCTTCGATATGGCGGCGCATATCTTCGGCATCCAAAGTATGTCCGACGTAGCGCACGGTCGCGTTGCCTTCGCTGGGCGAGCGCAACTCGGTGTCCTGGTCGAGCGTGAAGCCGGCGGGACCTTCACCGGAGAGCAGCCAGCCGGTCATCGCAGCCACCGGCGACTGCGTGACGCGCACGGTGCCGAGCGGCAACTGGTCGATCGATTTCACCAGCAGGCCGCGCACTTCGTCGGCGATTGCCTGCGAGGCGGCGTCGATCACCAGCCAGCCGTTCTTGCAGTCGATCCACACCCGCGTATCGCGGCGGATGCTGAAGGCGCGCGGCAGCAGTTCGTCGGTGACCTGCTCCTTGAGTTCGCGCATCTGCTTGCGGCCCGGCTTGAAACCCTGCTGCTCCTCGAGTTCGAGCGCGCGCGCCTTGGTCACCTGAGTGACGACGGAGGCCGGCAGCAGTTTCTTTTCGGCGCGAAACACCAGCAACATCTGGCCGTTGAGCGCGTACACGAGCGAGTCGTCGTCGCGCGGCGAAGCCCAGCCGTGACTTTGCATCTCGACGCTGTTGCCGGGCGCGAACGCGTGCGGCGCCAGCCACTTCTGCATCTGTTCAGGGGTGACGGACCACGGAGCGGGAAGACGGTGCAACTGAAGGTTTTTGAACCACATGGGCGAGGGGTCGTGTTCGGGCAAAGCGCGTCATTCTATCCGACGGCGGAAAAAGCCTGGCGCCCGGCATTTTCAAATAAGAAATGAAAATCCAGACCGCGCGCCGCTACGCCGCCTTCTGGAATACCGGCGACGAAGCCTACGCAAAGCAGGCGCTGTCGCCGGCTTTCATCGACCGTACCTTGCCGGACGGCCGCATCGTCGAAAACCGGCACCTCGAAGACAACCTGACGCTGCTCAAGCAACTCGGCGCGGTCAAGCCCTAATGGTTTTGCCGTAGCCGTCTTTGGCCGCGCATCATCCCGAAATCACCTAGACTTTTGTCAGGCAGGCGAGCTGAACGGAGGCGGCCATGGCCGAGGAAAGCGCACCCTGGCAGATGGTGGAATACGAAGGTTTCGAGATTCACGTGGCGCCGTTTCCGAAAAACGCGCCCAGCGAGGCAAACGCGGCCGCCGCGGCGGATAACCGCTACACCTACGTCGGCTATGTCTGTCATCCGGGCGCCGACCCTGGCATCCCCGGTCACGCTGTGCCGTTTCACGCGGACGGCGAAGAAAGCTTCGCCGGCAGGGACGAGGCGCTCTACGAAGGGGTGCACGTGGGCCGCAGCATCGTCGAGGGCACCCATCCCGATCTGACGGTGTTGCCGCTCGTGACCGGCGGGGTTTAGCCGGCGCGATCCGAGGCGATGCGCAGGCGCTGGCCTTCATCGCCTGAACGGCACCCGGCGCCGCCCGCCCGGCGCCGGCGCAAAACCATCCCACCAAGCGCCACCGGGCCATTGCCATTGCCCTTGCGCTCGCCTGGCCGCGCCTGAACACCATCACGGCGCCGCGTGGCTCGTCCCATCGATATGCCGCCTTACCGTCGATTAATCCGACGCCCAATTCGGGTAACGGACCTGGCCGCACGGTTATAATCGCCGTCGCCCTCTATCTTGAAAGTAATGCACCGGACGCCCGGCCATGGCACCGGCAGCCCGGAACGGTAATGTTCACACGAATTTTTGGCCTATGATTTTTGCCCCCAGCCTGATCTGGCTTAGCACTGCACTGCTGTTTCTCGCCCCGGCAATCAACCTCGCGTGGCGTGGCGGCACTGGCTACTGTTTTTTCGCGCTGGTTCTGTTTGCGCTCGGCGCGGCTGTCGCCAACCGGCGCACGCCCGGTTACTTCACTGCGTTGCGGACCTATCGCTGGTACACCGCCGGCATGCTGACATGGCTCGTCGCCGTCGGCCTGCAGCAGCTCTTCATGCACTACTGGCTACCGCGTCAGTTCGACGCGCTGTCCCGCTTCGCGCTCGCCTTGCCGTTGTTCCTGCTGCTGCGCCAGTTTCCGTCGCGCAATCTGCGCGTGGTCGGCTGGGGTTGCGCGGCCGGCGCCATCGTCGTGGGCGGCTGGGCGCTGCTCGATCAACTGCGCGGCGGCTGGACCGACGCAAGCCGCCTGAACAACTACTACACGAACGCGATTCCGTTTGGCGACACCGCCCTGCTGCTGGCCTTTCTGTCGGTCTTCACGTTCGGCTGGGACAGCCCGCGCGACTGGCGCACGCTGACGATCAAGCTACTGGCGCTCGTGAGCGGCGGCTACGCGTCCTATCTGTCAGGCACACGCGGCGGCTGGCTGGCGATCCCCGTCTTCGCGGTCATGCTGAGCGCCCAATACGGCTGGCTCGCGCATAAGAAACGTCTGTTGATCTATGGGCTCGCTTTGGTGATCGGCGGCGGCGCGCTGCTGTCGACCGGACGTGTGGCGACCCGCATGGACGCGGTCACCGCCGACTTCTCGCAGTTCGAGCGCGGCGACGACAACACCTCGGTCGGCCTGCGCTTCCAGTTGTGGCAAGCCTCGTGGCAGCTGTTCACCGAACATCCGGTGTATGGGGTGGGTAAAGGCAAGCTGGAGAAAGCGCTGGGCGAACTCGCGCAACGTGGGGCAGCCAAGAAAGAAATCGTCAACGAGCGCGCACACAGCGACTTCTTCTCGACCATCGCCGAACAGGGCGTGATCGGCGTGCTGTGCCTCGTGCTGCTGTATTTCAGCCTGTCGGTCTATTTCTGGCGCAACCGCCTGTCCAACGACCCGGCGATTCGCGCCGCGGCGTATTCGGGCCTGGCCGTCTCGTCGAGCACCCTGATCTTCGGACTCACCATCGACGTGCTGGTGCCGGTGATGGTGACGGCCTTGCTCGCGCTGCTGAGCGCCACTTTCCTGGCCATCATCGACTCGCGCAAACGCGAGCTGGCGCGCGCGGCTTAAGCCTCGCGCCATGATCGTCAACCGAATCGCACCATGACTCCTAGCGTTCCGTCCCAGCCGTCCTCCTCGCCAGCCAAACCGCTGGTTTCGGTGCTGCTGATCTCGTTCAACCAGGAAAAGATCATCGCGGACGCGGTGCGCAGCGTGCTCGCCCAAACGTACTCGCCGCTCGAAATCATCATTTCCGACGACGCCTCCAGCGACGCCACCTACGCCGCCATCGAAGCCGCGACGCTTGGCTATAGCGGTCCGCATCAGGTCATCACGCGCCGCAACGCGGCCAACGAAGGCATCAGCGCGCACCTGTCGCGCCTCGCGGCCATGGCGCGCGGCGAACTGCTGTTCGTCGCCGCCGGCGACGACATGTCGGTGCCGATCCGCTGCGAGCGGGTGGTCGACACCTGGCTGGCACACGACAAGAAGCCCGACCTGATCGCCACCGACCTCGCCGACATGGACGAAACCGGCAACGTGCACGAGTTGATGGCGCCGACCGAACTCGACGGTTATCGCGGCATCGACGACTGGCTCGCCAATAATCCGTGGCTGATCGGCGCGGCGCACGCGTGGTCGCACCGGCTGTTCGAACGCTTCGGTCCGATGATGCCGGGCTCGGCGGCCGAAGATCAGATCATGACGTTTCGCGCGATCGTCTCGGGCGGCGCGCTGAGTCTGCGCGAGCCGCTCGTGCGCTATCGGCGTGGCGGCCTGTCGCGCAAACGCCGTTACCAGACCACCGCCGAAATGGTCGCGCGCATGCGCCAGGGCAACGGCTTCGCGCTCGCGACGGCCGCGCAGATCCAGCAGGATGCCGACATTGCCGGCGTCGGCGACCGGATGCGTGCGGCGCTCGAACCGAAGCTGGCGCGCGAGCAGTTCATTCACGCCATGTTCAACGCCGGCGGCCTCGGCCAGCGCCTCGCGTTGCTGACGCAAACGCGCAATGTGAAGCTCGGCTTGCGCATCCGCATGTTCGTGTACAACACCTGCCCCGCCGTGTACGCGCCGTCGTTGTGGCTCAAGCGGCTGAAACGAAAAGCCTGAGCGCACGCCCGCTTTTTTGTCGCCTGGGCACGGCGGGTCCGAAAGCGCCGCACAATCACGTTCCGGTATAATCGTCCGATTAGAGATTGCGCCGACCCGACCGTTTGTTCACTGGCTCGCGCCGATTCTCTGTCGAGCCGATCGTACGGATGCACGGCGTTGCACGCCGACCTTTAGCGACCCTATCCGCCATGCGGCGACACCACGGGCGCAGTTCCGACCGGACCCACCGCCGCCGACATGCACGACCCACTGCGCTGATGAACAGAATCCTAATTGTTAAGGTCACTTCACTGGGCGACATCGTTTTCGGTCAACCCATCGTCTCGGACCTTCACCGCGCCTTCCCCGGCATCAAGGTGGACTGGGCCGCAGACGCGGCGTTTGCCGACATCCTGCGCTGGAATCCCGGCATCGACCGGGTATTGTGCGCACCGCTGCGCGGCTTCAAGAAGCAACGCAGCCTCGCCGGCCTGAAGACGATCTGGGAATCGATCGGCGAACTCCGTCGCGAAAAATACGACGCCGTGATCGACGTCCACGGCGTCTACAAGAGCGCGATCATCGCCTTTCTCGCCCGCTCCCGCCGCCGCTACGGTTACCGCAACGCCGACCTCGGCGAAACCGGCGCGGCGTTCGCCTATAACGAGCGCTTCGAGCCGCGCGGCGATCTCAATGCATGGGACGGACTCAGAAGCACGGTCAGCCAGACCTTCGGCTATTCGATCGACACTGCGCCGGATTTCGGCCTGCGCATCCCCGCGCCCGCCGTCCTGCCCGAAGCGGCGAAGCACGCGCCGTTCGCGCTGTTTTTCCACGCCACGTCGAGTGCCGAAAAGAAGTGGCCGATCGAGCACTGGCACCGTATCGGCCGCGATATGACCGCACTCGGCATCACGCCGTTGTTGCCGTGGGGCGGCGAGGCGGAACGCCAGGACGCGATCGCGATCGCGGACGGCATTCCGGGCGCCGTGGTGCTGCCTCGCCTGAGCGTGGAGGCGGTCGCACAGCATATCGAAATGGCGGCGGTCATCGTCGGCACGGACACCGGCTTCGTGCATCTGGCGAGCGCGCTGCAAAAACCCACCGTGATGATTTTCACGGCCACGTCGCGGCGCCATTTCGGCATCGACCGGCCGGGCCTGTCGAAGTCCGTGGGTGACGAGGGACGCCCCGCTTCGATCGACGAAGTACGCGAAGCGATCGGCGCCGTCATGAATCGTCCCGACACGCTAAAACAAAGCGTCATCCTCGCTGGACAGACAACGGCTCCGACCAGCGGCGCGTGATACGAGCCTCGAGACCATGAAGATTTTACTCACCAACTTCCACTCTGGAAGGGGCGGCGGCCACGTGACGTATGTGATCGCCATCGCCAGAGCCTTGGCACGGCATCACACCGTCTCGATTGCGACACCCGTCACCAGCACGCTCTATGCACAGGCTCGTGAACTGCAGGGCGTGAGTCTGGTGCCGATGGATTTCCCGGGCAAGATCAATCAGCTCGGCAGCATGGGGCGCGCGGCCCGCCGTCTGCGTCAACTGATTACGCAGGACCATATCGACGTGGTGCACGTGAACGGCTCCGCGGACCATCGGCTGGTGATGATCGCGACGGCAGGCCTCGGACGTAGAAAACCGCGCATCGTGTTCACGAAACACAATTCCATTGCCGTCGGCCGGGGCTTGGCGAACAAACTCCGCGCCCGGCTCGCGACCCATCACGTAATCGCCGTGTCCGATTTCACCGCTGCCATGATGCGCGCCACGCCTTACGGCGGGTGCGGCGTCACGGTCGTGAAGAACGGCATCGACATCGCGCATTTCTCGCCGCCCGGCGAGCAAACGGTCCTGCAACGACGTCGCGAGATCGTCGGCGACGACAACGCCGCCAAGCTGATCATCGGCACGGTGACAGGCTTCGAATGGTACAAGGGCAGCATGGACATGGTCGCCGCGATCGCGGCCCTGCCCGCGCCGTTGCGCGACCAGGTGCAGCTGGTGGTGGTGGGCCCGGAGCCGTCGCCTGAGCAGTGGGCCATCATCGACAGGCTCAATATGCGCAGCGCGATTTCGGTGGTCGGCCTCGTGAACGACGTGCGGCCGTACATCGCCGCGTTCGATCTCGGCTTCGTGCTCTCGTATGCGATCGAAACCGTGTCGTTCGCCTGCCGGGAAATGATGGCCATGGCCAAGCCCGTGATCGTCTCGCGATACGCCGGATTGCCGGAAAACATCAACGACGGTGTCGACGGATGGATCGTCGAAGCGCAATCGCCCGCTTCATGGTCGGCGCAGCTCGCGCAAATCGTGGCCGACCGCGCCAAAGTGGCGGCCATGGGGCAGCGCGCGCGGCTTCGCGCAGAACACGAGTTCAGCGACCGGCATTTCATCGACGGAACCGAAGCGGTCTACCAGCGTCTGGTGGATGCGAAGAGCCGGTCAGCGTGACGTTTTGAGGTCTTGAGCGGAGTTGCCCGAGCGGCCTCGCGCCGGTCAACCAGCCTTACTGGCGCCTGGCGATGCCCGTCGCCAGCGTGAGTAGTTCTTCGACGTGGCCTGCGACGCGCGTGTCATAAAGCACCGCGTGACGCGTCGACTCCGGCGACATCCGCGTGGGATCGGCGAGCCGCTGTTGCACTGCGCGCTCGATGGTCGCGCGCAGACCGGCGACGTCGCCCGGTGCGAACACGAATTTCGCGTGGTCCGCGATCGCGTCGCAGCAACCGATGCTCGACGGAAAAATCACCGGCGTGCCGCACATCACCGACTCCACGCCCACCAGGCCGAACGGCTCGTATTTCGAGGCGAGAATGGTGAAGTCCGCGGCCCGATAGGCCTCTTCGATTTCCTTGATATAGCCGACGTAGCGCACCCGCTCCGAGGTACGTTCGGGCGGCCGCCCCGCAACGGCCAGCACCACCGGCAAGGTGGTGTCGCGCAAGGCCGCTTCGATCAGCGGCAAACCCTTGCGCTCGTGACTGCTCGACGGAAACAGCAGCACGATCTCGTGATCCGCGAAGCCGAACTTGTGGCGCAGCGCGGCGCGTTGCGCGCTATCGACCGGCGTGAAGCGCGCGCCGTCGACCGGCGGATATAGCACGCGGATTTTCGCGTCGGCGACGCCATATAGTTCGCGTAGTTCGCTGTGCATCAATTCGGAGTGAGCGACGATCACTTGCGCCCGCTCGTATTGCCGCCGCTCCAGCGCGATCTGCCAGCTATCGGAGCTGCGTTGCGGCCGGCCGCTGGCGCGCAGGAAACCGAGGTGCGTGCCGCCGCAAATCGCGATCTCGGACGAATCGACCCGATTGCAGCCGATCAGCACGTCGACACCGGCGGCCCGGCGCGCCTGGCGCAGACGCCATGAAAACCAGCCGTCGCGCAGCTTGCCCGGCAGGAACGACACGTTGATGCGATGCGCTTCGACCAGCCGGCTTTCCGGCACGGACCGATCGAAGCGCCGCGCAAAGAACGCTGGGCGGATACCCATGCCGGCGAAACCGCGCACGAGGTCCATGGCGTAGCGTTCGAGGCCGCCGCTGTGTTTGAGCGCGTTACTGGACAAGCCGATTTTCATGATGGCGACGACGGCGCGCGAGCGCGCGTTCAAACGTAGAGAAGAGGTCGATCAGCACGATCCGCTCGCGCGGGCGGTGCAAGCGGGTCGTCAATACTACTGCACGGATGGGCGCGCCAACGGCGCGCGGGTCTTGCCGAATCTTTCTGTTTTTTTTCAGGCCGCGTTCTGCTGGAACTGGATCCGGTGCAGATGGGCATACAGGCCGTTTTGCGCCAGCAGTTCACGATGGCTGCCCCGCTCGGCGATACGCCCGGCTTCCATCACCAGAATCCGGTCGGCGCGCTCGATGGTCGACAGACGGTGCGCGATGACCAGCGTCGTGCGACCTTTCATCAAGGTTTCGAGGGCCGCCTGCACGTGACGTTCGGACTCGGAATCGAGCGCCGACGTCGCTTCGTCGAGGATCAGGATCGGCGCATCTTTGTAGATCGCGCGCGCGATGGCCAGACGCTGGCGCTGACCGCCCGAGAGCATCAAGCCGTTGTCGCCGATCAGCGTGTCGATGCCGTTCGGCATACCCTCGACCGTGTCCCACAGATTCGCCGCCCGCAGCGCTGCCTTGACCTTGTCGGCATCGGCCTGCTGCCCGTAGGCGACGTTGTTGGCGACGGTGTCGTTGAACAGCACCACGTCCTGACTCACCATCGCGATCTGGCTGCGCAACGCGTGCAGGCCGTATTCGCCGATGGGTACGCCGTCCACCAGAATCTCGCCGGCGGTCGGATCGAAAAAGCGCGGCAGCAGATTGACCAGCGTGGTCTTGCCGCTACCCGACGGGCCCGCGAGCGCCACCATTTCGCCCGGCGCGACCTTGAACGACACCTGGTCGAGCGTATGACGGCTGTGTGTGGCGGTGCTGCCGTAGGTGAACGAGACGTCGCGGAACTCCACTTCGCCGCGCGCCCGCTCGAGCGGCTTGCCGCCGCCTTCCGGCTCGGACGGCTCGTCGATCAGGCCGAAGATCAGTTCACACGCCGTCATGCCGCGTTGCAGCGGCTGGTTCACGTCCATCAGGTGCTTGAGCGGCGAGATAATGAGCAGCATGGACGTGACGAAAGCGACGAAACCACCGACGGTGGTCTGATCCGTCGACGACTGCACGACTGCGATCGTAATCACGACGGCCAGCGCGATCGACGCGAGAAACTGCGTCAACGGTTGCGCGAGACCGCCGGACACCGTCATGCGCATGGCGTAGCCGCGCAGGCGCTTGCTCATCGACGTAAAGCGTTCGGTCTCGTACTGCTCGCCGTTGTGCACCTTGACGACCTTGTAGCCGCCCACCGACTCTTCCACGATGTACGACAGCTCATTGGTCAGCAACTGATGCTCGCGGTTCAGACGCCGCAACCGGCGGTTGATCTTGCCGACCAGCCAGCCGATGGCCGGCAGCAGCACCGCGACGATCAGCGTCAGACGCCAGTTCAGATAAAACAGATAGCCCAGCAGGAAGACGACGGTCAGCGAATCGCGCACCAGCGTGACCAGCACGCTCAGCAGCACGTTGAGAATCTGGTTCACCTCGAAGACGATCGCGTTGATCACCGTGCTGGCGGTTTCGCGCTGGAAGAACGCCACGCTCGTGTGGATCATGCGGTCGAACATCTTCAGACGCAGGTCGAGCAGAATCTTGTTCGACACGTAGGCCAGCAGATAGCCGGAAGCGTATTGCGACACGCTGCGAATCAGCGCGAGGCCGATCACCGCGCCCGGCACGAACCACTTGGTCTTGTCGTTGGCATGTGCGCCGAAGCCTTTGTCCAGCAAGGGCTTGAGCAAGGCCGGGATGGCCGCGTCGGTCGCGGCGCTGACCGCCATGGCGACGATCGCGCCGATCAGAACCCACAGCAGCGGCTTGATATACGGCCACAAGCGTCGAAAGATGACGGAGGGCGACGACGCCTCACCTGAACCGATGGGCTTGCTTAACGTTGGCTTGGCGCTCAAGGAATCCTCTGGGAATACGGAACAGCCGCCGCACGACTGACGGTATGGCCGTCGTACGGCATATCAAAAAGTGCATTGTAAACGCTTGCGCGGGCCGTACGACGGACTGTGATTGGCGCCTTGGCATGAGCCACGAACAGCTTGCCGGGCGCATGGGCCGCTTCCGTCCGGCCGTCGGCACCGCAGCCTGCTGGCCGACGGTTCGGTGTGGGGCCGGATGGGCTGTGTATACTTGCGCGATTCGCCGGTGCTGGCGCGTTTCGCCTGTTCGACCTGCTTGCACCTCGCGCTCCGTCACTCTGCCCTCCACGCAATTCAGGTATGCAAGAAACCACTCTCGGCGTCGCCATCATCACCCGGAACGCGGCGGCGCGACTGGCCGAATGCCTGCAGGCGGTGGCCTTCGCCGATCAGATCGTCGTGATCGACGGCGGCAGCACCGACGGCACGGCCGACATCGCCCGCGCACACGGCGCCCGCGTGATCGAGCAGATCGACTGGCCTGGCTTCGGCCCGCAAAAAAACCGCGCGCTCGAGGCGCTCAGCACCAGCTGGATTCTGTCGATCGACGCCGACGAGATCGTTTCGCCCGAGCTAGCCGCATCGATCCGCGCCACGCTGAGCGCACCCACTGCCGACGTCTATGCGGTCGACCGGCTATCGAGTTTTTGCGGCCACTGGATTCATCATAGCGGCTGGTATCCCGACTGGATTCCACGTCTGTTCAAGCGCGGCGCCGCTCGTTTCTCCGACGACCTCGTGCACGAGCGTCTCGTATTCGACACGCCGGCTGAACGCCTGACCGGCAAATTGATGCACTACTCGTACGAGGACTTCGAAGGCGTGTTGCGCAAGCTCGACGCGTATTCGACGGCGGGCGCCCAGCAACGTCACGCGGCAGGCAAACGGGGCAGCTTCGGCAAGGCACTCGGGCGTGGCGCCTGGGCGTTCGTGCGGACTTACCTACTGCGGCGCGGCTTTCTGGACGGCCGCGCGGGCTTCATGATTGCGGTGTTCAATGCCGGGACGGTTTATTACCGGTTCTTGAAGCTGGCTCGGCTGACAGAGAAGGCGCGGCGCTGAGATATTGCGAGCGGGTGTTCTGCCCACGCAAGCGTTGCTCGCGCAGGCAGAACCGCTCGTCAATAGACGATCTCGATCGAGCTTCCCGCAAACTCGCCGCGTAACGCAGCAAGCAGTTCGTCGGTTGGTTTCACGCGCCACGCGTCGCCAAGACGCATTTCTCCTTCGGCGTTCTGGCTACGATAGACCACCTGCACGGCCAGCCCGTTCGGGATCTGCACCGGCTGACGCTGCCCGCCTCCGCCATAGCCGCCGCCATTGCGACCGCCGCCGTTACCACCACGCGAGGCTGCTGCCGGTGCGACAGCCGCGGGCGGCTCGTCCTTGCCCGCGCTATGCGCTTCGAGCACACGACGCAATGCCAACGCGTCGGCATTGCCGTTCATCTGCACCTTCACGGCTTCCGCATAGCGGCAACGCGCGCGCCCCAGGTCCATGACCGTCTCGACGGTGAAGCGGATGCCGCCCGTGAACGCGTCGTTGCGCGCCTGGCCTTGCACGACCAGCAACTCGTCTTCCTTGAAGAGTTGCTTGTGGGCTTCGAATGTCTCGTTGAAGACGGTCACTTCGCACTGGCCCGTGCCGTCGTCGAGCAAGGCGATCAGCATCTTGCCGCGCTGGGTCATCTGCGTGCGCAGCGATGCGATCACGCCGGCGACCAGCTTGTCGCGCCCTTCTTTCAACTCGCCGATCTTCTGCCGCACGAAGCGGCGCACTTCGCCTTTATAAGCGTCGAACAGATGGCCCGACAGGTAGAAGCCGAGTGCGGCCTTCTCTTCCTGCAGCTTCTTCTTTTCCGGCCATTCCGGCTCGTCGACCAGTTCGTGACCTTGCGACGGCGCGTCGCCCATGTCGAACAGGCCTGCCTGCAGCGCGTTCGCGCTCGCCTGCTCGGCGGCTTCCATCGCCAGCGAAACGGAGGCGATCAGCTGCGCGCGATTCGCATGCAAGGTGTCGAAAGCACCGGCGCGAATCAAGGCTTCCACCGTGCGGCGATTGACGATGCGGCGGTCGACACGATTGCAGAAATCGAAAATGTCGATGAACGGACCGTCTTCACGCGCGCGCAGAATTTCTTCGATCGCGTTCTGGCCGCTGCCCTTGATCGCGCCGAGACCGTAGCGTATCGTTTTCGAGGCCTTGCCGTCGGGTTCGGCGACCGGCTCGAAGCGATACGCGGACTGGTTCACGTCCGGCGGCAGCACGGCCATCTTGTTCGTCAGACAGTCTTCGAACAGGATCTTGACCTTGTCCGTGTCGTCCATGGCGAGCGACATATTCGCCGCCATGAAGGCCGCCGGATGATGCGCCTTCAGCCACGCGGTGTGGTACGCGAGCAGCGCATAGGCGGCCGCGTGCGACTTGTTGAAGCCGTAGCCCGCGAACTTCTCCATCAAGTCGAAGATTTCGTCGGCCTTCTCGCCGGTCAGCCCGTTCTTCGCGGCGCCCTGACGGAACAACTCGCGATGCTCGGCCATTTCCTCGGCCTTCTTCTTACCCATCGCGCGACGCAGCAAGTCGGCGCCGCCCAGCGAGTAGCCGCCGATGATCTGCGCCATCTGCATCACCTGCTCCTGGTAGACCATGATGCCGTAGGTCTCTTTCAGGACGGATTCGACGCGCGGATCCGGATACTCCACCACTTCGCGGCCGTGTTTACGCGCGCAGAAGCTCGGGATCAGGTCCATCGGGCCCGGACGATACAACGCGACCAGCGCGATGATGTCCTCGAAACGGTCAGGCTGTGCGTCCTTCAGCATGCCTTGCATGCCGCGGCTTTCCAGCTGGAACACGGCGACCGTATTCGCCTTCTTCAGGATCGTGAACGACGCGGGGTCGTCGAGCGGCACTTGAGCGAGCGACCAGTCCTGCTTCGACGGATCGAGACGGCGGATATAGCGCTCGGCCCAGTCGAGAATCGTCAGCGTGGTCAGACCCAAAAAGTCGAACTTGACGAGGCCGACGGCTTCGACGTCGTCCTTGTCGTACTGACTGACGACGCCGCTTTCGTCGCCCTGCGTGTAAAGCGGGCAGAAGTCGGTCAGCTTGCCGGGCGCGATCAGCACGCCGCCCGCGTGCATACCGACGTTGCGCGTGAGGCCTTCGACGCGCTGCGCGAGTTCGAGCAACTGGTGTACTTCGTCTTCGTTGTCGAAGCGCTCCTGCAAGAGCGGCTCTTCTTTCATCGCGTCGGCGATGGTGACGTGCTTGCCCGGCTTGAACGGAATCAGCTTGGCGATGCCGTCCGTGAACATGTAGCCGAGATCGAGCACCCGGCCGATGTCGCGCACCGCCGCTTTCGCCGCCATCGTGCCGAACGTGGCGATTTGCGACACCGCGTCCGCACCGTACTTTTCCTTCACGTACTGGATCACCCGATCCCGGCCGTGCTGGCAGAAGTCGATGTCGAAGTCGGGCATGGAGACCCGTTCCGGATTCAGGAAACGTTCGAACAGCAGGTTGTAGCGCAGCGGATCGAGGTCGGTGACGCCGAGCGCATACGCGACCAGCGAACCCGCACCAGAACCCCGGCCGGGGCCGACCGGCACGCCGTTGTTCTTTGCCCAGTTGATAAAGTCCGCGACGATCAGGAAGTAGCCCGGAAAGCCCATCTTGATGATCGTGCCGCACTCGAATTCGAGGCGCTGGTAATACGTTTCGCGCTGCGCCTCGCGCTCGGCCGCGTCCAGATACAACTGTTCCAGGCGCTTTTCCAGGCCCTCTTTCGACAGTTGCACGAGGTAGTCGTCGAGCGACATGCCGTCCGGCGTCGGGAACAGCGGCAGTTTGGGCTTGCCGAGTTCGAGCGTGAGGTTGCAGCGCTTGGCGATCTCGACCGAGTTGGCGAGCGCCGACGGAATGTCCGCAAACAGCGCGGCCATCTCCTCCTGAGTGCGGAAATACTGTTCGGGCGTGAAGCGCTTCGAGCGACGCGGATTCGCGAGAATATCGCCCTCGGAAATACACACGCGCGCTTCGTGCGCGGTGAAGTCGTCCGGCGTCATGAACTGCATCGCGTGGGTGGCGACCACCGGCAATTTCAGCGACGCCGCGAGCGCGACCGCCTGCTGCACGTATTGCTCGCCGCCCGGCTGCCCGCAGCGCTGCAACTCGATATAGAAGCCGCCCGGAAACACCTTCGCCCAGTGCAAGGCGTTGCGTTTGGCCGCTTCTTCGTTACCGGCAGCGAGCGCGAGCCCGACGTCGCCGTGCTGCGCACCCGACAGCGCCAGCAATCCTTCACCGAGACCGGATTCGAGCCAGCTCGTCTCGACTTCCGCGCGACCACGATACTGGTTCGTGAGCGAGGCCTTGCTCAGCAACTCGCACAGATTCAGATAGCCGCGCCGGTCTTTGACCAGCAGCAGCAAACGGGAAGGCTTGTCGCGGTCGTCCGGATTGGTAATCCAGACGTCGCAGCCGGCAATGGGTTTGACCCCTTTGCTGCGGGCTTCCTTGTAGAAACGGACGAGACCGAACGCGTTGCCGAGGTCGGTGAGAGCGAGCGCACCCTGACCGTCTTTGGCGGCGGCCTTGACGATGTCGTCAAGACGCACGATGCCATCGGCAATCGAGAATTCGGAGTGGACGCGAAGATGAACGAAGCGGGGATCTGACATGGGCGACATTGTAACCCCAGCCTCCCGGAGATTTCAGGCCAAACCCTCGCGTTAGCCGTTCGGCTTAGGACGCGAACGCGCAAGCGCCGTCTGCTGGAGTTCTGCGGATCGCGCACCGTTTTGGGCGCCCACGCGTGGCGCCTTTTCAGAGTCCGCACGCGCCCGCCTTTGGGAAGTCCGCGCGGTTCTTCAAGCAGCCTTTGGCATGCATGCGGCGACTCTTTCGTCCCGAGTTCGTGACCCGTTTGCGCTATCGCAAACACCTGACCATTCGGCTGAGGCGGTGAAAATGCCGGGTTGAGGGATAATACGGGTTTCGTCCTATTCGACGTGGCCGCGCCAGAGGGTTCCGAATGCGATCGCCCCAACGCGGGCAGCCCCACGCTGGCCACCCAACGCGCCCCGTTTTTCTGCGCCGTCGGCCACTTCTTACCGCTGAACACACATGAGTATCGTCAATCTCGCCGCGTATCATTTCGCGACCATCGAAGACACCGCCGCCTGGCGCCCGTTCGTCACGGAGCGCTGCAACGCGCTCGGCCTGCGCGGCACCGTTCTGCTCGCGCCGGAAGGCATCAACCTGTTCGTTGCCGGCACGCGCGAAGCCGCGGACGCGTTTATCGACTATATCCGTCATGACGCGCTGTTCGAAGGCAAGTTCGCCACGCTTCAATTCAAGGAAAGCCTGTCGGAGAAGCAGCCGTTCACCCGCATGCTGGTCAAGCTCAAGCGCGAAATCATCACCATGAAAAAGCCGGCCATCCAGCCGGAACTCGGCCGCGCGCCGTTCGTGGATGCGCCCACGCTGAAGCACTGGCTCGATCGCGGACACGACGATCAGGGCCGCCCCGTGGTGATGCTCGATACGCGTAATGCGTTCGAAGTCGACGTAGGCACCTTCGACAACGCGCTCGACTATCGCATTACGAAATTCAGCGAATTCCCCGAGGTGATCGAACAGAACCGCGCCGACCTCGAAGGCAAGACGGTCGTGTCGTTCTGCACCGGCGGGATTCGTTGCGAAAAGGCCGCGATTCACATGAAGGAAGTGGGCATCGAGAATGTGTACCAGCTCGAAGGCGGCATCCTGAAGTATTTCGAGGAAGTGGGCGGCGCGCACTACCACGGCGACTGCTTCGTGTTCGACTACCGCACGGCGCTCAATCCGCAGCTGGAACCCACTGCCACCGCGCAGTGCTTCGGCTGCCGCGCGGTCGTGCCGCCCGAGGCACAACAATCGCCGTTGTACGTGGCGGGCAAAACGTGTCCGGCGTGCCATCCGGACAGCAAGGCGGCAGACGCAGCGTGATGAGGCAAGCGCATTGCGGCTGCCGCGCGACTGCGACTGCGACTGCGACTGCAAGCGCAACTGCGACCGCGACCGCGACCGCGACCGCAAACATGATCGCTCAGCCATGACCTATCGCGGACGCTTTGCGCCGTCGCCCACCGGGCCGTTGCATATTGGCTCGCTCGTCAGCGCGCTCGCAAGCTGGCTGGACGCGCGGGCACACCAAGGCGTCTGGCTGGTCCGGATCGAAGATATCGACGGTCCGCGCACGGTGCCCGGCGCGGCTGAGGACATCCTCGCAACCCTCGCCCATTTCGGCATGCACGCGGACGAGCCGCCAGTCTGGCAGAGCCGACGCATGGCCAAATATCAGCAGGCGCTGGAACATTTGAAGTCCACCGGTCAGATCTACCCTTGCGGCTGCACGCGCAAGGAAATCGCCGACTCGCTGTTGAACGCGCATACGCGCAACACCACCCTCGCCTATCCCGGCACTTGCCGCGATGGCCTGCACGGCAAGCCGGCGCGGGCATGGCGCCTTCGTGTGCCGGAAGCCGACGCGGCGATCATCCGCTTTGAAGACCGCTGGCAAGGCATGCAAACGCAAGACCTCGCGACGGAGGTCGGCGACTTCGTGCTTAAGCGCGCGGACGACCAGTGGGCCTATCAACTGGCGGTAGTCGTCGACGATGCCGACGAGCGCATCACGCACATCGTGCGAGGCGCGGACCTGATGGATTCAACGGCCCGGCAGATTTACTTGCAGCGATGTCTTGGCGCGCCGACGCCCGTCTATCTGCACGTCCCCGTAGTAACGAACGACCACGGCGAAAAACTCAGCAAACAAAACGGAGCGACCGCACTCGATCGAGACAGGCCGCTCGAAGCGCTGACCGCAGCGGCGACGCATCTGGGACTCGATCTCGGGAACAGCCCGCATACGACACTGGACGGCTTTTATGCCGCCGCCACAGCGCAATGGGCGAAGAAGATGGGGTAAGCGGGGTGAGCGAACGGGCGTGAATGCCGTTCGCCAGAGAGACGCCGATTCGCGCCTCCAATCACGCCAGCGAAGCAACGCGCCGGCGCAACTCAATCAGGACGACGAGGACGACTTCCTCGGCATACCGAATCCGCCGAGCAGCGCGGCCAAAGGCTGCTTGGACGACGACTTCTGCGGCGCACCCGAAGCCGCGCTCTCCTCGATCTTGCGAACCGAAGCCGGCGACGGCTCATAAGGCTTCAGGAAGAAGTCATCTACCGGTTGCGCGCGATGATGATGCGGACGCTCGAACGAGCCCGACGACGACGCGCCCGCGCGACGGCGGCCACCACGTTCGTCACGACCCTCGCGGCTCTCACGGCCTTCGCTACGCTCACGGCGCGGCGGACGCTCTTCGTGATGATGACGCACCGGCGTATCCACGGTCAGATGTTGCACGTCCAGCGGACGCTTGATCAGCTTCTCGATGTCGGCAAGCTGCTTGCGCTCGTTCGGGCTGCACAGCGACAGCGCGTCACCCGAAGCGCCCGCACGACCGGTACGGCCGATGCGGTGCACGTAATCTTCCGCATTGAACGGCAGATCGAAGTTGATCACCGCCGGCAGTTCCGCGATATCCAGACCGCGCGCGGCCACATCGGTCGCCACCAGCGCTTCGATTTCACCACGCTTGAACGCGTCGAGCGCCTGCATCCGTTCGTTTTGCGTGCGGTCGCCGTGAATCGCGGTCGCGATCACGCCGTCGCGCTCGAGACTGCGCGCAAGACGGCTTGCGCCAATCTTGCTGTTGCAGAACACGATCACCTGCTTGAGGTTGCGCTCGCGAATCAGTTTCACGACCGCGCCCGTCTTGTCGCCCTCGGCGACTTCGTAGACGATCTGCGTCACGTTGGTCGCGGTCGAATTGCTGCGCGCGACTTCGATGGTCTGCGGGTTGCGCAGGTAAGTAGCGGCCAGCTTCTTGATTTCGCCCGAGAAAGTGGCCGAGAACAGCAGCGTCTGGCGCTCTTTCGGCAGCAGGTTCAGGATGCGCTGAAGGTCCGGCAGGAAACCCATGTCGAGCATCCGGTCGGCTTCGTCGAGCACGAGGATCTGCACCTGGCCGAGGTTGGCGGTTTTCTGTTGGACGTGATCGAGCAGACGGCCCGGCGTGGCGATCAGAATTTCGACGCCGCGGCGCAACGCCTCGGATTGCGGGTTCATGTCCACGCCGCCGAACACCACGGCGCTACGCAGCGCCGTGTGTTTAGCGTACGACTGCACGTTGGCGGCCACCTGGTCGGCCAGTTCGCGGGTCGGCGTGAGAATCAGCGCGCGCACCGGATGGCGGGCGGGCGATGCGCTCGTGCTGGCCTGCGGCAGCAGACGCTGAATGATCGGCAGCGAGAAGCTCGCGGTCTTGCCGGTGCCGGTTTGCGCGGCGCCCATCATGTCGCGGCCCGCCAGCACAACGGGAATCGCCTGTACCTGGATCGGCGTCGGCGTGGTGTAGCCCGATTCTTTGACGGCTTTCAGGATATCGGGCGCGAGACCGAATTGATCAAAAGTCTCAGTGCTGGGCGTGACGGCTGTGTCGGACATGGTGGCTTTCGCTAAAAATGCGCTTGGCGCGTGCGCGCGGCAGCGGTCGAAACCGCAGAGGGCATTGTGATGAAGGCGGAGCCACGGCGTTCCGCACGGGACCCGTTGGTATTGCAGGAAAAAATGCGGCCGGCTCCGGCCGGCGGAAACACCCGCCGGAAAGGCCGGTATTGTAGCACTTCAGCAAAAACACTCATGGCGCACCTGCCGGCTTTCTGCTTGCGTCGGCGAAAGGCCGGTGCCGGGCGTCCGGCGGACGTCCCGCCGAGCGCGACGCGAAGCGCCGCCGCGCTTCGCTGGCAGCGTAGTTCGGCCTAGACGACACTTGCGTGACAACCCGCTCACCACGTCTCACGCATCACCATCAAGCGCATCTCGGTCATGTCCTCGATCGCGTAGCGCACGCCTTCGCGTCCCAGCCCCGAGTCTTTCACGCCGCCATACGGCATGTTGTCGACCCGGAACGACGGCACGTCGTTGATCACCACGCCGCCCACGTCGAGCTGATCCCACGCCTGATGCGCGTGAGCGAGCGAATCGGTGAACACGCCTGCCTGCAGGCCGAAGTCGCTGTCGTTGACGGTGGCGAGCGCAGTCTCGAAGTTGTCGAAACGCTCCAGGATCGCGACCGGACCGAAGGCTTCCTTGCGATACAGATCGGTGTCGGGCTTCACGCCTTCGAGCAGTGTCGCCTCGAACATCGCGCCCTCGACCTTGCCGCCGGCGACGATCTTCGCGCCCGCCTGCACCGCGCTCTCCATCCAGCCGGCGAGGCGTTTGGACTCCGACTCGGAGATCATCGGCCCGACGAAGGTCTTTTCGTTCTTCGGATCGCCCATCACCAGCGACTTCGTTTTAGCGATGAGCTTCTCGCGCAACGCGTCGTAAATGCTCGCGTGGACCAGAATCCGCTGCACGCCGATGCAACTCTGTCCCGACTGATAGAAGGCGCCGAACGCCAGCCGGTCGACCACGTAATCGAGCTTGCCGCCCTGATCGCCATCCACGATCGCGGCCGCGTTGCCGCCCAGCTCCAGAATCACCTTCTTCTTGCCGGCTTTCTTCTTCAGATCCCAGCCCACCGCGGGCGACCCGGTGAACGACAGCAGCTTGAAACGTTCGTCGGTGGTGAACAGATCGGCGCCGTCGCGATGCGCCGGGAGGATCGAAAAAGCGCCCTTCGGCAGATCGGTTTCCGCCAGAATCTCGCCCATGATCAACGCGCCGACCGGCGTGCGGCTCGCCGGTTTCAGCACGAACGGCACGCCCGCCGCGATCGCCGGCGCGACCTTGTGCGCGGTCAGATTGAGCGGGAAATTGAACGGCGAAATAAACGAGCACGGCCCGATCGGCACGCGCTTCACATAGCCGTGATACCCCTTGGCGCGCGGCGAAATCTCCAGATTGATGATTTCGCCGTCGATCCGCACGCTTTCCTCGGCAGCCACCTTGAAGGTGTCGATCAGACGCGTGACTTCGCCCTTCGAGTCGTTGATCGGCTTGCCGGCCTCGATGCACAGCGCCAGCGACAGTTCGTCGAAGCGCTCGCGAAAGCGCTTCACGCAGTGTTCGAGCACCGCCTGACGCTTGAACGGCGGAAACACGCGCATCGCGGGCATGGCGTCGACCGCGTAGCCGATCGCCTTGTCGATCGCGGCGGCATCGGCCATCGCGACGCGGGTGGCGACTTCGCCGCTGAATTTATCGGTGACTTCGAGATCGGTATTGGCCGCGACGGCTTCGTTGGCAAGGTAGTACGGGTAGGTCTTGTTCAACATGATGGGGTCTCCTTGGTCCGCTGCCTGACAGGGTTAAAGCAGGGTCGGCAGGATCAAGCCGAGCCGCAAGCGTCATGCCTCGTGCCCGCTCGAGCCTGCCACTCGCCTCGCGCTCAGAGTTGCGCCGAAAGCCGCTTGATCTCGCGATTCAGCACGCGCTCGTTGTCCGAATAGTCGATCGGCAAATCGATGACGTGCACGCCCGGCGTAGCAAAACATTCGCGCAACAACGGCGCGAATTCCGCCGCCGACTCGATACGATGGCCCTTCGCGCCGTAACTCTCGGCGTAGGCGACGAAATCCGGATTGGACAGCGTCATGCCGTAGTCGGGGAAGTTCATGTTCTCCTGCTTCCAGCGGATCATGCCGAAGGCGTCGTCGCGCAGGATCAGGATCACCAGATCGAGCTTCAGACGCACCGCCGTTTCCAGTTCCTGCGAGTTCATCATGAAACCGCCGTCGCCGCACACGGCCATGACCTTGCGGTCCGGGTGCACGATCCTGGTGGCGATCGCGGACGGCAGACCCGCGCCCATCGAGGCCAGCGCGTTGTCGAGCAGCAGCGAATTCGGCTCGTGCGCGCGGTAGTAACGGGCAAACCAGATCTTGTACATGCCGTTGTCCAGACACACGATGCCGTCGACCGGCGTGGTCTCGTACACGTCATGGACGACCCGCACCGGATACATCGGGAAGCGATCGTCGTGCTGACCTTTGGCCAGGTGCGCCTCGAAGTGCTGCTTGATTTCCTTGAAACGCGTGAAGTCCCAATGCTCCTGACCTTCCTTGAGACTTTCCTTAAGCTGCCACACCGCGTTGGCAATATCGCCGACCACTTCGATCTGCGGGAAGTACACCGTATCGACTTCCGCGCCGAGGAAATTGACGTGAATCACCGTTTTCTCGCCGGCTTCGCCACTCCGCATGAAGAACGGCGGCTTCTCGATCACATCGTGGCCGACATTGATGATGCAGTCCGCAAGGTCGATCGCGCGATGCACGAAGTCGCCGTCCGACAAGGTCGCGTTGCCGAGCCACAGCGGATGCGATTCGTCGATCACGCCCTTGCCCATCTGCGTCGTGAAGAACGGAATGCCGATCTGGTCGACGAACTCGCGCAGCATCTTGGTGGTGGTCTTGCGGTTGCCGCCTGCGCCGATCATCAGCAGCGGATGCTTCGCCTGGGTGATCGCTTCGACCGCGCGCGCCACCGCTTTTTCTTCGGCCACGGGGCGGCGGCTGAAGCTCTTCGGAATCGGCTTGCCGTCGCCTTCTTCGTGCGCAACGTCTTCCGGCAATTCGAGATGCGTGGCGCCCGGCCGCTCTTCTTCGGCCTGGCGAACCGCCTCGCGCACTGTCGCCGGAATGTTGGCGATCGAGACGATCTGGCGCGTGTACTTGGTGAGCGGCTCCATCATCCGCACCACGTCGACGATCTGGAAATGGCCCTGCTTGCTCGACTTGATCGGCTTTTGCCCGGTGACCATCAGCATCGGCATGCCGCCCAACTGCGCATACGCGGCGGCGGTGACGAAGTTGGTCGCGCCCGGGCCGAGCGTGGCAAGGCACACGCCGACGCGGCCGGTGAGCCGCCCATAAGTGGCGGCCATGAAACCGGCTGCCTGCTCGTGGCGCGTGAGAATCAAACGGATTCTGGAGCGGCGCAGCGATTCGAGCAGATCGAGATTTTCTTCGCCGGGAATGCCGAACACGTACTCGACACCTTCGGCTTCCAGCGATTTGACGAACAGGTCCGATGCTTTCATTGAGGGTCTCGCTTGATGTTACGGACGCGGGCCATAGCCCGACTGTCAGGGTCCGGAATCGGACGATCGAAGACGACGACGGCCATGCAGGCAAGGCCCGGCACGGCGGGACGGCATGGCGAATGCCACGCCGGACAGCTTACTACTCGAACGGGAATGATGCGCGCAGGCGGGCAATGCCGCATGGCGAGACTGCGAGACGAGGAGCGGCGGCGAGATGGGAGGCGCACGCCGCATCGCGCCTAACGATTGATGGTGACGCAGTCGGACAGCATGGGCGGCGCGTTTTCGCCGTCCATCGCGTCGTACAGGTCGGCGCGCGGCCCCTTGGTCCACCACGTATAGCTGCCGGCCTGGTATTTCGCGCCCGAGCCGGACAGGGTATTGACGAACAGCAGTTGCTGGCCCTTCACCGGCACGAGCGCGAAGCTCTGGCCGTTGGCGGTGTTCCAGTAGGTGACCTGGAGAATCTTGCCGGTCGCGCAGGTGTATTTGTGCGTCTGACGATTTTTGGTTTGAATCCCGGCGAGTTGCAAGGGCGCGGCCCATGCATTGCCGAGCAGCGCCGCGAGACCCGCCGCGGCAGTGACTGCAACAAGCCATTTCCTCATGAGACGCCTCGTTGGTTGTCGCTCATCGAACATGGACAGCACAGCGCTCCGCGGACCGCAATGAACGACACTGCCGCTTACGGATCGATCACGTCGGCGCATGCGTCGGTCGGCGCAGCGGCGACGTGCCCGACCACCGGCACGATCTTCAGCCCCGCCGAAGCGATCCGGCACGGCGCGGCGGCAAGGCCGCACCCTGTCATCCCGGCGCACAACGCGAGCAGCACGCCCAGTGCGCCCAACCGGCCAATCCACCCACGCCGCGTATTACTGCTGGATTCTTGCGCCATACGTACCTCTTACTTCCAGAATGCAGGTGCCGCAGGCAAAACGACGCGCGCGGCGGACGCTATTGCAGAGTAGACACGCACACCGCGCATCGGTTCGCCTTCGCGTCCATTCCGTTGCGTTACATCATTTACCCGAGATAGGACGGACTGCCGCCGCAGCTTGCTTCGCCCGCGCGCGTGCTTCTTCGATAGTGTCGCCAGTGGCCAGTGCCACGCCCATGCGGCGCTTGACGAAGCTCTCCGGCTTGCCGAACAGGCGCAGATCGGCATTCGGCACCGCCAGTGCCGCCGCGACGCCTTCGAACGCGATACCCGCTTCGTCCAGACCACCATAAATCACCGCCGATGCACCCGGCGCACTCAACGACGTATCCACCGGCAGACCGAGGATCGCGCGCGCGTGCAACTCGAACTCCGAAAAGCGCTGCGAGCACAGCGTGACGAGACCGGTGTCATGCGGACGCGGGCTGACTTCCGAGAACCACACTTCGTCGCCGCGCACGAACAGTTCGACGCCGAACAACCCCCGGCCGCCGAGCGCCGCCGTGACCTTGTGCGCCACGTCGCGCGAGCGTTCGAGCGCAAGCGGGCTCATCGGCTGCGGCTGCCACGATTCGACGTAGTCGCCCACCACTTGCACGTGGCCGATCGGGTCGCAGAAATAGGTGCTGACTTCGCCGCTCGCCGGGTCGATGGCACGCACGGTGAGTTGCGTGATCTCGTATTCGAAGTCGATGAAACCCTCCACGATCACGCGCCCGTGATTCACGCGGCCGCCCGCCAGCGCGTATTGCCAGGCGGGTTCGACGTCGGCGTCGCTGCGCAGCACCGACTGCCCCTTGCCAGAGGACGACATCACCGGCTTCACCACGCACGGGTAGCCGACTTTGGCGATGCCCGCGCGCAGTTCGTCGAGCGAATCGGCGAAGGCGTAGGGCGAGGTCGGCAGGCCGAGTTCCTCGGCGGCCAACCGGCGGATGCCTTCGCGGTTCATCGTGAGCTGGGTGGCGCGAGCGGTCGGGATGACTTCGGCGAGACCGTCGGTTTCGATGGCGGCGAGCGCGTCGGTCGCGATCGCTTCGATCTCGGGGACGATCAGATGCGGGCGTTCCAGCTCGACCAGCGCGCGCAACGCGGCGTGGTCGGTCATGTCGATCACGTGGGAACGATGCGCGACCTGATGGCCCGGCGCATTCGGATAACGGTCGACGGCGATCACTTCGACGCCCAGCCGTTGCAGCGCGATGATCACTTCCTTGCCGAGTTCGCCGGCGCCGAGCAGCATGACGCGCGTGGCGGAGTCAGAAAGGGGCGTGCCGATCCGTTGGCCGATCTGCATGGGGGCTCCAGATAAAAGTCGGATGAGAGTGGGATTGGGTAGAACACGATGTTAACATGCGGGCCCCTCGCACCGTTGCGCTCGCGTGTGGCGAGCGTAGTGCGTTACCCTTACGCCTTCGCCAGTTTGAAGAGGAATGACGCCATGCTGCAAAGCGCCTGCGCGCGACGTCTTGCGCGCTTCACCCCTTATGCGCGCTCGGCCTTCGCCGCGCTGAGCATCGCCGCGCTGTTGAGCGCCTGCGCAATGCCGAAACACACCGACGCGCAAGCCCCGGCGCCCGATCCGTTCAATCCCGCCGCCACCCAGTTGCTCGACGACACCAGTTGGGTGCTGAGCGGCTGGAAACAGGCCGATGGCACCGCGCGGGCGATTCCGTCCGCCGATCAGGGCGCGCCGCTCACGCTCACGCTCTCCACCAGCACGGGCCAGCGTCACGCGAGCGGGTTTTCCGGCTGCAACCGCTACATGGGTTCGTATTCGCTGAAAGACGGCAAGCTCAGCTTCGGCACGCTCGGCGGCACGCGCATGGCGTGCGCGACGCCGGGTGGACAGATCGAAGGCTCGTATCTGGACGCGCTGTCGCACATCGAGCGCACCGGCGTGCAGATGCGCGCGCCGCAGCAGATGCAACTGGTGTTGGACAACGGCGATACGCTGACCTTCGATCGCAGCGTCAAGTGAGCGGAACCCGGACAGGTGCAGCGACCGCGCCGGTCCGATTTTTTATTTGACGCAAGCATACTTGCGTCGGCTGTCGAAGCATCGGGCTTCGCCGGTTAAACTCGACGGATTGCGTTTTTGCGCGTCCGTCATTCTTGATGTCTAGTATGCACACGGTAGTTTTCGGCTGGTTCGGCGGGTCAGCCGTCTGGTTCATTCCTCTTTTGTGGCGTCTCGTGAAGTCGGCGCTGCCGGGCGGCGCAGGCTTGCGCGGCCCCGGCACGATCCGTCTATGGCTCGGCTTCGTCTGCGTGCTGGTGGCGAGTTGCACACTCGAGGCGTCGCTGATCGGCGTGGTCGGCGTGAACGGTTTCGGCCATGCGCTGGCGGCGGGCTTCGATCATCTGCTCGGACATATCGGCACGCCGCTCGCGGCGCTTGCGCTGTTCCTCATCAGCCTGCCGTGGCTAATCGATTTCCGCTGGCGCGACTTTGCCGCCTGGGCCGATGGCGCGTTCGGACTCGGTCTGTCGCGCGGGCTCGCCAAACGCGACGATGAGGCACGCCGTCATCGCAGCGTCGACGACGGTTTGCCGTCGCATAGTTCGGCGGCGACCAATACGATGGCGCCGAAAAGCAATGGCCGGTATGCGCGCCCGACCGTCTGGCGTCCGCCGGCGAGTCCGCGCGGGACAGGTTCCGGCGCGGGCGCCGGCGCGACCGGAAAGGATGCGGCGACGCGTGGTACTTCGGCCAGCTGGCGCACGGGTAGCGCGGCGCCGCGCAACCAGACTGCGCAAGCAGAGCCGGTGCTGCGCACGGGGCAGGCAATGCCGCCACGGCATGCGCCAGTGCAGACGAACCCTTCGATGAACTCGGACAAGCCTGGCTGGCTGCCCGCTGAGCCGGTCGCGCCGGCTGGCTGGCTGCGCGAGTCGGCGCCGCGTGCGGGCGTTGCGGCGGCTTCGATGGGTGCGGCGGGCGGAGCAGTGGCGGGTTCGGTGGCGCGCGCAAGTGGCGACGCGACGCGCGATAACAGCGCATTGCAGGTTGGTCGACGTTCGGCTGGCGAGCAACGGCCGATGGCGCAGGGTGCCGGCAGCAACAGCCGGCCGTCGATGAGCCCCCATCCGGCTAGCGCGGCCACATCGGCGCAACGCGCCACGGCGCCCCGCCCGTCTCCCTCGCCGACTCCGCAGGTAAGCGACTCCGCGGCGACGCAGCCCGTGCGCCGATCGGCACCGAGCTACACGAGGCCGATGGCGACCACCCAAGCAGTTACCCCGCCCGCCAGCGTCCAGGAGACGCTGCGCAGCATCGCGGAAAACACTGCGCGCTGGACCGATATGGCGGGCGTGAGCCTCGCGCGCAGCAGCGGCGCGGAAGGCATCAAGCTTGGGACGGCGGCGGATGACGCGCCGTCTTCTGAAGTAGCCGAGCAAGCTGATGTGAAAGCGCAGCATGCCGACGCCATGGAGACAACGTCGCCGACGAGTTCGGTTGAGACTGCGTTCGTCGTGAGCGAGCCGCGCGTTGCAGACGCCGCGATTGCAGGGGGAGAGCATGCGGCCGCTGAGCGCGCAATTCCGGAAAAGGCGTTTGAACCGCCACACATGGCAATCGGTGCCGAAGAAGCGACGCATGCGGAGGAAATCACTGCCGAAGCGCCGCGTGGGGGGGAAATCACAACCAAAGCGCCCATCGAACCTGAAGCCGAACCGGTGATCCAGTGGCCTATCGAACCGGCGATTATTCACCCGCCGCTCACGGCCGCGCCTACGCCTGCATCGACGCCCGTGTTTGCAACTGCACCAGCAACTGCGCCTGCACCAGCACCAGCACCAGCGCCAGCACCTGAGCACATTCCGCCAGTCGCCACACCGACGCCGTTCCAGATATTCGCAGCCCAGTTGCAAACAAGCGAACCGCGAGAGCAATCCGCGTCGGGTGAAGACAGCCAGCCGATCGAGCCGATCCAAAGCGACACGTCCGCGCAACCCGCGAGCCTCGCCGAGGACGTCGTGCGAGAGGTCGTGCCGGAGGTTATCGAGCCCTTCATGGCGCCCGCCGCCGCCCACGTCGAAGCGACCGCCCCGCTCATCGAACCGCAGCGGGTGGTAATCGCAACGCAGCCGTTTGCCGAAGTCGTCATCGGCAAACCGCTTGTGCCTTGGGAGGACGGGATCGACGAGCTCGCGCTCGACACCGAAACCGAAACCGAAGCCGAAGCCGAAGCCGAAGCCAAAACCGAACCGGCAAACTCCCCTGCCCTACCGAACACTTCACACGCGCCAGCCACACCGCCCGCGCCCGATGCCTCGACCTCTCCAGTAGTCGGCGAGCCCGCGAACCCCGCCGCATCGCCCGAGCCGCAAAACGTCGCGCCGCAAGCGTCCAATGTAGTCCGCTTTCCTGTTATCGCGGCTCAGGCTGCTGAACCCGTCACGATCACCGCGTCCACCGCAGCCGCTGTGCCGGTAGAGCCAGTCACGAGCGAGCCGCCTGCCGCCTCAATCGCGCCCTCTACGGTCACCGCAGTCGCACCCGCTGCTGCCACGGAACCGCCCGCAGCGGAAACGGCCGCCCCGCGTCCGCCGATGCGTGGTCACAGCCCCGCCAACGGCTTCGAGTTCCGCGCTCCGGCGGCATCGATGGTCGAACTGCCTACGCTCGATCTGCTCGCTCCCGCCGACACCGACATCGAACCGGTCTCCGAGGAAAAGCTCATCGAAACCGGCTTGCTGATCGAACAGCGCCTGCAGGAATTCAAGGTGCCGGTCACGGTGGTCGGCGCATCGGCCGGTCCGGTCATCACGCGCTTCGAAGTCGAGCCGGCGCTCGGCGTGCGCGGCAGTCAGATCGTCGGCTTGATGAAGGATCTGTCGCGCGGCCTCGGCCTCACTTCGATCCGCGTAGTCGAGACGATTCCCGGCAAGACCTGCATGGGTCTCGAACTGCCGAACGCCAAGCGTCAGACGATCCGCCTCTCCGAAATTCTCGAAGCGAGCGTCTATCAGAACTCGCATTCGCAGTTGACGCTCGCCATGGGTAAGGACATCACCGGCCACCCGGTGGTCGCCGATCTCGCGAAGGCGCCGCACATGCTGGTCGCAGGTACGACGGGTTCGGGCAAATCGGTGGCGATCAACGCCATGATCTGCTCGCTGCTCTTCAAGGCGACGCCCGAAGAAGTGCGCCTCATCATGATCGACCCGAAGATGCTGGAGCTCTCCGTCTACGAAGGCATTCCGCATCTGCTCGCGCCGGTCGTGACCGACATGAAGCTCGCGGCCAACGCGCTCAACTGGTGCGTCGGCGAAATGGAAAAACGCTATCGCCTGATGTCGGCGGTCGGCGTACGCAACCTGCCCGGCTTCAACCAGAAAATCCGCGACACCGAAGCCAAGGGCAAGAAGCTCGGCAATCCGTTCTCGCTGACGCCGGAAGCACCCGAACCGCTCGCCCCGCTGCCCCTCATCGTGGTGGTGATCGACGAGCTCGCCGACCTGATGATGGTCGCGGGCAAGAAGATCGAAGAGCTGATCGCGCGGCTCGCGCAGAAAGCACGCGCCGCCGGCATCCATCTGATTCTGGCGACGCAGCGTCCTTCGGTCGATGTGATCACCGGCCTCATCAAGGCGAACATTCCGACGCGCGTCGCCTTCCAGGTGTCGTCGAAAATCGACTCGCGCACGATTCTCGATCAGATGGGCGCGGAGTCGCTGCTCGGCCAGGGCGACATGCTGTTCCTGCCGCCGGGCACGGGTTATCCGCAACGGGTGCACGGCGCGTTCGTCGCCGACGAAGAAGTGCATCGGATCGTCGAGTACCTGAAGCAGTTCGGTGAACCGCAGTACGAGGAAGGCATTCTCGACGGCCCCGTTACCGACGGCGGTGCAGCGCAAGACCTGTTCGGCGAATCGCCGGAGGCGGAAGCCGATCCGCTCTACGACGAAGCCGTTGCCTTCGTGGTGCGTACGCGTCGCGCGTCGATCTCGTCGGTGCAACGGCAATTGCGCATCGGTTATAACCGCGCGGCGCGCCTGGTCGAACAGATGGAAACGGCGGGCCTGGTGTCGGCGATGGGCATCAACGGCAGCCGCGAAGTGCTCGCGCCTGGTCCGGCGGAATAGTCGCGATCGACCACCGACCGCCCGGCTGGCTGGCTAGCTAGCCGAAAAAACAAAACGGGCCGCTCATTCGAGCGGCCCGTTTTTTCATCGGTCGTGCAATCTCACGACGGCGACACTAGCTTGAAGTCCACCGGCGAACCGATCTCATAGCGCTTCGGATTCGCTTCGAGCAAGCCGCTCTGCTGATCGCGCTTGAACACGTACACGGTATCGCTGTTCTGATTGCCGACGATCAGCCAGTTGCCCGTCGGATCGATCGCGAATTCGCGCGGCGATTTGCCGAGGCTCGACTGATGCCCGATCTTCTTCAGATGCCCGTTGGTCGGATCGACCGAGAAGATCACGATGTCGTTCGCGTCGCCGCGATTGGACGCGTACAGGAAGCGTCCATCCGGCGACAGATGGATCGCCGACCCACCTACTGCGCCCTTGAAGCCAGGCTCCGTCAGCGAGAGTACTTGTACCTGCGTGAGCCGGCCGTCGTCGTAATTGAAGGTCGTGACCGTGCCGGCCAGTTCGCTCGTCAGATACGCATGCTTGCCGTCCGCGCCGAACACCAGATGACGCGGACCCGTGCCCGCCTTCTCCTGGGTGTAGCGCCAGTCGGTCGGCCCGAGCAGGCCGCGACTACCATCGGGTGTGTAGCGATACGAGTACAGCTTGTCGGCGCCGAGATCCTGCGCGAACAGATAGTGGCCATCCGGCGAGAACACCGTGGAATGCACATGCGAGTTGTCCTGCCGCCCCTTCACCGGACCGCCGCCTTCATGATGCACGGTCAACACCGACGCGCCCACCTGGCCATCGCCCTGCAAGGGGAACACCGCGAAGCTGCCGCCCGGATCGGCGGCCACCGAGTAGTTGGCAGTGAGCAGATATTTGCCGTCCGGCGACAGGCTCAGATAGCACGGATCGTTGCCGTCCGAGGAGACCTTGTTGAGGAAAGTCAGTTGACCGCTCGCGGCGTCGAAGCGAAATGCGCTGATGCCGCCGCGCTGCGAGGCCGGTCCGTTATCGCCCGGTAATTCGTTGACCGCGTACACGAACCGGCGGTCGCGGCTCACGACCAGGTAAGATGGGTTGACGGTCTGCGCGACCGAGACGCGCGTGGCTTCACCCGTCTTCGTATCGAAGCGGTACACGTACAGACCTTCGCTCCTGCCACCGGTGTAGGTACCGACCAGCATGTCGTAGACACCGTCGGCGGGAGCCGGGCCGGAATCTTGCGCAAACGCGTGCGAAGCAACAATCGAGACCATGAGCGCGAAACCTTTTATGATCGAACGGGCGGAGCGCATCGGAGCGGGCCGCCCCGCGCGCAGTGAGGTCGAGCCGGCAGCAGAAGTCGGGCGGGAATCGGTGGCGGCACGCACGGCGGCCCGGTGAAGACGAAGCATGGAGACCTCCTGGACATCGGTTATTTAGTCGAATCGGTTCTAATGGTGTCTCTGGTCTGCCGCGCGATCGGTCGAGCGTTGTTCTTATCGAAGCAAGTATAAAAGCGTTGTGCCGGATCATGCAGCGAATCCGGCGACGGCCTCGGCTCAAGCCGGCACATCGCTGCATGAGTGGTCCTCGTCCCGCGTCGCGGGGCGTTTTTTTAATCGCGTCTTACGCGTCACACACTACGGAGTCTTCATGAACGTCACACTCAGCCTGGGCCCGCTCGTTTCGTTGATCGCCGGCATTCTGATCCTGGTCATGCCGCGTCTGTTGAACTACATCGTCGCGCTCTATCTGATCATCATCGGCATCATCGGCATCTTTGGTGTGGGGTCGTCGCACTTCTGAGTAACGCGCGTGACGATGCGCGGTGGCCGCGTCCCGCCTGGCCACCGCGAAGGCGAACTGAAGGCTGGCGGCGAGCGGCTGGCGCCGCCCGTTTCAACCCGTCTTGTCAGTCGACCGTGTCAGCTGATCGTGTCAGCCGTTCGAAAGCTGATCGAGACGCAACCGCCCCTGCAGCGACAACGCACCGACGGCATAATGGCCGTCACCTTGCTGGTGAGCCCGGAAACACGCCCTTTCGATCAGAAAGGCCGCTGCGGCCAACATGGTGTTGCGGCTCAGGCCGAGCCGGCCATGATCGAGCGGCAACATCGAATCGTCGGTCAGTTCGCTGGCGGCCGAGAGAATCTTGATGCAATCGGACTTCGACGGGTTCAGCATGGCTTGTGTCCTCGGAGACGGCGTCTGCAACCACCAGGGGCGAGGCCGATGGATCATCCGGGCATCGGCATGAAATCCGATTGTAGGCAGTGGTTCGGCAGATTACCAACCCGGTTTTACCGTATGGCGCGATGAACCAAAGCGCAGCGCACGGGTCCGGTAATAGACACAACCTCCAACGCCGCGGCCCGCGCCGCGCTTCACACTGACACGCTCCCCCATGCCCGCACTCATCGAAGACTATGCGCTCATCGGCGACGGCCACACGGCCGCGCTCGTCTCCCGAGAAGGTTCCGTCGACTGGCTCTGCTGGCCGCGTTTCGACTCCGGCGCCTGCTTCGCCGCCCTGCTCGGCACGCCGGAACATGGCCGCTGGCTGATCTCGCCAGTGTCCGACACCGCCCCCACCATCACGCGCCGGTATCGCGGCGAAACCCTCGTGCTGGAGACCGATTTCGACATGCCGGAAGGCGCCGTCACACTGATCGATTTCATGCCGCCGGGCAACGGCTGGTCGGAGATGGTGCGGATCGTCGTCGGCAAACGCGGCACCGTGCGCATGAAGATGGAACTGGTGCTGCGTTTCGATTACGGCTTCTCGATTCCGTGGGTGGATCGGCTGAAGCACGACAGCGGCATCAAGGCGATTGCCGGCCCCGACAACGCCGTGCTGCGCACGCCGGTCGAGTTGCGCGGCGAAGACATGAAAACCGTCGCTGAATTCACCGTGAGCGAGGGCGAGCGCGTACCGTTTTCGTTGGCTTACGCGCCTTCGCATCTGCGGATTCCGCCCGCGCGCGATCCGCATACGTCGCTCGCACGCACCGAAAATCATTGGCTCGAATGGTCCGCGCGCAGCACCGTCGAAGGGCGCTGGGCGGGTGCGATCCAGCGCTCGCTGATTACGCTGAAGGCGCTGGCGTATGAGCCGACCGGCGGCATCGTCGCGGCGCCTACCACTTCGCTGCCGGAACAAATCGGCGGGACGCGCAACTGGGATTACCGCTATTGCTGGTTGCGCGACGCCACCATCACGCTGCTCGCGATGATGCGCGGCGGCTACTTCGACGAAGCGCGCGCCTGGCGCAGCTGGCTCGGTCGCGTGATGGCCGGCGCGCCGGAGCAATTGCAGATCATGTACGGGCTCGCCGGCGAGCGCCGTCTGCCCGAGTTCGAGATCGACTGGTTGCCGGGCTACCAGGGCGCGAAGCCGGTGCGGATCGGCAACAACGCGGTCGGCCAGCGTCAGCTCGACGTGTACGGCGAAGTGATGAACGCACTGCATCTCGCGCGCGTCGGCGGCCTGCAAGCGGACGACACCGCCTGGAACGTGCAACGCGCGCTGCTGACTCACCTCGACACGATCTGGAACGAGCCCGACGAAGGCATCTGGGAAACGCGCGGCGGCCGCCAGCATTTCACGTTTTCCAAGGTGATGGCCTGGGTCGCCTACGACCGCGCGATCCGCTCGGCTAAAATGTTCAAGCTCGAAGGGCCGCTCGACCAATGGCGCGCGACCCGCGACACGATCCACGCGGAAGTCTGCGAGAAAGCGTGGAATCCGACGCTTAACGCGTTCGCGCAGTCGTACGGCAGCGACCAGCTCGACGCCAGCATCCTGCTGCTGCCGATGGTCGGCTTCCTGCCGCCGGACGACCCGCGCGTCATCGGCACGGTGGCGGCGATCGAACGCGACCTGATGCACGACGGCTTCGTGATGCGCTATCGCACCACCGAATTCGACGACGGCCTGCCGCCCGGCGAAGGCACTTTCCTTGCGTGCTCGTTCTGGATGGTCGACAACCTCGCCATGCAGGGCCGCTTCGACGAAGCCACGGCGATGTACGAGCGATTGCTCGCGCTGTGCAACGACGTCGGTCTGCTCGCCGAGGAATACGATCCGGCGGCCAAACGTCTCGTCGGCAATTTCCCGCAGGCGTTCTCGCACGTGGCGCTGGTGCACACCGGACTGAACCTCATGAAGCACGAACAGGAGATGGCGCAGGCCACCGGTCAGCCGCCTCATATCGGCAACGAGGAAGCAGAACTGAAGGCTGTGGCAAGCCCCGATAGCGGCGCAGCAACATCGCCAGTAGCATGATTTAATGACAGTTTGCGTGCGAGGCGCACGCAAATTGCTGCATTGCACAAGTACGCTTTGTTCGATATGATCGATCGGAATGTCGGCCGAAAATCAATGTGCCCACAACCAAATTGGCCTGCCGCAACGCCACACGCGTGTTTGCGAAGCCTCATGCGAACCGCTTAAAACGGAGCACCCATGCTCTACCAACTGCACGAATTCCAGCGGGCGCTGTTGAGCCCCCTTACAGCCTGGGCCCAGGCGGCGTCGAAATCCTTCGCGAATCCCGCCAGTCCCCTCGCCTACGTACCAGGCGCCACGCGCCTTTCGGCCGGTTATGAACTGCTTTACCGGCTCGGCAAAGATTACGAAAAGCCCGAGTTCAACCTCCATCAGATTGTCAAAGACGGCCACAACATTCCGATCATCGAACAAACGATCATCGAGAAGCCGTTTTGCCGCCTGATGCGCTTCAAGCGTTTCGCCGACGACAGCGACGCTGTCATCCAATTGAAAGACGAGCCGGTCGTGCTCGTGTGCGCACCGTTGTCGGGCCACCACGCCACGTTGCTGCGCGACACCGTGCGCACGTTGCTGCAAGACCACAAGGTGTATCTCACCGACTGGATCGACGCCCGCATGGTGCCGCTCGAAGCCGGCGAGTTCCGTCTTGACGACTACGTTGCCTACATTCAGGAATTCATCCGCCACATCGGCGCGAAGAATCTGCACGTGATTTCCGTGTGCCAGCCGACCGTGCCGGTACTCGCCGCCATTTCGCTGATGGCGAGCCGCGGCGAAGAAACACCGCGCACCATGACGATGATGGGCGGCCCGATCGACGCGCGTAAGAGCCCGACCTCGGTCAACTCGCTCGCCACGCAGCACTCGTACGAATGGTTCGAGAACAACGTGATCTTCAACGTGCCGGCGAACTATCCGGGCGTGGGTCGTAAGGTTTACCCGGGCTTCCTGCAGCACACCGGTTTTGTCGCGATGAATCCGGAGCGTCACGCGGCGTCGCACTGGGACTACTACCAGAGCCTGCTGGCCGGCGACGAAGACGATGCGGAAGCGCATCGCCGCTTCTACGACGAGTACAACGCCGTGCTCGATATGGACGCCGATTACTATCTCGACACGATCCGCGTGGTGTTCCAGGAATTCTGCCTCGCCGAAGGCACGTGGGACGTCGCCGGCGAACGGGTGAAGCCGCAGGACATCACGAAGACCGCGCTCTTCACGATCGAAGGCGAGTTGGACGATATCTCCGGCGACGGCCAGACTTATGCCGCACATGACCTGTGCACCGGCATTCCGGCCAAAGACAAGCGTCATTTCACCGCGGAAAAATGCGGCCACTACGGCATTTTCTCGGGACGCCGCTGGCGCACCATCATCTATCCGCAGTTGCGCGAGTTCATCCTCGAGCACAACAAGGCGCCGAAGGTAGCGAAAGAGAAAGTCGAAGCCTGAGCGCGCGACGCCACAAAAGATAACGGCCTCCAGTGCGGAGGCCGTTGTCGTTTCAGAAACGCGTTTTGCGAGGTGCGCGGCTAAAGGCCCCTTACTTTCGCAGCAGGAACGCGAGCAGCAACTCGGTGTTCATCTGGATCACTTCACTGCGTTCGCCGGCGCTGCTGAAATCACGGCCGAGTGTCGCTTCGAGTGTGAAGCGGTTCGACACGATGTAGTAGCCCATGCCCGAGAGCGTCACGTAAAAGCGCAAAGGGTCGATGTTGGTACGGAACAGGCCCGCGCGCTGACCGCGCTCCAGAATGCCGCCAAGCGTAGCGACGATCGGCGAGATCATTTCACGAATGCGCGTGGACTTCTGCATATAGCGCGCCTCGTGCAGATTCTCGTTGTTGATGAGCCGCAGCAACTCGGGATGATCGCGGTAGTAATCCCAAACAAAATGCGCGAGACGTGTGACGGCCTCGACGGGGGCAACCCCGTTCAGTTCGAGTGTACGTTCCGCTTCGTTGAGCGCGCTGAATGCGTGCTCGAGTACCGCCGTGAAAAGCTGCTCCTTGCTACCGAAGTAGTAGTAGAGCATTCGCTCATTCGTTTCCGCGCGGCGGGCGATCTGATCGACGCGCGCGCCGAATAGCCCACCATTAGCAAACTCTTCGGCCGCCGCAAGCAGAATGCGGCGCCGCGTGCCTTCAGGATCTCTTTTGATTTTCGGCTGATTCATGGTGGCATCGTCTTCGTGAGCCGCGTTATCCGGATCGCGCCGCCGGCCTCTCCTCGGGCCTTGCACCGACAGCACTGAACGGGCTGGTTGGGGGAATACCCTTCTGCGGTCTTTCGAAAAAGCGCTTCGATTATGGCACATGGATTGCGGATGGCAATCGGGGAAATCGGCGATAATGTGCTATTTAGTTCAAGCTGTGCGGCCGCAAGCCTAAGCCCCAACGTCGTGACCGTGACAGACATCGAAACACTCGCAGGTCGCATCGAAGATCTGCTCCCCCAGACGCAATGCACGAAGTGCGGATTTCCCGCATGCCGTCCCTATGCCGAGGCCGTCGCAAGCGGCGAAGCCAATTACAACCAGTGCCCGCCCGGCGGCGCCGAGGGCATTGCTCGCCTTGCCGCCCTGCTCGGCAAACCGCTGATTCCGCTTAATTCCGCCAACGGCGTCGAAAGGCCGCGCGCGCTGGCGGTTATCGACGAACAGGTTTGCATCGGCTGCACGTTGTGCATGCAGGCTTGCCCCGTGGATGCAATAGTTGGCGCCCCGAAACAGATGCATACGGTGATCGCCGAGCTTTGCACCGGTTGCGATCTGTGTGTGCCGCCTTGCCCGGTCGATTGCATTGCCATGCCGACCGTCACCGGTGAGGCAACCGGTTGGCACGCATGGAGCCAGGCCCAGGCCGACGCGGCGCGCGAGCGCCATGACCTGCGCGAAGCACGCCTCGCCCGGGAGCGCGAAGCTGCCGAAGCACGTGCTGCGGCGCGGCGAGCCGGTGGCGCGGCGAGCGCGGTTCAGGCGGTGGCTCGAACCGATGCGCAGATTGAGCACTCCGATGTTGCGTCCACGTCTGAGGCCCCCGCCCCTACGCCCGCTCCCGACGACGCCGACGCGAAGAAACGCGCGATCATCCAGGCGGCGCTCGAACGCGCCCGCCAGAAGAAAGCCGAGCTCTCCGCCAAGGGTCAAGGCCCGCAGAACACCGAGCGCGTGAGCGCCGATGTGCAGGCTCAGATCGATGCGGCAGAAGCGCGTCGTCGCCGTCTCGGACTCGCCGACGACGACGCCGACACGCCCGTCAACAAGCGCTAACCGTATCTGCCACCCGCATGAACGCGAACAAACGCCGCGCCATCTACGAGACGCTTCAGAGTCTCAACCCGCATCCGACCACCGAACTCGAGTACACCACACCGTTCGAACTGCTGATTGCCGTGCTGTTGTCGGCACAGGCGACCGACGTCTCGGTCAACAAGGCCATGCGCAAGATGTTCCCGGTTGCCAACACGCCGCAGAAGGTTTTCGATCTGGGTGAAGAAGGCGTGACCGGCTACATCAAGACGATCGGCCTGTATCGGACCAAGGCGAAGAACGTCATGGCGACCTGCCGCATTCTGCTCGACCAGTACGGCGGCGAAGTGCCCGAGGATCGCGAAGCGCTGGAAAGTCTACCGGGCGTCGGCCGTAAAACGGCGAATGTGATTTTGAATACCGCGTTCGGTCATCCGACTATCGCCGTGGACACGCATATCTTTCGGGTTGCCAATCGAACTGGACTCGCGCCCGGCAAGGACGTGCGCGCGGTCGAAGCGGCGCTGGAGAAATTCACGCCCGCCGAGTTCAAGCAGGATGCGCACCATTGGCTGATCCTGCATGGACGCTACGTGTGCAAGGCGCGTCGGCCCGAGTGCTGGCATTGCGTGATCGAGCCGCTGTGCGAATTCCGGCCGAAGACGCCGCCACCGGATCTTTGAGCGCGTCGTGGGGTCGTACGGTGTGGTGCCGTTTCGGTGCGGAGCAGGTGCAGCGCCATTCAGCGCAGCGCGGTGCCCCGGCTGTGCGGCTCCGGCGTGGCGCACTGCCTCGTCAGCATGCTCTGCCGCCCCGGCGTAAAATGCTGACCAGCGCGTCCGGACCAAACTTCGGAGCCCAAGCCCCCACAACACCCCGATCCCCACGATGTTCAATCCCAGCCGCGATGAAGTCCGCCTCTTTTTCACCGACACCTGGCGCAAGCAGCGTCAAGGCGAGATTCTGACGCCGCTCGAGGCGATCGCGGCCGACTGGATCGTCGAACACCCCGAATACCACGCCGACCTGGCCGATGGCGGCGCCGCCCAGGCGCAGGACTATTCGCCGGAGCGCGGCCAGACCAACCCCTTCCTGCATCTGTCGATGCATCTGGCGATCACCGAACAGCTGTCGATCGACCAGCCGCCCGGCATCCGCGCCGCGCACGAGCGGCTCGCCGCGCGCCTCGGCTCGACCCACGACGCGCAGCACGCGATCATGGATTGCCTCGGCGAAACCATCTGGGAAGCGCAGCGCACCGGCACGCCGCCGGACACGGACGCCTATCTGCAGCGTATCGAGCGGCGCGCCACGCGCGACTGAAGCCGCTGCTGAGCCCGCAAGCCAGGCCGACGTCCCGCCGGACGACACAGCGACAAAACCTAGCCCCAAAAGCACAACACCCCGCCGAAGCGGGGTGTTGTCATGGGCGAAGGCCGCTTTAAAAGCGGCCGGCCGCGCTCACTTCTTCTGCACGAGATCGCCGTCCAGCGATTCGATGTAAGCCGCGAGGTCTTTCATATCGCTCGGCGAGAGGCTTTGCACCTGCGCCTGCATGATCGCGTTGTTGCGACCGAGGTGCGGGTTGCCGTTGCCCATCTGGTACTGACGCAGCGCCCAGTAGACGTAATCGGAATGCTGGCCCGCGAGTTTCGGATATTCCGGGCTCACCGGCTTGTTCAGATTGACACCGTGACATGCCGCGCAATTGTGGCTGTCGGCGAGGACCTTGCCGTTGCCAGCGTCGGCCGCGTGCGCGAGGTTCGCTGCAGCCAGACCGATCACTGCCGCCGACGCGCATGCAGCCTTGAACACTGTGTGGAGTGCCTGTTGGGGCTTATTCATGAATTCTCCTATCCCGCGAATTTATTTGCCGGGTGACTGGACGGTTAACCGCGGCCGATCACTTGTCGGGATTGCTTTTCGAAGAGGAATTTTGCGCTGCGTAATAAGCCGCGATGTCGGCGATGTCCTGGTCCGACAGCGACGCGGTGACCGCATGCATGGTTTCGAAATGGCGATCGCCCTTCTTGTAGCCATGCAGAGCGTTTTCCAGGTATGCCTGATTCTGGCCGCCGAGCATCGGGACGCGGTAGACCTCGGGGTAGGCCGTGCGGTATTCGGGGATGCCGTGGCAGCCGATACACATTGCGACCTTGCCTTGGCCCGCCTTTGCGTTGCCGACGACATCCGCTGCCTGCGCACTGGCCGTATAGCCCGCCAGCACCGACAACGCTGCGATCAAGACGTGTTTGCCAACGAATTTATTCATAGCATGTAACCTGGCTTGAGGGGAGACGGGCGCCCGAAAAGGCAACGGCCCGCGCCGTTCTTCTTATAGGGTAGCCACGCAGGCCAAAAAAATCGGGCTAATTGTACCGCGACGCCGAGCCGCACGTCCATCGGGCGGCCCCGCGGTCCAGCTGGGGGCCACAAAGCCACGGCTGACACCATACGCGAGCCGGTTTCAGGGCAACAGGCCTTCTGACTTATACTGGGTTTTTTCCCAGAAAAGAGCGTCTCGTTATGCGTTTCGAAGGCTCATCGCAATACGTCGCCACCGACGACCTCAAGCTCGCGGTCAACGCCGCGATGACGCTGAAGCGCCCGCTGCTCATCAAGGGCGAACCCGGCACGGGCAAGACCATGCTCGCCGAAGAGGTCGCCGCCGCGCTCGGCATGCCGCTGCTGCAGTGGCACATCAAGTCCACCACCAAGGCCCAGCAAGGTCTCTACGAGTACGACGCGGTGTCGCGTCTGCGCGATTCGCAGCTCGGCGACGAGCGCGTCAAGGACATCCGCAATTACATCGTCAAGGGCGTGCTGTGGCAGGCCTTCGAGGCGGACGAGCAAGTCGTGCTGCTGATCGACGAGATCGACAAGGCCGACATCGAATTCCCGAACGACCTGCTGCGCGAACTCGACCGCATGGAGTTCTACGTCTACGAGACGCATGAGCTGATCCGCGCGAAGCAACGGCCGCTGGTGATCATCACCTCGAACAACGAGAAGGAATTGCCCGACGCGTTCCTGCGCCGCTGCTTCTTCCACTACATCAAGTTTCCCGATCCGGTCACGATGCAGCAGATCGTCGAGGTCCATTACCCCGGTATCAAGAAGGAACTGCTGGCGGCCGCCATGCAGAGCTTTTTCGAGCTGCGCAACGTCGCCGGGCTGAAGAAGAAACCGTCGACGTCGGAACTGCTCGACTGGCTCAAGCTGCTGCTCGCCGAAGACATTCCGCCCGAAGCGCTGCGCTCGACCGACCAGAAGCAGATCATTCCGCCGCTGCATGGCGCTCTGCTGAAGAACGAGCAGGACGTGAGCCTGTTCGAGCGCCTGATTTTCATGAACCGCAATAACCGCTGAGCGGCGGCGGCGGGGGCCGGCGACCGCTGACCGGTCACCGAACCACCGAGCCACGCCGTAGCCAGCGGCGCCCGCTTAGCCGCTTAGCCGCTTAGCCCGCTTAGCCCGCTCAGCCCGCATTGACCTGCCATTGCCCGGCACGCCACACGAACCACCCGCCGCAGAGGAACCCGCATGCTGATCGATTTCTTCTACTCGCTGCGCGACGCCAGGCTGCCGGTGTCGGTGAAGGAATATCTGACGCTGCTCGAGGCGCTCAAGGCCAACGTGATCGCCCCGTCGCTCGACGACTTCTACTATCTCGCCCGCATCACGCTGGTCAAGGACGAACAGTATTTCGACAAGTTCGACCAGGCGTTCGGCGCGTATTTCAAAGGCGTGGCGCAAGCCTCGGAGCTGGCCTTCGACATTCCGCTCGACTGGCTGAAGAAGAAGCTGCAACGCGATCTGTCGCCGGAAGAAAAAGCGCAGATCGAAGCGATGGGCGGCCTCGACAAGCTGATGGAGCGCCTGAAAGAACTGTTCGACGAGCAGAAAGAGCGCCACGAAGGCGGCAACCGGTGGATCGGCACGGGCGGCACCTCGCCCTTCGGCAACGGCGGCTATAACCCGGAAGGCGTGCGCATCGGCGACGCCGCCGCGGGCAACCGCACGGCCGTCAAGGTCTGGGAAGCCCGCGCTTACCGCGATTACGACGACCAGGTCGAAATCGGCACGCGCAATATCAAGGTCGCCCTGCGCCGCCTGCGCCGTTTCGCCCGCGAAGGCGCCGCCGAAGAGCTCGATCTGCCCGACACGATCCGCAGCACCGCCGCCAACGCCGGCTGGCTCGACCTGAAGATGGTGCCGGAGCGGCACAACAAGGTGAAAGTGCTGATGCTGCTCGACGTGGGCGGCTCGATGGACGACCACATCAAGCGCACTGAAGAGCTTTTTTCCGCCGCCAAGGCCGAATTCAAGCACCTCGAGTTCTACTACTTCCACAATTGCGTGTACGACTTCCTGTGGAAGCACAACCGCCGCCGCCACGCCGAGCGCATGCCGACGTGGGACGTGCTGCACAAATTCACGTCCGACTACAAACTGATCTTCGTCGGCGACGCCACCATGAGTCCGTACGAAGTGCTGCAGCCGGGCGGCTCGGTGGAATACAACAACGCCGAAGCCGGCGCTGTCTGGCTGCGGCGTCTGGCCGATCATTTTCCGCATCACGCCTGGCTCAATCCCGAGCCGGAAGGCCTGTGGGCTTACCGGCAGTCGGTCAGCGCGATCCGCGAAGTGCTCGGCCAGCGCATGTATCCGCTCACGCTCGCCGGGCTGGAGACCGCCATGCGTACGTTGAGCAAATAGTCTGTTTCGCTTGATCTCCAACTATAAGAAAGCTTCTGCATGAACCCGTCTTCATCCTCCGATTTGTCCCCTGCCGGCGCGCCGCGCGGGCGTCTCAATCCCTTTGCCGACACCTCGCTGTCCGCCATCGTCGCGGGTTTCGTCGCGATGATGACCGGCTACACCAGCTCGCTCGTCCTGATGTTCCAGGCCGGCCAGGCCGCCCATCTGAGCGACGCGCAGATTTCTTCGTGGATCTGGGCACTGTCGATCGGCATGGCGTTGTGCACGATCGGCCTGTCGCTGCGCTTTCGCGCGCCGATCGTGATCGCCTGGTCGACGCCGGGCGCGGCACTGCTGGTGTCGTCGCTGCCGCATGTGGCGTATGCCGAGGCGATCGGCGCGTTTATCGTCTGCGCGCTGCTGCTGACCGTGGTCGGCCTGACGGGCTGGTTCGACACACTCATGAAGAAGATCCCGGCCGGCATCGCCTCGGCCTTGCTGGCGGGGATTCTGTTCGAGATCGGCATCGAGATTTTCCGCGCCGCGCAATTTCAGACCGCGCTCGTGCTGACGATGTTTTTCACCTATCTGATCGTCAAACGTCTGGCCCCGCGCTATGCGATCGTGACGACGCTGATCGTCGGCACAGCGGCGGCGGGCACGCTCGGGCTGCTCGACTTCAGCCACTTTCATATCGCGCTGGCGCATCCGGTGTTCACCCTGCCGGTGTTCTCGGTGGCTGCCGGCATCAGCATCGGGATTCCCCTGTTCGTCGTCGCGATGGCGTCGCAAAACGTACCCGGCATCGCGGTATTGCGCGCGGACGGTTACACCACGCCCTCGGCCCCGCTGATTTCGACGACCGGCATCGCCTCGCTGCTGCTCGCGCCGTTCGGCTCCCACGGCATCAATCTTGCGGCAATTACAGCGGCGATCTGCACCGGCCCGGAAGCGCACGAAAACCGCGACAAGCGTTACACAGCAGCGGTCTGGTGCGGCATTTTCTATCTGATCGCGGGGATTTTCGGCGCGACCATCGCCGCGCTGTTCGCGGCGCTGCCGAAGGCGCTGGTGGTGTCGGTCGCGGCGCTGGCGCTGTTCGGCTCGATCATGAGCGGTCTGGCCAACGCCATGCAGGACGTGAAACAACGCGAGGCGGCGCTCGTCACGTTCATGGTGACCGCGTCCGGCCTGACCCTGCTGTCCATCGGCTCCGCATTCTGGGGACTGGTGGCGGGCGTGGTGACGCAAGTCGTGTTGAACGCGCGGCGCGCCTGAAGGCGCCGCCCCAAATTCGTTTGAACGGATCGCCGCGGGCAAGTGTCAATACTGCATCAGGCGATCCGCCATAGAATAGAAGCATCCCGCAGCGTTTTCCGTCAAAATTCCCCGGCATGATGGCGGACAACGCAGCAGCGTGACCCGCGGCCGCCTGCACTGGTGCGTCCCACCAGCGCGGCGGCGATCTCATTCTCCTGAACCACGGCGCACGCGCGCCCTGAAGGCTCGAACATGACAACCGCACTCGACCAACTCAAGCAATACACCACCGTCGTGGCCGATACCGGCGACTTCCAGCAGCTTGCCCAGTACAAGCCGCAGGACGCGACCACCAATCCGTCGCTGATCCTGAAGGCGGTGCAGAAGGACGACTACAAGCCGTTGCTCGAAAAGACCGTGAAGGCGCACGCGTCGAAGCCGGTCGGCGAGATCATCGACCAGTTGCTGATCGCATTCGGCACCGAGATCCTCAAGATCATCCCGGGCCGCGTCTCGACCGAAGTGGACGCGCGCCTGTCGTTCGACACCGAAGCGTCGATCGCCAAGGGCCGCGAACTGATCGCGTTGTACAAGGAACATGGCATCGGCCGCGAACGCGTGCTGATCAAGCTGGCTTCCACGTGGGAAGGCATCCGCGCGGCCGAAGTGCTGCAGAAGGAAGGCATCCACTGCAACATGACGCTGCTGTTCTCGCTGGCGCAAGCCGCCGCCTGTGCCGAAGCGGGCGCGCAGCTGATTTCGCCGTTCGTCGGCCGCATTTACGACTGGTACAAGAAGAACGCCGGCAGCGCGTGGGACGAAGCGAAAGACGGCGGCGCCAACGATCCGGGCGTCAAATCGGTGCGCCGCATTTACGCGTACTACAAGAAGTTCGGCTACAAGACTGAGGTGATGGGCGCGAGCTTCCGCACGCCCGGTCAGGTTCTGGAACTGGCGGGCTGCGATCTGCTGACCATCAGCCCGGATCTGCTGCAAAAGCTGCAGGAGAGCACCGAGAAAGTCGAGCGTAAGCTGTCGGCGGATCTTTCGAAAGACGCGGACATCGAACGCGTGCCGGTCGACGAATCGTCATTCCGCTTCCTCGTCAACGATGAAGCGATGGCGACGGAGAAGCTTGCCGAAGGTATCCGCGCGTTTGCCGCGGACGCCGTGAAGCTGGAAAAGCTGATCGAAGCGCTGCGCTAAGCCGGTCAGGCGCGTTTCGCCTCGCAGCAGCCGCCTGAGTGCGGCGCTGCGCAAGCGGCCCTGAATCACATGGTTCAGGGCCGCTCGCCGTTTACGTTCGGCATTTACGGTCGGCAATCAGAGCGTGCGAATCCGCAACCCTCACCCTAGACATTAAGTCACGATGCGCCCGCATCGCACGACTACAATCGTCTGCACGCCCGCTCTTCTCCCCGACGCACGCGAGGATTGACGGTGCGGCCGCCCCTCTTGCAGGAGACGATCATGTACGTTCAGCCTTACCTCTTTTTCAACGGCCGTTGCGAAGAAGCGCTCGAGTATTACTGCGCCCACCTCGGCGCCGAAGTGACCTTCAAGATGCGCTACAAGGAAGCGCCACCGGACCCGCAGAATCAGCCCCGTCCGGGTCTCGAGGAGAAGATCATGCACGCGGCCGTCAAGATGGGTTCATCCATCTGGATGGCGTCCGACGGCCATTGCGATCCCTCGGCCAGGATGGACGGTTTCAGCCTGTCGCTGACCGCCGACGATCCGGCCGCCGCGGAAAAATACTTCGCTGCGCTCGCCGACGGTGGACAGGTAATGCTGCCATTTCAGCCCACCTTCTGGAGCAAGGGTTTCGGGATGGTGACAGACCGCTTCGGTCTGCTGTGGATGGTGACGCTGCCGGAAGCCTGAGCGCGTCGAAGCCGCGCCCTGCGCGAATCGCTAGACGTTCAACAGGTTCCGCGAGGCGCGCTCGATATTCCAGTTCGGCTCGGTTTCCAGCAATAACGCGCGCAGCCGCTCCACCTGTTCGGCCAGGCGCTGACCGAGCCAATACGGCCCCTGCAAGTCCGGCGACAGGTTGGGCGACACTTCGCAAAGCGCCTGCGCGAAGGTCGTACCGTCCGGAATACCGAACTGCGTCGCGCGGCCAAATCGCAAGCCACGCGCCATAGCCAGCAGGACCGCGCGCACGGCCCGCACTTCCACGCCGCACTGTTCCGCATAGGCCACGCGTGCCGCCGCGCCCGCCTGCATCAGCGGTCCGATGGCGAGCAGTTCAAGCGAACTGAGTATCGAGCGATGCAAGCGCTGGATCTCTTCGAGCTTCGACTGCGGCACATCGATCTCTTTCGCCACCGAAGGCATCAACGATCGCAATTGCACCAGCCGCTTGTTGATCGCCAGAAAGTGCTTGATCTGCTCTTCCTCGTTGATCGCCTCGCCGTCGAGCAGGCGGGCATAAATCCGCGCGCAGGCGCGCAGGTTGGCCGCAATGCCGTAGCGCCACGAATACGTCGCGTGCAGCGGCAAGGCGAATGAAAACGCCAGCGCGATCACAATGCCGATCAGCACGTTCAGCGTGCGCCACAAGCCGACGTCGATCAGATTGTCGCCGTGACCCGCGACGATACACATGGTGATCGCCGTCAGGAGACCGATATAGCCCGACGAGCCGATCGCGAACCATGCGCAGATACCCGCGACGATCGACATCAGCACATAGGTAAGCGGCAGCGAGCCGGTCAGATTCTGCAGCAGGATCAGCGCAAGACCGATGGTCGCGCCGAGCAGCGTGCCCGCCGCCCGCTCGGCCGCCTTCTTGCGGATGTTGCCGTGATGCTGCAAACCGCCGATCACCACCAGCAGCGTCACCGACGACCAGATGCCATGCGGAATGTCGATACCCGTGGTCGCGAGAATCGAGAACAGCATCGCGAAGCCCACGCGCAAACTGTGCAGCATCTTCGCGTGCCGGTATCGGTAATAAGGCGACGTAATCGCGCGCACCATCCGGCTGAGCGCCGAACGGCGTGGAATCACAGTGCGGGAATCGGCTGTTGCCATGGCAGCGCGTCGAGGGCGTCGAAGGACGGTTCCGCTATCCTGCCCTGACTGCTCCGTAAAGACAAACGCCCGCAAACTTTCGTCTGCGGGCGTTGTGCGGTCTGGCGCTTCGAATCGAAGGCAGTAAAGCGTTCGCCTTAGCTTTCGACCACGTCCAGGTAGTCTTCCGGACGCGTGCGGTCTTCGGCGCGTTGCATGCCGGCTGCGCGCACCAGCAGGCTCACCGCCACCGACACCACCAGATTCACGATCAGCGACCACACCGCCGCGTAGCCCGGAATCGCCATGCCGAACAGATGGATCGTGAAGATCGAGCCGGCCAGCTTCAACGAAATCGCCATCCACGTGCCGGTGGCGATACCGACTGCCCAGCCGGCCAGCAGGCCGCGGTAGTCGAGCACGCGCGTGTACAGACCCAGCACGATGGCCGGCAAGGTCTGGATGATCCAGATGCCGCCCAGCAGTTGCAGCTGGATCGCGTACGTGAGCGGCAGCCCGAGAATGAACGCCACCGCGCCGACCTTGACGATCAGCGAGACCAGCTTGGCAACATTGGTCTCCTGCTCATTGGTCATGTTGCGGTTGACGAACTCCTTGTGGATGTTGCGCGTGTACAGGTTGGCAGCCGCGATCGACATGATCGCCGCCGGCACCAGCGCGCCGATGCCGATCGCCGCGAACGCCACGCCGACGAACCACGACGGGAAGAAGTGCAGGAACAGCGCCGGCACCGCGAAGTTCGGGCCGAACGCCTTGAAGTACGGCGCGAATTCCGGCATGTCCTTCACGCCCGAGGCCAGCGCCATGAAGCCGAGCAGCGCGAGCAGGCCGAGCACCAGCGAGTAGGCCGGCAGCATCGCCATGTTGCGGCGGATCGTGTTACCCGACTTCGACGACAACACCGCCGTGATCGAGTGCGGATACAGGAACAGCGCGAGCGCCGAGCCCACCGCCAGTGTCGCGTACGCGCTGTAGCCGTTCAGGCTGGAGACGTCCGGTGCCTTCAGCAACAGCTTGGCCGGCGGCACGACGCTGAAGATGTGCCCGAAACCACCCAGTTGCGGCGGAATCACGATGATCGCGGCGAAGATCACGATGTAGATCAGGATGTCCTTCACCACCGCGATCATGGCCGGCGCACGCAGGCCCGACGTGTACGTGTAGGCCGCGAGAATCGCGAACGCGATGATCAGCGGCAGGTCGCCCACGAAGCCCTTGGTGTCGAAACCGAGCGCGCCGATCACCACTTCGATACCGACCAGTTGCAGCGCGATATACGGCATGGTGGCGACGATACCGGTTACGGCGATCGCCAGCGCGAGCATCCGGCTGCCATAGCGTGCCGACACGAAGTCCGCCGATGTCACGTAGCCCTGACGCTTGGCGATGCTCCACAGTTTCGGGAACACCATGAACGCGAACGGATAGATCAGGATCGTGTACGGCAGCGCGAAGAAACCGGTTGCGCCCGCACCGAACACCAGCGCCGGCACGGCGATGAAGGTGTATGCGGTGTACAGGTCGCCACCCAGCAGGAACCACGTGACGATGGTACCGAAGCGCCGGCCGCCCAGGCCCCACTCTTCCAGATGGGCGAGATCGCCGCGCCGCCAATGGGCCGCGACAAAGCCGAGAATCGTGACGCCGATGAAAAACAGGACGAAGACGAAAGTTGCGGTGGCGTTCATTATCGTGCGCCCCCTTGCGGACGGCCCTTGGAGCGGCTCTTGGTCTTGAAGTACACGAGCGCCGTGATGACCGCGCTGATCAGCACCCAGAGGAGCTGATACCAGTAGAAGAACGGAAAATCGAATAGCTGCGGTTCGATCTTGTTGTATGACGGCACCCAGATCATCGCGATCCAGGGCAACAGCAGCAACCAGAGCCAGTGCTTGCTGGCCTTGTTCGCGTCGGCGTCGTGAGCCATGACGTCTCCTCTTCCCTATTATTGAAATGTTGTTGGCCCGTGTTTGACGGGTGGTGAACCCGTCGCGGATGGCCACGGGCGCCCCGAAAGCTTCGAAAGAGTATAGGAGCCGCGAAGGCGCGGTCAAGCAGGGTGGACCCGAGGCGTGGCGCGCTTTCACGGCCAGTTCAGGTTCGCTTTGGAGGCTGAGGGAAGACGACGGCAAGAAGCGTCGCGTGGGCACAACGATAGAAGTGCGACCGGGGCGCGTGCGCGTCGGGTTGGTCCCGCGCGCGGCTCACACGTCCCGTGCACCGATATGGGTCGGACCGCTTACGATCGGGCCGACCCGGCTTGCATCGGAATCAGATTGAGAACGACGCGCCGCTTTGGCCGGTCGATTCCTGCAGACCCTTGATCCACTTGCGCGCCGGCAAGCCGAGTTCCGCTTCGATCAGCTTGGCGCGGGTTTGCAACGCCGTGAACGGCACGTCGAGCGCCGGGCCTGAAAACGCGATGGCGATGCGATTGCCGTCGTGCACTTCCGGCAGCGCGACGACGCGGCCGTCGAAGGCTTCGTTCAGGCGCTTCATGTTGCGCACGAAGCTCGGATGATCGCCAAACAGATTCACCGTCACGACACCCGCGTCGGTCAGACAGGCACGCGCCGCACGATAGAAGCCCACGCTGTCGAGCACCGGGCCGCGCGCGGTGGCGTCATACACGTCGATTTGCAGCGCGCCGATCGTGCCGTGGTTGGCGCCGTCGTTGACGAAGTCCCAGGCGTCGGTTTCGTGCACGGTCAAACGGGCGTCGTCGTGCGGCAGTTCGAACATCGTGCGGGCCGCGATGACGACCGCCGGGTTCACTTCCACCGCCTCGACCTTCGCGCGCTTCAGAAAGCGGTGCGCGAACTTGGTCAGCGCCGCCGCGCCCAGGCCGAGCTGGACGATGCGCCTGGGCGTTTCGATGAAGAGCAGCCAGGCCATCATCTGCTGCGCGTATTCGAGTTCGATGTGATCCGGCTTGCGCAGACGCATCGCGCCTTGCACCCACTCCGTGCCGAAATGCAGGAAGCGCACGCCGCCTTCTTCCGAGAACGTCACCGGGGCGAATCGCGGCTTGCGCGGCGCTTCGATTTGCGGCGCGTCGTGCAGGTCGTCGTCACGGGAAGCGTGTTTCGCTTTGCGCGACGCCTTGTCCTTGTGCTTGCCCTTATGCTTGTCCCTGTGTTTGCCGCCGGCGGCGTCAACGTCTTTGTTGCGGAAGGCACGGGCCTCGGCCGAAGCGCGTTTGATCAGTTTCGTCATGTAAGGATGTCGCGCCAGAGGCACAATTTTTGGTCGAACGAGAGCATAGCATTCGCCGGACTCGACGAAGGCAATACGAGGGTGGTGTAGCCGGCGGCGCCGATCACCGGCGCAAAGCGGCCTGCCGTCTTGCCGTTGAAGCAGACTTTGGCGAGCTTCGGCGCATGTGCGCGCAATGAAGCGAAATCGTTCGGGCTGGCGTTGCGGATCGCCGCGTCGAGGCTGCCTTCGCGCTCGCAGGCGGCCAGCACGTCCCAGACGCCGATGCCGTGCGCCAGCACCCGGCGCAGACGCGCTTCGTAGGTCAGTCCGGCGAGTTCCGGTTCGTCGAGCACGGCACCGAGCAGACGCCAGAACTGGTTACGCGGATGCGCGTAATACTGCGTCGCGATGAGCGACGCCTCGCCGGGAAAGCTGCCGAGAATCAGCGTGTGCGTGTCCGCAGCGACGACGGGCGGGAAACCACGCAGCATCAGTCGCTCCGTTCGCCGGACGCGCGCGTCGCGGGATGCGCGCGCGACGCCGTGTGGTCGAGCGGACGGCCATGCTCGCGTAAGCGCGGATGGGCGGCATGCTGCGCATCGCCTGCCTCCGGCTGGCCTGCTGCGGACACCGCCGCTAAATGCATCCACAGCGCCGGCAGCATGCATTCGGTCACCATCAGCGGCTCGCCGTGGCGTTCGAACACCGAGCGGCGTGCGACCAGCGCATGCGGCAGCGGCGTCGCGATCCGCGGCGCCGACAAACGGTACAAAGGATGCCGCGCACTCACGCGCCGGCTCACCAGCGACGAACGCGCCACGCTGCTGTCGCTATATAGCAGCTCCGCCAGCGGTCGCGTACGCAAGCGCCGCATGGCCTGCCAGACGCCGACGCTCGCCGCGAGCGGCGCGATGCTGTGCGCGGCGACGAACGGCACACCGTCGACCGACAACACCACTTCGCGGACCCACACCGGCGCCCGGTCAGCGAGGCCGAGCGCGGCGGCTTCATCGGCCCACGGCAGCGCGACGCGCTCGCGCGTGACGCGCACCGCGACCGCGCCGAGCGCGCGCAGATGAGCGGTCAGTGAACCGCCGCGGGTCAGCCAGTCTTTCTGCGCGGCGCTGAAGCCGGGCAAGGGGGCGACGCGCCAGTGGGCGTCGGCAGCATCGAAACGGATAAGCATGGTGTCGGATTATAGCGGCGCAACTATCGGACGATGACTCAGTGCGGCATCCCCTTCTGTCAGGACACGCCAGCACAGGTCACTCGAATGCCGACGCGTCTCAAGCAGAGCGGCAATTTCAGAGTGTTCCGATTCTCCCCCGCCCGCGATGCACGATAAAACCTCCGGGTTTTGCCAGGCGGGCGGCTCGTCCACGATCGATGGACACGCCTTGTGATCGAATCAGGACGTAGGGGAAAGAACGATGAAAAATTGGCTCACTGCAACGATGTGCACGACAACGATTCTGCTGGTGGCCGGCTGCACGGCCCCGTTGAATCGCGACACGGAAACCTCGCTGAACCATGCAGTCGGTATCGAGGTGACGCCGGTGGCTAACGGCGTCGCAGTCAGGCTGCCGGAATCGGCGCTGTTCGACTTCAATCAATCCGAGATTCGCGCCGATGCGATAACGGTGCTCAATCGTTCGGCGATTCTGCTCAAGCGCAGCCGGAAGCCGATTCTCGTCGAGGGCTACACCGACAATGTCGGCACGCTCGAGTACAACCAGCAGTTGTCCGAATCGCGGGCGACGGCGGTCGGCTACGCGCTGGTGGCGCGTGGTATCGAGATGGATCGGATCCGCACGAAGGGGCATGCGTATAACGACCCGGTGGCGAGTAACGATACGCCCGAAGGACGCGCCCTGAACCGTCGCACCGAGATCGTCGTACGCGGCGAAACGATGGAGACGCTGATGGGTAAGAACTAAGCGCTAGCCGAGTCAGCGCGCGCCGGGCTCTGGCGACCAGCCTGACTGCGAAGGCGCGCCGAGCCCTTGCAACCGCGCCACCACCCGCTCGACCACGGGCGCCCATGCGCCCGGCTCGGGTTGCCGGAACATCTCGACCGAGTCGTACCAGGCTTGCGACTCTTCATTGCCCCACGACCAGTGCGACACGTGATCGAGCATCGCGAAAACCGGTTGGCCTAGCGCGCCGCCCAGATGCAGCGGCGCGCTGTCGATCGTCACCAGCGCGTCGAGCGCGCTGAGATGAGCCGCCACGTCGTCGAAGCCGGCTTCATAGGCTTGCGTCAGGTCGCACACGGCGTGGCCTTGTGCGCACAAGGCGGCGACGTCCGCCTGCCGGCCGGGCGTGAGCGGATGAAATACCGCATCGGGCAATGCCAGTAGCGGCGTCAGCGCCGACAGCGGGATCGAGCGCCTGGCGTCCCGTCGATGACTCGGACTGCCTGACCAGACGAGCCCCACGTGCCGTTTGGCACCTGGCGCGCACGCCTGCACGCGCTCGCGCCAAACGGCCAGTCTGTTCGGCTCGGCCTGCAGATAGGCGGCGCCGCGCACCTGCTCAGGCCGAAGACCGAGCACGAGCGGCAGGCTCATCATCGGCAGACTGTAGTGCGGTGTGCCGAGCGGACCCGCTTCGATCGACACGCACTGCGCGTAAAACCGCGCGAACAGCGGCTGCAAGGCGCGACGCACGGCGAGCACGAGCCGGCCGCCTTCGTCGCTCACGCGCGCGGCGAGTTGCGGCACGTAGCGAACCATCTGGATGTCGTCGCCGCTGCCCTGTTCGCTGTGGACCACGAGCGTCTTGCCGGCAAGCGCCTCGCCCTGCCAGCGCGGACACAGACGCGTCATCACCGGGATGACATTGCTGGTTTCGCGATCGTCGCGCGCGAGACGCGTTTCGAAGCGCGGCCACGCGTCGGTCCATGCGCCGCGTCGCAATTCGAGGTCGGCCAGATCGAGCGCCGGCTGAATCGCGGTTGGATCGAGCGCGAGCGCTTCGTGCAAGACCGCTTCGCTTTCCGCATAACGCGCCTGTTCGCCCAGATACATGCCGATGGCGGCCCGCACGTTGACATTGCCGGGCGCGACGGCATCCACGGCGCGCATGGTGGCGACGGCCGCCGCCGCGTCGTTGCATTGCCATTGCGCGTGACTCAGTTGCCAGGCCATTTCCGCATCGGCGGGACGACGCGCCAGCATTTGCCGGCAGATGCGCTCGACAGTCGGCCAGTCGCGAATCTCGCGTAGCGCCAGCACGAGTTGTAACGGCAAGGCGGGATCGAGCGTGGGATCGAGTTCATACGCGCGGAGCAACGCCGTGCGACGCTCGGTCCGGGCGCACGGCTGCGTCGACGCCGTCAGCGCAATCGCCAGCCACCATGGGGCACGTGCGTCCTGCGGTGCGTGATGTGAGTAGGCGCGCAGCATATGCGCGGCCGCTGATAATGCGCCGCAGTCGTCGATCAGCCAGGCGATCCACGCCAGCGCTGCCGCTGGCGGTTGCGCAGCCAGCGCCCGTTCGCTGTGACGCTGCGCGGCGTCGGCATGGCCGAGTGCATCGGCGAACAGGGCGAGGCGAGCGTAGCGGACGGCGTGGGCGTTGGCGTGGGCGTGGGCATCTACGTTTGCATGCGCGCCTTCCCATGCCTGAGATGCACCGCGAGATGCGCTGTGATACGCCTCTTCAAAACGCCCTGCACTCGCACACAGATCCGCGTGCAATTGCAGCGTGACGCCTGACTCGGCAAGTTCGAGCGCGCGGCGCGCGGCAGTGTCGAAACCTTGCTCACGTAACAGCGACCACAAAAGACGAACGGAATCGGCCAACGGATTAGAAAGAGTCATCGCAGAACAGAAAAACGTAATCACAAAAATAAGATTGAATACACGAACGGCTTAAAGAGCACACCTATTCCCTTAAGCCTACGCATTTGATGCGCGCAAGCATAAGAGAAAATCCCGTTTTGACGTCTCATAAACCAATCTCAATTTATGGTCGTTGATTAGTTTTAGTTAGTTACCCATAATTATTTTCCATCGACCAAGGAGCCTTCCTCCAACAGTCGATTAATTCGACAATACTCACCACGGAGTCACGTTTTGAATACATCAAATTCGAAGGAAACGTCCGACCGCATCGCCCACCTGGCCGCAGTAGTTTTACGGCGTGCGGGCGCGGCGCATCAGGAAAAGGAATTGGCGGGTTCGGCGCTCGCGCAGCATCACACGACGAAACAGACCAGTCAGGCCATCGGCAGCCTTGCGGCCAAGGTGCTCGGCAGTCGTGCCGCGTGCCACGAGGCCAAGGAACTGGCCGGCTGTGTGCTATCGCAAGTGCGCCATTTACAGGGAAGCGCGCCCGCGAATTGAGCGCCAATTCCGATTGATTCAGAACGGCCGGCGCGAACTTTAATCCGCAGCGGGCAAAAAAAATGCGCTGCCGAGGCAGCGCATTTTCAGACATCAAACAGCTATCACGTCACTACAACGCACGTTCAATTAGCGCGCCAGCAGCAGCGCGTTAGTACGCTTGACGAAACTCGCCGGATCTTCCAGCGCGCCGCCTTCAGCGAGCAAGGCCTGATCGAACAGCAAGTGGCACCAGTCGTCGAAGTTCGCGGTGTCGGCATGCAGGCCCTTCACCAGCGCGTGTTCCGGATTCACTTCGAGGATCGGGTGGAACGACGGCGCTTGCTGACCCGCGGCCTTCAACATGCGCTGCAGGTAGCCGCTCATTTCACCGTCGTCGGCAACGAGGCAAGACGGCGAATCGGTCAGGCGGAACGTCAGGCGCACGTCCTTGGCCTTGTCCTTCAGCGCTTCTTTCATCTTCTCGACGAGCGGCTTGAACTCCTCACCGACCTTTTCCTGCGCCTGCTTTTCTTCGTCGTTCAACGCGCCCAGATCGAGGTCGCCGCGCGCCACGCTCAGCAGCGGCTTGCCGTCGAATTCGTTCAGGAACGAGAGCATCCACTCATCCACGCGATCGGTCAGCAGCAGCACTTCCACGCCCTTCTTGCGGAACACTTCCAGATGCGGGCTGTGGGTCGCGGCCTGCCAGGTATCGGCGGTCACGTAATAGATCTTCGTTTGCTCGGGCTTCATACGCGCGACGTAATCGGCGAGCGACACGGTCTGCTCCGGCGACTCCGTATGCGTCGACGCAAAGCGCACCAGCTTCGCGATGCGCTCGCGATTGGCGAAGTCCTCGCCGATGCCTTCCTTCAGCACCTGGCCGAATTCCTTCCAGAAGCCGGCGTACTTTTCCTTGTCCGTCTCGTTATCCGAGTTGGCCAGTTCTTCGAGCATCGACAGCGAACGCTTGGTCACGCCTTCGCGGATCGCCTTCACATCGCGGCTTTCCTGCAGGATTTCGCGCGACACGTTCAGCGGCAGATCGGCCGAATCGACCACGCCCTTCACGAAACGCAGATACGCGGGCAACAGCTGCTCGGCGTCGTCCATGATGAACACGCGCTTCACATACAGCTTCAGGCCGCCGCGATGGTCGCGGTTGAACATGTCGAACGGCGCGTGGGTCGGCACGTACAGCAGTTGCGTGTACTCGCTGCGACCTTCCACACGGTTATGCGTCCACGTGAGCGGGTCCTGGTGGTCGTGCGCGAGGTGCTGATAGAACTGCTTGTACTGTTCGTCGGTGATCTCGTTCTTCGAACGGGTCCACAGCGCGCTCGCCTGGTTGACCGTCTCGTCTTCGTCCTTCGTGACCATCTCGCTTTTTTCCGCGTCCCACTCTTCCTTTTGCATCAGGATCGGCAGCGCGACGTGGTCGGAGTACTTCTGAATGATCGACTTCAGACGATGCGACGACAGCAGTTCGTCTTCTTCCGCACGCAGATGCAGCGTGATGGTCGTGCCGCGCGCGGCGCGCTCGATCTGTTCGACCTCGAATTCGCCCTCGCCCGCGCTTTCCCAGCGCACGCCTTCCGACGCCGGCAAGCCGGCGCGGCGCGTTTCGACGGTGATCTTGTCGGCGACGATGAAGCCCGAATAGAAGCCCACGCCGAACTGGCCGATCAGCGCCGCGTCTTTCTGCTGGTCGCCGGAGAGCTTGCCGAAGAATTCCTTGGTGCCCGAGCGCGCGATCGTGCCGAGGTTGGCGATCGCTTCCTCGCGGCTCATGCCGATACCATTGTCTTCAATGGTGACGGTGCGCGCGGCCTTGTCGTACGACACGCGAATCCGCAGATTCGGATCGTTCTCGTACAAGGCGCTGTTTTCGATGGCTTCGAAGCGCAGCTTGTCGGACGCGTCGGACGCGTTCGAAATCAGCTCGCGCAGGAAAATTTCCTTGTTGCTGTACAGCGAATGAATCATCAGGTGCAGAAGTTGTTTTACTTCTGCCTGAAAGCTCATGGTTTCTTGTGCCATGGTCGGACTTCCTCTCTGTTGCGAATGGGGGTTCAGGGCTGCTGGATTGTCCGGTTAAATGGGGGCAAGCCAGCGCGGTTTCAAGAGGCCCGGCGCGCTACGCCGTCGAGATAGCGGCATAGAAACGTCGCCAGTTCCGGATCGCCGCAGTTGGCGATGTTGAAACGCATCCAGGTGGTGGGCGACTGCTGCGGCGAAAACAGGCTGCCGGGAGTCAGCAGAAAACCGGCCTCGTGGCCGGCGGCGGCCAACGCCGAGGCGTCGACGCCGGTGTCGGCCCAAAGGAACATGCCGGCGGCGGGCGTCAGGAACAGCTTCAGGCCGGTCTTCTCCAGCATCCGTACGGACTTTTCGCGCACCCCGTCGAGCCGCACGCGCAGCCGTTCCACATGCCGCCGGTAATGGCCCTCGGTCAGAATCTTGTAGAGCACGCGTTCGTTCAGTTCGGGGCTCGTCATGCCGACCAGCATTTTCTGATCGGCGACCGCAGTGGCCACCTCCGGCGCGCAGGCGATAAAACCTACCCGCAGATTCGGCGCGAGCGTCTTCGAAAAACTGCCCAGGTAGATCACGCGCTTCAACTGGTCGAGGCTCGCGAGCCGCGTGCCGGGATAGCTCGGCGGGCAGAGATCGCCGTAGATGTCGTCTTCGACGACGATGAAGTCGTACTCCTCGGCCAGCCGCAGGATGCGAAACGCCTGGGCCGCCGTGAGCGACGTGCCGGTCGGGTTCTGCAGCACCGAGTTGATCACCAGCATCTTGGGGCGCCACGTCTGCAGCAGCGACTCGAGCGCGTCGAGGTCCGGGCCGTCCGGCGTGTAGGGCATGCCCACCAGCCGCGCGCCTTGCGAGGCGAACCGGCCGAACATCTGAAACCACGCCGGATCGCCGACGATCACTGCATCGCCCGGCTTGACGTAAATGCGCGAAATCAGGTCGATGGCCTGAGTAATGCCGGACACCATCACGATCTGTTCCGGCGACGCGCCGATTTCCAGCTCCTCGAGCCGCGTCTGCAATTGCTGACGCAGCGGCAAAAACCCTTGCGGCGTGCCGATGCCGAGCATTTGCGCGCCGCTTTGCCGGCCCAGCGTGCGCAGCGCGTTGGAGATCAGGTCGCCATCGAGCCAGCGCGCGGGCAGATACCCGAGGCCCGGACTGCGCTCGGGCCGCGCGCCCGTGTGCAGCATGTTGCGCAGCAGCCAGACCACGTCGATGGTGGCCGGTGCGGGCGGCGCTTCGCGTGGCGGATGCAACTCGGCGACGGCCGCGCCGGCGAGCCGCTCGCGCACGTAAAAACCCGAACCGCGGCGCGACTCCAGAAAGCCTTGCGCCACCAGCCGTTCATACGCCTCGACCACCGTGAAGCGCGACACGCCTTTGTCGAGCGCCAGTTTGCGGATCGACGGCATGCGCATGCCGGGACGGAACACCCGTTCCTCGATACGACGACGCGCCCATTGGACGAGTTGTTCGACCAGCGTCATGGAGGCGGTGTCGTGCGGGGCGGGAATCTGGGCAAGCGGTGAGGACATAACAGGGCTCCAACTGTACCGAACAGTATCGAATCGATTGTACCGTTACTGTGCCGGTCGAGGCCGTTACATTTTGAGACACAAACCCTCCGCATGGCCCGTCGATCCGGCAAACGGTTATGCTTACGGCCCCGGCAGCGCGACCGCCCTACCCGGCCCGCTGCGGGCCACCGCAGAAAACCGTTTTTTTGCCGATCCGTCATGACAGCTCATTCGCTCCGTCTCGATCACCTCGTGATTTCCGCCCGCACCCTCGACGAGGGTACGCAGTACGTCGCCGACACGCTTGGCGTCGCACCGGCCGGCGGCGGGGCCCATCCGCTGATGCGCACGCACAACCGGTTGTTGAATCTGTGGGGCGGCGTCTATCTGGAAGTGATCGCGATCGATCCGCACGCAACGCCTTCAATCGACGCACCCGCCGAGGGCGGCACCGCGCGCGCCCGCCTGTTCGCACTGGACGACCCGGCCACGCAAGCAAGGCTCGAAAGCGGCCCGTATCTGTCGCACTGGGTCGCGCGGGTCGAACGACCGAAGCATTTGCCTACGTGGCAAGCCCAATACCCACAGCGAATCGCGCCGATCGTGCCGATGACGCGGGGCGATTTCACCTGGGGCCTGTCGGTGCCCGACGACGGCGCATGGCCCGCATGGCAAGGCGTCGGCGACGGTGTCCTGCCCTCGCTGATTCAATGGGACTCGCCACACCATCCGTCGACGGTCCTGCCGGAAAGCGGCATTTCGCTGAAAGCATTGAAAGCGACTCACCCGCAAGCCGACATCGTAGCGGCGCAATTGCAGTGGCTGGGCGCGGCGCATCTGATCGAATTGCAGTCCGCGCAGGGCGCCGCGACGCTCGTCGCGGAGTTCGAAACACCCGAGGGTCTACGGACCCTTAAATAAAGCAGCGCGCGCGGGTCGTCGACTCGGGCGATAATCGAAGTTTTGACCGGTTCCAGTACCAGCAGAGGAGACCATGGACCAAAGCGACCTGAAAGCCCCCATGTGGCAATTGTCCGAACGCGCACGCAAGCTCACGAGCTCGGCGATTCGCGAGATTCTTAAGGTCACGGAACGGCCCGAAGTCATTTCGTTCGCGGGCGGCCTGCCCTCGCCGGCCACCTTCCCGGCTGAACGCATGCGCGCGGCCGCCGACCGCATTCTGCGCGACGAGCCCGCCGCAGCACTGCAATACAGCGCGACCGAAGGTTTTGCGCCGCTGCGCGAATGGGTCGCGAAGCGCTACTCGGTGAACGGCGCCCAGATCCGTCCGAGCCAGGTGCTGATCACCACGGGTTCGCAACAGGCTCTCGACCTGCTCGGCAAAGTACTGGTGTGCCCGGACAGCCCCGTGCTGGTCGAAACGCCGACCTACCTCGGCGCGCTGCAATCGTTCTCGATGTACGAGCCGCGTTACGTGCAGGTACCGACCGACGAACAAGGTCTGGTTCCCGAAGGCCTGACACCCGAACTGACGGCCGGCGCACGCCTGTTGTACGCGCAACCGAACTTCCAGAACCCGACCGGCCGCCGCTTGCCGCTCGAACGCCGTCGCGTGCTCGCCGAGTTCGCCAAGACCGCGCCGTTCCCGGTGATCGAAGACGACCCGTACGGCGCGCTCGACTACGCGGGCGAACCGCTGCCCACCATGCTGTCGATGGCGCCGGATCACATCGTCCATCTCGGCTCGTTCTCGAAAGTGCTGGCGCCGGGCCTGCGGGTCGGCTACATCATCGCGCCCGAAGAGTTGATCTTCAAGCTCGTGCAGGCCAAGCAAGCCACCGATCTGCACACGCCGAGCTTCACGCAACGCATCGTCTACGAAGTCATCAAGGACGGTTTCCTCGACACGCACGTGCCGACCATCCGCGAGCTGTATCGCGATCAATGCACAGCCATGCTGGCTTCGCTCGAGCGTTATATGCCCGAAGGCGTGAGCTGGAACCGTCCGGAAGGCGGCATGTTCATCTGGGTGAATCTGCCCGCGCAAATCGACAGCATGAAGCTGCTCGAAGAGGCCGTCGCGCAGAATGTCGCGTTCGTGCCGGGTGGTCCGTTCTTCGCCGATGAAGCCCAGCACAACACGCTGCGCCTGTCGTTCGTCACGGTGCCGCCTGCGAAGATCGACGAAGGCGTGTCGCGTCTCGCCGCTCTGATCCGCGCGAAGGTCTGAACGCGGGTTCGCGCGAAGCCGGCGCGAACCTCGTCGACCACCCCATTCCTCTACTGACCAGGATTTAACATGGCTCAAACGAATGTGTACGACAAGCTCAAGGAACTGGGCATCGAACTGCCGACAGCAGGCGCGCCGGCAGCCGCGTATGTGATGAGCGCGCAAAGCGGCAACACCGTGTACCTGTCCGGTCACATCGCCAGGAAAGACGGCAAGGTGTGGACCGGCAAGCTCGGCGCCACGCTCACCACCGAGGAAGGCAAGGTCGCGGCGCGCTCGATCGCCATCGACCTGTTCGCCACGCTGCATGCGCACGTGGGCGATCTGAACCGCGTCACGCGCATCGTCAAGCTGATGAGCCTCGTCAACTCGACGCCCGAATTCACCGAACAGCATCTGGTCACCAACGGCGCGTCCGAACTGGTGGCCGATGTGTTCGGCGAGCGCGGCAAACATGCGCGCTCGGCATTCGGCGTCGCGCAGATTCCGCTCGGCGCCTGCGTCGAGATCGAGATGATCGCGGAAGTCGAATAAGAGTCGTCGATCCGATAAGCTGCGTCGCCGCAGCACATCGAACAGAACGCGTCGCGAGGTGTTAGTCACCCGCGGCGCGTTTTGCATTGGCGGCAAGGTGGATCGTTACCGCGTCAGCGGATAGAATCCGCGAACCCATCAAACGTTTGATTCGCCCGGACCGCGCCAGATGCCTGCACCTATCGTTCGCTTCAAACAAGTCGACGTGTTTACGTCGGTGCCGTTCAAAGGCAATCCGCTGGCCGTCGTGTTCGACGCCGACTCACTCGATGCGCATCAGATGCAGGCTATCGCGCACTGGACCAACCTGTCGGAAACAACCTTTCTGGTGAAGCCGACCGATCCAGCGGCCGACTATCACGTGCGGATCTTCACGACCGAAGGCGAGTTGCCGTTCGCGGGCCATCCCACGTTGGGCACCGCGCATGCGTTGCTCGAAAGCGGCTATCAGCCCAGGCAGGCCGGCAAGCTCGTGCAGCAATGCGGCGTGGGATTGGTCGAACTGAAGGCATTGCCTGAAACGACCGGCGCGAGCCAGCCACGATGGGCTTTCGCCGCACCGCCCGCGCGCGTCACCCCGCTCGCCGAAGATCGATACGCGGCGTTGTCCACGGCTTTACGTAGTGATGCGATCGACTTCAGCGCGGCCCCTTGCGCCGTCGACAACGGCGCACCGTGGCTCGTGGTACGCGTCAATTCAGCGCGCGCCTGTCTCGCACTCGAACCCGATGCCGCCGCGCTCGCCGAGATCGCGCATTCGGTAGGCACGCACGGCCTCGCCGTCTACGGTCCGCACGAGGCCGACGGCCCGGCAACCTTCGAGGTGCGCTGTTTGATGGCCGGCGGCGGCTTCGGCTTCGGTGAAGACCCGGTGACCGGCAGCGCAAACGCCGCGCTCGCCGGCTTGCTGAGCGCCCAGCAACTGCGTCCGGGCTCGCACTACACGGTACGCCAGGGCACTGCGCTGGGCCGTGCCGGTCAGGTGTCCGTGCACTACGACGACGCAAGCAACAAGACGTGGATTGGTGGCCCCTCGGTGACCATCGTCGACGGCAGCTTCCGGCTGCCGTGAGCGGCGCGCCGTGCGCCATACTGGTTGCACGCCAATGCCCGCCGCATAACGAGACGCTCGTCACCCACCTGACGGACCCTGGCACACCTGAATGCTGGCCGCCGAATCGTCAATCCCGATGAAACACTCGATGACAACCCCCAGGCCGCCGCGCCACGGCAGACCCCACCCATTACGCATGCAGCGCAAGACCGGGGTTTGCAGCGCCCGCGTATACCCGATGCCCGGACGCTTCCTTAATCCAGTGGCATTCAGTAATATCGACACGTACCCGATGACCCACGGACGGTCAGGCACGACGCAACGCCCCTTCCTTTGCGCAGTAGCTCCGGCACCTTGGTCACCATGCAGCCACCCATGAAATCAGCGCAGTCGATACTCGCGCGCGTCCATCCGGCCGGCAGCCAGACACGGGCCGGCCGATGAGCAAGTCACGCTTTCCCGAGCAGCGCGAAACCCGGCCTCGCCGCGATCCCGCAGTGTCGCGCCGTCGCGCGCTGCTGATTATTCCTGCACTCGGCGTACTGGTATTGATCCTGCTGTGGACCGTGATCTTCGCGCGCCTGTCGGTCGAGAAAGAAGCGACCAACCGCGAAGCGATGGCCTCCGCCGCGATTCTCTCGGCTGCACTGGAACAGCACACGGTCAAGGCGATTCACCAGGTCGATCAGATCACCCGCTTCGTCAAATACGAGTTCGAGAAGAGCCCTAACCGTTTCGATCTGGCGAGCACGGTGGAAAAAGGCGTCGTGCAAAGTGAAACGCTGGTGCAGGTGTCGTTGATCGACGAACACGGCACGCTGATCGCCAACACGGCCGAACTCAATCCGAAACATATCGATCTCTCCGACCGTGAACACTTCAAGGTCCACGAGCACGAGAACGACGACCAGTTGTACATCAGCAAGCCGGTGCTCGGTCGCGTGTCCGGCCACTGGACCCTGCAGATGACGCGTCGCCTGAATCACCCGGACGGCTCGTTCGCGGGCGTCGTGGTGGTTTCCGAAGATCCGAGCTATTTCACCAGCGACTTCTACAACAACGCGGCGATCGGTCGCGAAGGCGTGATCGCCGTGATCTCGGACAACGGCACCGTGCTCGCCCGGCGCACCGGCAGTTCCGACAGCGCCAACCGCGCGTTCTCGGCAAGCGGCTCGTATCCGACCTCCGAACACGTGTCGGGCACTTACGTCGATTCGATCGACAACGTCACGCGCATCGTCTCGTATCGCCATATCGACGGTTATCCGCTCGGCGTGCTGGTGGGTCTTTCCCAAGCCGAAGAATTCGCCGACTACAACCACACCCGCAACGTCTATCTGTTGATGGCGGGCTTCATCTCATTGGCGATGCTGAGCTTCTTCGCCGTGGCGACCGGCCTGATCGGCAAACTGCTCGGCCGCGAGCGCGAGATGACCCATCTGGTCGAATACGATCTGCTCACCGGCCTGCGCAATCGCTATGCAACGCTGCAAACGCTGCGCCACGATGTCGCGCAGCAGGCCAACCTGGGGCGGCTCGCGATTCTCTTCATCGATCTCGACAACTTCAAGACCGTCAACGACACGCTCGGCCATAATGCCGGCGACATCGTGCTGCAAATGACCGCCTCGCGCCTCGCCAATGCGGTCGGCGACAACGGCGCGCTGAGCCGCATCGGCGGCGACGAGTTCGTGGTGGTAATCAAGGGCGACGACGTCGAGAAACGCGCCGTGGCGCTCGCCGAAGCCGCCGCGGAAGCGTTCGCCAAACCGTTCGAAGTGCGCGGCAGCTCGTTCGTGCTGCATGCGAGCATCGGCATCGCGCTCTACTCGGTCGCCAACGAAAACGAAATCGACCTGCTGAAAAAGGCCGACCTCGCCATGTACAGCGCGAAAGACGCGGGCAAGAACTGCTACCAGTTCTATTCCCCGCAACTGTCGCATCGCGCGGATCATTTGATGAAGTGGGAACAGCAGTTGCGCGTGGCGCTCGCCGAAGGCCAGCTGTTCCTCGCCTATCAGCCGAAGATCGATCTGACGCGCCGCTGCATCACCGGCTTCGAGGCGTTGGTGCGCTGGAACCATCCGCAGCACGGTTTGATTCCGGCCAACGAATTCATCCCGGTGGCGGAGTCGACCGGACTGATCGTGCCGATCGGCGACTTCGTGATCGAAACCGCCTGCCGTCAACTCGCGCAGTGGCAACAGCAGGGTTACGACACGCTGTCGCTCGCGGTGAACATCTCGGCGGTGCAGTTCTGGCGCGGCGATCTGTACGAAACCATCTCGCATGCGATCGAGGAAAGCGGCATCTCTGCGCGCCGCCTCGAACTCGAAATCACCGAGACGGCGATGATGGAATATCCCGAACTCGTCTCCGAAAAAATCTTTGCGCTGAAGCGCCTCGGCATACGCATCGCGCTCGACGATTTCGGTACGGGCTATTCGTCGCTGTCGTATCTGAACCGCTTCTCGGTGGACACGCTGAAGGTGGATCGCTCGTTCATCCAGGCCATTCCGGGCGACCGCAGCGTGTGCGTGATGGTCACTGCGATCGTCAACCTCGCGCGCTCGCTTGGGCTGACGGTGGTGGTCGAAGGCACCGAGACGGAAGAGCAGATTGCGTGGCTCGCGGCGCTTGGCCATATCGAAGCGCAAGGCTTTTTGTTTTCGCGTCCGGTGCCGGTCGAGGCGATTCCGGCGCTGCTCGAACGCTTCGGCGTGTGCGGCATGGGCAACCGTCGCGCCGCCCACGCGACCGACAGTGTCAGCGGCGTATCGAGCGCCAGCACCAACAGCTAGACGCGGCGGCCCGCGGCGGGTTGGCCGCGCATTGACCGCGTTCCGTCCATTACCGCTCTGCCACAAAACCGGCTACATTCACGCACTACAACGTCACAGCGTGATGCCGGCCGCGGCCGCTTCGACATACACCTATACAACGACGATCCCTAAGAGCGGGCGCCCGCATACCGGGCGTCCATACGCCATGCAGACAATCACGAGCCAGGATGCTGCAAGACGAGGCAACCGGGAACCGCTGTGGACGCTGTTCCGAGTCGTGTTCGGCCTGTCGGCCTTGTCATGGGGCGGCCTCGCCCTGATGGCGCAGCTTGAAAATCACTACGTCGAGCGCGAAGGACGGCTGTCGCGCGTCGCCTTCTCCGATCTGATCGCCCTCGCCTGGATGGTGCCCGGACCGGTGGGCTGCAACGTCGCCGTGCAACTGGGACACGCGCTGCGCGGCCGCGCCGGTGCGTGGGTAGCGGGTGCGGCGAGCGTGCTGCCGTTCTTCGTGCTGATGACGTTGTTCGCGATCTTCTACCGCACGCCGATCGTGCGCGCCGCCGCCTCGGAGACTCTGCTCAGTCACTTCAGCGTCGTGCTGGCGACCTTGATTGCGATCACCTGGTACAAGCAGACGCGCGCGCTGATACGCGGCAAGCTCGAATGGGCTGCGGCGGCGATCGGCTGTGTGGCGCTGTTCTATGCGCGCAGCCCTGCCGCCTATGTGGTTCTGCTCGGCGGCGCATTCGCCGCGGGCTGGCTGGTGAGTCCGGTGCGCAATACCCGCGTGGAGGTGTCGTTCGCGCGCGGCGACTGGCAACTGGTGGCCGGCCTAGGTGTGTTGCTCGTGCTGTTCGCACTGCCCTTGCCGCATCGCTATGAACTGGCGCTGCTGTGGCCGCGCCTTGCCGGAGCCGGCATGACACTGTTCGGCGGCGGCTTCTCGGCGCTGCCGGTGCTCAAGACGCTGTTCGTCACGCCGGCCATCGGCATTTCGGACAACGACTTCACGTTGGCATTCTCGCTCTCGCCGCTTTCGCCTGGGCCGCTGCTGAATGTGGTGCCGTTCTTCGGCTATCTGGTGGATGGCTGGCCGGGTGCGCTGATAGCCACGCTCGCGTTGTTCGTGCCATCGGGATGTCTCGTCGTGCTGGCGCAGCGCCATCTACATCAGTTGAAGGCGAACCCGCGCTTCGAGCACGGCATGCGGATCTTGCGTGCGGTGACCACCGCGTTTCTCGCGGTGGCCGTGCTACGGATTGCCGGACACGTGCCGTTCAAACCGGCCTATCTGATCACCGCGCTTTTTTCCGGCATGTGCTTCGCGAAGCTCAAGGTGCCGGTCTACGCGGTGTATGGAACGGTAGCGGTAGTGTGCGGGTTGTGGCTGGCTTATGGGGCTTAGAAAAGGCCCCGAAACCCGCGAGGCTTAAAACCCGCGCGACAGCACCGCGACGCCGATCGTCACCACGCCCAGCACGATATTGATCAGTACCAGACGCCGGATCGTACCGACCGCCTGCGCGCCATCGGGCCACTTTTGCGCCTGCACGGCGCGGCGAATGCGGGGAAACACGGCAAAACGGATATGGCCGAAGATCAGCATCATGACGATCCCGAGACCCGCCATCGCATGCAAGGGCCACGTGGCGTGACCGCCGCCGAATTGCATCAGCAGAAAACCGCCGGTAAGCAGGATCACCAGCACGGCTGCGGCCACCCAGTTGAAGAAGCGGCCAAACACCGATTCCCACAATGGCAGACGTAATTGCGGCGACAGATCGGCAATTGCCGGGCGCAGACAGAAATGCGCGAACACCATCCCACCTACCCACACTGCAACCGCGAGCAGATGCAGAAAGAGCGCGAGTTCGATTGCCTTATTCATGTTGTTTTCCTCTCCCGACGACGCCACACCGCTTATGACGAATGATATTTGCGGCGGCTATTGAGCGCATTCGACCGCGCGCGGTGCACGCAGTTCCGGGCGCCTGAGGCTTTCCCGTCGTTTTTTCTATTTGTTGTTTCTGGTTGTTATTGCAGCACGCCCGCAAAAAGCAGTGCCGCCCCCGAATTAATCCTGCGCACGACAAGCGCCCCGCATGCTAGCAGACGCTCGCCGTGGTCCACCGTCAAGCTTTGTTAAGCCGCCACCACTGGACGCATGCCGTCGAGCTTCATCTTGCATTCAGGCGTGCGCCCCTTGCGCGCCCGCTTGCCGATATGAGGCGTCAGCGCGGCGCCGCTCACCTTTTCTTCGTCGATGCGGCCACCACGGCGCGTACCGATCAACATCACCCCCGCTTTGTTGATGGCAAGCGCCTGCAGCAACGTTTCCTTGTCGTCGAGGCCCATCAGCGTGACGCCGCGGCCGCCGCCCGAAAGCGTCTTCATCTCGTCGAGCCCGAACACCAGCAGGCGCCCATCCGACGACAGACACGCGATGTGCGTGGCATCCGGCAACATCGGCATCGGCGCGAGCGGTGCGGCGCCGGCGTCGATCGTCATGAACGACTTGCCCGCCTTCACGCGGCTCACCATATCGCCGACCTTGGCGATAAAGCCGAAGCCGTTGCTCGACGCGAGCAGCAAAGCCTGATCCGCGGACGCCGCGTAGTAGTGCATCAGGTGACTGCCCGACTCGAGTTCGATCAGCGACGTGACCGGCACTCCGTCACCGCGACCGCCCGGCAACATCGCCACGGCCACCGAATAGACGCGGCCGTTGCTGCCCCACGCCACCAGCGTGTCCGGCGTGCGGCATTGGAACGCGGCGTAGAGGCCGTCGCCCGCCTTGAACGTGAAGCCCGCGACGTCGAGCCCATGGCCCTTCAATGCGCGCACCCAACCCTTCTGCGACACCACTACCGTAACCGGTTCGTCGACCACACGCGCTTCGAACGTGGCGCGCTTTTCCTGCTGGATCAGCGTACGACGCTCGTCGCCGTACTGCTTTGCATCGCCTTCGATTTCCTTGATGAGCAAACGCTTCATCGACGATTCGCTGCCGAGCAGTTCTTCGAGCTTGGCCTTCTCGTCGCGCAGTTCGGCGAGTTCCTTCTCGATCTTGATCTTCTCGAGCCGCGCCAACTGCCGCAAACGGATTTCGAGAATGTCTTCGGCCTGACGATCGGACAAGCCGAACGCAGCCATCAACGCGACCTTCGGTTCGTCCGATTCGCGGATGATGCGGATGACCTCGTCGATATTCAGAAAGACGATCATCCGGCCGTCGAGGATGTGAATCCGGTCGTCGACCTTGCTCAGACGATGACGCGTGCGGCGCGTGACCGTCGCGAAACGGAACGCGACCCACTCGTGCAGGATTTCGCCCAGGCCCTTCTGACGCGGACGACCGTCGCCACCGACCATCACCAGATTCAGCGATGCGTTCGATTCCAGGCTCGTATGCGCGAGCAGCGTGTTGACGAAATCGGTCTGATCGATGCGGCTCGACTTCGGCTCGAACACGAGGCGCACCGGCGCATCTTTGCCCGACTCGTCGCGCACGGCGTCGAGCAGCCCCAGCATGGTCTGCTTGGTCTGCATCTGCTCCGGCGTGAGCGTCTTCTTGCCGAGCTTGATCTTGGGATTGGTCTGCTCTTCGATTTCTTCGAGCACCTTCTGCGCGGCCGTATTCGGCGGCAGTTCGGTGATGACCAGTTGCCACTGCCCGCGTGCCATTTCTTCGATCTTCCAGCGCGCGCGCACTTTCAGACTGCCGCGACCGGTTTCATATGCCGCGGAGATTTCCGCTTCGCTCGAAATGATCTGGCCGCCGCCCGGGAAGTCGGGTCCCGGAATGTGCTGGATCAACTCTGCGTGCGTGATCTTCGGATTACGGATCATCGCCACGGCGGCGCCCGCGACTTCGCGCAGATTGTGCGACGGAATTTCCGTGGCCAGACCGACCGCGATGCCCGAGGCGCCGTTGAGCAACACGAACGGCAGACGCGCGGGCAGCAGGCGCGGCTCGTCGAATTCGCCGTCGTAGTTCTTCATGAAATCGACCGTGCCCTGGTTGATTTCATCGAGCAGCAGTTTCGCGATCGGCGTGAGGCGTGCTTCGGTGTATCGCATTGCCGCTGCGCCGTCGCCGTCGCGCGAACCGAAATTGCCCTGGCCGTCGATCAGCGGATAGCGCATCGAAAAGTCTTGCGCGAGACGCACTAGCGCGTCGTACGCCGACTGGTCGCCGTGCGGGTGGTATTTACCCAGCACGTCGCCGACTACACGTGCCGACTTGACCGGCTTCGCGTTGTCGGACAGGCCCATGTCGTTCATCGCGAACAGAATGCGGCGCTGCACCGGCTTCTGGCCGTCGCACACATCCGGCAGCGCGCGGCCCTTGACCACGCTCACCGCGTAGTCGAGGTACGCGCGTTCCGCGTAGTTGCCGAGCGTCAGAAAGTCGCCTTCGGGAGGCGGCGGCGCGGTGAAAAGGTCGAGAGTGTTATCGTCGTCCATCTAGATTCCGTATCCGTGTTGGCTTGAAGTGGCGGTGCGTTTCCGAGGCGCGGCGCGCTCAGATATCCGCTTCCACTTCATTGCCCTTTTCTTCCAGCCAGCTGCGGCGCGACGCCGCTTCGCCCTTGCCCATCAGCATCGTCATGCGCGCGACCGTGGCGTCGTAGTCGAGTTCGCCCAGCGCGACCGGCGTGAGGCGGCGCGTGTCGGGGTTCATCGTGGTGTCCCACAGTTGTTCCGCGCTCATTTCGCCCAAGCCTTTAAAGCGGCTGATCGACCATTGCGTGTCGCGCACGCCGTCTTTGCGCAGCTTGTCGAGGATCGCTTCGAGCTCGCCCGCGTCGAGCGCGTAGAGCTTTTGCGCCGGCTTCTTGCCGCGTGCCGGGGCGTCGACCCGGAACAGCGGGGGACGCGCCACGCACACATGGCCGCGCTCGATCAGCTGCGGGAAATGCTTGAAGAACAGCGTGAGCAGCAACACCTGAATGTGCGAGCCGTCGACGTCGGCGTCCGAGAGAATGCAGATCTTGCCGTAGCGCAGATTCGACAGATCGACCTTGTCATCGGGACTATGCGGATCGACGCCGATCGCCACCGAGATGTCGTGCACTTCGTTGTTGGCGAACAGCCGGTCGCGCTCGGTTTCCCACGTGTTGAGCACCTTGCCGCGCAGCGGCAGGATCGCTTGATATTCTTTGTCGCGGCCCATCTTCGCCGAACCGCCTGCCGAATCGCCCTCGACCAGAAACAGTTCGTTGCGGCCGATTTCCGTCGACTCGCAATCGGTCAGCTTGCCCGGCAATACGGCGACGCCCGAGCTCTTGCGCTTCTCGACCTTCTGCCCGGCGCGCGTGCGCGCCTGCGCCTGCTTGATGACGAGGTCCGCGAGTTTCTTGCCGAGTTCGACGTGCTGATTCAGCCACAACTCGAGCGCCGGACGCGAAAACGACGACACCAGCTTCACGGCGTCGCGGCTATTCAGACGTTCCTTGATCTGCCCTTGGAATTGCGGATCGAGCACCTTCGCCGACAACACGAACGACACGCGCGCGAACACGTCTTCAGCGAGAAGCTTCACGCCCTTCGGCTGCAGATTGTGCAATTCGACGAAGCTCTTCACCGCCTGAAACAAACCGTCGCGCAAGCCCGATTCGTGCGTGCCGCCGGCCGGCGTCGGAATCAGGTTGACGTACGATTCGCGCATGAGCGTGCCTTCCTCGCTCCACGCGACCACCCACGCCGCGCCCTCGCCTTCCGCGAAAGTCTCTTCGCTCGCGCGCGAGTTTTCGACGTAACGCTCGCCCTCGAAGAGCGGAATCAGCAGATCGCTGCCGTTCATGCCTTCGAGCAGATAACCGCGCAGACCGTCTTCGTATTTCCAGGTTTGCTGCTCGCCGGTTTTCTCGTTGACGAGCGTGACTTCGACGCCCGGCAGCAACACCGCTTTCGAGCGCAGCAGACGCTGCAGTTCGCCGAGCGGCAGGTTCGGCGAGTCGAAATATTTCGGATTGGCCCACGCGGTGACGCGGGTGCCGGACTTCTTGTCGCCTTTCGCGGCGGCCCGCACTTCGAGATCTTTCGCGACGTCGCCATTGGCGAAACTCAGTTCCGCGACTTTGCCCTCGCGCCACACGGTGACGTCGAGGCGCGTGGACAGCGCGTTGGTGACCGACACCCCGACGCCGTGCAGGCCGCCCGAGAACGTGTAGGCACCGCCCGCGGCTTTATCGAACTTACCGCCCGCATGCAGGCGTGTGAAAACGATTTCCACGACCGGCACGCCTTCTTCGGGATGCAGACCGAACGGAATACCGCGGCCGTCGTCTTCGACCGAGACCGAATGGTCCGCGTGCAGCGTGACCGTGATTTGCCGGCCATGGCCACCGAGGGCCTCGTCCGATGCGTTGTCGATGACTTCCTGAATGATGTGCAGCGGATTTTCGGTGCGGGTGTACATCCCGGGCCGTTGCTTGACCGGCTCGAGGCCCTTCAACACCTTGATCGACGCTTCGCTATACGCGGCGCTTGGCTTTTTCGTAGACATGGTTGACTCGGGTGCGTCGGTTCATCGTTGTCCACAGGTCCTGTGGACAGGTCCGTGGACAATGCGTTGAGTTTTCAAAAAAAGCGCAACGAAACAACTAGGTTAGGTGGGGTGCCCGCAATGCGGGCAAGCTGTTTGTCGGCTGGCTTCCCGTGGCACGCTCGACGGTGGTCGAAGCCGGTGCGAACGCCGCGGAAGCCTGTTCGCGAGGTATTTTACTGATTTCGATACTCGCGGCAATTCACAGCACGCGGGATTAGCCATCTGGATAAGGGTCAACGTGGACATTGGCACCGCACTTCGTCTCGAAATGTGGCGAGGGATGGGCGTCTCGCGCGCCATCCCGGTCCTGCCGCGTTCGTTACTTGCGACGCTTTTCCAGTTCGTCCCAACGTTCCAGCGCGACCAGCAACTCTTCGTCGATGGTGGCGTAGCGTTCCGTCAGGCGGGTGCCTTCCTGCGGATCTTTGGCGAACACCGAGCCCTCTTCGAGCTTCGCGCTGATTGCTTTCTGCTCGGTTTCGAGTGCGGCGATCTTCTCGGGCAACGCCTCCAGTTCGCGTTGCTCCTTGAACGACAATTTCGCGGCACGCGGCGAGTTGGCATTGCGGGCGGCGGCATTGTCTTTGGCCGGCGCTGCATCTTTGGCCGTATCTTTGTTGGCCGCTTTCTGCGCGTCGAGCGCCATCTGCTGCGAACGGTCGCGCTGAATCTGCCAGTCCGTAAAGCCACCGACGTATTCGCGCCACTTACCCGCCCCTTCCGACGCGATTACCGACGTCGCGACGTTATCGAGAAACGCGCGATCGTGGCTGACCAGCAGCACCGTGCCGTCGTATTCCGTGAGCAGTTCTTCGAGCAGCTCGAGCGTGGGAATGTCGAGGTCGTTGGTGGGCTCGTCGAGCACCAGCACGTTAGCCGGCCGCGCGAACAGACGCGCGAGCAGCAGACGGTTGCGCTCGCCACCCGACAGCGATTTGACCGGCGAACGCGCGCGCTCCGGCGCGAACAGGAAGTCGCCGAGGTAACTCATCACGTGCTTCTTCTGGCCGTTCACTTCGACCCATTCGCTGCCTGGGCTGATCGTGTCCGCGAGGCTCTTGTCCAGATCGAGTTGCGCACGCATCTGATCGAAATACGCTACCTGCATGTTGGTACCGACGCGCACCGTGCCTTCGTCCGGCGCCAGTTCGCCGAGGATCATCTTCAGCAGCGTGGTTTTGCCCGCGCCGTTCGGACCGACGAAACCGATCTTGTCGCCACGCATGACCGTAGCCGTGAAGTTGTCGACCACCGTGCGCGAACCGTAGCGCTTGGTCACATCCGTCAATTCGGCGACGATCTTGCCGGACTTTTCACCCTGCCCGACGTCGAGCCGGACGTTGCCCTGCACGTTGCGGCGTTCCGCGCGTTGATTGCGCATTTCCACCAGCCGCGCGATGCGGCCGACGCTGCGCGTGCGGCGTGCTTCGACGCCTTTGCGGATCCAGACCTCTTCTTGCGCGAGCAGCTTGTCGAACTTGGCTGATTCGACTTGCTCGATTTCTAGTTGCTGCGCCTTCCTGGTCTGATAGGCGCTGAAATTGCCCGGATACGACAGCAGACGCCCGCGATCCAGTTCGACGATACGCGTGGCGACGCGATCCAGAAACGCGCGGTCGTGGGTGATGAAGAGCAGACCCGCGCGCAGCGAGACCAGCAGGTCTTCGAGCCAGCGGATACCTTCGAAGTCGAGGTGGTTGGTCGGCTCATCGAGCAGCAGCACGTCGGGCTGCACGACCAGCGCGCGCGCCAGCGCAACGCGCTTTTGCATACCGCCGGACAGCGAGCCGACGCGTACTTCGCCGTTCAAACCGATTTGCTGCAGCGTGGTGGCCACGCGGGTGCTCCAGTTCCAGGCGTCCGCGGTGTCCAGCGCCGATTGCAGCGTGTTCATGCGCGCCATCAGCGCGTCGTGCTCCGCGCCTTCCGGCTCGTCGGCGAGCTGGTTGGCGACCACGTCGAATTCGTCGAGTAGCGCGCGGGCGTGCGTGAGGCCGGCCGCGACCGCGTCGAACACGGTGTCGTCCGTATCGAACTCCGGCTCCTGCGGCACGTAGACCGTGGTCAGGTTCTGCTGACGCGTGACGAGGCCGTCGTCAGGCTTGGTCAGATCGGCAACGATCTTCAGCAGCGACGACTTGCCTGCGCCGTTACGGCCGATCAGACCGACGCGCTCGCCCGCTTCGAGGGAGAAATCCGCGTGATCGAGCAACGCGACGTGACCGAAGGCCAGTTGGGCCCCGGTAATGGTGTAAAGCGACATGGAGAATTGGAGAAGACAGCGATGAGTCGGAACTGCTCATTGTACCGGGCGCGCGGGCCGGTGCCTGTCAGCCGGAAGAGATAGGCTGACTGACCGGCTTGCGAAACGCGATCAGGCCGGCTGTAAAGCGAAGGCGGCCGGATGGCGCGTGCGCACACCGGCCGGACGTGCAAAAGCGGTTACTTCACATGCACCGTGATCGTCTTGCTCATTTCCGGTCCGTACGACCGGTGTGCGCCGTCGCCGAATTGCAACGTCAGCGTATGGTCGCCCGGCGGCAGCGTCAGATCGGTTTCGGTCTGGCCCTTGCCGAAGTGCAGCGATTTGTCGTTGGCAGGAATCACCTCGCCCTTGGTCAACGGCTGCCCGTCGATCAGCAGATGGTGATGGCCCGTGCCTTCCGTCATCGTGCCGGCTGGCGCGATTTTCATCCCTTCGACGCCAAACACCACGTGTACGGGATTGCTGACGGTCGCGCCGTCCGCCGGCTGCACGAACGATACGCTCGCGGCCTGCGCCACACCCGATACGGCCAGCAGTCCGGCCAACGCGGCACCGGCCAACCATTTGTTCCTGAACATGTTTTCTCCTTTTTGCGAGACGAGAGTCTTGCGCGGGCCATGCTGACGGCAGTTCGCGCGAGTCGCCTGAGGCAGATCGTCGCAATCCATGCCAGACGCCCAGCGAGCCTGTCCAAATTATTAGCTGCGGATCAGAGCATACACGCTGTGTAAGAAGGTCCGTCGAGTGGGTTCGGAAAGGTCTCAGCCGCGTTGCGGCGCCGCCGCATCGGTAAGTCGCGGTCAATTTGACAAATTCCGGTAATATTGCGGGTCGCCGCCCTGCCCAAAAAAGGGGCAGACTGAGCGGATTTTGCATTGAACTAGAGAAGAGTACGTCGTGAGCGAAGTAATTGAACTGACTGAATATAAGAGCTGGGTCTGCCTGATTTGCGGCTGGATCTACAACGAGGAAGACGGTCTGCCAGAAGAAGGCCTGGCGCCGGGCACGCGCTTCGCCGCGATTCCGGAAGACTGGCGCTGCCCATTGTGCGATGTGGGTAAGGCGGAGTTTGCGGTCGTTGAGTTTTGAGACGGCTCGATTGAGCTGAGCGGACGCGCGCCGTTTTAGCGCGGATCTTCGCTAGCTCTTACGGCCCAGCAGGCGTTGTCTGCTGGGCCGTTTGCTTTGCAGGACGCGCGTTATGCGGACTGCCTCCCGGTGCTTATCGCGTACAGACGTGTTTGCTATACTCTGCGCTCGCCGGCGAATTTGGACTCGCCCGATCCTCGTGGACCTTGTTCCGCTCGAGGATTGCAGCGATCATTCCGGTTCGGTCCTCTCCCTGTAGTTCAATGGATAGAACAAGTGCCTCCTAAGCGCTAGATACAGGTTCGATTCCTGTCAGGGGGACCAACCCACGCTGCCCAGCGTCATTCCGGTTTGCTCATAAAAGCCTCGCATGCTTTCCACTGCGAGGCTTTTTGCATTTCACGCGGGCCGCTTCGGAATATCCAGGCCCTTCGCCACCGCCGGCCGCTCCACAAACGCCGCCAACGCGCGCGTCACATTCGGAAAGTCCTGAATCCCGACCAGATCCCCTGCCTCATAGAACCCAACCAGATTCCGCACCCACGGAAACGTGGCGATATCCGCGATCGAATAAACATCGCCCAAAATCCACTCGCGCCCGTCGAGCCGCTGATTCAACACGCCAAGCAAGCGCTTGGTTTCAGCCACATAACGATCGCGCGGACGCTTGTCCTCGTAGTCCTTGCCGGCAAACTTGTTGAAGAACCCGAGCTGACCGAACATCGGCCCAACACCGCCCATCTGGAACATGACCCACTGAATCGCCTCATAGCGACCAGTCGCGTCCTGCGGAATGAACTTGCCGCTCTTGTCCGCCAGATAAATCAGAATCGCGCCGGATTCAAACAGCGGCATCGGCTTACCGTCAGGACCATTCGGATCGATGATCGCGGGAATCTTGTTGTTCGGATTGAGCGACAGAAACTCCGGCGACATCTGATCGTTCGTGTCGAAACGCACGAGGTGCGGTTCGTACGGCAGCCCGGTCTCCTCGAGCATGATCGACACTTTCACGCCGTTCGGCGTGGGCAGCGAATAAAGCTGGATCCGGTCCGCATGCTCGGCAGGCCATTTCTTCGTGATCGGGAAAGCGGAGAGATCGGTCATAGGGTCGTGTCGCCTTGGTGCGTGAGGTGAGTTGTGCGAGTATTTTGCGATAAACGGGCCGCCAAATATAAACCGACTCGGCGCAACGCGTGCGCGAGCATTGCACTGGCGCTTCACCTCACCACAAATCCTTGGTCGCCGTGCCGGCCCGCACGTTATATCCCTCGCGCCACAATGCGGCGCCCACCGTCAAAAGTAGGGTTTTCTGCTCACCGTCGAGTAATTCCCATGCCGCCGCAAGCCACGTCGCGTAGCTCGCGCAAGTCTGTTCGACATCGACGGGCGCTTTGCCTTCCAGGTACTGCCGCTCGAACATCGAAAGCAGCTTTTCGGGTGTCATTGGCGCTATCTCCGGATTGGATCGCCCAAGGAGACGTCCTTCAGGGCGTGCGCCAAGTCTAAAGGCGACACCACGCGCGCGGAACGCCTGGAGCGTCGAACGCGGGTTACTCCCAGGCAAAATCGGCCAACCAGGCCTACTCTCAAACACACGCGCCCAAAAAAAGAAAAGGCGCCGAAGCGCCTTTCCGTCAAACATCGACGCAAATCACCTTAGTGATTGCGCTTTGCATTGTCCTTGGCGTCTTCCTTGGCGTCGCCGTAGGCCTTCTGCACCTTGCCCGCGCCCTGCTGCAGATCGCCCTTCAGTTCCTTGCCGGGGTTGTCGGTGGCCTTACCAACGGCTTCGTTAACCTTGCCCTTGATTTGCTCGCCCACACCCTTTACCTGGTCCTTGTTCATGTTCGGCTCCACTATTTGGAATGCCGGCGCGACATTACGCCAGTATCCTTATCGAGCAACGGGTGTGCCCGAGCACTGCCAAAGGCGATTTTCTTCTCAGCCGTCACTGAAAAAATATTTCACGAAAGGCCTAAAGTCTCGCCCCAGCCTGCCGTAAAGCTGCGAAGGAGGAGCTATGGACCGCACACTCGTTTCGCTTTCCGGATCATCCCAATCGGCCCTGGCCGACCGCGACATTGCGCACATTGCGCGCGTGATGCGGCCGTCTTTACACGGCGATCTGGGTGGCCCGATCCTGCCGGCGGCCTACTGGCGCAAGCGTCTGTACCATCTGCTCGACACCGCCAACCTGTCCCACGCCCAGCTTTGCACGGTCGACAGCCTCCTGCTTCAGCTCGATCAGTTCGATGCCGACCCGCCGCCAGCATGGGATGCCATGGCCCCGGCGACCGCCGCACTGTTTCCCCCGCCCTATCCGACCAGCGCAGCCCTCCCGCTTTAACTGGCAGCCGCCCGGCACCGTACCGACTACCTGACTCGCCGGCCTACACAAGCCGGCGAGGTCGTTTTTGCGCGCGCAAAAAAGTCGCGGGCAGACGCCGCGCGCCCTACACGTCGCAACGTGGGGAATTCGCGTCACATCGACAAGCGGACACGTCTCGATATGACAGCCGCATTTCGCCGCCGCCAGCTTGGACTTGCGGAAATTTCCTACCTGTACGACACGAAAATAGGGAAATGGGGACGACCTTAGGTCATAATGTCCGCAAAAATTCCCAGCAAGGACGCCTGTGACCCTCGCCGCACCGTTTGAACTGCTCCAGCAGGCGCGCACCCGCTTCACCCAACGCGAAATCGCCGCGCATGTCGGCAAGGACATCAAGACGGTGCGCCGTTGGGAAAAGGGCGAGACGCCTTGCCCGGCGATGCTCGAGCCCGCGCTGCGCGACCTGCTGCAGCACACGGCGCGCACGAAAGGCGCCGGACACGACGCCCAGTTCCGTTTTGTCGACCTGTTCGCCGGCATCGGCGGAATCCGCATGGGTTTCGAGGCGCATGGCGGAGAGTGCGTCTTTACCAGCGAGTGGAACGACTTTTCCACCAAGACCTACCGCGAAAACTATCCCGGCGGCGGCGAACACGCGCTGATCGGCGACATCGTCTCCTTCCCCGCCGAAGACGTGCCGAGCCATGACGTGTTGCTCGGCGGCTTTCCCTGCCAGCCGTTTTCGATTGCCGGCGTCAGCAAGAAGAACGCAATGGGCCGCCCGCACGGCTTCGAGTGCACGACCCAGGGCACGCTCTTTTTCGACGTCGCGCGGATCATCGCCGCGAAACGACCGGCCGCGTTCCTGTTGGAGAACGTGAAGAACCTGCTGTCGCACGATAAAGGCCGCACCTTCGACGTGATCCTGCAAACCTTGCGCGACGAACTCGGCTACGAAGTGCATTACCGGGTCGTCGACGGCCAGCATTTCACGCCGCAGCATCGGGAGCGGATCATCATCGTCGGCTTTCGCGGCAAGACCGGATTTTCCTGGGACGATCTGCAGTTACCCGAAAGCGGCCCGCGCCTCGGCTCGATCCTGCATCGCACCGACGGCAGCGAGCCGGTGCTGGCATGGGACCACGATCGCTTCTTCGACCACACTGCCCGTCACGTCCAGCCGAAGTACACGCTCACATCGAACCTCTGGACCTACCTGCAGAACTACGCGGAAAAGCATCGCGCGGCGGGTAACGGCTTTGGTTTCGGCATGGCGTATCCGCATAGCGTCACCCGTACGCTGTCGGCGCGCTATCACAAGGACGGAAGCGAAATCCTCGTCTATCAAGGCGAAGCGCTGCGTCCGCGACGCCTCACGCCGCGCGAGTGCGCGCGGCTGATGGGTTTCCCCGACACCTTCCGCATCCCGGTCAGCGACACCCAGGCCTACCGGCAGTTCGGCAACAGCGTGGTGATGCCGGTCATGCGCGAGGTGGCGCGCATCATGCTCCCGCATGTGCAAGACCTGCTCGCCAAGGAGGCGCCTCGTGGCTCGAAGCAAGCGCTCTCGCTTTACGCCTGAACTGTCCGGCAAGACGACCGACGGACGACGCTAGAGATGGTCGATATCGTCGACAGCGCGACGCGCAGCCGGATGATGTCCGGCATCCGCGGCCGCAACACCAAGCCGGAAATCCTGATCCGCAGCCTGCTCCATCGAGAGGGCTTTCGCTTCCGTCTGGACGCGCGCGATCTGCCAGGCCGTCCGGACATCGTGCTGCCCCGCTACCACGCCGTCGTGCTGGTGCACGGCTGCTTCTGGCACGGTCACGACTGCCCTCTTTTCAAATGGCCGCAAACTCGGCCGGAGTTCTGGCGCGACAAGATCGGCCGCAATCGCAGTAACGACGACAAGGTGCGCGCGGCGCTGCTGGCGAACGGCTGGCGCGTCGCCGTGGTGTGGGAATGCGCCTTGCGCGGCGCCAATCGCGATATCGCGGGTGTGTTGCAGCGGCTCGTCGGGTGGCTGAAGAGCGATGCGTCGAGCTTCGAGGAGCGCGGCTGACATCGACCCGGCACCTGTCCATCTGGCACGAAGCCGAAGGCCGAAAGCCGCCGGTGATACACTCGATTGGCTAACCCGGAGCATCTTGTGCACGCGTGTGCGCGTTGAATTTGCCACTGCGTTGTCACTGCATCGCATCATCCGGGCATCCCAGAACCATTCAAGAAGGGAGGCACATCATGGCTGATTTCCGTCTCTGGTCGGACGACTTTCCCAGCAACGGCTTCATGCCGAAAGCTCACGAATATCACGACAAGGCTTTCGGCGTGGACGGCGAAAATATTTCTCCCGCGCTGCAGTGGGAAGCGCCGCCGCCCGACACTCAAAGCTTCGCCCTCACCGTTCACGATCCCGACGCGCCGACCGGCAGCGGCTTCTGGCACTGGGTCGTGGTGAACATTTCGGCGGACGCGCGCTCCTTGCCGCGCAACGCCGGCAAAGCCGACGGCGCGCTCCTGCCGCAGGGCGCGCTGCAAGTGCGCAACGACTACGGCACGGTCGGCTTCGGTGGCGCCGCGCCGCCGCGCGGCGACAAGGCGCACCGCTACATTTTCCGTCTGCATGCGCTGAAGGTGGCGCATCTGCCGATCAATGCGGAGACCACCAACGCGGTGGCGCGCTTCATGACGCATCTGAACGAACTCGACTCGACCACGCATACCGGGCTTTACGAACTGAAGTAGCCCGGCGACGCAAAACGCGCCTGCAGTCGGTTCATCTCTACCAGCAGCATGCAGGGTTCGTCGCGTGAGCGGCGAGCCCTGCCACGACAACTCGAACAATCGATGCACGCACAACCTCCGCGCAAGAACGGCCCCGCGTCCGCCGATGTCGCCGACCCCTCGCTTGCCGACCACACCGAACAAGGATTGCCAATTCCGCAGCGCTATTGGGCGATGCTCGTGATCGCGCTCGCGCTGACGTTGGCCGTGCTCGACAGCGCGATCGCCAACGTCGCGCTGCCGACCATCGCGCGCAATCTCCACGCGAGCGCGGCCGGCTCGATCTGGGTCGTCAACGCGTATCAACTCGCCATCACCATTTCGCTGCTGCCGCTGGCTTCGCTCGGCGATCGCATCGGCTACCGGCGCATCTATCTGGGCGGCCTGATTCTGTTCACGGTGGCGTCGTTCGGTTGCGCGCTGTCCGACTCGCTGCCGACGCTCGCGCTCGCCCGCGTGGTGCAGGGCTTCGGCGCGGCGGGCATCATGAGCGTGAACACCGCGATCGTGCGGATGATCTATCCGCCCGCGCAACTCGGGCGCGGCGTCGCGATCAACGCGATGGTGGTCGCGGTGTCGTCGGCGGTGGGACCGACGGTCGCCTCCGGCGTGCTGGCCGTCGCTTCATGGCCGTGGCTCTTCGCGATCAATGTGCCGATCGGCATCGCGGCGATCGTCGGCGGCTTCAAGGCCTTGCCGATGAACCCCGGCCACGAATCGCCCTACGACTACCTGAGCGCGGTGATGAACGCGTTCGTGTTCGGCCTGCTGATCTTTGCCGTCGACGGCCTCGGCCACGGCGAAGGCCTCGGCTTCGTCTTGATGGAATTCGTCGGCGCGATCGTGATCGGTTATTTCTTCGTGCGCCGCCAGCTGACCCAGGCGGCGCCCTTGCTGCCGATCGATTTACTGAGAATTCCAGTGTTCGCGCTGTCGATCGGCACGTCGGTCTGCTCGTTCTGCGCGCAAATGCTGGCGTTCGTCTCGTTGCCGTTCATGCTGCAGGAAAACCTGGGCTTGTCGCAGGTCGAAACCGGCTTGCTGATGACGCCGTGGCCGGCCGTAATCATCCTCGCTGCGCCGATTGCCGGTGTGCTGTCGGACAAGGTGTCTTCGGGATGGCTCGGCGGCGTCGGGCTCGCGGCCATGACGGCCGGCCTGCTGCTGCTCGCCACGCTCGGCGCGCACCCGGACGCGATGCAGATTGCCTGGCGCATGGCGCTGTGCGGCGCGGGTTTCGGCATTTTCCAGTCGCCGAACAACCGCACCATGCTGTCCGCCGCGCCACGCAATCGCAGTGGCGGCGCGAGCGGCATGCTGGGCACGGCGCGCCTGACCGGCCAGACGCTCGGCGCGGCGCTGGTCGCGCTGATCTTCGGCATTGCGCCGCAAAGCGGACCGATCGTCGCCCTCTATGTGGCCGCGGGCTTTTCGGCCGTCGCGGCCGTGGTCAGCACGATGCGCGTGATGCAACGCGCCAATCCGCAACCGGCGTAGTGGGCCCGGCGGTGTGTCGCGCGAAGGCATCCCGCAGCGTCCGGCGCCGCTCGATGCGCTTTAGCGTGCCGCAAAAAAGAAGGCGCGGATCGCCTGATACGATCCGCGCCCTGCTCGTCTCCTCCCACTCATACCACTTCGTGCCGACGTGATCGGCACCGCGTCGCTATCAATGCGACGACGATGCCCTCACGTCAGCGAGCTTTACCGCTTTGGCCGTCACCGAAGAGGCGGTCGCGACATTGCGCAGATCGCCGAGGAAGGTGTCGCGCCACACCGAAAGGTTGTTCTCACGCATCGGCGCCATCATGTCAGCGTGACGCGCCTGACGTTCGGCGAGCGGCATCGACAAGGCACGTTCGAGCGCTTCGGCCATCTGCGACAGATCGAACGGATTGACCACCAGCGCGCCCGGCAACTGCTCGGCGGCGCCCGCGAATTGCGACAGCACCAGCACGCCCGGATCGGCCGGGTCTTGCGAGGCGACATACTCCTTCGCGACCAGATTCATCCCGTCGCGCAACGGCGTCACATAGCCCACTTGCGATTGACGGAACAGCGCCATCAGCAGATTGCGCTCGTACTTGCGGTTCAGATACTGGATCGGCGTCCAGTCGAGTTGCGCGAAACGACCGTTGATACGGCCCGCCTCGCCTTCGAGCGTTTGACGAATACGCTGGTAGGTCGCGACGTCGGCGCGCGTCGGCGGCGCGATCTGCACCAGCGAAACACGTCCATGCCAACCCGGCGCATTCAGCAGCAGACGCTCGAACGCCTGGAAGCGCTCCACCAGCCCCTTCGAATAATCGAGACGATCGACGCTCATGATCAGCTTGCGCCCGCGCATTCCGTCGCGCAGGCTACGCACCGGCTTGCGATCGGTGAACTGTTCGGCAGCCTTGGCAATCGCATCCGGATAGATACCGATCGGATAGGCGCCCACTTTCAGGAAGCGGTTATACGCGTGCACCATGCCGTCTTCGCTCGACGTGCCGTGCTGGCCGCGCTCGATGAAGTCGACGAACGACTGGCGATCCGCTTCCGTCTGGAAGCCGATCACGTCGTAGCTGCACATCGCCTTGACCAGTTCTTCGTGCGGCGGAATCGTGCGCAGTACTTCCGGCACGGGAAACGGAATATGCAGGAAGAAGCCAATCGGATTCTTCACGCCGAGTTCGCGCAGGCAACGCGCAAACGGCAGCAGGTGATAGTCGTGCACCCAGATGATGTCGTCGGGCTTGAGCAACTCCTTGAGCTGCTTCGCAAGCGTCGCGTTGACGCGCTGATAGCCCGCATATTCCTGACGGTCATAGCGCGACAGGTCGTTGCGGTAATGGAACGTCGGCCACAGCGTCGCGTTGGAAAAACCGCGGTAATACTGGTCGTAGTCGCGCTTGGTGAGGCCCACCGTCGCGTACGTCACATTGCCTTGCTTCTCGATCACCGGCGAGGACGGCTCGCTCACCGTCTCACCGCTCCAGCCGAACCAGACCCCGCCGGTTTCCTTAAGCGCGTCCAGTACGCCGATCGCCAAGCCGCCAGCTGCGGGGCGGCCTTCCTGCGTCGGTGCGACACGATTCGATACCACGATCAGTCTGCTCATTGGTGCTCCACCTAGTTCAGTTGTTTCGTTGCATACGGATATTCGCCAAAAAGGTGCATGCAAGTCGCGTGCCTTTTTACGACATATCGGAAATAAAAATGTATGCAAATGTGACGAACGAGCAAAAACGCGCGATGCCGAAGCGTCGCGAAGAAATTTTTTCTGCTTTGTCTGACGAAACCAGCAATCTCGCTACTGGCCGCCAAGCCTGTCAGGCGTCCTGCTCGGAGCCCAGATCGCGCTGATAGTCCAGCCCTTCGGGCCGTACGCCGCCCTGGTTGTACTCGCCGTCCGGCGGGGCGTCAGGCGCGACGCGGTTCTGCGCGGACGGGTCAACCGGTGCCGGTTGAGCGCCCTGCGCGCCGCCTGGCCGCGAGTCGCGCTTCGAGTGGCGCGCCGAACGGCGCAATGCTGGGTGTCTCATGGTCGTAGCCTCCGTGGGAAGCGCGCCGCGGACGCGGCATCAATACAGTCTAGGGGTCGCGACAGCAAATTGCCGGTAAAAGATGCGTCGTCTTTGTAACAAGTACATAAATTGGCTGCCCCAAACTGTGGCGCAGCGCACAAGACGTGTCAGAGTTGCACGCGCACCAGCCGCTGAGGCGCCGATGGCAGTTACAGGCTAGCTTGTGGCGTCTGCGTAGGCTGCGGCGGCGGGTCGCCGATCGGCGGCGCAACCGGCTCGATGGGTTCGATCGGTTGCGGACCCGGATCGGGACTGGGGATCGGAATGGTATCGGGCTCGCCGGGACTCGGCGGCGCGATCGGCGGCGGCGAAGGCGGCTCGATCGGCTCGGGGCGATGCAGGTGCTGGGTCGGGGAAAGCGTAGGAGCGGCAGCGTAGTCCGGCATGTTATTTATCCTCGTTTGCGGTCTATCCGATCGCAGCAAGGCGTGTGCCGTTCAGGTGCCGCCCCCTTCGGGGCGTGAGTGGTGCGCCTTAGGCGTCCGCCCCGCCCAAGGCGCGCGATTCGTCGGCGGCGTCGGCGTCTTCACGCGCGTCGTTGCCGTACTCGACCAGGCGGTTGTAGAGCGTCTTCAGGCTGATGCCGAGAATCTCGGCCGCCCGCGTCTTCACCCCGCCGCATTGCTCGAGCGTGGCCAGAATCAGCTGACGGTCCGCTTCGGCGAGCGACGTGCCGAACGGAATCGTGATCGCCGTACCGGCGGCGGGCTTGGACAGCGTGATCTGCAACGGCACCGTCGCCGTGCTGTCCGAGTCCGTTCCCGACATGATGTGCGCGCGTTGCACGTAGTTCTTCAACTCGCGCACATTGCCCGGCCACGGATACGACATCAGCATTTCCTTCACGGCGGCGGGAAAATGCTTCTTCGTGCTGTGGCGTTCGTTGAGTTCGTCGAGGAAAGCCTGAGCGAGCAGTTCAACGTCTTTGCCGCGATCGCGCAGCGGCGGCAGGCTGATCGGAAACACGTTCAGGCGATGGTACAAGTCGAGCCGCAGCTTGCCTTCGAGCACCGCCTGCTCGGGATCGCGGTTCGTGGCCGCGATCAGACGCACATCGGTTTCGATTTCCTTGGTCGTGCCGACCCGCATGAACATGCCGGTTTCCAGCACGCGCAGCAGCTTCACCTGCAATTCGATCGGCATCTCGGTAATTTCGTCGAGGAACAGCGTGCCGCCATTCGCGCGTTCGAAATAACCCTTGTGCTGACGATCCGCGCCCGTGAACGAACCGCGCTCGTGGCCGAACATTTCCGATTCGATCAAATTCGGCGAGATCGCGCCGCAGTTGACCGCGAGAAACGCGTGCTTGCGACGCAAGCTGAGTTCGTGCAGCGTCTGCGCGGCGACTTCCTTGCCGGTGCCCGACTCGCCCACCAGCATGACCGAGGCCGCCGTCGGCGCGACACGGCCGATCTGGTCATAGACCTCCTGCATCGCCGGCGAATTGCCGAGCATCAAACCGAAACGGCCCATGCGGCGCAACTCGCCGCGCAGAGTGCCGATTTCCGCCTTCAGGTCGCCGGCGCGCGGCAGGCGCGACAGGATCGCCTTGACGCGCTGCATGTTGATCGGCTTGACCAGATAGTCGGTGGCGCCCATCTTCAGCGCATTGACGGCCGACTCGACCGTGGCGTGGCCGGTAATCACGATCACTTCCACGCCGGAGCGCGGATCGAGATCTTCGAACAGATCGACCCCACTGCCATCAGGCAGCTTCAGGTCCGTAAAGACGACGTCCGGCATCTGCCGGACCAGTTGAATGCGCGCTTCGCGCAGATCGCCTGCGGTGGCGGTAGTCAGGCCGTCTTCCCCGATGATGGCGGAAAGCGCCTCGCGGGTACTCGCGTCGTCGTCGACAATCAGTACATGTGGCATCGCGTCTCGAAAGCCTGCAAGCGTGGGTGGGGAAACATGCAAGAACGCATGCTTAAAATGCGCGCCCGCGGCGCCGTGCTCGCAGGCAGCGCGCTACGCCCGGCGGCGGGCGCACGCTGATTTGCCGATCGGCACAGCACTGCAGACTTAGGTCAAAATTGCAACAATGAGCGGAAAAAACTGCCTATCCCGCGAAGTATTGTTGTTTATTTACTTATTATACGGCTATCTCGATGTGAATTAGCGTGCCTGACGGGGGATCGCCCGTCAATGCGTGCGCTCCCGCGCACGACGAGCCGCGGCCCCCGCAGACCGGCTCAACTGCGCGGAAATGGCCACGCGCCGCCATTGCCATTCGTATAAGCCGAACCGTTGGCGCCGTGCGCGCCCGGGCTCGCGCTGGCCGCCGTGACAGCGCCGCCAGACGGCGTCGCCGGCGTTGCCACCGCACCGCCTTCATTCTCCCAGCGGCTCAGCTCGCGCGCCACCGGAATGCGGGTGGCGCGGCTGCGCTGCACATAGCGGACCGCGAGAAAACCGCCGAGCGCCATCAGCGCGCCGAAGATGCCGATTTTGGGTCGTGCCATCGTGAACTCCTTGTCGTCTTGAAACGGATAGGTGTCGAACTGCAAGGCTTTGCGCCATGACGCCGTAGCGTCCTAGCGCGCAGTCAGCACGCCGAGTAGAAAGCCGACGCTCGCGGCAATACCAATCGAGCGCCACGGGTTATGGCGCACGTAGCGCTCGGTGTTGACCGTGGCCGCGCGATAGCGCCGCTGCGCATTCTGCTGCGCGTCGCCAAGGGCCGACTGCAGCGTTTCCACATGCGTGCCCAGCTTGTCACGCAAGGCGTCGACGCCCTCGCCCGGCACGTTGGCGGCAAGCCGCAGCATTTCCTCCGAGTCCTTTATCAGCACCCGCAGATCGTCGACAATCTTCTGGCCGCCGAGTGCGAGTTGTTGCGTGGTGTCAGTCATCGTTCGCTCCTGGTCTGAGTTCGGCGTTGCGTGCGTTTTTGTCGAAACAGGTCAAACAAAAGCACACGCGTGTCGGGTCAATTGTGCAAACGGCATGCCCGGTAAATTTGCCTACACTTAACCTGGAGATCCTTGTTTCAGGTACTTTCTGACCGACCGTGCGTTAATGTCTTGGCCAACCGTCAGAGCGATTGCCGGAAACGTCGCCGAAGTGGTTAAATCGACCTTTGTGAGATATGCGCCGCTATGCGTATCTCTTTCCAGGCCTGCGCGCCGCAACAACGAACTCATTAGCACAGGACTCCCCGTTTATGGCGTCAATCGATCTGGACCCGCCCACCGTCTCCGCCCGCGGCAATGGCTCGGCACAGGCGAAGCAGCGCGTCGCGGACGGCATCGCGGGACTGAAATCGTACGGGCTGCTGTACGGCTCGTCGCCGGTGATGCTGGATCTGTACGAGCAGATCGAACGCGTCGCCGGCACCGACGCGACCGCGCTCATCATCGGCGAATCGGGCACCGGCAAGGAACTGATTGCCCGCACGATTCACGATAAAAGCAGCCGCAAGGACGCTCCGTTCGTCGCCGTAAACTGCGGGGCGATTCCCGACGAACTCATCGAAGCCGAACTGTTTGGGCATGAAAAAGGCAGCTTTACGGGCGCGGTCCAGGGCCGCGTCGGCTACTTCGAACACGCCAACGGCGGCACGCTGTTTCTCGATGAAATCACCGAAATGGCGCCCGTGCGTCAGGTCAAGCTGCTGCGTGCCCTGGAGACCGGCACGTTCTTCCGGGTCGGCGGCAATGAATTGATCAGCGGCAACGTCCGCGTGATCGCCGCGACCAATCGCGACCCGGCCGTGGCGGTCAAGGAAAACGGTCTGCGTGAGGACCTGATGTACCGGCTCGCGGTTTTTCCGTTGCGCGCACCGCCGTTGCGCGAACGCGAAGGCGACCGCGAATTGCTCGCACAGCATTTCCTCGCGCTGCTCAATCAACAGGAAAGCGCGAGCAAGAGCTTCAGCAAACGCTCGCTCGAAACGCTGCGCACCTGGTCGTGGCCAGGCAACGTGCGCGAGTTGAAGAACGCGGTCTATCGCGCGTTCATCCTCGCGGAGAAGACGGTGGAGTTGCCGCATCCGCACCTCGCCTCGCGCGTCAAAAAGCCCATGACTCAGGGCGACGCGATGAGCGTGTGGATTGGTACACCGTTGGCCGATGCGCAAAAGCAGATCATTCTCGGCACGCTCAAATATTGCGGCGGCGACAAGCGACGTGCCGCGAAAGCCCTCGGCGTCAGTCTTAAAACGCTGTACAACCGCCTGAGCGCTTACGGCGACGAAGGCGCGGAAGAAGAAGCCGAATAACGTGGTGAAACGCGGGCAGCGCCACGGCGCTGCCGTGTCGATGACCTGCACGCGACGCGTGCGCGACTCGGTCAAAATCCCTTCGCACCACCAATCAAAACTGGCTCGCATCAAGCAGAAAGCGGTTTGACCCGCACCATCTTTTGCAATTACTTGCACTTTCCCACTGCCAATTACAAATGGCATCCTGCAAAATGCGGCAGCAGATAGCGCTGCAATGCGAAGGCGTGCCACACGTTCACAAACTCGTTGCGAGCGTGATCGAAAGGCACTTGCAGGAGTAGGGACAGGGAAATGCAAAAAAGTATGGTGTGGGCCGAATGGGCAAAACAGACGGCCGGACGTGGCCGCCCCAATGCAACGGCAATCGTTGCGCTCGCGGTGGCGATCACGTCGGCGTTAAGCGGCTGTAGTTCGCTTTACTCGGAAGGCGCGACGGCCGGCGCCGGTATAGGCGGCGCCGCGATCGCGGCGCAAGTCACCAGCAATGCGGCGGTCGCCACCGGCATCGGTCTTGGCGCAGTCGCCGCGGCCCGCGCCGGCGTGCAGTACTCCGAGCGCGTGGTCCATACGAATACGCAGGACGGCATCGCAAAAATCGCCGGGCCGCTCGAAGTCGGCGCGGTGGCGCCGTGGAGCGTGACTCACTCGTTCCCGATCGAAGACGACGAACACGGCCGCGTCACCGTCAGCCGCTCGATCAGCGCGGGCGATCTCGACTGCAAGGAAATCGTCTTCTCCGTCGATCAAACCGCGACCAAGAACGTGCCGGCGAGCAGCGCGTTTTACGTGGCCTCGATCTGCCGCGACGGCACCAACTGGAAATGGGCGTCGGCTGAACCCGCCACCGAACGCTGGGGCGCGCTGCAATGACGGCGCGTTCGCATACCGCTGCGGGCGCGGTGCAGCGCATTCGCCTCGCCGCGCGGTCGGGCAATCGCGTGCGGCTCGTGCTGGCCGGCGCGTTATGCGTCGGCGCAAGCCTGTTGACGAGCGGCTGTGGCTCGGTCGGTGCGGCAAGTGGTGCGGCCGCCGGCGTGGCCACGGGTCTGGTCACGTCGAATCCGGCCATCGGCATCGGCGTGGGCATCGCCGTGCAGGCCGCGACCGACGAGGCAGTCGGCCGCTATATGCGCAGCATGCATACCGATCAGCAGAACCTGATCGCCGCGCTGGCCGGCGCCATGCCGGTCGGCGAAACGCGGCCATGGGCGATCAAGCACACGCTGCCGATTGAAAATGGCCACGGCCAGGTGCGCGTCACGCGTGCGTTCGGCTCCGCGCTTGCACTGTGCAAGGAATTCGCGTTCTCGGTGCAGGAAGGCGAAGGCGCGAAGGCGCATGAGGATTGGTACACGGCAAGCGCCTGTCAACAGGACAAGGGCTGGAAATGGGCGTCGGCGGAACCGGCGGTTCAACGCTGGGGCAATCTGCAATAAGCGATCGGCAATAAAAAAACGGCAGGGTCTCCCCTGCCGTTTTCGCGTGAATCTCTCAATCTTCTCCGCCGCGCTTAAGACTCCACGTCTTCCAGGCTGAAGATTTCGGTCTGGTCGTTGTACGAGAAAATCTCACCGTAACGGCCCCAGTTGATGACCGCGTCGAGCGTCTCTTCCGCGGCGCTGTCCGACAGAAAATCCTCCAACTCCTGCTCGAAGCGCACGCGCGGCGCGCGGTGTCCCGGCCGTTCGTTCAGCACTTTCTTGATTCGCGCGGCAAGCGGCACATGGCGCAGCAGATGTTCGGCGAACATCATCTTCCGTTCCTGCGTGCCGAACTCCGAAAACACGCGGGCCGGCGGCGTCAGGAAAATGTCGCCTTCGCGCACGTCGGCGAAACCGAGGTGCTGCAGCACTTCGGCCACCGGGAACAGATCGTCCACCTCCAGATGCAGCGAACGGGCGATTTCCGGCATGTCGGCGCGGCCGTGGTACGGCGCGGCGGCCAGCGTCTCGATCAGACCCGCCATCAGGTTGGTCGAGACATGCGGCAGCCAGCTGTGCAGCTCCAGCCCTTTCTTGGTCTTTTCGTCGGTCTGGCGCGCGGTCATCTTCGCGTAGATCTCGTCCACGAGCCGGCGGAACGCCGGGTCCAGACGGTTACGCGGATGCTTGAACGGCACCTTGATCTCGGCGATCACCCGGCCCGGATTGGACGACAACACCAGAATCCGGTCGCACATGAACACCGCTTCTTCGATGTTGTGCGTGACGATCAGCACCGCCTTGATCGGCATGCGGCCTTGCGTCCACAGATCGAGCAAGTCGGTACGCAGCGTTTCGGCGGTCAGCACGTCGAGCGCGGAAAACGGCTCGTCCATCAGCAGCAGCGTGGGGTCGACCACCAGCGCCCGCGCAAAACCGACGCGCTGGCGCATGCCGCCCGACAACTCGCGCGGATAGGCGTTTTCAAAACCGTCGAGACCGATCAGATCGATCGCGGCCAGCGCACGCGTGCGCCGCTCGCTGGCGCCGACGCCTTGCGCTTCGAGACCCGCTTCCACGTTTTGCAGCACGGTCAGCCACGGGAACAGCGCGAAGGTCTGGAACACCATTGCGACGCCGCGCGCCGGGCCGTCGAGCGGCTTGCCCATATACGTGACTTCGCCGTCGGTCGGTTCGATCAGACCGGCGATGATGCGCAGCAGCGTCGACTTGCCCGAGCCCGACCGGCCCAGCAGACCGACGATCTCGCCTTCGCGCAGCGACAGGTTCGCATCGTCGAGGACGAGCAGTTCGCCCTGCGATTTGTTGAACCCACGGCACACGTCCTTGACGCGCAGGATCTCTTCGCCGAGGCGCGGCGGCATCGGCGGCGTCTGGATCGGCGCGGCGGTCATAGCAGCTTTAGGATTTTGCATCGCGTTTAGCCTTTATTTCTCAATCGAGCCGGAGCTTGGCTTCGGCATAGGCGTACATCGGACGCCACAGCAGACGGTTGAACAGGGTCACGAACAGGGACATCACGGCAATGCCCAGAATGATCTTCGGATAGTCGCCGGCGGCGGTGGTCTGCGCGATATATGCGCCCACGCCGTGCGCGGCGACCCTGGTGTCGCCCCACTGCACGAATTCCGCGACGATGCTCGCGTTCCACGCGCCGCCCGACGCCGTGATCGCGCCGGTCACGTAGTACGGAAAAATGCCCGGCAGCATCGCCTGACGCCACCATTGCCAGCCGCGGATATGGAAATTCTTGGCCGCTTCGCGATAGTCGTTCGGATAGGAACTCGCGCCGGCAATCACGTTGAAGAGGATATACCACTGCGTGCCGAGCACGATCAGCGGCGAGAGCCAGATGTCCGGATTCAGATGAAAGCGCACGATCACGATCACGAACACCGGGAACAGCAGGTTCGCCGGGAACGCGGCGAGGAATTGCGCGAGCGGCTGGATCTTTTCCGACAGCGCCGGGCGCAAGCCGATCAGCACGCCGATCGGCACCCAGATCACCGAGGCGATCGCGATCAGCACCACCACCCGCAGCAAGGTAATGAGCCCGAGCACGAACACGTGGCCGACTTCGCCGAGCGTCACGCCGGTACGCACGTACGAGCCGACGCGGTACACCACGAAGACCGTGAGCACCAGCACCAGCGCGGCCCACAGCCGGTCGCCCAACTTCGAGGTTTTTTCGCGCTGCGGAATCTGGAAACGCGGCGCGTTGAACGCCGGCAACTGGAAGCGCACCCGCGCGGCCCGCGCGAACATCCAGCCGAGCGGCACCAGCAGACGGTGAATCAGACGGGTACGGCGAATCAGGTCGAGCAGCCAGGACTCCGGCGCGTCGCCCGAACTGGTATTTTCCATGCGGAACTTGTCCGCCCACGCGACCAGCGGGCGGAACAGAAGCTGGTCGTAGGCGAGGATCACGACGGTCATGGCGAGGATCACCCAGCCGATCGCGTGCAGGTCCTTCACCGAAATGGCCTGCGCCAGGTACGCGCCGATGCCCGGCAGCGTGATCGTGTTGTTGCCGACCGTGATCGCCTCCGAGGCCACCACGAAGAACCAGCCGCCCGACATCGACATCATCATGTTCCAGATGAGGCCGGGCATCGAGAACGGCACTTCGAGCTTCCAGAAGCGTTGCCACGAAGTCAGATGAAAGCCGCGCGAGACTTCGTCCAGATCGCGCGGCACCGTGCGCAGCGACTGGTAGAAGCTGAACGTCATGTTCCACGCCTGGCTCGTGAAGATCGCGAAGATCGCCGCCAGTTCGGCGCCGAGCACGCGGCCTGGAAAGAGCGCGAGGAAGAAAGTGACCGTAAACGAAATGTAGCCGAGCACCGGCACCGACTGCAGGATGTCGAGAATCGGCACGAGAACGAGCCCGGCGCGCCGGCTCTTGGCGGCCAGCGTGCCGTACCCCAGCGTGAAGATCAGCGAGGCGACCATCGCCGCCAGCATGCGCAGCGTGGTGCGCATCGCGTACTCAGGCAGGTTCGCCGGATCGAGCGAAATGGCTTGCGTCTTGAGCGTCGACATCGGCGCCAGGGTTTCGTGAAAGCCGATCGCCGCCATGGCGATCACGCAGATGATCAGCGGAAAGGCGACGAAGTCCCAGCGATTAGGCAGTACCCGCCATGCCGAGGCATTGGCGGTGCGCTTGAGGTTGAAGCTGAAATCCATCAGATGCGCTCCCCGTTGATGAAAGCATTCGAACGTACGAAGGAGGCCGCGGCTTGGGCGCGGCGGTCTGAGGATCGGTCCGGAAAGCGGAAATCAGGCATGGCAAAAGGCGTGTGCGCGGTAAATCGTTAGCGTTGGAGACACGTGGACCGGCGAAGGAAGCGTTCACGGACAGGGGCGTCCAGAACCACAACCGTCAAGCCGGACTCCTGTCGCCGCAGGCGCCGCCCGTAGGCTGGCGAGCTTTCCTCGTTTTGGACGGCACGACACTACACCATCCTATGTTTCAGGCACAACCTTTAGCGGCAAATAGCGATGAACGGCCGGCGGCCCCATCAGGCAACGCCATCCGGCCGTCGCGCCGGCTCGCTTCAGCGACGCTTCGAGGCGCGCCCGAACGTGGTGCGCAGACCACACCGGCGCCCGGCGCGGCACGCGGCGTAGGCCGCCGAGGCCATCCGGAAAACCCGTACAGCCATTAAGAAACCGCTTCGACTGCCGTTAGGAATCTGATGAGCGCGGCTGCCGCGCTTCGCATTCCCGCAATAACGATAGCGTCTGGCCCCATGACGGTTAAAATCAGGACTCGACGCACCGTGAGCGGCTTACCCCGGGCCGCGGCGGCGGCGCAAAGCCAGCCGCTTCGATAAGGGCGACACAGCGCCAGCGCGCTGCCACGAATGAGCTAGTTGCATGTCACAGCCAGACGGATCAGAGGGTCGATGAACAGGACAACCTTGCGCCAGGCAACCGGACCGATCTGCTTCGCGCTGATCGTGCTGGTCTGCTGGTTCGTGGCCGGCATGGTCGCGGACCGGATGGTACAGCAAGAGCTGGACGCGGCCCTGCGGGCGCAGCGGCAGATGTCCACGTCGATCGTCGACAACATGGCCGAAGTGATCGCCAGCGACCTCGCCATGTCTCGCGCCATCCCCGCAACCATGGCCGAAATGGATGTGGTCCAGCATGCTCTGGTGCAATCCCAGAATTATGCCGTGAACAACGAGGCGGCGGAACCCGCCCTGCGCACCGCCTTGCTGAAAGATCCGCAGATGACCGCGGTAAGCAACTTCCTGCACGACGCCCAAGGCTTTTCCGGTCTCGACCAGATCTGGCTCGTCAACGCCAATGGCATCTGCGTGGCGTCGAGCAACTCCATCAATAATCCGCAGGCGGCCGATCGTTCCTTCGTGGGCGTTGACATGCGCACGCGCGGCTATCTGACCAACGCGCTGCTCGGCGCCTTTTCGGAAGCCTACGGCGTGGGCCGCTCGAGTGGCGAGCCGGGCATCTTCATCGCCGCGCCGGCTTACGCCGACGGCATGCTGGTCGGCGCGGTGATCGCCAAAGTCGGCATCGCGCGCTTGCGCCACTGGGTCGCCCATGCCGGCACATTCGTCGCCGATGAGAACGGCGTCATCATCATGGCGCACAACAGCGAACTGGAAGGCCACGCGCTGCCCAACTCGCATGTGACGAAGATGAGCCCGGACGAACGCCAGGTCACCTACCGTCGCGAGGCTTTCCCCGACATCCGCATTCAGGTCGACACGCGCTTGCGCGAACAGGCGCCGTGGGTGCCGGCAACGGTCGCCGATCAACTGTTCGGCATGACCGAACAGCCGATGCCTTCGCTCTATCAGTCGCGCGGCGGCCTGAACTCCGGGCTGTCCGCCCATCTGGTCGATCCGCTCGCAGCGTGGCCCGAGTTGCTGCGCAATCACAAGCGCGATCATTTGCTGGTGTTCCTGACACTGGCCGGCACGGTCGCGCTGGCGTGGGTGATCACGGTGTCGTATGTGCGCGAGCGGCGTCACCATCGCGCCACGCGCGATCTCGCCGAACAGTTGCAGTCGGCCAATACGCTGCTCTCGGCCGAGGCGCGCCATGACGCGCTGACCGGCGCGTTGTCGCGGCGCTACTTTCTCGATTTGCTGCGCCATGAAATCGAGCGCGCGCACGCGGGCAACCAGCCGCTGTGCATGGCGATCGCCGACCTCGACCATTTCAAGCAGATCAACGACCGCTTCGGCCACGCGGCCGGCGACCGCGCGCTCGAACACTTCGTCGACACCTGCCGCGCCGAACTGCGCGGCGCGGATGCGATCGGCCGGCTCGGCGGCGAAGAGTTCGGCCTGCTCCTGCCCGCTACGGATCTGGTGGCGGGACGCGAAGTGGTCGAACGCTTGCGGCTGCGCCTGAAGGCGATGCCGTCGCCCAAACTGCCGGCCTCGGTAGGGTTGAGCGTGAGCATCGGCATCACCGAACTGTCGCCCGACGATCTGCCCGAGCGGATCATGAGCCGGGCCGACACCGCCCTGTACGCCGCAAAAACGGGCGGCCGCGATCGCATCGAAGCCCTGCCGCCCGACGACACCGCGCCGCCCGCGCGCACGGTCGCAAACGTCTGGTGACACGCTTGCCGGCGCGCGCGCAAGACAGGCGCGCCGCGCAGCACGCTAGCTGACTCAACGCAAAAGCACCCACGGGCTTCCCGCAATGAAGCAGGTATGATCGACCCTGATAGATATCGAGGTTGCCGCTACTGCTTTAACGGGAGATTCGCATGAAGGGAAATCTGGTGATTGTCTGTCGCGATCAGGATGCTGACGCGTTCGACCATCTGCTGGCCGAATATGGCGCGTTCCAGACGCGCCTGTCGTCTACGGCGTGGTATCTGAAACTGGAAGTGGCGCCGGAGTTGATTCAGGAGGAAATCCTGGCCCGTCTCGGCAAGTACACCACGCACTATATTTTCGAAGCCGAAACGGTGACGTGGAATACGGTGGACGGCGATGCGGCGAATGCGCTGAACACGCTGTTCTCGGACTGACTGAAGCACTGCGTTCCGCACCTCGCAGCGGAACGCAAAGGCGGCGCAGACGCTCCCCGAGCGCGCTGCCCGCCTCTTTCGAACCCTACCAGACGCTTTCCGACACTGCCGCGACACGCGGCACCGACTCGAACGGGAAGCTCATCAACACGCGCAAGCCACGACCGTCGTGGTTGCCGATTTCCCACTCGCCGCCCGCACGCCGCACCAGCCGCTCGACGATCGCGAGCCCAAGACCGCTATGCCCGTTGCCGCCGCGTGCCGGGTCGAGCCGCACGAACGGACGACTGGCGTTGATGAGGTCTTGCGCGGCGATACCGCTGCCGTTGTCGCTGACGGAAAGCGTGAAACCTTGTGAAGTGCGCGCCGTGGCGACGACCACCGGCGGCGCGCCGTAGGCGTGGGCGTTGTCGAGCAGATTCGACAGAACCCGGTCTAGCGTGGCGGCCGGCAACAGGAACGCCGAACCTGCGTGCAACTCGGTCAGCACCGTGGGCCCTCCCGCGTTCACCGCGCGATAGCTGCGCACGACCCGCTCGCATTGCGCGTCCACTTCGACGGCTTCGCTGCGATCGGCGCCATCGTGCGCGAACACCAGAAACTGTTCGACGATGTGCGTCATGGAATCGACGTCGCGCACCACGCCGTCGCGCATCTTGACTTCTTCCATCATCTCGGCGCGCAGGCGCAAGCGTGCAAGCGGCGTTTTCAGATCGTGTGCGACGCCCGCCAGCATCACCGCGCGATCGTTTTCCGTGCGTGCCACTTCCTGCACCATCTGATTGAAACCGTGCGTGAGCTGGCGCAATTCGCGCGGACCGCGCTCGGGCACCGGCGGCACCGGTAGACCTCGGCCGAAACGCGTCACCGCCTGGGCGAGCGAGCGCAAGGGCTGCTGCAGAGCCCATGCGGCAAACAGCGCCGCCATCACCGCGAACGAGAAAATAATGGCGAGCCACAGCACCGTGCGATCGAGCGAACGCGGCGTTCGCAGCGGCTGCACCGGCACGACGATCCAGCTGCGATCGGACGTGCCGCGCACCCATAGCGCCGGCGGATGACCGGGCAAGCCCGCGCGCACCTGCGTGCCGGACGGCATGCGATCGCGCACGTCTTCGATGAAACGTTCGAGCGGCGGCGGCAAATCGGCGTTTTCCGGCGGCACTTCAGGGCTCGCCGGATCGACCAGCTTGACGCGCGACGGCAACGGCTGGTCCGGCGTGTGAGCCACGTGCTGACGCACTGCGTCGACGAGGAAGGTGGCTTCTTCGACGGCGTAGCGCGTTTGCAGCTGGGTGCGCTCGAGACGCATGAGCGCGTACCACGCGAAATGCGATAACAGCAGAACCGCGACGACTAGCAGCGCCAGCCGACCAAACAGGGAATCAATGGGCCGGCGCATGCTGTTCGCCATCGGGCACGAACACGTAACCGCGGCCGCGCACCGTTTGAATGAAGCGCGGCGTGGACGGATCGGTTTCGAGGATACGGCGCAGACGCCACACCTGCACGTCGATGCCACGGTCGGTGCCGTCGTATTCGGGACCGTGCAGCAGTTCGAGCAGGCGCTCGCGTGTGAGCGTGCGCATCGGGTGGTTGACGAAAATCTTCAGCAGCGCGAATTCGCTGCCCGACAGCGTGAGCGGCTTGTCTTCCAGATGCAGCGTGCGTGACTGGAAATCCAGCGTGAAGCGGCCGAAGTTGAACGGCTCGCGCTGTTCCGGCGCCGCGGCGGACGGCAGCGTACGGCGGCGGCGCAGCACCGCCTGCACGCGCGCCAGCAACTCGCGCGGATTGAACGGCTTGCCGAGGTAATCGTCCGCGCCGAGTTCCAGACCGACGATACGGTCGACGTCGTCGGCACGCGCGGTGAGCATGATCACGGGAATGTCGTCGCCCGACGCGCGCAGCTTGCGCAGCGCCGTGAGCCCGTCCACGCCCGGCATCATCAGATCGAGCACGATCAGATCCGGACGCTCGCGCTCCAGCCGGCGCTCGAGCGAGCCCGCGTCGTGCAGCACCGAGACTTCGATGCCCTGACGGGCCAGATAGTCGCGCAGCAGATCGCGCAATTCGACGTCGTCGTCGACAACAAGTATTTGAGTAGCCATGGGATGAAGTTTAACGCGCAGCTGAAAGGGTTTTAGTTTCCGAACCGGGCACAAGGGTTACCGGGTGTTACGGTGAAAGGCGCACGTAATGACCCGTAATAGCCGCATCCGGCCACGTAACACAGCGCGAGGCGCAGTTCTCTACGCTGTGTCTTACCGAATGCAGGCCGTCCTCGTTACCGGTTGCATCGTCGGCTATTCCATTACAAGGAGCCTTACATGTCCACCAAAAAGATGTCGCGCGTTCTCGCCGTTGCCGCCACCGCCCTCGCCATCGGCGCAGGCGCCGCTTATGCCGCTCAGCCCGCCAGCCATGGCGGCCCCGGCGGCTGGCACGGCCACTTCATGCAGCAGCTCACGCAACTGCACGATCAGCTGAAGCTCAACCCGGACCAGGAAAAGCAGTGGCAGGCGGCGCTCGACACCATGAAGCAGAACCATGAAGCCATGCACGCCAATCACCAGCAGATCAAGGACCAGTTCAAGGCGGCGCAGCAACAGCCTATTCTGGACCTGAACGCGATGGCCGCGGCGCATCAGCAGGTCGAGCAGAAAGACACGCAATTGCGCCAGCAAACCACCGATGCCTGGCTCAAGTTCTACAACGGCTTGAACGATCAGCAGAAGACCACCGTCAGCACGGCGCTGAAGCAGCGCTTTGCCAGGATGGAACAGCGTCACGAGAAGATGCAGGATCGCTGGCAGCATCATAAAGGCGCGGCTTCGGCGCCTGCCGCTAATCAGTAAGCGGTGCTGCGAATGCAAAAACGCCACGGAATTTTCCGTGGCGTTTTTGTTTGCCCTTCGCGATTGACGTGGTGCGAGGCTGGGTCGTTGCGGCTTCAACCAATGCGGCCAAGGTCGGCGATCGCGCGCCTGGCTAGCTGTTCAACTGTCCCAGATCGAACAGCAGCACTTCGGCGTTGTCGCCCTTTTCGAGCGTGACCGTATCGGTTTCGCTGAGCTTGGCGGCGTCGCCAGCATGCAGCATTTCGCCGTTGACGGTCACCGCGCCGCGCGCCACGTGCACATAGGCGAGCCGTCCTTGCGGCAACGCAAAGGTGGCCTGCTCCGCGCCGTCGAGCAGCCCCGCGTAGATCGATGCGTCCGCATGAATCGTCACCGATCCGTCGCGGCCGTCGGGTGACGCGACCACCCGCAGGCGGCCGCGCTTGTCGGCGTCGTCGAAACGTTTTTCCTCGTAGCCGGGCTGGTCGCCCGTGCGTTGCGGAATCACCCAGATCTGCAGCAGATGCGCGCTGTCGTCCTGCGAGGCGTTGAATTCGCTGTGCATCACGCCCGTGCCGGCGCTCATGCGCTGCACGTCGCCGGGACGGATGGTCGAGCCGTTACCCATGTTGTCGCGGTGCGCGAGCGCGCCGTCGAGCACGTAGGTAACAATCTCCATGTCGCGGTGGCCGTGCGTGCCGAAACCCTGGCCACCGGCGATGCGGTCTTCGTTGATCACGCGCAACGGGCCGAAATGCACGTGCTGCGGATCGCGGTAGTCGGCGAAGGAAAAGCTGTGATACGAGTCGAGCCAGCCGTGGTTGGCGTGGCCCCGTTCTGCAGAGCGGCGAATCTCGATCATGGCGGTACTCCGGTAAGCAAATTGCGATGCAGTGAATGTATGGCCACAGGCCGCACTAAACAATCCGCACCGGCGCACCGGATCGTTTCATAAATCCGCTTAATCTGGCCGCCGGGCAGGATGGGCTACGTCGAAAGCCATGACGGCGCCCGGCATCGAACCGGTATCGCGCTCATGCCGCTCTGGCATTGGCCGGGCGTCGCGCTGGAACAACGCCCACACCCGCGAGTTGCCGATCGCCCGCGCCCTGGACTGGCGCCTCGTCCCTGTTCGGGTAAAATACCGCGCTTTTCAAGACACGTGGGCGCAGATGGCGCTCCGGCGGCCTTGCCGAGGCGGGTTGACGGCAGGGCGCGCCCACGCGGTGCAACAATTTTGACCGCCTAGAATAGCGACGGCCGGCCACGAGCCGGTGGTCGTCGAGATCGGCAGACCACGACGATCAGTTTGATCCAGGAGAAACATGAAGAAGCTCGCACTGTGCGTGGCCCTTGCGGTCGTGGCCACCGGCGCGATGGCGAAAGAGTGGAAGACCGTGCGCATCGGCGTCGACGCGAGCTATCCGCCGTTCGAATCGGTCGCGCCCAACGGGCAGGTGGTCGGCTTCGATGCCGACCTGACCCACGCGCTCTGCGCCAGGATGAACGTCAAGTGCGTCTGGGTCCAGCAGGACCTCGACGGCATCATTCCGGCGCTCAAGGGCAAGAAATTCGACGCGATCGTGTCGTCCCTGACCATCACGGACAAGCGCCGCGAGCAGATCGATTTCTCCGACAAGCTGTTCGACGCCCCGGCGCGCATGATCGCGAGGACCGGTTCGCCGCTCCTGCCGACGGCAGCGTCGTTGAAAGGCAAGAACGTCGGCGTCGAGCAGGGCTCGACTCAGGAAGCCTATGCCAAAGCCTGGTGGGAGCCCAACGGCGTGACGGTGGTGACTTATCAGAATCAGGATCAGGTGTACGCCGACCTCGCCGCGGGACGCCTCGACGCCGCCTTGCAGGATGAAGTGCAAGCCGACGCCGGTTTCCTGAAGACGCCGCGCGGCAAGGGCTTCGCCTGGGCCGGTCCGGAAGTGAAGGACCCGAAGACGATCGGCGAAGGCACGGCAATCGGCCTGCGCAAGGAAGACGCCGATCTGAAGGCGATGTTCAATCAGGCGCTGGCACAGGTTCATCAGGACGGCACGTTCAGGAAGATCGAGAAGCAGTACTTCGACTTCGACATTTATCCTGGACATTGAGCGGAACACCCGGCCGGGCACCGAGCCGAACCACGAGCCCGGCACCAGGCAGCACCACGAAACTCGGGGCACGCCCGCATGGGCTTTCCCGGGGCTTCGTAATACAGTCCGCAGTAGATTCAAACCCGCTTCACCACGAGACTCGAAAAGCGCGCTGCAAGACCGGTAACGGCCATGCAGTCATGATTTGCACAGCGGTGCGCTGTGCGCCGCCGGTCACAGCGAGCCTTGGGCTCGCGGTAAAACGCGGTGCAGAGCTGGCCGCGTCTTTCGCGGTGTGTCACGCGCACATCGTCGAGGACCCCCTATGTTCCTTCAAGGCTACGGCCCGCTGCTTCTCAACGGCACCTGGCAAACCGTCAAACTGGCGGTGTTGTCACTGGCGTTCGCTTTCGTGCTGGGCCTGCTCGGCGCAGCGGCGAAACTGTCAAAGAACCGCTTCTCCCACGGAGTCGGCACGGTCTACACGACGCTCGTGCGCGGCGTGCCCGATCTGGTGCTGATGCTGCTGCTGTTCTATAGCATCCAGATCTGGCTGAACAACCTCACCGACCTGCTCGGTTGGGATCAGATCGACATCGATCCGTTCGTGGCCGGCGTCGCGGTGCTCGGCTTCATCTACGGCGCGTACTTCACCGAAACCTTCCGTGGCGCGTTTCTCGCGGTGCCGCGCGGCCAGCTCGAAGCGGGCGCGGCCTACGGCATGACCGGCTGGCAGGTGTTCACGCGCATCATGTTCCCGCAGATGATGCGCTTCGCGCTGCCCGGCATCGGCAATAACTGGCAGGTGATGGTCAAGGCCACGGCGCTCGTGTCGATCATCGGTCTGGCCGACGTCGTCAAGGCTTCGCAGGACGCCGGCAAGGGCACGCTGCGCTTCTTCTTTTTCACCCTGCTCGCCGGGGCGATCTATCTCGTCATCACCACAGTGTCCAACTTCGTGCTGATGTACCTCGAAAAGCGTTACTCGACTGGCGTGCGAAAGGCGGATCTATGATCGAGATCATTCAGGAATACTGGCGCAACTATCTGTATACGGACGGCTACCGCCTCACCGGCGTCGTCATCACGTTGTGGCTGCTGGTGGTGTCGATCGGGCTCGGCTTCTGCCTGTCGATTCCATTGGCCGTAGCGCGCGTGTCGAAGAAGAAGTGGCTCTCGCGTCTGGTCTGGCTGTATACGTACGTGTTTCGCGGCACGCCGCTTTACGTGCAACTGCTGCTTTGCTACACGGGGCTGTACAGCCTCGAGGTGATTCGCAATCACGTTCTGACCAACGCGTTCTTCCGCGACGGCATGCACTGCACGCTGCTTGCCTTCACGCTGAACACCTGCGCGTACACCACCGAGATTTTCGCCGGCGCCATCAAGGCAACGCCGTATGGCGAAATCGAAGCGGCGCGCGCGTACGGCATGTCGTCGTTCACGCTGTACCGCCGCGTGATTCTGCCGTCGGCGCTGCGGCGCGCGCTGCCCTATTACAGCAACGAAGTGATCCTGATGCTGCACGCCACGACCGTCGCATTCACCGCGACCGTGCCGGACATCCTCAAGATCGCGCGCGACGTGAACTCCGCGACCTATCAGTCGTTCAACGCGTTCGGCATCGCCGCCCTGCTCTATCTGTGCATTTCGTTTGCGCTCGTGTGGCTGTTCCGCCGCGCCGAGCACCGCTGGCTCGCTTACCTGCGCCCGCAAGGCAAGTAACCGGCGCCCCGCGCCCTCAGCGAGCAAGCACGCTTAAGGATTCCGATGAACACCAAGAAGCAAAAGCTCTTCGTCGACGAGCTTCACAAACAGTATGGCGATAACGAAGTCCTCAAGGGCGTCTCGCTGAAGGCCAATGCCGGCGACGTGATCAGCGTGATCGGTTCGTCCGGTTCGGGTAAGAGCACGATGCTTCGTTGCATCAACTTTCTCGAGCAGCCGAACTCGGGGCGCATCTTCGTCGACGGCGAAGAAGTGCGCACGCAGATCGGCAAGCACGGTGCGCTGCGCGTGTCCGACCCGAAACAGTTGCAACGCGTGCGCACCAAGCTGTCGATGGTGTTCCAGCACTTCAACCTGTGGTCGCACATGAACGTGCTCGAGAACATCATCGAGGCGCCGATCAACGTGCTGGGTCTGAAGCGCAAGGAGGCCGAAGAGCGGGCGCGCGAATACCTCGAGAAGGTCGGGCTCGCGCCGCGTCTGGAGAAGCAGTATCCGTCGCATCTGTCGGGCGGCCAGCAGCAGCGCGTGGCCATCGCGCGCGCATTGGCGATGCACCCGGACGTGATGCTGTTCGACGAGCCGACTTCGGCACTCGACCCCGAACTGGTCGGCGAAGTCCTCAAGGTCATGCAGACGCTCGCCGAAGAAGGCCGCACGATGATCGTGGTCACCCACGAAATGGCGTTTGCGCGCAACGTGTCGAATCACGTGATGTTCCTGCACCAGGGCCGCGTGGAAGAAGAAGGTCATCCTGACGAAGTATTCAGGAACACGCGCAGCGAACGTCTCAAGCAATTCCTGTCCGGCAGCCTGAAATAAACGCGATGTGTCGAGGCTACTAGTAATAGCCCTCGGCAAGACCGACAGACTATTAGTAATAGCCCAGCATTTGGGCTGTAGTTAAAGTAGTATTACAGGGCGCTTACGAGCGCCCTTTTTTGTTTCGCTCACCTGCCTATTTCGGCCTTTTCGGCCGCGAAACCGCCATCCGCGCGGCCCCTTACCCCGCCTTTCCGCCCTACTCTGCCGCGTTTGAAGCGTCAATAGTGGCAATCCTTAACGTGGCTGCATCTGATCCGTGATTCCCTTGTCGCATAAGGCTTTTCGCGCTTTTTTGGGATGTTGCAACGGGTCGTTGCGCACATTCGTATTGCAATTTGGAGACACCGTCCGAGGCGGGTACTAATTTCTTCTCCCAGCGAAGTGTATTTTTGATAAATTAGTAACCAAAGTAGCAAAACAAAGTTGATTAAAAGTAGTTTCACTTCAAAGCACAGAGGAGAACCGGTCGGCGAGGGATCGGCATGACGACCAGATAGCCCCAAGGCTACCCGTCACGGCAGGAGACCCAATCCACCCGCTAATCTCCCTGGTACCGATTTCTGTTCGGGGCTGCTGGCATCCGAGCACCATTCGCAGTACTGGGTTTCACTTTTTGACAGGGTATGGAGGAGAAGATGAAGAAAGCTTTGCTCGCCGCTGCGCTGATGACAGCCGGTGTTGTTGCGCACGCCCAAAGCAGCGTGACGCTGTACGGCCGCCTTGACGCTGGCCTTGAGTATATGTCGGGCGTTCCCGAGGGCAAAAACGCAAACGGTCAGGCAACGGGCAGCACGAACCGTTTCCGCGCGGAAAGCGGCGACTGGGGTACCAGCCTGTGGGGTATGAAGGGCGTTGAGGACATCGGTGGCGGCACCAAGGTCCTGTTCCAGTTGGAAGGCTCCTTCAACACCATGACGGGTGCAGGCCCTGGCGGTGGCGGTCTCTTCAATCGTTGGGCAACTGTTGGCCTGTCGAACGACGCATACGGTACGTTCACGATGGGCCGCATGCTGTACATCTCGAACGGCGTGTGGGACTTCGATCCGTTCGGTCAATCGAACTGGTCGTCGGCATCGCTGGTGCGTGGCCGCAACTGGCCGCAATCGAGCAACAACTTCGCGTACCAGTCGCCGAAGATCGCAGGCTTTGACTTCTACGGTCAATATGCCCTGTCGAACGCAACGAACTGGAACGGCAACGGCACGACCCCGCAAGGCCGTGAAGCTGGCGCACAAGTCACGTACACGAACTCGCTGTTCCAGGTTCGCGGTATTTACGACGAAATCCGCAACCCGGGTAACGGCATGCTGTACGGTGCAAACGTGCCTATCACCGATCCGGCTAACACGAACAACATCGCCACGGGCGTGTTCGCAGCATCGCGCGAATACTCGGCTCTCGTGAACGTGTTCCTTGGCCAGTTCAAGATTCAAGGCGCTTACCAGGCTATCCGTTCGGCAGGTGCAACCGGCGCTTTGCCGGGCACGCCGACCACCCTCGACCACGAATGGGGTGGCGTGACGTGGCAAGCAACGCCGGCAGCAGCACTGATCGCAGCGGTGTACCACGTCAATGGCAACAACGGCGCGGGCAACGCAACGATCTACACGATCGGCGGTTCGTACAACCTGTCCAAGCGCACGCTGCTGGACATCCAGTTGGCGACGGCACGCAACAGCAAGACGGCTAACTTCGGCCTGAATGCTGACAACGCCGGCACGGCGACCGCAACGGACAACCCGCTGCAAGGTCACCAACAGTCGGGCGTGTACGCAGGTATTCAACACTCGTTCTAATCGAACGACGCCCCGAGGAAGCTTTCTTCGGGGCGTAGTCAAAAGACTTCAAGAGAATCTTTTTCACGCTGCTGCGAGAGGCGCGTATCGGTGCGATGTCCGAAAGGGTATCGCACCGTTTTTTATTTTGGGCGCACGGTTTTCTGATTGCCTCAAGCGCACCGGCGCGGTGCATTCAAGGCTTTTTCGTGGGACTGATTAGACCGGCGGCCCTGCTTCTATATCGACGAATCAAGGTGCTTCAAACGGCTGCTTCGTTTTCTTCGCCGGTCCGGATGCGGATCACACGCTCCACGTCCGCGACGAAGATCTTGCCGTCGCCGATCTTGCCCGTGCGCGCCGCGCCGATGATTGCGTCGATCACCTGATCGCACTGGTTATCGGCCACCACCACTTCGATCTTCACTTTCGGCAGAAAGTCGACCACGTACTCTGCACCACGATAGAGCTCGGTATGACCTTTCTGACGACCAAAGCCTTTGACTTCGGTAACGGTCAGACCCGTGAGGCCGACTTCAGCGAGCGCCTCGCGCACTTCGTCGAGTTTGAACGGTTTGATGACTGCAGTGATGCGTTTCATGGCGAACCTCGTCTCGTGACTGGAAGAGTGAAAGGAAATTGGATGATTTTTATTCTACGCCGCGCCGGATGCATTGCGGCAATCCGGCGCGTGCTGCAATTGAGTCCGCAGAGCTTTGCTGCGGCTCACTCCACCGGTTCGGTGTAGCGCGACGTGATCGGATAACGCCAGTCGCGGCCGAACGCGCGATGCGTGACGCGAATGCCGATCGGTGCCTGACGTCGCTTGTATTCGTTGATCTTGATGAGGCGCGTGACGCGTTTCACGTCGTCCACCGCGTAGCCCGCCGCGATGATTTCGGCAAGCGAGCGGTCCTCTTCCATGTACATGCGCATGATGGCGTCGAGCACTTCGTACTCGGGCAAGCTGTCCTGGTCGGTCTGGTTCTCGCGCAGCTCGGCGGAAGGCGCGCGCGTCAGAATCCGCATGGGGATGACGTCCTGCTTCTCGAACGTAGTGGCCTGATTGCGGTAGTGGCACAGCTTGTACACGAGCGTCTTGGCGATGTCCTTGATGACCGCGAAGCCGCCGGCCATGTCGCCGTAAAGCGTGCAATAGCCCACCGCCATTTCGCTCTTGTTGCCGGTGGTCAGCACGATCGAGCCGAACTTGTTCGACAGCGCCATCAGCAAGGTGCCGCGAATGCGGGCCTGGATATTCTCTTCGGTGGCGTCTTCGGCGCGGCCGGCGAACTCGTCGGCGAGCGCGCCGCGGAACGCGTCGAACATCGGCGCGATCGCAATTTCGTCGTAGCGCACGCCGACGCGGCGGGCCATCTCGGCGGCGTCGGTGGTGGAGATGTCGGCGGTGTAGCGCGAGGGCATCATCACCGCGCGCACGCGCTCGGCGCCGAGCGCGTCGCAGGCGACGGCCAGCACCAGCGCCGAATCCACGCCGCCCGACAAGCCGATCAAGGCGCCTGGAAAACCGTTCTTGTTGATGTAGTCGCGCACGCCCATCACGAGCGCGGCATACACCTGCGCTTCGAGCGAGAGTTCCGGCGCGATCGACGCAAGCACCGGCTTGCCGCCGTCGAACTCGACGATCGCGGTGGCTTCCTCGAACTGCGGCATCTTCGCGACGAGTTCGCCCTGCGCGTCGAGCACGAACGAGCCGCCGTCGAACACGAGTTCGTCCTGTGCGCCGACCATGTTCACGTAGACCATCGGCAGACCGGTCTCGCGAATGCGTGCACGCAAAATGTCGAAGCGCACCGCTTCCTTGTTCAGGTGATACGGCGAGCCGTTCGGAATCAGCAGCACTTGCGCGCCCGCCGCCTTCGCCATTTGCGCCGCCGACGCATGCCATGCGTCCTCGCAAATCACCACGCCGTATTTCACGCCGTCCAGTTCGAACACGAACGGCTGCGGGTCCGACGCGAAGTAGCGCTTCTCGTCGAACACTTCGGTGTTGGGCAGATCCTGCTTGCGATACGTGCCGACCACCACGCCGTCGACGATCAACGAGGCCGCGTTGAAGGTGTCCACCGGAGGCACGCCGCGCTCGATTGGCGCGTTTGCATTACCATGGCCGTGCGCTACGCTGTGAGTCGACTCGCGCAACGGATGGCCGACGATCACGTGCAAGCCTGCGAAAGGCTTCAGTTGCGTGGCGAGGTCAGTCAGCGCGGCAGCGCTCGCGGTGTAAAACGCGGGACGCAGCAGCAGATCTTCGGGCGGATAGCCGGATAGCGCGAGTTCAGGCGCGATTAGCAGCTTCGCACCATCGTTGTGCGCGGCGCGCGCGGCCTCGACGATCTTCGCGGCATTGCCGGCGAAGTCGCCGACGGTGACATTGATTTGAGCAAGAGCGATTCGGGTCTTCATGGCAGGATCGGCAGGCAAGCCAGACAGCTTGCGAGTACCGTGGCTGGTGAGCACGACGGCAACGGACAAATCGGATTAACGAACGACGCGGTGCTGATAGCCCTGCGCCGCTCATTGGGAACAGTCACACAGATTGAACCAGGAACGCTTTGATTATCGCACGGGCATTCTGGCGTCGCCCTCCGAGGTAGACGCCGCTGAATGGAACGCCCTCCTCGCGCAGCAGTCGCAGCCCACGCCGTTTCTGCGGCACGAGTTTTTGAGCGCCCTGCATGCGACCCGTTGCGCGGTCGCCGATACCGGCTGGGCGCCGCAATTCGTCACGCTGACCGACCCACGCACGGACAAGCTCGCGGCCGCCGCACCGGTGTATCTCAAGGGACACTCGTACGGCGAATACGTGTTCGATTGGGCCTGGGCCGACGCCTACAAGCGCAACGGCCTGCCCTACTACCCCAAGCTGTTATGCGCGGTGCCGTTCACGCCGGTGCAAGGCAATCGCCTGCTCTCGGCGGATACGCACGCGCTACGCCATCTTGCGGCCACGCTGATGGCGTTTGCCGAGCAGGCCGACGTGTCGTCGTTGCATGTGCTGTTTCCCACCGAAGCGGAAGGGAACGCGCTCACCGACATGGGCATGATGCAGCGCGAAGGCGTGCAGTTTCACTGGCTCAACGACGGCTATCGCGACTTCGAGGATTTCCTCTCCACGCTCGAACAGAAGAAGCGCAAGAACATTCGCGCCGAGCGTCGCAAGGTGCAGGAAGCGGGCGTCACGATGCGCCGGATTCGCGGCGAAGACATCCAGGACGCCGACTGGCGGTTCTTCAGCAAGTGCTATCGGCAGACCTATCGCGAGCATTTTTCGAGTCCGTATCTGAACCTCGATTTCTTTCGCATGATCGGCGCGTCGATGCCGGAAAATCTCCTGCTCGTGATTGCCGAATACGAGGGCAAGCCGATCGCCAGTTCGCTCGTGGTGTACCAGCGCGACGCGAAAACCGGCGGTACGCTGTACGGACGCTACTGGGGCGCACTGGAACACGTGCCGTGCCTGCACTTCGAAACCGCGTACTACCAGCCGCTCGAATTCTGCATCGAGGAAAAGCTCGGCGTGTTCGAAGGCGGCGCGCAAGGCGAGCACAAGATGGCGCGCGGTTTCTTGCCCACCGTCACGCGCTCGGCGCACTGGCTCGCACATCCGGCTTTCGCGGATGCGGTCGGCCACTTCCTCGACAACGAAAAGAACAGCATCCACGCCTACGTGGACGAGCTGCGCGAACACAATCCGTTCAAAGGCTGAAGCGCATCCATGGCGTGGTTTCTCTATCTGCTCGAATGTTCGGACGGCAGCGTCTACACCGGCATCGCTACCGACGTGCAGGCACGTTTCGACAAGCACGTGAGCGGCGAGGGCGCGCGGTATACCCGTTCGCGCAAACCGGTGCAGGTGTTGGGATCGTTCGAGTTAGCGGATCGTTCGAGCGCGTCGCGCGCCGAGTATTGGGTCAAGCGTCTGACGCCGGTGGAAAAACGCGCGCTTGCAGCGGGCCTGCGCACGCTCGGGTCGGTGCTGCCGCCGGAGCCGGAGCCGGAAACGAATCCGAAACCCGACACCGCGCCGGCAACACCGACACCGGCGCCACGCGAAGCCACTACCCCCGCGCTTCCCGCATCCGCTGCGTGAGCAGCCGATGCATCATCGCCAGTTCGCCGACCGCATCGGCCTCCAGCGAACTCAAGCCATCGCGCGAAGGCAGCGCGTGACGCGCCGGCCGTAACGTTCGGCCCAACGCCGCGTCGATGTCCTCGCTCACCACGGCAATCCATGCGTCGAGCTGGTCGTGTGTCTCGCGCCGGTTCGTGCTCAATCGCAATTGCGCCGCGGTGCCCGCCATTTTGCGCAACAGACTCAGCACGGTCAGCGTGACGGTGTCGACCATCGAGTGTTCGAGCTTTTCCAGCCGAAGCCGGTTGACCGCCTCCTCCGCATTGTTGCTGCCAAGACCGGCGGCACGGCGCAGACGCTCCATCTCGGCTTCACTACGGCGAGGCAATTCCAGCGCGGCCCGCAGATACGCGAGGTTAGCGCGCACCGCTGCGCCGAGGTAAGCGCGATAGTCATGCTTTTCGCGCGTCGGCCAGAGGTAAAAAGTCGCCAGCAGCGCCAGCATGCAGCCGAGCACGTTGTTGCCGAGGCGCGTGATTGCGTAAGCGAATTCGTTGGCGCCCGGCGTGGCGAAGTCGGCCACCAGCACGAAAGTCGGCGTCAGGAACAGCACGAACAAACTGTAGCTGACCGGACGCAGCGCCATCGTCGCCATGACCAGCGGAAACACCGCGAGGGAAATGCCGAGCGGCGAATGGATCGCGTAACCGATGGCCGCCGCCAGCACGCCGCCCACGATGCTGCCCGCCACGCGCTCGATACTGCGCGGCCAGGTCGCGGCGATCGACGGCTGCAGAATCAGCAGCGTCGCCATGGTTGCCCAGTAGCCGAACGGCAGCCCGAGCGCGCGGATGATCAGAAAACCCGCGGTGGTGGTCACGCCGACGCGCGCCGCGTGGCGCAAGCCGACCGACTGCGTGGACAGGTTCGCCTTGAGCGTCGACGACGCGCGCGCCAACCAGGCCACGGCGGCATGGCTCCACCCTTCGGCCTGTTCGCGCGACGGCGAAAAGTCGACCAGTTCGAGATCGGAGCGCAGCATCACGGGCTCGACCAGCGCCGTTTCGAGTCGCTTCGCCAGACGGCGCAAGCGCGCCTGCAAACCGGCCAGCGGTTCGTCGCGGATATCGCCCGCCGCCATGCCGATGCTGCGTAAGACGTCGCCGATCGCGCCCAGCAGGCGCGTTGCGCGCCGCACGCGCCACGCTTCGCCGGGGACTTTCTCGCAGGAACCGGAGACCGCGATCAGATAGGCGAACAGCGCCTCGCCATCGGTCAGCAAGCCGAGCAGCACGTCGTAAGTCTCGCGGCCGCCCGTTCTGAATGCCGGCACGCTTGCCAGAATCTTGCGCGCACGCTCCAGCGCGGCGCGCGCGTCGGCACGAAACTGCACGGCATGCGCGGCCCATTGGCGCGGCGGCGCATGGCGCTCGAGCAGACGCGCGCTGTCGTGCGCAATATCGGCAAGCCGCAGATACACCGCGCGCAACGACGACCGGCTCGCGCCGAACGGATGAATGCGCCAGACAGTCAGGCTCAACACGACGGCAAACAGACAACCGACCAGATAGACGCCGAGAAACGCGACGCCTTGCCGAAGATCGTGCATGGGCCGGTCGACCATCACGACGCAAGCGGTCGCGGCGAGAATCGTCACCTGCGACGTGGCCGCGCCCCAGATCCGGCCGAACGCGCCGAGCGTCGTGAAGATCAACACCGCGAGGGCGGCATATCCGGCGCCCGCGCCCGACGCGAAGGCGGTGACGCCGCCGCACAGCGTGGACAGCAAGGCGAAGCCCATCATCGACGCGCAGCGGGCTCGATTGGAGCCGGCGGCGTCGGCGAGGCAGGTCCAGAAGGCGCCGATCGCAGCCCAGGCGAAGCCGGGTTGATGCAGCAGATTGCCGAGCGCGAGCATCGCCGTCGACGCGCAAGCCGCGCGCAAGCCTTCGGATAGGCTGGCCTCGCTCGTCGCGAACGACACCATCCATACCGGCCGCTTGCGATAGATCGCCGCCCCGATGGCGAAAAGCCAGCCGGTCAAGCGCGGCGCCAGAGGCGACCGATTGGTCTTGCGATTAAGCATCCGGGCGGTGTCTCCTAAAAACATTCTCGATCCCACTGTCGAGAGCGGATGATAAGGGTTTACACCTAGCAATAAAAATGCCTTCGGTTCATCCTCACGATGCGCTGCGGCTATGCGCACGACCATTGACCTACCTTAGTCGCGCGAAACGCAGGCCGGTAGCGCCTGTTAGGGTTTTTACCTAATTCAGCAACAATCCTATCCACCCACGGGGCTTAATCTTAAACGTTCACTTACCTAGACTGACATCACTGAATTACGAACAGGGCTGTTCGTAGCAGAAAGAAAAGTCTGGAGGTTGTGATCATGAAGTCCCTTATCCAAGCCGTTGTCGTTGCCGCTGCACTAGTTGCCCCGGTTCTCTCGTTCGCCCAGCAGTCCGATGCGCCGAAGCTGACCCGCGCGCAAGTCCGTGCCGAACTGGTCCAACTGGAGCAAGCCGGATTCCGCCCCGGCGACGGCGACAACACGTCCTACCCCGACAAGATTCAAGCCGCGGAAGCGAAGGTCGCGGCGCGCAACGGCGCATCGAGCGGATACGGCGGCGTGGTGGCCGGTTCGTCGCAATCGGGCAGCCGTGGCGTGTCCGCTGCCGATTGGAACGCGATGTACAGCCATCCGTAATCAGACAGGTTGCGGGCCGCGCGGGAGCGTCGACGGATTTCGGCGCGTTGCAAAGCTCACTGCGTCGAAAACTGCGTCGAAATTCAGGCGCAAAAAAAGAGGCAAGCCGTTTAGGCTTGCCTCTTTTTTCTTACCGATGGTCCGCGTAGCGAATCGACCTTTCGCTTTGCGGCACCAGGCCTCGCTTTACTTCTTGAAGTTCGCGACGCCTTCGGTGATTTCCTTGTGCGCGGCTTCGATGCCGGCCCAACCTTCGACCTTCACCCACTTGCCCTTCTCCAGCGCCTTGTATTGCTCGAAGAAGTGCTTGATCTGGTCTTTCAGGTACGCCGGAACGTCGTCGATCGACTTCAGATCGGCGGTCATCGGGCAGATCTTGTCGTGTGCGACGGCAACGAGCTTGGCGTCCACGCCCGATTCGTCGGTCATTTGCAACATGCCGAGCGCACGTGCGCGCACCACCGAGCCGGCCAGCAGCGGGAACGGCGTGATCACCAGCACGTCGACCGGGTCGCCGTCGCCCGACAGGGTTTGCGGAATGAAGCCGTAGTTGGCCGGATAGCGCATGCCGGTGCCGATGAAACGGTCGACGACGAGCAGGCCCAGGTCCTTGTCGGCTTCGTACTTCACCGGATCGCTTTGCGCCGGGATTTCGATGATGACGTTGAAATCTTGCGGAAGGTCTTTGCCTGCGGGGACGTGATTAAAGCTCATGAGCGCTCTCTGATCAGGATGGAAGTCGGGTCACGGCAGGCGGCAGGTGCGCTCGGGCGGCGTGAATCGTGGCTCTCGCCCCGATCTTGCCTGGATGGTGCCTCGAATCGCAGCGCGGCCGCCGGACAGTGCGGAATACGCCATTATAGCCAATCGGTCGATGGCATCCCGCGCCGGATCGGCGCGATAATCGTCTGGCGTCTCCCGACTGTATCTTTCGATTGTGTCTCTCGTTTGTGAACCCCGCGTGGCCGCCACATCACGGCGCGCTGGCCGCGCGGCACCTCAAGGAGTCTGCATGGAAGAAGCCCGGCACTTCATCGGCGGCGAGTGGTGCGCCGCCTCAGGCGGCGAGACGGTCGCCGTGCTCGACCCCTCGGACGGCCAGCCGTTCACCCAGTTGGCGCGCGGCACCGCAGCGGATATCGACACCGCCGTCCAAGCCGCCCGCCGCGCTTTCGAAGGCGCCTGGGGTGCGGCCAGCGCCGCCGAACGCGGCCGCGTGCTGTACCGCCTGTCGATGCTGGTCGCCGCCCGTCAGGAGGAGCTGGCTCAGCTCGAAGCGCGCGACACCGGCAAACCGCTCAAACAGGCGCGCGCCGATTCCGCCGCCCTCGCCCGCTATTTCGAGTTTTACGCTGGCGCCGCCGACAAGCTGCACGGCGAAACACTGCCCTATCAAACCGGCTACACGGTGCTGACGATCCGCGAGCCGCACGGCGTCACCGGCCATATCGTGCCGTGGAATTACCCGATGCAGATTTTCGGCCGCAGCGTGGGCGCGGCGCTGGCTACCGGCAACGCGTGCGTCGTCAAACCAGCGGAAGACGCATGTCTCTCCGTGCTGCGCGTCGCCGAACTGGCAGTCGAGGCCGGTCTGCCCGCCGGCGCGCTGAACATCGTCACCGGTTATGGACACGAAGCGGGCGCAGCGCTCGCGCGTCATCCGGGCATCGATCACATCTCCTTTACCGGCTCGCCGGAGACCGGCAAGCTCGTCACGCAAATGGCCGCCGAGAATCACGTGCCGGTCACGCTCGAACTGGGCGGCAAGTCGCCACAAATCGTCTTCGCCGACGCCGACCTCGACGCGGCCCTGCCCGTGCTGATCGCGGCCATCGTGCAGAACGCCGGGCAAACCTGTTCGGCGGGCAGCCGCGTGCTGATCGAGCGCAGCATTTACGAGCCCTTGCTCGACCGGCTGAGCGGCGCCTTCAATGCGCTGCGAGTCGGCCCTTCGCAAGCCGACCTCGACTGCGGACCATTGATCAGCGCGAAGCAACAGCGGCGCGTGTGGGACTTCCTCTCCGACGCGCAGCATGACGGTATCGCCATGGCCGCCCACGGCGAAGTCATTCCCGAAGCGCCCGAAGCCGGTTTCTATCAGGCGCCCACGCTATTGCGCGACGTGCCCGCGAGCCACCGGCTCGCACGCGACGAGGTGTTCGGCCCGGTGCTCGCCGCCATGTCCTTCAGCGACGAAGACGACGCGCTGGCGCTCGCCAACGGCACGCAATTCGGCCTGGTTGCCGGCGTCTGGACACGCGACGGCGCGCGACAGATGCGCCTTGCCAGGCGACTGCGCTCGGGCCAGGTGTTCATCAACAACTACGGCGCGGGTGGCGGCGTCGAATTGCCATTTGGCGGCGTCAAGCATTCGGGGCATGGTCGCGAAAAGGGCTTCGAGGCGCTTTACGGTTTCACGGTGCTCAAGACCATCGCCATCCGGCACGGTTAGTCAGGCGGGCAGCGGGTCGACAACTTCCACAACAAGCAACGGAGACATCATGCGGTTGACAGGTAAAACGGCCATCGTCACGGGTGGCGGCTCGGGTTTCGGCGAAGGCATTGCGAAGACGTACGCGCGCGAGGGCGCGAACGTGGTGGTCAACGATCTGAACGGCGCGGCCGCCGAACGGGTGGCGAGCGAAATCGCGCTGGCCGGCGGCAAGGCCATCGCGGTGGCGGGCAACGTCGCCCTGCGCGACGACTGGCAAGCCCTGCGCGAAGCCGCGCTCGAAGACTTCGGCAGCGTGCAGATCGTGGTCAACAACGCCGGCACCACGCACCGCAACAAACCGGTGATGGAAGTCACCGAAGCCGAGTTCGACCGCGTCTACGCGGTGAACGTCAAAAGCATCTACTGGAGCGTGCAGGAATTCGTGCCGTATTTCCGCGAGCAAGGCGGCGGCAGTTTCATCAATATCGCCTCCACCGCCGGTGTGCGGCCGCGTCCGGGGCTGGTCTGGTACAACGGCAGCAAGGGCGCGGTGATCATCGCCAGCAAGTCGCTCGCCGTCGAACTGGGTCCCGACCGCATCCGGGTGAACTGCGTCAATCCGGTGATCGGCGAAACGGCGTTGCTCTCCGAGTTCATGGGCGTCGAAGACACGCCGGCCAATCGCCAGCGCTTTCTGGCCGGCATTCCGCTCGGCCGCTTCTCGACCCCGCAGGACATTGCCAATGCCGCGCTCTATCTGGCTTCGGACGAGGCCGATTTCATCACCGGCGTGTGTCTGGAGGTGGACGGCGGGCGCTGCGTGTAGCCTCGGCGTGGAGCGGCCGGCAGCCAAAGCCCGTGCGAAGTCAGTGTTTTCCCCCGGTATCGATTCGTCGTGCAAACCACTTGACGCGGCTAGAATCGATTGACGGCGGTACTTCAATTCCACAAGAAAAGAGGAGACACCATGGCTAGTCCCGCAAATCCGCTCCACCACCCCGGCGCGGGTGCGCCACCTTCCACGTTCGAAGAAGCGACCTATCGCAAGGTCACGTGGCGGCTCGCGCCGCTGCTCATGCTCTGTTACGTGGTCGCGTATCTCGATCGCGTGAACGTCGGTTTCGCCAAGCTGCAAATGACGAGCGATCTCGGTCTGAGTGACGCCGTCTACGGCTTCGGCGCGGGAATTTTCTTCGTCGGCTATTTCATCTTCGAAATTCCGAGCAACGTGATCCTGCACAAAGTGGGCGCACGCGTCTGGATCGCGCGGATCATGGTGTCGTGGGGCATAATTTCCATGCTGACCATGTTCGTCACCACGCCGAGCATGTTCTACGTGATGCGCTTCCTGCTCGGTCTTGCCGAAGCGGGCTTCTTTCCCGGCATCATCCTGTACCTCACGTACTGGTATCCGTCGCACCGGCGCGGCCGCATGACCACCTGGTTCATGACGGCGATCGCGCTCTCGGGTGTGATCGGCGGTCCGGTCTCGGGCTACATCCTCAAGAACTTCAACGGCATGAACGGCTGGCACGGCTGGCAGTGGCTGTTTCTGCTCGAAGGGATTCCGTCGGTGATCGTCGGCGTGATGGTGTTCGTGATGCTCGACGATCGCATCTCGAAGGCCAAATGGCTGACGAAGGAAGAGCAGCAACTCCTCGAACGCCACGTGTCCGCCGAAGAAGCCACCAAGCACGACATGCCGATCCGTCAGGTTCTCACGAGCGGGCGCGTGCTGATGCTCAGTCTCACGTATTTCTCGTTCGTGATGGGGCTCTACGGCGTGAGCTTCTGGCTGCCTACCATCATCAAGGCAACCGGCGTGACCGACTCGTTCATGATCGGCCTGCTGTCCGCGATTCCATTTGCGGCTGCCGTGGTGGCGATGGTGCTCGTGTCGCGCAGCGCCGACCGCACCCGCGAGCGGCGCTGGCACATTGCGCTGCCGGCGTTCGGTGGCGCGGTCGGTCTCGTGCTCTCGGTCGTGTGGGCACACAACACCGTGCTGGCGATGGCCGGGCTCACGCTCGCGACGATGGGAATTCTGACCACCCTGCCGCTGTTCTGGAGTCTGCCGACAGCGATTCTCGCCGGCACTGGTGCGGCGGCCGGCATCGCCATGATCAATTCGATCGGCAATCTGGCGGGCTTTCTGAGTCCGTACGCGGTGGGTTGGCTCAAGCAGGCGACCGCCGCGAACGATTCCGGCATGTACATGCTCGCGGCGTTCCTGGTGTTGGGCGGCTTGCTCGCGATCAGCGTGCCCGCGAAGATGGTCAATAAATAACGCGGATTACCGCATGCATGACGTCAGGCGGGTCGTGCCGTCAAACGCGGGACGTCATTCAGGGTTAGAGCGCTAACAAAAAAGCCCTCGGCGTTGCAGAACGCCGAGGGCTTTTTTTGTGGCCAGGGAACTCAAACCACGTTCATCGCCAGCGAGCTTTCGCGATAGTGCTGGCTCGCTTTGTCCGCATCGCCAAGCTGCTCGTGCAAACGCGCCAACGCGCGATGCGAGCGAATCTTCAGCGTCTCGTTGTCGGCCAGTTTCAGCGCGCGTTCGAGGAACGATTGCGCCTTGCCCCACAACTGCTGATGCAGGCACAGGCGGCCGAGCGCAAACATCAGGTCCGCGTCTTCCGGACGATCCTTCTGCCAGGCTTCGGCCTTCTGGATCAGCGGCAAAGCGTCGCCCGCCGTCGTGTCCGGATAGCGGCGCAGCAGACGCGCGTCCCAGTTCTGCGCGAGCGCTTCCTCGACGATCTTGCGCGCTTCCACCGGCCGGTTCAGCGACACCAGCAGCTCGGCGGCGAGATCGGCCAGACGCGGCGAATGACGCTCGGTCGCCGACAGCGAAGTCCATAGTTCCAGCAGCGCATCCGCGTTATGGCGACGATCGCGCAGCAGATTCTCCGCCGCAAGCTGACGCAGACGCACCGCCACGGCCGGGTGAATCGCTTCGCGCTTTTCGAGCGTCTTGACGAGCTTGAGCACTTCGCCCCAGTTCTTCAATTGCTGTTGCGCGCGCAACATGATCTGCTGCGCGTGAATGCGGCGCGCGCCCTGCGATTGCATCTCGGTCAGCGCGGTCAACGCGCCGTCCGCGTCGCGGCCGTCGGCGCGCATGTCAGCGGTGGCCATCAGACGCGCGTCCTGCCAGTCGGCTTCGCTGATCTGCGCGAGCCATTCGTCGCGCCGGCCGTACTCATGCATGCGATGCGCGGCAGTGGCCGCGATCAAACCGGCCGCGCCCTTGTTGTCGCCATTCGCGAGCGCATCTTTCGCGGCTTTTTCAGCGCGCGAAAAACGTCCGGCGTACAGATTGCCGATTGCATCGCGCAGCGCGGCATGCGCTTTCGCGACCCGCGAGCGTGCGCGGTAAGCGGCCACGCGTTGCGGCATGCGCCAGATATTGCGGACGATACGCAGCAAGGCGTACAGCAGGACGAACAACACCACCAGCCCGACCACGAACAGATTCAGCGAAATGTCGACGCGGTACGGCGGATAGATCAGCAGCACCTGCCCCATATCGAAGCGCCCCACCACCGCCAGCACCACCGCGACGGCGAACAGCAACGCAAGCCATAGAAGTCCCCGGATCGCCATGTTAGCCTCGGCTCCGGTATTGATTGACGGCTTGCAGGCTGGTGCTCAGATTCGGCAGTTCAACCGCCGCCGAACCCCCATCCACCTGCTTGACCAGATCGATCACGTTCAGCGTCTGCTTCGACGAGTTGTCGAAGTACCGCGTGAGCGCGTTCTGCGCCGCCAGCAGATCGGACTTCAGCGTGGTCTGATTGCGCGAGAGCAGCGCAAGACGCGCCGACAGCAAACGCAGCTTCAGATTTTCGCGCACGAAATAGCCTTCATCCGGCGTGACCAGCATCGCGTCGGCATTGTCGATGCGGCGCACCTGCACGAGGCTCGTCAACTGCTGGCCGATGCCGCTGGTCACTTCGCGCCACCAAACTTTCCAGCGCGGCTCGCCGGTGGCCGCCGCCACCTGCGCCGTGTCGGCCCACGTGGCGGCCTTCGGCGTGGCGTGCGCGATCGGCGCTTCGCCCGACAGCGGCAGGCTGTCGACCTGATCGATGGCGTTATCGAGCTTGATGGCCAGACCCGTCAGATCGGTGGACGGCGCGGCCTTCAGTTTGTCGATGTCCTGCGCGATGGCCTTGCGCACCGTGACGGCTTGCGGGCTGTCCGATGCGGCGAGGCGCGTGTCCGCGCTTTGCAGCGCAAACAGTGCGAGCTGCGTGTTGCCGGTGAGCTGCAACTGCTGGCTCGCCGCCGACAGCATCTGCCCGACTTCGGCGAGCGTCCAGTCGTCGCGATTACGCGCGAGATCGGTGTATTGCTGCTGCAAGGCCTGCTGTGCGGTTTGCGAATCGGCAAGCTTGCCTTCGAGTTGCGCGACCTGCGCATCCGATTGATGCACCGTGGCCAGCGCCTGCTCGGTCTTGATGCGCAGTTCGTTGGTCTGCGTGTCGTTGGCCTGCTGACGCTGCGCGAGCTGCTGCTCGGCGCGTTCCAGTTTGCGGTTGAGCACGAAGCCGCCGCCACCCGCCGCGCAAGCCAGGATCACGACGACAGCCCACAGCAGCGGTCCGCTCGCGCTGTGGCGCTTTTGCGCTTCATAGGGCGTGAAGGGTTGATTCGGCGGCAACGCAGTGGTCGCGGCCGGCTGGGATGAAGCGTTCGTGGATGCGTTCGTTTCAGTCATGCGTGATTTAGCCGGTGAATGAGCCGGATTGGACGGTACCGGTTGAACTACGGTCGGGACGGCGGCAAGCAGAGCCCGGGCAATGCACTCGTCGCCCGCGCCGGACACCGTCATGCTATCAAAACCCAACGCCCGCGCGGTCTGCGCGATACGCGGATGCGGCGTGACGAGAGGCGCGCGTTTGAGCTGCACGATTTCGTCGGCGGTGAGATGGTCGTGGGCGAGTTCGTTGAGATTGCGCACGCCTTCCGAGCTGGTCAGCAGCCACGCGTGCGGCGCGCCGGCGAGCAGTTCGTGCACGCGCGCCCAGCCGCCGATCGTGGGTTCGGGCACGAGGCGCCGATAGGCGGCGACTGTCTCGACTTCGGCGCCGGCTTCGCGCAGACGCTCCGCGAGCCATTCGCGGCCGCCGTCGCCGCGCACGATCAGCACGCGCTTGCCTTCGAGACTGGTGGCGCCGAGCGCCGTGTCGATCGCGGCGAACAGACCTTCGGAGTCGAAGCGCGCCGATTCTTCATCGGTGCCGGACGACGGGCTGATGACCTTGTACGCCGGCGCGGCGACACCGTGGCGCGCCAGCGTCTGCACGCTGCCCGGCCCGACCACGCCGATCGGCAACGCGTGCGGCCAGATCGCGTCGCTGTGGGCGAAGGCCTGGTCGACCGCATTCGGCGACACGAACACGACCAGCGCATAACGTTCCAGCGAAGCCAGCGCGGCGCGCAACGGTGCGGCGTCTGTGACGGGCGCGATGTCGATCAACGGGAAGTCGAGCGTGGCGACGCCGGCCTCGGCGAGCCGCGCAATCAGTTCGTTCGACTGACCGGCCGGTCGCGTAATCACGACCGTGAACGCCGCCTTGCCGACGGATGAAGAGGTGTTGCCGGAGATATCGGCCGCCATCAGTCGCCGGTCGCCGCGTCGTTCGCCGCACCGGGTCCGCTGGCGGTGCTGAGCGCGCGAACGATATCCATCGCGCCTTGCTGTTCGAGCGCGCTCGCCACTTCCTGGCCGAGTGCGATCGCGCGCTCGACGGTAGGCGCCGGCGCCGATGCCTGCGCACTCAACACACGCTGCCCGTCGGGCGTCGCGACGATGCCGCGCAGATGCAGCGCACCGTCATGCCACGCGGCGTAGGCGGCGAGCGGCACCTCGCAACTGCCGCCGAGTACGCGCGACACCATGCGTTCCGCCTCGACCGCCGCAGCGGTATGTTCGTGATGCAGCGGCGCGAGCCATGCGGCGAGTTCGGCACGGTCCGCGCGAATCTCGATACCGAGTGCGCCCTGACCGGCTGCCGGCAAGCTGTCTTCGGGATCGAGCAATGCACGGATGCGATCGCCCAGACCCAGACGCTTCAGGCCTGCTGCGGCCAGAATGATCGCCGCGTAATCGCCGCGATCGAGTTTCGACAGACGCGTGTCCAGGTTGCCGCGCAACGGCCGCACTTCGAGATGCGGGTAGCGCATGCGCAACATGGCCTCGCGGCGCAGGCTGGAGGTGCCGACCACGGCGGCCGCCGGCAATGCGGCAAGCGAGTCGTAGTCGTTCGAGACCAGAGCGTCGCGCGGGTCTTCGCGTTCCATGATGGTGGACAGCGCAAAGCCGTCGGGCAAGCTCATGGGCACGTCTTTGAGCGAGTGCACGGCCAGATCGGCGCGGCCGTCGGCCAGCGCGGCTTCCAGTTCCTTGACGAAGAGGCCCTTGCCGCCGACCTTCGACAGGGTGCGATCGAGAATTTGATCGCCACGTGTCGTCATTCCGAGGATTTTTACGTCACAAGATGGATATAATTTGTGCAGCGCACATCGCACATGCTCCGCCTGCCACATAGCCAGGCGGCTTTCTCGCGACGCAATCACAAGCGTGTGGGGTGGCGCAGAAAACGTCTCGGTGTTCATTAGCTTGCTGATCGAATGACGGGATGTAATAACAATCAATGTTAGCACGCGCCCCTGTGTCTCAAGACACAGCCAGACGCCGTGCCGACGCGGTATCGATGGAGGAGACGGGCCTCGCGCGCCTGCCCCGTCCCGGTCTGTTCACGCACGGTCGTTCGCGCACCGTGCTGCGGCATGCGGGATGATGCAATGCGGCGCGACGGGCCGCGGGCGTATTGCGTGCGCCTCGTATGTTGGGTCGCGGCGCCAGACGGCGCGACCATTCTCTCCAGCGTATGGCCATCGGCGCATACCGTTTCGTGCAGTTCACGTTGCAGTTCATAGTGCAGTTCCGCAGTAGCAGTTCATCACTCAACAGACCCTGGCTTCCCTGAGGAAACCCATCGTGACGTCTTCTGGATCGGCGCGCCCTGCCCGCCGCAACACTGCATCGCCCAACGCTCGTGCGGCCGACGCCGCCACGGCGCCCGCCGCCGCTTCTGCCATTTCCGCCGACCCGGTTGCGCCGACATCGGCCAAACGCGCGGGCAAAGCCGCCCAGGCCGCGAACACCGCCAAGGCCGGCAAAGCCGCCAAGGCCTCTACGCCTGTCAAAACGGAAAAGAACGTGAAGGCAGTGAAGGCCGTCAAAGCGGTCAGGACCGACCGGACGACGCAGACGAGCGCCGCCGCGCCGGCAGGCAAGTCGGCCAAGGCCGGCTCCACGAAGATCAAGTCGCTCGCCGCCGCGCCGCAAACCGGCAAGGCGCCGACGCTGCAAGCCGTCTCGGGCGAGACGTCCACGCCCGCACCGAAAGGCAACGGCCGCACGCGCGAGGACAAGGACCATCCGCTGTTTCAGGACATCCGTTATCTGGGACGCCTGCTCGGCGACGTACTGCGCGAACAGGAAGGCGACGCGGTGTTCGACGTGGTCGAAACGATCCGCCAGACCGCCGTGCGTTTTCGTCGCGAAGACGATAGCACCGCCGCCCAGACGCTCGACAAGAAACTACGTTCGTTGAGCCCGGAACAGACGGTCAGCGTGGTGCGCGCATTTAGCTACTTCTCGCACCTCGCGAATATCGCCGAAGACCGTCACCGCAATCGCCGTCACCGGATTCACGCGCTGGCCGGTTCGACCTCGCAGGCGGGCACCATCGCGCATGCGCTCGAACGGCTCGTCGAAGCGGGCGCCGCCGCAACACCGGTCCTGCAGCAGTTCTTCAACAACGCGCTGATCGTCCCCGTGCTCACCGCGCACCCGACCGAAGTGCAGCGCAAGAGCATTCTCGACGCGCAGCACGACGTGGCGCGCCTGCTCGCCGAACGCGACCAGCAGTTGACCGACCGCGAACGCACCCACAATGAAGCGATGCTGCGCGCGCGCGTCACCTCGCTGTGGCAAACACGCATGCTGCGCGATTCGCGCCTCACCGTGGCCGATGAAATCGAGAACGCGCTGTCGTACTACCGCGCCACCTTCCTCGAAGAAATCCCGGCGCTGTACGCCGATATCGAAGACGCGCTGCGCGAGCACGGTATCGAGGCACGCCTGCCGCCGTTCTTCCAGATGGGCAGCTGGATCGGAGGCGACCGCGACGGCAATCCGAACGTCACGGCCGAAACGCTCGAACACGCGATCACCCGCCAGGCCGCGGTGATCTTCGAGCACTACATGGAACAAGTGCACAAGCTCGGCGCCGAGTTGTCGGTGTCGAACCTGCTGGCCGGCGCGAGCGATGCGCTCAAGGCACTCGCCGACGCGTCGCCCGACCAGTCGCCGCATCGCACCGACGAGCCGTATCGTCGCGCATTGATCGGCATGTACACGCGCCTCGCCGCAAGCGCACGCGTGCGTCTCGGCGAAGGCAGTGTGCCGGTGCGCAGCGCGGGTCGGGGCGCCGCGCCGGTGCGCGCCACGCCGTATGCGGATTCCGCCGAGTTCGTGCGTGATCTGCACGTGCTGATCGATTCGCTCGCCGAACATCATGGCGCGCCGCTCGCGGCGCCGCGCCTGTCGCCGCTCGCCCGCGCCGCCGAAGTGTTCGGCTTCCATCTGGCGAGCATCGACCTGCGCCAAAGCTCCGACATCCACGAAGCGGTGATCGCCGAGCTGCTCAAACGCGCGGGCGTCGAAGAAGACTACGCGGCGCTGTCCGAAGCGGACAAGCTCGAGGTACTGCTCGCGGAACTGGCGCAGCCGCGTCCGCTGCGTCTGCCGTATGCCGACTACTCCGATCTCGTGAAGAGCGAACTCGGCGTGCTCGAGGAAGCGCGTGTCACGCGGGAAAAATTCGGCTCGCGCGCGGTGCGCAACTACATCATTTCGCACACGGAAACGGTTAGCGATCTGGTCGAAGTGATGTTGCTGCAAAAGGAGACCGGCCTGCTGCACGGCCGCCTGGGCGACGCCAACGATCCGGCGCGCGCGGGCCTGATGGTGATTCCGCTGTTCGAGACGATCCCCGACTTGCGCAACGCGCCGCACATCATGCGCGATCTGATCGCGTTGCCGGGCGTCGACGCGCTGATCGAGCATCAAGGCAACGAGCAGGAAGTGATGCTCGGCTATTCGGACAGCAACAAGGACGGCGGTTTCCTCACGTCGAACTGGGAGCTCTATCGCGCCGAACTCGCGCTGGTGTCGCTGTTCAACGAGCGCGGCGTGACCCTGCGCCTGTTCCATGGACGCGGAGGCACCGTGGGCCGTGGCGGCGGCCCGACCTATCAGGCGATTCTGTCGCAGCCGCCGGGCACCGTCGACGGTCAGATCCGTTTGACCGAGCAAGGCGAAGTGATCGCGAGCAAGTTCGGCAACCCGGACATCGGTCGACGCAATCTGGAGACGGTGGTGGCCGCCACGCTCGAGGCCTCGCTGCTGCCGCACGGCAATGCGCCCGAACAACTGCCCGTGTTCGAAGAAACCATGCAGCAACTCTCCGACGCGGCCATGGCTTCGTATCGCGCGCTGGTGTACGAAACCCCGGGCTTCAAGGAGTACTTCTTCGAGTCCACGCCGATCGCGGAGATCGCGGAGTTGAACATCGGCAGCCGTCCGGCATCGCGCAAGCTGCAGGACCCGAAGCAACGCAAGATCGAAGATCTGCGCGCGATTCCGTGGGGCTTCTCGTGGGGTCAATGCCGTTTGCTGCTGACCGGCTGGTACGGTTTCGGCGGCGCGGTGGCCGCGCATCTGGACAGCGCGCCGAGCGACGCCGAACGCGCACGCCGTCTTGCACTGCTGAAGAAGATGTACAAGACGTGGCCGTTCTTCGCGAACCTGCTCTCGAACATGGACATGGTGCTGGCGAAGACCGACCTCGCGGTCGCCTCGCGTTACGCGGCGCTCGTGTCGGACAAGAAGCTGCGCAAGCATGTGTTCGAGCGCATCGTCGCCGAATGGGAACGCACCTCGAAGGTGTTGTCGGAGATTACCGGCAAGAGCGAGCGACTCGCGGAGAACCCGCTGCTCGCGCGCTCGATCAAGAACCGCTTCCCGTATCTCGATCCGCTGAATCACCTGCAGGTGGAGTTGCTCAAGCGTCACCGCGCGGGCGATACCAATGCACGCGTGCGACGCGGGATTCATCTGAGCATCAACGGGATTGCGGCGGGTCTGCGTAATACCGGCTAAGCCATCGGGCGGCGAAGCATGGAAAGCCGGCAGTGACACAGGGTGTCACTGCCGGCTTTTTCTGTTTACTGCGCCTCGATCATCAACGCGTCGAGCTTGAACGAGCCATCTTCCTGCACGTCGAAATAGTGACGCACTTCGTCCGGCGCGCTCGCCCACAGGGAACGAATCGCCACCACGCGCGGCTCCGGTGTGCGCATGCGCGCCACCCACGAACTGAACTCGATATCGATGCGCCAGCGCTCGCGAATCGACGCCGTGAAACCCGCCGCGGCGAACAGCGCGATCCATTCGTCGGCGCGGTAGTCGCGAATATGCGAGCCGTCGCGCAAGACTTCGATGGCCTGGATATGCGTGTCCAGCAACGGATGATCGATGCCCGCGATATCGATGAACAACACCTTGCCGCCCGGCTTCAGCACGCGGCGCACTTCGGCCAGCGCGTCCGGCACGTCGTGCCAGTGGTGCGCGCTCATGCGGCTGATCACCCAGTCGAAGGTGTGATCGTCGAACGGCAGCGTTTCGGCCGCGCCCTGCTGCGTGCGGATATTCGCGAGGCCGCGCTCCTTCGCCGCGCCTTCGACGGTCGTCAGCATCTGCGCAGCGATGTCATAGGCGACCACTTCCCTGGCGTGCGGGGCCACCGCGAAACTCGCGTGCCCGGCGCCGCAGCCCATGTCGAGCACCGTCGCGCCCGGCGTTGCGGCGATCGCGTCGGCCAGCGTGCGCAGATCGGCGCCGGTGGCGTGAGTCGGGCTCGTCAAATAGGCGGCGGCAGTCGAGCCGAAGGCGTCGGCGACCTGATCGTGATGCTTCATGGGGAACTCCGGTTATCTGGGTACTTGTGAGTACATGGGTCGAGGCGCCGAAGCACCACGCCAGCCGCTACAATAGAGCCCGCCGTGTACCAGTACAAGTTAAGCAATTATTCTGGTATCCAAACCACCCCCTCCACGCGTAATCCATTAGAAAGCATGACCTCGCCGTCTACCGCCGACCATCCGCCGCCACTCGACGCCACCCCGGCCCGCGCGCTCGGCGACTTCATCCGCGCGCATCGCGAGCGGCTGTCGCCGCAAGCGGTCGGTCTGCCGCCCGGTCCGCGCCGCCGCACGCCGGGTTTGCGGCGCGAGGAAGTGGCGCAACTGTGCGGCGTCAGCCCGACCTGGTACACGTGGATCGAGCAGGGCCGGCCCGTGTCGGCCTCCGCCGACGCGCTCGCGCGGATCGCGGTCGCCCTGCAACTATCGCGTGCCGAGCGGGCCTATCTGTTCGAACTGGCCGCCCAGCGCGACCCGGCCGAGCCCGATCCGGCCGCCGCCGACGCGCCCGCTACCCTGCTCGAAACCGTCCAGCTCGTGAACGCACCGGCCTATGTGCTCGACCGTCAGTGGAATGCGCTGGCGTGGAACGAGCGCGCCGCCGATCTGTTCGTCGGCTGGCTGGACGGCACGCGTGACCGGAACCTGCTGCGCTACACGTTCACCGAACCGGCCGCGCGCGAGCTGATCGCCGACTGGGAAATCCGGGCGCGGCGGCTGGCCGCCGAATTCCGCGCGGATTCGATCCGTCATCTGACCGATGCGCCCACGCGCGCTTTGATCGACTCGCTCAGCGAGGCCAGCGACGCGTTCGCGCGTTTCTGGGCGTCGCAGGACGTCGGCGGCCGCGAAGGTGGCCGGCGCGAATTCAATCATCCGCGCGACGGCCGCGTCGTCTACGACCAGATCACCTTCAAACCCGCCCATCGCGAGGATCTGAAGCTGGTGGTACTGGTGCGCGAATAGGCCCGCGCGGCCAGTGTTAAAATCCCTGTCTTTGCTCGCTTCGGCGGCTGCTTTGCACGGTAGGTGACGTGCGGCGCGCCGTCGGCCGGTTCACCGCTCGCTCAACTGCCGCTTAACTGCCCAACACCATGACGTCCCAACTGCACAAAAAAGGCGAAGCCTGGTCGGCTCGCTTCTCGGAGCCGATGTCGGAGCTCGTCAAACGCTACACGTCGTCGGTTTTCTTCGACAAGCGTCTGGCGCTCGTCGATATCGAAGGGTCGCTCGCGCACGCCTCGATGCTGGCCGCGCAGAAGATCATCGCCGCCGAAGACCTCGCCTCGATTCAAGGCGGCATGGCGCAGATCAAGGGTGAAATCGAGCGCGGCGAATTCGAGTGGCTACTCGATCTGGAAGACGTCCATCTAAATATCGAAGCGCGTCTGACCGCGCTGATCGGCGACGCCGGCAAGCGCCTGCACACCGGCCGCTCGCGTAACGATCAGGTCGCGACCGACATCCGTCTGTGGCTGCGCGGCGAGATCGACCGCATCGGCGGCCTGCTGACGGAATTGCGCGTGGCCTTGCTCGAGATGGCGGAGAAGAACGCGTCGACCATCATGCCGGGCTTCACGCACCTGCAAGTCGCGCAACCGGTCACCTTCGGTCATCACCTGCTCGCCTACGTCGAAATGTTTTCGCGCGACGCCGAGCGCATGGTCGACTGCCGCAAGCGTGTGAACCGCCTGCCGCTGGGCGCGGCTGCACTGGCCGGCACCAGCTATCCGATCGACCGTCACGCCGTGGCGAAGACGCTCGGCTTCGACGGCATCTGCGCAAACTCGCTCGACGCCGTCTCGGACCGCGACTTCGCGATCGAATTCACGGCGGCAGCGGCGCTCGTCATGACGCACGTGTCGCGCTTCTCCGAAGAACTCGTGCTGTGGATGAGCCCGCGCGTCGGCTTCATCGATCTGGCCGACCGCTTCTGCACCGGTTCGTCGATCATGCCGCAGAAAAAGAACCCGGATGTGCCCGAGCTCGCGCGCGGCAAGACCGGCCGCGTGAACGGCCATCTGATCGCTCTGCTGACGCTGATGAAAGGCCAGCCGCTCGCGTACAACAAGGACAATCAGGAAGACAAGGAACCGCTGTTCGACACCGTGGACACGGTGGCCGACACGCTGCGCATCTTCGCTGAAATGGTCGCCGGTATTTCGGTCAAGCCGCAAGCCATGCGCGACGCCGCGCTGCAAGGTTTCTCCACGGCGACCGATCTGGCCGACTACCTCGTCAAGCGTGGCCTGCCATTCCGCGACGCACACGAAGCGGTCGCACTGGCCGTGCGTATCTGCGCGGATCGCGGCTGCGATCTGGCCGATCTGACGCTCGAGGAAATGCGCGCAGAACTGCCGAACGTCGCGCACCTGATCGGCGAAGACGTGTTCTCGTATCTGACGCTGGAAGGGTCGGTGGCGAGCCGCAATCATCCGGGCGGCACCGCGCCGGAGCAGGTTCTTGCCGCGGTCAAGGCCGCGCGTGAAGCATTGAAATAAAGCCATGGGGCAAGCGATGAACCTGCTTCGGCAGCTTCGTCGCCTGCCACGACGGAGAGGCGAACCCGATGATGGGTTCGCTTTTTTTTCGCCTGCATACAGAGGGCGAACGCCAATTGCATCCTGGCGGTTTTTGACTACCATCGAGGAGGAGCCTGCCCTTCTGGATTCACCGACGATGCCTATCCGCACCCGTCAATTTCGCTGCTCGACCGGACGCTTCGCCAACCGCGTCAGCGTGAGCTTTGCGCCTGCGCGCCTCGCACTGCTCAGCGCTGTGCTGGCCGTCGCCGTCGCCGGCTGCACCTTCACGCCGCCGACGCGCCCCGCCCTCAGCGTGCCGCCCGCTGCGGTCAACAGCGCCACGCTCGACCAGTACCGCGACGCGGTGGCGCGGCGCATCATCGAACGCAATCCGTCGTATGTGCTGCACGGCACGCCGCAAGCGATGCTGCGCTCGCTGGTGGTGGTGTCATTCACGGTCGATCGCAACGGCCGGGTGCTGCAGTCCGCCGTCTATCGCACCAACGGCGACGACGAAGCCGAGAGCACCGCGCTCGCTACCTTGCGACGCGCTTCGCCGTTGCCGCTCCCGCCTGGTAAATTGCTGGACGGCCGTGGCCAGCTCGAACTCTTCGAAGACTGGCTCTTCAACGACGACGGCAAATTCCAGCTACGCGAACTCGCCACGCCGCAAGCGCAAACCATCGATTGAGCGCGGCACACACGCCGCCTTGCTGCGTGGCAGCCGCGCTCGTTATAATTTTCAGATTCCTTGCGCCGGACCCTTCCGGCATGGCTCACGCCGCCCGCTCACCCGCCGGCGCGGCGAGCAGCCGATTGCAGCGGCGCCGCGCCACCCGCGAGCGCCGCCTGCCTGATGCACGACGCACCTGACCGACGCGCGATCTCCTGGACCGCGCGCGCGATGGCGTTTCGACTGCCCCGCGATTCGCGCCTAAGCCATCTCCCGCCTCGGTTATTGCCCTGGTATGACTGCTTTCGTGCGGGAACCGCGCCGGCCGCCGTTGTAAGCTGTTGCTTCGTCGCTCGCGCCACGTAGCCCGCCTGGGCCGCGAGGCAGGCCGGAGCGCACGAACTTAAACAAAGTTGCCGTAGAGGCGCACGCCATCCAGCGGCAGCACGATATTTGGAGACCCTGCATGTCCACTTCGCCGATTTCCGCGACCCAGCCGAATGCGGCTGGGCAGAACAAGAGCTCGCGGATCATTTTCGCGAGCTTTATCGGCACCGCGATCGAGTTCTACGACTTCTACGTCTATGCGACCGCCGCGGCGCTCGTCATCGGACCCGTGTTTTTCCCGCACGGCTCGGCTACCGCGCAAGCCTTGTCGGCCTTCGTCACGTTCGGCATCGCGTTCATCGCGCGGCCGATCGGCTCGTTCCTGTTCGGTCACTTCGGCGACCGCATCGGGCGTAAGTCGACACTGGTTGCTTCGCTGCTGGTGATGGGTGTTTCGACCACGCTGATCGGCTTCGTACCCGGCTACGATTCGATCGGCAGCCTCGCGCCGGTCCTGCTGTGCGTCCTGCGCTTCGGCCAGGGGATCGGCCTTGGCGGCGAATGGGGTGGCGCAGCGCTCCTCGCCACCGAGAATGCGCCCGCCGGCAAGCGTGGCTGGTTCGGCATGTTCCCGCAACTCGGACCGTCGATCGGCTTTCTGGCCTCCAACGGCCTGTTCTTCGCCCTGGCGCTGACGCTGTCCGACGAGCAGTTCCGTAGCTGGGGCTGGCGCGTACCGTTCCTGGTGAGCTCGGTGCTGGTCGCGCTGGGCTTGTACGTGCGCCTGAAAATCGCCGAAACGCCGGCCTTCCAGGCCGCGATCGAGCGCAAGGAGCGCGTCAAGGTGCCGATCGCCACGCTGCTATCGCAACACTGGGTGCCGACTCTGCTCGGCGCGCTGGCGATGGTGGTCTGCTACACGCTGTTCTACAACGCGACCACGTTCTCGCTGTCGTACGGTGTATCGGTCCTGCATATTCCGCGGCCCACCTTCCTCGGCATGCTGTGCATCGCGGTGGTCTTCATGGCGCTGGCCACGCCGCTGTCGGCATGGGCCAGCGATCGTTATGGCCGCAAGCCGGTACTGATCGTCGGCATCATCGCGGCGATCCTGTCGGGCTTCACGATGGCGCCGCTGCTCGGTAGCGGACAGACGTCGCACGTCCTGCTGTTCCTCGTGATCGAGCTGTTCCTGATGGGCGTGACCTTCGCGCCGATGGGCGCGCTACTGCCGGAGTTGTTCCCGACCAATGTGCGTTACACCGGCGCGGGCGTGTCGTATAACCTCGGCGGCATTCTCGGCGCTTCAGTCGCGCCATATATCGCTCAGGTGCTTGCCGCACACGGTGGCTTGCCGTGGGTCGGGGCGTATGTGTCGATCGCTGCCGCAGTCAGCATGATTGGCGTGCTCTGCATGCGCGAAACGCGCGACACCCACTTGATGTAGTGCGGCGTGGCGCTCGACGCCATCGCCCTATCAAACCGATACCGCCCGGCGCATTCCAGCTGCGCCGCGGCGGCGTCCGGCGAATCACCCTCCACGCCACACAAACCGTGCTTCCTGGGTGAATCCCCGGCCTTGCGCGTCTTTTTGACTTGCCTATACTCGATTTTAATAACCCTATGGCAAGCAGGGAGGTTCGAATGAACATTCATCTTCACAACGCCGATATCGTGACGATCATCGCGCTGGCCCTGCTCTGTTCGCTACTGCTTGCATTGCGCTTTCGACCGGCGACCTGGAAGGGCATCGTCGTCGAGGCGCTGGCCGCGAACGCGGCCGCCATTGCGGCGGTCATCGCGTTCGAAATGCTGGTGACCTGACGCCGTTAGCGATAGTAGCCGCCGTGATGGTAGTAGCCGCCGCCTCCGTAGTAATAGCCCGGAGCCGGCGCGACGATGCAGCCGCCCAATGCCGTTGCGAGCAGCGTCCCTGCGACCAGAGTCAGAATGAGGCGTTTCATATTTGTTCTCCATCGAGTCAGATTTCATTCGAGCCGAAACCCCGAATGACTCGATTGAACACGACGCGACCCTGCGCGAACGTTGCCATTTGTAAGGGAAGATCACCAAGGTGTTACAGGCCTGACGGCTGTCGCGCGGCGCAGTTCGAATACGGCCATGAGGCATTCACGTCGGACAAAAACACCGCCTATACTGCTTTCAATGTGTCGACCCGGCGCGCGCCTTGCTGGCCGCCCATGCGCAATGCGTAGCGCCGATGCCGGATCGGCTCTGCATCGCACGGCGCCCGTCACGATGAGGTCTTTTCGAGCAATGCAAACGGACGCATGAGCAATTAGGCACTCAACGAAAAGCGACAGATTTAACAGGCGTGTAATGCATGACAAGGTCCTGGATTAAACGTCCTGCACGGATTCCTCTCCGCCCGTAGTTCCCCGACTCGGGCGTTTTTCGGAGGCGTTACGTGGCAGCGTCCATCTCACCGGACGTACTGCTCGTTGCGCCTCTTTTCTTTTCCGCTGAACGACCGCGCTGCGGCCCAAGCCGTTTCAACGAGCGCGCGCCCTTTATACTGAGCGCTTTGCGCCGGTACATTCCAATGGCTCGGGTCTTCCCTCTTCTCTCTTACGGCATCGTGCGTCGCGCGCGACGCCTGTGGCGCCAATACGGCGTGTTCTGGCTCGGCGCGATCGCCGTCGGCCTGGTCGCGGTGTTCTACGCAAGACTCATCGACTGGGGCTACAACGAATTTCGCACGGTCCAGCAACAGCATGTGTGGGCGCCGCTGATCATTACGCCTGCGGTGGCGGCGCTCGCCGTCTGGCTGACGCGCAAGTTCTTTCGCGGCGCGGAAGGCAGCGGCATTCCGCAAGTAATCGCCACGCTGCACGCGAAGCCCGGCGAATACGGCGCGCGGCTGCTGTCGTTCCGGATTCTGTTCGGCAAGATCGCCGTGTCGTTTCTGGCGATTCTCGGCGGCCTTACGATCGGCCGCGAGGGACCGACCGTGCAGGTCGGCGCGGCATTGATGTTCAATCTGCGGCGGCTCTACCCGCGCTCGAATGCGCTGATCGAACGGCAACTCGTGCTGGCCGGCGCAGCGGCCGGTTTGTCGGCGGCGTTCAATACACCGCTGGCAGGCATCGTGTTCGCCATCGAAGAATTGACCCGCAGCTTCGAGGCGCGTGCGAGCGGCGTGCTGATCACCGCGATCATCATCGCCGGTGTGATCGCGCTGGGGCTGAACGGTAATTACACCTACTTCGGCACGATTCAGATCGGCGCGCATTTCCCCGATCTGCTGGCGCTCGCAGTGTTGCTCACGGCCATCGTCACCGGCATTGCGGGGGGCGTATTCGGCTGGCTGCTGCTGAACACGGCGCGCTGGATTCCGGCGCCGCTACGGCAACTGCACCGCGAACGGCCGGTGGCCTTTGCTGCGGTGTGCGGCTTCGTGATCGCGGGGGTCGGGCTGATTTCGGGCGGCAATACCTTCGGCAGCGGCTACGCGGAAGCGCGCGGACTGCTCGACGGCCATGAGCATCTGTCTGTCTTCTATCCGTTCCTGAAGATGATCTCGATGATCGGCTCGTATCTGCCCGGCATTCCGGGCGGCATCTTCGCGCCGTCGTTATCGATCGGGGCGGGCTTCGGCAATCTGCTGCACATGGTGTTCAGCTCGATGGATCTGCCCATGCTGATCGCGCTCGCCATGGTCGGCTATCTGGCCGCCGTGACGCAGTCGCCGATCACGTCGTTCGTGATCGTGATGGAGATGATCGATGGACACGCGCTGGTGATTTCGTTGATGGCGACCGCGTTGATCGCGAGCCGCGTGGCGCGTCTGTTTGCGCCGCCGTTGTACGAGTCGCTCGCCGAGCGCTACATCACGCCGTTGCCGGGGCCGGTATCCGCGGCGACGCCGGAAGTGCCCGAAGCCGAAGCACCGCGCGCGACAGACGATCCGGCCACCGGCTCGACGCCCGAATCGACGACGACAACGACAACTACCTCGGCGACCGACCCCGCCGCTGTCGAAGAAGCCACCGGCGAGCCGCCCGCACGAGACGACACTGGCGCACCGCGTCAATAAACGACGATACCCGGCGCGTGCACATACATCGGACGCGCCGGTACGACGACACAGCCGGCCAGCATGACCGCCAGCGCGGCAATCAGAAGCAGATTCTTTTTCATCACGTGTTTCCTCAAAAGGGTGAACCTCGCGCTCGACACGCGCAGGCTCGCGCCGCACCGGGCTCGTGCGCGGCGCGAATATCGTCAGAATGGGGGAGTGGCGGCATGCGCGGCGTTCGCCGCGTCGTGCCGCAAAGCGGGCGACGCCCGCTGAAGGCTTACGCCCAGTGACCTTGAACCCAGTGGTAGTTCGGACCGTGTGCGACCCAGTGGCCCGGCATCCAGTGATAGCCCACACGCTCGGCTTGCCAGTGACCGGCGGCCCAGACATAGCGGCCATGGTCCCAGCGCCAGTGACCGTGATCCCACACATAGCCGACGCGCGGCGCGGGCACTGCCTCATAGCGAACCGCCGGCGGTGCCGACGGCGCGATCACCACGACTTCTTCAGCGGAGGCCGATGCGACGGCGGCCGTGCCGGCAGCGATCAGAACGGTGTTGGCGATCAGCAAGCGAAAGGTCTTATTCATTTTTTCCCTCTGTAGGTGGACACCGTCTCCGGCGTTATCTATTTAATGCGCGAGGGGATGAATCGGCTGACGGCCGCCGTGTAACGGCATACCCGCAAGTGCAACGGATTATTTCGACGGGAGAAAGGCGCGCGTTACGCTGTCTCTGCGCAACGCGGCATGGCGTGCAAACGGGCCGGCAAAAACCGGCCGTAGGACGCAACCGCCAGGCCTGACGACAATCAGACCAGCGGTTAACACCGAGCCTGAAGAATCAGGCCTGCGGGATTTCGATCTTGACCTCGAGCACTTCGAGGTCGTCCTGGCGTTCGAGACTCACGCGTATATCCTCATCGGAAATCTTCACGTACTTCGAAATCACGGCCACCAGTTCGCGTTGCAACGCAGGCAGATAATCGGCAGGCGCGTGGCCGCCGGCGCGCTCGTGCGCGATGATCAACTGCAGGCGTTCCTTCGCTACCGACGCGGACTTCTTCTTCTCGCCCAGCAAAAACGAAAGAATCGACATGACGTGCGCTCCCCTTACTTGGTGCCGAAGAGGCGCTGCAACAGCCCGGGCTTCTGATAGTCGGTAAAGCGAAGCGACTTCTGCTCGCCGAGGAAACGCGACACCACGTCTTTATAGGCTTCCGCTACGTCCGTGCCGTCGAGGTGCACCGCCGGCAGACCCTGGTTCGACGCGTGCAGCACCGCTTCCGATTCCGGAATCACGCCGATCAGGTCGATGCGCAGGATTTCCTGGATGTCGGTGAGCGAGAGCATTTCGCCTTCGCTCACGCGCTTCGGGTTGTAGCGGGTGATCAGCAGGTGTTCCTTGATCGGCTCCTTGCTTTCGATTGCGCGCTTGGTCTTCGACGACAGAATGCCGAGGATGCGGTCCGAGTCGCGCACCGACGACACTTCCGGGTTCGTCACGATCAGCGCTTCGTCGGCGAAGTGCATCGCGAGCAACGCGCCCGATTCGATGCCGGCCGGCGAATCGCAGACGATGTACTCGAAGTCCATCGCGATCAGGTCGTTGATGATCTTTTCGACGCCTTCGAGCGTCAGCGCGTCTTTGTCACGCGTTTGCGAGGCCGGCAGGATGAACAGGTTCTCGCACTTCTTGTCCTTGATGAGCGCCTGGTTCAGATTGGCTTCGCCCTGGATCACGTTGATCAGGTCGTACACCACGCGGCGCTCGCAGCCCATGATGAGGTCGAGGTTACGCAGGCCGACGTCGAAGTCGATCACGGCGGTCTTGCTGCCCCGCAACGCGAGGGCCGATGCAAAACTCGCGCTCGTGGTCGTCTTGCCCACGCCACCCTTGCCCGAAGTCACCACAATGATTTTTGCCATTACCCTTACCTTGTGTTCGTCAAATTCGTCAATTATGTGCGGCCATATTTGCCGTGCGACGCGGCGTGGCGGATTGGCTCAGGGCCACCCGCGCCGCCCGCCGGTCACGTGAGCCGCAGCGGTTCGATCATCAGTTTTTCTTCGTCGAGCCAGATCTGCACCGGCTTGCCGAGCACGTCGGCCGGCAGCGGGTTCTCAGTCGTTCGATAGATGCCGGCGATCGAGATGAGTTCCGGCTCGAGACACGTGCAAAAAATGCGCGCGTCGTGGTTGCCCTGCACGCCGGCCAAAGCCCGGCCGCGCAACGGCGCGTAAATATGGATGTTGCCTTCGGCGATCACTTCAGCGCCGTAGCTCACGAGACCGAGCACCACCAAATCGCCCTTGGCGTAGATGCGCTGGCCGGAGCGCAGCGGCTTGTCGATCACCGTGGTTTGCGACGAGGTGGCCAGACGCACCGGCTCGGCGGCGGGCGTCGGCACGACCGGAGCGCCCGAATTCGCGGCGCCGGTGTCGGACGTCGCCGACGTGTCGGGCGGCAACAGGCTGGCCTGCGCGGCAGCCGGGCTCGCGTTCGACGCGGCAGCGGCACTTGCGCCGGCCGCAGGCGCGCCGGCGCTGTCTTCTTCGGCGGATTTGGCGGTGGCGCCGCGACGGTCGCGCGCTTCGAGCAGCGGCAAGGCGGACTCGGCCGCCCACGCCTGCGCCGCATTGGCGACCACGCCGACCGGCCGCATGCGCACGCTGTCGAGCAGCTGCGCGATGTCGGCGAGCGGCACGCGTTCGTTTTCGGCAAGCCGGCGCACGTCGATGGCGACAACGTCGTTGGCGAAGAATTCGGGGGTCGCCTCGAAGCGCCGCGTCAATTCGGCACGCATGGCGTCGAGGTCGGTTGTCTTGACCACGAACAGGAGCGTGTCGACAGAGCCGCTACGAAGTTCGAAAAAGGGCGATTTCTTGGGCGACATAGTGTTCGGCAAAAAATTTTGCGTATTTTACAGGCGTACACGCGCGCGGCCAGCTTTTTTGCCGCGACGACGAACGCCGGGATCGCGCCGCGCTCATGCGAGCGACCATGGGAGTCGCGTCGCCGCTGGCGACTCGGCCACGAACGCTGCACAGACGCGGAGGGGAAGCGAGCGGCAGACTGTTGCGCCGCTCGGGAGATCACTGCTGAAATACCTGGGAGGTGGTCGGCACGTGGCGCACCAGCAGACTTTCGGCCTGCTCGGGCGCACGCGCGACGCGCCGGTGTTCACCGGTCGGTCCGAAGCCGAGCGCCTCGTAAAAGCGCATGGCGTTGCGGTTGGCGTCGGCGACCCAGGCGTAGATTTCCGTGGCGCTTTCATTGGCGAGCCAGGCGGCGGCCGTATCGACCAGCAGCTCGCCACCACGCAGATGACGCACGGCCGGCGCGACCCACAGTTCGCCGACGAAGGCACGGCGCGCGTCGGTGTCTTCGAAATGTGCTTCGATCAACCCCGCCGGATGGCCCTCGGTGTAGAGAATGAAGCTGGTGACGATAAAGGACCCCGCGTGTTCCGCGGCGGTGGCGTCGAAACTGGCGGCATCCGCCGACAACGCGTCCTCGAGCGTCGCGCCGAAGGCGTACGGCGCCTCCCGCAGCGATGCGGTACGGAGTTCGCGAAAAACGGCGCCCTGATCAGCGGCGATACGGCGAACGGTCAATGACGCACTCATGCAGACGAAAACCCCTTGAAATCCTAAGGCGTAGCTTTAACCGAACCGGCTCGCGAGTCAATTCATTATTGACTGATTGTGCCACCCTTGTGTCGCCCTTGTGTCGCCGTTGTGTCAGCCGGGCGAGAAATGCGGCGCACCCGCGTAACTCAAGGCGCCTCGTAGGCGCCGGTGCCATCCGGCCAGGGCGTGAGCAACTCATAGCCTTCTTCGGTCACGGCGATCATATGCTCCCACTGCGCGGACAGCGAGCGGTCCTTGGTGACCACCGTCCAGCCGTCGCGCAGCACCGAGGTGCCGGCGCGGCCCGCATTGATCATCGGTTCGATCGTGAAGACCATGCCCGGCTTCAGGCGCACGCCCTGCCCAGGCTGGCCGTAGTGCAGCACCTGCGGGTCTTCGTGATAGACCTTGCCGATGCCGTGCCCGCAGTAGTCGCGCACGATCGAAAAGCCGTCGCGCTGCGCAACCTTCTGGATCGCATAGCCGACGTCGCCGAGCGTGGCGCCCGGCTTGACTTCGCGGATGCCGGCGAGCATCGCCTCATAGGTCGTGTCGATCAGCTGGCGGCCCACCGTGCTCGGCTGGCCGACGCAGTACATCCGGCTGGTGTCGCCGAAATAACCGTCTTTGATGATCGCGACGTCGATATTGATGATGTCGCCGTCTTTGAGGACTTCGCTGCGATTCGGGATGCCGTGGCAGACCACCTGGTTGACCGAGGTGCAAACCGTCTTCGGAAAACCCAGATAGCCGACATTTGCCGGGATCGACTTTTGCGTATTGACAATGTAGTCGTTGCACAGTGCGTCCAACTCGTCGGTGGAGACACCGGCCTTGACGTGCTCGCCGATCATTGCCAGCACGTCGGCCGCGAGGCGGCCGGAAATGCGAAGTTTGGCGATGTCGTCGGGTGTCTTGTAGGTAATGGCCATGAATTCAGTCGATGTGGGTCGGATGGGGTCGAGATTCAATCGATCGGGCAATTGTACAGAGGATCGCCGCCGCAGCCGCGCGAACCGGACCAGACCCGCCCACAGGATGATCGCGCCGACTCGTCCACGCACATGCTGCAAGTGCACAGAGAAATCTTTTGTGAGGTTTGCATCTAGCCGGACATTCGCGCCGTAAAGGCGGATGAGGGCTCGCTTCTTCTCCCGGATCATTTAGTTCTTCTCAGAAGAACAGGGGCCTCTTTGCGTCCGCGTTTTTGCGTCTGTGCAACGCGTGAAGGGCAATCGTCAACGCGTGTGCGTCGCGAGTCCGCGGCTTTTGGCAGCGAACCATCTGAGGAGCATCGTCATGTCGGAGTCCAGCAATAAATCAGCATCCCTTATCGATGCATTCGATCGACGCGTCGAGCGTCGCCTGCAACGTCGGCAATTTTTTCGCAATGCGGGCGGACTCGGTCTGGGTCTGGTCGGCGGCACGCTGATCAGCGCATGCGGCGGTGGGTCTGGCGTCAGCGCCACGGCGCAAAGCGCACCGACCGACGCGGAAATTCTGAACTTCGCGCTCAATCTCGAGTACCTCGAATCGCAGTTCTATACCTATGCGACCACAGGCGCGGGACTCGCGGCCAGCATGACGGCCGGTGTCGGCACGATGGGCACGGTGATCCCGGGGCAGCAAGTGCCTTTCCAGGATCCGGTCGTCAAGGCCTACGCCAACGAGATCGCCAACGACGAACGCGAACACGTCACCTTCCTGCGCACCGCGCTGGGTTCGGCGGCGGTCGCGATGCCGTCGATCGACATCGGCGGCACCGATCCAAATGGCGCGTTCTCGAATGCGGCTCGTGCGGCGGGACTGGTCGGCGCGGGCGCGGCGTTCAACCCGTATGCGAACGACAACAATTTCCTGCTCGGCGCGTTCATCTTCGAAGACGTCGGCGTGACGGCCTACAAAGGCGCTTCACCGCTCATCACCAACAAGACCTTCCTTGAAGCCGCCGCCGGCATTCTCGCGGCCGAGGCCTATCACGCCGGCCTGGTACGCACGGTGCTGTACTCGAAAGGCATCGACATGACGAGCCTCGTCACCGCGGCCAACGCAATTTCGGCCGCGCGCGACAGCCTCGACAACAACGGTCATGACGATCAGGGAATCACCGGCGCGACCGCCGGCACGTCGAACATCGTGCCGCTCGACAGCAACGGACTCGCCTTCAGCCGCAATTACAGCAACGTCCTCAACATCGTCTACCTGACGAGTTCGGCGGCGACCAAGGGCGGCTTCTTCCCGAACGGCGTGAACGGCGTGCTCAACATGAGCGCCTGACGCACATAAGCGCGGTATCGGATGCACCGGCAACGGGTCGCCGCGATGACGATCGCGCTCACCCGTTGGCCGGACTTCATCGGTCTTGCCTTGAACGCCTGACGCTGTACAGGAGCCGTCATGAACGATGCGATGAGTCAGGCCGCCGTGCCTCAGACCCTCACCGAGCAGACCTGTTTCGACATTCGCGAGACGCTGGCGGGCAGACGCCGTGGCCTGCGCGCGATGCTGCCGTTTGTCGGCCCGGCGGTGGTGGCCTCGATCGCCTACATGGACCCAGGCAACTTCGCGACCAACATTCAGGCCGGCGCCAGTTACGGCTATACGCTGTTGTGGGTCGTGGCGGTGGCGAACGTCGTCGCGATGCTGTTTCAATCGCTCTCCGCGAAACTGGGCCTCGTGACCGGCCGCAATCTCGCCGAATTATGCGGCGCCGCGTTGCCGCGCCGCTGTGTCCTGACGATGTGGGGCATCAGTGAAATCGCGGCGATGGCCACTGACCTGGCGGAATTCGTCGGCGGTGCGATCGGCGTGTCGTTGCTCACGCATCTACCCATGATGCCGAGCATGCTGATTACCGCAGCCGTCACATATGGCTTGCTGCAGTTCGAGAAGCGCGGCTTTCGTCCGCTCGAACTGGCGATCGCGGCGCTCATCGGCGTGATCGGATTGTCGTACCTCGCCGAGTTGCTGATCGCGCCGGTGCATTGGCCTTCGGTGGTCAAACATACCTTTTCGCCGAGCATGCCCGATAGTGCCGCGCTGACGATTTCGGTCGGCATCATCGGCGCCACGGTCATGCCGCATGTGTTGTTCCTCCATTCCGGGCTCACGCAGAATCGCGTGAAGCCGCGCAACGAAGGCGAACGGGGCAAGCTGCTGCGTTTTTCCAATATCGAGGTGGTGGTCGCGCTCGGCGTCGCGGGGCTCATCAATATGGCGATGGTGATCATGGCGTCGAGCGCGTTTCATGCGGGCCATGCCGACATCGCCAGCATCGAAACCGCCTGGCGCACGCTGACGCCGCTACTCGGCGGCGCCGCGGCCGGCCTATTTCTGGCGGCGCTAATCGCCTCCGGCGTGTCGAGCTCGGTGGTCGGCACCATGGCCGGGCAAATGATCATGCAGGGCTTCGTCGGCTTTCATATTCCCGTGTGGGCGCGCCGCCTGATCACGATGGTGCCCGCCTTCGTGGTGGTGGCATGCGGAGTCGACGCCACGCGCGCGCTGGTGCTCAGCCAGGTGGTGCTGAGCATCGCCCTGCCCGTGCCGATGATCGCGCTGGTGTGGTTCACGTCGAATAGCGCATTGATGGGCCGCTACCGGAATCGCCGCATCACGACGATTGCAGCGGTGATCGGCACGCTCGTCGTGCTCTCGCTCAATCTCGTGCTGTTGCTGCAAATCGCCGGGGTGGCGTTGTAATCGCGCAATCGCCTTGCATGCCGGGCCGGCGCGATTGCATCCGCTCCACGGATTGACGCGTACATTGTTCGAACGAATAATTTTTCGAACGGACCGACTCCCATGCCTCGACGCCTGCTCAGATTGACCGCTGCGGTTGCGCTCGCCGCGCTCGGCGGCTGCAGTGCGGCCGGCGTGCTCAACGCCGCCGTCTCGCACAAAGACTTTCAGGCCGACAAAGGCCTCGCGTACGGCAACGCGCCACGTCAGAAACTCGACGTCTATATGCCCACGGCCGGCACTCCGCCAGCCGGCACGCAAGGGCGGCCGATCGTCGTGTTCTTCTATGGCGGCAGCTGGCAGAGCGGTTCGCGCAGCAGCTATCTGTTCGTCGGCGCGGCGCTGGCCTCGCGCGGTTTCCTGGCGGTGGTTCCGGACTATCGCACCTGGCCTGAGACCGCCTTCCCCGGTTTTGTCGACGACGCCGCAGCAGCCGTGCGCTGGACGCGCGACCACGCGGCCGAATTCGGCGGCGACCCGTCGCGCATCTTTCTGATGGGCCACTCGGCGGGCGCTCACATCGTGATGATGCTGGCCACCGATGGCCGGTATCTCGCCGCCCAGCAGATGAGCAAAGCCGATATCAGCGGCGTGATCGGACTCGCCGGCCCTTACGACTTTCTGCCGCTGCAGGACGCCACACTCGAAGCGATCTTCCCACCGGCATTGCGTGCAGCAAGTCAGCCGATCAATTTCGTCGAAGGCGACGAGCCGCCCATGTTCCTCGCGGCGGGCGAGCGCGACACGACCGTCGACCCAGGCAACACCGACCGGCTGGCGGCGAAGCTGCGCATCGCGGGCGACAGGCAGGTCGAGGTCAAGCACTATCCGCGCGTCGGGCATGCGTTGCTGGTGGGCGCGATCGCGGGACCGTTGCGAGGGTTTGCGCCGGTGCTCGACGATACGAGCGCATTCATCGACGCGCAGGTGAGCAGCGCGTCGCAGCGGGACCGTAGCGCGCGAGCGTTGCCCTCTTCTTCTGCGGCTTCCGGGAACGTGTATCAGATGCGACGGAGTGCGAGTGCAAGTGCAGGCGCGAAAGCCGAGCCATGTGCGATCGAGGCTAAACCCGCATCGGCGACGGACAACGCCGATTGCCAGAAGCAAAACACGTCAGGACACAACGATTGATCGGCTGACCACGGCACGCGGTTTACGGCTGCGCCGCCGTGCCGAGCAACTGTTTGCGCAGGCTCGGCGCGCGCGTCGACGGATCGAGCCAGATGCCGAAGAAGGCGCGCGCGAAAGCGGGGTCGTCGAATTCGCCGGTCATGCGTTCGCCCGCATAAAAACGCACGCCCTTGTCGGGCAGATTGACCGCGCTCAACTGATCGCCGGGGGCGACGTCGACGAAGGCCTGCAGCATGTCCGCGCGCCAGCGCTCCAGCGTCTGCGCAGGAATCGGTGCGTCGGCTAACCGCTTGATCTCGCTGATGCCGGTATCGGCGAGACGCTCGCGCTTGATCCCACGCGCGTAGACGATATGCAACGCGAAGCGCTCGTCGTAATCGACCGGCGTGCGCTCGCTCCACATCTGCGCGCGATACAGCCGGAAGCCGAGCACGGTGAAATCGCCTTCGCCGACGAGCTTCGCGGACTGCACATCGCCGCGCCAATCGGCGCACGCGGCGGACATCCACAGCGCGAGCACGAGAGCCGCGAGCGCTCGCATGTCAGTCTGCCTGAGCGAGCACGAACTGCATGACGTCGGTGCGTCCTTCGTCGAAGCCCGCCTCGCAATACGCCAGATAGAGGCGCCACGTCCGCACGAAAATCTCGTCGAAGCCTTGCGCCTTGATCGTGTCGAGTTGCGCTTCGAACGCGCCGCGCCAGCGGCGCAACGTCTCCGCATAATCGCGCCCGAAGGCGAGCGACGTACACGCCACCAGTTTGCCGCGCCGCGCCGCCTCGACGAAACGCTGCGGGCTCGGCAACATGCCGCCCGGAAAAATGAATTCGCGGATGAAGTCGCTAGTCGCGCGATAAGCGGCGAAATGCGAGTCGTCGATCGTGATGGTTTGCACCAGCGCGCGGGCGCCTGGCCGCAAACGCTCGCGCAGAATCGTGAAGTAAGTCGGCCAGAATTTTTCGCCGACCGCCTCGAACATTTCAATCGACACGATGCCGTCGTACTGCCCCGTGAGCGTGCGGTAGTCGCGCAACTCCAGATGGATGCGATCGGCGAGACGCGCTGCATGGATGCGATCCTGCGCATATTCGAGCTGCGCCGGCGAGATCGTCACGCCGTGCACGTGAATGCCCTGGCGCGCCGCATGCATCGCAAAACCGCCCCACCCGCAGCCGATTTCCAGAACATGCATGCCTTCGCGCAAACCCAGCGTGTCGATGATGCGTTGATACTTTGCATGCTGGGCGTCTTCGAGCGACTGATGGAAGTTGTCGTCGAACACTGCGCTCGAATAGGTGAAACTCGGGTCCAGCCACTGTCCGTAAAACGCGTTGCCGATGTCGTAGTGCGCGTGAATATTGCGGCGGCTGCCGGTGCGTGTATTGGGCCTCAGCTTGTGACGCAGCCCGTACCACATTTGCGCGAGCCAGCCGCCATAGACCGTGCGTTGCAAGGCGCGCTCGTTGCGAATCGCCACTCGCAGCAGCGCGGCGAGGTCGGGCGTGTCGACCCAGAACGCGCGCCACGCGTCGGCGAAACCAATATCGCCTTTGCGCAGAATCGCGCCGCACGCGCGCCAGTCACGCATTTCGAGGCGTGCGCCGGGCGCCGCATGCGGGTCGCCGAATACACGCTGCTGACCGTCGGGCGTGATCAATACCAGATGCCCCACCCGGATCCTTTCGAGCAGAGACAGAAAGAGACGCGCTGACGCGGGCGCGGTTCGGTGCCCGCTCAGGGTTCTGGAAAGCGCCATGGCTGAATCTCCTCAATCGGTCGAAATAGGCTGCGCGGCGGCGGATGGTTGGCCGCCTGCGACGGGGTCGGTGGTAGCGTCGGCAGTGCGGCCCGGCGCGGGGTTTTTGCCGTAGAACGGCGCTTTCCTGAAGGCGAGGCGCAGGGCCTGCCAATGAATTCGTGCGACCACGCCGACGCTCAGGAGCGGTTGACGAAACAGCGCGACCAATGCGGTGGTGCGTGTCAAAGGCGTCAAGCGGCCGCCGAGTGCCGTGCGGATCAACAAGCCGTCGGCGTCGCTGTAGTCGATCGCGACGGAGGCGCTGGTCGGCGTTTCCTTCACGCGGAACGTGTAGCCGCCTTCCACGCGGCAAAACGGCGAGACGTGCAGCATTTTTCGACACACCAGCGGCGTGTGCGCCGTAATCGGCGCATTGCCCGGCGCACTGAGCAGGTAACTGTGACGCGCGCCGAACGTATTGCGCACTTCGGCCAGCAGCGCGCGCAAATTGCCGTCGCGGTCGTGGCAGAACCAGAAACTGATCGGATTGAAGGCGTAGCCGAATACACGTGGAAAGGCTTGCAGCCAGATCTTGCCGTCCGCTTCGCCGATCCCCGCCGCCGATAGTTGCGCGCGCATCCACGTGGCGAGATCGCTGCCGTCGCACGGACCGTGGTCGCGTGCGTGCAAGCTCAGCGGCCGCCAGCGGTCGATACCGAACCAGCCGCAATCGAGCGACGCCAGCCGGTCCAGATCGCAGCGCACGTAGAACACGGGATACGTGAAGCGATGCGGCTGCGGCCGCAGACGCTCGTGCATCACCTTGCCCGTCAAAAGCCAGGCCGCCGGGTCGAGCTTGGCAAGGGCGGCGTTCATAGCCTGGCCCACGCCGGCGAGGCGTCGAAATCGGCAGCTACACGCAGCGCCGATTTCAGACCGTCTTCATGAAAACCGTAGCCCGTCCATGCGCCCGCGAACCACGTGCGACGCTTGCCTTGAAGCGTCGGCAAGCGATGCTGGGCGTCGATCGCGGCCAGATCGAACAGCGGATGGTCGTAGACGAAGCGGCGCAGCTCGGTTCCGGGCGCGGGTTGCGTCACCGGATTGAGCGTGACGACGAGCGGCGTCCTGAACGGCAGCGGCTGCAACTGATTAACCAGATAGCTCACGCACACCGGCTGCGTGCCGTCGATGCTGCGGCTGCCCAGGTAATTCCAGGCCGACCACACACGCTGACGACGCGGCAGCAGATTCGTATCGGTATGCAGCACGGCGACGTTCGGCTGATAGCGCACGGCGCTCAACACGCCGCGCTCGTCCTGATCGGCGTCCTGCAGCAGACGCAGGGTGGTCGGTGCGTGCGTGGCGAGGACCAGCGCGTCGAAGCGCTCGGTGCCGGTGTCGGTGTACACGTCGACACCTTGCTCGTCGCGCCGCACACCGCGCACGGCCGCGCCGACGCGGACGTCGTCGAGTTGACCGGCGATGCGCCTCACGTACTCCCGGCCGCCGCCGACGACGGTCTTCCACTGCGGCCGGCGATTCACCTGCAGCAACGCGTGGTTCAGGCAGAAGCGCAGGAACGTGGTGGCCGGGAAAGCGAGAATGTCGGCGGTGGCGCTCGACCAGATCGCAGCCGCCATCGGCAATAGATAATGACGCTGGAACGCGCCGCCGTAGCCGCCGGTGGTCAGCAACTCGCCCATCGACGCACGCGTTTGCGTCGCCAGTTCGAGGTTCTGCTGCGCGCTGCCGTTGAAGCGCATGATGTCGCGCAGCATGCCGATGAAGGTCGGCGAGAACAGGTTGCGGCGTTGCGCGAACACCGTGTTCAGACTGGTGCCGGCCCATTCGAGACGGCCTTCGTCGAGCGAGACCGAGAAAGTCATGTCGCTCGGATGCGACTGCACGCCCAGTTCGTCGAACAGCGCGATCAGGTTCGGGTAAGTCCGGTCGTTGAACACCAGAAAGCCCGTATCGACCGGATGCGTATGGCCTTCGAGCGTGACGTCGACCGTATTGGTGTGGCCGCCCAGATAGCCGGCCGATTCGAACAGGGTGACCCGATGGTTGCGCGCCAGCAGATAGGCGCTGGCCAAACCCGAGATACCGGCGCCGATGACCGCGACCCGCGAGCCGCGCGGTAGTGGGGTGGTCGGTGCGGATTGGGTCATGGGCGCGTCTCCTCTTCATGGGGACGCGCGGTGGTTTAGTCAGGTGAGGCGGGGCTTGCGCGTCCTTGAGGGGATTTACGCAGCGGAGGCGGAAATGGATGCAGAGGTGGCGGAAATGGGGGGCAAGTCAGCAATGTTGGGGAGCGCACATTGCTGCCGGTAGCGGCTCGCTAGAGTCGGACCCATGTTCTGCCCAGGCGCGTGGATCGGCTGATCGACGGCGACCGCTCCACGAACCGAGCGCGATGGACCTGAGCGACCACTCGACTCTGCGGCGAGGCAAACATGGCGCGCGACAATCAGGTCCGACGTTATCCCTGGCTCAGGCTCAGCATCCGGACCGCAGTGCTTGCGTTCTTCGTGTTCTTTTTCGTGCTGATGTCGAGCGGCCGAATGGGCAGTTTCGATGCCGGTCAGCAACTGTCGTCTGCCATGCTCGCGGTCACGCGTCACGATCTGGGTACGCGAACGCCGCCCAATCCCGATTTTTGGGTCGCGGCGCCTAACGGGGTCTATTACGAGCCGCACGATTTGGGCGCCACGCTGCTGATGCTGCCCGGCGCACTGATCGGAGCGAAGCTCAGTCACGCGAGCGTCGACGAAATGGTGAAGAACCCGCCATTGATCTCGAAGGTCGGCGTCGCGCTCACGTACTCGCTCTTCTATGCGTTGGGCTGCTATTTCCTGTTCCTGCTGTTCAGCGAGTTCTACACCGCGCGACAGGCGTTCCTCATCGCGTTCGTGTTTGCGGCCGGCACCTTCTTCCTGCCGTACGCCAAGGTCACCTGGGACGTCGCGCCCTGCGCCGCTGCCATGTGTGCGTTTCTCTATTACGCACAGGGCTTGTCGCGACCCGGCGCGAGCCCGCGCACGTTTATCGCGGCGGGGTTATGGCTTGCCATCGCCTGCACCTTCCGTTATTCGCTGGCGCCGGGCCTGGTCGTCGCCGTGGCATGTCTGGCCTGGCGCACTCGTGGATCGTTGCCGCGCTATGTATTGCTGGGCGCGACGTTCGCCGTCGGCATGATTCCGACTTTTGTCTATAACGCAGTCCGGACCGGCCAGTTCCTGCGCCCCGCCACGGCGAGCGATTACTACCTGAAAGGCGGCAACGCGATGGACGGCAACATCCTGCACGGCCTCGCCGGCTTGCTGTTCTCGCCGAACCGGGGCTTGCTGCTGTTTTGCCCGATCGTCGTCGCGGTCCTCGTGTTGCCATGGGTCTGGCGAAATCTGAACAGCCGCCAGCGCACGCTGATTCAATCGATGACGCTCGGCATGCTCATCTACATGGTGGTGATCGCAAAGCTGAACCACTGGGGCACGTTCGGTTGGGGACCTCGATACCTCGTCCCGTGTCTGCCGGTCCTGTTCCTCGCGGTGGGGCCGTGTCTTCTGGCAATTGCCAGTACGTCGCGCGTTGCTGCGGCTGTGGTCGTGATCGCCGCCGTGTGCTGGAACGTGGCGCCGGCCACCACCAACTGGCACGTGATCATGGCCGAGTACCCGGGCTCCGACCAGCAGGACGCCACCTACCCGTACGCAACCGAAGGTATCTGGAAGGGCTTCTGGATGGGCATGCACGGCGAAACGCTGATGTTCGCCGGTTCCGATCCCAGGTTCGCGCAGCAGGATGAAGGCCGCCGCTTCCCGGATTTCTGGACGTCGCGATTGATCGAGCGTGGACCGAGCGGCCTCGTCGCCGGATGGGGGCTGACGTTGGCCTTGTTACTTGGGATGGCGGCGGCGCTGGCAAGATTGTTCGGCGACGCCCCGAAGCGAACCGGCGATGCGGAGCCGAAGCTGGTGATTTAGTTTGGCGGCGGCCGGAGGGAGACAAAAGCAAAAACCCCGCAGAACTTTCGTTCTGCGGGGTTTTTAAATTTGGCGGAAAGGGTGAGATTCGAACTCACGGTACCCCTAAAGGTACACTGGATTTCGAGTCCAGCGCATTCGACCACTCTGCCACCTTTCCGGGTCTTCCAACTCACAGCGATGAAGCTGCTTCGTCAGATCCAAGCGGGTCGCTGCTTGGGAGAGAAAGATTATAGAACAGCTGATTCCGATTTCCAAGCCCCTCGTCAAACTTTTTCAGCCCAGAGGGGCCTGGACTTCCGGCAATCAGGCCGCCGGCACCGCCAGCCGTTCGATACCGCCGAGATACGGACGCAACGCCGCCGGCACCGTCACCGAGCCGTCGGCGTTCTGGAAATTCTCCAGCACGGCGACGAGCGTGCGGCCCACGGCCAACCCTGAACCGTTCAGCGTGTGCAGCAACTCCGGCTTGCCCTGTGCATTGCGAAAGCGCGCCTGCATCCGGCGAGCCTGGAACGACTCGGTATTCGAGCAACTCGAAATCTCGCGATACGTGTTCTGCGCCGGCACCCACACTTCCAGGTCGTACGTCTTGGCAGCGGAGAAACCCATGTCGCCCGTGCACAGCGTGATCACGCGATACGGCAATTCCAGCTTCTGCAGAATCGTCTCGGCGTGGCCGACCATCTGCTCCAGCGCGTCGTACGACGCGTCCGGCGCGACGATCTGCACCATCTCGACCTTGTCGAACTGATGCTGGCGAATCAGGCCACGCGTGTCGCGACCATACGAGCCCGCTTCCGAGCGGAAGCACGGCGAATGCGCGGTCAGCTTGATCGGCAGCGCGTCCGGTTCGACGATGCTGTCGCGCACCGTGTTCGTCAGCGAAATTTCCGAGGTGGAGATCAGGTATTGCGTAATCGTGTTCTCGTCACCGCCCTTCTCGACGCGGAACATGTCGTCGGCGAATTTGGGCAGTTGGCCCGTGCCGTACAGAATTTCCGGATTCACGATGTACGGCGTGTACACCTCGGTGTAACCGTGGTGTTGCGTATGCGTGTCGATCATGAACTGCGCGAGCGCACGATGCAGCCGCGCAATCTGCCCGCGCAACATGGTGAAACGCGCGCCCGAGAGCTTTGCGCCGGTCTCGAAGTCGAGGCCGAGCGGCGTGCCCACGTCGACGTGATCCTTTACTTCGAAATCGAACTGGCGCGGCGTGCCCCAGCGTCGCACTTCGACGTTTTCGGCCTCGTCCTTGCCCATCGGCACGCTTTCGTGCGGCAGATTCGGCACGCCGAGCAGCAGATCCGACAGACCCTTCTGGATCTCGTCCAGCTTCGCCGCCGACGCCTTCATCTCGTCGCCGATACCGCCGACTTCGGCCATCACCGCCGAGGTGTCCTCGCCCTTTCCTTTCATCGCGCCGATCTGCTTCGACAGGCTGTTGCGGCGCGCCTGCATCTCTTCGGTACGGGTCTGGGTGTCGCGGCGTTCCGCTTCGAGCGCGGTGAAGGCCGCCGTGTCGAGGGTATAGCCGCGGTCGGCGAGTCGCCTGGCGACGCCGTCGAGGTCTTTGCGCAGCAGCTGGATGTCGAGCATGGGATGGGGCGGGTGTTCGTTGTATGAAGGTGGGATTTTAGCGCACCGGCGCGGGCCGCCGGTGCCTTAGATGGTGCTCAGCCCTTCTTCGGCTTGTTCTCGCTGCGCCACTGCGCGTCCAGTTCGGCCAAACGGGCCATCTTGTCGCCGATCTTGCCTTCCAGACCGCGCGGCGTCGGCTCGTACCAATGCGGATCACGCAGGTTGTCCGGCAGATAGGTCTCGCCAGCCGCATAAGCGTCGGGCTCGTCGTGCGCGTAGCGGTATTCGTGACCGTAGCCGAGTTCTTTCATCAGTTTGGTCGGCGCGTTACGCAGATGCACCGGCACGCCACGCGACTGGTCCTTGCTGACGAAGCGGCGCGCCTCGTTGTACGCGTTATACCCGGCGTTCGACTTCGGCGCGACCGCCAGATAGATGATCGCCTGGGCCAGCGCCAATTCGCCTTCGGGCGTGCCGAGGCGCTCGTAGGTTTCCGCAGCGTCGAGCGCGATACGCGCCGCGCGCGGATCGGCGAGGCCGATGTCCTCCCACGCCATGCGTACGATGCGGCGCGCCAGGTAGCGCGGGTCCGCGCCGCCGTCGAGCATGCGGCAGAACCAGTACAGCGCGCCGTCCGGGCTGCTGCCGCGCACCGATTTATGCAGCGCGCTGATCTGGTCGTAAAATGCGTCGCCGCCTTTGTCGAAGCGGCGCAGGTTCTCGGCGAGCGCGCTGCCGAGCAAGGCGCCGTTGATTTCGGTGGTTTTTTGCTGGGCCGCCGCCCGCGCGACGATCTCGAGGTTGTTCAGCAGCTTGCGGCCGTCGCCGTCGGCGGAACCGATCAGTGCGTCGCGAGCTTCGTCGGTGAACGTGAGGCCGCCGAGTTCCTGCTGGGCCCGCTCGAGCAGTTCGGCCTGCTCTTCGTCGGTGAGGCTCTTGAGCACGTAGACGGCAGCTCTCGAGAGCAACGCGCTGTTCACTTCGAACGACGGATTCTCGGTCGTCGCGCCGACGAACACGAACAGCCCCGACTCGACGTGCGGCAAGAACGCGTCTTGCTGGCTCTTGTTGAAGCGATGCACTTCGTCGACGAACACCAGCGTCTGATGCCCGTTCGCGCGATGAATCTGCGCGGTCTCGACGGCTTCGCGGATATCCTTCACGCCCGAGAGCACCGCCGACAACGCGATGAACTCGGCGTGAAAAGCGTCGGCCATGAGCCGCGCGAGCGTGGTTTTGCCGACGCCGGGCGGGCCCCAGAGGATCATCGAATGGGCTTCGCCGGACTCGAAAGCGACCCGCAGCGGCTTGTTCGGCCCGAGCAGATGCTTCTGGCCGATCACCTCGTCGATATTGCGGGGCCGCAGGCGTTCGGCGAGCGGAACATTGGCACGGGTTTCTTCAAACATGACGTTTTGGGGATAATCTCGGCTTTTCCGGACGCGGTCCGTATGAGGCGGCGTGCTGCCGGATGAGTCAAGCCGGCACAGCGAAGTGACGGGCAACGTCCTGCATTATGACAGCGACGCGGCCCGCATGAAGGCCGCGAGGCGTGGCAAAGCCGGAAACATCGCCACGGGTCGAACCGCGAAACATGAACGAGCGCGGCGGGTATGCGCGCCAACACGAACAACGTTGCATGCAGGTCGTCACGCAACCTGACCTGACACGCGACACGAACACGAACACGAACACCAACAGGGACAACACCAGATGGCTCAAGATCCACTCGCCGGCGACGCCGGTTCCACCTACGCGCCGCTCACGCCGGTGCCCGACGCGCGGCGCGCGTTCCGTACCGGCGACGCGTTCGCGCTCTGGTTCTCGCTCGGCATCGGCCTGCTGGTCGCGCAAGCCGGCGCGCTGCTGGTGCCGGGGCTGTCGCTGCCGCATGCGTTGCTCGCCATCGTGATCGGCAGCGTGATCGGCGTGGTCCTGCTGGCGCTGGCCGGCGTGATCGGCACGGACACCGGACTCGCGGCGATGTCGTCGCTGCGGCCCACGCTCGGCGTGCGCGGCGCGTCGGTGCCGGCCGTGCTGAACGCGGTGCAACTGGTCGGCTGGGGCTCGTTCGAAGTGATCGTGATGCGCGATTCCGCCGACGCCCTCGCCAAGCAGTCCTTCGGCCTGTCGATGCCGCTGATCTGGACGGTGATCTTCGGCTTGCTGGCGACCCTGCTGGCGATCAGCGGACCACTCTCGTTCGTGCGCAAATTCCTCCGTACGTGGGGTATCTGGCTGCTGCTCGCGGGCGCCGCGTGGCTCACGTGGAATCTGCTCGCCAAACACGATCTGGCCGCGCTGATGCGCCGTCCGGGCACGGGCGACATGTCGTTCGGCGGCGCGATCGATCTGGTGGTGGCGATGCCCTTGTCCTGGTTGCCGCTCATCGCCGACTACACGCGTTTCGGCCGCAAGCCCGGCGAAACGTTCCGCGGCACCCTGGTCGGCTATGGCATCGCGAACATCTGGTTCTATGCGCTCGGCGCGATCTACGGCCTCGCAGCGGGCGGCGGCGATGCACTGCTGACGGGCGCCCTGGCGCAAGCCGGCGGCGGCCTCGCGCTGCTGCTGATCCTGATCGACGAAATCGACAACGCTTTCGCCGATATCCACTCCGCGGCGGTCTCGACCGGCACGTTCTGGACGCGCGGCAGCGTGCCGATGCTGTCGGCGGCATTCGGTGCGTTGTGCACGCTGGTTGCCCTGCTCGTGCCGATGGCGAAGTATCAGAACTTCCTGCTGCTGATCGGCTCGGTGTTCGCGCCGTTGTTCGGCGTGGTGCTGGTGGATCACTTCATCGTGCGCAAGCGCCGCATCGAAGCCGCCGTGCTCGCCGACGTGCGCGGCCGTTATGGCTTCTCGGGCGGCTGGCATCTGAGCGCGTTCGTCGCGTGGGCCATCGGCATCGTGTCGTATCAGGTCATCAATCAGTGGCTGCCGAATCTCGGCGCCACCTTGCCGTCGCTCGCGATCGGCGCGCTGTGTTATCTCGCGTTCGTCTCGGCACGTAAGACCGCGTACGCCTAAGCGTTTCGTTGCGTCCATTAGAAGTAGAAGAAGTAGAAAAGGCCTGCAAATGCAGGCCTTTTCTATTCAAGGCATGCCAGCGCAAATCGGCTTATCGCGACGCAGCCCGATACTCGACACCCGGCAGCACGCACAACAATTCGAACGCGAGATTCGCGCCCAGCAGAGCGGTCGTACCGAACGGATCGTACGGCGGCGCCACTTCGACCAGATCGCAGCCGACGATATTCAAGCCGTGCGAGCCGCGAATGATCTCCAGCGCCTGCGGCACTGTGAGACCCGCGATTTCCGGCGTGCCCGTGCCCGGCGCGAAGGCCGGATCGATACCGTCGATATCGAACGTGATGTACACCGGGCCATCGCCCATGCGTTCGCGAACCCGCGCCATCAGCGGTACGAGCGACTGGTTCCAGCAGGCCTCGGCCTGCACGACTTCGAAGCCCTGATCGCGGCACCAGTCGAAATCTTCCGCTGCGTAGCCCGTGCCGCGCAAGCCGATCTGCACGACGCGATCGCAGTCGAGCAGCCCCTCTTCCACCGCGCGGCGAAACGGCGTGCCGTGCGCGATTTTTTCGCCCATCATCGTGTCGTTGACGTCGGCGTGCGCGTCGACGTGAATCAGTCCGACTTTGCCATGCTTGCGATGGATCGCGCGCAGAATCGGCAGCGCGATAGTGTGATCGCCGCCCAGCGTGATCGGCTTGCAATCGTGCTGCAGAATCTCGTCGTACGCGGCTTCGATGCGCGTGATCGAGTCGAGCAGATTGTACGGATTGATCGCGACGTCGCCGAGATCGGCCACTCGCAGCGAATCGAAGGGCGCCGCGCGCGTCGCCATGTTGTACGGGCGCAGCAGCACGGACTCACTGCGGATCTGGCGCGGGCCGAAACGCGCGCCGGTGCGGTTCGAGGTGCCGAGGTCAAACGGCACGCCGACGAAGCAGGCGTCGAAGCCTTCCGCCGAGCCGACGTTCGGCAGGCGCATCATCGTGGTAATGCCGCCGCAGCGGGGCATGGCGTTACCGGACAGCGGTTGCGGCCGTTCGCCGGCTTCTGGGGAAATGAAAGCAGAGGTATTCATCGTGTCTCGGCAATGAAAAGGGGGCAGCAAGCAAAATCGTGTGAATCGGCTCCGGAAAAGCATCGGAATCGCACCTTGCCGTCGAATCTGGATTTTTGAGCAGTTTGACGGAAGTTAAAATAGCGACGCGGTAAACTTCACATTGATTTTTAGCGATGTATCCTGACGTATGTTCTCTCAACTCACCGATCTCGACCTGCGGCTGATCCGCGTGTTTCTCGCCATCGTCGACGCGGGCGGCGTCTCGCCGGCGCAGGCCACGCTCAACGTCGGCCAGTCGACCATCAGTACGCAACTCGCCACGCTGGAGACGCGCCTCGGCTATCGCCTGTGCGAACGCGGTCGCGGCGGCTTCAGCCTGACCGCGCGCGGCGAGCAGTTCATCGACGCGGCCCGTGCCCTGCTATCCGCCGTCGACACCTTTGGCATGCAGGCACGCAATGTCGGCCGCAAGCTGGTAGGCACGCTCGACATCGGCATGATCGGCCACACGCCGGTGTCGGCGAGCGCGCGCATCAGCGATGCGATCGGCCGGTTTCGCTCCCGCGATCAGTCGGTGCGTTTTTCGATTCTGGTGCGCTCGCCGGGCGAGCTGGAAGAGCTGCTGCTCAATGGCCGGATTCAGGTGGGTATTGGGTACTTCTGGCATCGCGTGCCGTCGCTCGAATACACCGAGGTATTTGCGGAAGACCAGTTCGCCTACTGCGCGAAAGGTCACCCCTTGTTTGCGCAAGCCGGCGAGGTGCCGCCCGCCGAGGCCGCACAGCATGAATGGGCGTGGCGCAGTTATCCGCTGCCCGAGGCCGAGAGTTCGACGTCGCCGCAAAACGTGACCGCCGTCGCGGACAACATGGAAGCGGTCGCGATGCTGGTGCTGTCGGGACATCACCTCGGCTATCTGCCGGGGCATTTCGCGGCACCCTTCGTCAAGCAGGGGCTGCTTGCTGCGTTGAACCCGGCGCAAATGCGCTATCGCGTGGCGTTTCACATGGTCACGCGTGCGCGCCAACATCGCACCGATATCGTCGAAGCATTTATCGACGATATGAAAGCGGCGCATCCAGCCCAGGAGTTGGAAGCGAACGAGTAGGCCATAAAAAAACCGCGCTAACTGCGCGGTTTTTTTGCGAAGCCCGAAACAGGCGATGCGGTTAGCCGTTGATCACGTCCGCGCCCTTCGGCACCGTGAACTTGAACGCATCGGCCGGCAACGGCGGGTTCTTCTGAATGTTCGAGAAGGTCAGCAGCGTCACGTTGCCAAACACGTCGTGCAATTCCATGGCTTCGAGATTGCCGTCCTTGAAGCCGATGCCCACGCGCTGGAATTGCGTGTCTTTCGCCTTCGGCGTCAGTTCGAGCCAGTCGATGCCGGCCTTCACGCCCGCATCTCGCAGCGTGAAGTTCTTGTCCAGATCGTTGCTGCCGAACAGGATCGCCGCCGGGCTCGCGCCGAGTGCGCCGCCCAGACTGCGCACCGTGACCTGATTCAGATCCTTGTCGTACACGTAGAGCTTGTCGCCGTCCGCTTGCAGCAGCTGCGCGTAGGGCTTCTCGTATTGCCAGATGAACTTGCCGGGACGCGCAAACGTGAAGGTGCCGCTCGACGTACCGGTCTTGCTCGCGCCCGTGGTGGACAACGCGCCGCTCGCGCTCTGCGCCTTGCTCGGCGCGCGTACTTCCTGCTGAACGAAGGTGCCGCGCGCCGAATGCACTTGCGCGACGAACGCCTTCAATTGTTCGGTGCCGCTCGCGAATGCCTGCGACGCGACGAGCATCGACGCGCCGATCGCCACGGTCCCGACGCTGCGTACGAGCGTGCGGGCGAGTTGGCCGATGCGGCTGGATTGAGCATTCAGTCGAGCGTGCTGCTGCGCGAATCGCTGCATGTAGTTTTCTCCCTTGATTGAATTCGTTGAGCGCTCGCGCAGCCTGTCGGTGCTGGCCACGCGGCGCTCTGGTGGCGCAGTTGCCGATAAGGGCACGCGGCTCGCCTTTAGCCTTGTGTCACGTAGCTTAGGCGGCCAGCCTTAAACGAGCCTTAGAGGACGGCACGACAACGGAATTCGGACCGTGACGCTCGACGCCCTATTCCGCTTCCCGCGCCGGCGCGAGAATCTCGCGATTGCCGTTCGACGACATCGACGACACCACGCCCGAGTTTTCCATCTGCTCGAGCAGGCGCGCCGCACGGTTATAGCCGATGCGCAAATGCCGCTGCACCAGCGAGATCGACGCACGACGGTTCTTCAACACGACGTCGACGGCCTGGTCGTACAACGGGTCCGACTCGCCGTCGCCCGATCCGGTTCCACCCGCGCCCGCTGAGCCTTCGTCGCCCTCGCCGGACACGCCGCCTTCGAGAATGCCCTCGATGTAGTTCGGCTCGCCGTGTTCCTTGAGCTTGTCGACCACCCGATGCACTTCTTCATCCGACACGAACGCACCGTGTACACGCACCGGCAAACCGCTGCCGGGCGGCAGATACAGCATGTCGCCCATACCGAGTAGCGATTCCGCGCCCTGCTGGTCGAGAATCGTGCGCGAGTCGATCTTCGACGACACCTGGAAGGCCATTCGCGTGGGCACGTTGGCCTTGATGAGGCCGGTGATCACGTCGACCGACGGACGCTGCGTCGCCAGAATCAAATGGATGCCCGCCGCACGCGCTTTCTGCGCGATCCGCGCGATCAGCTCTTCGACCTTCTTGCCGACCACCATCATCAGGTCGGCCAGTTCGTCGATCACGATCACGATGTTCGGCAGACGCGCGAGCGGTTCCGGATCGTCCGGCGTGAGGCTGAACGGATTCGGCAGCTTCTCTTCGCGCCTGGTGGCTTCGTCGATCTTGTTGTTGTAGCCGGCGAGGTTACGCACGCCGAGCTTGCTCATCAGCTTGTAGCGGCGCTCCATTTCGGCGACCGCCCAATTGAGCGCGTGACCGGCCTGACGCATGTCCGTGACCACCGGACACAGCAGATGCGGAATCCCTTCGTAGACGCTCATTTCGAGCATCTTCGGATCGATCAGGATCATGCGGACCTGGTCGGCGCTCGCCTTGTAGAGCAGCGACAGAATCATCGCATTGATACCCACCGACTTGCCCGAGCCGGTCGTACCGGCCACCAGCAAGTGAGGCATCTTCGCGAGGTCGGCGCACACGGGCTTGCCGCCGATGTCTTTGCCAAGGCCCATGGTCAGCGGCGAGGCCGCGTCTGCATACACGGCCGAGCCGAGAATCTCCGAAAGGCTCACGGTCTGGCGGCGCTGGTTCGGCAACTCCAGCGCCATGAAATTCTTGCCTGGAATCGTTTCGACCACGCGGATCGATACGAGCGAGAGCGAACGCGCCAGGTCCTTCGCGAGGCCGACGATCTGGCTGCCCTTCACGCCGGTGGCCGGCTCGATCTCATAGCGCGTGACGACCGGCCCCGGATAGGCCGCGACCACGCTCACTTCGACGCCGAAGTCCTTGAGCTTCTTCTCGATCAGACGCGAGGTGAATTCGAGGGTGTCGGCGGAAATGGTTTCTTGCGCGGCGGGCGCGGCGTCGAGCAGCGAGATCGGCGGCAAGGTCGAATCGCCCGGCAAATCCGTGAACAACGGCACTTGCCGCTCTTTCTCGACGCGCTCCGATTTCACCGGCGTGACGACCGGCGGCACGATCATGACCGGCTCGTGTTCCTCGATCCGCACCCGGCCCTTTTCGACTTTCCCTTCGCGCTTCACCGCAGCGGCTTCGCCCAGCTTGCGATCGCGGCCGGCCTCGCGGCGCAGCTTCGCAAAGGTCACGGCGGAAATGATCGATTCGCCCACCTTCTCGGACACCGACAGCCACGAAAACCGGAAATACAGCGACAGGCCGATCGCCAGCACGATCAGCAACGCCAGCGTGCCGCCCGTGAAGCCGAGCGCATGCGAAACACCGCGCGCCACCGCCTCACCGATCACGCCGCCCGGCGCGCGCGGCAATTGCACTTTCAGCGACCACATGCGCAGCGCCTCGATGCCGTCGCAGGCAAGCAGCACGAGCATGAACGCGAACGCATCCGCCAGCCAGCTGACGTCGCGCGGACGATCCTCTTCGACTTCTTCCTGACGGGTGATGCGCTTGTAGTTGGCGGAGATATGACGGCCGAGCAGCGCGATCCACCAGTAAGCGGACAGGCCGAACAGCAGCAGCAGGATGTCGGACGTCCACGCGCCCACGCGACCCGCCCAGTTGCCGATATGGTCGACCTGCGCGGCGTGCGTCCAGCTCGGATCGTGCCGGCTGTAACTGACGAGCGCCATGAGCAGGAAGACGCCGAGCGCCACCTGCAGGATCCAGCGGATTTCGGTGAAAAGGCGCGACATGCGATGCGGCAACGCCTGCGCGCTCGCGGAATAGGGAGCTTTTGCCATTGATCCTGTTGCGTGTAAGGCCGATTCCGGCTGGGCGTCGCGGCCGACGCCTCGCCCAGCGCGGTTCCGGCCCGATCCCGGCTGCCGGGAACTTCGATCCGGCCTATTGTAAACGCAGTGTCCCGCGTGAGGCTGTAAATGACGGTAACTTGGCCGTTTGGCCACAGAAAGCCGCCTGGCGGCGGGTCGCCACGCTATCGGCGCGATGAGAAAGCTTCATGGAGCAGGCTCGCGCCCCGCCCTTTATAATGCCGGACTGATACCCATCTCTCATTTAGGTTCAAGTCGCGCGGCCTCGCATGGGCGAGCCCGGCGTCGTCAAAGGATTTCGATCATGCCCGCTACTTCCACGAAACACGCCAAGGTTCTGATTCTCGGTTCCGGTCCCGCCGGCTACACGGCGGCGGTCTATGCGGCACGCGCCAACCTCTCGCCGGTGCTCGTCACGGGTCTGGCCCAAGGCGGCCAGCTGATGACCACCACCGACGTCGAAAACTGGCCGGCCGACGCCCACGGCGTGCAAGGCCCGGAACTGATGGGGCGCTTCCTGGAGCACGCCGAGCGCTTCAACACCGAGATCCTGTTCGACCATATTCACACGGCCAAGCTGGATGAAAAGCCGATTCGCCTGATCGGCGACTCGGGCGAGTACACCTGCGACTCGCTGATCATCGCGACCGGCGCATCGGCGCAATACCTCGGCCTGCCGTCGGAAGAAGCGTTCATGGGCAAGGGCGTGTCGGCTTGCGCCACTTGCGACGGCTTCTTCTACAAGCAACAACACGTGGCCGTGATCGGCGGCGGCAATACCGCGGTCGAGGAAGCCCTGTACCTGTCGGGCATCGCCAGGAAAGTGACGGTGATCCATCGCCGCGACAAGTTTCGCGCCGAGCCGATCCTGATCGACCGTCTGCTGGCCAAGGAAAAAGAAGGCCTCGTCGACATCAAGTGGAACAACACGCTCGACGAAGTGACGGGCGACCAGACCGGTGTGACCGGCCTGCGCATCAAGAACACGCAAACCGGCGCCACGGAAGATCTCGCGCTGCAAGGCCTGTTCGTGGCGATCGGCCACAAGCCGAACACCGATATCTTCGCCGGCCAGCTGGAAATGAAGAACGGCTACATCATTACCAAGGGCGGCCTGAACGGCTTCGCGACCGCCACCAGCGTGCCGGGCGTGTTTGCTGCCGGCGACGTGCAGGACCACGTGTATCGTCAGGCGATCACCAGCGCGGGCACGGGCTGTATGGCCGCACTCGACGCGCAACGCTACCTCGAAACCATCGACGAGATGGCTGGCGAGCATGCGATGAGCCAGGAAGCCGAGCGTTAATGCGAGCCGTGCCCGCGATGTGGCACGGCGGTCGTCGGCAACGCCGGGCGCAACGGTAAAATGGCGGCTGGGCCTGGCCCGGCCGTCTGTCTGGAAAAGGCCGCGGCTGACAAGCCGGCGGCCTTTTTTACATTCCGCTCGCCAGGAAACCATTCCGCGCGACCGACCTCCTTTTCTGCGTGTATTACCGATATGCCGAAGAATCAGCCCCATCCGAGCGAACCGAAACGCGCGCGAGCCGTTGCCAAACCCGCGCCGGAACCGGCCGCGCCCGCCGCCCGGCCGAAGCTCGACGCTGCAGCGGGTCTGGCCGGACTCGGCGCGTTGCGCGACGCCTTGAAGGGCGATACGCAACGGCGTGAACGCGAGCGCGCGGCGGCCGCAGCGGCCCAGCGCGAAGCCTCGGTGGACGCCGATCTGTTTCGCCGCGAGATCGGCGCGGTCGCGCCGCTCGCGGTGCCGCCGCGCGCCACGCTGCCGCGCAATCCCCCGCCGCCGCTGCCGGTGCAAACCCGACTCGACGAAGAAGCCGTCCTGCACGAAGCCATCTCGGACGAATTCGATCCGGAGGTGCTGCTCGAAACCGACGAGACGCTCTCTTACTGCCGGCCCGGCATCAGCCAGGAAGTCGTGCGCAAACTGCGGCGCGGCGACTGGATCGTGCAGGCGCAAATCGACCTGCACGGCATGCGACGCGAGGAAGCGCGCGAAGCGCTGGCGGAATTCATCCGCGAATCGGTGAAGCGCGGCTTGCGCTGCCTGCGCGTGATTCACGGCAAGGGTCTGGGTTCGATCGGCAAGGAACCGGTGCTGAAGGGCAAGGTACGCGCCTGGCTCGTGCAGAAGTCCGAAGTGATCGCGTTCTGCCAGGCGCGTCCGCACGATGGCGGTGCCGGTGCGGTGGTCGTGCTGTTGCAGCCGGGCACAGCGCCCGCGCACGCTCACGCTCACGCCAGATCCTGAGGCGGCAAGGTGATCCATCCGAGGCTGACGCTGGCGCTGACCATCATGGAGGCGCTGGCCATTTTCGCGTACGCGATTTCCGGCTTCATCGAGGCCCGCACCCGCCGGCTCGACGCGGTCGGCACGTTTCTCGTGGCGATCGCCACGGCCTTCGGCGGCGGCACTTTGCGTGACGTGATGCTGGAGCGGCGGCCCTTCTACTGGGTCGAACACCAGGGCTATCTGATCGCGATCTTCGTGATGTCCATTTTCGCCCCGAGAATCCTGAAGATGACCTCGCGCCTGATCTCCGAGCGAGTGTTGCTGGTGGCCGATGCGATCGGCCTGGGGCTGTTCAGTATCGCGGGCACGTCGATCGCGCACGATGCGCAGATGCCGTGGTTCACGTCGGTGCTGATGGGCGTATTGACAGGGGTGTTCGGCGGCGTGATCCGCGACGTCCTGTGCAACGAGATGCCGCTGATCCTGCGCGATTCGCGGCCCTATGCGACCTGCGCATTCGTCGGCTGCTGGCTGTACGTGCTGCTCGACTATGCAAAGGTCGACACGATATACAGCGTGCTGATCGCCACCGCCTTCATTCTTCTGACGCGGCTCGCCACCTTCAAATTCAACATGCGCCTGCCGCATTGAAAGCGCCGCGCCCGGGCACGGCGCTTCCGTTCGAACTTACTTGTTGGTGGCCAACGCGCCCGCGCTTTTCGAGCCGCCGAACAGCGCTGTCAGGTATGCCGAGTTGTTGCTCATCGACGCCATCAAGGTGTTCAGGGCCGTGAACTGAGCCTGATACTGCTTTGTCAACTGCGAGGCGTAGTCGGACAGCTTGCCCTGCTGCGCAGTCACGCTCTTCAGATCGGCGTTCAGCGCGACGTTGCGCGTGTCGATGATACCGCCGGTCTTCACGAAGTCCGTGATGCTCTTGCTGAGCCGGGCGCCCATGCCGTCGGTCGAATTGAACAGCGTGGCGACCTGAGCCGGGCTGTTGTTGAGCGCCTTGCTCAGCGTGTCGTTGTCGACCACCAGCGTGCCGTCTGCCGGATCGCCCTTCAGCGTGATGCCGATATGCGCCAGCGTCACCACCGTCGAACCCTTGCCAACGCCGCCGCCGATGATCGACGCCAGCGTGTTCTTGATCGTCATCAGCGTCGAGTCGCCGATCAGCACGCCGCTGGCCTTCGACGTCTTGTCGTACGAGGACAGCTTGCCGATGGTCGTGACGACGGTGTTGTACAGATTGGCAAAATTGGTGATTGCCGTATTCTGCGCCGAGGTGTCGGCGGCGATCGTCACCGTTTGCGTGGTGCCGATCGACTCTTTCGACAGGTTCAACGTCACGCCGGAAATGGCATCGGACACGGCATTGGTGGCGCTACGCGCCTCGATACCCCCGATGCTGATCAGCGCGTCCTGCGCCGCTTCGCTTTGATGCCATGCATTGGCGCTATCCGACGACGTAATCGTGGAGGCCGCGCCGTCCGCGCCGGGTGTCGACTTCACGCCGAGACTGGCGAGGCCCGCATCGTTCTTCACGTCGCGGGTGGTGATGTCGATCGTGTTGGCCGAGCCGGCGTTGGTTGCGCGCAGCACGAGGTGAGCGCCGCCCGTGCCGTTGACGATCGTTGCCGTCACGCCGGGGTTGTTGCTGGCCTTGTTGATCGCCGCGGCGATGCCGCTCAGCGTGTTGTTGGTGTCGTCGACATCGATGTCCATCGACTTGCCGCCGACCGCGATGGTCAGCTTGCCGGTGCCCAATTGTGCTTTAGCGTCGAAGCCCGCCGACGACAGGGCTTGCGATGCGGCGATCTGCGTGACCTCGATCGAATAGCTGCCCGGCACTGCCCCAACCCCGGCTTTCGGATCCAGCCCCTTGCCGCTCGCGCTGGCCGCGAAGGTGGACAACGTGGTGCCGTCCGACAGATTCTTGATGGCGGCCTGCAAGGCCGTCAGCGCGGAGCTCAGCGCGCCGTAGGCGGACAAGCTGGTGCTGTCGCTCGTCTGGCGCGCCTGCAAGGTTGCCGCCTGCCCCGCCGTCTTCGCATTCACCAGCGCCGACACGAGGCTGCCGACGTCCATCGAGTTGTTGGTCGAACCGCTGATGATCGATTGCGCGGCCTGCTGAACCTGGCTTTGCGCGTTGGCCGTTGCGGTATTGACCGAAGACGTGATCGTTGACATGGTTGGGCTCCGTGCGTCTGGTTTTTTCGTTCTTTATTACTCGACGCCCGTAGGCCTTCTCGCTGGCCCTTCATCCGGTCACGTCGGCTTGTATTACAAAGTTTTCAAATGTTACACCATCTTTCTTCATAGTTTTGTGACGTTTTGTCGTATGAAATGAGGGAATACGCCTACTGGCGGGCTTTTTAACCCGACCGATCAGTCGGACGCCGCTGGATCGCCCCTTACAGCGGGCTGTCGATTTTCCGTGCCGCCGATCGTCGTGGGGTAAACGGCCACTCGCGGCCGTCGTCTTCGCGCCACGGTGCGCCCACCATCGCTCAAGGTGACCACATGACCCTGAAGCTCTACGCCCATCCCTTCTCGTCGTATTGCCAGAAGGTCCTGACCGCGTTTTACGAGAACGGCACGCCGTTCGAGTTGCGGCTGCTCTCGCACGACGACCCGCAGTGGATGGCGAACGCACCGTGATGGAGGCGAGCATCATCATCGAGTATCTCGGGTTGCGTCACCCGGGGCCGGTGCCGTTGTTGCCTCGCGTACGCGTGGCTGGACAAGCAGATGCGCGGGCGCGAGTGGGCCGCGGGCGAGCGCTTCAGCCTCGCCGATTGTGGCGCGGCGCCGTTCCTTTTCTACGCCGACTGGACGCACCGCATCGCGCCTGAATTCGCCCAGGTGCTCGCATACCGCAAGCGTCTGCTGGCCCGGCCATCGTTCGCGCGCGCGGTCGAGGAGGCGCGGCCCTATCGGCACTACTTCCCGCCCGGCGCGCTCGATCGGGACTGAACGCGTTACGGCGAAGCAAGGCAACGCGAGGCTGGGCGCGGCGCTCAATAGGACAACAATATCGTCAACCTATACACTCCATATCACACTCACTTCCGCCCATCACTCATACATAAGGCAAAACATGGACCGTTTCGAAGCGATGGAGATATTTACGCGTGTGGTCGAAGCGAATAGCTTCACCAAAGTATCCGAATCGCTCGACCTGCCCCGCGCCAAAGTCAGCCGTACCATCCAGGCGCTCGAGGAACACGTCGGCGTGCGTTTGCTGAATCGTTCGACGCGCCAGGTCAGCGTCACCGAAGACGGCGCGGCGTTCTACGAACGCTGCGTCACCATCCTCGCCGAAGTCGCCGACGCCGAGTCGTCGCTGTCGAACAAGCGCGAGAACCCGGCCGGCACGATCCGCGTCGATACCTCGGGCACGCTTGCGCGCGCGCTGCTGGTGCCCGCGCTCGACGATTTTTACAGCCTGTACCCCGAGATCGACGTTCGTCTGGGCCTCGCGGACCGCAACATCGATCTGATCCAGGACGGCGTGGACTGCGTGATCCGCATGGGCACGCCGGAAGAGTCGAGCCTCGTCGCGCGCCGCATTGGTCACGCGCGCATCGTCACGTGCGCGTCGCCCAAGTATCTGGAGAAATACGGCACGCCGACCACGCTCGAAGATCTGGCCGAGCATCGCGCGGTCAACTATGTGTCGGCGCGCACCGGCCGCACGTTCCCGTTCGAATACCAGGTGGGTGGCGAGATCACCAAGGTGTCGCTCAAGAGCGTGCTGGCGGTGAACGATGGTTCGGTCTACATCGGCGCGGCCGCGCTCGGGCACGGCATCATCCAGCCGTCGCGCTTCATGGTGGCCGATCTGATCGCACAGGGCGCACTGACGGAAATTCTCACCAACTACACCAGCCCAGGCACGCCGTTGTCGGTGCTCTACGCGCATCGCCGCAATCTAAGCTCGCGCCTGCGTGCGTTCATCGAATGGGTGACGGAGTTGTCGCGCAACAATCCGGATCTGCGCCTTCCGCAGGCGTAAGCGCTCAGGCGTCAGACCGGCACACCGCAAGAAAAAAGCCCCACGCGTTGCATCACGCGTGGGGCTTTTTCGCATCGAGCCGACCTTCAGGCGGTCGGCTTTCAGACATCAGGCAATCCGCTCTTCGTTGGTCGGATCGAACAGCACGGCCTTCGACGTATCGAACAGCAGCGTGGTGTTGGTCAGCGGCTGCGGGTTCGAAGCCGGGTGCACGCGGCTCACGACGCGCTTGCCGTTGACCTGCGCGAACACCAGCGTGTCCGGACCGGTCGGCTCGATCACGTCGACCTTCACGTCGATCGATTGCAGCTTCGAGTTGTCGCCGTGCGCGCCGCGCGCGTCGGTAATGCGCTCCGGACGCAAGCCGAGGATCACTTCGCGGCCGACGTGCGACTTCACCTTCGTCGATTCGAACGGCAGGTTCAGCACCTGACGCGTAACACCCGTATCGAGTTCGAGGCCGATGCCCGAACCCTGCTCCACCAGCTTGCCCTGGATGAAGTTCATCGGCGGCGCGCCGATGAAGCCCGCCACGAACAGGTTGGCCGGCGAGTCGTAGATTTCCTGCGGAGCGCCGAACTGTTGCACGATGCCGTCCTTCATCACCGCGATACGGTCGCCGAGCGTCATCGCTTCGATCTGATCGTGCGTCACGTAGACGATCGTCGTGCCGAGGCGTTGATGCAGCAGCTTGATTTCCGAACGCATCTCGATGCGCAGCTTGGCGTCGAGGTTCGAGAGCGGCTCGTCGAACAGGAACATCACCGGATCGCGCGCCAGAGCACGGCCCATCGCCACGCGTTGACGCTGGCCGCCGGACAGTTGACCCGGCTTGCGGTCCAGCAGGTGCGTGATCTGCAGCGTGTTCGACACCCGGTCGACGATCTGCGCCTGCTCCTGCTTCGGCACCTTGCGGATGTTCAGGCCGAACGAGATGTTCTCGCGCACCGTCATGGACGGATACAGCGCGTACGACTGGAACACCATCGCGATGTCGCGATCTTTCGGCGACAGGTTGTTCACCGTCTTGCCGTCGATCTGGATCTCGCCCTTGGTGACGGTCTCGAGGCCGGCGATCATGTTGAGCAGCGTCGACTTACCGCAGCCCGAGCCGCCGACCAGAATCAGGAACTGGCCGTCTTCGATGTCGATATTGACACCCTTCAGAACCGGCACCCCGTTCGGGTAAGTCTTGTACACGTCACGGATGGAAAGGCTTGCCATGCTGTGAATCCTCTTGTCTCTGGTACTGCTTGAAAACGTCTTTCGGGTGACGGCGGCGCTGGCTCAAAGCCGCGCCGCCGCGCTCGGATAGTTTGGCCCGTGATCGGCCCAGGGCACGATCAGCCCTTCACTGCGCCTGCCGTCAGGCCGCGCACGAAATAGCGTCCGGCCACGATGTACACCAGCAAGGTCGGCAGTGCGGCGATGATCGCGCCGGCCATGTCCACGTTGTATTCCTTCACGCCGGTCGAGGTGTTCACGAGGTTGTTCAGCGCCACCGTGATCGGCATCGAATCGACACCGGAGAACACAATCCCGAACAGGAAGTCATTCCAGATCTGCGTGAATTGCCAGATCAGGCACACCATGAAAATCGGCAACGACACCGGCAGCAGAATCTTCGTGAAGATCGTGAAGAAACCCGCGCCGTCGATACGCGCGGCCTTCACGAGCTCAGCCGGAATGCTCACGTAGAAGTTGCGGAAGAACATCGTGGTGAAAGCGATACCGTAGATCACGTGCACCAGCACCAGACCCGAAGTGGTGTTCGACAGGCCCAGCATGCCTTCGAAACGCGCCATCGGCAGCAGGATCGCCTGGAACGGAATGAAACAGCCGACCAGCAGCAGCGTGAAGATCGGGTCCGCGCCGCGGAAGCGCCAGTGCGTGAGCACATAACCGTTGAACGCGCCGATGATCGACGAGATCAGCACGGCCGGAATCACCATGCGCACGGAGTTCATGAAGAACGGCTGCATGCCGTCGCAACGCACACCCGTACAGGCGCCGCTCCATGCCTTGATCCACGGATCGATGGTCCAGTGCGTCGGCGGCGTGAGCAGGTTGCCGGTGCGCAGCTGGTCGATATCCTTGAACGACGTGGACAGCATCACGTACAGCGGAAACAGGAAGTACAGGGCGAACAGAATCAAGGCCGCATAAATGACGGCACGGCTGATCGTCATCTTAGGCTGCATTGCGGGTGCTCCTCGATTCCAGATACATCAGCGGCACGAGCACGGCGACGACAGTGGCGAGCATCATCATCGACGAAGCCGCGCCGACGCCCAGTTGCCCGCGATTGAACGAAAACGTGTACATGAAAATAGCCGGCAGCGACGACGACGTGCCCGGACCGCCGGCCGTCAATGCGACCACCAGGTCGAAAGTCTTGATCGTGATGTGGCAGAGAATCAGCAGCACGGAGAAGAACACCGGACGCATGCTCGGAATCACGATCTTGCGGTAGATGGTGGGCAGGGCCGCGCCGTCCATCTGTGCGGCCTTGAAGATTTCAGCGTCGACACCGCGCAGGCCCGCGAGAAACAGCGCCATCACGAAGCCGGTGGATTGCCAGACGGCCGCGATCACGACACAGAAAATCGCCTTGTCCGGGTCGCCCAGCCAGCCGAACGAGAAGCTCGTCCAGCCCCAGTCGTGGAACACCTTTTCGAGGCCGACGCTCGGCGTCATGATCCATTGCCACGCCGTACCCGTCACGATGAACGACAGCGCCATCGGGTACAGGAACACGGCACGCAGCGCGCCTTCATTGCGGATCTGCTGATCGAGCAGGATCGCGAGAAACAGGCCGAGGCCGATACAGATGCCGATGAACGGGATGCCGAACCAGCCGAGATTGGCCGCCGACGTCCAGAACACGTCGTTATCGAACAGTTCGCGATAACGGTCGAGACCGACGAAATCATAACGAGGCATCAGTCGCGAATCGGACAGCGACAGATAGCCGGTAATTGCGATGAAGCCATACACGAAGATCAGGCTGATCACGACGCTGGGTGCGAGCACCAGCTTCGGAATCCAGCGATCGGCAAGGGCCGCCATGGGCGACGTGCGGCGGGCGGCGCTAGCCGTTTTCCCGTTTCCGCTGATAGAAGCAGTCACTACTCGACTCCTGCTGAAACTGTACCGCCGGGGTGCTCGCACGCGAAACATGCGAGACCGTAACGGCATAGGTGTGACTTTGTGAAACCAGGGTGAAGCCGCTTGCTCGCAATGCAATCAGCGACGTGAAGGACGCGCCCGGCATCCGGTGAAAAGGAGCACCGGGCGCGCCACTTCGCTTACTTCACTTACTTGGTCTTTGCTGCCTTTGCGAGCGCGGCAACTGCGGTCTTCGAATCTTCCTGCGAGTTCATGAACTTCGTGACCACGTCCGAGATCGCGCCGGCTGCTGCATCCGGTTGCGCCATGCCGTGAGCCAGCGACGGCACATAGCCGCCCGACTTGATCGCCACTTGTTCATCCGCGTACGACTTCTTCGCGCAGTCGTCGAACTTGGCCATCGACACGCCCAGACGAACCGGGATCGAACCCTTGTTCAGGCTGAACTGTTCCTGGAAGTCCGGCGACATGATCGTCTTCGCCAGCGCGAGTTGACCCGGCGTTGCCGTCTTCGCACCCTTCTGCTGGAAGAACACGAACGAGTCGACGTTGAACGTGTACGACTTTTCCGTGCCCGGCACCGCGGCGCAGATGTAGTCCGTGCCCGACTTCTTGCCGGCGTTGGCAAATTCGCCCTTCGCCCAGTCGCCCATGAACTGCATACCGGCCTTGCCGTTGATGACCATCGCCGTTGCCAGGTTCCAGTCACGGCCCGTGCGGCCCGCGTCGAAGTAACCCTGGATCTTGCGGACCGTGTCGAACACCTGGACCATCTGATCCGACGTCAGGGTCTTCTCGTCGAGGTCGACCAGCGCCTTCTTGTAGAAGCCCGAGCCTTGCGACAGCACGACGTCTTCCCACAGCGTCAGGTCTTGCCACGGCTGACCGCCCATCGCGATCGGCTGGATGCCGGCTGCCTTCATCTTGTCGGCTACCGCGAAGAACTCAGGCCACGTGGTCGGTGCCTTGCCGCCTGCCTTGTCCAGCGCTGCCTTGTTGATGTACAGCCAGTTCACGCGGTGCACCGAGAACGGCGCAGCCACATAGTGACCGTCTGCGTGCATGATCTTGTCGATTTCCGGCGGCAGATTCTTCTTCCAGTCGCCTGCGGCCGAATCGATCGGCACCAGCACGCCTTGCGACGCCCAGTCCTGGATCAGCGGACCCTTGATCTGCGCTGCGCTCGGGGCGTTGCCCGAGATCACCTGCGTCTTGAGTGCCGTCATGGCAGCCGCACCTGCGCCACCTGCAACCGCGAAGTCCTTCCACGTGTAACCCTGCTTCGTCATGTCGTCCTTGAGGACGCCAACGGCTTTCGATTCGCCGCCCGAAGTCCACCAGTGCAACACTTCGATCGACTCGGCGGCTTGCACAGCCGAGACGCCACACATCAGACCCGCGGCGCACAAAGCGCCCATGATCGCGCGAAATTTCATTGCTTATCTCCTCCAGACACCTGAACAAAAAACAAATGGCCCCTGATGTCGCCAGGGTGCTGTGGTTGGTTCAAACAGGCAAAACACTGGGCGATCGAGCACGGTCGGGCGCATGCGCGAGGCATGTGCCGGCGGACCGATGTCCGGCCGCTGGAAGCTCAAGAGATGAGTGGTTCGGGATGCAACTGACTGTCTCCTCTTTTGATTTTTGCCTGCCCGCGTTGAGCGCGGCAGACTCGAGGTACCTTGCACGTCAATTCGGGCAATCACCTTGCGGAACGTTCAGCTTCCCGGCTTTCCGTCAGGACCGCCGGAGCATGCTGGCACGTGCCGGCAGGCAATGTCCGTTAACATGCAGGGGACGCTTGCCGATTCGGGAAAACGCGCATCTTGCCTCGCTGCGCACGCTTTTTTCATCGAATTAGCGCTACCTCTTGATTTGGATTGTAGTTAAACTACAATTCAGTGTCAAAAAATATTTTATCGGACTACGGTCGCTCTTTCGCTCACTTCGGCGGCCCCAGGACATCGACGGAGACTCATGCAAACCGATTCAAGTTTCACCTTCGTTCTCTTCGGCGGAACCGGCGATCTGTCGATGCGCAAGATCCTGCCGGCACTGTTTGAAGCGCACCGTGCAGGCGGCATGCTGGCAGACAGCGGCAAGATCGTCGCGGTGGCGCGCCACGCGAATAATCGCGGCGAGTACATCCAGTGGGTGAACGAATTCGTCAAACCGCATGTGTCGAAGAACGGTGTGGATGAAGCGGCGTGGGCCAGCTTTCTGGAGCGTATCGAGTTCATCAACATCGACCTGAGCCAGGCCGAAGACTTCGTGCAATTGCGCGACGTGCTCAAGGATCTCCCTGGTATCCGCGTGTTCTACCTGGCCACCGGGCCGTCGCTGTTCGTGCCGATCTGCCGCGCGCTGGCCTCGGTGGGACTGAACGAAAACGCCCGCATCGTGCTCGAGAAGCCGCTCGGCTACGATCTGAAGTCGTCGAATGCGATCAACGACGCGGTTGGCGAGATCTTCACCGAAGAACAGATCTACCGGATCGACCACTACCTCGGCAAAGAACCCGTCCAGAACCTGCTGGCGCTGCGCTTCGGCAATGCGCTGTTCGAACCGCTGTGGCGTCGCGAGTGGGTGGAAAGCATCCAGATTACGATTGCCGAAGAGCTCGGCGTGGAAGCGCGCGGCGACTTCTACGACAACACCGGCGCCTTGCGCGACATGGTGCAGAACCATTTGCTGCAGTTGCTTTCGATCGTCGCGATGGAGCCGCCCCACTCGATGGACTCGGACTCGGTGCGCGACGAAAAGCTGCGCGTACTGCGCGCATTGAAGCCCATCGACCCGCGCGATATCGGCAAGGTCGCCGTGCGCGGCCAGTATCATTCCGGCGTGATTCGCGGCACTGCAGTGCCGGCTTACGCGACCGAACCCGGTGTGAAGCCGGACAGCGCGACCGAAACCTTCGTGGCTCTGAAGGTCGAGATCGAAAACTGGCGTTGGGCCGGCGTGCCGTTTTTCCTGCGCACCGGCAAGCGTCTGGCCGACCGGGTCGCGGAAATCGTCGTGAATTTTCGTGCAGTGCCGCATTCGGCGCTGGGCGCCTCGGCGCTGCGTGCCGGCGCGAACCGCCTCGTGATCCGCCTGCAGCCGAACGAAACCATCCGCCTCTACTGTCTCGCGAAGCAACCCGGCGAAGGCATGAACCTCGCCAGCGTCCACCTCGACCTCGCGTTCGACCAGTTCTTCCGTGAAGGGCAAATGGAAGCGTATCAGCGCCTCCTGCTCGACGTGATCAACGGCCGCCTCGCGCTATTCGTGCGCCGCGATGAGCAGGAAGCGGCATGGCGCTGGGTCGAACCGATCCTGAACGAATGGAAGGCGTCGAACAAGCCGCCCAAGCCGTACGCATCGGGCACATGGGGACCGGCGGCGTCGAGTGCGATGCTTGCGCAGCACGGCACCTGCTGGCTCGAAGAAGAGAATTGATTGAAGGCGCCGCGCCGTATTCCACCGAACACGGCGCGGCGCCGGTAAGACCCACCGACGAACTGAACGGAATGGCGCCGGTATCACGAAGGCGCCTGCAGGGCATCCTGGCCTGCAGGCATCGCGTGAGAGCAGCAAGGCCGATTCCGCAGCTCCAACAAAAAAGCAGCACGGAGGAGAAGTGATCCAGCTTCACGCTTTCGACGATCAACGCGCCCAATCCGACGCGTTGGCGAAAGCGGTTGGCGACGCGTTACAAGCGTCGCTTGCCGCTCAGGCGGCCGCGCCTACTGGCGCGCGCCCGGCAATGCTTGCGGTGTCCGGCGGCAGCAGTCCGCGTCCGTTCCTGCAGACGTTGTCCACGCAATCCTTCGACTGGTCGCGCATTGCCGTGACCCTCGTCGACGACCGCTGGGTACCGGAGACGGACAGCGCGAGCAACTCGCAGCTGGTACACGCCACACTGTTGCAGAACGCCGCGCAGAACGCCGCGTTCTGGCCGCTGGTCGATTCCACGCAGGAACTGAACGCGCACGTTGCCGCGCTGAACGCCGACCCGCGCTTTGCCGTGGTGCCGGACGTCGCGATTCTCGGCATGGGCGAAGACGGTCACACGGCGTCGATCTTTGCGGATTCGCCCGAATGGGATCACGCGATCACCACGACCGAGCGTTTCGTTGCCGTGCATCCCGGCAGCGCGCCGCATGCGCGCGTGAGCTGGTCGATGTCCGCGTTGAAAGAAGTGAAGCATCTGTTTTTGCTGATCGCAGGACCGCGCAAGATGGACGTGCTGAACGCCGCGTCTGCTGCGCTACAAAAAAATGCCATCTCGCAGTTGGCAAACGACAAGGGAGTGAGACTCGATGTCTACTGGTGTGCAAACTAAGGCTGTTCCGGGCGCGGGCCAGCACGCCGATGGACCGAGGCTGCTAGCCGACATTGGTGGCACCAATGCGCGCTTCGCGCTGGAAACCTCGCCGGGCGAAATCGGCTCGGTGATGGTGTACCCCTGCGCGGACTATCCGGGCGTGGCTGAAGTCATCAAGAAGTATTTGAAGGACACCAGGATCGGCCGCGTGAATCACGCGGCGATCGCGATTGCGAACCCGGTCGACGGCGACCAGGTCAGCATGACGAATCACGACTGGAGCTTTTCGATCGAAGCCACGCGCCGCGCGCTCGGCTTCGACACGCTGCTGGTGGTGAACGACTTTACCGCGCTGGCGATGGCGCTGCCGGGCCTGACCGACACGCAGCGCGTGCAGGTGGGCGGTGGCACGCGCCGTCCGAACAGCGTGATCGGCCTGTTGGGTCCGGGCACCGGCATGGGCGTATCCGGCCTGATTCCCGCCGACGACCGCTGGATCGCGCTCGGCAGCGAAGGCGGCCATGCCACCTTCGCGCCGGCCGACGAACGCGAAGACATCGTGCTGCAATACGCACGCAAGAAGTGGTCGCACGTGTCGTTCGAACGCGTGGCAGCGGGCCCCGGCCTCGAAGTGATTTATCGCGCGTTGGCGGGCCGTGACAAGAAGCGCATCGCGGCGAATGTCGACACGATCGAGATCGTCAAGCGCGGCCTCGAAGGCGAGCCGCTGGCGGCCGAAGCAATCGATGTGTTCTGCGGCATTCTCGGCACCTTCGCGGGCAATATCGCGGTGACGCTGGGCGCGTTGGGCGGCATCTATATCGGCGGTGGCGTGGTGCCGCGACTGGGCGAAGTCTTTGCGCGCTCGTCGTTTCGCAAGCGCTTCGAGGCGAAGGGTCGCTTCGAAGCGTATCTGCAAAACGTGCCGACGTATGTGATTACCGCTGAATATCCGGCGTTTCTCGGCGTCTCGGCGATTCTGTCCGAGCAGTTGTCGAATCGCGCGGGCGGCAGTTCGTCGGCGGTGTTCGAGCGGATTCGCCAGATGCGCGATGCGCTGACGCCGGCCGAGCGCCGCGTGGCCGATCTCGCGTTGAATCATCCGCGTTCGATCATCAACGATCCGATCGTCGATATCGCGCGCAAAGCCGATGTGAGCCAGCCGACGGTGATCCGTTTCTGCCGTTCGCTCGGCTGCCAGGGCTTGTCGGATTTCAAGCTGAAGCTGGCGACGGGGTTGACCGGCACGATTCCGGTGAGTCATAGCCAGGTGCATCTGGGCGATACCGCGACGGACTTCGGTGCGAAGGTGCTGGACAACACCGTGTCGGCGATTTTGCAGTTGCGCGAGCATCTGAACTTCGAGCATGTCGAGCGGGCGATCGATCTGTTGAACGGCGCGCGACGTATCGAGTTTTATGGACTGGGCAATTCGAACATCGTCGCGCAGGATGCGCATTACAAGTTCTTCCGCTTCGGCATTCCTACCATTGCGTATGGCGATCTGTATATGCAGGCGGCGTCGGCGGCGTTGCTTGGCAAGGGCGACGTGATCGTCGCGGTGTCGAAGTCAGGGCGTGCGCCGGAGTTGTTGCGGGTGCTGGACGTGGCGATGCAGGCGGGTGCCAAGGTGATCGCGATTACGTCGAGTAATACGCCGTTGGCCAAGCGCGCTACCGTGGCGCTGGAGACCGATCACATCGAAATTCGCGAGTCGCAGTTGTCGATGATTTCGCGGATTCTGCATTTGGTGATGATTGATATTCTCGCTGTCGGGGTGGCGATTCGGCGGGCTGTGCCGAGTGCTGATGTGGCCGAGACGGTCGCTAAGGCGCGGCAAGGCGCTGATGATGATGCTAGCGCTGTGCTTGACTGGTTGAGTCATGGGGCGGCTTCTTCGGCGCGGGATTGAGAGAGTGGTTTTTTTGAGGGGGGGCTGGCTGGCTTTGTGGGTTGGCCTTTCCTTGAAGTCATGGTGGTCTATTGGTGTTGCCCCTGTGCGGGGCGGCACTCACTTTCTTTGCCGCCGCAAAGAAAGTAAGCAAAGAAAGCGGGCTCACACCGCCAGCTCATAAGCGGGTCCCCCGCACAGCCACGATAGTGGCTCATCTGGAATCCGTGCCCTCGCGCTCTCCGCGCTCGTGACACAGCAGTCATTCTTCCGGCGGCGCTGCGCGCGCCCCCCGCCAGTTCTCAAACACCTCACAGACAAAGCTCAACCCGCTGTTTTTCGAGCGACTGCTCCGCCGCGCGAGGCGCGAGGCGGGATGGATGACGGCTTTGTCACCGAGGTCAAATGTGCGAGAACACGGATTCCAGATGCACCACTGCCTCCTGCGAGCCAGGGGGCCCGCTTCCTGGCTGGCGGTGTGAGTCCGCTTTCTTTGCTTACTTTCTTTGCGGCGGCAAAGAAAGTGAGTGCCCCCCCGCACAGGGGGAACGCCAATAGACCACCATGACTTCAAGAAAAGGCCACCAAACCCCCACCTACCAAAAGCGATAAAATCACCCCCACCCCGCCGAAGGCAAAAAAGAGCCCCCAAACTGCGATGATCATCCGCCCGCACACCCACTGGTTCCGCATGCTGCTCGCCTGGCGCGGCTCCGTCCTCCCGCAGTTGCTCCCGCGGCTCGCCCTGATCTTCTGCATCGCGATTGTCGCCTTGGCGGCGCACGACCACTTACTGCCGATCTCGCTGAACCTCAACACCACCGCGCCCTTTTCCCTGATCGGCATCGCCCTCGCCGTGTTCCTCGGCTTCCGAAACAACGCCAGCTACGATCGCTGGTGGGAAGCCCGCAAACTGTGGGGACAACTCCTCAATGGATCGCGTTCGCTAACCCGTCAAGTGCTCACGCTGCCCATCCGCCAGATCCCGAAAGAAGATCTCATGGAGTTTGTCGGCGCGCTCAACGCAGTCCCCCACGCGCTGCGTCATCAGCTGCGTTGCAGCGATCCGCGCGAAGACCTCGCCGAACGCCTGCCGCCCGCGCTCTTCGAGCGCGTCATGACGTCGCGCTACAAAGCGGCCACCTTGATGCTTTTTCTAGGCGAATGGGTCAATCGTCAAGCTCGAGCAGGCGCAATCGACCCGATGGCGGTGCTCGCCATCGACCGCAATCTGAATGGTATATCGGAGGTGATCGGCGGATGCGAGCGCATCGTCTCGACGCCGCTGCCGTTCGCCTATTCGGTGATGATTCACCGCACGGTGTATTTCTTCTGCGCATCGCTGCCGTTCGGCCTCGTAAACAGCATCGGCATTTTCACGCCGGTGTTTTCGGTGTTCGTCGCGTACACGTTCATGGCCCACGAAGCCATCGCTGCGCAAATCGAAGAGCCCTTCGGCATCGACGACAACGACCTTGCGCTGCACATGATGTCGACCGTGATCGAAGACGCCACCCGCGATCTGCTCGGCGAGCCGTCCCTGCAGCCGCCCAAGCCGCACGATCTGGATTACGTATTGAATTGAGCGGGCCACGCCCGTCGCGCCGTCCGCCGGCCGGCGCGCGCCCTCCAACCGAACCCCCTCAGCTATTGCCGACGGTTTCCGACAACCGCTTGAGCGTCGCCACCCGCGCACCGATGATATCGATGCGGCTGCGCTCGTCGATGAGCGGCGTGGCGGCGTCCAGATAGCCGTTCCAGGCCTTCTGCGCGCGCACCAATGTCGGCCGCAAGCGCGTCGGCATCTTCGCTTGCAAGCGGCGGTAATAGCGATTCAAGTCGAACGTCGCGTGTTCGCATTGCGCGTCCGCCTTACAGGCGCGCACACGACGCGGCGGGTCGCCGCCCGCGCTCACCTGAGCCACCGCCGCGCGCAGCGCAAGTGCGCGATCGCGCACCGGCTGCAACTGCATGTCCGCTTCGGCGAGGATGTACATCGAGCCGTGCGTCGTGGCAAATACCGCGCTCAACAACTGCTTCTCGGCATCGCGTGATGCCTCCCAGCTTGCCTGGCTCTTTTCCCACTGCTTGCGCCGCGCGGGCGGCAACTTCGGCTGAAGCTGCTGCCACGCGTTATCCAGCGCGCTCTTCCAGCCGATCCGCGCGTTGTCCATGCACTGCACCTGTCCCGTGGTCGACGACATGTCGCTGCGCGCGAGACAGGAGCGCATGGACGCGTCGATCGGATCGGCAGCGGCGACTTCGGCGTGCGCTGCCAGTGGCATCGCCCCGAGCATCACCGCCGACGCCGCCAGGGCCAGCGCGCACACCGCGCGCCGCCAGCCACCGGTATCGCGCGGAGACGTCCGCATCGGCATCGTCAGCCGCGCACGCAATCGACGAAGTACTCGATGCGCCCGTTGATCGTTTCGCCGACGAGTCCGTGGATGTCCGTGTGGAAACCCGGGAAGCGCTCGTTGAACTCGCGCGCGAAACGCAGATAGTTGACGATGGTCCTGTTGAAGCGCTCGCCCGGAATCAGCAGCGGAATGCCCGGCGGATACGGCGTCAACAGGATCGACGTGACACGGCCTTCGAGTTCGTCGATCGGTACCCGGTCGATCTCGCGGTGCGCGAGCTTGGCGAACGCGTCGGACGGCTTCATCGCCGGCTCCATGCTCGACAGGTACATCTCGGTCGTCAAACGCGCAATGTCGTTCGCGCGGTAGACGCTGTGAATCTGCTGACACAGATCGCGCAGACCGACACGCTCGTACATCGGATGATGCGCAACGAACTCAGGCAGCACGCGCCACAACGGCTGGTTGTTGTCGTAGTCGTCCTTGAACTGCTGGAGTTCGGTGACCATCGAGTTCCAACGACCCTTCGTGATGCCGATCGTGAACATGATGAAGAACGAGTACAAACCGGTCTTCTCGACGATGATGCCGTGCTCGGCCAGATACTTCGTGACGATCGCGGCCGGAATGCCGGTTTCGCCGAAGCCGCCGTCCATGTCCAGACCCGGCGTGACGATGGTCGCCTTGATCGGGTCGAGCATGTTGAAGCCTTCGGCGAGCGGACCGAAACCGTGCCACGCGTCGTTCGGGCGCAGGATCCAGTCTTCGCGCGAACCGATGCCTTCTTCGGCGAACGTGTCCGGACCCCACACCTTGAAGAACCAGTCGTCGCCGTATTCGGCGTCGACCTTGATCATCGCGCGGCGGAAGTCGAGCGCTTCGGCAATCGACTCCTCCACCAGCGCGGGACCGCCCGGCGCTTCCATCATCGCCGCGGCCACGTCGCACGAGGCGATGATCGCGTACTGCGGGCTGGTCGACGTGTGCATCAGATACGCTTCGTTGAAGCGATGCTTGTCGAAGCGGCTGTTCTTCGAATCCTGCACGACGATCTGCGAAGCCTGCGAAATGCCGGCCAGCAGCTTGTGCGTGGAGTGCGTGGCGAACACCAGCGCGCCGATGCGCGGACGGCCCGCGCCGATCGCGTGCATGTCCTGGTAGAACTCGTGGAATTCCGCGTGCGGCAGCCAGGCTTCGTCGAAGTGCAGCGTGTCGAGCCACTCGCCGAGCATTTCCTTGATCATCTCGACGTTGTAGATCACGCCGTCGTACGTGCTTTGCGTGATGGTCAGAATGCGCGGCTTCATGCCCGGATTCTTTGCCAGCGCTTCACGCGCAAACGGATTCGCCTCGATCTTCCGGCGGATGTTTTCCGGCTCGAACTCGCTGCGCGGAATCGGCCCGATGATGCCGAAGTTGTTGCGCGTGGGCGTGAGGAACACCGGAATCGCGCCGGTCATCGTGATCGCGTGCAGGATCGACTTGTGGCAGTTGCGGTCCACCAGCACGATGTCGCCCGGCGCCACCGTGCCGTGCCAGACGATCTTGTTCGACGTGGACGTGCCGTTGGTCACGAAGAACACGTGGTCGGCGCTGAAGATGCGCGCGGCGTTGCGCTCGGAAGCGGCAACCGGGCCCGTGTGATCGAGCAGCTGACCGAGTTCGTCCACGGCATTGCAGACGTCGGCGCGCAGCATGTTCTCGCCGAAGAACTGGTGGAACATCTGACCAAGCGGGCTCTTCAAAAACGCCACGCCGCCCGAATGCCCCGGACAGTGCCACGAGTACGAGCCTTCGTCCGCGTACTGCACCAGTTCCTTGAAGAACGGCGGCGCGAGCGAATCCAGATACACCTTGGTCTCGCGGATGATGTGGCGCGCGACGAACTCCGGCGTGTCCTCGAACATGTGGATGAAGCCGTGCAGTTCGCGCAGGATGTCGTTCGGCAAGTGGCGCGAGGTACGCGTTTCGCCGTACAGGAAGATCGGAATATCGGCGTTGCGGCGGCGCACTTCGTTCACGAATCCGCGCAGTGCGACGATCGCCGCAGCCAGCTCCGGCGTCTCGCCTTCGACCACCACGTTGTCGACGTACGGCAGCAGTTCATCGTCGTCGATCGAGAGGATGAAGCACGAGGCGCGGCTCGACTGCTGCGCGAACGAGGTCAGATCGCCATAGCTCGTCAACCCGAGTACTTCCGCGCCCTCTTTCTCGATTGCTTCGGCGAGCGCGCGGATGCCGGAACCCGAGATGTTCTCGGAGCGGAAATCTTCGTCGATGATGACGACGGGGAAACGAAACTTCATGGGCGATTCTCCAAAAAGAACGACCGCTGCATTCTGTCAATTGCAGCGGTCACCCGGTATAGCTGGTGGGTCAGTGCGCTGCCGCCGTCACGTCCTGGGCAACGTGACGCCGTGCTGACCTTGATATTTGCCGCCGCGATCCGCGTACGACGTCTCACAAATTTCGTCGCTTTCGAAAAACAGCACTTGGGCGACGCCTTCGTTCGCGTAAATTTTCGCAGGCAAAGGTGTCGTATTCGAGAATTCGAGCGTGACGTGCCCTTCCCATTCCGGCTCGAACGGCGTCACGTTGACGATGATCCCGCAGCGCGCATACGTGGACTTGCCCAGACAGACGGTCAGGACGCTGCGCGGAATGCGGAAATACTCGACCGTGCGGGCCAGCGCGAACGAATTCGGCGGGATGATGCAGACGTCGCCCTTGAAGTCGACAAACGACTTCTCGTCGAAGTTCTTCGGATCGACGATGGTCGAGTTGATATTCGTGAAGATCTTGAATTCGTCGGCGCAGCGGATGTCGTAGCCGTAGCTCGACGTGCCGTAACTGACAATCTTCCGGCCGTCTTCGGAGACGCGAACCTGATCGGGCGCAAACGGCTCGATCATGTTGTGCGACGCGGCCATGCGCCGGATCCACTTGTCGGATTTGATAGTCATAGGAGAACGCTGCTCGACGTGAATGACAGATGTGTGACGGATGACGACCCGGCCGCAACCGGGTGGTCGACAACGAAAGGCGCTTATTTTACGCGATCGTGAAAATGATGCTGCAGGTGGGACGCCGAAGCGTTTTTTCACACCGCCGGCGCTTACTGGCGAATCAGGCCGCACGCCAGTGCGGGACCTGCGCCGTGCTGCGGATAGGCGTAGGGATCGGTCGCGTCGTGATGCAGCAGAACGGCGCGCTGCAAGACCGAGCGAATGCCGTCGAGCGACACGTCCGGTGCAACGATGAAACCGGTAGCCACGCCGTTCGCATCCGCGTGAATATTGCCGAGGTCGCCTTCGACCCGCGCGCCCGCTTTGAGCCGCTCGGCCGCGGGCGAGAACACCTCGCCGGCGCTCGAGCCGTCGGCGGCATTGCAGTCGCCGCGTTCGTGAACCTGCAGTGCGTGGTCGCTGTTGGGCGGCAAGCCCGCGAGATTGTAGGTGACCTGCACGCCGTCTGAACGCTCGATGAACGTGACGAGGCCGCGCGCCTGATTGCCCACGGTGGGCAGCAGTTGCGCGTCCGCGCGTTTTTCCTGTGGTCTCAGGAACGCGCTACAGCCGCACAACAGCATCGTGCTGGCGGCCAGGACGATGAAGGCATGCACCGCCCGCCCGTCGATTCGTTTTCCCATGCGATCCTCTTGCCGGCCTGGTGAGCGCCCCTGCGGCCGCCGAGCCGAACTTGTGAAGCCGACATGATACCGCGAGACCAGGCGTAAAAACGCCAGGAAGCCTGAGCTGACAGGCAGCTCAGGTGTTCTGCACGACGATGCTGGGGAACTTCGAGGTCATGTCGCGCGAGCGTTCGGCGATCTGGACCGCCACCTTGCGTGCGATCGAACGGTAAATCTCCGCAATGCGCCCGTCCGGATCGGCCACGACCGTGGGCTTGCCGGAGTCGGCCTGCTCGCGGATCGCGATGTCGAGCGGCAGGCTGCCGAGCACGTTCACGCCGTATTCCTTTGCCATGCGCTCGCCGCCGCCAGCACCGAAGATAGGCTCTTCATGGCCGCAGTTCGAGCAGATATGCGTGCCCATGTTCTCGACGATGCCGAGAATCGGAATGCCGACCTTCTCGAACATCTTGAGACCCTTCTTGGCATCGAGCAGCGCGATGTCCTGCGGCGTCGTGACGATCACCGCGCCCGTCACCGGCACGCGTTGCGACAAGGTCAGCTGGATGTCGCCGGTGCCCGGCGGCATGTCGACGATCAGGTAGTCCAGATCCTGCCAGTTGGTCTGACGCAGCAGTTGTTCGAGCGCGGAGGTGGCCATCGGGCCGCGCCACACCATCGGGTTGTCCTGCTCGATCAGAAAGCCGATCGAGTTGGCCTGCAGGCCGTGGCCCGTCATCGGATTCATCGACTTCTCGTCGGGCGATTCCGGACGGCCTTCGATGCCGAGCATCATCGGCAGCGAGGGACCGTAGATGTCCGCGTCGAGAATACCGACCGAGGCGCCTTCGCTCACCAGCGCGAGCGCCAGGTTTACCGCGGTCGTGCTCTTGCCGACGCCGCCCTTGCCGGACGCCACCGCCACGATATTTTTAACATTCGGCAAGAGTTTCACGCCACGCTGGACGGTGTGCGCAGCGATGTCCTGCGACACCTCGATACGCGCGTTCGCTGCGCCCGGCACGGCGCGCAGCGCTTCCGCGAACTGCAGGCGAATCGTTTCGAACTGGCGTTTGGCCGGATAGCCGAGTACCACCTGCAGGCTGACCGTGTCACCCTCCACGGCCACGTTCCTGATGTTCTTGGCGGCCGCGTAAGGGCGGCCGGTGTTGGGGTCAGTGACGGCTGCGAGGGCAGCGTCGACCATAGCCCGATCGATACTCATTGACACTCCGTGGGGAACACTCGCGGCGCGGTGGAATCGAAGTTTCGGCCGCGCGCCAGAATTTGAAAGAAATTGTTAGACAGCATTGCGAAAACCAGACCTGCCGGGCACCCTTCGGGCAGGCGGAACGCCATGGGGTCGCATCGCTGTGTAGCACAGTCATATTGTAGTGGTTGGCGTCGAGCCCTGCCGGAAGACCCTTCTTCACTGTCGGACGGAACGGAGAACGTGCACGATTTCCCGTATTCTGGGCCCGTCTGCTTTACGTCGGTCATGTTCGCCGGATAGATTGCTCGCAACCCGCTGCCTCACCACCAGCCGCTTTATTCGCTTCACTCAAGAGGAATCAAAAATGAATGCAAAAATCATGACTCGCCTGGCCGTTTTCGCCGTTGCCGGTTCTTTGCTGGCAGGCTGCGCCACGCAACAGGGTACTAACACCGCCGTCGGCACGGGCGTGGGCGCCGGCACCGGCGCGGCGCTGGGGGCGATCTTCGGCGGCGGCAAGGGCGCGGCGATCGGCGCGGGCGTCGGCGCGGCGGTGGGCGGCATCACCGGCTACAACTGGCAAGCCATCCACAACAAGCTGTCGGGCGCCACCAAGGGCACCGGTACGCAGATCACCGAGCAGCCGGACGGTTCGCTCAAGCTGAACATCCCGAGCTCGGTCACGTTCGACACCAACAGCTACGCGGTCAAGCCGTCGTTCGCGCCGGTGCTGGATCAATTGACGCAGACCATGCAGCAGAATCCGGAACTGATCGCGCAAGTGGTCGGCCATACGGACAGCACGGGCCAGGCCGCTTACAACCAGACGCTGTCGGTCAATCGCGCGGAAAGCGTGACGGGCTACCTGGGTCAACGCGGCGTCGCGCCGCAACGTCTGTCGGCACAAGGCATGGGCGCAAGCCAGCCGATCGCGGACAACAACACCGAAGCCGGCCGTGCGGCCAACCGTCGCGTGGAAATCTATCTGCGCGCAACGGCTCAGCACGCTACGCAATAAGCGGTATCCGCACCAGGCTTGAGGAGAAGGGAGCGGCTGGGCGCCGGGTCGATCCCGGCGCACGGTCAGTCTTGAAGAAAGCGGAAGAAAGGAAATCTCGCGCGGGACGAAAAAAATTTCGAACTCTGCCGAAAATCCGCTGTCTGTCTTTACGGTACGTGGCTGGCGATGCCGCCGCGTCACCATTCTCCTCTTGTCGTTGTTGCTCCGGGGTTAATAACCCCGGTTTTTTTTGGGCGCTCGATTTACACACCTGCCCGGCTCGCCGTCCCTCCCGCGACACCCAAAACCTCGCCCTACCCGGCCCATCCCGCTCCGGACGGCCGCCCTGCTAGAATCAACGTTTCGTCCCACCGCAGGCTCCCACCATCCTTATGTCAGCACCCGCAACCGATCTCTCCGCAGGCGCGCCGTCAGGCCGTCGCCAGGTTCTCGTCACGTCGGCCCTTCCGTATGCGAACGGGCAAATCCACATCGGCCATCTGGTTGAATACATCCAGACGGACATCTGGGTCCGGACGTTGCGAATGCACGGGCACGAGGTCTATTACGTGGGCGCCGACGACACGCACGGCACGCCGGTCATGCTGCGCGCGGAGAAAGAAGGTCTCACGCCGAAGCAGCTGATCGATCGCGTCTGGACAGAGCACAAGCGCGACTTCGACAGCTTCGGAATTTCCTTCGACAATTACTATTCGACCGATTCCGACGAGAACCGCGTTCTCAGCGAAAACGTCTATCTGGCGCTGAAGGAAGCGGGCCTGATCGAGGCGCGCGACATCGAACAGGCATACGACCCGGTCAAGGAAATGTTTTTGCCCGACCGCTTCATCAAGGGCGAATGCCCGAAGTGCGGCGCGAAGGACCAATACGGCGACAGTTGCGAAGTCTGCGGCTCGACCTACCAGCCGACCGAACTGATCAACCCGTACTCGGTGGTCTCGGGCGCCACGCCGATTCGTAAGACCTCGACGCACTACTTCTTCCGTCTGTCGGATCCGCGCTGCGAGAACTTCCTGCGCGCGTGGGTGGGCGGTCTGGCGCAGCCCGAAGCAACCAACAAGATGCGCGAGTGGCTCGGCGACGCCGGCGAAGCCAAGCTCGCCGACTGGGACATCTCGCGCGACGCGCCGTACTTCGGCTTCGAAATTCCGGGCGCGCCGGGCAAGTACTTTTACGTGTGGCTGGACGCGCCGGTCGGCTACTACGCGAGCTTCAAGAACCTCGCCGAAAAGCGCGGCCTCGATTTCGACGCGTGGGTGAAGAAGGGCTCGACGGCCGAGCAGTACCACTTCATCGGCAAAGACATTCTGTATTTCCACACGCTGTTCTGGCCGGCCATGCTGGAGTTCTCGGGCCATCGCACGCCGACCAACGTGTTCGCGCACGGCTTCCTGACCGTAGACGGCGCCAAGATGTCGAAGTCGCGCGGCACGTTTATCACCGCACAAAGCGTGATCGACACGGGCCTGAATCCGGAATGGCTGCGCTACTACTTCGCGGCCAAGCTGAACAGCACGATGGAAGACCTCGACCTGAACCTCGACGACTTCCAGGCGCGCGTGAACAGCGATCTGGTTGGCAAGTACGTGAACATCGCGAGCCGCGCCGCCGGCTTCCTGATCAAGCGTTTCGACGGCCGCGTGCAGGACAGCGCGATGCAACACCCGTTGCTCGCCTCGCTGCGCGCCGCCGTGCCGCAGATCGCCGCGAACTACGAAGCGCGCGAGTACAACCGCGCGTTGCGTCAGACCATGGAACTCGCGGACGCGGTCAACGCTTACGTCGACACCGCCAAGCCGTGGGACCAGGCGAAAGACCCGGCGAACGGCGTCGCGTTGCATGAAACGTGTACGGTCAGTATCGAGGCGTTCCGCCTGTTGTCGCTGGCATTGAAGCCGGTGCTGCCTAAGCTCGCCGAAGCGGTCGAAGGATTCCTCGGCATCGGGCCGCTGGTCTGGGCCGACGCCAACGTGCCGCTCAGTTCCGAACGTCCGATCAATGCGTACAAACATTTGATGACGCGCGTCGATACGAAGCAGATCGAAGCGCTGCTGGCCGCCAATCGCGATTCGCTGCAGGCGACGCCGGAAGCCGTTGCGCCGGCCGACGCCAAAGCCAAAGCAAAGGCCGCGAAAGCCGCGGCCGCTGAAAAGGACGAAGCGCCCGGCATCATTTCGATCGACGATTTCGCCAAAATCGATCTACGCATCGCAAAGATCGTCGACTGCAAGGCGGTGGAAGGCTCGGACAAGTTGCTGCAACTCACGCTCGACATCGGCGAAGAGAAAACACGCAATGTGTTCTCGGGCATCAAGTCGGCGTATCAGCCGGAGCAACTGGTCGGCAAGCTGACGGTGATGGTCGCGAACCTCGCGCCGCGCAAAATGAAGTTCGGCTTGTCCGAAGGCATGGTGCTGGCAGCGTCGGCCACCGACGAGAAAGCCGAACCGGGCCTGTATGTGCTCGAACCGGATAGCGGTGCGAAGCCGGGCATGCGCGTTAAGTAAAGCACACGGCGTCGAACGCGGCGCCGGTCAATTCGGCAGGAATGAAAAAACGGCACGCCCTTAAAAGGCGTGCCGTTTTTTTGCTTCTGCGACTCGGCGGCCTGACTGGCCGACCGCCTCTACCACCGAATCCGGTCGAAGCGCCGCGTATACAACAGATCAAGACCGTCGAATGTGCCGCCGTAGGCCGCAACCGACCAGTACCGTGTCAGGTTGACGGTCGCCTTGATCGCATTGCTCGCCGATTGCAGGCCTTGCTCGTAGCCGATCACGAGCCACTCGTTGATCGCTTTCGACACCATCACCACCTGCGGATCGGTCAAGCCGACTTCGCTTCGGCCGATGGAAAACTCGTCGAGCCCGAAGGTCTGCGCGATCCGCTTGCCGCTCGCGCTGCCGAGCAAGGCCAGCGCCGTCGTCATCGTGCTCTGCTGGCCGAGGTTGTTGCCCTGATCCGTGCCGTGTCCGAACAGCAGCCACGAGAGTTTTTCGTTATCCGGCACGTTCGGCTCCGACACCAGCTTCGCCACCGGAAACTGCACCGTGCCCGTTACCTGCACACCCGCTTCGACCTGCTGATTACGACGCATCGCAAGAATATTGAGGCCGGGATTGGCCACCGGCCCATTGAAGGTGAAGAACCCGTTCTCGATGTTCAGCTTGCGACCGAACGCGGTGTAGGTCGAACCCGGCGTCACGCGGACGTTGCCGACCGCGCGCAGCGGCAAGTTCGGTGCGCTCAACGCGGTGATCGTGCCGGTCAGGCCGAGATCGGCGCCCTGTCCGCGGAATTTGAAGCTGTCGCCCAGGCTGATGTCGATATTGGCGCGCGGCGCGAACGGGCCAATCGGTTTGTTAGTGCCCGCCACCGGCGGCGTGCGCTCACCGGCGACGGTGCCATCCGGGCGCACGATCACCACGTCGTCGCCGAGTTTCGGCGCGGACTGCTCCGGCATGTCGAACAGCGCATGATCGACCACGAATTTGCCGTTGATCGCCATGCCGCCCTGCGCCCCGGCATTCGCGACGCTCGCACTGCCCGTCAGCGACAGATTGCGGTCCGGCGCGGCGAACAATTCCAGCTTGTCGGCGACGATGTTGGCGTTCAGATCCGGCTCGGCGCCATCGAGACGCACCCGGCCAGTGGCGCGCAAGGTGCCGCTCGCACCGTGAAACTCGACTTGCTGGAAGTCCACCAGATTGTGCGATAGCGCGATCCGCACCACGCCGTCCTTCAACTGCACGCCCTGGTCGACCATCGTCGCGGAAAGGCCGTCGCCGACCAGCGACCCGGTCAGGTTCGGCTTGGCGACCGTGCCGCCCAACGCGAGCTTGAGCGCGAGATGTCCGTCGAGCAGGTAGCTCGGGCCAAATAGTCCACCGGTCGTTTTCAGCGACGGCACATTGGCATTCACATTGCCAGCGAGCGCACCCTCTTCGTCGACGCTCAGGAAACCATCGCGCGGGACCAGGGTGGTGTGCGCGTCGGCGTCGATCACGCCGATCCGGCTCGCCTGGGCGTGCACGGTGGCGTTCAGCCGGTTGCCGCCGCTGAATTCGGCGCGCGCGCTGATATCGCCAATCCCCAGCGACGCCAGGCCACGGCCGATTTCAACGGTGACATCGCCGCTGCGGCGCTTGAGTTGAACGTAGCCGCTCGCGGTGGTGCCGAGGGTGAAGTCCCAGTCGCCATCGAATATCAGATCGGTTTTGACAGCCGGTGGCTCGCCGGTGATTTCGCGACGCAGGTCTTGCAGACGCGCGATCGAAATACCGCTCAGGCTGCCGGCCGATTGAGCCTTGCCGTGATCGAAGGCGAACGATTTCAGGCTGAGTGTCGCGCCTTCCAGCGAGAGGCGAGTCGCGCCGAGCATCAGGCGACTCGGGCCGGCGCTGACCGTGAGCGGCGATTCGAGATTCAACGCCGGCGTGCCGCGATTCTGCAGACGCGTCACGGTGCCGTCCCACCGGGTGCCGTCGCGCGCTTCGGTCAACTTGCCATTGGCGGCGAGCGTCAGATCGAGCGGACGATCCTGCAGCTTACCGGTAGCCGCTGCCTCGAGGGTGTGATTCGCGCGCGTGCCGGACAGCCGCGCCGTGAGCGTGGTCAGATCGACGCCGCCCGCGCTAAGCTCGCGCGCATCGGTCGTGAACACGAGTGCGCCGTTCGCACCGTCGCGCAGTTCGGCGTGACCTTCCGCATGGCCGATGCGGTTGTTGCTGAACACCACGCTGTCGGCCTTGTAGTTCAGCACGACGTTCGGATGCGCGAAGGAACCGGTGACGTCGCCATCGGCATCGACGAGGCCCGCGAGACCGAAACCCAGGCGCTCCAGTTCGGGCGCATTGACGCGAAACCGCAAGCGATCGCCGCGTGCGCCGAAGCTGCCTTGCAGATCGACCTGATTGCCCGCCACGGAGAGATTGGCGCGGCTCGGCAAAATCCGCGAACCGGCGAGTTGTACCGTACCCGCGCCGGTCAGCGGCAGGCCGTCGTAGACGCTCGGGCCCAGCTTGAATTCGGCCTTGGTCGTGAAGACCGGGCCGAGCATGCCGGCCGCGGTGAGCGTGCCCGTTACGCGCGCTTCGATCTTGCGAGCGGGCGGTGCGCCGCGTTTGGGCGGCGGCGTCTTGCGTTGCACGACCTCGGTTTTGACTGCGGCCTTGGCGGTGTTTTTCACGACGGCGGCGGCCTGGTCGGCGGGCGCCGCGCTTTTCGCGCCGGCAGTGCTGCCGACTTCGGCTGCCGCTTCGGCTTGAGCGGTTTTGTTTTTGCCTCGGACTTGCGTGTGCTCGGGGCTTTGCGTGCTTTGCCTGCCCTTCGCGCTACCCGCTGCCGGCGTCGCGGCTCCCGTCACCGGCGTGCGCGAGGGCATCTGCGAAGTCAGCGTCAGCGGGTCGAAATCGGTCAGCTGCGCTTTCAGGTTGTAGGTGGAATTCGCGTCGTGCTTGAGCGCCCCGGACAGATCGATGCGGCCTTTGCCCGACGTGATGCGCACGTCGTTGAAGCTCATCCGGGCGGGATCGAAGGTCACCTTGCCCTGGGCTCGCAACGCCGCTTTAGGATCGGCGAGGTCGAGCGTGAGACTCTGCACGTCGTCGTTCAGGCGAATACCGATCGGACCAGACAGTTGCGTGGGCCGCACCGTCGCCTGCAACGCGTTGAGGTCGAGGCCGGCGACCTGCAGATCGAACTGCCCGCGCTTGCCGGACAACGCACCGCCGCCGGTCAGCGTGGCGCTCTTCACGAGCTTGACGTTCAGGTTGGAGATGCGCTGGGCGTGGGCGTCGAGATGAACGTCCGCATTGGCGTCGATGATCGGCAACAGATTCTGGTCGATCGCGCCCGGCTTCGCGTTGACGATCGAGACGTGGCCTGCGACGGCGAAGTCGGCGGCAGTTTTTCCGGCGGGGACCTTGCCGGGCCCGGACGCCACCGGCGGCGCGTCACCCTGCGCAGGCGTCACTGGCTGCAATTCCGCCCGCACGGCCAGATCGGCGAGCGGCGCGCCCGGCGCAAACGCCTGCGGATTGATGTGGTCGAAGGTCAACGTGGCGCGTTGCAACGGCACGTCGCTAAACGGCGTGGCCTCGACTCGCGCATGCCCGGCGAGCTTCATGCCGCTCGCGTCGAGTTCCGCGACGAGGTTTTCGAGCGTGCCGCTCAGATGGCCACCCACCTGCACCGCCTCGTCATTAACCTTACCTGAATAACCGACGTCGCCGGTCAATGGAAACGGACGCACGCCATCGAGCCTGGCCGACGCGGTGAGCGCGCCGAATGGCGTATCGAGCCGTTCGATCGCCGCCTCGTGATGACGGCCGTCACTGCGTCCATGAAACATGAAGCGGGAAAATTCCGTGGTCGAAGCGCCTTGGCGCAACAGCAGTTTGTCGACCTGGATATCGCGTAGCTCGAGTTGCATCGGCAAACGCAAATCGTGCGGCAACGCGAGCGGCTCACTGCTGCTCGACGACGATGAACCCAGCCGCGCGTCGACCGTGCCGACATGCAGGTAGTCGACGGTAAAACGCCACGGTTCGCGCGCCAGCGCCCAACGCCCGTCCACACGGTCGATCTGAATATCGGTGCCGCTGCCGTCGAGGCTGCGCCAACGCACCTGCCTCAGTTGCACCCCACTGGCGAGCGCGCCGCGTTCGAGCGTGCCGCTCAACTTGCCGTCCAGCAGTTTGACGGCCGCCCGCCACGCGTACGCGGTGCCGCGTTCGGTCGTCAACGCGCCATACACGAGACCGATTGCCACCGCGACCAGCAACACCAGCACGCCCACCGTCCACGCGAGCGTCTTCAGCAGCACCCGGCCGAGCCTACGCTTAGGCGGCGGCCCGGAACTGGGCGGCTGCTGCCCGGGCGGCTGGGCACCAGGCGGCTGCGCGGCAGGCTGATCGGAAACGTCCGTGGTCATGCGGGATTCATGTGAAAGCAGGTGTCCATCAGAAGGCAATGCCCAGCGTGAGATAAGGCCGCACGCTGCGGTTACGGATGCCGTAGGCGACGTCGACATTGACCGGGCCGACCGGGCTGCGCCACCGCGCGCCGACGCCGACGCCGGGATAAAAGACGCGCTCGCCCCAGGTATCGGTGGCGGTGCCGATGTCGAAGAACGCCGCCGCACCCCAGTCGTGCGAAAACCAGTGCTGATACTCGGCGGCCGCTGTCACGAGATACTTGGTGGGCAGAATCGAACCGTCGACGTCATTACCGATGCTCTGGTAGCTATAGCCCCGCACCGAATTCGACCCGCCCGCGCGAAACAGCAGCGACGCCGGAATGCCGCTCGAACTGCCGCTCGTGAATACGCCGCCGAGTTCGGCGCGGATCAGCACGAGGTCTTCCCGGCCGATCGGCAGGTATTGCTGGCCACGCGCGTAACCGCGCGCGAAGGTCTGGTCGGTCAGCACGCCCTTCACGGCAAACCCCGCCTCCAGATGGATCAGGTTGCCACTACGCGGGAACAGCGGGTCGTCGGTATTGCGGCGGGTCCACGACCAGGACGGCACCAGCGCGCGACTCGTGGTCGGCGGCCCGGCGTTCTGGTCCAGCCGGTCCTGGTAATAAAGGAGCGCATAGCTGTAGTCGATGAATTGCGAGGTGCGCGCCCGCTGCACGCCGCCGCGAATGCTGTAGATGCGCGTGTCGGACACGTCGGTGGTCGTATAGGACGCGAGCACGCTGTTGGTCCACGCGCGCGGCCCCGGCGGCATGGCGAGCTGGATTTGCCCGTACTGCTGGATCTGATCGACCCGGCCTTCGATCGTGAACGGCCAGGCCTTGCCGAAGGTGTCGAGGTACGAATACGAGCCTTGAACGAGCGGCCCGTTGTCGGTGGAATAACCCACGCCGCCGCGGATGCTGTTGTACGGATATTCCGACACCTTCACGTGCACCGGCGTATTGACCGGCTTGGCGGGGTCGCTGTCCACGTCGATGGCGACGCTCGCGTAGTACGGCGTGTTCTGCAACTGACGCTGCAATTCGGTGACGCGTTGCACGTCGTAAATATCGCCCTCCGACACCGGATTGACGTTGTCGACGATCTGCTCGGGATAGCGCCGCGTGCCCGAGACGTCGAGCTTGCCCATGGTGAAGGTCGGTCCGCTGTCGTAAGTGACCGTTAGTTTCGCCTCATGGGTGCGCGGGTCGACCCGCGCTTCCGAGTGATAGATCTTCGCGCCGAGATAACGGCGCGACTGCAAGGCTTTGAGCGCCGCATTCTTGGCGTCGTCCCAGTCGCCCTGCGAGAACGGGTCGCCCTCGTGCAGAGAAAACGCAAAGCGCGCGGCGTTTTCCTGCGCCGGGTCTTCAGTCAGCACCGGACCGCGAAACGACAGCGAAATCGACGAGATAGTAGTTTGCGGCCCGGCATCGACGCTGACGGTGACCCGTTTGGCGTTGTCGATGGTGCGCACGTCGGTGCGCACGACCGGCGAGAAATAGCCTTGCGTGGCGGCCAGATCGCGCACCTGCTGAGGCGTGGCGGTGATCAGGAAGTCGAACTGGTCGTCGCTGATGTCAGGCCGTTTGGCGAAGCGCGCGATATCCAGATGCGCCTCGAGCAGCTTGCGCAACGAGCGCGGCGTGGCTTCGATGTCGACCTTGTAGCTGGCCGGCGTACGCGCGGTGCGCGCGGCGTGCGCGCCGCCGCTCGCCAGCATGAGCATGACGATGCCGAACGCCAGCCACGCGCGTAGCCAGCGTCGCACGGCCGCCAGATGGCCGCGCCGGAAACTGGCCTGGTCGCGCCGCAGTCGCGGCTTGTCGATCGCACATCCCGCCAAACAGGACCTCCGGCCATGATGGAAACATTATGTTGCTCGGGCGCGCCGTGGCGGCCAAAGCACGCTATTTGACCACATCGGCGCAGGGCCGCGAGATCTCTAAAAGGTGCGCGGCGCGCCGCCGGAACGGCAACGCGCCCGCCTTTGACGCGCCCCCATGGAACGGGTTCCAGAAAATTGGCTTCGCACGGCACTCCCTTTCGGCTCGCTGTCGGCGCCGATTTTCGACCGAGCGCGGCGCTTGCGGTAAAATTATGGAATAACGGCGATGCCGCTTGCGAAGCGAGCCGGGACCGAGGTCCAGTCTCAAGCCGAAACCCGCGAGCAGCCGCCATTTCACCCACCACGGACGTCGAGCCATGTATCAATCGGACATCACCCAGTTCCTGAACCAGCTCAAGCAACAGAAGCCCAGCCTCGAAGCCGAGCAACGCCGCGGCCGCGCACTGCTGTGGGACAAACAGCCGATCGATCTGGATGAACGCGCCGACCAGAAAGCTTCGCGCGTAGAGCAGACGCCTTACTCGTACTATCAAAACTTCTAAGCGCGTGAGTCACGCCGACGAGGCCCACGGCGCTCCGCCGGCTTCCGCCGACGCCGCGCTGGCCGCGCCCGCCACCGATTCGACGCCGGATACCGTCGACGGCATTGCGTTCGCTCGCCTTTATGGCGAACCGCTCTTCAAGCTGCCGACCGACCTGTACATCCCGCCCGACGCGCTCGAGGTGTTCCTCGAAACGTTCGAAGGACCGCTCGATCTGTTGCTGTACCTGATCCGCAAGCAGAACTTCAACGTGCTCGACATCCCGATGGCGGATGTCACGGTGCAGTACCTCGGCTACGTCGATCAATTGCGCCAGACAAATCTGGAACTCGCCTCAGAGTATCTGCTGATGGCCGCGATGCTGATCGAGATCAAGTCGCGCATGCTGCTACCGGTCAGGAAAGCCGACAGCGGCGAAGAAGCCGAAGATCCGCGCGCGGAACTGGTGCGCCGCCTGCTCGAATACGAGCAGATGAAGCTCGCCGCGCAGCGCATCGACCAGCTGCCGCAACTCGGGCGCGACTTCCTGCGCGCCGAGGTGTTCATCGAGCAAAGCATCACGCCGCGTTTCCCCGACGTGGACAGCGAAGACCTGCGCGCCGCCTGGGCCGACGTGATCAAGCGCGCCAAGCTGGTCCAGCATCACAAGATCTCACGCGAAGAACTCTCGGTGCGCGAACACATGAGCGGCATCTTGCGGCAATTGCAGAACGCCCGCTTCGTCGAGTTCTCCGACCTGTTCGACACCAGCAAGGGCGTGCCGGTCGTGGTGGTGAACTTCATCGCCATGCTCGAACTGTGCCGCGAATCGCTCATCGAGATCACCCAGGCCGAGCCGTTCGCACCGATTTACGTGCGCCTCGCCTACTTGCCGGCCTGAAGCAGGCCAGCCGCCACGCCACGGTGCCCGCCTTCACCACGATCGCTGCGTGTGCCTCGTTTCGGTGCGCCCGTCGCACAAATCCACTACAATCCCGCGCTCCGAACCTGTCAATCGCAGCGAGGCGGCGGGCCGCGCATTACCTTAGGATCGTGCGCCAATCCAGTCTCGCGCCGCGCGAGGAAATCCCTGTCCGATCATGAAAGTCATCAGCTCGATCCATGAATTGCGCGACCAGTTGCGCGGCCAGAATCGCACGGCCTTTGTGCCGACCATGGGCAACCTGCACGAGGGCCATCTGTCGCTGATGCGTCTGGCGCGTCAGCACGGCGATCCGGTGGTGGCGAGCATTTTCGTCAATCGCCTGCAGTTCGGCCCGAACGAAGATTTCGACAAATATCCGCGTTCGATGGAAGCGGATATCGAGAAGCTGCAGAAGGAAAACGTCTACGTGCTGTTTGCGCCGACGGAAAAAGATCTGTATCCGGAGCCGCAGGAGTATCGCGTGCATCCGCCGCACGATCTGGGCGACATCCTCGAAGGCGAATTCCGGCCGGGCTTCTTTCAGGGCGTGTGTACCGTCGTGATGAAGCTGATGTCGTGCGTGCAGCCGCGCGTCGCGGTGTTCGGCAAGAAGGATTATCAGCAGTTGATGATCGTGCGCCGCATGTGCAATCAGTTCGCGCTGCCGACCGACATCATCGCCGCCGAAACCGTGCGCGACGCCGACGGCCTCGCGCTCAGCTCGCGCAACCGCTATCTGCAGGCCGCCGAGCGTGCCGAAGCGCCGGTGCTGGCCGCCGAACTGAATCGCGTGCGTGACGCCGTGCTGTCTGGCGAGCGCGACTACGCGAGGATCGAGCAGGCGGCGATGGCAACGCTGGCCGCACGCGGCTGGCAGCCCGACTACATCGCGGTGCGCAAGCGCTCGAATCTGCTGCCGCCGGGCCCGCAAGACGCGAACGCGGAACTGGTGGTGCTGGCCGCCGCCAAGCTCGGCGCGACTCGTCTGATCGACAACCTCGAAATCTGAAGCCGTCTTAGAACGCGTAAATACGCATAAGAAGCATCAAAGGATTGGTTATGCAACGCAATATGCTGAAGTCGAAAATTCACCGTGTCGCGGTTACGCACTGCGAGCTGCATTACGAAGGCTCGTGCGCAATCGACGAAGACTTGCTGGAAGCGGCGAACATCGTCGAAAACGAGCGGATCGACATCTGGAACATCAACAATGGCGAGCGTTTTTCGACGTACGCGATCAAGGGCGAACGCGGCAGCGGCATGATTTCGCTGAACGGCTCGGCGGCGCGGCGCGCGCAGTTGGGCGATCTGGTGATCATCGCGGCGTTCGCGGTGGTGGACGAAGCCGAACTGAAGGCGGGCTGGAAGCCCGATCTGGTGTTCGTCGACGACACCAACAAGATCAAGGGCAGCCGCGATCACGTGCCGAAGCAAAACTGGACCTGAACGGGCGCGTCCGCCCTGCAGCGGGCGGTCACACCGCCTGCTGCCGTTTCAATCTCGCCTCAAGCCTGCCTTAACCCTGCTTCACGTCTGCTTCACCCTTTCTTCCCTGCCCCATTCGTCCACGCGATGATCGGCTGCCACTGCTCCAGATCCTTCTCCACCCGGCTTTTCGCGACGTCCCACAAGGTCAGGCCGTGAGCCGCCAGCTGCACGTAGTTCTGCGTATCACGCAAAAATCCCAGTACCGGCAGCTTCAATCCCTCGACAAACCGATGCAGTTGTTCCGCCGAGCGCGTGCGCGCATCGACGCGCATGCCGACCACGCCGACCTCGATCGCGCCTTTGCGGACCGCCTTTTCCTTGGCGAGGCGCTCGAGGAATTCCTGGGTGGCAAGAATATCGAACATCGACGGCTGCAACGGCACGATCACCTTGTCGGCCAGATCCAGCGCGATATTCAGGCGATTGCCGTGCAAGCCGGCGGGCGTGTCGATGACGGCGTGTTCCAGACCCTTGGGCGGCTTGACCGGCGTATCGGGGTTGACCTCCCAGGTTTCGATGGCCGGCAGCGTGTCGGGCCGCAACGCCAGCCACGCGTGCGCGGACTGCTGTTTGTCCAGATCCGCCAGCGCCACCCATTCGCCCGACGCGGCGAAATAGCCGGCCAGATTGGTCGACAGCGTGCTCTTGCCCACGCCGCCCTTCGGATTCGCCACCACGATCACCGTCATGAATTCTCCCGGAAAGAAGGCTGGTCGACGCCAGCCGGTTTGCCGCGCTGTTACTCAGACTTATGCCGACGCGCGCCGATTGATGCCGAGTTCAGCTACGCCCGCCGATCCAGCCGTTGATAATATCGACAAATCGCAGCGGGGTCGAAGCCCCCGAACGGCTAATTGACCGCCCTGCACCGTCGATTTTTCCACCGAGGACCCGAATCCCATGAGCAAACTGCGCCCGGAATACACCATCGAACGCCTCCACGAACGCCAGCAGGGCAAGCTGCCGGGCTTGCTGGGCGTGCAGGTTCTGTCGTTGGAAGAAGGCGTGCTGAGCGCCGAATTGACCGTGCGCGAAGAATTACTCGCGCCGAACGGTTTTTTGCATGCGGCGACCGTGATCGGACTCGCCGATACGGCTTGCGGCTACGCGTGCCTCGCGCATCTGCCGGAAACGGCGCGCAATTTCACAACCGTCGAGCTGAAAAGCAACTTTCTCGGGACCGCCACCGAAGGCACGATCCGCGCGGTCGCCAAGGGCGTGCATCTGGGGCGCAGCACGCAGGTGTGGGACGCGACGGTGACGGACCCGAACGGGAAAACCATCGCGTTGTTTCGATGCACGCAGATCGTCTTGTATTGAGCCTGTATCGGGCGGCCTCGCGTTCATGACGAGTCCGTTTGATGAGAGGGACAGCCGGCGACCGGCCGTCGATGTCAGAACTCTATTCGAACCATATGGCGTGAAAACCCACGCTGGGAGCTTTGATTAATTCTTGCCAGGAATTAATCGTCTTGCCAGATAGATGGCCGCGATCAGCCCATCGCGGAGAACAGCTTCGCCAGATCGAGGTGCTCGGCAAGCGTGTCGGCGAGCCGTTCCAGCGAGGCTTCACGCAGCGCCGGATAGTCGATTGCCTCCGCTTCGCTGAGCCCCGCCCACGTGAGCAACGCCGAGCACGCGGCCGGCGTGTCGAAGAGTCCGTGGACGTAGGTGGCGAGAATCTGTCCATCGGCGGAAATGGCGCCGTCGGGACGTGCCGCGCCGGCGTCGCTCAACTGGAGCGCGGGAGAATCGAGCGCCGGACCCTGGGTCTCTCCCATGTGAATCTCGTAGCCGGCGACGTCGGGCGAACCAGGCAGCGCGAGCCGTCCGGTGACGTTTTTGAGCGTCTTCTCGCGCGTGAGCACCGTCGAGTAGTCGAGCCAGCCCAAGCCTGCCGATATCCCCGGCGCGCCTTCCACGCCATGCGGATCGGCGACTTCCCGCCCCAGCATCTGCATGCCGCCGCATAGGCCGATCACCCGTCCGCCGTAGCGCAAATGTTTCTCCAGCACCGCATCCCAGCCCTGTTTGCGCAGAAAGGCCAGATCGCCCGGCACGTTTTTCGAGCCTGGCAAGATGATCAGATCGGCCGGCGGCAACGGTGTACCGCTACGCACGTAGTGAAAATCGACTTGGGGATGCGCACGCAGCGCGTCGAAATCGGTGTGATTGCTGATATGCGGCAGCACCGGCACGACCACGCGCAACATGCGTTGCGCCGTTCCGCTGTGCTTCGCGCGCAGTTCGGGCGGCAGCATGTCTTCGGCGTCGAGCGTCAGGCCGTGCAGGTACGGCACCACGCCGAGCACCGGCTTGCCGGTCTTCGCTTCGAGCCAGTCCAGGCCGGGCTGCAGCAAGCTCACATCGCCACGAAAACGGTTGATGATGAAGCCGCGCACCCTCGCCTGCTCGCTCTCCGACAGACAGGCGAGCGTCCCGGTCAAATGCGCGAACACGCCGCCACGATCGATATCGGCCACCAGCACGACCGGGCAATCGACCGCTTCCGCGAAACCCATATTGGCGATATCCCGATCGCGCAGATTGATCTCGGCCGGACTGCCCGCGCCTTCGACAAAAATCGTGTCGTACGCCGCCTGCAGGCGCGCATACGATTCCAGCACCGCTTCGAACGCGACCGGTTTGTAGTCGTGATATGCACGCGCGTCGAGATTCATCCGCGCCTTGCCGTGGATGATCACCTGGGCACCGCGGTCGCTAGTCGGCTTCAGCAGCACCGGGTTCAGATCGGTGTGCGCGGCGATCCCCGCGGCCAGCGCCTGCAAAGCCTGGGCGCGTCCGATCTCGCCACCGTCCACCGTCACTGCGCTATTGAGCGCCATGTTCTGCGGCTTGAACGGCGCGACCCGCACGCCCGCGCGGCGCGCTAGCCGGCACAAACCGGCGACGAGCGTGCTCTTGCCGGCGTCGGACGTGGTGCCCTGAATCATCAGCGTGCCGCGCGGCACGGGTACAACGTCATGCGATGTCGAAGTGAGGGTCACGGAATCTCGGGCTCGGCGGTGGACATACGATCAGGCAATCGTGCGAAAAAGCACTGACGGCGCGGCATTATCCCATCGCGCCGGGCCGCGCTGCACGCCGCTACGCCGGTACAATCACGCGATGACCCCACGCGACCTCACCTTCGTTCTCGGCGGCGCCCGTTCGGGCAAGAGCGTGCACGCCGAACGATTGGCCGACAGCAGCACCCTCCCCGTCACGTATATCGCCACCGCGCGCGTCAGCGACGACGTCGAATTCAGCGCGCGGATCGCACATCATCGCGAACGGCGTCCCGCGCATTGGGCATTGCACGAAGCGGGCGTCGATCTCGCAGGCGCAGTCGCTCAGGTCGATGCGCCGGGCCATTGCATCCTGATCGATTGCCTGACGCTGTGGCTCGCCAACCTGCTGTGCCCCGCCGAAGGCGAAGCCGTGTCGCTCGATCGATATCACGCTCAGGTCACCGCACTCGAAGCCGCCTTCGTCGACGCCCATAGCAAGCTCATCGTGGTCAGCAACGAAATCGGTTTGGGCGTCGTGCCGCTCGGCGCGGCCACACGGCTTTACGTCGACGAACTCGGACGGCTCAATCAACGCATCGCCGCCTTGAGCACCCAGGCCACGATGATGGTCGCGGGCTTGCCGCTCGCGCTCAAGACAGCAGGAGCCGCGTGATGCTTTCGCTGCCGCTCGTCGTGACGCTCGCCACCGCGGGCGTGGCCGTCGACCGCTGGCTCGGCGAGCCGCGCACCGCGCATCCGCTGATCGGCTTCGGCAATTGGGCGATGCGCCTCGAAAAACGCTACAACACCGGCCGGCGTTTGCGTCTCAAGGGCATGCTGGCGTGGGCGCTCGCGGTCGCGCCGCCGGTGTTGATCGCCTGGTGCCTGGTCGCCGTGCTGCCGTTTTACGCGGCTTGCGCAGTGCATGTCGCGTTGTTGTGGTTCGCGCTCGGTGCGCGCAGCCTGAACGATCACATCGCACCGATCGCCCAAGCGCTGGCGCAACGCGATCTGCCGCAAGCGCGGTTGCTGACCGCGCGGATCGTCTCGCGCGAAACCGCCAATGCCGACGAAGGCGCGCTCTCTCGCGCCGCGGTCGAGTCGGCGCTCGAAAACGGCAACGACGCGATTTTCGGCGCGCTGTTCTGGTTCGCCATTGCAGGCGGACCAGGCGCGCTCGGGTTTCGTCTCGCCAATACGCTCGACGCGATGTGGGGCTATCGGACGCAGCGTTATTTGCGTTTCGGCTGGGCCGCCGCGCGTTTCGACGACGTGCTTAACTGGATTCCCGCCCGTCTGACCGCCGCAAGCTATGCGGTGCTCGGCGACACACGCACCGCGTGGCGCTGCTGGCGCGAGCAGGCGCCACGCTGGGACAGCCCGAATGCCGGGCCGGTGATGGCATCGGGTGCGGGCAGTCTGAATGTGCTGATCGGCGGGCCAGCGGTTTACAACGGCATACTAGAACATCGGCCGATGCTCGGCTTCGGTCATCCCGCCAAAGCGGCTCATGTGACAGCGGCGTTGGCGTTGGTCGAACGCACTATCGTGTTATGGCTCGCGGTGCTGATCGTACTGGCTTTGCTGAGTGTGCCCTTCAATGCTTGAGCGGACGAGCGTCGATACCGCCGGCACCGCGATTGTTCACGGCGGCAATCTGCACGAAGCGGCCGAGCGCTACGGCATTCCCTACGCGCAGTGGCTCGATCTCTCGACCGGCATCAATCCGCACGGCTATCCGGTGCCGCCCATTCCCGCCGATGCCTGGCGCCGTCTGCCCGACGACGCCGATGACTTCGCCGCCTGCGCCGCCCGTTACTACGGCGCGCCAGATGCGGCACACGTGCTGCCGGTCGCGGGGAGTCAGGCGGCGATCCGGGCGCTGCCCTCATTGTTGCCGCGCGCAAAAGTCGGCATTGCCCCGCTGACGTACAGCGAATACGCACCCGCCTTCGAGCGGGCCGGTCACGAAGTGTCGTCACTGGATATCGCGCTGGAAACTTTGCCCGATGCCCTGACGCACGTGGTGATCGTCAATCCGAACAATCCGACTGCCGCGCATTTGAGTGCAGCGAAGCTGCTGCATTGGCACGCGCAATTGAGCGCGCGCGGCGGCACGCTGCTGGTCGACGAAGCCTTCGCCGACACGATGCCGTCGGCGTCGCTTGCGGCGAGTACGCATCGCGACGGTTTGATCGTGCTGCGCTCGCCAGGCAAGTTCTTCGGGCTCGCCGGTGTACGCGCGGGGTTCGTGCTCGGCACGCCCGGGTTGCTCGCCCAGTTGCGACGCCAGCTCGGCGCATGGACGGTGAGCGGACCTGCACGCCACGCAGTCAAAGCCGCCTTCGCCGATGACGCGTGGCAAGCACACATGCTTACGCAACTCGACACCGAGCGCGCGCGACTCATCGCGCTGTTGCACGCGCAGGGCTTCGACACACGCAGCACGCCCCTCTTCGCGTGGACCGACGACGCGCGCGCCGCCGCATTGCATGAAGCGTTGGCTCAATGTGGCGTGTGGACGCGGCTGTTTACATCGACGGGTAGCGTGCGTTTCGGCTTGCCGGGAACCGAAGCGGAATGGACTCGCTTCGAGACGAGCTTGCGTGAGTCGCCTGGCGCCATCGAACAGCTGCGTGAGCGTCGATAGAAAAACACCCATTCTGATGCCGACCACCCGCACCACTCACTTCGTTTTCGCCGCCACACTCTGCGCCGCCGCATTGCACGCGCACGCCGCGATCACCGTCACCGACGATAGCGGCGCCACCGTCACGCTGGCCGCCCCCGCGCAACGCGTGATCAGCCTCGCGCCGCACGTCACCGAATTACTGTACGCGGCGGGCGGCGGCGCCAAAATGGTCGGCGCCGTGTCGTACAGCGACTATCCCCCTGAAGCGAAGCAGTTGCCGCGCGTCGGCGATAACAGGTCGCTCGACCTCGAACGCATCGTCGCATTGAAACCCGATCTGATCGTCGTGTGGCGGCATGGCAATGCGCAGCGGCAACTCGATCGTCTGCGCGAACTGCACATCCCGCTCTTTTTCAGCGAGCCGCATCATCTCGACGACGTGGCCGTGTCACTCACGAAACTCGGCCAACTGCTCGGCACGTCGAACACCGCCGATGCCGCGGCGGCATCGTATCGCCAGGACATCGCGGCGTTGCGCGCGCGGTATGCAAGCCGCCAGTCCGTCAGCGTGTTCTATCAGGTGTGGGATCGACCGTTGATGACACTCAACGGCGAACATATGATCAGCGACGTCATCACGCTATGCGGCGGCCGCAACGTGTTCGCCAACCTTCAGCCGCTCGTGCCGACGGTCTCGACCGAAGCCGTGCTCGCGGCGAACCCGGAGGCCATCGTCACGGCCGCGCCCGGCGCCACGAAATCGGACACGCAGTTGCCGCAACTGGGGACATGGCGTGCATGGCCGAGTCTCACGGCCGTGGCGAACAACAACCTCTTTGCCATCGACGGCGATCTGATCGACCGCCCGGCGCCCCGCATTGCACAGGGCGCGAAACAACTGTGCGAAGACCTGGAACTCGCCCGCTCGCACAGAAAACCAGGCGCGCAGTAATCACGCCGCGATCACGCGTTCCAGCGCACCAGCGACCACTGCTGCGCTTCGTCATCGCGACGCAGCCAGACGATCCCGGTCATATCGAGCGACCAGCGCAGACAACGATCCAGCGGCACCTCCAGCACCAGCGACGCGATCACCCGCATCACACCCGCATGCGTGACCACATAAGCCGGCGACAACTCGCGCGTCTGCGCGAATGCATCGAACCAGGCCCGCACGCGCGTAACGAATTGCGCCACGCTCTCACCGCCATGCGCACGCGCATGTTCGAAGTTGGCGGCCCAGTCGTCCAGCAACGCGCGATCGATTTCATCCCAGCGCTGCGCTTCCCAATCGCCGAAATTCATTTCCTTCAGGCGATCGTCGTGACTGAGCGCGCAGCCGAAACTGTTCGCCATTTCGGTGGCAAGCGCCGCACAACGCTTCAGCGGACTCGACATCAGCACGCGTGGCGCGGGCACCTGCAAGGTGGCGAGCTTCACGGCGAGCGCGTTCGAGGAAATCTCGGCGTCCTCGGCAAGTGCCACGTCGCTATGGCCGTAGCAGACGCCCGGATCGAGCGCGACGGCGGGATGACGAATCAGGACGATATCCATGCGAGCCCCATCAGATAGATGCTCAACTCGAAAATCTGCTGCGCGAAGCCAAGGCAATCGCCGGTGTAACCGCCAATGCGTCTGACGAAATAGCGGCCCAGCGCGAAACGCAGCACGATAAGCAGAGCAAGCGTCGATCCAGCGAAACGCCAGTCCGCGAGCGCGACTCCGTTCGGCCAGAGCAGCCAGGGCAAACCGAAGAGCGCGGCGCACAGCATCGCCGTGAGACTCAACCGTTGAGCCACCGGTTTCGCTTTGCCTTCGGCGCGCACATAGTCGAGCGTGACCAGATAGCTGATCGCCCAGGTACGGCTCGCGGCATGCGCGGCAATCATCAGACTTGCCGCGCGCAACGGCGGCAAAGCGGCGAGCGTTTGCCATTTCAGGGCCAGCGCCACCACCAGCGCGATGGCGCCGAATGCGCCGATGCGTGAATCATGCATGATCCGCAAAACGTCTTCGCGGGTATAGGCGCCACCGAACGCATCGACACAGTCGGCGAGACCGTCTTCATGAAAAGCGCCCGTGACGAGCAGCGACACGGCCATCGACAGCAGCACCGCCACACCCGCCGGAAACACGTGCAACGCGGCGAGGTACACGAGCGCGCTCGATCCGCCGATCAATACGCCAACGAGCGGAAAGTAGCGCGCCGCCGCATTCAGGTAATGCGGCTCGTAGCCGACCCAGCGCGGCACGGGCACACGCGTGAAGTAGCCAAGCGCGGTAAAGAAATAGCGCAGTTCCGCGAGCGGATTCATAGGGCGAAGACGGCCACGTTACGTATGACGATCACGCGTCGCGATCGGCGACGCCGGCCGATTCGAAGCTCGCCATTTCGTTGACGAAAGCCACCGCCGCTCGCAACAACGGCACCGCGAGCGCGGCGCCGGTGCCTTCGCCCAGACGCATGTCGAGCGAGAGCAGGGGCTGCGCGCCGAAATAGTCGAGCATGCGTCGATGCCCCGCTTCGTTCGATGCATGCGCGAACACGCAGTACTCGCGCACCGTGGGCGCGAGCGCGTCGGCAACCAGCAGCGCCGAACTGGCAATGAAGCCGTCGACCAGAATCGTCATGCGCGCTTCGGCCGCCGCGAGATAGGCGCCGGTCATCATCGCGATTTCGAAGCCGCCGAAGGTGGCGAGCACGTCGAGCGGGTCCGACGAATCGGCGTGATGCGCAAGCGCCGAGGCCAGCACGTTACGTTTCTTCGCCAGCCCCGCATTGTCGAGACCCGTGCCTCGTCCGACGCATTCGTCGATCGGCACGCCGCACAGACGGCTCATCAAACAGGCCGCCGCCGACGTATTCGCAATGCCCATTTCGCCGAAGCCGATCACATTGGTGCCGAGCGCCGCGTGATGCCGCACGCGCGTCGCACCGGCCAGCATCGCGGCGAGCGCCTGGTCGCGGGTCATTGCCGGTTCGCGCGCGAAATTACGCGTTCCGGCCGCAACCGGAATGTCGACGAGCCCTTGGGTCGACGGCAACGGCGTCGCGATGCCGGCGTTGACCACTTCGAGTTCGATGCCCGCGACCCGGCTCAGTGCATTGATCGCCGCGCCGCCCGCAAGGAAGTTCGCGACCATCTGCGCGGTCACGGCTTGCGGATAAGGACTGACGCCCTCTTCAGCGATGCCGTGATCGCCGGCGAACACGATCATCGCCGGACGCTGCACCGTAGGGTGCGTGCTGCGCTGGATCAGACCCATCTGACGCGCGATCGATTCGAGCCGGCCGAGACTGCCCGGCGGCTTGGTTTTGGTATCGATGATGTGCTGCAACTCGGCCCGCAGCGTTTGATCGAGCGGTGCGACTTCGGGCAGTCCCGGCACACGTGTCAAAGAGGTCATAAGCGTTTCTGAAAGAAGGTGTTTTGTCTAAGGTGATCAGTTTGCCGGCATGTCATGGCCGGCAGGCGATGGATGACGCGCACGCGGCGCGGGAATCAACGCCTCATGCTCACCCTCGCGAATCAGGATCAACGGGTAACCGAACGCACGACTCGTCAGCGTGGGGGTTAGCACGTCGCGCACCGGGCCCGCATACGCGCCACCCTCGCCGTCGAGCAGCAATGCGTGGGTCGCGAAGCGGCGCGCCAGATTCAGGTCGTGGCACGAAAACACCACTGTACGCCGAGGCTCGCGCGTCCATGCGGCGAGTGCGTCGAGGCACTCGATCTGATGATGCAGATCGAGATGCGATAAAGGTTCGTCGAGCAGCAGCAACGGCGCTTGCTGACACAGCACCGCAGCCAGTGCCACACGCTGACGCTCACCGCCCGAGAGCGAGAGCACGTCGCGCGCGGCGAAGGCGCCGAGGCCCAACAGGTCCAGCGCAGTGTGCGCGGCGTCGCGATCGGCCTCGCGCTCCCAGCCCCAGCCCGTGAGATGCGGAAAGCGATTCAGCATCACGATATCGAGGACGCTTGCGCTAAATGCGTCGGGCGCGCTTTGCGGCATCAGCGCGCGGCGCCGGGCCAACTGCAGCGACGGCCAGTCGGATAGCCGCTTGCCATCCAGTTCGACATGTCCCGCGGACGCTGGCAACAGACCCGCGAGCGTGGACAACAGCGTCGTCTTGCCCGCGCCGTTCGGTCCGGCGACGCACCAGATCTCGCCGGCGTAGAAGGTATGCGTGAAGCTATCGAGCAGCGTGCGTGCACCCATGCGCAACGTGAGACGTTGCACACTAAGTGGGCTATGGTCGGACTCACGGGTCGAGGTCATCGGCGTTTGCGCAGCAGCATCCAGAGAAACACCGGCACACCGATGATCGACGTGATCACGCCCACCGGCAATTGCGCCGGCGCGATCACGGTGCGGGCGATCAGGTCCGCGCCCATTACGGCGACGCCACCGCCGAGCGCGGCAGCCGGCAATAGCATGCGCTGGTCGTTGCCGAACGCGAGACGCAGCATATGCGGCACCACCAGTCCGACGAAACCGATAGTGCCCGCCGTGGTCACCGCAGCCGCAGCCGCCAGCGAAGCCACCAGATACACGCGCAGCCGCAGCGGCATCACGGCGACGCCGAGCGCCTGCGCCGCGGCGTCGCCGCGCAGCAGCACGTTCAGCCGCGGCGCGGCCGGCACGATCGCCACGAGCACGACGACGAGCGCGGCCAGCGCCGTCCAGGGCATGGCGCCGCCGTTGAGGTCGCCGGTCAGCCAGAACAGCATGCCGCGCAGACGGTTGTCGGGCGCGAGGTTGAGCAGCAAGGTAATCAGCGCGCCCCAACCCGCCGCGATCACCGCGCCGGTGAGTAGCAAACGTGGCGAGGTGTCCTGCGGTTCGCCGCGCCACAACTCGCGGCGTGCGAGACCGAGCACGATGAGGATCGAGACGAAGGCCCCCGCGAACGCGCTGGCATCGACGATCCACCATGCGCATCCGGCGATCATCGCGACGAGCGCAAACGTTGCCGCGCCCCCAGAAACGCCTAATACATAGGGTTCGGCCAGCGGATTGCGCAACAGCACTTGCAGAAGCGCGCCGGCGAGCGCCAGCAACGCACCGCACGCGAAACCCGCCACCGCGCGCGGCAAACGCAGGGAGCGGACAATCTCGCCGGTCAGATCGGCGGAGACGAGTGACGCACCCGACGGGCCAGACAATGGATGGGACGGCACGAGCGCGGCCAGCACGCGCATCGGCGCAAGCGGAACGCTGCCGAGCGCGAGCGACGCCATCAGCACGGCCAGCGCGATCAGCGCGAGCACGAGCCAGATCGCGGCCGCACGCTTCGCGCTCATCGCACGCGGCGTCGCGGCCATCGAGGCTGAATGGCGGCTCATCGGCGCGCGCCGAGGCCGTTGATACGAGTGAGCCGTTTCATCGTTCTTGTTCAACGGGTTCTGGATTGGCGCAAGAGAAGACCTGCGTTACACGACATGCACGCGATCTTCGTGGAAGCCCTCGCGCTATTTAACATTTTCGCGGGACTCGCCTCGCCTTTCGAGCGGCATGCGGACTGGCGAGCCGGCGTTCCCGCCTTCCCACGCGCGACGCGCAGTGGCACACTCGCACGTTGAGCTTCGCTCATGCGATCGGAATCGACCTGCAATGGCGCACCCAATCGATCACGGTTCAATCGCGCACAGTGTCAGCCAGGCGGGCGCGCGCAGAGTGCGGCCAGTGTAGGAGCGGGCTCGGAGTGCGTCAAGAATCGTGAGACGTATCGCGATATCGGTGCAATCTGTTCGGCTAGATGCAGGCTATTGTCCGATGCACGAGTACTTTTTCATAATAAGGTCGCCAAAAGCCTGCACAAAGCGATGTTGTTACGTCTCGAAACGAGACAATTGTCGGAACCTGCAATATTCCGCGCTAAAATGCGATGTCTTTAGAGGACGCAGCACATGCTCACCGAACTCGAATCACTCTCACAGAATATCGGCAAGCTGATCGCGATCAGCCAGCGCCACAATGAAGCGCGTCTCGCGCTCGAAGAGCAACTCGCCCAATCGCGTGCGGATGCGGAAGCCACGCGCACGGAACTTGCATTGCTGCGCGAAGAACGCGACGCGCTGCAAGCGGAACGCGATGCACTGTCCGCCAAGATCGACGACGCTCAGGTGCGCCTGAATGCGATTCTCGAGAAGCTGCCGCGAGGTCGCGCGCACAACGAGCCGGATAACCAGCTCGATCTCCTCGAGCCTGCTCAGCACGAAGTCGAAGCCGCGAGCGACGTTACCCGCCACGGAGAAAATGCATGACCACCAAGCAGATCGAAGTATCGATTCTCGGCGTCCCGTATCGCCTCGCCTGCTCGCCGGAAACGGAAGGCGCGCTGCTCGAAGCGGTAGCTCGTGTCGACGCAGAAATGTCGAAGATCCGCAATAATAGTAACGTGCGCGGCACGGACCGCATTGCGGTCATGGCTGCGCTGTCGCTGGCATCGGAACTGCTTAGGCTGCAATCGAGCGTACGACACGGAGAAGCATTTCCTGCAGAGGAAATCCGGCGTACAATGCATCAAATGAACGAACAACTGGGTACTGTGATTCAGCAGTACAGCATGCAGTAAGTGCCCAGCAGCAAGTCCTTGCAGAGGGTCCTGAGACCCGCTGCGGAGTCAAACGAAATGGGCGAGCAACACTGCGCAAACGTTTGAATCCTACCGTCCAAGCTTCACCGGTTTAGCTTCCCTGCCTGGTTCGCCAAGGTCATATATTCCTTGAACCAATGCCATGTGCACGGTTGCGGAAATTTGTAGCACGGGTGTGCGCGTCACTCTGTCTGATGTACCCGAAGTGTTGCTAACTGCGACCAATTCTGAACCCCCGGTTCAGGATGCCGGCCTAGCGGCCAAGGTGGGGACCTTATCTGGAACGGCATCGAACTTTGGTTCGATGCCGTTTTTTTTGGGCCGCGATTTTTCTTCTGTCTCTTCAACCTCTTATCGTTCACTTCGATTCATGCGCTACTGGCTAATGAAGTCCGAACCGGACGAAGCAAGCATCGACCATCTCGCTCACGCGCCGCACCACACCTTGCCATGGACCGGCGTGCGCAACTATCAGGCGCGCAACTTCATGCGTGACATGATGCAGGTCGGCGACGGCGTGCTGTTCTATCACTCGAGTTGTCCGGAGCCAGGCATCGCGGGACTCGCTGAGGTCTCGTCCACCGCGTATCCCGACCCGACCCAGTTCGACAGGAAGAGCCCCTACTACGATCCGAAGTCGTCGCAGGAAACGCCGCGCTGGCAACTCGTCGACGTGGTGTTCAAGAAGAAGATCGCGCTGATTCCGCTGGCCGCGTTGCGCGAGCACGAAGAGTTGAAGGACATGCGCGTGCTGGCCAAAGGCAACCGTCTGTCGATCACGCCGGTGACGGAAACCGAGTGGCGCTTCATCACCAAACGCCTTGCCTGAAGGAACAAACGTCAAAGCGCGGTCAAAGCGCATCGAAGCCGGGAACCAAGCTCAGGTTACAAGCGCCTAACGGACGCGCAAACGTTGTGCCATTGCACAGCGTTCGCCTCTATCGCGCACAACCCGTTCAAGCAAGGAGTCCAACAATGACGAAAAACACCGCACGGGCACTCGCTCTCGCACTCGTATGCGCCGCCCCTGCCGCGCTCGCGCTCACGCCGGTCATGGCGCGCGCGCAAAGCGTGCAGTATCAGCCGGCGGGCGTGCTGTCGCTCAATGCGCAGGCCAGCGCGGAAGTACCGCAAGACGTCGTCGATATCACGCTGTTCTTCGAGCAGGAAGCGAGCGATCCGTCGGCGCTCACCTCCACGTTGAATCAACGTGCCGATTCGGCGCTGCAAAAAGCCAAGGGCGTAAGCGGTGTAACCGCGCGCACGGGTTCGTTCTCGATCTATCCGTCCACCGATCGCGACGGACGCATCTCGGCCTGGCGCGGCCGCACGGAGATCGTGCTGGAGTCGCACGACTTCGCCGCGGCGTCGAAGCTCGCGGGCCAGATGGCCTCGATCATGCAGGTCGGCAACGTGCAGTTCTCGTTGTCGCCGGAAGCGCAGCGCGCCGCCGAACAGAAGCTCACGGGCGAAGCGATCAAATCGTTCCGCGAGCAGGCGGCTTCGTCCGCGCAAGCGTTCGGCTACAGCGGCTATTCGATTCGCGAGGTCAACGTGGGACACAATGGCGTGATGCCGCGTCCCATGATGATGATGAGCGCACGTGCGATGGGTGCCGATGCGAAGGCATCGGCCCCGGTGCCGATCGAAGGCGGTACGTCGACCGTGACGGTCAACGTGTCGGGCTCGGTGCAGATGAAGTAAGGCGATTGCGCGTCACGCGCGACTTCGCTGCAAAACAAAACGCCACGGCATGCCGTGGCGTTTTTCATTCATGGCGCGCGACGACAAGCCGTCGCTGACAATCAGCTCGCGCTCACCGCCGGCGCCGGTTCACGGCGTGCGCGCCGATACGACCACACCAGCAGGCCGATCCCGACGAGGATCATCGGCAGCGAGAGCCATTGGCCCATCGAAAGACCCATCGCCAGCAGGCCGAGGAAATCGTCCGGCTCGCGGGCGAATTCCACCGTGAAGCGGGCAAGGCCGTAGCCGATCAGGAACACGGCGGAGATCGCGCCCAGCGGCTTCGGTTTGCGCGAGAAGAAGAACAGCACGAAGAACAGCGCAACGCCTTCCAGTGCGATCTCGTACAGCTCCGACGGATGGCGCGGCAGCATGTGATATTGCGCGAACACTTCGTTCAGATGCCATTGCGCGGCCAGTTGCGGATGCGCGGAGAGCCACGCGGCGTCGTCCGGTGCGGCGCCCGGAAACATCATCGCCCACGGCGCAGTCGGATCGGTCACGCGGCCCCACAACTCGCCGTTGATGAAGTTGCCGAGGCGCCCCGCCGCGAGTCCGGTCGGCACCATCGGCGCAACGAAGTCGGTGACTTGCAGCCACGAGCGTTTGCGCTGATACGCGAACAGCACCATGGCGAACGTCACGCCGAGGAAGCCGCCGTGAAACGACATGCCGCCTTCCCACACCTTGAAGATGTCGAGCGGATGCGCGAAGTAAAAGCTCGCCTTGTAGAACAGCACGTAGCCGAGGCGGCCGCCGAGGATCGTACCCAGCACGCCGTAGAACAGCATGTCGTCGATATCTTTCGCGGTCCAGCCTTGCGCGGCGACGTACGGCAAACGCAGCCGCAACCGGCCGACGACAATCGCCGCAATGAACGCGACGAGGTACATCAGGCCATACCAGCGCACGGCGAGCGGCCCCAGATGAATGGCAATGGGGTCGAAATTCGGGTGAATATGCATCGTGTTGTTATGGGCAGTTCAGGTTCGGAAACGGATTTTATAGTCGGTTGTTCAGTACTCGGCAGCGTGGGGCGCACCTTGCGGCGCATGCATTGGACGCGCCGGCCTGCAATGCGTTCGCGACACGCTGCTAAAGACGCGGCGCGACCAGCGCATCAGCCATGTCGAGCGTCGCCGCGTGAGCCCGCGCGATCTCGATGAAGCCCGCCAGCACCGGGCTCACTTCAGCCGTGCGCCAGACCAGCCCCGTTTCGATCGCGGGCACCGACTCGGCAAGCGGACGATACACCACACCCGTGCGGCGCAGATTACGTAATGATTGCGGCACCAGTGCGACACCCATTCCAGCCGACACCAGGCTGACGATCGTCTGCATCTGGATCGCTTCCTGCCCGATCCGGGGTGCGAGGCCCGTCACGCCGTAGCAATCCATAATGATGTCATAAAAGCCCGGCGCCAAACGCCTTGGGAAGATCACGAGCGGTTCGTCAGCGATGTCGCGCAGGCTGATCGGGGTGTCGCGCCATTCGGCGCGCGGGTCGGCGCTGGCTTCGCCTGGGTGTCGCGCTGGATTCGCCAGGCGCGCCGCCGTATCCGTCGACATGGCGATCACCAGCGGCTCACGTGCGATCGGCAACCACGCGAGTTGGGCGGCATGGCGCGACGGCAGCGGCGCGATGGCCAGCCCCGCGTCGATGCGCCCGGCCGTCAGTTCTTCCACCTGCACGTCGCTCGTCGCCTCGGTCAACTCCAGCCGCACACGCGGATAGCGCGCGCCGAAATCGCGCAACAACTGCGGCAGCAAACCGTAATCCGCGGTCGACACGAACGCCAGCGACAACGCCCCCGCCTCGCCCCGCGCGAGGCTCTGCGCGAGCGGCCGCAACCCTTCTGCGCTCGCCAGCAGACGCCGCACTTCGGGCAGCAGATCCGCGCCCACCGCCGTCAATTCGACCGTGCGTTTGGTGCGCGCGAACAACTCGACGCCGAGCGTCTCCTCCAGCGCCCGAATCGCCTGCGACAAAGGCGGCTGCGTCATCGAAAGACGCCGCGCCGCCCGTCCGAAGTGCATCTCTTCGGCGACGGTCACGAAATAGCGCAACTGGCGCAGGTCGGGCGTGGCAGGCAGCATGATTAATACATTCTACGACCTAATAAAGCCTGAATAATATATTGGACGCGCGTTTGGCAAAACTGCATCCTTGCTCGACGCGTCGGAACTACACTGAACTGACGTGCCGGCGCCGGCAGGCAACGCAGCAGGCAGCGCGGATAAAACAAAACAGATTGGAGCTCCCCATGGCATACAACCGTCGTTCGAAGAACATCACGCAAGGCGTGGCGCGTTCGCCGAACCGCTCGATGTACTACGCCCTCGGCTACGAGAAGGCGGATTTCGACAAGCCGATGATCGGCATCGCCAACGGCCACTCGACCATCACGCCGTGTAATGCCGGCTTGCAGCGGCTGGCCGACGCGGCCGTCGTCGCGGTCAAGGGCGCGGACGCGAATCCGCAGATTTTCGGCACGCCGACGATCTCGGACGGCATGTCGATGGGCACCGAGGGCATGAAGTACTCGCTGGTGTCGCGCGAAGTCATCGCCGACTGCATCGAGACCTGCGTGCAAGGTCAGTGGATGGACGGCGTGGTCGTGATCGGCGGCTGCGACAAGAACATGCCCGGCGGCATGATCGGCATGCTGCGCACGAACGTGCCGAGCATCTATGTGTACGGCGGCACGATCCGGCCGGGCAACTGGAAGGGCACCGATCTGACCATCGTGTCCTCGTTCGAAGCCGTCGGCGAATTCACGGCCGGGCGCATGTCGCAAGAGGATTTCGACGGGGTCGAACAGAACGCGTGCCCGTCGACGGGTTCGTGCGGCGGCATGTACACCGCCAACACGATGAGCTCGTCGTTCGAAGCGCTCGGCATGTCGCTGCTGTACTCGTCGACGATGGCCAATCCGGATCAGGAAAAGGTCGACTCGTCGGCCGAATCGGCCCGCGTGCTGGTCGAAGCGGTCAAGCAGGATCTGAAGCCGCGCGACATCGTCACGAAGAAATCGATCGAAAACGCCGTGGCGCTGATCATGGCGACCGGCGGCTCGACCAATGCCGTGCTGCACTACCTGGCGATCGCGCACGCGGCGGAACTGGAATGGGACATCGAAGACTTCGAGCGCATGCGCAAGAAGGTGCCGGTGATCTGCAACCTGAAGCCGTCGGGCCAATACGTGGCGACCGATCTGCATAAGGCCGGCGGCATTCCGCAAGTCATGAAGATCCTGCTCGACGCGGGCTTGCTGCACGGCGATTGCATCACCATCACCGGCAAGACGCTGGCGGAAGAACTGAAGGACGTACCGGGCAAGCCACGTTCGGATCAGCAGGTGATCTTCCCGATCGACAAGGCGCTCTACAAGGAAGGCCATCTGGCGATCCTGAAAGGCAACCTCGCGGAAGACGGCGCGGTCGCCAAGATCACCGGCCTGAAGAACCCGGTCATCACCGGCCCGGCGCGCGTATTCGACGACGAGCAAAGTGCGCTCGAAGCGATTCTGGCAGACAGGATCGTCGCCGGCGACGTGTTGGTGCTGCGCTATCTCGGCCCGAAGGGCGGGCCCGGCATGCCAGAAATGCTCGCGCCGACCTCGGCGATCATCGGCAAGGGACTCGGCGAAACGGTGGGCCTCATCACCGACGGCCGCTTCTCGGGCGGCACGTGGGGCATGGTGGTCGGTCACGTCGCGCCGGAAGCGTTCATGGGCGGCACGATCGCACTCGTGCAGGAGGGCGACTCGATCACCATCGACGCACACAAGCTTCTGCTGCAACTGAACATCGACGACGCCGAACTGCAGCGCCGCCGTGCCACATGGCAGCAACCGAAGCCGCGTTACACGCGTGGCGTGATGGCGAAGTATTTTGCGCTGGCGCAGCCCGCGAACAAGGGCGCGGTGACGGGCTGAAGTGTCGGGCACGACCAGCCCGGCGAAGTCGGGACGCCTCTGCAACCGCAGCGTTCCGTCTGCCGGGCTCCTGCTGGCTTTAAGCCGGTCGGCTACATATACACATGCGACGCGCGGTTCTCGAGATCGGTGTACCTCGTCTGCTGCGCGATGATGCGCATCCAGATCGGCTCGGGAATCTCGAAGTTCGACGTGAGCGCCCGAGCCTGCAGCGACTCATATCGCAGTTGGTGAGAGACGGGATCGACGCTCGTGCGCCAGATGGGCGTACCGCCGATCGTGCGAATCTCCAACTGGCTCGAAGCCGCAGGGGTCGCCACCAGGCCGTCGCGGAAAAGCCATGCCGCGTTGCGTGCGGTGAGCCAGTTACTGACGTGCGCCACATCCCTGAACGGAGGCTGGGATTGCATGAAGGCCTGAGCGCCACCGGAATTGGCTATCCCGGCCACCTCGGTCACAAAGTGGGTACTGCCCGTGGGCAACGCTGAATCCGGGTCCTGATAGAGCTGATATTGTTGCTGCGACGTGGCAACCGGATTGTCCTTGAAGACGGCGCTTGGCAACGGCGGATAGACTGCCTGCCCCTTGTCGTTTTCCAGTCGCCACGACTGCCGTGCGGCGAGTTGACCGTTACGCGCCTGCGGTGACGCAACATAAGGCCGGTAGGAAGCAACGCCTTCCGTCAGCCACTTATGGTCTTCGACATGCAGCAGTCCGCTGCTGTCGGGATCGTAGACAAACACGCCGTTCATGCTAGCGCGGTCCTCGGGGACGCTGCCGATATATGCATTGCCGCTCCTGTCGATCCGCAGAACCTGCCTGTCATCATGCGAGGAGTGAATCCGGCCGTCGTCGCCAAACGAGAACTCATACTGGGAGTTGACCGACGACGCCGAATCAACCGACGGATAAGCATTGCCGTCGTAAAAATTCAGCTTCGTGTTGCCTTTGCCGTCGTCGTTGTTGAAGTACGGCTTGATATGCACGGGCTCGCGATAATCCTCGCCTTTCGCCAACTGGTCGGCCAGGTAGTGGACTTTGTCGAGCGAGCGCCGGTAGAACTCTGCCGTGGTGAGTGCGGGGTCCTCGTTGGGCACGTAGCGCGTATTCCCGCCGGCGCTCTTCTGCGCCACGAACGGTTTGTGATCGTCGTCGATCCATGCTGGGTCGTCTGGAGAAAAGTGCGCGAGTTGGGGTTGTGCGCCCGCTGTACGGGTGTGATCGAAAATGTCGTAGCGGTAGTCAGGGTTGGTCACGTAAGGACCCAGCTTGCCGTTCTCGAATTTGCTCCAGCCGCGCACCTGCGCAAGATCGATGCGACCCATCGCGGCGACTTCATCACTTGCCGGGCTGCGATCGCTCCGACCAAGGCTCGCGTGCACGTCGACCATGTTCGGGCTCGGTGCGATGTAATAGAGGTAGCCACCAGACTGCTCACGTGACGACAACCGGTTCTTCGCCGTCTCGCTGTCGCGAAACGTGCCGAGGTAGCCGCCGCCGTCCGTGGCGCCGGGATCGGCTGCCAGCGCAAAGTTATGCAAATCCAGACTGACGTTGTTCAGCCTCGTGCCTTCGAGACTGAACCCGAGATCTTTACGCATCTCGTCGGGCGTTCGGTTCGAGGGGCGGTACAGCACATAAGGTTGCCGATCCGGCTCTGCACTCACGTCGCGCTTGAGATCGCCATGCGGCGAACGAGGCGGCTGCGCCACATCCGGCACGGGCAAATTCACGGGTGGAAGCACCAACGAATGCGCGCCCTGCAGTTCGGGGCCTTCGTCCAGCGAGCCGAGCGAAACATTGCCGAAGGGGGAAGGTGGCGCGCTCGTGCCGTCATTCGACCGGTAGGTGTTCTCGGCATCGTTCGGAAAAACGAACAGGCGAGCGATGCCGCCGAGCGCAGGATAACCTTCCGCGAGAAGGCTATTCATAGCAGCAGCCGTCTGCTCGAAATTCGCATATTCGAACGCGCCATAGGCGGGGTCGTAGATCTGGTATCGGTCGTTCTGGTAGTGATCGGACGGATTGAGCCGCTGCACGATGATCACATGACCGCACGTCACGCTACTGTCCTGCGCGCTGACAGGCGGGTCCCGGAAAGTCATGCGAACCGGCATCATCGTCGTCTCGTAGCTGCCGCGACCATCTGCAGAACTATGGCGCTGCCCGAACTCGGATTCCAGTGAGTCACGCAATTGCGGGCCGGTTCGAATGGACCACGAACCACGTCGCGCGATGTAACCCGGCGTGTCGGCAACGGCAACGTTCTGCGTGTCCTGGTGCACCTGTCTGATGGCGGCGAGTGCGGTCGGTCTCAGCCAAGGATCGGCAAGGCTTTCACGCATCAACGCATTCATGTCAAACAGGTTGGGCGCTTTGCCAGTCGCCACCATGTAGAAATTGCTGTACACCAGTCCGCAACAGGTGCTCCGCAGCGCGTCTGGCTGCCCAGCCGCGCGCGACAAGACCCTCATGGTAATGCGGTCGTGTTTCGTCGCGGGCCCGTCGTAGGCGTTGAATGTTTGCCCTGCATCAGGTCGGATCGTCACCGGAGGGGGTGGGGTCCTGCGAGAGCGCAGCAACGCGGCATCGGAGGCTGCGAGGCGCATGGCCGACGGGATAGCGCTCTCCTGAAGCGCGGCCTGCAGGTCCCGCACCTGCGGGCCTGATCTCGCTGTCATTGCGGCCGCCGAATCGGTATTTCGACCGACGGGCGGAACGGCACCAGGCCCGGCCAGCTCATCCAGTACCAGACTGGGCGGGGTGCTGCGAACGGTGGATATCGTCATCGTGACTCCATGGGCAATCCAGGCATGGGGATCTCCGCGTACGAAAAACCGCCGCAGAGGCCAGGCATGATGAAACCCAATTTGGCCGCAATGCAGGTGGTACTCGACGATAGCGTCGCCACGACACCGCACGTGCTACGTAAAAGCGCTAAGGAGCAGACGGGAAACCGCGCGCCCCTTTCCTTTTATAATGCGTGCACCACGAGTCGGGCATCTGCACCGACGGAGACCAGAATGAAATCAAAGTCGTTTGCAGCACTGGCAACAGCCGGTGTGCTGGGCGCGATCCTCGGCTCGAGCAGTCCGGCCGCGCATGCCGAGGCCGCAGCCGGTCTCGCGCTTGCGCAGCAGCAGAACTGTATGAGTTGTCACTCGGTCACGCGTTCTTTCATGGGACCGGCGCTACATGATGTAGCCGCTAAATATGCGGACCGTGAAGACGCCGCCAACTATCTGAAGCACAAGATCATGGACGGCAGCGCGGGCGTCTGGGGCCCGGTGCCGATGCCCGCCAACACGCAGCTCACGCCCGATCAGGCGGCCACGCTGGCCAACTGGGTGTTGTCGCTCAAGTAGCGCGCGAGGCGCATTCAGGCGAGCGGCGAGCGCTGTGCTTGCAGCGCCCAGCGCAGGCGCCGACACAGGCGCGCCCCGCTACACGATCAGACGCGACCTGAACGGCGCGCGATCTCTTCCTCTACCGCTTCGCGCACCCAGCCGGTCATTTCGGTTTCCAGCGTCATCGCCACTTCGCGCGTGATCTGGTTGACGAGCCAGGTGGTGTGCTCCTGCAAGGCATCGCGGCAACGCGCCTCGATGATGCCGCGCCCCTCGCCCGTCAGAAAACCCGCAAACCGCCCGCGCAGGCGTTCGGCGATGACATCGGCGTCGAGACTCAACTGGGGTATGCCGGGTTCTTCACGCGCGATATCCGGCGGGACGGTCGCGCCCGCTTCGAGCGGCGCATGCGGCTCGTGCCGGTCAAACACGCCCGCCGACGGCAAATCGTCGTGCGTCTGCTTCGCATCGGCAGCATGCTGGGCGCGCGAACGTTTCTTCGGATGATGAGGGTCCGCCGCGTGCGCGGCTTCCTGCGCGTGAGCGGATGCAGGATGCGGCGCGGGCTCCGGTGCAATCACCGGCTCGGGCGCCAGCATCTGCTCGGCCGTGAGGACCGGCTGAGGCGCCAGCTCGGGCTCCGCCGCCAGCTCCGAATCGTGCATACGCAAGGGCTCCTGCGCCAGCCCCGGCTCGTTTTCGTCGAGCGGCTCCGGCGCCAGCAAAGGCTCCGTGCCGAAACTCGGTTCGCGCCTGACCGCAGCGTCTTCCGCGCTCAGGCCGCCTGGCGCCTGACGCGCGTCTGCGCGACTCCCCGGTACGAGAATCTCGTGCAGAACCGGGATCGAATCTTCGTTGGTATCGGACACGTGCACTCTCCGTGTTTGAGTCGAAGCAAGGCAGGCCGAGCGCCGTATCCGTCAGATCGGATCAGGCACGACGCACACGCCCTGAAAATCTAGCTGCCTTGCTTGTAGTTGTTTAAAGCATAGCCGCGATCGCGATAGAAGCGATAGCGTTCGCGGCCCGCAGCGAGTTCGTCTGGTGCGTTACCGACCACTTCGAGCAATCTTTCGAAGCGCGCGAATTGCGCCGGCACCGTGGCGCCCAGGTTGAGCAGCACCTGATGGTGCGGCACCTCATCGAGGTTCGACGCCAGCACGATCGGCGTTTGCGCGGCGAGCGACGTGCCCGCCATGCAATGCGGCACGAAGTCGAGTGGCGAGAACGTCCACAACTGCTCGTCGAAGGCCCGCAGGCGCTCGGGCTCGGCCAGCACGATGGTCGGCTGGCCCGCCTGATACGCCTTGCGAATCAGGCGGCACGCATACAGCAGCGAGTCGCCGACGTTCGAGTGAAAATCGATTCTCGTCATCGGCGGCTCGGCGGTGAGTCTGCGTGTGCCCTGACCACCGGGCCTGCAACTTTACTGCAATGCGTCATTGCGCGGCGCGGTCGATCAGGAACTGCGCGAGCAACGGTACCGGACGGCCCGTGGCCCCCTTCGCCGCGCCGCTCTTCCACGCGGTGCCGGCGATATCCAGGTGCGCCCACGGATACGCTTCCGTGAAACGCGACAGGAAGCACGCGGCCGTCACGCTGCCCGCCGGACGTCCGCCGATGTTGGCGAGGTCCGCGAAGTTCGACTTGAGCTGGTCCTGATACTCGTCGTCGAGCGGCATGCGCCAGGCCGGGTCGGAGGCTTCACGCGAGGCGTCGAGCAACTCGCCCGCCAGCGCGTCGTCTTTCGAGAACAGGCCGCTGTTGTGGTGACCCAGCGCAATGATGCAGGCGCCGGTGAGCGTGGCGATATCGATCACGGCGGCCGGCTTGAAGCGCTCGGCGTAGGTGAGCGCGTCGCACAGGATCAGCCGGCCTTCGGCGTCCGTGTTCAGCACTTCGATCGTCAGGCCCTTCATGCTGGTGACGACGTCGCCCGGCTTGGTGGCGGTGGCCGACGGCATGTTCTCGACCGCCGGAATGATGCCCACCACGTTGATTTTCAGGCCCATTTCCGCGACGGCGCGCAACGTGCCCAGCACCGAACCGGCGCCGCACATGTCGTACTTCATCTCGTCCATGCCTTCGCCCGGCTTGAGCGAAATGCCGCCCGTGTCGAACGTCACGCCCTTGCCGACCAGCACCACCGGCGCCGCTTTCGCCGCGCCGCCCTGGTACTGCAGCACGATGAACTGAGCCGGTTCGACCGACCCGGCCGTGACCGACAGGAACGAGCCCATCTTGAGCGCTTCGCACTGTTTCTCGCCCAGCACTTCGACCTTCAGCTTCCAGTCTTTGGCGAGCTTCCTGGCGGTCGTCGCGAGGTACGTCGGCGTGCAGACGTTGCTCGGCAGGTTGCCGAGGTCGCGCGTGAGGTCCATGCCGTTGGCCAGCGCTGCGCCCTGCTTCGCGCTGACCTTGGCGGCCTTCTCGTCGCCGCCGTTGACGCTGAAGACGATGCGCTTGAGCGCGCGAGCCGCGTTGTCCGGCTTGCTCTTCATCTGCGTGAATTTGTAGGTCAGCTCGCGCAGCGCGAGGATCGCGGCGCGCACGCCCCAATCGGCCGTGCGTTCGAGGATCGGCAGTTGGGCCAGCGTGAAGGTGACCTGCACGACCTTGGTGGCGAGCAGCGCGCGCCATGCGGAGCGCACGGCGTCGCCGTAGGCTTTCTGGCTGAAAGCGTCTTGCTTGCCGAGGCCGACGAGCAGCACGCGCGACGCGCCGATACCCGAGACTTCGTGCAGGAACAGCGTGGTGCCGGCTTTGCCGTCCATGTCGCCGGCCTTGATGATGCGGGTCAGCAGGCCACGGGTGGCCTCGTCGATCTCGAGCGCCGCGCCTGAAAGCGTCTGCGACTCGAAGATGCCGATTACGATGCAATCCGATTTCCCTGTCAGGAAACCGTTTGACGAGCCTTTGGTCCAATCACAGGCTTTTATGCTAAAGTCCATCGCGCTTGTCCTCGGATAAAATCTGGGCTTAGGATGAAAGCCGCAATTATCCGCTATTTTTCCCGCGGCGGCTGCACCGGAGGTGTGACGGGAACCAACCCGTGCGCCACTGAGAGCGCCCCCTCTCATCATCAATAATGATCTTCGAACGCTCCCTCCAGCGCGAACTCGCGTATACGGCTGGTGCCGTGTTCATGGTTCTCCTCACGCTCGTGCTGACCACGATGATGATTCGCATCGTCGGTTTCGCGGCCTCAGGCGAGATCGACCCGCGCGACGTGCTGGTCCTGATCGGCCTCACCGTGATCGGTTACCTGGCCATCATGCTCGTCGCGACCCTGTTCGTGTCGATCCTGTTCGTCCTGACCCGCTGGTACAAAGACTCCGAGATGGTCGTGTGGCTGTCCTCGGGTGTCAGTCTGACCCAATTCATCAAGCCGATCGGTATTTTTGCCACGCCGATCATCATCCTCATCATGTTCTTCGTATTCGTCGGCTGGCCGTGGTCGAACCAGCAGAGCAAGCTGATCCGCGCGCGATTCCAGCAACGCGACGAGGTCTCGCTGCTCGCGCCTGGCCAGTTCCGCGAGTCGGCCACGAGCCATCGCGTGTTCTTCATCGAAAAGATGTCGCCTGACCAGGGCCAGGTGGAAAACGTGTTCGTGACCAGCACGGAGAACGGCAAGGTCAACGTGGTGGTGTCGAAGTTCGGACACACCGAGACGCACAAGAACGGCGACCGCTTCGTCGTGCTGGAAAACGGCCGGCGCTATGACGGCGAGCCGGGGCACCCCGATTTCCGCATCATGGAATTCGAGCGCTATGGTGTGAAGATCCAGAGCCAGCCCGTGATCAATACGCCCACCACCACCGGCACGCCGACGCTCGCGCTACTGCGCAATCCGACCGACGACAACCTCGCCGAATTCGCCTGGCGCATGGGCTTGCCGCTCATCGCAATCAATCTGATGCTGCTTGCCATTCCGCTGGCCCACCAGAACCCGCGGCGCAGTCGCACGATCAATCTGGTCATGGCCGTGCTGATCTATCTGACGTATTCGAATCTGTTGAACGTGGTGCAGTCGTGGATCGAGCAAGGCAAGATGTCGTTTGGAGTGGGACTCGTGGGCCTGCATATCGTCGTCGCGGCAATCGTCGCATTCATCTTCTGGCTGCGCGTGCGCAACCGGCCGCTCTTTACGCGTGCGATGTTCCGCCGCTCGCAGGGAGCCTGACCGATGCGAATCTATGAACGGTACTTCGCGCGTCAGATCTATCTCACGTTCGTCTTCATTCTGTTTGCGTTTTCGGGTCTGTTTTTCTTCTTCGACCTGATTAACGAACTGAATTCGGTTGGGCACGGTAACTACAAGTTTCAGTACGCCGTGCTGCGGGTCGCCTTGCAGACGCCGTCGCGTTTCTACGAAATCATTCCGGTGGCGGCGCTGATCAGCGCGATCTATGTGTTCGCGCAAATGGCGGCGAACTCCGAGTACACGATTTTCCGGGTGTCCGGTCTCGCGACGAATCAGGCGCTGCGCTCGCTATTGAAGATCGGTATTCCGCTGGTGTTTCTCACGTACATCATCGGCGAAGTGGTGGGTCCGTATACGGATCAATTGTCGGAGCGGGTGCGGTTGGAGGCGTTGGGCTCGTCGGTGTCGAGTAACTTTCAATCCGGTGTGTGGGTGAAAGACACGCTGACCGCGCGCGCCGACGGTGAGCAGGTGACGCGCTTCGTGAACGTCGGCGAGCTGAAGCCCGACGCGACGATCAGCAACGTGCGAATTTACGAATTCGATTCGAAGTTCCGGCTCTCGAATGTGCGGATCGCGAAGAGTGGCAAGTATCAGCCCCCGGGACATTGGCAATTGACGGATGTGACGGATACACAGTTGATCGATGTGCCCCCTCCTCCGGGGACGCCGGCCGATGCATTGAACCCGGTGTATCGCGCGAAGCAGGTGACGTTGCCGGAGTATTCGCTGCGCTCGGAATTGACGCCGCAGATTTTGTCGGTGCTGCTGGTGTCGCCGGACCGGATGTCGATGTTCAATCTGTTCCGGTACATCCAGCATTTGACCGAGAATCATCAGGATACGCAGCGGTATGAAATTGCGCTGTGGCGCAAGCTGTTGTATCCGTTTGCGGTGTTCGTGATGCTGGTGTTGTCGTTGCCGTTTGCGTATTTGCATACGCGGGCAGGTGTGGTGGGGGTGAAGGTGTTCGGCGGGATTATGCTGGGGATGAGTTTTCAGCTGTTCAATACGCTGTTTTCTCATATCGGCACGTTGAATACCTGGCCTGCGCCTTTGACTGCGGCTACGCCAGGGTTGGTTTATCTGGTGCTGGGGTTGGTTGGACTGAAGTGGGTTGATCGCCATTAGGGGTTGCTGCTATGGCTATGCATGGGGTTGTGTTGTTTGGCCATGGCGCGAGAGATGTGCGGTGGCGGGAGCCGTTTGAGAGGCTCGCTGAGAAGTTGAGGGCTGCGCGTGGGGCTTTTGCCTCCGGCGGGTTTGATGCGTCTTCTGGTGGCTCTGGTGCTTCGCCTTCTGGGAATGGGCCAGTCGTGCTCGCTTTTCTCGAGTTGATGGAACCCGATTTGCCGACAGCAGTTGGAGTGCTTGCCTCCGGCGGGTGTGATGTTGTGACCGTCGTGCCAGTGTTCTTCGGGCAAGGTGGGCATGTGCGAAAGGATCTGCCGCTTATCGTCGATCGATGTCGCGGGTTGTATCCCTCGGTTGAGATTCGCGTCGCCAGCGCTGTGGGTGAGGATGAGGCCGTGCTCGATGCTGTCGCGGTTTATTGCCTTCGGCAGGTTTGAGGTTTGGCCTTTCCTTGAAGTCACGGTGGTCTATTAGTGTTGCCCCTGTGCGGGGCGGCACTCACTTTCTTTGCCGCCGCAAAGAAAGTAAGCAAAGAAAGCGGGCTCACACCGCTAGCTCATAAGCGGGTCCCCCGCGCAGTCACGGTAGTGGCTCATCTGGAATCTGTGCTCTCGCACATTCCACACCCGTGACAAGGCAGTCATTCTTCCGGCGGCGCTGCGCGCGCCGTCGCGGTCGTTCTTCATCCAACTCCTCGGTTCATCGTCTCGGGTTATTTCACGTTAGTCGGTTCGGATTCTTTGCGTCACTGTTCATTCGGATTTCGTCGGAATTCACGTGGGTTGTTTGAGAATGAATACTTGGGAAATTTCAGAAACTGGGGCGGCGGAAGGCTTTTAGCCTGGGCAGGTGATCGCTCATGCGACGAGCCGTTCTAGACTCATTCTCGCCGTCAAGACAACGACGGTCGGGCTTGGCAGCCTGCAAGTACAGTGGAACCTTTACGTTTGCGCATGCAGACGTACGCCAGCTTCTGCACGTCTTTTATCCGAAGGGCGGGCCGTGGCGAGGAGACCTTCGGGTCTGCCGGTTATGGTTCCACGCCGGGCTGCCAACCTTGTCACTGTGCCCGCTCACCACTTTGCAAGCGCGTGTCGGGCGATCCGAGTCAGCAATGGAGATCGCACATGAGCAAATGCTTCAAGAATTCCCAAACCGTCTCGCGCCCGCCTGTCGATGCCAATCAATACGAGAAACTGACTCTCTCGGCCTCCCGGCTCATTGAGCGACACATAACCCAATTGAACAAACTATTAACGCTGGCGACGTCGATATATAGAAGTCCCGCTGTAACGTTTGACGAAACAATTCGCCAGCGCACATTACTTGGAATATGGGTCGAAACAGACGAAGACTACAAGCGACAAGTCGAGCTTGATAAAGAGCTCTACGACGTGATTGCGCTCGATGCGGCCGGCATTCCCCAACGCCAACTCACTGCCCGTCACGCCACGAAGTTACTCGCGAAGTCCATGCGGCAAGCGTCGACCAAGAGCGAACATACCTGCGCAACGAGGCCGACCCAAAGCAAGCGCATCCGCTTCAAAACGTCGTCGCGCGCGACTGCAGCGGCACACTAACGCGACCAGGACACGCCGTCATAAAAAGCGAATAAATCAGGATATAAAAAAAAGCGAAAATCCAAACCGCCGCCCCCACTCCGCGCAACCGAAGCCGACGCTTCAAAAGCAAACTATTCTGACGAGCGCGGCGTGCGAGGCGGGAGATATAACAGCTACACAGATTCCAGATGAACCACTACCGCGCCTGCGCGAGAGACCCGCATAACAACTGGCGGTGGGGAAGAACGACCACGACGGCGCGCGCAGCGCCGCCGGAAGAATGACTGCCTTGTCACGGGTGTGGAATGTGCGAGAGCACAGATTCCAGATGAGCCACTACCGTGACTGCGCGGGGGACCCGCTTATGAGCTAGCGGTGTGAGCCCGCTTTCTTTGCTTACTTTCTTTGCGGCGGCAAAGAAAGTGAGTGCCGCCCCGCACAGGGGCAACACTAATAGACCACCGTGACCTCAAGGAAAGGCCAACACCCAAAAAACACCGCCCAGAAAAACCAGCCTCACGCCGCCACCAACAACCCATCACCAGCACGCAAAACCCCAGCCTGCCGAGCAGCAAAAGCCTCCCCAATCATCAGCAAACCAGGCTGCGAAGCATCAACCCACCGCAGAGCCTCGCCACTGGCAAGTTCTTCAAGCGTCAGGGTCAAAGTCCGTTCCCGCTCCGTACTACAAGCCTCAACAATCGCCACCGGCGTCGAAACCGCGCGCCCAGCCTCGATCAACTGTTGCGCGATCTCAACCCCACTATCCCGGCCCATATAAAACACAAGCGAATCCGCATTAACCTGCTCGCGAATTTCCTCCGACCCAGGCGCCCGACTAAAAGTAGCAAGCGCAACACTGCGAGAAACGCCCCGCAACGTCAAAGACCGCTTCAACGAAGCCGCACTAGCCAGCGCAGCAGTAATCCCAGGCACGACCTCATACTCGATCCCGGCCGCCTCGAGCGCACGCATCTCTTCATCAGCGCGCCCGAACAACATCGGATCACCACCCTTCAGTCGCACGACAACGTCATGCTCCAAAGCAGCATCCACAATCTGCTTGTTGATGAACTGCTGCGCCGTAGAAAGCTGCCCACATCGCTTCCCCACTGCAATCCTGCGAGCATGCGACGGCGCATAGTCCAGCATCGCCGGCTCGACCAACGCATCGTGCAACACCACATCGGCCAGACCCAAAAGCCGCGCGCCGCGCACCGTAATCAGATCCGCAGCCCCCGGCCCAGCCCCGATCAAATAAACCTTACCCATATGGATCAACCTGTTCGTTAGGACGCAAACGGCGCGCAACCGACCACGCTGCGCGCAGCCTCGCTCCTTACGCCGAAAACGCCCGGATCATTCCGGCCGCGACGGTGTGGTGCGTCGCTTCATCGATCAGCACGAACGCGCCCGTACCCTGATGCGAGTCGTACACATCGCACACCACCGGCTTCTGCAACGTCAGCGCCACTCGGCCGATGTCGTTCATCGCCAGTTCCTTGCGATCGGTCGCCTGCGACAGCGTATGCACGTCCAGCACTTCCTTGATCGCACCGATGCGCGCGAACACCGTATTGGTGGTCTGCTTCAACAGATACTTGCGTTGCGTCGACAGCGGCGTGTCGTCGAACCAGCACAGGTCGGCTTCCAGTTTCTTCGCCGGCTCCGGCGCGGCTTCACGCAGCACGAAGGTATCGCCGCGCGAAACATCCACGTCCTGCGCGAGACGGATCGTCACCGTTTGGCCGGCAAACGCGCGATCCACCAGCGCCGTGCCGCCCACTACCGGCGCAATGATCTCGGCGACCGTAGCTTCGCGATTCGCCGGCAGCACGACGACCGTGTCGCCCACTTTCACCTCGCCCGCTTCGACACGGCCCATGTAGCCGCGGAAATCGTCCGCCTGGCTGCCGTCCTGACGCGCCACCCATTGCACCGGGAAACGCAGCGCCTGGCCCGTCGGAATCTCGACCGGCAGTGCTTCGAGCAAGTCCAGCAGCGGTTCGCCCGCGTACCACGGCATGCTTTCGCTGGCGGTCACGATGTTGTCGCCCTTGAGCGCCGACACCGGCACGAAACGCACATCGTTCAAACCGAGTTGACGCGCGAGTTCGACATACGCGTCGCGAATCTCGTTGAAGCGTTGCTCGCTGTAGCCGACCAGATCCATCTTGTTGATCGCGACGATCGCATGCTGCAAACCGAGCAGTTTCACGATCGCGCTATGACGCTTGGTCTGGGGCAGCAACTGTGCAACGCCGTCGACGAAAGTAACGCGCGTCGCGTCGACCAGAATGATCGCCGCGTGCGCAGTCGACGCACCTGTCACCATGTTGCGCGTGTACTGCTCGTGACCCGGCGTATCGGCGATGATGAACTTGCGCTTCGCGGTCGCGAAGTAACGATACGCGACGTCGATCGTGATGCCTTGCTCGCGTTCGGCTTCGAGTCCGTCGGTCAGCAGCGACAGATCGATTTCGTCGCCGACGGTACGCTTATTCTTCGCGCGCGACAGTGCCGAGAGCTGGTCGCTCAACACAGCCTTGCTGTCATACAGCAGACGGCCGATCAACGTGCTCTTGCCGTCGTCGACGCTGCCCGCAGTGATAAAACGCAGCACGCCGAGGTCTTCTGGTTGGTGAATACCGCTCATGATTGTCGTACCCTCTGTCGACCGGAGTTGGCGCTTCAGCGCTTACTCCGGTCCCATGCAACTTGTTGCAGTCGACAGGAGTGAGCGCAGAGCACTCACCCCGATCCCTTTAATTAGAAATAACCTTGTTTCTTACGCTGTTCCATCGCGGCTTCCGACACCTGGTCGTCCATCCGCGTCGCGCCGCGTTCCGTGATTTCGGTCACTGCCGTTTCGGCAATGATCTTCTCCAGATCATCCGCGTCGCTTTCCACCGGGCATGTGCAGCTGATATCGCCAACGGTACGGAAACGCACCAGCGCGGTCTCGCTGGTCTCGCCTTCACGCATCGGCGTTAGCGGCGTGACCGGCACGAGCAGGCCATTGCGGCGCACGATCTCGCGCTGATGCGCGTAATAGATCGACGGCAACTCGAGCTTTTCGCGAGCGATGTACTGCCACACATCGAGTTCGGTCCAGTTCGAAATCGGGAACACGCGCAGATGTTCGCCGTTATGCAGACGCGCGTTATACAGGCTCCACAGTTCCGGGCGTTGCGCCTTCGGGTCCCATTGGCCGAACTCATCGCGGAACGAAAAGATCCGTTCTTTCGCACGCGCCTTTTCTTCATCGCGACGCGCGCCGCCGATCAAAGCGGTATAGCCATACTCTTCGATCGTTTCGAGCAACGTCACCGCTTGCGCGGCATTGCGCGAATCGAGTTCGCGACGCAGACGCACGGTGCCACGCTTGATCGAATCTTCGACGTGACCCACCACCAACTCGGCACCGATCTCTTTCGCGCGACGATCGCGGAAGTCGATCACTTCGTCGTAGTTGTGGCCGGTGTCGATGTGCACGAGCGGGAACGGCAGCACGGTCTTGCGATTCGCGCCGATGCCGAAGGCCTTCAGCGCGAGGTGCAGCACCACGACCGAATCCTTGCCGCCCGAAAACAGCAGCGCGGGCTTGCTGCATTCAGCAACCAGTTCGCGCAGGATGTGAATCGACTCGGCTTCGAGCCAATCGAGGTGATCCATACGGTTTGCCGTGTTGGCGAGCGGTGCGTTCACAGTGGAATCGAGCGTGGTGCTCATGTTTGGGTCCTTCGTTGATTCGCCCGGCGAGCGGTGGCTCGCCCGAGCAAAAGTATTCAATCGATATGTGCGGCGTTCGGATCAAAAGCCAAGACCCGGACACCTGAATGCTTCACGCCGAGGCGTTTTCGTTGCGGTCGGCGGCGATGGGCGTAATCGGCGTGATCGTCGTAATGTGCAGACCACATTCCTTCGTATCGCGCGATTCCCACCACCAACGCCCCGCCCGGCTATCTTCACCGGGACGAATGGCGCGCGTACAAGGCTCGCAACCGATGCTCGGATAACCACGCGCATGCAGCGGATTGACCGGCACATCGAACGCTTTCAGGTAGTCCCACACTTCGGCTTCGGACCAGTCCGTCAACGGATTGAACTTGGCGATATTGCGTGCGGCGTCGTGCTCTTCCGCATGCAATTCGGCACGCGTCACCGACTGCTCGCGGCGCTGGCCCGTGACCCACGCGCTGACATCCGACAGCGCGCGATTCAACGGCTCGACCTTGCGAATCTCGCAGCAACGCTTGCGCAAGTCGACGCTTTCGTAAAACGCATTCAGACCGTGCGAGCCGACGTATTCCTCGACTGCCGCAGCCTGCGGATGAAACTGTTCGATCTCGTAACCATAGCGCTCTTTCACGCGATCGAGCATGCCGAGCGTTTCAGCGTGCAAGCGGCCCGTGTTCAGCGAAAAGATGCCGATCTTCACACCACGCGACAGGATCGCGTGCGTGAGCAGCATGTCTTCCGCTGCGAGGCTGCTCGCCAGCGTCACGTTCGCGTGACGCGCGGCGATCGAGTCGAGCAGCGCATCGAGGCGCTCGACCTTCGCAGCGAGTTCCGGCGTGAGCGGGGTGGCGGTGCTCATGCCGAAACCTTGCCGAGTTCGCCCGCTTCACGGCGGCGGAACAGCGGCGACGAGTTGACCGCGCCCTGATAGTTAAAGCTGAATTCGTCGAACGCTTTGAGCGCGTCGTCGAAGTCCTTATCCTCACGCAACGCATAAGCGTCGAAGCCGCAGCGGAACATGAAGGTGATCTGGTCGCGCAGCACGTCGCCGATCGCGCGCAGTTCGCCCTTGTAGCCATAGCGTTCGCGCAGCAGGCGGCCGATGCTGTAGCCGCGGCCGTCGCGGAACACCGGAAAGTCCACGCCGATCAGCGCGATCCTGTCGAAGTCGGCGACGATATCCGCCGGTTCGCTATCCGGCGCGAGCCACACGCCGATTTCGGCGACGCCGCGCGAGGCGGAGAGCGCGTCGCGCTCAGCCTGCCAGAACGCGAGCGGCACCAGCACCTTGCCTGCGGGCAATTCGTTCACCGGCGGCAGCGAGCCGTCTTCAGCCTGGCGCACGAGCGTCCAGTCATCGTTGACGATCGCGCGATTCTTGATGATAGAAGCCATCTGTTCAGTATCCTTTGCGCGGTTACGCGTGAGCCGGTTGACGCGAGGCGTACACACGTTCCTTGAACGGAGCCATGCCGATGCGGTTGTACGTTTCGATGAAGCGCTCGCCTTCGTGGCGGTTTTCCACGAACGTATCGATCACCTTGCTCATCACGTCCGGCATTTCTTCCGCCGAGAACGACGGTCCGATCACACGGCCGAGATTCGCGCCGTTGGCGCCCGTACCCTGCTCGCCGCCGAGCGTCACCTGATACCACTCCGAGCCGTCCTTATCGACGCCCAGAATGCCGATGTTGCCGACGTGGTGGTGACCGCACGCGTTGATACAGCCCGAGATGTTCAGCGACACGTCGCCGAGGTCGTACACGTAGTCGAGATCGTTGAAGCGTTCCTGGATCGCCAGCGCGATCGGGATCGACTTCGCATTCGCGAGCGAGCAGAAATCGCCACCCGGGCACGCGATGATGTCGGTCAGCAAGCCGATGTTCGGGGTCGCGAAACCTTGTGCCTTGGCCTTTTCCCACAACGCGAACAGGTCGCGCTTCTTCACGTTCGCGAGGATCAGGTTCTGTTCGTGCGACACGCGGATTTCGCCGAGCGAATACTCGTCGGCCCAATCGGCAACCGCTTCCATCTGCGCGTCCGTGGCATCGCCCGGAGCGATCGTGGTCGGCTTCAACGACAGCGTCACCGACGAATAACCCGACACCTTGTGCGGGCGCACGTTACGTTCGATCCAACGGGCAAACGCACGGCTTTCCAGCAGATGCTTTTCGAACGAAGCGTCTGTGTCCGGCAGTTTTTCGTAGACCGGCGGCTGGAAGTACTGCGACACGCGATCCACTTCGGTCTGCGTGAGCGTGGCCGGACCGTCTTTCAGGTGCTGCCATTCTTCTTCGACTTGCGCCGAGAATTTCTCCGGGCTCAACGCCTTCACGAGAATCTTGATGCGCGCCTTGTAGATGTTGTCGCGGCGGCCATAACGGTTGTACACGCGCAGCACGGCTTCGCAATACGTCAGCAGATGTTGCCACGGCAAGTCTTTACGGATGATCGCGCCGATGATCGGCGTGCGGCCCATGCCGCCGCCGGCCAGAATGTCGACCACCAGTTCGCCCTGCTCGTTCTTCTTCAGATACACGCCCATGTCGTGGAGTTGCACGGCAGCGCGGTCTTCCGTCGAACCCGACACGGCGATCTTGAACTTGCGCGGCAGCCACGCGAATTCCGGGTGGAACGTCGACCATTGACGGAGAATTTCCGCCCACGGACGCGGATCGACCAATTCGTCCGGCGCAACGCCGGCGAACTGATCCGCCGTGATGTTGCGGATGCAATTGCCCGACGTCTGAATACCGTGCATCTGCACGGCGGCGAGCTTGCGCAGGATTTCCGGCGTTTCTTCGAGCTGGATCCAGTTGTACTGGATGTTCGAACGCGTCGAGAAATGACCGTAGCCGCGGTCGTGTTCACGCGCGATCTGCGCGAGCACGCGCATCTGGTCGCTGCGCAGATTGCCGTACGGAATCGCGATGCGGTGCATGTACGCATGGCGTTGCAGGTACAGGCCGTTCTGCAGACGCAGCGGACGGAACTCCTCTTCGCTCAATTCGCCCGACAGGCGGCGGCGAACCTGATCGGCGTATTGCACGACCCGCTCATCGACGATGGTCTGGTCGTACTGATCGTATTGGTACATTCGGGGACCCCAATTTTTGCGTAACACACGGCGGTCGCGTTCCGCCGCGCCTTGAATACCTGCTCTTAGTCAGCAATCGCAAACGAGGGTTTAGACCCATCTCTCATTTGCTTATGACAAATACAGATATCCATATTGAAAAAGATGGACAGATCGTAATAAACTCGCCTTATATTTCAAACGACTAAAAAATTCTTTTGATATGCGGAGAGGTTATATATGAACCTGCACCAATTCCGCTTCGTCCGCGAGGCTGTGCGGCAGAATTTCAACCTGACGGAAGCGGCCAAGGCGCTGTACACAAGCCAGCCGGGCGTTTCCAAGGCGATCATCGAGCTGGAAGACGAGCTGGGCGTGGAAATCTTCACGCGCCATGGCAAGCGGGTGCGCTCGCTGACCGAGCCGGGACGCATCATTTTGCAGTCGGTCGAGAAGATTCTGCAGGAAGTCGAGAGTCTCAAGCGGGTCGGTAAAGATTACGCGGCCCAGGATCAGGGCAATCTGGTGATCGCCGCGACCCACACCCAGGCGCGCTACTCGCTGCCGGCCGCCATCGCCGAGTTCAAGAAACGCTTTCCCAAGGTTCACCTTTCGATTCTGCAAGGCAGCCCGACCCAGGTGGCCGAGATGGTGATCCACGACCAGGCCGATCTGTGCATCGCCACCGAGGCAATCGCCAACTATAAGGAACTGATCTCGCTGCCCTGCTTCCAGTGGCATCACGTCGCCGTGATGCAGCCGGATCATCCGCTGCTCGACCGCAAACTTTTGTCGTTGGATGATCTGACCCAGTATCCGCTGATTACCTACGACAACGCCTTCGCCGGCCGCACCAAGATCAACGAGGCGTTCCGCCTGCGTGGGCTGCATCCGGACATCGTGCTGGAGGCGATCGACGCCGACGTGATCAAGACCTACGTGGAATTGGGTCTGGGCGTCGGCATCATGGCGGATATTGCGTTCAATGCCGAGCGCGACCGTCACTTGCGCGCCATGCCGGTCGGCCATCTGTTCGGCAGCAACGTGACGCGCGTCGCGCTGAAACACGGCGCCTATCTGCGCAGCTATGTGTATACGCTCGTCGAGCTGCTGTCGCCGAGCATGAACCGCAAGCTGATCGAGCAGGCGCTCAAGGGCGAACACGAAACCTACGAACTTTGATTGCAGCACGCACGCTTCACGCTACGGAGACCTTTCGATGACGTCGTATAAAAATAGAATTCGCGGCACCGCCGCCGCTGTTGGTTTGGGCGCGCTCCTGCTCGCCACCGCTGCACGCGCCGACATCAAGGTCGGCATCGATCTGTCGAGCACCGGCCCGGCGGCCGTGATCGGCATCACCAGCAAGAACGCGATGCTGATGTGGCCGGCCACCATCGCGGGCCAGAAAGCCGACTACATTTTCCTCGACGACGCCTCCGACCCGGGCGCCGCCGTGCGCAACATCCGCAAGCTGATCAACGAAGACCACGTCGATGTGATCGTCGGCCCGAACATCACGCCGGCGGCGATGGCCGCACTCGATCCGGTCGCCGAAAGCCAGACGCCGATGATTACGCTGATCGGCTCGGCCAGCGTGGTCGAGCCGCAGGAAGGCAAGAAGATCTGGGCCTACAAGATGGCGCAGACGGATAGCGCGATGGCCGACGTGATGACGCGCTACATGTCGAACCACGGCGTGAAGACGGTCGGCTTCATCGGTTTCGCGGACGGCTACGGCGAAAGCTGGCTCAACGAGTTCAGCAAGTTCGCGGCACTGCGCCACATTCAACTGGTGGCCACCGAGCGCTACAACCGCACGGATGCCAGCGTGACCGGTCAGATTCTGAAGCTGATGGCCGCCAGGCCGGACGCGATCCTGATCGCCGGCGCGGGTACGCCGACGGTGCTGCCGCAACGCACGTTGATCGAACGCGGCTATAAAGGCCCGATCTATCAGACGCACGGCATCGCCACGCCTGAATTCATCAAGCTCGGCGGCAAGGACGTGGAAGGCACGCTGTTCCCGACCCAACCGGTCGTGGTGGCGCGCACGCTGCCGGCCGATCATCCGGCGAAGAAGGCGGCGCTTGCGTTCACCAACGAGTATGAAGCGAAGTACGGCCCGGGTAGCGTGACGCAATTCGCCGGCGACGCAGCGGGTGTTTATCCGCGTTTGCAGGACGCCGTGGCGCGCGCGTTGAAGACAGCGCAACCGGGCACGCCCGCGTTTCGCGCCGCCTTGCGTGACGAACTGGAGCACGCGCATGAACTGGTCGTGCCGAACGGCGTGGTCAATACGAGCCCGAAGGATCACGTGGGTCTGGATCAGCGTGCGAGTGTGATGGGCATCATCAAGAACGGCAAGTTCGTTTATCTGAGCCAGTAAGCGCATGAGCGGGTGAGCCTCCACACTCACCCGTACCAGGCTGCGTGTACCATGCTGACGGCCAGCTTGCAGTGAACGCAAGCTCAGGCTAACTTGCCGATTCCGTGCGAGCACGCGGCGCCTCGCTTTTTGCCAGGCCGCCGACGTGACCCGCCAGTGCCGTGAAGTCCGTCAGACCGCGCATGCAAACAACCAGAAAACGCATCATCGTCGCTGCCGTAGTCGTCATCGTGATACTTGCTATCGCGATTGCTCAGGCCATCAGAAAGCGCAGCGCGCCCGCCGCTGTCACCGACACCGTCTCTTCCGTCGTCGAATTCGCCCCCGACGATCTCACCACCGTCAGCCGCCGCACGCTCTCCGAAACGCTGCCGCTCACCGGCTCGCTACGCGCCGTCACGCAAGCCGCGGTCAAATCGAAAGTAGCGGGCTCCGCGCTCGAAGTCGAAGTGCGCGAAGGCGACCCGGTCAAGAGCGGCCAGATTCTCGCGAAGATCGACGCGCGCGACTACGTGGCACGCGCCGAGCAAACTCGTGGCCAGATGGCGGCGGTGGCCGGCCAGCTCGACATCGCCAGACAGACGCTCGACAACAACCGCGTGCTGGTCGAAAAAGGCTTCATCTCCAGGAACGCATTCGACACCGCGCAAAGCCAGTACGAAATCGCCCGCGCCAATCTCGATGCGGCGCGCGCAGCGCTGGCGTCGTCGAATCTTTCGCTGGCCGATACGGTCGTGCGTTCGCCGCTCGACGGACAGATCGCCACGCGCTCGGTCGAGCCCGGCGAGAAGGTCGCCGTCGATACCAGGCTATTCGACGTGGTCGATCTGCGCACGCTCGAGCTGGAAGCGCCGGTGCCGGTCGGCGAGATCGGCCGCGTGCGGATCGGCCAGCCGGTGAGCATCGCCTTCGACGGCATCGACGCGCCGGTGCAAGGCGCGATCACGCGCATCAACCCCGCCGCGCAGGCAGGCTCGCGCTCGATCATGGTGTACGTGCAGGTCGCCAATCCGGCAGGCACGCTGCGGGTCGGTATGTTCGGCAGCGGGACGATTTCGGTCGGCAGTCGCCAGAATGTGCTGGCCGTGCCCGCTACGGCCGTGCGCACCGACGGCGCGCGCCACAGCGTCTATGCGCTCGTCGACGGCAAGCTGGCCGAGCAGCCGGTGCAGACGGGTACGACCGGAGACGCCGACGGCAACCCATGGACGGAAATCACCGCCGGCCCGTTGAGCCTCGGCCAGCAGATCGTGAAGAACAATCTCGGTTCGTTACGCATCGGCAGCACGGTGCATGTGGTGCAGCCTGCGTCGTCGGCACCAGCCGCCGGCGCGTCGGCCGCCGGCCAGCACTGAGCGGAGCGCGCGCCCATGTGGTTCACCCGCATCAGCATCGGCAACCCGGTGCTCGCCACGATGATGATGATGGCCTTCCTCGTCATCGGGCTGTTTTCGTATCAGCGCCTCAAGGTCGATCAGTTTCCCGACATCACTTTTCCGATCGTGGTCGTGCAGACCGCGTATCCGGGTGCGTCGCCGGAATCGGTCGAGTCCGATGTCACGCGCAAGATCGAGGAAGCGGTCAATACGATCAGCGGCATCGACGAAATCACGTCGCGCTCGTACGACGCGCAGTCGGTGGTGATCGTGCAATTCGATCTCTCCGTCGATGCAGTACAAGCCGCTCAGGACGTGCGCGACAAGATCGCCTTGATCCGCCCCGATCTGCGCGATGGCGTGAAAGACCCGCGCGTCTTGCGTTATGACCCGGCGGATATGCCGATCGTCACCGTAGCGGTGTCGAACGCACCGGGCGCGTCGCTCTCGACGCGCGATCTCACCACGGTGGCCGACCAGATCGTGCGCAAACGGCTCGAAACGGTGCGCGGCGTCGGCTCGGTGTCGCTGGTGGGCGGCGTGAAGCGCCAGGTGCAGATCGATGTGAATCCGGAGAAGCTGCAGGCGCTTTCCATCGGCGTCGATCAGGTGATTCGTGCGGTGCAGAACGAGAACCAGGAGATTCCGGCAGGACCGCTCACGTCGAGCAATGTCGAACAGACCGTGCAGGTGAAGGGACGCTTCGAGAAACCGGACGACTTCAAACGCATCATCGTCGCGCGACGCGGCGCGCAGTCGGCGATTCCCACGGCAAGCTCCGCGACGCAGCCCGTCACGCTCGATCAGGTCGCCGACGTCGTCGACGGCCAGCAGGAGCCCGACAGCACGGCGCTACTCAACGGCCAGCGCGCGCTGTTCCTGTCGATCATCAAGGCGCAAGGCGAAAACACCGTGGACGTCGCGCACGGCGTGCGCGACGAAGTGGCGCGTCTGCAGCCGCAACTGCCGCCCGGCGTGAAACTCGATATCACCGACGATTCGTCGATCGAGATCGAAGACAGCGTCAACGAAGTGAAGCGCACGCTGCTCGAAGGCGCGCTGCTGACCGTGTTGATCGTGTTTCTGTTCCTCGGCTCGTGGCGCAGCACGGTCATCACGGGCCTCACCTTGCCGATCGCGCTGATCGGCACTTTCGCGGTGATGTACGCCTGCGGCTTCACGATCAACGTGATCACGCTGATGGCACTCTCGCTCTGCGTCGGCTTGCTGATCGACGACGCGATCGTGGTGCGCGAGAACATCGTGCGACACGTGCAACTCGGCGCCGACCATCGCACGGCCGCGCTCGACGGCACCAGGGAAATCGCGCTCGCCGTGCTCGCGACCACCTTCTCGATCGTCGCCGTGTTTCTGCCGGTCGGCTTCATGGGCGGCATCATCGGGCGCTTCTTCCATCAATTCGGCATTACGGTGGCGGCCGCCGTGCTGATCTCGATGTTCGTGTCGTTTACGCTCGACCCGATGCTGTCTTCCATCTGGCCGGACCCCGATCTGCACGACGCCGAGTCGGGTCGCAAGGGCTACCGATACGGGCGCCTGATTGGGCGGTCGCTGCGTCTGTTCGACAAGCAGATCGATGCCCTCACCGTCTTCTATCAGCGCCTGCTCGGCTGGTCGCTGCGGCATCGCGCGATCACGCTGGCGGTGGCGGCGGCGACCTTCTTCGGCAGTCTGTTCCTGGTGCCGTTCGTCGGCACCGAGTTCGTGCCGAACGCGGACTTCTCCGAGACGCAGATCGGTTTGAATACACCGGTCGGCACCTCGCTCGAAGCCACCTCCGGGAAGGTCAGGCAGGTGGAGGCGATTCTCGCCACCTACCCCGAAGTGCGCTTCAGTTATGCGACGGTCAACTCGGGCAACACGCAGGGCAAGAACACGGCGCTCATCACCGTGCGGCTGAAAGATCGACGCGAGCGCACGCGTGGCATGCTCGAACTCAATCAGGTGTTCCGCGCGCGGCTGGCCTCGGTGGCGGGCGTGACGGTCACCGAGATCGGCGTGCCGGACGGCGCCGGCAGCACCAAGGCGATCCAGTTGAGCCTGCAGGGCGACAACATCGACGAACTGCGCCGGCTCGCCGACACCGCGCAGGCGCGCATGGCGAAAATCCCGGGCCTCGTCGATCTCGATTCGAGCCTCAAGGCCGATAAGCCGATCGTCGCGATCAACGTGAAGCGGGAACTGGCCTCCGACCTCGGCGTAGGGGTCGCCGACATCGGCACGGCGCTGCGGCCACTGCTGTCCGGCGACGCCATCAGCACCTGGCGCGCCCCCGACGATCAGGATTACGACGTCAGCGTGCGCCTGCCGCGCTCGCAGCGTCAGGACGTCGACGACCTCGCGAAGCTGATGATCGCCACCAACCGCACCGACGCGAACGGCGCGCCGGTGTTGGTGCCGCTGCGGCAGATCGCGGACATCGTCAAGACGACCGGCCCGGACGTGCTGAACCGGCGCGATCTGCAACGCGAGGTGATGCTGTCGGCGAACGTGAACGGCCGCTCGCCCGGCGAGGTCGCGTCCGACATCGCGAAAACGCTCGACGCCATGCATTTGCCGGCGGGCTATCACTATCGGTTCGAAGGCTCGACCAAGAGCATGAACGAGTCGTTTGTGTACGCGGTGGAAGCGTTGGCGCTGGCGGTGATTTTCATCTACATGATTCTCGCCTCGCAGTTCGCGAGTTTCGCGCAACCGCTCGCGATCATGGCCTCGTTGCCGCTCACGCTGATCGGTGTGCTGATCGCACTGCTGCTGTTCGGCAGCACGCTGAACATGTTTTCGATCATCGGCTTCGTGATGCTGATGGGGCTCGTGACCAAGAACGCGATTCTGCTGGTGGACTTCGCCAATCAGGCGCGTCGCGGCACGTTGCTCGACGCCTCCGGCAAGGGTCGCGTGATGGAGCGGCGCGAGGCTTTGCTCGAAGCGGCGCGCGTGCGTCTGCGACCGATTCTGATGACGACCCTCGCGATGATCTTCGGCATGCTGCCGCTCGCCGCCGCACTCGGCGAAGGCGGCGAGCAACGCGGGCCGTTGGGACAGACGGTGATCGGCGGGGTGATTACGTCGTCGATCCTGACGCTGGTGGTGGTGCCGGTGGTGTACACCGTGCTGGAGGATTGGGCGGACTGGTTGCGGCGGAAATTGCGGCGCAAGCCCCATGCAGCCGACGAGGCCGCCACGCGTTGAGGCGGCGAAAATTGTTAAAGTAGCAGTCTTTCCCCGACCAGCAGCCCCCACCATGCGCACCACCCGAGCCATCCACGCTGTCGAACGGCTGAAAACGCGCAGCGGCAATCCGCAGTTCGCCGCGATCAGCCTATCTGGCGGCCTGTTCTATCTGGTCGACAAATCGAGCGGCACGGACAAGAAAGTCTCCGATCCGCTGACGCTCGACGATTTCGTCAAGTTTGTGGACGCGTTCGGTCCGCCGAAACCGCGCAAAGCGAGCAAGCTCGATATCGCGTTCGAAGAGCAGATCAAGAAGAGTAAGGGCGGCTGAGCGGATTCGAACCCGTTCAAATCTCCCGCCACTGGCCGTCCGCTGCGCTGCTCGCCAACATGGCGTCGATGAAGCGCAGGCCGGCCACGCCGTCATCCACCGTCGTGAGCAGCAGGCTTTCTTCGGGCGGCGCACACCCCGCGTCCAAGGCTTCGATCTGCAACGCGGCGTCTTTGTATAACTGCGCAAACGCTTCCAGATAGCCTTCGGGATGTCCCGGTGGTACGCGCGTCGCGTGGGCGGCTATCGCGCTTTTTATGCGCCCTCGGGTCAACCGCTCGGCACATCCTCCAAGCGGCGTGAGCCACAGTTCATTCGGCTGTTCCTGATCGAAGGCGAGGCTCGCTTTCGTGCCATACACCCGCAGACGCAACGCATTCTCTGCGCCGCTCGCCACCTGACTTGCCCACAGCATGCCGCGTGCGCCGTTGGCGTAGCGCAGCATCGCCTGCACGTGGTCGTCGATACGGCGCCCTGGCACGAAGGTATGCACCTCCGCTGAAAGCGCCGCCGGTGTCATCTTCGTGATGAAGGCCGCAAGGTGATAGGCATGCGTGCCGATGTCGCCGAGACAACCTGCGGGGCCGGCTAATGCAGGGTCCGTGCGCCAGCCCGCCTGTTTGTTCGTGCCGCTCGTTTCGATCGGCTCGGCGAGCCAGTCCTGCGCATATTCGACCTGCACCACGCGAAGCTCGCCGAGTTCGCCTCTTTCGACCAACTCGCGTGCATGACGCACCATCGGATAACCGGAATACGTGTGCGTCAGTGCAAAGAGTTTGTTCTTCTCACGCGCGAGTTCGGCAAGCGCCACGCCTTCTGCCAGCGAGATCGCGAGCGGCTTGTCACACACGATATGGATGCCCGCTTCGAGAAACGCCGTTGCCACCGGCGCATGCAGATGATTCGGGGTGACGATGGCCACCGCGTCGATACCGTCGTCGCGCGCAGCTTCGGCGCGCGCCATCTCGCGCCAGTCCGCGTAGCTTCGCTCGATGCCCGCCTCGGCGGCGCTCGCTTGCGCACGTTGCGGATCGGACGATAACGCACCGGCAACCACGTCGAAACGATCGTCGAGACGCGCCGCGATCCGATGCACTGCGCCGATAAACGCGCCTTGCCCGCCGCCCACCATGCCGAGCCTTAGCCTTCTGTGTGACATCGCTTTCACTCCCTGGCGATCGCGCGCCGTCAAATGCCCAACACGCGCTTCAACTGTTCGGCATCCACGCCACTGCCGGCGAAATCGTCGAACGCATGCTCTGCGACACGAATGATGTGTCGCCGGATGAACTCCGCGCCTTCGCGCGCACCGTCGTGCGGATGCTTCAGCGCGCACTCCCATTCCAGCACGGCCCAACCGGGAAAATCGTATTGCGCCATCTTCGAGAAGATCGCACCGAAATCGATCTGCCCGTCACCCAGCGATCGGAAACGTCCCGCGCGCTCGACCCAGCCGCTATATCCTCCGTACACCCCTTGCTTGCCGGTCGGACGAAACTCCGCGTCTTTCACATGGAACGCCTTGATGCGCTCGTGATAGATATCGATGAACGCGAGATAGTCGAGTTGCTGCAACATGAAATGACTCGGGTCGTACAGGATGTTTGCGCGCGCATGCTGCTTCACGGCGTCGAGAAAACGCTCGAAGGTCACGCCGTCGTGCAGGTCCTCGCCCGGATGCAATTCGTAGCAGACATCGACACCGGCGGCGTCGAACGCATCGAGAATCGGCGTCCAGCGGCGCGCGAGTTCGTCGAACGCGGCTTCCACCAGACCGGCTGGCCGTTGCGGCCACGGGTACAGAAACGGCCACGCCAGCGCACCGGAAAACGTCACGTGCGCGTTCAATCCCAAACGCTGCGACGCCTGCGCCGCCAGCTTCAATTGCTCGATGGCCCACTCGGTACGCGCAGCCGGATTGCCTCGCACCTGTGCAGCGGCGAACCCATCGAATAACGCGTCATAGGTGGGATGCACAGCCACCAGCTGCCCTTGCAGATGCGTCGACAATTCGGTGATCTCCACACCGGCGTCGTCGACCACCTCGCGCAATTCGTCGCAATAGGTCTGACTCGCCGCGGCCTGCTCGATATCGATCAGGCGCGTATCGCACGGCACCTGAATCCCCTTGAAGCCGAGACCCGCCGCCCATTGCGCCAGATGCGCGAGATTGTCGAACGGCACCTCGTCGCCCATGAACTGGGCTAGAAAAATCGCCGGTCCTCTGATGGTCTTCATCGTACGGTTCCTAGAACGAGGGCGCGCCGGCCATCCCGCTGCGACAGCAGTGCAGCCAGCGCGCTCCGGATGCTCAGGTCGGAGTCAAACTCAGAACGGCGAGTCGGGGAAATAGAACTGCTGCGCGTTTTCCTTCGTGATCAGCACCGAAGGGATGATCGTGGTGGGCGGCAACTTCTCGCCTTTCAGACGCGCCTCGGCGGTCAGCTTGATCGCGTCGTAAATGAATTTCGGCGAATACGACACGTCGGCCTTGATCATCGGCGCGCCGTCCATCACGTTCTTCACCATACCCTTCGACCCCGCGCCGCCGAACACGATCTTGATATCGGTGCGCCTGGCCTGCTCGATCGCCTTCAGCACGCCGACCGCCATGTCGTCGTCCGCGGCCCAGACGGCGTCGATGTGCTTGAAGCGCGTGAGGTAATCCTGCATCACCTTGAAGGCGTCGTCGCGATTCCAGTTCGCGTACTTCGCGTCGAGGATCTTCATCTCCGGATAGTTCTTGATCACGTTCGTGAACGCGGTATAGCGCTCGTTGTCGAGCGTGGTCGGAATGCCGCGTAGCGCGACGATGTTGCCCTTGCCGTCGAGCGCCTTGGCCAGATACTCGGCAGGAATCTTGCCGAACGCCGTGTTGTCACCCGCAACGTAAGCGTCCTGCGCGCTGGTGTCGGTCAGGCCGCGATCCACCACGGTCACGTACACGCCCTTCTTCTTCACCTGGGCGACCGGCTGCGTGAGCGAGGCCGATTCGAATGGGAAAATCACCAGCGCGTTGATCTTGTTCACCGTCACGAGATCCTGCAACTGGTTGGCCTGTTCGGGCGCGCCGGCTGCCGTTTTCACGATCACCTTCAGATCCGGATGCGCTTTCTCCAGATCGGTCTTTGCCTTGTTCGCCCACCAGACGATGCCGCCCGTGAAGCCGTGATCGGCTGTCGGAATCGCCACGCCCAGCACGACTTTTTCGTCAGCGCGCGCGACGCCCGCCGTGCCCAGTATTCCCAACGCCAGCATGCCGGCGCCGACCGCTCGAATGACCTGCTTCATGGTTTCGTCTCCAATTGTGGGGCGTACATGCGCCCCGATTCTCGAACCTGCCGCCGTTTCACTTCGTTATCGACTTGATGCTCACCGCCTACCGTCGTCCGCGCTGCACGAACGCGACGAAGATAATCACGACGCCTTGCACCGCCGCGTTCAGATACACGCTGATGATGCTGGTCAGATTCAGAATATTGGCGATCACCGAAAGCAGGATCGCGCCGATCACCGTGCCGATCACGCGGCCTTCGCCGCCCTTGAGCGCCGTGCCGCCGACCACCACGGAGGCGATCGCTTCGAGTTCCCACAGCAAGCCAGTGGTCGGCGTGGCCGAGCCGAGACGCGGCACGTACAACACCGTCGCCACGCCGACGCAGATGCCGAGCAGAACATACGTCACGATCTTCACGGTATCGACGCGAATCGCCGCATAGCGCGCGACCTGTTCGTTCGATCCGATCGCCTGCACGTGACGGCCAAACGCCGTCCGATTGAGGATCAGCGCGCCGCCTGCGGCCACTACGAGGAACACCCAGATCGGCACCGGCACGCCGAACAGGCTTGCGTAGTAAACCGGCCCGTAGAGATCGGTCAGCGAGTTATCGAGTGTCAGCGCACCGCCGTCCGCGAGCCACGTGAGCACCGCGCGGAAAATACCCAACGTCCCGAGTGTGACGATGAACGGCTCGATCCGTCCTTTAGTAATCAGCAGTCCGTGCGCACAGCCGAACAAGCCGCCGAGCACCAGCGCGAACACGATACCGAGCGTGAGAATCATCAGCGGCGCGAGCGTGTGTCCGCCGACACCCGCCGCGAGCGCGTTCATCAGCCAGATCATGCTGCCCGCGATCAGCGCGGCCATCGAGCCGACCGACAGATCGATGCCGCCCGAAATGATCACGAAGGTCATGCCGACCGCGATGATGCCGATGAACGACGTGCGTGTAAGCACGTTCATCATGTTGTCGAGCGTGGCGAAATCGCGGTTGAGCAGCGTGCCGACGATGCACAGTACGATCAGCCCGACGAGCGGCCCGAGCGCATACAGTCGATGCGCGAAGCGCAGCGCACGGCCGGATTGCACAGCTTCAGTGGGTGCCGGTCGCATGAGCGATCAACTCCTCTTCGGTGAGGTGATCGAGCGTCAAGGTGGCTTGCAAACTGCCCGCGCGCATCACGGCGACGCGGTGGCACAAGCCGATCAGTTCGATCAGTTCGGATGAAATGACGATCACCGCGCGGCCTTGCGCGGCGAGACGATGAATCAGGAAATAGATGTCGCGTTTGGCGCCGACATCGACGCCACGCGTCGGCTCGTCGAGCACGATCACATTCGGCTCGGGCTGGAGGAACTTGGCGAGTGCGAGCTTCTGCTGGTTGCCGCCGGACAGCATGCGCGCGCGGCTCGACAGATCGCCGGTGCGGATGCCGAATTCACTCACTGCTTTCGTCAGCGCCGCGCGGCCCGCTTTCATATCGAGTAGCGGATGCGCGTAGCGTTCGAGCGTCATCAGCGTGACGTTGTCCTGCAGGCTCAGGTTCACGTGCAGGCCCTTGCCTTTGCGATCCTCGCTGAGATACGTGAGGCCGTGGCGCATTGCATCGCGCGGGCTTTTCAGATCGGCGGGACGACCGGCGATTTCGATGCGGCCCGCCGTGCGTTTGCGCAAGCCGATGATCGCCTCGAACGCTTCGGTACGACCCGCGCCCACCAGGCCGGCAAAACCGAGTACTTCGCCGGCGCGTACTTCGAAGCTCAGCTCCTCGACCCAGTCGGGCACGGCGAGCCCCTCCACTTTCAACGCGAGCGGTGCGTCGGCGGAGACCGAGATCTTGGCGGGGAACATGTCGGACACGTCGCGCCCGACCATCAGGTTCGCCATCTGCTGACGTGCGAGCCCGGCCGTCTCGCTGCGCGCGACGAAGCGGCCGTCGCGCATCACGATCACTTCATCGGTGATGCGCTCCACTTCGTCGAGCTTGTGCGAGATGTAGACGATGGTCACGCCGTCGGCCTTGAGCTTCGCCATCAGCGTGAAAAGACGCTCGGTTTCGGAAGGCGTGAGCGTGGCCGTCGGCTCGTCCATGATCAGGAGACGCGCGCGGCGCGACAGCGCCTTGGCGATCTCCACCATCTGCTTTTCCGCGACGATCAACTCGCGCACCTTCGTATCCGGCGCTTTCGCGAGGCCGACTTGCGCAAGATAGCGCGCGGCGTCGGCGCGCATCGAGGCATCGTCGACGAACCAGCCGCGCCGCTTCTCGTGGCCGAGATACATGTTCTGCGCGATCGTCAGATGCTCGGCGAGGTTGAACTCCTGGTGAATTAGCACGATGCCCTGCGCTTCGGCGTCGCGCGAACCGGTGAACTGCTGCGCGTGACCGTCCACGATGAGACTGCCCGAGCTCGCGGCTTCATAGCCGGCGAGGATTTTCATCAACGTCGATTTACCCGCGCCGTTCTCGCCGAGCAGACCGTAGATGCGCCCCGGCGCCAGATCGAAACTCACGCCGTGCAGCACGCGCACGGGCCCGAAGTCTTTGCGGATGTCGTCGAAGCGTATTGCGAGGCTCATGGTTCAGGCGCTCCCGCGAATCACGAGCCGGTGCGGCAGCAATACGCCCGGCACGTTAGCCAACGGATTGGCGAGCCGCTGCAGCAACAGACGCGCGGCGGTCTCGCCCAGTTCGCGCATGGGTTGCGCGATGGTGGTGAGCGGCGGATCGATCTGCGCGGCCAGCGAGATGTCGTCGAAACCGACCACGGCCACATCGTCCGGCACGCGCTTGCCGACGCTGCGCAGCCCGTGGATCACGCCGATCGCCAGCGTGTCGGAGACCGCAAAAATCGCGCTCGGGGCGTTCGGCTGTTGCACCAGCGTGGCCGCCGCCGAGGCGCCCGCTTCGTAGTCGAGGCTGTTCAGGTTCTTCCTCCAGCGATCGTCCGGTGTGATACCGGCTTCGGTCAATGCGTCCAGATAGCCTTGTTGACGCTGCCGCGCGTAGAGATAGCCGACATCCGAATTGATCAGGCCGATGCGCTGATGGCCGCGCGCCAGCAGATGGCGCACCGCGTCGCCGGCGGCCCGGTAGTTGTCGATGCCGACGTAGGGCACGCCCATGTCCGGGTCGAACTCGCAGCAGGCGACCCATGGCAGCGCGCCGGAAGCTTCGCCGAGCGCCTGCTGGATGGTGGCCGGATCGAGACAGATCGCGCCGTCCGCGCGGCGACGGCGCAGCAGGTCGAAGTAGCTGCGCTCGCGGCCGGCATCGGCGCCCGTATCGCACAGCAGCATGAAGTAGCCGTGCTGACGCGCCACGCTGTCGATACCGCGCACGATCTCGGCGTAAAACGGATTGCCGACGTCGGGCACCATGGTCAGCAGCAGGCGGCTTTCGGCGGTGCGCAGATTGCGCGCGAGTTCGTTGACGCGGTACCCGCTGGCGTCGACGGCAGCGAGCACCTTGTCGCGCGTAGCTGGGCGCACGTTCTCGTGCCCGTTCAGTACGCGCGACACCGTCGCCACCGAGACCCCCGCCTGCTCCGCCACGCCGGCAATGGATAGGCCTTCGGCCGCCGCACGCGGCAGCCGTCCCCCGGACTGTGAACGTACCCCCGACGGCGCCGCCGGCGCGACCTTGGACGACGATCTGGACAAGTGAACTCGCCTCAAAAATGTAATCGATTACATTTTTGAGCGATGAGAGCCGCAAGCGCAAGGACGGATCACTAGGGATTAACACGGGGGGCGCGCGACCGACCACGAGAGCCCGGCAACGCATAGCGGGCGCCGCGCGCTGCCCGACCGAGCGAGGCTCGACACCGTCATTTGGTACAATCCCGCAGTTACTCTGCCGTGGCTTGCGTCCTGAGCCGGCCCGCGAGGCCGCTGCGCCAAAGCGCGAGCCCACGGCAAAAAATCGCAAAACTCGCCAAACCACACTGCCGACCCCACCATGAACATCGAGCAAGCGCGTTTCAACATGATCGAACAGCAGATCCGCCCCTGGGAAGTGCTCGACCAGGACGTGCTGAATCTGCTCTCGATCGTCAAGCGTGAAAATTTCGTTCCCGCCGTCTACCGCGATCTGGCCTTCGTCGACTTCGAAGTGCCGCTGCCGGGTGGCGAGCACATGCTGGCGCCGCGCGTCGAAGCGCGCGTGCTGCAGGAGCTGGCGGTGAAGAAGCACGAAAGCGTGCTGGAAATCGGCGCGGGCTCGGGCTACATGGCGGCACTGCTCGCGCATCGCTCGCAGCATGTACTGACGGTGGATATCGAGCCGGAACTGGCTGAACTGGCCAAGACCAACCTGATCGCCAACGGCGTGCTGAACGCCGAAGTCGCGACCGGCGACGCCTCGCGCGGTTGGGCCGGCGCAGCGCCTTACGACGTGATCTGTGTGTCGGGCGGCCTGCCGGTGCTGCCGCAGGAAATTCTCGATCAACTGAAGATCGGCGGCCGTCTGGCGGCTTTCGTCGGCACCGCGCCGGTCATGAAGGCGCAGATCATCACGCGTATCGACGACAAGCAGTACCGCATTGCCGACGTGTTCGAAACCTATGTCGAGCCGCTCGTCAACGCCGTGCAGCCGCCGCGTTTCAAGTTCTGAGCGGCGTCAAGAACGCGTAGTGAGCATGTTGCTTCGGACGGCCGGCGCGCCGTCCACTGAACTGAACTGGATGTCCCGCTGATGCAAAACCTGACCGCTCCCGCCCTCGCCGAATGGCTCGCCGACACCTCGCGCCCCGCACCCGTGCTGCTCGACGTGCGCGAACCGTGGGAACTGCAAACGGCATCGATCGCCGGCACGGTGTCGATCCCGATGCGTGAGATTCCCGCACGCAGCGAAGAACTCGACGACGACGCGCAGATCGTCTGCGTCTGCCATCACGGCGCACGCAGCGCCCAGGTCGCGATGTTCCTCGAATCGCGCGGCCACGCCAACGTTTTCAATCTGCAAGGCGGCATCGACGCGTGGTCGCGTCAGGTCGACCCCTCCGTTCCGACCTACTGATCGCCCAGCCGCGATGATGCGCCTACGGGTGCCGGTCCTCGCGGCCACTCTGGCGCTGGTGTGCGCGTCTCTCGCGCTACCCGCGCAGGCCGTCGGCCTCTCCCAGCTTTACGACGAAGCGCTCGACAACGACTCGCAGCTGCAAAGCGCGCGCGCCTCGCTCGCGGCGAACAGCGAAGAGTTGCCGCTCGCGCGCGCCAAACTGTTGCCGCAGGTCTCGGCGTCGCTGACGGGCAGCCGCCAGAGTACGGACTTCGGCGGTGGCTTTCCTTCCTCCTATGGCAATAGCAATGGCTACGTGATTTCGCTCACGCAGCCGCTGATTCACGTCGATAGCTGGTACGGCTACGCGCAGGGCAAGCTGGCGGTGGCATCGGCGCAGGCGTCGTTTGCGCAGGCCCGGCAAGACCTCATCGTGCGGCTCGGGCAGGCGTACTTCGACTCGCTTTCCGCGCAGGACAGTCTGGCCATCGCGCGCTCGCAGAAAACCTCGATCGCCCAGCAACTCGAATCGGCCAGGCGCTCTTTCGAAGTCGGCAACACCACCATTACCGACACCAACGAAGCGCAAGCCAGATACGATCAGGCGGTCTCGCAGGAAATCGCCGCGCAGAACGATCTCGCCGTGAAGCTGGCGTCGTTGCAGCAGATCGTCGGTCATCCGGTCGAGCAGGTGGACGGCCTCGCGGCCGGTGCGCCGCTGCCGCCGCCCATGCCCGCCGACATCAACGAATGGGTCGACGCCGCGAGCGACGGCAACTATCAGGTCGTGCTCAAACAGATCGCGCTCGATAACGCGCAGCGCGAAACATCGAAGGCGAAGGCCGGCCATCTGCCGACCGTCGATCTCGTGGCGAGCCGCTCGCGCAGTAGTCTCGGCGCGGCCGGCGCGGGCAACTTCGGCGGCAATTTCGGTGGCGGCTTCGGCAGCGGCGACAACACGCTCGCGGGCGGCACGCCGGCGCTCGCCGCGGAACTGGGCAATCTGGGGTCGTCGTACACCAACAGTACGATCGGCGTACAGGTCACCATTCCGATCTTCGCCGGTGGCGCCACGCAAAGCCGCGTGCGTCAGACGCTCGCCCTCGAAGACCAGGCCTCGGCCGATCTCGACACGGCCCGGCGCAACGCGGCGCTCTCCGCGCGACAGGCGTTTCTCGGCGTCGTGAGCGGGCTCGCGCAGGTGCGTGCGCTGCAAACCGCCGAGCGCTCGGCGCGCACCTCGCTCGAATCGAATCTGCTTGGCTATCAGGTTGGTGTGCGAATCAACATCGACGTACTCAATGCGCAGGATCAGCTTTTCTCGGCGCGCCGCGATCTGGCGAAAGCGCGTTACGACACGCTGATCAACAGCCTCAAACTGAAGGCGTCGACCGCCAATCTCACCGACGAAGACGTGCTGCAACTGAGCGCGCTGCTCTCGCCAATCGACGACGGCGCGTTGACCGCACTGCCCCAGGCACCGACCGTGCCGCATCCTGGCGTAGCGGCAAAGGGCGCAGCCGGCAAACTCGGGCGACGCGCGCTGCCGCAAGTTCAATAGCCGTTCTTTCGCCGCCCCTTTGCCGACCATGAGATCCGACCGCCGCGGCCTGGCAAGGGCGACGCCGCCGCGCGTCCGTTTCCACTTGCCGTTCGGACTTTTCAGTCAGTCCCAATAAGGCCGCGCTGGCACCATGCTCCGACCTTTTCCCGGAGCAACATGATGAGTTTTGTGAAGGCGGCGCTGGTCGTCGCGGCCCTGTTGCCGCTCGCTTCGTATGCGGCGTTGGGTGGCGCGCCGAGTGCGGGCACGGCCGGGTCGGCGTCGTTGCTTCGGTCGACCGCATCCGCGAACGCGGCGGCTTCTGTGGCGCCGTACACCGTGCACGCGGCATTCGGGAGCGACGGCGTGGCGATCCACGAATATGTGCTGCCCAGCAATGTTGTGTTTGCCGTTACGTGGCAAGGGCCGGTGCGCCCGGACATGAGCGCGTTGCTCGGCAGCTACTTTATGGGCTTTGCCAACGCCGCTGAAGAGCATGTGCGCGGCACGGGTCCGCTGATCGAAGACCGCGGCGATTTTCATGTCGAGTCGGCAGGTCGCGCGGGGCATTTCTTTGGCAAGGCGTACTTGCCGCGACTCGTGCCGGTCAGTGTCCGCGTGGATGAACTGCAATGAAGCGACGCGTGGCTTCGAGGGGATCGAGCAAGGCGACGGTTTTCAATCGGGCGCTTTGCGTTGGGCTGATGACGGCCGGCGCGGCGTTGTCTGGATGCGGCGGTGGAGGGGATGGTGATGCGGCTAGTGGTAGCGCTGCGAAAAGTAGTGGAACCGCCGCGCCGGTGAGGGCGGCCTCGGGGTCGGCGCCGAGTCCGAGTCCGAGTCCGAGTCCAAGTCCGAGTCCGAGTCCGAGTCCAACGCCAACGCCGACACCGACACCGACACCGACACCGACACCGACACCCAGTCCTACACCAAGCCCAAGCCCAACACCAACACCAACGCCAACACCAACACCAACACCAACACCAACACCAACACCAACACCAACACCAACACCAACACCAACACCCGACGCCAACACCGTCCCCGTCACCGTCGAGCGCTGGACGGGCAACTACGTCAACATGCCCTACGTGAGCATCACGATCTGCATCCCCGGGGTGCGGGGTGCCAACCAGTGCGCGACGATCGACCACATACAAGTGGACACCGGCTCGGTCGGCGTCCGCGTGCTCGGCAGCGCTTTGGGTCCGGCATTCGCCGCGCGTCTGCCGACGCAATCCGGCGCCTCCGACGACCCCACCGCGAACGCGCCGATCGCCGAATGCGCGCTGTTTGGCTCCGGCTACACGTGGGCGTCGATCAAACGCGCCGACGTAACGATCGGCGGCAAGACGGCGGGCAACCTGCCGCTTCAGGTGATCGCGGACGGCAAGTACGCTACGCCTACCGACTGCCTGGCACGCGGCGTCAACGACCTCGGAACGGTCATGAGGCTCGGTGCGAACGGCGTGCTCGGCATCGGTCCCGCTCGGCGCGATTTGCCCGCGGCGGCGCAACTCCGCCTGCCGTCGGCCTACTACTACTGCTCGTCCGCGACGTCGTGCACCAACACCCGCATGCCGCTCGACGCCCAGATCGCCAACCCGGTCGCCAACTTCACCTCGGACAACAACGGCACGCTCATCCGTCTGCCGGCGTTACCAGCCGGCGGCCGGACGAGCGTGACCGGCGAGTTGATATTCGGCATCGGCACGCAATCGAACAATGCGCTGCCGTCGCGTCCCAACCTGGTCCCGCTCGATCAGAACGGCTATTTCTCCACCACGTACCGGGGCAAGACCTTCAGCAGCGCGATCGATAGCGGCTCCAACGCAAACCTCTTCGCCGACTACACGGTGCCCTACTCCGGCGACTGGTACGTGCCGACGAGCACGCTCAGCCTGAGCGCCGTGATGACCGGCGCGACGAAAGACGCCACGCCGGTCACGGTGCCGTTCTCGCTGACCAACGGCTGGACCCTGCTGGCCAACCCCTACGCGGCCTACGACAGCCTCGGCTCGCCCACGACCAGCCTGTTCCTGTGGGGCCTCCCGTTCTTCTACGGCCGCAGCGTCTACACGGCGATCGACAACGTGACGATCGGTAAGCAGACAGGGCCGTTCATCGCGTTCTGAGCGGCGCCGTCGATAAGGCGTCCGCCATGAAAGGCATCCCGAGCCCGCACAGACCGGGCTAATTGCCGCCGACGCGTTCATTCACATCGCGTCTTCTTCGCGCGCGAGCGAATTTTCCGCATGGGCAGAACACGGCGCATGCACAAAGGCGCGGCGCTCATGCACCGCCGACGCCCGCTGGCGGATACACGCGCTTCGTTGCGGCGCGACACGCACCCGAACGAGGCGCACGAGCCGATCCTGCACCATATTTGCGCCGCATCCGCATAAATCCCGCTTACCGCGTCTGCCGTCTCAGGCACGGCACAGCACGCCACCCGCGAACTTCGAGTCGAAATTACTGCATGGCATGTGCCTTGCAGTAGATAAGCGGCAAGTTAGGCGGGATAAGCCCTGCTGGCTGAAATCGACGCCCAAAAACAGTCACCATCAATGGCAAGGGGATATACATGAAACGTCGCAGTCTGTTGAAGTTCGGTTCGATGTCGGGCGCCCTAGCGCTGGCGGGTCAAGCGCCGTTTGCGCAAGCACAGTCCGACACCGGTCCGATCAAGGTCGGGGTGCTGCATTCCCTGTCGGGCACGATGGCTATTTCGGAAACGTCGCTCAAGGACACCGCGTTGATGACCATTGCGGAAATCAACAAGAACGGCGGCGTGATGGGACGTCAACTGCAGCCGGTGGTGGTAGACCCGGCATCGAACTGGCCGCTGTTCGCTGAAAAAGCGCGTCAGTTGATCACCTCGGAAAAGTGCGCCGTGGTATTCGGCTGCTGGACCTCGGTGTCGCGTAAATCCGTGCTGCCGGTGTTCGAGGAACTGAACGGCCTGCTGTTCTACCCGGTGCAGTACGAAGGCGAAGAAATGTCGCGCAACGTGTTCTACACGGGCGCCGCGCCGAATCAGCAAGCAATTCCGGCGACCGAATATCTGATGAGCGCGGAAGGCGGCGGCGCCAAGCGCTACTTCCTGTTGGGCACCGACTATGTGTACCCCCGCACGACCAACAAGATTCTGCGCGCGTTCCTCAAGTCCAAAGGCGTGCAGGAGGCCGACATCCAGGAAGTCTACACGCCGTTCGGCCACAGCGACTATCAGACCATCGTCGCGAACATCAAGACCTTCTCGCAAGGCGGCAAGACCGCGGTGATCTCGACCGTGAACGGCGATTCGAACGTGCCGTTCTACAAGGAACTGGGCAACCAGGGGCTGAAGGCGTCGGATGTGCCGGTGGTCGCGTTCTCGGTCGGCGAGGAAGAACTGCGCGGTATCGATACGAAGCCGCTGGTCGGCAACCTCGCGGCATGGAACTACTTCATGTCGCTGCGCAATCCGGAAAACGAGAAGTTCAAGAAACAATGGGCCGCGTGGGTCGCGCAAAACAATCTGCCGGGCGGCACCAAGCGCGTGACCAACGACCCGATGGAAGCGACCTTCGTCGGCATCCATATGTGGAAGCAGGCCGTCGAAAAGGCGAAGAGCGCCGACGTCGACAAGGTCCGCGTGGCGATGATCGGTCAAACCTTCAACGCACCGTCGGGCTTCGTGCTGACCATGGACGGCAACCACCATCTGCACAAGCCGGTGATGATCGGCGAAGTGCGCGCCGACGGTCAGTTCAACGTCGTGTGGCGCACCAAGACCGCGATTCGCGCGCAGCCGTGGAGTCCGTACATCGCCGGCAATTCGAGCAAGCCGGATGTGGTCAGCTCGATTCCGGCCTTCCTGAAACGCTCGCGAGTGGCGTAACAGCAGCAACACGGCTCGCTATGCCGGCGCTGGCCGGTGTGGCGAGCCGACGTGAACTCACGACGAACGCGCCACCGCGTCGTGAGTTCGACTCGTGAAGGGGGTTCTGCGGCGCACGTGGGCGCGTTCCAATCTGGTCTGCGTTCGCGTCTGAACAAGCGACTGGAGCGCACGGCTCGCGCTTCATCCACATTTCGCGCCGCCCCGCCGGTTCTTCTTCAAAGGCCACCATGGCGTTCTCACTCCTGATATCCGCACGCAGACTCGCTCGCCGCAGCATCGGCTGCGCAGCGCTCGTGCTGCTCACCGGCACGCCGCTCGCCGCCTACGCGCTGACCTCGGCCGATGTTGCGCCGCTCGCCGCCGACGACTTCGACGCGAAATCCGCGGCCATCGACAAACTGATCGCCAACCACGACAAGGAATCGATGGCGGTGCTCAAGGCCTTGTCCGATGACAGCGCCCTCGCCACCGACGCAGGTGGCGTGCTGCTGCAGGACGGCGACACCGTACGCGATGCGGTGACCGGCAAAACGGTCCCCGCCGGCGACGCGCAGCCGGTCACCCTGAACAACCTGCTGCGCTCGAAAGTGGCCGGCGCGCTGTCCGGCATGCAACTCGATTCGCCGGACGCCGCGACCCGTGACGCGGCCATCACCTCGCTGCTGCAGAACCCGGACCCGTCGATCAAGCCGCTGGTCGACGCAGCCCGTGCGAAGGAAACCGATCCGGCGCTCAAGAAGCGCCTCGACACGTTGTGGGCGATGACCGCCTTGCACGACGCCGATCCGGCCAAGCGGCTCGACGCCGTGCAACTGGTCGCCGCGCGCCACGACCTCGACATGAACGAATTGCTGCGCCCGCTCGTCGCGAAGAAGCCCGACGGCACCTTCGTCGAGCCCGACGACCGGGTCCGCGCCGCCGCGCAAAGCGGTATCGACGAACTCGATGCGATCCAGCGTCGCAGCCAGATTGCCGGCACGCTGTTCGCGGGTTTGTCGCTCGGTAGCGTGCTGCTGCTCGCCGCGCTGGGCCTCGCCATCACGTACGGGCTGATCGGCGTCATCAACATGGCGCACGGCGAATTCCTGATGATCGGCGCGTACGCGACGTACGTCGTGCAAAACCTTTTTCAACGCTTCGCACCCGGCGCGTTCGACTGGTATCCGCTGCTCGCCGTGCCGGCCTCGTTCGCGGCGGCGGGGATCGTCGGCATCGTGCTCGAACGGCTGGTGCTGAAGCATCTGTATGGCCGTCCGCTCGAAACGCTGCTGACCACCTTCGGTGTCAGCCTGATCCTGATTCAGGCAACCCGCATGCTGTTCGGCGCACAAAACGTGCAGGTGGTGAATCCCTCCTGGATGAGCGGCGGCGTGACCGTGCTGCCGAATCTGATCCTGCCGTACAACCGCCTCGCGATTCTCGCGTTCTCGCTGATCGTGGTCGGCATTGCATGGGCGGTGCTGACGAAAACGCGCCTCGGTTTATTCGTGCGCGCCGTCACGCAGAACCGCCGCATGGCCGCTTGCGTGGGCGTGAAAACCGCACGGGTCGATTCGTATGCGTTCGCGTTCGGTGCGGGCATCGCCGGTCTGGGCGGCTGTGCCCTCTCGCAGATCGGCAATGTGGGACCGGACCTCGGCCAGAGCTACATCATCGATTCGTTCATGGCGGTGGTGCTCGGCGGTGTCGGTCAACTGGCCGGCACGGTGATCGGCGGCTTCGGACTCGGGCTCGTCAGCAAAGCCATCGAGCCGTTCTGGGGCGCGGTGCTCGCGAAGATCGCGGTGCTCGTGCTGATCGTGTTGTTCATCCAGAAGCGTCCGCAGGGCATGTTCGCCCTCAAGGGCCGTAGCGCGGAGGCATGAGATGACATCGGCAACTTCATCGGCTCACGTCGGCGCAAGCGGCAGCAACGAACTGGCCGGCCGCGACGCGCAATCGGGCTTCGCGCTCGGCTTGCCGCCGCGTCCTGCGCTGTTGTCGCGCCGCGCGTGGCTCGCGCTGATCGCCTTGATCATCGTGTTCGGTCTCGGCGTGCCGTTCGCCACGCTGGTCGTGCCGGAGACCAGCGCGTTGCATCTGTCCGCCTACGCGATGACGATCACCGGCAAGTTCATGTGCTATGCGATCGCGGCGCTCGCGCTCGACCTCGTATGGGGCTACTGCGGCATTCTGAGTCTGGGACACGCGCTGTTCTTCGCGCTGGGCGGCTACGCGATCGGCATGTACCTGATGCGGGCGATCGGTCACGACGGCAAGTACGGCAGCGACCTGCCCGACTTCATGGTGTTTCTCGACTGGCATCAACTGCCGTGGTACTGGCAAGGCACGCAGCATCTCGGCTACGCGTTGCTGCTGGTGGTGCTCGTGCCGGCGGTGGTCGCGTGGGTGTTCGGCTTCTTCACCTTCCGCTCGCGCGTGAAGGGCGTGTATCTGTCGATCATCACGCAAGCCATGACGTTCGCGGCGATGCTGCTGTTCTATCGCAACGAAACGGGCTTCGGGGGCAACAACGGTTTCACCGACTTCAAACGTATCGGCGGCTTTCCGATCACGCATCCGGGCACACGTACCGCCCTTTTGCTGATTACGTTCGCGGTGCTGGTCCTCGCCTTCATCGGCGCGCGTGCGATCGTCACGTCGAAGCTCGGCCGTGTCGTGACCGCCGTGCGCGACGGCGAAACGCGTTTGATGTTCCTCGGTTACAGCCCGCTCGCCTACAAGCTGTTCGTGTGGACCGTGTCGGCCGTGTTGTGCGGGATTGCCGGTGCCTTGTATGTGCCGCAGGTCGGCATCATCAATCCGGGCGAGATGTCGCCGGGCAACTCGATCGAAATGGCGATCTGGGTCGCCGTGGGCGGACGCGGCACCCTGATCGGGCCGATCATCGGCGCTTTCGCGGTGAATGGCGCGAAGAGCTTCTTTACGGCGAACTTCCCTGAATACTGGCTGTTCTTTCTCGGTCTGATTTTCGTGCTGGTCCCGCTGCTGCTGCCGAACGGCATCATGGGATTGATCGAAATGGTGACGCGCAAACGGAACCGCTCATGAACGAAAACCCGATGGTTCCTGATCTGGCCTTACCCGAAGAGCCCGCCGAAACCTCCTTGAGCGGTGTCGCGAGCATGGGTCGCGCGGTCGTGCCCGGCGAGATCGATGTGTCGCACGGCACGATCCTGTATCTCGAAGACGTGACGGTGAGCTTCGACGGTTTTCGCGCCTTGAATGCATTGACGCTGACGATCGATGCCGGCGAGTTGCGCTGCATCATCGGACCGAATGGCGCGGGCAAGACCACGATGATGGACGTCATCACCGGCAAGACCGAGCCGGATTCGGGCAAGGTGTTTCTCGGGCAGTCGATCGATCTGACGCGGATGAACGAGCCGTCGATCGCGCGAGCCGGCATCGGCCGCAAGTTTCAGAAGCCCACGGTGTTCGAACAGCATCCGGTGTGGGAAAACCTCGAACTCGCGATGAAAGCGGACAAGGGCTGGTGGTCTTCGTTGCGCGCGCGCCTGGATCGCGAAGCGCAGGCGAGGATCGAAGAGACGCTGGTGCTGATCGGCCTCGAAAGCGAAGCGCGGCGTCTTGCCGGAGAGCTTTCGCATGGACAGAAACAGCGGCTCGAGATCGGCATGTTGCTGATGCAGCAGCCGGCGCTTTTGCTGCTCGACGAGCCCGCCGCCGGCATGACCGATGACGAAACCATGCAGCTGGCCGAATTGCTCAATCACCTGCGCGGCACCTGCTCGATGATGGTCGTCGAGCACGATATGGAGTTCGTCGCGGCTTTGTCGGGCGCCACCGGCAAGGTCACGGTGATGGCCGAAGGACGCGTGCTTGCTCATGGCACGCTCGATGAGGTCAAACGGGACGAGACAGTGATCGAGTCGTATCTGGGTCGATGAGTGGGTCGATGAGTGGGCCACTGGACGGGCCGATGAAACCAAGGGTCGAACGCACATGCTAGAAGTAGAAAACCTGAATCAGTACTACGGCGGCAGCCACATTCTGCGGGATGTGAAGCTCACCGTGCCGGACGGCAAACTGACTGTGCTGCTGGGCCGCAATGGCGTGGGTAAGACCACCCTGCTGCGTTGCCTGATGGGCGTCGTGCAGACGAAGAGCGGGTCTGTCGCCTGGCGTGGGACGCCGATCACCAGGCTGCCGACTTATTCGCGAGTGGAAAAGGGCCTGGCCTATGTACCGCAGGGACGCGATATTTTTCCACGGCTGACCGTCGAGGAAAATCTGCTGGTCGGTGCGGCCAGCAAGAAGGCGCCCAGGAAAATCCCCGACCGCATCTATGAACTGTTCCCTGTTCTCAAGGATATGCGCAGCCGGCGCGGTGGCGATCTCTCAGGGGGGCAGCAACAACAGCTCGCGATTGGCCGTGCGTTGATGAGCGACCCGCAGTTGCTGATTCTCGATGAACCGACCGAAGGGATTCAGCCTTCGATCATTCAGGATATCGGGCGCACGCTTCGACAGCTCGTCGAGGAAATGGGCATGACAGTGCTGCTGGTCGAGCAGTATTACGACTTCGCCAAAGACATCGCCGATCGGTATTGGGTGATGAGTCGCGGTGAGATCGTCGCGGGCGGCGAAGGCGCGAATATGGATACGGACGGCGTACGGGCGTTGATCGCCGTGTGACCGGCGCACGCCATTCGGCGTGCTATTCTCGCCGCATCCTGTGGCGACGCGGTTGAGCGTTGCCCGACGTGCGCAGCCACGCTTCGCTTGTCTTCGTTTCTTCGTCTCCTCGTACTCCATTCGCATGTCGCTTCACGAAAATCACGCTACGCTCGCTACTGCTCAATCCGAAGCGCATTCGCAATGGCGCGCCCGGCTCGAACTCGGGTTCGTCAATCACGATGGACGGACTGCGCTCCAGCATCGGTTGCATGAGGGGCCTTTGCGGGTGCAGCGGCCGCTTTATCCCGAGGGTCAGGCGATCTGTCATGCGGTGATCGTGCATCCGCCCGGCGGCGTTGCGGGCGGCGATCAGCTCGCTATCGATGTCGAGGTCGGCGCCGGCTCACATGCCGTCATTACGACGCCAGGCGCGACCAAATGGTACAAGTCCAATGGACGCGCCGCGCACCAGCAAATCGCCGTGCGGGTTGGCGAGCACGCGAAGCTCGATTGGCTGCCGCAGAACAACATCGTTTTCGATCATGCGAATGCAGGACTGGATTTTTCGCTCGTGCTTGGCGAAGGCGCAACCGTGATTGGCTGGGATGCCACGCAGCTTGGACGGCAAGCTGCGGGCGAACGGTGGTCGGACGCAAGCTTGCGTGCAGTGTCGCGGATTATCGGCGCGAAGGGCGAACTGCTGTGGCTCGAACGCGCCACGCTCTCGGCAAGCGATCCGTTGCGGGACGCGGCGCAAGGGTTGGCCGGGTTTCCCGCATACGGCACGTTATGGGCCGTTGGACCGGCTTGCGATGATGCGCTCGCAGAGACGCTGACGGCTCAGTTGCCGTTCGATGAGTCGATGCGGGGGGCGGCTTCCTGCGTCACCGACGGCGTGTTGATCGTGCGCGCGGTGTCGCGGTCTATGGAAACGCTGCAGCGCGCGTTGACGCAATGCTGGCTTCAGCTGCGCCCGATCGTGCATGGGGTCGAGGCCGTGCCGTTACGCATCTGGTCCACGTGAAGTGATGTGATTGCGCCGAGGCGCTTCCGGCATGCCCTTCGATACACTGCCGGCGACCCGATCCGGAGAGTTGCCGGAACGAGCCGCGCGGCAGTGGCCACGACAGATTGCGCTAGCGTCGCTTAATGCCGGATTTCCTGCGCGGGCATTTCGATCACGCGCTGTCCACCCGACGCGGAAACGGCCGACCCTGCCGCCGCAGCGCGGGGCTTGAACATTGCGCTCCCAACGGTCACCGGAATCGACAGCACACTGGTGCCCGAGGTCGTCGTGGCAAACACATTCAGAAAATACGTCCCATCGGATGCGGCCTGCACGACAACGGTGTCCCGATCAGCGCCCTTGCTGTCTGGCGTGAGCGTCTTCTGTGCCGGACCGGACAGTTTGAGCGCGCCTTCCGTCGTATAGGTCACCCGGGTATGGCCGGTCGCCGGCAAACCCTCGTAGCGGACCTCCACGCTGATCGGTCGACCTGCGGCACCGCGCGCGGCGACGGCATGGAGATTGACGCCGCCATAGTTCTTGCCGGTGATGGCCGCCGTTTGCGCCGAACTCGCTTGCGCGCCGAACACCAACGCGGCCGCGAGCATGAGTGAAATCATTTTCATTTGTCTTGGCTCCCTGTTACGGATTGACCGGCTGCATGGACAAGCTGGCGCAGTGGGGCGACGTGCCGCGCTCGACGTCTTCATCCAGATCGCGCTGCGACGCGACGTCTGCGGCGTAATCGCCGGCCGCGGGAAAGTCGACGATCGTCGTGTGCTGGCCAGGCTCCGGGTCCGGCGACCGCTGGCCCAAAACATAAGCTTTCACACCGTAGTCGTTGGCGTCGGTTTCGTTCGCCAGGGGTTCGACCATGAACCGGTACTCGCCCGCCGCGGGAACTGTGACGCGCAGATGGCGATAGTTGCCGAGCTTGTTGCCTCCGCCGAATTGCGTCGTCATGCATGCCGTCACAGTCTGGTTGGATGTGAGCGGTAAGTAGACCGGAAACACCGCCGGGTTGGCATCCTCCGGATTGCCCTCGAATTTCGTCTGGCTTCCCCACGCGTCGAGTCGCTCGCCCGGCTGCACCTTGATGGCGCCAAGCAATTGGTCGAGCATGCGCTTGCCCGCTTCGGTGAGCCCCGGCCGCAGCACGGACGCGAATGAAAATACGCTGGTCAGCGCGGGCGTGGTCTTTTCCCCCGTTAGCATGGCGTGATACAGCGGCGCGAAGCCGATGTCCGGTGATTGACTCAGCGAGTAAAGGAAATTGCCGACCGCCGACTCATCGAACCACGCACGCTCGCTACCCTGTTCTACTTCATCGAGGCGCATAGAGACACCCAAAGCGGCCTGTTTTGGCCCCGCCGTGTCGGTGTAGATGGGCGTCCCGCGCATCATCGACGAGAACGAGTTGCCGAACCCCTCGCCGAAGGCGACCCGCATGTCGAGCTTGTCGCCCGAGGTGTGGATACCGCCCATGCTGTCAGAGCGCGAAACGCTGCTCTCCACGTAGTGCCCGAACTCGTGAACGAGCACGCTGGCGTCGTATTCGTCGGTATCGACGTTCTCAGCGCCGAGGATGTACAAGCCAATGGCGGAGTCCGAATCCTGCCAGTGGCTCGTACCGATGAAGCCACTGTTCAAGTCGCCCGAGGTCGGCCGGTTGTCGACGCTCCAGAAAACATTGAGCATCGGCAGCGCCACGCCCGGCTCCGCGCGGTGCAGTTTCTGCGCGGCATTCACGGTCTGGTCGAGAATCGCGAACGGCGCCGCCGTGCGTGGCGCACCGTAACTTGCGCCAGTCCAACCGGAGCCGGCGTTCAAGTCGAGCTTCGTTGCGGCCGAGGTGGTCGTGAAAACACTGCCGCGCATCGAATAGAGCGGCGCGGTGTCCGGCGCATTCCTGTACTCCGGTGCAGTGTTGTCGCGAATCCCGATCGCGTAGTCGGACACACTCGCCGTCGCTTCGGACGCCTGTGCCGTGACGCGCAAATAGGCACGTTTGCCGGCCGGTACCTCGACGCGATAAGCACCGGTGTCGTCCGTGGTGGTCTTGCCGAGTACGGTAACGCCGTCGTCCGAAACCAGCTCGACGAGCGCGCGGCGCACCGGGCGCTTTTCGGTCTTCGCGTAGTCGAGGCCGCCTTGCGCCGCGCCTTGTGAGTCGACGCTCAACGTGGTCGGGACGTAGTCGTAAGTGATTTTCCCCGCGACTGCCGGCGTGGCATTCGGAGTCAAGCTGTCGGAACCGCCGCCGCACGCCCCCAGAACTGCCGCGGATAACAGGCATAGCGAGAAACGGACTGTCCGCCGCGCCCTGCCAAACGGTTTCCTGCGTTCCCTAATCATTCGCGCCCCAAATTTTTATGAAAGCGCGATGTTAGGTTTGGCATAACGCCTGACAAATCAGACTGCTCTGAATTCTTCTCTGTTCATGACGACGAGCAGTGTCTAAGGGCAGTCGCCCGCGAACGCACCACAATAGGGCGAACATGCGCTCGATTTCGGTGCATGATCCCCCGCTTCTCACGTGTGCGCGCCGCACCGGCATGGTACATACCTTGCTTAACAACCCCTTACGATGCTGCCGCGCCCTGACGGCGGCCGACCTGATTCGCCACCACCGCTCAAAGAACATGAACCGATCGACTCTTCGCCCCGCGCGTCGCGCCTGGCTTGCCGCGCTCCTGCTCTCGCCCGTCCTCGCCATCCACGCGGCCGCCGCGCACGCCGATACGCTCGACAACATCGCCAAAGCCGGAGTGCTCAAAGTCGCCGTGCCGGAAGACTATCCGCCGTTCGGTTCGGTCGGCGCCGACATGAAGCCGCAAGGCTATGACATCGACACTGCCGCGCTCCTCGCCAAGTCGATGAACGTCAAACTCGAACTCGTGCCGGTCAACAGCGCGAACCGTATTCCGTATCTGCAAACCGGCAAGGTCGATCTGGTGATCTCGTCGCTCGGCAAAACGCCGGATCGTGAAAAGGTCATCGATTTCTCCACCGCCTACGCGCCGTACTACCAGGGCGTGTTCGGTCCCGCCGACATCAAGGTCACCGGCCCCGCCGATCTCACCGGCAAGACGGTCGGCGCGACGCGCGGCGCCCTCGAAGAAATCGGGCTCACGCAGATGGCGCCGAATGCGACCATCAAACGCTTCGAAGATAACAACGCAACGATCGCCGCATTTCTTTCGGGGCAAGTGCAGTTGATCGCCGCCGGCAACATCGTGGCCGCCGCGATCCTTGCGAAAAATCCGCCGCGTCGGCCGGAGCCGAAGTTCGTGATCAAGAATTCGCCATGCTTCGTCGGCATGAACAAGAACGAGCCGCGTCTGCAACAGAAGGTCGACGCCGCTATCGCGCAAGCCAGGCAGGACGGCACGCTCAACACGATGTCGAAGAAATGGTTCGGCGCACCGTTGCCGGCCGATCTGTAAGCGGCCCGTTAGGCGCGCTTGATACCGTAACCGGCTTATCCGGCCTTGCACTCGTCATGGATGCATCCAGTGCATCGCACACGATCGCCCCCATGACGCGCAGCGCCTATCATTTTCGCAGCCGGTCCCGTCCGGGATCGGCGCAACGAAACCCAAAGCACACATTCGATGAAGCTGACACCTCGTGAGAAGGACAAGCTGCTGATCTTCACCGCCGCGCTGCTCGCCGAGCGGCGCCGCGCCCGCGGTCTCAAACTCAACTACCCGGAAGCGATCGCCTTCATCACCGCCGCGCTGATGGAAGCGGCCCGCGACGGCAAGACCGTCGCCGAGGTCATGCACTACGGCACGACCCTGCTCACGCGCGACGACGTCATGGAAGGCGTGCCGGAAATGATCCCGGACATCCAGGTCGAAGCCACGTTCCCCGACGGCACCAAGCTCGTCACCGTCCATCATCCGATTCCTTGAGGCAGGCCCCATGATTCCCGGCGAACTCATCATCGACGATGGCGAACACGAACTCAACGCAGGCCGCGCCACCGTCACCGTGGTCGTGTCGAATACCGGCGACCGGCCGGTGCAGATCGGCTCGCATTACCACTTCTATGAAGTGAACGAGGCCCTCGCCTTCGATCGCGAAACGGCGCGCGGCTTCCGGCTGAACATCGCGGCGGGCACCGCCGTGCGTTTCGAGCCCGGCCAGGAACGCACCGTCGAACTGGTCGCACTGGCGGGCGAGCGCGTCGTCTACGGCTTCAACGGCAAGGTGATGGGCAAGCTGTGACGCGCGCGCCGCGCCCCTCCGCTTTGACCGACCTGCTCATTTCCGGACTCACATCATGACCTTACGCATTGGCCGCCGCGCTTACGCGGAAATGTTCGGCCCCACCACCGGCGACCGCGTGCGTCTCGCCGACACCGATCTGCTGATCGAAGTCGAACGCGACTTCACCACCTACGGCGAAGAAGTGAAATTCGGCGGCGGCAAAGTGATTCGCGACGGCATGGGCCAGTCGCAACGCGTGCACGCCGACGTCGTCGATACGGTCATCACTAACGCGCTGATCCTCGATCACTGGGGCATCGTCAAGGCCGACATCGGCATCAAGGACGGCCGTATCGCCGCGATCGGCAAAGCGGGCAATCCCGACATCCAGCCGAACGTGACGATCGCGATCGGCGCAGCCACCGAAGTGATCGCGGGCGAAGGCCTGATCGTCACGGCGGGCGGCATCGATACGCACATTCACTTCATCAGCCCGCAGCAGATCGAAGAAGCGCTTGCGAGCGGCGTGACGACGATGCTCGGCGGCGGCACCGGTCCGGCCACGGGGACGAACGCTACAACCTGTACGCCCGGTCCGTGGCATCTCGAACGCATGCTGCAGGCGGCCGACGGTTATCCGATGAATCTCGGCTTTCTCGGCAAGGGCAACGTGAGCCTGCCGCAACCGGCGCTCGAGCAGATCGCCGCGGGCGCGATCGGTTTGAAGCTTCACGAAGACTGGGGTACGACGCCCGCCGCAATCGACAACTGCCTCTCGGTCGCCGACGACACCGACACCCAGGTCGCGATCCACACGGACACGCTGAACGAAGCGGGCTTTGTGGAAGCGACCGTGGCCGCGTTCAAGGGCCGCACGATTCACACGTATCACACCGAAGGCGCGGGCGGCGGCCACGCACCGGACATCATCAAGGTCTGCGGCGAAGCGAACGTGCTGCCTTCGTCGACCAATCCGACGCGTCCGTACACCGTCAACACGCTCGACGAGCATCTCGACATGCTGATGGTGTGCCATCACCTCGACCCGTCGATTGCGGAAGACATTGCGTTTGCCGAATCGCGCATCCGCCGCGAGACCATCGCCGCCGAAGACATCCTGCACGACCTGGGCGCGTTGTCGATGCTGTCGTCCGATTCGCAGGCCATGGGACGCGTGGGCGAAGTCATCATCCGCACCTGGCAGACCGCGCACAAGATGAAGGTGCAGCGCGGCGCCTTGCCGGAAGACAACGCGCGTCATGACAATTTCCGCGCCAAACGCTACGTCGCCAAGTACACGATCAACCCGGCGATCACGCACGGCATCGCGCACGAAGTCGGCTCGATCGAGCCGGGCAAGTGGGCCGACCTGGTGTTCTGGGAGCCGGCATTCTTCGGCATCAAGCCGTCGCTGATCCTGAAAGGCGGCATGATCGCGATGGCGCAGATGGGCGACCCGAACGCGTCGATTCCGACGCCGCAGCCGGTCCACTATCGCGAGATGTTCGCGACGCGTGGCGGCGCTTTGGGACGCACGTCGCTGACTTTCGTGTCGCAGATGGCCGCCGATGCGGGCGTCGCCGAACGTTACGGTCTGAACAAGCGTATCGTGGCGGTAAAGAACTGCCGCAACATCTCGAAGGCAGACATGATTCACAATGCGTGGCGCCCGGCGATCAGCGTCGATCCGGAAACCTATCAGGTGATCGCGGACGGTCAGTTGCTGACCTGCGAACCGGCCACCGTGCTGCCGATGGCGCAACGCTACTTCCTGTTCTAAAGAACCATGCGCACTCTGGATAAACTCATCGCGCCGCATCTTAAGCTCGCGCCCGTGCTGGTGAAGCGGGCGCCGACGCTGACGCTCGCGTTCGACGAGCGTCGCAAGAGCCGGCTCGCCGCCACGCTCGACAGCGGTGAAGAAGTCGCGCTGCTACTGCCGCGCGGCACGGTGCTGCGCGACGGCGACGTGCTGGTCGCGGACGACGGCGGTCTCGTGCGGGTCGTCGCAGCGGCTGAGGCGGTGCTGGTGGTGCGCGCGAAAGATACGTTGACGTTGACGCGCGCCGCCTATCACCTCGGCAATCGCCACACGCCGGTGGAAGTCGGCGCGGATTATCTGAAGCTCGAATACGATCCGGTGCTGGCCGATATGCTCAAGCGCATCGGCGCAACGGTCGATCAGGTGTCGATGCCGTTCCAGCCGGAATCCGGCGCATACGGCGGCGGACATAAGCATGGTCATGACGAGACCTTCGCTGAAGACTATGCGCTCGCGCAGCAGGTGTTCGGCGAGCACCATGGGCATGCGCATTCGCACGATCATGGCGAGGACGGTCATTCGCACGATCACGATCACGGGCATGGACAGACTCAGGCTCACGGACACTCGCATGAGCACGGCCATGACCATGGCCACGATCACGATCACGCCGACCACGTCCACGACGAATCCTGCGGCCACGGCCATCACCACGATCATGCGCATCGCTGAACTCACGGCGCTACTGCATCTCGCGTCGCCGGCGCTGCCGATCGGCGCGTTCAGCTACTCGCAGGGACTCGAAGCAGCGATCGAAGCGCAACTGATCACCGACGCCGACTCCGCGCGCAACTGGATCGCAAGCGGCCTGACCGATGTGCTCGCGCACGGCGAGTTGCCGTTCCTCGCGCATCAGATGGAACGCTGGCGCACGCACGACGCCGCCGCGCTCGCCGAAGCCAACAGTGAATTCCTGGCAAGCCGCGAATCGGCGGAATTGCGCCGCGAAACGGAGCAGATGGGCTGGTCGCTGCGGCAGTTGTGCGTATCGCTGGAATGGGGCGATGCAGAGCGACGCGCGACGCTCGCCTCGATGACGCCACTCGCGCAACCCACGGCTTTTGCCTTCGCCGCCTACGCCAACAATGCCGCCGTCGACGCCACTCTCGCCGCCTATGCGTTCAGCTGGGTGGAGAACCAGGCCGCGGCTGCATTGAAAGCGGTGCCCTTGGGACAAGTCGCGGGACAACGCATCATCGTCGCCCTGCGCGACCCGATCGACGCCGCCGTCACGCGCGCGTTGGCGACGTCGCCTGACAACATCAACACTTTCGCGCCGCAACTCGGCATTCTGTCGGCGCGTCACGAGTCGCAGTATTCGCGGCTCTTTCGCTCATAAAACGAACCATCATGAACGCACCTCATCATCCCGCTCAACGTACGAAGAAACTGCCGCCGCTGCGTGTCGGCGTCGGCGGCCCGGTCGGTTCGGGCAAGACCACGCTGCTCGAAATGCTCTGCAAGGCGATGCGCGACCGGTACGACCTCGTTGCAATCACCAACGACATCTATACGAAAGAAGATCAGCGTCTGCTGACCGTGGCGGGCGCATTGCCGGCGGAGCGGATCATGGGCGTGGAGACGGGCGGTTGTCCGCATACGGCGATTCGCGAAGACGCCTCGATCAATCTCGAAGCCGTGGACCGCATGCTCACGCGTTTTCCGGATGCGGATATCGTCTTCATCGAATCGGGCGGCGATAACCTCGCGGCGACCTTCAGCCCGGAACTGTCGGACCTGACGATCTACGTGATCGACGTGGCCGGCGGCGAGAAGATTCCGCGCAAAGGCGGCCCAGGGATTACGAAGTCGGATTTGCTGGTGATCAACAAGACGGACCTCGCGCCGATGGTCGGCGCGAATCTCGACGTGATGGCCTCGGACGCGAAGAAGATGCGCGGCGAGCGGCCCTTTGTGATGTGCAATCTGAAGGCGCTGGATGGCCTGCCGGATGTGATCGCGTTTATCGAGAAGAAGGGGTTGCTGAAGGTGTGAAGCCGGGGGCATGTGTTCTGCGTATTGCGCCCCCGTTCCTTCACTCCGACTCCGGCACCATCGCCATCAACACATCCACGGTCCGCGCGGTCGCGCCACGATGGCGCGCCGCGAACGCCGACGCCGCGCCGCCCATCGCGAGCCGCCGCGCTTTATCGCTGAACAGCTCGCGCAACGCGCGACCCAGATCGGCGGGATCTTGCACCTGCACCGCCGCGCCAGCGGCCACCGCATCCGCCGTAGCCTGCGTGAAATTGAACACGTGCGGCCCAATCAGCACCGGCACGCCCACCGCGCACGCCTCGATCAGATTCTGCCCACCGAGCGGCAACAGACTCCCGCCGATAAACGCGAGATCCGAAGCGGCATAGTAAGCGCCGAGCTCGCCCATCGAATCGCCCAGCAGCACCTTCACGCCAGCGGGCAAAGCAGGCACGCCACCATCCGCCGTCACTGCCGCCGACGCCATCTTCGCATCCGGCGCCCAGTTCGAGCGCCGCTCGAGTCGCAGCCCGGCCTTCTCGACCAGCGCCGCCACTTCATTGAACCGTTGCGGATGGCGCGGCACCAGAATCAGCAATGCATCGTCGACACCGAGCGCCGCGAAGGCCTGCAGCACCAGTTCCTCTTCGCCCTCACGCGTGCTCGCCGCAACCCACACGGGCCGCGTGCCGATTGCCGCGCGCCATGCATGCCCGCGCGCGGCCAACTCCGGCGGCGTGCTCATATCGAACTTCAGATTGCCGAGCACCGCGACATTGCGCGCGCCGAGCGAGGTCAAGCGCTCCGCATCCGACGGACTCTGCGCCAACACCCGCGCAAAGCCACCGAACACGTCTTTGGTCGCATTGCCGAACTTGGCCGCGCGCCTGAACGAGCGCGCCGACATTCGCGCGTTGGTCAGAATCAGCGGCACATCCGCGCGACGGCATTCGTCGATCAGCGTTGGCCACACCTCGGTTTCCATCACCAGACCGAGCGAGGGCCGCCATGCCCGCAAAAACCGCCGCACTGCATGCGGCATGTCGTACGGCAGATAGCAGCGCAACACGCGGTCGCCGAAAATCTGCTCCCCGGTCGCACGGCCGCTCGGCGTCATGTGAGTCAGCAGAATGCGCGCGTCGGGACGCGCCTTGATCAGTGCGTCGATCAGCGGTTGCGCGGCACGCGTCTCGCCCACCGACACCGCATGCACCCAGATCAACGGCGCGTTGTCTTCCGGCAGACGGCCGCGCGAATATCCAAAGCGTTCGCCGATATGCTCGCGATAACCGCGCTCCTTGCGCGAACGGATCATCAGGCGCAGCACGGCAACCGGCGCGACGATCCACCACAACGCGTTATAGATCGCCCTTAGCATCGGCGGCGCTCCGTCTGTGTGAACGGACGAGCCAACGCGTCGAACCCAACCGGCACCTGGACCGCGGCGCTCAAACCAGCGCCCTGCCCTTCAGGCGTTCGAGAATGCCAAGCGGCGCGCATTCGGGCTGCGCCATCGCCTTGACTGGCAGGAAGAACGTCTGCTCCAGCATGAACTGCCCGGACATCACCGCATGCGAGGTCTGGTCGGAGAAACATACCCACACGCTGCCCGGCGGAAACGGCATGGTCTCCTGCGGGCTCGACTTCTGATAGTCGAGATCGGCCTTCATGCCGTCGTGCAGATTCAGCATCAGATGGTCGTACTCGCTACGCGGCGATTTCGTGACGTGCAGCAGATTCAGCAACCACGCCGAGCCCGGCATTGGCGGCTTGATATGCGGCAGGAAGCGGCTGGCCATGTCCTCGAACGGTTCGCCGACGCGCCACACGCGCGGCGAGCCGTTCGGATTGACGTTGGTGAACACGCGCAGAATGCGCTCGCCGTAGTTTGGCCGCGACGGGAAAGCATCGACATGCAGGCGGCTATCGTCTTTACGCCACGAGGTCTCGCGCGTTTCCACCTGATGCAGCCGCAAGCTCGTCGGCGCGACGCGCAGCTTGCCGTTGTATTCGGGAAAAAGCCCGTCGACCAGCGTGCGCGCATTGGCCTGGTAACGGGCGATCAACGCGCGCACCGCCGATTGCGTGACGGCGTCGCCGGCTACGCCATGCAAGGCGCCGCCATTCGGTTCGAGGCTGATGTTCTTGCGGTTCGGATCGGCCAGTGCCGGGTCGAGCAGCGCCTGTTCGCCGCCTTCGATGGCAAAGCGCAGGTTCGGGAAATACAGCACTTTGCCGCGTTCGACGCCGGCGAGCAGCGTCTCGCGCGGCACGGACAGGTTGCGTCCGTGCCAGTCGGCGTTCGCTACTTCGATGATCTGGGTTTCGTTCATGGTCGCCCTTGGGAACGGATGGTGCGTGAGGCGAAGCGCGCCGGACGTCTTACAGCAGGCCAAAACCGGCCAGCGCCGACTTCACCTGTTGCAGCGTGGGCGGTTGCCCGGCCGTGCCGAGATTGACGACGTTCGGCGACCAGTAGCCGCCCGTGCGCCACGCGGTGGCGAAATTGTACAACTCGACCGTCGGCCGCTTCAGCGCCGCCGCGATGTGAACCAGACCTGTGTCAACGCCGACCGTCGCCGCCGCGCCTTCGATCAAACCGACCACGGCGGCCAAGCTCAGCCTGGGCGGCACGATCGCCGCCGCGCCAAATTCCCTGGCGAGCCGCTCGCTGGTGGCACGCTCGGCCTCGCTGCCCCACGGCAGCACGATCGACGCGCCGCGCCGCACCAGCGATTGGCCCAGCTCGATCCACGCGGTATCCGGCCATTGCTTGTCCTCACGCGAAGTCGCGTGCACGAACACGACGTACGGCACAGGCAGATTCAAATCCGCTTTCGACAAAGCCAGCGCCGCGCGCTGCGTGTCGATGCCGAAGTCGATCTCATCGGTGGGCTGCGGCTTCGGGTCGCCGAGCGCCGCGGCCACCAGCTGCCGGGTACGTTCGACCACATGCGTACGCGGCTCGATCGGCACGCGCTTGCCGTAGAAGAAGCGCACCGGCCATTCGAAGCCCGCGCCGTCGGTGCGGTTCGCGAGACCGACCAGCGGCCCGCGTGCCATGCTCGCGACCCACGCGGTCTTGATGAGCCCCTGGCAGTCGATCACGAGATCGTAGTTCTCAGCGGCGAGCGCCCGGCGAAACGCGCCGATCTCGCGCCAGTTGTCGAGCGAAAAGAGGCGCTTGCGCCAGCGCCGCAGCGACACGGGAATGGCGCGACGCACGCCGGTCACGAGTTCGACGAGTCCGACGAAGCTCTCTTCGACGAGCCAGTCGATCTGAGCCTCGGGATGACGGCGCCGGATGTCGGCGATGACCGGCATGTTGTGAACGACATCGCCCAGGGACGACACCCTCACGATCAGTATCTTTTGCACGCTCAAGAGTGGGAAAACCGGCTATCCGGCCCGAAGATGCGTTGAAAGAGCCCCCAACCCCGGGGGATGAGAAACCCTGAAGAGGCGTTGTCTCACGAGGACGGCAATTTTAGCGCGTCGTATGTCATTAACATCAAAAAAACGCGGCGCGGTAAGTCAAACCCGCGCCGCGTCGGACGACGGCGCCAGTTCGTCTCGAACCGCGCCGCCGCTTTAAGCTTTAGAACGGCAGCTTCGCGTCGGCCTTCTCCGCCAGAATCACACGGCGGAAGTCTTCCTGGATACGCTTGAGCGCCGCGTCGTTGTCGGCCTCGAAACGCATCACCACGACCGGCGTGGTGTTCGACGAACGCGCCAGACCGAAGCCGTCCGGATATTCGACGCGCAGGCCGTCGATCTTCACGACCTCGTCCGCGCCGGTGAACGTCGCGCTCTGCTGCAGACGCGCGATCAGTTCGAAATTCTCGCCTTCTTCGAGCTTCAGTTGCAGCTCGGGCGTGGAGTGCGAGTTCGGCAGCGAGTTCAGCAGCGCGCTGGGGTCGTCGACGCGCGTGAGAATTTCGAGCAGACGTGCGCCCGTGTACAGGCCGTCGTCGAAACCGTACCAGCGGTCCTTGAAGAACACGTGGCCGCTCATTTCCCCCGCCAGCGGTGCGCCGGTTTCGCGCAGCTTCGCCTTGACGAGCGAGTGGCCGGTCTTCCACATGAGCGGCTCACCGCCCTTGTCCTTGACCCACTTGGCGAGATTGCGCGTGCACTTCACGTCGTAAATGATCTGCGCGCCCTTGTTGCGCGACAGCACTTCTTCGGCGAACAGCATCAGTTGACGATCCGGATAGATGATCTGGCCGTCTTTGGTGACTACGCCGAGGCGGTCGCCGTCGCCGTCGAATGCGAAGCCGATCTCGGCGTCCGTTTCCTTGAGCGCGCGGATCACGTCCTGGAGGTTTTCCTCGTGAGCCGGGTCCGGGTGATGGTTCGGGAAGTTGCCGTCGATCTCCGTGAACAGTTCGACCAGTTCGCAGCCGAGCTTCTTGAAGAGCTTCGGTGCGAGGTCGCCTGCCACGCCGTTGCCGGTATCGACCACGATTTTCATCGGACGCGTGAGCTTGATGTCGCTCGCGATGCGATCCAGATACGCATCCTCGATGTCGTACTCGGTATAGGTGCCGTTACCGTTGGAGAAATTTTCGTCGACGATACGCTGATGCAGCGCCAGGATCTGTTCGCCATAAATGGCCGCGCCGCGCAGGACCATCTTGAAGCCGTTGTAGTCCGGCGGATTGTGGCTGCCCGTCACGACGATGCACGAATCGACGCGACGCTCGCCGCCTTCGAGTTGCAACGGCACGCTGGCCGCGAAGTAGCCGACCGGCGTCGGCACCATGCCGACGTTGACCACGTCGACACCCGCCTCGCGCAAACCGTCCGACAGCGCCTGAATCAACTCGGGGCCCGAAAGACGGCCGTCGCGCGCGACCACCACGGCGTCGCCGCCTTGCGCCCGCACTTCACTGCCGAACGCGCGGCCGATCGAGCGCGCTGCGTCGGCGTCGAGCGTCTTGCCGATTACACCGCGAATGTCATACGCCTTGAAAATAGATTTGGAGATCATGTTGGCTCACTTGCGTGCAATGGAAAATTTTGACCGGCGCACCGAAGATGAATCGGTAAAACCTAACGAATAAACATCGCGGCGCGCCCTTGCCGGAAGCGATCCGGTTCCAACTTATAATTGCGCTTTTCGGACTAGCCTTATAGCACCATTCTAATGCTTAGACGCCCTCCATTTGTAACGACGCCGCGTCAGTCGGCCGGGTGGGCAAACGCGCGCATTGCCGCCATCGCCGTGGCGTTGCGCAGGCCTGTCTCGCCCGCCGCACAAGCCAACCGGCGAGCGGCCACCGGATGCTGACGCTCAAGCGCTTCGCCAATCCCGACGTCACGCGCGCCTTCACGAACATCGTCTGGCTGGGCCTCGAACGGCTCACGCAGATCGGCGTGGCGGTGCTGATCAGCGGCATGCTGGCGCGCTACTTCGGGCCGGACGTGTTCGGCAAATGGCAATACGCCAATACGCTGCTGCTAGTGCTCTCGCCGATCACCTGGGTGTGCGGCGCGGAAATTCTCGTTCCCACCATCGTGAACCGGCCGCCTGCGCAACTCGGCACCGTGCTCGGCAGCGCCTTCGCGCTGCGCTTTTCCGTCTCGGTCGCGGCCTTGCTGCTGACGTGGCTCGGCATCGCCCTGCATTTCTTCGAGCCGCTGGTCGGCGCCATGCTCGCCGGTCTCGCGGTCACCATGCTGTTTCGCGAGCCCTTCGTCGGCGTGATCAACGCGTGGCTGCAAAGCATGACCTACAGCAAGCCGCAGCTGCTCACCAGCATGAGCACTGCCCTGCTGAAGGCCGCCTGCGTCTATCTGCTGGTGCGCGCAGCGACGACACCCGCGCGCTTCGGCTGGCTCTGGGCGCTCGAATCGGCTGTCATCGGCGCGGTGCTGCTGATCTACTTCATCCGCCGTCATGGCGGCAAGCTCGGCTGGCACGTCGAGCGCTCGCTCTTCAAACATTTCGCGAGTGCCGGCACGGTGTTCTGGCTGGGCCTGATCTGTATGTATCTGTTCCTGAAACTGGACCGGCTGATGCTCGAACGGGCAATCTCGTTCGCCGACCTCGGCCGCTATTCCGCCGCCCAGCAACTCAACGAAAACTGGATCACGCTCGCCTTGATGCTCGCGCAGACCATCGCGCCCGCCTTTATCTACCGCGTACAGGATGCCGCGCAACTGCGCCGCAACGTGTGGCGCCTCACCGTCATGACCGCCGCGCTGATGGTGAGCGGCGCGATCGTTCTCGATCTGCTGGCCGGCTTCATCATCCGCCGCGTGTTCGGGCCGGACTTCGAAGGCGCGATCGGGATTTTCCGCTGGGCCGTGTGGCTATCGGTGCCGGCCGGCATCGAAGCGATCGGCAATCTGATCGTGCTGAAATACCAGGCCAAATTCGTCTTGCTCTCCAAATGGCTGCTGGCGCTCGCCGTCGCATTGGTGGTCAATCTGCTGGCCATTCAACGACTTGGCGCTTACGGCGCACTGGTAGGTTTGGCCGCCGGTTATCTCGCGGCGGCGTCGGTTAATCTTTATTACATTCGTTTCAAATTGCGCCCATGACGAACGCATCCGCCACCGCGCAAATCGCCCTCGACGACGTCGCGGTGCTCATGCCCGCCTATAACGGCCAAGCCGACGTCGATCTTACGCTCGCATCGTTCAGCGAAAGTGCGCTAGTGCACGTACTGATCGTCGATGACGGCAGCACGCCGCCGATTGTCGCGCCGACGCTAGCGAATCTGCACATCGAAGTGCTGCGCATGGCGCAGAACGGCGGCATCGAGCGCGCGCTGCAAACCGGCATCGACGCGCTCGCCCAACGCGGCTTCCGTTACGCGGCGCGCATCGACGCAGGCGACCGCAGCGTGCCGCAACGACTCGCCAGACAGCGCGTGTTCATGGAATTGCATCCGCACGTGGCCGGCCTCGGCATGTGGACCCAGGTGGTCACGCGCGAGGGCAAGCCGCTGTTCATGCTGACGCCGCCTGCCGAGCCGAACGCGATCCGGCGCCTGCGCTTCTTCCGTTCATGCCTCGCGCATCCTTCGATGATGCTGCGGATCGACGCCGTGCGCGCGGTCGGCAACTATCGCGCCGACTATCCTTCCGCCGAAGATCTCGATCTGTTCGTGCGTCTCATGGAACGCTACGATTGCGCAAACCTGCCGGAGCTCGGCCTCTACTATGAGTTGAACGAAGGCGGCATCAGCGCGACCAAACGGCGCCGCCAGGTGAGTTCGACGCTGCGCCTGCAACTGCGCTACTTCAACGCGGCCAATCTGTATGACTGGCTCGGGCTCGCTAAAAATCTGCTGCATCTGGTCACGCCTTATCGCGCGCTGCAACGTGTCAAACGCTGCCTGCTCGCGCCGCGCACGAGCCGTTGATTCACCCTGATTCATCCTTTTCATTCACCGCTGAGCCCGTTCCCGCATGAAGCCTGCCCTGAAGTCGACGCCCGCGCTGCGCATTACACTCGTCTGTAATACCGCCTGGGCAATCTATACCTATCGGCAAGGGCTGATCCGCATGCTGGTCGGACGCGGCGTCGACGTGACGGTGCTCGCGCCGCGCGACCGCACGTTTGAATTGCTCACCGCGATGGGTTGCCGCTGCATCGAATTGCCGGTCGCCTCGAAGGGCACCAGTCCGCGTGACGATCTGCGCACGCTCTGGTCGCTCTACCGCCAGTACCGGAGCATCCGGCCGCACGTGGTGTTTCACTACACCATCAAGCCGAATATCTATGGTTCGATCGCGGCGAAGCTGGCGGGCGTGCAATCGGTTGCGGTCACCACCGGGCTGGGCTATGTCTTCATTCAGCAGAGCCGCGCCGCACAGGTGGCGAAGAAGCTCTACCGGTTCGCGTTCCGTTTCCCGCGCGAAATCTGGTTTTTGAATCGCGACGACCAGGCGGCGTTTGTCGAGCAGAATTTGTTGGTGCATCCTGAGCGGGCGCGGCTCCTGCACGGCGAAGGCGTCGATCTCGAACAGTTCGCCTTCGCACCGCTGCCCGAGCGTGAAGCATTCCGCTTCGTGCTGATCGGCCGACTGCTGTGGGACAAAGGCGTCGGCGAATATGTCGAGGCCGCGCGGCAATTGCGTGAACGTTATCCGCAGGCGCGGTTCCAATTGCTCGGTCCCGTCGGCGTCGACAATCCGAGCGCGATTACGCGCGAAGAAGTCGCGGCCTGGGAGCAGGAAGGCATCATCGAGTATCTTGGTGAGGCGCATGACGTGCGGCCTTTCATCGCCGATGCGGATTGCATCGTCTTGCCGTCGTATCGCGAAGGTGTGCCGCGCACGCTGATGGAAGCCTCGGCGATGGGCCGGCCGATCGTCGCGACGGATGTGCCGGGCTGCCGCGAAGTGGTGGCGGACGGCGTCAATGGCCTGCTGTGCGAAGTGCGCAATGCCCGGAGCCTCGCCACGAAGCTCGCGCAGATGCTCGACATGAGCCTTGCCGGGCGCCGTGCAATGGCTGAACGCGGCCGACAGAAAGTCGCGGAAGAATTCGACGAACGCGTGGTCGTCGAAACGTATAAAGACCTGGTGCAAAAAATGACGGGCGTATTACTTTGACGGACTTTAACGGAGCAACAGCATGACCACGAAGGGCACGATTCTGGTAACGGGCGGTGCAGGTTTTATCGGCTCGCATACGTGCGTCGAATTGCTCAACGGCGGCTACGACGTCGTGGTGATCGACAATCTCGTGAACAGCAACCGCGAGTCGCTGCGGCGCGTGGAGGAAATCACCGGCAAGACCGTGAGCTTCTACGAATCCGACGCCCGCGACGAAGTGGCGCTCAACCGCATTTTCGACGCTCACCCGATCACCGGCGCGATTCACTTTGCCGCGTTGAAGGCGGTGGGCGAATCGGTGGCCAAGCCGATCGAGTATTACAGCAACAACGTGGGCAGTTTGCTGACGCTGCTCGGCGTGATGCGCGAGCGCAACGTGAAGCAGTTCGTCTTCAGTTCGTCAGCCACGGTGTATGGCGTGCCAAAGAGCTCGCCGATCGACGAATCGTTTCCGCTGTCGGCCACCAATCCGTATGGTCAGTCGAAGCTGATCGCGGAGCAGGTGTTGCGCGACCTCGAAATCGCCGATGCCTCATGGCGCATCGCGACGCTGCGTTATTTCAACCCGGTTGGCGCGCATGAGAGCGGCTTGATCGGCGAAGATCCGGCCGGCGTGCCGAACAACCTGATGCCGTACGTTGCCCAGGTGGCGGTCGGCAAGCTGGAAAAGCTGCGCGTGTTCGGCGGCGACTACGACACGCCTGACGGCACCGGCGTGCGCGACTATATCCACGTGGTGGACCTGGCGCGCGGACATCTGGCCGCGCTCGACGCGCTGGTCAGGCGCGATGCGAGCTTCGTGGTGAATCTCGGTACGGGCCAGGGTTACAGCGTGCTGGACGTGGTGCGCTCGTTCGAGAAAGCCTCGGGCAAGCCTGTGCCGTATGAGATCGTGGCGCGCCGTCCGGGCGATGTGGCATCGTGTTTTGCCGATCCGGCAGCGGCCGACACGATCATCGGCTGGCGTGCGGAGTTCGGCATCGAGCGGATGTGCGCGGATCACTGGCGCTGGCAGTCGCTGAATCCGCGAGGCTTTGCTTGAGGTAATCGAGCTTGGCTGAGCTCTAGCTGAGCTTTAGCGGCGGCGACGCGAGTTGTCCGGTAGAGACTGCGCCGCCGTCGATTCAGATACCGCGCTTACGCCGCCATCGCATCGAGTCGGAACACGGCCACGGCATCGCGCAGCACGCCCGCCTGCTCTTCCAGCGACTTCGCCGCCGCAGCCGCCTCTTCAACGAGGGCCGCGTTGTGCTGCGTGACCTCGTCGATCTGCGACACCGCCTTGTTCACCTGTTCGATGCCGTCGCTCTGCTCGACGGCCGACGCCTCGATCTCCTTCATCACGCTCGTGACGCGCTCCACCGCGTCCATGGCTTCGTGAATCGTCTTCTTTGCATCGGACACCAGCGTGGCGCCCTGCTCCACCTTGGCCGCCGATTCGCCGATCAATTCCTTGATTTCCTTCGCCGCCGCGCCTGAACGTTGCGCGAGACTGCGCACTTCCGAGGCCACCACGGCGAAACCGCGTCCCTGTTCGCCGGCGCGTGCAGCTTCCACCGCCGCGTTCAACGCCAGAATATTGGTCTGAAACGCGATTCCCTCGATCATGCCGATGATCTCGGTCACCTTGCGCGACGATGCGCTAATACCGTCCATGGTTTCGGTGACGCGCGACACCACCGTGCCGCCGCGCGTCACCGTGTCGAGTGCGCCGTGCGCGAGACGGTTGGCCTGTTTGGCGTTGTCCGCGTTCTGCTTCACCGTGGCCGACAGCTGCTCCATGCTCGCCGCCGTCTGCTGAAGCGCCGCCGCCTGCTGCTCGGTGCGCGAGGACAGGTCCGCATTGCCCGAGGCGATCTCGTTGGCGCCCTGCGTGATCGCCGCCGTGCTGCCGCGCACCTTGCCGACCGTGTCCACCAGTCCGTCGCGCATCTTCGTCAATGCGCCGAGCAACTGCCCCATCTCGTTGCGCGATCTGATCTTGATGGGCACCGTCAGATCACCCGCCGCAATGCGTTCGAAGTGCTTGACGGTTGCATTGACCGGCTTGATCAAGGCCGTCGACAAACCGACTCGCGCCAGCACGCCGATCACGAGCGCGACGACGCCGATCACGGCGAACAGCAGCGTCGCGATATGGAAACGTTGCGCGGCCGTGTCGGCCTGTTGACGCTGGCTGTCGATCTGCGTGCGCTGGAGTGCGTCGATGGCCTTCGAATAAGTGGCGTAGAAGCCGTTCGCCGTCTCGCCCTGAATGTTGCGGAAGGTGTTGAAGTCGAAGTCGGTGAGCGCCTTGAATTCCGGCTCGATCGCCTTGTCGACCAGTGTGCTACGCGCCTGTTCGACGCTCTGCGCGAGCCTGTGCTCGTCTTCGCTCGCAAACGGGCCGGCCATGTAGTTGCCGAAGTCCTTGTTCGACTCGACCAGCACTTTGTGCGCGGCCGGCAACAGGTCGTCGGTCTGCTTGCCGACGCTGAAGAGGGTCTGGTACGAACCCAGCGCGAGCTGCACCTGCAACAGCTTCTCCGAACTCGACTTCAGGTGCGACAACGCGGCGGCGCTGTGCTGGGTGGCATCCAGGCTGCTATTGGCGAGTTGCAGCGCGCCATAGCCGACACCGATCACTGTCAGCAGGAAAGCGACGAATACGCTGATCACCAGCGTCAGGCCGCCACGAATTGTGATGTTGTTTAGCATTGGGTCTCCGGAACGTCTTCTCGAACGGCGGTAAAACGGTGGGCTCGCGTGCGCGCGAGTCGTCTTTTTGTGAGTGACTTACACTTCGCCGCATCCAGGTTAACGACCTCGCCGAGATCGCGCTAAATAGGGGGAATCCATGACTGGCGCGCCTCTGCGAGCAGCCTTGGCCTCACTATCTGGGATTTATCCGGCGTTTGGCACGAACGGCGCTTTTCCGGGGCATGGGCGTTTCGTTTGTATAATTCGGCGTCTTCGCTCAGGCCCACTTTCATGCTTAGTTTTGCGCTCGGCTTTCTCGTTTCACTGCTGATCACGCTGTTGATCGTGCGCTATGCGCATCTGCATGAAAAATTCTCCGACACCGATCTGGCCGGCGTCCAGAAATTCCATGTGCGCCCGGTGCCGCGCATCGGCGGGACCGGGATTCTGGTCGGTCTGATCGTGTCCGCCGTGCAGCTGCATCACGCGTATCCGGCCGTGTCGGGCGGCATTCTCGGGCTGATCGCGTGCGGGATGCCGGCCTTCGGCTCGGGTCTGGTGGAAGATCTGACCAAGCGTGTCTCGCCGCTGCTGCGTCTCCTGTGCACGATGGCGGCCGCCGCGCTCGCCTATTTCCTGCTGAATATCGCGGTCACGCGCATCAGCGTGCCGCCGCTCGACTTCCTGCTCTCGTACGCGGTGATCTCCTGCGCGGTCACCGTGCTGGCCGTCGCGGCGCTGGCCAACGCGATCAATATCATCGACGGCTTCAACGGGCTCGCCTCGATGGTGGCGTTCATGATGTTCGCCTCGCTCGCCTATGTGGCCTTCCAGGTGTCCGATCCGATCGTGCTGTCGGCGTCGTTCATGATGATGGGCGCGGTGCTCGGCTTCTTCATCTGGAATTTCCCGGCGGGGCTGATCTTTCTCGGCGACGGCGGCGCGTATTTCATCGGCTTCATGCTGGCCGAGCTATCGATCATGCTGGTGATGCGCAACCGCGACGTGTCGGCGTGGTATCCGGTGCTGCTCTTCATGTACCCGATCTTCGAGACGTGTTTCTCGATCTACCGGAAGAAGTTCATTCGCGGCATGTCGCCCGGCATCCCCGATGGCGTGCATCTGCACATGCTGGTTTATAAGCGGTTGATGCGCTGGGCGGTGGGCACGAGAACGGCACGGGAACTGACACGGCGTAATTCACTGACGTCACCGTACCTGTGGTTGCTATGCCTGATCGCGGTCGTGCCGGCCACATTGTTCTGGCGTCATACGCTGCACCTGTTCTGCTTCGTGATGGTGTTCGCGGCGACGTATGTCTGGCTGTATGTGAGCATCGTGCGCTTCAAGTCGCCAAGGTGGATGGTGGTGAGGAAGCACAAGCGGTAATAAAAAAAGGCGCCTTGGGGCGCCTTTTCTCATGCTGCGTTCCGGACTGACTTTACGAAGCCCGCGTTGCCACATCGACACTGCGCAAAGCCGGCGCGCTGGCCGGTTGATATTCCGGCACCCAGCGGCGCAGATCGCGACGCACTTCGTCGTCGTTCAGCACGCGATGCTGCATGAGCCACGGCAGCAACTTGTCCAGCAGATCATCCGCGACTTCACGCGCCCGCGCGGTACGCAACTTGGGATGCGGCGTGCGGGTGGTCGTTTCGTCGCAAGCCAGCAGTTCTTCGTAGAGCTTTTCGCCGGGACGCAGGCCGGTGAAGACGATCCTGATCTGCTCTTCGGTAAAGCCATACAGACGAATCAGATCGCGCGCCAGGTCGACGATCTTGACCGGCTCGCCCATATCCAGAATAAAGATCTCGCCGCCGTGGCCCATGCTCGACGCTTGCAGCACGAGCTGCGACGCTTCCGGGATCGTCATGAAGAAACGCGTGATCTCGGGGTGCGTGACCGTGACCGGGCCGCCCTTGGCAATCTGCTGCTGGAACTTCGGAATCACGCTGCCGGCGCTGCCGAGCACGTTGCCGAATCGAACCGTCTCGAACTGGGTACGCGGACTGGTCTGCTGTAAGGCCTGGCACGCCATCTCCGCCAGACGTTTGCTCGCGCCCATGACGTTGGTCGGGTTGACGGCCTTGTCGGTCGAGATCAGTACGAAATGCTTGACGTCGTGGCGAATCGCCGCGCGCCCTACCCGGTAAGTACCGAGCACGTTGTTACGCACGGCTTGCCACGCGTTCTGCTCTTCCATCAGCGGCACGTGTTTGTAGGCGGCGGCGTGGAAGACGATGTGCGGCGTGTGGCGCGACATCACCTGATCGAGCAGCAGCGAGTCTTTGGCGTCGCCGATCACGGGGATGACCGACACATCCGGAAAACGCTCGTGCAGCTCTTCGGTCAAGCGATAAATCGCGAATTCGGACAGGTCATAAGCAATGAGCTGAGCCGGCTGGAAACGCAGAATCTGACGGCACAACTCGGAACCGATCGACCCGCCGGCGCCGGTGACCATCACGACGCGGTCGCGTAGCAGGGCTTCCACATGGGGCGTGTCGATGTTGACCGCGTCGCGGCCCAGCAGGTCTTCCAGATCGATTTGCCGCACGCGCGACAGAAACGCCTGGCCTTGCGTCACGGCGGTCAGCGCCGGCAGTACCAGCGCGCGCACGCCGGCGCGCACGCATAGTGTGGCGACGCGCCGCTGAACGTCCACCGTGGCCGACGGAATTGCGATGATCGCGTATTCGGTTTTCAGCGTCTCGGCCAGTTGCGGCAACTCGCTGATCGAACCCAGCACCTTGTAGCCGTAGATTTCGCGACCGTGCTTGGAGACGTCGTCGTCGAGCAAACCGACCAGACGCCACTCGCTCGAACGCGACAGTTCGCGCGCGAGACTGGCGCCCGCGTTGCCCGCGCCGAGCACCACCACCGGCTTACCCTGCGCGACGAGTCCACCGTAGAGATAGAACTCCTTGGTCGCACGATAGAGCGCGCGCGAGCCGCCCATCGCAAGAAATAGAAACAGCGGCGACACCACCAGCACCGAGCGCGGCACGATCGGCAGCGGCTGGACCATCACCGACACGACCATCGTCACGAGCGCGCCGGTCACCACCGCTTTTGAAATGCGCACGAGGTCCGGCAAGCTCGCGAACACCCACATGCCACGGTACAGACCGAAGATGCGGAACATGATGGCGTAGGTCGGCAAGACCCAAAGGAGCGAATGCATGGCGCCGAGCCGGAAGTCTTCCGGAATCGCGCCGTTGAAGCGAATGAGGTACGCAGTGAGCCACGATGCGGCTACTGCGCACAAATCGAAAAGGAAAGCGCTGAGAGACAGCCACGTGGCCTTGTTTCTTAACATCAGCGTTACCTCAGTTATCGGACAGGGTTGATTGGAAACGGCGCCAGCGTCTATCGACAACCGCACCTGCGACGCAGAGAACGACGCTCCAACCTGCCAGCACGCACGACTGCACAATCGCGGACTGACCAAGCGCAAAAATAGCAAGCATTATGCCAGCTACCATTAGTACATACCACGTCAAAGCTGTCCTGGCGTGCCCGGCTCCGGCACGCACCATACGTTGATAGTAGTGCTCGCGATGCGCTTGCCAAAATCTTTCGCCACGGAGCAGGCGCCGCGCCAGTGTGATCGACGCATCGGCGATGAACGGCGCGAAGACGAGGATCGGAAACCAGACCGGCCAGACATCGCCGCGCCAGCCCCAGTAACCGAGTGCGCCTGCCAGAAAGCCCAGCGAGATGGAGCCGGCGTCGCCGAGAAAGATGCGCGCAGGGTGGAAATTAAACAACAGGAAGCCGAGTGCGGCGCCTGAAATGGCCGTCGCCGACCACGCCAGCTCGGGCAACGGATGGGCGCTCAGCAAGGCGGCTGCGGCATAGCCCGCGAAGCCGAACAACGCCATGCCGCCCGCGAGACCGTCGGCGCCATCCATGAAGTTGTAGAGATTAACCAGCCAGATCATCAAAAACGCAAGAATTACCAGTACCCACCAGGGCGCCGCAGCGGGGAACAACACGACCAGCCCGACGACGGCCAGCAGATGAGCGGCGAAACGCACACGCGCCGGCAAGCCGCGGCGGTCGTCGATTTGCGAAATGGCCGCGAGAAACGCCGTGCCTAGTGCCGCAGCCCACAGGCCTGGCGCCAGTATTAGCGTCGCCGCGACCGCCACCGGCACGATGCCCCAGCCGCCTACGCGCGGTGTCGGCGCGACGTGCAGCGACCGGTCATTAGGAATATCCGTCGCCAGCCGCCAGGCGATGCCGCTCTTGAGGAGCGCCCACAGGATCAGCGCGCAGACGCACGCCGCGCCAAGCGCGATCGCGGCCACGGCAAGCCAGGGCGAAGAAGTCGAAAGATCCGTCAAGTTTGCGCGCTCTCAGTGCGTGGAACGATACCAGCGGGCGGTTTGCGCCAGCCCTTCGTCGGTGGAAAAGGGCGCTTGCCAGCCGAGCAGTGTGCGAATGTGAGTCGTGTCTAGCTGCAATGCGCCGACCAGCCGGTCGACCTGCGCGGTGCGTCCCGTCAGGCGACCGGCAAGATGAAGCCAGCCCGGCGGCACCGGCAACAGGCGGCCGGACTTCTGCAGATGCCTCGCGAGTGCTTGCGCCAGTTCGGCGACGGTCAGCGTCTCGTCGTCGGCGACGTGAAAGCACTGATGCGCCGCGCGCGGATCGAGCGCGCAATGCATCAGCGCGTCGGCGAGATTGTCGACGTAGACGAGGCTGCGCCGCGCGTCGATCGAACCCAGCGGCAAGGGCACGCGCTTCCAGATGCCGTCCATCAGGCGCAGAAAATTGGCGCGCACATCGGGACCGTAAACCAGTGGCGGCCGCACGATCACGACGTCGAGTCCGGCCGCTTCGCCGTAGTTCGACAGGGCCTGCTCCGCCGCCAGTTTCGAACGCCCATACGGGTCTTGCGGCGCGGGCACGTCGTCCTCGCGCAATGGCCGGCCGTTGTCAGCTTCGGCCAGCGCCTTCACGCTGCTGACGAAAACGAACCGTCGCACGCCATGATGCTGCGCGGCTCGAGCGAGGCGCAGTGCGCCGTCGACATTGGTCGCGTGAAAGGCTGCCTCGGGATCGGCGGCTTCTTCACGCATCACGTGCACGCGCGCGGCCAGATGCACTACGCAGTCGACCTGCAAATCGGCGGGCCATGCCGTGTCGATGCCGGAGAAATCGACGCTGGCGTCGACCCACTCGCTTACGCCGCTCTCGAGTTGCCCTGCGCGTCGTACCAGGCCGGTGACCGTGTGACCCGCCGCGAGTAGCGCGCGGCACAGCGCACGGCCGACGAACCCGTTGGCTCCGCTGACGAGCACATGACTCATAGCCACTTCCAGCCGAATCGATTGAAGAACTTGTACGCCGAGGCCAGGAACATGCGGATGTGCGCGGAGCCTTTGCGCGCCGCGCCGCCGCCGTGATGCAGTACCCGTACGGCGGGCGCATAGGCGACCCGGGTCACGTCGTGCGCGCGCAGGCTCAGGTCGTAATCCTCGAAGTACAGGAAGTAGCGCGCGTCGAAACCCGCGAGCTGTTTCAGCACGGGCGTGCGGAATAACATGAAACAGCCACTGACAATAGGCGGGTCCCACACCACGTCGCGCGCGTTGATGCTATCGCGCATTTCGTAGCGCGCGAGACGCCGTGCGAACAACTGCCGCAGCCGCGACGGCAGGAAACCGCGCACGAACAGATCGAGCAGCGTCGGGTAACGACGGCAAAGGAACTGCTGATGCCCGGCTTCGTCGCCGATCCAGGGGGTGAGCAAGCCGGCGTCCGTATGAACGTCGAAGAAATCGAGGGCTTGCGCGAGCGCGTCGGGGGCAAGGTCGATGTCGGGATTCAATACCAGGTGATAGCGGCTGTTGCTGCGCTCGATCGCCAGATTGTGGCCCCGGCCATAGCCGACGTTGCCGTGACCGGAAATGACCGTGACGGCAACGCCGTGCGAGCGCAGATCGTCGAGGGACGCCGACGCGTCGGGCAGGCCGCCGTTATCGACGAGATAAAGCGCGAGCGGCAGCATCGGCCGGTGCTCGCGCAGCGTGTCACACGCGGCGCCAAGGCTGACCAGGGTCGAATCGAGCTGCTCGATATCAGGCCGATAAACCACCACGGATACGGACAAGCCCGCGGACAGTGCGGTTGGGGAATGCGGCGCGCTCGGAACTTTCATAGGTAAGAAACTGCGTGCCTTTTTAGACGACACTTCGTTGTGTGGCCGCAACAAAACCGAAGTTTGCTCAAATTTGGCGGCTTCGGCAACTGCCATTTCCTTTTGTTACGGCTCACTATCGCGGAATCAGCCGAATCAAACCCTAATTATCATCCACACTCCGAATAACGCGCTGCAAAATCAGGCGTTTGCCCTGTAAGGTTGTGCGCATTATCCCGGAATAGTAAAGTAACGCCGCCAAACTCCAAGTGGTCACTCATTGGGTGGATACAGGCTGCGCCAGCGCGGCCGACCATCGTCATCTCGCTCACCAACATAATTACCGCCCACCGGGCAGACTGAATGCGCAGCAGACCCTTAGTCGTCGATCTCGATGGCACGTTGATTCGCTCAGACGTCCTGATCGAGTCCGGATTCGCCTATCTGAAGGCCGCACCGCACCGCTTTTACGAGCCGCTGCTCTGGCTCGCGCGCGACGGTAAGCCGGGCCTGAAAGCGCGCCTCGCCGAGGCGACGAACGTGGACGTCAGCGTGCTGCCCTACGACCCCGCCGTGCTGCAATGGCTGAAGGCCGAGCGCGACGCCGGTCGCTCGCTCGTGCTCGCCACGGCCAGCCACGAACGCTACGCGCACGCCATCTCGGCTCACCTCGGACTGTTCGACAAAACCTTCGCCACCAACGGCGACGTCAACCTGTCCTCACATAACAAGCGCGACCTGCTGGTGGCCGAGTACGGCGAAAAGGGTTTCGACTACGCCGGCAATTCGCACGACGACGTCGCGGTCTGGCAATCGGCCGATCGCGCGTACGTGGTCAATCCTTCCAGTGGCGTGGAACGCGCCGCCCGCAAGATCGGCAACGTGGAGCGCGTGATCGAGTCGCGCCCGCCCTCCATGAAGACCTGGGCCAAATCCTTGCGGCTGCATCAATGGCTGAAGAATCTGCTGATCTTCGTGCCGTTGCTGGCCGCGCATAAGCTCTCGTCGCCGGAACTCGCGCTGGCTGCCGTGCTGGCGTTTTTCACGTTCGGCCTGTGCGCGTCGAGCGTGTATCTGCTCAACGACCTGCTCGATCTCGAAGACGACCGCCACCACCCCGTCAAACGCAAACGTCCGCTTGCTTCGGGCGCGCTGCCGCTCACCTGGGGGATCGCACTCTTCCCTGTCCTGCTGGTGGGATCGTTTGCCATGGCATGGCTATTCCTGCCCTGGGAATTCTGCGTGGTGCTGCTCGGCTATTACGTGCTGACACTCGCGTATTCCATGTTCCTCAAGCGTCAGGTAATGGTCGACGTGGTGGTGCTGGCTACGCTCTACACCATCCGCATCGTCGCCGGCACGGCGGCGGTCGACGCCCAGCTGACGTTCTGGCTGCTCGCGTTCTCGATGTTCATCTTCCTGAGTCTCGCGCTCGTGAAGCGCTACGCGGAACTGCATTCGATGCGCGAACGTGGGCTCGTCAAGACGCGCGGACGGGGCTATGTCGCCAGCGACCTGCCGCTGATCTCATCGCTCGGCACGGCGTCGGGCTACCTCGCGGTGCTGGTGCTGGCGCTGTACATCCAGGATGCGAAGACCCTGAGCATGTACCACCATCCGCAGATCATCTGGCTCGCGTGTCCGCTGCTGCTGTATTGGGTCAGCCGCACCTGGATCATCGCGCACCGTGGTCTGATGCACGACGACCCGATCGTCTTCGCCGCACGCGACCGCGTCAGTCTCGCGGTCGTCGTGCTGTGCGGCCTGGTGTTCTGGGCGGCCATCTAAACGATGAAGACCGTGCTGTCATGGGGCCATTACCCGAACGTACCGCAGGAAGCACACGTCGTTGCCTGGCGTGACGGCGCCCGCGCGGCATGGGCCGAAGCGAGCCGCGCGAGCGGCACCGCCCTCGCCTTCGGCAATGGCCGCAGCTACGGTGACAGCTGTCTGGCCGCGTCCGGTCAGGTCGTGCAGACGCTGCCGCTCGACCGTCTGATCTCGGCAGACTGGCAAAGCGGCGTGTTGCGCGCGGAGCCGGGTGTCACGCTCGAACAGATTCTCGACGTCGCGATTCCGCGCGGCTGGATGTTGCCGGTCACGCCCGGCACCAAGTACGCCACGCTGGGCGGCGCGATCGCCAACGACGTCCACGGCAAGAACCACCACGTGCGCGGCACGTTTGGGCGCCATGTGCGGCGCTTTGCGCTGGCGCGCAGCGACGGCACGCAGTTCGAATGCTCGCCCGACGAACAGCCCGACTACTTCGCCGCCACGATTGGCGGCCTGGGGCTCACCGGTCTGATCCTGTGGGCCGAAATCCAGTTGATGCCGATCCGCTCGAGCCTGATCGACGTGACGAGCATCCGCTTCGAGAATCTCGACGAATTCTTCGCGCTCTCGGAGCGGCTCGATTCGCTGCATGAGTACAGCGTCGCGTGGGTGGACTGCCAGAGCCGCGGCTCGGCGCTCGGCCGCGGCATCTTCATGGTCGGCGATCACGCGCAGAACGGCCCGCTCGAAGTCGCGCGGCGCAAGAAGCGCACTGTGCCTTTCACGCTGCCGGTGCCCGTCTTCAACCGCTTCACGCTGCGCGCGCTCAACGAGCTTTACTACCAGAAGCAGCAGCGTGGTGAGGTCAGCGCACAGGTCAGTTACGACGCTTACTTCTATCCGCTAGACAGTCTGTTGGAATGGAACCGTATTTACGGCCGCGCGGGCTTTCAGCAATATCAATGCGTCGTGCCGCCGGTCACCGCGCGCGAAGCCACCCGCGCGATTCTCGATGCAATTGCCGGCAGCGGCACGGGCTCGTTTCTCGCCGTGCTCAAACGCTGCGGCGATGTGCAATCGCCGGGACTATTGTCGTTTCCGCGCGAGGGGACCTCGCTCGCACTCGACTTCCCGCAGCGCGATGCAGTGAACCTCAAACTTTTTGCCAGGCTCGACGCCATCGTGCGTGAAGCCGGCGGACGCATCTACCCGGCCAAAGACGCCCATATGTCCGGCGCCGACTTTCGCGCCGCCTACCCTCAATGGCAGCAACTCGAAGCGCTGCGCGATCCCGCACTGCTCTCGCGCTTCTGGGAACGGACCACTCGAACATGAAAAACATTCTTATCGTCGGCGCCACGTCGGCGATCGCCATCGCCTGCGCACGCCAATGGGCGACCCAGGGCGCACGCTTTTTTCTCGTCGGCCGCAATGGTGAACGCCTGCAACAGGTCGCGGCGGATCTGACCGCGCGCGGCGCGCAACTGGCCGCCAGCTATCAGCTCGACATCGACGACCTCGACCGGCACGCCGCCATGCTCGAGCAATGTCGGCGAGAACTCGGTGCGCTGGATATCGTGCTGGTCGCGCCCGGCACGCTGCCGGATCAGGCTGCCTGCCAGGCCGACGCTGCTGTCGCGGTGCGCGAATTCAACACGAATGCCGTGTCCGTGATCGCTCTGTTGACGCCGATCGCCAACCTCCTCGAAGCGCAGAAGCGCGGCGCGCTGGCGGTGATCTCATCGGTCGCAGGCGACCGCGGCCGGCCGTCGAACTACCTGTACGGCAGCGCGAAGGCCGCGCTGTCGGCCTTCTGCGAAGGCTTGAACGCGCGCCTGTTCAAGTCGGGCGTCCACGTCGTGACCGTCAAGCCGGGCTTCGTCGCCACGCCGATGACCGCCGGCCTGCCCTTGCCCGGCCCGCTGGTGGCAACGCCGGATCAGGTAGCAACCGACATCGTGCGCGCAGTCGAGAAGCGCAAGGACGTGCTCTACACCCGCTGGTTCTGGGCAATCATCATGCTGATCATTCGATCCGTGCCGCGATTCCTGTTCAAACGCGCGTCGCTGTAAAACCTCTAGCGTCTGAATGAGTCGGCCCGCAAGTTTTCGTTATTACGCCCTGTTCGCGCTGGGCGTAATAACGCTCGCGACCACGACGCTCGGCGTGTGGCAGCACTTCTCGCCGCTGCCGATCGGCGACTCGTGGGACGGCACCATCGGTTTCTATCTGCGCGCCATGCAGGACCCGTGGCGCGCGTTCTTCGAACAGCACAACGAACATCGCCTCACGTTCTCGCGGCTGATATTTTTCCCCGATGTCCGCTATTTCGGCGGACGCAATGTGTTGTCGCTTGCCGCCAATCTCGTACTGGCGGGCGCGCTGGCTGTCACCTTCTGGCGCATCGCGATCCATCATCGCGCGACGCTTTCGCGTGAAGCCCGCTTTGGCCTGGCGGGCTGCGTGCTCGTGTTCGCCTTTTCGTGGGTCCAGAAAGAGAACTTCACGTGGGGCTTTCAGAGCCAGTGGTTCGCGGTCTACCTCTTTGCCCTGCTCGCGTTCCATGCGATCGACCTGTGCGCCGAAGCGCAAGCGCGCGGCGAGCGCGGCAAATCGTCTGGATGGTTTATCGCAGCATTGGCGAGCGGCTGGCTTGCCGCTTACTCGATGTCGAGCGGCGTGCTGGTATTTCCGGTGCTCATCGCTCAGGCGGTGTATGTGCGACTGAAGCCGCGCGAGCTCGTGTTGCTCACCGCTGTGACGGTCGCCGTATGGCTCGCGTATTTCCTCGATTGGCACAAGTCGCCCAGTAGCGGCGACCTGACCACCGGGCTGAGTCTGCATCCGTTTATCGCATTGCGTTTCGTCTTGCTCTACCTCGGTGCGCCCGCCTTTGGCGCGAGACTCGGCCTGGTGGGCGGCTATATCGCCGGCGCGTTCGCGCTCGCGGCACTCGCGGTGTATGGCGTCAGGGCGCTCCAGCCGGGCGAGCGGCATCCGCAAGGCCTCGCATTGTTGGTGTTCGCGTTGTTCATTGCCGGCAACGCCTTACTGACCGCCGGCGGCAGACTGTGGTCCGGCGTGGAATCCGCGCTGGCCTCACGCTACACGACGGCCTCGCTCGCCGGCTGGCTCGCCCTGATTATCTTTGCCGCGCTGAACAGCCGCTCCGCAAAGCAGCGCAAACGCGTCGCGCTAGTGGCGGTGCTGGCCATCGTGATCGTCGCGTCGGCTCAGCGCCTCATGCTGAGGACCGACCAGGACCAGACTTACGCGCGACTCGTCGCAGGTCTCGCGCTGCGCGCTCATGTCTACGATGCGTCGGTCACGAGGCCGCTCTATCCATTCCCGGACGTGCTGGCCGCAATCGCGCGAGATGCCGAGGCGGCGAAACTGTCCCTCTTCGCGGCGGATCAGCCCGACTACCTCGTGCCGCCGGATGCGATCCACGCATCGTCGTCCTGCGACGGCGCTATCGACGACATTTCGGCCACGACGACTGCCGGCATCGATCGCGCGACAGGATGGATCTATGCCCCCGCCGACAGCGAGGTGCCGCACGCCGTGGTCATCACCGACGCGGCAGGAACGACGCTGGGAACCGGCATATCCGGTGCGCAGCGAGACGACATGCGCAAGGTCTACGGGCACCGAGCGGGATACAGCGGCTGGACTGCCTTTTTCAAGGCGCCGGCAAACGGCGACATCAGGCTCGCCGGGCAAACCGCCACCGGCGCTTATTGCGCTGTCAACCGCGTCAAACCGATGCCGGAGCCACAGTTGCCCCGCGCCGGATAGCCGGAATCCCACCTGTTGCAAGCGCCTCATTTCACGCTATTTTCCGGGGCGACCCGAGCTTGCTTGTATCATCTAGCCCTTACAAAGTTGCTGAACACCCCAATTCAACGAGTTAACGCATGAACCAAACCCGCATCCTTCTTCCAGGCGGCGCCGGCCTCGTCGGCCAGAACCTCGTCGCGCGACTGAAAGCGCGCGGGTATTCGAACCTGGTCGTGCTGGACAAGCACAAGGCCAATATCGAAGTGCTCCGCAAGGTCCATCCCGACGTCACGGTGATCTACGCCGATCTCGCCGAGCCGGGCGGCTGGGAACAGCACTTCGAAGGCGCGGACCTGGTGGTGATGTTGCAGGCCCAGATCGGCGCGCCGACGCTCGATCCGTTCATCCGCAACAACATTACCGCCACGCGCAACGTGCTCGCGGTCATCAAGCGTTACGACATTCCGTATACGGTGCACATCAGTTCGTCGGTCGTTAATTCGGTCGGCGAGGATTTCTATACCGACACGAAACGCGAGCAGGAAGAGATCGTGCTCGCCTCGGGCATCGAATGCGTCGTGCTGCGTCCCACGCTGATGTTCGGCTGGTTCGACCGCAAGCATCTCGGCTGGCTGTCGCGCTTCATGCATCGTGTGCCGGTGTTCCCGATTCCTGGCAGCGGCCGCTATATGCGTCAACCGCTCTATGTGGGCGACTTCTGCAACGTGATCATCAGTTGCATAGAATCTCGCATCAAGGGACGGGCGTTCAATATTACCGGCCTCGAGCAGGTCGACTATATCGACATCATTCGCCAGATCAAGCGCGCCACCCGCGCGCGCTGCGCGATCGTGCGCATTCCGTACGGCCTGTTCTACGTGCTGCTGAAGATCTACGCGCTGGTCGACAAGAACCCGCCGTTCACCGCCGATCAACTGAAAGCGCTGACCGCCGGCGACGAGTTCGAAGTGATCGATTGGGAAGGCATCTTCAAGATTCGCGCGACCCCGTTCGCGAAGGCGATGGACGAGACGTTCAACGACCCGACCTATAGCCATATCGCCCTGGAATTCTGAGCGGACAAACACAATGAGCACAGAACGCATTGCAGTGCTGGGCGCCGGCCCAATGGGTCTCGGCGCCGCGTACCAGCTAGTCAAGGACGGGCGCAAGCCGATCATTTTCGAAGCCGACGACCGCGTCGGCGGGATGGCCGCATGCTTCGATTTCGGCGGCCTGTCGATCGAACGTTACTACCACTTCCACGCGATCTCCGATCACGCGTTCTTTGAAGTGCTGCGCGAGCTTGGCATCGAAGAAAAGATGCAGTGGCGCGAAACGAAGATGGGCTACTTCTACCAGAACCGTGTGCAGCCGTGGGGCAACCCGATGGCGCTGCTCAAGTTCAAGGGCCTCAGCCTGCAAGCCAAGTTCCGCTACGGCCTGCATGCGTTCCTGTCGACCAAACGCAATGACTGGAAGCCGCTCGATCATGTCGAGGCGACCGGCTGGATTCGCCGCTGGATCGGTGACGAAGCGTGGGAAGTATTGTGGCGCCGTCTGTTCGACTACAAGTTCTACGACTACGCCGACAACCTGTCCGCCGCGTGGATCTGGAGCCGCATCCGCCGCATCGGCCGCTCGCGCTATAACCTCTTTCACGAGAAACTCGGCTTCCTCGAAGGCGGCTCCGACACGCTGCTCAACGGCATGCGCGATTACATCGTGGCGAACGGCGGCGAATTCCGCCTCGGCACGCCCGCGCAAAAAGTCGTGATCGAAAACGGCAAAGTCACCGGCATCGAAGCGGGCGGCGAATTTCTGCCGTTCGACAAGGTGATCAGCACGATTCCGCTGCCTTACGTGCCGCGCGTGATTCCCGACCTGCCCGCCAACATTCTCGACGCGTTCCGCAGCGTCAAGAACGTGGCCGTGGTGTGCGTCATTGCGAAGCTGAAGAAGCCGGTCACCGAGAACTTCTGGCTGAACACGAACGACCCGGAGATGGATATTCCGGGCATCGTCGAATACACGAATCTGCGGCCGCTCGATCACCACGTCGTGTACGTGCCGTTCTATATTCCCGGCGAGCACCCAAAGTATCAGGAAGCGGATTCGGTGTTTATCGACAAGGTGAAGCGCTATCTGATGAAGATCAATCCGGCACTGAAGCCGGACGACTTCATCGACGTGCGCGCAAGCCGCTATCGCTTTGCCCAGCCGATCTGCGAGCCGGGCTATCTCGACCGTCTGCCGCCGATCCAGTTGCCGGTTGAAGGTCTGCTCGTGGCCGATACCTCGTACTACTACCCCGAAGATCGCGGCATTTCGGAGAGCATCGGACTTTCGCGCAAGATGGCGAGGATGATATGACGCGAGCCCACGCGGTCGTCAAGCGTACGTTCGTCTCGAAGAGCTTTCTGCTGTTCCTGTTGACCGGCGGCTTTGCCGCGGCGGTCAACTGGGGCAGCCGGATCGTCTACAACATCTGGATGCCGTACTCGGCCGCGATCGTGGTCGCGTATATCACGGGGATGATCACCGCGTTCATCCTGGCCAAGCTGTTCGTGTTCACGAAGAGCACGCAGTCGACCGGACGCTCGGTGTTCTTCTTCACGCTCGTGAATCTGGTGGCGGTCGTGCAGACATGGGCGGTGAGCATCGGTCTGGCGTATTACGTATTTCCGCGCATGGGCATGACCTGGCATGCGCGCGATCTTGCGCATGCAGTGGGCGTCGCGGTGCCGGTGTTTACGAGCTACATCGGGCACAAGCGCTGGAGTTTCAAGCACTAGGCAGACCGGCAAGCGGTCTGCCATTCGCGCGCAGCCTTCATGGCTGCGCGTTCGCCCTTCCCCTTCCTCCTGCTTGATTCACGAACGTTACGCGTTGCCCGATGCCGCAGTCCTGCGCGACGCCGTCGCGAATCGTGAGCACTCGCATGGTTACGGCGCCTGGCGCTGCTTCGCGAAGTTTGACCTTGAAACCCACGTTCGCCATCTCGGGGTGGTGGAAAAACGCGCCGACGTCCGAGCGGTCGGTGATCTGCGCTTTGTAGAATTGCTCTGCGCCGTCCGGTGAGGTGGCGGCGAGCCAGATTTCATCGGGCGTGAGGCCTTTGTCGGTGGAGGGAGAAGCCCAGCCGACTATGGTGGCGGTGTTGCCGGTTTCGGCATTGCCGGCGGGGAATTTTGCCTTCGGTGTGCCGTTCACCGACTCCAGATAGCAGGCAGCCGTCGTGCTCGATACTTCATGCAGCGCGGCCGGCGGCGAGGACTGCGCGGTGAACCCGGCCATGGCGATGGCAGCGTCCTGAGGATTGACCGCGAACGAAGAGAAGACCACGTGAATCGTCTTTCTCCACAGCCCCAGTTCACCACCGACGATCCGGATCTGCTTGACCTTCATCGTCGATATGCCCGCCGCCATTTCAACGACCGCGTCGACGGACCCGACATACGGCGCGACGACGAAGCCATTTGCAGCCATTCCCGGAATGAAGCGGTTTTGCCGGACGGTTCCATCGTCAAACACGGTCTCGATGTAGAGGCGCGGTAGCTTGAAGACCGCTGCGGTCAATTTGCCGAGGAGCGTCGGCGTCATGACTATGCTGGCAACTACCGGGTCCGCGGATCGCGGCACGTCGAATGCCTCGTTCAGATGCTCGTCGCGTTCAGCAAGTTTGCGGAAATCGACTGCATGCGTTTGAGGCAGGCGCGACATCTGCAGAACTTCCTCCCTCTTGCCAACTACCCGATACTGCGTCAGGAAGATCGGCAGGCTGCTTGCGTCCTCCAACGATGGAAGACGCCCGTCGATGGAGTCCGTCGAATAGAACACGTTCTGCGGGCCGCTCGCGCCGCGCAGATGGTTTGCGTCCAGCAGATCGAGGCTCGGCGTGTAAGCCGAATAGCTTTGCGGCACCGGACGCCCGGACCATGTCAGGCCGTACGCGAAAATCGGCGCGAGTTCGGTCGGATATATATCGACTGACCCTTCGATCTTCGCGATCGGGAACGCCGCCCGTATGCGTGCATTGGCTTCGTCAAAATCGGCGTGCAGACGGTTCTGCGAATCGAGGCGGGCGTCAAGACCGGCGTGCAGGCGCTGGAACGCGCGCCACGGTTGCAGCATCGTGTCGACTGGATGAAAGTGGTTGGTCTGCACTTCGATCGCGGACCACACGGCCATCGTCAGAACGGCGTAGACGAGCGCGACACGCATCCGCACGGACATGATCAACGTCAGCGCCAGAAAACTCATGGCGGCGAGCGCGGTGTACAAATGGCCATCGTCTTGCCGGACGAAGCTCGCCTTGAACGTGATGAACAGGTAGCCGAGGACGCCCACCGACAACACGAGGCCTGCACGTCCACGTCCACGGCTCAGTGAAGCATGGACGACACCCAGACCCGCCAAAGCCAGCAGCAGCCAAAGCGCCACGACCAGGTACGAGCCCGGTGAAGACATCGCACCCGCGTAACCGGAGATGATGGGCAATTGGGCAATGAAGAAATGCGGCAGCGCGGCCAAGGGCTGACCGACCACGGTCCAGCACACGGGCATGCTCGCGAGCACGGCGACGAGGATCGTTATCGCGAGCTTCGTGTGTCGCGCGATCGCGAGCAGCAGCGCTGAACAGAAGCATAGAAACAGGGTGACGGCGACAAAGCTGCCTTTCACCAAAGGCAACAGCCCGCAGGCGGCGGCGATGAAAATCAGGGCCACCGATACGGATTTTGGGAGCGTGCGGTCTGGGCGCGCGTTGCTTCGATCGATCGTGACGAACGTGGCGATCAGCAGGCAGAAGGGAATTGCCACGAAGGTCGCGTCGGGGCTTTGCGCCGTCGCGAGTACGATGGGGAGTAGCAGAAGCGTCAGCGGCCGCTGCGGAAGCGCCAGAATCGCGAAGCCGGCGCACAGCGCGAGGGAAAGTACGGTGCTGGCGACCAGCATCAGTCCATCCGTCTGCGGATGGTACATGTGGGTGAAGGCCGTTCCCAACGGGCCGTACGTGAAGACCAGATCGCGGCCGAAGATCAGGTGGTGCGCGATGGCCTCGTTGAGCGCGTAGCCCCAGGATGCGTCGAGGCCGCTGGCCGGCATGTTGGGGAGGAATGGGATTAGGAGGAGCGCTGAGAGGAGGAGTGCGAAGAACGCCAACGCCACGTCGGACGCTATCCATGTCGGTCTGGAATCAGGTCGGACGGGAGACTTGGTCGAATTCACGTGAAAGGTCGCCCGTCGCGCCTAAGAAGACTTACGAAGCCTGCCGATTACACTCCGTATCGGTGAAGTTAAACGCCAACTCGTCGACGCGCGTATCGCACGCAGTTCATCTTCGAGCAAGCGCCCTCTCTCAGCCAGCCGTTCGACCTCGGCGCGTCTGCGCTCGAGTTGGTCCTCCAGTCCAGAATTTTTTCGCTGCTGAGCGTCAACCCGCTCGCGCAAAGTGACAGCCTCGTGCTGCAACGCCTGCACCCGCTGCTGCGAGATGGATGTTTCGGCCGCCTCTTCGAGTATTCGATGTAACAATGCGTCGCGAAACGACTCATAGCCTTCCGGTCGCAACACCTCTTTGGAATCGTTTAAACGAAGGTGAGCGTAAAAGTCCACCTCGGGGGAATCGAATATCTCGATCACTTCAAACGGAGCCAGGTTGAGATAGGCCACATCGCGGATCAACAATTCAAATGACGACGGGGTGAACACCGAGCAGTGTGAATCGAAATATTCCCCGTCCCGCGATTCGTCTTTCCACTCGGCCAACGATTCATCGAGGCGCAATGGCGTCGACACCTTGTCGGGATCCACCCCCCGGTAGAAGGAAATGGTCTTATCATCTCCAGTGTCGAAAAAACTGGTGCACGTCACCATGTCGAAATATTGGGCCGGACTTGGACGGCTCGCGTCCGCGAGAAACGCCGTGATCCACGAAGATAATGTGGTGACGGGTCTGAAGTAGTCGAAGCACGCCCGGCGATCCGGCATCGCCATCGAGATGATGCCGCCAGGCTTGAGTACTTTTGCACAGCCTCGCAAAAAGCGTATCGGGTTGGGCAGATGTTCGAAATTGTGTGAGGAAACGATATAATCGAATGTTCCCAATTCACCGCGCGCTTCGATCAACTGGTCGATATGGGTGGACGAACCCAGCACATCCACTTCTTCAATCTTGTCCCAGTGCGTGACCGGGATATTCGGGAAACTTCGGGCGCGTGCCCTCAGCGTTTCCAGATCGAAGACATCGAGCACCAGACAGTTATAGCCCTCTGCCTTCGGGGCCAGCGGGTTGTACCATGGACCGATCTCCAGGCCCCTCATGTCTTTTGTAAGAAATTTGAGAACCGCCGCTCGTCTGTCCATGCTATCGGCACCTCGTGTGTGCAACGATGGAAAACCTATGGTAGCAGACAGCTCGGGCGTGACCCGCGCCTGTCGGAAGGTTACACCATCAGAGGTGAATCAGGTCCCGTAGCATGCCCGCTGCGCCATCCGCGAAACGTATGTAGCCGCGCGTTCGCGACTCGCGGATTATCGACATCATTCGCAACGGCAATCGCCGGCTAAACGCTTTGCGTCGCAAGAAATGCCGCTCTGCCTGCGTGAGCAATTCGATCGTCTCGCTACTCGCGACTCCGGCCGCTTCAAGTCGTTGATGCAATGCACCCAGGCGACTGATCTTGCCGGCAAGGTAGACATCGCGCGGGGTCGCCAGCACGCGCTGCGCGTATTTGGCGAGCCGGGACAAACGGCCGCTAGGCACACCAATCGCGTTACGCCCATGCTGCCGATAAAACGTCAGCTTTTGAGGCAACATCGTTACGTGCTGCCAGGCCGCTGCGCACGCCGCCAGCCATTCGTCGTGAATCCAGTTGACGGGAAACGGCAAAGCGAGTTCAAGCAGTTCGCGGCGAAACGCCGCCGTCGTACCGGTCACCAGGTTGCGACGGCAATACACTTCGAAGAAACGCTGCTGACTCGCTAATTCGCGGTCTGCCGCGGTGAGGTAGAGGGACTCGAACAACGATCGGCCGAGGTCCTCGTCCCGATCGCCGATCAGGTAGGCGTCGGAATGGACCAGCAGCGCATGCGAATCCGTCTCGAGACAATCGGCCAACACCTCGATCTTGTTCTTCGCCCATACATCGTCCTGGTCGGCGAGAAAGATGATCTCCGTATCAAGCGCCTTGATCGCCTGTTCGAAGTTGCGGGTGACGCCGAGCCGCGTTTCATTGCGCAGCAAGATCACATCAATGCCATGAGCCGAACGGACCTCGCCCGCCCATACATTCAAACGGTCCCATGTGCCATCGTCGGACCGGTCGTCGCTGATGGCAATTCGCTCGGGCAAGCGCGTCTGCTCGACGAGCGAGCGCAACTGCGCGTCGAGGTAAGCCACGCCGTTGCATGTGCACATCGCAATGCCGCAAGTCGACCTGCGCACTACCATCGCCACCCCCGGCTCCGAACCTTGAGCTTCCGCATTGAACTCATAGTATGTTGCGTCCCACATTGTATTGACTACCAGCACACCCAGGAGACATCCAGGCCGTGCACCACTGTGCCTGAGTCGCTCGCGACGTCGAGGCGTACCTTCTGTTTGTCGAGTTCGCGCGGCACGTCGTAGTACCAGTGATCGCCTGCGCCGATCGGCCAACTCTGCGAGCCGGGTCCGGCAAAACTGCCGTCGGCATTCGCGAGAAACAGGCGAACCCGCGCTGCATCCTTGAGCGCCACGCGCACGAAACGATGCGGGTCGTTCAAACAGGCTGACGGCACGTCGAAAAAGATTTGCGGGTCGGCGCCTTCCGGCCCGTTCGCCCGACTCAACGCATGGCCCCCTCCGTCGACATGCAACTCGCCGAAGGTCGCTTTCAAACCCGATAGATCGACCGGCACTGGCTGCACGGCAGAATCTTGGGCCTCCTGAGGCGGTCGAAAAACCCAGCTTGGAAGAATCGGAATGAGCGCATCCGGTGCTCGTTGCGAAAGCGCATAGTAGTCGCGCCATCTGAAGTCCGTTTGCTCGTCCTTACCGAAATGGCGGGTCCAGCCGAATATCAGCAGCACCACGACCAGAAAACAAAGCCAACCGTATTTCTTGCCGGCAGCAGGTGCCGAGGCGATAACAGCCATTAGAAGAAAATTGAACGGCAGGAAATAATAGCGTTCACCCGGCCCGAGGGGATTAAGCAGGTCGGGCATGTGTTTGTGAGTCCAGAGCCCCATCAACAAGGTCAGCGCCGTCATGCAGAGCAAGCCTGCAGGCAGATACCCAAGGCGAAGTTTGCCAAGATTGCGATAGAGGCCGTACGCCAGCAAGGCGATGACAGCGAGGAAGGCAATCCCGGCCTTGACGCCATGGAGCGTGACAAAAGTCGCAAGAAATATTTTGACGGCTCGCAGCCAGGCCGCTTCTCCCGCGAATCCCACGCCGTATTTGTTGGTGCCCATGATCGCGATCGTGGCGAGCTGAATCAGCGCGCCGACGCCAACAACAGTCAGCATCGCAGCATTCAACCTTAGCCGACGCGTCAACAGGGACCAGGCGAAGAGACAAGGCCAGAACACCACCGAAAATGGGCCGGTCAGCGCCAGCGCCGCGCCCAGCGCAAGCCATCCACGAGACCGGAACGTGTCGGCACGGTAAGTCAGCACGAGCACACCGAACACGGCGCCGCAAAACCACTGAACGTTGGTGACGTTCCCATACACTTCGCCAGCCGGCAAAACAAGCAGCGGCGCAAGGGCGAACAGCACACGCAAGTACGCGGGTAACGTCCGCACCATGCGGTAGATGACGACGCACGATGCCGCGGCAACCACGACCGCAGCATAGAAAAAGATCTTCGGCGCGAGGACTACAGGAAAAAACGATCCGATCAGCGCAAGCGTCCGCGGTCCAAAATGAAAATAGCCCGCGTACGGATGCACGAAATCAAGCAGCGCATCGCGAACTGAAACAGCCAGAAAAACTGTCGCGTCTTCCGCCCAGAACTGGGGATTCGAAAACTGGTGACGATCCCGGATGAAATAGATCAGGACGGCCAGCACGGCGATGCCGATCCAACCGCTCCATGGGCCGGCTATGGTGGATCTGGGGGTTTCGACGACTACCGTCTTTGGCGACAACTCTTGCATGGCGACCGACATCCTTCTGCGATGGCAACTGTGGCGACTCGAATCCACCAAACAAAGGAGCCGGCTCGCGCCAGCTCCTTGACACAACCCGTCGGCAATCCCGTTGCCGACCGCGCAGTCAGCCCGCGCTCAGATCGGCCACATATCTGGAGAACTCTCGTAGGCACGCGACAAGGTGTGATACGCGATGAGGTCCGCCCGGCCATTCGCCGCCAAATCGAGTCGGTATTGCCGGTCGGACACAAGCCGGTCCAACGCTTCGAACCAGGCGTTTTCGTCGTTGCGCACCAGCAACCCGGTTTCCTCGTGCCTGACGACGGAGCGATAGGATCTGACATCCGAGCAGACAGCAGCCAGCCCCAAAGCCGCGTAATCGAGGAACTTGATTCCGCTCTTGCCTGCATTGAATTCGTTGTCGATCAGAGGCGCGATGCCGATATCGAAGCGATTCTGCTCGACCAGCCACTCGGCAAACGCGGCGTAACTGCCGTTGACCCTGGCCGGAGCGTCGACGAATTCATAGATGCTCGACTTCGCGCGATCCTGCGTCACGCCGATCACCGATATTTTGACGCGGTCCCGATACTTGCTCTTCAGGCGCGCCAATGCCGGCTGGACCATCTCGAAGTCGGCGCCGTGCGTTTGCGTCCCCATATAGAGAATCGACACCGACCCGTTCGCCGGGCGCGCCGACCGCTCACTTCCGAGGTGCCAAAGGTCGCCGTCCAATGCGTTCGGCACCAGCTTCACGTGGCGACTGAACGCGGACATTTTCTGACGCAAGGCATCGGTCGAGACGTGCACATGCGCCGCCTCAGAAGCGAGCAGCCGGATACTCTGCGCGTACGCGGCATACACGTCTTTCTCAGGATGATCGCCCTCGGCAATCGAGAGCAGATCATCGTCGATGTCGTAGACAAGCCGCATATTGTTGCGGCGGCAATGCTCTACCACCGTAAGCGCATCGCCGCCGGCAAGCGCGACGCGGTGCGTATAAACCGTGTCCGCCACATAATCGCTCACGTGTTCCGGAGCCACGACCTTGACGGTCAACGGTCGCTGCGACGCAATCTTCATCAGCGGCAGCAGGATGCGGATATACGCGCATGGGCTGGCGTGCTTGCCATAAGTTTCGACCACGGCCAACACACTGGGCACGTCCGGACGGCGCAAGTCGATCGGCCGGGCGTGCTTGTCGCGCAACTCAGCTTGATATAGGCCTTCGTAGAAACCTTCCGGTGGAGCTTCACCGGCGGCCGGCGCTGCCGGCGACACGCCGCCTTCAAAGCGCCCGCGCGCCTCTGAAAAAAAGTCCAGCATCTGCCGGGCCGTGCTGTCCCATGGAACTACCCAGCTCCACTCGCGACCGCTCAACCGTTCCGGAAATGCGCCAATGGAAGGCGCGACAACCGGCACGCCGGCAGCGATCGCAGCGCTGAGCGTATAGCTATAGGTTTCCGGCCAGGTGGACGGCAGCCAGATCAGATGCGGTTCTGCCTGCGCGATCAGACTCTGAAGGTTTTCGTCGGTGTATTCGCCGGTCTCGCTGTACACGCTCGACGCAGCGATCGGGTCAACGGATCGGCCGATCAGATGAAAGTGCACAGGACGCTTTTCGCGCCTGGCCAACTCCACGCATTCCGCGACCAGTGGACCACCCTTGTGCGTGGCGAGCCACCCCAGCATGACGATGCGCAGCGGTTCGGCCGCCTCTAGCGATCGCGCGTTCACTGGAACGTGAACGATTTGCTCGTGGCCGGCAACCACCGTCCTCGCCGCCGGCCGATAACGCCGGATGCGTTGCGCCACATCGTGGCTCGGACAAATCACCCGATCGGCGTCGTCGATGACCCACGCGTGCTTCAGGCGCCACCAGTCGATGTCCTGTGCGCCATAAGACGGGCGTTTGGCTATGCACGCATTGCATCCGCCATTGGCGGGCTCTCCGCAATAGCGGCCGTCGATGGTCAGACTGACTTGCGGACAGACCGTGTAGTAGTCATGCACCGTGAAGTCATGCCCAACACCCAGTTGCTGAACGATTTGCTGAATCGAATCCGGCAAGCCGAGCAAATGATGAAAATGCACGCGCGACACGCCGAACGACTTCAGCAACTCGGTGAGAAACCGCTCATGCTGCGGCAAATCCAGAGGCAGTTCGAAGCTGTCACTTGCGCTCGCCGAACGCAGCACGATGCGGTGGGGCACGTGCTGATCCGGCGACAGGACCAGACTGTGCACATCGGGTACGAGGCTATCGGCCAGATCGAGCAGATGCTTTTCGGTGCCACCACCCAGGTGGTGGCTGATCATCAACGTGACCGGCTTGCCGCTCTGACGGAAACGCGCTGCAGTCGCTGCGATACGAAACGGCTCGGCGTCGCCTTGCGTGACGTGCTCGGCGATGCGGGTTTCGTAGTCGGGATAACGCTCGCGCAGAATCTCCATGGCTCGCGCTTTGCCCGGTGAGCTGGTATCGAGAAAACTTACCTCGCCAGCGTGGTACACCAAGGTGTCCGCCGCCAGCAGATGCGTCCAGCCGCGCGCGATGGCCCGCAGACAAAAGTCGTTTTCTTCGCCATAACCTTTGCCGAAGGTTTCTTCGTCGAACAGGCCCAACTCGTCGAGACAGGCGCGGCGAATGTACATGCAGAAGCCAACCCCCGTCGGCAATTCGACGGAACGGCCGGCATTCGCGATATAGAACGCCTGATTCAGCTCCTCGAGCGTTTCCCCCGACGGCAGCACGCGTGTGCCGTAAATGGTTGGATAACTGCAGATCGTCGCGTTGTTCGAGAACGGCGTGACCGATGCGATCTTCGAGCGGCTATAGGCGTGCCATACGAGCCGGTCAAGCCAGCCGTCGGCCACTTCGGTGTCGCTGTTCAGCAAAACGATATCGTTGGCCGGCGCCAGCTTCATGCCGCGATTGACTGTCTTCACGAAGCCGAGGTTGACCTCGTTGCGCAGCACCTGAAAGCTCGGCGTTTGCGGCAGGCTGTCGAGATAGGCGGAGACCGCGGGCTCCGGACTCGCATCGTCTATCACGATGACGCGCATCTTCGCGTCGCATCGCGCCTTGAGAACGGACTCGATGCACTTGCGCGTTTCGTCGAGACCTCGATACACCGGCAGCACGACGTCGACCGTTACGTCAGGCAACGGCGGCCGATCGACCGGCGTCACGGGAAAATAGTTCGCCTCGGGATGGCGCAGGGCGATGGCCGGCCCCACGCTCAGATGATGCTGCCGCAAAGCGAGCGACGCACGTTGACGCAAACCTCCCGTGCCCTGCTGACGCAAAATCTGCCAGGTCTTGCCCACCAGATTGCGAACTCCATGCTGACGCACGAGCCCCACCACCCCGCCTACGCGATAGCGCAGTTTTCTTGGTGCCAAACCTCCTGCGCGCCGCAACGGCGCGGTAATACGCCAACTGCTGGAGGTCCGGATTGCTTCGAGCTCGGCATCGCGCGCCAACACAACCTGATGATATTTGCCAATTTCGTTCGTGTATTCGTTGACAACGCCATTGAGCCGCGCAATTTCCTGTTCGCGCTGACCGATGACCGCGGCTTGCGCGCGATGCTGCTCATCGCGCAGTCTCGCCGCCTGGTGCAGATAGTCGATCTGCGCCTTGAGTAGATCAAATTCCTCGTCCGGCGGCATAGCCAGCGTCGACCAGCGATTGCCCGTCTGATCCGGCGATTCGGCCTGGCTTCCCAGTAGTGCTCGATGACCAGGCACCACGACCTCGATATCGCCCGCGATGAAACGTTCGCCGAGCCGATTCAAATGCGCCGGCGCCTTGCGAACCACGCAGATCGAGTTGATGAATTCGACGGAATGAATCTGGCCGAGCTCGGCTTCCGAGAGCTCGCAACCATAGTGCTTGAAGATACCTTCGAGCACCGTGCGGTTCGCTCTGGCGATACCCCAGTGTTCGTGATTGACGATATCGGCAATGCGCTTGAAAAAAGCGATCGACGAATACGGATCGTAGATCCCGCCTTCGAAAAGATCCCAATAGCTGCAATGCAAATCTTCCGCGACGAAAATCCCGCCGTCGTTGAGCTTCGAAAAATAGCGTGCAAACGAACGCACAATATCGCTCGAACGATGCGAGCCATCGTCGATCACGATGTCGAAGCGGGGCGAATGACCGAGGATTTCAGCGGCGCTCTGATCTGTATTGGCATCGCCGACGACTACCGCGACCCGCGGGTCCGCGTAGGTCAATTTGGCGCAATCGGGGTTGATATCGCAGCCGACCAGTTTCTCGGCCAGAGCGAAATACTTGGACCAGATTTCGAGCGAGCCGCCATTCTGAACGCCGATTTCCAGAAGCCGTATCGGCAACTCGCGATACGGCGCGAACAGACGATTGTATTCTTCGAGGTAAAGCGCCCATTTGTCGGACACTTTACCTTCGTGCTCTTGATAGAGTTGTTTTATTGATTTCATCATATGCAGTTCAACGTAACCCGCTCGAAGGGCACACCGACCAATCCCCAACGCACCTTGCTCGATGCGACGCTGATAATCAACGCGTCGTGAAGCAGATGATGCTGCACGTTGTTATGCACATCTCCATCAGCCACCGACGACGTGACCGAATATTGCCCATCCGGCAACATCGGTAGGCGGAATACGAATTCCGCCTCGAACGCCTGTCCGGCCGCGATACTGGCGTGCGGTAGCCCCTTGATCGCGGACGTGTTCTCCCCGAACAGATTCTGACCAAGACGATCACGAACCATGAACCCGACAATCGGCCGCTCGATCGGTTGATTCGCGCGTACCCGAACGATCGTTCGGATCAGTTCCCCGCCCCGCAAAATCCCCTCGTTATCGTCGCTCAACGATTCGATCCTGACCGTCTCAATCGTGGCGCCGCCCGTCGACCACCCTTGCGCATCCAACAGATTCGAACTAACCGAAGCCTGCGCCTCGTAATCCAGCAACGGCGCCGCGGCCCCTTCGAACATCGGCGCATCCAGTTCGATCTGCTTCGGCGTCGCCGACTTGAGAATCGCCTCTTCGCCGTAAACTTCCTGCAACGTGTACTGTAGATACGCCTCGCTCACACTCTTCGACGTACCCTTCATCCGCGTCTCACCCGCATTCAACCAGATCGCATTGCGGCACAAATTCACCACCGACTGCATATCGTGACTGACAAAAAGCAGCGTGCCGTTCTCCTGGAACGTGCGAATGAAGCGCATGCATTTCTGCGTGAACACCGCGTCGCCAACCGACAACGCCTCGTCGATCACGAGAATATCCGCATCGACGTGAGCAATCACCGCGAACGCCAGTCGCACGAACATGCCGCTCGAATACGTCTTGACCGGCTGCTCGATGTGCTCGCCGATATCTGCGAACGCCGCAATGCGATCGAAACGATCCTGCACCTGCTCACGGGTCAAGCCATAGAACGAGCCGCTTAAAAACACATTCTCGCGGCCCGTAAATTCCGGATTGAATCCTGCTCCAAGCTCCAGCAGCGCGGCGACTTTGCCGTTGACTTCGATATCGCCGTGTGTCGGCGTCAGCGTGCCGCACAGCAGTTGCAGCAGCGTCGATTTACCCGAACCGTTACGTCCGATGATCCCGACCGTCTCGCCCCGCCGAATCTCGAAGTTCGCGTCTTTAAGCGCCCAGAACTCGCGGTGATAACTCTTCGGCGCGCGCCCGAGCAGCCGCCGCAGGCGCGGAAAAATCGCCTGCTTCAGGCGGTCGCGAGGCTGGTCGTAAATATTGAAGCACTTCGACAAACCCTTTACGCGGATGGCAATCTCAGATGACATCGGAAAACCCTCTGCGCAAGCGCTGGAACAGCCAGAAACCGCCCCATGCAACCAGTGCCCCCAGGATCATGCTGATCGCCCAGCCATGAAAGGACGGCACCTTCCCGAAGATCAACGTATTCCTCGCCTGCTCGACCACCCATGTCAGGGGATTCAGATAAACCCACACGCGAAAACGCTCCGGCAACGAAGTGACCGGGTAAAAAATCGGCGTGAGAAACATCATGATCGTGGTGACCATACCGACCATCTGGCCGATATCGCGGACGAACACGCCAAACGCGGCGAGTGCCCAACTCAGTCCGATCACGCCGAACACGAACGGGATCAGGACGAACGGAAACAGCACGACGGTCCACGGCATCGTATGCCGAACCACGAGCATGGCGACGAGCAGCACGCCGCAACTCACGAGCGCATGAAACAACGCCGAGCCGAGACTCACCCAACAGAGAATCTCCAGCGGAAACACGACCTTCTTGACGTAGTTCGCATTGCCGAGCACCACGCCGGGCGCGCGAATCACGCATTCGCTAAACAGCGTGTGCATGATCAGACCGGCAAACAGAATCAGCGCAAACTCGCTGCGATCTTCGTTGCCGCCGGTTCCCCAGCGAGCCTTGAACACGACCGAAAAGACGAACGTGTAAATGACGAGCATCAGCAGCGGATTGAGAAACGACCACGCGAGACCCATGATGGAGCCGCGATACCGTCCCACCACCTCACGGGCAATAAGCTGCCTGATCAGCTGACGATGGCTGGTAATGCTGCGTACAACGCTGAGCGGCCCCGTTGAATAGGGTGCGTGTGGATTCACTGATAGACCTCGGCAGACTCGAAGCTGACTCCGGCCGCATCCTTGCCCGACAGCGCGGGCTCGCCCACGATCGGCCACTGAATACCGATCTGCGGATCGTTCCAGGCAATGCTGCGCTCGTGTTCCGCGTACCAGTAGTCGGTGGTCTTGTAGAGAAACTCGGCGTACTCCGAGATCACCACGAAGCCATGCGCGAAACCTTCCGGCACCCACAACTGCCGGTGATTGTCGGCCGACAGCGTCACCCCAACCCATTTGCCGAACGTCGGCGACTGCTTGCGCAGATCGACCGCGACATCGAACACTTCGCCCGCCACGACGCGTACCAGCTTGCCCTGCGCATGCTCGATCTGATAATGCAGACCGCGCAGCACATTGCGTGCGGAACGCGAGTGATTGTCCTGAACGAACTCACGCTTCAAGCCGGTCGCTTCCTCGAACCGGCGAGCGTTGAAGCTCTCGTAGAAAAAACCACGGTCGTCTCCGAACACTTTCGGTTCGAGGATCAGCACTTCCGGAATTTCAGTTGGGATGACATTCATACTTATTTCACTGCTTCAGAGATGATCTGCTTCAGATACTGGCCGTACCGGTTTTTGGCAAGCGGCTGCGCGAGACGCTCGACCTGCTCGGCGCTGATCCACTGGCTGCGATAGGCGATTTCTTCGGGACACGCCACCATCAGCCCCTGACGGCTTTGCAGCGTGGCGATGAAACTGGCCGCTTCCAGCAAGGAGTCGTGTGTTCCGGTATCGAGCCAGGCGTAACCGCGGCCCATGATTTCGACGTTCAACTGCGCCTGTTCGAGATAGCGCTTGTTGACGTCCGTGATTTCGAGCTCGCCGCGTGCGGACGGTTTGACGTCTGCCGCGATATCGCACACCTGGTTGTCGTAGAAATAGAGGCCTGTCACCGCATAATTCGAACGCGGCTTGAGCGGCTTCTCTTCCAGCGACATCGCGCGAAAATTACCGTCGAACTCGACCACGCCATAGCGCTCGGGATCGTGCACGTGATAGGCGAAGACCGTCGCGCCGTCGTCGGACTCCGACGCGCGCGCGAGTTGGCGCACGAGATCGTGGCCATGAAAAATGTTGTCGCCGAGAATCAGCGCGCAAGGATCGGAACCGACAAAGTCGCGTCCGATGATAAAGGCCTGCGCCAACCCGTCAGGCGAAGGTTGCACCGCGTATTGCAGGTTGAGCCCCCAGGCGCTGCCGTCGCCGAGCATCTCGGTGAAGCGCGGCGTGTCTTCCGGCGTGGAGATCACGAGGATGTCGCGAATACCCGCCAGCATCAGCGTCGACAGCGGGTAGTAAATCATCGGCTTGTCGTAGACGGGCAGCAGTTGCTTCGATACCGACCGCGTGATCGGGTAAAGACGCGTGCCGGACCCGCCGGCGAGGATAATGCCTTTACGCATGGTGGTCGCTCACGGAAGAATCTGTTCTAGCAGATGGTGCACGCCATCGCGCCAATCGGGCAGATGGATGCCGAAGGTTTGCCGCAGTTTGTGCGTGTCGAGACGGGAGTTCGCGGGACGCGGCGCGGGCAGCGGATATTCGGCGGTGCCGATTGCCTCGATGCGCGCCGGATCGACCTTCAACTCGACGCCCTGCGCCGCAGCAAATCGCAGCACCTCGGCCGCATAGCCATGCCACGAGGTTTCGCCGGCAGCGGCCAGATGATAGATACCCGCCGCGAAGGCCGCGCGATCGCCGTCCAGCCAGTGACGCGCGACGATCTGCGCCGTCACGTCCGCGATCAGCGAAGCCGTGGTGGGCGCACCGAACTGGTCGGCGATCACGCGCAGGCTGTCGCGCTCGCGACCGAGCCGCAACATGGTCTTGGCGAAGTTACCGCCATGCGCGCCCGCGACCCAGCAGGTGCGCAGCACGATAGCCGTCGCACCGCTCGCGGCAATGGCCTGCTCGCCGGCGAGCTTGCTCTTGCCGTAGACCGACTGGGGATCGACCGGATCGGTTTCGACATAGGCGCCGTCTTTGCGACCGTCGAAGACATAATCGGTCGAGTAATGCACCAGCAGGCTGCCGAGCGCCTTAGCCTCTTCGGCCAGCACGCCTGGCGCCACGCCGTTGATGGCGTACGCCGTCTCGACGTCTTTTTCCGCGGCATCCACCGCCGTGTAAGCGGCCGGATTGACGATCACATCCGGCTTGGCCTCGCGTACCACACGACGGATTTCGTCCGCGCGCGACAGATCGCACAGCGACCGGTCGAGCGCGATCACGTTGCCGAGCGGCGCCAGGCTTCGGCGCAGTTCGAAACCGACCTGGCCGTTGCTTCCGGTTACCAGAAGGGTGGGCACCGAACTCGCCTTACGATGCATATTGTTGGGCCACCCACTTGCGATACTCGCCCGACGCGACTTCATCCGACCACGCCTGATTGTCCAGATACCACTGGACCGTCTTCGCCATGCCGGTCTCGAAGGTGTCCGCCGGCTTCCAGCCGAGTTCGCGCTCGAGCTTGCGGGCGTCGATGGCATAACGACGGTCATGGCCCGGACGATCCTTCACGTACGTGATCTGATCGCGGTACGAACCCGCGGTCTTCGGACGCAACTGGTCGAGCAGATCGCACAGCGTGTGCACCACGTCGAGGTTCTTCTTCTCGTTCCAGCCGCCGACGTTGTACGTCTCGCCAGGCGTGCCGCGCGCGAGCACTTCGCGAATCGCGCTGCAGTGGTCGCCGACATAGAGCCAGTCACGCACGTTCTGACCGTCGCCATAGACCGGCAGCGGCTTGCCGCCGAGCGCATTGGCGATGATCAGCGGAATCAGCTTCTCGGGGAACTGATACGGACCATAGTTGTTCGAGCAGTTGGTCGTCAGCACCGGCAAGCCGTACGTGTGATGGTAGGCGCGCACGAGGTGGTCGGACCCGGCCTTGGTCGCCGAATACGGGCTATTCGGTGCGTAAGGCGTGGTTTCGGAGAATTGCGGATCGGTGGCGGACAGCGAGCCGAACACTTCGTCGGTCGAGACGTGCAGGAAGCGGAAGGCCGCCTTGTCCGTCTCGGCCAGCGTGTTCCAGTACTGGCGCGTGGCTTCGAGCAAGGTAAAAGTGCCGACCACGTTGGTTTGCACGAAATCGGCCGGGCCGTGAATCGAACGGTCGACATGGCTCTCGGCAGCAAAGTGCAGCACGGCGCGCGGCTTGTGCTCGGCGAACAGCGCGTCGAGCGCGGTACGGTCGCAGATATCGACCTGCGCGAATACATGCCTGGAATTGCCCTGCAGCGATTTCAGCGTACCCAGGTTGCCCGCGTAGGTCAGCTTGTCGACGTTGAGCACTGCTTCGTCCGACGCATTCAGCCAGTCGAGCACGAAATTGGCGCCGATAAAGCCGGCACCGCCCGTTACCAGGATCATGAAATTCCCTTCTAGATGTTAGTGGCGGATCGCAATGACATTGCCGATCCACTACCCCGTGTTGTGGTTTTCGAGTCTTGTCGACATCCGGCGCAACCGCGTGCAAAGCAGGCAGGCGCTCAAACGCCAATCTTATGAAGCCCCGATTATAAAGCCGCCAAGGGCAAAAACTAGAACCCTAACAACTTGAAACAGCTTGACAAGTTTGGTTTCCATTGCACTGGCGACAGTCAATCGCAAGGTCCGTGGAGCGGATCTGATATCGGTAGACGCGACCGCTCCGCCATTCGCGAACAATGGTGGAGCGAATCAATTGATGGAAATTCGCAGCGGAGAAAGATAATGCCGCGAATGCGGCACCAGATTACGATAAATACCCGCAAATGCCGGCACTCGACGCCTTCAGGCGGCCAACATCCATTTAAGCGTATTCATGAACGGAATCGGCTCGACCTTAGGGACCAGCGCATGCAACTTGGCGGGCGACCCTGCCAGCATCTTGACGTCGGTTTGACGCACGAAAGCCAGATTGATCCGGACGTCGATCTCGTGCCCGGTCAGTTCGCTCGCCGCCGAGAGGATCTCGCGCAGCGTGTAAGGCGTGCCGGTACAGACATTGACGGTTTCCGACGCGGCCCCGGAGTCGAGCAGTGCTTCATAAGCACTCGCCACATACCGCACGTCCGAGAAATCGCGCGCCACGTCGATATTGCCCAATTCGATCGACGCTTCGCGCCGCGCGAAATGCTCGACGATCTTCGGCACGAGGAAGTTCGACGCCTGGCCACGGCCCGTGTAGTTGAACGGCCGCACGATCAGGATCGGCAGACGGTCGAACCAGGTCCGCACCATGGTTTCCATCGCCGCCTTGCTGGCCGCGTAGTGATTGACCGGCGTGAGCGGAAACGTCTCGTCGATCGCGCGGCTGGTTACATTGCCATACACATTCGCGCTGCTCGCGATCAACAGCTTGCGCGGCGTGTGGCCGACGGCCTCGCACGCCTCCAGCAGGTTCAAAGTGCCGAGTACGTTGACGCGGTAGAAGTCGAGCGGGTCGTTATGACCGACAAAGCTGATCGCAGCGAGGTGAACGATGTAGTCGGGCCGCACGGCTTCGATCACGCGCCGGCAGTCGGCCGGCGACGTGATGTCGAGGCGCAACCGCGTGGGTGTTTCGGCCTCGTCGCGGCCCGCCACCGTCTCGATCACGGTATGGCCACGGCCCAGCAGGTTCTCGACCAGATAGCGGCCCGTAAAGCCGCTCGCCCCGGTGACGAGTGTGCGGATAGGTTGCTTCGCATGAAAAGACGACATGCTTTCTCCGTTCACGTAAGTCATCGTGTTGTGTCGCAATATCGCGCGCTTGCCACGCTCAATCGCGCCCGGCGGCGCAGCGCGCGATATCCGTGCTTCAAACGGGCTATTATGTCACGCTAGCATGCTGCACCGCCCAACGCGGCACGTCTCATGCGTAACCGCGTGTATCAAACTGCACCGACTTCCTCGATGACACCCTCCAACACTGCCAGCGCCACGTCCCGCCCTGTTCCCCTTGCCTTCGGCGACCTGCAGGGCTGCCGCACACCGTTCCAGCAACTGCTGGCCAAAGCCGCGCCATCGGCCGACACGCCACTCTGGTTCGCCGGCGACCTGATCAACCGGGGCGCCGAATCGCTCGCCACGCTGCGCGACATCATCGCGCTCGGCGAGCGTGCGGTGCCGGTGCTCGGCAATCACGATCTGCATCTGCTGTCGGTGTCGGCGGGGATTCGCAAGTCGAAGAAAGGCGACACGATCGACGAAATCCTCGCCGCGCCCGACGCCGACGATCTGCTCGACTGGGTTCGGCATCGTCCGCTCGCGCACTTCGACAACGGCATGCTGATGGTTCATGCGGGCGTGCTGCCGCAATGGGATGCGAGTCTCACGATGGAACTCGCCGACGAATTGCAGCGGGCGCTGCGCGCGCCGAACTGGAAGGACACGCTGGCGGGTTTGTATGGCAACGAGCCGAATCGCTGGAAGCCCAATTTGAAGGGGATCGAGCGGCTGCGTCTGACCTGCAGCGCGTTGACGCGCATCCGCTTCTGCGACGCCGAAGGCGCGATGGATTTCAGCAGCAGTGGCGGCCTGAACGCCGCGCCGCCAGGCTGCGTGCCGTGGTTCGACGTGGCTTCGCGCAAGACCTCCGACGTAACGGTGGTGTTCGGTCATTGGGCCGCGCTCGGTTTGACCTTGCGCGACAATCTGATCGGACTCGACTCGGGCTGCGTGTGGGGCGAGCGATTGTCGGCCGTGCGCCTCGCGCCGAATCCGGCTGAACGCACGCTGACGCAGGTCGATTGTGAAAGCTGCCGCGCACCCGGCGGCGGCAACTAGAACGGGCAGAACCGGCGCGACTCGAAAACGATCAGCGCGCTTCGAGCCGGCCCGGAAACTATGGCCACGCACTATGGCCACAAGCGCATCACGATGCGAGTCGCCAGCGCCTGAGCCCACGGGCTACGCCGAACGGCCCGAGTGATCGACAGGCTCGATCAGCGCCCCCGTCGTCGCTGCCGACACGGCCTCTTGCGCAGCCACCGCGGCAGTCGCCCGGCCGCCCTGCATCTGCCGCAGCGCAGCAGCAATCACCCCTTCCGCCTCCGCCGCCAACGTGCGCCGGTCCGCGCCCGGCGCAAGCGGCGCGCCCACGTGGACATGCGCCGTCAACGGGCCGCCTTGCAGCAGCAGATTCAGCGAATCGGCGAGCGACAGGTCGTCGATATAAGCCGGCGCGGTGGATTGCCGCCCCTGGCCGTCCTCATACATGATGCACAGCGGCTGCACCGGCACGGACGCCGACACGGCCGCCTGGAACATATTCGCGTGAAACGGCAGCAGTGTGAGTCCGCTGGACGTCGTGCCCTCGGGGAACACGCACATCAGTTCGCCCGCACTCAGGCGCCCGGACAGTTCATGCATGATCCGCTTCGCGTCGCTGCGCTTCTCGCGCTGGATGAACACCGTATCGAGTTGCTGCGCGAGCCAGCCGACTATCGGCCATTGCCGGATCTCCGCCTTCGAAACGAACGGTGTCGGCCGCCACGCATTGATCACGTAGATGTCGATCCACGAGATGTGATTGGCGACCACCAGCGCGCCGCGATCGAGGCGTGCGCTGTCGTTATGAACGACGAGCCGCATGCCGCACAGCCGCAGCATTTTCAGCGACCACTCGCGATTCAGCGTTTGACGCTGCTGCACGCTGGCGCGTGGAAACCGCGTCGCGACGGTCCACATGCCGTGCAACAGATGCGCGAGGAGACGGGCCTTGCGTAAGGCGAGCTTCATGGTCGGTGCGTTCCGTATCTGAGCGATGCCGCGGCGATTAGCGCTGTTCGAAAGCGACGTGACCGGACACGATCGTCGCCCGCACTTGCGCCGGCAGTTCGTAGCCGAGGAACGGCGTGTTGTGCCCCTGGCTCTTCAGCGCGCGCGGCTCGACGCGCCAGTGCGCGTGACGATCGAACACACAGAGATCGGCCGCGCCACCCACGGCGAGGCGACCCGCCACTTCGAGATTCAACACATCGGCCGGCGCGGTGGTGATGCGGCTCAGCGCCTTGGCGAGCGGCACACCGGCTTCGTCGGCCCATTTCACGGTCAGCGAAAGGAACAGCTCCAGGCCCGTTGCACCCGGCGTGGCTTCGGCAAACGGCAGCAGCTTTTCGTCGTCGTCGACCGGTGTGTGGTCGGAGCAGATCGCGTCGATCGTACCGTCGACGAGACCCGCGCGGATCGCCTCGCGATCGCGCTGTTGACGCAGCGGCGGATCGAGCCGGAACTGCGCATCGAAGTAACCGATGTCCAGATCGATCAGATGGACGTGATTGATGGTGACGTCGCACGAAACCGGCAGGCCTTCGGTCTTGGCCGCGCGCATCAGCGCGATGCCCGCCGCCGACGACAGATGCGACAGATGCACCCGCGCGCCCGTGACGCGCACGAGTTCGAAGATCGTATGCAGCGCGATGGTTTCCGCCGACACGGGCACGCCCGACAGACCGAGACGCGAGGCCAGCGCGCCGCTCGCGGCCACCCCGCCCTTGCCGAGATACGCATCCACCGGACGCAGCCACGTCGTGTAGCCGTAGGTTCTCGCGTATTGCAGCGCGCGCATCAGCACCTGCGTGTCGACCACCGGCACATCGGCCTGCGAAAAGCCGATGCAACCCGACTCCGTCAGCTCGACCATCTCGGTGATGACCTGACCTTTGAGGCCGACCGTCAACGCGCCGAGCGGATATACGTGCGCCTGGTTCAGATTGCGCGCGCGGAACTTGAGCATCTCGACGAGGCCCGGTTCGTCGAGAGTCGGATCGGTGTCCGGCGGACATACGAGGCTCGTCACGCCGCCCGCGAGCGCCGCGGCCATTTCGGATTCGAGCGTCGCCTTGTGTTCGTAGCCCGGTTCGCGTAAACGCGCGGACAGATCGACCAGACCCGGCGCGATGTGCAAGCCCTTGGCGTCGATCGTCTTCTCTGCGTGGAAGTCGGCCGGCGCATGGCCGATGGCGGCGAACTTGCCCGCCGCGATAAAAACGTCCTGCTGCTGTTCGGTGCCCGCTACCGGATCGATCAGCGTGCCGCCTTGAATATGAATCTTCATGCGCTGCCTTTTGTTTAACCTGTACTCGACGGGATCAGTCGTGATTGCCCGCGACGATACCCATCACCGCCATGCGCACCGCGATGCCGAATGTCACCTGATTCAGAATCACCGATTGCGGACCGTCGGCCACTTGCGAGTCGATTTCGACGCCGCGATTCATCGGGCCCGGATGCATCACGATCGCGTCGGGCGCGGCGAGCGCGAGGCGCTCCGGCGTCAAGCCCCAGCTCTTGAAGTACTCCTGCGCCGAGGGCAGCAGCGCACCGCTCATCCGCTCGTTCTGCAGACGCAGCATGATGATCACGTCGACGTCCTTCAGGCCTTCGTCGAGATTGTGGAACACCCGCACGCCCATCTGTTCGAGGCCGCCCGGCAGCAGCGTGCGCGGACCGATCGCGCGCACTTCCGGCACACCGAGCGTGGTCAGCGCGTGGATATCGGAACGCGCCACCCGCGAATGCAGAATGTCGCCGACGATCGCCACACGCAGATTCGTGAAATCTTTCTTGTAGTGGCGGATCGTGTACATGTCGAGCAGCCCCTGTGTGGGGTGGGCGTGACGGCCGTCGCCAGCGTTGATCACGTGCACGTGCGGCGCGCAATGCTGGGCGATCAGATACGGCGCGCCGCTCGAGGCGTGACGCACGACGAACATGTCGGCATGCATCGCCGAAAGGTTGTTGATCGTGTCGAGCAGCGACTCGCCCTTGCTCGTGGACGATGCGTTGATATTCAGATTCAGCACATCGGCCGACAGACGCGTGGCAGCGATTTCGAAGGTGGTACGCGTGCGCGTCGAGTTCTCGAAGAACAGATTGAACACCGACTTGCCGCGCAACAGCGGCACCTTTTTCACTTCGCGATCGGTCACGCTGACGAACTGATCGGCGGTGTCGAGAATGTGATTGACGATCGCCTTCGGCAAACCTTCGATCGACAGCAGATGTTTGAGCTCGCCGTTTTTCGTGAGCTGCGGGTTGCCCTTCAGGAAGCCGTAACGGAAGCGCTCGGTGGCGCTATCGGCGGAATCCTTGGGAGCCGGGGTGGCGGTGTTCATGGTGTACCTGCTTCAAATACGGGCTTCAACGTGATCGATGTCGATGCTGACCGCGTGCTACGGTGCCGGGCCGACAGGCCCTGGCTCACGCACGCACGCACCCACGCACCCACGCACGCTTGCTTGCGCCGCGTTCAATCGACCCGTGCTTCAGTGTGAAAAGTGAACCGCGCCGGCGCGCCGCCTGCTTCAGCGCCTTGCTCGCGAGCCAGCACGAGCGTGGCGTCCGCAGGCACGGTCACCATGCCGCCGACGAAGCGCGCCGCCACCGGCAACTCGCGTCCGCCGCGATCCGCGAGCACGGCCAGGTCCACCGCGGCTGGGCGGCCATAGTCGTACAACTCGTTCACCGCCGCGCGAATCGTGCGGCCGGTGTACAGCACGTCGTCCACCAGCACGATGCGGCGACCGTCGACGGAAAACGGCAGCGAGGTCGGGCTCGCTTGCGAGTGCAGGCCTTTCTTCGCGTAGTCGTCGCGATGCAAGGCGACGTTGACCACGCCGAAACTCGGCAGATTCAGATCGTGCGCGAGCCGTTCGGCGAGCCACGCGCCGCCGCTATGAATGCCGGCCAGCACCGCGCCTTCGGCGTCGCTCCGGCCCGCGCCGAGCTGGTCGCCATAGGCCGCGCGAATCTGGTCGAGCAACGCGCGATACAACGCTTCGGCGTCAATGGAACTCATGATCGTCGGACAGTCCGTCAAAGTATTGCTGGAGGATGATGCTGGCGGCTTCGGCGTCGAGCATATCGGCGCGGCCGTTACCGGCGCGGATTTCCGCCTTCGCCTCGACCGACGAATAACGCTCGTCGATCCACGTGACCGGCAGATTGAAGCGGCCATTCAGCTGATTGCCGAAGCGCTTTGCGAGTTGGGTCATCTCATGCGGCGTGCCGTCGGGATGCATCGGCAAGCCGACGACCAGCATGTCCGGCTTCCATTCCGCGATCAGTTTGCCGATCGCCTCGAAGCGATATTCGCGGCTGCGGTTCTGCACGATGACGAGCGGCCGCGCGCTGCGGGTCAGCGAATTGCCAACCGCCACGCCGATGCGTTTTTCACCATAGTCGAACGCAAGCAGCGTCGCCTCACGTCCGGCCGGCAGGCTCATGCGTGACCCGCCTCGCCCGAGAGCATCGACAGGTTGATGCCGAGCAACGCGAGTGCGGCTTCGAGACGTTCTTCAGCGGGCACGTCGAAGACGATTTTCGGATCGGCTTCGACCGTCAGCCAGCCGTTCTTGGAGATTTCTTCCTCGAGCTGGCCTGCGCCCCAGCCGGCATGGCCGAGCGTGAGCAGGAAACGCTCCGGACCCGTGCCGCTTGCGACGGCTTCGAGCACGTCTTTCGACGTGGTCATCTCGAGACCGCCCGGCACCGACATGGACGAGGTGTACGCATTGCCGTCTTTCGGATCGTGCAACACGAAGCCGCGCTCGGTTTGCACCGGGCCGCCGAAATAGACGGGCACATGGAGAAGGGGTTCGATCTCGAGCTTGAGATCGATGCGACTGAAGAGCGCTTGCAGGTCGATATCGGTCGGCCGGTTGATGACGAGGCCGAGCGCGCCGCGCTCACTGTGATCGCAAAGGTAGACCACCGTTCCCGAAAACGTCGGATCGGCCATGTTGGGCATGGCGATCAGGAACTGGTTGGTCAGATTGATGCGATCGGTACTCTTGGACATAGTTCGGATTTTAGCAAAGACGATGCAGGATGGCGGGCTTTGAGCGTGGAACCGCGACGCGTGCCAATGAAGCGTGCCGCGAGCCATCGACGGCGAATCAAGTTGCACTCTATCACGCACGCGAGCCCTCGCCATGACGCAGGTTGGCGGCACTTTGGGGCACGCATCCGCCGTGCCAGCGGGTGGCGTGGCAGACCATATCGTCCAGCGCACGCCGCCGTGGGTGATCGCTGCGGATCTGCGGCGGTAAGCGCCGTAGGCGAATTACGCGCCACCCTGTTCGATGGCGCGCCGCAACGCGGTCAATGCGGCATTGCCGCCCGCCGGCGCGACACCCGCGGCGACTTTGTGCAGCGCCGCGCGCAATGCCTCGGCGGCCTGTTCCAGCGTGCTCGCCGCCGGTGCACCAACGACCACGTGCGCGCGAACCGCCGGCGTCGAGACCGCGGCATGTGCGCGCCGCCGCCACGCGAGCCCGAGTGCATCGGCCAGCAGCGCCACCTGGCCGAGGCCCAATGCGCAGGCAGCCGAGCCGAGCCGATAGGCGGCGTCGCCGGCCTGCAGCGCTTCGCTTGGGTCGGCTTTCTCCGGCTGGTCGGCTGCGCGGGCGTGGTCGGTCAGCGCGGAGATCGACGTATCCGCGGTCTGCAGAAAATCTTCGTAGGCATTGGCGTTGACCGTCAGCGCGCCCAATTCCCGCGTCAATGAACTGTGCATGGCGGTGAAGGACTGCACTTGCGTCGCGCTCTTCTCCCACAACATTTCGGATGCCTGGGTGCCGGCGACATGCCAGTCGACGGTCAAGCCGTAATCGTGCAGGACTTCGACCTGGTCTGCGTCTTCCGCGGCTGCACCGAATAGCGCGTAGTCGCGCCACAGCAGCGCCAAGGTCGCGCGCACCAGCGAGCGCGGCGCAAGCTCGATGCCGCGCGCGTGATCGGCCAGCGCCAGATTGCAGCGTGCATAGAAGCGTCGCGCATCGGTCTCGCCGGTGGCGCGGCCGCTGACCCGCAGCGCCTTGCCGCAGGCTCGGGCGAGGCGCCAGAAGTCGTACGGATCGGGGCCCGCGAGTTCGCCGAACACCGCGTCGAGTTCGTCGAGCGCCGCGTTGGTGACGGCCAGCGCGACCGCGCTGCCGGTCGCGGCTTGCGAGCGCAACACGGGCAGCAGCGCACGCTCGTAGCGGGCCCGTAAATGCGCGAGCTGGTCGGCCGATTGCGCGTGCAACGTTACCGGCGGCACCGGGCGTGCGGTCAACGCGAGATCTTCGAAGGCGACGGTCGTGCCGGGCGTGTGCTCCGACAGATGCGTGCAGAGTGCCCGGTAGTGATTGAACAGCGTGGGCGAGCAGGACAGTTCGCGCAGATTGTGACGCTCGAGCGCCGCGCGGAAATCGCGCAGGGACGCGCCGATCAGCGGTCGTACGTGTTGCGCGTCGGCGGGATCGTCCGAGGCGAGCGGCGAAACGCGCACGAGCGCGTCGGCCAGGCGTTGCGCGCTCAGCCAGCCGGCTCCGCGCAACGCGTGAGACGCGCGCAGCAAGGCCGCGGTGCAATCCTCGTGCTGCTCGAACGCCAGCGACGCCTCGGCCAGCGCAAGTTCCGCGGGACGAACCGCGCCGCCGCGTGGATTTGGCAAGGCGTCGAAGGAAACGGGTGCAGCGGATCGAAGAGTCATGGGCAGGAGACACGAAGCTGACGGGCCGTCGCTTCGCACCGCACGCAGACCGACTGGCTAACGCGCGAACCGGCGACAGAACAATGACAGACTATCGCTGCGACACGGTACGAGCGTGGACGTTCCGCGCCGAAGCGTTGAGACAGCATTCCAGAAGAGCCAGATGGGTGCGATACGGCATGAGCCGGCGCCGAAACACTGCGCCGCCCGCGCGCCGCCAACCCCCGACTCCTGATGCGACCGGCCAAGGCCGGCTGTCACCTGGAATCAGATCTGGACCATCTCGAAGTCTTCCTTGCGCGCGCCGCATTCCGGGCAGGTCCAGTTAATGGGAACGTCTTCCCAGCGGGTGCCCGGCGCAATGCCTTCGTCCGGCAAACCGGCTTCTTCGTCGTAAATCCAGCCGCAAATCAGGCACATCCAGCTTTGATATTCCATTCTTGTGTCGCGTCGTAGAATCCGTGGAAACGGGAGCCATGATGGTACCGTGTTGCCGCCCCAATGCCTAGCAATCAGAAAGGAGGAAGGCTCGCGTACGGTGCCCTGTGACGCAATGCCCAGCGTGCGCCGACACAGTCATCGCGACACCGTGCCGCGCGCAGGCGAGCACGTCGTCGCCGCGATGCAGCCAAGGATGCGAAAAAACGCCCTCGCGACGGTTTAGGCCGCATAATTGAGCCGATTGCGCACTCTCTGCGCCTAAATTCAGCTCCTTTTAGCCAATTTTCATGCCCAGCGACACGCCTCCGATTGTCCTCACCTTCGGCCTCTCCGATCCCACCGGCGGCTCCGGCCTGCAGGCCGACCTGATGACCCTTGCCAGCATGGGCTGTCACGGCGTCTCCGTCCTCACCGGCTACACCGTGCGCGATTCGGCGAGCTGTGACGAGGTGACCGGGCTCGACCCGGAAGTGGTGGCGACCCAGGCGCGCATGCTGCTCGAAGACATGCCAATCGCGGCGTTCAAAGTCGGCGCGTGCACTCGCGCTGAGGTCGTCAGCGCGATCGCCGAAGTGGTGGCGGACTACGACGACATCCCCCTGATTCTCGCCCCCGACTTCACGCTCGACGACGAACACGTGCTCGCCGCCGACGAACTGCGCGAGGCGATCGCCGACCTGCTGGCGCCGCAGACCACGCTGCTGGTCGCCGACGCCACCACGCTGCTCGCGCTTGCCCAGCCGGACGGCGACGCCGAAGCGCCGAGCCTCGACGCAGCGATCTCGCATCTGCTCTCGCAGGGCTGCGAATACATTATGTCGACGGAAACGGGGACGCACCGCCACGTCAACACGCTTTTCAGCGAAGACGGCCAATTACGCCAGGACATGTGGGATCGCGGCAGTCACCGGATCATGGGATTGACGGATACCCTGGGCGCCGCGATTGCCGCGTTGCTGGCCAACGGCCAGGACCCTGCCGAGGCCGTGCGCGAGGCGCAGGAGTATCTGTATCAGGCCGTGCGCGCCGCGTTTCGCCCCGGCATGGGCGCGTATCTGCCCGATCGTTTTTTCTGGGCGCGCAGCAGCGACGACGAAACGCCGCCGGCCGCCGGCAAAGATGCTGCGCCGGGGGAAGCGCGGCATTGAACGCCGTTAGCGCCGCGATCGACGCGCGGCGCCCATAAAAAAACCCGCATTTCTGCGGGTTTTTTCTTTTGGGAAGCACACCTCGCGGCGCGCTTCCCCATGTGTTTCCCACTGAGCCTCGTAACGAGGCCCAAGCGGAATTACATGTCCATGCCCATACCGCCCATGCCGCCGGGCATACCGCCGCCCATCGGTGCATCTTCCTTCGGCAGTTCGCAAACAGCTGCGTCGGTCGTCAGCAGGAGACCCGCAACCGAAGCTGCGTTTTGCAGCGCCGTGCGCGTCACCTTCGTCGGGTCGACAACACCAGCGTCGACCAGGTCGACGTACTCGCCGGTTGCTGCGTTGTAGCCGTAGTTGCCCGTGCCTGCTGCAACTGCTGCCACCACGACGCTGGCTTCTTCGCCACCGTTCGTGACGATCTGGCGCAGCGGCTCTTCCATCGCGCGCAGCACGATCTTGATACCTGCGTCCTGATCGGCGTTAGCGCCCTTCAGGCCAGCGATTGCCGTGCGAGCGCGGATCAGCGCAACACCGCCACCAGCGACGATGCCTTCTTCCACAGCTGCGCGCGTTGCGTGCAGTGCGTCTTCGACACGTGCCTTCTTTTCCTTCATTTCGATTTCGGTCGCAGCGCCAACCTTGATCACTGCAACGCCGCCTGCCAGCTTGGCAACGCGTTCTTGCAGCTTTTCACGGTCGTAGTCCGACGTAGCTTCTTCGATTTGCGTGCGAACCTGCTTCACACGCGCTTCGATGGTTGCAGCTTCGCCAGCGCCGTCGATGATCGTCGTGTTTTCCTTGCCCACTTCGATACGCTTCGCTTGACCCAGTTCAGCCAGCGTTGCCTTTTCGAGCGTCAGGCCGGTTTCTTCAGCGATGACTTGACCGCCGGTCAGGATCGCGATGTCTTCCAGCATGGCCTTACGACGGTCGCCGAAGCCCGGAGCCTTGACGGCAACAGTCTTCAGGATGCCGCGGATGTTGTTCACCACCAGCGTTGCCAGTGCTTCGCCTTCGACGTCTTCTGCGATGATCAGCAGCGGACGGCCAGCCTTGGCGACTTGTTCCAGTACCGGGAGGAGGTCACGAATGTTCGAAACCTTCTTGTCGTGCAGCAGCACGAACGGGTTCTCGAGCACAGCAACTTGCTTGTCCGGGTTGTTGATGAAGTACGGCGACAGGTAACCGCGGTCGAATTGCATACCTTCGACGACGTCGAGCTCGTCTTGCAGCGACTTGCCGTCTTCGACGGTGATGACGCCTTCCTTGCCGACCTTGTCCATTGCTTCAGCGATACGATCGCCGATCGACGAGTCGCTGTTTGCCGAAATCGAGCCAACTTGCGCGATTTCCTTGTTGGTCGTGCACGGCTTGCTGATCTTGCGCAGTTCTTCGATCGCTGCGAACACAGCCTTGTCGATACCGCGCTTCAGGTCCATCGGGTTCATGCCCGATGCAACGTACTTCATGCCTTCGCGGACGATCGACTGAGCCAGAACCGTTGCGGTCGTGGTGCCGTCACCTGCGTTGTCGCTGGTCTTGGAAGCGACTTCCTTGACCATTTGCGCGCCCATGTTCTGGAGCTTGTCTTTCAGTTCGATCTCTTTTGCGACCGAGACACCATCCTTGGTGACCGTCGGGCCGCCGAAGCTGCGTTCCAGGACCACGTTGCGGCCCTTCGGACCGAGCGTGACCTTCACAGCGTTCGCGAGGATGTTCACGCCTTCAACCATCTTGGCACGGGCGGAATCACCGAATACGACGTCTTTAGCTGCCATCTTCTAACTCCTTGAATTCTTGGGATATGACCGGGAAAAGTAGCGACTCAGCGCTTACTTCTGCACCACGGCCATGATGTCTTCTTCACGCATCACGAGCAGTTCGTTGCCGTCGACCTTGACGGTCTGGCCTGCGTACTTGCCGAACAGGACGCGGTCGCCAACCTTCACGTCGAGCGCGATCTGTGCGCCCTTGTCGTCACGCTTGCCCGGGCCGACTGCGAGGATTTCGCCTTGATCCGGCTTTTCCGCTGCGGCTTCGGGGATCACGATGCCCGACGCAGTCTTGGTTTCTTGATCCAGACGTTTGACGATCACGCGATCATGCAAAGGACGAAGGTTCATACATACTCCTCTCTTGATTGAGACTGAAGAACGCTGAGAAAACCCGGCTGGCGAAGCCAACCGGCGATGTTGTTAGCACTCTCGTGCAGCGAGTGCTAATTATATGGATGGGTGGTGACAAATTCAAGAAGGGATCGGGGCGGGAAGGGAAAGATTCAAAGCAGCGTCTCGCCCCACTCAACCTTTCGAAAAGCGTAAGGAGCCTTGCCTCACCTTTTAAATCACTTCCAAAACAATGACTTAACGCGGAGATTGACAGGTCATTAGCACACTTCGATGCAGATTTGGCCGCAGCCTTTTCGCGGGCACTTGCTTGCAAATTGTAGCGGCCGCAGCCTAACCTCGGGAAAACACCCCCATCGGCCCGGCCCGTACGCACGGCTACGATCGTACTCGGAGCTCTAGTATTCCCCGGCGTTAACTACGCGTACGCCTTCGATGTCGATGAAGGCCGTGCTATGCGAATCAGGGAGCACGCTAGTTAGAAGCCGTGTCACAGCGCGCAGTGACATGCGGTCCACCGGCGTCATACACAGAAAATTCACCGCTTCGAAAGACGGCGTGCGCTCTTCCGAGGCTCCACGCAGGTAGCACGTTGTCGCTTCCTACGTACCAGCGAATGCCGCTTCGCCGCATTGCATTGCATGCCAACGTCCAGTCCGCGCTCTGGACAATCTGATTGATTTGCGCTGAGCGCAGATTGGCCAGAGTGGCAGACGTGCCGCCCTTCTGTAACAGCAGATCAGTACGACTCAGATAGGCGGGCACGTCGGACAGACTAACCAATTCAACGAGAGGACCTGTCAGCGGATCCTTGATCGGCTCGCCAGCCATTACCAAAGTATCACCCGGCCTCGAGTTGCTACGTATATAGGCGGCAACCTGCGCTATCCCAGGTATTATTTTCTGACCATAGAACTGACTAGCCCAATCCATATATTTCGCTGCCGGCGCGCCCGGGTTAGCGTCTTTACCGAAAACCATCGTGGCTGCGATGACCCCCATGAAAGCACACCAGCCAACGAAACGTGCGCTCTGAGTGTTCAATTTGATATCCCCGCGAGCCTGAAGCAATCTCGCAAGGACCCAAAGCGCAACCACTGCGTAGAGCAAAATGAAATGCCGCTGCTTGTACTCAGAAGCATCGCTCGCTGCAGGCACCGGTGCGATCAACCAAAGCGCCGCGAAACTGCCGCACAGCAAAAGAGGCAGTAGGTCAATTGCTTCACGATGTTCGGATCGGCACCGCCACGCAGCGACCATCGGATAGCCGACCAAGAAAATGCCAAGCGCAGCAGCCAGCATCATGCTGATTCCGGCCAGTAAAGCAAATGCATAACACTGCGTTATCAGCACCCTGAACAACTGCCGAAAATGTTCAGGACCGCTTGCCAACATCGTGTCAATAGCGACCGCCGGCTCAACGAGATTAGTCCACGCGGTTCGAATGGCAGGCGAAATGGCTACTGCCGCCGACGCGACCGCTATGATAAAAACGCCACCCCACAATACGCGCCGGCGCGCACCGCCTTTCGTATTGGTCAGTATCGCTACGCCAATCATTGCAGGGGCGAGCAGCATGAAAAAGTGAACGCGGGTCAGAAAAAGCAGCGCGAGCAGAAAGAACGCTGCGATTAGAGGTAGCCGATCACCGGTCCGCAAGCTGTACATGAGGCAGGTGCAAGCCACCAATCCGCCGCCGAGCGCATATCCGGAACCGGGCGCCGTAATGAGCAACCAATGGAATCCGAAGAACCCGTTGTACATGCCATAAACTGACGCGTCAGGAAAAATAGCAACAGCCAGTACGGCAACTAGGGCTGCACCCTCCCCAGCGAGCTCCGCCACAAACACGTGCGCCCCCAAGGCTGCGATAAGCAATCCAAATGGCAGCAGGACAGATGTCGCCAGACCCACCCCGGGAAGCCCTGTTGATGGCAGCAACGCGGCCGGTAGCATGAACGGCCCATAATGATAAAAAGGACGAGCGGCGTCTGCTAAAAAAATGTCTCCGCGGGTAAGCGCCAAAGCGTCACCAAACGAGGCGATAACGGTGCCGTGAAGATAAAGATCCGACCAGCCCAACAACGCCCCACCCGACGGCGCAGTGGGCAAGAACCCAGCAACGCTGCGGCAAAAGTAAGCGCACAACGCCGCGAATCCAATCATGGTGCCGACATCAAGCCAGCTTCCAGATTGCGGCATTGACGGCGGGCGCCAGACTATCCACGCCAGAGCCACTACCATGGTCCAGATAATGAAAGCCGATTGCGCCGATGGCGTACCGATTAACGTCAGTCCGAATATGGCGATTGACGTGACCATGGTGCCGGTCACAAAGGCGGCCGGCAACCACGTTACCAGTAACGTCACGCGCATCCGCGCTAGTATCCATTCACCGCAGGCCGTAAGGCTTAACGCGCCCAGGAAAGGAGCGAGCAGGAGTCGCGCACTCATCGTCGCGCCAGCGCGAATAACGAGCGAGTCGACAAAGACTCCAAATACAGCCGCGAAGATGATGCGCTTCACGACAACGACTCGGCAAAATCGGGCACCTCAGCCGAGTGCCGACAGTCGAAAACAGGCTCATCGAACAACGTCACTGACACTCCATAATCCAGTGTGAATACGGTATCCATTTTTGATGGCGCTCAGTCCCGGACACCGTCTTAAAAGCCTTCCTCGCGAGTCGCTCGTATCCAGAGCCATCGCACACATTTTGTCCCCGGTCATAGCTCACGAGCAAACGTGCGATGGGGTTTTGCTTTTTGCAAAGGACGGGATCGATAGAGACAAATCTGCCCCTTGGACTAAGCGCCGTTTTCGCCAGTTCGAAAAGGTTTACCGCGGCATCATCGTCCAGGTGATGGATAACTCCAGAGGCGATCACGAGATCAAATTTTGGAAGCCGAGCCAGATCGGAAAAATCCACTAGCTTGCACACAAAGTTACCGTGTGCGCCATAGTGCTCACGTGCCGCATCGATATACCGCTCGCTAATATCGAAGCCCCAGTAGTTTACCCGCGGTAGGTAGGCCAGCAATTCAGCCGTGCCACACCCGATATCTAATACGTTATCGCCTTCATGAGCTCTGACGAAGTGCTGCGCAAAATCAGAACGGCCATTTCGACCGCCCATCAAAGTCTGGAAAAAATCGTAGATTCCGGGGTTCGACAGCACGCTGCGAATGCCACTGGTTTTTTGGGCCATGTTCTCGATGCTCACTTATGCCGATGCCGCTCAAACGTCGGTCGTCAACGCCGTTTCCAGCGCAGACACAACATACCGCTGCTCAATGTCGCTTAACCCGATCCACAGCGGGAGGCGAATCAGACGCGACGAAATGTCTAATGTCACATCCAGGTCGCCGTGAGCGCGTCCAAACGAACGGCCGGCCGGTGACGAGTGCAATGGAACGTAGTGGAATACCGCGCCGACGCCCGCGTCCTTTAGTCTCTGCAGCACCAGTTGCCGGTCGATATCAGGAGTGAGAAGGATCTGGTACATATGCGCGTTGTGCTCACACTCCAACGGAATGACTGGACGCCGGAGCAAGCCCTTGCGTTCAAGGGGCGCGAGTAACGCGTTGTAACGATTCCATAAAGCCAGACGCTCCGATGTCAGCCAATCCGCTTCCAGCAATTGCGCCCAGAGAAAACTCGCGGAGAGCTCACTCGGCAAAAATGAACTACCGCTCGATTGCCATGTGTACTTGTCTACCTCGCCTCGATAGAAACGACTGCGGTCGGTGCCTTTCTCCCTGATAATTTCCGCCGACATCGCAAATTTCGCATCATTGACGATAAGCGCCCCACCCTCTCCGCAGATCACGTTTTTGGTCTCGTGGAAACTGTACGTGCCTAATTGTCCAATGCTGCCGAGCTCACGATTCTTATACTTCGCCATCACGCCCTGTGCGGCATCTTCGACGACGTACAAACCATGCCGCTCAGCGATGGCCATAAGCGTATCCATTTCGCAACCGACACCGGCGTAATGGACCGGGACGATTGCCTTGGTTCGATTCGTTATCGCGTCTTCGACTAACGTCTCGTCCAGATTAAGCGTATCCGGACGAACATCCACAAAGACGGGCACGGCACCACGAAGAACAAACGCATTGGCCGTCGAGACAAAGGTGTAAGACGGCATGATGACCTCGTCGCCCGGCGCGATGTCCAACAGCAGCGCAGCCATTTCGAGAGCCGCGGTACACGAATGGGTGAGTAAGGCCTTCGCAGCTTTGGTTCGTTGAGTCAACCATTGATGGCAGCGCCCTGTAAACACCCCATCGCCAGCCAAATGGCCAGCAGCGTGCGCCTGTGCCATGTAGTGCAACTCTCGTCCCGTCATGTACGGGCGATTAAACGGAATATTGACCCCCGATGCGCGACTGTTGAGCGCGCTATCCTTTGCTTTCGAAGGCATATCGGCCTCGCTGACTGTCAGGGGAACTTGCGAATGGAGCGTATGCATATTCAGGCCTTGCCTCGGATACGTCAGTCGTGCGCCACGGTTCTGGTGCGTAAAGTGCGTCAGGACGCGCTCGTCAATCCACATCATCAAATTGCAAACAATACTGCTTCACGCAGCCCGGTCTGGCTCCCCAATTATTCCCGCCTCTGGCGATCAATTTCGCGATCTTGCCCGGAAAAAATTCAAAAAAACCTGCCCAATTACTCCAAATGCAAATGCGTCACCTGACACTACAGGTCCACGCAACCAGACTCCTACACGCGAACGATAGAACAATCCATTATCGGAAGTGCGGTAGCCGGGATCAATCTTGTCAGCGACAGAAATCCCGTTCGCCAGAGCAACGCTATCAGCGCCACCAAAACGGTACCACGTCTGCTCTGGAAACCTGGATCGGACATCGCGCGATTCAGGAAAGCATCGAAAATCGAGCGATCGAAGTGTGGCGTAGTGGACAGTTTTTTACGGCAAACTCGCGTCACGCTGCGTACACTGATCCAGTTGAGAGAGGCCCACGTACCTATCGGATCGACAACATTGTTCGAGTGCTCTATCCATCGCCACAGCAATTTTTGCGTCAGTGACTTACTAATCACAGTCGGAATATTGAAGTGCGGCTCGTACGGAAACGCGTAATTGGGGCACACAAACCGATACGTACTGCCCAGCTTGAGCGAGTCGAATACACGCTGCAACACCGTCGAAACATCGGCAACATGCTCCATAACGTTGATCGAAAATGCGAAATCGAAGGCGTTGCAAATCGAGAGTGCTTCGCCTGTACTGCTCAACAAGCTAGGTGCAAAGCCTTCATGCCTGGCATGGCGCAGCACGATCGCCTGGAGCCTGGAAAAATGGGAAAAGCCACTGCCAATCGGTTCGAGTGCCGTTACATTGAAACCTTCCTGCTGCAATCGACAACTCAGCAGTAGTGATCCCGCACCTACCTCAAGTATGGCCGCGCCACGCCGTAGCGAGGCAATGTTTTTATCGATCAAGGCACGCCCGAAACGCATCTCTCCCACATACTCGTCAAACAGATCCAACAGATCGGGCGCCTCTCGCCCGACAACATCGCGGATAGCACCGGTCATATCATTGATTTCAACACCAACCGAGCGAACAATCGCGATCATCCCCGCGTCCCCACGATCACACCACCCAGAATCATGGCGATGCCAATCACCTTCGCCGATGTCATCGGTTCATTGAAAATCATCGCGCTCGCTATCACGACGAGAAAGAAAGTCAGACCTTGATACACGGGAAACGCCAGTGCTAACGGCAGCTTCGAGACGGTAAAGAGCCAGACAAAGGATCCCAACAGACCGGCGACATAAGCCGAGAGCACGAACGGATCGAGAAGATAAGCGATGTAGCGTGTCACTCCCGTGCGCTGGAGGTCGATGGTTGTGGCCAGGATACCGACACGCCACTTCACGACGATCTGGCTGTACGCCACCAGCAACACTGTGGGAAGGACCGCAAAAAAAATGCGCATTTCCAATGCCTTGACTATTAAGCAACCGGCACTCGACACACCGAGCCAGAAATTTTTAAAAGGGTGGCGCTAGCCATTCGGGAGTTCCGCGCGCGCCACCGGTGCACCGCGCGAGATATCGACAATACCGTAACGCTGGAGAAGCTCAGAGAGCGTAACCGCAAGCATGGGCAGCACGAACCAATAAGAGACTTCCGAGAAAAAATTCGTCGCTCCTTGAGGAATGGATAGCACCATGCCGGGTATTACGGAGCCGATCAGCAGCGCCGTCAGCACTTCAACATCAAGGAGTTCACGAGCCTTCACGTCCGTCATCAACGTATTGGCAAAGGAGTTCCGCCGAAATAATACGCGCAGCAAGACGAACATGATAAACGGGCCAAAGAATGCTACGAACGACAGCAACCAGAATCTGGGTTCAACAGTATCGCGCAGGAACGCCAACGGCTTGATCATTTCCGAAATCGTCGGCCCGGAATCTCCCGATGGGCTGCCGCGGGTAACCGATACGCCATAGCACAGTGGTACTCCGGCGGCCAAAAACCCCAAGACGCGATTCCGCCAGGATATTTTGAGGCGCAGAAGCAGGTAAGCCGACGCGCCGGCCACGACGCACGCGACACTAAGTTTCACCATACATAGCCCAGCGAGATACAAGCCGCCTACGATGGGCCACACTACATTCAACGACGCCGCCCGTCGACGCCCGATGTACTCAAAGAAAAACACACCTGGTGGGTAGGCAAAAACCATCCCGATTCCAAACGATTCGCTGTGGAATACGTTGTCGAACAATCCTAGGAAGCGCCGGAATTCGGCGGGAAATACGCCGATAAAGACAATAGCGAACAGGAGCCAGAACAGGTTATTTCGCGTACCAAAACTGATGGGAACAGACAATTCCCGATTCCGGATGAACGTCTGGAACGATACACCGTAGAAAAAAAACACCGCCAAAAATACCGGGCCTAGTAACAACGGAAAAACGACGGAGTAGAACGCAAGAGCCGGAACATTGAGAACCCGCGACAACAATTCGACGATCCGATGACTGCCGAAATAGTAGGGAAATGGGCTAGCGCCATCAACGCCGATTGACCCTATGCCGTACGAGCGCAGCATGTTGACTATCGCAGAGTGAAATAGGAGGTCGACGTGTGCATGGCCGGACATGGTTGCTTCGGCGATCCAGGGAGTCTTGTAGCCGTCCACAAACCCGAGGAGAAACGTCCAATACCCCATCACTGCGCCACTTAGAGCCGGGGCGATGGCGCGCCGCCAACGGCCCTCCCGGGCAAGCAAACGAATCACGTGGAAGCTAACCAGCAAAATTGCCGCCTTTGCAAGCAACGGATGCAATCCCAAGATTGCCATAGTAGGAGCGAGCGCCGCCAGCCCCACTACGATCGACAGCGAAAGCGCGGCCACCATCTTATTCTGGAGACTTTCTGCAAGCTCGAACATGACCGCGATACCGACCAGGACGGTCGCAGATGTTACGTATATGGCATTGAGAAGGGACTGCGTCGCGTCTATTCGCGTTTGCGCATTGGAGTAGCAACTGAGGAGCGCGACCGCGAACACAATTGTCGCGCTCAAACACGCCACATAGCCGTCGAGCAAAATACGGTCCGGTTTTGCACTCGCTGCGGGAAACTTAGACGCAAGACGCTCAACCATTCTCACAATTTAGCCTCGCCGCAGTGAAAGTCGTGTCCACGCGATGAATTACGACAACCTTGCGCAGGCCGCGTAGGCGTGCCAGAGTGCAGGGCTGTGCCGACCCCGCTGGGGCGATCGCCTCGTGTGCCGGCAAATATTGGTAGGCGTAAGAATCGTACTTGCAGTTGTTGTGACGATCACGTAGCGCTGCAATCAACGGCATTCCGGTTAATGCCGGAATGGTGAAAGGCTGAACTGCACAACGCTCGAGCACTGCGTCGGGTGACTTGTCGATATAGGCGCCGTCGAAAAACGCGGAGTCGGCAACAAACACACCCGTATCGCCGTGGTGCAGTGATGGATCTTTTCCAAGCATTTCCAGCACCGCGTAGAAATTTCGTCTTAAGATCGCGTCGGCATTTCCGTTGCGCTCACCAAGGGCTGCCAACGAAGCAGCCACGCCATCGGCCGCTTTCTCCCGCTCTTGTAAAACCATGCGATAGGACAGCACGTTGTTCAGGATAGCCGCCGTGGCACACAGGAGAGCTAATCCAGTGAGCACTTTCAGGATCGTATGGCCGAGTTGGGAAGTACCCACTTGAACGCTCACGAACGAGTGACCTTTGACATTGTTGCCTCGCACCCACATTCGGTGTCGACAACGTAGATAGGACGCCCCTTAGCCATTTCGAAAAGACGGGAGATGTACAGGCCGACCGTTCCAACACTGGCCAAAATGACGCCCGTAGAAAGCAGGATCGTGACGGCGAGACTAGTCCAGCCCGGCAAGGAAGTCGACGTCAAATGCCGGTAAATCAGGAACCCGCCCGTCAGGAAGCTGGTGCACGTTAGAAGCAGCCCGGTGTACATGATCCAGTTCAACAGCACAGCGTTGTGAAACAGCACGCCGGAAAACGCGTGCTTCAGCAGACGACCCAGGCTATACGAACTAACGCCTGAATGGCGCTCATCATGGACATACTCGATAGAACCAGAATTGAAGCCCAGCCATTTCAGAATGAAGAGGTAGTGTCGATCGCGCTCGCTAAATCGAAGAAACTCATTTACGACCTTTCGCGACAGGATGCTGAAGGTTCCGTAGCTTCCGTCGATCGCCGTCCCGGTCATCCGGCTGACTAATCCAAAGTAAGCGCTCGCGGCAGCGCGCCGGAATGCCGAGTGAGATCGCTCGATGCGACGCGCCAGCACCATGTCGTACCCCTTCTTGTACTCGGCAAGCAGGTCAGGGATCCGCTCAGGCGGGTCCTGCAAATCACAGTCCATTACGACCACGCTGTCACCGCATGCGGCCTGCAGGCCCGCGGTAATCGCCAATTGCTGTCCGAAATTTCGGCTTAGCCGAACCCCTCGCACCTCAGGATAGCGTTGCGACAGTGATTGGACCAGTGGCCATGAATTATCAGGACTACGATCATCCACGATGACAATTTCGTGTGACGACACGATTTCTCGCAAGACTTTGTCAAGCCTGGCACATAACTCCTCGAGACAGCCAATACAGCCGTACGAAGGGACCACCACACTGATCTCGATTCTTGCCATCAATTGTCGATCCGCTAATACGAAAATAGCGCTAGCGCGCCGTCTTTCGAGTCTGGCGCTCTCTACGCCATTGCAAAACGTCGATGGGTACGGTCGACGTATATCCGAGTAGACGCCGCAATTCCGCATCTTCGCGAAACACGTCGCCCAACGCGCGCGTAAAGTCGTACTGCTGCTTCAGAATTGGTACCGTATAAAGATGGTTCACGCCACGTCGAATTTGCGGGGAACGGTTATACCCGGCACGATGGAACACCATTGCGTCAAACATCACCACCGATCCAGGTCGGGCTGTCACCGTTGCCGCGTGTGTACGGATGTAAGCCTCTGAGGGAATCGACTCACGTCTATGCGAATGCGCAAGCATCAGGGTGCTACCGGTTTCTTCAGAGAACGGATCTATTGCAAATAAGGCGCCGATGGCTAAAGGACGCGATGCAACCCAGTTTTGATAAGGTAGGTCTCGATGCCACGCACTTTGCTGATGGCGCTCATTGGGCCGATTGATAATCGCGTTCTGTAGATTCAGGATAAACGAGTCACCAAAAATTCGGCTTATGACGGCAAGTACCTTTTGATGTCGAGCCATCGACAGAAACGTCTGGTCGTAGAGCAGCGGAGCGCGACAGATATCCTGGTCTCCGATAGCGATCAACGCATCTCGCCCCCCAACCTCTAGTTCCTGCCGCTCATACACCGCGTCGATACGCTTGCGCCAATCATCAAGCTCACTCCCCGGCAGCACGTCATTGATGACCGTGTAGCCCAAGGAACAAAGCTCCTCCAGATGGTAGGCAATAGGATCGTCGAGGACCGAGACAGGCCGCTGATCGCCGTAAAATCGTTCACCGTGCATTCTTGTCGCAGCCTTCTAGTTTCGCCAAACCAAATCCGGAGTCTCCATAGCGACCACCGTTATAGAGCATGTAACGCCCCCCCCCGTGATCAAACACACACGGATAGCAGATCGCGTCGGCGTCCCACCCGGATTCGCTCGGCCCAATGCCGACCAGTTCGTCGCGACGGACCCAGGAGATGCCGTCCGGAGATTCCGCATAACCGATCTTGTACGCGAGACCACGATACGAGTACCACATCCGGTACACGCCGACGTCCTTGACGACACTCGGTTTGGACATCGCATACTCCGTCTCGTCCTTGAAATGCAATGCGATCGCGCCGTCCCGACGCCAGACGCGCCCGTCATCCGACTCGGCATACTTGAACAGATGGTTCATCTCTTCCTGCTTGCCGGTTCCCCAGGACAAATTTGATCCGTACCACATGCGCCACACTCCGTCGTCAACAATGACACTCGGATACGAGATGGTAAAGGGATCAACCTCGTGCCTATCCATGACAGGAACCCGAGATACTTTGACGAAGGGCGCATCCGGCGCCTCGCTGATGGCCAGGCCGATTGTGTTCCGCCACGGAACGGTTACGCCGAGATTCCACCCCAGGTAATACAAATAACGACGTCCTTCGTGGTGGACGATGCATCCCATCGACGTGCCGCTATCGTCAAACGCGCCGACCTTTCCCGGCGCGATAACAGGGGCATCGGAGACGGCCAAAATCACTTGCGGTTCGTTGATATCAATGTCGACGTAGCCGATGTGAGCGCGGCGCCCAGCATCACGCGAACTGAAGTAGATGCGGAAGATATTGTCATGCAACCATTCGGCCACAGGATTTGCTGCATGGCTAAGCATCCAGGGATACTCGCCTGACGCGCAGAAGATCCGACCGAGCTTATTCCACTGCACCGCGGACTCCATTAAATGCTGCGTAACCGGGAACTCGGGACGCGGGCGCGCTCGGAGGCTGGCGCGTGATAAACGCCTTCGGGTTCCGTATCTGCCGTAATCAGCGATCCGGCCCCGAGCACACAACGTTCACCAATTGAAACGTGGTCGCGCACCGTTGAGTTCACGCCAATAAACGTTCCCGCCCCAACCCTCACCCCACCGGATATAACGACATGGGAACTGATGAAACAGTTATCTTCGATGACCGAGTGATGCCCAATATGATTGCCACTCCAAAGCGTAACGTTGTCACCAATCTTGGCGAACGGCTGTATCGTGTTGTCTTCCAGAATGAAGCAGTTACCTCCAACGGCAAAATCTGGAAAGACGGTAGCGCGGCTGCTGACATAGCTAGCGGTTCGATAGCCTGCCGCACGTACTTCCTGAACCTTTTGCGTACGCAGCGCATTGACCTTCGCGTAACTGAGAGCAACGAATACGTCGATGTCTTCGGCTTTATAGAACTGCGTCATTTCCTCGAATGGGACAACCGGCAGCCCGCAGAAATCCCTGCCATCGATGAACTCCCGATCAACCGTAAAGGCAATCGGCTGATAGCTGGAATCGTTGGTAAAGTAAAACCACGCGAGTTCCGCGATCTGGCCGGCGCCAAATATGACGAGCGGCTTACTTTGCTTTGCCATAGTCATTTTCGGACGAGGATGGTGAATTCATAAAGATCGTAGTCATGCAACAGGGCCACATTACGCGAGTAACGACGTTTGCACATATCGAATAATTCACAAGGATCGGCGTAATGAAGATCGGCACGCATTTTGTGCGCGTCTGAATAGCCGGTAAGACAGTTGAACGCGAATCCACGTGTGGAAAAACGGTTCATGACCTCCAACGTCGACTCTATGTAGGCCCGCCACATATCGGTGTCGGCGCCAAGCTTGACATTGAAGATGCCGCTCGCGACGACATAGTCTGTCGGATGCGGCGGCTCCGCGCCAACAATAAATTTGGACCGCGAGTGCTGCTCACGCATCTTGGTCGCGGTATCGACCATAGCTTCAGAAATGTCGATGCCGACATAATCGAACGCATCGAAGTTATCCAGCAGAAAATCCAGCAGTGCGCCGTAGCCGCAACCTACGTCGGTGACCGAAAAATGCGAGCCCGGTAGTAATAGTTTGCATAACTGCGCAAAGCGTAACACTTGACCGTCAAAGCCATTCCAGTCAACGCCGAGCGGTTGGGCGCCAAACCGCTCGATTTTTTCCGTGTAATAGCTGGATACCTGAGCAAGCAGATTGTCCATAGAGATAACGAAAGATCCCGTCAGCTGTTGATAGTGATTGGCGACGACGCGAATTTCATATGATCCGCTGCGCCCGGCCCGCAATTAAAAAGCAGATCAAGCACTGTCACGCCGTGCTCGAAACCGCTCCACAATTGCGGATATTCCGGGTAATTCGAATAATCGAAGTAATGCAGGTCGACGCCAGCTCGATCAAACAGACTCTTGTCGATATACTCTCGCGCCGCCGGCCCGGAAATATAATCCGTTCCATTTGCCTGAACACAAATATCCACCAGTCGCTCGGTTTTTCCGTCGACAAGTTTATAATCCCAAGACCATCTAATCGGCGTATGAATTCCCAACATCGGGCAAATCGCCTCTATTAATGTCCGATTCAGCTCCGATAGCTTCTCGTATTGCCGCTCCAAATAAAGCGGCTCAAGAACTTTCGAAATATCCGCAAAATAAGGAGCACGCCGATAATTTTGCGAAATAGTTTTCCAATGCTTTTCTTGCCAATCGCGCCCATCTATTTCCGTATCTCGAATCGACTGGAAATATTTTCCCTTCACTTTTACTGGAACTGTCAACCAGGTCAGCCCCTGAGCAGTCTTGATCAGATTCCGATTCCGCCAGTCTCGACGGGTGTATTGCATGTCGTCGTACAGGATAAACTCATCGGCGCAGGCAATAAGGTCGAAAAAACCCTTCCAAGGGATATAGCACGATTGCACGATTGCAATCATGCGTTTATTTTGATTGACCTTCGGAAGATCCATTTCTCTCACATCTCCGCCTTTCGCATGCACTGCACAGATATGCCTTTAATGCCTGGCTCGACCATCACACATAAACCTCTTCACGAGAGCAGGCCATAAAAGCCACCACCGAACGCGGGAGATAATATGCGGTAAGAATATAAAATTGTGGGCTTAGGCTACCACATTTGCGTGACCATCATCCACCCCTATGGGGCGTTAATTTGGCGGGGTCTGTGATCGTCGTTGTGGAGGTGTTTGAGATCTGGGCGCGGGCGTTGAGACATGACCCGCGAGACTTCGTCACACAGACAGAACGCCCAAGGTCGTTCAAAATTTTTTGATCCCCGTAAGCGCGTTAGCGACGCTAAACGGTTCGAGTCTGCCACCACGAGACGTCGAGGTTCGGTCAAATGCCTTTTCACAGGCGTTGCGGCCGTTATTTGACAGATTTCACGGGCCACGGATAAAAATTGCCAGCGTCCAAGACGTCTCCGTCAGGAGAAGCCCCGCAAGTTAAATCTGGTGGATACCCACCCACCCTCCCAGCGACCTCAACGCACGCCCAAACGGCGCCCGTGCCCTACGCCGCGCACTCCAGTGATGATTCGGCAGCCCCACCGCCAGCCACCGCTCGATCTCACTATCGAAACGTGCCACGCCGAACCGCTCCGGCGCCTCGAAGAGATCGAGATAGGCCCGGCGGTAATGCTGGATCAAGCCGGCGTCATCGTAATACGTTTCCATCCACTTTCGCGAGGCCGCGCCCGCCGCGGTGCGCAAACTCCGGCTGGCCAGCAGTTCGCGCAGCGGTTGTTCCGCCTCTTCCAGCCGTACGTCGATCCACGGCAACTCCACGGCCCCGGTGATGGTCCTGAGCTGCGCCTGCACCCGCTGATCCAGATAGCCGATGGTCGGCTTGCCCTGCGAAAGCGCCTCGAGTCCGCTCAGATGATAGTTGCCCGTCACGCATTCATCGATGACGATCGACGCCTGCTGTCGCGCACGAAGGCATTCGTCGTGCGGTCGATCCACGATCAGTTCCAGCTTGCACAAGCCTTCGCGTTGCAGCTTGCGCAGCAAGGCCAGCGTTTGCGGCGCGCCCTTGGTTTCCCACCTCGTCTTCCACGCGGAGGCGCGCCCACTCGGCGAAAACACCACGACCGGCAAGCCGTCGGGCGGCTCCATCGGCAGATAGCGCGAATCGTGAAGCGGAATGACGTTCGGCACCACGCGCGCGAACGGATAGTAGCGCTCGGGCCCTTGGGCAATCACGAGTTGCGGCACGGCTTCATTGACAATGCTTGCCACTACCGCGGCATCGCCCTTCGCCCAGAGATCCGGCGCGGAATGATATTGCCGGATCAGTTTTTTCTTGCCGAAGTGGCGCTGAAAGTCGGCGCCGAATGTATTCTCAAGAGCGAAGTACTGGTGAATGTGAATCACGTCGGCCGCGGCGATCGCGTCGAACGCCTCTTCACGTTGGCTTTCCCAGTCGATATCGACGGCGAACGTCCGCGTCCGATACGCCGAACTATTGAACACGATATGACGCGCGCGGATATCGGTCAGCCGATTGAGCGCCGACACGATATTGCCGGGGCTGCCGGCAACCGGCGTATTGGAAACGTGCACGACATTCATGACAACCCCGCCGCACGTCGACGCTGTGCGGCGCATGAAGTCCTCATCGCGGGCGTTCGCCTCAGGGTTCGCCAATCGACCTTTTCGAAAATTCCCGTACCGAGCGCACTCTGCGGCGACAGGTTTTTCACGTCCACACCAAGCGATCCAAGCAGCGTCGAAGCGCCCCGGAACGAAGGTTCGATGACGGCGTCGAATTGGGCATCGAGCGAACTCGGCTGCATGGTGTCGACGGTTTCGTAGAAACGCGGGGTATGCGCCGCATCGCCCAGATCGACGCCATGCAGAAAGACCTCACGAAACCCGAGCCAGACAAGCGCCTGAAGCGCGGTATAAGCCACCGTCCGGCCGTCGAATACGCCTCGCTTCAGATTCGTGCTGAAGCCAAGTGGCGCCGCTTCGTCAAACAACACCGCGTCGGAATTCGCCTGCATGTCGAGCAGATCGCGCGGGCGCAACGAGCGTTTGCGAGCCGGATACTGAACGTCTTCAATCAGGAAAATGCGGCAGCGGATCTGCGCGAGCGGCAAACACTGCGCGATGTACCAGAGCACGAGTGGCGTGGTGAAGAGCGTCAAGTCCTCGCGGACCACGCGCGCAACCATGTCAGGTCGATTGCGCACGAACCCCGAGTCGACGATGCAGTAGAACTCAAACGGAATGTCGTGCCGGTCCCGTAGCGCGATAGCCCCGTTGACCCCCATCACGTGATCGAGATCGAGCGCATCGTAATCGATGTCGTTAACCGATGGTCCAGTTGCGATCAGATGACACGAAGCAGTTCGCGCGATGCTCAAGCCACGCGCGTTCTCCACTTCGATCTCGTGACCCCCGATCGAAATGCCGGCAAGGCAACCCTCGGCATCGCGCGTGATGCCGACGTCATGCCACAAACGCTCGTTATGCCGGTAAGCGTCGCTGTGCGTCCAGCGATAGAGCAGCTTGAAGAATGTCGCTGACAAACGCCTTGCGCGCGTCGGCCATATGTAATCGCCAACGCCACACGCATCGCGCCGGGCGGTTGCCGCCGACGTCGCCTGATCCATCGAAATCATCTGAAGCCCCATCCGGAAATGACGAACGAGCCGACAGCGGTCGTCCGAATGTGGCGACAGTCTAGTGATGAACTCGGTTACATTCGTTACCGGAAATATGACCCGAGGTTACGATGTAAGAACAGGATGCCGCCTCGACCGTGCGTGTCCCAGCAGGCGGCGCGTCGTCCCTCGACTCAGACCGGAAAGTCCGTCGACGCAGACAAGGCCTTCCACGTCGCCATCTCCTGCGCGACATAATCGTTTTTTGCGGCGATCGCGGCCAGCGTGTCCGTGCCGAGCGGCAAACGCAACGGCGGTGTCGGCGCGTCGACCAGTTCGATCAGCGCACTCGCCAACCTGGCGGGGTCGCCCGGCTGATTGTGATTCATCTGCATGGCGCGACGACGAACTGCGCCCGCCGTGTCGTCGTAGTCGTCGATCACCTCGGGCGCCACGACCAGCGACGAGGCATCCAGAAAGTCCGTGCGGAAATAGCCCGGCTCGACCACGGTCGCGCGAATGCCGAGCGGCTTCAATTCCGCATGCAATGCCTCCGTGATGCCCTCGACAGCGAACTTGGTCGACGAGTACACGCCGAATCCCGCTGCCGCCCGATAGCCGCCGATCGACGAAATATTGATCACATGGCCAGAGCGCTGCGCACGCAATATGGGCAGAACGGCGCGTGTGACGTTCAGCAAACCGAAAACGTTGGTGTCGTACATGCGGCGGACGTCCTGGTCGGCGGATTCCTCGACGGCAGCTAGCAGGCCGGACTTCATGATCGAGCGCATGGCCGACAACCGGAATTTCTACCTCGATGCGTCGGAGTTGCGCGCCGCCCGCTCGCCGCAGCGAGGCCGCGCAGCGAGTTCAGGCGTTTAACGCGTCGAGCCCTTCGTCAAGCGGCCTTGACCGGCGCGCTCTGCGGCGGCATCAAGGTGATGCCGAAGCGCGGCGCGGCGGCCCGCATCCGCTCCTTCGCGGCGTCACTCGGCGGCGCGAGATCGGCGGGAGCGTCGATCACTTCGGAGCAGCTCTCGACGAATTCGTCGAACCCCGCCGGTGCGCAGATCACCAGATAGCGCGCCGTCTGTTCACCCTGGTTAATCAGTTGATGCGCCGTGCCACGCTGCAAGATCAAGGTCTCGCCGGCCCGCACCGTGTGTACCGTGCCTTCGATGTTGACGTCTAGCGCACCTTCCAGCATATGGATCGTCTCGTCCTCATGCTGATGGCGGTGGGTCGGTGTCGCGCGGCCGGCCGGAGAAAATATTTCGATCATGCAGTACGATCCCGCCGTGTGTTTGCCGGAGACCAGCATGCGGGCACGCGAGCCACCAAAATCATATTCAACGGGTTTGCTTTTATGGAAATGCATGGGGTACCTTCAGGATTGAGTTCGTCACGAGCTCAATCTACCCGCATACTGCCTCCCGTTTGATCTCCTCACTGCCGTTTCATTGATGACAGATTGCCGGGAATAGCGTTGATGAAAAACCTGAGTCAGTTCCTCAATTTTGCCGCCGTCGCAAGACAGGGCAGTTTCGCGAGCGCTGCGCGGGAGTTGGGGCTCGCCCCCTCCTCCGTGGCCAAGAGCATCGCGCGGCTCGAACAGGAGTTGGGCGTTCGGCTGTTCCATCGTACGACGCGCTCCGTGCACATGACGGCGGAGGGGCAGGCACTCTTTGCGAAATGCGCACGCCTTCTCGACGAGATCGACGCACTGGATCTGAACAGCGTCTCCTCTGGCGACGAGCCCGCCGGCACGATCCGTATCGGTGCCCCAATCGGCTACGGCACGCGAGTCGTGTTACCCGTGCTGAGCGCGTTGCAGCGACGCTATCCGGAGCTGGACATCGATCTGCGCCTGTCGGACGAGCAGGTCAGTCTGGTGAAAGAAGGTTTCGATGCGATGATCCGCTTCGGCACGTTAACCGACTCGAGCATGATCGCACGTCAATTCGATTCGCAGCCGCTGGTGTTGTGCGCGAGCCCGGCTTATCTCGCTGCCCATCCGAAGATCAGGCATGTTGCAGACCTGTCCGAACACGCTATTGTCGCGTTCCGGATGCCGACGAGCGGGCGGGACCGATCGCTCGAATTCAACGACCAGGGTCGCTCCGTCACCCTTGTCCCGAAGTCGCGTTTCCGTATCAGTCATGGAGAAGCGCTGGCGGACGCCGCGGTCCAGGGCGCGGGGTTGTCCCAGATACCGGAATTCATGGCGCGACGTTATCTCGACAGCGGCGCATTGCAGGAACTGCTGCCGCAATGCCGCCCCGACCCATTGCCGGTGAATGTCATCGTGCCGGGCTCGCGGACGAAACCCGCCAGGATCGATGTTCTGATCGATGCGCTGATGAAATTGCGCTCGAACTAACCACTCGATTGTCCGCGATTCGTGGATTGTCATTTACCGGTTCCGCGACTTCTCAAGCATGCGGTTGCAGCGCATGCTTGGCTTGCCCTGCCGGTCATAGGCTGACCTTGGTCGAATGGGAACCGGGTGCACGCACGCGCGAACACGACCACGCCTACGGTGAAGAAATATTCGTGCTGAGCGGTGAGTTGCGCAGTCGTGATGAGCGATATCCGGCGGGAACCTGGCTGCGACTGCATCCGGGTTCGCGGCACGAGCCATTCGCCGGGATTCCGACCGTCATCATGTTGCGCAACGGCCATCTGGCTGGCGCAGCCCGATCGACTTGAGCGCGCACATCCGCGATGCCGATGCGAGCGTCGCCATGACAGGAGTGAAATGAAGATGAAACGACGCACGTTCCTGAGCGCGGCAGTGGCCAGTGCCGCGGCCAGCGCGTTACCTGCGTGGGCGGCAACACGCAACATCAAGGCCGTCGCGTTCGATGGACTGGCGCTGTTCGATCCGCGCCCCATCTTCGCACTCATGGAACAGTTTTTCCCGGGTAAAGGCGCCTCGATCGTCGCGACATGGCGCGGCCGGCAATTCGACTACACGTGGCTACGCACGCTCACCGGCACCTATGCGGATTTTCTGCAGGTCACCGACGACGCTTTGATGTTCGCCGCAGAAGCCGAAAAAATCACCCTCACGACCGGGCAGCGTCAGCAGTTATTGGCCGGCTTCGTGAACATGAAAGCATGGCCCGACGTCGTCCCGGTACTCAAAACACTCAAGCAACGAGGACTCGGCCTCGCACCGTTGACGGACTTCACAGTGCCCATGCTGGAGGCCGCGATTGCGAATTCGGATCTGACCGGCGTATTCGACCACTTGCTCTCTACCGATCTCGTGAAAGCGTACAAGCCGGACCCTCGTTCGTATCAGATGGGTGTCGATGCTTTCGGGCTGCCTCGCGAAAATATTGCGTTCGTCGCGTTTGGTGGATGGGATGCAGCGGGCGCGAAGACGTTCGGCTACCCAACGATCTGGATGAACCGCCTGGGCACGCCAATCGAGCGTCTGGCCGCAGTGCCGGACGCCATTGCTGCGAGCTTCACGGCGTTGCCGGCGTTCGTCGATTTGTAAGCGTCGTTGCACGATCAGGCGGCGCTCGCGGATTCATCGATAAGGCCTGGTGCCAATCGCTTGAAAACCTTTCGCCGACATCCGTTTACCTATCGAGCGCCTTTCGCGCTCATCGAGCGTGGCCAATCGCCCGACCGTTCGTCACCGTCGATCTTGCGCGGCGCGGATGCGGCGCGCCCGCCGTTGGCCCGCTCCACGCTCTTCTCCGATCTCTCTCTTCAGACGCAGCGAGGTGCCGCATGGCTACAGAATGGGGTAACAACACGATAGGCGCGGGTCAACTCCAGGGATGGGCGTTCAGCCTGCCCACGGAACCGGGTCTGCTACCCGTCATTTCAGTGCGTCCGCTGACGCCGTCGTTCAACGGCGACGGCAGTTTTCACTGGTCGATCAGCCCGACATCCCTGAGCTTCCCGACCGAAGCGCAGCTCGGTGTCAGCACACTCTGGTCACAAATGAGCAACGATCAACGCACCATCACCTACTACCTGCTCGTCATGAATTTCTCGCGCGCTACGGTCTCGTACGCATTCGTCGAGTCCAATCTCTAAGGTACAGATCATGAAGCTCACTATCGTGCACGATGCCAAAGGCAAGATACTCGGCGTGATCCAGCCAGTCGATCTCCAACGCGCCGGCAGCAAATTCCAGCACGTGAATCTCAATCCGGGCCCCGATCAACAATTGACCGAAGTCGAACTCGACGCAGAGTTGGAGCGTCTTCCCGTCCTCGATCTCCACGAGCAGTACGAGATCGACATGGCCGCGTCGAAGTTGATGAAGAAGCCGGCAAGTTGAAGCGCCTGTCGCAAGGGCACGTGGGCATCGTCGGCGTGAGGACGTCCACCGCGCCACACGCAACACTTCGCGTGTGGCGCTTCTGCTCACTTCGGAGGGCGTGCCCGCAACGAATTTTTCGCGAGCCACTTGAGTCGCTCGCAGCTCGCCTTGACTCGCGCCGCATATTCTTCCGGATCGCTGCGGCGCAGTGAATCCAGACGCATGTCCTGTTTCTCGCCGCGACTCCATCCCGTTTGCCAGCTTCGGTCGAAATCGCTCGCGTCGTGCAACACATGCCTGAGCCGTTCCTTGTAACCACCGATACGCTCGGGCTTCACATCGCAATGCATCTGGGCAAAATGCGCACGCTCACCCGCGGTTTCCGCATTGGCGTCGGCGCTTTCCTCGCTCGCCGCCGCTGGTGGGGTAAGCGTGATCAATACCAGTGACGTAGCCGCTGCGAGGCACAGCAGGCTGAAACGACTCGGTTTATTTTTCATCTCGGCTCCAGGAGCGCAAGGCAACCTCATGCGTATTCTTCAGATTGTAGCTCGCGAGTTGCGCGATCCCTTGCCTTCTGCCGGTCGACAGCGAGGTTCAAGCGGGGCCGCCGTCACCCGGTTAGCGCTCGTTCACATGGCGCGGGCGAAGCACCCGGCATGCCCAGGGATAGCCCCTACACCCGGTACGCCCTGCTGCGCTTTCGTCGCTTTCCGTCCACATTTGGCTTGTTTGAACTGCAGGATGGCGTTTTCGCGCGCTATCAGAAAGCTTGTATCGACAGAGCGCGGTGTTACGCTGAAACTAGCAGCCTTCGCGGCCAGTGAGCCGCCGTTCAGCGGCACAATCAGTAGCCACCAGAACATACCGCGAAGCGCGATTGCCTACGAGAGGCGAAACATCGCTGCGGGAGCGACTGCGATGGGATTCAAAACATATACCGTACTGACGCTAGTAGTGTTTAGCAGTGCTGCCTTCGCATGGCAGCCGCTTATCTATCCAGTTCGCAGTCAGAGCCCCTATCAGCGCAGTATCGATAGTGCCACCTGCTATGCGGCGGCGAACCGGCAGACCAAGGTCAACATCGCGCACGAGTCACAGCTTCCTCCGCGCAAACCGGCCGCCACCAAAACGTCTTCGACAGGCGTGCCGTCGAAACCACCTTTACCTCCCAGCAGCTTCTCGGCCGCGCCGTTCGGCGCGAGCATGCCGTCGGCCGCGAGCGCGCCTGAAGCGGGCTCGGCCGCCGCCGTGGCAGCGGCCGCGTCGGCGCCGAAGGCAGGCAAAGGAGCGCAGGGCGCCACCGCGACGGCCGCAAGCGGCACGGGCGCGACAGCGGCCACGGCGGCGTCGGCGACCACCAGTGCAAGTGCAGGTACGGGCGCCTCGGACACCATGGTGGCGAGCGCCGACGACGCAAGCTCGGCCTCCAGCGTCAAGCTGCCGCCGCTGCCGGCACCCGAGCCACCGATGACACAGTATTGGGCCGCGTATGGCGCGTGCATGCAAGCGCGGGGTTACGTAGTCGCACAGTAACCCTGCTTGCAAGCCTCGTCGCCGTGCCTGTTTTCGATTGATTGTGGCGCCGGCATTCGACGCCCCTTTGCGACACGGCGATGCTTAGCGACATTACCTCCGATCAGCACGATCCTCCCCGATGCGGCCACTGCGGTGCGCTGCTCGCCGGCCATTTCGCGCGCTGTCCCGCGTGCGACACGCGTCCAGCCGAAGCACGCGGTGCGCATGCCCGGCCCGCTTCCACTCTGAAGGTTCCGCTCGGCGACCCCGACGATCTGCCGGCGGCCCGGCTGCCGGTACGCAAGATCTGGACGCCGTCCTCGCGCGCACTGACCAATCGCTACGAACTCCTTGAAGAGCCCGTCGTCGCTCTTACCGCTTATCAGAAACTGCGCCAGCCGCTCGTATTGAGCGCGTCGGTGCTGGTGGTGACGTCGGCGGTGTATCTGGGCTTCATCCATAGCAACGACTCGGACGTGGGGACGCCTATCGCGGTGTCGGGCAAGGTGCAGGCGCAGAACGGCAAGCCATCGATCATGCTTGCGCAGAAGCCTCCGGCATCGGTCGCTCTCGCCGCGCGTCCCGCTACGGTGGCTCAGCGGCCCGCACCGGCCGCGACGCCGCGGGCTGCTGCCACGGTGGCGCAACGTCCAGCACCGACGGTCGCGCAGAAAATTGCACCGACGCTCGCCCAACGGCCCGCGCCGAGCGCGGTGCAGCGGCCTGCCACGGTCGCGGCACAACGGTCCTCGCCGGTGCGTTCGTCTTCCGTACCGGCGCCGTCCGCGCCCGCCGCCGTTACGCGCCGGGTCGCCATGGTGACGCCCGAAACGAAGCGCGGCTCAGGCAACGCGCCGGACAAACCGCGCGCTGACGTGTCCAGGCACATCAAGGCCGCGCGGGCCGATCTTCAGGAGAACAACCTGTCGGCGACGAAGGCGCGTCTCGCCGCCGCAATTGCCGTACAACCGGACAACCGCGACGCGCTGACGCTGCGCACCGCCCTGGGTGCCCGCGAACAGCAGCGCGACGCACTGCTGAGCCTCGCGCGAGGCTGCGGGTATATCGCACGCTGGAATTGTGTGTGGCACAACGCGGGCAACGCGCTGATGATCGACTCGAGCAGCAAGGAAGCACAGCGTCTCGTCTCGCAGGCCATGCACGAGTCGGAAATGCAGGTGGCACAACCCGTCGAACCCGCGCCGGAACCGGTCGCCGCCGACCCGCGTGACCTGACGGCCCACCATTGATTTCTGGAATTTTTTCGACGCGGCGTGCGCCATCCACGCAACTGCCACGTTCACGAACGGCCAGTCTCGACCCGTGCGAGCGGTCCGACGCGGCCCGACACCTGATGCGCGATAGCCCGATAACGCGCGGCGGTATCCCCGAGCGTCAAGCCGGCCAGCGAGCGTTTCGCGCGCGCCTGCCCTAACGCCACGACGACGGCGTCGACGTAACTCTGCAGGTTGTCCGTGTCGACCAGTTGAACGCCCGGAAATCCATTTGCAAAAGCAAAGGCGGGAATCCGGCTCGCCACGATTGGCACCCCCGAAGCGAGTGCCTCGAGAAAAGCCACGCTGTGCGCTTCCGAGCGCGACGGCATGACGAACACATTCGACTCCGACAACACCTTGGCCACGTCACTGCGCGGCCCGGCCACCACGACGCGTTCCGCAATGCCCAACTGCTGCACCAGCGCCTTCACTGCGCTTTGATAGTCGGGGTCTTCGATCACGCCGTAGAGCACGAGATGCGCATCCTTGACCTGCTTGAGCACTTCGCTGAAAGCCTGCACCGTCGATAGTTGATTTTTCACCGCCGCATAACGGCCGATCTGCACGACCTGCGGCGCATGATCATTCTGCGCGACGCCATCGGTAAAGGCGAAGCGCGAGAGGTCCACGCCGTTGGGCACAACGGTCATCGACGGATGCGGCCCGATGGCTTGCACGTAATCGGTCAGGCCCTGCTGCGAGACGCCGATCACCATGCGCGCGCGTCCCGACAGCAGATGCTCGACGCGCCTGAAGAGCGGCCGTTCGAAGTCGTTGGTCGCCGAGTGCATCACATAGACGACCGGCACACGCAGCGGCAATGCACGCGCGTAAAACGACGGAATGGTGGCGTGCGCGAAAATCACGTCGGGACGAAACTGCCGCACGGCGCCAAACAGATTCCACAGCTTGCGAGCCGGACGATGGCGGCGAGCCGGAAACCAGCACTCCACACCCTGCGTCTCCAATTCCTGCTGCAACGGCTGAAAGTCGGCGTGCGCCGGCAACAACGACGCCACGCACACCGCCATGCCCTCGGCGCACTGATCGATCGCGAGATCCCGCGCGAGGACTTCGGCGCCTGAAAGCCGGGGCGCGAGAACGAGGTGAAAGACCCGCATCATGTCGTCCTTGGCCTGAGCGTTCTGAAGAGCATCCATGCAGCGGCGCAGCCGAGGCCGACTGTCATCGACCAGGCGATGCCCGTCACGCCCCAATAATGCACCGCGAACGGCACGCTCGCGAGCAGCACCACGACCTGAATCGCGGACGCATGCACGGTCGCCTTCGCATCGCCGATGGCGCGCAGATAAGCGACCAGCACCGCGATCAGCGCGCCGATCGCCATGTTGATCACGAGAATGCGGAAGAGCGGTACCGCAGGCAGCCAGGCCGCACCGAGGATCAGCGAGAACAGCGGCTCGGCGATCAGCCTGAGCACTTCGACGAACGCCGCGAGGCCGACTGCGATCACCAGCAGATAGATCTTGATGATCCGCGAGGCCGAATGGGGATTGCGTCGATGATGCGCCGCGAAGGTAGGGAAGAGGTACTGCGACATCGCGATGGCGGCATCGGCGAGCAGCATCTGCGCGAGCCGCGACGACATCTGATAGCTGCCCAGTTGCGCCGGCCCGAGCAATTTGCCGACCACGACCTTGTCGAACTGGTTGAGTAGCAGATTGATCACGCTACTCGCCCAGATCCAGCGACTGAACCCGACATAGTGGCCAATGCCGGACCACACGGCGCGAATCGGCGGACGCGGCTTCATGGTCGCCCACGTCAGCGTGCTCTTCAGGCTCTCGCCGGCAACGAGGCCGATCAGCACCGAGGCCGCGCCGGCACCGAACCAGGCTAGCGCGAGTCCGACGGAACAATCCACGAACGACGCCGCCACTTCCACGCCGGCAATATGCTGAAAGCGCCGCTCGCGTTGCACGACGTAATAAGTGGGCGACGCCAGCCCGCGCAGCAACGGCAGCAGCGCGGCGAGCTGGATCAGCACGAGTGAACCGTTCAGATGGAACTGGCTGCTCAGCAAGGGCGCGAGCGCGACCAGCAGCAGTGAGATGAGCACGCCGCGCACGGTGAGCGTGGTCCACACCGCGCCGAGCTGCGGACGTGTCGGCGGATGCTCGCCTTGAATGACCGCCTGCGCGAGGCCCGTGTCGGACAATGCCTCGGCGATGGCCACCGCGAGCAGCGCCACGCTGACGCTACCGATAGCCGCCGGCCCGAGCATGCGCCCGATGGCAAGAAATTTGATAGCCACGAGGCCACGCACGGCGAACTGCTGAAGCAGCACCCACGTCGCAGCACTCGCGCCAAAGCTGCCCGCTATCGAGAGCGCCGGAAGCCTGATCGCCCGCAAGCTGAATCTCCGTCGAATCGCAACGCCGTTGTTGCAGGGCTCATGGCGATATAACGCTTCGCTGTGAACGCCGCCGGCGCATAATTAGTTAGGTCGCACCAGCCAGGCTGGCGATGTTTTTCAACGAACTCTATGCACGACCTTACCGCGAGAGAATCGGCGACAACCGCCATCAGCTAGGCCAGTTCAGCCGAAGCCGACGCGCCCTGGTACGTTTACCCACAAAACGGGTCAAATAGGCGATTCCATAGTTATCGGCGATGCTAACGTGGTTCAGCTGACGCCGCGGCACAACCGGCGACCGGGCACTTTTTTTCCCAACGCACATGGCTACCGACGCGATGGAACAAGACTACGTCCTGATTGTGGAACCCAATCTCACCGGCCATCGCTGGCGGTATGTCGAGTGGACCATGCAAGCCTGCGCGGAGGCCGGCTATCCCTGCATTCTCGTGACCGAATGCGCGAACGAGGACCACCGGCTGGCCCGTCAGATCACGGCCGCCAATCGTCCCGAGCAGCAGATTGCATTTGTCGACCCCGAGGAGAAACCGCGCGGCCTATTTGGCGACCCCAACGAATACTGGCGCTTTCACCGATATTTCAAGCGCGTGTATTCGATCCTCAGCCGCATGCAGTCGATCCGCCTCGTGGTCGTGCCCTACGTCGACTACTTCTTTTATTCGCTGCCGTTTCTCGGCTCGCCGTTCGGCAAGACGCCGTGGATCGGCATCACGATGCGCGCCACCTTTCATCATCACAAGGTCGGCATCAAGGCGCCCGATCGTCCGCTCGTCAACGCGATCAAGGCGCAGCTCTTCAAGCGCGCGATCCGCACCACCGGACTGCGCACCCTGCTGACGATCGATCCCACCTTGCCGGAATGGTCCGCGCGCAGTGCGTCGAAGGGCAGTGCGAAGATCGCCTATGTGGCCGATCCGTTTCCGGACGAGCACGCGGAAAATCCCGTGCTGGCGCGCGCGCGGCTCGGGCTCGATCCGGCGCAGCAATATCTGCTCGTGTACGGCGCGATCACCGAACGCAAGGGCATTTACGAACTGGTGCATGCGCTGACGCGTCTGGAACATGCGCCGACGCTGATCGTCGCCGGCGAGCAGGACGCCGGCACGCGCCACTTCATGCGCAATCACGTGCGCAGTCTGACACCGGCGCCGCTCGTGCTCGACGCGTTCATTTCGAACGACATCGAGCGCGATCTGTTCTCGGCCTGCGACGCAGTCTGGCTCGGTTACAAGGGTCACTACGGCATGAGCGGTGTGCTGGTGCAGGCATACCGCTTCGGCAAGCCTGTGATTGCGACTGAAGACGGATTGATCGGCTGGTTCAGCCGGCGTTGCGAACTGGGGCCGATTCTGAGCGACCTGAGCTCTGCTTCGATCGGTCGTGCGATTACCGAAACCATGACCTCGTGGCCGCATCCGCAGGAAGCGGTGCCCTCGGCGCGCGAAGATCTGCTGTCGCGTCACACGCTCGGCCAGTTCAAGCAAACCTTGCTGCAGCAGATGGCCTGACTTCCAGGCAGTTTCCCGACACGACGAAAAAGGCGTTCATCCGTAGAACAGGATGAACGCCTTTTTTCGTGTTCGCGCTCGCGACGGCCGCGCGCCCAACCGTAGATTCAGGTCGGCAACTGGCCACCGTTTGCAACGGGCACTTCCTTCCCGACAGGCAAATCGGCGGGACCGTCTCCACGCACCGAACTGCTGTGCTTTTCCGGGAACAGCCTGTTGCGCATCAGCAGGAACGGATACTCGATGGCACGCGTGGTCGCGTAGCCAATGATGATTGCAATCGCGAACTGCGCGGCGAGCGCGACGACCCAGATCACGCTCGGCGCCAGACCGAGGGCGGTGGCCTTGCGGATGATGATGTCGCCCGGTGCGAGCGCGAGCGAATGCCACAGGTAAATACCGTACGAATAGAGCCCGATCCACGCGACACCGCGATACACCAGCGACGAGCGCAGCGAGCCGGAATACTCCAGCACCAGCACGATCAGCGCGGCGAAGCCGATTGCCTGAATCGTGTAGCCGATGCTTTCGTCGAGCGCGAGGTTTTTCGTGGCAAAAGCCAACCACGCGCACAGCAGCACGACGCTCACGATCAACAACCATTTGCGCCTGGCGAGTTCGCGATAAGCGCCCGGCTTCATCCAGTAGATCGCGGACAGAATCACGCCGACCAGCAAACTGTCGATGCGGTATTGCGTGTACGCAAAGGCGCCATCCAGGTTGCCGCCCGCCACCGCGAAACAGCGCGCGGTGAGCACCACCGCGCAAATGCCGGTCAGAATACTGACGATCGTCCACGCGCCGAGACGCCAACGCGCGAATAGCAATAAAAGCGCCGGCAGCACGAGGTAAAAGTGTTCTTCAACCGCGAGGCTCCACGTCTGGGTGATCGAGGTCCCCAGATAGTTCTGCAAGTGGGTCAGGTTCTGAACCAGAAAGCTATTCAACGGATGACGCCCGGCCAGCACGTGAAACACGATCAGTACGTAATACGCGGGCCAGATACGAAAAATCCGTCGGATGATGAAGCGCCGCGCGTCGACACGGCCCGTTTCGGCGTACTGTCTGAGCAACAGGCCGCCCACCAGAAAACCGCTGAGCGTAAAGAACAGATTGACACCTTCCCGGCCGAAATTTTTCAGCGGGTATTCGATGATCTGTATGAGGTAATTACCGGTGTGAACAGCATGAAAGTGAAAGCCCATGACCGCGATGATCGCGATGCCGCGAACGAAATCGAGCTCGATCGCCCGGCCGGTCTTCGCGGGTCCCGCCCCGCCGAATAATTTCATGTTGTTCTCCCCTGTCGTCTTCGCGGGCGCGTGGCCCTTTTTGCATCTTGGTTGGCGCTACGCACGCGTGCGCGCCAACTTCAAGGCATTGGCCGACAAAGTAGGTAAGTGTGCGCGCGTCTTGCCGGGCGTGCTTATGCCGAGCTCGCCAGAACCCTGTCAATCGGCGACGAATGCGGCCCAGCCAACTAACAAGTTGGGAGATTCCCGCACAATGACCCGATGCGAGACCGTCCGCACCAGACCGACGGCGAATCGACGGCGACGGGGAGGAATTCAGCAATGCGCCACCAGTATGCAACGCCCTGGATCTGGATCTTTCTGTTACCGCTAGCGGTGGACTACAAGGCGACCGACGCCAATACCGGTCACTTTGCACAATCCTTGCTGGTGCTCCCGGCGATCGCCGCGGGCCTTGCTTTGCTGCTGATCGCGCCGCGTTTTCACGAGCGCTCGCGGCTGCGGACGCTCGTCACCGCCAGCCTGGTGCTGTGCGTGCTCGGCAGCGTGGTTCCCCAACTGATCCAGGACAACGACACCGGCAACTATCTGCGGACCCTGTTGCCCTTCGGGCTTTTCCTGCTGGGTTACCTCGTGGCCTGCCGCCCGTGGAGCGAGTTTCGGATCTCGCAGTTCGAGCGGGCTCTATACATCGCCAATCTGATCAGCATGCTGTTTACGTTCGCCTACGGCATGGCAACCGGCGGCGACCTCGAAGACGTGCGCTACCGGATCATCTCCGTCACGTTGCTCGGTTTGCAGGGTGTGCTGCTGCACGAATTCGTCGTGGCCAAGCGCTTTTCGCTGATGACCGTGGGCGTGTTCGCCATCACCATCGTCGTCGAATTGTTGAGCGTGACGCGCAGCCTGCTGGTTGGCACGGTGCTGCTGTTCATCATCGCCGTCGCGCTGAGCGCGCCGTCCATCCAGCATATCTGGCGCGCTTTCTCGCGCAGCATCATCGTCGGCGCGGTGCTGGCGGGCGTGGCCGGCATCGCGGCCGTGAGTTTCCCGACGGTGGCCGAGCATTGGGCGCAACGCATTTCCGCGTCGCAGGAAACTGCTTCCGGCAGAGACCCGACCACCATCACGCGTCTCGCGGAAATCCGCGACCAGTATGACCAGGTGACTGCCGAACCGGAAACGCTGCTATTCGGCGAAGGTTACGGCCATTACTACCGCTACTCGCCGATCTATCTGCAGGATCTAGCCGGCCAGATGAGCGAGAAGGATTTCTACGCGATGGTCGAGTGGCCTGCCGGTCACAACTTCTGGGTCTACCAACTGTTCGCAGGTGGCCTGGTGTTCGGCATCGCCATGCCGTTGGCCACGCTCGCCGCGCTCGGCGTCTGCTTCCTTTCGTACCGCTATTGGCGCTCGGTCGTGCCCGACGCCCCCATGCTGCCCGTGCTGGGACGCGCCATCATGCTGTTCGCCGCGTTACCGGCGACGTCGATCGGCGGCAATCCGCTCGGGCCGCGTTTTTCCGGGCTCGTATTCGGCGTTGCGCTCGGCCTGATGATCGCGACGTACTCCCGCTTGCAACGCGCCTTGCCGGCCCGCGCGCGACGTGCGCCGAGGCCGCCGGTCCGTCCGTCCGCCATGCCCGATTTGCCCGGCCGCATCCAGCCCGGCATGGGACGCGCCGACCTGGCTTCCGCGCTCGGCGTGTCTCATACCGCTTCCCATCACGCTTCCGACTCCAGCCAGTTCGGCGCCCTCGTGCCGCGCAAACCGCCCACGCAACGCCCCAACCGAGCCAATATCGTCCGATGAAAATTCTCCACCTGCTTGCAAGCGTCGACCCACGCGCCGGCGGTCCTGTTGAAGGCGTACGCCGCAGCGGCGTGGCCATGCAGGAAGCCGGCCACGAAATCGAAGTCGCCACCTGCGACGCCCCAGGCGACGCCCATCTGGCAGCCTTCCCGTTTCCGGTTCATGCGTTTGGCCCGACCAGCAGCCGTTACAGCTACAGCAAGCGACTCGCGCCCTGGCTCGCCGCCAATGCGAAACAGTACGACGCGGTCATCGTGCACGGCTTGTGGCAATACCATGGCTTCGCCGCATGGAAGGCCTTGCGCAAAAGCGAGGTGCCGTATTACGTCTACGCGCACGGCATGCTCGATCCGTGGTTCAAGGAAGCCTATCCGCTCAAGCATCTGAAGAAGTGGTTGTACTGGCCGTGGGCGGAATACCGCGTGCTGCGCGACGCGCGCGCCGTGATCTTCACGACCGAGGAGGAACGCACGCGCGCCGCACAATCTTTCTGGCTATACCGGGTGCGTGAACGCATCGTGCCGTTCGGCACGACCGTGCCGAAGGTCGATGCCGAGTCGGTGCGCGAGACCTTTCTGCGCGCCATCCCGAGCTTGCGCGGCAAACGCATCGTGCTGTTTCTCGGCCGCGTGCATGCCAAAAAAGGCTGCGATCTGCTGATCGACGCCTTCGCACGCGTGGCGGGCCGCGATCAGTCGCTGCACCTGGTAATCGCCGGCCCCGATGAAACCGGCTGGATGACGAGTCTGCGCGCGCAGGCTCAGGCAGCCGGCATCGAAGACCGTATGAGCCTGCCGGGCATGCTGCAGGGCGACCTCAAGTGGGGCGCATTCCACGCGAGCGATGTGTTCGTTCTGCCCTCGCATCAGGAGAATTTCGGCGTGGCGGTGGCCGAGGCGTTGGGGTGTGGACTGCCCGCGCTGATTTCCGACAAGGTCAACGTGTGGCGCGAAATCCAGGCGGACGGCGCGGGCATCGTGGCATCGGATACGGTCGAAGGCACGGAAAAAAGTCTGCTGCACTGGCTCGACCTCGACGACTACGCTCGCCCGGCCATGCGTATGCAGGCTACCCGCACGTTCAACTCGCGCTTCCGGATCGAGACCATGGTGGCGGCGTTGACCGCGCTGCTGGAATCGAAGGGCGCCGCCGACGGCACACGCGAACGCAACCCGCTCAGCCCGTTGCGCGAGCCGGCTCGGGAAGGTCGCTAACCTCGCACGTGCGACGATGCGCGATCCAACGCGCACCGTCGCTCCGCGCTCACTGCTCTTTCATCAGGGTCGTCAACGCGGATGCCGCGATCGGCAAGGTCTCGACCTGCGGTTGTACCTGAATCGACATGCTCGAGCTGTTCGCGGCTTCGAGCCGCAAGTTGCCGACGATGTCCGGCAAATCCAGTTGCCGCACCAGATGCCCCGCCAGTCGCAGCGACAGCGCCGCAATCGTGATGGTCGGAAAATTGGCGCCGACGGTTGGGAACACCGAGCTGCCGCCGATGTACAGATTGCTCATGCCATGCACCTTGCAATCGCGATCGACCACACCCTCGCGTGGCGAATCGTGCATGCGCGTCGTGCCCATGTGGTGCCAGGTGCCTTCCAGTTTCGTCGGCCAGCTGCGGCCTTCGAGCGGCGCGTCGAGTTCGACGTCGGCCACGCCGGCCAGCTGCAATTCCTGCGCGAGCAGTGCGAAGGTTTTGTCGAAGGTGCGTTGCACCTGGTCGCCCAGACGCCATTCCACCTTGACACGCGGCATGCCGAAGCGATCGCGCTTCTCCGCCGACAACGTGACGCGGCTATCGGGATCGGGCACCGCTTCGACGATCGCCTGCAGCGTGACGCCGGTGATCAGCGCCGGCCATTGCAACAGCCGGGTCAAACCGAAACCGACGGTATCCAGCGGATGCGCGGCCATGGTCGCGATATCCGCCCTGACGTTACGGCCCGGCTGATCCTTCTGCATCAACGCTTCCTTGAAGCGGATCAGCGCTTCCGAGCCCGCGCTGCCCTCGCCGTACCAGCGCGAGTAGAGCCACACGCGCGAGTTCAATAACCTCTCGCGTGCCATCCATTCCGGGTTCGGAGCGAACTGCGACGAAATCTTCGTGCCGTGCGCGGAGACCGCGGCATTCTGATAGTGATACTTGATGTCGTACAGCTTGTTGCGCGGCGTGCCCGGACGGAAACGCACCTTGCCCGACATCATCCGCGGGTGATCCATGAAATAGCGGCCCACCAGATCGTTGGCATTACCGAGGCCAGCGGCCTGCACGTTGTTCGAGGCAAGCAGCAGGCGTGCGTTTTCGATGCCGCCCGTCGCCAGCACGAAAATCTTCGCGTTGACCGACATCTTGCGCTCAGTGATCGTTCCGACTCGCACTCGCGAAATACTCGTACCCTGCGCGTCGGCGTCGATGTTCAGCACGTTGGCGTAGAGGAACACGCGCACCCGCGCGGAGCGCGACAGCTCTTCGCGATACACCTTGCCGAAACGCAGCGGCGGGCTGAACTGAGCGACCGTGTCGCGCATATGGCCCGTGCCGAGCGGCAGACGACGCACATCCGGACGCCCGATTTCGCGCTCCCAATACGCCGGGTCGAAATTCTGCGGACCCAGCTTCAGCAGTTCGTGAGTGCGCGCATAGTAAGGCGCCAGTTCGTCGAGACCGAACGGCCAGCCGCTGTGCGCGATCCAGTCGCGCTTGTCGAAATCCCACGGATCGAGCGGCCGGCACCAGCCACCCCAGCAGTTGCTGCTGCCGCCGAAATAGCGGCTGCGCGAACCGTCCGCGAAGGTATAGGGAAGTCCGGCGTTTTCGCCGCGATAGAGATCGCGGGTCTCGTCGTCGGGACCAAAGCCGCCGCTTTCCAGCACGCAGGTGTCGACACCCGCGCGCGACATCTCCAGCGCAAGGGTGATGCCGGCGACCCCCGCGCCGATAATGCAGACCGTCGTTTCAATGACCGAATTCTGTTCAACAGTTCGCGTATCGATGAACATCCCCTACTCCCCATCTTCTTCATGCAGTTCTGGGTGCGCGACCACCGTCGCTTGCCGGCCGGGCCGGCAACGCGACTGCGCACACGTCGAGCACCGGAGACGACGGCGGTGTCGCCGCGGGCGTCGATCAGACGGCATCGACCAGTCCCGGGCAACGACCCCCGCCCTCCGGCAAACACGACCTTGGCCTCCTCAGCGTATGAATGCTGTGGTTCTATGTCTGTGGTTCAGGTCACGGAACGAAGCGTTTCCGTATAAAACGACAAGGGTTTCCTCCATACACGCCTTCCGCTTCGAGCGAGCGGTGGACGACCGACAACGGCGTCACGACGGCGGAACGACCGATCGTCACGCCCATTTGCACGATGCACTTCGAAGTGATCCACACGCCGTCCTCGATGACGATCGGCGCTACGCGCAAATCCATCGTGGTGCTCATGTCGTGAGAGCCGGCGGTGAGAAACGTGCCTTGCGAGATGCAGACATTCGAGCCGATGCGGATCGGCGCCTGGTTGTAGATCCAGACATCGACCCCGAACCAGCACTTGTCGCCCACTTCCAGATTCCACGGCGCCTTTACACGCAGCGGATGCACGAAACGGCAGCCGTCGCCGATCTTCGCGCCGAACAGGCGCAGAAGCGCGACACGCACGAATGAGAGCGGCAGCAGTTTGTTGTTGATCACGCACGCTTCGAGCACGAACCAGATCAGTTCGATCAGGGCGCCGCGCTTCGCGCGATAGTTGCCCTTTCCCGCCAGGCTCAGATCGATCACGCGGCCGTCCTCGTGAATGGCGTCGCCTGGCGGCATGGACCCGATGTGCGGATCGTCGGCAACGTTGCCCATCAGCTTTCTCCAAACCACAATGCGTGGTAAACATGCACAGGTATGCGAAACAACTTTCTTACATTATGTTGCGGACCGCTGCAGAGCTTGGCCAGGTGGCCGTGCGGGCAAGCGTTTTGGCGGCTACGCGCGGATTGGTTGGCGCACGATAGCTGCATCGCGACTGCATCTTCCTGGGGAATACGATGAATATCTCGCTTCGTCACACTGCACGCTGGCTGTCTCTCGCGATCGCCGCCTGCGCTACGCCGGCGTTCGCACAGAACGCGGCACCCGCTGCGCCCGCACAAGGCAACGCGCCCACCACCGTGGCAGCCACCGGTTACGGCACCGATGCCCAGGCGCCCGCGAACCGGCGTGCCACGCAGCGCAACGGCGAACAGTCCCTGCTCGGCGCGCCGGACGCATACGGCGACGACACGCCACTGGGCAATACCGACGACGCCCAGCGCAACGCCCTCATGAGCGAGCAGCGCATGACCGTGCTCGGTGGCGCACAACCGGCGGCCGGCAAACGCAAGGCGGCGGCCGGCAACGGGCCGGTGCGCGTCGCGGGCCAGGGCGGACAGCCGACCACGCCGGACGGCATGGCCGGCGGCGCAGCGAAAACCACCTACGCCGACCCGTACACCTCCGGCAAGCAAGCGGTCTACCGTTCCCCGTGGTGATATCGCGTTCATGAGTTCGCCGCGCGCCGGATCAATCCGGCGCGCCCTCCTCTGCGGTTGCCGGTTTTCGACGCCGCCGTGCGTGGGCCGTGGGAGGCCTCGGCTCGTAGAACTGCCCCGGTTTCTTCGCAAGCCCCTCTTTCGCCTGACGAAATTCGCTGGCGAGCCGATCCTCGAAAGTCTGAATCGTCGAAGCCGGTGACAACGCCCGCTCCGCGTAATTGCGCGCCGCCTTGCCGAGCGCGAGCCGCCGTTCGGCGTCGCTGGCCAGCACCGTAATCGCCGCAACCAACGCCTTGACGTTATCCGGCTGCACGACGACCCCGCGCGGCGCCACCGCTTCATGTAGCGCGGTGCCGCGGCGCGCCATCGCCACGATCGCGCGCCCGCTCGCCAGCATGCCGGTGAGTTTGGACGGCATCACCAGATCGGCTGCGTCGGCGCGTTGAGGCAGCACGTGGATGTCGGCGAGATTGAGCAGTTCGTTCAGGCGCTCGGTAGGCTGCAGCGGCATGAAAATACAGTTCATCAGTCCCGCGCAGCGCTCCAGCAAATTTTCTCGGGCGGCGCCGCTGCCGCAAAACACGAAGGTGATATCCGAGCGCGTGGCGAGTCGCGCCGCCGCTTCGGCGAGCGTTTCGATGCCCTGTTTCGCACCCATGTTGCCTGAGTACAGCACCACCTTCTGCGTGGCGGGAATGCCCAACAGTTGGCGATATTCGCTCGCGCGCGGCAATGGAAAGATCGTCGACACGTCGACCCAGTTCGGCAGACACACGACCTTCGAGGACGCCACGCCTTTGCTCGTCGCCCGCGCACTCATTTGTCGCGTGATCGACGACACCGTATCGAAGCGCCGCAGCAATGTGCTTTCGAACCAACGCGCCACGCGCGCGGCGCGCGAGCTTTTCAGCAGGCCCAGATCGAAGGCCGCGTCGACCTCGTAATCCTGAATGTGCAGCCACGCACTCGCGCGCGCGAGACGCGCGAGCCCAAGCGTGGCCGGCGCGCACATCAAGGTGGGCGCAATCAGCATCACGACCTCGGGGCGCCAGAAGAATTGCCACGCGAGCACGGGCAACGAACTCGCCGCGAAGCTCGACAGATGCAGCATGCGTTTGATCCCGTTCGGACGCGACGGCACCCACAGCGGTGCGCGGTACAGCTTCACGCCGTCGCGTGTTTCGCGCTGGTAGCGCCACGCGCTATGGCCTGCTGCCACACGCCACTCCGGGTAATAAGGCGGCGCGCAGACCACACGGACCTCGTGCCCGCGGCTTGCCAGCAGGACGGCCATCTCCGCGGTGTACTTGCCTGTCCCCGTCAGTTCCGGCGCGTAGTTGAGGCCGTAGATCAGGATCTTCATCGTGGCTGCCAGAACATGTTAGGGCTTTGCATGCGCGATCCACCTCGGTCGCGCCGGCTTCGTTCAGTCGCTTAGCATCAGTGCGCAGCCGCGGGCAATATTCGCGGCGGCGGACGGCGGATCGAAGCGGCGAATCACATCCATGCAGCGACGCGCCGTGCCGGCGGCGTCGGCGAATGCCTCCATGGCCTTGAGCATGGTGCGCTGCAAGCCGGCCACATCGCCCGCCGTAAACGCATAGCCGCTGACGCCGTCGATTACAAGTTCGGGCACACAGCCGCAACTTTCGCTGACCACCGCGGGGCAGCCGTGCGCGAGCGCCTCGTTGACGACGAGCCCCCACGGTTCGCTATAGCTCGGCAACACCATGCAGGTCGCGCGGTAATACTCGCGCGTGAGCGGCTCGTCCTGCAGACTGCCGGCGAACGTCACCGCGTCGCCCACACCGAGATCGGCCACCTTCGCAAGCAGCGCGTCGGCCATCGGCCCTGTGCCGACGATGCGCAGTTGCGCGGCCGGAATGCGCCGACGCAAACCGGCGAATGCTTCGATCAGCGTGCCAATGCCCTTTTCCTCCGAGAGTCGCCCGACATACAGGAACACCGGCGGATTGCCCGCACGCGCGGCGGTCCGCTCGAGCAGGGCACGCTCGGGCGAGAACGAGCCCGGCATGGCAGCGGCCTGACACGGCACGAAAATCTTGTCGCGCTTCGCGCCGAGCGACAGCAGATACTCGCGGCTGCGCTCGCCGAAGCCGAAGTAGCCGTCGCACAGCGAAAAGAACACACGTTTCGGGATCGAGGTGAGCAGTTTCTTGGGCCGGTCGCGCGCCGTCGAATCGCAAAACACCGCGCGCCGTTTGCCGGTCACGATGCACGCCGCCAGCATCGCCCAATACTCCGGACGGTGGTAACCCGGCAGCACGATCAGATCCGATTTGGTTCGCAGCACTTCCCAGGTGAGCCGCGCGATCAGCTTCATCGTGGGCACGTCTTCATAGCAGCCGTCGAACAGCTTCTGCATCGGATACCGATGGTACGAATAGTCGACGTCAGAAAAGCCGATGCGGTCGTGTTCGGTGTCGGCGATCTGCACCATCGAGTAGCGTATCGCGCCCGACGATGAAATGTTATGCAACGCGGAAAACACAACACCTTTGTGGCGCGACCATACGACGTTGTGGAAGATAGTGACTGACGCGGTCATTTTTATACTGCTCCCTCAAAGAATCGTCCCTGCGTGTGCCGCGCTTACCGCGCCAGCACCGCATCCCTGGCGTCTTTCAGTCCAACACCGAACCCTTGCTGCCTGACTGCAACCTGCCCGCGCATTTACACCTGCAATGCGGCGGCGGGTGTCGAGCCCGCGTGTGCTTCCAGAAAGTTCTGATACGTCGAGGCCAGTCCGTCCTCGAGGCCGATCGACGCGCGCCAGCCCATTTGCGCGAGACGCGACACATCGAGCAGCTTGCGCGGCGTGCCGTCGGGTTTCGAGGCGTCGAATACCAGATCGCCTTCGAAACCGGTGGTTCTGCAAATGCTTTCGGCGAGTTCGCGAATCGACAGATCCTCGCCCACGCCGACGTTGAAAAGCCCATCCGTCACGTCGTTTTCGAGCACGAACAGCGTGGCCGCGGCGAGATCGTCGACGTGCAGGAATTCACGGCGCGGCGTGCCCGAGCCCCACACCGTCAGCGACGGCGTGCCGTTCATGCGCGCTTCGTGCGCCTTGCGCAACAGTGCGGGCAGCACGTGGCTGCTGGTCAGATCGTAGTTGTCGTTGGGACCGTACAGATTGGTCGGCATCAGCGAAACATATTGCGTGCTGTATTCGCGGTTGTAGGCCTCGCACAACTTCAGACCCGCGATCTTGGCGATCGCATAGGCATCGTTGGTCGGCTCGAGTGGCGAGGTCAGCAGGTACTCCTCGCGGATCGGCTGCGGACATTGCTTCGGATAAATACACGAGGACCCGAAGAACACCAGCCGCTCGACCCGCGCCCGATACGCCGCGTGAATCACGTTGGTTTCGATCACGAGGTTTTCGTAGATGAACTCGCCCGGACGCGACGCGTTGGCGAAAATGCCGCCCACGCGTGCGGCCGCCAGCAGCACCACGTCGATCCGTTCGCTTTCGAAAAAGCGGTTCACCGCGGCCTGATCCATCAGATCGAGCTCCGCCCTCGTGCGGGTGATCACGTTGGGATAACCCTCCGCCACGAGGCGCCTGACGAGCGCGGAGCCAACCATGCCACGGTGGCCCGCGACGAAGATGCGTGCTTGTTTGTTCATCGCGGTTTACTCGTGATGTTCCAGCGCCGTGAAGCCGGCCAGCGTAACCAGTGCATCACGCCGGGCGATCTGATAATCCGAGCGCACCATTTCCTTGACGAGCGACTCGAACGAGGTAGTGGGCTGCCAGCCGAGCTTCGCGTGCGCCTTCGACGGATCGCCCAGCAGCGTTTCGACCTCGGCAGGGCGGAAATAGCGCGGATCGACCCGCACGATCACGTCGCCGGGCGACATCTTGACCTCGCGTCCTTCCACCTTTTCGACGATGCCGACTTCATCCACGCCCGTGCCTTCGAAGCGCACGGTCACGCCGAGTTCGGCAGCGGCATGCTGCACGAACTGACGCACGCTGTACTGCACGCCGGTGGCGATGACGTAATCCTCAGGCTGCTGCTGTTGCAACATGCGCCATTGCATCTCCACGTAATCGCGCGCGTGACCCCAGTCGCGCAGTGCCGAGAGATTGCCGAGATACAGCGTCTTCTGCATGCCGACCGCGATACGCGCTACGGCGCGCGTGATCTTGCGCGTCACGAAAGTCTCGCCACGCACCGGCGATTCGTGATTGAACAGAATCCCGTTGCAGGCGTAGAGGCCATATGCCTCGCGATAATTCACCGTGGTCCAGTACGCAAACAGCTTGGCGACCGCATACGGGCTGCGCGGATAGAACGGCGTGGTTTCCGACTGCGGCACCTGTTGCACGAGGCCGTACAGTTCCGAAGTCGACGCCTGATAAAAGCGTGTCTTGTCCTGCAACCCGAGAATGCGGATCGCCTCGAGAATGCGCAACGCGCCGAGACCGTCGGCATTGGCCGTATATTCCGGCTCCTCGAACGACACCGCGACGTGGCTCTGCGCCGCAAGGTTATAAATCTCGTCCGGCTCGACGCGTTGGATCACGCGCAGAAGGCTGGTCGAGTCGGTCAGGTCGGCGTGATGCAAAAAGAGCCGCTGATCCGGATCGTGGGGATCGCGATAAAGATGATCGATCCGGTCTGTGTTGAACAGGGAAGACCTGCGTTTGATGCCGTGTACGTCGTAATCCTTGGCGAGCAACAGCTCCGCCAGATACGACCCGTCCTGTCCAGTGATGCCGGTGATCAGCGCGACCTTGCGTTTCATGGAGCTCTCTCCTAAAAGAACCTGCGATTCCTTTGCCAAAGCATGGTTGAGCGCACCGCCGCGAGGGCGGCGCCCCCTCAACCGGCGATACTGTCGTAACCGTAATAGCCGCCTTGATAACCCGAGCCGAGAAACGCGCCTTCCTGCGGCACATCGGTGAGCAGCACGCCGCGCAGTCCGACACCGCCATTGCGCAGCCGCTTGGCCGTTTCCATGACTTCGTTAAGCGGATGGCGGCCGTGGCGCACCACCAGCAGGGTCGTGCCGGCATGCTTGCCGATCACCGTCGAGTCGGTCACCGCCAGCACCGGCGGCGTGTCGACGATCACGAGGTCGTAGTGCGACTTCAACTCTTCGAGCATCGTTTCGAAGCGCTTGCTCATCAGCAATTCAGCCGGGTGCGAAGGCAGCGTGCCCTTGGCGAGCACGTCGAGACCCGGCAGCACGTCGCGCTGGATCATCGCGCTCAGATCGCCGCCGCTCAGCACGTCGGACAGACCAGGCTGATGGCCGATACCGAAGTGCGAGTGCACGTCGCCGCGCCGCATGTCGCCGTCGATGATCAGCACGCGCTTGTTGGCCGAGGCCACCAGCGCCGCCAGATTCACCGACAGAAACGACTTGCCGGAATCGGGCCGCGAGCCGGTGATCATCACCACGTTGTTCTCGGCGTGATCGAGCGAGAGCTGCAGCGAGGTGCGCAGATTGCGCACGCCCTCCACCGCGATGTCTTCCGGCGCCTGCTGTGCGAGCACATGCAGACCACGGCGGCGCAGCATGACGTTTTCCTGCAGCTTGAGCTGATTCTGGCTGCGCGGCACCACGGCGAACACCGGTACGCCGAGCATGCTTTCCAGTTCGTCCGGACGCTCCACGCCGCCGTACATCGCACGCTTGAAGAAGGTCAGCATGATGCCGAGCACGAGACCGCCGCCGAGCGCGATCAGAATCGCGATCACGCGTTTCGGACGCACGGGTTCGTCGGGCGCTTCGGCGAAATCCACCACGCGCACGCTACCCACCTGGCCGGCTTTCGCCACCCGCAGTTGCTGCGCGCTATTAAGCAGATTCGTGTACAGCTCCGTGTCGACGTGCACGTCACGCAGCAGGCGCAAGGCGGTCTGCTCCGTATCCGGCATCACCGCGACGCTGCGGTTCATGTTGCTCGCCGCGCCTTGCAAGGCTGCGATCTGCGCATCGAGCGCCATCACTGCCGGGTGATTCGCCGTGAAGCGCTGTGACATCTCCGCGCGTTGCTGTTGCAGATCGAGCAACTTGGTCTTGTTGTCGACGATCTGTTGCAGCAGCAAGCGGCTTTCTTCGCCGAGATCGACCGTGCCGTGCGTGTTGCGGAACTTGTTGTAGCGCTGTTCCGCGTCGTCGAGTTCCTTGCGCAAGCCCGGCAATTGCTGGTCGAGGAAGGCCAGCATGTGCTCGGCTTCGGTCGAACGGCTTTCCACGTCCTGACGCACGAACTCGCGCGCCATGCTGTTGACGATCGCCGCGGTCAGGCCGGCGTCGCCGCCTTCGAGACTCGCGCGGATCACGCCGGATTGCAGCGTGGTTTCCTGCACGACCATGGCCTTCTGCAACCGGTCCACCGTGCTCAGCGTCGAGGCGCGCGAGAGTTCGAAACGTGCGCCGGGAGGGCCGACCAGCTTGTCGACGTGCAAGGCGATCGGGCCGTCGGCGGTGTCCGTCTGCACGGTCTCGCCCACTTTGCCCGACAGAATGGCGATGCCGTTCTTATCGCGCAGCACGTACGACCCTTCGTTGCCCGCAATCAGCGTGAAGGTCGTGTCGTACATCTCTTTCGACGTGTCGAACTGCGACACCGTGATGCTCTCGTCACCCCAGGCATAGCCCGACAGGTTGATGAACTGCGGCAGCCTGAAACCCCACTGCCCGTTCACCAGCCCCGCGATCAACCCGCCGATGACGGGAAAATAGCGCGGCGCCGCTGAGATATCGAGGTGCAGCGTCTTGACGGTTTCTTCCGTGACGAGCCGCGACTTCAGCAACTCGATCTCGGCAGCGGTCGACGGTTTCGTATCGAACATGCCGGTGAGCGGCGGCAAGGAATCCTTGCCGTTGCCATTGGCATTCGCCGTCTTGTCCTCGACGTGAAAGAGCACGTCCGCGCGGTAAGTCGGCGGCGCAAGAAACGCGTACGCGCACCCCAGCGCGAGCGCGATCAGCGTCACCATCGCAACCGTGCGCCAGCCTCGCACGATCGTGCGCAGATAGTCGGTCAGATGAAGCTCATCCGGCCCAGACACGTCTGTGTAGCGGTTTTCGAAGTTGATTGCCATTTTGTTCACCCAACAAAGCCCGGCGGTTCAAGGTCAAGTTGCACGGTTGTCATTTCGCCAGTACGGCACCCGTCACAGCCGCATTGATCGCCGGCAGCAGCAGGTTCAGCACACGGTTGAAGCGGACCAGTCCACCTTGTCCCACGTACACAACGTCTTTCGGTTGCAGCTCGAACTGATTGGCGAGCACCATCGACACCGGCGAGGTCGCGTCGAGGTGATAGACCTCCGGCGTTTCGCTGGTCGAATTGCGGATCACGAACAACTGGCGTGCCGCGGCCGTGTTCGAGTCGAAGCTGCCGCTGTCGGAAATCGCCTGCGAGAGCGTCAGCGAACCGTTGCGCATCGGCAGGATGGTGGCGGGCTTGTTGACCTCGCCCATCACATACACCCCGCTGTCTTCGCGCGAGGCCACACGGACCACGTCGTTGGCTTGCAGGTAGATGTCCGACGGGTTGTGACCATGCTTGATCAGATCGTCGATGTTCAGCGGATACACCACGCCATTGCGGATCAGCACCACGCGGCTGCGATCGGCATTCGCGCTGAAGCCGCCGCTCAGGCCGACCGCCGTCGTCAGCGACATCGGAATGTCGTTGACCGACTGGGTGCCCGGCGTGCGCACTTCACCGTCGATATAGACCTGCGCCGCGCGGAACGAAGCCACCCGCACCGTCACTTCAGGCTTCTGATACACGACGCTCAGACGCTTGTGCAACTCCTTCTGGATCGCCGAGACGTCCTTGCCGGCCACGTGCACCGTGCCGGCATACGGAAACTGCACGTCGCCGTTTTCATCGATCAGGAAACCGGGCGCCGCATCCGTCGTTCTCGCATTCTGCGCAGGCTGGCCGAGCGCGGCAGCGAGTTCGGGGTGATCCCACACGACGATCTGCAACACGTCGCCGGGACCGACCTTGTACGCCGACGGCTTGCCGAACAGCGCGGCCGTCTGCGTCGACAGCGGCGCGGTCGTTTGCGCCTGGTTCATCTTGCGCAGCAGCGCGAGATTGATGTCGGTGATCGGAATCTGCTGTTGCGCATTCGGCTCCGTGCTGTAATCACCACCTGTGTCCTGAATCGCGGCTGGCGTCACCATTCTCTGACCCGGCACGATCCCGCAGCCGGAAAGCAGAGTTGCGGTAGCGAAAACCAGGAGACTTCCCGTGCGTAAACCAAGCGAGCTCATGATGTTTCCTCCTTGCGCCAGAGCGACTGTCCTCGGGGGAGGTAGCGCCCAGCGTGCTTGTTAACTACTTAGTAAGCGTTTCGATGCACCAGTCCGGCGACAATCGTCGCGCCGATGATCCGCATGTCGAGTGCGAACGACCAATGCCCCAGGTAATACAGGTCATGTTCGACTCGACGTTCCATCTTTTCGATGCGGTCGGTTTCGCCACGAAAGCCGTTGATCTGCGCCCAACCTGTGATGCCCGGCTTGATGCGGTAGCGATTGATGTAGCCCGCGACCACTTTCTGATAGAGGTCGTCGTGCTCGAGTGCATGGGGACGCGGTCCAACGACCGACATGTCGCCACGCAACACGTTGAAAAATTGCGGCAGTTCGTCGAGGCTCGTGCGACGCAGAAACGCGCCCACCCGGGTGACGCGCGCATCGTGGCGCGTCGCCTGACTGACGGTGCCTTTCGCTTCGATGTGCGGACGCATCGAGCGGAATTTGTAGATCGTGAAGACGCGGCCGTCGGCACCCTTGCGCTTTTGCCTGAAGAGCACCGGCCCGCGCGAAGACAGCTTCACCGCGATCGCGATCGCCAGCAGGATCGGCGCAAGGCCGAGCAAGGCCGTGGCGGCGAACAGGCGGTCGAAGATTTCCTTCTTCAGCATCGAACTCGCGGACAGCGGCGAAGCGACGAGGTTGATCGCCGGCACGCCGAGCAGATCGATCACGCCGCTGCCCTCGAAGAGCGCGAGACTGCGCACGTCGGGCATGAAACGGATGTTCACCAGATCGTCGCGGAACTCGCCGATCAGCGAACAGATCAGCGGCTCCTCGGTGAGCGAAAGCATCAGCCACAATTCGTGGACGTCGTTAGTGCGAATGTATTCGGCAAGCGCCTCGACCGTGTCGAACACCGGCACGCGCGAGCTGGTCACCGTCGAGTCGTCCGGGCGCGTGTTGTACACGGCGGTGGCACGAAAACCGGTGGTCGGCGCAGACTCGATGCGGCGCAGAATGGCATCGCATTGCGAGCCGCTTCCCACGATCGCCACCTGATGCAGATTCATCCCGGCGCCGCGCGCACGCGCCAGCACCGCATGCGTGATGAGCCGGTAAGCGATCAGCAAGCCGCCGGTCACCGCGGTCCAATACGAGAACCACAAGCGCGACACGAAATCGATGCGGTGCAGCGAATACATCAACACCAGCGCGCAACCCTGCACCATCAGCCAGGCGAGCGACACCTGGCCGGCCAGTGCGAGCTTCGAACGACCGCGCCATGACTCATAGACGCCGAACGCCGGAAAGATAGCCAGCGCGAAGGCAGCGGAAAACATCACGAGCGCCCAAAGAAACCCAGATTGAGCGAGGTAATCAAAGCGGATCTGCGACGCCACGGCCGCACCCGCCAACACCAACGCGACATCGAAAACTCGCGCGAGCAAATCCTGAAACTTGCGCATTTTGCTTACCTCGTTCTTGCCGTTCTTGTCCGCAAATGAGTCCCGGCCCGGTGCGTGCTCACGAGCAGCGGCCGTAGTTGTCGTTGAACCTCACAATGTCGTCTTCGCCGAGATAGGCGCCTGACTGGATTTCGATGATTTCGAGCGGCACCTTGCCCGGGTTTTCAAGCCGGTGACGGGTACCGAGCGGGATGTAAGTCGATTCGTTTTCGCTCAGCAAAAACTGCTCTTCGCCGCGCGTGACGAGCGCCGTGCCGCGCACGACGACCCAGTGCTCCGCGCGGTGGTGATGCAATTGCAGCGAGAGCTGCGCGCCCGGCGTCACGACGATGCGCTTGACCTGGAAACGCTCGCCATGGTCGATCGAATCGTAGAAGCCCCACGGGCGGCGTACCTTGCGATGTGCGTCGGCTTCAGGTGCGTGCTGGGCCTTGATGCGCGCCACCAGCCCCTTGACGTCCTGCACGTGCGAACGGTCGACCACCAGCACGGCGTCCGCCGTTTCGACCACCACCACGTTGGTGGTGCCCACGCAGGCCACCAGCCGTCCTTCGGAATGCGCGTAGCTCGACACCGAGCCTTCGAAGGTCACCCGGCCGCGGCCGGCGTTGCCGTTGACGTCCTTGTCCATCGCCGCCCAGACGGCGTCCCACGAGCCGAGGTCCGACCAGCCCGCGTCCAGCGGCACGACCACGCCGCTGGGGTTGGTGACGGCCGGCCCGGCCGTCGACTCGCTCGCGCTTTGCGCCGGGTCCGCCACGACGGGATCGACATCGGCCAGGCGCTCCATCACTGCGTAGTCGATCGAATCGGCCGGCGCCGTGAGGAAGGCATCCAGCAACGGGCGGAAAACCGCTCCATCGGTCTTGCCGCCAACGAACGCGCTTTCGCACGCCGCGTGCATGTCGGGTTGCAAACGCTTCAGCGTCTCGAGCCACACGCTGGCCCGAACGATGAAGATGCCGCTATTCCACCAGTACGTCCCTGCCGCGACGTATTGCGCTGCCAGCTCTTCCGCCGGCTTTTCGACGAAACCGTCGATCACATGCGCGCCATCCGGCAGACCCGCGCCGATGCGGATGTAGCCAAAGCCGGTGTCGGGACGCGTGGGCGGTACGCCCAACGTCGCGATCGCGCCCTGTTCAGCGTGACGCGCGGCGCGTTCCAGCGCGCCCTGCAACGCGCCGACATCCGCAATGGAGTGGTCCGCCGGCATGACGATGAGAATCGCGTCGTGACCATCCGCGCAGGCAAGCGATGCCGCCAGCGTCAACGCCGGGGCCGTATCGCGTCGTGCAGGTTCCACAACAAGACGGGCATCGACACCGTTTTCATGAAGTTGTTCGGCGATCACGAAGCGATGCTCTTCGCCGCACACGATGATCGGCGAGCGCTCCACGCTCCAGCCGGCCGGAAATCCGTCCATGCGACGAGCGGTCGCCTGCAGCAGGGAATCGGTCCCGACCACGTCGATCAGCTGCTTCGGATAATTTTCACGCGACACGGGCCACAGACGGGTACCCGAACCGCCCGCGAGAATGACCGGGACGATGCGCGTGCAACGCGCGTCAACCGCCCCGGCATTCTTGCCGTTCGGGTCGACCGATACGGCGCTCACCACTCCCTGAGTCAACATATTCGTAATCCTTAGAACCTTCACAGCCTGACGGGGAAAAACGGACCATCAGGCCGCGGCACACGCGGCCTGATGGCTGGCCCCGTCGACGCTATTCGCCGACCAGACGGCGGCTTTGAATCCGGAACTCGGTGGGCGAAATCCGCATCCGCTTACGAAACACCTTCGCGAGGCGGTCGCCATTGCCCATGCCGGTACGCCGTGCAATCTTGTCGACCGGCAATTCCGATTCGGTCAGCAGACTGCAGGTGACGGCGAGGCGTTCGTGCAACAGAAAGCTCGAGGGCGTGATGCCCATTTCCATCTTGAAGCGACGCAGGAAGTTGCGTTCGCTCATCGCGGCGAACTGCGCCGCATCGGCAATCGAAATCGACTGCTGACAGTTTTCCTGCAGCCAGCGAGCCGCAGCGCGCACCTTATCGCCGGGGCTGAGGCCACCGTCTTCGCCGAGCAGCGGCGCGAGGTTCGAGCAGGAATCGGCGAGCAGCCGCTCGGCGACAGTACGCGCGGTGGCGCTGCCGAGATCGCGTTTGATCATGGCAAGCGCGCTGCGCATGGATTCGAGACGATCGCCCGCGTCAGCACCCTGACTCTGGCTTTGGCCTTGTTCCGGCTGACGCACGGCCACTTGCTGCTGGCGAAAATCGCCGCTTTCCTTATTCTCGGGAACGTACGCGGCGTCGAGCAGCGTGCGGCCTTCCGCGATTGGCCGGATCATGCCGGTGTTGCGGCGCACGCGGCGCAACCAGGCGATCAGACGCTCGTCGCCTGCAGCGGCGAAGGCGCCTTTGCCACCCGCGACATACAGCGCGTCGAAGCCGCCGTAGTGACGCGCGTCGAGCCCATCGGTCCAGACCCGCAAGGCAGACGACGACGTCACCATGCCACCGTCGGCGGACAGAAACGACACGTCGTACAGCCATCCGCCCGAGCCGGACGAAGCGAGTTCGTTCGCGGCCTGGAACACTTCGGCCACCACGCCGGCGCCCTGTAGCGAGCAGTCGTTGAACATCAGTATCGCGATGCGGCGCATGCCCTTGTTCGGCGCGTGCACCCAGCGCAGCATTGCAGACTCCAGACTCGCGCAGGTCATAGTCATCCTCGTCAGAAAACGGATCTACTTTTCACCTTGAACGGCCACACAGAGAGGCCGGCTCTGTGCAGTGCATCATAGCCACCGCTATTCAAGCATTTAGCCGCCATGACCGGAAAAGCAGACATGTTGGCGTATGGACAGGGGGCTGAGCCAGTGATTTTCGGAACAAACGTACTAGCAGAACCTTTCCATTGAATTAATTTCCGATTCCGCATATCAATGAATTGGCATTCTGCGAATCTTAATGGAAATAAAAGCGCCATTTCGTTCGCCAGCGCACACATGCGCACTACTCGAAAACGCGAAAGTTACAATTTGATCCGCCCTTCAAGCCCATGATTTCAAGTGACTTTTACCTTGAACATCAGCAAAATGAGGGCACTCGCCTTCGGCTTCGCTTCATTCGGCGGCCCCGCTATCGCGCTGAATTTCTTCGGACGATATAAGCAACGGGCGGAAATGACTAAATCAAGCACCTAATATAGGCACTTTGCAGGAGGACAAAATTATTTAATTCATTGTTATTGGAACGCGGCAATATAAACCGGGCGCTTAATGTTTCAAACGTGAAACACGGATATAAGACAGCTTTAAGCGACCCGGCAATAGGTAGGCCAATGGCGGAATGTGTCGGTTGCAAGACGGTCCGTTTCCGCCAATGGTTTGCGGAAATGCACTATGCGGTTTCCGCAACACTTTGCGGCTTATGATGAATCGCGGCGGGTCTGACCTGGTGAACTAGCAGTTCAGCGACGCGCCATCGTCTCGTGGCACGCAGACAACTGGACGGGGAAAACATGTCGAATGTAGGCGAGCAACGCGCGTGGCGCACGATCGCTGCGTCATCGAGGAGGGCCGCGCGGCGAGTGTGCGCTGCCGCACCGGCGATGGCTCTGGCCATGCTGAGCCTGGGTGTGGCGTCACCCCAGGCGTCGGGCGCCGCGGCAGCCGCGGGCAAAGACAGCAACGCGCAATTCACCGCTGACGGTAGAAAGTGGGCACCCTGTGCTGCGGAATACGGTACCTGTCGCTTCGACGGCACGCGCGACGTTTTATACGGCACTGCAGCACAGCATACGGTGAAGACTTTCACGGCCAGCGCCGACTGCAACAACGGTGTCTTCGGCGACCCCGCACCCGGCGTCGAGAAGCACTGTGCGCTCGCATTGACTCCGGCAAACGCTGGAGCAACAGCGCGCGCGACGTCGTCGGCATCGGTGTCCGCGACGAACGGCGATGCCGCAGTCCAACCGGTTGCAAGCGCCACACCTGCCGATCTGAAAGCGCCGCCCGGACAAGGCCTGCGCTGCACCGCCCCGGCGTCGCAAGTACGCACTGCGGCGAACGGCGACCTGCTCGAAGCCGATACGCCCGGCGACGGCACGCGCCTATTCGCCGCAAGCAAGCCGTTCGCGCTCGTATTCGTCACACGTCCCACTCAGAACGACACGCTCAACTGGCAGATCCGCGATAGCTGGAATACCGTGCGCGCGAGCGGCCGCTTCCCCGTCTCCGCCGGCGCGACACTGTCCACGCTGAGTTGTGCATCGACGGTGGCCGGCTATTTCGCGGTCTCCGCGTCGCTCGAACGCGCTCACGGGCAACTCGAAGCGCGCGGCACGCGGCCCATCGGCATCGCCACTTTCGGCGTGTTGCCGGATACGGCCACCGCGTTGCCCGCCGTGCGCTTTGCCCATGAAGATCAGCACCGCTTCGGCGGCCAGGGCACCGCCTATCTCGCGCCAGGCCAGCACTGCTGCGACGGCGACGGCTACCGGCCGGTCTACACCGCGCTCGGCCTGTCGTGGGTGAACGACAACCGCAACTGGTATGTCGAGGAACCGAAAGGCCCAGGTACTTTCAACGCCGCGACCAAACAGCTGACGCCCTTCTTCCGGCACGGCGACATCCTGCGGCTGATCCAGCTCGACGGCATTCCGGCGTGGGCGAGTCCTACGGGCAAGGAAACGCATAGCTATGCACCTACGTCGCTCGGACAGATGAAGGACTACATGGCCAGGGTCGGGGCCGAATCGAATCGCGCGCGTATGACCTACTTCCCCACTCAACGCGACAACTACTATCAGGTAACCTGGGAACCGGACGCCGACGGCGGGCTGCCGTGGCGCGATAGCGACGCCAATTTCATCGCCATGTACAAGGCGGTCTGGGAAGGCATTCATCAGACCGATCCGCATGCCGTGGTGATGGGGCTCACGTATTCCTCGGTGCAAGGCAACGTGACGTGGATGCGGCGACTTGGCCCGCAAGGGGTCGGCCGCTATATGGACGGCATGAGTATTCACGGTTACTACGATATCGGCACGACGCCGTCGCATCCGCCTGAACGTGTCGCCGACACCGGCAACCAGGGCACGGTGCCTGGCGCCTTGATCGCCTCGATGCGTGCGCTGCGCCATGAAATGCGTCTGTACCTGAAGCCGGGCGCGCCGCTCTTCGTCACCGAAACGGGGATCAGCTACGAAATCGGCCAGTCGTACGGCAAGAATTATCCCGATGCCAACGTGCTCTATGCGCAAGCCGCGATCGTGGCGCGCACACATCTGATTCTGCTCGGCGAAGGCGCCGACATGAGCTACGTGTTCTACCTCGCCGACATGCCGGACGCCGCGCCGGGCTACGGGATTTTCTTCGAGCTCGATCATCCGACCGGCGCCTACGGGGCGACGCGCATCAGCCCGAAGCCGGCGGCACTCGCAGTGGCGGCGATGACGCGCATCGTCGACGGAACAGACACGCTCGGTCCGCTCAAGGGCTTGCCGGATGGCGTCTACGCCTACGCATTCCGGCGCCTCGGCGCGGGCAAGATCGTCACCGCGCTGTGGACGCACGACAACGACAAGTGGAACGCCAGGTCCGGTTTCGACGCGAGCCGGACAGTCGGGTATCGATTGCGGGTCGACGCGCCAGGCACCACCGGCGAAGTGACGATGCTCGACATGATGGGCAACGCCAGCGTCGTGCCGTATCGCGACGGCGTGGCAAGTCTGAAGCTCACGCCCTCGCCCATTTATGTGGTTTCCGGCAACGCGGATGTCTTCAAGGATGCGGTCACGACACCCGAGGGATACGTGGCTCGGCAGTGACGTATCGACGACGCGCTGGCGATTCCGCAGCGGCACGCGCGCGGCGCGATGTGACGATACTTCGGCGTCATGTGACAGGGCCCGAGCTTATTGACGCACATAGACTCCAGCCCTGAGCGAGGTAGCATGCCTATCAACACGGCGGAGCCGAACCATGAACGGCCTTGCATGGACAATGCTGGTGCTCGCCGCCATGATCGGGGCGTTTCTGTTTGCAACGATCGGCGCCGTTCTGCTGGCGCTGCTACTGGGGAGTGTGTCCGACCGGATCACGAAGGACGACGACCATCACCGCGAGTATTAACGCGCTGCAATTCGCACGCTGCACGCTGCACGATCCCGCCACGCTCAACCGATACGCCGACCCGCTGGAGATGACATGCTGACCGAGATCGACTTCCTGGACGTGGTGCGTCTGACGCCGCTGGTCGCCATCGACCTGATCGTCAGCGACGCGCAAGGCCGGGTGCTGATCGGCCATCGCCGCAACCGCCCAGCGCGCGGCACGTGGTTCGTGCCGGGTGGCCGCATCCTTAAGGACGAAACCCTCGACGCCGCCTTCGCCCGCATCGCCGACGCCGAACTCGGCATTGCGAAGCTGGCGCGTTCCGCGGCCCGCTTCGAAGGCGTCTTCGAGCATCACTACACTGACAACTTCGCCGGCGAGCCCGATGTGTCGACGCATTACATCGTGCTGGCGTATGCGATAACGTCTGGCACCACGGCTGCGCTCGGGCGTCCCGATCAGCACAGCGACTACCTGTGGCTGACTCCCGCCGAGCTGCTGACGCGCGCCGATGTTCACGAGAACACCAAGGCCTATTTCCGCTGAGTCGAAGCTCGTGCAACAGCCTGTTCAAACGTAAATCTGCGCATTCGCCAAAGTCTGCGTATTTCTCCGACGTCGTGTCGATTGTGAGCTCGCCCACGTGGCGCCCTCGCGCCATAAAGTATGATCAAGCCCACCGTCAGGGCTCGGATCACCATGCGATTATCGGCAGCCAGGTTCGTTCGCGATTCATTCATTGCGCTTCTCGGGTTTCTCGCTTTCACCGTCCTGCCCGCTACCGCGCGCGCGGCCGAATGCAGCGCGGGCAACCTGGTCACGGTGGTCGCCCATCTCGACGACGACCTGCTGTTCGTCGATCCCGCCATCAGCGAGCGACTCGACGCGGGCTGGTGCATCACCACGGTTCATCTGATCGGCGGCGCCAACGGTGCCGACTTCGCCTATGTGCTCACACGCGAGCGCGCCTCGCGTCTCGCCTACGCACGCATGGCGGGCGTGCCCGACGAGTGGCTCGAATCGAACGTCACGATTGCCGGCAAGCTCGTGCATCAGATGGTGCTCAAGGCGAAGCCGCAAGTGCGCCTGCTCGAATTGCGCCTGCCCGGCGGCGCCGTACGCGGCGGCCGCGTGCCGCTCGGTCTGCTGTGGGAGCAACACGCCACGCTCTCCACTTATCCGATGAACGCCGACGGCTCAGTGCGCGTGAAATACGATCGCGATTCGCTGTCGGCGACGCTGAAGGCGATTCTCGCGCCGGCCACGCAAATCTACACGCTCAATCCGGACACCGTGCCGTTTCTCGAGCATCCCGATCACATTTTTTCCGCCCGTATCACGCGGCACGTCGCGCAGACGCTTGGCAAGAGCGTGCCGATCGTCTATCACGTCACCTATCCGACCGGCGACTGGCCCGCCAATCTTCCCTCCGCTGAAGTGCAACGCAAGCGCGACATCGTCGCCAGTTATTTTTCAATCGACGGCAGCGACTTCTCGCATGTATTCGGCGAGTTTCAATGGGACGGCAACTGGATCGCACGCCGTTATGCGTTCGCCGATCTCAGCGATCATCGCGTGGCGGATTTTCAAACGCGTCCCGTGCAACTCTTCAATGCGGCCGCGAGCCGCTGTTTGACTGCGCGCGGCGCGGGCGAGGCGCCGACGCTTGCCGCCTGCAACGGTTCGAGCGCGCAGCAATGGCGCTGGGATCCGCTGACCGTGTACCCGGGCAATACGCGCAATGCCGCGCTCGTCAGCGTCGCGACATCGCAGTGCATGGCCGAGCGCGACGGCTATCTGAGACCGGAAACCTGCGATCAATGGGACATCGCGCAGCGCTGGACGCCGTGGGACTTCGGCCTCGTCTATACGCCGATGCGACATTGCCTCGGCGAGAACGACGGTAAGCTGACCATGCGCGGTTGCACGGCGCTGACCACGCGCTTTCGCTGGGCCACCACGCAACACACCCAGGCCAACGACCCGCGACTCGCCACCGCCATGTACGGCGATATTGCAGGCGCGGGCCAGCAGTCCGCGGTGTACGTGCAGCGGCAAAAAGACGGTCCCGGTTTCAATGTGTATGCCGCGGCGCTCGCGAAAACGGCGCACCCCGCGCTCTGGTACGCCAACATCGTGCCGTTCGATCCACGCGCCACGGCGCCGAGTTGCGCCAGCGACAAGCTATGTTTCGACAGCACGCGTTTCCTGCTCGGCGATTTCGACGGCGACGGCAAGGCGGACTTGATGATCATCACCGCGCGCGCAGGCGGCACCGCATTCTGGTTGCTCCGTAGCACGGGGGATCGTTTCGACGCACCGCGTCTCTGGCTTCAGACCAGCGCCGCATTCAAGCCCGAAATGGCGCAGCAATATGTGGCCGCGGACTTCACGGGTGCTGGACGCACCAGCGTACTCATTGCACAGAAACGGTCCGACAGCGGACTCGACCTCTGGGTAGCGTCGCCGCGTGGCGCGGAAGGGACTGCGCCGACGCTTTGGGCGCAAGCCAGGGATCTGCAGCAGAACGCCAATCTGTTGCCGCTCAAACCGGCGGGTTCGCACGCGTCATTGGTCGCGGTGGAGAGCATGGACGGTCGGCTCACGCTGACGCCGATCGCCAACGACGGCACACATCTGAACGTCGGGCAACGCAGGCCGCTGCCGGCCAGTATCGTCCCCGACTTCGTCAAGGTGACAGCAGGCGCCTTGCATGGCAACGGCAACGACGCGTTGATTCTGCTGACGCCGGCGCTCGACGAACAAAGCGACGACACGCTCGTCGACGTGAGCACGATCGACATGCGCGAGGCACCGGGTGCGCCGGTCGCGGCAGGCACTTTGCGCGGCCTTTCATGGGCAGATATTTTCCCCGCCTACGTCCGCGACAAAAATGGCAACGCGCTTCTGCTGTATCGCAGAGTCGATGCAACGTTGGGGGATTTCTATTTCACCGGTGGAGCGCCGGCGCTGACGCGCTATCCGTCTTCAAACGATGGACTCGTGCTCGGCGCGCCTGAGGAACTCGGCCAGTTGCCGGGGCTCTTCTCGGAGACCGTGCGAATCGATCGCCTCGCACCGTAGCGCAAGACGGCCGCATCACCGAGGCGTCACGCCGACACGCGCAGCGGTTGCACGAACTGACGCGCGATCGTCATATAGCGATCCGCCGTATCGTGCAGCGTGTATCCCGCCAGTTGCCGATTCGCACGCGGCATATCGAGCGCGCTGAGCAACGCACGGCCGTACGCGTCGGCATCGGCCGTGTCGACCAGATTGACACCCGCAAACTGACTGGCGAACCCGAAGGACGGAATCCGGCTCCCCACCACCGGAATACCCGAAGCGAGCGCCTCGAGAAAACCAATACTCTGCGCCTCGAAAAGCGAGGGCATCGCGAAGACCCGCGAAGATCGCAAGATCGCGGCGACGTCGGAACGCGGGCCGCATACCTGCACCTTGCTGGAGAGACCCAGTTGCTCGACCAGCGCCACCACCGATGCATGGTAGTCGAGGTCTTCGACGACGCCGCACAGAAGCAGACGCGCGTCGGGCTCGGTCTGCAGCACGCGCTCGAACGCGCGGATCGTATGCAGTTGACTCTTGCTCTCGATATAGCGGCCGAGCTGAACGATCTGCTTGGCCGGCACTTCAAGTGCCGGCACCGAAGCGCCCAACTCCTGTGCGAAGAGCGACGCATCGACGCCGTTCGGAATCACGACCATCGACGGATGGCGGCCGATCTCGCGCAGGTAGTCGTCGATATTTTGCTGCGACACGCCGATGATCGCTCTCGCGCGGCGCGACAGCAGACGCTCTGCCTGCTTGAGCGCACCGTTCTCGAAGTCGTTGACGCCTGAATGCATGACCCACGCAATCGGCGTATTGACCGGCAACAGCCGGACATAGAGTGCCGCGAGCGTGGCATGCGCCACGATGAAGTCGGGCCGGAACTGCCGCACCACGCGATACAGATGCAACAGCTTGCCCACTCTGCCGTAGCGTGCATTCGGAAAGAGACACGTGACGCCGGCGGCCTGAAGCTCGGCGCGGATGTCGGCGAAGTCGTCCTGCTGAGGCAACAGCGAGGTCATGCAGACTTCATGTCCGCCGCGCTGATGATGAATGGCAAGACCTTTGACCAGTACTTCTGCCCCGGACAATCGTGGTGCGTGAACCAGTTGAAGAATTCTCACGATTTATCTCTCTGGATAACCGCCTTTTTTACGCAGCGGATGGGGAGCCCGACCCCGTTTACCACGGTCCGGACAGTCGGTGTCCCATCTTCATCTATCTGACCCGGCGCAAAAAAAGCCGCGAGTCGTCGTCTCCTGAAACAGCGACAGTTCCGCCGCGAAGCCCATGTCGCGATGAAACGTTACACCGAAGGTCCAGCACTTTTCCGCCAACCCCAAGAGTATTTCGGCGCACCAATGCGCGCTATCGCCCATTTCTCAGGTGATTAGGCGCCAAACGATAGTTAGGCATCCGTTTCAAATTATTGCGACCCCATTTCAGAGTGGCGGATAAAGACTGGTTTCACCAGATGTTTCATTTGTTGAGATTAAAGCAATTAGTACTTTTTTATTATTCATACGTTACGACTCGTTACTTCTTTTAAACAGACTAATGCGTATTGTGGCGGTCGATTCTTCCCATTTGAGCCCTCCTTGCTTACAGAACAGTAAAAGATTCATTGAGTAGTGCCATGAATTCGCGCATTGCGATCTGAATCACGCTGTTGTGCAAGACGCCGGTTGTTTTCATCGTAGGTTCCCCGGTCGCTCGTTTCCGCCAAACGCGCCTTTGGTGCGGGGCGTTTTCGTATGACATGAGTTTCTCTTCAGAGAAATGCGCGAGGGGCCGACAACCCGGGAAGGCATCACCCGCGCGCAACCCAGGCGTTGCGCAGACAGGACGCCAGTACCGAAGCCTCGTCATCGGCTGGCTCGTTCACGAACCCCGATGTTCGCTCCCGCTCCCCACGCGCTTCGCGCGAAGAGCTGGACGATTCATCAGCCAACGCATAGCTGACAGATCGATGAAATCGCAATTACTTGTACTCTCCACTCTCTCCCTCGCGCTCGCTGCATGCGGCGGTGGCGGCGGTGGCGGCGCGGGCAGTACCGCGGCCACCCAGGCCAACGGTTCAAGCGGCTCGGGCAGTTCGAGCAGCAGCTCGAACGTCGCGGGCAACAACAGCACCAACAATCCCACGCTGAACGCCACCGGCAACTCGATCGCGGCGATGAGCTGCGCGGCGCCGACCACCTCGGCCGGTTCGGGCAGCGCCACGATTTCCGCCGACACGCCGAGCGCGGACGGCACACGCATCTTCGCCAATGGCAGCACCTTCCCGCTGACCTTCAACACCAACGCGCCGAGCGCCGACACGCTCAACTGGGCCGTCACCGATACGCTCGGCAAAGTTGCGGCTAGCGGCAGCGCGCCGGTGCCGAGCGGCTCGAAGACCCTCACGCTGAACTGCACCTCCACGCTGTCCGGCTATTTCGCCGCGACCGGCACGCTTGCGCAGAACGGCGGCCAGTTGCCGCAAGCCGGTACGCGTCCGGTCGGCATCGCCACCTTCGGCGTGCTGCCGAATCTGTCGGGCATCGTGCCGAGCGTCACCTATGCACGCCAGGAGCAGCATCGCTTCGGCATGCAGGGCGCGAACGACAACGGCCCGCTGCTGGCTGCACTTGGCATTTCGTCGACGATCGACGATCGCGAACTGTCGACCATGGAGCCGAACGGCCCGAACACGTTCAACCCGTCGGCCAATAATCTCGACGCGTTCTACAAGTCCGGCAACGTGATGCGCCTGATCCGCCTCGACGGCATTCCCGCCTGGGCGAGCAGCACCGGCGCGTTCCAGGACGACACGGGCGTGCCGACCGATCTGAACTACTACCAGAGCTACATGAGCCGGGTCGGCACGGAATCGAACGCGATTCGCGCCGCGTATTTCCCGACCCAGTCGGCCAACTACTATCAGGTGACGTGGGAACCGAACCAGATGTGGACCGACACCGACGCGAATTTCATCGCGTTGTACAAAGCCGTCTACACGGGCATTCATTCGACCGACCCGCACGCGATGGTGATGGGACCGGCCGACGCTTTCCCGAGCCTGACCACGACGCGCCTGAAGCGCCTCGCGCCGCTCGGCTTCGGCCAGTACATCGACGCGGTCGCCACGCACGGCTACTACGACGCGGGCACCTCACCGTCGCATCCGCCGGAGCGCTACGACAGCGATCCGTCCACGGCGTCGGGCTCGCTGCGTGGCCAGATGCGTGCGCTGCGCTCGGAAATGGCCACCGACTACCGCACGGGCATGCACCTGTTCTCGACGGAAGCCGGCATCAGCTACGACCTCGGCAGCGCGTACGGCCCGAACTATCCGACTGCGAACGTGCTATACGCGCAAGCCGCGGTGGCCGCGCGCATGCACATCATCACGCTCGGCGAGGGCGCGGATCAGACCTATGTGTTTTACGGCGCGGACTATCCGGGTGAGGTCGGCTACGGCACGTTCTTCGACCTGAACGACGCGCAGGGCGCGTTCGGCGCGTCGAACATCAGTCCGAAGCCGGTCGCGATGGCGATCAGCGCGATGACGCACACGCTCGACGGCACCACGACGCTGGGTCCGGTGAACGGAACGCCGAGCGGCGTGTATGCCTACGCGTTCCAGCAGGTCGGCAACGGCGCGGTGATCACCGCCTTGTGGGCACACAACAACAACGCGTGGAGCGCGACATCGGGCTTCAGTTCGACGTATAGCGTCCAGTACAGCCTCGCTGTCGATGCGCCCGGCACGAGCGGCACCGTGAAGGTGATCGATATGATGGGCAATGCGACCAGCGCGGCCTACAGCAACGGTACGCTCACGCTCAACCTGACCGAGTCGCCGATGTATGTCGTGTCGAACAACGCGTCGGTGGCCCAGTCCAACGCGACGACTCCGGTGGGATACGTCGGCATGTAAGTGTTTTGCTTCGAGAGATGTCCGGACTTAACGGATACCTCTCGTTCGTGCAGACGTCAAAACGTCAGTCGGCTGAAGGGCCGGCTGACGTTTTTTTATGCCTCACCCATCAGAACAAGACTTAACCTTCGCCGAGCTGGCCTTCCATGCCGCTCAGTTCCTGCTCGCGCTCCTTCGATACCTTGCCGATCGGCGGCCCCGCGAAACTCTTGCGCACGCCGGCGCCATACCAGATCGCCAGCAGCACGACGAGCAGACCGACGATCACGTAGACCACTTTCTGGTTCGGCGGCTGCATGCCGACATACGCGAGCACGAGTGCGCCGAACACCGCCGCCACCGCAAATGGCTTGGACAGCATGCCCAGCTGGAACGGGCCTTTCTCCTTCCAAGTGCGGCCTTCGGCGAAAATGCCTGCGGCAATCGGCATGGCGTACGAGATGAACAGGAACACCGCGCTACCCGCGCTCAGCACGGTGAAAGCGTCGCCATACAACGTTACGACGATCGCGAGTACCGCCGAGGTCCAGATCGCGGCACCCGGCGTACGGTGTGCGGCATTCACTTTACGCAGCCACTTCGACGCAGGCAAACCGCCGTCGCGTGCAAAGGCGAACATCATGCGCGAGGTCGAGGTCACCGCCGCGAGACCGCACACGTAGTTGATGAAGAACATCAGCAATTCGATCACGATGCGCAGCGGCCCCGGAATCGGCGCAAGGATCGCCTGGAAGAAACCCGTGCCCTGCTTCACGGCTGCGCCGATATCCGGCATCACCAGCACGAATGCGCAGACCATCACATAGCCGAAAGTAGTCGACCAGAACACCGAACCGACGATGCCGCGCGGCACGTTACGCGCCGCCTCGCGCGTTTCCTCCGACGTGTGCGCGGAAGCGTCGAAGCCGGTGATCGTATAGGCGGTCAGCAGCAAGCCGGACAGAAACGCCATCGCCATGGTCTGCTTCGGCCACGCGCCGCCGTCCACGCCGGTGAAGTTGGTGAACGTATAGAGTCGCGACAGATTGATCTTGACCGGCGAGTACACCAGCAGCGCGCCCACCAGCAGAATCGTCACCACGAAGATGAGATAGCCAGACAGGTCGGTGATCTTGCTCGTGATGCGAATACCGCGATGATTGAGCAGTGCCTGCGACGCGGTGATTACGGTCAGAAAGAGCGTTTGCTGCCACCAGCCGAGCGAGTCGGGATTCACACCGAACATCGGTGCGATCAGCGTGCGGAAGAACGGATCGTAAGTGCCGTAGTTGATGGCTGCGACCACGAACACGAGACCGAGCAGGTTCAGCCAGGCGGTCAGCCAGCCCCACATCTTGCCGCCGAGAATCGAACTCCAGTGATAAAGGCCGCCGGCAGTCGGATAGGACGATGCGATCTGCGCCATCGCGGCCGACACGATGAGCGCGAACAGCGAACCGAGCGGCCAGCCGAGCCCGATCGACGCACCGCCCGCAGCGGAAAGGCCCATCTGGAACGACGTGATGCCGCCGGACAGGATGCAGATCAGCGAGAACGACACCGCGAAATTCGAGAACGCTCCCATGCGCCGGGACAACTCCTGCGCGTAGCCCATCTTGTGCAACAGCTTGACGTCGTTGTCGACGGATTCCGCCGACGGCACGGCCGTGTTGATGTCCATGACGCGATCCTTTGAACGGGTGAAGACGAAGCGGCGCTACGGCGTGACCGCGCGACGAAGGAGCGGCTCAGGCCGCCGTAAAGCAGTTGTCGACGTAAAGATGCGCGCCGTTGACGAAGCTGGCGTCGTCGCTCGCTAGAAAGAGCGCGGCGCGCGCCACTTCTTCCGGCGCGCACAGACGCCCCTGTTGCACCGACAAAGCTGCCTCGCTCGCATCGAAGCCATACTTGGCGAGCGCGCTGATTTCGCGGCGTCCGTGTGGCGTATCGATGAAACCGGGGCACACGGCATTGCAACGAATCCCGCGATCGCGGTACTCGACGGCGATGGAGCGCGCGAACATGGCGCAGGCGCCCTTGGTCGTGCAGTACAGCACCTCGAGCGGCGTCGCGGCCACCGACGAGATCGATGCGGTGCAGACGATCGAACCGCCGCCCGCCGCGAGCATGTGAGGCAACACGGCGCGCGTCATCATGAACATGCTCTTTACGTTGACGTTCATGAGCCAGTCGTAGTCGTCGTCCGTGGTGTCGATGAAGGGCTTCACGACGATGCTGCCCGCATGATTGAAGAGCACGTCGATGCGCCCGAAGCGCGTCATGATGTTCGCCACGGCGGCGTCCACCGCTTCCCGTTTCGACACATCGGCGGCGAAGAGTTCGGCGCTGCCGCCAGCGGCGCGAATTCGTGCGACGACTTCTTCGCCCGCATCCGTGTTGATGTCGACGACCGCGACCTGCGCGCCTTCCTGTGCGAATAGCAGCGAGGCTGCGCCACCCGCGCCTGTCGCCCCGCCCGACACGATTGCGATCTTGCCGTCCAGCCTGCCCGGTCTGCTCATGCGTGACTCCTTTCTGGTGCATTGCGTTGTCTACAAAGTAGGGGCGGCAAAAAACGGCGACTATCCAAAATTGGCAAAAAGTAAAAAACCCGTAAAAATTCGGACTTGCTGACAAATGCATTACGAACGCCGCAATGCCCCGTGAGGCCTGTACGACGGGGCTTTTTTTTCGCATACACTGGTCGGCACGAGGCTTTCGGGGCGTGCCAACGGAATCGGGAGATGCCTATGCAGCCGGTCAATGGGACAAGCAGTGCAGTCGAAATCCGCTGCTGCCGCAACATCGACGAGCAGGCGATGTTGCTCGATGCATGGAACCAGAGCTATTGCCAGATCTCGCGCGGCAGTTTCGACGGCTCGGTGAGTTCGTTCCTCGCGGGCGGCGTGCGGGTACTGGTGGAGCGATTGAATCGCACGGTTTATCAACGTGGGCAGGTGGCGCAGTCACGGGTCGCGGTGGGGATTCCTTTCCAGCTGGAAGGGCATGCGCTGTTATGTGGGCAGACGAGTCATCGTGATGGTTTGCATGTTTTTTCCGGTGAAGGCGGGTTTGAGTTTCTCTCGCCGGATAAACATGTGGTGGTGAATCTCGAGATCGAACCCGAGGCGATTGCCGACTCGGCGCTGCGCGCGCAGATGGAGGAATTGAGGGTGTTGCTGGGCGCAAAGGCCGGTGTCTTGAATGTCGATCCCGAGCGGTTGCAGGGGTTTCGGGAAGTGCTCAAGCGTTTGCTCGATGCAGTCGCCGCTACGCCTACTCTGCTCGACGATCAGCAAGTCGGGGCGGCTTTTGAGAAGTCGGTGATATTCGGGTTGGCAGAGGTTCTTCAGGACATCCACGATGTCGACGCTCATGGAAGCGGCGAAGCGCGGACCGCAAGGAATTGGCAACTCGTGCGAGGCGTGCGGGAGATAGTCGAGGAGTCGCCGGATTGTCCGCTTTCCGTGGCTGAACTATGCAGCCGGTTTCGGGCTAGCCGGCGGACGCTTCAGTATGCGTTTGAAGATACGCTGGGGGTGAATCCGTCGGCTTATATGCGAGCAGTGCGGCTCGATCATGTGAGGCGGGAGTTACGCGGTTCGGCTTCGGTCACTGAAGTCGCTACGCGGTGGGGATTTTGGCATTTTGGGAATTTTTCCAATGAGTATCGGGGGCAGTTTGGCGAGTTGCCTTCGGTGACCTGGAGGAAGTGGCGGGGAGGGTGAAGGTTGTGGTCCGTGCGCGCCGGGTCTATTGCACGACGCAATCCACGCCGCCGGCGGCCTGGCCGCTATTCGACGGCGCGTTTTTGCTGATCGATAACGGCATCGTGACCGGAACGCCCTGCGACGGCGGAACGACGACTGGTGGGGTCGTTGAACTCGCCACATAGCCGAACTGGCCGACCTGAAATATCTGCTGGCCACCCGTGTTGGAAACGATCACCGCACCCTGTGAGACGTCGACGTATAAACCGTTTTGCAACGTCGATCCCGTCGGCGTGGGGACGCCACCACAGTCGCCTTGACATAGCGACGCGCAAAAGTTCGTGCCGCGTACGCCGATCGTCGATGCCGGCGTGTCGAAGCTCACCGAGTCATGATTGCGCTTGCCCACCAGGCCCGTCACCGAGCGTAAGCCGCCCTTCTCCAGACTGATCACGTTTGCCGTCAGCACGCCGGATAAGTGCGTTACCGTGCCCACGGTCTGCGAGTAAGCCATGCCGCCACTGTGGTGTAGCCGGCTTGACGGTAAGCGTTCTCGAGCGCTTCGAGCGCGTGCTGAATATCACTGTAGACGCGGTGCGCGCCGGTCATCGGCGCCAGCAGACGTTGAACCTCCGCGGCCGGCAGCAGGCTATTGCCGTCTACCTGGAAGCGCGTGATATTGAAGCTGTTGTCGGCCATTGCATTTACGGCCGCCAACAGCAATGCCGTCCCCAACAAGCATTGCATCAGACGCTGTTTCATAGCCTTGTTTGTCCGTCTTTTTTTCTCTGGACGATAAGCATTGGATACCAGCCCGTTCTGGCATCGCAGATATTCCGTTGACCCGCAAGCTCACTGATGTCGGACCAGCCCTAAGAACATGCTCGTCAAACCTTGAGAATTGTCTGATAGAGATGCCGATTCGGGCTCCCTACAATTGATTCCTGTCGTGGGTATTTTTTCGTGGAGATCGGGCACCGATCTCTCATATCAACCGGCGCGGACCGATTCCCGAGAATCGCGTCATTGCGCAATCGCTGGCAATTCGCCTGCAAAGTCAGAGGGCGAGGTAAGACGTGAACACTCCCTACCAGATGAACTACAGAACCCCGGTCACCGAAAACTGGAACCACACATTGGCGCGCGCACCGGAAGCGGTGGACGAAGTATCGACGATGCTCGAGCGTTTGAAAGCCGAATCGAAGTCATTGGAATCGTACTTTGCCGATCTCGAGATCGAACTCAAGCGAGTGCATCTCAAACGAAAAGTGGTGAGCAAAAAACTGGGCGTGCTATCGGAGCTCGTCAAGGACGTGGAGGCACTCCACGCGACCCCGCCGACGGAGCTGAAGCCGGCGTCGACCGACCAGGAACCGGGCGTCGCAGCCGTCCCGCGCCGTTCGCGCAAAAAACGACTGCTCGGCGTCGGTTGCATGGTTCTGGTGGCATTGGCGATTACGTTCATCGCACTCGAACAGACCGGCCACCTCTCGATCTGCATGACATGCGCGCCGACCAGGCTATTGAGCCTGCAGTGACCGTCCACGCCAAAAAAAGAGCGCACAGCGCGAGACGCAGAATTATCGGCTGTTCAGGGTGCCGCCCCGCACAGGGGCAACGACATTAGACCACCGTGATTTCAAGGAAAGGCCAAAAAACCAGCCCGGATCAGTCAAAAACCCTCACTCCAAAACCAAAAACAGGCGCACACTACCGCACAGCTCCTGGATGGAGCAAAAACCGCCACTTGGGGAGTCCATCATGGCAAAAGGTCAAATGCGCAGTAACCGCGAAGTAAAGAAACCGAAGCAGGACAAAAAGCCGCAACCTGCGACATCGCCATCGGGCAACACGCCGATCCGCGTCGCGCCGAGCACTTCGGCAACACAAAAGAAGCATTAAACAGCAAGCCTGGCCCGCCACCCCAAGGCGGGCAAAGGCGGCCACCCGGCGCCGCCATCAGTAAATCACCCATTCCCCTACCTGGAAATATCCTCGAGCGCCACATCCCGCGTCCGCGGACCCAGCATCCCGATGGCCACCATCACCACCACCATCGCGCCGGAAATAAACACGAACACTCCGTTCACACCAAACCGGCTCAAACACCCCGCAATCACGAACGCGGAAAACATCGCCGAAATACGGCTCCACGAATAGACAAACCCCACCGCCCGCGCCCGGATACTGGTCGGGAAAAGCTCCGCCTGATACGCGTGATAGCTATAAGAAATGATGTTGCCCGCCAACACGAGACATACACCCAGACTCACCAGCAACACCGTCTCCCGCGCCTGACTGAACGCCAGGCCGCACACCACGTTCACCGCCGCCATAAAAATGATCACCGTCTTGCGCTCGAACCGGTCGGCAATCAGCATGCCGAGCAACGGCCCAAGCGGCGCAGCAATCGCGATGATGCTCGCGTACATCAAACTCGTCGTCACCGTAATGCCCTGCTTGATCAGCAAGGTCGGTATCCAGTTCGCGAAGCCGTAATAACCCATCGTCTGGAACACGTGGAAGATGATCAGCATCAACGTGCGTTTGCGATAAGGCGGCACCAGCAAATCGCGGAACGCAGCCCGCGCGCGGACCGGCTCAGGCAGCGCAGGCGGCGGCAGCGGCCGTCCATATTCGCGCTCCACACGGGTTTCGAGCCGCGTCATCACCGCATCCGCTTCGTCGATGCGGCCTTTCTGCGCGAGCCAGCGCGGGCTCTCCGGCAAACGCAGCCGGATCCACCACACCACCACCGCGCCGGCGACGCCGGTCAACACCACGAGCCGCCAGCCATCGAGTCCGAAGTAGCGATGCGGCACCAGCAAATACGACAGAAACGCGACGATCGGCACCGCGCAGAAACCGACCGCCTGCGAGCACGCCGACGCGCGTCCGCGGATATGCTTGGGCACGAGTTCGGAGATGTAGGTGCCGATCGTGACGATCTCCACACCGATGCCGATCCCGGCAATGAACCGCCACAGATTGAGGCCGAGCGCGGTGTCCTGAAACGCCATGACGATATTGGCCACCGTGTACCACAGCAGCGAATACGTAAAGATCGCCCGACGTCCAAAGCGATCGGCAAGGAACCCGCACGCCGCCGTGCCGATGAACAACCCCGCGAACAGCGAGGCGATGAAACTGGCCACCCCGCTCGTGCCGAACAGCCCGTGCGTGGTCGCGGTGAGAATGCCGCTGCGCACGAGTCCCGGCGCGATATAGCCGGAGAACATCAGATCGTACAGTTCGAAGAACAGCCCGAGGCTCAGCAGCATCACCAGCTTCCAGATCGAGCGCGTCGCCGGCAGGCGATCGAGCCGCGCGGAAATACGCGCGCCATCCAGCGCGATTTCATCGGCCTGTGCGTCAGCCGAGGCGCCGGCGCCCGAGGGCAATCCGCCCAGCGCGCCGGCATCGCCGAGCGCCGTCGCAAATACCGCATGATTCGACGACTTCATCGTCTGTCTCCTTGAAGTCCGGTCTGTCGCCGGATGAAATGGATTGGCTGCTCTGGTTACTTCATACCCGACGGCAAACTCAGGCGGCTTCGCGCGGCGCCGAGGCCGAGGCCACACCACTGCCGAGCGCCGCAATCTGCGCTTCGTCGTAGCCCAGTCCGCGCAACACCTCCGCGGTGTGCTCGCCGATCTTCGCGATCGGCTGACGCGGTTGCAGGCGCGCACCGTCCAGCGAAATCGGCAGCAGCGGCATGCCGGTTTGCGTACCGTCGTCGAGCGTGAGGTTCGCGAGGCCGCCGCTTTCTTTCAGATGCGGATCGTCGAACAATTCTTCGGGTTTCGTGATCGACGCGAATGGAATGTGGTCACGCTCGAATTGCGGCACGAGCGCCGCGCCTTCGAAGCCACGCAAGGTTTCGCCGAGCGTCTTCAGAAGCCATTCGCGCGCCAGCACACGGTCGTTGTTGGTCGTGAGACGCGGATCGGCGAGCAGATCGGCGCGGCCGAGAATCGCGCACAGCGCGCGCCACTGACCGTCGCCGGTCGCAGCGATGAACATCTGTTCGTCGTTGGCGAGCGTGAACACGTCGTACACGGCCCAGGCGCTGATGCGCTCGGGCATCGGCGCGGCCGGCACGCCGGTCGCGGCGAACTGCTGCATGTGCTGCGCGGACAGCAGCACGCAGTTCTCGAACAACGCGCTCTGCACCTCCTTGCCACGTCCGCTGGTGTGCCGTTCGTGCAACGCGGCGAGCACGCCGATCGCGCCGAACATGCCGCCCATGATGTCGTTGACCGAACTACCCGCGCGCAACGGACGGCCGACCGGTCCGGTCATGTAGGCGAGGCCGGCCATCATCTGCACGACTTCGTCGAGCGCAAGGCGATGTTCATACGGACCGTTCAGAAAGCCCTTGTGCGACACGTAGATGAGTTTCGGATTGCGTTCGCGCAACGACGCATAGTCGAGCCCAAGGCTCGCCATGCGGCCCGGCTTGAAGTTTTCGACGAATACATCGGCGGTATCGACGAGCTTGTGCAACGCGTCGAGTCCCGCTTCGCTATCGAGATCGAGCGCGACACTCTTCTTGTTGCGATTGAAGGTGCGAAAAAAACCCGCGCCGGTGCCGAGCAGCCGACGTGTGCCGTCGCCGCGCGGCGGCTCGACCTTGATGACTTCGGCGCCCAGGTCGCCGAGAATCATCCCGCAAGTGGGGCCCATCACCATGTGCGACAACTCGATCACGCGTAGGCCCGCGAGCGGCAAAGCGGAGGGGGAAGCGGCAGCGGACGTCGAAGTGGAAGAGCACGGATTCATTGCAGCACCTGCGATTCGGTAGGGTCGAGAAATTGAGCGGCAGCCGGGAACTGCCTGGGCAAACCGGCGCGCGCCAGATAGCCATAGAGCGGCTCGCCGGGCAACGCGTCGGCGAGCACGGTGCGTGACGCGAGCAGCCGGTTCAGGTCGATGCCGGTCCGATAGCCCATGCTGTCGAGCATGAACACGAGGTCCTCGGTGTTGACGTTGCCGGTCGCACCCGGCGCGTGCGGGCAGCCGCCGAGGCCGGCGAGCGACGCGTCGAATTCACGGATGCCGTGCTGCAATGCGACCACGGTGTTGGCCAGGCCGAGGCCACGCGTATCGTGGAAATGCAGCGAGCGCAGTTTGTCGCCGGCCACGTCGCGCACCAGTTCGATGATTTCGCCGACCTGGCGCGGCGTCGCTTCGCCGGTGGTGTCGCCGAGCGCGATCACATCGGCGCCCGCCTGCAACGCGGCGCGCGCGATCGCGGCGATGTCGGCGTATGGCACCGCGCCTTGCAGCGTGCAACCGAATACCGTCGACAACCCCGCGATCAGTTCGATCCGTCGCGCGCCGGCCTGCGACGCGCCGTCGATCGACTCGCGCATCGCGGCGAAAGCCTCGATCATGTCGGCGGGCGTTTTGCGCACGTTCGCGAGGCTGTGCGCCATGCTCACCGAAATCGGCGCGACGATCCGGTGCACGCCCGCGTCGAGCGCGCGCTGGGCGCCCTTCAGATTCGGCACGAGCGCGGTGACGATCAGATCGTCGTAGGTGAGCGCGTGGGCGATGATGTCGTCGGCGTCGGCCATTTGCGGCAACAGCTTTGCCGGTACGAACGAGGCGACTTCCATATGCCGCATGCCGGCGGCGTAGGCGGCATCGATCCAGCGTCGTTTGAACTCGGTGGGCATCGTGCGGGCGATGCTTTGCAGACCGTCGCGCATGCCGACTTCGGTTACGACGACGCGTTCTTGCGTGTCACTCATGGTCTTGAATCCCGGTTTCTGCTGCCAGATGAAGATGGGGGAAGACAGCTGCTGAGTGACAGCGTGCCCGTCGCGGCGCGCGGGTAAAAGACTGCGTTGACGACGCACTCCATCGCCGCTCACGATGGCGGCTCAGGCTTACTGGACGGACGTGCGCCGTCGCAAAGGGGAAACCCTTAAGGGCTTTTCAGAGGGAAGCGGGCAGGCGTTTCGCCGCGCCTCAAAGCGCGCCCAGCAGATGAGCGAGCAGATGCGAGGCCGCCAGCGTCAGCGCGCCACGGTCGCGCATGCAGATCACGAAGCGCCGCTCGGCCCACGACTCGCGCAAAGGCACGGCGACGATGTCGTATTCGTCGGCGGCGTGACGCGGCAGCGCTTCGCGCGGCAGGATCGCCACGGCGAGGCCGGCCTGGATGAAGCGATAGGCGGCGTCGAAAGTCGATACATAGGTGCGGTAATTGAGCTCGCGCCCCTTCTCCACCGCGATGCGCTGCATCAACGCATTCACCGATGCATTCGACGCCAGCCCGAGGTGATCGAAGGCGAGCGTCTGCTCGAAGCCGACGGCGGCTTCTGCCGCCAGCGGATGAGCACGCGGCACGATCAGCGCGAGATGATCGGCGCGGTAGGGCAAGACGTCGAGGCTGCCCATCGGCACCACGTCGCGGCAGATGCCGAGGTCTGCGACACCCTCTTCCAGGCCGCGCACGATTTCCGTACTCACGCGCTCTTCGACATCGACGCGAATCTGCGGATGCTCCTTCAGGAACAGCGACAACGCCTCGGGCAAGAACTCCACCATCGACGATACGTTGGCCAACACCCGCACATGACCGCGCGCGCCGGCTGCGTACTCGCTCAGCTCGGCCTGCATGCGTTCGTGGCTGCGCATGATGAGCCGGGCGTGACGCAGCAGCGCCTCGCCGGCCGCCGTCGCGCGCACGCCTCGCTGACTGCGCGAGAGCAACGCGACCTCTACCAGTGCTTCGAGATCGGCGAGCCGCTTGCTGACTGCCGAGGGTGCGATGAACTCGCGCTCGGCCGCGCGCGCGATGGTGCCTTCCTCGCAGACGGCGATGAACAAGCGCAAGGTCACCTGATCGATCTGCCACATGAACGAATCTGCTCCGAAGGTTGGAAGTGGGAAAATTATGCCCGAGGAAAACCGTCTTCGAAGCGGGCTTAGGGTATCCACGGCCGATACGCGCAGCGCAGCGCAGCGCATGACGGCTGGCTCCTGCGCGGGCCGGCTTGCCGTTCCCTTTGCGTCTGGCTATGCTCAGGCACTGCCCGCCGGCAGCCACGCCGTCGAACCAGAACGATCCATCGAGCAGGGATATCCATGTCCACCACCAGCCTCTTCTTCACCGCCGCGGGCGTCGGCCTCGCGATTGCCGCTCCCGTCGGCCCGATGGGCATGCTGTGCATTCGCCGCACGCTCACCGGCGGTCCGCGCGCGGGACTCGCGATCGGCCTGGGAATCGCGAGTGGCGACGCCGCCTACGGCCTGCTCGCGGCACTCGGGCTCGTGAGTATTTCGCAATTCATGCTCGCTTACGACCGGCCCTTGCATCTGCTCGCGGGTCTGTTTCTGCTGTATCTGGGCGTGCGCGCCCTGCTCCAGAAAGCGTCCGCCGACACCACGAACGACGCCGCCTCCGGCGACGGCCAACTCGCGCAAGTCGGCCGAAGCGGCGCGCTACGAGCCTACGCGAGTTCGCTGCTGCTCACGCTGACGAACCCGCAGACGGTCATCATGTTCGCGGCGCTGTTCACCACGCTCGCGCCGCGCGGAGCGTTTTCGTCGGGCATTGCGCTGACTACGGTGGGCGGCGTGTTTTGCGGTTCGATCGCCTGGTGGTGTTTCCTCGTGACGGTAGTGTCGCTCGCGCGCCATGCGATCGGCAGCAAGTTGCGCGTCGCTATCGATCGGGTTGTCGGGCTCACGCTCGCGGCATTCGGCGTCGTCGAGATTCGTCGCGCGCTCTAGGCGGCGGTCTTTGCGGCGGCGTAGCGGCATTGGGCGTACGCGGTCGATGGGTTCGCGGTGTGCCGCGTGGCGTTTCAGACGCAATCGCGGCAGTTTTGCGACAATAGCGGCTTTCGCCGCGCCGCCGCTTCTCCGTCCGCTCACTCACCCGCTCATCCACCCGACCGCCAGCGGTCCGCTCAATGCCTCTTCCTCACATCGAACTGCTGTACTCCTTGTCCGGCCTCTTTGTCGGCTTTCTGGTCGGACTGACGGGCGTCGGCGGCGGCTCGCTGATGACGCCGATCCTGGTGTTGCTGTTCAACGTGCACCCGGCGACCGCCGTCGGCACCGATCTGCTCTACGCGGCGGCCACCAAGGCAACCGGCACCCTCGTGCACGGCCTGAAGGGCTCGGTCGACTGGCAGATCACGCTGCGCCTCGCCGCCGGTAGCGTGCCGGCCGCCACGCTCACCCTGATCCTGCTGCATCGCTATGGCATGGACACGCCCGGCGCGAGCCGCCTGATTCAGGTGGTGCTCGGTGCGGCGCTGCTGATCACGGCCGTCGCGCTGGTGTTTCGCCCGCAACTCGCGGCACTTGGCACGCGCCGTCCGCGCGCGCCCAATCAGGGCCGCACGCTCGCGCTGACCATTCTGACTGGCGCAGTGCTCGGCGTGCTGGTGTCGTTGACTTCGGTGGGAGCGGGCGCCATCGGCGTAACGGTGCTGCTCCTGCTGTATCCCTTATTGCCCACCACGCGCATCGTCGGTTCCGACATCGCGCACGCGGTGCCGCTCACCCTGCTGGCGGGCGCCGGTCACTGGCTGCTGGGTTCGATCGATTGGGCAATGCTGCTGTCACTGCTGGTGGGCTCGCTGCCGGGCATTGCGATCGGCAGCTACCTGTCCTCGCGCGCGCCGGATGCGCTGCTGCGCAACCTGCTCGCCGCTACGCTGACGCTGGTCGGCGTGCGCCTCGTGCTGGCCTGAAGCATCGGGAAAACGCCGCTGTGCCCGGGTGGCTACTTGAAAAACCGACAGGTCAGATCGGCCTCGAACTGCCGGATCCACTGGCCGCGGCAGTTGCGATAGGCTTGCGCCCAGCCGCCGCGCCGCACGGTCACCAGACGCTCGTTGAGCGGATCGTCCCGGTCCGCGCAGATGCTGACGTCGAAATGCGCCGGGGCGAAACCATGCCGCGCGCATACCAGTTCAAAAGCCGCGCGATCGCCGATAGGCAGATCGGTGTAGCGCAAAAGCGTGGTTTCCATAGCGATCACTCCGGTTCCCCATGCATCACAGTACGCTTCGCGGCACATCGATAATGTGTCGCAGCGCACAGTCGGACCGTGGCGGCGTTGGCCGCGGGTCCGCATCGGCTGGGTTCCATCATCGTCGCTTTAAAATAAGTCAGCGCGACGAAAAATAATCGCGAAAAAAAAGCTCCGGCCTGAACGCCGGAGCTTGGTGCGTCTGCCCGATACCTCGGGCCGGCGGCTGATTACTGCTGCATCACGGTCAGCTTGTTCGACACCGACGTCACGCCTGCGACGCCCTTGGCTGCTTCGCCGGCTGCGTCGATCTGGCCTTGGTTGGGCACCGAACCCGTGAGGGTCACTGCGCCGCCGCGCGCGCGCACAGCGATGCTCGACACGTCGACGCCTTGCGTCTTGGCGAGCGCGCTACGCACCTTGCGGCCCAACTGGCCATTGGCCTTCTTGGTCGCCTTGGCGCTCGTTGCCGGAGCGGCCGTGCTCGGTGCCATTGCATCGCTTGCCTGAGCGTACACGTTGCACGCCACCACCATTGCCACCACCGAGCCCAGCGTTTTCAGAAAACCGACCGATTTCATATTGCTTTTCTCCTTAGCTACACATTGGACCGCATAAACAAGCGGCTTCGTTACGACTACCGGCGGCCGTGCTGCGCACGCGCCAAGGCGCGCGGCAGCTTCAGCCGACTAAGGCGGCAACACGATGTGCGAGAGGCGAAAGAGGCGGGTAATCGATCACAGGATGCGACGGCCGGTATAAAACGACGGCCATGCCAACACTGTGCGACAACCGGCGAGCCATGAAGTCCACGAGCGCGCCCGGTTCTTGTGTGTCGTGCCAGGTCGCGCTGCGCAAACGTCGGTTCACGGCAGCGATGCACAATTTAATCTAGCCGGGCCAGAAGCGCAAAGGGTTTAGTTGTTCGGGCAAGCCGGGGCGACCCACCTGACCGGGCGACGCGGCAGTCTCGCGCGATTCACACGAGGGTCACGCCAGGTTCACGCGGCGTTCACCTGACGTTCACGATTTGTTACGGGTTTGTCGGCGCCGCACGCCGCCAGCCTGCCCGTGCCCGCGCGAATCTCAGGTACCATCGGCGCCACGCGCGCTGCCGCGCGCCGTTCACTTCCGACCGCCGCCGTCACGTCATCCGATGAAGCCAGCCACCGGCCGCAAAAGCCCTCCCCGTCTCGTCGCCCGTTTCGTTGCGATCTCCTGGCGCGACCTCGCCGTCTCGTTCGGACCGATCCTGCTGATCGCCATCGCGGCGATCTGGGTTGCCGTGCGTCTGATCCAGCCCGCGCCGCCGAGCACCCTGACCATCAGCGCCGGCCCCGAAGGCAGCACCTTCTGGAACGCCGCGCAGAAGTACAAGACGATCCTGGCGCGCAACCGCATCACGCTGAATGTGTTGTCGTCGGAAGGCTCGCTGCAGAATCTCAAGCGGCTCTCCGATCCGAATTCGAACGTGGACGTCGGCTTCGTGCAGGACGGCGTCGCGCCCGGCCCGGCGAGCGAAGGTCTGATGTCGCTCGGCAGCGTGGCTTACGTGCCGCTGGCGATTTTCTATCACGGCCCCACGGTCACGCGGCTGTCCGAATTCAAGGGCCAGCGCCTCGCGGTCGGCGCCGAGGGCAGCGGCACGCGCGAACTGGCGCTGGCGCTCCTCAAAGCCAACGGCATCGTGCCGGGCGGCGCCACCAGACTGTTGCCGCTCTCGGGCGACGACGCCGCCGACGCGCTCGTCTCCGGCAAGGTCGACGCCGCGTTTCTCGCCGGCGATTCGGCGCAGCCGGCGGTGATGGGCAAGCTGTACCGCACGCCGAACGTGCAGTTCTACGATTTCACCCAGGCCGACGCCTACACGCGACGCTTTCCCTATCTGACCCAGCTGGAAATGCCGATGGGCGCGTTCGACCTCGGCAAGAATCTGCCGTCCGCGCCGATTCACATGGTGGCGCCGACCGCCGAGCTGGTGGCGCGCGACTCGCTGCATCCCGCGCTGTCCGATCTGCTGATCGAGGCCGCTCGCGAGGTGCACGGCAAGGCGAACATCATGCAGCGCGCCGGCGAATTCCCCGCGCCGCTCGCGCACGACTTCCCGATCAGCGACGATGCCGCGCGCTACTACAAGTCGGGCAAAAGCTTCCTCTATCGAGTGCTGCCGTTCTGGCTGGCCAGCCTCGCCGACCGGCTGCTGGTCGTCGTGGTGCCGTTGATCGTGTTGCTGGTGCCGGCGTTGCGCCTCGTGCCGTCGCTGTATGCGTGGCGGGTGAAGTCGCGCATCTATCGCTGGTACGGCGCGCTGATCGCCATCGAGCGCAGCGCGCTCAGCGAACATTCGGCTGCCGAGCGCGCCTCGCTGATCGAGCGGCTCGACGCGATCGAGGAATCGGTCAACGGCCTGAAAATGCCGCTTGCCTACGCGGATCAGTTCTATGTGCTGCGCGAGCACATCGGCTTCGTGCGCCGGCGGCTCAGCCACGCGCGCGACGCGCAGCCGGAAGACCCGGATGAAGAAGAAACCGCCGGCGCACCCGGCGGCCCGGCCTCCGGCGAGCCGCCCGGCGGCGCCCCGTCGAAAGCATATTGACCGGTGCAAGCCGAAGCCGCACCGCGTAAGATCATTACAAATCCGCCGATGCAGCAGACGCATCGGTCGGAACAGGCAATCCGGGAGACATTTATGACCGTTGGCATCGACGCCAGGCAACCGCTGTGGTTTTACGACTTTGTCTCGCCGTTCACGTACCTGTTGCTGGAGCAACACGACAAATGGCCGGGCTTCGACTTCAAGTTCACGCCGGTGGTGCTGAACGACCTGTATCGCCATTGGGGCCAACGGCCGGCTTATGGCGTGCCGGCCAAGCGCACTTTCCTGTACCGGCACGCGCTATTTCGCGCGGAGCAACTCGGCATCCCCTACAAAATGCCGCCGGCGCATCCGTTCGATTCCACCAAGCCGCTGTTGCTCGCCACCGCGGCGAACGGCGACGTCAACTTCGTGCGCGAGATTTTCCGCTTCATCTGGCGCGAGGGGCGCGATCCGTCCACTGAAGAAGCCTTTGCCGAATTGTGCGAACGCGTGGGCATGCCGGACGGCCCGGCGCTGATCCAGCGTCCCGAAGTCCAGGCGCAATTGCAGTGCAATACCGCCGATGCAATCGGGCTGGGCGTTTACGGCGTGCCGACCTTCCGTCTGAACGATCAATTGTTCTGGGGCGAAGATGCGTTGCCGATGGTGCTCTACTGTGCGCGTACGCCGAACTGGCTCGAATCGAAGGAAGTGAAACGGATCAGCACGTTGCCCTCGGGTCTCGCCGACATTCCGTCGTAGGCTGGACGTAAGTCTCGGGGTCAATCAGCACGCGGCCCAGACGGCTGCCACCGTTGCCCCAGGTGCGATGGCGTCGAAAATGCCCTGCTGATGCCGGCCATACCGTGCCTGCTATGGCCGCGGCACGGCAAACGGGCCTATGGTAATAGCCTTTGCGTGCCCGGCGCGCGGGTTGTCCGTGGGCGGCTCGCGCACGACGCATCACGTGGGCCGACACGCCCGCACCGCCTAGCCTCGACCATGGACGACACCGCCGCTTCCCTCGATATCTGGCTCGTACGCGTGCTGCGCACGCTGCTGGTCGAGCGCAGCGTCACGCAGACCGCACTGCGGCTGAATCAGACCCAGCCCGCCATCAGCACCGCGCTGCGCAAACTGCGCGAAACGCTGAACGACCCGATCCTCGTACGCGGCAAATCGGGCATGGTGCCGACCGAATACGGCGAGTCGCTGCTGGCCTCCGCGCAGCGTGTGCTGCGCGAAGTCGATTTCGTCGCGACACCACACGGCGACTTCGATGCCGGCCGCTCGCGCCGCACCTTTCGCGTCGCCGCGCCGGATTATCTGAACGATTTCTTCATGCCGACCGTGATCGCGCAGTTCCGCGAGGCGGCGCCGAACGCGCGGCTGGAAATCGAATCGCTCGGGCCGATGCTCGATCATTCCGCCGCGCTCGATGCCGGCGAACTCGATCTCGTGATCGGCAACTGGCCGAAACCCGATCCACGTTTTGCGCGCAGCGATCTGTTCTCCGATACCGTGGTCTGCCTGATGCGCGCCGATCATCCGCTGACCCGCATGCCGATGACGCGCGAGGCCTATCTGGCCGCACCGCACCTTGCGCCCACGCCGTATAGCGGCGCGCGCGGCGGCGCCATCGACATTGGTTTCGCGCGAGCGCGCGCCGACCGGCGCATCGTCGCTACGCTGCCTTACTTCGGGCTCGTGCCGCAAACGCTGCTGCAGTCGGACCTGATCTTCACGACCACGCGGCGCTTCGCGACCCACTACGCGGCCATGCTGCCGCTCGCGGTGGTCGACGTGCCGATCCCGTTTCCGCGCATCAAGTGCTATCAGATGTGGCATCCGCAACCGGATCGGCCGAGCGATGTCGGCTGGCTGCGCGCGCTCATGTCTCAGGTGTCGGATAGCCTGGTGGCGCAAAAACCGCGGCGCGCGAAAACGCCGCGGAAAAAAGAAACGTCAGCCGCAGTGGGCTGACGTTGGGTGTTCGACGCGGGATGGGGCGCGTCGAACGCTGTCGTCGACGCTGTTTATCGCGCGCTGACGTCGCAGGCGCTCACTTCATGCTTACACGCTGGCGTACAGCTTCTGCGTAACGGCCTGCGCCGTGATCTGCCGGGAGCGAATCTGCAGCAGTTCGGCGCACACCGCTACGGCAATCGCCGCAGGCGCCTTGTCGACGATACCCGCCACCCCGATCGGGCATGTCATCTCCACCAGCCGGTCCAGGTCCACGCCACGTTCGAGCAGGCGGCGCTCGAATTTCACGCGCTTGGTTTTCGAGCCGATCATGCCGAAGTAGGTGAAATCGCGCCGCCGCATGATGCGCGCGGCCAGCGAAAAGTCGAGCGCGTGGTTATGCGTCATCACGAGAAAGTACGCGCCGGGCGGCGCCGTGTCGACGATCACGTCCGGCGTGTCGGTCGCTTCGATCTGCACGTTGGCGGGCGTTTCGTCGGGGAACAGTTCGTCGCGTTCGTCGACCCACTGGGCCACGCACGGCAGGCTGCCGAGCAGCTGAATGAGCGCATGGCCGACGTGTCCCGCGCCGAACAGCACGATGTGCATCGGCGCCGGACGCGGCGGCTCGACGGCGCTGCGCCGGCCGATCTGAACCGAAGAAAATGCGTTCATGGCGGAGACTCCAGTGAGTGAATGATTCACGCGTGTTCTCCCGCTGTTACTGACGCGCCGCAGCGCTTGCAGCCCGCACTGCGCCGACCGCTTTGAGGATTTCCCCGCTCGTCGCGGGCGCATTCAGCGGCGGATTGACCTTGTGGTCGCCCACGGCCGACACCGCGTCGCGCACTGCAAAGAACACTGAGAACGGCAGCAGCAGCGGCGGCTCGCCGGTTGCCTTCGAACGGTGAATGCTGTCCTCGGCATTGCGGTTCTTGAACAGACGCACGCGGAAGTCGGGCGGCGTGTCGTTGACGGTCGGGATCTTGTAGGTAGACGGTGCGTGCGTCATCAGCTTGCCGCCGGCGTTCCACCAGAGTTCCTCGGTGGTCAGCCAGCCCATGCCCTGAATGAACGCGCCTTCCACCTGGCCGACGTCGAGCGCGGGATTCAGCGAGGCGCCCACGTCATGCAAGGCATCCGCGCGCAGCACGCGCATTTCGCCGGTCAGCGTGTCGATCACCACTTCCGACACGGCTGCGCCGTACGAGTAGTAGTAGAACGGCCGGCCTTGCAGCTTCGATTGATCCCAGTAGAGTTTCGGCGTCGCGTAGAAGCCGTCCGACCAGAGTTGGACACGTGCGACGTATGCCTTCGCGATTACCTCTTCGAACGGCACGATTGCCTCGCCGACCACCACGCGATCGTGCAGGAAGCGCACTTCCGACGCGCTCACCTTGCCACCGCCGAACCTGTCGGCGGCAAACGTCGACAGACGTTCGCGCAATTGACGCGCGGCATCCTGCGCGGCCTTGCCGTTCAGATCCGAGCCGGTCGACGCAGCAGTGGCCGACGTGTTGGCGATCTTGCTGGTATCGGTGGCCGTCACGCGAATGCGGTTGAAGCCGATGCCCAGTTCATGCGCGACGACCTGCGCCACTTTCGTGTTCAAGCCCTGGCCCATTTCGGTGCCGCCGTGATTCACCAGCACCGAGCCGTCGGTGTAGATGTGGACAAGCGCGCCGGCCTGGTTGAAGTGCGTCACGTTGAACGCAATGCCGAACTTCACCGGCGTGAGTGCGAGACCCTTTTTCAGCACTTCGTTGCTGGCGTTGAATGCGTTGATCTCGGCGCGGCGCGCGCGATATTCGCTGGTCGCCTCGAGTTCATCGATCAACTCGTGAATCACGTTGTCTTCGACGACCTGGCCATACGGCGTCTGATTACGCTCGGTCTTGCCGTACAGATTGCGGCGACGCACGTCGAGCGAGTCTTCGCCGACCGAACGCGCGACGTTGTCCATGATGTATTCGATCGCGAACGCGCCTTGCGGTCCACCAAAGCCACGAAACGCCGTGTTCGACTGCGTGTTGGTCTTACCGCAGAAACCGTCGATCGTCACGTCCGAGAGCCAGTAGGCGTTGTCGAAGTGGCACAGCGCGCGAGTCATCACCGGGCCGGACAGGTCGGCGGAAAAACCGCAGCGCGAGGTCATGTCGACCGTCACGCCGTCGATCACCCCCTTGTCGTCGTAGCCGACTTCGTACGTGTAGTGGAAATCGTGGCGCTTGCCCGTGACCATTATGTCGTCGTCGCGGTCCGGACGCAGTTTCACCGGGCACAGCAGCTTCCATGCGGCGAGCGCCGCGCAGCATGCAAACAGACCCGACTGCGATTCCTTGCCGCCGAAGCCGCCGCCCATCCGGCGGCATTCGATCAGCACGTTGTGCGACGCCACGCCCAATGCATGCGCGACCATGTGCTGCATTTCGGTCGGGTGCTGCGTCGAGCAGTAGACGTGCATGCCGTCGTCGTCCTTCGGCACGGCGTACGAGATCTGGCCTTCCAGATAGAACTGTTCCTGGCCGCCGAGCAGCATCTCGCCGGCTTCGCGACGTGCGGCGCGTGCGATCTTGGTGCCGGCTTCGCCGCGCGCGAGTTTCATCGGCGGCAAGACGTGCTGGTTCGCGGCGCGCGCCTGTTGCGCGGTGAGAATCGCCGGCAACTCTTCGTAGACGATCTCGGCGCGACGTGCCGCGAGCCGCGCCGTTTCATGCGATGTCGCCACGACGATGAAGATCGGCTGGCCGACGTATTGCACCAGACCGTCGGCGAGAATCGGATCGTCGCCGTGGATGATCGGGCCCACGTCGTTCACGCCGGGAATATCTTCCGCGGTGAAGATGGCCACCACGCCGGGCGTGGCGCGCACTTTCTCGAGCGACATCGAGACGATCTTCGCATGCGCTTTCGGCGACAACCCGAGCGCGGCGTGCAGCGTGCCGGCGAGCGTCGGGATATCGTCGGTGTACGTGGCGCGACCGCTCACGTGCAGATGCGCGGACTCGTGCGGACGCGAGATGTGGACCTGGGTGAAGTCGTCGAGCTCCTTGAGGTCTTTCAGGAACGGTTCGGCTTGCTGATTCATGGTGGTGTTCTCCGTATGCTTCGTAGGCTGGGCGCGTCTCAGGCGTTTGCGCCGGCAGGGGCGCACGCCGCGGCGACCGCGCGTACGTCGAGTGCGCTCTTCGGCAGCGGATTGTTCGGACGCGTTTCGAGCCAGAAGCGGTACAAGGTGTTCTTCGCCGCCTCGAGGCGGTAGTTGCTGGTCGCGCGCATGTCGGAGAGCGGCGCGTAGTCGTTGCCGAGCGCGAGCATGGCGGCCTGCGCGGTGGCTTCGTGCCATTCGGCGTCGCGCAACACGGCTTCGGCGTGCGTCGCGCGCTTTGAGGTGGCGGCCATGCCGCCGAACGCGATGCGCGGCTCACGGACCACGTTGCCGTCCGCGATGAACGAGAACGCGGCGCAGACAGCCGAGATGTCGGAGTCGAAACGCTTCGAGAGTTTGTAGGTGCGGAACTGCAGATTCTTGCGCGCGCCGGTACGCGTCGGCACCTTCAGTCCGACCACAAATTCGTGCTCGGCCATATCCTTCTTCTGGTACGCGAGGTAGAGGTCTTCGAGCGGCATTTCGCGTTCGATCTCGCCGCCACGCACGATCACATGTGCGCCGAGCGCGATCAGACCCGGCATCGAATCGCCGATCGGCGAACCATTGGCGATATTGCCGCCGAGCGTGCCGGCATTGCGGATCGGCAGCGACGCGAAGCGTTGCCACATTTCGGTCAGCTCGGGGTACTGCTTCGCGATCTCCGAGTACGCCTTTTCGACGCTCACGCCAGCGCCGATCTCGATCCATTCGTCGTTCGTTTCGAGCTTCTGCATCTCGGCGATCTGCCCGACATACACGATGTTGCCGAGCTCGCGCATCATCTTGGTGACCCACAGGCCGATGTCCGTGCTGCCCGCGAGAATGCGCGTGGCCGGCTCGGCTTCCTTGATCTTCGCGAGCGCGGCGACCGTGCGCGGCGCGTCGAACTGCTGGCCGGCATGCTGATAGTGGAACGTATCCTTGCGCTCGATCCTGGCGAGCGTGCCGGCCAGTGCCTCGAGATTGACCGGCGCTTTCGGCGCGGGCGCTTCGAACATGCGCACGGCTGCGTCGACGATCGGACGATACCCCGTGCAACGGCACAGATTGCCGGTCAGCGCATTGCTGATCGTTTCACGCGACGGCACCGTCCTGTTCGCGCAGCTTTGCTCGTGACCGTGCTTTTCGTACAGCGACCACATCGACATGACGAAGCCCGGCGTGCAGAAGCCGCACTGCGAGCCATGACATTCGACCATCGCTTCCTGCACGGGATGCAGCGAGCCGTCCGGCTGACGCAGGTCTTCCACGGTGAAAAGCGCTTTGCCGTCGAGTGTCGGCACGAACTGGATGCAGGCGTTGACCGCCTTGAAGTCGACGCCGCCCGCCTCGTTGCGCTCGCCGATCACGACCGTGCACGCGCCGCAGTCGCCTTCGGCGCAGCCTTCCTTGGTGCCGGTGCAATGCACGTCTTCGCGCAGATACTGCAGGACGGTGCGGGTGACGGGCGCGTCCTTGATCTCGCGGATCGCGTTGCGGTGGTAAAAGCGAATCGGCTCTGTCATGTCTCGTTACTCTCGAATGTTCGGTGTCCGTGGGGACGTACAGCAGTGATGGTTCGAAAACTATCACCGTCAATAAATACAACCCATAGCCCCGTTCGCATGGGGGGCATATCCGCGAAACGATATCGAGATAGGTTTGGGTGCCGCGCAGCTTATGTCGCATCGGCATTTTTGCCACTTTTTAATTATTTTTATTGAAAAAAAGACACATAACATAAATGAAAACGCACTCGCCGGGTCGGCAAGACAGGCGCTGAAGGGTGCAAAACGGACCACTATATGAGCTTTAACCCCTCGATTTTCGGAAGGAATTATTAAGCAAACCCTGCAAGAGAATCGGTTCCATGGGAAAATCACGCATTCCCGCCGTTTTCAAGTCTCGTTTTCCCCATGTCCACCGATTCAGCGACACCCCGCAGCGAATTTGCGACGACCCTGCAGATCATTCCGGTCGTCTTTTTCACGTTTCTTTGCTACCTGACGATCGGCATTCCGCTTGCGGTGCTGCCCGGCTACGTCCACGACGACCTCGGCTATAGCGCCGTGCTGGCCGGCGCGGCAATCAGCGTCCAGTATCTGGCGACACTCGCCTCGCGCCCGCTCGCCGGCCGTTCCGCGGACACGTTGGGGCCAAAGCGCACCGTGACGATCGGCCTGCTGGGCTGTGGCGCGAGCGGGATTCTGCTGCTCCTGGCGGTACTGTGCGGACGCTGGCCGGTGCTAAGCCTGGTCTTGCTGGTGTGCAGCCGTCTCGTGCTCGGCTTCGGCGAAAGCCTGTGCGGCACGGGCGCGATTCTGTGGGGCATCGGCCGGGTGGGCGTGAGCAACAACGCACGGGTGATTTCGTGGAACGGGATCGCGACGTATGGCGCACTGGCCGTTGGCGCGCCGCTTGGGGTGGCGATTGCGCATAGCGTCGGTTTTGCGGCGTTGGGCATTCTGGTGATTCTGCTCGCCGCGCTCGGCTTCTATCTCGCCCGCCCGATCGCGCCGGTGCCGATCGTGCACGGTGAACGCATGTCGTACCGCAGCGTTTTCACGCGCGTATTGCCGCACGGGATTGGCCTGGCACTCGGCTCGGCGGGCTTCGGCTCGATTGCTACCTTCATCACGCTCTTCTACGCCGCGAGGCATTGGCCGAATGCGGCGTTGTCGCTGACGGTATTCGGCACGCTGTTCATCGGCGCGCGCCTGCTGTTTGCCAGCACGATCAAGACTTACGGCGGCTTCCGGGTCGCGATTGCATCGTTTTCGTTCGAATGCGCCGGCTTGCTGATGCTGTGGCTCGCGCCCGAACCGCATATCGCGCTGGCCGGCGCGGCGTTGACCGGATTCGGATTCGCCCTGGTGTTTCCGGCTCTGGGCGTCGAAGCCGTGGGACTCGTGCCACCGGCGAGCCGTGGCGCGGCGTTGTCGGCCTATTCGGTGTTTCTCGACTTGTCGCTCGGGATTACCGGGCCTCTGGCCGGTTATATCGCCGGTGAGTTCGGCTACGGCTCGGTGTTCCTTTTTGCCGCAGTGGCTTCCGCCGCCGCCGTCGTGTTGTCGACGATGATGTATCTGCGCAATGCCCGCGTGCCCGTTTCACCTGCGGCAACCTGAGTTTCACGCAAGTCCCTGCCTCTAACCCATCTCGCGCGGCTCGCCGCGCCGGATGCGGCCTTGTCTCCTCGCCCAGCAACTTGAAACAACAGTCCCACGCCTAAAACTCGGTCTAGCCGACCTATCTGTTTGCCTGGCTGGAAGCGCACCGAAGTTCGACCTACGATGCTCCTCGCTCACAGGATTTCGTCGCCGGTTCGTTCAACACTCCGAATCAATTGGCGGCGAAGTCACCCGGTGTGGCATCGCGTCGTCCTGTCGTCCTGCTTCGGAGTCTCATATGAAGTTAGCTGCCCAACTCTGCCTCGCGCTGACGCTGACCGCAGGTTCGGCCCACGCGGGCAATCAGTTCAACGTGCAGTGCGGCTATTCTCATAGCCTGCCGGACGATCCCATCGTCCACGCCGGGCAACCCGGTCGGGCCATGGGTCATGATTTTTTTGGCAATACGGGCACGAATGCCTACAGCACATACACGTCGCTGACCGCCAACAAAGTCACCACCTGCGACGCGAGCGCCGACGTCTCGGCTTATTGGGCTCCGCAATTGAAACGTGCCTCGGGTATCGTCGCACCGCAGTATCAGAAGACGTACTACAAGAACGACCAGCCAGTCGTCCCGCTTCAGGCCATCCCGGCCGGCCTCGAAATGCTGGCTGGCAATCACCGCGGAGCCGCGCCGAATCCGCACATCAATTTCTTGTGCCGCGGCGGCTCGTACTCCACCACGGCGCCCACCAATTGTCCCGTCGTCATGGACAACAACGGGACCTTCGCGCAACTCGATATTGCGGTCCACTTTCCGGATTGCTGGGACGGCAGGACGCTTGCGCCGAACCCGGCCAGCGGCATATCGAACATGGCTTATCGTCAGAGCGACGGCACCTGTCCGGGCGCCTACCCGATCAAGCTTCCCGAGTTACAGATGAGCGTCGCCTACGACCTCCGCCAGGACGGCGATCTGTCCGGCGCACAGTTGTCGATGGACCCAACGTGGAGGGAGGGCAAATGGGAAGCGCAATGGGGCGGGATGTACACGGCGCACGGCGATTTCATCAATGTCTGGAAAGTGGACACGATGCAGTACCTGATCGACAGATGCATGAATGCGCCAGTCACGCCGGGCTCTACCTGCGACAAGAGTATTCCGACGCATTACGCCGCCGCTAGCGCGGACGCGTGGGTGGACGCGAACGATGTGGTGCATGGAGGCGACGCAACGCTGACCTCCGCACCGAACAGCGTGGTGCTGATGCAGTTCCCGACACCCGCCGGCCTCGGCGACTACCCTTATACGAGCGCGTCCCTCCAGACGCTCGGGCAAAACGTCACCGACGCCAGCGCAGTCATGCTCGATCTCTACGCGGCGGCCACCGGTTGGGACGACACGACGCACTTGCCGCCCGCTTCGGCCTGCACCAACCAACGCATCGGCGGGATCTATCTCGACAACGCACCGCAAGTCCGGCTGAATGATGTGGACAGCTACATCGCCTCACAGGTCGCTGCGGGCGCTTCGCTCATCGGCATCTGTCTGCGCAACGGAAGCGGCCGAACGGTGCAGTTTTCATCGCGCGAAGGTAATTGGGCGCCAGCGCTCTATTTCAAATGACGCGCGCCGCCCGACAGCGACTTCTCCAAGGCCGCCACTCCAGCCGGCAGATCCACCGTCGCGCCGAGATCCAGCATCGTGCGTCCCAGCGCATGCAGCGTTCTGAACAGATTGTGCTCGCGGCATTGCTCGCCCATCTGGCCAATCCGCACGATCGGCAAACCGAACGAGCCGGAAATCTCGACCTGATGATGTCGCGAGATATGGCCGCAGATATCGGCGGGACTCAAACCGTGCGGCACCTCGATGCCGACAACCGAATTCAGTCGGCACGCCTGAGGCGCGTACAGGTGCAGGCCCAATGCGGCGATCCCCTCCTGCAGGGCCAGCGAACATTTCAGATGCCGCGCAAACCGCTTTTCCAGCGTCTCGGCACACACGAGCCGCAAAGCCTCGTGCAAAGCCAGCACGCCGGAAACGGGCGCCGTGTAGTGATACCCCGCGTTGTGCCAGAAGTTCTCAGCCAGCGAAGCATCCAGACACCAATGCGCGTTCGGCGCCGTCCGTCCCTTGACCCGCGCCCAGGCCGCATCGGAAAACGCAATCAGCGAGACGCCCGGAATCGACGACAAGCCCTTCTGCCCGCCCGTGATCACCGCGTCGATTCCCCACGCGTCCATCTCCAGCGGCATCGTGCTCAGCGTGCAGACTGCGTCGACGATCACCAGCGCGCCCGCGGCTTTCGCCAACGCAGCGATGTCCTTCAGGTGATAGTTCCACACCGTGTTCGAGGTCTCGCCCTGCACCACCGTCACAATCTCGGGACGCTCGCGGCGAATCGCCTCGGCCACCTGTTCGAGGCTCGCCACGGTGCCGTCGTCGACCTCGAGCGTGCTCACGCGTGCGCCGACACGGCGACCCATCTCCGCCATCCGTTCGCTGAAAAAGCCGTTCTTGATGCTCAGCACCCGCGTGCCTTCCCACGCGAGATTGGAAATCGCCATCTCCATCGCCGCCGAGCCCGGACCCGCGACACCCAGCACCCATTTCGATTTCGTCTGGAACACATAGCGCGCCATCGTCTTCACCTGACCGATCACCTTCACCATCGTGCCGCCCAGATGGTTGATCACGATCGTGTTCGCTTTGGCCACGGCAGCGGGAATCGGCACGGGGCCGGCGCCCATCATCAGTAACGGCTCTTCGGGAAGGATGGCGTCGAGCGATTCGACAACCGGGCAAGGCACTGCGGACGAAGCGGAAGTGAATGAGGAGGTCGGCATGATCGGTACGTGAATGTCGGAACGCAAAGTAACAAGCGGCCTCGCCAACAGTGATTCTGGCGAGGCCGTCTGAGCGATCATTCACTGATCCACGCGATTGCGCAAGGTTTTTGGCAGTACTTCCGGCTTTTAATGCTCATTCGACAACGCCGGCTGCTACTGCACTAACAAGCGCGATTCGAGTGTTATTTCACCTTCGTTTTATCGAGCTTTTTTCCCGTCGCCGCGTTGAAGCGCTCGATGTACTCTTCGATCAATTTGCGCAGCGCGCGTCCGATCTGCCGATAGTCCGACTCGTTCAGATTCGCGAGCGACACACGCCCCGACGGATGCTGTGTACCGAACCCGCGACCTGGCAACAGCACCACTCGCGCTTCACGCGCGAGACGGAAGAGCAGTTCCGACGGCTCGGTGTTCTTCAGCAACCAGTCGACGAACTCACGCCCAAACATCTTCTCGCCGAGGAACTCGATGTCGAGAATCGTGTAGTAGTCGACCTGATTCGGATCGTCGTCTTCGAACGAGATGCCGACTTCCTCGTAGAGCGCCTGTTTGCGCTTGCGGATCAAGCGCTTCAATGCGTTCTTGTACGCGTCGGGCGTGTCCATTAGCGCGAACAGGGAGAACAGCACCATCTGCACCTGCTGCGGCGTCGACAAACCCGCCGTGTGGTTCAGTGCAACCGTGCGGCTATCGGCCACCAGACGATCGATGAACTTGAGTTTGTCCGGCTCGGTCGTGATCGATTCGTAGCGCTCGTGCAACTGCTTCTTCTGTTCCTTCGGCAATTCGGCAATCAGCTTGTCGAGCACGTTGTCGCGATGCGTTGCAATCGTGCCGAGACGCCAGCCGGTCGCGCCGAAATACTTCGAGTACGAGTAGACCAGAATGGTGTTCTTCGGCGCCAGCGCGAAAAGCGACACGAAGTCGTCGGCGAAGGTGCCGTACACGTCGTCGGTCAACAGGATCAGATCGGGCCGTTCCTTGACGATGTCGGCGATGTACTGAAGGCTCTCGTCGTCCATCTTCACCGAAGGCGGATTGCTCGGATTCACGAGGAAGAATGCCTTCACCTTCGGATCGCGCAGCTTGTCGAGTTCCTTCTTCGAATACTGCCAGCCGTTGGCCACGTCCGCTTCGAGATTGACGACGTTCAGCTGGTAGTCGTTCAGGCGCGGAATCTCGATGTACGGCGTGAAGATCGGCATGCCGAGCGCGATCGTGTCGCCTGCCTTGATCAGGTGATTCTCGCGCATCGTATTGAAGATGTACGTCATGGCGGCCGTGCCGCCTTCCACCGCGAATACGTCGAATTCGCCGACAAACGGATGGTTGCCGATCATCTCTCGGCGCAGATACTGTCCGACGATCAGTTCGGACAGCTTGAGCATGCGGTCCGGCACCGGATAGTTCGAAGCGAGAATGCCCTCGCACATTTCATACAGGAAGTCGCCCGCGGAGTAACCGAGTTGATCGCGCACGTACGACACCGCGCCGCGCAGAAAGTCGATGCCGGCCACGCCCTTGTTTTCGCGAATGAACAGATCGAAGCGCTCTTCGAGACCCTCGCGTCGCGGAAAACCGCCGAGGCCCTCGGGCATGTAAGCAAACGAGCGTTCCGACTCGCGCATCGCGAAGAGGCCGAGTTGCCAGAAGCCGTGACGCGGAATCGTCGCGAGGAAGTTGGGGTTGCCACGGCCTGCGTTGAGCATCGATGCATTCGCGGCACGCTCCACGGCGCCGCCGCCGGCCGCCTTGATCAGCTCATCCTTCAGCTCGAACGGACTGAGTGCGGAAAGTCCCGGTGCTGACATATCCGCGTGCTTCTTGTCGCCCTTCTCTTTTGCCATGATGCGTTCTCCTGAGCCAAGTGAAAGACGCCGGCGTGTCGGGCGCAACGCCCCGTTACCGCCGGCGTGAAAGAGATCGATAAAACGCGTGCTACACGAGTCCGACCACGAGCGGACCCAGCAGCGTCAACGCGACGTTCGCGATGGCGTAGCAGATCGCGAACGATGCGGTCGGCACGGCGCTCTCCGCCTTGTCGAGCACGCCGCCGAAAGCCGGATTCGCGCTGCGCGAGCCCGATAGCGCCCCGGCCAGAATCGCCGCATTGTTGTACTTGAGTACGTAGCGGCCGAATAGCATGGTCAGCAGCAGCGGGAACAACGTGACGAACACCCCGAGCAGGAAGATCGTGATACCGAGTTGCTTGACCGTCACCACGGCTTGCAGACCGGAATTGAGACCCACCACCACCACGAACGTCGCCAGACCGAAGTCCTGCAGCAGCCGCGAGGCCGCCGACGGCATCACGCCATACATCGGGTGCTTGCCGCGCATCCAGCCAAACAGCAGGCCGGCCAGCAGACAGCCGCCGCCCGAGCCGAGCGTGAGCGGAATGCCGCCAATGTTGACGACGATCAGCCCAACCAGCAAACCGAGCACGAGGCCGACACCCATGTAGATGAAGTCGGTCTTGATGCTGTACGGCAGTTCATAGCCCGCCGCATCGACGGCGCGCTTGGTGTCTTTCGGCGAGCCATAGAAGGTGATCACGTCGCCGTGTTCCAGCGTGGTCTCCGGCAGGATCGGCAGCGGCTGGCCGGCGCGTGTCGCGCTTTGCAGGTAGACGCCATGACGCATGTCGCGATCCACGACTTGCCGGGCGGCGGCGATCGTCGTGTGGTTCATGCCCTTGCGCGTGAACACGCCCTGGCGCGTTTGCATCACCACGCCCATGTCCTCGACGTCGGCGATCTCGCTGCCGTTCGCGCCAAACGCCACCACCGCATCGCGACGGCCGACCACCAGCACGACGTCGTCGAGTTTCAACACGAGGTCGGGAACGGGGTCGAGCGGCGCGCCGTCACGCTTGATCCGCTCGATCGTCAACATATCCTGGTGCTGCGTCTCGACGGCCTGCACCGTCTTGCCCGCACTGACATCGATCCGGTAGGCGCGTCCCACCAGTTCCGGCATCGCCGAGATCTGCCCTGGCGCTTGTGCCGCGGACCCGGAGGCCAGCTCACGTTCCGCTTCGATCGACGCATCGCGCAGACTCTGGCCCATGAACTTGGGCAGAATGTTCACGCACACGATGATCGCCCCGAGCGAGCCGAACACGTAGGTCACCGCGTAGGCGATCGCCACGTCCGATTGCAGCGATTTGACCTGATCGGCCGGCAAGCCGAGACGCGCGATCGCGTCGCCCGCCGTGCCGATGATCGCCGATTGCGTCAGCGCGCCGCCCGCCAGACCCGCCGCGAGGCCCTTGTTCAGATGGAACAGCTTGGCGCAGACCACCACGGTGACCAGCGCCGACGCGGCGAGAAACACCGCCATCGCGATTTCACGCAGCGTCTTGCGGTTCAGCGAATTGAAGAAGCCCGGACCGGAGTCGTAACCGACCGCGTAGATGAACACGGCGAACATCACCGACTTCACGCCGTTGTCGATCGTCACGCCCACCTGACTGATGACGACCGCCGCCAGCAGCGAACCGCCCACACCGCCCAACTGGAATTTTCCGAAGTTGATCTGCCCAATGAAGTAACCGGCTGCAAGCGACAAGAACAGCGCGATCTCAGGTGATTTCTGAAAGATGTGGTGTAGCCAGTCCATCGTGCCCTCGCTAGATTAGTTTGCGATACTGAGTACTGGATGCTGCTGCCTCGAAGTGATGCGTGTCGTATTCCGCGCGATTCGTCTGCGTGCCTAGCCGAATTTGCCGGCGAGGCCCACCACCACGGGCCCCATCAAAGGCAACAGAATGTTCGAGAGTGCGTAGGTGATCGTGTAGCCGATCACCGGTGTCGAGTTGCCGGTCACGCCGACCAGCGCGCTGATCGCGGGCGTGCTGCATTGCTGGCCGGCAATCGCGCCGAGCAGCATGGGTGCCTCGAGCTTAAGAAACGCCCGGCCGATCCACAGCGACAGCAAGCCGGGTACGAGCACCATCAGAATCCCTACCAGCGGCAACGCCAGACCGTAGACGCGCACGAGCTTGATGGCATCGGGGCCGGCCGACAAACCCACGGCCGCGATGAAGGTGGCCAGCCCGAAATCCTTGAGAATCTGCGCGGCCGCCGACGGCAGCGAACCGATCACCGGATAGCGCGAGCGGATCCAGCCGAACAGCAGGCCCGAGAGCAGGCAACCGCCGCCGGTGCCGAGCGCGAGCGAGATACCGCCGATCGTCCCGCCAAGCCGGCCGATCGCCATGCCGACCAGCACGCCCAAGGCGAGATAGATGAAGTCGGTTTTGTTGGTCGCGACCAGCGCGTAGCCGAGGCGCCGTACGCCGCGCTCGACGTCGGCCTTTGCCCCTACCAGCGTGATGACATCGCCGCGATTCAGTTCGGTGCCGGGCAGCGCGGGCACGGTGTTCTCGAGCCGCGTCACCGCCGCGATATAGATGCCGCGGCCCTCTTCCGGCACCGCCCGTTCACGCAACTGGGCAATCGTGAGGCCGTGCGCGTCACGCCGCGTCAACACCATGTCCACCCTCTCGGCGAAGAGCTGGCTGAACTGCGCACCGTTCACTTCCTCACCGAGTTGGGCCGACGCCGTCACGATCGCTTCGCGCCGGCCGCCGACCATGATGAGATCGTCGGGCGCAAGGACCAGTTGCGGCTCGACCGGTACGTCGACGCCGTCGCGCCGTACCTGCTCGATCGTCAGATTGAAGCCGTACTGCTGCTCGAACGCGACCACGGTAGTGCCGCCCGCGCGCCCCACCCGGAACGCGCGGCCCACCAGTGCCGGCGCGGCGGCCCGTTGCCCTTCGCTGAACGCACCGCTGCCACCGAGTTTGCGCCAGACGCGCTCGGCTTCGTCGCGCAGATTCACACGTAGCAGCAAAGGGGCGAACTGGCTCGTGAACAGCACGATCGTGATCAACCCGAACAGGTAGCTCACGCTGTAGGCGGTCACGATATTGGCCTGCAGGCGCAGCGTTTCCGTGTCGCCAAGACCGAGCTTGGAGATCGCCTCCGAGGCCGTGCCGATCACCGCCGACTCCGTGGCGGCGCCGGCCAGCAGGCCGGCCGCCGTGCCGACGTCGAGCCGCATGACGAGCACCGCGATCATGATCAGCGCCAGCACCGAGACGATCTCGACCACCGACAGCAAGCCGTAACGCCAGCCACGCCCGATATTGGCGAAAAACTGTGGTCCGCCGGTGAAGCCCAGCGCAAAGATGAACAGCGCGAATGCGATGTTCTTCAGATCGGGCGCAAGGCGCGCGCCGGTCTGCCCCAATACCAACGCAACGATCAAAGTGCCGCAGACGCCGCCGAGCTGAATTGGTCCCACGCGAAACGAACCAATGAAATATCCGATAGCAAGGCTTGCGAACAGCGCGATCTCCGGTTGAGATCTCAGCAATTCACCGATCATGTCAGCTCGCCAATTTATGGGTTTATTAGCAAAAGGCTGAAAATTGCTCAACACAATTCAAACGAATTCGCTTTGAGCCGGCATAGCGTAGAAATTACTCAGCCGGCATAGCAATTCGCTAAAAGCAATTTATGGCAATGAGATGACGTCAGGCGCGCTGCAGAAGATATGCCGCACTGCGGCGATATTACGGAAAATCGTTGTTGAAAGATCGACAGTCACGCTTCCCTCGCGAAGTTGCCTAACGCCTTGAAAAAGACATAGTCTGCTGGTGGCCGTTTCTTTCAAGCATGATTGAATGAACATGCTTTTTTGGGACTGCTTTTTTAATAAATATTGCAGTTCTGCACCGCTGTCAATGTTATTTTCATTTGCCACCGTTTGGTCTTCGCAAAAAACGATCTTTAGCAAAGTGCGAATCATGGGGAGGGCGCCTTGCACACCGCGGTAGGTCCCTTATACTGACCTGCTCGTACGCCCGCCGGTCGTCGCCCTTTTGCAGGGCGGCATGTTTTCTGGGAGCCCGCCATGCGCATCATCCTGTTCAGCAGCCGCCAGTACGATAGCGATACGTTCGCCGAGGCCAACGCCACGCACGGCTACGAAGTGCACTTCCAGGAATCCCATCTCGACGCCGAAACCGCCGTGCTCGCCGCCGGCTACGAGGTAGTCTGTCCGTTCGTCAACGACAACGTCGACGCCGCCGTGCTCGAGCGGCTACACGAGGGCGGCACGCGCATGATCGCGCTGCGTTCGGCGGGCTTCAATCACGTCGACCTGGCCGCCGCCGAGCGACTCAGCATGATCGTCGCGCGGGTGCCGGCTTACTCGCCGCACGCGGTCGCCGAACATGCGGTCGGCCTGATTCTGGCGCTGAACCGGCGGCTGCCGCGCGCGGTCGCGCGCACCCGCGAAGGCGACTTTTCACTGCACGGGCTACTCGGCTTCGATCTGCATGGCAAGACGGTCGGCGTGGTCGGCACGGGCATGATCGGCCGCGTGTTCGGCCGCATCATGGCGGGTTTCGGCATGCAGGTGCTGGCGCACGATCCCGGCACGCCCGCCGAGGACCTGCTGGCGCTCGGCGCACGTTACGTACCGCTGCCTACGCTGCTGGCCGAATCGGATGTCGTCAGCCTGCACTGCCCGCTCGTGCCCGCGACCTACCACCTGATCGACGGACCGGCGCTTGCCAGGATGAAGCGCGGCGCGATGCTGATCAACACCGGCCGCGGCGGACTGGTCGAAAGCAATGCGCTGATCGGCGCGCTGAAGGACGGCCAGCTGGGCAATCTGGGGCTGGATGTGTACGAGGAAGAAGGCGGTCTGTTTTTCGAAGACCACTCGAATCTGCCGCTGCAGGACGATGTGCTGGCGCGGCTTCTGATGTTCCCCAACGTGATCGTCACGGCGCACCAGGCGTTTTTCACGCGCGAGGCAATGAACGAGATCGCCCAGACCACGCTCGACAACGTCGCGGCGTGGCATGCCGGCGCGCCACGCAACGTGGTGCACCCGCAAGCCTAGGGTGCTGTTCAGGAGTGCCCGGCGTGCGCCGCAGATGCAATGCGAAGCGCTCCGGCGAGCCCGGCCGCACTTCGCGGCGTCCGCCCGTGTTTAACCGCCGCCCTCGCTGCCCAGCGGCGCCGAGCGGATGGCAGTGCGCGCGTCGTCTGCCGCTCCGCAAATTTCGCGCAGCAACGCGGCTTCGCGTTCGTGGACTTCCACCGGGAACCAGCGGGCGCCCGCATCGGCCAGGTAGCGCGCACGATGCTGGCCGTTGCGGAACGACACGACGCCTTCGCGCTCCAGACCCAGCCAGCCCAGCAGGCCCGGCGCGCGACGCGTGCAGATCGTCACGTAGGGCATCTGCGGAACGCGCGGATTCTCGGGGTCGAGAAATTCGCGGATGCCGCGCACCTTGCCCGCATGCCATTCGGCGACCGGCTTCAATACGTAATCCGTGTTGTCGCGATCTGCGCACGCAAGCAGTTTGCGCACATCGATAAGCACCACCTGATGCCGCGTGCCGTCGGTGACGAAAACGCGTTTCAGCCGGACATGGTCGAACCATGAGTGTTCGGGCAGCGGCACTTGCCAGACCGTTTCGGCGCAACCCGGCGCAGCGGCCGATGGTGAATGGGACAGGGGCAAAGGCAGGCTCGCAAAGCTGGCAAAAACCCGCCAGCGCATTAAAAGTGCGCTAACGCTACGAGTCGATTGTGAAAGAAGCATGTCAAGCCACGGTATTAATTGCCCTGCATGACGACACTGCACGAGCGCACTGCACAAGAACCCGGGACGACGGGCGGACGCTGACCTTCAGAATGACAACGATGATAACCACGCAAAATTTCAATGACCACGTGCGCATCGAAGCTAACCAGGATAACGGCGTGACGACGTTCGTCCTTGAGCGGCCTGCGCCGCGCGATGCGCCCAGATCAGACACGACGCTACGCCGGAACGCACCGCACAAGTACGGGTTTCCGCACGTCGTCCCGCGACATTAAGCAAAAAACAACAGCCAGCCTGACAATCGGCAAGGCTGTTTTGACTTAGGTAGAATCCCCTACTGCTTTACCCTTTGCATGGCGCAGGCGTTCTCGCCCCGAAAACGCGCGCCAGCTGCGCGACATTCCCCGTCGCGCCGATTCACGCTCCGCCACCATGCCTTTACCGCTGCTTGCCCTCGCCGTCGCCGCTTTCGGCATCGGTACCACTGAATTCGTGATCATGGGCTTGCTGCCTGACGTCGCGCGCGATCTGTCCGTTTCGATTCCCGCAGCCGGCATGCTGGTGTCGGCGTATGCGCTCGGCGTCACCATCGGCGCGCCGATCGTCGCGATCGCCGTGGCCAACATGCCGCGCAAGAAAGCGCTGATGAGCCTGATCGGCGTGTTCATCATCGGCAATCTGCTGTGCGCGGTCGCGCCGGGCTACGCGGTGCTGATGGCCGCGCGCATCGTCACGGCGTTCTGTCATGGCGCGTTCTTCGGCATCGGTTCGGTGGTGGCTGCCGGCCTCGTCGCGCCGAACCGTCGCGCGCAGGCCATCGCATTGATGTTCACCGGCCTCACGCTCGCCAACGTGCTGGGTGTACCGCTCGGCACGGCGCTCGGCCAGGCCGTCGGCTGGCGCGCCACCTTCTGGGCGGTGACCGGCATCGGCATTGTCGCGGCGGCCGCGCTCGCGGTGTGCCTGCCGGCGAAGATCGAGATGCAGAAGGCGAGCCTCGTCCGCGAATTCAGCGTGTTGAAGAACCCGCAAGTGTTGATGGTGCTCGGCATCAGCGTGCTCGCCTCGGCCAGTCTCTTTTCCACCTTCACCTACATCACGCCGATCCTCGAAGACGTCACCGGTTTCACGCCGCATGCGGTCACGCTCGTGCTACTGCTGTTCGGCCTCGGGCTGACGGTGGGCAGCACGCTCGGCGGCAAGCTGGCCGACTGGCGGCTGATGCCTTCGCTGGTGGCGTTTCTGCTGGCGATCGTCGTGATCCTGACGATCTTCGCGGGCACCATGCACGCCGAGATCCCGGCGATGATCACGATCTTCGTGTGGGGCATCCTGGCCTTCGCGATCGTGCCGCCGCTGCAAATGCTGATCGTCGACCGGGCGAGTCACGCACCGAACCTGGCGTCGACCTTGAATCAGGGCGCTTTCAACCTCGGCAACGCGACGGGCGCCTGGCTCGGCGGCATGGCGATCGGCGCGGGTGCACCGCTCACGACCTTGCCGTGGGTCGGCGTGGCGACCTCGATCGGCGCGCTGGTGCTGACGCTATGGTCGGTGTCGATCGATCGGCGCGAACGGATGGCCGTCCCGGGCTGAGGTTCACGCCGCTGTTGGCGCTCACCTCCGGCTCAACGCCTGCCGCGTTGCCCTGCTGCGCTATTGCCATTCGCTTATGACTTGGGGCCGTAGTAGCATCTCGGCCGATGAAAGTCATCTTCACTCGCGATTTCCTCGCCCTCATTCTCAGCGTCGCCGTGGTCGGACTCGGCAGCGGCGCGACGCTTCCGCTCACTGCCCTCGCGCTCACCCAGGCCGGTTACGGCACCGACGTCGTCGGCCTGCTGACGGCCGCGCAAGCGGGCGGCGGTCTGCTCGTCGTGCCGCTGGCCGGCTGGATCGCGGCGCGCTTCGGCGGGCGGCAGGTGATCGTCGGCGCGGTGCTGGCGGTGGCGCTCGCCACCGCGCTGATGCAGTTCACGTCGAATCTCTGGCTCTGGGCCGCGCTACGCGTGCTGTGCGGCGCGGCATTGATGCTGCTGTTCACGATCGGCGAGGCATGGGTCAATCAGCTTGCCGACGACGCCTCGCGTGGGCGCGTCATCGCGATCTACGCGACCGCCTTCACCTTGTTCCAGATGTCGGGGCCAGTGCTGGTCAGTCAGATCGATGTTCTGACCCAGTCGCGCTTCCTGATCTGCGGCGTGATTTTTCTGCTGGCGCTGCCCATGCTCGCCGCAATTCGCACGACGCCGCAAGCGTCGGCAGAGGAACACGCGGCGCACGGCAGCTGGCGTCACGTTCTGCCGCAGATGCCGGCGCTCGTGATCGGCACGGGTTTTTTCGCGTTGTTCGACACGATCGCGCTTTCGCTGCTGCCGCTATTCGCCATGTCACATGGCATCACCAGTGAAGTGGCCGTGCTGTTCGCGTCGGCTCTGCTGCTCGGCGATACGACGATGCAATTCCCGATCGGCTGGCTTGCCGACCGGCTTGGCCGGGAACGGGTGCATATCGGCTGTGGCGTGGTGGCAGTCGCGCTGTTGCCGTTTCTGCCTTTGGCGATCGAGTCGCCTTGGCTGTGCTGGCCGCTGTTGTACGTGCTCGGTGCGGCGGCGGGGGCAATTTATACGCTGTCGCTGGTGGCATGCGGCGAGCGCTTTCGCGGCGTCGCCCTGGTGTCGGCGAGCTCGCTGGTGGGCGCGGCATGGAGCGCAGCCAGTTTTGGCGGACCGCTGGTAGCAGGTGCACTGATGAAGAGCGTGGGGAACGACGCGATGGTCGGCGTGCTGGTGGTCACGGCGTTGGCGTTTCTGGCTGCGGTCTGGTGGGAAAAGCGACGTGCGCCGATGCGGGCGGCGGGCTAGCCATCGAGCTTCGGTGAAAGACGTCGTTTGACGAACCGCAAATTGCAAAACGGGGAAGCCTCGATCAAGGGATTCCCCGTTTGTCCCAGTGACGCTGCCTGCTAAGTGCGCGCCGGCAAAATCTCCCCAACGCACACGCCAAACCCTACGCGATAGCCCGCGCCCTGACACCATCCGGCCAACGTCAATTCATCGCCGTCCTCGATGAAACCACGCGTTCCGCCTTCCTTCAATTCCAGCGGATTCTTCCCGTTCCAGGTCAACTCGAGCAGGCTGCCGAACGAATCTTCCGTCGGACCGCTAATCGTGCCCGAGCCCATCAGATCGCCCACTCGCGTGTTGCAACCCGACACCGTGTGATGCGCGAGCTGCTGCGCCATCGTCCAGTACATGTGCCTGAAGTTGGTCCGCGCAATCGTGCTGGCCTGGGTGGCCTGCTTCGGCCGCAGGGTCACTTCCAGTTCGATATCGAACGCGTGCTTGCCCTCGTGACGCAGATACGCGAGCGGCTGCGGCTCCTGCACGGGCTGCGCGACGCGGAACGGTTCGAGCGCGTCGAGCGTCACGATCCACGGCGAGATCGTGGTCGCGAACGTCTTCGCGTTGAACGGCCCGAGCGGGACGTATTCCCACTGCTGGATATCGCGCGCGCTCCAGTCGTTGAGCAGCACCATGCCGAAGATGTGCGCTTCGGCCTCGGCACACGCCACCGGTTCGCCCAATGCATTACCCGCGCCGATCACGAAGCCGGTCTCCAGTTCGATATCGAGCTTGCGGCACGCGCCGAATACCGGACGATCCTGATCCGGCAATTTCAACTGCCCATTCGGCCGACGCACCGGCGTGCCGCTCACCACCACCGACGACGCACGTCCGTTGTAACCGATCGGCATCTCCGACCAGTTCGGCAGCAGTGCGTTCTTCGGATCGCGGAACATCGAGCCGACATTCGTCGCGTGTTCCTTCGACGAATAGAAATCGGTGTAGCCCGGAATCTGAACCGGCAGATGCAATTGCGCATCGGCCTGGCTCACCAGGACTTTTGAGCGCACAGCGACATCGTCGCGCAAGATCGCAGTGTCGCTTGCGAGCAGATGACTCAACTGGACCCGCACGCGGCGCCACGCATCGCGGCCGAGCCCGATGAAATCGTTTAGCGTCTCGCGTGCAAACACGCCTTGCGCCGGCACGTTCAGCAAACCGGCGGCCTGCAACGCCGCGAGATCGACGATCTGATCGCCGATCGCCACGCCCACGCGACGCGCGCCGCCCTGGCCGTCCCGCTTGCTGCTAAAAACACCGAACGGAAGATTCTGAATCGAAAAGTCGCTGGTCGAATCGTTGGCCGACTCGACCCAGCTCTTGCGCGACGGATCGAGCGTCGCCTGAAGATCGCTCAATGCGTTCATCGTTGCTCCGGGTTGAAGTGTTTCTTGAGGCCTTGCCAGCACTCGTAGTAATGCGCCTGCAATTGCGCGGTTTCGAGCGCGAAGCGGGTCGGCTTGATGAGCGTGCGTGTCTCGAACATGAAGGCCATCGTGTCGCCGACTTTCTTCGGCGTCGAGGTATCGCTATGCGAGGCCTTTTCGAACGTATCCGCGTCCGGCCCGTGACCCGACATGCAGTTGTGCAGACTCGCGCCGCCCGGCACGAAGCCTTCGGCCTTGGCGTCGTAGACACCGTGTACGAGGCCCATGAATTCGCTCGCCACGTTGCGGTGGAACCAGGGCGGACGGAACGTATCTTCAGCGGCGAGCCAGCGCGGCGGAAAGATCACGAAGTCGATCGTATCGACGCCGGGCGTATCGCTTTGCGATTGCAGCACCAGAAAGATCGACGGGTCCGGATGGTCGAAGCTGATCGAGCCGATCGTGTTGAAGCGGCGCAGATCGTATTTGTACGGCGCGTAATTGCCGTGCCACGCGACCACGTCGAGCGGCGAATGGCCGATGTCCGCGCGCCACAGATTGCCGTTCATCTTGGCGACGAGTTCGAAGTCGCCTTCACGGTCTTCGTAGGCCGCGTGCGGTGTGAGAAAGTCGCGCGGATTGGCGAGGCCGTTCGAGCCGATCGGACCGAGGTCCGGCAAGCGCAGTAACGCGCCGAAGTTCTCGCAGATGTAGCCGCGCGCCGCGCCGTCCGGCAGGTCCACCGCGAAACGCACGCCGCGCGGAATCACCGCGATCTCGAACGGCCCGACTTCGAGCCGGCCCATTTCGGTCGCGATATCGAGGCGTCCTTCCTGCGGCACGATCAGCAATTCTCCGTCGGCGCTGTAGAAGAAGCGGTCCTTCATCGAACTGTTCGTCGCGTACAGGTGGATCGCACAACCGTTCATCGATTCGGCCGCGCCGTTGCCTGCCATCGTCACCCAGCCATCGACGAAATCGGTCGGCTCGGTCAGCATCGGCAAGGCGTCCCAACGCAACTGGTTCGGCGGGGTGGGTGGCACCTCGGCGAAGTTGGCGACGAGCCGCTCCGAAGGCAATTGCGTGAACGGCATGTGCACGGCCGCGGGACGAATCCGGTACAGCCACGAACGCCGGTTGTGTCCACGCGGCGCAGTGAAGGCCGTGCCCGAAATCTGTTCGGCGTAGAGACCGTAGGCCGCACGTTGCGGCGAATTGCGGCCTTCGGGCAACGCGCCCGGCAACGCTTCGGTGGCGAACTCGTTAGCGAAACCCGACTGATAGCCCGGCTCGATTTCGAGCCGCGAGCTGGCGGTAGTCGGCGTGCGTGTTGACGTATCCATGCAAAATTCTCCGTTGATACTCGATCTGTTCAATCAGGCCGTTTGCGGCTCGGACGGGCGGCCGCGTTGGCGCGTCGCGGCGGCGAGCGCGATCACCAGCAACGCGGAGCACAGCACCGGCACGGCGGCCGCGTGAAACAGCGACGCGTTCGACCAGTTCAGCGCGATCAGTTGACCGCCGACCAGCGGTCCAATCACGGAACCGATCCGTCCGATGCCGAGACTCCAGCCAATACCGGTCGAGCGCAGCGTGGTCGGATAAAAATGGCCGGCCAATGCGTTGACCGCCGGTTGTCCGCCGACCACGCAGAAACCGCCCGCGAACACCACGATCAGCAGCCACGGCAACGCATGCGCCACCGTGCCGATGGTACCGACCGCCAGCGCCGCGCCCACGAAACACACGAACAGCACCCGCACAAACCCAAAGCGTTCGATGAACCAGCCAAGCAGCAAGGTCCCAACTACGCCGCCCGTTTGCAGCACCGTGCCGACGATCACCGCCGTGGACGGCGAATAGCCCGCATCGCGCATGACCGTCGGCAGCCAGTTCGACAGAAAGTACAGATCGATCAGGTTCATGAAGCTGATCGCCCACAAAATCAGGGTGACGGGACCGCGACCCGCGCGGAACAACTCAGCGACCGGCGCGCCGCCATTGCCTTTCTCGCGCACGACGAGGCGAGTGCCGGCATCGATCGGCAGCGCGGGATCGAACTTCGCGAGCCACTGCAAGGCCCGCTCGCTGCGCCCCTTCAGCACGAGAAACTGCAACGACTCCGGCAAGGCCGCGAGCATCGCGAAGGCGAGCACGAGCGGCACCGCGCCGCCCACCCAGAACACCGCGCGCCAACCGTAGGCCGGAATCAGCGCGGCGCTGACGAAGCCGCCGAGCGCCGCACCGAGCGTGAAGCCACACGACACCAGCATCATGCGCTTCACCCGATGCGCGGGGCTCGAGAACTCGCCGACAAGCGCCATCGCATTCGGCATGATGCAGCCGAGCCCCAGTCCGGTGATGAAACGCAACGCGATCAACGTGGGGATCGTCGACACGAACGGCGTGGCCAGCATCGACAGCGCGAAGAAGAAGGTCGCGCCGATCAGCACCGGACGACGGCCCACCCGGTCGGCCAGCACCGACAACCCGAGCGCGCCCAGCAGCATGCCGAACAGGCTCGCGCTGAATACCGGCCCGAGCGCCGTCTTCGACACATGCCATTCGCCGATCACGCTCGGCGCGACATAACCCATGGCTTGGGCGTCGAAGCCATCGATCATGAGGCACAGCCCGCAGAGCGCGAGCAGCAAGATCTGGAATGCCGGGTGATGCGTCTCGCCGAGCACGCGCTCGACTTCGATCACATTAGCGGCGGCCGGAGCCGGGGTGGCGCTCATGGGGGTGTCTCCTCATCCTGACAGGACTGGATTGTTGAGGGCGCCAGCTCGGCGCAAGTTACGTATGGTAAAACGAATTACGTATAGTGAAATTAACGTATACCCTGAAGCGCCGCTGCGAATCTCCCGGCGGCCCGCCGGTAGTAGCGTTCGGCCGATAACGTTATGAGCATTTTGTTCATGTGATCGTGATAGGGACTGCTACCATCAATGGATGCGGCAACCTTGCCGGGCGCCAAGCGCGCATCTATCGTCATTCCATCGCCTACATGATTCCGCCGACCATTCCCGACCTCATCGCCCGCGCCGCCGATCACCCGTTTCTCGGCGAGCATCTGGCGATGGGACAAGGCGTGCATCACGACGTCGCAGTAGCGCGGTTCGACGGACTCGAACTCGCCAGCGCCTACGAGCCGATCTTCGATATCAGCGTGCATGCGCTGGCGCAGTCGCTTTCCTCGGGCGCCGAGGGCGTCGATCGTTTCGGCGACGAACTCGGTTTTCAGGCCGTCACGCATCTGCTCGAAGCCGCGCCTTTCGAAGTGTTCGATCCATTCGACCGGATTGCCGACGACCAGAATCTGGTCGCGCTCGACCGCATGTCGCGAGCGCTGCATGCAATCAATTTCTTCGGTGCGCAGCGGCATGGGCTGCTCTTTCTGCGCGTGCACGAACGGCTGCTCAAGAGCGTGAAGTACGACCATGGACGGCATTTTTCGACCGTGCTGGTGTCGTTCGGATTGAACCCGTCACGGGTGGTGATCGAGTTGCCGGCGGCCGCAGTCGCACACAAGACCTTTCTCGGCTATCTGACCAAGAGCTATCAGCGCTATGGGTTCAAGGTGGCGGGCAATCTGTCCAATGCCGGGCAGATTCTGTCGGTGTCGGAGACCGCGCGGCTCGACTTCATCAAGATGGATGCGGGCATCGCATTGCGCGATGCGACCGTGAAACCCCTGGTGGGTTACGCGGGCCGTCTCAAGATTCCGCTGATCTTCAATCGCGTGCTGGATGAAGCGCAGTTCGAAGCACTGCAGCAATACGACGTGCGCTTCGTGCAAGGGCCGCTTTTCAATGCGCATTATCACGATCGGGCGGTTTGAGTTTTTGCCTGGGGATTGCGCTGAGTGATCCGCTGAGTGATCGATAGACGCGCGCGGCTTGCGGCGCTCTTTCAGCCCGTGTCGCCCAGCCTTCGCGCCAGCGCCTTCAAGCGCGGCGCCACGGTCTCACGAAACACCTCTTCGCCCATCGACGAGGCCGGCCCGCTGCAACTGAGCACCAGCCAACGCCCCTCGCGCGGTTCGCGAAACGGCACGGCGACCGCATTCACGTCGTCGTGCCACGCGCGGAACGAGTAGCAGCAGCGCTCTGTCGCGAAGGCCCCGATTTCCTTTTCGGCGTCGGCGACCAGCGCCGCGCCTTCTTTTCCCGCCGACTTTTTCAGTTCGACCAGCAAGGCAGCGCGCACCTCGGCCGTTTCGACCGCGAGATACGCGCGGCCCATCGAACTCGTCAGCATGGACAGTTTTGAGCCGGATGCGAGGCCCAGCGTCAATGCGGTTTCGCTGCGGATCGTCTCCAGATAAATCATGTCGAGGCCGTCGCGGCAACCTAGCGAGACCGCCGCGCCCACCTCGCGCGCAAACGTGCGCATGTGCGGACGGGCCAGTTCGAGCGTGTCGGTGCCCGAAAGCAGCGCGAAGCCGAGCGACAGCACGCCTGCGTCGAGCGCATATTTGCCCAGTGTTTCGTCGAGCCGCAGATAGCCCAGCACCGTCAGCGTGTAGGCGAGACGGTTCACCGTTGCCTTGGGCAAGCCCGTGCGTTCGACGAAATCGCGATTGCCGAGCATCGTTTCGCCCGGCTTGAATGCGCGCAGCAGATCCAGTCCGCGCGCGAGCGCGACGACGAATTTGCGCTCATCGAGTGGTTCGGAGAGAGTAGATGCAGGACTCATGGGATGGTACACTCGGACGTGGTTTGCAAAACATTGTTTCGCATAGCGGAACTTAAGTCAAGCATGGACAAGTTGTTCGTCAAGCAAAGAATCAGGAGATAGGTCATGGCCGAAGCCGCGCAGTTCCACTGGGAAGATCCGTTGCTGCTGGATCAGCAGCTCACCGAAGACGAGCGCATGGTGCGCGACGCCGCCGCGGCTTACTCGCAGGACAAGCTGCAGCCGCGCGTGCTCGAAGCGTTTCGCCATGAGAAGACCGACATCGAGATCTTCCGCGAAATGGGCGAGCTCGGCCTGCTCGGCCCGACCATCCCCGAACAGTACGGCGGCCCCGGTCTGAACTACGTGGCATACGGTTTGATCGCGCGCGAAGTGGAGCGCGTCGACTCCGGCTATCGGTCGATGATGTCGGTACAGTCGTCGCTCGTCATGGTGCCGATCTACGAATTCGGCTCCGAAGCGCAGAAACAGAAATACTTGCCCAAGCTTGCCACCGGCGAATGGATCGGCTGCTTCGGCCTGACCGAGCCGAATCACGGTTCCGATCCGGGCAGCATGGTCACGCGCGCAAAGAAAGTGGACGGCGGCTACTCGCTGTCGGGCTCGAAAATGTGGATCACCAATTCGCCGATCGCGGATGTGTTCGTCGTGTGGGCCAAGCTCGAGGAAAACGGCAAGGATTCGATTCGCGGCTTCATTCTCGAGAAGGGCTGGAAGGGCCTGTCGGCGCCGACCATCCATAGCAAGGTGGGCCTGCGCGCCTCGATCACCGGCGAAGTCGTGATGGACGAAGTGTTCGTGCCGGAAGAAAACCGCTTCCCGGAAGTCAGCGGTTTGCGTGGCCCGTTCACGTGTCTGAATTCGGCGCGCTACGGCATCGCCTGGGGCGCGCTCGGTGCGGCCGAAGCGTGCTGGCATACCGCCCGCCAGTATGTGCTGGATCGCAAGCAGTTCGGCCGGCCGCTCGCGGCGAACCAGTTGATCCAGAAGAAACTCGCTGATATGCAGACGGAAATCACGCTTGGTCTGCAAGGCGTGCTACGCCTCGGCCGCATGAAGGACGAAGGCACTGCAGCCGTGGAAATCACCTCGATCATGAAGCGCAACTCGTGCGGCAAGGCGTTGGACATTGCGCGGCTCGCACGCGACATGCTCGGCGGCAACGGCATCTCGGACGAGTTCGGCATCGCCCGGCATCTGGTGAACCTGGAAGTGGTGAACACCTATGAAGGCACGCACGACATTCACGCGCTGATTCTCGGGCGCGCGCAAACGGGCATTCAGGCGTTTTTCTGACGCAGCCGTTGGCGTCGTGCTGTTGCGATGCGCCGATTCCGTCGAGGCTGGCGGAGTCGGGCTCATCAGGAACAAAAGGCCGGTTCGTCATGAACCGGCCTTTTGTTTTACCGCGTGCCGCCCTGCTTACTTGTTCGGCTGCGGTGTCAGGCGAAGGTACGGGCGCAATGCCTTGTAGCCCTTCGGGAATTTCTGCTTGATGACTTCCTCGTCTTTCAGCGACGGGACGATCACCACGTCATCGCCCTGCTTCCAGTTGCCCGGCGTCGCCACCGAGTAGTTGTCGGTGAGTTGCAGCGAATCGATCACGCGCAGGACTTCGTCGAAGTTGCGGCCGGTGCTGGCCGGATACGTGATGATCAAGCGCACCTTCTTCTTCGGGTCGATCACGAAAAGCGAACGAACCGTGAGGGTTTCGTTGGCATTCGGATGGATCATGTCGTACAGCTCGGCCACTTTGCGGTCGCCGTCGGCGAGGATCGGGAAGCCGACGCTGGCCGCCTGAGTCTCGTTGATGTCCTTGATCCATTCCTTGTGCGATTCGGCGCTGTCGACCGACAACGCGATGGTCTTCACGTTGCGTTTTTCGAATTCGCTAGCCAGTTTGGCGGTCAGGCCGAGCTCGGTCGTGCAGACCGGCGTGAAATCGGCGGGGTGCGAGAACAGCACGCCCCAGCTATCGCCCAGCCACTCATGGAACTTGATTCGACCGACACTCGATTCCTGCTCGAAATCCGGCGCAATATCGCCAAGACGTAGACTCATAACCATCTCCTTGAAGTGTTCGGACTTTTAGTGCGGTTGATCGCCCGCAGCCCCGGCAAAACTAAAGTATACGGGAGCAGGCGCCTGCGGCGAACGAACATCGCGTCACACCGTTATGCGTTTTTGTAATTTTCACCGCTATAGTGGAAACTTTGCGGGACAGATCAACTCCATCTTAGGCAAACTTTGCCTGTAAGGTTCCGCAGGAGGAAGCATTTCTGGGCTTTGCTTCAGCCGGGAACGGTTCGTGCGTCGATTCGACTCAACCGGGCACTGCGCTCGCCAGCGACCGTTTCTTTAGTTACGATTCACGCGTGACGTGAAAAGAAAGGGAGCTGTCAAATGTCGGAAGTCAACAAGGAGAGATTGATGTCGGATATCAAAACCGTCCTCGCGGACGCTGAAGATCTGCTGAAACAAGCCGCGAGCGCCACGGGCGAGCGCGCTTCGGAACTGCGTGAAACGGCGCTCACGCGCCTGAAGCAGGCCAGGGAAAAAGCGGCTGACGTGCAGGTCGTGGTGGTCGAGAAGGGCAAGAAAGCTGCTCGCGCGACCGACGACTACGTGCATGAGCATCCGTGGGCTTCCATCGGCATTGCTGCAGGCGCCGGCGTGCTGCTGGGCCTGTTGATCAATCGCAAGTAACGCTGTTGAGAACGCCGGACGCGACTGCGTCCGGCGCATCAGCGAATCGAGCGGACCGGTGCGTGACTGGCTGGCCCGCTCCTCTTGGCGCGCGCTCGCGCCGCCGGTTAGGCATTTACGCGCAACGTCCACAGCTATGACGATCGACACACAATCGCAGCGCGGAGAACATAGTCCGTTGCGCCGCATTATCGGCTCCGTGTTTGCCATCCTGCAGACGCGGCTTGAACTGGTCGGCATCGAACTCGCCGAAGAAAAAGACCGACTGCTCGCGGTTCTATTTCTGGGCCTCGCCGCGATGATGCTCGCCACCATGGCATTGATAGCGTTGACGGCGCTGATCGCCATCGCCTTCTGGGACACCTACCGATGGCAGGCGCTGGCCACCATCACCGCCGTGTACGCCATTGCGGGACTGGCTTGCGCGCTGAAAGCTCGCAGCGGCTTGCGCAATGCGCCCATGGTGTTCGAAGCGACCATCGCGGAGTTCGAAAAAGATCGCGACGTGTTTCGCAAGCCGTAACCCCCGCTCCCTTTCAACTGCCGCCGACACGCCATGAGCCAGACCCATTCCGATACCGCGTTTCGTAACAAGCGCCACCAGGCTAAAGATTTGAGCGCGCCGCATTTGCGAGCCCTGCGCAAGGAACTGCTGCTGGTTCGCGCGGATGTCGAGCGCCTCGAACTTGCTCAGGCGACCATCGAGTTGCGCCAGGCTGTGACCCACTTCAGCTGGCTCAAGTTCTTCGTGCCGGGCTTCGGCGGCATGCGCATGGGCAGCGGCTCCAAGGCAAGCGTGCTCAATGCCGGCAGCATCGGTGCGCTGCTCAAGCAATATCCGCTTATCAGCTCGATCGCCTCGCTCGTGCTCGCCAAGCCGTTGCGCGAAACTGTCGTCGCCAGTGCAAAGCCCGCACTCAAGTGGGGCGGCATTGGACTGACCGCTTGGGAAGCGTACCGAATCTGGCAGCAGATGAAGCGCGATCGCGCAATGTCGACTGGTGCGACGAGCGAGTCGACCGATAGCGGGTATTGATTGCGGCGATGCGGTGCTCGGGCTAAGGGGCGTTGCAAACGGCGGCGCTCGGGCTAAGGCGTGTTCCAGCATTCGCCGCTTGCCGGCATTCCACTGTTCGTCCCGTTTCGGTTACCTCGCTGCCCTGTCGCATCGAGCGTAAAGACACCGCACGGATCATTGCGCATCGGACTGGTTTCGCCGGGCACGGCTTCAAGCGAATAACCTCCATTCGTTTCGTCCGCTGGTAGCACCTGCAATCGATAGACCGGCGTGCCGAATTGCGGCGCCTGATCGAGGCCCGGTGGCAGCGTGGCGGGAGCATCGCTCGTTGCGGCTTCGACAAACTGTGCGGCCCTGTAGAGTGCCGCCGACGCATCGATTCGATGCGTTCGGGCAATATGGCTGCGATACGTCGGGATGGCGAAGACCGCCAGCGTCGCGGCGATCGCCAGCGCGATCACCAGTTCAAGCAGCGTGAATGCGTATGCCGACCGCCTGGTCATGGAGCCTCCATCAAAATGGCCTCGCGGCCACACGTCGCCAGTGACGCTCGATCTTCTCGCCGTCGATCACCAGTTCCAACTGCAACCATACTTGCGAGTCCCTGCTTCGGCCAAAGCCACGCGAGGTCAGCAGATAGGCTTGCGCGTCGGCGCGAGTGGCGAGGCGCCATGCCTCGATCAGACATTGTGGTGGGCGCAGCGATCCCGGCCATTGAGCAATGGGCGCGATGGCGTTCGCCTCGAAGCCCGCTTCGGTTTTCCATTGCGCCGGTTCAGTCGCGGCGACCGGCAGTGACGGCGATAGCGACGTCGCCCCGTCGCCGATCGACGCAATGACGTTCCGTACACACAGGTTCAACGCAGAGTCCGCGGCATGGAAGGCCTGCAGGTAGTCGCCCACATTGGTGGTGCTCCGTGCCGCCGTAAGCGTTGTTTCGAACCAGGCGGCGGAGGTGGCGAGCATCATCGCTGAGATAAGGAGGACGATCGGCAAGATCGTGCCGCGATGACGATTGCTGCGTAGCGCCAGTCTCACGGAAACACGGCGACGCACCGCCCTGCTGTGCAGCCTTGTCATAGCGCGTCCTCCCCCTGATTGCGAAGCGCCACTCGTCGCCAGAACGCTTGACGCGGCCGAGCATCAGCGCCGACACTCGCGACGCCGTCGCAATCGACGTAGCGCACATGTCGCCCTTGCGGTGCGCCGCGTACGAGTACGCAAAGATCCACGGCCACGACTTTCGTCCACTGATCGGCCGTGAGCACGGATGCGTCGATCGCCTCGAGCCTGCCCGCCAGCCAGTACTTGACCCGGAGGCGCTCCACGCCCTCGACCAGCGGTTGAGCCGATCCTGTCTTGCCATTGCCTTCGCAATAAAGCTCCGGCTCGCCGGTCGAGCCACTCGCCTTGGCAAAGTAACGGTTGACGATCGGCACACCCCGGTCACCCAGCGCCGCGTTGCTGCTGGTGACCGCTTGCCCGAGACAGTCGGTGGTCTGGCCAGCGGCCGACGGCCACGTCGAAACGTTGTCCCCGACGTAGCGGACAGCCACGCCGTCGGAGCGCCCCGTCAACGTCTCGCATGCCGCGGCGTCGTCGGCACCTGTTGGGCGTCCGCCCGAGCAGCCGAATAACGGCGGTGCGGCGTCATAGCGTGCGACGTCCGCTGGCACGAAGCCCGCCATTTGCAACTGCTGACCGATCAACGTGAGCGCGGTCAAACCCGCCTCCCGGATGCGCGTCGCGTCGCTCGCGTGGTCGAATGCAATGCGTTGGGCCGAATACAGCGACACGACGGCCGCTGTCACCAACAGTCCGAGCGCCATTGCGATCACGAACTCGAGCAGCGTATGGCCGTGCAAAGGAGAGGAAAGCCGCCTCATCTTGCGAATGCCAACGCGACACATGACGAGCCGGCTGGCGCATCCACCCCACCACACGGTTCCGGCTTGTCGATGACGTCGCCGGTGCGCGGCAGATCAAGCGGAGCGAGCCACATGACTCGCGCGACGGACACGCCACCGCTCTCGCTGAGCACGGCCTGACCATGTGGCAGCAGCGCCGCCGCACGCGCGTTCAACTGGCCCATCGCTGCATCGCCCGAGGTCGACGCGCTCGCCGCCTCCGCGACAGAATCCGCGAGCCACGCGGCGTGCTCACGCAGCGACATGGCGCGGGCTTCGCGCGCCGTCCACAACTGGCCGGCGATGAGGCCAAACGTAGTCACCGACATCAATGCAACGGCCAGCATGACCTCGATCAGCGAGCTGCCGCAGCACTTCAACGCGTGGTGGCATGAACGCCGTTCCCGTGAACGCCGCCTCATGACGTGGCCCCGCACGCGCCGTCGACGATCCGCGAGCGACCACCCGCCGCGATCCGGATACAGCGTCGCCATTTATCTCCCTGCACCGCTTTGGAGGTGACACGCGGAGCAATATCGAAACTACGGAACGTGCCGATCAACTGCCCGGCGGGCGGCGTAAATGTGAGATTGGTTTGCGCTCCGGCGATGCTGACCGAGGCAAGCAGCGGCTGAGCGCGCAGCAGCGAGAGAGCGCCATTCCGTTCAGCGAACACGCCCCAGCCGCAAGCCCAGTCCACGATGCCATTGCCGCACGGCTGCCCTGCGGCAAGACAATGCCGGGCCGCGTCGATACGGCAAACGGTAATGCGCGAACCGCGGCGCAAGGCTTCGCTGCGCGCATAGGCGAGCGACTCGATAAGCGCCCTGGCGCGCGCGTCGACCGCGTCCCGCACCCGCCACGCGACAAAGGTGGGCGCCACCATCACCGTCATCACCGCGAGCAACGCGACGACAGCCAGCGCCTCGATGAGCGTGAAGCCGCGACGCGGCGGCGGACAGAGTCCAAGGTATTTCATCTGCATCCCTGATCGTTTCGAACACGCCGCCAATGTATCGATTCACCGAGGGCGCAACAATCGGCCGAATGGCCAGGTGGCATTCAGGCGTTATCCCGCGCAAAAATGCACGCGACCATTCATTACATTACGGAAACGGGGAGATACGGATGCGTGAAAGAACGCGGGAGAAAACGGCTGAGGCGCACCGCGAGGCGCGAGTGCGCTCAGCGTTTGCGAGGAGGCTTGGGAGGCGACGAGGCGCGACGGAATTCTTCGATCACGTCTTCGAATTCGGAGACGTCCTCGAAGCGCCTGTAGACAGAAGCAAAGCGCACGTAGGCGATCGTGTCGAGCGCACGCAACTCGTTCATCACGAGTTCGCCGAGACGCTCACTGCGCACCTCGCGCTCGCCGCTGCCGAGCAACTGGTACTCGATGCGGGCAACGGCCGCGTCGATCGCGTCTGCTGCGACCGGGCGCTTGCGCAGCGCCAGTTGCATGCTCGCGACGATCTTGCGGCGGTCGAATTCCGTGCGGCTGCCATCTTTCTTGACGACCGACGGCAACGCCAGCTCGACCCGCTCATACGTCGTGAAACGTTTGTCGCAGGCCGGGCAACGGCGGCGCCGGCGAATCGTTGCGCCGTCTTCGGATACGCGCGAGTCGACAACCTGCGTATCGGCGTGACGGCAGAAAGGGCAGTGCATGGCGGCTTAGCGGTAAACCGGGAAGCGTTGGGTCAGCTCGGCAACCTGGCCGCGCACACGTTCGATCGTGGCGGCGTCTTCCGGATTGTCCAGCACGTCGGCGATCAGGTTACCCACCTGCTCCGCTTCCTTGACACCGAAACCACGCGTGGTCATGGCTGGCGAACCCAGACGCACTCCGCTCGTCACGAACGGCTTTTCCGGGTCATTCGGGATCGCGTTCTTGTTGACCGTGATGTGCGCCGCGCCGAGGGCCGCTTCCGCTGCCTTGCCGGTGATCTTCTTCGCGCGCAGATCGACCAGCATCACGTGGCTTTCAGTGCGGCCGGAGACGATACGCAGACCGCGCTTGACCAGCGTTTCAGCCAGCACGCGTGCGTTGTCGACGACCTGCTGCTGATAGGTCTTGAATTCCGGCGCCAGCGCTTCCTTGAACGCCACCGCCTTACCGGCGATCACGTGCATCAACGGACCACCCTGAATGCCCGGGAAGATCGCCGAGTTGATCTGCTTCTCGAACTCGGCCTTCATCAGGATCACGCCACCACGCGGGCCGCGCAGGCTCTTGTGCGTGGTCGTGGTGACGAAGTCGGCGAACGGCACCGGATTCGGATACACACCCGCCGCGATCAGGCCGGCGTAGTGAGCCATGTCGACCATGAAATACGCGCCGACCGATTTGGCGATCTTCGACAGGCGCTCGAAATCGATGCGCAGCGCGAACGCCGAAGCACCCGCCACGATCAGCTTCGGCTTGTGTTCCTGCGCGAGCTTCTCGGCAGCTTCGTAGTCGATGTCTTCGGCTTCGTTCAGGCCGTAGCTCACCACGTTGAACCACTTGCCCGACATGTTGACCGGCGAACCGTGCGTGAGGTGACCGCCGTGCGCGAGACTCATGCCCATGATCGTGTCGCCCGGCTTGAGCATGGCGAAGAACACGCCCTGGTTCGCCTGCGACCCGGAGTTCGGCTGCACGTTGGCGGCTTCGGCGCCGAACAGCTGCTTCACACGATCGATCGCGAGTTGCTCAACGATATCGACGTATTCGCAGCCGCCGTAATAGCGCTTGCCGGGATACCCTTCGGCGTACTTGTTGGTGAGTTGCGAGCCTTGCGCAGCCATGACGGCCGGGCTCGTGTAGTTTTCCGACGCGATCAGTTCGATGTGCTCTTCCTGACGGCGGTTTTCCTGCTCGATGACTTTCCAGAGTTCAGGATCGACGTTGGCGATGGTGCTTTGGGCTCTGTCAAACATACGGATTCCGTTGAATGTGTTCAGGTTGACCGGATCGTGTGCCGAATCTTGCGTAGAGGGTACGCAGCGCTGCTGGCGGCTGGGCCAGCCCTGACGTGGCGGATGGAGAGTCGCCGCACACGCGAGGCAGGACAGCCACCGTCAGCGCAGATCAATGCGCGCGGATCACGGCTGCCCAGGCGAACGGCAAAACGGCACCCCGCGCTTCACGGTGGGTTGTTCCACCTTGAACCCGATTGGTTGAATCGGTTCTATCGCCAGTCACGCGGGGATGAGCGCGTTAGTTTATTGGAAGAGGGTCGAATAGGCAACCAGCCCGCCGGCGCTGGGCGGAGCGCTTGCGGGGCCGAATCCCGCACGCTTGCACGCGGTGCACAAACATCGGAAGAAAGCCGGTTTGCAAGTTACTGTGTAAGCCGCTGCGCAGCCCTGCCACAGGAACTCATCCGGCTGGTGCAACCTTGCCGCAGCGCCGCAATGGAAGTAGGCTTGGGGCCTTTCTCTCTCACCGACCAGGGAACTGCAATGATCGTGTTCGTCACCGGAGCGTCCGCAGGATTTGGCGCCGCTATCGCCCGCGCCTTCGTCAAGGGCGGCCACCGTGTCGTCGCCACCGCTCGCCGTAAAGATCGCCTGCAGGAGCTCGCCGACGAACTCGGCGACGCGCTTCTGCCGTTCGAACTCGACGTGCGCGATCGCGCCGCCGTCGAAGCGGTGCCCGCCGCACTGCCGCCCGAATTCGCGGCCATCGACGTGCTGGTCAACAACGCCGGTCTCGCCCTCGGCGTCGAACCGGCCCAGAAGGCCAGTCTCGACGAATGGACCACGATGATCGAGACCAACTGCACGGGCCTCGTGCAAGTAACCCACGCGCTCCTGCCGGGCATGGTGGAACGCAATCGTGGCCACGTTTTCAATCTCGGCTCAGTAGCCGGCCGCTGGCCTTACGCCGGCGGCAACGTCTACGGCGCCACCAAGGCATTCGTGCGCCAGTTCAGCCTGAACCTGCGAGCGGATCTCGCCGGCACCGCGCTACGCGTCACCGATATCGAACCGGGGCTGTGCGGAGGCACCGAGTTCTCGAACGTGCGTTTTCGCGGCGATGACGAAAAAGCCGGCAAGGTCTACGAAAACGTGGAACCGCTGACCGCCGAAGACATCGCCGATTCGATCTACTGGATCGCCACGCGGCCTGCGCACGTCAACATCAACACGATCGAGCTCATGCCGGTGGCTCAAACCTTCGCCGGATTGACCATTCATCGCGGCTGAAGCCCGCCAGGCGGCGCACACATCTTGAAACAGACCTGGGTGTGTGCGTTCCGGTAAAATGCGCCGCATGAATATGTCGACCAGCCAGCCCGGCGCGGAAATAGGCTACACGTGGCCCATTCGCGTGTATTACGAAGATACCGACGCCGGCGGCATCGTGTTTTACGCGAATTACCTGAAATTTTTCGAACGGGCGCGCACCGAATGGCTGCGCGCGTGCGGCGTCGACCAGAACCGGCTGGCAGACGAAACCGGCGCAATTTTTATCGTGCGCAGCACCGCAGTCGACTATCGGGCGCCGGCCCGGCTTGACGACGTCGTCCAGGTGGTCAGCCGGATCGAGCGGCTCGGGCGGGCGTCGGTGGACTTCGCGCAGGAAGCCTGGCGGGACGGCACGCTGCTTGCTACCGGTTCCATCCGGGTCGGCTGCGTCGATCGCGTCGCGCTTCGGCCAGCCGCGATTCCTCCGCCGGTTCTCGCCGCTTTGCGGCGTGGGCCGGGCGTCAAAGACGATGGCGTGTCAACGAATAACAACTGAGCTCCGTTGTTACGGGGCCAGTGAACTCGCATCGATCAAGCAACACAAAGCATGGTTCGGCTTGCAATATCGCCGATGCTTCCGTTTTGCTCACGGCAAGCTTCGAGTGACCTTGCAGCCGGACGCCCCCTTCCGGGACGTTAAAACGAACCTTTATGAACACTACACAAGATCTGTCGATCGTTTCTCTAGTACTCAACGCGAGCCTGCTGGCGCAGGCCGTCATGGCTCTGCTGCTGCTGTTGTCGCTGCTGTCGTGGACTTTCATCTTCCGCAAGTGGTTTGCGATCCGCCGGGCGCGCGCGCAAACTGAGCGCTTCGAACGCGATTTCTGGTCGGGCGGCGACCTGCAGGCGCTTTATCAGAGCGCCGCGAACAATCGCCACACGATCGGCGCCCTGGAGCGGATTTTCGAGTCCGGGATGCGCGAATTCCTGAAAGGCAAGGAAAAACGCCTGAACGATCCGGGTGCGATTCTCGACGGCGCCCGCCGCGCCATGCGTGCCGCATTCCAGCGTGAAATGGACGTGCTCGAGGCCAATCTGGCGTTTCTCGCGTCGGTCGGCTCGGTCAGCCCGTATATCGGTCTGTTCGGCACGGTGTGGGGGATCATGAACGCGTTCCGCGGTCTCGCGAACGTTCAGCAAGCTACGCTGGCGAACGTCGCGCCGGGTATTGCGGAAGCGCTGACGGCTACGGCAATCGGCCTGTTCGCCGCGATTCCGGCCGTGGTCGCTTACAACCGCTACGCGCACGACATCGACCGTCTGGCGATCCGCTTCGAGACCTTCATCGAAGAATTCTCGAACATCCTGCAGCGCCAGGCACAGTAAGGAGTCCACGATGGCAGGCTCTCGTACATCCAGCATGCGCGGCTCCCGTCAGCGACGCGCGATGGCCGACATCAACGTCGTGCCGTACATCGACGTGATGCTCGTGCTGCTCGTGATCTTCATGGTGACGGCGCCGCTCGTCGCCCCGTCGATCGTCAATCTGCCGACCGTCGGTGGCGCCGCGCCGCAGCAGCAAACACCGCCCGTCATCGTGAACATTCGTGCAGACGGCAACATGAGCGTCAAGTACAAGGACGATGCCGGCGCACAGCAACAGGAAGACATGACGAAGGCCGACCTGAACGGCTTCATCGCCGAGCGCGCGCAGTCGCATCCGGATCAGCCCGTCGTGATCGCCGCGGATAAAACCGTCAAGTACGAAGTCGTGATGAACGTGATGTCCGAGCTGAAAGCTCGCGGCGTCAAACGCGTTGGATTGCTCGTCAAATCGCAATGATCCGCAAGAATCCCGAATACCCGCTCCAGCCACCGCGTGAACGCGGCACCGGGCGAGCCTTTGCGTTCGCGCTGGTGATGCACGCGCTGCTCGGGTTCTTCCTGTATCACGGCATCCAGTGGCAAAACAGTACGCCCGAAGGCGCGGAAGCCGAGTTGTGGACCGAGGTGCCGGATGCGGCGATCCCGCGTCCCGTGCCGCCGCCGCCCGCACCGGTCGCCCCTGCCCCGCCGCTGCCGGACGAACAGGCTGACATCGCGTTGCAGGAAAAGAAGCGGCAGCAACAGGAAGCGGCGCGTCAGGCGCAACTGGCTGAACAGCAACGCCAGCAGAAGCTGCAGGCTCAGCAGGAAGCCGAGGCGAAACGCCAGCAACAGTTGGCCGCCGATCAGGCCGCACAACTGGCCGCTCAAAAAGCCGCCGCCGCGAAGCAGAAACAGCAGCAGCAACAGCAGGCTGACAAGCTCAAGCAACAGCAACTGGCTGATCAGCAGAAGCAGCAACAGTTGAAAGAACAGCAGCAGGAACAGCAGAAGCAGGCCGACGCGGCCGAAGCGCAGAAGAAGGCGGACGCGCAGAAAGCGGCAAAAGCGAAGGCTCAGGCGGACGCTGCGGCGCAGGCGAAGAAGGCAGATGCTGAACGCCGCGCACGGGTCGCGCAGATGATGCAAGGCACGGCCGGTGGTACGGGTTCGACCGACGGCCTCGGCAAGAGCGGTACGGGTAGCGGCTCGGGCGGCAATGCAGCATCGCCGGGTTACGCGGACAAAGTACGCCGCGCGGTTCTCCCGCATGTGTCATGGTCTGGCGACACGGCTGGTCTGGTGACCGTGATTTCCGTTCGTTGCTCGCCTACAGGGACATTGCTGGATTCTTCGATCTCGCGCAGCAGCGGCAACTCGGCGTGGGACGACGCCGCAAAGCGGGCGGTCGATCTGACCAATCCGATGCCTCAGGACATCAATGGCAAGACGCCGACGAATTTCCTGATTACGCTTCGTCCGGCAGGTTGAGTTCAGCAATTTGACAGTCAGTTGACAGTAGACACGACGCTCCGCTCAGCGTCGCGCACTCGGGAACGAATTAATGCTTTTCGGGTCTGTCTGCTGTCGTGAAGTGTTGGTAAAACGTTTTTGGGGAATCCATACAGCATGAGTTTGATGACCAAGCTAGGCCTGCGGACACTTGTAGCGTCGTGCCTGATCGCCGTCGGCGGCGCCGCCCACGCACAACTCAACGTCCTCGTGACAGGCGTCGGGTCCACCCAGTTTCCGATCGCAACGGCGAATTTCGCCAATGAAGCGAACTCGCCGCAGCAGGTCAGCACGATCGTGCGTCAGGATCTGCAACGCAGCGGCAAATTCACGAATATCGACGCGGGCGCGACGCCGGTGTCGGAGACGGATTCGGTCGACCTCGGCAGTTGGAAGGCCAAGGGCGCCAATGCATTCGTGTCGGGCAGTGTGAACCGCCTGCCGAACGGCCAGTACGAAGTGCGCTTCAAGCTGTACGACACCGTCAAGGGCGAAAGCCTCGGCGGCCTCGTGCTGGTGAGCCCGGAAAGCGGCTTGCGCATGAGCGCACACAAGGTTGCCGACTACATCTATGGCAAGCTGATGGGCGGCCGCGGCGTGTTCGCCACGCGTCTGTCGTACGTCATCAAGACGGGTGGGCGCTATCAATTGCAGATTTCCGATTCGGATGGCCAGGACGCGCACATCGCGTTGTCGAGCCCCGAGCCGATCATCTCGCCGGCATGGTCGCCTGACGGCACCAAGGTCGCTTACGTTTCGTTTGAAAAGAAGAAGCCGATCGTCTATATCCACGATCTGCCTACGGGCCGTCGCGTGGTCGTATCGGACCAGAAGGGTAATAACAGTGCGCCGGCCTGGTCGCCGGATGGCCGCACGCTCGCCATCGCGCTCTCGCGCACCGGCAACACGCAGATCTTCGCCGTCAATGCCGATGGCAGCGGCCTGCGCCGCCTCACTCAGGGAAGCTCGATCGACACCGAACCGGCCTTCTCGCCGGACGGCCAGTCGATCTATTTCACCAGCGACCGTGGCGGCCAACCGCAGATCTACAAGATGTCGGCCCAAGGCGAAAACGCCGGCGCCGCACAACGCGTTACATTCACGGGCAGCTACAACACCAGCCCCCGCGTGAGCCCCGATGGCAAGCAACTCGCCTATATCTCGCGCGTCGGTGGAGGGTTCAAGCTCTATATCCAGGACCTGCAAGGCAACACTGCCACAGGCCTGACGGACACGACACATGACGAATCGCCGAGCTTCGCGGCGAACGGTCAGTACATTCTTTACGCCACACAGGTGAACGGCCGTGGCGTGTTGGCCGCAGTATCGACCGACGGTCGCACTCGGCAGGTCCTGTCCGTTCAGGGTGGCAGCGTACGCGAGCCATCCTGGGGCCCGTTTATGCAATAACGTTGATGCAATAACACAAGGAGAGTAACCAAATGATGTCCAAACTTCGTTTCGCTTTTGCCGTATTGATGGTCGGTGCGCTGGCCGCATGTCACTCGGGCGTCAAGCTCGACGAAAACGCCAACAAGGGCGGTGCAGTCTCGACGCAACCGAACCCGACCGACGTCGCACAGGTCAATGTCGATCCGCTGAACGATCCGAACAGCCCGCTCGCCAAGCGCAGCGTCTACTTCGACTTCGACAGCTACTCGGTCAAGGACGATTACCAATCGCTGCTGCAACAACACGCGCAATACCTGAAGAGCCACCCGCAACGTCACGTCCTGATCCAGGGCAACACCGACGAACGCGGTACGAGCGAATACAACCTGGCACTCGGCCAGAAGCGTGCTGAAGCTGTGCGCCGTTCGCTGTCGCTGATGGGCGTCACGGACTCGCAAATGGAAGCCGTGAGCCTCGGCAAGGAAAAGCCGCAAGCTGACGGTCATGACGAAGCGTCGTGGGCACAAAACCGCCGCGCCGACCTCGTGTACCAACAGTAAGTAACGGGTGATGAGCCGAATGACGCATCGTTTCTCCTGGCTGCGGTTCGCCGCAGCGGCCTGCGTCGCAGGCACGGCCTTCGTGGCTGTGCCTGCGCATGCGGGCATCTTCGACGACGATCAGGCCCGCCAGGCCATTCTCGATCTGCGTACGAAGACCGATAGTCTGTCGAGTCAACTGTCGGCCGCACAGCGCACGATTCTCGATCAGTCCAACCGTCTCGACCAGTTGAATCAGCAGGTTGCGACGTTGCGCGGACAGAACGAGGATCTGGGCAATCAGCTCACCACGCTGCAAAAGCAGCAGAAGGACTACTACACCGATCTGGATACGCGCCTGAAGAAATTCGAGCCGCAGCAACAGACGGTGGACGGCGTCCAGGGTGAGGTGCAGCCGGGCGAAACCGAATCGTTCAACGCGGCTTCGCAGCAGTTCCGCAGTGGCGACTTCAAGAATGCGGCGGCGTCGTTCCGCACTTTCATCTCCAAGTTTCCGAACAGCCCTTACCAGCCGACCGCACAATACTGGCTCGGCAACGCGCTTTATGCACTGCGCGACTACAAGGGCTCGACGGCAACCTGGCAAGGTGTGGTGAAGAACTACCCGCAGCATCCGCGTGCGCCTGAGGCATTGCTGGCCATCGCCAACAATCAACTCGAGCAAGGTCAGAAGGCTGCGGCCAAGAAGACGCTCGAGCAGATCGTTGCGCAATACAGCGGCTCGGACGTCGCGCAGTCGGCACAGAGCAAGCTCTCGCAGATCAAGTAAGTGCTGGTAGGCAGTAACGCGCAGTGTCCGACTTCATAGTCACGCGCGCCTCTCGCTGGAAAGCCCGGGTATCGCTACCCGGGCTTTTCACTATCTGCAGTGTCGACAGGCCCGATTGTCACCATGGGTTGACAGCCTACGGCACCTATCGCTATAATTTCGCTTCTCTTTTGGGTCGTTAGCTCAGCTGGTAGAGCAGCGGACTTTTAATCCGTTGGTCACAGGTTCGAATCCCGTACGGCCTACCAAAGATTCTTGTAGTAAAGCAAAAAGGCCTGCGCAAGCAGGCCTTTTTGCTTTTGTCGCCTCAGCCAAGTCGAGCCAGGCCGAGGGCACTACAGAACACCCCGTCCAATCGTCGGAATGCCCGGCACATTGTCGGTTCGTCGACGATAGAAGCGCGCCTTCGATATCTGAATCGTGACGGCGGCGAGAACCACACCCCCCACCACATCGGCCAAATAGTGACCGCCTTGCGTCGGCGTCGACACGATCATCGCGGCATTGAGCGCGACTGCAACGCCAAAAAGCCCGCGGACATGCCGAAGCGAATACGTAAATAAAACCGCCAGCGCCGTATGAAACGACGGCATCGAAATCAGGCCCTGCGGGTTCGCGAGATCGATCACGCGTAAGGTGCCCTCACGCAACGCCGCAAAATCCGACACCGTAGCCGCCGTGTTCGGGTCGTTGACGTTGAAATAGACGAAGGCACTCGATGCGGGAAAAGGCGTCGACAACACGAGAAGCAGAACGCTCGCCAGCGCAATCAGAAAGAAAAAATCCGGTAGTGCCTCGCGCCTACCCGACAAACCGAGAATGAGCGGGAGCGCAATCAGTTGCCACCGGCCACTTTCGTAGGCAAGCGCCAGAAATTGCTGTACATGCGGATGCGCGTGAACCCATCGATACGTGCTAATCCAATCGAAGCCGACTGCGCGATCGAAGCGAATCAGCGTCTTTTCGATCAGCGGCGCATCGACTGTCACACAGAGATAAGACAGAACGCACATCGCCGGCACGAAGCACACGAGCACAGCACACCAGGCGGCGATGTCCGACACGTTCACGTAGCGAAACTTCGCGGTGATCGTCTTGTAGCGAGGAATCGAGCCTAGCCCCCGCAACAGGGCAGCAATGCTCAGCAGGACCAGCACGCCTTCGCTCGCGGCAGTCATGCTGCCGGGTTTCAGGGTGTAATCGGTCAAGCCGAGCCAGACCATATCGACGATAAGTACAACGCCGGTGATCAGCCATCCAGACAGATAGCTTTTCATCGAAGATGAGAGCGGCTGCGCGAAGCGCACATCGCTACTCCTTTGTTGACGCATACGCTCCACCTTGGCCGAGACAATCGAGCAGCCAGGTGCAGACCCTGGCTTTAATCTGTAACGGCGCCGGGCAATCAAACTTTAGCCTCACTCCACCGCGAGTATCCGCATGCGGCGCTAAAGAAAATTTACCCAACGCCGTTAAAAAAGTTAGAACACCGAACTCGACCGTAAACCACATCAGACCGGCAATTACTACCTTCCTGGTACGAAAGCCGGACTCTAGAGCACGCATTTCGGCGCGCTCCGCGACGGCCGCTTTAAAAATCGATATCACCGCCAACGCGTTTTATCTCATGACACCAGAAATCCTGGGACCGGCGAACGTGCCCACCCCCTCCATCGGCTTCGATGACAAAAAGTCGAAGACGCCTACAGTTCCCAGCGCGCCGCTTACGCGCAAGCAGTTGAGCATCGAGATCGCGGCGCGTTTCTTTAGCCTGGCAGCGCTATCGCTATTTCTCATCTCTGCGCTCAGCCAGTTCATGAAGAACCCCGCGCGGATCACGCTGTTGTTCCTCGTCTTCACCGCCATGCTGGACATTGGCCTGATCATCTCCAGCCGTGTCGCCCGCGAGCGGGATTGGACGCCGCTCAGTATCGTCACGGCGATGTTCGGAACGTTCTACTACATTGCCTTTCGGATGGATCCAGGCGTCCATCTCATCCCCGAGACGGTCGCTGTCGGCGTTCAAATCACCGGCATCCTGATCCAGATCTCGGCCAAGCTCACGCTGCGGCGCTCGTTCGGACTTTTGCCCGCGAATCGCGGCGTGGTTGTCGGCGGCCCCTATCGGATTGTTCGTCACCCGATGTACCTCGGCTATGCGATCCGCGATATCGGATTTCTGCTGCCCAACTTCGGCGTGCAGAATCTTGCCGTGCTCGCCCTGCATCTCGGTCTGCAGTTCTGTCGCATCGTTCGGGAAGAACGCATGCTGTCGAAGGACAACGCCTATCAGGACTACACGCGCCGCGTGCGATATCGGGTGATCTTCGGCCTGCTCTGAGCGGTCTGCATAGAAGGCAGGCGAGCGAACCGGCACGCGGACGGCGGCGCAGCGCCTATCTTCGTCATGACCTTGGGCGCGCCCGCCGCTCTGCGTCGCCGCCGGTATTTTGAGTCATGTGTCGGTCGCGTCAGCGCAGCCGCTGGTCGACCCGCAACTCAGCCGAATCGACGAAGCGATCGGCCTCAACTGCGTGGCCTGGTATGAGTCGTACGGCAACACCCTCTGCTCTTTTCAAATCGAGCCTCGCGTATGCCAGCGGCCTGATGCAGACCAGCGTGGTCTACGCGTTCACTGAGTCAGTCGCAGCACGCCGAGGTTGCCGGCGATCTCCTCGAAGATCGCGTTGAGCGTGGCATTGGTGGGCGCGTGGTAGTAATCCCCCGGCGACGCGCAACTCTGCATGGCCTGCTGCGCCACCGCACTCGACGCGTCGCTGCCGAATGTGATCGCGTAAATGGTGATGCCGCTGTTCTTCATGGCGGTACACACGCCGAGCTGGAACGAGTTGATGTCGGTGACCGATGCCGCCGAGCCTGCGGTCAGTGGACTGCCATTCGAGCCCGTCACGGTCGGCGCTTTTATCACACTACTGCCGACGCCTGTCAAACCATTGAACGACGGCGGCGGCATGATCCCGTTCGGACTGCCGGGGTCGTTTTCGCCGTCGGTCAGGACAATCGCGACGCGCTGCAAGCCCTGAGTGATCTCGGGACGCGGCAAGGTGCTGTCGGACGACACCCAGCCGTTGCCGTTGGACACGTTGTTTGACCAGTCCGACGACAACATTCGCCAGCCCCACAGCAAGCCGGTCGGAATGATCGTCGAGCCGGCCGCCTGCATGTTGCCAATGGCGGTCGTCAGTGAGCTCGCGTCTTTGGTCAGGAATTTCACCGGCGCAATCGAGCACGGGCTGCCCGTGCCGTTAATGTTGCCGTTCTGATCGTAGATTTTCGTGCTGGGGTTCGGGTTGGAGGTGGTCGATGCCGCCTGCGCCCAGGCCGCGGTGATGCCCGTGCCCGTCCCCACGCTGCAGGTCGTCGCCGAACCGTTAGTCTGCAAAGTCAGCGGAACACCGGTGACTGTATTGACACTCGGGGCGCCGCTGCAATTGATACTGCCAGTCTTCGTGGTCGGGTATGTCTTCACCGTAAAGCCGGCGCTGGGGACGTTGTAGAAGAACGGCGTGAAACCGGGCACGTCTTTAGGTGCATAGGCTTTCGGATACATGTTGGACCCCGCGTCGCGCGGCTCGACGGCGCATCCGCCCCAACCTGAACCGGTGACACCCGAATGGGCCGTCATCCAGACATTGTTCGAGTTGTACGTAAAGTTGGGCGTCATCCAGCTGCCGCTCGGCAGCAGCGATCCGCCGACGTTCACCATCGTCGTGAACGGCACCAGCCCCACGTAGGAATTGTTGTTTTGCACGCCGAGAATGTTGGTCACCAGATTGCTGGCCGCTGCTCGCACCCCCTGAATCTTGGTGCCCTGCGTCTTGTCGCTACTCGCGTAATCCGCCATCGAGGTGGTGTTGTCCAGCACCAGCACCAGTTCCAGCAAACTCTGCGGCAGCCGCAAGGCGGTATTGCTGGCAGCAATCGTCACCGTGTCGGGCGATTGCGAATTCGAACCTGACCCGGAACCTGAGCCATTGTTCGCCGTGCCCGTCCCGAAGATGATCGGCGCCAGCAGCGGCGCGGACCCCGTCGCCGAAAGCTTGATCGTCTGACCGGCGGAAGGCGTCCCGCTGACGGTCGCCGAGAACTGCGCGTCAGGCATCGAAAAGTCCATATAGCCGGACGGCATGTTCGCGTTGTAATAAGCGCGCGCGTCGGCCTGCCATTGGGTCAGGCTGGTTCCGGTGGTCGTGTTGTAGTGCAGCAGGTCGACACCGGAGGACAGGGTCGCCACGTCGAGCGCCATCTGAACGCGCGTTTGCGTCATCTCATAGTGAATCGTGTCGATGGCCGTACACATGGAGCCGATCATCAGGGTCGCGCACAACGCGAACATCACGGTAATGGCGCCTTCATCGCCTTTGAGCAACGTCGAGAGCGAGCGCGGCTGCGACGGAATTTGACGAGCTGTCGACGAAGCCATGGTGCGTGCCGTGCCAGGGTCGCGCATCATGACGCCGCCACCAACGCGAGCGGCCTGCCCGAACGCGGGCGGACATAGACGCGCTCGTAAATAGTCTGGGTGCCGGGTGCATTGGTCCAGAACGGCATCGTCATCGAGAAGGGCGTGTAGGAATAGAACACCTCGACCACGACGGCCGAATCGCCATTGCGAAACGGCCACGTGGCCGGCAGGAGACTGCTGCCGGTTTCCTTCGACTTCATGCCCGACAGGTTCCACGGCGCGCTTTGCTGCCAGTACTGCTGCGGCGCGCCCGCGGCCATCGAGGGCGGATTCGGCGGGTTGGTCGGATCGCAGCCGACGGTCTGATCGCAGATCGACGTGATGATCACGCCACCTTTTGCCTGCAACGTGTTCGGCGCGGCGATGAGCGTGGCGGCGCTCCAGATCGAACCCAGACTGTTCGAATCGCCGGTGGTCGTTTCGTTGATGACCGACGACATCTGTCCAATCGAGTCAGCCAGCGTGAACGCCGTATGCTCGATCAGACTCACGGCCCGCATATACATGTAGATTTCGCTGAAGCCGAGCATTGCCAGCAGCATCAGCGGGACGATAATCACAAACTCGACGGTCACGCTGCCGCGATCCGACCGCAGAAGTGAACGCAGCCTCCGTCGAAGGCTGCGGCGCGTGGTCGACGGCAATGTCTGTGGCGTGCTGGTCATTTTTCGTTCTGCACGAGGTAATTGCGTTGAAAAACCAGTGGCAACGGCACGCCGAAATATTTGGGCAAGCCGGTGAATCCGGTCGGCAACGAAACGGTGATCTGGTAGGACACGACATCGCCGAAGGCACCCATGTTCGACTGGTAGGTCGACGAGCCGATATTGCTGTAAGTGCCGTAGTTGAGCGTGTTGATCGAAACCGTTGCGCCGATTTTCTGCCAGCCGCTGAGCGCGTTCATGACGATGCCTTGTGCCTCGGTGGCACGCGTGCCGGTGGCGGGATTCGTCGTGGTCAAGCCAACCCGGGATGCGGACTGCGCAGCGATCTGTACCGAAGCGTCCACGATCATGTCGAGCGCGAGTTCTACCGTGCCCAGCACGAGGAAGAAAACCACCGGCGACAGGAACACGAACTCGATCGACGACAGCCCGCTGTCATCAGCAAGCGCTTCGATCAGCCGACGCCGCCAGGCCTGCACCGCTGCCTTCATCGCAGACTCGCGGCCTGAACCGGTACGCTCGGTACGGCCGCAATTTTCGGCGCCGCGCGCGGGGGTGCAAGACGCTCGCGCTGGATCTCGTAGAAGCGCAGGTTGTCCTGCACCGACGCTTTGGGCAAGTCCCTACCCAGAATTTCTGCGGCAGCTTCGTTGTTGCCGAGCATGCCGTAGGCCAGCGCGAGATCCTGGCGGGCTTGCGGCGGCGCAGCCGGGTAACGCGTCACGTCGAGCAGCACGTTCGCGCCTTCACGCGGATTGCCGCTCAAGACCAGCGATAAACCCAGATTGACGCTCAACATCGGATCGCCCGGATTTTTGGTGAGTGCGTCCCGCAGCGCGGCCTGCGCGCCCTGATGATCGCCCTTGAGGTCGAGCGCGGCACCTAGCCCCGCCAGCGCGATGGGATCGTTGGGCGTCACCACAAGCACGCGGTGATAGGTGGCAATGGCGTCGTCGAAACGGCGCTGATGAATCGCCACCCGTGCAATGCCGATTAGCGGCGCCGGCGCAGCCTGATCGATTTGGGCCGCGTGTTCGTAGTACACCCCCGCGCGCGTGAAGTCGCCCACTGCATAGAGCGTGTTGCCGAGTCCGGTCAGGCCGTCCACCGAACGCGGGTCGGCTTTGACGATCTTCTCGTAGAGCGTCGTCGCGAGTTCGAGGTTGCCCGAATCGAGCGCGGTATCCGCGATGTGAAGCTCGCTCATACTGCTGGGCGTCGAGTTGCGCATCACGGGCCGCGTATCGGAAACCTGTTGCATCGTCGTGGTACAGGCTGCGGTCGCCGCCAGCAGCGATGCGCCGCACACTAGCAGACCAGCGCGCAGGAGCCGGGCTCCGCGCGTCGGGAGCGTGCGTCGGGCGAAGGTGAAATGAGCGTTTTTCATTGTTTCGAAATGGCGTCCATCAATTGAATAACGGCCGGGCCGGCCGCGATCGCGACGACAGCGGGAAGAATGAACAGCATCATCGGCACGACCATCTTCGGAGCAAGCTTGGCGGCCTTCTCTTCGAGCGACACGATGTGAGCGAGACGTTCCGTGCGCGACAGCGTACGAAGTGCCTGCGTGATAGGCGTGCCGTAACGCATCGACTGGGTCAGCGTCGCAATCAGCGCGCTGATCGACGGCAGGTTGATGCGCTCGGCCAGGCCATACAGCGCGCGTGAGCTGTCGCCCGACAGTTTCAGTTCGTCGGCCGTCAGCGCGAATTCGCTCGCCAGCGGTGGGCAAATGGCGGCGAGTTCGTCGGCCACGCGCCGGATACTCACGCCGAGGCTGTTGCCGGCGTTGGTGCAGATCACGAGCAGATCGAGCGCGTCCGGCAGGCAAGCCGCCATGGCCTTGCGGCGTCGCGAGGCACGCAGCGAAATCAGCGTCTCCGGAACGATCATCCCGACGATGAACACGAAGACCATCATCAGGCCACGGAAGGCGGGGTACGCGCCGATGACCGGAATGTGCGAGCCCAGCATCACGGTCAACGCGGCACAAACCAGGCCGACCGCGAATTTGATGGCGAGCAGGATCGATACGGCGTTGCGGCCACGGTAGCCGCTCTGCAGCATTTCCTTCTGCAGCTTCAGACGGTATTTCGCATCGAACAGCGGCAGCCGATCGCCAATGGTCGCGAGGCGCCGCACCACGCGCACGCGCAAGCCGTTGCCCTCCTCCACTTCCTCCACGGTCATGCCGTTCGTACGCTGGGTCTGCGCGGCCTGCCGGGCGCGCTCGCCGATCCGTCCGCGGATTCCGCCGTGTTTGGTGGCCCACCAGATCGCGAGCGCGGCGAACAGCGCCAGCAGCATCAGCAGGTTGATCAGGGTTTGGACGTTAGCCGGACTCATCGCGACGTATCCAGTTTGGACATCTTGCCGATCACGATCAGACCGAAGACCATGGAGATCACACCGAACGTCAGAAGCTTCTGTCCGGAATGCGTGTTGAACAGGATGAACAGGTAATTGCGATTCAGGACATACATGGAAAGCATGATGACCACCGGAATCGACGCCATGATCTTGGTCGTGATGCGGGCCTCACCGGTCAGCGCCTTGGTCTTCTGACGGATCTCGCGCCGGGTACGCACGATCGTCGCCAGGCCCTCGAGCGTCTCGCCGAGTTGACCGCCGGTTTCACGTTGCAGCAGCAAGCACACGCAAAAAAACGAGAAGTCCGCGATTTCGATGCGTTTGACGGCGACCGCCAGCACTTCTTCGAGATCGAGACCGACCTGGAGCGAATCGCTCATCAGCTTGAATTCGTTGCGGATCGGCTCGACGCATTCGCTCGACACGGTGCCGATCACCTGCGTCACCGGGACACCCGCGCGCACCGCGCGCACGATCAGGTCGATCACATCGGGAAAGCCGTCGAGAAACCGCCGGCGAAAGCGCTGCACCAGAAAGCCATAGGTGCGCATTGCCGCAAACGTAGGCAGCACGCCAATCAGCAGGGGCTTGGCAAAGCTGGGCAGCGGCATGACGTTCGTCATGACCAGCGCCACCAGTTCACCCGCTACGCCCGCCGCGATCACCGAGCGAATGCCGTTCTTGCCCGCGACCGTACGCAGGCGCGCCGCCTTCGGGCCATACCAGCGACTGAAAATATTGTCCTTCTTGCTGGCCGTGAAGAGGTGTGCCTCGAGTGCCCTGGCGTCCTTGTTGCGGCCCACGTGCGCGAAGAAGGTCGCTTCCATGCGGGTCTTGATCCGCGCATGAGGCTGATTTTTTCGCATGTCCTGAACGACCAGCCACATCACGCCGAGCATCAGCACGATCAGAAAAACGCACACGGTTACGAGGTCGACCTGGCTCATGGCCGCATCGCCTCCAGCAAGGCTTCTTCGAGCCCGTAATAGGCCGCGCGCGCCGAGAAGGCCGGCCGCACCAGCGCGGACTCGTACACGCCCTTGACCTCTTCGCTATACGCACTGGCGTCGTAGCGGAACGTGAACAGATCCTGGGTGATGATGACGTCGCCTTCCATGCCGACGAGCTCGGTGATCCGCGTGACGCGACGCATCCCGTCACGCATGCGCTCGATCTGCACGATCAGGTGTACCGCGCTCGCGATCTGCCGGCGAATCGACAGCAACGGCAGATTGCCGTTCGCCATCATGACCATGCTTTCGAGCCGGGTGATGCCGTCGCGTGGCGTGTTGGCGTGGATCGTGGTCATCGAGCCGTCGTGGCCCGTGTTCATCGCCTGCAATACGTCGAAGGCTTCCGGGCCGCGCGTTTCGCCAAGGATGATGCGATCCGGCCGCATCCGCAGCGCGTTGCGCACCAGATCGCGCTGGGCGACCCCGCCCAGCCCTTCGGCATTTTCGGGCCGCGTTTCCAGACTCACGACGTGAGGCTGCACGAGTTGCAGTTCGGCCGCATCCTCGATCGTGATGGTACGCTCGCCGAGTCCGATGAAATGGGACAGGGCGTTGAGCAGCGTCGTCTTGCCGGAGCCCGTGCCGCCCGACACGATGATGTTCAGACGGCAGGTGCTCGCCAGCTTGAGCAGGTTGGCCATTTGCTGCGACATGTTGCCCTGCTGGGCCATGCGGTGCAGCGTGATATTGCGCTTCGAAAACTTCCGGATCGAGATGGTCGCACCGTGAATCGCCAGCGGCGGCAACACGACGTTGACCCGGCTGCCATCGGCGAGACGCGCATCGACCATCGGACTGCTTTCGTCGACGCGCCGCCCGACTCCCGCCGCAATCCGCTGCGCCACGTTGATCACGTGCGTGTTGTCGCGGAACTTGTAGGGCGTGAGTTCGAGCCGGCCATGTCGTTCGACATAGACCTGATCCGGACCGTTGACCAGCACGTCGGTTATGGTCTCGTCGGCGAGCAGCGGCTCGATCGGCCCCAGCCCGAACATGTCGTTCAACAGCTCACCGACAATCTGTCCTTGCTCGGCGATCGTGATATTCAGATGCTCGCGCTCGGCAATTTCCAGCACGAGCTGTTCGATGCCGGGCTTCATCTGCTCACGCGTGCGGCCCACCACTGCCGACGCGTTCATCAGACCGAACACGCCGGTTCGGATCGTCCTGAACAGATCCGAGCGGACCAGCGTCTCGTTGCCCTCCGGCGTCGTGACGCGGGGCGCGCTGGCCACGGCCGCAAGCGCTTCAGGCGACGCGACGGTGGCCTCGACGGCGGCGTCGTCCACCGACTCGGCCGTACGGATCTGTTTTTGCCCGAACATCAGCCTCTCCTGAGCCGGAGCTTCTGGAACAACGTGCGTTCGGCCGTCGCGTGTTGACCGGTCAGGTCATGCCCGATTCGCGTGATGTTCTGATTGAAACCGTTCGGCGCTTTTTCACGCGGCGCTTCACCGAGGTTTTCGGCGATCGCGATCGCCTTCACCTCGAACGGAATCTCGTACAGCGCGGCGCGGGAAACCGCCGACGTAAAGTCGGCGAGCTGAACCTTGCCGGCGCTGGCCGCATTGGGATTGTTCAGCAGCAGCGAGGTGGGCGGATTGTTGTCACGGTCCTCGATGAAGCGCAGCAGACGGATCGTCTCGCGCGTCGAGTGGACCGAGCGGTCCGCGACCAGATAGACGCGCGAAGCGAAATCGAACGCGTCGTTCGCAAGCGGACCCGTCACGTTGCCGACGTCGAGAATCACATAGTGAAAGCTGTCGCACAGCAGTTCGAGCACGCGCCCGAGCGCGCCCTCCTTGAAGGGCGCGGCGCTGCCATAGTCGAGCTCGGCGGACAGCATGAAGAGCCGCGAGCCTTTGGCCACGAGCGTACGTTCCACGTACTGCGGATCCAGACGGTGCACGTTCTGCAGCACGTCGCTCAAACCGTTGTTGCTCTGAATGCCGAGCATGCTGTTCGCCGCCCCGCCATACAGGTTCAGATCGACGTAAGCCACGCGCCGATGGGTTTCCTCGGCAAGGTGACGCGCCAGATTGAGCGCGATGGTGGTCGTGCCGACCCCGCCACGCGTTCCGGCGAAGGCGATGGTCTTGCCGGCGCGGGCCAGCATCACGGGACTGACCTTGCCCTCGGCGACGTTCACGGTGCGTTTGAGCAACTCCACCGTGAGCGGCTTGACCAGATAGTCGCGGATGCCGATTTTCAGCAGACTGCGGAACAGGCCAACGTCATTGCGCTCACCCAGCGCTACCACCTGAACCGAGGGCTCGCACACTTCGGCCAGCCGGCCGAGGTCGGACAACGGCATCGCCGAATCGTGCAGGTCGACCAGCAGGAATTGCGGCGAACGCTCGATCTTCGACAGATAGGCAATCGCGTCGTCGACGCCGCCGAGCGCGATGTGCGTATGCGGCATCGCCTGATCGAGCACGAAGCTGCGGAGCACCTGCTCGGTCTTGCGATCGCTGACGAAGGCAATGAAGTCGGCGACCCGCGCTCCAGCGTTGCTCTTCGTGAAGTTGAACTCAGTCGTGCTCATGGTGTTCTTCTGTGAGTGTCGCTAGCGTCACTTGGAATCGCGCGAGGTCGCCGTGTCGAGCGGAATCACGTGGCCGGTTTCATAGCGGTGTACGGCGCTCGCGGCAACCGCTGCATCGGCCGGACCGATCGGCTGCGGCTTGACCAGGTCCTGCGGATGCGCGACCTGCGCTGCGAGATTGGTGTAGGTCGCGCAGCCCCACTCCATGCTCGGGCGATGCCAGCCGGCATCGGTCAGCACGGACGGGCGCGCGAGGCTTGCGCAATCGGGCGGCAGGGCCGAGTGACCGTCGAAACCGATGGTCGACTGATCCGGCATGCCGCGCGGTGGCTTGAAGCATCCGCTGACACTCGCCGCGACGGTGCAGGCGAGAAGGAGCGTGAGAAGACGGACGGTTTTCATGATGATGTCGGGCTCGAGATGCCGCTCAATAGACGTAGCCGGCCGCGCCGACCAGACGCGGTTGGTCGGACGCAGACGCGCTATCGCCGGCCTGCCGCCCGTAGCTGTATTCGACGTCGCTGCTGGGCGAGACCAGCGATTCGAGCGGCGTGCGCAATTTCGACGGGTCGGTCGGCTCGACCAGATAAGGCGTGACCATGATGACCAGTTCGGTCTTGTTGTTCTGGTAGTTGGTCGACGAGAACAGCTTGCCGAGGATCGGAATGGAGCCCACACCCGGCACTTGCGAAATGATGTCGGTGGTATTGCTCTGCAGCAGGCCGCCGATCGCGAAGCTCTGCCCGCTGCCGAGTTCGACGGTGGTATCCGCACGCCGCACGCTCAGGCCCGGCACGGTGATGCCGCCGGTCGTCACGCTCACCGAGGTGTCGATCTGGCTCACTTCCGGGCGCACCTTCAGGCTGATGCGGCGATCGCTCAGCACAGTCGGTGTGAAATCGAGCTTCACGCCGAACTGCTTGAACTCGACGGAGATCGCGCCATTGGTCTGCGAGACTGGAATGGGAAACTCGCCGCCGGCGAGAAAGCTGGCGGTCTCACCGGACAACGCCACCAGGTTCGGTTCCGCGAGCACGGTCAGCAGCCCTTCCTGGTTCAACGCATCGACGAGCGCGCGAATGTCGACGTTGTTGGTCTTGAACGCGCCGAACAGCGAGTACGCGTTGTTGGTCGGCAGATTCACGGGATAGATCGTCTGGCCATTCGCGCCGGTGATCGGCTGGGTCAGGTTGTAGATCGGGCGTCCGCTGAAGACGCCACCGTAGAAATTGCCGACCGCGTTGCCCATCGCCTGCCAGTTGATCCCAAGCTGCTGCGTGACGTTGCGGTCCACTTCCGTGATACGCACGCGCAACTGCACCTGCAGCGGGCGGTCGATCGTCATGCGATTGATCAGGACTTCCTTCTCCGCCAGATACGGCGTGACCGCCTGGACCACGGCATCGGCCTCAGAGGAGTTGGCCGCCTTGCCGGACAGTTGCAGCGAGCCCTGGCTCGTACTCAACTGCACGTCCATGCCGGGAAAGCGCGCAGCGATCATGCTGCGCAGGCCGTCCATGTCGCGGCCGACGACGACGGTGCGCTGCAGCAGGGTCCTGTTCCCGGCGCCCAGTACGTAGAGCGTCGTCGTGCCGGTCTTCTTGCCGAGCACGAACACGGCGCGCGGCGACGGTACGTGGACGTCCGCCACGGTCGGATCGGCGACGAACACCGAACTGGCGTCCTCGTTCAAGCGCACCAGCGTGCCCTTGCTCGCGCTGATCGTCAGCGGTCCCGAGGCACTGGCCGAGGCCATGTCGGCCGACGGTGCTGCGGTTGCGCGCGAGGCGGCAGCGTGCGCTTTGGCCGCATGCGGCGGCGCCGCGAATGCGGGTGCGCCGCACGCGATCGCGCACGTCATGATCCAGGTTGCTTTGCGAAACTGACTGAACGGCATGTGACTTCTCTCTATCCTGGCGAATGGACCGGGTCCAGCGTGATGAACGGCTTCAGCGCCCCGGCGGGAGCGTCGGCAGCGGCGGCGTGTTCTCGCCGGCCGCGGCCGTACCCGGCGTCGAGTCGGATTTCTCGGAACCCCGGTAGATCGTCACCGACCGTGGCACCGCAACCGCAGGCGCAGCCGCGACCTGGACCGCATGCGATCGCGGCAGCTCGCGCACGGCGCGCGAGATGTCGCCGGCCCACACCGGCGCGGGCTGTACGGTGGCGGGCATCGAAGCGACCGGGTCGCGCGAGGCCGTCGCGAAACTGCGCAGCGCGAGCGACAGGCTGCCCAGGCGCGCCGCGACGGACACGACCTCGCCCATGCGCGGCGTGACTTCCAGCGTGACGGTGCGCACGGCGCGGCTGCCGATCGCGTCGGGCGTGTCGCCGCTCTTGGGTCGGCTGATTTCCGAGCCCACGGCCAGCACCCGCACGTGTTCGACGACGGTTTCGCTGGCGACCGCGAGATCGGGCGAATCGGTGCGGCGGTCCATCTGCTGCGTCAGCAACAGGTCGATGTAGTCGCCCGGCTGGATCAAACCGGCGTTGCCGGAGACGTCGTCAACGGCCACCGACACGGCCCGCATTTCGGGCTTGAGCGTGGCCGCGAGAAAACCAGGCGCGTTGGGCAGGATCACGTCGTCGGCCATCAGTACCGTGCCGCTGGTGGCCGCGTGCCGCAGCAACGCACCCTTCAGTTCGATGGCACCGGGAGTGCCGGAAACAATCGCGCCCGGCGGCACCTCGGCAACCGGCACGGCCTTCCATGCGAGGTCTTCGTCGCGCAGCAGCAGGCCTTGCGGCAGATCGGCAGCGCTGACCCGCACCTTCTGGGTATCGACGACCGGCTTCGATTGATGCGAGCCGCTTGCGACCACCACGCGCACGATCAGGGCGATCAGGAGGGCGCCGACGAAGAGCACGGCGAACTTAATGACGTTTGACATGGGGACGACGTCCTATCGCTTCAGAATCAAGGGCAGCAAGGCAGGCAACACGATCACAGCACCGCCGCCGACCGCGAGCGCTACGCCGTAAGGGACGCCGCGCGCACCCGAAAACATCGCCAGCATTCGCAAGGGCCGCGAAGGCTGGTCCGGATTCATGTTTCGCGTGGCAAGACTGATCAGGGACACCACCGTCCCGATCACGGAAATCAGCGTCAGGGCCGGCAGCGCGAGACTCAAGCCGACCCACAGGAAAATGATTGCGGCGAGCTTGGCGTCGCCGCCGCCCAGCATCCTGGCCGCGAACAACGCGGCACAGACGAGAAAAACGCCCAACGCCAGCCCCAGATGGGTGACCACCTGATCAAAGCTCAGGCGCAGGGTGAGCGCGTCCACGAAAAACAGTGCACCGACCGCCAGCACGACGCGGGTGGGCAGACGTCTGGAACGGACGTCGATGACCGCGAGCCAGATCAGCGCGCCCAGCACGGCAAGTCGGATGGCAAGAGACAGTAGGTGCACGATGGACGACGAATCGGAAAATGAAACAGGCGAGGACGAGGCCCGGGCCAACTGGCCCAGACCCCGGACACACGCGATCAACCAGCTGCGTTCGTGATCTTCGTGAACAGGTTGGTGAACATGGAGCTCACGCTGCTGGTGAAAGTTGCGCTAACTGCCGTCAGCGCGACCACGATGATGCCGGCAAGAATTGCGTATTCCATGGCGCTGACACCACGTTCGTCGCGTACGAATGCTTTAAGAAATTTGCTCATTTTTTCCCCGTAAACGGTTAGAAGACTGCCCCGGGAAGGCCAACAACCGGGATTGGCCAGCCGCATCCCGCGCCCTTCTTGCCCACATAATGGGAAAGGACGACAAAGCAGTGCTGCGTGATACGAGCCGGGACGGCCGGTGAGTGATCTAACGGCGAGTTGAGGAGGAACTTGAGCGATGCGCGCTGATTATTTTTAAGCCGGAGATACTTCGGAACCCTTGGCAATTTCCGAAAGACCGACGATGTGCGCGGTAAAACGTTTGCGAGGTCGTTTTGGCGCGGGTTGACGGTTAAAAAATCGTTGTCGGCCATGGAGCTACGTGCTTTGCCAACCGTAAGGAACGGAAAGAAAACCGAGGGTGACAAGCCAGCCACCGACCAGCAACCGGTAACTTCTTCTGATTCCTACGTTTTAAACGTCATGACGGATTGGCCATAAGCGATTGGCTCGTCGTCGAGCCTGGCATCGGAAATTTATATCACAATCGGATATAATCGCCCCCACCCGCTCATGCACGCACGACCCAGGCCCTGTCGCTTAGGCTCGCTGTCCCGTTCAACCCATCTGCGCGATTCGATCTTGCACCGCTCCACCCTCACACGCTGGCTCGCCCGCTTCGCCCCGCCTCCCATTGCCCTCGCCTGGAAGGAGCGCCTGCGCTCGTGCATCGGTGCGCTGATCGGCATTGGCTTCACCGGATCGATCACGTATCTGCTGCTGGGCTCGAGTGGCAATATCCCATTGCTGGTCGCACCTATGGGCGCCTCCGCCGTGCTGCTGTTCGCGGTGCCGTCGAGCCCGCTGGCGCAACCGTGGTCCATCATGGGCGGCAATCTGGTTTCGGCGGCGGTCGGCGTGGCCTGCGCGCACTGGATCGGCAACCCGCTGCTGGCGGCGCCGCTTGCCGTCGCGGCCGCGATCTGCGCGATGTTCATGCTGCGCTGCGTGCACCCGCCGTCCGGTGCGGTCGCGCTGACGGCCGTGCTCGGTGGACCGGCCGTGCACGCGCTCGGCTACCGTTTCGTCGCCGCGCCCATTGCACTTCAATCCGCAGCGCTGCTTGGTTCGGCGATCGTGTATCACGCCCTCACCGGGCACCGATATCCGCATTCGGCGAAGCAAAGCACCGGCATCGCCGACGCCGCCGGTCAGGCTCGGCCGGGCTTCACGCGCGCCGATCTCGACGCCGTGCTCAAGCGCCAGGGCGAACTGCTCGATATCGCACCCGACGATCTCGAATCGCTGCTGCGGGCATTGCAGCTGCAAACCTACGCACGCAGCTTCGACGAACTCACCTGCGCGAGCATCATGTCGCGCGAGGTAATCGTCGTCTCGGCTCAAACGCGTGCGGCTACCGCGTGGAGCATCTTGCAACGCCACGGCGTGAAAGCACTGCCGGTGACGGACGAGCAGCAGCACGTGATCGGCATCGTCACGCGAGCCGATCTCGCCGGTGCCCAGCGGCCATCCACGCTCACCCGGCTCAGGCACACACTGTTCGGCCGCAAGCGCGCCAGCGAATCCACCGTCGGCACGTTGATGACGACGCAAGTCCGCACGGTCGAAACCGCCACGCCGATCGCCGACCTGGTGCCGCTGTTCGCCGACTTTGGACATCACCACATTCCGGTGCTCGACAGTCGAACGCAGCAGCTCGCGGGCATCGTGACTCAGGCGAATCTGATTGCCGGCCTGCATCGCCAGCCGCGTAAGCAGGAACCCATGCAACATCGCGCCGCCTGACGCGGCCATGACATCGTCAACGGCCTCATTGCACGCAAATACATCACATCGTGATATAAATGCCATCTCTGCCTCATCGAGCTACCCATGAAGAAACCACGCCGCGATCTCGCCAAAAGCGATTTCGAACAGCTGTCCGAGTTCCGCTATCAGATGCGGCGCTTCGAACGCTTCTCCGAACAGGCCGCCCAATCCGAAGGCATCACGCCCTTGCAATATCTGCTGCTTCTGCACATCAAGGGCTATCCGCAGCGCGACTGGGCCAGCATCGGCGAACTGGCCGAACGTCTGCAGGCCCAGCATCACGGCGTCGTGGCGCTGGTGTCGCGCTGCGAGGCGCTCGGGCTCGTCAAGCGCAAAGTCAGCGAGACCGATCGCCGTCAGGTCGAAGTGCATCTGGAGAATCTCGGCGAAAAGACGCTGGCGAAACTCGCCGCACTGCATCGCGCCGAGCTGAAATCGCTCCAAGGCGCGTTCAACGTGCCGCAGATCGACCTTTAGTTTTCGTCCAGCCCTCCGCTAGCTACCCAATCATTTCGTGGCATCCCAATCATGACCACCGACACGCATAAACGCGACTTCGCCACCAATCGCCGGCTGCCCGGCATCGCCCTGCTTGCGGCGTGTATCGGCGCGCTCAGCACGCTGGCTGCTTTCGTGTTGCTGAGTCTGATTCACCTGTTCACCAACCTGTTTTTCTTCGGCTCGCTGTCGTTTGCGGATCGCTCGCCCGCGCACAACACGCTGGGCGGCTGGGTCGCGCTGGTGCCCGTGGCGGGCGGTTTGATCGTCGGGCTGATGGCGCGTTACGGATCGGAGAAGATTCGCGGCCACGGCATTCCGGAAGCGATCGAGGCAATCCTGTTCGGCAAAAGCCGCATGTCGCCGAAGGTTGCCGTGCTCAAGCCCTTGTCGTCGGGCATCGTGATCGGCAGCGGCGGACCGTTCGGCGCCGAAGGCCCCATCATCATGACGGGCGGCGCACTAGGCTCGCTGATTGCACAATGCGTGCGCGTGAGCGCGGCAGAGCGCAAGACGTTGCTGGTGGCGGGCGCGGCGGCGGGCATGACCGCGGTGTTCGGCACGCCCGTCGCGGCGGTACTGCTCGCGGTCGAATTGCTGCTGTTCGAATGGCGGCCGCGCAGCTTCTTGCCGGTCGCGCTCGCCTGCGCGGTGGCGGGCTTTGCGCGCGGCGCCCTGTTCGGTGCGGGGCCGTTGTTCCCGCTCGAAACGGCGCCACCCGGCGCGACCTCGCTGATCACCTGCGTGATAGCGGGACTGCTTTCGGGCGCATTGGCGGCGGGCTTGTCCGCCGCGCTTTACAAGACCGAAGATCTGTTCGGCAAACTGCCTATTCACTGGATGTGGTGGCCCGCGCTCGGCGGCCTCGTCGTCGGGATCGGCGGCTATTTCGAGCCACGCGCGCTGGGAGTCGGCTATGACGTCATCGGCGATCTGCTGCATCTGCATCTGGCCTTGCAGGTCGCGCTCGCCTTGTTGCTCGTGAAGGCCGTGATGTGGGTCGTCGCGCTCGGCTCCGGCACCTCGGGCGGCGTGCTCGCGCCGCTGCTGATGCTGGGTGCGGGTCTCGGCGTCGTCCTGAGCCATCTTTTGCCGGGCAGCGACCCGGCGCTCTGGCCGCTCGTCTGCATGGCCGCGACACTCGGTGCGACGCTGGGCGCGCCGCTGACCGCCATCGTGTTCGCGTTCGGATTGACGCACGATAGCAATGCGCTGTTGCCGCTGCTTGCGGCCACGCTGGTCGCGCACGGCTTCGCTACGGTGGTGATGCGGCGCTCGATCATGACGGAGAAAATCGCGCGACGCGGTTACCACATCTACCGGGAATACGGCGTCGATCCACTGGAGCGGCATTTCGTCGACGAAGTGATGACGCGCGATGTCCAGACGATCGATGCGGAACTTACCCTCGAGGACACGCTCTCGACCTGGTTCGGCCGCGGGCAAATGCATCGCGCGTATCCGGTGCTGCTCGATGGCAAGGTGATCGGTGTGATCGATCGCGCGACACTCGAGCGCGAGTGCGCAAAACAACCCACCGAAGCAGCTTCGACGACGCTGCTCGGCTTGCTACAGAGGCAGGCGCAGGAACCGGCTTTCGCCTTGCCGGGCGAAACCTGTCGTCTCGTCGCGACCCGGCTGGCGGTTCACGGGCTTGAGCGTATGCCGGTGGTCGATCACGCCGGCACGCGACGCATCGTCGGCATCGTGTCGCGTAGCGATCTGGTGAAGCCCTCGCTTGCCCACTTCGACGAAGAGCATAAGAAAGAGCGCTTTCGGCGCATTGCCCTGCACCCGTCAAAGCGACGCTTTTCGCCGACGCGACGCGCCGGCTGACTTCGCTTGCGGTGAACTGGCGAACAAGCGAACAGACGCGCGACTGAAGCTTTCCTACGCCTAACTTCGCCATCACTGACAGATACCACAGGCTTCGATTCCGAATATTTATTGAGACATAAACACGTGCAATGATCGCCGCCTGTCCGGCGCAACTCGCCGCGGCGCTGCACCAGCAGACGTCCCGGCAACGCCGCATTCCTTTGCGCTTTCATTTCGTCGACATGACTCATTTTTTGTTCGATATCCTCTCGAATCTTGCTTTACTGGCCGTCGTGCTGATTGCCTGCCATTTGCTCAATCACCTGATACCCGGCACCGCACTCGACGGCCGGCATGTTTTCACCGCACTCATGATCGCCGCGCTGCTATTCGACGCAGCACTGACATTTCTGGTATTCGCCGACGCTCGCCATCGCTACGGCGAGTTCAGCACGCCGGGGGCGTTTCTCGAACGCGCGAGCGCATATGGATTTGCCACGCTTGCCGCTTTCGCGTGGCGTTTCGTCGCGCGCCGCCTGCACGTCGGGAAAGTCCGCTCGCGCAAGGTGCTGGTCATCCGCACGTCGCCGTATTCGGAGTCGCATCTGCCCATGTGAGCCACAGCACGCTTTAGCGTCGCCAGGCATCAAGACATAGCCGCCAGCGCGCCTGTCGTTTCCCGCCAGGCATGGCGCATGGGTAACTGGAACGCTACTTGCGGATGCGCGCGCCGTCGCCTATAACTCCCGAAGACCGAGTGTTACCGTTTGCGCCCGTCGCCGGGCATTTGCCGCTGTATTGCACCACCGTCGTTCAATCAGTCGAAGGCAACTTACCCAACGAGGAACATCTTGGATCTCGAAACTGTCCGTGTCTTCATCATGACCCGAGGCGTCGACCTCGGCACCAAGGTACTTGGCGCAATCGTATTGTGGGTCGTAGGCCGTTGGCTGATCGGTCTGATCACCGGCTTGCTGCGCAAAGTGCTGGCGCGCAATGGGCGCGTCGACCCCACACTGGCTCACTACCTCGGCTCGATTCTCGGTGCGTTGCTAAACCTGATTCTGATCCTCGCGATCCTGCAGGTTTTCGGCGTCCAGACGACTTCGTTCGCCGCCTTGCTCGCGGGCCTCGGCCTCGCGATCGGCACCGCCTGGGGCGGACTGCTCGCGCACTTTGCCGCCGGTGTCTTCATGCAGGTGTTGCGTCCGTTCAAGGTCGGCGACTTTGTGATGGCGGGCGGCGTAACGGGCACGGTCTCGGAACTGGGGCTATTCGGCACCACCATCATTACGCCGGACAACGTGACCACCATCGTCGGCAACAATAAGATCTTTTCCGACACGATCTCGAACTACAGCGTCCTGCCGGTACGGCGCGTCGAGCTGACGGCGAAGATCGCCAATGGCGTCGACCCAACGGATGCGATGAACCGGCTGAAGGCAGCGGTCGCGCAGATTCCCAACGTGGTGGAATCGCCTGCACCGGACGTCGAAGTGTTGAGCTTCACACCGGAAGGGCCGATGTTGTGCGTGCGTCCTTACACGCACACCGACCACTACTGGCAAGTCTATTTCGACACCAATCGCGCGATCGTTCAGACCTTCAAGGAAGCCGGCTATCCGACGCCGGAGACACCGCTCGCACCGCGCGTGATCAGTTAGTCGCTGGCGCGATTCCGGCGCACCAATGGAAAACGGCGTCGCGAGATTCGCGACGCCGTTTTTATGTACAGCAAGCGGGGCAAGACGGACTCAGCGCGCGCCGCCCTGCGACGCGTTCTTGCGCATCATCTTCCACAGCGCGCCGAGCACGACCGGCACCACTGCCGCGCCGATACCCACCAGCACGATGATGTTCAGGTACTGGCGAATGAACGGAATATTGCCGAAGAAGTAGCCGAGCAACACCAGCAGCAACACCCAGAACAGCGCGCCGACGAAGTTGAACAACTGGAACCGGCTCACGGTCATTTCCGATGCACCCGCCACGAACGGTGCGAAAGTCCGCACCACCGGGATGAAGCGCGCCAGCACGATGGTCTTGCCGCCATGCTTCTCATAGAAGTTGTGCGTCTTCTGCAACGCGCTGCGATCCAGGAAGCGTTCGAGAAATGGGATGTGCGAATTGAACACGCGTGGGCCAATGGCCCGCCCGATCATATAGTTCACGGTATTGCCGCCGATCGCCGCCACCAGCAGCAGCACGATCAGCAAACCGAGGTTCATTTCGCCGGTCGCGCAGAACGCGCCACCGATGAACAGCAGCGAATCGCCCGGCAGAAACGGCAGGATGACCAGCCCGGTTTCACAGAACACGATCAGGAACAGCACCGCGTAGACCCAGGCGCCGTACACGTGAATAAAGTCTCCCAGGAACTTGTCGATGTGCAAGACAAGGTTGACGAAATGTAGCAACGTGTCCAAGAAGCATCCTTTATTAAGCGAATGTGAGCGTGGCGGAAACGGCCTGACAGCCGCTCGGCGATGAGGACGGCGAGCATCAGCACGCCGCCGCAAATTGACCGCGTCATGATACAGAAAGTGCCTGGCGTCGATTAAAAATCTGCCGCCGCGCGTGGGGCGTCCGGGTCTCGCGCGCCGAATCGCTATAATTTCGCCATGTCCGAATTCTTCGAAACGCCTGCCGGCACCGCCGCTGCGGCCCCGGTTTCCAGCGCAACGCCCTCCCCGCGCCCGCTGCGCGCGATCCAGCCCCTTCCCGATCAGCTGATCAGCCAGATTGCCGCAGGCGAAGTCGTCGAGCGGCCGGCCTCGGTGGTGAAGGAATTGCTGGAAAACGCGCTCGACGCGGGCGCGCAAACGCTGCGCATTCTGCTCGACGAAGGCGGCGTGAAGCGTATCTCGATCACCGACGACGGCTGCGGCATCCCCGAAAACGAGCTGGTGCTCGCCCTGATGCGCCACGCGACCAGCAAAATCCGCTCGCTTGCCGAACTGGAAGCGGTTGCAACGCTGGGGTTCCGTGGTGAAGCGCTGGCGTCGATCGCCTCGGTGGCGGAAATGTCGATCACGAGCCGCACTGCCGACGCGCCGCATGCCGTGCGCGTCGACGCGCAAACCGGCGTGCTGAGCCCCGCCGCCGGCACGCAAGGCACGACGATCGAAGTCCGTGAGCTGTACTTCAACACGCCCGCGCGCCGCAAATTCCTGAAAAGCGAACAAACCGAACTCGGCCACTGCCTCGAACAGATTCGCCGCGCGGCGCTGGCGCGGCCGGATGTCGCGATTTCGGTTCTGCATAACGGCAAGGCGGTCGAGCATTGGAACGCCAGCGAACCGCCCGTGCGGGTCGCGAAAATTCTCGGCGACACGTTCGCCATGGCCCATCTGCCGCTCGATGAGTCCGCCGGACCACTGGCCGTTTATGGCTGCGCGGGCCTGCCGACCGCAAGCCGCGGACGAGCCGATCAGCAGTATTTCTTCGTCAACGGCCGGTTCGTGCGCGACAAGCTGCTCACCCACGCCGTGCGAGCCGCTTATGAAGACGTGTTGCATGGCGAGCGCTATCCGTCGTACGTGCTGTTTCTCGATTTGCCGCCTGAAGCGGTCGATGTGAACGTGCATCCGTCGAAGATCGAAGTGCGGTTTCGCGACTCACGCTCGATTCATCAGTTCGTGTTTCACGCCGTGCAACGTGCGTTGGCGCGGCATGCGGGTGCCTCGCCGGAAACGACGGCGGGTGGGCATGCGGCACATCTGGCGCCGTCGGCCGGACCGGCTTCGTTTGGTGCGACGCCGCTTGGCGGTGCGGGTATCGGCGGCAGTGGTTCTGGTGGTGCCGGCGGCTTCGGCGCGGGAATGGCAGGCATGGCCGGCGCAGGTGGTAGCGGCCTTGGCGGCGGCTTCGGTTCGTCGCAGTCCGGCAATACGTGGATGCGGCAGGCGCGCATGACGCAAGGCACGCTGCCGGTCGCGCAACCGCTCGCGTTTTACGACGCTCTGTTTGGCCGCAAAGATAACAGCGTCGGCACCGCAGAGGGCGCCACGCTGTTCGAAGCGCGCGACTCGGCCTCGGAGGCGCCCTCGGCTTACAACCCAGGCGCGCCCTATGGATCGCCTGCTTTCAACGCCGCCGACGAGCAACCGCTCGGCTTCGCGCTCGGCCAGATTCACGGCATCTACGTGCTGGCGCAGAACGCACACGGGCTGGTGATCGTCGACATGCACGCGGCGCACGAGCGCATTCTGTACGAGCAATTCAAGAACGCGCTGGCCGATCGCACGATCGCCGTGCAACCGCTGCTGATCCCACAGACCATGCCAGCCGATCCGATCGAAATCGGCACGGTGGAAGAAGAGCGCGACACGCTGGACGCACTCGGCTTCGATCTCGCCGTGCTGTCGCCGACCACGCTCGCCATTCGCGCCGTGCCTGCGCTGCTCAAGGACGCGGACCTGCAAGTGCTGGCGCGCGCCGTGCTCTCCGATCTGCACGCTTTCGGCGGATCGCGTGTGTTGACCGAACGTCAGCATGAAATGCTCGGCACGCTCGCGTGTCATCACGCGGTACGCGCGAACCGGCGTCTCACGCTCGATGAAATGAACGCTCTGCTGCGTCAGATGGAGGCGACCGAGCGCGCCGATCAATGCAACCACGGACGTCCAACGTGGTATCAACTGACGCTGTCCGATCTCGATCGGCTGTTCATGCGCGGGCAGTGACGGTGCATTCGATTACGCTCGACCGGCACACGCCCGCTTGCCGATGAACTTCCGCACGCCTACGCCCATCCCTTGCCTGCTCGGCCCGACTGCCTCCGGCAAGACGGCCGCCGCCCTGGCTTTGGCCGCGAAGCGGCCGGTGGAAATCATCAGCGTCGATTCCGCGCTGGTGTATCGCGAGATGGATATCGGCACGGCCAAGCCGACGCTCGACGAGCGGGCTATCGCGCCACATCATCTGATCGATATCGTCGACCCGACCGACGCTTATTCAGCAGCGCAGTTTCGCGCGGATACCTTGCGGTTGACTGCGGAAATCCACGCACGTGGGCGATTGCCGTTGCTGGTCGGCGGGACCATGCTGTATTACAAGGCGCTCACACAAGGCCTGAACGACCTGCCCGCCGCCGACGCCGAGATCCGCGCGACGCTCGACGCCGACGCGATCCGCGACGGTTGGCCCGCTTTACACGCACGCCTCGCCGCAGTCGATCCGGTGACCGCCGCGCGTCTCGCGCCCAACGACTCGCAGCGAATCCAGCGCGCGCTCGAAGTTTTCATGCTGACCGGACAACCGATGTCAGCCCTGCTCGCCGCCCCCGCTCGCGTGGACGACACCGCCGCGCAGTGGCGCTATGTGCCGATCGCGCTCGAACCATCCGATCGCAGCGTGCTGCATGCGCGCATCGAGAAACGCTTCGACGCGATGCTGGCTGGTGGTTTTATCGATGAAGTGGTGAAGTTGCGCGAACGCGGTGACCTGTCGCCGGACATGCCGTCGATGCGCTGCGTGGGCTATCGGCAGGCCTGGGAATATCTGGATGGCGGGTGCGATTACGCGACGATGCGTGACAAGGGCGTTTTTGCGACCCGTCAGTTGTGCAAGCGGCAGTTGACCTGGCTGCGAAGCATGCCAGAGCGGGTGGTGGTGGATTGCTGCGATCCGCACGCGACAGCGCGGGTACTGGAAGAGATCGAGGCGTTGCTGAGAGACTTTAAAGCTTGAAGACCTTGAAGCTTTGAGGCGTTGGAGCCTCAGGATGCTCAACCCGCGCGACGCGCCTTCCGGCACACCGCGCAGGCCATCCAGGCTTTACACCACGACCGTCTGCGCTTCACCAGCCGCGCTTTCGCGAATCACGCCGATTTTCCAGACCTGTTCGCCAGCGGCGGACAACAGACCGATCGCCGCATCCGCATCGGCAGCCGACACGATCACCGCCATGCCGATACCGCAGTTGAACACGCGATGCATTTCCGCATCCGCCACGCCGCCGTGTTTCTGCAGCCACGAGAACAGCGGCGGCAGCGGCCAGCCACGATGATCCAGCTCGGCCGTCAGACCTTCACGCAGCACGCGCGGAATGTTTTCCACCAGACCGCCGCCCGTGATGTGCGCCATGCCCTTGACTGCGATCTGTTGCATCAAGGCCAGCAGCGGTTTCACGTAGATGTGCGTGGGCGCCATCAACGCATCGGCCAGCGAGCGGCCGTCGAAGTCCGCGTTCAGATCCGGCTGCGCGCGCTCGATGATCTTGCGCACCAGCGAAAAACCGTTCGAATGGATACCGCTCGATGCCAGACCCAGCACCACGTCGCCCGGGGCGATCGTGCTGCCGTCGATAATCTTGCTCTTTTCGACCGCACCGACCGCGAAACCGGCCAGATCGTACTCGCCGTCGGGGTACATGCCCGGCATTTCCGCCGTCTCGCCGCCGATCAGCGCGCAGCCCGACAATTCGCAACCTTGCGCGATGCCCTTCACGACCGTGGCCGCCGTGGCGACGTCCAGCTTGCCGCAGGCGAAATAGTCGAGGAAGAACAGCGGCTCGGCGCCTTGTACGAGAATGTCGTTCACGCTCATCGCCACCAGATCCTGGCCGACCGTGTCGTGTTTGTTCAACTGAAAGGCGAGGCGCAGCTTGGTGCCGACGCCGTCGGTGCCCGACACGAGCACGGGTTCCTTGTACTTCTTCGGCACTTCGAACAGCGCGCCGAACCCGCCGATGCCGCCCAGCACGCCGTCGCGCATCGTCTTTTTGGCAAAGGGCTTGATTGCGTCGACCAGGGCGTCGCCCGCGTCGATGTCCACGCCGGCGTCGCGATACGACAAACCTTGGGCCGAATCAGTGGAATTCGGGGCGGATTTCGGTTGATTCATGGGGCGGAGCTCGAAGGTCGGTAAAATGCGATTTTACCCGATGCCGGCCGGCTGGCTGGAATTTGATTAATCCGGTCCGACGACACCTGGGAAGCGATTTTGCAAGAGAACACCTCGATTCTGACGCCTGTGCAGCGCCGCGCCTTTATCTGGCTGGCCATCGGACTGGGCGTCGGCATTCTGCTCTGGCTGCTGAGTCCGGTCCTCACACCGTTTCTGCTCGGCGCGATTCTCGCGTACATTCTGCAGCCGGGCGTCGCGTGGATGGTACGCCGCCGCGTGCCGCGCGGACTCGCTGCTCTGCTGATGATGCTGTTCTTCACGCTGCTGATGACCCTGCTGGTGCTGCTGGTGCTCGCGGTCATCCAGAAAGAAGGGCCGCAGTTGCGCCTGCAGGTGCCGGTTTTCTTCATGCATGTGAGCGCATGGCTGCAACCCAAGCTGGCCATGCTGGGTCTGGCCGATTCGCTCGATTTCGCGAGTATCCGCGATCTGGTGATGGGCCAGCTGGAAGGCAGCGCGCAGACGGTCGCGTTGTACGCGTGGACGTCGATCCGCACGAGCGGTAACGTGATGATGACCGTGGTCGCGAATCTGGTGCTGGTGCCGCTCGTGCTGTTCTATCTGCTGTACGACTGGAACCGCATGCTCGCACGCGTGCAGGTACTGGTGCCGCGCCGCTGGCTCGATAAAACGCAGCAACTCGCGCGCGACATGGACCAGATGCTGTCGCAATATCTACGCGGCCAGTTGCTCGTGATGGCCGTGCTGGCGGTGTTTTACGCGATCGCGCTGACCATCGCCGGTTTCGAGATTGCGCTGCCGGTCGGGATTTTCACCGGACTCGCGGTGTTCATCCCGTACATTGGTTTTGCAACGGGGCTGGCGCTGGCGCTGCTCGCAGCGCTGCTACAGTTCGGTAGCTGGTACGGTTTCGGCGCGGTTGCGCTGATCTACGGCTTCGGACAGATCGTGGAGAGCTTTTATCTCACGCCGCGCCTGGTCGGTGAGCGCATCGGCCTGCATCCGCTCGCGGTGATCTTTGCGTTGCTCGCGTTCGGCCAGCTGTTCGGCTTTTTCGGTGTGTTGCTGGCGTTGCCGGTCAGCGCGATCCTCTCGGTAGCGACGCGCGAGTTGCGGCAAGGCTATCTGTCCAGCACGCTTTACAACAACTGACCGTCGTCGACCCGTCGTCCGGGCGACAACAGTCATCAGGGCCGTTTGCGGCCGTAGCTCCATTTTCGGCATTAACCTACTGTGCTTCGTCAACTGACGCTCGATCTCGGCACCCCGCCGCCCTCGACATTCGACAATTTCTTCGCCGGCGCCAACGCCGAGCTGGTCACGCGCCTGCGCGAGCTCGACAACGCGCTCGCCGTCGGGCCGGTCGCCGATCGCACCTTCTACATCTGGGGCGAATCGGGCAGCGGCCGCACGCATCTGCTGCAGGCACTGGTGCATGAAGCGCCGCCGGGCCACGCGCGCTATGCCGGTCCGCAAAGCAGCCTCGCCGCGTTCAGCTTCGATCCGCGCGTCGCGCTGTATGCGATCGACGACTGCGACGCGCTCTCGGCCGCCCAGCAGATCGCCGTCTTCAACCTGTTCAACGAAGTGCGCGCGCATCCCACCAGCGCCCTGGTCGCCGCGGGCAATGCGGCGCCGATCGGCATGACGGTCCGCGAAGATCTGCGCACGCGCCTCGGCTGGGGCCTCGTGTTCCATCTCGCGCCGCTGCCGGACGAAGGCAAGGCCGCCGTGCTGAAGCACGCGGCGCGCGAACGCGGCATCATGCTCGCCGACGACGTGCCCGCCTACCTGCTCACGCATTTCCGCCGCGACATGCCGAGCCTGATGGCGCTGCTCGACGCGCTCGACCGCTTCTCGCTGGAACAGAAACGCGCGGTCACGCTGCCGCTGCTGCGTACCATGCTGGCCTCGCCGGACGCCGAAGAGCGGCGCGGGGCGGCCGCCGCAGCAGGCTCGCCGCCGGGTTCACACGCCGCGTCATCCGCTTCAAGTAAAATAGGCCCCCATGGCTAATCTCGCACTCTTCGACCTCGACCACACGCTCATTCCCACCGACAGCGACCACGAATGGGGCCGCTTCATGGTGAAACAAGGCATGGTCGACGCCGACAATTTCGCCCGTGAGAACGACCGCTTTTTCGCCGACTATAAAGCCGGCAAGCTCGACATCCACGCCTATCTGATCGCCATGCTCACGCCGCTCGCCAGGTACACGCGCGCGCAACTGGCCGGGCTTCACGCCCAGTACATGCATGAAGTCATCACGCCGGCCATCTTCCCGGTCGCGCTCGAGCTGGTGCGCGAGCATCGCGAGGCGGGCGACCTCTGCTGCGTGGTCACGGCCACCAACGAATTCATCACGCGCCCGATCGCCCAGGCGTTCGGCGTCGACGCCCTGATCGCCTGCGAAGCGGAGACCGTCGACGGTCAGCCGCATTCGCCGTATACCGGCCGCCCCACCGGCACGCCGAGCTACAAGGAAGGCAAGATCGTCCGTACCGAAGCGTGGCTCGCCTCGCTCGGCAAAAGCCTGGGCGACTTCGAGCACAGCTATTTCTATAGCGATTCGCACAACGACATCCCGTTGCTCGAGAAAGTCACGGACCCCATCGCCACGAATCCCGACGACACATTGCGCGCTCATGCGCAGGCCAAAGGCTGGCGCATCCTCGAACTCTTTCAACCCTCGTGATCAAAAAACTTATCCGCAAGCTATTCGGCCAGGACTCGGCGCCCGCTGACGACGCCGCACCCGCCGAAGCCGAAGCAGACGAATCCGGCAGCGCACCGGCTCGCACCAGGTCCGGCGCCTCGGACGCGTCGCAGAACGCCACCAGGGCGCGTCGCAAACCGGCGCGCGCCAGCGGCACCGCCGCCACGGCCGTGCGCGATCCGGACGTGCCCGTCATCATTCCTCACGACGTACACGGCATCGACCAGTCGCTGATCTCACGAAACGCGATTCGCGTGACCGAAGGGCTGCAACAGGCGGGACACCGCGCGTTCATCGTCGGCGGTGCGGTGCGCGATCTGCTGCTCGGCATCAAGCCGAAAGACTTTGACGTCGCCACCGACGCCACGCCCGAGCAGGTGCAGAAGCTGTTCCGCCGTGCGCGCATCATCGGCCGGCGCTTTCAGATCGTGCACGTGCAGTTCGGTCAGGAAATCATCGAAACCTCGACGTTCCGCGCGCTGGTCGATCCGCCCGCGGCCGACGCCGCGCCGCCGCGTCGTCTGAAGCGCGACGAGCTCGACCGCCGCACGCATGCGGTGGACGCCAGCGGCCGCGTGCTGCGCGACAACGTGTGGGGCGAGCAGCACGAAGACGCCACGCGCCGCGACTTCACGATCAACGCGATGTACTACGATCCGGCCACGCAAACCGTGCTGGATTATCACAACGGCATGGCCGACATGCGCGCGCGTCTGCTGCGCATGATCGGCGACCCGGCCACGCGTTATCGTGAAGACCCGGTGCGCATGCTGCGCGTGGTGCGTTTTGCCGCGAAGCTCGACTTCGAGATCGAGGACACCACCCGCGCGCCGATCGTCGAGATGGCCGATCTGATCAACAACGTGCCCGCTGCGCGGCTGTTCGACGAGATGCTCAAGCTGATGCTGTCGGGTCACGCGCTCGCCTGTTTGAAACGGCTGCGCCAGGAAGGCCTGCATCATGGCCTGCTGCCGCTACTCGACGTGGTGCTCGAGCAACCCATCGGCGAAAAATTCATTACGCTGGCGTTGAACAACACGGACGCTCGCGTGCGTGCCGGCAAACCGGTGTCGCCGGGCTTCCTGTTCGCCACGCTGTTGTGGCACGACGTGCAGACGCGCTGGCAGAAATTCGAAGCGAGCGGCGAGTATCCCGTCCCCGCCTTGCATCGCGCGATGGACGAGGTGCTCGATATGCAAACCGAGAAACTCGCGATCCACAAGCGCTTCTCGGCGGATATGCGCGAGATCTGGGGCCTGCAGTTGCGCCTGGAAAAACGCTCGGGAAGAAGTGCGCTGAAGCTGCTGGAACACCAAAGATTTAGAGCGGGGTATGATTTCCTCCTGTTGCGCTGCGAATCAGGCGAACTCGATGAGTCGGTCGGTACGTGGTGGACGGAGTTCATTGAAGGAGACGTCGCCGCACGTGAGACATTGCTCACGCAAGGCGGGAAGGACCGGAGCCCCCGAAAACGACGGCGGCGCAGCAGCAGCGCCAGAAACCGCAAACCGGGCGACGGAATGGAGGGCGGCACGCCAGCCGAACGACCAGACGACGATGCGGGTCATGACGATTCGCACGAAGACTGAACCAGCGTTCGCTGAAGTCGTCGAACGATAGTTGCAGGAAGTTATGCCATGACGGTTGCTTATCTCGGCCTCGGCGCGAATCTCGGGGACGCGCGCCAGACCCTGAAAGACGCAGTGGTGTGCCTCGCACAACAGCACACCATCTCCGTGCTCGCCAAGTCGAGCCTGTATCGCACTGCCCCGATCGACGCGGGCGGTGACGATTACTTCAATTGTGTCGTGAAGGTCGACACCACACTCCCCGTGCGGCATCTGCTCGCGCTGTGCCACAAGATCGAGCATCAGTTCGGCCGGGAACGATCGTTTCGCAATGCACCGCGCACGCTCGATCTGGACATCCTGCTGTTCGGCGATCAATCGATCGACGAGGCCGATCTGATCGTGCCGCATCCGCGACTCACAGAGCGCGCGTTCGTGCTGGTGCCGCTGGTCGAAATCGACGCCACACTGGTCATTCCACTACGCGGCCGCGCCGACGCCCTGCTCGACGCCGTGAGCGATCAGCGCATCGAAAAAGTGAAGGGCCCATGCCAATGTCCGATGCTTAATGCATTGACTGCCGGCAGCGACGATACCGGCAAGGGTCGCTGCGAATGAATGCCACACCGCTCACCGTCACGGCGCCGCAACTGCGGCCGCCGTACAGCTATCTCGCGATCGAGGGGCCGATCGGCGTCGGCAAGACTTCTCTGGCGCGCCGGCTCGCGCAGCGCTGGTCGATGCAGGAGCTGTTCGAACGTCCGCAGGACAATCCCTTTCTCGAACGTTTTTATCGCGACACCGCGCGTTACGCGTTGCCTACGCAGTTGACCTTCGCCTTGCAACGCGCTCAGCAGGCTCAGGAAGTGAGCGCGGCGCATCTGTCGGGCACGCCGTTGATCGCCGATTTCATGACGCAGAAGAACGATATCTTCGCGCGTCTGACGCTGCAGGCCGACGAGTGGCAACTGTATCGCGCGCTCGCCGCGCAACTCGAAGTCAGCGCGCCGGCGCCGGACTTCGTGGTCTATTTGCAGGCGAGTCCCGAGGTGCTGTTCGCGCGCATCCAGAAACGCGCGCTGCCGATGGAACTGCAAATCTCCGACGCCTACCTGCACGCCCTGTGCGACGCGTACAACGAGTTTTTCTATCACTACGATCGCACGCCCGTGCTGACGGTCAATGCCGAACATCTGAATCCGCTCGACTCGGACGCGGACCTTGCGCTACTCGCCGAACGCATCGAAACCATGCGCGGCCGCAAGGAATTCTTTGTCAAAGGCACGTCGCTCTGAGCGGCGTCGCCACCTCTTTTTTCCAACGGATTGACCATGACTTATTTGCAGGAAGCGAGCCGGAGCGCCATCACCGTGCCGAAACTGCAGGCAATGCGCGACGCCGGCGACAAAATCGCCATGCTCACCTGCTACGACGCGAGCTTTTCGGCGCTGCTCGATCGTTCGGGCGTCGACGTGCTGCTGATCGGCGACTCGCTCGGCAACGTGCTGCAAGGCCAGACGACGACGCTGCCGGTGGCGCTCGCCGACATCACGTATCACACGGCTAGCGTGGCGCGTGCGCGGCCTTCGGCGCTGATCGTCGCCGACCTGCCGTTCGGGACTTACGGCACGCCGGAAGACGCGTTCCGGAGCTCAGTGGAGTTGATGCGCGCAGGCGCGCAGATGGTCAAGCTCGAAGGCGGCGCATGGCTCGCCGACACCGTGCGGTTCCTGGTGGAGCGAGCGATTCCAGTGTGTGCGCATATCGGTCTGACGCCGCAATCGGTTCACGCGTTCGGCGGCTTCAAGGTGCAAGGCAAGACGGAAGCAGGCGCAAGCCAGGTGTTGCGCGACGCGCTCGCGGTCGAAGCAGCCGGCGCGCAATTGATCGTGATGGAAGCGATTCCGACGCTCCTCGCCAGCGAAGTCACCAGGCAGTTGCGCATTCCGACGATCGGCATCGGCGCGGGACTGGATTGCTCGGGTCAGGTGCTGGTGCTGCACGACATGCTGGGGATTTTTCCCGGCAAGCGGCCGCGCTTCGTCAAGGATTTCATGCAGGGGCAGCCGAGCATTCAGGCTGCGGTGGAAGCGTACGTGCGCGCGGTGAAGGATGGCTCGTTTCCTGGGCCGGAGCATACGTTCTGAGTCTGGGCCATTGTTATTAGGCGCGACGGGTTGGACGCGTGGGTTTAGCGCGTTCGCCCTCTCGCCTTCTCAGGTTCATTAGAGAATCCGTGCAGGCAGCGCGCCACGCAGCGCATTGCAGATCATAAGCGCTTCGGCGTTGCGCAGATCGTCACGGCTCAGCACACGTTCAGCCGCCTGCAGTTCCGAGTTGTCCTCCAGCAGAACGCCACGCATTACACCCGGTAGCACACCGCACGTAAGCGGCGGCGTCCACCACCGCCCCGCCAGCTTCACAAATACGTTCGACCGGCCGCCTTCGGTCAACTCACCGCGCTCGTTGAAGAACAGCGTGTCGAAAGCGCCCTTTGCTTCTGCTTCCCGCCAGCCGCGGTCGTACTCCGCACGACGCGTAGTTTTGTGAAGCAACAGCGGATCGTCGGCCCGGGTCGCGGGAAAATGCTGGTCCGGCCCGAGCTGGACAGCGACGGTTGAATCGGCCAACGGCGCAAGTGGCGCTGCACTGATTTGCGTCATACCGTCCTTGCTCAATGCAAGCCGCATACGATGCGGCGTTTGCGTCGTCAGCGACGCGCATGTCGCGGCAATTTGCGCGCGAATATCGGTTTCGCTGTCGAGTTTGAAACCCAGCGTTGCGGCGCTTGCAGCAAGGCGCTTCAGATGGCGCGCCAGATGCCGCACGCCGCCCTCGCGCGTCGCATACATCGTTTCGAATAGCTCGAAACCCGGCTCGGCGCCGGTCAGAAAGCTGGCCTTCAACTGACACTCCGCGTGTTCGTCGACAGCGATGCTGTCGAGCACGATGCCCGCGCCCACGCCCATCTCGCCTTGAAACGCGCCCGTTGTGCCGGTGCCGGTCGTCGGCGTTAGCGTCAACGTGCGAATCGCGACCGAGAGGCAGAAGTCGCCGCAGCTAACGGTGCTCCTTGCAGCGGAAGCGGAAGCGGAAGCCGCATCGAGCCACCCGATCGCGCCGGTATAAAGACCGCGCGGCGTGGTTTCAAGCTCCTCGATCAACTGCATCGTGCGATGCTTCGGCGCGCCGGTAATCGAACCGCACGGATACAGCGCTCGCAGAATCTCGGCGAACGAAGTGCCCTCGCGCAACGTCGCACGCACGGTCGAGGTCATCTGCCACACCGACTTATAAGTCTCGACCGAAAACAGCGCCGGCACGTTCACCGACCCGGTTTGCGCCACGCGCGACAAGTCGTTGCGCAAGAGGTCGACGATCATCACGTTTTCGGCGCGGTTTTTTGGATCGCTAGCGAGAAACGCCGCGTTGCGCTGATCGACTGCTGGATCGTCGGAGCGCGGTGCCGTGCCTTTCATCGGCCGCGCCTGCAACGAGGCGCCCTGCTTCTCGACGAACAACTCCGGCGAACACGACAGCACCCACCTGCTTCCCGGCAATGCCACAAGCGCACCATACGGCACCGGCTGACGCGCCCTTAGCCGCCGATAAAGCGCCGCAGGCGAACCAAACACATCGAAACCGAGCCGGTACGTGTAGTTGACCTGATACGAATCGCCCGCTTTGAGCGCAGTATGGATCGCTTCGATTCCGTCGTTGAATTGCGCCGCATCGACGCTCGCGCGCACGTTCGCCGCGCCTGCCACCGACGGTTCGTCCGTGCCGCCGTCACGCGCCATCAGCCACGCATCGACCTCTTCACGCGACTTCTTCGCACAGCGCTCGAACAATAAAAAACGCAGCGTGGCATCGCCACGCTGCGTTGTCGAAGACTGCTCCGAACCTCCATCGAGGAGATGTCGGCCAAACTCATAGTCGGCAAGCACGATGGCGTGCAGACCACGCCGTGTGTCCGCGGCGACGGTTTCGCACACGGCTTCGAGCTGCGCGGCGTCCGCGCAAACCCGTTCGTGCACAAAACCCTCGTACAGACGACTCGAACGGCGCGCCGCCGTTGCGTCGCAATCGTCGAGCAGCGCGAACACCGCGCCGCGCTCATCTGCCGTCATGCTTACCGCCAACTTCAAACTGCCATTAATCGAAGAAGCTCTTCACCCGATCGAACCAGCTCTTGCTTTGCGGGCTATGGCGCGAACCACCTTCCACCAGCGCCTTCTCGAACTGCTGAAGCAGATCGCGCTGCGAATCGGTGAGCTTGACCGGCGTTTCGACCTGAACGTGCACGTACAGATCGCCGGCAATGCTCGAACGCAGACCCTTGATGCCTTTGCCACGCAAACGGAATGTCTTGCCCGACTGCGTGCCTTCCGGCACCGTGAAACTCGCGCGGCCCGCGAGAGTCGGCACTTCGATTTCGCCGCCCAATGCCGCCGTGGTAAACGGAATCGGCATCTGGCAATGCAGATCGTCGCCGTCGCGCTCGAATACCGAGTGCTGCTTGATGTGAATCTCGACGTACAGATCGCCCGACGGACCGCCGTTGATACCCGGCTCGCCGTTGCCGGCGGAGCGGATACGCATGCCGTCATCGATACCTGCGGGAATCTTCACTTCCAGCGTCTTGGTTTCCTTTACCTTGCCCGCGCCATGGCAGTGGCCGCACGGATCAGGGATATAGGTGCCCGTGCCGTGGCACTTCGGGCAAGTCTGCTGGATGCTGAAAAAGCCTTGCGACATGCGCACCGAACCCGAACCGCTACAGGTCGGGCAGGTTTCCGGCTTGGTGCCGGGCTTCGCGCCCGAACCGTGACAGATTTCGCACGACACCCAGCTCGGCACGCGAATCTGCGTGTCGTAACCGTGTGCGGCCTGTTCCAGTGTGATTTCCATGCTGTAGCGCAGATCGGCGCCACGATACACCTGCGGGCCGGCGCGTCCGCCACCGCCTCGCGCGGCGCCACCGGCCGCCTGGCCGAAGATGTCGCCGAAAATATCGCCGAATGCATCGGCAAAACCACCAAAACCTTGCGCACCGCCGGCGCCCATACTCGGGTCGACACCCGCGTGACCGTACTGATCGTACGCGGCACGCTTTTGCGAGTCCGACAGCATTTCATAGGCTTCCTTCACCTCTTTGAAATGCCCTTCCGCATCCTTGTTGCCCGGATTGCGGTCAGGGTGGTGCTTCATCGCCAGCTTGCGATAAGCCTTCTTGATTTCGTCGTCGCTCGCGTTCTTTGCGACGCCCAGAACCTCGTAGTAATCCCGTTTCGCCATATCGGTTCAACGCCACTCGCGCAATGCGACGCGGTGGCTCCTCTTGAATGCTGGAGTCTTGCGACTCGTCCGGCCGCTATTTCTTGCCGCTCGAATACGGCTAAAAACAACGCCCTCCATAAAACAAATGTGCCCGGAGAGCCCAAAGGGCTCGCCAGGCGCGAGAACCGCTCTTGCACGTTCCTGTCACCCGGATGGGCGCAGTCCCTTATGCAGCCGGGCCGCACACAGTCCTGTGTGCGGCTTTACGGTCGAAATGCGACCTGGCTTTAGTCTTTCTTGACTTCCTTGAACTCGGCGTCGACCACGTCGTCCTGCTGCTGGCTCGCGCCGCCCGCCGATGCACCCGCACCCGCGCCCGGGCCTGCCGCACCCGCTGCCGCAGCTTCGGCACCTTGCGCAGCCTGCATGTCCGCGTACATCTTCTCGCCCATCTTCTGCGAGGCGGTTGCCACGACTTCGATCTTGGCTTCGATTGCGGCCTTGTCGCTCGACCCGCTCTTCAGCGTTTCTTCGAGGTCCTTCAACGCGGCTTCGATCGTGTCCTTCTCGCCGGCATCCAGCTTGTCGCCGTATTCCGTGAGCGCCTTCTTCGTGCTGTGGACCAGCGCGTCGCCCTGATTGCGGGCATCGGCCAGCTCACGCAGCTTGTGATCTTCTTCGGCGTTCGCTTCAGCGTCCTTCACCATCTTCTCGATTTCGGCTTCGGACAGACCCGAGTTGGCCTTGATCGTGATGCGGTTTTCCTTGCCGGTCGCCTTGTCTTTCGCGCCGACGTGCAGAATGCCGTTCGCGTCGATGTCGAAGCTCACTTCGATCTGCGGCGTGCCGCGCGGTGCCGGCGGAATGCCTTCGAGGTTGAACTCGCCCAGCAGCTTGTTGCCGGCTGCCATTTCGCGTTCGCCCTGGAACACCTTGATCGTCACGGCGCCCTGATTGTCGTCGGCCGTCGAGTAGACCTGTGCGTGCTTGGTCGGGATCGTGGTGTTCTTGTTGATCATCTTGGTCATCACGCCGCCGAGCGTTTCGATGCCGAGCGACAGCGGGGTCACGTCGAGCAGCAGAACGTCCTTGCGGTCGCCCGACAGAACCTGACCTTGAATCGCGGCGCCCACGGCGACGGCTTCGTCCGGGTTCACGTCACGGCGCGGGTCCTTGCCGAAGAATTCCTTAACCTTTTCCTGCACCTTCGGCATGCGGGTCATACCGCCGACCAGAATCACGTCGTCGATTTCGCCGACCTTCACGCCTGCGTCCTTGATGGCGACGCGGCACGGCTCGATCGTGCGTTCGATCAACTCTTCAACCAGCGCTTCCAGCTTGGCGCGCGTGATTTTCAGGTTCAAGTGCTTCGGACCCGATGCGTCTGCGGTGATGTACGGCAGGTTGATTTCGGTTTGCTGGCTCGACGACAGTTCGATCTTCGCCTTTTCAGCCGATTCCTTCAGACGTTGCAGCGCGAGCACGTCTTTCGACAGATCGACGCCTTGCTCTTTCTTGAACTCGCCAATGATGTAGTCGATGATGCGCTGGTCGAAATCTTCACCGCCGAGGAACGTGTCGCCGTTCGTGGACAGCACTTCGAATTGCATTTCACCGTCGACGTCGGCGATTTCGATGATCGACACGTCGAACGTACCGCCGCCCAGGTCATACACCGCAATCTTGCGATCGCCCTTTTCGACCTTGTCCAGACCGAATGCCAGCGCGGCTGCGGTCGGTTCGTTGATGATGCGCTTGACTTCCAGACCGGCGATGCGGCCGGCGTCTTTGGTGGCCTGACGCTGGCTGTCGTTGAAGTACGCGGGAACCGTAATGACGGCCTCCGTGACCTCTTCGCCGAGGTAGTCCTCAGCGGTCTTCTTCATCTTGCGCAGCGTTTCTGCGGAGATTTGCGGCGGCGCCAGCTTCTGGTCGCGCACTTCGATCCATGCGTCGCCGTTATCGGCCTTCATGATCTTGTACGGCATCAGACCGATGTCTTTCTGCACTTCTTTTTCTTCGAAGCGGCGGCCGATCAGGCGCTTGACCGCGTACAACGTGTTGCGCGGGTTCGTGACCGACTGACGCTTCGCAGGCGCGCCGACGAGAATCTCGCCGTCTTCCATGTAAGCGATGATCGACGGCGTGGTGCGCGCGCCTTCCGAGTTCTCGATCACTTTGACCGTGTTGCCTTCCATGATCGCCACGCACGAGTTGGTCGTGCCGAGGTCGATGCCGATGATTTTGCCCATTTTTACTGTTCTCCTGACTTTGATCGCTGCGGGAATCGCCCTGTTTGCCTATCTGGCGGCAAGGCGATCCGCTCTGAGTTCCTAACCTGCACTCAACATAAGTGCGTCCGCATCGTTTTCAAGACCTCTTTTACGATGCGGTCTTTAATTTTTTTCAATCGGTCGAACTTTTGCCGCTTTCGGGGTCACGATCGACTGGATTGCCAGCCGATGCGCCCGAATTCAACACCCGGATCTTTTCCCGAGCCGCCGCCACCGCTGCCTCGAACTGCCCGAGACCGTGCCAGCCGGTTGCCCGGCCAAGACGTTTGCCTCGGTAGAAGAAGAACCACGTAGGCACGCCATGAAGCATGAAGCGCCGGCCCAGTTCGCGGTGCTCGTAGACATTGCTGTGAAACCACGTGAGGCCGAGCGCGCGGACGGCTTCCGGCTGCGCGAGCATGGCTTTCTTGGCGATCTCGCAGTTGAAGCAGTCGAGACCCCAGAAAAACACCACGGCCAGTTCATCCCCTGCTCCGGCCAGTGCCGCGTCGAACGAGCCGGCACTGAGCTCCTGCATGTCGAAGACCTTGAACGCGGAACTGTCGACAGGAATGTTGGCCATGACGGTACCCGCCTGCTCAGGCGAAACGCTTACACAAGCCGCGTTGCGCTTACTTCGGTGCGGCGACGGTGACGAGCGCCGGACGCAACACGCGGTCGGCGATCACGAAACCCTTTTGCAGCACGGCAACGACGGTGTTTGCTTCCTGGTCGGACGGCACCATCGAAATAGCCTGGTGACGATGCGGATCGAACTTTTCGCCGACCGGATTCAGTGCGACGACGCGGCCCTTTTCGAGCGCGCCGGTCAACTGACGCAGCGTGAGTTCCACGCCTTCGCGGACCTTCTGCAGGTCGTCGGACGAATGGGCCATGGCGGCTTCGAGGCTGTCGACCACCGGCAGCAGATGCTCGGCAAAGCTTTCGATCGCGAATTTGTGCGCCTTGGTGACGTCTTCCTGCGCGCGGCGGCGCACGTTTTCCGTCTCGGCTTTCGCCCGCAGGAAGCTTTCCTGCAAATCGGCGATTTTGGCTTCGGCTTCCGCCAGCGCGGAGTGCTCGCCGCCAACCGGGCTGTCCGTCGCGGCCGCAGCGTCCTGCTGCGCTGCTGCCTCGGCGGCCTGGCGCGCGGCTTCGTCCGCGGGCGTGGGATTCTGGCTCGTCGGGTTTTCTTGCGTGTTTTCCATATCGCTGAAGTCGTTAAAAAGTAAAAGCCAACGGTGGCGGTTGCCAGTCAGAGCAGTCGTAATTGCTGCGTTGCAAAATAGCGACAGACGACCTTACGCCCCTCCGCCTATTGAAACGATAGATAGGGCCGGAAAGAACCATTTCAAGCGGCTCTCCCGGAAGTTTTCGCACCATGGCCGTGCGGCAGAAATGCCCGGTTACAACCATTATTGCGACGCAATCAGATTGAGATTGAGTGCCGTCAACAAGTGGCCTATGCTCCATTAAAGCATCGGAAAAGACGCGTTAACCCTAATCTGACGTAAGCCTTTCCGACATTCTGCATTTCCACCTGATTCAACTGTCTTAATCCTGAATCTTCCCAAGGGGAGTACCGTGAAACTGACCTTTGCAATCTCGGTGGTCGCATTGGTACTGATTGCGGGCACCACGACCATCTGTATGTCTGGGGCGGTCAACGATCACACTACCGAATACGGCGGCGTGCACGCGACCATGGAACAACTGTTCAATCCCCACCTGAAAGTTTGTCGATAGTGCGCCGGTCGCGCTTGGTCGGTCGCCCATGCAGGGCGGCGGCCGGCTCGCGATAAGTCTTGCGCCGTTCCTGTTCGACCTGCCGCTTTACCTTGCTCTCCCCGGTTTCAGCATAGAGCGTCTGCGCAATGCTCGCCGGGCCGCGCACATCGCACACGCCCAGCACTTCCACCTGCCACACGATCCGCTCGATCTCGATCTCCACCAGGTCGCCGACCCGCACGTCCTTGGCCGGCTTCACACTGGCGCCGCCGATGCGCACATGACCTTTTTCGACAGCGTGCGCCGCCAGCGAGCGCGTCTTGAAGAAGCGCGCCGCCCAAAGCCATTTGTCGATGCGCAGTTTCGCGCCCGCTTCGGTCAAGACCTTGTAATTCATGTGTCCGCTCAAGCCCCAGTGATATGCGGCACCGGCACCGATTGCACCGGCCAGCCCTGAAGATTCTGCGCGACGATTTCGCCGAGCGCGGCAATCCAGGGCTGCGATGCGTTCACGCAGGCGATCCGGTGAAACTCCTTGCCACCCGCATGCACGAACTCGTCACGCACTTCCATGCCGATTTCCTCGATCGTTTCAAGGCAGTCGGCCGTGAAGCCCGGACAGAACACATCAGCACGCCGCACGCCTGCCGCGCCTAATTCTTTCAGAGTCGGTGCCGTGTAGGGTTGCAACCATTCCGCCTTGCCGAAGCGCGACTGGAAGGTGATCCGGCATTCCACCGGCGTCAGCTCGAGCGCCTGCATCAACAAGGCGCCGGTCTGTTGACACTGCTCGTGATAGGGATCGCCGAGATCGAGGGTGCGCTTGGGTACGCCGTGGAAACTGAGCACCAGCTTGTCACCCGCCGCAAAATCCGGGCGGCCGTGCTGATGCCAATATTGATGCACCTGCGCCGCCAACGCCGCAATGTAAGCGGGATGATCGGCGTATTGACGCACCGTGCGGATCTCCGGCTGATTGCGCATGCGTTTGAGCGCCGAGAAGGCGTCGTCGAAAGCGGTGGCGGTGGTCGATGACGAATACTGCGGATACATCGGCATGAGCAGCACGCGCTCGGCGCCAGCCAGCTTCAACTGGTTCAGCATGGCCGGAATACCGGGCGTGCCGTAGCGCATCGCGTAATCGACGAGCACCGTGTAGTCATTCAGTTGCAGCAGATGACGCAAGCCTTCCACCTGCTTTTCGGTATGGACGCGCAGCGGCGAACCTTCCGGCATCCAGACTGCGGCGTACTTCTTGGCCGAAGAACGGCCCCGGAACGGCAAGATCAGCAGGCGCAGAATGATCTGCCAGAGCAACGCCGGAATTTCCACCACCCGAGGGTCGGACAGGAACTGCGCAAGGTAGCGGCGAACCGCGCGCGGCGTCGGCGCGTCGGGCGTGCCGAGATTGATCAGCAGCACGGCGACGCGGTGCGACGTGGCGTTCTGTGAAGGTCGCTCGAGGTCGAAGCGCATAGGCAGCGGGTTTAACCAGTAGGCGAAAAGTCGATTCAGATGGGAATCATTATAGCGGCGCGGTATGCCGCCCGGTCCGCCGGACACCCCTGGCCATTCGGCCAATTGGCAAGCCGCGCGCCGTCACGCATCATGGACGGCGTGAACCTGCTCAGCGGGAAAGCGCCGGCGATTACTGCTGGCTGAGCGTGAGCGAAAGCAGGCGCGCGGTGATGTCCACGATCGGGATCACGCGGTTGTAGGCCATGCGGGTCGGGCCGATCACGCCGAGCGTGCCGACGATCTTGCCGTTCACCTCGTACGGCGCGGTGACCACGCTCATTTCTTCGATCGGCACGAGATTGGACTCGCCGCCAATGAAAATCTGCACGCCCGCCGCGTGACTCGACACGTCGAGCAATTGAAGGAGACTGGTCTTTTGGTCGAACACATCGAACAGCTTGCGCAGGCGCGCCATGTCGGAGGAGAGGTCGGCCACTTCGAGCAGATTGCGCTCGCCGGAAATCAGCACGTTCTCGCCCGTATCGGATTCCTCGGTGCTGGCCGTGACCGCGGCGTGCATCAGCGTGGTCATATCGCCGCGCAGTTCGTCGATTTCCTCTCGCAGGCGGCGGCGCACGTCGTCGAACGAGAGGCCGGCGAAATGCGCGTTGATGTAATTGGAAGCCTCGACCAGTTGCGACGGCGAAAAGTCGCGCTGGGTCGCCATGATGCGGTTCTGCACGTCGCCCTCGGGCGTCACGATGATCAGCAGGATGCGTTTGTCGGACAAACGCATGAACTCGATCTGCTTGAACACGTGGCTGCGCCGCGGTGTCAGCACCACGCCGGCGAACTGCGACAGGCTGGACAGCACGCTCGCCGCGGCGGCCACGATTTTCTGCGGCTCGCCTGCCTGCAGCGTAGTCTTGATGGTGCGCATGACCGCTTCTTCGTCGGCGGCAGACTCCACCGTCAGCATCGTGTCCACGAAGAGGCGATAGCCGCGCGGCGTGGGAATGCGGCCGGCGGAAGTATGCGGACTGATCACGAGCCCCAGGTCCTCGAGATCGGACATCACGTTACGGATCGTGGCCGGGCTCAGTTCGAGGCCCGAGTAGCGCGACAACGTGCGCGAGCCGACCGGCTGACCTTCGGCGATGTAGCGCTCGATCAGCGTTTTGAGGAGGGTTTGTGCGCGAGGATCTAGCATGACGGAAAATTTTAGCTTAATGGCACGACTACCGCGAGCGCGAAGGGCGCCCATCCCTGACGAACGCGCCACGCTTTGCCGCTGCGGCGCGTTGCCTCCGGTCCGGCAGGTTCCCCGGCGTTCAGTCCGGCGCATCACCGGACGCCTTCTGGGCGGCCCGGCTGCCGGCACGCCGCCGCATTTCCAGCGGCGCGCGTGTCATCAAGGCTTCACCATTCTATCGATAATCGCGCGCTACGCTGACGGCCCGTGTAGACCGGCTCATCAACGGGCCGGTGCGCGGTTCTTTTCAGGCCCTACCTATGGTGTAATGCCGGCATGCAAGTGACCAGTCAGTTCAAGACCGTCGCGCTCGTCGGGCGCAACAATACGCCGGGTATTGCCGAGCCGTTGACCGCGCTCGCCTCGTGCATCGCCAAACGCGGCTTCGAGGTCGTGTTCGAAGCCGATACCGCTGCCGAAATCGGCGTCACCGACTATCCGGCGCTGCGTCCCGCCGAGATCGGCGCGCGCGCCGACGTCGCCGTGGTGCTGGGCGGCGACGGCACGATGCTGGGTATCGGACGGCAGCTCGCGCCCTACCGCACGCCGTTGATCGGCATCAACCACGGACGGCTCGGCTTCATCACGGACATCCCGATCTCCGACATGCGCGAGATCGTGCCGCAAATGCTGACCGGCAATTTCGAGCGCGAAGAACGCGTGCTGCTCGAAGCGCGCATCATGCGCGACGGCAATGCGATCTATCACGCCCTGGCCTTCAACGACGTGGTGGTCAACCGCAGCGGCTTTTCGGGCATGGCGGAGCTGCACGTCTCGGTGGACGGCCGCTTCATGTACAACCAGCGCTCGGACGGCCTGATCGTCGCCACGCCCACCGGCTCGACCGCTTACGCGCTTTCGTCGCAGGGGCCGATCCTGCATCCGCAACTGCAGGGCATCGTGCTGGTGCCGATCGCGCCGCATGCGTTGTCGAACCGGCCGATCGTGCTGCCGGACGACTCGAAGGTCAGCATTCAGATCGTGTCCGGGCGCGAGGTCAACGTGAACTTCGACATGCAGTCGTTCACCTCATTGGAGTTGGGCGACACCATCGAAGTACGCCGCTCCCGCCATACCGTGCCAATGCTGCATCCGGTCGGCTACAGCTTTTTCGCCACGTTGCGCAAGAAGCTGCACTGGAACGAATACCCGTCGCACGAAGAAGACCCCAAGCCCTGAGCGGCGAGCGAAGCCTGGAACACGAACGCTGAACGCCGCCCGTCGTAGCCGAACCCGAACCTCAAGCTCACCAGACCACTTCCATGCTGCGCCATCTCTCGATACGCGACTTCGTCATCGTCGCCGCGCTCGACCTTGAATTCGACAGCGGCTTTACCGTTTTCTCCGGCGAAACCGGCGCCGGCAAGTCGATCCTGATCGACGCGCTGGCGCTCGCGCTGGGCGCCCGCGCCGACGCGAACGTGGTGCGCACCGGCGAAAGCCGCGCCGACATCACCGCGGAGTTCGAAACGCATGCGCAAGTCGAGCAATGGCTCGACGAGCAGGCGCTCGGCACCTCCGCGGAAGAAGACCCGCACGGCGGCACCGTGATGTTGCGGCGCGTGGTGGACGCCAACGGGCGCTCGCGGGCGTTCATCAACGGCACGGCGGCGACGCTCGCGCAGTTGCGCGCGCTCGGCGAGATGCTGGTCGACATTCACGGTCAGCACGCCCACCAGCTGTTGATGCGCCCGGATGCGCAACGCGAACTGTTCGACACGCACGCCGGGCTCACGGAGACGGCGGCCGGCGTGACGCGGGCATGGCGTACGTGGCGCGACAAGGTGCAGGCCGTCGAACACGCGCAGACGCGCGACCGCGAGTTGCAACTCGAGCGCGAGCGCCTTGCCTGGCAGCTCACCGAACTGGACAAGCTCGCGCCGCAGCCCGGCGAATGGGAAGAGGTCAACGCGGAGCATCGGCGGCTATCGCACTCCGCGAATCTGATCGACGGCGTGCAGGGCGCGTTGAGCGCGCTGTCCGAGTCGGACGAGGCGATGATCACGCATCTGGCGTCGATCGTATCGAAGGTGCGCGACCTGGCGGAGATCGATCCGGCGTTGAACGACGTGCTGGCCGCGCTCGAACCCGCCGAAATCCAGTTGCAGGAAGCGGCGTATTCGTTGAGTCACTACGCGCAGAAGCTCGAACTCGATCCGCAGCGTCTCGCCCAGGTGGAAAAGCGTCTCGACGCGCTGCATTCAACTGCGCGCAAATTTCGCCTGCAGCCAGAAACGCTGCCCGAGGAACATGAAGCGCGCAGCGCACAACTGGCCGCGCTCGACGCCGCGGCCGACCTTGCCAGCCTGCACGCCGCCGAAGTGCGCGCGAAAGAAGAATTCCTCGCTGACGCAAAAAAACTCTCGAAGGCGCGCACCAAGGCCGGCAAGGCGCTTGGCGCGGCGGTCACCACCGGCATGCAGGAACTGTCGATGAAAGGCGGCAGCTTCGAAGTCGCGCTGGTGCCGCTGCCGGAGGGTGGCGCGCATGGGCTGGAGCAGGTGGAATTCCGCGTCGCCGGTCATGCGGGTGTGCCGTTGCGGCCGCTCGCCAAGGTGGCCTCGGGCGGCGAACTGGCGCGGATCAGTCTTGCGCTCGCCGTGATCGCCAGCGCCGCCAGTCCGACACCTACGCTGATTTTCGACGAAGTGGACACGGGCATCGGCGGTGGTGTCGCCGAGGTCGTTGGACGCTTGCTGCATCAACTCGGGCAAGCGCGCCAGGTGCTGTGCGTCACGCACTTGCCGCAAGTCGCGGCGCGCGGCGACCACCACTTCCAGGTGGCCAAGGCCGGCAATGGCAAGGGCGGCACGGTCAGCAGCGTGACTTCGCTCGACAAGGCGAGCCGCGTGGAGGAGGTCGCGCGCATGCTCGGCGGGTTGGAGATCACGCCGACCACGCGGAAGCACGCTAAGGAAATGCTGGCGGCTTAGGGGTGGAACGCGGCGCCCCCGCCTCAGCCAAACACCCGCTTCCACAACGCCAGCACCGCTTCCCGCTCGGTCGTCACCCGCGCCGGATCGACCCGCGCCTTCTCCATGCCGTCGAGCCGCAGCTTGTGCTGCAACTTGCGGTACGTGCGATACGCCGCCCCAACCGTCTCGGCTTCCGCTTCGCTCATCAGCCCGAAGCGCGACACCTCCCGCAGCAACGCGATGTTGCCGGTATTGCGGATCAGCTCGGCATCGCCAGCCGCGTGCAACAGCACCCAATACTGCACGGTGAACTCGATATCGACCATGCCGCCGCTGTCGTGCTTCAGATCGAACAACGCCGTGTGGTTCGGATGCCCCGCCTCCACGCGCGCGCGCATCTCGACGATTTCCTTCGCGAGCGGCGCGGCTTCGCGCGGCGTGGTCAAAACCTGTTCGCGGATGGCCTCGAACCTGACGCCGATCTCGGCATCGCCCGCGCAGTAACGCGCTCGACTCAGCGCCTGGTGCTCCCAGACCCACGCTGTATTGGCCGCATCGCCCTCACGTAATTGGTAGCGGCGGAACGCGTCCAGATCGGTGACGAGCAGCCCCGACTCGCCGTTCGGCCGCAAACGCAGATCGACGTCGAACAGCGTGCCGGCGCCCGTCGCGGTCGTCAGCCAGGTGATGAGCCGGCGGGTGTAGGTGGAATAGATCTCGGCCGCGGCATCGTCGGGGTCGTCGTAGAGGAAGATCACGTCGAGGTCCGACGCATAACCCAGTTCCTTGCCACCCAACTTGCCGTATGCGATCACCGCGAAGCGCGGCACTTCGCGATGCCGCTTCGGCAACTGGTTCCAGACGGCCTGAAGCGTGACGTCGAGCACCGCGTCGGCAAGTTCCGACAAGCGGTCGCTCACATGCTCGACGCTCAGCTTGCCCGCCAGATCGATGAGCAGAATGCGGAACACCTCGGCCTGATGCGCGTGCCGCAACAGGTCCATCTGCTGCTCGACGCCGTCGGCCGCCGCGAGCCGCAGGCGCAGCGTGCGTTTGAACTCCGGCCAGTCGAACGGACTGTTGATGGCCTCGTCGTCCAGCAATTCATCGAGCAACTGCGGATGGCGGATCAGATAGCCCGCCGCCCAGCGCGAACCGCCCAGCACCGACAACACCCGATGCAACGCTTGCGGATATTCGGTCAGCAGAGCCAGATACGCGCCGCGCCGACTCACCGCTTCGAGCAGGTCGAAAAAGCGCGCGACGGTATCGCCGCGACGCTCGGGCGGCTCCAGCGTGCGCGCGGCTTCGAGCGCCCGTTGCGCGACGACGTCGAAACGTTGCCGGCTACGCTCGGCCAGCCCCGCATAGCGCGACGAGCCCCAGATCCCGCGCAACCGCGCCAGCAGGTCGGCCGGTTCGGCGATCCCCAGTTCGACGAGCCGTGCGTGGAGCGCTTCGTCGGCACTGTCGTCGGCGAGCGCACTGCTCCAGATCCAGGCGGCGGCGCCGTCTTCGGGCGCGCCGCAGCCGTCGCGGCCGTTCACCTTGTCGGCAAAAATCTGGTCGAACTGCTGTTCGACGAACTCGCGATGCGCGTCGAGCCGCGTCATCAATGCCGCGTAATCGTCGCAACCCATCGCGTGAGCCAGCGCCACGCGCTCTTCGGGATCGACCGGCATGGCGTGGGTTTGCGCATCGTTACGGTATTGCAGACGATGCTCGAGTTCGCGCAGGAAGCGATACGCCTGCGAGAGCTTCACGCACACCGTCGTGTCGATCAGGCCGTGCGTGGCCGCGTGGCGCAGGACGGCCAGCGTCGGCCGGACCCGAAAGCCCGCGTCCTGGCCGCCGCGAATCAACTGGAACACCTGCGCGCTGAATTCGATTTCGCGGATACCGCCGCGCCCGAGCTTGATGTCGTCGGCCTTATCCGGCCGCATCGACGCACGGCGCTGCGCTTCCTGACGAATCTGCAGATGCAGCGCGCGAATCGCGCTGATCACACCAAAGTCGAGATACCGGCGGTAGACAAACGGCATGACGATCGCGTCGAGTTGCTTCTGCAGACGCTGCGCCGAATCGCTCGCCGCCTCGGACACGAGCCGCCCCTTGATCCACGCATAGCGTTCCCACTCGCGGCCCTGCACGTAAAAATATTCTTCCAGCATGCCGAGACTGCACACGAGCGGCCCCGAATCGCCATTCGGCCGCAAGCGCATATCGACCCGGAACACATAGCCGTCGGCGGTCACTTCGGCGAGCGCGCCGATCAGCCGTTTGCCGAGCCGCGAAAAAAAGTCCTGCGTCGCAATCGGCGAACGCTGAGCGCCGGCGGTCTCGCCGTCCTCTTCATAAACGAAGATCAGATCGATATCCGACGACACGTTCAGTTCGCGGCCGCCCAGCTTGCCCATGCCCACCACGCCGAGCGAGAGCCGCTCGCCTTCGGGCCCGCGCGGTTCGCCGAACAGCGCTTCGAGTTCGGCGGACAACACCGCGAGCGCCCGCTGGATCGTCGTCTCGGCCAGGTCCGTCATCGCACCGGTGACCTCGGCGACATCGGCCTCACCCGCCAGATCGCGCTCCATCACGGCGCAAAACACCTCGGTTCGCAACTGACGCAAGGCCCGTTTGAGTGCATCCTCGCTCAGCGGCGCAGCGGCCGCGCCGGCGGCTTCGGCACACAACACGTCGAAGCGCGCGTCGATGCGCTCGCGCGTCAGCGGGGCGCAGGCGAGCGCCTCTACTTGCGCCATGAGTGACGGACGGGCCGTCACGGCGCGTGCTGCATAGTGTGAATAGCTGGAACTCAGGAGAGTAGCGTCGGTCATCAGGGGTCTGGCTCGCTCGTTGCTTGGTCAGCGTTGGTCAGTTCGCCGCAACACACGGGTCAAGCACCGTCGCGCAGGTCGCGAGGCGGCATGCAGACAGGGTTTGCCGGAAGTCCGTAGAGGCTTTCCCGTGTGTTACATTTCGTCGTTAATTCGCAAAACTACCATACGCCCACCCGCCGCAGCATGTCCGAGCGAAACGAATCCGCCGACCCGCACGAAACAGGGCAGGTCCGGCCTGTGAGCGGAAGCGACCACATCGTGCTGCGTCGGACCTTGCACGTGGTTCTGGCGATCGCGCTCGTCCTCTACTTCATCGCGGCGGCCCTCTTTCTTGGCCTGCGTTACGTGGTGCTGCCGCGCGTCGACTCGTTCCGCCCGCGCATCGAAGCCACCGTCTCGGACAAGCTGCACACGCAGTTCACCATCGGCAAGCTGGCGCCGCACTGGAGCGGCTTTCAACCCGGCCTCGACGTCACGAATATCGTCATCCGCGATCATGAAGGCAACGCCGCGCTGACGATTCCGCATGCCACCGCTACGCTCTCGTGGAAGTCGCTCTGGCAATTTCATCCAGCGCTGTCGAGCCTGATCGTCGACGAACCGGACGTGCTGGTTTCGCGCAGCAGCGACGGCGTGATGTCGGTGGCTGGCGTGCCGATTCCGACCCGGCACAGCGGCAACGACACCTTATCCACCTACCTCTTGCGTCAACAGGCCATCGTCGTGCGCGGCGGCGTGCTGCGCTGGCGCGATGCGGAGCACGACGCGCCGGAGCTCGCGCTGCGCGACATCCGCATCGCCATTCTCAACGACGGCTATGAGCACCGGCTAGCGCTGCAAGCCCCCGCCGACGGCCACGTCCTGCACGGTCCGATCGATTTCCGCACGCACTTCCGCCACGCTCCGCTCTCCGCGATCGGCAAGCCGATCAACTGGGCCGGCCAGGTTTACATGTCGACCGGCCCGGTCGATCTGCCGACCCTCGCGCGCTACATCAACCTGCCGATCGAGACATTCGCCGGCCGTATCGACAACGCCATCTGGGCCGACTTCGCCGACGGTCGCATGACCTCGGCGAGCGGCCAGCTGGCCGGCACGGACATCGCGATGCGCGTGCGCCCGACCCAGCCGAAGCTGCTCGTACCGATGGCCAACTTCTCGTGGCGTGTCGAAGCCGATCAGGGCGACTACAAGGTGCAACTGAGCAACATGCACGCCGAACTCGGCCAGCCGCCGCTCGACGACGGCACGCCGCTCACCCGCACGCTGGTCTTCGATGCGCTCGACGGCCGCTACCGGACCGCCACGCAGCAACGCGGCCAGTTGCTCAGCGTGAGCGGCGACCGGGTCGACCTGGGCATCCTCGCCGAATTCAGCCGCGCGCTGCCGCTCCCGCGCCGTCTGCTGAACAATCTGGTGCGCTTCAATCCGCGCGGCCTCGTGGCCAACTATGTGATCGAGGTCGAACGCGGCAAGCCGGAGTCCGGCGAAGCGGGCAGCGACCGTTATCCGACCGGCGCCGAGCCGATCGAGCGCTATCGCTTCAAGGGCGATCTGCAAGGGATCAGCGTCGCCGCGCAGGAGCCGCCGCCGGGTCTGACGCCGCTCAATCACCCGCGCGCGGGCATCCCCGGCATCGAAAACCTGTGGGGCACCGTCGACGCGGACGAAAACCACGGCAGCGCCCTGCTCGACACGTCGAACGTCGCCATCACGCTGCCGGGCGTGTTCGACGATCCGCGTCTGAAGCTCGACCACCTGCACGGTCGCGCCGACTGGACGATCACCCCGAAAGCGCCCGGCGAAAATCATCCGGCCTTCACGGTGAAGCTGGCCGACTTCGGCGTTTCCAACGCGGATGTCGCGGCCACCGCCACCGCCGACTACAGCAACCCCGGCCACGGACGCGGCTCGCTCGACCTGAAGGCCGACTTCCAGCGCGCGCAGGTTCCGCGCATCGCCCGCTATCTGCCGACCAGCATCACCGAGAAGCTGCGCATTTATCTGGGCCACGGTTTGCAAGCCGGCGTGTCGCACGGCGCAACGATCGAAATACACGGCGACCTGACCAAATTCCCCTATTCGCGCGACCCCGGCGCGGGGCTCTTCCATATCGTCGCGCCGTTCAAGGGCGGCAAGTTCGACCCGACGCCGTTCCCGCCGCGCAAGATGCGCAACGGCACGCCGAACTTCTGGCCGGCGCTCGACGGCATCGACGGCGTGTTCGAGTTGAAGCAGAACGTGATGCGCTTCGACATCGACCGCGCGCATTACAAGCAGGTCGCGCTCACGGGCGTGAACGGTAAGATCGACGACCTCGGCACCAAGGCGTCGAGTCTTATCATCAGAGGCAACGGGCGCGGGCCGCTCGCCGACATGCTCGACTACGTCAACGACAGCTCGCTCGGCATCATGGCGAAACACCAGACCGAGAAAGTGCATGCCGAAGGCGCGGCGTCGCTCGCGCTCAAGCTCACCGTGCCGCGCACGCCGATGCCGCATATCGGCGTGGAAGGCGCGGTCGGCTTCCAGAACAACCGTCTGACGGTCGACAACGTGCCGCCGCTTTCGCAACTGAACGGCAAGGTGCAATTCACCGAACATACGGCGCGAGTCGACCGCCTCTCCGGGCAATTTCTCGGCGGCGACGTCCACGCGAACGGCGGCATGAACCAGAACGGTACGTATGCGCTGGATCTCGGCGGCCACATCGCCGTGGATGCCGCGCGCAGTCTCAATCTGCACGGTCCGGCCGCGCAGGTGCTCACGCGCATGAGCGGCAGCGCGCCTTATGCGCTGAACGTACGCGGCGCCAAGGGAAAACTGCCGGAAGTGACGGCGAACTCCGACCTGACGGGCCTCGCGCTCGACTTTCCGGCGCCGTTCAACAAGCCGGTCGGCACGCCGATGCCGCTGCACTTCGACGTCAGCCCATCGAAGGCGATGGGCGACGCCGGTCTGGAACGCGCCGATCTCACCTTCGGGCCGATCGCCGCGACCTATCTGTTGCGCTATCAACCGAAAACGCCGCCCGTGGTCGTGCGCGGCGCCGTGGGCGTCAACAAGCCGGCCGATCTGCCGACCGAGGGCGTGATCGCCGCCGTCGACATCGAAGCACTCGACGCGGATGCCTGGCGTGCGCTCATCGCGCAGATGCGCAGCAAGGAAGCGCCTGCCGCCGTCAGCGGCACGGCTACCGCGGCCGCGGTCCCGCCGCCCGCGCCGAATCCGACGCTCACGCAATTCCTGCCGAGCCGCTTCGCCGTCCATATCGATACGCTGACCTTGCTCAAGCGTCATTGGGACAGCGTGATCGTCGGCGCCTCGCATGCGGACGGCAAATGGCAGGCGAATATCGCCTCCAACCAGGTGTCCGGCCACGTCTCCTGGCTGCCCGGCGCGACCAAAGAGTCGCCGGGCACGCTGCAGGCGCGCTTTGCCCGCGTCGTGATTCCGTCGGCCACCGACAAGGACCTGCTCGGCCAGGCGATGTCGGCGCCGGCGCAGAACATGCCGTCGATCGATCTGGTAGTCAACGAGCTGATCGTGCGCGATCGCAATATCGGCCGGCTCGAAGTGGACGCGCACAACTTCGACGAAGACGGTGTGCCGGTCTGGCAACTCGACAAGCTCGACATCACCAACCCGGCCGCCACGCTGACCGCCACGGCAAACTGGCGGACCTCGACGGACGCAGGCAACAACGCCGACGAAACCACCCCGCGCCGCACGGTGTTCGACTTCAAGCTCGATATCAAGGATGCCGGCGCGCTGCTGGAGCGCTTCGGCCAGCCGCGCACGCTCAAGGCGGGCAGCGGCTCGCTGTCGGGCAAGGTGGTGTGGCAAGGCGGCCCGACCAAGATCGACTATCCGACCTTCAACGGCAATCTGGCCGTCGACCTGCGCCACGGGCAGATTCTCAAGGTCGATCCGGGTGTGGCCAAGCTGCTCGGCGTGCTGAGCCTGCAAAGCCTTGCTCGCTTTGCCACGCTGAATTTCCGCGACGTGATCGGCGAAGGCCTGCCGTTCGAGCATGTCACCGGCACCGCGCAGATCCATAACGGGATCGGCCGCACCGAGAACTTCGAGATGGTGACCGCCCCGGCGCGCGCCAATATGAAGGGTTCGGTCGACCTCGCGCAGGAAACGCAGAACCTGCAGGTGCAGATCATCCCGACCGTCAGCGCGGGTGCCGCCGTGGTCGCCGCGACCGTGATCAACCCGCTGCTCGGGCTGGGCGCGCTGGTGGCCGATCTGGCCTTCAGTCACTCGGTCTCGCATGTGTTCGCACGGGAGTACGACATCACCGGCTCCTGGTCGAAACCGCACATCGAGCGGGTGAAGGGCGATCGCGGTAAGATGGACGCTCCGGCTTCGACCGTGGAAGCGCACTGAGCCGCATTCGACCCTTTGCCTGGTCGAACGAGCGCAGTGCCGCACCGGCGGCCCAGCCAGCCTTGAACGACGTATGCGGCGCAAATGATTCGCGCCGCCGCCTTGCCGGGAGTTTTTCGAAACGCTCATGAGCGAAACACACGTCTCTTCAAACGCGGCCCAGGCGGTCGCAAGCGGTAACCCGGAAACCAGCTTCCGCGTCGCCGCCCTGCAGATGGTGAGCACGCCGGATCGCGAACGCAATCTGGCCGAGGCGGAGCGCCTCATCGCCGAAGCCGCCGCCGACGGCGCCCAACTGGTCCTGCTGCCGGAATACTTCTGCTTCATGGGCTTCAAGGACACGGACAAGCTGGCCGTGCGCGAAGCCTATCAGGACGGCCCGATCCAGCGCTTTCTCGCCGACGCCGCGCGGCGTCACAAGGTGTGGGTGATCGGCGGCACGCTGGCGATTACCGCGCCGGAAGCGTCGCGGGTGCTGAACACCACGCTGGTGTTCGACCCGCAAGGCAACGAAGCCGCGCGCTACGACAAGATCCATCTGTTCAGCTTCGAAAAAGGCGAGGAATCGTTCGACGAGGCACGCACCATCTGCCCCGGCGGCGAGGTCCGCACCTTCGAGGCCCCGTTCGGCCGGGTCGGCCTTTCGGTCTGCTACGATTTGCGCTTTCCGGAGCTGTACCGGCGTATGGGCGACTGCGCGCTGATCGTGGTGCCGTCGGCGTTCACCTACACCACCGGACGCGCGCACTGGGAAATGCTGCTGCGCGCGCGGGCCGTCGAAAACCAGTGTTACGTGCTGGCCGCGGCGCAAGGCGGCAAACACGAAAACGGCCGCCGGACCTGGGGCCACAGCATGCTGATCGACCCGTGGGGCGAAATCGTCGCGGTGCGTGACGAAGGCGCCGGCGTCGTCATCGGCGATCTCGAACGGGCGCGCATCGACGAAGTGCGGCAGAGTCTGCCGGCCTGGCGTCACCGCGTGCTGAGTTGATCCCATCGATCACCGCCTGACATTGAAACTGCGGCGTCCCCGACTCATATAGGGAAGGTGGCGCTAACCGAATCCTTCGTATCGAGCAGAACATACTTCGCATGAACATCATCGAACCCGGTATCCGTAATCTCGCGACCGCCAAGGACATCCTCCTGACGCCCTACGGCCTCGACGAATCGCTGCTCACCCGCACGCTCGCCGAAATCTTCACGCACCGCATCGATTACGCGGACCTGTACTTTCAGGCGACCCGCAGCGAAGCGTGGAGTCTCGAAGAAGGCATCGTGAAGTCGGGCAGCTTCAGCATCGACCAGGGCGTCGGCGTGCGCGCCGTATCGGGCGACCGCACGGCGTTCGCGTACTCGGACGACCTCTCGCCCGAAGCGATCCGCCAGGCCGCATTGGCCACGCGTTCGATCGCCAAGGCCGGCGGCGGCAAGCAGAAGATCAAGGTGGCTTCGTCGCTGACCGGCATTGCCGGGCGCGATCTTTACCTGCCGTCCGATCCGCTGCATTCGCTCGACGCCACCGCCAAGGTCAAGCTGCTCGAACGCGTCGAGCAAATGGCGCGCGGCCGCGATCCGCGCATCCAGCAAGTGATGGCCGGCCTTGCCGGTGAATACGACGTGGTACTGGTGGCCCGCAGCGACGGTGGCTTTGCGGCCGACATCCGTCCGCTGGTGCGCGTCTCGGTCACGGTGATCGCCGAACAGAACGGCCGTCGCGAGATCGGCAGCGGCGGCGGCGGTGGCCGTTTCGACTACGGCTATTTCACGGACGAAGTGCTGTCGCGCTACGTCGACGACGCCGTGCATGCGGCGCTCGTCAACCTCGACGCGCGTCCGGCGCCGGCCGGCGCGATGACCGTCGTGCTTGGACCGGGCTGGCCTGGCGTGCTACTGCACGAAGCGATCGGCCACGGTCTCGAAGGTGACTTCAACCGCAAGGGTTCGTCGGCGTTCGCCGGACGCATCGGCGAACAGGTTGCGGCCAAGGGCGTCACGGTGGTCGACGACGGCACGCTGCCGAACCGTCGCGGCTCACTCAATATCGACGACGAAGGCAATCCGACCCAATGCACCACGTTGATCGAAGACGGCATCCTGAAGGGCTACATCCAGGACACGCTCAACGCGCGTCTGATGAAGATGCCGGTCACGGGCAATGCGCGTCGTGAATCGTACGCGGCGCTACCGATGCCGCGCATGACCAACACCTACATGCTCAACGGCGACAAGGACCCGCAGGAAATCATCGAATCCGTGAAGAACGGTTTGTATGCGGTGAACTTCGGCGGCGGCCAGGTCGATATCACGAACGGCAAGTTCGTGTTCTCGGCCTCCGAGGCGTACATGATCGAAAACGGCAAGATCACCTACCCGGTGAAGGGCGCAACGCTGATCGGTAGCGGCCCGGAATCGCTCAAGTACGTCAGCATGATCGGCAACGACATGAAGCTCGATTCGGGCGTCGGCGTATGCGGCAAGGAAGGTCAGAGCGTGCCGGTGGGCGTCGGCCAACCGACTCTGCGGATCGACCGGATGACGGTTGGCGGCACTGCCTGATTTTGTAGCAAACGCATACTTCGTGCATACAACGCGCGAAGTATGCGGATTCCCCGCATTTTTAACCCTTGCAGCTTGCACGCGCCGCCTGCACGGGTTATAAAGTCACTCACCCTATTTGACCAGCGACCCATTTCGCCATGTCCGCCAAGTTTTACTTTTACTTTTTTTGGTATCTCAGACCGCTGGCGGATCGAGAGGGGTGTTAGTGCACGCAGGACACCAGAATTCCCGAAAAACCGCCAGCTGAGTCTGGCGGTTTTTTTTTGCCTCATGCCTTTGAAACCCTATTCGACCGCGAACACGCTACGAACCGATTCAGGAGAACAACCATGCCCCCGCACAACACCGACGATGTCCGTATCCGCGAATTGAAAGAACTCACGCCGCCCGCTCACCTGATCCGCGAATTCGCCTGCGATGAAACGGCGTCGAACGTGATCTATCACTCGCGCACCGCGATGCATCGCATTCTGCACGGCATGGAAGACCGCCTGATCGTCATCATCGGACCGTGCTCGATTCACGATACGAAGGCAGCGCTGGAATACGCCGGACGTCTCGTCGAGCAGCGCAAGCGCTTTGCCGGCGAGCTCGAAATCGTGATGCGCGTGTACTTCGAAAAGCCGCGCACGACGGTGGGCTGGAAGGGTCTCATCAACGACCCGTACATGGACAACAGCTTCAAGATCAACGACGGCCTGCGCACCGCGCGCGAGTTGCTGTTGCGTATCAATGAACTCGGCCTGCCGGCCGGTACCGAATACCTCGACATGATCAGTCCGCAATACATCGCCGATCTGATCTCGTGGGGGGCGATCGGCGCGCGCACGACGGAATCGCAAGTGCATCGCGAACTGGCTTCGGGCCTGTCGTGCCCGGTCGGCTTCAAGAACGGCACGGACGGCAACGTGAAGATCGCCGTCGACGCCATCAAGGCCGCGTCGCAACCGCACCATTTCCTGTCGGTGACGAAGGGTGGGCACTCGGCGATCGTCTCGACCGCCGGCAACGAGGATTGCCACATCATTCTGCGCGGCGGCAAGACGCCGAACTACGACGCGGACAGCGTGAACGCTGCGTGCGCGGATATCGGCAAAGCCGGTCTTGCTGCGCGTCTCATGATCGACGCAAGCCACGCCAACAGCTCGAAGAAGCATGAGAACCAGATTCCGGTGTGCGCGGACATCGGCCGCCAGATTGCTTCGGGTGACGAACGAATCGTCGGCGTGATGGTGGAATCGAACCTCGTGGCCGGTCGCCAGGATCTGCAGGACGGTTGCGCGCTGACGTATGGCCAGAGCGTCACCGATGCCTGCATCGGCTGGGACGAAAGCATCGCCGTGCTGGAAGGTCTCGCGGAGGCGGTCAAGCAACGCCGAGTGGCGCGCGGCAGCGGTAACTGACTGACTCACTGCCCAACTGCTGTAGTTGAAAAGCCCGGCTCGATGAGCCGGGCTTTTTTATTGGCCGAACGGACGAATGGTGGGAAGCGGACTGCCTCGGTACCGTAACGACTCGTCGCCGGGTCGTGGATGACTTGACCTGGCGGGTTGTTACGTATAATATTTTGTACATGGATGGCATGTCATGCGGGACGAAAAAGAAATTCGCTGGTTAGGTTCCAGCTATCGCGATTTACTCGCCTTCCCCATCGAGCCGCGTCGACTTGCCGGGTTTCAGCTTGGCAAGATTCAGGCAGGTTTAGACCCCGACGACTGGAAGGCACTGGACTCGATTGGCGCGGGCACGCGTGAAATCCGCATCAGAGATCCAGACGGTATTTTTCGCGTGATGTACATATCGAAATTTCCCGAAGCGTTTTATGTACTGCATTGCTTCCAGAAGAAGACTCAGCAGTTGAGTCACCGTGATAGAGAGATTGCGGAAACGCGGTATCGCGCCATCGTTAACCATAGGAAACCTTAAGAAATGACGATCGACACAAAAATTCGTCACGTGACCAAGCCCGGTGCCAATGTGTTTCTCGAACTCGGCTTTTCCACGGAAGAAGCGAGACGCCTGCACGCCGCGTCGCAAAAGGAAATCAACGACACGCGCCTGCTCAAGGAGCAACTCATGACCGAGCTCTCGAGCTGGATCGACCAGCATCAATTGAAGCAGGCTGAGGCCGCTGAGATTCTGATGGTCTCGCGCCCGCGCGTATCCGACGTGGTTAACAAAAAGACCACCAAGTTCACCATCGATACGCTGGTCGAAATGTTGGGACGCATCGGCAAGCCGGTCACGCTGGCGGTCGGCTGAGGCGCGCGACTCGCCATGCGTCACCGGTATTGATTTACTGAACCACGCCTGAGCCGAACACTTCCGTGTGAATGCGCGCGGCGTCCACGCCGAGCGCCGCCAGCGCATCGCATTGGGCACGCATGAACGGCACCGGGCCGCAGATGTAGTAGTCCGCGTCGGGCAGGATCACCTTGTCGGCAATCTTCGTCACGTCGAGGCGACCTTCGAAATCATGGTCCACGCCAAGGCGATCCGCCGCATCAACCGCTTCGTAGAATATCGCGCGGGTTACGTTGGGACTTGCAGCAATCGCGTCGTCGAGCCACTGCTTGAATGCGTGCACGCGTCCGTTGCGGCATGCATGCGCGAAGGTCACGCTGCGCGCGCTTTGATCGGCCAGCAACGTGGACAGCATCGCAGTCATCGGCGTCACGCCTACCCCGCCGCTCATCAGCACCACCGGCGTCGTTTTCTTGCGATCCAGCATGAAATCGCCCATCGGCGCACTCACGTGCACGATCGCGCCCACTTCGACACCGTCGTGCATCAGGTTCGACACGTGGCCGGGCGCGATGTCCTCACGGCCCGCTTCACGTTTGACCGAAATCCGCAGCCACTTGCCGTTCGGTGCGTCGGAGAGACTGTATTGCCGTGGCTGATCCACGCCCAGTTCGTCCACGAAACGCTTCACGCTCAGATACTGGCCGGGTTCGAATCCGCACGCGGGCGAGCCGTCCGCAGGCGTCAGATAGAACGAGGTGATTTCGTCACTCTCCACTTCCTTACGCGCCACCCTGAACGGACGGAAGCCGCTCCACGGCGCGCTTTCATACAACTTCGCCTCCGTGCCGACAAAGATATTGGCCAGTTGGCCGTACGCGACCTCCCATGCACCGAGCGTCTCCTGATCGACGGCGTCGCCGAGCACATCGACGATTGCGCCGAGCAGGTGACGTCCCACGATCGGGTAGTGCTCCGGGCGGATATTCAGGCTGACGTGCTTATTGGCAATGCGCGTCACCGTCGGCCCTAGCGCACCGAGATTGTCGATATTCGCGGCATAGGCGTACACGGCGCGCGCCAGCGTTTCCGGCTGACTACCGCTCTTTTGGTGCGTCTGGTTGAAGACATTCTTCAACTCGGGATGATGTGCAAACATGCGCTTGTAGAAATGCCGCGTGATGGTCGCGCCATGTTCGGCGAGCACGGGAACGGTGGCCTTGACGCGGGCAATCTGATCAGCAGTGAGAGTGGTCATGGGTACGTCTCCTTAAAGATGCATTTACAATACATCTTTAAGGAGACGCTTTCGCCACGACAGATTGTCGCAGGCAAAGCCGCTGTTGGAAGCGTGTCAGGCGGGCGGGCGCTCGCGTTGCCACAGCACGTCCATGCCGCCGTCCGCGCGATTGAGCACGCGCGCAAGCACGAACAGCAGATCGGACAAGCGATTCACATATTGACGCGGCGCAGCATTAAGCGGTTCCTTCTCGCCCAACGCGACGATCGCCCGTTCAGCACGACGACAAACCGTGCGGCAGACATGCGCCAGCGCCGCCGGGCGCGAGCCGCCCGGCAGAATGAATTCCTTCAGCGGCGGCAAGTCGGCGTTGTAGTCGGCGAGCCAACCGTCGAGTTGGGCAAGATGCCGCTCGGTGATCATCGTATGACCGGGAATGCACAATTCGCCGCCCAGATCGAACAGGTCGTGCTGGATCGCCACCAGCGCCGAGCGCACCGTGTCGGGCAACGTTTCACACAGCAGCACGCCGAGGTTCGAATTGAGTTCGTCGACATCGCCAATCGCGGCTATCCGCACGCTGTCCTTGCGCACGCGTGCGCCGTCGCCGAGTCCGGTGGTGCCGTCGTCGCCCGTGCGGGTTGCGATCTTGCTCAAACGATTGCCCATGATGTCTCCCATGCATTCAGTGACGATGCCATCGCGTTTATCCATATTGCGCGCATCGTGAAGTCGCCGCCATTATAGGAGCGCAAGCCGGCGCCGACGCCGGCCCACGGGCGGACGGCGTAAAATGAAGTACTTGCTGTGAATACCGCTCTGCCCAGAAATCAGGAGACATGCGTGAACCATCCCGTGCCGCCGGCCCCGCTGCGCCGGCCGTTTCCCGCTGAATTGCTGAACGCGCTCAAGGCCGCTTTCGCTGAACGCGTGTCGGTTGCCGAAGCCGTGCGCGCCCATCATGGCCGCGACGAGTCGCCGTTCGATCCCCAACTGCCCGACGCCGTCGTCTTCGCGCATACGACCGAAGACGTGCAAACCATCGTCACGCTGTGCGGCCAGTACAACGTGCCGATCATTCCCTACGGCAACGGTTCGTCGCTCGAAGGCCATTTGCTGGCCGTGCAAGGCGGCGTGTCGATCGATCTGTCGGCAATGAACCGGGTACTGTCGATCAACGCCGAAGACCTCACGGTCACCGTCGAACCCGGCATCTCGCGCAAGCAGCTGAACGAAGCGCTGCGCGACACGGGCCTGTTCTTCCCGATCGACCCCGGCGCGGACGCGAGTATCGGCGGCATGTCGGCCACGCGTGCGTCAGGCACCAATGCCGTACGCTACGGCACGATGCGCGAGAACGTGCTCGGACTGACCGTCGTGCTGGCCGATGGCCGCGTGATCAAAACCGGCACGCGGGCACGCAAGTCGTCGGCGGGTTATGACCTCACGCGTCTGTTCGTCGGCTCGGAAGGCACGCTCGGCGTAATCACGGAAATCACCGTGCGCCTGTATCCGCAACCGGAAGCGGTGTCGGCCGCAGTCTGCGCATTCCCGTCGATGGGCGATGCCGTGCGCGCCGTGATCGAAACGATCCAGATCGGCGTGCCGATCGCGCGCGTCGAGTTCGTCGACGCCCTCGCGATCCGCTCGATCAACCGTCATTCGAATCTGACGTTGCGCGAGGCACCCACGCTCTTCTTCGAATTCCACGGCACGCAAGCCGGTGTGAAAGAGCAGGCGGAGTCGGTGCAGGAAATCACCGCGCAAAACTCGGGCGAAGGTTTCGAATGGGCCACCCGTCCTGAAGATCGCAGCCGTCTCTGGAACGCCCGCCACAACGCCTATTTCGCGATGCTGCAACTGAAGCCCGGTTGCCGCGCCGTCACGACCGATGTCTGCGTGCCGATCTCGCGTCTCGCCGAATGCGTGGTGGAGACGGAGGAGGATCTAAAAGCGTCGCCGCTGCCCTGCCCGATCGTCGGCCATGTCGGCGACGGCAACTTCCACGTGGCGATCCTGATCGATCCCGACAAGCCGGAAGAACTCGCCGAAGCCGAGCGCCTGAATCATCGCATCGTGCAACGCGCACTGCGCATGGACGGCACCTGTACCGGCGAGCACGGCGTCGGCCTGCACAAGATGGGCTTTCTGCTCGAAGAACACGGCGACGTCGCGGTCGACACGATGCGCTCCATCAAGCACGCGCTCGACCCGCACAATCTGATGAACCCCGGCAAGATTTTCAGCTGGGCAGCGTGACGCGTTAAACGGGTCCGCCGCCTGGCCGCGGACGCATCCGCGCAAGACCAAAAAAACACGATGGGTGACAGGCACGAGGAGACAAGTTACATGAACGCACCCGCTGAACTTACGGCCGAAGTGCTCGCCCGGCGCCAACGCGAAGTCGTGCAGGCATTGATGGCCGTCTTGCCGACCCACTGCCTGCTGTACCGCGAAGAAGACACCGTCGCTTACGAATGTGACGGTCTGGCCGCCTACCGGCGTTTGCCGCTCGCGGTCGCCTTGCCGGAGACGGAATCGCAGGTGCAGCGCATCGTGCAGATCTGTCATCGGCTGGATGTGCCGATCGTGCCGCGCGGCGCGGGCACCGGCCTGTCCGGCGGGGCCATGCCGATTCGGCATGGCGTGGTAGTGTCGCTGGCGCGTTTCAGAAAGATCGTCGAAGTCGATTCGTATGCGCGAACCGCCACGGTGCAACCGGGCGTGCGCAACCTGTCGATCTCCGAAGCCGCCGCGCCTTACGGCTTGTACTACGCACCGGACCCGTCGTCGCAGATCGCCTGCACGATCGGCGGCAACGTCTCGGAGAATTCCGGCGGGGTCCATTGCCTCAAATACGGCCTCACCGTGCACAACGTGCTGCGCGTGCGCGCCGTCACCATGGAAGGCGAGGTCGTCGAATTCGGCTCGCTCGCGCCCGACGCACCCGGCCTCGATCTGCTGGCGGTGCTGATCGGCAGCGAAGGCATGTTCGCGATCGTCACCGAGGTCACCGTCAAGCTGATCCCGAAGCCGCAGACCGCACAGGTCATCATGGCCAGCTTCGACGACGTCGTGAAAGGCGGCGCCGCGGTCGCCGAAATCATCGCGGCGGGCATCATCCCGGCGGGCCTGGAGATGATGGACAAACCCGCCACGCGCGCCGTCGAAGAATTCGTCAAAGCGGGTTACGACCTCGATGCGGCAGCGATCCTGCTATGCGAATCGGACGGCACACCGGAAGAAGTTGCCGACGAAATCGTCCGCATGACCGCGGTGCTGCGCGAACAGGGCGCCACGCGGATCCAGATTTCGCGCACGGAAACCGAACGGCTGCGCTTCTGGTCCGGCCGCAAGAACGCCTTTCCGGCGGCCGGTCGAATTTCGCCGGATTATTACTGCATGGACGGCACCGTGCCGCGCCGCAGTATCGGGCCGCTGCTGGCGCGCATCGAAGTCATGGAGCAGAAGTACGCCTTGCGCTGCATCAACGTGTTCCATGCCGGCGACGGCAACATGCATCCGCTGATCCTCTTCAACGGCAACGATCAGGACGAGTGGCACCGCGCCGAAGCGTTCGGTTGCGACATCCTCGAAGCCTGCGTCGAACTGGGCGGCACGGTAACGGGCGAACACGGCGTCGGCATCGAGAAGATCAATTCGATGTGCGTGCAGTTCTCGCCCGAGGAGCGCGACGCCTTTCACGCCGTCAAACGTGCTTTCGATGCCCCCGGTCTGCTCAATCCCGACAAGGGCATTCCCACCCGGGCACGTTGTGCGGAGTACGGCAAGATGCACGTGCGCGGCGGCTTGCTGCCGCATCCCGACCTGCCGCGCTTCTAGCGCACGCACGCATCGGCCACGCGCCGCGCATAGCCTGCTGCGGCGCGGCTTTCTGCCCCATCACCCTGATTACCCGATGCGGGTCCGCTCCTGGTTGCCAGCGCGCCCCCGCCCGGTACAATCGATCGAAACACAACGAAGCAGGACACCATGGAAGAGGACGACATCGTCACCGTTTGGTCGGAACGCGTGCGTTCGGCCAGCGCCGAAGGTCGTGCGTTGCGCGTCCGGGGCGGCGGGACCAAAGACTGGTACGGTCAGACGCTGGAAGGTGACATCCTCGACACGCGCGCTTATCGCGGCATCATTGCCTACGATCCGGCGGAGCTGGTCATCACCGCGCGCGCGGGCACACCGCTGCTGGAGATCGAAGCCGCGCTTGCCGAGCATCATCAGATGCTCGCTTTCGAGCCGCCGCATTTCGGGCCGCAAGCCACGTTCGGCGGCTGCATCGCGGCGGGCATCGCCGGTCCACGGCGCCCGGCTGCGGGTGCGGCGCGCGACTTCGTGCTCGGCGCGGTCATCATGAACGGCCAGGGCCAGAAGCTGCATTTCGGCGGGCAGGTGGTGAAGAACGTCGCCGGTTACGACGTCTCGCGTTTGATGGCGGGCTCGCTCGGCACGCTCGGGCTGATCCTCGAACTGTCGATCAAAGTGCTGCCGCTGCCGCAAGCCGAATCCACCCTCAAGTTCGAAATGAACGGCACCGACGCGGTCCGCAAGCTCAACGAATGGGGCGGCCGGCCGCTGCCGATCACCGCGAGCGCCTGGCGTCACGGCACGCTGGCGGTACGCCTCGGCGGCGCGGAAGCCGCGGTCAAATCGGCACGCACCTCGCTTGGCGGCGAGGTGGTCGATGCCGTCGAAGCCGAGCGTTTCTGGGCCGGTCTACGTGAACAAACCGATTCATTCTTTGCCGCCATTCCGCCGAAAGCCGCGCTGTGGCGACTCGCGTTGCCCACGATCACCGAGCCGATGCAATTGCCCGGCGCGCAGTTGATGGAATGGGGCGGCGGCCAGCGCTGGTGGATCACCGACACCGACGCGCAAACCGTGCGCATCAGCGCGAAACAGGCAGGCGGCCACGCTACGATATTCCGTAGCGGCCACGGCTACGACCGCGGCGCCGGCGTCTTTACACCGCTGCCTGCGCCGCTGATGAAAATCCATCGCGGCCTGAAAACCGCATTCGACCCGGCCCGCATCTTCAATCGCGGCCGTCTCTACCCCGACTTCTGAGCGACGCGATGCAAACCAACCTCGCGGACTTCATTCGCAATACGCCGGACGGCGACGAAGCCGACGCCATACTGCGCAATTGCGTGCACTGCGGTTTCTGCACCGCGACTTGCCCGACCTACCAGATTCTCGGCGACGAACTCGATGGCCCACGCGGGCGCATCTACCTCATCAAGCAGATGGTCGAAGGCGCGCCGGTCACGCGCAGCACTCAGGTCCATCTCGACCGTTGCCTGACCTGTCGCAACTGCGAATCGACCTGCCCGTCGGGCGTGCAGTATGGGCGACTGGTCGAAATCGGCCGCAAGATTACCGAGGAGAAAGTCACGCGTCCGCTCGGTCAACGGCTCACGCGCCGTCTGCTCGCGAGCTTCGTGCCGAACAGCGCGCTGTTCACGCCGACCATGCGGCTCGGCCAGCAATTCCGCCGCCTTCTGCCGAGAAAATTGCGCGACAAGGTGCCCGCACGGCAACGTCCGCTCGAATGGCCGAGCGCGAAACATCCGCGCAAGATGCTGATGCTGGCCGGCTGCGTGCAACCGTCGATGATGCCGAACGTCAACATCGCCACCGCGCGCGTGCTCGACGCACTGGGCGTGGAAACCGTGATCGCGCCCGACGCGGGTTGCTGCGGCGCGATCCGCCTGCATCTCGGCTACAACGACGACGCGCTCGACGACCTCCGCGTCAACATCGACGCATGGTGGCCTTACGTCGAACAAGGCGTCGAAGCGATCGTGATGAACGCGTCCGGCTGCGGCGCGACGGTCAAGGAATACGCACACTTGCTGCGTCACGATCCGGCGTACGCGGAAAAGGCGCGCCGCATCGTCGAACTGACGCGCGACGTCGCGGAGATCCTGCCGGAATTTGAAGAAGATCTGCGCGTAAAAACGCGCCGTCGTTCGATTCATACGGTCGCGTACCATCCGCCCTGCACGCTGCAGCATGGTCAGCAGGTGCGCGGCAAGGTCGAGCATCTGCTCGCCGCGCTCGGCGTGGAAGTACGCCTGCCCGCCGATAGTCATCTGTGTTGCGGCTCGGCCGGCACTTACTCGCTGACGCAGCCGAAACTCTCGTATGCGTTGCGCGACCAGAAGCTCGAACGCCTCAGGGCGCAGGAGCCGCAAGTGATCGTGTCGGCCAATGTCGGCTGCATCGCGCATCTGCAAAGCGGTACGCCGACGCCGGTCGCGCACTGGATCGAATTGGTCGAGCACATGCTGTCCGTATAATCCGGTTATCGCCTTCGCTCGACTTCCGGTTACGTTCCTCCATGCCCGATCTGATTCACAACCTTGAAGCGGTGCAGCAGCGCATCGCCATGGCCGCGCACGTGGCCGGACGCGATACGCGTTCGATCACCCTCCTCGCGGTCTCGAAGACCTTCCCCGCCGAAGACGTGCGCGCCGCTTATGTTGCGGGCCAGCGCGCATTCGGTGAAAACTACGTGCAGGAAGCGCTCACCAAAATCGAGACGCTGGCCGATTTGCGGGCGTCGATCGAATGGCATTTCATCGGACCCTTGCAATCGAACAAGACGCGGCCGGTCGCCGAGCAGTTCGACTGGGTGCATTCCGTCGATCGGCTGAAGATCGCGCAGCGGCTGTCGGAGCAACGCCCCGACCACCTGCCGCCGTTGAACGTTTGCTTGCAGGTGAACGTCAGCGGCGAGGCGTCGAAAAGCGGCGTCAGCGTTCCGGAGGCGGTGGAAGTCGCGCAGCAGATTGCCGCGCTGCCGGGACTCGCCTTGCGCGGCCTGATGGCGATTCCCGAGCCGGCCGGCGGCATCGACGAGCAGCGCGTGCCGCATCGTCACCTGCGCGAGTTGTTCGAGCGTCTGCGTAACGACGGACTCGAACTCGACACGCTCTCCATGGGCATGTCGGGCGACCTCGAGGCCGCCGTACTGGAAGGCGCGACCATCGTGCGAGTCGGCACCGCCATTTTCGGCGCACGAGATTATTCAAACTGATCGTGGCGGGCCGAACCAGGCTCGGCGCACAACCTCTCCCGGAACATCATGAAAATTGCTTTTATCGGTGGCGGCAATATGGCTGCCGCGTTGATCGGCGGACTCATCAAACGCGGCGTCGCGCCCGCCGACCTCTACGCGATCGACCCCAACGAAGAGGCGCGCAAGCGCAATGAGCAGCAATTCGGCATCAAGACCGGCGCAGCCGCCGACAGTGCGCTCGCCGCTTACGACGCTGTCGTGCTGGCGGTGAAGCCGCAGATCCTGAAGAGTGTCGCCGAGGCGCTGGCACCGCATCTGAAGGCATCGCAACTGGCGATCAGTATCGTCGCGGGTATTCGCATGGACGACATGTCGCGCTGGCTGAACGGCCACGCGCGTGTCGTACGCGTGATGCCGAATACGCCCGCGCTGATCGGTATGGGCGTCGCGGGCCTCACGGCAACGGCAAGTGTGGACGAAGCGGGCCGTGCGCTCGCCTCGCAAGTATTGGGCGCGGTCGGCGAAACCGTCTGGTTCGACGACGAAGCGAAGATCGACGCCGTCACCGCGATCTCGGGCAGCGGTCCGGCTTACGTGTTCTATTTCATCGAAGCGTTGCAGGAAGCCGCTCGTCAACTCGGCATGGATGAAGCCCAAGGCCGCGCACTGGCCGTGGCGACCTTCACCGGCGCCGCGCAGCTGGCGGCAAATTCCGACGAGCCGCCGAGCGTGCTACGCGAACGCGTGACGTCCAAGGGTGGCACCACGGCTGCCGCGCTGACATCGTTCGACGCAAGCGGGATCAAGGATGCGATCGTACGCGGCGCACTCGCCGCCGATGCCCGTGCGAAAGAAATGGGCGACGAGTTCGGCAAGCAGTAAGCGCGTTGGAACAAAGCGGCCGCAATTAGAACGAAGCGGCCGCGTAATGCGCAGCAATGCCGACGAACAGCGCGCCGCCCAGCCAGTTGTTATGGCGGAACGCAGCGAAGCACGCCATTCGGTCACGGTTGCGGATCAGCTTGTAGTGGTAAATAGCGCAGCCCGCAGCGGCTGCCCATCCCAGCCAGTAAAACACGCCGAAACCGAGCATCACGCCGACGCCGATATAAATCCCCAGCGTCACCGCATAACAGAGCATGATCGCGGCCACGTCGAAGCGGCCGAAGGTCAACGCCGAAGTGCGAATGCCGATCTTGATGTCGTCGTCGCGATCGACCATCGCGTATTCGGTGTCGTAGGCGACCGACCAGAACACGTTTGCCAGCAGCATCACCCATGCGAGCATCGGCACATGGTTCTGCACGGCGGCGAACGCCATCGGAATGCCGAAGCCGAAGGCGATGCCGAGATAGGCCTGCGGGATCGCCAGAAAACGCTTGGTGAACGGATACGATCCGGCGACAAACAGCGCCGCCACCGACAGTTCTTTGGTCAACGCATTCAGCGGCAGAATCAGCAGAAACGCGATCAGCGAAAGACCCACCGCCACGGCCACGGCTTCCCACGCCTTGATCTTGCCCGACGTGACCGGCCGATTCTCGGTGCGCTTCACGAAACGGTCGAAATCGCGGTCCGCATAGTCGTTGATCGCGCAACCGGCCGAACGCATCAGCAGCGTCCCGACGCAGAAGATCACCAGTAGCGGCCATGTGGGATGCCCGTCCGAGGCGATCCATAACGCGTTGAGCGTCGGCCACAGCAGCAGCACCGTGCCAATCGGTTTGTCCATGCGGACGAGGCGCAAAAACAGGGGAAGTCGGGCGAACATGGGCAGAGTCGGTGAAGTGCGAAAACGGTGCCGCTATTTTACGGGATGCGGACGACGCGCCGCTTCCAGCCGGGCGCCGCTTGCCACGCTGCTTGCTTGCGTGACTGAGCGCGTCGAAAGCCTACGCCGCAAAAAACAAAGCCTCCCGCACAGGGAGGCTTTGTTTTTGTTTCATCCCAACGCAAGCGCATGAACCTCGCGCCGCATCGGCGTCACGCTCAGGCCAGCATCGAGCGCAGCATCCACGCGGTTTTTTCGTGCGTTTGCATGCGTTGCGTCAACAGGTCGGCGGTCGGCTCGTCGTTGGCGGCTTCCGTCGACGGGAAGATGGCGCGTGCGGTACGCACGACGGCTTCCTGGCCTTCCACCAGTTGGCGGATCATTTCTTCGGCAGCCGGCACGCCGTCCGCTTCCGGAATCGACGACAGCTTGGCGAATTCCTTGTAGCTACCCGGCGCATGCACGCCCAGCGCGCGAATCCGTTCAGCGATCGAATCGACCGCCAGTGCCAGCTCGTTGTATTGCGTTTCGAACATCAGGTGCAGCGTGTTGAACATCGGACCCGTCACGTTCCAATGGAAGTTGTGGGTCTTCAGGTACAACGTGTAGGTGTCGGCAAGCAAACGCGACAAGCCTTCTGCGATCTTCTTGCGATCCTTGTCGCTGATTCCGATATTGACGTGCTGTACGGCTTCTTTCTTGGCCATGATGACTCCTTCGAAGAGTGATACGAACCGGTCGGCAAAGTGACGATCTGCTGATGGCAGACCCGACACTACGAACGCTCGACAGTTTATCGTAGAAATCTGCTGCGCTCGTGTGACGCATGGCCGCTCGCCGCACCCACGGCCTGCTCGGCAATCACCCGCCGAGCGTGTGCTGCAGTGCTTGCGCGACGATCACCGCGAGCCCGCTCGTGGCGATTGCGAATCCGACCGTCTTGCGCAACATCAAGGCGCGCTGCTGTTGCCCGGCGCGCGCGGCGGACGCGCCGCCGATCGTGGCCATCATCATCTGAATCATGATCGTGCTCCTCCGATTCGTATCGTTACCGGCGAGGCGCCGCTGCGCCTCGCTTTGCTGCATCACTTCGACCGCTTACTTCTTGCTGTTTTCCGCGAGATCGGCCAGCGCGGCGATCACACCGTCCGCGTAGGCCGGGTCGGCGCGACGGAAATGCTCGATCTGACGCGCGACGATCTCATGCGGCACGCCGTCGATATGACGTGCGATGTTGCCGAACAGACGCTGGCGTTGCGCGTCGTCGAAGAGCGCGAACAACATGCCGACCTGCGTGTAGTAGTCGCCGTCGTCGCGATGGTCGTAGCGGTCCACGGCGCCCGCTGCGAGCGGCGGTTCGGCGGCGTTACGGTCCTGCGTGAAGTCGCCGAAGCGGTTCGGCTCGTAGTTCGCCGTGCTGCCCAGATTGCCGTCGACGCGCATGCCGCCATCGCGATGGAACGAGTGCGGATTCGCCACCCGCGACTGATTCACCGGAATCTGGTGGTGATTGATGCCGAGGCGATAGCGCTGCGTGTCGCCGTACGAGAACAGCCGGCCTTGCAACAGACGATCCGGCGAGAAGCCGATGCCCGGCACCACGTTGGCCGGCGTGAACGCAGCCTGCTCCACATCCGAGAAATAGTTCGCCGCGTTGCGGTTCAACTCGAGCGTGCCGACCTCGATCAACGGATAGTCCTTCTGCGACCACACCTTCGTGACATCGAACGGATTGAAGCGATACGTGGCGGCTTCCGCCTCCGGCATCACCTGAATCGCAAAGCGCCATTTCGGGAAGTTGCCCGCGTCGATGTTCGTGATCAGATCGCGCTGCGCGCTCTCACGGTCCTGCGCGACCACTTGCGCAGCTTCGGCGTCGGTGAAGTTTTCGACGCCTTGCATCGACTTGAAGTGGAACTTGACCCAGAAGCGCTCGTTGTTCGCGTTGATGAACGAGTACGTGTGCGAGCCGAAGCCGTGCATCTGCCGGAAATTTTGCGGGATGCCGCGATCGCTCATCAGAATCGTTACCTGATGCAGCGATTCCGGATGACGCTCCCAGAAATCCCAGGCAGCGACATTGCTGCGCATGTTGGTGTACGGGTCGCGCTTTTGCGTGTGGATGAAGTCCGGAAACTTCAGCGGATCGCGGATGAAGAACACCGGCGTGTTATTGCCGACCACGTCCCAGTTGCCCTCTTCCGTGTAGAACTTGATCGAGAAGCCGCGCACGTCGCGTTCCGCGTCGGCTGCACCGCGCTCGCCCGCCACCGTCGAAAAGCGCATGAAGAGCGGCGTTTCCTTGCCGACGCCGGCGAACACCTTGGCCTTCGTGAAGCGCGAGATGTCGTGCGTGACCGTCAGGGTGCCGAAGGCGCCCGAACCTTTCGCGTGAACACGGCGCTCGGGGATCACTTCACGATCGAAGTGGGCGAGTTTTTCGATCAGCCAGACGTCTTGCAGAGCGACCGGACCGCGCACGCCGGCAGTCATCGAATTCTGGTTATCGGCAACGGGTGCGCCGGCGGCCGTAGTGAGTTTTTGTTCGGACATGCGAGGCTCCTGAATGACTTTTATCGAAACGGAATGTAGGAGGAGGCGCGGCAGACAGATGCCGGCGATCGACGCGTCAGGCGGACAATGCCCGGTCGACGAGCAGCGACAACGCTACGTTGCGCACGCTCAACATCGACGCCGCAAAGCCGCTGGCTGTGGCGTTGGCCGATTGCGCGGCGAAGGTCTGGATTGGCTGTGGGGTCGACTGCGTCATGATTTCCTCCGGTGTCTGGCGGGATCGGGGCGATCCATGGAGGAAACTATAACAATGCTATCGAATTATTGTGTTTGATAAATTATATCTATTCGATAGGTGCGACGGCTGGCGCGCCCAAGTGTTGCGTCAAGCCTGGCGGCCGCGTGGGAGGCGGCCGCCAGGCTCGGGTCAGGCGGTTGCCGCTCAGTTGACGGCGACGGGCAGATCGAGCTTTTTGACGCCGGGCAGATCGCAGGCGTTGATGGCGTCGCAAATAGCTTCGATGGCGGGCATGCGCGTGAAACTCTTGCGCCACGCGAGCACGACGCGGCGGTCGGGCACGGGTTCGCCGAAGGCAACGTAGCTGAGCAATCCCGCATCGATGCCGCCGGCGTGCGGCTTGACTTCATGCACCGACATGCGCGGCAGCACGGTGATGCCGACGCCGCTCGCCACCATATGACGGATGGTTTCCAGCGACGAACCTTCGAAGGTTTTCTGGATGCCGTCCGCATTCTGCGAGAAGCGCATCAGTTCCGGGCAGACGCCCAGCACGTGATCGCGGAAACAATGGCCGCTGCCGAGCAGCAGCATGGTTTCCTGCTTCAGATCCTCGGCATCGATTTTCGGACGGTTTTCCCAGGCGTGGCCCGACGGCAGCGCGACGACGAACGGTTCGTCGTAGAGCGGGCGGAGCATCAGACCGGTTTCCGGGAACGGCAGCGCCATGATGGCGACGTCGATTTCGCCTTGCTTGAGCAACTCGATGAGTTTGAGCGTGTAATTTTCCTGCAGCATCAAGGGCATTTGCGGGACGCGCTTGATCATCTGTTTGACGAGCGTGGGCAGCAGATACGGCCCGATCGTATAGATGACGCCGAGGCGCAGCGGCCCGACCAGCGGGTCTTTACCCTGTTTGGCGATTTCCTTGATGGCGAGAGTTTGTTCCAGAACGCGTTGAGCTTGCGTGACGATCTGTTCGCCGATGGGAGTGACGCTGACTTCGCTGGTGCCACGTTCGAAGATCTGAACATTGAGTTCGTCTTCGAGCTTTTTGATGGCGACCGAGAGGGTTGGCTGGCTGACGAAACACGCTTCCGCGGCCCGGCCGAAGTGGCGTTCACGGGCTACCGCGACGATGTATTTCAATTCGGTTAGCGTCATTAGGGGACCAATCAGTGCGGTGAGTTTGATAGGTTCTAGTTATACACCGTATAGGGTCGGTTCGCCAAGTTTGGTTTTTTGCGCGGGACGCCTGGGCCGTCAAGCTTTCAAAAACTGCTCCCTGGCCCCTAGCCACCGCGCCAGATGCTGCATCACGACTTCAGGATAATCCTTCAACAAAACCGCAGCCGCCTCACGAGCAGGTTCGATGAGCCACTGATCATTCTCCAGATCGGCAAACCTCAACATCGCCGCCCCCGACTGCCGGGCGCCCAAAAATTCCCCGGGCCCGCGAATCTGGAGATCCCGACGCGCAATTTCGAACCCGTCAGTCGTCTCCCGCATCGTTTGCAGCCGCGCCCGTGCCGTCATCGACAACGGCCCGGTATAGAGCAGCACACAAACCGAAGCCGCACTCCCCCGTCCCACGCGTCCGCGCAATTGATGCAACTGCGCCAACCCGAACCGCTCCGCATGCTCGATCACCATCAACGACGCGTTCGGCACGTCCACGCCCACTTCGATCACCGTGGTCGCGACCAGCAACTGCACCTCGTTGCGCGTGAACGCCTCCATCACCGCCGCCTTCTCCGCGGGCGCCAGCCGTCCATGCACCAAGCCGACCTTCAGTTCCAGCAACGCGGCTACCAGCGTCTCGTAAGTCTCGACCGCCGTCTGCAACTGCAAGGTCTCACTTTCCTCGATCAGCGGACACACCCAGTACACCTGACGCCCCGTCAACGCGGCTTCGCGCACGCGGCCAATCACCTCCTCGCGTCGTGCATCCGACACGAGCTTGGTCAGGATCGGCGTGCGCCCCGGCGGCAATTCGTCGATGGTCGATACGTCGAGATCGGCGTAATAGGTCATGGCCAACGTGCGCGGAATCGGCGTCGCGGACATCATCAACTGATGCGGCTGAAAATCGCGCGCGCCGTCGGCCGCGTTCTGCGCTTTCGCGCGCAACGCGAGCCGCTGCGCCACACCGAAGCGATGCTGTTCGTCGACGATCACGAGTCCAAGACGGGCGAACTCCACCGCGTCCTGAATGATTGCGTGCGTGCCGATCACGAGTTGTGCCGTGCCGAACGCGGCGGCTTCGATCGCGGCGCGCTTCTCCCGGGTCTTCAGACTGCCCGCCAGCCATGCGACGCTCACGCCGAGCGGCTCCAGCCAGCCGCGCAATTTACGCGCGTGCTGTTCGGCGAGGATTTCGGTCGGTGCCATCAGCGCGGCCTGGTAGCCGGAGTCGATAGCCTGCGCGGCGGCTAGCGCGGCGACGATCGTCTTGCCGCTGCCGACATCGCCCTGCAGCAATCGTTGCATCGGATGCGGCTGCGTCAGATCGAGCGCAATCTCGCCGCCGACGCGCTCCTGCGCCGCCGTCAGCGAAAAAGGCAGCGCCTTCAACAGACGCGCCACCAGCGCGGACTCGTCGCCGAGCTTGCGGCGCGGCATGGTCGGCGCGGCGCGCGTGCGACGCTCGTCGTGCGCGCGCTTGAGCGACATCTGCTGCGCGAGCAATTCCTCGAACTTGATGCGCACCCACGCCGGATGCGTGCCGTCGATCAGCGTAGTCTCGTCGGACTGCATACCCGGATGATGGAGCGTGCGCACCGCGTCCATCAGCGCGGGCACGCCGAGCGGCTCCATATACGCACGCGCGATCGGCTCGGGCAGCAACTCCGGCAGCGAGGTGCGCGATAAGGCGTTGTCGATGGATTTGCGCAGATAGGCTTGCGTCACGCCGGCCGTGCTCGGATAGACCGGCGTCAGCGCTTGCGGCAGCGGCGTGTCTTCATCGACCACGCGCACGGCGGGATGAACCATCTCCATACCGAAGAAACCGCCGCGCACGTCGCCGCGTACACGCAGACGCGCGCCGATCGCCATCTGCTTGACCTGCGAGCCGTAGAAATTCAGGAAGCGCAGCACGAGTTCGTCGCCGTGCTCGTCGTGCAATTTCACCAGCAACTGACGACGCGGGCGATAAGCGATTTCGTTGTCGAACACCACGCCCTCGGTCTGCGAGATGCCGCCCGGTAGCAAGTGACCGATCGGCGTCAGCGAGGTCTCGTCTTCGTAGCGCATCGGCAGATGCAGAACGAGATCGATATCACGCGTGAGGCCGAGTTTGGCGAGCTTGTCGACCGTTTTGACAGCGGGCTTGGCGGCGGCGGGCTTGGCGGCGGATTTGGCATCGGCTTTGGCTGCGGCCTTCGTCGATCCTTTTACGCTGGATCGGGCCGCACGCGGTGCAGTCGATTCCGGTTCAGCGCTGAAAGCGGGCTGCGCCGCCAACTCTTCGGTCAACGTGCCGCCGGCGGAGACGACTCGCGTGCCTCGAGAGGCGCCGTCGTCGACCTCCGCGTGCGCCCTGCCTCGCGAGCCGCGGCGCGCAGGCTCGGCGCTCGCTTCATCGTTATCGAGGGGGATTCGGCGGTCGGACAAAGGCATGGGCTGCTTCGCAAGTACAATATCGGCTGTCAAAGGGTAGCGCCGCCATACAGCGCGCGGGCTCGCGGGCCGCTCTGGCGTCCCGCAATCATAGCCGCCCGGCTCCGGCTTCGGCTCAATTCAGTCTCAATTCGCTTCCAGTCGTTCGCATGTTTACGCTTTCCGATTTCGATTTCGATCTGCCGCCCGAGTTGATCGCGCAGGTCGCGCTGCCCGAGCGCAGCGCCAGCCGTCTGCTCGAAGTGGACAATTCGGCCGAGGCCACGCGCCTCGTCGATCGCCGTTTCGCCGAGCTGCCCGAGTGCATCGCGCCGGGCGATCTGCTGGTGTTCAACGATACCAAAGTGCTGAAGGCGCGCTTCCTCGGCCAGAAGGCCAGTGGCGGCAAGGTCGAAGTGCTGGTGGAACGCCTTACGGGCGAGCGCACGGCGCTGGCGCAGATCCGCGCCAGCAAGAGCCCGCAGCCGGGCACCACGATCCGTCTCGCGGACGCCTTCGACGTCACCGTCGGCGAACGCGTCGAGCCGTTCTTCACACTGCATTTCCCCGACGACTGCCTGACGCTGATCGAGCAATTCGGCCGCCTGCCGCTGCCGCCGTACATCGAGCACGATCCCGACTCGACCGACGAGACCCGCTACCAGACCGTGTTCGCGCAGAACCCCGGCGCGGTCGCGGCGCCCACTGCCGGCCTGCATTTCGACGCCGCGCTGCTCGGCCGCCTCGACGCCCGAGGCGTGGAACGCGCCACGCTCACGCTGCACGTCGGCGCGGGCACGTTCCAGCCGGTGCGGGTCGAAAACCTCGCCGAGCACAAGATGCACAGCGAGTGGTATCACCTGCCGCAATCGCTCGCCGACAAGATCGCCGCGACGCGCGCACGCGGCAACCGCGTGATCGCGGTGGGCACGACCTCGATGCGCGCGCTCGAAGCCGCCGCGCGCGACGCCGAAGCCGCCGGCCACCCGCTCGCCGCGGCCAGCACGGAAACCGACATCTTCATCACGCCGGGCTACAGGTTCCGCGTGGTCGACCGGCTGGTGACGAATTTTCATTTGCCGAAGTCGACGCTGTTGATGCTGGTGTCGGCATTCGCCGGTGTCGAGACGATTCGTGAAACCTACCGTCACGCGATCGAGCAGCGCTACCGCTTCTTCAGCTACGGCGACGCGATGCTGCTGACGCGCCGCGACGGCTGAAATCGCCACGCCGTTTCAACGCTTTTGCCGTTCCCCACGCCGCCGCGAACCTCTCCGGCGGCATTCCACTATTTGCGCCGGACTGTTTTCCGGTAGCACAGGAGTTAAGCAATGACCCTCGGTCATCAATCGCAAGACGCGACCCACGAGCGCCCGGAAAACGGCCTCAAATTCGAACTGCTCGGCACCGACGGCCAGGCCCGCCGCGGCCGCGTCACGCTGAATCACGGCGTGGTGGAAACGCCGATCTTCATGCCGGTCGGCACCTACGGCACGGTGAAGGCGGTCCAGCCGCGCGAGCTCGAGGAAATGCATGCGCAGATCATCCTCGGCAATACGTTTCACCTGTGGCTGCGCCCGGGTCTCGAAACGATCGGGGCGCACGGCGGCCTGCACAACTTCATGGGCTGGAAGAAGCCGATCCTGACCGACTCCGGCGGTTTTCAGGTATTTTCGCTCGGCGATCTGCGCAAGATCACCGAAGACGGCGTCACGTTCGCCTCGCCGATCAACGGCGACAAGCTCTTCCTGTCGCCGGAAGTGTCGATGCAGATCCAGAAAGTGCTGAACTCGGACATCGTCATGCAGTTCGACGAGTGCACGCCGTACGCGACCAATAACGTGCCGACCTCGCACCAGGAAGCCGCCGACTCGATGCGCATGTCGATGCGCTGGGCCCAGCGCTCCATCGACGAATTCAACAAGCTCGGCAATCCGAACGCGCTGTTCGGCATCGTCCAGGGCGGCATGTTCGAAGACCTGCGCGACGAGTCGCTGGCGGGTCTCGCCGAGATGGACTTCCATGGTCTGGCGATCGGCGGCCTGTCGGTCGGCGAACCGAAGGAAGACATGATGCGCGTGCTGAACCACATCGGCCCGAAGCTGCCGGCCGACAAGCCGCACTACCTGATGGGCGTCGGCACGCCGGAAGACCTGGTGGCGGGCGTGGCTGCCGGCGTCGACATGTTCGACTGCGTGATGCCGACCCGCAACGCCCGCAACGGCTGGCTGTTCACGCGTTTCGGCGACATCAAGATCCGCAACGCCGCGCACAAGAACTCGCTGCGCCCGCTCGACGAGCAGTGCGGCTGCTATACGTGCCGAAATTTCACGCGCGGCTATCTGCATCATCTGCATCGAGTAGGGGAAATCCTCGGTGCGCAGCTGAACACGATTCACAACCTGCACTACTACCTCGAACTGATGCAGGAAATGCGCGACGCGATCGACGCCAAAATGTTCGAGCCCTTCCGCAAACGCTTCCACGAGAACCGTGCGCGGGGCATCGAGCAGGCGCCGTGACGACGCCCGGCCGTGAATTCCACCGAAGAATCCTTCAAAGCGGCTGGGAAAACCTTACAATTATCTTTCGCAAGAGGCGAAAACTGGCTTTAAACGATTGATCCCAAAGCCGATTCGCCTCGCCGACGCGTGTCAGGCCGGTGGTAGAATAATCGGCTGATTTTTTCGATCGATTTGACTTATAACGGAGAGACCAACGTGCAGTTCATTTCCAATGCCTTTGCCCAAGGCACAGCAGCTGGTGGCATTGAATCGAACCTGATGAGCTTCCTGCCGCTGATCCTGATGTTCGGCGTGCTGTACTTCATCATGATTCGCCCGCAAATGAAGCGCCAGAAAGAACATCGCAACATGCTCTCGGCCATGGCCAAGGGCGACGAAGTGGTGACGAACGGCGGCATCGTGGGCAAGATCACCAAGGTGGGTGAAGCTTACGTCGGCGTCGAAATCTCGGAAGGCACGGAAATCACCGTGCAAAAGGCGTCGGTCACGACGATTCTCCCGAAGGGCACGATCAAGTCGCTGTAAGGCCTGCTCTCTCGCGTCCGGCGCGGCCTCGCCGGCGATCCATGCAAATCTGCTGAATCGCCCGCGCTCATCGCCGGACGCATCGCTTCCAAGCCAACCTTCCCGTTGGACCACTCATGAATCGTTACCCCCTCTGGAAATACGCCGTGATGCTGGTGGCTCTGGTCATCGGCCTCGTGTACACGCTGCCCAACCTGTTCGGCGAAGCGCCGGCGGTGCAGGTGTCGAGCGGCAAGGCAACGGTCAAGCTCGACTCGACCACGCTGGCCTCAGTCGAAGCCGCGCTCGCCGCCAATCAGATCAAGCCGGACGACGTCACGTTCGACAACTCGTCGACTAACGCGAACATCCGCGTGCGTCTGCCGGACACCGACACGCAACTGCGCGTGAAGGACCTCCTGCAGAAGTCGCTGAATGCCGACCCGAACGACCCGCAATTCATCGTCGCACTGAATCTGCAGAGCGCGTCGCCGCACTGGCTGACCGCGCTGCATGCGCTGCCGATGTACCTCGGTCTCGATCTGCGCGGCGGTGTGCACTTCCTGCTGCAAGTGGACATGGCCGGCGCGCTCAACAAGAAGCTCGACTCGGACGCGTCCGATGCGCGCACGCTGCTGCGTGACAACAACATCCGCGACGGCGGCGTGAATCGCGTCAACCAGACGGTGGTGATTAATTTCGCCGATCAGGCCACGGCGGACACGGCACTCAAGCAATTGGGCCGCAGCATCGGCGAACTCCAGTGGAGCACGCAAGCCAGCCCCGACGGCGGCGTGCAACTGGTCGGCACCTTCACGCCGGCCGTGCAGAAAGCCGTGCAGGACGCCGCGCTCAAGCAGAACATCACCACGCTGCATAACCGCGTGAACGAACTCGGCGTGGCCGAGCCGGTGATCCAGCAGCAAGGCTCCGACCGCATCGTGGTCGAACTGCCCGGCGTGCAGGACACGGCGAAGGCGAAAGACATCATCGGTCGCACGGCAACGCTCGAAGCGCGCCTCGCCGATCCGGTCAACACGCACCCGGCTCCGTCCGATCCGGTCCCGCCGGGCGACGAACTGTTCACGCAAGGCGCGCAAACGCCGGTGCTGCTGCGCAAGCAGATCATCTTCACGGGCGACCGCATCATCGACGCTTCGTCGGGCTTCGACGAGCATCAGCGTCCGTCGGTCAACATTCGCCTCGACGGTCCGGGCGGGCGCGCGGTGGCTGCCGTGTCGCGCGACAACATCGGCAAGCCGATGGCGATGGTGCTGTTCGAAAAGGGCAAGGGCGAAGTGCTGACGGTCGCGACCATCCAGTCGGAACTGGGCGACCGCTTCCAGATCACCGGCCAGCCCAACCCGCAAGCCGCCGCCGACCTCGCGCTGCTGCTGCGCGCCGGTTCGCTCGCCGCGCCGATGGACATCATCGAAGAACGCACGATCGGCCCGAGCCTCGGCGCCGACAACATCAGGAAGGGCTTCCACTCGGTGGTGTGGGGCTTCACGGCGATCGCCGTCTTCATGGTCGCGTACTACATGCTGTTCGGCGTGATCTCGATGATCGGCCTGTCGGTGAACCTACTGCTGCTGATCGCCGTGCTGTCCATGCTGCAGGCCACGCTCACCTTGCCGGGTATCGCCGCTATCGCGCTCGCGCTCGGTATGGCGATCGACGCTAACGTGCTGATCAACGAACGGGTGCGTGAAGAACTGCGCAACGGCGCGCCGCCGCAACTGGCCATCCAGAACGGCTACGCGCACGCCTGGGCGACGATTCTCGACTCGAACGTCACCACGCTGATCGCCGGTATCGCGTTGCTCGCGTTCGGCTCCGGCCCGGTGCGCGGTTTCGCGATCGTGCACTGTATCGGCATTCTGACGTCGATGTTCTCGGCGGTGTTCTTCTCGCGCGGTATCGTCAACCTCTGGTACGGCGGCAAGAAGAAACTGAAGTCGCTGGCGATCGGTCAGGTATGGCGTCCGGAAACGGCGCCCGCAGGCGCGGCCGCTTACCTCGGCAACGATGACGAAGCGACCGACACGGCGAAAGCCGTCGCCGCCGTCACGGCCAAGCCGAAGACCAAGGCCGCCGCCGCGCAAGCGCGTACCGGCAAGCCGACGGTGCGTCGCCGCGACGCGCAGGGCGCGTCGACGGGTTCCTCCGCCGGTTCGTCCAATACGCCGCAGAAACCGGGTTCATCCCGCTGAGTCCCGGAGAACAAGACCATGGAATTTTTCCGTTTTCGCAAAGACATTCCGTTCATGCAGCGTGCGTTGATCTTCAACGCAATCTCGCTGCTGACGTTCCTTGCCGCTGTGTTCTTCCTCGTGCATCGCGGGCTGCATCTGTCGGTGGAGTTCACCGGCGGTACCGTGATCGAAGTGCAGTATCCAGGCGCGGCACCGCTCGAACCGGTGCGCGGCACCTTGGCCAGGCTCGGCTATGGCGACGCTCAGGTGCAGAACTTCGGCACCTCGCGCGACGTGCTGATCCGTCTGCCGCTCAAGCAGGGCTTCACGTCCGCGCAACAGAGCGACCAGGTGATGGGCGCGCTGAAGACCGATACGCCGCAGGTGCAGTTGCAGCGCGTCGAGTTCGTCGGCCCTCAGGTCGGCAAGGAACTCGCTACCGATGGCCTGCTCGCGCTTGCCTGCGTGGTGGTCGGCATCGTGATTTACCTGTCGTTCCGCTTCGAGTGGAAGTACGCCATCGCGGGCGTGATCGCGAACTTGCACGACGTGGTGATCATTCTCGGCTTCTTCGCGTTCTTCCAGTGGGAGTTCTCGCTCTCGGTGCTGGCTGCCGTGCTGGCGGTGCTGGGTTACTCGGTGAACGAGTCGGTGGTTATTTTCGACCGGATTCGTGAGACCTTCCGCCGCGAACGCAAGATGACGGTGATCGAAGTCATCAACCACGCGATCACCAGCACGATGTCGCGAACCATCATCACTCACGGCTGTACGCAGATGATGGTGCTGTCGATGTTCCTGTTCGGCGGTCCGACGCTGCACTACTTCGCTCTGGCGCTGACGGTCGGTATTCTGTTCGGTATCTACTCGTCGGTGTTCGTCGCTGCGGCGCTCGCCATGTGGTTCGGCGTGAAGCGCGAAGACCTGATCAAGGATAAGAAGGACCGCGTCGATCCGGACGATCCTAATGCAGGCGCGCAAGTCTGATTGTGCTGCACGATCAGGCCTCGCAATGACAAAGGCCGGTTCGAAAGAACCGGCCTTTTGCGTTTACCGCCCTGCTCCTTCGAGGCTAGCGAAACCCAAGCTTGCGACGCGCCGCCATCAAGGCGACGAGGCTCACCACGGCGGCGAAAATCAGGTAATAGCTGGGCGCGGCTTTCGAACCCGTCGCACTGATCAACCACGCGATGATGAACGGCCCGAAGCCACCAAAGATCGTCACGGCGACGTTATAGGCCAGCGACATGCCGGTCGTGCGCGTTTGCACCGGGAACATCTCCGAGAGCAAGCCGGGCAGCGCGGCAAAGTAGCCCGTCATGAGGAAACCGAACACGATCTGCATGGCCATCAGCGTGCCGAAGGTCGGATGCGCGATCAGGTACACGAACGCCGGGTAGATAAGGAACAGCAGCAGTAGCGCCGAAATCAGCATGATCGTCGTGCGGCCGTGGCGGTCCGAAAGATGGCCGACCATTGGCGAGAACACCATCTGGATCAAGCCGGTTAGTCCAATCGCCGCGAATGCGACCGAGGGCGCGAGCCCCAGTTGCTTCACCCCGAAGGTCGGCATGAACAGCACGAGGTAAGTCGACACCGTGCCGAGCACCACCACGCCGATTGCAATCACGAGGCGCAGCTTCTGGCTCGCGAACGTGTCGCGCAGCGGCGTCGCGGTGGTTTCGGCGGCGAGGAACTCGGGCGTCTCATCGAGCTTCGTGCGAATGTACCAGGCGACCGGGCCGATCAGCAGGCCGAAAAAGAACGGCACGCGCCAGCCCCACGACGACATCTGTTCCGGCGACAGCTTGCCGGTCAGCAGCACGCCGAAGCCGGCCGCCAGCAAGGTGGTCAGCCCCTGGCTCGCCACCTGCCAGCTGGCGAAAAAACCGCGCCGCCCCGGCACGTGTTCCGCAAGAAAAGCCGTCGCGCTGCCGAACTCGCCGCCAGCAGAAAAGCCCTGCATCAGACGCGCCAGCACCAGAATCACCGGCGCGGCGATGCCGATGCTTCCGTAGGTCGGCAGAATCGCGATGATCAGCGTACCGCCCATCATCAGCAGAATCGACAGCGTGAGCGCGGCCTTGCGTCCCGCGCGGTCGGCGTAGGCGCCGATCACGATGGCGCCCAGCGGCCGCATGAAGAACGACACGCCAAACGTGCCCAGCGTGAGCAGCAACGAGACCGTGTCGTTACCGGCCGGGAAAAACAGCTTCGCGATGATCACCGCGAAAAAACCGTACACCACCAGATCGAACCACTCCAGCGCGTTGCCAATCGAGGCGGCCACCACCGCGCGCCACGAGTTTTGCCGGCTTCCCGCCGCGCTTGCTACGGTCGTTGCGTTCATGCAGATCTCCAGTTCGCGCGAAATATTATTGATGTATCTCTTCACTCTCCAATGACCCGACTGGATGCGCGCACAACCAAATCGTGGCTTTGCTCTGTGTACCCGAAAAAATAAATCAAGGCGAGCGACGAATGCTCGGTGCCTGCTGAACAAGGGCTTCGGCGTTTCACATCGGCAATAAAAAACCGCTTCGACGCAAAAGCGAACGAAGCGGTTTTTTTGTTGCGCCGCAACGGCGACGACCTGGCATCAACGCGCACCAGCGTGCGCAGGCATGGCGCTGTTACTGCTTGATGCCTTCGGACTGGATATGCAGCTTCGTATCCATATTGAAACCGTATTTGGCGCCGAAATCCATTCCGTAGTCAGCCCGATTGAAATGTGCGCTCGCTTCCACACCGCACACTTCGCGCTTGAGCACCGGGTGTTGCATGCACTTGAACGAGTCGATCGTCAGGTTCAGCGGCTTGGTGATGCCGCGAATCGTCAGGCTGCCGATCACCTGGACCGGCTTGTCGCCGTCGAACTTGATGTCGGTGCCCTTGTAGGTCACCGAGGGATACTTGGCGACATCGAAAAAAGCATCCGTTTTCAGATGTTCGTCGAGCTTGGCGTTGCCGGTGTCGACCGAAGCCGGGTCCACCGTCACGTCGACCGTGCCGGTTTTTGCCGCGCGGTCGAGCGTCACCGTGCCGGAGCTTTTGGTGAACTTGCCGCGCCACACCGAGAGGCCGCCGAAGTGGTCCGCCTCGAAGCTCGGATAGGTGTGGGTCGGATCGAGCTGATAGGTATCGGCGGCCGCGAAGGCGCCGAACGAGAAAGAAGAAGCGAGCGCGCCGACGGCGATCAACATGGATGTTTTCAATTCGTGCTCCTGGGTTCTTGAAAAAAGCAGCCGCACCGACACAGCGCGGCGAACGTCGCGAATCTCACTTGCGTGCTGCAACGATATGAAACTTGATGACCACGTCGTCGGCCACCACGGACGTGTCCTTCCATTCGCCCGTGCCGATGTCGAATTGCAGGCGCTTGATCGGCAGTGAACCGTCGAAGATCTGCGTCGCGCCCTGTTGCGTCACCGTAACCGGCACCACCACCGTCTGCGATTTACCCTTGATGGTCAGCTTGCCCGTCACCTTGAACTGATTGCCGCCGGCCGGCGCAATCGCGCTCGAGACGAAGGTGGCGCTCGGGTAGGTCTTCGCGTCGAACCAGTCCTTGCCGCGCACCTGGTCGTTGTAGCTCTCGTCGCCGAGATCGTAGCTGCCGGTGTCGATGCTGAATTGCGCGCTGCCGTCGGCAGGCCTGGCCGGGTCGAACTTGACCTGCGCGGTGAACTTGCCGAACTTGCCTTCCACCGGCACGTTCATCTGCTTCGAGGTGGCCGTCACCGAACTCTTCGCGACGTCGACCTGCGCGAACGCGCTGCCGGCTGCGGTCAGCGAGGCCGCGGCGAAGGCGGCGAGCATGTAGCGATAAAACGAGACCTTCATGGTTGTCCTTACTTGAGGAAAGGGAGCATGCGCGAGAGCAGACCGTCTCGATCCAGCCATTGATGCTTGAGCGCCGCCGCCACATGCAACGCGACCAGCACGAGCAAGGTGTAATTGAGCGTAATGTGCACGGTCTTCAGCAGTTCCTTGAGATGCGGGTCCGGCGCGATCAGACGCGGCAGCGGAATCAGCCCGAGGTACACCACCGGCACATTGGCCGCCGAGCTATACAGATAGCCGGAAGCGGGAATCGCGACCATCAGCACGTACAGCAGAAAATGCGTGAAATGGGCGGCGCCGCGCTGCCAGGCCGGCATGCGGCGGGGCATGACCGGCGCGGCGTGCGTGGCGCGCCACAGAATGCGCAGGATGGCGAGCGCGAAGACCGTCACGCCGATCCATTTATGCCATGAGAAGTAACGCAGCTTGGTGGGCGTAAAACCGGGGATGTCGGTCATCACCCAGCCGAGCGCGAAGCCGCACACGATCAGCAGCGCGATCAGCCAGTGAAAGGCGATGGCAGTCCGCGTGTACGACTCCCGGCCACCAAATGAAGGATTGAGTGCCATGACAGGTCAACACGAGCTAAGAGAGGTTAACGGAGCAGCCCGACCTGCTATTCCCGAAGCCTGAACAGACGGCGCCGGCGAACACGAGCGGCACAACGGAAGCGCTTGAGGGACACGCCAAGGCCGCCATGCTACCGCAAGCACAAAAAGCTGGCTGCGGGTATCTGAACCCGCTCGCCCCGCGTTTTTTGCGCAATCGCAAGCCGGATTGAACAATTAGGGCCGGAGACTGTCAGACCTATGCTGATTCGAGGTAAGGATCGACGAATATCCGCGCAAGCTTGCTTCGACGTCAGCGCGACCCCTTGCCCAGCCGACATGAGGCGCAATCGCCGGTGCGGTGGCGAGGCGCGTTTGGTACTATTGCTGCACACTTTTGTCAGACCCGACATAAAAACCGGCAACGCACGCAACCCCTCATTCCGTTAGCCCTTTGCCGTATGGAACATGACAATCTGATCGCGTGCCATGAATGCGATACGCTGTTCCGCAAGCCACGGCTTGTCGGGCGGACGGTCGCGCGTTGTTCGCGCTGCGGCGCGACGCTGTATAGCGGCGTGTCCCGCAAGCTCGACGCCATCGCCGCGATGACGCTGGCCGCGCTGATCACCTTTCTGATCGCGCAGGGTTTTCCGATCGTCGAACTCGAAACCAGCGGCATCACCTCGCAGACCACCCTGTTCGGCGCGCTCATCGCGCTGTGGGGCGAGGGCATGCAGATCGTCGCGGTCATGGTGTTTTGCTCGACCATTCTGTTTCCGCTCACCGAACTCCTCGCCTTGCTCTACGTGCTGATCCCGCTGCGCTCGGGTTACGTGCCGCCCGCCTTCAACGCGGTGTTGCGCGCGATCCAGTTCGTGCGCCCGTGGGGCATGATCGAGGTGTTCATGCTCGGCGTGCTGATCACGATCGTGAAGATGGTGAGTCTCGCGCGCGTGATTCCGGAAGCCGCACTGTTCGCCTTCGGTGTGCTAACGCTGATGTTCGCGGTGGTCGTCTCGTTCGACCCGCGCATTCTGTGGGACCTCGCCGACGAACTCGGCGCCCGCGACCAGCGGCCGTTGCCGCGCACTTCCGCCGACAGCGCCGCGGTCGCGGTCAGCTCGCTGGCCGGTCCACCCGCACCGGCGCCCGAAGTGCACGGTGCCGGGCAAGCCGCTTTGCCGCCGCGCACGCCGCCGGCGCCGCATCAGGGATGATCGCCCGATGAAATACCTTTCCGCGAGACGCGCGGGCCTGGTGTCCTGCCACGCGTGCGGCCGCGTCGAGCCACGCATCCGTTCCGTCACGCCGCAGCATTGCGGCCGCTGCGGCGCGCGGCTTCACTCGCGCAACCCCGACAGCCTCATTCGCACCTGGGCGCTGCTGATCGCGGCCGCCCTGCTGTATATTCCCGCAAATCTGCTGCCGGTGATGCACACGTCGTCGCTGCTCGGCTCGGAAGACGACACCATCATGAGCGGCGTCGTGTACTTCTGGACCTCGGGCGACTGGCCGCTGGCCGTGATCGTGTTCATCGCCAGCATCATGGTGCCCATGCTCAAACTGAGCGTGCTGGTGCTGCTCACCGTCACCGCACAGCGCCGCTCGCGCTGGCGGCCGGAACAGCGCACCACGCTCTATCGGATGGTCGAGCGCATTGGGCGCTGGTCGATGCTCGACGTGTTCGTCGTGACCTTGACCGTGGCGCTGGTGCGCTTCAAATCGCTTGCGGTCATCACGGCCGGGCCGGGCGCGATCGCCTTCGGTTCGGTGGTGATTCTGACCATGCTGGCCTCCATGCAATTCGATCCACGCCTGATCTGGGACAACGTGGAAGGCAGTACTCAAAAACCTCAGGACCCCAACCATGACTAGCCCGCAAGGACCGACGCCCGCCTCAGATGATGCGCCGCGCAACGATTCGAACGGACCGAAGCTGCCGCCCCAACTCCCCGATCCCGAGATCACGCCGCGCAGCCGCTGGTTGCCGTCGCTCGTCTGGGTGATTCCTTTGATCGCCGCACTGATCGGCGTCGCACTCGTCATCAAGTCGGTGACCGAACGCGGCCCGACCATCACGATCACCTTCGTCAGCGCCGAGGGCCTCGAACCCGGCAAGACCAAGGTCAAGTACAAGGACGTCGACGTCGGGTCGGTGAAGACCATCACGCTGTCGAAAGACCTTTCGCACGTGCTGGTTCAGGTGCAGCTGACCAAGGAAGGCGAAGACTTCGCGGTCAAGGATTCGCGCTTCTGGGTGGTGCGCCCACGGATCGGCGCAAGCGGCGTGTCGGGGCTGACCACCTTGCTTTCGGGCGCCTATATCGGCGCGGACGCCGGCCATTCGCCGGATACCGAGAAGAACTTCGTCGGCCTGGAAACGCCGCCGCCGATTACCGGCGACCAGAAGGGCCACCAGTTCGTCCTGCATGGCGACTCGCTCGGTTCGATCGATATCGGCTCGCCGATTTTCTACCGGCGCGTGCAGGTCGGCCAGGTGGTCGGTTTCTCGCTCGACAAGGACGGCACCGGCGTGACCATGCAGGTGTTCGTGTCCGCGCCGTTCGACCAGTACGTCGGCACCAACTCGCGCTGGTGGCATGCGAGCGGCGTCGATCTGCGACTCGACTCCAGCGGCTTCAAACTCAATACGCAATCGCTCGCGACGGTGATCGTCGGCGGTTTGTCGTTCCAGTCGCCGCCGGGTCAGGGCGTGGGCGCGCAGGCGCCGAACAACATGACGTTCCGCCTCGGCTCGGACGAAGCGGACGCGATGCGCGAGCCGGACGGCGTGCCGCTGCGCGTGGTGATGAACTTCAACCAGTCGCTGCGCGGGCTGTCGGTCGGCGCGCCGGTCGATTTCCGCGGCATCGTGCTGGGCCAGGTGACCAACATCGGCATCGACTACGATTCGAAGACGCGTAGCTTCACCATGCCGGTGACGATGAATCTTTACCCCGACCGCCTCGGCAAGCGATTCCGCGAAACCGCGCCGGTGCCGGGCAGCATCGCGGGTCAGTCCATGCTGCAGGCGCTCGTCAAGCACGGCATGCGCGGCCAGTTGCGCACCGGCAATCTGATCACGAGCCAGTTGTACGTGGCCGTGGACATCTTCCCGAAGGCGCCGCCTGCCACCATCGACGTGAACAGCGATCCGCTCGAACTGCCGACGATCCCGAACTCGCTCGACGAATTGCAGGTGCAGGTTGCCGACATCGCCAAGAAGCTCGATGCGGTGCCGTTCGACCAGATCGGCAACAACCTGAACAGCGCGCTGAAGAACGCCGACCATCTGTTCACGCGACTCGACACGGAAGTCGTGCCTCAGGCTCGCGACACGCTCGAGGCGGCCAAGCAGACCTTCGGTTCCGCCGAGGCGACGTTGCAGCAGGATTCGCCGTTGCAGTCGGATGTTCATCAGGCGCTGCAGGAACTGACGCGCACGTTGCAGTCGCTGAATGCGTTGTCGGACTATCTCGAGCGTCATCCCGAATCGCTGTTGCGCGGTAAATCAGGAGATAAACCATGATGTTTGCCCGGCTTCCCCGCTCACCGCGCGGGCTCGTGCGCCGCGCTATTCAGGCCGGCTGCATCGCGGCGCTGATGGCAACGGCAGCGTGTTCGTCGCCGTCCAGCCGGTTTTATACGTTGAGCGACGGCGGCGTGGCGGGATCGACGACCGCCGTCAGCGCGCGGACTTCTTCGGCTCCAGCATGGTTGATCGAAGTCGCGCCGGTGGACGTGCCGCCGCAAGTGGCAAAGAATCAGCTTGTCGTGCAGACGGCGCCGACCCAGGTGCAGGTGCTGGAACAGGAGCGCTGGGCGTCGCTGCCGGGCGATGAGATTCGGCGTGCGTTGTCGACGAGTCTGACGCAGCAGCTCAATACCATTGATGTTTATGGCACCGCTTACCCGGATACGACGCCGGTTTATCGCGTGAGTCTGAATGTGCAGCGGTTTGAGTCATGGCCTGGCTCGCATGCATTGATCGATGCGGTGTGGAGTGTGCGGGCCGTGCGCAGTGCCGCAGTGATGACTTGCCGGAGTGTGGTGAGTGAGCCTGTCGGCGGGGGCATTGATTCGCTGGTCGATGGGCATCGGAAGGCTCTGCAGGAGATTTCCAGTCAGGTGGCGGGGGCCTTGCAGGCGATGGCTGCGGCTCCGCCGGCGAAGACGGGGAAGGTCGTGGTTGTGCCGGCTTGTCCTTCTGGCGGGGCGGCTAGTGTTGCTGCGGGTAGCGCTAGCTAGTTTGGGGCGGCCTGCGCGGCGCTTTATGACTGTGGGCGGCGGGGGTTTGGCCTTTCCTTGAGGTCACGGAAAGGCCAAAAACCCAGCAATCCAACAACCGGAAAAACTGCCCAACACCCCACCGCGTACAATAGCGCCTTATCCAACGCCTTCCGGCAACCTCAATGTCCTTCGATTTCTTCCTCCCCTGCCCACGCGGCCTTGAAGCCTCGCTCGCGGCCGAACTCGCCGAAATTGCTGCGAACCACCTGAACGGCGCGCAATTCACGGCCGGCGCTCAAGTGCCTGGCGGCGTGCACTTCCGCGGAGGCTGGGCCGCCGGCATGGCCGCCAACCTGCATTCGCGTCTCGCGAGCCGCGTGCTCCTGAAAATCGCGCATCGCCCGTATCGCAGCGAACAGGACATCTACGCGCTTGCCGCTGAACAACGCTGGGAACAATGGTTCTCCGCCAACGAAACCCTGCGCGTCGACGTCACCGCGATCAAATCGCCGCTGCGCAGCCTCGAATTCACCACGTTGCGCGTGAAAGACGGGATCTGCGACCGTCTGCGTGAAGTCAGCGGCGCGCGTCCGAACATCGATACCGCCGCGCCCGACGTGCGCGTGTTCGCCTTCCTCACCGCCACGGATTGCACGCTTTACCTCGACACGTCCGGCGACCCGCTCTTCAAGCGCGGATGGCGCCTCGACAAGGGCGCCGCGCCGCTGCGCGAAAACCTGGCAGCCGGCATCCTGCGCCTCACCGGCTGGACCGCCGGCACGCCACTCTACGACCCGATGTGCGGCAGCGGCACCTTCCTCGCGGAAGCCGCACAAGTGGCGCTCAACATCGCGCCTGGCGCGGAGCGCCGCTTCGGCTTCGAAAGGCTCAAGCAATATGAAGCCAAAACCTGGCAAACGCTGAAAGCCGCCGCGCTCGACGCCAAGCACGCCGCCCGCAACTCGCGCGCCGATCTGCAAATCTTCGGCAGCGATATTTCCGGCGATATGCTCGACAAGGCCCGCGCCAACTTCCAGCGCGCCGGCTTGCCGTCGATCCCGCTCAAGCAGGTCGACGCGCGCGGCATGACCTCGCCGTCGTCGGATGCGGGCATTCTCGTGGCCAACCCGCCGTATGGCGAACGGATCGAAGTGCGTGGCCGCAACGCCCGTGGCGAGATTCGCGAAGGCCGCGCCAGCCGCGAGGGCCGCGATGACGACAGCTTCCGCCGCGTCCAGGAAGAAGCGCCCGACAGCGAGTTTTTCCAGTCGCTCGGCGACGCGCTCAAGCAGCGCTTCACGGGCTGGCATGCATTCATCCTGACATCGGATCGCAAGCTGCCGGGCCAGTTGCGTCTGCGTGAATCGACCAAGACGCCGCTCTTCAACGGCGCGCTCGAATGCCGTCTGTTCCGCTTCGATCTGATCGCGGGCAGCGTGCGTCAACGACCGCAGACCGACACGCCGGCGGCCTGAAGCGGCCAACGCCCGACACCGGAGCGCAGTAAAAAACCGCGGACCTTCTCCGCGGTTTTTTTCGTCCTGGCGCCCTGAAACCCGGGGCGTCTCACGACCGGCCCAATTGCGCCGCTTGCCGCTACTGCCACACCCTGCTGACACCACGCTGTCAGTAGCACCCCCGCACACTCCTTCTCACGCCATCCGGCGCTTTGCACGGCTTACCGCCATCCCGAGGAGAATGTCATGTCCGCATCAGCCAAAGTAGTTGCATGGTTTGAGATTCCGTCCGTCGACTTCGACCGCGCCGTCCGCTTTTACGAAGCCGCGCTCGACGTCAAACTGAACGTGCAGGAAGTCGGCGGCCAGCCGATCGCGGTGTTCGGCTACGAGGAACCGGCCACTGGCGGCGCGATCGTCCGCAGCCCGTCGATGACGCCGACCGACGACGGTGTGCTCGTCTATCTGAATGCGCAACCCACCGTCGACGCCACCCTCGCGCGCGTCGAGAAAGCCGGTGGCAAGATCGATGGCCCGGTGATCAAGCTGCCGCAGGACATCGGCTACATCGCGTTCTTCACCGATACGGAAGGCAACCGCCTCGGCCTGCATTCGCGGACCAACGGCTAAAGCCCGATGCGGGGCGCGGCATGCAGCGCTATCATCGCGGGACCGTTCCCGTCCTCTTCTACAAGACGCCCACGATGACGCGCCGCGCCGACCGTCTATTCCAGATCGCCGAACTGTTGCGCGGACGCCGTCTGACCACCGCGCAACAACTCGCCGACTGGCTGCATATCTCGCTGCGCACGGTCTATCGCGACGTGCGCGATCTGCAGTTGTCCGGCGTGCCGATCGAAGGCGAAGCGGGCATCGGCTACCGGCTAAGCCGCACGGCGAGTTTGCCGCCGCTCACCTTCACCGCCGATGAACTCGCCGCGCTCGCCGCCGGCGCACGGATGCTCGAATCGTGGGGCGGCGCGGCCTTCGCAAGCGGCGCGCGCGGGGCGCTTGCCAAGATCGCCTCCGCCATGCCCGCCGACAAACGCGCGACACTCGACAAGCTCGCGGTCTTCGCGCCGTCGTTTCATATCAAGGGGGATTTTTCAACGCAACTGGATGCGCTGCATCGCGCGATCGACGCCCGGCACGTGGTGAAGTTCGCCTACCTCGACGTCAACGGCGTAGCGAGCGAGCGCCGCGTCTGGCCGCTCGCGCTCGCTTACTGGGGCGCACGCTGGACGCTCGGCTCATGGTGTGAATTGCGTGGCGACTTTCGCAATTTCAGTCTGGAAAAGATGCAGGACCTTCAGATGCTCGAACAGTATCCCGATCAGGAAGGACGGCGGCTTGCGGACCTGTTGAGGCATGTGAACGCGAAGCCGCGTTGAAGTTGCAACGCGCGCTTCGCGGCCCGCTTCCCGATCACTCCACCGCCTTCACCATATCCTCGATCACTTTCTTTGCGTCGCCGAACACCATCATGGTCTTGTCCATGTAGAACAGATCGTTGTCGAGACCGGCATAACCCGCCGCCATCGAACGCTTGTTGACGATCACCGTCCTCGCCTTATAAGCCTCGATGATCGGCATGCCAGCGATCGCCGACTTCGGATCGGTCTTCGCGGCCGGATTCACCACATCGTTCGCGCCCAGCACGAGCACCACGTCGACCTGACCGAACTCGCCGTTGATGTCGTCCATCTCGTACACCATGTCGTACGGCACTTCGGCTTCGGCGAGCAGCACGTTCATGTGTCCCGGCATCCGTCCGGCCACCGGGTGAATCGCGTACTTCACCTCGATGCCCTTCTCGACCAGTTTGTCAGTCAGCTCCTTCAACGCATGCTGTGCACGCGCCACGGCAAGACCGTAACCCGGCACGATCACCACGGTTTCCGCGTTGCCGAGCATGAATGAGGCATCGTCGGCCGAGCCGGATTTCACCGGACGCTGTTCCGCCGAACCGCCCGCCGCCGCCGCGCCCGCTTCGTTACCGAAGCCGCCGAGAATCACGTTGAAGAACGAGCGGTTCATCGCCCGGCACATGATGTACGACAGAATCGCGCCCGACGACCCCACCAGCGAACCCGCGATGATCAGCATCGGATTGTTCAGCGAGAAGCCGATGCCCGCCGCCGCCCAGCCCGAATACGAGTTGAGCATCGACACGACCACCGGCATATCCGCGCCGCCGATCGGGATGATGATCAGCACGCCGAGCACGAATGCGATCAGCGTCATGATGATGAACGGCAACCACGATTGCGTCAGGAAGAAGATGACGCCGAAGCCGAGCATCGCGATCGCGAGCATCAGGTTGATCAGATGCTGGCCGCCGTACACGACCGGCGCGCCCTGAAACAACCGGAACTTGTACTTGCCCGACAGCTTGCCGAATGCGATCACCGAACCGGAGAACGTAATCGCCCCGACAAAGGTGCCGATGAACAGCTCGACGCGATTGCCGTAGGGCAGGAAACCCGGCGCCGTGTTGTCGGGATCGATGAGACCGAATGCGGAAGGCTCGGACACCACCGCATACGCGATACACACGGCAGCAAGACCGATCAGCGAGTGCATCGCCGCGACCAGTTCCGGCATCTTGGTCATCTCGACACGTGCGGCGACGAACGCGCCGATCGCGCCGCCGACCACCAGCGCGACCAGCAGCAAGCCGAGTCCCAGCCCGAGATTCGAACCGAGCCCGTTGGCCTGTTTGATGATCAGCGCGATAGTCGTGACGATGGCAATCGCCATCCCGGCCATGCCGAAGGTGTTGCCGATGCGTGCCGTCTTCGGATTCGACAGCCCCTTGAGCGCCTGAATGAAGCAGACGGACGCAATCAGATAAAGCAGCGTGACGACGTTCAGACTCATTACGCGTTCTCCTTGGCCGTCTTGTCAGCGATGAGCTTCTTCGGCTCTTTCTTGCGGAACATCTCCAGCATTCGCCTCGTCACGAGAAAGCCGCCGAACACGTTGACTGCCGCCAGCGCGACGGCCACCGTGCCGAAGAACTTGCCGGGCGTGCCCAGAGTCAGCCCTGCGGCCAGCATTGCGCCGACGATCACGATCGCGGAAATCGCGTTGGTCACGGCCATCAGCGGCGTGTGCAACGCGGGCGTGACATTCCAGACGACGTGGTAGCCGACGTAGATCGCCAGCACGAAGATGATCAGGTTGATGACGGTGTGATTGATGACTTCCATCGCTGCTCTCCTAGGTCGACCGGAGTTAGCGCTTTAGCGCTTACTCCGGTCCCATGCAACTTGTTGCTAGATCTTGCGCGTGACTTCGCCGTCACGGGCCAGCAGCGTGGCCGCGACGATATCGTCCGCGAGATCGATGTTCAGGGCGCCTTCCTTCGTGATGATCAGCTTGAGGAAGTCGAGCAGGTTACGTGCGTACAGCGACGACGCGTCGGCGGGCACCATCGACGCCAGATTCGTGTAGCCGACGATCTGCACGCCGTGCTTCACGACCACCTTGTCCGCCTCGGTGAGCGGGCAGTTGCCGCCGCGCTGGCCTTCATACTCCGCGCCACGTCCGGCGGCGAGGTCGACCAGCACGGAGCCGGGCTTCATCGCCTGCACGGTGTCGACCGAGACCAACGTGGGTGCGGCGCGGCCCGGGATCAGCGCGGTGGAAATCACGATGTCCGCCTGCCTGGCCCGCTCGTGGACCAATGCCGACTGACGCGTCAGCCACGAAGGCGGCATCGGCCGCGCATAGCCGCCGACGCCTTGCGCGGCTTCGCGCTCTTCGTCGGTTTCATAGGGCACGTCGAGAAACTTGGCGCCGAGCGATTCGATCTGCTCTTTCACCGCCGGACGCACGTCCGACGCCTCGATCACCGCGCCGAGGCGCTTGGCGGTCGCGATCGCCTGCAGACCCGCCACGCCCGCGCCGAGAATCAGCACGCGGGCCGCTTTCACGGTGCCGGCTGCGGTCATCAGCATCGGCATGAAGCGCGGATAAAGCGTGGCCGCCAGCAGCACCGCCTTGTACCCCGCAATGTTCGCTTGCGACGACAACACGTCGAGGCTCTGTGCGCGCGTCGTGCGCGGCGCGGCTTCGAGTGCGAAGGCCGTGACGCCGGCGGCGGCGAGCTTTGATGAGTTTTCGGTATTAAACGGATCGAGCATGCCGACCAGCGTCGCGCCGCGCTTGAGCAGCGGCAGTTCGACATCGGTCGGTGACTGGACTTTGAGAACGAGATCGGCACCGAATGCGGCGGCCGCGTCGACGATCTCCGCGCCGGCGGCCGTAAACGCATCGTCAGGGAAGCTGGCGCCGGTGCCGGCGCCGCTCTGGATCGTGACCCGGTGGCCCTGGGTCACATACTTCTTGACCGTTTCGGGCGTCGCGGCGACGCGGGTTTCGTGCGCGCGCGTCTCGGCTGGCACTCCGATGTGCATCGTGTTCCTCCTCGACTTCCTGTGTATGGGTGACGACAGTTCGGCCGACGAGGCACGCCGGCTTGCAGATGCAACGGCTAACGCCTCACTGTAACCGAAACAGGGGGGGTCTCAGAAATCGGGGACAATCCGGGGGTGGCCGGTGGGCTTGGGTGCGCCGGTTCCCGGCAGCCCCGGCCTATAAACGGTAAAATGCGCACCCATGAAACCGGAAACCTGGCTGCCGCACGTCACCGTCGCGGCTATCGTCGAGCGTGACGGGCGCTTTCTCGTGGTCGAGGAACATACTGCCGACGGCCTGCGCCTGAACCAGCCCGCCGGGCATCTGGAGGCGGGCGAATCGCTGCTGGACGCGGTGATCCGCGAAACGCTCGAGGAAACCGCTCATCCGTTCACGCCCGAGGCGCTGGTCGGCATGTACATGACGCACTTCGAGCGGCCCGGCAGCGAAGGCGTGACCTACCTGCGCTTCACCTATTGCGGCACGAGCGGAGAGCCGGATCGCGGGCGAGCGCTCGATCCGGACATCGTCCGCACGCTGTGGATGAGCGCCGAGGAATTGCGCGCCTGCCCCGAGCGGCACCGCACGCCGCTCGTCATGCAATGTCTCGACGACTACCTCGCCGGCCGGCGTTTCCCGCTCGATTTCGTGCACACGCATTCGGTCGGGCAAAAGCGAAGCTGAGCGGTGATAAGCCCACCGCGAGCAGCCACCAGCAGGTATAGCAGACCCTCAGGAGGCCCGGCCGTCACGAACGGCCCCGCCCCACGATCAACGCAGTCATGCAGCACCCAGTGAGCATCTTATGAGCAAGCAGAAAGTCGTAGTAGGCATGTCGGGCGGCGTCGATTCGTCGGTCACCGCGTGGCTGCTGAAGGAACAAGGCTACGACGTGGTCGGCCTGTTCATGAAAAACTGGGAAGACGACGACGACAGCGAGTACTGCTCCACGCGCCAGGACTGGATCGACGTGGTGTCGGTCGCGGACCTCATCGGCATCGACGTCGAAGCGGTCAACTTCGCCGCCGAATACAAAGACCGCGTGTTCGCCGAATTCCTGCGCGAATATTCGGCTGGCCGCACGCCGAACCCCGACGTGCTGTGCAACGCCGAAATCAAGTTCAAGGCCTTTCTCGATCACGCCATGTCGCTCGGCGCGGAAACCATCGCGACCGGCCACTATGCGCGCGTGCGCGAAAATAATGGCCGCTTCGAACTGTTGAAGGCGTTCGACCACACCAAGGATCAGTCGTACTTCCTGCATCGGCTGAATCAGGCGCAGTTGTCGAAGACGCTGTTTCCGCTCGGCGAGATTCCGAAAACCAGGGTGCGTGAAATTGCCGAACAGATCGCGCTGCCGAACGCGAAGAAAAAAGATTCGACCGGCATCTGCTTTATCGGCGAACGGCCGTTCCGCGACTTCCTGAACCGTTATCTGCCGACCCAACCCGGCCCGATGAAAACCACCGACGGCAAAGTGGTCGGCGAACACATCGGCCTCGCGTTCTACACCTTCGGTCAACGCAAGGGCATCGGCCTCGGCGGCAGCAAGGACGGCAGCGGCGAGCCGTGGTTCGTAGCCGGCAAGGATATTCCTTCGAACACGCTGTACGTCGCGCAAGGTCACGATCATGCGTGGCTGCTCAGCCATACGCTGAGCGCCGGCAACACGAGCTGGGTCGCGGGCGAGCCGCCGGCGGACGGTTTCGCGTGCGGCGCGAAGACGCGTTACCGCCAGGCGGATGCGGCGTGTACGTTCAATCGTGCCCATGTCGGCGAAGGTCTCTTCGAGCTGACTTTCGACGACGCGCAATGGGCTGTCACACCTGGGCAATCGGCGGTGCTCTACGATGGCGACGTGTGCCTCGGCGGCGGCATCATCGAGCACGCGGTGACGGGGCAACCGGTCGCGCGTCAACCGCAAAAGGCGGCACTGCTGAGCGCACGCTAAATCATGCGCTCGCTCGTGCGGCCAACCACTGCGCAGCTCGCATCACCATAACAGGCAGTCGCCCGTTTTACTTCGCGGCGGATTCCGCTTGACGCCATCGGCGCAAGCGATCCCGCCGCGACGAACCCCACTGCACTGGAGACCCCATGTTTTCTCGACGTTATCTGGCCATGTGGTGCGCAGCCGTGCTGCTCGCCGTCTGCGCGGCGCTCGGCGCGACGCAGCACATTTCGTGGCTCTGGATCATCGTGCCGCTCGCGCTCGTCGCGCTCGGTCTGTTCGACCTGACGCAGCAGCGTCACGCGATTCTGCGTAACTATCCGCTGTGGGGCCACTTCCGCTTTCTGTTCGAATTCATCCGCCCGGAGATCCGCCAGTATTTCGTCGAAGGCGACACCGACGAGAAGCCGTTCTCGCGCGTCCAGCGCAGCATCGTCTATCAGCGCGCGAAAAACGACGTGGATAGCCGCCCGTACGGCACCGAGCTCGACGTCAAAGCCGTCTCGCACGAATGGATCAGCCACTCGCTCGCGCCGACCACGCTCGACAATCACGACTTCCGCATCGTCGTCGGCCCGGACCGCGCGCAACCTTATTCGATGTCGATCTTCAACGTCTCGGCGATGAGCTTCGGCTCGCTGTCGGCGAACGCGATCATGGCGCTGAATCTCGGCGCGAAGAAAGGCAACTTCGCGCACGATACCGGCGAAGGCTCGATGTCGAAGTATCACCGCGAACATGGCGGCGACATCATCTGGGAAATCGCCTCGGGCTACTTCGGCTGCCGGAACGACGACGGTAGCTTCAGCGCGGAAAAATTCGCGAAGCAAGCCGCCGAGCCGCAAGTGAAGATGATCGAGGTGAAGCTCTCGCAAGGCGCCAAGCCGGGCCACGGCGGTGTGCTGCCGGCTGCCAAGATCACGCCGGAAATCGCCGAGACGCGCGGTGTGCCGATGGGCCGCGACTGCATCTCGCCGGCCACGCACGCCGAGTTCTCGACACCGCGCGGCCTGCTCGAATTCGTCGACCGGTTGCGCACGCTCTCCGGCGGCAAGCCGACCGGTTTCAAGCTGTGTATCGGGCATCCATGGGAATTCTTCGGCATTGCCAAGGCGATGCTGGAAACGGGCATCCTGCCGGACTTCATCGTCGTGGACGGCGCGGAAGGCGGCACGGGCGCGGCGCCCCTCGAATTCACCGATCACGTCGGCGTGCCCTTGCAGGAAGGGCTGCTGCTGGTCCATAACACGCTGGTCGGCCTCGGCTTGCGGCAACGGATTCGGATCGGCGCGAGCGGCAAGATGATTACCGCGTTCGACATCACCAAAACGCTCGCGATCGGCGCGGACTGGGTCAACGCGGCGCGCGGCTTCATGTTCGCGGTGGGCTGCATTCAGGCGCAAACCTGCCACACGGGCCGCTGCCCGACCGGTGTCGCGACGCAAGATCCGGTGCGTCAACGCGCGCTGGTCGTCCCGGACAAGGCGGATCGCGTGTTCAACTTCCATCACAACACGCTGCATGCGCTGAAGGAAATCATTCAGGCAGCCGGGTTGAAGCATCCGGCGGAACTGCGTGCGCATCACATCGTGCGGCGGGTTTCGTCGCATGAAGTGCAGTTGATGTCCGAACTGTTGAAGTATCTCGAACCGAACGACCTGCTCAACGGCAACTATCGCTACACGCTGTTCGAGAAATACTGGCCGGTCGCGCAAAGCGATTCGTTTGCGCCGAAGGTGGAACTGGCGGCGACGTAAAGCACGCCATGGCGACGGTCGGCAAGTATGCGATCGCCGCCAACGTTAATTTGATAGATCGGTTCCCGTTCGAATATAAGAATCCATAAGACCTCGTCTTATATACAACCATGACGGGTAACCGTACATTGAAGGGACCTATTGTCCCGTTCAATGTTCATGATTACACCCATTCCGCGCTCTGCTTCCTCGCCGTTCGACACGTTCCCCGGCCCCTGTCAGATGCCCAGTTGCTGGGCGCTCGTCAAGCCGCATGACTTCAGCACAGCCACGCGCCCGTCAAAAACGGCACCCATTGCAAATCTGATCGCGGGCTTCTTTACGATCGCCGCAGCAGCAGGCCGTCGGTCAGGCAAAGAGTGCGAATGTCAGGAGATCGCATGCGACGGTACCACCTGAAACAGGGGGATCGCTCTTCGGCTGGTGGGGTCGTTCTCGATGGCGATGAAACCTGCAAGCACTATGGGACTGCGATGACTTATATCGGCGCGAAGGTCGATTGCCAAACCTGCTTTACCGTCGGTTTCATTGTCGGAACAGGGCCGCGCTTACCGTACAGCATGATGGGCCAAAACGCAGCGTTGGACGGAGACATTTGCGCATGCGCATGCCAGCCATCTCCCGTTATGATCGCTTCGCAAAACGACCTGTTTCAGGAACTCGATGTTTGTGCGTTGACCCACTCACCGGACGGGGACAACACGCGCCGGCTCGATGCCGCATCCACGGCTCCGCCAGCCCGAAAGCACGCCCAGCGCGTGTTCGTGTGGGATAGCATCACCGGCGAACCATTAAGAAATCAACAGTTCATTGCCGATATCGAAGGCGAACAGCGGTCGGGCAGAACCGACGGAGACGGGTATGCAACGCTTGAAACGGACCATTCAAAAGCGTTTCGCATCCACATTGTTTTCTCGTCGCCGAAGCGTGATCTCACGCCCTATCAACGAGCGTGATCGTGAAGGACTACATCATTGAACATTGGGCGCATGGGCAAACGACGCTCGGTGGCGACAAAGGCGATGCCCTCTCTATCTCCGTCAACAACCGCGCAGCAACCCGTCAGGCCATCATCAACCGCGTACGTCAGTCCGGCATCAGCTTTGTCGAACGATCGGACTGGGCCGCGCATAAGAGCCGCTCATCTCGCATGCACGACGACTGGAATTACAACAAGATTGCTATCCATCATGCGGGACGCAGCTTTACATGTGGGCCGGCTGCGCTCCAGTTGCAGGACATTCAAAACCTGCAGATGGGGCGCGGCGCTGCGGCAAGCGACGATATCGGCTATCACTACGCCCTGGATTGTTTCGGGAACGTATTCGAGGGGAGGGATATCCGGTTTAAAGGTGAAAGTGTGCACAACTACAATACGCAGGTCATTGGCATCGTGCTACTGGAAAACCTGACAAACCCTGGCGAGGGTCACGACGGTGTTGCCAGAATCACGAGACTGCTGAATTGGATCGGCCTCAAAAAGAACCCGCAAGTAACAGAAAAGCAGAAGCTTGCGCTCACTGCACTTATTCGCATTCTGCGGGAGTTTTTTTATATCGGCGTCCTTGGCGGGCATCGCGAGTTTCCTGGTCAACTCGGTGAGGGGAAAATATGTCCAGGCAACGCCGGCCTGATGCTTGTCGGCGACTTGAGAAAATCGACGGGACTGGGAGCGCCATGAATGCATCGCAAACGAAGTGGCTCGCGGCTTTCGTCGTGGCCGGCGCGGCGGTCGGCGCGGCCGCATATACAGGCTACGTCAAATCCTATCTGGACGACGAAGTGCAAACGACCTTCTTCGTTAAGCGACATCCGACGTTCCAGATGGAGTTCTACGACCCCTTTGCGAACGAAGGCGAGAGTTCGCCGATCGATCGACTATCGGCCTTCGACCGCGCGCGCTTTGCCGACTATTGCAAATATAGACTCGGTGTAGACCAATTTAGTACCCGAGCGCTCGAAATGTGCAAGGCACAAATTCCGCCCTATCTGTAGTCGCTTCTGGAGACCGGTCGCAACAGACATCTCCTCTCGCATCCGTCAAAACGGACACCCCCCTGCCTTTCCGTTAAAATCTCCGGTTTAGCACTTCGCTCCACGGCCAGCTCGCGCGCTCCGGCGTTTGCGGCGCGGCCCCATGCCCGAAAGGCACTTCATGCTCACGTTTCAGCAAATCATCCTGACCTTGCAGTCCTACTGGGACAAGCAGGGTTGCGCGTTGCTCCAGCCGATCGACATGGAAGTCGGCGCGGGCACGTCCCACGTCCACACCTTCCTGCGTGCGATCGGCCCCGAGCCGTGGCGCGCCGCCTACGTGCAGCCGTCGCGTCGTCCGAAAGACGGCCGTTACGGCGAGAACCCGAACCGTCTGCAGCATTACTACCAGTACCAGGTGGTGCTCAAGCCGGCGCCGGAAAACATCCTCGACCTGTACCTCGGCTCGCTCGCAGCGCTCGGCTTCGACCTGAAACAGAACGACGTGCGTTTCGTCGAAGACGACTGGGAAAATCCCACGCTCGGCGCCTGGGGTCTGGGCTGGGAAGTGTGGCTGAACGGCATGGAAGTGACCCAGTTCACCTACTTCCAGCAAGTGGGCGGTCTGGACTGCAAGCCGGTGCTCGGTGAAATCACGTACGGTCTCGAACGTCTGGCCATGTATCTGCAGAAGGTCGAGAACGTCTACGACCTGGTGTGGACCGAGTGGGAAGAGCAAGGCCCGAACGGCCCGGAAATCCGTCGCCTGACTTACGGCGACGTGTATCACCAGAACGAAGTCGAACAGTCCACGTATAACTTCGAACACGCGAACGTCGATCTGCTGTTCACGTTCTTCAACAGCTACGAGGCGGAAGCGAAGCGCATGATCGAAGCACAGATCGCGCTGCCCGCTTACGAACTGGTGCTGAAGGCCGGTCATACGTTCAACCTGCTCGACGCGCGCGGCGCGATTTCCGTCACGGAACGCGCGGCGTATATCGGCCGGATTCGCGCGTTGTCGCGTCTGGTTGCGCAGGCTTACTACGATTCGCGCGCAAAGCTCGGCTTCCCGATGCTCGGCAATCCGGTGCACGGCGTGCCCGGCCTCACGACCGACGAACAGGATGCCGCGATGCCCGCATGGGCGCCGCCGCTGAAAGTCGAACGCAAGATCGACCCGGACTGACGAGAACATCAAGAAATGACTCAACCCCATCAAGCTACCCTGCTCGTCGAACTGCTGACCGAAGAACTGCCGCCGAAAGCGCTCGCGCGTCTCGGCGACGCATTCGCCGAAGGCATTGCGCAGCGCCTCGCGGCGCGCGATCTGATCGAAGGCGAACTGTCGTTCGAACGTTATGCCACGCCGCGCCGCCTCGCCGTCACGATCAAGAACGTGCGCGCCGTCGCGCCGGAAAAGCACGTGCGCGAAAAAGTGCTGCCGGTTTCCGTCGCGCTGGATAAAGACGGCCAGCCCACCGCGCCGCTCGCCAAGAAACTCGCCGCGCTCGGCTTCCCCGATTTTTCGGTGAACGACCTGGAGCGCGCGCAGGACGGCAAGGCCGAAGCCTTTTTCCTGCGTTACGCGGCGCCGGGCGCCACGCTCGCCGATGGCCTGCAGGGCGCCATCGACGAAACGCTCGCCAGGCTGCCGATTCCGAAGGTCATGACCTATCAGCGTCCGGACGGCACCAATGTGCAGTTCGTGCGTCCGGTGCATCGTCTGACCACGCTGCATGGCGATCAGGTCGTGCCGGTCACGGCGCTGGGCGTCGACGCCGACGACACCACGCTCGGTCATCGTTTCCTGTCCGAAGGCTTCGTGCAGATCCAGCACGCGGATTCGTACGCGGAGACGATGCTGCACAAGGCCCACGTGGTTGCGAATTTCGCTGACCGCAAGGAAACGATCCGCACGCATCTGCTCGCGCAAGCCGACGGCGACCAGGTGGTGATGCCGGAATCGCTGCTGGACGAAGTGACCTCGCTGGTCGAATGGCCGGTGGTGTATGCCTGCCGTTTCGAGGACGAATTCCTGCAAGTGCCGCAGGAATGCCTGATCCTCACCATGCAGACGAACCAGAAATATTTCGCGCTGACGGATGCGAGCGGCAAGCTGCGCTCGCGTTTCCTGATCGTGTCGAATATCGAAACGAGCACGCCGGGCGACATCGTCGAAGGCAATGAGCGCGTGGTGCGTCCGCGTCTGGCCGACGCGAAGTTCTTCTTCGAGCAGGACAAGAAGAAGCCGCTCGCGGATCGCGTGCCGCTGCTCGCGAACGTGGTGTATCACAACAAGCTGGGTTCGGCGCTGCAGCGCGTGGAGCGTGTCGAAGCGCTGGCCGGCGCGATTGCCGGCATGATCGGCGCAGACGTGACGCTCGCCAAACGCGCCGCGCTGCTGGCCAAGGCCGATCTGATCACCGACATGGTCGGCGAATTCCCGGAACTGCAAGGCACGATGGGCACGTACTACGCGCGCCACGACGGCGAGCCGGAAGAAGTCGCGCTCGCGTGCTCGGAACACTATCAGCCGCGTTTCTCGGGCGACACGTTGCCCACCACCGCGACCGGCACGGTCGTCGCGCTCGCCGACAAGCTCGAAACGCTGGTCGGCATCTGGGGCATCGGCCTGCAACCCACCGGCGAAAAAGATCCGTTCGCGCTGCGCCGTCACGCGCTCGGCGTGTTGCGCATTCTGGTCGAGAAGCAACTGCCGGTCGATTTCGTCGACCTGCTGCGCACGGCTTACGCGCAATTCGCCGCGGTGCCGAACGTCGCCGATTCGACTCAAGCGATCTACGAATTCAGCATGGACCGTTTGCGCGGCCTGCTGCGTGAACGTGGCTACGCACCGGGTGAAATCGACGCGGTGCTGGCGCTGAATCCGACACATCTCGACGACATCGTCGCGCGTCTGGACGCGGTGCGCGAGTTCGCGTCGCTGGCTGAAGCGGCCTCGCTCGCGGCAGCCAACAAACGCATCTCGAACATCCTGAAGAAGTCGGAAGGCACCGGTTCGAGCGGCGGCGTGCAAGTCGCGCTGCTGACCGAAGCTGCGGAAAAGGCCTTGTACGCGCAACTCGAACAGGTCGCGCCGCGCGTGCAATCGCAACTCGCCGCACGCGACTACACGGGTGCGCTGAGCGCACTCGCCGCGCTGCGCGAACCGGTCGACACGTTCTTCAACGATGTGATGGTCAACGCCGAAGATCCGGCGTTGCGCGCCAACCGTCTGGCTTTGCTCGGCGCACTGCATCAGCAGATGAATTGCGTCGCCGACATTTCCCGACTCGCCGCCTGAGCCCCGCGCCATGCCGACCAAAAAAGTGGTGATCCTCGACCGCGACGGCGTGATCAACGTCGACTCCGACGCATTCATCAAGTCGCCGGACGAATGGGTCGCGCTGCCCGGCGCGCTCGAAGCGATCGCGCGTCTGAACCAGGCGGGTTATCGCGTGGCGATCGCGACGAATCAGTCGGGCATCGGCCGCGGTCTGTTCGACATGAACGCGCTCAACGCGATGCATCTGAAGATGCATCGCATGGCGGCAGCGGTCGGCGGGCGCGTCGATGCGGTGTTTTTCTGCCCGCATACGGCAGAAGATCATTGCGAATGCCGCAAGCCGAAGCCCGGCATGCTGAAGATGATCGCCGAGCGTTTCGAGGTCGATCCGGAAAACACGCCAGTGGTCGGCGACTCCCTGCGCGATCTGCAAGCGGGCGCAGCGCTCGGCCATCCGACTCATGTGGTGCTGACCGGCAAGGGCCGTAAAACGCTCGAAGCAGGCGGCTTGCCCGAAGGCACGATCGTGCACGACGACCTGCGCGCCTTCGCGCTCGACTTCCTCGCCGACGCCCAAGAGTGACGCGCGTCACGCGCGTCCCCAACCCTCACAGACCACGCCGATGCGCTTCATTCGTTCTTCGCTGCTGCTAGTTTATTTCGTCCTTTTCACGGTGCCCTACGCGACCGCGTGCTTCATCGCGTTCCCGTTCATGCGCGCGGACAAGCGCTACTGGATGGCGGCGGGCTGGTGCAAGTCCACCTTGCATATGGTGCGCTGGCTCAACGGCATTCGCTACAGGATCGAGGGCTACGAGAACCTGCCCAACGGTCCCGCCGTGCTGCTCTCCAAGCATCAATCGGCGTGGGAAACGCTGGCGTTTCCGGCACTGATGCCGCGTCCGCTGTGCTACGTGTTCAAGCGCGAACTGCTTTACGTACCGTTCTTCGGCTGGGCGCTCGGCTTGCTGAAGATGGTTCACATCGACCGCAAGGAAGGCAAGTACGCGTTCGATTCGGTCATCCGGCAAGGCAAGGCGCGCATGGCGGAAGGTGCCTGGGTCATCATGTTTCCGGAAGGCACGCGCACACCGACTGGCAAGCAGGGCAAGTACAAAACAGGCGGCGCGCGCTTCGCGATCGCCACCGGCGCACCGGTTGTACCGATCGCACACAACGCAGGACGCGTGTGGCCTCGCAACTCGTTTCTCAAATATGCGGGTATAGTCACAGTGTCGATCGGCAAGCCGATCGAGACCACGGGGCTCACGCCCGATGAAGTGAACACGCGCGTCGAACAGTGGATCGAAGCTGAAATGCGCCGCATCGATCCTACCGCGTACCGCGCGGCGGATAGTAGTTCCGCCGCCGCACCAATCTGACGCGCCCACGCCCTCGAAGGCGTATTAGCGCGAAGCCGAATCCGATGCAGAAGTCTCCTACGTCGCAGCCCGCTGCGGCGCTCGATAACCGGCAACTCGATCTCCCGCTCTTCGCCGAGCCGGGGTCGACGTCGTCGTCCCCTTCACCGTCCGCTCCTTCAACTGGCTCGTCGCAAGACTCGCCGGCTGGACAGCAGGCGGCCGTGCCGCTTGCACCAGACGGCAGCAAATTGCGCAGTCTCGCCATCGGCTCGCGCACGCTTCATTACGTGCTCAAGCGCTCGGCGCGCCGCTCGATCGGCTTTGCGATCGACAGTACCGGCCTCACGATCACTGCACCGCGCTGGGTCACGCTCGCCGATATCGAAACCGCGATCACCGAAAAACAGCGCTGGATTTTCACGAAACTAATCGAATGGCAAACGCGTGTCGAACAGCGCGCGTTGCCGAAAGTGGACTGGAAAGACGGCGCAGAATTGCCGTACCTCGGTCAGCCGGTGCGCGTGATACTCGGCTCGCCGCAAGGCACGCTGCAGTTCAGCGCGAGCGACGCAGCCTTGCAAGTGCCGCTGCCGTTGCACGCTGACCCGCAGCAAATCAAGGATCGTGTCCAGGGCTGGCTGCAAGGTGAAGCGAAACGAATCTTCGGCGAGCGCCTCGCGATCTACGCGGAGAAGCTGGGTGTCAACTATCGCGCTTATGCGCTCTCTTCGGCGGCCACGCGTTGGGGGAGTTGTTCGAGCGACGGCAAGATTCGCCTGAACTGGCGGCTCATTCACTTTCCGCTTTCCATCATCGATTACGTTGTCGCGCACGAACTCGCGCATCTGCGCGAAATGAATCATAGCCCGCGCTTCTGGCAAACGGTCGAATCGATTTTTCCGGAATTCCGCGAGGCGCGGCAGACGCTGAAGTCGCATCCACCGGAATTGCTGCCGACACTTTGAGGCGCCGGCATGGCGAATCCGGCGCTTCATCGCGAAGCGCCGGCGTGTGAAGTGAGCCGCGATCAGCAGCGGCTCATTCCGTGCAGAACGTTTCCTGCAAATGACGCCAACTCACCTTGCCCTGTGCGTTGAGATCCATCACCGCCGTGGAGCGCCGCACGTTAGCGTTGCCGGTGTCGTCGCGTTGATACTCGCGATATTTCACCACCGCGCCCGACGCGTGTTCGGCGACGATTTCCATCTCACGGATGTTGATCTGCGAGCCCGGCCGTGCGCCGCGCAGCCTGGTGAAGGTCTCGCCCAACGCAGCGTGATCCAGCAAGTTGCCCGACGGCATCACTAGCGTGAATTGCGGCGCGAAGCGCGCCATGATCCGCTGCACCGCGCCTTCGTCCGCCGAGCCGTCGAACAGCGCCTGAATTTCGACGTGAATGTCGTCGAGTTCTTTGAAGTAGGGATTGCTGTTATTCATCGTTGACCTCGCCCCGCCACTCGTCTTACTTCTTCTTCTGGATGAACTCGATCTTGTAGCCGTCCGGGTCGGTCACGAACGCGATCACGGTGGTGCCGTGTTTCATCGGGCCGGCTTCGCGCACCACGGTGCCGCCTTGTTCCTTGATCTTCGCGCATGCCGCGTAGGCATCGTCGACTTCCACCGCAAGGTGCCCGAAGCCCGTGCCGAGATCGTACGACGGCGTGTCCCAGTTATGCGTCAGTTCGAGAACCGTGCCGTCGCGCTCGTCCGTATAGCCGACAAAAGCCAGCGTGAACTTGCCGTCCGGGTAATCGTCGCGGCGCAGCAATTTCATGCCGAGCATGTCAGTGTAGAAGGCAATCGAACGATCCAGGTCGCCGACTCGAAGCATGGTGTGTAGTAGACGCATCTCGTACTCCTTGTTGCTTGGTAAAGAGAGCGTAAATGTACCCGGAATCACTCGGCGCTGCAGATTGCCGGCGTGGCGGACGTTGACTATTTTCGTCCGAAGATACATTCTTTTCAAACCGTCCCGGCCCATTCACCCAGGAGGCGGCTCAGCAGAGAAAGCACCCCGCAGGAACCGACCAGGCCTGTTCTACTGGAGGACTTCCGTATGCGTCGCGAATGCTCACGGCTCGCGCCCGTTCGTTTGATCGAAGCGCTCTCGTCCGTCATCGGGCTTGCCATTCTGTTGCCGTACGAACCCGCGCTCGCGGCTTGCGACAACAGCGCGCCGGTCAGCGGGCAAAGCGTCAACTGCACTAGCGCAGCGCCCAATCCCACCACCACGGGTGTCGCCGCAGCAACCGGCAGCACGAATGTGACGGTGACGGTGCAGGCGGGCGCCACGCTCGATGTCACGGGCGACAACGTGATCCTCATACGCGACGGTAGCGCGGTCACGAATCTCGGCACCCTGAACGGCGCGGGCGATACCTTCGACGCCATCTCCGCACACGGCTCGACCGGCGGCGCCGGCGGCAACGTGCTGATCAACCGGGGCAGCATCGCAACGAGCGGTGTCGAATCGGAAGGCATGTTCAACAACGCGGCCGGCGTCACCATGCTGAACGACACCGGCGGCGTGATCCGCACGAGCGGTAGCGAATCGGCGGCCATGCATGATTTCCAGAGCCCTGGCGGCGGCACCCTCACCAACAACGGCCTGCTATCGACCACCGGCGACAGTTCGCCCGGCATGGCTGCGCTCACCAACAACGATACGCTCGTCAACAACGGCACGATCACCACGACCGGTGCGGGATCGTATGGCATGCGGGCAAACGGCAACGCGGTCGGCGGGCCCGGCAACAACGTGCTGACCAACCACGGCACGATCGACGTGTCCGGCGCGGACGCGCACGGCATCGTCTCGTCGGATAGCTCACCGGGCCTCGTCACCAATACCGGCTCGGTCACGGCGCGCGGAGCGGACGGCGTCGGCGCGATCTTTTCCGGCAACGTCACGCTGAACAACACGGCGGGCGCGAGCATCGTCAGCCAGCAGGCCAATGCGGTGGTGGCCAATGGCGGCGGCACCTTCAACAACGCAGGCACGATCGCCGGCGCCATCAACGCCGTGGCTTTCGCCAATGCCGGCGCCACCCTCACGAACAGCGGCTCGATCACCGCGGCGGCGAGCCAGGCGATCAGTTCGATCGGGCCGTATGGCATCGTCATCGACAACACCGGGACGATTGCAGGCGGCAACGGCCGCGCGATCTGGACCGACACCGGCAACGACACGTTCAACTGGAACGCGGGTACCGTCACGGGCTTCGTGCGCCTCGGCGATGGCGACGATACCGCCACGCTCACCAACCTCACTGACGCCAATCTCGGCGGCGTGCCGAGCTTCGACGGCGGCACCGGCAGGGACCTGCTGAACTTCGATCACACGACGGCAAGCGGCGTGAGCCGCTTCATCAACTGGGAGACGATCAACCTCGGCAACGGCAGTCAGCTGACGCTCGACACCAACGGCCTCACTCTCGGCGACAGCGGCACATTGACCGGCACGCTCAACGTCGACGCGACCAGCACGCTGTTCGCGGGCGGCCTGGCTGGTGTGGCCACGCTTGCGCCGGCGGTCGCGGGACAGCTCGTCAATGTCAACAACGCGGGGACGTTCGATCTCACCAACGGCGGCGGCAACAACACACAGGCCGTGCTGGTGATCAACGGCAATTACACCGGAAGCAACGCCCGCCTGTTGCTGCAAAGCGTGCTCGGCGGGGACGGCTCGCCGAGCGGCAAGCTGGTGATCGCACAAGGCGTCGGCTCCGGTAGCACGACGCTCGGCGTGACCAACGTCGGCGGCAACGGTGGCGCTACGGTCACGGATGGAATCATGGTCGTGCAAGCCACCAACGGCGCGACGACCACATCGAGCGCGTTCACGTTGCCAAGACCGCTGACGGCCGGCGCTTACACCTACTATCTGTTCAAGGGCGGCGTGAGCACGGGGACGGCGGACAACTGGTATCTGCGTTCGAGCGTAGCGGCGACACCTGCGCCTGCACCGACGCCAGCACCCGCGCCAAGCCCGACACCCACGCCAAGTCCTGCTCCGAGCCCGACGCCGACGCCAACGCCGACGCCCCTGCCACCTCCAGTCTCGGCGGCAGGCCCCATCGCCGCACCAGGCACGCCCGCCCTGCCCGCGCCACCCGCCGCCGGCGCCGCCCCCACCGCGCTCTACCGGATGGAAGTCCCCGTCTACGCCGAAGTCCCCGTGCTCACGCGCGAACTCGGCATCGCGCAGATCGGCACGTTCCATGACCGCCAGGGCGAGCAGTCGCTGCTCACCGAAAGCGGTGCGCTGCCCGCAGCATGGGCGCGCGTGTGGGGCGAACACACGTCGCAGAGCAACGGCGGCGCGGCCAACCCTGACTTCAGCGGCACGATGGGCGGCGTGCAGGTCGGCCACGATATCTATGCAGACCGCAGTGCGAGCGGCCATCGCAATCACTATGGATTTTTCTTCGGCTTCGCCCGCGCGCAGGGCGACGTGAACGGCTTCGCGTTGGGCTTTCCCGATCTGTCGGCCGGGCGGTTGTCGATCAACGCGTACAGCCTGGGCGCCTACTGGACACACATCGGTCCCGGCGGCTGGTACACCGATGCCGTAGCGATGGGCAGCACGCTGACGCTCGATCCTTCTTCGAATCAGGGTATTGGCGCGAGCACGCATGGGCACGCGGTGACGACCTCGCTCGAAGCCGGTTTGCCGATCCCGCTACGCGCCGACCTGAGTCTCGAACCGCAAGCGCAACTGATCTGGCAGCACGCGTCCATCAGCGATTTCAACGACGGCATTTCGGACGTATCGTTTCACGCCGCCAATGGATTGGTCGGCCGGCTCGGCTTGCGTCTGCAGGGCACATTCGAAGGCGCGGGCGCACAGTGGCAGCCGTATTTTCGGGCGAATCTGTGGCGCTATTTCAACGCCACCGACAGCGCGACCTTCGCCGGCAGCACCGTCATTCCAACCGATGTCACGGCGACTGCCGCGCAATTCGGCCTCGGCGTGGTCGCGCATCTGAGTGCGCGCGGCAGCGTGTTCGCCGCGGCGAGTTACACCACGAACGTGAATGGCGAACATCGCAGCACGGTGGAAGGCAATCTCGGCGTTCGCTGGAGCTGGTGACGCGTTCAGAATTGATGCCGCACGCCCGCCATCAAGCCGATCTGCGAACCCTTCTGCGCGAGTCCGATCGTGTTGACGCCCTGCAGTTGCGCGCCGATCAGATCGCCACGGTATAGCGCGTAGTCGCCTTCCAGGTAGATGTCGGTGCGCTGCGAAAGGTTGTAGTCGGCGACCAGTTGATATTGCCAGGCGGAGCCGTCCTGCGCCGCGGCCTTGCCGTCCTGCAACGTGCGCCAGACGTTTGCCGCGAAGTGCCAGCGATTGCCGACCTGTTGCGTGATACCGCCCATGATCATGCGGCGTCGCGCAAAATCCAGGTACTTCAGCGCGGTCAAGGCGGGCGCGGTGAAGGGTCCGTTGGCGAAGCTGGAGAACCCCGCGTCGTTCTGATCGACGATATAACCCGCCGAAAAGCGCGTCAGATTCCACGTGTACGCGCCGCCGAAAGTCCACGTCTTCGAGGCCGCGCCGTTGACCGAATCCTTCGACTCTTCGTACGCGCCGCCAAAACTGAACGGTCCGCCTTCCGGCTTATAGGCGGCGGCCGCGCCGATCTGGCTGCCGTAGGAATTGCCCGCGTTGCCACCGAACGCGTAACCCGCCGCGAAGCTGAAACCGTTATATCTCGCCTGATATTGCACCTGGTTGCTGGTCCAGATGCCGCCGGTCATCGTCACTTCAGGCTGGAAGCTGAAGTCGTACGGGATCCACCAGTTGCTGCCGTAGCCGGCCACCGTCACGCCTTCGATCACGACGTTGTACTGACGCCCGAGGATCACCTGGCCGAAAGAATCCGAGCGTATGCCGACTTGCGCTTCGTTGAAAAACGGCAGCGCGGGATCGCTCTGACCGGTGTTGAGGTAGATGCGGTTTTCGAGTTTGAAGAAGGTCGACCAGCCGCCGCCCAGGTCCTCGGTGCCTTTCAGGCCCCAGCGGCTTTGCGTCATGCCGCCCGCGCCGAGCCCGAGCGACGAATCGCCGGCCGTGTTCGCGTGGGTGAGATAGCGCACGCTCTCGTCGACCACGCCGTACAACGTCACGCTGGATTGCGCCTGCGCCATTTGGCATCCTAACGACGCCAAGGCTGCGGGGATCGCCGTGACGACCCACCTGCTTGCGTTCTTCATACCGTTTCCTCGTACAGGGTCTGCTTGAATCTGCTTGATGCGAACGGGGTATGTCTGCGGGATTAGCCAGACGAAACGCGTGTGGCTGAACCTTAGCGCGAAATTAAGACAGGCAAAAATTAGTCTGACGAGAGTGTTGTTAAGTCCGCAAAATGCTTGCGATCCGTAAGAAGCACGCGTAGGCGATGGGGTCATCGGCAGGAATGACACGCGGGTTTGCTATCGTATGAAGGTCTCATCCCGCCCAACGACTCCAATCATCCATGAGCACCCCTGCCCTGCCCGCGCGCCGCGCCCCGGATAGCTTCGCCATCCTGCTGATGATCGGTCTGTGCGCGATCTGGGGCCTTCAGCAAGTCGCGATCAAGAGCACCAACGCAGCCGTGCCGCCGATCTTCCAGGCGGGCTTGCGATCGGCGATTGCGGCGGTGCTGGTGTGGGGCTGGGCGCGCAGTCGCGGCACGCCGCTCTTTCGCGACGACGGCACGCTCGGCGCCGGCCTGCTCGCGGGCGTGCTGTTCGCGGCTGAATTCGTGTGCATTTTTCTCGGGCTGACGCTGACCAGCGCCTCGCGCATGGCGGTATTCCTGTACACGGCACCGTGCTTCACTGCGCTCGGCCTGCACTGGTTCGTCGACGGCGAACGCATGCGACGCATTCAGTGGGTCGGCATCGTAGTGGCTTTCGCGGGGATGACGCTAGCCTTCGCGGACGGTTTCCTGCACGCCCCCGCCGCGCAAGCTTCGACGATGAAGGGCGTGGCCGGCGACGCACTCGGCGTGCTGGGCGGCATCGCATGGGCAGCGACCACGGTGGTGGTGCGCGGCTCGCGGCTCGCGCACACGAGCGCCAGCAAGACGCTGTTCTATCAACTGACGGTGTCGGCGGTGGTGCTGCTCGCGCTGGCGGTGGGACTCGGCGAAGCGCGGGTGGAAAGCGTCACGCCCGTGGCGGTGATGAGCCTCGCCTATCAGGCGGTGGTGGTCGCGTTCGTGAGCTATCTGGTGTGGTTCTGGCTGCTGACGCGTTATATCGCGTCGCGCCTGTCGGTATTCTCGTTTCTGACGCCGCTGTTCGGCGTGACCTTCGGCGTGCTGTTGCTCGGCGAATCGTTCAGCGTGCGCTTTCTGATGGCCGCTTTGCTGGTGCTGACCGGCATTGCACTGGTCAACGCACCGGCAAAGCGGGTAACAACCTAAGCCTTGCCCGCCACGATCTGCGCGACGCGCACATATTCCGCCACCGACACATCTTCGGCGCGACGCTGCAGGTCGAAGCCGAGCGCCTCGAAGTCCACCAAATCGCGATACGCCGCGAGCGTGTTGCGCAGCATCTTGCGGCGCTGCGAGAACGCCGCCGTCACTACTTCGCCGAGCACGCGCTCGTCGACCGGCGCGAGTTCATGCACCTCGTACGGAATCATCCGCACGATAGCGGAATCGACCTTCGGCGGCGGGTTGAACGATTCGGGCGGCACGTCGAGCTGTTTGTCGATCACGTAGCGGTACTGCAGCATCACCGACAAACGGCTGAACGCCTTGGTGCCGGGCTCCGCCACCATCCGCTCGACCACTTCGTTCTGCAGCATGAAATGCTGATCGATCACGAGATGCGCGAACGAGGTCAGGTGAAACAGCAGCGGGCTGGAAATGTTGTACGGCAGATTGCCGACGATACGTAGCGACGCTTTCTCGCCCGGCGCGGCCAGCGAGCCGAAGTCGAACGCGAGCGCGTCGCCGGCGTGCAGTTCGAGCAACTCGCCGAATTTCGTCTTCAGACGGCCGATCAGATCGCGGTCCAGTTCGACGGCGTGCAAGGGCGACTCCGGCGTCGCCAGACGCTCGATCAGCGGTTCGGTGAGCGCGCCCAGACCCGGGCCGATCTCGACCATACGCTCGCCGCGCTGCGGCCCGATGACATCGACGATCGACTCGATCACGCCCATGTCGACCAGAAAGTTCTGACCGAAACGCTTGCGCGCGATATGACCTTGGTGTCGGCCCTGTTGCTGTCTGCTGGTGGACATCGAAGAAACGCTAAGAAAGAGAACTGCTTAAAGAAAAGAACTGCGCACAAGCCCTGTCGTCTTGCCGCCCTGTCGCCGTTCGCGACCCACTCGCGTGAAGCATGCCGTGCCGGCTGGCTGCCGCGCTACGCCAGATCCGCGTCAGTCCGCGCGGCGGTGCTGCGCCATCGACACCGCCGTCTCGATCGCGGCAATCAGGCTGCCGGAATCGGCGCGGCCGGTGCCGGCAAGATCCAGCGCCGTGCCGTGATCGACCGAGGTGCGGATGATCGGCAAACCGAGCGTGACGTTGATGCCTTCGCCGAAGGTGGCGTACTTCAGCACCGGCAGGCCCTGATCGTGGAACATCGCCAGCACGCAGTCGGCCTGCTCGAGATAACGCGGCTGAAACAGCGTATCCGCCGGATAAGGGCCGCGCGCGTCGATGCCTTGAGCGTTCGCGAGCTTCAGCGCCGGTGTGATGACCTCGATTTCCTCGCGGCCCAGATAACCGTTCTCGCCCGCGTGCGGATTCAAACCCGTCACGAGGATGCGCGGCGCGGGCAAACCGAAGTGGTGCCGCAAGTCGTGATCGATGATACGCAAGGTTTCGAGAATACTCTCGATGGACAGCGCAGCGGAGACGTCCTTGAGCGGCAGATGCGTGGTGGCGAGCGCCACGCGCAGCGGGCGCTTGCCCGTGCCGGCCAGCATCATCACCACACGCGGCGTGTGGGTGCGCTCGGCCAGATATTCGGTGTGGCCGGTGAACGGCACACCGGCGTCGTTGATGGTGCTTTTTTGCAGCGGCGCGGTAACGATCGCGTCGAACGTGCCGGCCGCCGCGCCGTCGATCGCGCTGTCGAGCAGATCGAGCACGTAGCGGCCATTGGCGGCGTCGAGCTTGCCCGCCAGCGACGGCGCGCCGAGCGCATGATGCTGCACACCCACCCGCTTGCCGTCGGCCAGCAGCGCGGCCCAATCGACCCCGACCGCCTGCGCCCGTTCGGCGAGCAGAGCGGAGTCGCCCAGCACAGTGAACTGCGCCTGCGGCCAATGCACCGCCGCGCCGGCCAGCGCCTGCACCGTCAGTTCCGGACCGACGCCGGCGGGCTCGCCGGTCGTGATCGCGATCTGCAGCGGCGGGCGGGCGGACTGGGCGGCGTGGGTCATGATGCTTATTGCGCGCTCGTCAGCGTGGGCTTGACTTCCACGTAGGCGGTGTCGCGCAGTTCGCGCAGCCAGTCGGCGTAAGCCTGCTCCGCCTTGCGTTGACCGATGGCCTGGCGGGCCAGGTCCATCTGCTGCGAAACCGAGCCTTCCGATTCGCGGCGGCCGAGCACCTGGATCAGGTGATAGCCGTACTCGCTGCGGACCGGGTCGCTGATCTGGCCGTCCTGCAGATTGTTCATCGCGCGCTCGAATTCCGGCACCGTTTCGCCCGGGCTGATCCAGCCGAGGTCGCCGCCTTGCGAGGCCGAGCCGTCCTGCGAATACGTGTGAGCGAACTTCTCGAAGTCACCGTCCGAATGGATCTGGCTCTTGATCTCAAGTAGCTTCTGACGTGCTTGCGGTTCCGACATGCCGTCGCCGACGCGCAGCAGAATGTGACGCACGTGGGTTTGCACGAGCTTCGGTGCATCCGAGCTGGCGCCTTGGCCGGCGCGGCGATCCACCAGGCGAACGACTTCAAAGCCGTCGTTGGTACGCACCAGGTCCGGACTGATTTCGCCCGGGCGCAGCGTTGACGCTGCCTTTACGAATTCCGGCGACAGCTTGGACTGCGACTGAAACCCAAGGTCGCCGCCTTTCGACGCGTCAGGTGCCTGCGAATTGGCTTTTGCGAGCTTCTCGAAGTTGGCGCCTCCCTTGGCCTGGTCGAGCAGCGACTGGGCCTTTTTCTGAGCCGCTTCGATGTCGGTCTCCGACGCATTCAGCGGTGCCTTCAGGAAGATGTGCTCCATATGCAGGTCGCTCATCTGGCCGGCGTTCGGGCCGCGCTGGCTGGCGATGTAGTTCGCGACTTCCGCGTCCGACACCGTGACCTTGCTGTCCACTTCCTTTTCACGCAGACGCGAGAGCGTCAGTTCGGTACGCGCGTCGCCCGTGAACGTGGTCCAGGGCACGCCCTGTGCCTCGATCCGCGCGCGGTACATCTCGAGCGACATATTGTTGGCCTTCGCGAGCCGCTCGAGGGTTTTCTGCACCTGAGCGTCGTCGATGTTGATGCCGTCTTCCTTCGCCTTCTGCAACTGGATGCGCTCCAGCACCATCTGGTTGAGCACCTGCTGGCGCAACTGGTCCATCGGCGGGACCGGCGCGTTTTGCTGGTTCAGCCGGCGCGTGATCAGGCCCATGCGCTCGTCGAGTTCGCGCCGCGTGATGACACCGTTGTTAACCACCGCGGCGATGGTGTCGACCGTCTGGCCGTTGTTGCTGCTCAGTGCCTGCGCCTGAACCGGCGCTACCGACAGGAAGGACGCTGCGGCGGCAAGACCGGCCGCAAGCGTTGCCAAGCGAAGCTTTTTCATGATTGCCACAGATACTCCAATGATGTCGGGCGCGCCTGGCCCGTCTTTTCGCATTTGATGAATGATCGTGTCCGCGTCATTCGTAGTTCGTGAAACGCGCTTCCGGTGCCGGCGGCGGCGGCAACGGCGTGTAGCCCGACACACCCGCGCGGAACGCGGCAATCAGCCCGTTGTCGACGCTCGACAAACCCTTGAATGTCAGCTGCGCGAGGAACCGCGTGCTCGACTGGGTTTCCCCCGAGGTGTTCAGGCCGTTCGCATAGCGCTGGATCCCGGCGCCCAGCGTCCAGCAGTCCGCGTCGTATTGCAGACCGACCAGCCCGTCGACGATCCGGTGACCGCCCAGGTCGTAGTTCAGCCGGGCGACACTGTACACCCGGTGCGTCAACGGCCACTGGCCGGAGATCAGCACCTGATTGATCGGCTGAAAGTCCAGCGTGGTGTTCGCGCGCGTGTAGCGGTACGCGACATTGATCACCTTGCCGCTTTCGGGACTGAAGCCGAAGCCGACGCTGGTTTTCGTCAGTTGATCGTTGTCGGCATTATATTGGAACGCCGTTTCCGAGGAAAAACCGGCGCCGAGCTTCAGCGCCGCACCCAGAATCAGGTCCGAGTGGGTAGCCTGCGTGCTGGTTTGCGTCGGCAACAACGTGACGCGCTGGTCCTGGAAGTAGTACTGCTGCGCGATCACGAAACGCGCGCGTTCGTCGCCCGTGGCCGGGTTGATGAAGCGCGTGGTGAGGGCGGCGGTCAGACGGTTCGCGTCGGCGATCCGGTCGTTACCGACGAACGTGTTCGGCGAGAAAATCTCGGCCAGCCCGAAATCGGAGTCGGCCGTGTCGAACAGCGGCGCGAACGCCTGATTGCGGTACGGCGTGTACACGTAGTACAGGCGCGGCTCGAGCGTCTGGATATAGTCTTCGCCGAAGATCCGCACCGAACGGTCGAACACCAGCCCGGTATCGAAGGTGAACGTCGGAATCGATTCGGTGAAGTTTTTCGGCGTGCCGGCCGCCGCCGTGCTGCTGATGTTGTTCAGGTCGTACTGCGCGAAGTGCCACTGCACCTTCGGCGTGATGAAGTAACCCGGTCCGACCACGGAATACGACAGGTACGGATTGAACATCACCCGTTGACCCTGCGTGGTATCCGCGGTGGTGATGCGGAAATTCGAGTAGTCGGCTTCCGCGCCGAAGTCGAAACCGCCGACGTTGTACTTCGCGTACTTCACGTTCAACTGCGGCTCGCGGCCATACGGCGCGGTGGACGGCGCCAGCGTCTGCCAGTGCTGTTCGCGCGCGAGCACCGACCATGGGCCGTTGCTATAGGTCAACCCGGCTTCCTGCTGATACAGGAGCTGGGTGCCGTTCATGAACTGACTGACCGACGACGACAGATCTTCCGGATACGTGTTGTCCGAGACCTTGTTGTAGTAGACGTAACCGCCGAACCCGTCGCCGAAGTTCTGGTTGTGCTGGATGTACAGCGCGTAGCGGTTGGTATGCGTCAGGTGGTCGTCGGGCAGGAACTCGCCGGTGATCGAGCCGGAATACGTGGGCGACAGATACCGGAAAGTGGACTGCAACTGCACGCCGCGCTTGGAGATCAGCCGTGGCGTCACGGTCAGATCGCGATTCGGCGCGATGTTGAAGTAGTACGGCACCGACAGTTCGAAGCCGTTCGACGAACCCAGCGAGAACGTGGGCGGCAACAGGCCGCTGCGCCGCTCACCGGACAACGGGAACGACAGCCAGGGCGAAGCGAATACCGGCAGCCCCTGGAAAAACAGCACGCCGTTATACGCCACGCCTTCGTCGGCGCCGGTGTCGAAATCGAACTCGCTGCCTTTGATGTACCACGCCGGGTCGTCGGCGCACGCGCAGGCCGTGTAGGTGCCCTTCGTGAAGACCGAGCGCTCGTTGTCGAGCAGGTCGACCCGCTCCGCGCTGCCCGAGCCGCCCGTCATGGTGAAGTGGTACTTCGGCGCGGTCATGAAGCCTTCGCTCGAATCCACCCGCATGTGCGCTTCCGGGCCGGCGAACGTAGCGCCGCTATTGTTCACGTGGACCGAGCCGTAGGCGTCGGCCATGTCCGTGTCCTGATCGTAGTGCAGCGCGTCGGCCTTGATGACGACCGTACCGCGACGCACCTCGGCCGAGCCCTTGGCGGCCATGTCCTGGTCGCTGGTGCCGGTGGTGGTGTCGCCCAGCACGAAGGTGGCAGGCTTCTGACCGGGCTGCAGCGGATGCTCTTCGAGCTGCGGGGCGAGTTGCATACCCCACGGTGCGTCGATCGGTTGCGGCTGCGCGGCTTCCCCGACCAGCTGGGCGTGTGCAAGCGCGGGCATCAGGCCCGGAGCGGCGATCAACGCCGCGACGAGCCGCCTTTTGCGCGGCGCGATGGCACAAGAGGGCGTCGTTTGGGAAAGCTTTCTAGGCGGCATGTATCGTTTGGCGAATCGGCCCGTCCGTCAGCTTCTGCAGTCACGATCCACCGCCTGCACATCCCGACCGTGACTGTCGGCTGCACACAATATTTACAATCTGTCGAACGTGAGGCGGGCGGTGAAACGGAATACGCGAAAAGCCGGCGTGAGTCGCGTCAAAAAAGTCGTGGGGTATTATATGGCAAGACGTTGCCCCCAAGAATTTGCCGCCGGTTTTCATGACGCTGCCCTCCTCCCCAGACTCCACCCGACCCTCCGCCGACCGCCGCCTCGAACTGCTCGAGGCCTGGCTGCAAGGCCATGCGGCGCGCTATGCGCTCGATCTCGCCACGCTCGCACCGGCTTCGTCCGACGCCAGTTTTCGTCGCTATTTCCGGCTCGCCGGTAAGGCGCCGGAAGGCGAAAACCTCGGCAACCTGATCGCCGTCGATGCCCCGCCGCCCGAAAAGTGCCGAGAATTCGTCCAGGTAGCCGGCTTGCTCGACGCCGCCGGCGTGCATGTGCCGCGCGTGCTCGAGGTCGACTTCGAAGCCGGCTTCATGCTCGTCACCGATCTGGGCACCGATTCCTACCTCGGCGCATTGAGCGCCGCGCAGAATGCGGGCGACTCGCGCACCTGCCGCACGCTCATGCGCGACGCGCTCGACGCGCTGATCCGCTGGCAACTCACCTCGCGCGAAGACGTGCTGCCGCCGTTCGACGAAGCCTTCCTGCGTCGCGAGATGGAGTTGCTGCCGGAGTGGTTCATCGGCCGCCATCTGGGCCGCGAGATCGACGAAAGCACCCGCGCGCTGCTGGACCGCACCTTCGCGCTGCTGATCGCGAGCGCCCGGGCGCAGCCGCAAGTCTTCATGCTGCGCGATTTCATGCCGCGCAACCTGATGGTCGCCAGCGCGCCGAATCCGGTGAATCCCGGCGTGCTCGACTTCCAGGACGCCGTGTACGGCCCGATCACGTACGACGTCGCCTCGTTGCTGCGCGACGCATTCCTCAGCTGGGACGAAGAGTTCGAACTGGACTGCTTCGTGTACTACTGGGAACGGGCGAAAAAGGCCGGGCTGCCGGTTGATCCCGATTTCGGCGAGTTCTACCGTCAGCTCGAATGGATGGGTCTGCAACGGCACATCAAGGTGCTCGGCCTGTTCTGCCGGATCAACTATCGCGACAGCAAACCGCATTACATGCAGGATCTGCCGCGTTTCATCGGCTATGCGCGCAAGGTGGCCGAACGTTACGCGCCGCTGCGTGGGTTCGCCAGACTGCTCGACGAGCTCGAAGGCCGCGCGAACGAAATCGGCTACACCTTCTGACCGATGACGATGTCCTCGAAGAAAGCGATGATTTTCGCCGCCGGGCGCGGCGATCGCATGCGTCCGTTGACGGACACGTGCCCGAAGCCTTTGCTCGAAGCCGGTGGCAAACCGCTGATCGTCTCGCAGATCGAACGACTCGCGCAAGCGGGCTTTCGCACCATCGTGATCAATCACGCGTGGCTTGGCGAGCAGATCGAAACCACGCTCGGCAACGGCTCGCGCTGGCAGGTCGAGTTGCGTTACTCGGCCGAACACGAAGCGCTGGAGACGGCGGGCGGCATCGTGCAGGCGCTGCCGCTGCTCGAAGACGAAGGTGAGAGCGCAGTATTCGTCGCGGTCGCCGGCGATGTGTACGCCGATTTCGATTACGCCGCGCTCGCTGCCCCGGCTGAAAAGCTGCAAGCCTCACCGGAGCCCGGCATGCATCTGGTGATGGTGCCGAACCCAGCGTTTCATCCGAACGGCGACTTTGGGCTGATCGACGGCGTGCTCTCGCTCGATGCTCAACCGCGTCTGACGTTCGGCAGCATCGGCCTTTACGACACGCGCATGTTCCGCGATCTGCCGCGCGGCACGCGGCGCGCGCTCAGCCCGTACTATCGCGAGACGATTGCTCGCGGTCTTGCGACCGGCGAGTTGTATGAAGGTTTGTGGGAGAACGTCGGCACGCCCGCGCAACTCGAAACGCTCGACCGGCATTTGAAGAGCAACGCGCGCTAACGCGCTGCATCATCTCGGCTTAACGCTCCCCCACGCTCGCCGTATCCGCCGATTCCGGCGCCTCGGCCGCGCGCTGCTGCTGCAACGCCCACATCTGCGCGAACAGACCGTTCGCGCGCAGCAACTCTGCATGCGTGCCGCGTTCGACGATGCGCCCTTTATCCATCACGATGATCTGCTGCGCGTGCACCACCGTCGAAAGCCGGTGCGCGATGATCAGCGTCGTGCGCTCGCGGGCGATCTGATCGAGTTCGTGCTGAATCGCCCGCTCGGAGCGCGAATCGAGCGCAGAGGTGGCTTCGTCGAACAACAAAATCGGCGGATTTTTGAGGATGGTCCGCGCAATCGCCACGCGTTGCTTTTCGCCACCGGACAATTTCAGACCACGTTCGCCGACCGCCGTCTCATAGCCCTTCGGCAAGCCTTCGATGAACTCGTGAATATGCGCCGCGCGCGCCGCCGCGATCACGTCGTCGCGGGTGGCCGTCGGCCGGCCGTAGGCGATGTTGTAGTAGATCGAATCGTTGAACAACACCGTATCCTGCGGCACGATGCCGATCGACGCACGCAGCGAATCCTGCGTGACGTCGCGAATATCCTGGCCGTCGATGGTAATCGCACCGCCCGTCGCGCGGTCCAGATCGTAGAAGCGGAACATCAGCCGTGCGAGCGTCGATTTGCCCGAGCCGCTATGGCCAACCACCGCCGTCGTGGTGCCCGCCGGAATCGTGAAGCTCACGTCGTGCAGAATCTGCCGCGCCGGTTCATAGGCGAAATTCACGTGCTCGAAGCGCACTTGCGCGCCACTCACCTGCAAGGCCGCCGCGTCCTCCAGATCGGGCACTTCCTGCGCGGCGCCGAGCAGCGTGAACATGCGGTCCATGTCGGTGAGACTCTGCTTCAGCTCGCGATACACCACGCCGAGAAAATTCAGTGGAATATAAAGCTGCAACATGAAGGTGTTGATCAACACCAGATCGCCGAGCGTGAGGCGCCCGGCCATCACACCTTGCGTGGCGCGCCACAGAATGAATACGAGCCCCGTGCCGATGATCGCCTGCTGACCGAAGTTCAGCGCCGACAATGAACGCTGCGACTTGATCGCCGCCGTGCGGTAGCGCTTGAGGTTTTCATCGTAGCGATGCGCTTCCCACTCTTCGTTGCCGAAGTACTTCACCGTCTCGTAGTTGAGCAGCGAATCGATCGCGCGCGAATTGGCCTTCGAATCGAGGTCGTTCATCGTGCGACGAAAATGCGTGCGCCACTCGGTCACTTTCACCGTGAAGACGATGTACACCGCGAGTGCGATGAACGTGACGATCGCGTAATACGCCTCGTATTTGACGATGAAAAAGCCGAGCACGAGGCCGACTTCGACGAGCGTCGGCAGAATGCTGTAGAGCGAATACGAAATCAGTTGCGTGATGCCGCGCGTGCCGCGTTCGATATCGCGCGACATGCCGCCCGTCTGCCGATCCAGGTGAAAACGCAACGACAGCGCGTGCAGATGGCGAAACACTTTCAGCGCCAGTTGACGCACCGCGCTTTCGGTCACTTTCGCAAACAGGATCTCGCGCAACTCGGTGAATAGCGACGTCGACAATCGCACCACCGCATACGCCACCACCAGCAAACCGACGCCGCCCAGCAACACGATACCCGGCGCGTCGTGCGCGCGGCCAAGCGCGGTGAGATGGCGCACCGACGCGAGGCCGTCGACGATCCGTTTCATCACGATCGGCACGCCGAGATTGGCGACTTTGGCGCCGATCAGGCAAGTCAGCGCGAATCCCACCCGCCACTTATAAGTGCCGAGGTAAGGCAGCAGCGACAGGATCGTCTGCCAGTCGTTGCGCGGCTGGGTGGAAATCGGCGAGGGCTCGGAGGAAGGCGTGCGGCGCATGGAGAGTCTGCTTGGGGAAGATGGAAGCGACGGAGTTCGCAGCAGTGCGCCGATTGCGGCATGCCGGTCCGGCACACTGCATTTTGTCGCGCAAATCCGGCTGGGCGCTTTCCCGTACAATTCCTGATCTTTCTATTGTCGCAGAAGCCGGCTGGTGCCGCTTTTCACGGGCTGTCCGGCCACGAGTTGCGAATCGGCCAGTAGCGCGGCCGTACGGTTGGTGTGTGCAACCGGGTGAGCGCTGACTGGACGCGTTGTCGTGAATCGCTGCCTGGCGGTCGAGTCGACCGAGCCAAACCGTTTCTCAAAGGTGCCCCGAATGTCCGATCTCCTACAACTCCCGCAAAAGCATTGCGCGCTGCGCGTCGTGCCGCAACCGTCGGACGCGAACGTTCACGGCGACGTGTTCGGCGGCTGGATCATGGCGCAAGTGGACATTGCCGGCTCGATTCCGGCAAGCCGCCGTGCCAATGGGCGCGTGGCGACCATTGCGGTGAATTCGTTCGTCTTCAAGCAGCCGGTGTTCGTCGGCGATCTGCTGAGCTTTTACGCGGACATCGTCAAGACGGGTAACACGTCGGTCACGGTTTCGGTGGTGGTCTACGCGCAGCGCATGAGCCTGACCGAAGATCTCGTAAAGGTGACCGAAGCCACCCTCACCTACGTCGCCACCGATAGCGACCGCCGCCCGCGCGCGCTGCCCGTGCTGGACTGAACGGCTCGCCGCGGTCTGCGGTAAACGAAAAAAACGAGGCGCCTGGGCGCCTCGTTTTCGTTCAGCGCTACGCTCTTCGCGCGATACGCCGCCTCGGACCCGGCGTCACTGACCGCCAGAACCGCCCGCCGCCTTCTTCTCCGCATTCTGAATGTCGGTCGGATAGTTCGGATCATTACGCGACGGGTTGTAGCCGTTGCTTTCCAGCTTCTTCAACTCGGCGTTTTTCTTCGCCCGTGCCTGTTTGCGCGCGGCCTTGCGTTGGGCCTTGGTCGTTGCCGCCGGTGTCGAAGCGACCATGGGCTTGACCGCGCCCGAATCGGTGCCTGCCGCAGCAGCGTCGCTGCTTTGCGCGAACGCCGGCGCGGCTGCCGCCACGCTCAGGACAACCGATGCCAGCAGGACAGCCAGTTTTTTTGCAGGTGTAGACGTCATTGTTCTCTCTCCAATCGTATTGTCGAAAAAGTCTTCGGCCCAACGTCCGTGACCGCCTACAACCACGAAAACAACCAGCGAACGGACGCTACGCCACGTGCATTGATGCTTCAGAGTTCCCAGCTCAGTCTGAGATGAGAACCCCGAATATATACGAGCGCCACAGAATCTGGGCTGGCGGCGCAGACGCCGGCACCGCGCTAAACCGCGTGAACCGATACCGCCGACGAATGACCGCTGCGTAAATAGGCATCGACCTGCCCTCCGATCCACTGAGTGAAATGCGCCTGCCGCGCATTGAGCGTTTCGCGCTGCTGCCACACCAGCCAGTAGGGATAGGGATACGGCACGCAAACCTCGCTGATCTGCACGAGTTCGCCGCGCGCCATTGCATGAGCGACCAGGCTGCGCCGTTCGAGCGCGATGCCCTGACCCAGCAACACGGTGCTGATCACGATGTTCGAATCGTTCGCGCTGAGCACGACGGAGCCGGCGGCCGGCACCGCGACCCGCGCCGCCTGGCACCATTCGGCCCACTGGGTATCCGGGCTCGATATCAGCGGACAGCCGACGATGTCCTCGGCGCTGACGGGCAAGCGGCCATTCGGCGCCAGCGCGAAATGCGGCGCGGCGACCACGATCATCTCGTCGTCGAATAATTTTTGTTGCGCGAGCTCGGGCCAATGGCCCTGCCCCATGCGGATGCCGACATCGCAGCCGCCCTGGCGGAAGTCTTCGATTTGCAGACTCGTCAGCAGACGCACTCGATAATAGGGATGCGCCTCGCGAAAGCTGGCAAGACGCGGCACGAGCCAGTGCTGCGCGAACGACGGCAAAGTCGCGATCACCAGTTCGCTTTCCTGCGGTCGTGCCTGGGCGCGGCGTGTTGCCTGAGTGATGTCGCGCAACGCGATGCGGATGTCGAGCGCGTAAAGGCGTCCCTCTTCGGTGAGCCGCAGTCCGCGCGCCTCACGCACGAACAGCGCGACGCCCATGGTGTCTTCCAGCACCTTGATTTGCTGACTCACCGCCGAATGCGTCACGTGCAATTCGCGCGCCGCATGAGTCACGCCGCCCAGCCGGGCGACGGCCTCGAAGCAGCGCAATGCGGTCAAAGGCGGGATGGCTTTCATGTTAGAAATTCTGACGTAAACCGTCGAATAATGTCGCTTTTTTTGATTGATGGAGATGCTTAACCTATCCCTCTCATGCGCGACGAGTTTGACCAGCCACGGAACCGCAGCTTGCCGCGGTCCAATCGCGTACTGAAAGAACTTCTAACGGAAACGAAATGAAACTGATCGGAATGCTCGATTCGCCGTACGTGCGCCGGGTCGCTATCTGTCTGAAATTATTGAAGCTGGAGTTCGAGCACCAGCCGATTTCGGTGTTCAGCACCTACGACGAGTTCGCGAAGATCAATCCCGTCGTCAAGGCGCCGACGTTGATCGCTGACAACGGCCAGACCGTGATGGATTCGACGGTGATCCTGCAGTACCTCGCCACACTCGCCGGGCCGCAGCAAAGGCTCTTTCCAACACATCCCGACGGCGCCTTGCGCGCCGCCCGGCTCACGGGTCTTGCGCTCGCCGCCTGTGAGAAGACCGTGCAGATCGTTTATGAACGCAACCTGCGCCCGGCTGAAAAGCAGCATGAGCCTTGGGTCGAGCGCGTGAGCGCGCAGCTGTTCGCCGCCTACGCCGAACTCGAACGCGAAGTCGCGGCCGCCGCGCTGCCGCTCGAGGCGAATCAGTTCGATGCGGCCGACGTCACCGTGGCCGTCGCCTGGCACTTCACGCAGATGATGTTGCCGGGCACCGTCGGAAAAACGGCGCACCCGCATTTGCAGGCGTTTTCGGCGCTGGCCGAAGACCTGCCGGTTTTTCTGAGCACGCCGGCGCAGTAAATGCAGCGCGTGGGGACGCTTAAACCGTGGCCAGATCGCGTCCCACGCCGCCCTGCAACAACTCGGAAATCGCTTCGGTGGTCAGGGGCTTGGCGAAGTAGAAGCCTTGCATCTCGTCGCACGCGCGCTCTTTCAGGAAATCGAGTTGCGCCGAGGTTTCCACCCCTTCGGCGATCACCTGCAACTTCAGCGAATGCGCGAGCGCGATGATCGCCGAGGTGATCGTCTCGTCGTCGCCCGATACGCCGATGTCCGACACGAACGAACGGTCGATTTTCAGGCGATCCACCGGGAAGCGCTTCAGATAGCTCAGGCTCGAATAGCCCGTGCCGAAGTCGTCGATGGCCAGGCCGATGCCCAGTGCGTGCAGCTCGTTGAGCATCGATACGGCCTCTTCGGCGTTGCGCATGATGGTGCTTTCGGTCAATTCGAGTTCGAGGTACTGCGGCTCGAGCCCCGTCTCGGCCAGCACCTGCATCACCAGTTTGGCGATATCGCGCTGCTGGAACACCCGCGCCGACAGATTCACCGACACACGCGCCGGCGGCAGACCTTCGTCCTGCCACGCCTTGTTCTGACGACACGCTTCGCGCAAGACCCATTCGGAGAGCGGTCCGATCAGGCCGCTTTCTTCCGCGAGCGGAATGAATGCCGAGGGCGCAATCAGCCCGAACTCTGGGTCGCGCCAACGCACCAGCGCTTCGGTGCCGACGATCTGCCCAGTCTCGATATCCACCTGCGGCTGGTAGTGCAACAGGAATTCGTTGTCGCGCAACGCCCGGCGCAGACGCCGTTCGAGATTCAGCCGCACGCCCGCGCTCGCGTTCATTTCCGGCTGGTAGAACTGGAACGTGTTGCGGCCCATGTCCTTTGCGCGATACATCGCGAGATCGGACTTTTTCATCAGCGTTTCCGCGTCTTCCCCGTCTTGCGGGAAGAGGCTCGCGCCCATGCTACAGCCCACGTACAACTCGGTACCGTCGAGCCATACCGGCTCGGAAATCGACAGCCGCACGCGCTCCATCCACGCGATCAGCGATTGTTCGTCGACCGTGTCGGTCATCACGATCACGAACTCGTCGCCGCCATGGCGCGCCACCGTATCGCTCGTGCGCGTACAGCGCGCCAGCCGCTCGGCGACCACACTTAGCAGACGGTCGCCGACGCTGTGACCCAGGCTGTCGTTGACGTTCTTGAAGCCGTCCAGATCGATGAACACGACCGCGACGCCCTTGTGCTGCCGTTGCGCGACGATCAACGCATGCTGCAAGCGGTCGCGCAGCAGATTGCGGTTCGGCAGGCGCGTGAGACTGTCGTAGTTGGCCTGATATTCGAGCTGTTCCTGGTAGCGGATCAGATCGGTCACATCGTTGATTACGCCGATGTGATGGGTAATCACGCCTTCCGCATTCGGCACCGGCGCGATGAACAGCTGATTCCAGAACAGCGCGCCGTCCTTGCGGTAGTTGCGCACCACGGCGCTCACCTCGCGATTCGCCACGAGCGCCTGGCGGATCAGTGCGACGCCTTCCTGATCGCGGTCGTCGCGTTGCAGCACGCGGCAATCGTGGCCGATCACCTCGGCCGGATCGTAGCCGGTGATGCGCATGAAGGCCGGGTTCACGTATTCGATCAGGTTGCCTGTCGGTGACGGCGCGGTGATCAGAATCGCGTTGACGCTCGCATCGAGCGCGCGGCTTTGCAGACGCAGCGCGAGGTCGGCGCGTTTGCGCTCGGTGATGTCCGTGTACGAGCCGAGCACGCCGATCACGCGGCCGTCGCCGTCGGTGAACGGCAGCTTGCTCGTGACCGTGGTGCGGTGCACACCGTCGATCATCAGATCGACTTCGAAACTCATCTTCGGCACGCCCGTGCTCACCACTTCCTGGTCGTGCTTGTTGAGCAGATCGGCGAAGGCACGCCACGGCATGTCGGTGTCGCTTTTGCCGACCACCTGCTCGGGATAGGCGAGCCCGGCATCGCGCGCGAACGCCATGTTGCAGCCGAGATAGCGCGACTCCAGATCCTTCCAGAAGATGCGTTGCGGAATGTTGTCGATCACTGCTTCGAGCATCTGGTTCGAGCGATGCGCTTCGGCTTCGGCGTTGATCTGCTCGGTGACGTCGTCGGCCAGCACGAAGAACGCGGCGCGGCCGAGGAAATTCATCGCGTGATACGAGATGTCGGCGCTGATCGTCGTCCCGTCCTTGCGACGGTGATGCCAGACGCCCGCCATGGTGCGGTTGCGCGAGGTCGCGTCGCTGCGTTGCAGATGCGATTCGAGGCGCGCAATTTCGGCATTTGGCCGGATCGCGCGAATCGTCATGCCGAGAAATTCGGATTCGGAATAGCCGTATTGCTGGATCGCAGCCGCGTTGACGGCGAGAAAACGCAGCGTCTCGCGATCGAAGATATACATCGGCACCGGATGATCGTCGAACAGGCCGCGAAAGCGTTCGTCGTTGCGCCCCAGCGCGCGCACGGTGCGCAGCTTCTCGCGGGCGCTGCTTTCGCGCGCGCCGAACGTGAAGATCAACAGCACGCTGCCCGCGAGCATCGTCACGATCAGCAGGAACATTGCGCGCTGGGTTTCGACGCCGGACGCCGCCAGCGACGCTTGCAAGGCGCGGTTTTCCGCACCGCGCAGTTCGGCCAGGTCGGCTTCCACCCGGTCGAGGCCCAGTCCGAGATGCGTGTAGGTCGAGGCCGCCCAGGCGCGCGAGGCACTTGCCCCGGCGTCGGCACTCTTGAGCAACGCGTCGTTGATGTCGTGCTGCAGCGTTTGGCTATCCGCGCTCAATTTGGCCAGTGCGCCGAGCATGGCGGGTTCGCCGATGAGTTCCTGGCGCAGCTCGCGCTCCAGTCCCGTCAGCGTCGTGGTCATCGCGGTGGCCGCGTTGACCGGCGCGGATTCACCCGTAGCCTCGAAACGGCCGAGCGCAGCGAGGCCACCGTCGAGCGCCGTGTGATAGGCGTCGAGGTTCTGGCGCACGCTCGTCGAACGCAGCATGCGGGCATCGGCGTCGCGTTGGCCGCAAATCTGCGTGTAGGCGACGAACGCGTTTGCGCCGACCGCCGCGGCCACGACCGCGATATTGATCAGCAGCCGCTTCGAGAGAAAAAGATTCATGGGTTCCGAACGTCAATCGTTCTGCCGGCGGGAGCGCGTAGTCGCTGTCGATGCAAGGACGGCACCGATGCGGATTTTTTTACGCGCCAACCCATGGATAACGGCAGCGTTCGGAGCGGGTTGAGGGTGGAGAGTGAAAAAAACTGGCCGGGAGCACCTAGCCGGCCGCACCAAATTCCTTCATCGCCGGGATGAAGTCGTGATTGGCGTCGGGCTTGCGCGACAGTTTAGTGAGTACGTAACGCTTGAAAGGGGCAAGTTCGGCCCATTGCGCGACGCCCGGCGTGGCGAGCCCCGCCAGCCCCGCCTGATGCGCGACGCCTGGCGGCACGCTGTCGGTGCGCCGCCAGGCGGGCGATTCTTCCGGCGTGAACCATTCCGGCTCGACATTCGCATGGGTGCGCAGCATTTCGAACAGGGCGTGATCGAAATTCGGTTCGATCTCGGCGTCTTCCTCGACCGGGAAACGCGCCAGCAGCTTGCGGTCTTCGAGCGGCAGCAACTGCCACTGCGCAAGCGAGATGCGCAGGCCGAAGCGGTCGAGATTGAAGCGGACCGACATCGGAATGAAGGTGAAATTCTCCGAAGACGCGACTTCGAAGTCGAACAGAAGCGGTGCTTCGTTGAGTCCCATGACAGTGTTCCTTTTGAGGGTGGACGGCACGCAAGCCCAGCTTGAGGTATTTTAGAACCTAATTCGCGCCGCAGCGGCGCGTAGCAAGGTAAAGGAGTCACTGAGCTTGAACGAACTGGAAACCGCCGGACAGCCAGGCGCGGTGGAGCGCAAGGTGCACCGGCACCGCGGCACCGAAGTCGAAACCGTTATCGACCACGTCGGTCAGGAATGGCCGGTCGCGCTCGTCTTCAACGGCATTTCGCACGCGGTGATGATGTGCACGCCGCGCGATCTGGAAGCGTTTGCGGTCGGATTCGCGATTTCGGAAGGGATCGTGGCGCGCGGCGCCGACATTCAGGACATCGAGGTCGAACTGCACGACGACGGCGAATTGCCACATGCCGAAGTGCAATTGCAGGTGGTGCAGCAGGCCTTCGTCGCGCTGAAGGAAAAGCGCCGCGCACTGGCCGGACGAACGGGCTGCGGCGTGTGCGGAATCGAGAGCATCGATCTGCTCGATCTTGAACCGGAGCGGGTACCGGACACGGGCTTCTTTCAACGGCTCGCGCCGGACGCGATCGCGCGCGCGGCCCGCGATTTGCCGGAACACCAGGCGCTAACCCAATTGACCGGCGGTCTGCACGCCGCCGCATGGTGCGACGCGTCAGGCGCGATCCGTTACGCCTTCGAGGATGTCGGCCGCCACAATGCGCTCGACAAGCTGATCGGCCAGCTCGTGCTCGACCGGGCGGATACGAAAGACGGCTTCGTGTTTCTCTCGAGCCGCGCCAGCTACGAGCTGGTGCGCAAGGCCGCGCGCGTCGACGTGCCGATGGTCGCGACGATCTCGGCGCCGTCGTCGCTCGCGATTGCGATTGCCCGCAAGGCGGGCGTGCGGCTGGTGAGCTTCTGCCGCGAGAAAAGCTACGTCGACTACGATACTTTGCAGCCGACGCCTGGCTGAAAGTCGCCAGAAGCGTTCAGGTGCGTGAATGCGCCTGAACGCGGCATATCAGTCGAATTGCCGGAAATCCGGTTTGCGCTTTTCGAAGAACGCCTTGAACGCCTCGCGCGCTTCCGGTGCGAGCAGCATCTTGCCGAAATGCACGGCTTCTTCCGACATCTGCGTGTGCAGTTCCTGGTGGCTCGCGTGCTTCATCAAACTCTTCGTCACGCGCAACGACGAAGCCGGCAGCGCGGCCAGCTTCGCGGCTTGCGAAGCGGCGAACGCGTCGACTTCAGCAGCCGGCAGCAGACGATTCACGAAACCCATGCGTTGAGCTTCGGCAGCGTCGAACGCCTCGCCGAGCAGCAACTTTTCCGCCGCCGCCTGATAGCCGCCCACGCGCGGCAACAACAGACTCGACGCCGCTTCGGGACATAACCCCAGTTGCGCGAACGGCAGCGAGAAGCTGGCCGTGTCCGCCGCGTAGACGAGATCACAATGCAGAAGCAGCGTCGTGCCGATGCCGACCGCCGGCCCCGCCACCGACGCCACCACCGGCTTTTCGGCCGAGCTGATCGCGCGCAGGAACTGGAACACCGGCGCGCTTTCGCCCATCGGCGGCGTCTTCATGAAGTCTTCGAGATCGTTGCCGGCGCTGAAAATGCCGGCGCTGCCACGAATCAGGATCGCGCGCACCGACGCATCGCCTTGCGCTTCGACCAGCGCGTCGGCCATGGTCTGATACATCGCGGCCGTGATCGCGTTTTTCTTGTCGGGCCGGTTGAAGGCAATCGTCAGCACGCCGTCGGCGCGCTCGACCAGGATATCCATCGTCATCTCCTTCATCTCTTCGGGTTGCTGCTGAGAATGTAAAAAACGGTTCGCAAGCCTGGCCTGCGAACCGTTCTGCGATCTTTACGAGGTCGGCCCCTGGATAACCTCGGGGCTGCACTCGAGGATCGGAGCGAACATCGTGTCGAGCACGCTTACAGGCGCTCGATGATGCCCGCTGCGCCCATGCCGGTGCCGACGCACATCGTTACCATGCCGTACTTGAAGTTGCGGCGGCGCAGGCCGTGCACCACCGTCGACGCACGAATCGCGCCCGTCGCGCCGAGCGGGTGACCGAGAGCGATCGCGCCGCCGAGCGGATTGATCTTCGACGGATCGAGGCCCAGATCCTGAATCACCGCCAGCGATTGCGCGGCGAACGCTTCGTTCAGTTCGATCCAGTCCATGTCCTCGATCTTCAGGCCTGCTGCCTTCAGCGCAGCCGGAATCGCTTCCTTCGGACCGATGCCCATGATTTCCGGCGGCACGCCACGCACGGCGAAGCTGACGAACCGCGCGAGCGGCGTGAGGTTGAACTCCTTGAGCATCTTTTCCGACACCACGATCAGCGCGCCGGCGCCGTCCGAAGTTTGCGAGCTGTTGCCTGCGGTGACCGAACCCTTGTTGGCGAACACCGCGCGCAGCTTGGCGAGACCTTCGAGCGACGTTTCCGCGCGCGGGCCTTCGTCGAGCGAGATTTCGCGGGTCTTGATCCTGACCTCGCCGGTGGCGAGATCCGGGAAACGCTCCGTGATCGTGTACGCAGCGATTTCGTCGTTGAATTCACCAGCTTGCTGCGCCGCGATTGCGCGACGGTGCGATTCGACCGAGAACGCGTCTTGTGCTTCGCGGCTGATCTTCCAGCGCTCGGCCACTTTCTCCGCCGTCAGGCCCATGCCATAGGCGATGCCGATGTCTTCGTTGCGATCGAAGATGTGCGGCGACATCGACGGCTTGTTGCCCATCATCGGCACCATGCTCATCGATTCGCATCCACCGGCGATCATCGCGTCCGATTCGCCGACGCGGATGCGGTCAGCCGCCATCGCGAGCGCGGTCAGACCCGAGGCGCAGAAACGGTTCACCGTGACGCCGCCGACCGTGTTCGGCAGACCGGCCAGCAGCGCGCCCATGCGCGCGACGTTCAGGCCTTGTTCCGCTTCCGGAATCGCGCAGCCGATGATCGCGTCTTCGATCACTTTCGTGTCGAGGCCGGGCACTTGCGCCACGGCGGATCTGATCGCGTGCACCAGCAGTTCGTCGGGGCGCGTGTTCTTGAACATCCCGCGCGGCGCCTTGCCGATCGGCGTGCGGCTCGCGGCGACGATGTATGCGTCTTGCAATTGCTTTGCCATTTGAAGCTCCTATGTCTTGCTATTCGCTCTACGCTCGTCGCTCAGTTACGCACCGGCTTGCCGGTTTGCAACATGCCCATGATCCGTTCCTGTGTCTTTTGCGTGCCGAGCAGATCGACAAACGCGCGACGCTCGAGTTGCAGCAGCCATTCTTCGTCGACCAGGCTGCCGGCTTCGACATCGCCACCGCACACCGCTTCAGCGATGCGGCTCGCGATCAGGAAATCATGCTCGCTGATGAAACGGCCATCGCGCATATTGACTAGCGAGGCCTTGATCGTGGCGATCGCCGAGCGGCCCGCCACCGGCACTTGCGTGACCCGCAGCGGCGGACGATAACCCGCAGCCGACAGCGCGCGCGCTTCCTTCTTCGCGACGTCGAGCAGCTCGAACACGTTGAAGACGATCGTGTCGGACGGTTTCAGGTAACCCATCGTGCGAGCGTCGAGCGCGGAAGCCGAAACCTTCGCCATCGCTGCATTCTCGAACGACTTCTGCACGAACTTCAGCAGGTCGTTGGTCGCGCCGACTTGCGTCGCCGCTTCCGCAGCGCGCAAGGCCGCTTCCTTCAGACCGCCGCCTGCCGGCACGAGGCCGACGCCGACTTCGACCAGACCGATATAGCTTTCGATGTGGGCAACACGCTTCGCGCTATGCAGCGCCAGTTCGCAGCCGCCGCCGAGCGCGATGCCCGAGACCGCCGAGATGACCGGCACGCTCGCGTACTTCACGCGCAGCATGCCTTGCTGGAATTTCTTCACGAACGGCTCGATGCCCTTCGCGCCGCCCATCATGAAGGCGGGCATGGCTTCTTCGAGGTTCGCGCCAGCGGAGAACGGGCCGCCCGGCGTGCCGAGTTTCAGCGACGTCGGCTGCCACACCACCAGACCCTTGTAGTCCTTTTCGGCCAGCTCGATTGCTTGCGTCAGACCGTCGATCACCGACGGTCCGATCGTGTTCATCTTGCTCTTGAACGACACGATCAGGACGTCGTTCTCGCCCGCACGGTCGTCGACCCACGCGCGCACGGCGTCCGTTTCGAACAGCGTCTTGCCGTAGGTTTTCGGATCAGCCGAAGTTTCGCCGACGAGCGGTGCACGGAACACCTGCTTGTCGTAGATCGACAGCGACGAGCGCGGCACGAAGGTCTTCGACGCCGGCGACCACGAACCTTCGTTCGTATGCACGCCGCCCTTTTCGGCCACCGGACCTTCCAGCACCCACGACGGCAACGGCACGCTCGAGAGCGCCTTGCCTGCCGCGATATCTTCCTGAACCCACTCGGCGACCTGCTTCCAGCCAGCCGTCTGCCAGCCTTCGAACGGACCTTCGTTCCAGCCGAAGCCCCAACGGATCGCCAGGTCGACGTCGCGCGCGTTGTCAGCGATCGATTCCAGATGCACGCCGATGTAGTGATACACGTCGCGGAAAATCGCCCACAGGAATTGCGCCTGCGGATGCTCCGATTCGCGCAAGAGCTTCAGACGCTCGGCCGCCGGGCGCTTCAGAATGCGGCCGACCAGTTCGTCCGCCTTTGCGCCGCCTTCGACGTACTCGCCCGTCTTCGGGTCGAGCACCTTGATCGCCTTGCCTTCCTTCTTGTAGAAGCCGCCGCCGGTCTTCTGACCGAGCGCGCCCTTCTTCACCAGTTCGGCCAGCACGGCCGGCGTTTCGTAGACCGGGAAGAACGGGTCGTCGCCCAGCGTGTCCTGCATCGTCTTGATGACGTGCGCCATCGTGTCGAGACCGACCACGTCGGCGGTGCGGAACGTCGCCGACTTGGCGCGGCCCAGACGCGAACCCGTCAGGTCGTCCACTTCGTCGAAACGCAGGCCGAACTTCGCGGCTTCGGTAATGACGGCGAGGATCGAGAAAATGCCGACACGGTTGGCGATGAAGTTTGGTGTGTCTTTCGCGCGCACGACACCCTTGCCGACCACGCTCGTCAGGAACGATTCGAGTTGATCGAGAATTTCCGGACGCGTGGTCGCGGTCGGGATCAGCTCGACCAGATGCATGTAGCGCGGCGGATTGAAGAAGTGCACGCCGCAGAAGCGCGCCTTCAGTTCATCCGGGAAACCTTCCGACAACGCCGTGATCGACAGACCCGACGTGTTGGTCGCGAAAATCGCGTTCGGGGCGAGGTGCGGCGCGACCTTCTTGTACAGGTCGTGCTTCCAGTCCATCCGCTCGGCGATCGCTTCGATCACGAGGTCGCATTCAGCGAGCTTCTCGATGTCGTCGTCGTAATTCGCGGGCTGGATGTATTGCGCGTCGTCCTTCACGCCGAACGGCGCCGGCGACAGCTTCTTCAGATTCTCGATCGCCTTGAGCGCGATGGCGTTCTTCGGGCCTTCCTTGGCGGGCAGGTCGAACAGCAGCACGGGCACCTTGGCGTTGATCAGGTGCGCGGCGATCTGCGCGCCCATCACGCCGGCGCCGAGCACGGCTACCTTGCGAATGATCAGATTGCTCACGTCGTTCCTCCGGGGAGTTATGCGGTGTCGCGAAGGTGCATGGACGCTTCGCGAGATGTGGCAGATGCAGACGCCGCGCGATTCATATCAGAACGCGCGGCGTCTGCCGTGATGTGGCTTTAGAACAGCGACTCTTCGACGTCCATCATCGACTTCGAACCGGCGCGTGCCTGACGGATCGTCATGGCCGTTTCCGGCAGCAGCTTCGCGAAATAGAAACGGGCCGTGGCGAGCTTGGCCTTGTAGAACGGATCGCCCGACGCTTCCTTATCCAGCGCGATGCGTGCCATGCGCGCCCAGAAGTACGAGAACACCAGATGACCGACGGTGCGCAGATACGGCACGGCGGCGGCGCCGACTTCGTCGGGGTTCTGCATGGCCTTCATGCCGATTTCCATCGTCAGCTTCTGCACCTTTTCGCCGATGTCGGCGAGCGGGTTGATGAACTCCTGCATTTCCGGCTTGATGCCTTCGGCTTCGACGAAATCCGACACCAGCTTGCCGAACTTCTTCATCTTCGCGCCCATGTCGCCGAGGATCTTGCGGCCCAGCAGGTCGAGCGCCTGAATCGCGTTGGTGCCTTCGTAGATCATGTTGATACGCGCGTCGCGCACGTACTGCTCCATGCCCCACTCGGCGATAAAGCCGTGGCCGCCGTAGATCTGCATCGCGTGGTTGGTGCTTTCGAACGCGTTGTCCGACAGGAACGCCTTCAGGATCGGCGTGAGCAGCGCGACGAGGTCGGCGGCTTCCTTGCGCGCCGCTTCGTCGGCGTGCGACAGTTCCTTGTCGATGTGCAGCGCGGACCAGTACGAAAACGCGCGCGCGGCTTCAGCGTAGGCTTTCTGCGTGAGCAGCATGCGGCGCACGTCCGGATGCACGATGATCGGGTCGGCGGCCTTTTCCGGGGCCTTCGGGCCGGTCAGCGAACGCATTTGCAGACGCTCTTTCGCGTACGTCAGCGAGTTCTGATAAGCGACTTCGGTCAGACCCAGGCTTTGCATGCCGACGCCCAGACGTGCGGCGTTCATCATCACGAACATGGCGTTCAAGCCCTTGTTCGGTTCGCCGACCAGCCAGCCCGTGGCGTTGTCGAGATTGATGACGCAGGTGGCGTTACCGTGAATGCCCATCTTGTGTTCGATGGAACCGCACTTCACGCCGTTGCGCGCGCCCGGCTCGCCGGCTTCGTTCGGAATGAATTTCGGCACGATGAAGAGCGAGATGCCCTTGGTGCCGTTCGGTGCGCCCGGCAAACGCGCGAGCACCAGGTGAACGATGTTCTCCGCGAGATCGTGTTCGCCGCTGGAGATGAAAATCTTCGTGCCGCTGATCGCGTACGAGCCGTCGCTGTTCGGTTCGGCCTTCGTGCGCAGAATACCGAGGTCAGTGCCGCAATGCGGTTCGGTCAGACACATCGTGCCGGTCCAGACGCCAGCGACCAGCTTCGGCAAATAGCGCTGCTGCAACTCCGGCGTGCCGTGTGCGTGCAGACACTCATACGCGCCGTGCGACAGACCCGGATACATGGTCCACGCCTGATTCGCCGAGTTCATCATTTCGTAGAGCGCGTTGTTCACGAACGCGGGCAGGCCCTGGCCGCCGTATTCGGGATCGCAGCCCAGTGCCGGCCAACCGGCTTCGACATACTGTTGATAGGCTTCCTTGAAGCCCTTCGGCGTGGTCACGACGCCGTCGCCGACGTACGTGCAGCCTTCCTGGTCGCCGCTGTGGTTGAGCGGGAAAAGCACTTCGGAGCAGAACTTGCCGGCTTCCTCGAGCACCGCGTTGATCGTGTCGGCGTCGAGATCCGCGTGCTTCGGCATCTGCTTGATTTCGGCTTCGACGTTAAGCAGTTCGTGCAACACGAATTGCATGTCGCGCAGCGGCGCGGCGTACTGTCCCATGACTCTCTCCCAAGTTTGACAAGAAGCCAGGCTGTTAGCAGAGTCCGTGGATCGGAGCTTTCTTTGCCGCTGAAACTTGAAGAGGTTCGGCGGCGTGGCTAACGGCTTTCGCTTTGATACGAAACAATCAATTTTTCCAGCGCGGCCCACGTGAGGCGCACAGCATCCGGCAGATGCAGGAAGCGCGCGTCGTGATGTAGACCGAGCGTGAAGCTGTACAGTTCGAAGAGCATCAGTTGCGGATCGGTATCGGCACGCAGATGGCCTTCTTCCATGGCTTGCGAAATCGCACGCGTGAGGGCCGCACGCCAGATCGTCACGCTCGACACCAGCTGTTCACGCACCGGGTTATCCGCGCGATCGTCGTATTCGACGGCGCCGCTGATGTAGATACAACCGGTGGTGACTTCCTGAATGCGTTTCTCGATCCAGCGGGAAATCATCGCGCGCAAGCGCGGCAAGCCACGAGGCTCGCGCAAGCTCGGGAAAAACACCTCGTCTTCGAAACGACGGTGATATTCGCGCACGACTTCGACCTGCAAATCCTCGCGCGACCCGAAATGCGCGAACACTCCGCTTTTGCTCATCTGCATGCGCTCGGCCAGCAACCCGATCGTCAGACCTTCCAGTCCGTCGCGGCTTGCCAGATCGAGTGCGGCTTCGAGAATCGCGGCTCGCGTTTGTTCGCCTTTTCGCATAGCTTTTTACCGTTCTAATGTGACCGAAAGAAAATCGAACGGCCGTACTATTATTGAGTGCTGCCGTCCGCTAAACAAGGACTTTATTAGAAACCGGTTTCTAACCTGGTTTCAATTCTGCGGCATCCGTCAATCAGAGGAATCAGATTTTTTAGAGGCGTTTGCCTTGAGGTATTTGTTGCCGGTCAAGGCGCGCGTGGCGCAGCAGCGCCGACATGATGCAGCAAGCAAACGGGATCGGCTACCGGGGACGTCCCTTGGACGGTCCCTCGAAATCCGTTGCCTACGCTTAGTCGTAGCCCCCCACCGTCAGCAGTTTCATTGCTGCACGGTAGATCGTGTAGGCGATCCAGTTGAGTGCGCGCTCGCCGGCCGGGCGGGCGTCGTAGTGCGCCTCGTCGATGCGGCGCGCGTCTTTGAAAGCGACGAGAATCGCTTCGCGCAGGGCCTCGATGGCTGGGTCGTTGACCAGCACCACGTTGGCTTCGTTGTTGAGCATGAGGCTCAGCGCGTCGAGATTCGACGAGCCGACGGTCGCCCAGTTCGAATCCACCACCGCTACCTTGCCGTGCAGCAGGGTTTTCTCGTACTCGGCGATGTGAACGCCGGCCTTGAGCAAGGAACGGTACAGGAACGGCACCGCGTAATCGAGCGCCCGAAACTCCTTGCGCCCGATAATCAGCTTCACTTCGACGCCGCGCCGCGCCGCCAGCACCAAGGCGCGCCGCAGTTTGCGCCCCGGCATGAAGTAAGGATTGGCCAGCAGGATCTCGCTGCGCGCCTGGCCGATCGCGGTCAGGTAGGCCTTTTCGATCGCGCGCCGGTTGATCAGGTTGTCGCGCGCGACGAACGCCACGCACGGCAGACCGCCCGCCCACAATTGTTCATTGCGACGTTGCCGACGCCGCCGCAGGCTGCCGAGCGAAGCCATTGTTTTCGGACCGAGGTCCGGCTGCATGGACTCGAGCGGACGGTGTCCAAGGCGGATGCGCCGCCATTGCACCTCGAACGCCTGGCGGATATCGGCGACCACCGGTCCGCGCAATTCGACGGCGAAGTCCCAGCGCCGGAACGGCAGGCGCTCGCCATTGTTCTCGTAGTCGTCGACGATGTTGATGCCGCCGCAAAAGCCGTACTGATCGTCGATCACCGCCAGCTTGCGGTGTGTCCGCGAGAAGCCGAAACGGCCGAACAGGTGCGGGTTGTAGATGCGATGGTCGACGCCGGCCATCGGCCACTCGTTGAACATCGGCAAACGGGCCGTGCCGATGCCGTCGGTGATCACGCGCACTTTCACGCCGCGCCCGGCGGCGCGCAGCAAGGCGGCGCTGACCGACTGGCCGGCTTTGTCATAGCAGAAGATATAGGTTTCGAGAACGACGTCGTGCTGCGCGGCGTCGATACGCTCGATCAAGGCGCTGAAGAACTGATCGCCGGAACGCAGCAGTTTGACTTCGTTGCCGCTGGTGAAGCGGTAACGTTGCCAATAACGGCGGCCGAGCAGCGATTGCCGCAGTCGGGCGAAACGGCGCGCGCTGCCGACGCTCACGGGCCACCCTCCGCGGGATGCTCGAGGCTCGCGCGCTGGCTGAGCCGCTTGGGCAGCTGCAGGATCGCATCCGCATTCGACGAGGAAAAGCAGCGTGACGCCGCTTCTTCATACGGCAGCCAGAGAAATGCGGTGTGCTCGCGCGGTGCAAGCCTCACATTGAGTTGCTCGGGCACCTGCACGCTGAACCAGTGTTCGGTGTTGTGGATCACGCCTTCGGCATAGCGATGCCGGAACTCCGGATAGATCTCGTATTCGATCGAATAGCGCCAGTCGAACAAGGCGCTTTGTTGCACCAGCCTGCCGCCGACCACGATGCCGGTCTCTTCGGCCACTTCACGCGCGGCCGTTTCGACGAGCGGCTCGTCGAGCCGATCCCTGGAGCCCGTGACCGACTGCCAGAAGCCCGCATGATCGGCGCGCTCGATGAGCAGCACCTCAAGTGCGGGCGTATGAATGACGACGAGTACGGATTGTGGAATCTTCGGCGGTTTCGGCATGGCGTGAAAACTGGGCGCAACGCTTGCGCGGTACATGTCGGCGACCGGTCGAGGGGACGGTCGAAAGCTTGGCATCGACTGTAACGCAAAAAAAGAAAAAGGCGCGTGACGCGCCTTTTTCGTGTGCTTCAGCTGTCGTTTTCAAACAGCACGGATTGCTGAATCCGTTACACCTTCGGTTCCGGCGTACGCAGACGGATGTGCAACTCGCGCAGTTGGCGCTCGTCCACTTCGCTCGGCGCCTGCGTGAGCAGATCTTGCGCGCGTTGCGTTTTCGGGAACGCGATCACGTCGCGGATCGAATCGGCGCCGGCCATCATCGTGACGATGCGGTCCAGACCGAAGGCGATACCGCCGTGCGGCGGCGCACCGTATTGCAGCGCGTCGAGCAGGAAGCCGAACTTGGCCTGCGCTTCTTCCGCGTTGATCTTCAGCGCACGGAACACTTGGCTCTGCACTTCTTCACGGTGGATACGCACCGAGCCGCCGCCGATTTCCCAGCCGTTCAGCACCATGTCGTAAGCCTTGGCGAGACAGCGTGCCGGATCCGTTTCCAGATACTCGAGGTGCTCGTCCTTCGGGCTCGTGAACGGGTGATGCGCCGCGACGTAGCGGTTGTCTTCTTCGTCGTACTCGAACATCGGGAAGTCGACCACCCACAGCGGCTTCCAGCCGGTTTCGACGAGACCGTTGGCCTTGCCGAACTCCGAATGACCGATCTTCAGACGCAGTGCGCCCAGGCTGTCGTTCACCACCTTCGCGCGATCTGCCGCGAAGAAAATGATGTCGCCGTCTTGCGCACCGGTGCGCTCGATGATCGCCTTGACCGCTTCGTCGTGCAGGTTCTTGACGATCGGGCTTTGCAGACCGTCACGGCCCTTCGCGACTTCGTTGACCTTGATCCAGGCCAGACCCTTCGCGCCGTAGATGCGCACGAATTCCGTGTAGCTGTCGATATCGCCACGCGAAAGCTCGCCGCCCTTCGGCACGCGAATCGCCGCAACGCGGCCGTCTTTCGTGTTGGCCGGCGTGCTGAACACCTTGAAGTCGACGTCGCGCACTGCGTCCGTCAGGTCCGTGAATTCGAGCTTTACGCGCAGGTCGGGCTTGTCCGAACCGAAGCGGCGCATGGCTTCCGAATACAGCATGACCGGGAATTTCTCGGCGAGCGAGACGCCGATCGTTTCCTTGAAGACGTGACGAATCATGTCTTCGAACAGATCGCGGATTTCCTGTTCCGACAGGAACGAGGTTTCACAGTCGATCTGCGTGAATTCCGGCTGACGGTCAGCACGCAGATCTTCGTCGCGGAAGCACTTGACGATCTGGTAGTAGCGATCGAAGTTCGCCACCATCAACAGCTGCTTGAACAGCTGCGGCGATTGCGGCAGCGCGAAGAACTGACCCGGGTTCGTACGCGACGGCACCAGGTAGTCGCGCGCGCCTTCCGGCGTGCTCTTCGTGAGCATCGGCGTTTCGATGTCGATGAAGCCCAGCGTGTCGAGGTACTTGCGCACTTCGATCGCGACGCGATAACGCAGACGCAGGTTGTGCTGCATCTGCGGACGGCGCAGATCGAGCACGCGATGGGTGAGACGCGTGGTTTCCGACAGGTTGTCGTCGTCGAGCTGGAACGGCGGCGTGACCGATGCGTTCAGCACGATCAGTTCGTGGCACAGCACTTCGATCTTGCCGCTCTTCAACGCGGCGTTCGTCGTGCCTTCCGGACGGCTGCGCACGACACCCTTGATCTGCAGGCAGAACTCGTTGCGCACGCCTTCGGCGGCCTTGAACATCTCCGCGCGGTCCGGGTCGCACACGACCTGAACGAGGCCTTCGCGATCGCGCAGGTCGATGAAGATGACGCCGCCGTGGTCGCGGCGGCGGCTTACCCAGCCACACAGCGAGACGGTTTGGCCCAGCAGTTCTTCGGTCACCAGACCGCAGTATTGAGATCTCATCGACATGATGTTTGTCTTTCGTTTTGCATTGATTGAACGGCGCGCCGCAGTGGGAACCTGCGTGAAACTCTGCGCGCCGGCATTACAGCGGAGGCTCGACTGTCGTGCGGCGCACCGGCGCCGGCGGCGCGGACGGCGCCACGACGCCCATCGAGACGATGTACTTGAGCGCAGCGTCGACCGTCATGTCGAGCTCGATCACTTCGCTCTTGGCCACCATCAGGAAGAAGCCGGACGTGGGGTTCGGCGTAGTCGGCACATACACGCTGACGTGATCTTCTTTCAGGTGGTTGACCACGTCGCCGCCCGGAATGCCGGTCAGAAACGCGATCGTATAGGAGCCGCGGCGCGGGTATTCGATCAGGAGCGCCTTGCGAAACGCGTTGCCGCTGCTCGACAGCAAGGTGTCGGACACCTGTTTGACGCTGGTGTAGATCGGACCGACCACCGGAATGTGGGCGACGATGACTTCCCACCACTTCACGAGCTTCTGCCCGATGAAGTTCTGCGTCAACAGACCGACGACAAAGATGAACGCCAGCGTGAGCACCGCGCCGAGGCCCGGCAGACGGAAGCCGAGCGCGCGCTCCGGCTGCCACGCGCTTGGCAAGAGCAACAGCGTCTGGTCCATCGTGCCGATGATCAGACCGAGCACCCACAGTGTGATGGCCAGAGGCACCAGCACCAGCAGGCCAGTCAGGAACACCGATTTGAGCGTCGTTTTTTTCGTCGTCATGTGTACCGCCAGAAAGCCGCGCGGACCGAAGCCCAAGGCGCGGCAGGTGCGCCGCCCCTGAGGGCGGCAGTCCCGCTAGGCGTTGCCGGAACCGCTCGAACTCGTCGAAGCGGCCGGTGCGGCAGCAGGCGCGACCGGCGCTGCCGTGCTCGATGAGCCGGCGGCAGCCGTGTTGCTGGCCGCGGCCGTGTCGGATGCCGCGCCGCCGTTATTGGCAGTGGCACTCTCGCCCGCGCCGCCATTCGAGGCGCTGTCGGCGTCGGCCTTGACCGGCGCCTTCGCGCCGCTATTGCCACCGCGGAAATCGGTCACATACCAGCCCGAGCCTTTCAGCTGGAAACCGGCGGCAGTGACCTGCTTGCGAAATGTGTCTTTCCCGCATTCGGGACATTGCGTCAACTGGGGGTCGCTCATCTTCTGAAGCACGTCCTTCCCGAAGCCGCATGACTCGCAACGATAAGCGTAGATCGGCATGATCTTTTCCCTACTGAAATCTTGTAAACGCTTGCAAAGCCTTGAATTATAGCCGCAAACGATACCCCTACCCCGGATTTTGGGGACGACCGCCGGACGCAGCCGCCGTCGGGCTAAATGGAGGCGACCGCGGCCGAATCAAGTGCGGCCACGACTTTCCTTCATGCGCCGCGAGTGCTCATACGCGGCGTCGCCACGTGAGCCAGCGCTCACGTCCAGCGAATACGGCGATCGAATCGTTCACCGGTTCGTCTTCGATCAATTCGAAATACGGCGTGAGTAGCGCGTCCAGTTCGGCGCGTTCGATACCGAACGGCGGACCTTTCGGCGTCGCCCCGATGAAATAGAAGCCCGCCAGCAACGCGCCGCCGGGAATGAGTTCGGCCATCCGGCGCGCGTAGTCGGCGCGGCGCGCCAGCGGCAGTGCGCAGAGGAACGCGCGCTCGTAAATCCATTCCGGTTCGAAGGGCGGCACGTAGGTGAAGAAATCCGCCTGCTCCACCAGGTGTGCGTGCTGCGTGCCCAGTTGCTCCTGCGCCGAGGCGACCGCGGCCGGCGAGAAATCGATTGCCCGCACCGGGTTGCCCTGCTCCGCAAGCCACAGTGCCTCGTACGCGCTGCCGCAGCCGGGAATCAACACGCCCGCCTCTTTATGGCGCGCCGCAAACGACTGAAACGCGGACGGCACGCCCGCCTGGTCCCACGGCATGAAGCGGCGCTCGAAACGTTCGTCCCAGAAATCGGGGGAGTCGGGATCGCGGCTCGCAAAATTGGGCGCGGAGGGTTGAGTCGGGTCGCTCATCGGATACCTCGTGTGTCGTTATCCGCCGTAGGCAAACGCGAGAAACACCCGCGCCAGCGCCGCACCGACGCCGACCGCCACGCCGAACAGCAGCAGGCCTTGCAGCAGGCGGTTGGTGCGCTTCTGTTCAAGCAGAATCTGGCGAATCATTTCGTCGTTAGCGCCACGCGTGTTGTCATGCCGCTCGGCCAACACGTGATGGATCAGGCGCGGTAACTGCGGCAACGTCTTGCTCCACTGCGGCGCTTCGATCTTCAGGCGCTCGTACCAACCGCGCAGACCGATCTGCTCGTTCATCCAGCGCTCGAGATACGGCTTGGCAGTCTTCCACAGGTCCAGCTCGGGATCGAGCGAGCGGCCGAGCCCTTCCACGTTCAGCATGGTTTTTTGCAGCAGCACGAGCTGCGGCTGAATCTCGACATTGAAGCGACGCGAGGTCGAGAACAGGCGCATCAGGACCTGCCCCAGCGAAATATCTTTCAGCGCGCGGTCGAAATACGGCTCGCAGACTGCGCGGATTGCGCTCTCCAGTTCTTCGACGCGCGTGGTGGGCGGCACCCAGCCCGACTCCAGATGCAGCGTGGCGACGCGGTGATAGTCGCGCTTGAAAAACGCCAGGAAGTTCTGCGCGAGGTAGTTCTTGTCGAAGTCCGATAGCGCGCCGATGATGCCGAAGTCGAGCGCGATATAGCGCCCGAAATGTGCCGGATCGAGGCTCACCTGAATGTTGCCGGGGTGCATATCCGCGTGGAAAAAACCGTCGCGAAACACCTGGGTGAAGAAGATCTCGACGCCTTCGCGCGCGAGCTTCGGAATATCGACGCCCGCCGCGCGCAGCGTCTCCACCTGGCTGATCGGCACGCCGACCATGCGCTCCATCACCAGCACGGTGGGCGTGCAGAACTCCCAATACATTTCCGGCACCAGCAACAGATCGAGCCCGGCGAAGTTGCGTCGCAACTGGCTGCCGTTGGCGGCCTCGCGCATCAGATCGAGTTCGTCGTGCAGATATTTGTCGAATTCCGCGACCACTTCGCGCGGCTTCAGACGCTTGCCGTCGGCCCACAGACGTTCGGCCCACACGGCGATGTCGCGCAGCAAGGCGAGATCGGAGTCGATCACCGGCAGCATGTTCGGACGCAGCACCTTCACCGCGACCGCCTTGCCGGCGTGTTGCCCAGCCTTGACCGTGGCGAAGTGCACCTGCGCGATCGACGCGCTCGCCACCGGCGTCCGCTCGAAATCGTCGAACAGCACGTCGACGGGCGCGCCGAGGGACTTCTCGACAAGCCCGATCGCCACTGCCGAATCGAACGGCGGCACCTGATCCTGCAACTTCGCCAGTTCGTTGGCGATATCGACCGGCAACAGATCGCGCCGCGTGGACAGCACCTGCCCGAACTTGACGAAAATCGGCCCAAGGCTTTCGAGCGCAAGGCGCAAACGCACGCCCGGCGGCGCGTCGAACTTGCGGCCGATGGTCGTGATACGCAACAGGAAACGCACGCGCCGGTCGTTGACCCGGCTGAGCATCATCTCATCGAGACCGAAGCGGATGACCGTGAAAAAAATCTTGAGGAAACGCAGAAAACGCATAGTTGTGCCCGGTGACTAGCGCGTGCCGCGCGACGTGGCGGCGCCGCCCGGCGCATCGGCGCCGCGGGCTTCGACCTTCTGTTCAAGACGCTCGAGGCGTTTTTCCACCCGCGCCAGCGCGTCGCGCGTCCGAGCCAGCTCGACGTTGAAATCGTCGAGCGCGGCGCGGCGCACCAGTTGCGGATTCTCGTCGAGCAGATACTCGGCGGCCGTGTCGAGCAGATTGCGCCCGGTGCGCTGCACCTGTTCGCCGACCGTGCGCACCACCGACGCCACCCGCCACGCCGGACCGTCGCCGATAAATCTGGCGAGATCTTCTTCCGGCTCCCAGCGCAGATGCTCGGCGAGCTTCGCGATCACGGTGGCGAATTCGGCGTCGCCCTCGATCTTCACGTGCTTCATCACCGCCGCCTGGCCACCTTGTACGAAAGCCGGCAACGCGTCGGATGGCACCGAAATGGTCACGTCGAACTGTTGCGCCTCGGTCTCGCCGACCGCGCTCAGATAGCCGTCGGGCTGCACCAGCAGCATCAGCGTAACCGGTGGACAGGACAGCCTGGCGGTCTTGCCCGCGTACGGGGCGAGGCGCTCACGTGCCCACGATTCGCGGGCGAGCAGATGATTGACAGCAGCGGCGAAGGGCTTGGCGGCGAGGGTCATTGAAAGTGGCAAGAAAAAACCCGCACGGGCGAGGTGCCCGCGCGGGTTCCTATTGTAACGTCCGTTCGCTTCGCGGCCTGCTATGCCGAACGGCCAACGCGTTGTGCAAAGTCAGGGCAAACCGCACCGCCCTGACTCTGCGGCGTCGCGCTATCAGTGCTGCGCCACTTGCTGGATGCCGGCGAGGAGCCAACCTTCACCAGGACGGTTCGCCTTGGACAGGTTCCAGACTTCGACGAACGGCTCGGCGGCAGCGCCCGGCGCCTCGCGGATCAGGCCGGAGAAGCGCACGCTCGCGAAGTACTCGTTCGCGCGCTCCTCCACGCCGAGCAATTCGGCGTTCAACTGCACCACGTCGGTCTGATTGGTTTCGGCGCCACGCGAAGACAGGTCCACGCGCACCTCGGCGAACATTTCCGGCGTGGTGAATTCGCGGATGTCTTCCACGTTGCCCACGTCCCATGCGGCTTGCAGTCGCACGAAGTACACCTTGGCGTTACGCAGAAACGCTTCCGAATCGAAACCGGCCGGCACGGCGGCTGGCGTATTGATCGTGGGCGTGTTCAGCGGGTTGCCTTGCGGTTCGAGATACGAGCCGGTGGGTGGCGCGCTGTAGCCCGGTTCCTGCGTGTAGCCCGTGCCGCTCGAATTGAACGACGGCGCGCTGCCCGCGTAGGCCGGTTGCGACGCGTCGCGCTTGCGTCCCATGAAACGGCGGATCAGCCAGATACCGATCATCGCGATGATCGCAATCACGATGATATTGGCCATGGCGCCGGCAAACGCGCCGCCCAGACCGAAGTGCGACAGCAAAGCGGCAATACCGAGACCCGCGGCCAGACCGGCGATCGGCCCGAGCCAGCGCGAACGGTTAGGCTGCGCGGCGGGCGTCGGCGCGGGAGCCGGTGCGGGCTGGGCGCGCTGCTGCATGGCCGGATTGGTTGGAGACGGCGACGGTGTCGTCTGATGCTGCTGCTGAACGGTATTCGACTGACGGCCGAAGCTACGGCCACCGCCCATGCGGCGAGCTTCCGCATCGAGCGAAGCGAGGGAGCCGGCCATGATCAGACCGACCATCGCGATCAGTCCGATTCTTCTCACCAGAGACCGCCCAACCTTACGGGGAGATAACACATTTGAATCGGACATTTTCGTACTTTCCTTTAAAAATCGATGGGTTAGGAACCCTAGTACTTGGTCCCCACATGTAAAGCTACCACGCCAGCTGACAAATTGTAATATTTGACGCCGTCCAGGCCAGCTTGTTCCATCATTGTTTTTAAAGTTTCCTGGTCCGGGTGCATCCGGATCGATTCGGCCAGGTATTGATAGCTCTCGGCGTCCTTCGCGAAGCGTTCGCCCAACCACGGCAACACCTTAAAAGAATAGACGTCGTAGGCCTTTTTGAGTGGGTCCCACACCTTCGAAAACTCCAGCACCAGCAAACGCCCCGCCGGCTTCAGCACGCGTCGCATTTCCGCTAGCGCGACATCCTTGTGCGTCATGTTGCGCAGGCCGAATGCCACCGTGACCACGTCGAAGTAGTTGTCCGGAAAGGGAATCTTCTCGGCGTCGCAGAGCAGCGCCGGGGTGATGACGCCCTTGTCCAGCAAGCGGTCGCGGCCCACGCGCAGCATCGATTCATTGATGTCGGTGTGCCAGACTTCGCCCGTTTCGCCCGCCCGCTTCGCGAAGGCTTTCGACAGATCGCCCGTGCCGCCGGCGATGTCGAGCACCTTGTAGCCCGGCCGCACGTTGGCCTGAGCGACCGTGAACATCTTCCACGCCCGGTGCATCCCGCCCGACATCAGGTCGTTCATCAAGTCGTAGTTAGCGGCAACCGAGTGGAACACGCCGGCCACCTTCTGCGCTTTGTCCTGTTCGTCGACCGATTGAAAGCCGAAGTGGGTTTTGCTCATCGCGCTTGTCCTTTCGCGTATTCTGAAATGTTGCGCCGCATCAGGCGGCGACCGGGGCGAATCGTATCAGTGACAGTGGCCATGCGCAGCACCGGCGGCAACCATCGGCGTATCGCGGTCGACGCCGGCCGCCTGCAGTCTGGCCAGATAGTCGCGCCAGAGATCGTCCTGGCGCAGCGCCAGGTCGTGTAGCAAGTCCCACGAATAGATGCCGGTGGCGTGTCCGTCGGAGAAAGTGGGCTGGATCGCGTAATTGCCGACGCCCTCGATCATCGTGATCGTCACTTCGCGCTTGCCCGTTTGCAGCGTTTCCTGGCCAGGCCCGTGCCCCTGCACTTCCGCCGACGGCGAATACACCCGCAGCAGTTCGAACGGCAGGCGATACGATTCGCCGTTTGCGTACTGCAATTCGAGCACACGGGATTTGGAATGCACGACGACCCCGGTCGGCACCGGGGTATCGGGAGTCAGTCCGCTCATGTTGGCCTCAACCTAAAGCTTGTTCGATTTCTTGCCGCACGGCTTCGCGCAGCAAGGTGGCTTGCGCGCGGCGTGACGACAGCATGGCTTCGGACACCGTGCGCTGGCGCGGCGCCCAGATGGGCAGCGGGAAATGGGCGTCGTTCGAAAAACGCGGAATCACGTGCCAGTGCACGTGCGGAACCTGGTTGCCAAGGCTCGCCAGGTTCACCTTGACCGGCTGAAGGATGCGCCGGATCGCGCGCTCAACTGCATACACCGCCTTCATCACACGATCTCGCTCGCTCTCGCCGAGGTCGGAGAACTCGGCGACGTGGCTATTCCAGATCACGCGGCAAAAACCGGGGTAATCGTGTTCGTCGGCGAGGACGACGCGCAAGGTGTCGTCCTGCCACAGCACATCACCGCCATCTTCACGGCAAAAAACGCAATCCATCGTCGTCCTCAGGCAAAAATCGTCAGTCGTGCCATTAAACCAGCACGCGCTCGATTCCGCCATTGTTCGCACGTTGCACGTAGTCGACCATCCAGTTTTCACCGAGCACGTGACGTGCCATCTCGACGACGATGTAGTCCGCCTCGATGCCCGCGTCTTCGTTGAAGCGCGACAGACCTTGCAGGCAGGACGGGCAGCTCGTGAGGATCTTCACGTCGGTGGCGCCCTTCGGCTGCGGACCGTCGCCGGCCTTGAGCACGGAGCCGTTCGGCGCACCCGCCGAACCCGCCGACGCATTGGCCGGGTTGATCCCGTTTGCGCCAGCTTCGGCCAGCAGCGGAATACCACGCAGCTTGGCCGCGCCCTTGCGCAGCTCTTCTTCCTTGCGGAAACGCACCTGCGTCGAGATGTCGGGACGCGTCACCGCGAGTGTGCCGGATTCGCCACAGCAACGATCGTTCTTCTCGATCTTGTAGCCGTCTTTCTCCGAACCCATCAGCTGATTGACCAGCTTGACCGGGTCCATCGTCTTGATCGGCGTGTGGCAAGGATCGTGATACATGTAGCGCACGCCGTTCACGCCTTCGAGCTTCATGCCCTTCTCGAGCAGGAATTCGTGGATGTCGATGATCCGGCAGCCCGGGAAGATCTTGTCGAATTCGTAGCCGGCCAGTTGGTCGTAGCACGTGCCGCACGACACCACCACCGTCTTGATGTCGAGATAGTTCAGCGTATTGGCGACGCGGTGGAACAGCACGCGGTTATCCGTGACGATCTGCTCGGCCTTGTCGAACTGGCCCGAGCCGCGCTGCGGGTAACCGCAGCACAGATAACCCGGCGGCAGCACCGTTTGCACGCCCGCTTCCCACAGCATGGCTTGCGTGGCGAGACCGACTTGCGAAAACAGCCGCTCGGAGCCGCAGCCCGGGAAGTAGAACACCGCTTCGGTATCGGCCGTGGTCGTCTTCGGATTGCGGATGATCGGGACGATCTTGTTGTCCTCGATATCGAGCAAAGCGCGCGCGGTTTTCTTCGGCAGATTGCCCGGCATCTTCTTGTTCATGAAGTGGATCACCTGCTGCGTGACCGGCGGCTTGCCGACCGTTGCCGGCGGGTGCGCCGTCTGCTTCTTCGCGAACTTCTTCAGCACTTCGTTGCCGAGGCGCTGCGCCTTGTAGCCGACGCCCATCATCGCGGTGCGCGCGAGGTTGATGGTCTGCGGATTGGTCGCGTTGAGGAAGAACATGCCGGCCGCGTTGCCCGCATTGAACTTCTTCTTGCCCATTTTGCGCAGCAGGTTGCGCATGTTCATGGTCACGTCGCCGAAGTCGATCTTCACCGGACACGGCGTCACGCACTTGTGACACACCGTGCAGTGATCGGCGACGTCGTTAAACTCGTCCCAGTGCTTGATCGACACGCCGCGGCGGGTCTGCTCTTCGTACAGGAACGCCTCGACCAGCAGCGAAGTGGCGAGAATCTTGTTGCGCGGGCTGTACAGCAGGTTCGCGCGCGGCACGTGCGTGGCGCACACCGGCTTGCACTTGCCGCAGCGCAGGCAGTCCTTGATCGACTCGGAAATCGCGCCGATATCGGACTGCTGCATGATCAGCGATTCATAGCCCATCAGGCCGAAGCTCGGCGTATAGGCGTTGCGCAGGTCGGCGCCTTCGAGCAGCTTGCCCGCGTTGAAGCGGCCATGCGGATCGACGCGCTGCTTGTACTGGCGGAATTCGGCGATCTCGTCTTCGGTCAGGAATTCGAGCTTGGTGATGCCGATGCCGTGCTCGCCGGAAATCACGCCGTCGAGCGAACGCGCCAGCTTCATGATGCGTGCGACCGCCTTGTGGGCGTCCTGCAGCATCTCGTAGTTGTCGGAGTTGACCGGCAGGTTGGTGTGGACGTTGCCGTCGCCCGCGTGCATGTGCAGCGCGACGAACACGCGACCACGCAGCACCTGCTTATGGATCGCCTGAGCTTCGTCGAGGATCGGCTTGAACTCGCCGCCGTTGAAAATCTGCCGCAGTTCGGCGCGGATTTCCTGCTTCCACGAGACGCGGATCGTGCGGTCCTGCGTGACGTGGAACACGTTCGCGCCCGGTTGCGCATCCACGCGGTCGGCGAACTTCTCCGCCAGCGCTTCGTAGCCGAGACCGACCAGGTAGTGTTGCGCTTCACGCAGCGACAGATCCAGCTTGTCGCGCAGGAACTCCCAGCGCGTGCGCACGCGCTTCAGCAGATCGAGCGCCTGTTGCACGCGATCTTCGAGCAATTCGGCGCTCGGAATTTCATTGGCGTCGTCGCTCTTGCCGAGCGGCAGCTTGCCGGCCCTGAAGAACGCTTCGAGCGCGTCGACCAGTTGCAGCTTGTTCTTGATCGACAGCTCGATGTTGATACGCTCGATGCCGTCCGTGTACTCGCCCATGCGATTGAGCGGGATCACCACGTCTTCGTTGATCTTGAACGCGTTGGTGTGCTTGGCGATCGCGGCGGTGCGGCTGCGGTCGAGCCAGAAACGTTTGCGCGCCTCGGCGTTGACCGCGACGAAACCTTCGCCGCTCTTGCCGTTGGCCATGCGCACCACTTCCGAAGTGGCTTGCGCGACCGCATCCGCATCGTCGCCGACGATGTCGCCGATCAGCACCATCTTCGGAAACGCGTTGCGCTTGCTCTTGGTCGCGTAGCCGACGGCGCGCAGATAGCGCTCGTCCAGATGCTCCAGACCCGCCAGAATCGCCCCGCCCTGCTTCGACGTTTCGAACAGGTAGTCCTTGATTTCGACGATGCTCGGAATCGCGTCGCGCGCCTGACCGAAGAATTCGAGGCAGACGGTCCGCGTGTGCGCCGGCATCTTGTGCAGCACCCAGCGCGCCGACGTGATCAGCCCGTCGCAGCCTTCTTTCTGTACGCCTGGCAGGCCGGCGAGGAATTTGTCGGTGACGTCCTTGCCGAGGCCTTCCTTGCGGAACACGCGGCCCTTGATGTCGAGCGATTCGGTGCGCAGCAGCTTTTCGCCCGGCGCGTAGTTGCCGTCGAACCATTTCAGTTCGAAGCGGGCCACTTCGATATCGTGAATCTTGCCCATGTTGTGGTCGAGGCGCGTGACTTCGAGCCAGTTCCCTTCCGGGTCGACCATGCGCCACCAGGCGAGGTTGTCGAGCGCCGTGCCCCACAACACCGCCTTCTTGCCACCCGCGTTCATCGCGACATTGCCGCCGACGCAGGACGCATCCAGCGAGGTCGGATCGACCGCGAACACGAAGCCGGCCTGCTCGGCCGCTTCCGTCACGCGACGCGTGACCACGCCCGCGCCGGAGAAAATCGTCGCGACCTTGCGATCCACGCCCGGCAATTCGGTCATCTCGACCGCGCCGAGCTGTTCGAGCTTTTCCGTGTTGATGACGGCCGAGAACGGCGTGAGCGGCACCGCGCCGCCCGTGTAGCCCGTGCCGCCGCCGCGCGGAATTACGGTCAGCCCCAGCTCGAAACACGCCTTGATCATGCCGGCGATCTCGGCCTCGGTGTCCGGCGTCAGCACCACGAACGGATATTCGACGCGCCAGTCGGTCGCGTCGGTGACGTGCGAGACGCGCGACAAACCGTCGAACTTGATGTTGTCTTTTTCCGTGACCTTGCCCAGCACCTTGGTCGCGCGACGGCGCAGATCATAGGTTTTCTGGAACTCGCTCGCGAATTCGTCGACGGCGCGGCGCGCGGCCTGCACCAGTGTTTCGACGCGCGCGGCACGGTCCACGCCGGCTTCGTCGCCGTGGGCGACCAGATCGGCACGACGGCGCTTTTCGATTTCCGACAAACGGTGATGCAGCGCTTCGATCAACATCGCGCGGCGCTTCGGGTTGTCGAGCAGATCGTCCTGCAGATACGGATTGCGACGCACCACCCAGATATCGCCCAGCACTTCGTACAGCATGCGGGCCGAGCGGCCGGTGCGGCGTTCCGCGCGCAATTCGGCGAGTGCCGCCCAGGCGTCGTCGCCTAGCAGCCGGATGACGATTTCGCGGTCGGAGAACGACGTGTAGTTATAGGGAATTTCGCGCAGACGCGCTTCGGGATCGGCGGCCACCGTAGCGGCGGCACCGTGCGGATCGAAAACTTGAGGTGCGTTCATAGTCGGACGACTCGGTAGGTCAGCCCGGCGCGCTCGTCGATGAGGCGTCGGCTAACGGTGCGCGTGGGGCGCAATGCTGGAAATCTTCTAGGGGAGCGAAGCACGACTGACGGCCTGACCCACATCAGTCGCTTCGCGGCACTCGGAGCTAGCTACACGATCGTGCATGGCGGACGTGACGCTCCGCCGCGGGGCAAGACTCACGCGGGACGGGCATCAGGTGGGCGATCCGAGGCTGCCAGTGCATCTTCCGATCCTCATTCCAAAATGGAATTCTACCGCATGATTCCGCCACGCGTTCGCGGTTGAAATCGAAGCAAAGGCGCGGGTTTGAGCGTTTTCTGGCGAAATCGGGCGCCCGGCTAGATTGACAGGATGTCCGACCGAACGGTCGGGCGGCACTTGACGACACGATAGCGATGCAGCGGGCGAAGGCCTGAGCGCGTGCCGTTGGCGCTATCATTGACCCTTTCCCGTCTCATTGAGCGCACCGCGCTACCCGCATGGCCTCCCACGACTACCTGAAGAAAACCCTGACCGCGCGCGTCTACGACGTGGCGCGCGAGACCGAACTCGAACGCGCGCCGAATCTGTCGGCCCGGCTGCGCAATCCGGTGTATCTGAAGCGCGAGGACAACCAGCCGGTGTTCTCCTTCAAGGTGCGCGGCGCGTACAACAAGATGGCGCACATTCCGGCCGAGGCGCTGGCGCGTGGCGTGATTACGGCGTCGGCGGGCAATCATGCGCAGGGCGTGGCGCTGTCGGCGGCCCGTATGGGCGTGAAGGCGATTATCGTGGTGCCGGTCACGACGCCTCAACTGAAGGTCGATGC
>NZ_CAAJGL010000100.1 GCF_900996225.1 Paraburkholderia sp. BCC1884 | reverse complement strand
GCTTGGCGGGTATTTGTTCTTCATACGGAAACACTGTTGTCGCAATTTAAGTGTTAACCCTAGGTTTCGATGCGTCCTACACTTCAGTCCATCGGTTGAGCAACACAGCGACCGAACGCACAACATCCTGGAGGTATCGATCATGAAGAACCTGATTCAAGCCGTCGCCATCGCAGCCGCCCTCGTGGTTCCCGCCGCTGCATTCGCCCAAACCCAATCGAATGGCGCCGTGACGCGTGCCCAGGTGCGCGCCGAACTGGTGCAGCTCGAGCAGACCGGCTGGCGTCCGGCCGCGGGCTCCGATCCGCGTTATCCCGACGACATCCTGGCAGCCGAGAAGAAGGTGGCCGCGCTGAACGGCGCCGACACCAGCGGCTACGGCGGCGTCAGCAACAAGGTGCAGGCCGGCAGCCCGATCGGCCGCGCCTACCAGTGGAGCCCGGCGGTCCTGCTCAAGTACTACTTCAACAGCGCCGAGGCCAAGTTCCGTCCCTACGTGGGCGTGGGCGCATCGTACATCTATTTCACCGGCGCCAAGCTGACAAACACCGCCTTCGAGCGCGGCGTGCTGGGCGGCCCCACCAACGTCAC
>NZ_CAAJGL010000099.1 GCF_900996225.1 Paraburkholderia sp. BCC1884 | reverse complement strand
ATTCACTTTCCATTCCACCGGCAAGGCACGATCTCGACGGCCATGACTACGCGGTGCCGCCGACGGTCATTTCATCCACCCTCAGGGTCGGCTCACCGACGCCCACCGGGATCGACTGCCCTGCCTTGCTGCACGACGCCCTGCCGGGATCGCAGGCCAGATCGTTGCCGACCAGGCTGATCTTGCGGATCGTGTCGGGGCCGTGGCCGGTGATCGTCGCGCCCTTGATCGGCGCGGTGATCCGGCCGTTTTCGATCAGGTAGGCCTCCGACGCCTCGAACACGAACTGCCCGCTCGTGATGTCCACCTGGCCGCCCTCGAGGCCCGCGACGTAAATGCCGTTGCGCACCGACTCGATGATTTCCTGCGGTTCGTGGTCACCGTTCAGCATGAAGGTGTTCGTCATGCGCGGCATGGGCGGCGAGGCGTAGCCCTCGCGGCGGCCGTTTCCGGTCGGCTCCATGCCCATCAGGCGCGCGCTCAGCGCATCCTGCATGTACGCGCGCAGCACGCCGTTCTCGATCAAGGTCGTGCGCCGCGTCGCGCAGCCTTCGTCGTCGATATTCAGCGAGCCACGGGCGCCCTGGAGGGTTCCGTCG
>NZ_CAAJGL010000098.1 GCF_900996225.1 Paraburkholderia sp. BCC1884 | reverse complement strand
GGGTTCGGCGCCACCGCTTCACGCTTCCCGCTGCGCGCATTCCACCGTCACCTCCTCGTGCTGCGCGAAACGCGCGAGCAGGGCCGGGTCGGCCTGCGCGTCGGTGAGCAGGGTCCAGCGGCGCGCCAGCGGCGTCCAGTGCTGCTGGCTGGCGCGCTCGAGCTTGTTCGAGGTCACCAGCACCAGCACCTGGGCCGCCTGCGCGGCGATGCATTCCTTCAGGAAGGCCTGCTCGGCCGAGGCCTCGCACAGGCCGCGTCCGGCCACCACGCCGTCGGCGCCGAGGAAGGCCTTGTCGAAGCTCACCCGCGACAGCGCCAACTGCGCGATCGGTCCGAGTGTGCTCATGCTCGAGGGCCGCACGTCGCCGCCGATCAGGGTCACGCGCAGTTCCGCCGCGGCCAGCATGCCGACCGCCAGCAGGTTGTTGGTCACCACATGGATATCGCGGCGCCCCGTCAAGCAGCGCGCCAGCGCCGCGGTGGTGGTGCCGCCGTCGAGGAAGATCGTGTCGCCGTCCTGCACGTGCCGCGCGGCCGCGCGCGCGATCGCCGCCTTCTGCTCGCGAAAGCTCTCGCGCCGCGTGTGGAGCGATTCCTC
>NZ_CAAJGL010000097.1 GCF_900996225.1 Paraburkholderia sp. BCC1884 | reverse complement strand
CGGACATATAGTTGGAATTTCGTTCGCTAGCCGCCTTGCCTGTCGTCGGCCACGCGACATGCTGTTGGAAACGGCGTCGTGCTGTCCCAGCCAACCCATTGTACTTGAGCGAATCTCATGCGACTCCTCCTCATCGAAGACGACCGCCCCATCGCACGCGGCATCCAGAGCAGCCTCGAACAAGCCGGCTTCACCGTCGACATGGTTCATGACGGCATTTTCGCCGAGCAGGCGCTCGCGCAGAATCGCCATGAACTGGTGATCCTCGACCTGGGCCTGCCCGGCATCGACGGCATGACCCTGCTGTCGCGCTTCCCTCAGACCAATCGCCATACGCCGGTGATCGTGCTGACCGCGCGCGACGAGCTGAACGACCGCGTGCAGGGCCTCAATTCCGGCGCCGACGACTACATGCTCAAGCCCTTCGAACCGGCCGAGCTGGAAGCGCGGATCCGCGCCGTGATGCGCCGCAGCGGCCCGAACAGCGACATGCCGCGTCCGGAAGTCTCGCTCGGCGGCGTGCGCCTGTCGGGCGTCGATCGCCGCATCTTCAACGACGACAAGCCGCTCGAACTGTCGCCGCGCGAGTTCGCGGTGCTCGA
>NZ_CAAJGL010000096.1 GCF_900996225.1 Paraburkholderia sp. BCC1884 | reverse complement strand
AGCTGTTGGGGGCGGCGATCCCGGCGTTCGGGTCGCCGCTTTGTTCGTCATAGAGGTAACCGCAGATCAGGCACATCCAGGTGCGGTATTCGACGGTGAGTTCGGACATCGTGAGCGTTCTCCGGATCAGTGCTACAGGGCAGGCTCGGCGGCGGCCGCGCCCGCGCTCGCGCCTTCCAGGTTCTGGTGCAGCTGCTTGCGCAGCTTGTGGAGGTCCTTGACGTTGAGCAGCGGGCGCTCCAGCAGGATCGACAGGTTGTGCAGGATGCGGTCGGCCACGCGGTTCTCCCAGTCGCGGTCGAAGCGGATCTGCGTGTCGAGCCAGCGGCCCAGCCATTCGGGATCGGGCAGGCGGCTCTGCACCGTGTCGTTGGGGAACAGCGTGCGATTCACGTGCAGGTTGGTCGGGTGGATCGCCTTGGCCGCGCGGTTGGCGCTGGCCATCAGCGTGCCGATCTTGGCGAAGGCCAGGCGCGCCTCGTCGCCGTGCCGGTCCAGCGCGCGGCGCATGTACTTCAGGTAGGCGGCCGCGTGGCGCGCCTCGTCGCGCGAGATCAGCTCGTAGATCTGCCGGATCACCGGCTCGGTGTGCCAGTGCGCGGC
>NZ_CAAJGL010000095.1 GCF_900996225.1 Paraburkholderia sp. BCC1884 | reverse complement strand
GTCCCAGACCTGCGAGGTGATGAAGGCGCGCGTGAGGATTTCCACTTCGCGTTCGGCCAGCAGTTGCAGCAGCGCGAATTCCTGCGCGGTCAGCTCGACACGCGCGCCGGCCCGCTTCACGCGCCGCTTCACCAGGTCGAGTTCGAGATCGGCGATCCGCAACGTGGTTGTCCCGACGTCTCGCGAGCGCCGGAGCAGCGAGCGGATTCGCGCGAGCAGTTCCGCATACGCGAAGGGTTTGGCCAGGTAGTCGTCGGCGCCGAGCTCGAGCCCCTCGACCTTGTCGGGAACCGAGTCGCGAGCGGTGAGCAGCAGCACCGGCGTCGACTTGCGCTGCCGAAGGCGGCGCAGCACTTCGAGCCCGTCGATGACCGGCAGCATCACGTCGAGGATCAGCAGGTCGAAGTCCTCTTCGAGCGCCATGAACAGGCCGTCCTCGCCGTTGCCGGCGACCGCGACGCCATAACTGGCCTCGGTCAATCCCCGCTGCAGGTAGGTCCGCATTTTTTCTTCGTCTTCGACAATCAGGATGCGCATGGCGGGCAGAGGCTTGGGCAGTGGAGCGATGCGGCAAACGATAACGCCAAATCGGATGACGCGCCACGTTT
>NZ_CAAJGL010000094.1 GCF_900996225.1 Paraburkholderia sp. BCC1884 | reverse complement strand
GCTCGGGAACGGGCCCAGCGCGCTAGAGCTTGCGTGTGAGGTAATGGAAGCAGGCGGTCCTGAGTATGGAGCGCTTTTCGCGCGCGTCACCGGCCATCGTCCGCGATTCGGCCACCGTCGACAGGAACGGAACGACGAAGCCCGGACCATATGCGGCATGCACGGACCGCGCCACCTCGAGCGAGGCCTTGCCGAGCCAGATCCGGTCGCGTCAGTCGCATTTCATCTGGTGTTCTTCGATCCAGTTGTGAAGCAGGGCTACCAACTGCGCGACGGGAAGCCACGAATCCAGCTGCCGCTTCGCGGCCAGTTGGGCGACGACGAGAAAGTACAGCAGGGTGACGTACTTCATGAGTGCTGGCTTGCCGGCCGGGCTGTGGTCCATGTCGAGATCATCGGTCTGGCTGCTGCTGCGTTCCCAGCCATTCGATCGTCGCCGACTTGCGGGACAGGATGCCTTCGCAGACGAACTTGGTTTCGAAGAACCCGGTGGATTCCGCGGTCTCGATCAGCTCGGCGTAGAGCCCGACTTCGCGCAGCATGTCGTCGCGCAGATCGAGCAGCGCGTGAGTGTCCTGCGCATTGGCGGCGGTATCGGCTGGTATCGGC
>NZ_CAAJGL010000093.1 GCF_900996225.1 Paraburkholderia sp. BCC1884 | reverse complement strand
GCAGACCAGCAGCACCGGGGCACTCTTGTTCTTGGCGACCTGGCCGAGCCGGGAAGCCAGCTCGGCGTACTCGACCGAGCGCGCCGAGGGCAGGTGCCCGGCGGCATACTCGGCCGAGGGCCGCAGGTCGATCACGATCGCATTGCGCCGGTTGATCAGTTGGGTCGCCTCGGCGCTGGACAGGCCGCCGCCCCCGCGCCGCAGCGCGGGAACCACCAGCAGGCCGCCGGAAACGAGCATGATCGCGATGAGCGCAAGGTTGGTGTAATCGGTAAAGAACGTCACGGAGGATCCGCCGCTAAAAAAGAGAAATCGAAAAGGACAATCCCGCCATTATAAAATATCCGTCTGACGCGATGGCGACCCGGCTACGGACCCGCCCTTTGCGGCCCGCTTCCTTACTACCGACCAGCAAGCACTCATGTACAAGCTCGTTCTCATCCCCCACGGCGAATCGACATGGAACAAGGAAAACCGCTTCACCGGCTGGGTCGACGTCGACCTGACCGAGCAAGGCAACAACGAGGCCCGCCAGGCCGGCGTCCTGCTCAAGGAAGCCGGCTACGCGTTCGACATCGCCTACACCTCGGTGCTCAAGCGCGCGATCCGC
>NZ_CAAJGL010000092.1 GCF_900996225.1 Paraburkholderia sp. BCC1884 | reverse complement strand
CGTGCCTTCGTAGATCGACACGAAGCGCGTCGGCAGGCGGAAGTAGACCAGCTGGTTGTAGATCGGTGCGATGGTCGCGATCACGGGCAGCACCGGTTGGCTGGCCGAGGTGGCCGGAGCGGCAGCGGGGGTTTGCGCCTGGGCGCCGGCGGCGAGTGTCAGGGTCAGCAGCGATCCCGCGAGCAGCGCGGTGGAGCGGATAACACGCATGATGTCCTCGTGGATGTTTTGGGCGTCGGTGTCGATGGCGTCATATGCACCATCCTAGGCTGCGAATGTATCGCAAACCTCCCGTTTTGGTCGATGCTTTTACGCTCTGCAACATGTTGTGACGATGATCGCCGCTGCGCTGCGACATCGCGCGTTAACAGTCTTTCACGCAGTCTTTCACGCGCGCAAATTCGTGAATGCGTATGCACCTATGCAAGCGCGACGCATCGCCCGTGCCCGACGGAACCCGGCGCCGGTGGCAGGCCCGCGCATCGCGTCGATTTGGTTGCGTGCGCATCCATTCGGCATTTGATTCGGATCGCGAACGAAGCGCGTGATCGGCTGGGTCATTGCAGGGCCTCGAAGGGCGGGGCGCGAGCGCGAGGCGGCCGGTGATCGTGCGGGCCCTATGC
>NZ_CAAJGL010000091.1 GCF_900996225.1 Paraburkholderia sp. BCC1884 | reverse complement strand
CGGTTTTACGGATCAGGCGGTGTGCGTGGTGCGGATGCGGGTCGCTGGTTCGAACTAGACGACCACCCCGGCCATGCAGCAGATAACCAGCAAAACCGCCAGTTTGCGATTATCGAAGCCGCCTGGTTCATCGAGAACAATCTGCCAGTGTCCAGTCAGGCTGGCGATTTCCCTCACAGCCTTAAGAGTGAACTCGCTGCTGCGAAAGCTAACCATCACGGCCTGAAGGTCGCGCATGCGGATGGCAGCGAAGGATTCTTTCTCGTTGAGATCGAAGTTCAGCGCAAGATTGTTCCGTTTCGCAGCCCATTTATCCATCACAAACCGAAGATGCATTTGCAGACCGCGATTGTCGTCGGCCCTGCAAATGCGGAGGTCTATACCGATCCGCTGAATCGCATCAAGGTGCGTTTTCACTGGGACCGCATCAATGACGGTGATGAAAAAGCATCGTGCTGGGTGCGCGTCGCCATGTCCGATACGGGCGGCGGTTACGGCGGCGTGCATGTTCCGAGAGTCGGTGAAGAAGTATTGATCAGTTGGGCAGACGGCGATTGCGATAGGCCGTTGGTCACGGGCCGCGTCTACAACGGCCAAACGCAACCCGACTGGCATTCCAACGGCCT
>NZ_CAAJGL010000090.1 GCF_900996225.1 Paraburkholderia sp. BCC1884 | reverse complement strand
GCCCATATCTTCGTGGGCGTGCAGATCCGCAATCGCAGCGAGTCGGCGCAGATTGCCGGCGCGTTCGAAGCCCACGGTTTCGCGACCGTCGACCTGACTTTCGACGAACTCTCCAAGCAGCACATTCGCTACATGGTCGGTGGCCGTTCGCCGCTCGCGCATGACGAGCGTCTGTTCCGCTTCGAGTTTCCCGAACGACCGGGCGCGCTGATGAAATTCCTGTCGTCGATGGCGCCGAACTGGAATATCAGCCTGTTTCATTACCGCAACCAGGGCGCGGACTACAGCTCGATCCTCGTCGGCATCCAGGTGCCGGAGACCGAAAACGCGACGTTCGACCAGTTCCTCACCACGCTCGGTTATCCGCACTGGGAAGAGACGCATAACCCGGTGTACCGATTGTTTCTCGCCTGACCTCGATGTTGAACTCACAGGGCTGACACGCGCAGATGGCTTTTTCGCTCGTCGACAAACTGGTGGTGGCAATCTCCTCGCGCGCGCTGTTCGACTTCGAGGAGGAGAACCGCGTGTACGAGGACGGCAACCTTCAGGCGTATGAAACGTTGCAGCGCGATCGTCTGAGCGTGCCGGCCAAACCCGGCGTCGCGTTTCCGCTGATTCGCAAGCTGCTGGCCCTCAACGCCGGCGGCCATCGCGTCGAAGTGGTGATCCTGTCGCGCAGCGATCCGATCAGCGGGTTGCGCGCGTTTCATTCGTGCCGTGAACATGGCCTCGCGATCGAGCGCGGCGTCTTCACTCGTGGACGCGCGCCGTTCAGCTATTTGAAGCCGTTGAACGCGTCGCTGTTTCTGTCCGCGAATCAGGACGATGTGCGCGACGCACTCGCCGCCGGATTTCCGGCCGCACGCGTGTTGCCGGAATCGGCGAAAATGGCGAGTAAGTATCCGGACGAGATCCGGATTGCCTTCGACGGCGACGCGGTGCTGTTTTCCGACGAAGCCGAGCGCGTGTTCCAGAAAGACGGGTTGCGAGCGTTCGTCGGCCACGAGATACACAACAAGGATTTACCGCTCGCGGACGGCCCTTTGAAGCCTTTGCTCGAGGCGCTGCACCGGCTGCAAAAACTCGCGGACGAAGCCGCCCCGATGCATATTCGTACGGCATTGGTGACAGCGCGCTCGGCGCCCGCGCACGAGCGCGCGATCCGCACCTTGATGGCATGGAACATCGAAATCGACGAAGCGATGTTCCTTGGCGGCCTCGACAAGAGCGCATTTCTGCGCGAGTTCGAGCCGGACTTTTTCTTCGACGACCAAATTGGCCATTGCGAATCGGCCCGCGTCGTGACGGCGACGGGGCACGTGCTGAGTGGCATCGTGAACGCATCATGACACCCGAACAATCACCGCTGGGCAAGGCTTCCACTTACACCGAACAGTACGACGCGTCGTTGCTGTTTCCGATTGCGCGCAAGACTGCGCGCGAGGCGATCGGCATCGGCACGCAGCTGCCGTTTTTCGGCACGGATATCTGGAACGCCTATGAGTTGTCGTGGCTGAATGCGCGCGGCAAGCCGCAGATCGCGGTCGCCACGTTCTTCGTGCCGGCGGATTCGCCGAATATCGTCGAATCGAAGTCGTTCAAGCTGTATCTCGGCTCGTTTGCGCAGACCGCGTTCGAATCGATGGATGCGGTGCGCGACACGATCAAACGCGATGTGTCGGCGTCGTGCGGCGCGACGGTTTCCGTTCATCTGGCGGCGCCCTATGAGTTCGGCAAGTTGCAGATGGAGGAGTTCGAAGGCTTGTCGCTGGATCGGCTGGATCTCGATACGGATGTGTACTTGCCGGATGCGTCTTTGCTGAGTGCTGCGCACGATGAAGCGCCGGTTGAAGAGACCGTGTTTTCGAATCTGTTGAAGTCTAATTGTCCGGTGACGGGGCAGCCCGATTGGGGCACGCTGCAGATTCACTACGTGGGGCCGCAGATCGATCATGCTGGGTTGCTGCGATATATCATCTCTTATCGGAATCACACTGGGTTTCATGAGCAGTGTGTCGAGAGGATTTTTATCGATGTGATGAAGGCTTGTAAGCCCGTTAAGCTGGCGGTTTATGCGCGGTATACCCGGCGCGGTGGGCTTGATATCAATCCGTTTCGGACTAACTATAATTTGCCGATGCCGGATAATTTTAGGCTGGCGCGGCAGTGAATTTCTGGCGGTTGCCTCGCGGCGCTGTTGGATTTTTGGTGTTGGTGTTGTTGTTGTGTTGGCCTTTCCTTGAGGTCACGGTGGTCTATTGGCGTTCCCCCTGTGCGGGGGGGCACTCACTTTCTTTGCCGCCGCAAAGAAAGTAAGCAAAGAAAGCGGGCTCACACCGCCAGCCCATAAGCGGGTCCCCCGCACAGCCACGGTAGTGGCTCATCTGGAATCCGTGCCCTCGCGCTCTCCGCGTTCGTGGCACAGCAGTCATTCTTCCAGCGGCGCTGCGCGCGCCCCCCGCCAGTTCTCAAACAGTTGGTTGTCCGGCGTCTCGCCGAGGCGAAGCCGACGGCCCCACAGACAAAGCTCAACCCGCTGTTTTTCGACCGACCGCTCCGCCGCGCGTAGCGCGAGGCGGGAAGGATGATGGCTTTGTCACCGACGTCGAATGTGCGAGAACACGGATTCCAGATGCACCACTGCCTCCTGCGAGCCAGGGGGCCCGCTTCCTGGCTGGCGGTGTGAGCCCGCTTTCTTTGCTTACTTTCTTTGCGGCGGCAAAGAAAGTGAGTGCCCCCCCGCACAGGGGGAACGCCAATAGACCACCGTGACCTCAAGGAAAGGCCAACAAACCAGAATCAACAACAACCAGAATCAAGCCGAAGGCTTCTTATAAGCCACGCAATCCACCTCAACCCGACAATCGATCACCATCGACGAGACCACACAAGCCCGCGCCGGCGGATTCTCGCCAAAATACTCGCGAAACACCTTATTGAACGAAGCAAAATCCCGCGGATCATCGAGCCACACCCCGCAACGAACCACGTCTTCCGCCCCGTACCCGGCTTCCTTCAAAATCGCGAACACGTTCTGAATCGCCTTATGCGACTGCTCAACGATGCCGCCATTGATCACCTCGCCATTCTCCATCGGCGTCTGACCAGAAACAAACAACCAGCCATCCGCTTGGACCGCGCGCGCAAACGGCATATGCTGACCGCCCGTCCCCTTCCCGCCTTCAACGCCATATCGCTTCATCTTCATACTCCTTAAAAAGTCCGGCACGCAGCGCGACCCAGGCCACCGCCGCCTGCCACATCAATCAGAAAAAAACATCAGAACGCGCCGTGCGCATCACCCTTCGATGCCGCCCCACGCGCCACAAAGTGTCCCGCCCGCTCGCCCGTCACTTCGCCATCGCGATACGACAACACGCCATTCACCCACACCGCGTCGATGCCGTCGGCCGCCTGCTCAGGCTTCTCGAAGGTCGCCGCGTCGCGCACCCTGGCCGGATCGAACAACACCAGATCGGCGTGGTAACCGATATGCACCTCGCCACGCTGCGCCAGACCAAATCGACGCGCCGACAAACTGGTCATCTTGCGCACCGCCTCTTCAAGCGGCAACAAACCCGCGTCGCGTGCATAGTGCCCAAGCACGCGCGGAAACGCGCCCCACAACCGCGGATGCGGCATCGGATCGTTCGGCAAGCCGTCCGAGCCGACCATCGTCGCGGGATGCGACAGGATGCGCCGCACATCATCCTCGGACATGTTGTGATATACCGCGCCCGCCGGTTGCAGACGCTTGCCCGCTTCCTGCTGCGTGACGCCCCACTGCGCCGCAATCTCCTTCACGAGCTTGCCCGCCATCTCCGGATGCGGCTCCGACCACGTAATCGTGATGTCGATGTCGCCCGTCACCTGCTTCAGATCCAGTGTCGACGAACTGCGGTTGTACGGATAGCAATCGCAACCAATCGGCTGCAACCGACGCGCGCCATCCAGCGACTTCAACACCTCTTCGCTACGCCCCCAGTTCGACGGCCCCGCACACTTCAGATGCGAGATGATCACCGGCACATGTGCGTGACGACCCACGCGGTACGCCTCGTCCATCGCCTCGAGAATCGCGTCGAACTCGGTCCGCATGTGCGTGGTGTACAGCGCGCCGGCCGCCGCGAGCGGCTCGGCCAAAGCCATCACTTCTTCGGTCGGTGCGGCGAACGCCGATCCGTAGGCGAGACCTGAACTCAGACCCAGCGCACCGTTGGCCAGCGCCTCCTCGAGTTGCGCGCGCATGCCGTCGATCTCCTCCGGCGTCGCCGCGCGGTCGAGCCGGTCCATCTGGTTGCTACGCAGTGCCGTGTGCCCGATCAGTGCGCCCACGTTCACCGCAGGCTGAGCGGCGTTCACGGCCTCGACGTACGCGGCGAAGGTCGGGTATTTGAACGCGTCGCGCTCACCGAGCAGATTCATCGGGTCGGGCGGATCGCCCTTCAACGCCACCGGCGACGCGCTGATCCCGCAATTGCCGACGATCACCGTCGTCACGCCTTGCGTGATCTTCGGCAGCATTTGCGGCGAGCGGATCACGTGCGTGTCGTCGTGTGTATGGACGTCGATGAAGCCAGGCGCCAACGCGCGGCCGTCGGCTTCGATCACTTCTTCGGCGAGCCAGTTCGACAGATTGCCGATCGCCACGATGCGCCCGTCGCGGATCGCGACATCGCGTTCGACCGGCGGCGCGCCCGTGCCGTCGTACAGTTGCGCGCCGACGATCAGCGTATCGGCGGCTTCGGGATGCGAATGCATGGATCAGTCTCCTAACGGTTGTCGATCGCCGCCGCCGCGATGCGTGTCGAGCGCGTGTTTCATGCGACGCAGCAATTCGCGGCTCTCGTCGCCCTGGCTGACGGCGAGTTCGGTGACGAGTACATCGAGCGCCATCATCATCGCGTAACGCGACGACGACGGCTTGTAAATGAAATCGGTTTCAAAGGCGACGATCGGGATCACCCAGTCGGCCAGTCTGGCCAGCGGCGACGCCGGCGCGGTCAGCGCGATCACGGTCGCGCCGTAGCTGCGCGCGATCTTGCAGTTCTCGAGCATCTCAGGCACGCGTCCGGTCGTGGACAGCGCAATCACCACACATTCGCGCGATACGGTGCTCGCCACCATGCGCTGCAGCAATCCGTCCTGATAGGTCGCAACGGGACGCCCGAGCCGCACCAGCCGGAAGCGCATTTCATCAGCCAGCGCGGTCGAACCGCCGCCCATGCCGAACACATAGATCATGCGTGCGGCGCGCAACGCGGCGGCCGCTTCGTCGAACGGCGCCTGGCGCAACAGTTGGTGGTTATGCGCAAGCGCGGTCTGCAATTCGTCGAACACGCGAGTGGCGATCGGTTCGGGCGCGTCGTTCGGGCCACCCGCTTGCAGGAAGCGTTGACCGACCGCGGCGGCCTGCGCGAGCCGCAGCTTGAGTTCGCGCACGTCGCGGCAACCGACCGCCTTGGCAAAGCGCGTGACGGTCGCGACACTCACCTCGGCCTGTTGCGCGAGTGCACCGATGCTGGCGCGCGAAGCACCCGTCAGGTCGTCGAGAATCAGCGCGGCGACCTTGCGTTCGGCTGAGCGCAATTCCGGCGCACATTCGGCGATACGCGCGACGATGTCGAAAGCCAGCGGTTCGGCGGTTGAGTTCATGGCGGACTGTGGGGTGTCGATCCGAGGCTTACAAAACGCCTCCTGCAAGCTCAGGCAAAAGCCGTGGTACTAAATAACATTTCTCCATGCATCGTACTTTCGGTAACATGCTAAAGTCAACTTTGATTCAATTTAACTGGACGATGGAGCAGGGAGACATGAAAGTTACAAACTATCAGGGCGCAACGATTGATCCTTATAGCAAGGGCTTGGGCATGGTTCCGGGCACCAGCATCCAGCTCACGGATGCCGCGCGCCTCGAGTGGAATCTGCTGAACGAAGACGTGAGCTTGCCGGCCGCCGTGCTGTACGCGGACAAGGTGGAACACAACCTCAAATGGATGCAGGCGTTCGTCGAGGAATACAAGGTCAAACTCGCGCCGCACGGCAAAACCACGATGGCGCCGCAACTGTTCCGGCGTCAGCTCGAAACCGGCGCGTGGGGGATCACGCTCGCCACCGCGCATCAGGTGCGCGCCGCGTATCACGGCGGCGTCACCCGGATTCTGATGGCCAACCAGCTGGTCGGGCGTCACAACATGATGATGGTTGCCGAACTGCTGAGCGATCCGGACTTCGAATTCTTCTGCCTGGTCGATTCGGTCGAAGGCGTCGAGCAGTTGAGCGAGTTTTTCGGTTCGGTGCACAAGCAGTTGCAAGTACTGCTGGAACTCGGCGTGCCGGGCGGCCGCACGGGCGTGCGCGATGAAGCGCAGCGCAACGCCGTGCTCGAGGCGATTGCCCGCTATCCGGACGTGCTGAAACTGGCTGGCGTCGAGTTGTACGAAGGCGTGCTGAAGGAAGAGCAAGAAGTACGCGAGTTCTTGCAGAGCGCCGTCGCGATCACGCGCTCGCTGGTCGAGGAAGGCCGTTTTGCGCGCACACCGGCGGTGTTGTCGGGCGCGGGCTCGGCGTGGTACGACGTAGTCGCGGAAGAGTTCGCGAAGGCCACGCAGGCCGGCAAGGTCGAAGTGGTGCTGCGTCCCGGCTGCTATCTGACGCATGACGTCGGCGTTTATCGCAAGGCGCAGACGGATATCTTCGCGCGTAATCCGGTCGCGAAGAAAATGGGCGAAGGGCTGCTGCCCGCGCTGCAATTGTGGGCCTATGTGCAGTCGATTCCCGAGCCGGATCGCGCGATCATCGGCTTGGGCAAGCGCGACTCCGCGTTCGATGCAGGCATGCCGGAACCGGCGCGTCACTATCGTCCGGGCAACGAAGCGCCGCGCGATATCGCCGCGAGCGAAGGCTGGGAAATTTTCGGCTTGATGGACCAGCACGCGTATCTGCGGATCCCCGCTGGCGCCGATCTCAAAGTGGGCGACATGATTGCGTTCGACATCTCGCACCCGTGTCTGACGTTCGACAAGTGGCGTCAGGTGCTGGTGGTGGACCCGGCGTATCGCGTGACTGAAGTGATCGAAACGTATTTCTGATGTCGATGCGCATGATGCGCTTCACCGGGACGTGAGGCGTCGCCGCCCGGCACGGCTGGAGCGATGCCTCGCTACTTGCGGTTCAGTCGGCTTGCGCCGCGCTCGACGTGGTCGCCATGGCGGCCACTTCGCCGATCCGCACTTCGAGCATTTTCAGCGCTCCCGACAGCGCGCCGAGTGCTTCGTCCGGTAGCCCCGCCATTGTGTCGTGCAGAAAGGCGTTGCGGCGCGGCAGGCTGGCTTCGGTCGCCAGCAGGCCCGCTTCGGTCAACCGCACGTTGGTCACGCGGTTGTCGCGCGTGTCCATGCTGCGCGCGATCCAGCCCATCCCTTCCAGCGTTTTCAACTGCCGGGTCAGTGCGCCCGGATCGACGCGCAAACGCTCCACGAGCCGCTTCTGCGACGACTCGCCGCTCTGGTCGTGCAGCGCCAGCAGAATGCGCCAACGCGGCAACGGATGGCCGACGTGCGCCTCGAAAGCCGACATGAAGGCCCGATATGTGCGGCCGAATTGCTGCATGACGGCGACGCGATCCTGTTCTTCCATAATCTGTAAGTGAGGCAGTAAGTCTGGATAATCAGTCGGCGTGAATCACCGGCTCGAGCTTGCGCTGCAGTTTGACCGGCGGCACGCGGCGGCTTTGCCACACCGACACCACGGCGATGATCGCCGCCATGGCGAGGCCAAGATGAATCGCCGCGACGAGCGACTCGCGTGCGCTCTCCAGCAGCACTGCGCCGTTGTGACCGGCGTGCGTCAGCTGATCGAGCAAGGTGGTCTGCGCATCGTGATTGATGAGGATTTGCGGATCGCCAAGGTCGCTGAACCATTGCGATGCGTGGTCGTTTTCCAGCGCACTGCGCACGCCGCTCGCGTACATATGGCTGATGAGCGTGCCGGTGAGCGCGGTGCCGATCATCCCGCCGATCATCCGCAGCGACTGCAGCAACGCCGTGGCGATCCCGAGATGCTCGCGGCCGGCGGTCTGCTGCGCGAAGATCGTCAGATTCGGCATCACGAAACCGAGTCCCAGACCGCCCAGCACCATGAACGACATCAACAGCCATTGCGGCATGGAACGCGTGGCGACGACCACGCCGAGGCACGAGAGCGCCACCAGCGCGAAGCCGATGTACAGCATCAGATTCGGGTTGCGCACGCGCGACACGATGCGCCCGTTGGCGATACTGCCGATCGTGATGAACACCACCAGCGGCGTGATGACCAGCCCCGCTTCTTTCGGCGACATGCCGAAGCCGCCCTGGAACAGCAGCGGCGCGTAAAAGAGCAGCGAGAACATCGTGAAGCCGCCGAGCACCGCGAGCGTGAAGAGTGCAGCCAGACTACGGTTACGGAACATATCGACCGGCAGAATCGCGGTCGGGCAGCGCTTTTCCCATTGCCACAAGGCGTAAGCCGAAGCGACGCTCAACGCTAGCAGCGCGACCGCGCTCAAGGTCACGCCATGCTTCGGCAGCAATTCGACGGACAGTTGCAGCGAGCCGAGCGCCACTGCGATCAACAAGGCGCCTGGCCAGTCGAGCCGCATCTTGCCCTCGTGCGCGACGTGGCGCAGATGCGGCAGGAAACGCCAGACAAAGAATAGCGACAGCAGACCGACCGGCAGATTCACGTAGAACACCGACCGCCAGCCGTAGTACTGCGTGAGGAAGCCGCCCAGCGACGGCCCCACCGCGTTCGCAATGCCGAAGGCGGAGCTCATCAACACCTGCCAGCGCAGGCGCACGACGGAATCGGGAAACAGATCGGGAATGCAGGCGAAGGCGGTGCCGACCAGCATGCCGCCGCCGATGCCTTGCAGCCCGCGCGCCAGCACGAGGAACATCATGCTATTGGCCGCGCCGCATAGCACCGACGCGCCCGTGAACACGACGATCGAGGCGATCACGAATGGCTTGCGCCCGTAGTAATCGCCGAGCCGGCCGAAAATGGGCACAGTGATGACCGAGGTCAGCAGATACGACGTGGCAACCCACGCGTACAGCTCGAAGCCCTTGAGTTCGGAGACGATCGTGGGCAGCGCGGTGCCGACCACGGTCTGGTCGAGCGCGACCAGCATCGTGACGAAGGAGATGCCGAGCATCGCCAGAAGCGATTCACGGAACGGTAAAACTTGCCCACTGGAGTGGTGAGCCGCGGTATGGACAGCCATTTTTGATGGAGCAACAGTTGACTCGTCAAACGATCGGGAATCATAGCACGGTATCGCGCTCTAAGCGGGACGAGCTGCCGCAGTCCGCCGGAGCGGCAATCGACTGAAGAAACAGCATGACATGACGCCAAGGGAGGCACATGGAGCCGAGTTCACTCGCTGCACCATCGTTATCGGATGAGGATCTGAAGGCGCTTCGGCGCGCCAAGCATCAACTGGAAAGCCCCGCGCTGGCGATGAAACTGGCCAGCATCGTCGGTGCGCCGCTGGAGAAGCTGCTCGGCCGGCTGCCGGGCTTCGCCAACGAAAAAATCACGGACGCGACGGAATTGGCCTTGCGCAAGTGTCTGTCGATCGCTTTGCGCACGTTGGGGCGCCAGGACGGCGCCACGCCGCTGATCGTGCCGGACAAGCCGAGCAACCTGCTGCACAAGTTTGCAGTGGCGACCACCGGCGCGGCCGGCGGCGCATTCGGGCTGTTCGCCCTACCCGTCGAGTTGCCGGTCACGACCACGCTGATGTTTCGCTCGATCTGCGATATTGCGCGCAGCGAAGGCGAAGACCTCTCCTCGATCGATACGCAACTGCAGTGTCTGACGGTGCTCGGCATGGGCGGCACGTCGAGCACCGACGACGATGCCGACTTCGGCTACTTCATCATGCGCGGCGCGCTCGCGCAGGCGGTGTCGAAGGCGTCGTCGGAGATCGCGACGAAGGGGTTCACGGCGCACGGCTCGGCGGCGCTGCTGCGCCTACTCAACACGATCGCCGCGCGATTTTCAGTGCAGGTAAGCGAGCAGATCGCCGCGAAGTCGATTCCGGCCATCGGCGCGGTGCTCGGCGCGATGGTCAACACGGTGTTCATCGACCACTTCCAGCAGGTCGCGCACGGTCACTTCACCGTGCGACGGCTGGAGCGGCAATTCGGCCAGCCGATGGTGGAAGCCGCCTATCAGACAATCGACATCGCACTCGACGGCTGAGCGGCGTGGATGGCGCCGCTCGTCGCACGCCGCACGAAGGCCGCGGCATCGTCGAGCGCGCGGTTGGCCTCGGGGATGAACGGCGCGAACAGCGGCCAGACGTGCGGCATCTTCTTCCACACTTCGAATTCGCAGTCGACGCCCGCAGCGCTCGCGTTGTCAGCGATGCGTTGCGAATCGTCGAGCAGCACCTCGGTGCTGCCCGCCATGATGAAGAGCGGCGGCAAGCCGCGCAGGTCGGCATAGACCGGCGATGCGTAGGGATCGGTGGCCGGCGTATCGCCGAGATAAAGGGTCGCCGCGCGCGCGATGGCCGGGCCGCTGAACATCGGATCGAGACCGTCGTTGCTGCGGATGGTGGCGCCAGTCGCGGCCAGATCGGTCCACGGCGAGAACAGCAGTGCACCGGCAGGCATCGGATCGCCGGCGTCGCGCAGCGCCAACACCGTAGCGAGCGCGAGGCCGCCGCCCGCCGAATCGCCGGCGATCACGATCGAATCGGGCGGGATGCCTCGCGCGACCAGCTGACGGTAAGCGGCGATTGCGTCTTCGAGCGCCGCCGGATAGCGATGCTCCGGCGCGAGGCGGTAATCGAGCGAGAAGACGGACGCCTGGGCGCGTGTCGCGAGTCCAAACACGATCGAACGATGGGTACGCGGGGAACAGAAGTAGTAGCCGCCGCCGTGGCAATACAGGATGGTCGGCACGGCGGCGCCTGCGGGAGAAGCGGCGCCGTCCGCGCGCTCGATCCACTCGCCGCGCAAGGGCGCGTCGGACGCTGCGTACGCTTCACGCAAGTGCCAGCCGCCGGGTACGCGCGGCGACCACGTGCGCTTCGCGGTCAAAGCGCGTGCGCGTTCGACATTGATGCCGGGTTTTACGGTTTCCGGCCGGAACTGTCTGCGCAAATACCAGCACGCGAGTGCGCTTTGCCAACTCATCGGGACACGCTCCTTCGATAGTGTCCCGCCATGGTACGTGCGTTCGCCGCGGTGTCGGCTGGATGGCGACTTCTAATCACGAGAGAAATCAGCGCCGGCCGGTAAGGTTTGCTTCGCCGTCAGTTCGCCGGCAAAACTTGCCCGCGAATCTCGCCCATCGGATTCTGCGCGGTATGGATGTTGAAGTACCACTGACCCGCCATCAGATCCGTGACCTGTTGCTCCGTCAGCGCGGCCGAGCCCTTGATCGGCGCGGCCAGCGCGGCCTTGTCGATCGGCACCTGGATCTTGGCGTTCTGCCCAACCGGTGCCGGGCCGTGGAAGTGCGCGGCAGTGGCGGGGCCGCTCAGGCCTTCGTAGGTGACGGTCCATTGCAGCGACTTGGTCGACGTATCGAAGGTGGCGTTCAACATGCCGTGGCCGTGACTCACACGAGGCGGGACTTCGCTGGACGGCTCGAGATCGGCCTTCAGTGCGACGGTATCGGCGAACGCGGCACCCGACGCTAAAGCCCACACCATTACGGCTAGATTGATTTTTCGCAGTGCAATCATGGTCTTCTCCGGACTTTTGATGCGCCGCCGCACCGAGACTTCGGCCGCGCACGGAGCCACCACATACTAGAGCAAATCCCCTGACCCCGTTTGCGTCGCAGTGTGGGCGACGACGACGCTCGCCAGCGACGTGCGGTGGACTTCGTAGTTGTCCGTATTTCTAAACGGCGAAGGCGTATGAATCGAATCAGGCATTTGAGAAGTTCGGCCACTAAACGCATTCGTCGAATTTATCAAACAGTTAATTGCGGAATTCGTGGTGAATGGTGCAAGCCATCCCGGTTATGCTTCCGGCTGCGAGAAGTGACTCCTTCATCGAGGGATGTCTCCAAATCTTTAACGCGGCTTCGGCCGCGTTTTTTTTCGTCTACGCTCATGCGAGCAGCGCCGCCTGTTGCTCGATGCCATCCAGCATGGCATTGCACCGGTCGATCAACTGTAGCCCGTCGCTACGCAGACATTCCGGCTGCTTGCCGACGATGTCGCGACGGTAATCGGCCAGCGCGTTGAGCAAGGGCGGGTACTGCAACACGCTCGCCGCCCCCGCGACGCGATGCAGCCATTCCCGCACGCGCTCCGTCTCGGAATGTTCCAGTAAAGGCGACAGCGATTGAATGTCCTCGCGCACCGACGAAACAAACGAGTCGAGCAAAGTCTTGACCGTCGATTCGCTGCCCCACAGTTGCGTCATCTGGCCCAGGTCGACCGGAATAAAGGGTTCAGTGCCTCCGTCCACATCCGCTGCGGCAGCGGCGGCAGGCTCGGCGAGCATCTCCACCGGCGCCGGTTGCCGCGCGCTCTCCGTGCCGAACCAGCGACTCAGGTAGTCGCGCAACGTAGCGAGCCGGGTGGGCTTCACGAGACTGTCATCCATACCGGCGTCGCGGCATAGATTCAGATCCTCTGGCGCGGTGTTCGCCGTGATACCGAGAATCGGCAGACGGTACGCACCCGCACGCTCCTGCGCACGGACGCGCCGCGTGAGTTCGTAGCCGGACAGATTCGGCATGTGGCAATCCGTGATGAGGCAGCCGTAACGCGTGTGCTCCAGCGCGGCGAGCGCCTCCTCGCCGTCGTTCACCACGTCGCAAGCGAAGCCGAGCAAGGCTAATTGATGACGGATCAGTTCCTGATTCACCGGATGGTCTTCCGCGACGAGAATCAGCCGCCCGCTGACGATGGCACGTTCGCGGTCCGGCGGCGTAGCGCCGCCTTCGGCTGTGCGCGGTAGTCCTGTCGACGTCGGCACCACCGCCGGCAAGCCCGTCAATGCAGCTGCACATGCGGCGCCGAGGCCTCGCCATGAAATTGGATTGATGCTGACCCGCACGTTATCGTCGAGCACGCGATAACCAGTTGGCTTCGGCTTCTCCGTCAGGCGAATGATGCGCGAGCGTGGGCTGACGCCGGCCGGCAATACCGTGTCGTCGCTCAGGAACAGGAGATCCACGTCGGTCAGCGCAGCCCGGCCGCCGAGAGCCAGATCATCGGGCGAAATGCGGCGCAGTTCGAGTCCGAGCGCCTCGCCAAAGTGCTGCAGGGCCTGGGCGACACGAGCATCGCCGGTTGCCACGACCGCGCGTTTGCCACGTAGTCCGCTAACGGAATAGGACTGCGTGTCGACGGCCATGACGAGCCGCACAATCATGCGCGTGCCTCGGCCCAGTTCGCTCTTCAGCGTCAACGAGCCTTGCATCAACGCGATCAGCTTCCGACAGATGGTCAATCCCAACCCGGTCCCGCCGAAGCGCCGTGTAGTGGACGACTCTGCCTGCACGAATGGTTCGAATAGTCTCGCCTGCACTTCCGGCGCGATGCCGATGCCGGTGTCCTCGACCACTATTTCGATGGTTTGAGCCTCGCCGCTCTGGTCGAGCAAGGAGACGCGCAAGTCGACTTCTCCCTGCGGCGTGAACTTGATCGCATTGCCCAGCAAGTTGAAGAGGATTTGCCGCAGACGCACGCTGTCGCCGCGCAGTGAGGCGGCAACTTGCGGCGCAATATCCACCCGCACTTTGAGCCCTTTTTCGTGCGCGCGGCCCGCCAGCAAACCGACGGCATTGTCGACCAGTTCGCGCAGATCGATAGGCTCGGCTTCGATCGTCAGCCGTCCCGCTTCGATCTTCGAAAAATCGAGCAGGTCGTCGAGAATCTGCAACAGCGCCCCGGCCGACTCGCGAATCATGCCTAGCATCTCGCCTTGGTCGGCATTGAGCGGCGTGCGTTCGAGCACTTCGGCGAGCCCGAGCACACCGTTCATCGGCGTGCGGATTTCGTGGCTCATCATGGCGAAGAAATCGTCTTTGGCGCGCGACGCGGCTTCCGCCAGATCGCGCGCTCGCGCAAGCTCCTCTTCGCGCGCATGCTCCACGCTGGCGTCCACCCAGTAACCGCTCCACACCACGCTTTCATCGGCTTGCCGACATGGCACGAGCTCGGCGCGCACCCACTTGAGGTCGCGTTCGGTTCCAAGGCGAAACTCCATGTGCACTGGTGTTTCGTGATGCGCCGAATACTCCAGTTCGGCCAGGACGAGCGGGCGATCCTGCTCCCACACGCGCATGAAATCCACCTGATCGCGCGTGAGTTGCGCATCGTCGCAGCCGCCCATCAGGTGCCGCGTGTCGCCGCCGATGTACGGAAAGGAATACACGCCCTCCGCCGTGCGGTGCAGTTGAAACACGACGGCCGGCAGCGAGCGGGTCACGTCGAAGAGGCGCCGCTCCGTCTCGCGCGCGAGCAGTTCGGCGCGGCGGATATCGGTGATATCGACCATCGTTCCGAGCACGCAGGCTGGCTGGCCGTCGCTGCCGCGGCAGACGCTGGTCCAGAACAGACCGTGCCGCAGGTCGCCCGGGCGACGCTCGAACTGCAATTCGACCTTCGCCATCTCGCCGCCCTGCAGCATCTTGCGCGTGAGGTCGTCCAGAATGCGGCTGTTGGCTTCGCCCCAGGTCTGCACGTCCGTCGTGAATCGCCCGATTACCGCCTCGCGGCTCATTCCGCACGCCTCCTCGTAGGCACGATTGACCGCGATATAACGGCCGTCGAGATCTTTGGCGACCAGCGGATAGGGCACCATCTTCATCATGGTTTCCTGGAAGTTCAGTTGCAGAGCGAGTTCACGCTCCGTCTTCTTGCGCAGCCGAACCTCTCGCTGCAGTAGCAGATAGGCACGCAGCGTGACCAGCAAGACCACCCCTATGCCGATCAGCAAAGGCAGCAAGCGCACCGCGGTCACGCTCCACGTTCCCACGTCCGGCGGGTTGCCTGTCACCCATTTGCGGCGAATGCGCTGTTTTTCAGAAGCGGGCATCGCCAGCAACGCGCGGTCGATAAGGCCGGCTAGCGGGCTCAGATCCGGGCGCACGGCGAAGTCGAGCGCGTCGGACTCGCCCACCGTGCCGAGAATCTTGAGAATGCCGATGTACCGCTGCTTGAGCAGGACGTCGACCGCTGCCACGTTGCCCACCAGGACGTCCGCCTTGCCGGTTTCCACCATGGCGAGCGCGTCGTCCAGACTGGGAGCGACGCTCAGGTGGTCGGCGGGAATATGACTGAACGCCAACGGAATCGAACCTGCCACATGCGATGACACCACGACGCGACGCGCCGCAAAGTCGCCGAGCGAACTCGCGGCTGGCTCGTCGTAACGACCGACGATCACCACCGGATAACTCTCATAGACACGGGAATGCCGCGCCTCCTTGAGGCGCGGATCGTTATTCGACGCCGTGGCGAGCAAGGCAAGATCGCCCCGTTGAAAAGCTTCGACGGTGGCAGGCCAATCGGCCGTGCGCGTCGGCTTGAACTCGACGCCGAGCGTACGGCTGAGATACGCCAGATAATCCGCGGCAACACCGGCGGGTTGGCCGGAAGCGTCAACATAGCTAAACGGCGGCCAGCCGCGATCGAAACCTATCTGCAACGGCGGCAACGCACGCAACCAGGCCTGCTCCTGGGCTGTCAGCACAAGACGGGAGGCACTGGGCGCCGGTCGCGCGTCGAAATTGCCGGATAGCCAGCCTTCGCGAATCGCCGCCTCGTCCGCTGGAGTCATGGAGGCGAGCGCCGCGTCGAGCTGGTCGCGCAGGGCCGCCCTGCTGCGGGGCACGCCGAAGCGTAGTTCACCTGTCTTGCTGGCTTCTTCGAACGCGACACGCAGGCCACGAAATTCATCGGTGACCAAGGCGTACTGCACGGACGGCGTGAAGCCGAGATAGACGTCGGCGTCGCCTCGCGCGACGGCGGCGAGTGCGGCGTGCGTCGTTGCGTAAGCGCTGAACTGCGCGTGCGGAAGGCGCTCTCGCATGACACGTTCGAGCGCGAAGCCTTTCTCGATAGCGATACGTGCGCCAGCCAACTGGCCGGGACTCTCGTAGCCGTCAGCTTCGCGACGAACCACGGCCGACGTGGTCGAGCGCACGTACGGTGCGGTGAAGCTCAGGCATCGCTCCCGCTCTGGCGTACGGGCAACGCTCATCAGCAGGTCGACATTGCCGGCGCAGGCGGCGGCGAGCAATTGCGGCATGTCGGGAAATATTTTGGTTTCGAAGACGACGTCCGGCCCGACCAGCGCGCGAAGATAGTCGACGCTCATGCCCGACAGCTGACCGTCTTGCAGTCCGTCGAACGGCATCCAGTTCTGGGCGAGCACACCGACGGTCAGCTTCGCGGGAAACGCCGTTACGGCGCGGGGACGCGACTGCGCGACTCCGCTTATTTGCGCCACGACGGCCAACGCGATCAGGCATAGCGACGCCCACAACGAAACGCGCCGCAGCACTCGCTTCACCGCGAAGCTTTGTAGAATACGAACGAAGAACACGATCAGGTCCGCCCAATATGATTCACGCGACTTCGCCATGCCCGTCGGCAATGCCCGCGGCGGATTGATCGGATTTTCCGCGCAGAAAAGAAAACAGCGTGCCGGCGGCGACGCCACCCAGCATCGGCGCCGCCCAGAACAACCAGAGTTGATCCAGCGCCCAATCGCCGGCGAACAGCGCTTGCGCCGTGGAACGGGCAGGATTGACGGAGCCGTTGGTGACGGGGATCGACACCAGATAGATCAGCGTCAGGAATGCGCCCGCAATCAGCGGCGCAATCGCCTTCAGATGACGCCGGGCCGCCATCTGCAAGCTGGCCATCACAAAAACAAAAGACAGTGCGAATTCGATGACCAGCGCCGAGTGCAGTTGATAGTCGCCTGGCGAGTGATCGCCGAATCCGTTTGCCGCGAATTCACTCGCCCCCAATTCGAAACCTGGGCGGCCGTTGGCAATGCTCAGCAGAAGTGCGGCGGCGGTGATCGCGCCGAGGATCTGGGCGGCGATATAGGGCAGCAGGTCACGGACGGGAAAACGTTGCGCGACCGTCGAGCCCACCGTGACCGCCGGATTGAAGTGCGCACCGGACGTCGTACCGAACATGTAGCTCGCCGTGGCCAGCGCGAAGCCGAACGCCAGCGACACTTCCAGCACGCCATACCCCTGCTGGAGCGCACCGGTATTTAGCACCATGCTGCCGCAACCGATGAACACCACCCATGCGGTCCCTGCACTCTCGACCAACAACCGTTTGCCCAACGCAACCATGCCGACTCCATGTCTGTGTGCATGGCGGACGTTGTTGCGCGACTGTCGCTGGACGTCCACCTGGATTTTTCCCGGCAATACGCCGCTTCACGAGTCAACGGCTCCCGTTAGGCGGACATAAAAGCAAGCCGCGGTTAATTCAGCACTATGGAGCGACAAGACACCCTAACCAATCGGAAGAATCCTAAATCGTCGACGTCTTCGCACAAAGACCCAACTAGGATTCCTATTCGATTAGAACGAACAGCGACGGTGGCTACTTGCGGCTCTGTCATATCAGCCCGATCTGACGCGCGTAGCCAATCAGATCGGCCTCTGTTTCCAGTCCCAGCTTGCGCATCGCACTGCGTTTCTGCGTGCTGATGGTCTTGCCGCTGCGCTGCAGTCGCTTGGCGATTTCGTGGACAGCCAGCCCTTGCACATAAAGCTGGAAAACCTCCCACTCGCGCGCGCTCAGCACGCCCGCGCGAAGTTGCGGCGGCGAGTCCGCCGCTTCGATCGCGACCTGCGCGTGGTGTGAGAGGTAGAGGCGGCCGGCCATGGCAGCATCGATGGCGTCGATCAGTGCGGCCGCGGTGTCGCGTTTGTCGACGATGCCGGCGACGCCGATGTGCAGCAAGCCCGAGAGCATGTGCGCATGGCAGATCATGGTCAGCACGACGACGCGCGGATGCGGCCGCCCTCGCAACACGCGACGCAGGAACGACACGGCGTTGCTGCCGCCGTCGAGCCCCGGCATGCCGATGTCCGAAACCACCACGTCGCACGAAACGGTGTCGAGCAGTTCGGCGAGGCTGTATGTGTCGGCCGCCTCGCCGACAACCTGGAGATGCGGCGCGCCCTGCAACAATCGCTGCACGCCGACGCGGACGCAGTCGTGATCGTCGGCCACGATAATGCGGATCAGTTGTGTCATCTTCTTGTTGTCTTATCGACTGGCATACCGTGCACGCAATGTGTTTCCCCGGGCTATGCCAATTCATCTTCTATTCGCCGCGCCGCTGCTGCGCGACACCTCGCCGGCTTGTCAGCGGCTTTGCGGGCGCCCTTCGGACACCACGCCATGCTCGACCGCGAAGCGGAACAATTCCGCGTCGCTGTTCAGTTCGAGCTTGCGCATCGCCGTGCATTTCTGCGCGCTGATCGTCTTGACGCTGCGCCCGAGGCGCGCAGCGATCTCGGTGACGCCGAGGCCCGAGGCGTATTGGGTGAACACCTCGAGTTCGCGGCGCGACAACATCTGGCGCACGAAATCGAGTCGCTGGGCTACCGTTGCCGAAGCGATCAGCGTGCGCACGGTCGGGCCGATGTAGCACTCGCGCGCGAGCGCGGTAACCACCGCCACGTGGATCAGATCGAGCCGGTCGCGCTTGCTCACCAGCGCGTCGACCCCGAGCGAGATGACCTTCTGCAGCGCAGCCGCCTCGTTCTCCATGGTGAGAACGATCAGCGCGATCTTCGGGAATGTCGCCTTGAATTGTCTGACCGCGTCCAGTCCGCTGACGTTGATCTCTCCCGGCATATACAGATCCATCAGCACCAGATCGCACGGTGTGCGGCCGGCTTCCAGGAAGAGTTCGTCGGCGTCGGCCGCGCGACCGACGATTTCCATGTTCGGATAGCCGCTCATCAAATTTTCGATCGCCAGCAAAACCAGCGGATGATCGTCCGCAATAATCGCGCGGACGGGTGTGCTTATTTCAGCGGCGTCGCTCATTGTCTATTGCTCCTCCGTTCCTTGAATTTTGTTTCGCTCCATTCGATGCAGCCGATTCTCCGCAATCATTAAGCATTTTTTGAAAAATAAAAATAAGATCGCTCCGAAACATACCGAAGCATTCCGAAATTTAATTGCTTAGCTATACGATTCAAAATTAAGAATTTTATTTGCACGGACATACGAGAAGAGTCCGGGATCATTTGCAACACCGAGTCGCATCATGGCTTCACGCTTCTGCCGGCTGACAGTGCGGCGATGACAACCGAGCGCCACCGCGATTTCCGAAATTGAGCAGCCGTCCACGAACAATCTGACGATCTGCGCCTGCAGTCCTGACAGACGTGGCGGTGGCAGCGCCTCGCGCTCGTCGGCGACGGGCTGCGCGAGCGCTTCGACGACGGCGTGCCCCAGATAGGTTTGACCGTCGCCACCCGCCTCGATCGCGCGCCAGAGCGCGTCCATCGACTCCGCCTTGCTGAGCACGCTGATCGCGTTGTCCGACACGACGGCGCGAAGAATCTCGGTGTTGGTCAGCGTGGTCATCACCACGACGCGCAGGGCGGGCCAGTCCCGGCGAATGCGTCGGACGAGTCCGAGTCCGTCTTCCACAGCGCCGGCGGGATCCGGCATCGACAGATCGATAACCAGCACGTCACACGGCGTGCTGCGGAGCATGTCGATTAACGACGCGGGATCGAGTGCCTCACCGACGACGGTGGCACCAGGGCGCACTTCCAGCGCGGCGCGCACGCCAAGGAGAACAAAGGGGTGATCGTCTGCCAGAATGATTCGAAGACTTGCCACGATTTCTCTCGCTTGTTGTAGGGATAATTAGCCGATACGCGGGGATGTGCCCTGGCGCACTTGCGCGCCAGGCCGGCAATAAAATCATCGCTACAAATGCAGGAAAATCGGAGCGCTCCGAATCCGGCGCAGAAGCGCGTGAGTGTCTGCGGCTCTTACCAGTAAATAAAATTTAAATTAAGCATCCTGAATATTTTTCGATTTTTTTCATCGCTTATTTTGCGAGCGGGGAGAAGCGGATTCACCCCTCCCCTACGTGGCGTCATATGCGCGCGACCCGCTGAGTTCGACAGCACGTGCCGGACGAGGAAAAACCGGCAGCGCGATCAAGGCGCATACGCTCGCCACGGCCCACACCATCGGCCACGAGCCGAGGCGCAACAACAGCGGAATCGCCAGCGGTGTCACGAAAAGCGTGAGAAACACGCAAGTGTTGCCGATCGCCAGCGCCGTGCCCGCGCGGTTCGTGCCCGCCAGAGTAGCGAGTTCGGTGAAAGCGACGCCGTGCCAGGCCGATGCGCTCACGCCGCCCAGTACGATCATCAGCGCGAACACCGTGGTCATCGCCGCGTGATGCATGCCGGCCACGCCCGTCACCAGTGCGAGCGAGGCGAACAGAACCGCGGTGAGCAAACTGCAGGCGCGCATGTAGCCGCGACGGTTGCCGCGCCGGTCGGTCCAGCTGCCGCTCCAGACCCGCGCGACCGCAGCGCCAGTTTGCACTGCGGCCATGGTCACGCTGATTGCCAGCACGCCGGCTCGGCTGAAGTCATGCAGAAACACCGTGCCGAAAGTGACGACGGCAAGCTGCGGTACGCACAATGCGCCCGCGCCGAGCGCCACGCGCCAGATCCGGATGTCGCGTAGCGGCGAAGCGCGACGCGACGCAACATTGGCCGCCGCTGCGCGCCGACCCGGTTGCTCGTTTTGCGTATCCCGTTGGCCGCGCGCCTCGGCCTCGACATGCGCCGGTTCGTGCAACCAATGCCACGCGAAACCCGCCGTCAACGCGCACGCCAGCGCCAGCACGCAGTAAGCGCTGCCAAAGCCGAACCGCGACGCGAGGACAGGCAACACCAATGCGCCCAGCCCACCCCCCGCGGGCACCGCCGTCTGGCGAATGCTCATGGCGAGACCGCGTTCGCCTTCGCGAAACCACGCCATCACCGCGCGACCGCTCGAACCGTTCACGCTGCCGCCGAGCAGGCCGACCAGCAATAGCCCGAGCGCAAGCGTCGTCACGCCCGGCACATGCGCGCCCGACGGCGCCGCGAACACGGCTAGGCCGCCAAGCGCGGCAGCCGTCGAAAGCAGGCCCAGCAAGAGCACGCGACGATCGCCCCAGCGGTCGGTCAGCAGACCCCACGGCAATTCGCTGACCGCAATGCCGAGCCCCAGCATGCCGAGGACCAGACCCAACGCGCCGTTATCCAGGTGATAGCCCGAACGCAAGAAAACCGCGGTCGTCGGAATCCCCGAGAACGCGGCGGAAAAACTTGCGTTCGCGGCAAAGCCCACACCCAACACTTTCCATCGATGACTCGCCCCGCGCACGTCCGTGGACTTCCACGCCGTATCCGATTGGTTATTCATGACACCCTCCGCAAAGATTCTGGAGTTATCCTACGGCGGTGCTTTCCATCGGAAAAGCCGGAAATTCAGATGACTTCCATCGGGTATGACGAATCATGAGCCAACGCGGATTTGACCTCACGCAATTGCGGACTTTTATCGCCGTCGCCGAATCGGGCAGCGTCTCGGCGGGTGCGGAGCGCGTTTTTCTCTCGCAGTCGTCGGTGAGCGAACAGTTGAAGAAGCTCGAGGAACGCGCCGGCCAGCCGCTCTTCGTGCGCAGTAAGCAGGGCGTGAGCGCCACGCCTGCCGGCAGCCGCCTGCTGGAGCACGCGCGCCGCATCATCGCGATGAGCGAAGCGGCCTTCGAAGACCTGCAGGGCCGCTCGCTCGACGGCGAATTGCGCATCGCCATCACCGATTACTACCGGCCGCACGATATCGCGCGCATTCTCAAAACGTTTTCGGAGCAGCACCCGCGCCTGAAACTGCACGTCACCGTCTTGCCGAGCGCGGTGATCGACAGCAGCGCCGGCGACGACGCCTCGTTCGACATCGGGCTCTCACTACGGCTCGTCACGGACGGCACTCGCGGCGTCAGCCGGCGGGCCAGCGCACCGAGCACCGTGGTGAGGCGCGAGAAGCTGATCTGGGTGCGCGCAGCCGATGCAAGCCCGCGCCCGGTCACGCCGTACCCGCTGGTTCTGCTGCCGTCGAGTTGCCAGCTACAGCGGTTTGTCGTGAAGCTGCTCGACGAGCACAAGGTGCCTTATCTGGTCTCGCATTCCGCCTCCGGCGTGGCCGGTTTGCAGCTGGCGTTGAAAGCCGGGCTCGGCATCTCCTGCCTGAACGAATCGTCGATCGGCGACGGCGTGGTGGCCTGCCCGGCCGCCGTCGGCTTGCCGGTGTTGCCCACCGTGGAGTTTCATCTGCTGCCGGGAAGAATCGGCGAAAGCGAACGCGTCAGCAACGCACGCACGGCTTTGATGCGCCTGTTCAGCTGAAGCTGCTTTTATCGGCCAACAACTCACACGACATGGAAGCCGAGCGCACACTGTCACATCAAACAATCACAATCGCGACTTATGATCAGCACACCTCAAATGACGCGCGAGGGAAATATTGAAAGGGCTCTCACCGGCGTCTATGATGATCTGGTATCGCGGCGATTCAACGTTCTGTTTGCTATTGACGGACCGGCTGAATTCCTGCAACCTCCTACTCGCTGCTGAACGTTTCAGGCGTTAATCGCGCAGCCCGAAAGCCGCCGCCCATCGGCGCATTCAGGCAGATCATTGTTTTTTTAAAGCAATTGCATCGCCGTAGCTTCCCCTGCCTCGCCATTCAGAAAAAGTCTGTTTCGATTTGCTGGTTTTGCAGTCGTCATAAAAGAATTTCTGGCAGAGCCGTCGTGCAGCGTTCGCGAGATCCCGTCACGATCGCCGAACCGATGCACGAGAAATAATCGAGAACAAAGAACGTTCCCCAACGAGGCTTCGCGTGCAACGTAAAGCTATTGGATCTTCGGTTCTATTTGCGTTTTACGTCGTGTGGAGCGGCATGGCCGTCGCCGCCGGCGACACGTCCACGGCCATGCCCTCGGCGATGGACGAGCGCGTGCGCGCCTGCACCTCATGCCACGGCGTGCAGGGCCAAGGCCTGAACAACGATTACTTTCCGCGCATTGCCGGGAAACCCGCCGACTATCTGTTCAATCAGCTGAGCGCCTTCCGCGACGGCGGCCGTACCTATCCGCCGATGGGCTATCTGCTTGCCTTCCTGCCCGACGACTATCTGCGCAAGATCAGCCAATACTTCGCCGATCTGCAGCCGCCCTATCCGAACGCCGATAACAGCAACGTGGCACCAGCGGTGCTCGCTGCGGGACAGCGGCTCGTCACGCAAGGCGACGCGGCGCGCAAGATACCGGCATGCATCGCCTGTCACGGAGCCAGCATGACGGGCAAGCAGCCCGGCATTCCCGGCTTGCTCGGTTTGCACGCGAGCTATATCGCCGGACAGATGGGCACCTGGCGCTCGGGCACGCGCCATGCGCTCGCGCCGGACTGCATGCATTCAATCGCGGTCAAGCTGAGCGACAAGGACATCACCGCCGTATCGAGCTGGCTCGCGCGTCAACCGCGCCCGGCCGATCCGCGTCCCGCGCCGGCATCGGCGGAACGGCTACCCCTCGCCTGCGGGAGCCAACCGCAATGAAGCCGATCCTTCGCTCGCTGGGACGTTTTCGCGCGTTGCGCGCGCTGTCGCTCGTGGCCGCGACGGCTCTGATCGTGGCGGGCGGCGCACGGCTCGCGCAGGCGCCTCACGCGTGGCTGATCGCCGATGCCCACGCCGCCGAGGTCGCACCGCCTACGACCGCCGCCTCGGCATCGATCGCCGACACGCGTCCCGACGTCGTCAAACGCGGCGAATACCTGGCGCGCGCGGGCGACTGCGTGGCCTGCCATACCGCGCCTCGCGGCAAACTGTTCGCCGGCGGTCTCGCGATGGAAACGCCGTTCGGCACGCTGTATTCGCCGAACATCACGCCGGACGCGCAATACGGCATCGGCAGCTGGAGCGAAGCGGCGTTCTTCAAGATGATGCGCACCGGCCGCACCCCGGACGGCACACTGATCTACCCGGCGATGCCGATCGCCCAATACACCAAAGTCACGCGCGACGACTCGAACGCGATCTTCGCCTATCTGAAGACCGTGACGCCGGTGCGCGAGCCAAATCACAAGCACACGCTGCGCTTTCCGTATAACCAGCGCAAGCTGCTGTACGGCTGGCGCACACTGTACTTCCGCGAGGGCGAGTATCAGCCCGATCCGACCAGATCGGTCGAGTGGAATCGCGGCGCGTATCTGGTCGACGGCCTCGGCCACTGCACCATGTGCCACACCAAGATCAATATGCTCGGCGGTTCGTCGCAAAGCGAGCAGTTCGCGGGCGGCCTGATTCCGGTGCAGAACTGGTACGCGCCCTCGCTGACTTCCGACAAGGACGGCGGCCTCGGCGACTGGAGCATCAAGGACATCGTCGACCTGTTGCAGGCGGGTATTTCCGATCGCGGCGCAGTGTATGGCCCGATGGCCGAAGTGACCTATCACAGCCTCCAGTACATGACCGAAGCCGACGTCAAGGCGATGGCCGTCTACCTCAAGACCTTGCCCGACAATCGCGGCCGCAAGTCCGGGCCGTCCGCGCCGACCAACACCAACGTGTTCGCGCTCGGCGAAAAGATCTACGCTGACAAGTGCGCGCTGTGTCACGGCGCCAAGGGCGAAGGCCAGCCGCAGCATTACCCGCCGCTCGCGGGCAATCAGTCGATCGAAATGGATTCCGCCGTCAACCCGATCCGGATCGTGCTCAACGGCGGTTTTCCGCCCGGCACCATGCGCAATCCGGAGCCGTACGGCATGCCGCCGTTCGGCCAGGAGTTGAGCGACACCGACGCGGCGGCCGTCGTCACGTATATCCGCACGGCCTGGGGCAATCACGGCCAGCCCGTGAACGCGCGTGAAGTCAACGAGTTGCGCAAGGCCCCGCTGCATTGAACCGCCGCACTGGAGAACCTCTAGATGGAAGCGAACGATACCCGCAGCGCGGCCCCGCCAACGGATGAGGAAGTGGAGCGCGTCGTCGCCGAGGGCCCGCATGGCGCGATCGCGGTGGCCGGAGTCGCCACGCTGATCGTCATGGCGATCTGGTTCGGCTTCTACTTCCTCGTCTTTCTGCCGCGCGGCGTCGTTCACTGATCATGTCGACAGATTCCAATCATCAACCGGGAAGCGGCCACGCGGTCGCCTTACGCGCCGAGCGCCGCTGGGCCATTTTCGCCACTGGGCTGATCGTCCTGATGCTGGTGGTCATCGTGTTCTCCGGGCTGCATTGGGCGATGATGCCGCCCTCCCGCGTCGAGACGATCGACCCGACGCGACTGCAACTGTCCGGCGAATTCGTCGAAGACAATCTCGGCAGCGCGGTGGAACCGGACGGCTCGGTGGTCGTGCGCTTTATCGCGCAGCAGTACTCGTTCACGCCGCAATGTCTGCTGGTGCCCGCCGATACGCCGATCACGATCCGCACCACCAGCGCCGACGTCGTGCACGGTCTGCTCGTCACCGACACCAACATCAACACGATGGTCGTGCCCGGCTACGTGTCGACACTCAACACGCGTTTCGATACGCCCGCCGATCACACCATGCCCTGCCACGAGTTCTGCGGCTTCGGTCATCAGACCATGTGGGCACACGTCAAGGTGATCGACAAAGCCACCTTCTTCGAGCAGGCCCGACAATCACGGAGGCTGAGCTGTGTTTCACGCTAAGCGACTCGTTCTCGCGCATTTCTGGCTCGCCTTCATTGCGTTTCTGATCGCGTTGTTGCTGGGCGCCTGGCAGATGCTGGTGCGCAGTCCATTACTGCCGTGGGTCGGCGACCCCGAGTTGTATTACCGCTCGGTGACCGCGCACGGCACGGTGATGGCCTATGTATTGCCCACGCTGGTTTCGATGGGCTTCGGCTATGCGATCGTCGAGCTTGCGCTGGCGCAGCGCCTCGTCGGTCTCAAGTGGGCGTGGGCCGCGCTCATCATGCTCGCCGTCGGCGCGGTGATGGCCGTGATCCCGGTGGCGCTCGGCCAGGCTTCGGTGCTGTACACCTTCTATCCGCCGATGATCGGCAGTCCGTTTTATTACCTCGGTGTGGTGCTGGTGGTGGTCGGCTCGTGGATCTGGGTCGCGCTGATGCACGTGAATCTGCGCATATGGAAGCGCGCCAATCCCGGCAAAGCGGTGCCGCTGGCGATGTTCGCCAACGTGGCAGGCGCTTATCTGTGGGCGTGGACCGCCGTCGGCGCGGCGCTCGAAATCCTGTTCCAGATTCTGCCGGTCGCCTTCGGCCTCACCAATACGATCGACGCCGGTCTCTCCCGCATCCTGTTTTCGTGGACGCTCCATGCGATCGTCTACTTCTGGCTGATTCCCGCTTATATCGCTTACTACACGCTGGTGCCGCGCGCGATCGGCGGACGGCTTTACAGCGATTCGATGGCGCGTGTGTCGTTCATCCTGTTCCTCGTCTTCGCGATGCCGATCGGCATCCACCATCTGTTCGCCGACCCGCAGGTCGGCTCGGGCTTCAAGTTCCTGCATGCAGTGTTCACGGGCATGGTGTCGGTGCCGACGCTGCTGACGGTCTTTACGATTTGCGCATCGGTGGAAATCGCCGGCAGGTTGCGCGGCGGCAAAGGCGCATTCGGCTGGCTGACCGCGCTGCCGTGGCAAAACCCGATGATGCTGGTAATCGCGTTTTCATTCGTGATGCTCGGACTCGGCGGCGCGGGCGGGCTCATCAACATGAGCTATCAGTTGAACTCGACGGTGCATAACACGCAGTGGGTGACAGGGCACTTCCATCTGATTTTCGGCGGTGCGATCGTCATCATGTACTTCGCGATTGCTTACGAGTTGTGGCCGCAATTGACCGGCCGCGCGATCGTGTCGGCGAGGCTGGTGCGCACGCAGTTATGGCTGTGGTTCGTCGGCATGATGGTGGTGACGCTGCCGTGGCACTACGTCGGCCTGCTCGGCGCGCCGCGCCGCATGGCCTACTACGACTACAACGCGCTGGGCTTGCAGTCGCAGGCATTCTGGGTAGGTATGTCGGCGGTGGGCGGATTGATTCTGGTGGTGTCCGGCGTGCTGTTCGTCTACATCCTCGCGAAATCGCAATTCGGGCCGGTGGTGCAGCAACAGGCCTTCCGCTTCGCGAGCGCGGTGCAACCGGTGGAACGCGTGCCCGCCGCGCTCAACAGCTTCGGCTTGTGGGTCGCGCTGATGATCGGCCTGACGGTCGTCAACTACAGCGTGCCGATCGTGCAATTGCTCAGATTGCCGCAGACGTCCGTGCCGGCAGTCGTCGTCGGAGCGCAGCGATGAACGAGGAACGCGTCTTCAGCTTGCGCAACCCGTGGTTCACCGTGAGCGTGGGCGGCACGATTGCAATTGCCATCGTGGGGATTCTGATCGGCTTCATCTGGTTGCCATCGGCGAATAACGCGTTCGGCGACCGCGGCTTGTGGGCGACGATCTGCAGCGCAGCCGGCGCGCCGTCGAGCTGGTACGGCGGCACCAATCTCACGGGTCCGCCGCCGAGCGAGGTAGTGGTCTTGCCGCCGCTGCATCGCGTGCATGCGGATGCGAACTCCATCGGCCGTGGCGCGACGATCGCCACGCAGAATTGCTCGATGTGCCATGGCGTGCTCGGCACGGTACAGGTGACCGCGCCCGCCCTGGCCGGTCAATTCGCCGACGTGGTCTACAAGGAATTGCGCGACTATCAGAACGGCGTGCGCCAGAACGCGGTGATGCAGGCGATTATCGCGGCGCGCAGCGATCAGGATCTGCACGACCTGGCTGCTTACTATGCGTCCTTGCCCAGAGCGCCGGCCGCCGAGATATTGCCCACCGGCGTGGGACCGGACGCGAATGCCGTGCGCCTCGCGATGCAGGGCGACCCGCAGCGCAATATCGCACCGTGCGCCGCATGCCATGGTCAACTGGATCGCAAAGGCGCCGCGCCCTGGTTGGGCGGGCAATCGTCGATTTATCTTGCGGCGCAGATGCGCGCCTTTGCTGCCGGCGCGCGGCACAACGATATCAATGAACAGATGCGCAACGTGGCGCGGCAGATGACGTCGGCGGAGATCGACAGTCTGGCGAAGTATTACGCGGCCATGCAGTAGCGACGTGACTCACTGCGCTACGCGCGCCTGCGCCTACCGTCCGCCGGACGCCACAAGTCAGGCGGCCGCGAACCCACCGGCTTGCGCCGCTTTGGAACCCTCGCGACGCAGCGCGAGCGAAGCCGGCGACGCCGAGCCACTGCCCGTCTGGAACACCGCCACCGCCGATGAAAGGCGTCGCGCCTGCTCTTCCAGCGAACTCGCCGCGGCGGCCGCCTGCTCGACCAACGCTGCATTCTGCTGCGTGACTTCGTCCATCTGCGCAACCGCGAGGTTGACCTGATCGATTCCGGTGCTCTGCTCGATGGCGGCTGCCGCGATCTCGCTCATGATCGAGCTCACGCGGGAAATCGAATTGACGATTTCCGTCATCGTCGAACCCGAACGCTCGACCAGCTGCGAGCCGGCTTGCACCCGCGCGGTCGACGCGTCGATCAAGCCCTTGATCTCCTTGGCCGCCGCCGCGCTGCGCTGCGCGAGCGAACGCACCTCGCTCGCGACCACCGCAAAGCCACGGCCCTGCTCACCCGCGCGCGCCGCCTCCACCGCTGCGTTGAGCGCGAGAATATTGGTCTGGAAAGCGATGCCTTCGATCACGCCGACGATATCCGCGATCCGCCGCGAGTCGTCGACGATGCCATGCATGGTGCCGACCACCTGCTCGGTGAGATCGCCACCTTGGGCAGCCAGGCTCGACGCGCCTTGCGCGAGCGAACTCGCCTGCCTGGCGTTGTCTGCCGTCTGCTTGACGGTCGAGGTCAGCTGTTCGATGCTCGCCGCCGTTTCTTCGAGCGACGCGGCCTGCTCTTCGGTGCGCTGCGACAGATCGGTGTTGCCGGCGGCGATCTCGCTCACGCCCGTGTCGATCGATTCCGTCCCTTGACGCACCGAGTTCACCGTCGTGATCAGCGAGTCCTGCATCTTGCGCAAGGCGGCCGCGAGACGGCCCATTTCGTTGTTGCTCGCCACCACGATCTGACCGGTCAGGTCGCCGTTGGCAATCCGCTGGAACTGCGCAATGGTGGCGTCGACCGGCGTGACGATCGCCCGCACCAGCACCGCCCGGCCGATCCACGAACCCAGCAGCGAGACCACGATGCCGATCGCCACCGTCACGCAGATCGCGAAGAACAGGTCTTGAGCATCCTGATAGCGCTGCGCGCCGTGATCGATCTGCAATTGTTCGAGCGTGAGCATCGCCTTTTCGTAGGCGCTGTAGAGCGACGGGAGCTTATGCGCCTGCAATTGCTGGAACGCAGTCCTGTCGCTCGCCTTAAGCGCGGCGAGCGCCGGGTCGACGCCCTCGCGCAGGAAGGTGTCGCGCTTGTCCTGCATGTCCTTGATCAGACGCTGTTCGTCGGCATCCGCACTGGCGCGACTCACATAATGGGAAAGGCGATCGTCAGATGCTTTCCGGTACTGATCGAAACGCTTGAGCACGGCGTTCGCGCCGTCCTGATCGTTCAGGTCCACCAACGATGCATAAGTTGCCAGTGCCAGACGCAGGCGCAGGAGCTGGCCGGCGCTGCCTTCGAGATCGGCGACGGCGGGCGTGTCCACGGTGTACATCTGTTGCAATGAAGCGTTGCTCGAGCGCAGCGACAGCAGGCCCGCAGCGGCGCCGAGCAGCAGCACGACGCCGAAGAAAGCGATCATCAAGGTAAGGCAGGTGCGAATCGACAGATTTTTCAACATCGGGCTTGTCTCCGTTGGGCTGCCTGACCGAATGTTCAATTTCAGTAATACCCCGGCCACGCGTGCTGCGCCCAAGCCCGTTCCGGCCAGGTCCGCAACTCATGTCTAAATTTAAGCGAATGCCACATTGAGGGATTACGGCGGTATTACGCAAAACTTTATAGTTAAGCGTGCAAACGATTGCGATAAATCAACGCTACCGCGAAGGTGGGACGATCCTTCGATCGCGGCGCTGCGGGACTACCCGGGTTTGCGCCGCGTCGCACTTGGTAGACATTAACGGGGCGCGTGATTCTGGAGCAGGTTCATGTCAGAAATAGGTTCGGCAGTGCTGGTTTTCGCGCTGTTGCTCGCCGCGACCGGTGTGGGCGTGTGGGTGCGGCCGCTGCTGCCCGAAGAGCACAAGGCGCACGAAACCGTTCAGTTGATCCAGCTGGTGATCGGCATGCTGGTGACGTTTGCCGCGCTGGTGCTCGGTTTGATGACGGCGTCGGCGAAATCCAGCTTCGATACGGCGTCGACGGATCTGCGCACCTACGCGTCCGACCTGATCGAGTTCGACACGACCTTGCGGCAATACGGCAGCGAGACCGACGCGGCGCGCAAGCTATTGCGCGTGTACACCGCAGCGGCGATCGCTTCGACCTGGCCGAGCGAGCCTGTGCCGAGCGGCGACTATCCAAAAGACATCGGCTCGCCTGACGATACGCAAAAGCTGGAGAACGTGCGGCTCGGCGACATGCTGAACATGGTGGGCAAGGAGTTGCGGCAACTGGTTGCGCACAGCCCTTTGCAGCAGCGTGCCCTCGATGATGCGTTGACGCAGTTCCAGCGCGTCGTCGATGCGCGCTGGAAGCTGATCGAGGAAGCGCACAGCACGATCTCGCAGCCCTTCTTCAAGACGCTGACGTTCTGGCTATGCGTGATCTTTTTGAGCTTCGGATTGATTGCGCCTCGCAACGCGCTCGCCATGGTGACGATTTCGCTCGGGGCGGTGTCGATCGCGTCCGCGATCTATGTGATGGTCGATCTGGATACGCCGTTTACGGGCCCGATCGTTATTTCCAGCGTTCCCATGCGCGATGCGCTGGATCACTTGCGACAGTGACGCGTGGTTTGGCGCGGCCTGATAAAGAAAAACCCCGCCTTGCGAGCGGGGTTTTTGATCGATTCGGCGAGTCCGGCCGATTTAAAACGGAATGTCGTCGTCCATTTCATCGAAGCCGCCGCCAGCCGGCGCGCTCGGACGGCTAGCACCACCGCCGCCACCGCCGGCATTGCCGCCACGCGAACCGCCACCCGACACTGCGCGACCACCGCCACCGCCGCCGCCGCTACGTTCCGACGGCTCGCCACGGCTATAGCCGCCTTCGTCGCCACCGCCGCCCATCGCGCCGCCGCGGCCACCCAGCATTTGCATCTGCTCGGCGACGATTTCCGTCGAGTAACGGTCGGTGCCGTCCTGCGCTTGCCACTTACGGGTCCGGATGCGCCCTTCCAGATACACCGACGAGCCCTTCTTCAGATACTCGGAGACGATTTCCGCGAGGCGGCCGAAGAACGACACGCGGTGCCATTCGGTGGCTTCCTTCATTTCGCCGGACGCCTTGTCCTTGTACCGATCCGTCGTTGCAAGGCGGATGTTCGCCACTGCGTCGCCGCTCGGAAGATAACGGACTTCCGGATCGGCTCCGAGATTGCCGACGAGAATGACCTTGTTCACGGATGCCATGAGTTTCTCCTGTTGATTCCGTTGCGGGCGGCGCGGCACTACACGGTTCGCGTCTCAGGGCCTGCGGGCCCGAGACCGGAACTGCGCCTCTGCCCGCCGCCGGGTGAGTTCTGGGTGAGTTCGGGATGCGCCGTATTACGCTTTGCGCGGCGGCGGTTTCATCTTTGCGGCGATTATAAGCCAGCACAAGACCAGCCCCGAGCAGGTAAAAAACACCGTGCTCTGACCATCCACTTTCAGCAGCCAGCCGCCGACCACGCCGCCCAAGGCGAGCCCGATCGATTGCGTGGTGTTGTACACGCCGGCCGCCGCGCCTTTGCGGGTGCCGGGCGCCAGTTTCGACACCAGCGAAGGCTGCGACGCCTCGAGAATATTGAAGCCGAGGAAGTACACGAAAAGGATCGCCGCCACACTCAGAATCGTATGCGGAGCGACGCCCAATAACAACTGTCCGATCAGGATAAGACCGATCGCCGAGAGCAGCACGATCTTCATCTTGCCGCGCTTTTCGGCGGCGATGATCGCGGGCACCATCATCACGAACGAAAGGCCCATCACCGGCAAATAGACTTTCCAGTGCGACGCGACCGGCAGGCCACCGGCTTCGAGAATGCGCGGCACGACGAGGAACAACGCGGTTTGCGTCGCGTGCAGGACCAGCACGCCGAAGTTCAGGCGCAACAGTTCGACGTTGTGCAGCACTTCGGCGAACGGTGCGCGCACATGCACCGGCTTGGGCGCATCGGGCACGATCCACAGCACCACGCCCACGGCCACGATCGAGAAGATGCCGACCAGCGTGAACAGACCGCTCATGCCGACCCATTGGAACACGATCGGCGCACCGACGATCGCCACCGCGAACGACACGCCGATACTGGCGCCGACCATTGCCATGGCCTTGGTGCGATGCTCTTCCGATGTCAGGTCGGCGATGAACGCGATCACCGCGGACGACACCGCGCCCATCCCCTGAATCACCCGGCCGACGATGATCCACGTCATGTCGTGCGCACCCGCCGCGACGAAGCTGCCGAGCGCGAAGATCAGCAGCCCCGTCGCAATGACCGGCTTGCGGCCGATTTTGTCGGAGACCCAGCCGTAGAAGATGTAGAGCATGGACTGCGTCACGCCGTACGCGCCGAGCGCGATGCCGACCAGCAACACGTTGTCGCCGCCCGGAATGGTCTTCGCGTAGATCGAGAAGACCGGCATGATCATGAAGAGACCGAGCATGCGCAGCGCGAAGATGGCGGCGAGCGACACGGTCGCACGCATTTCAGGCGCGCTCATGCGTGAGGATGTAGCGGACGGATTGGACATCGGGAGCGTTCTTTGAATGAGCTGGGCGGCGCACCGGGCGCGGCCACCCCGGCGGGATAGCCACCACCGGGCGGCTTGCCGCGGAACGACGGGAAGCTCGCGGCGCGGCACGCAGCCGACGGCCTGGCAAGCACTCCCGCTGGCGCCTCGCGGTGCCTTGTACTTGCAGGAAACGGCCCCAGTTAGACCCCTTCCCCGCAGTGCTGAACCGCTGCCTTACAGCTCGCCTCAACGCCTCTTCAGGCTGTCAGGAAGCCGTAACGGCGGTCTTGAAAAGTCGTTATAGTAGCAGGTTTAGCCTCTTCCTCTTTCCGCCAGTTCATGGAATAAATCCGTGGAACAAATCCGCATTCGTGGGGCTCGCACCCACAACCTGAAGAACGTCAACCTCGACTTACCCCGTCACAAGCTCGTCGTCATTACGGGCCTTTCCGGCTCGGGAAAATCGTCGCTGGCGTTCGACACGCTGTACGCGGAAGGCCAGCGGCGCTACGTCGAAAGCCTGTCGGCCTACGCGCGCCAGTTCCTGCAATTGATGGAAAAGCCGGATGTCGATCTGATCGAAGGGCTTTCTCCGGCAATCTCGATCGAGCAGAAGGCGACCTCGCACAATCCGCGCTCGACGGTCGGCACCGTCACCGAGATTCACGACTACCTGCGACTATTATTCGCACGCGTCGGCACGCCTTACTGTCCCGATCACGAGATTCCGCTGGAAGCGCTGAGCGTGTCGCAGATGGTCGACGCCGCGCTCGCGATGCCGGAAGAGACGAAGCTGATGATCCTCGCGCCGGTCGTGGCCGACCGTAAAGGCGAGCACGTCGAACTGTTCGAGGAGATGCAGGCGCAGGGCTTCATCCGTTTCCGCGTGCGCTCGGGCGGCGGCACCGCCAACGAGGGCGTCGCGAAGATCTATGAAGTCGACTCGCTGCCGAAGCTTAAGAAGAACGACAAGCACACGATCGACGTGGTGGTCGATCGTCTGAAAGTGCGCCCGGACATGAAGCAGCGCCTTGCCGAATCATTCGAAACGGCACTGCGTCTCGCCGACGGCCGCGCCATCGCGCTCGAAATGGACACGGACAAGGAGAAACTCTTCAGCTCCAAATTCGCCTGCCCGATCTGTTCGTATTCGCTGCAGGAACTCGAGCCGCGCCTGTTCTCGTTCAACAACCCGATGGGCGCCTGCCCGGAATGCGACGGCCTTGGCCAGATCACCTTCTTCGATCCGAAGCGGGTGGTCGCGCATCCGTCGCTGTCGCTCGCGGCGGGCGCGGTGAAGGGCTGGGACCGGCGCAACCAGTTCTACTTCCAGATGCTGCAAAGTCTCGCGGCATTCTATGAGTTCGACATCGACACGGCGGTCGAAGACCTGCCGGAGAAAGTCCGCAAGATCCTGCTGTTCGGTTCGGGCAAGCAGGAGATTCCGTTTTCCTACATGAACGAACGCGGCCGCACTTCCGTGCGCGAGCATGTGTTCGAAGGGATCATCCCGAATCTGGAGCGGCGCTATCGCGAGACCGACTCGGTCGCGGTGCGCGAGGAGCTCGCCAAGTATCAGAACAACCAGCCCTGCCCCGCGTGTGCCGGCACGCGGCTGCGCCGCGAAGCGCGCTTCGTGCGGATCGGCGCGGATAGCGACGCGCGCGGCATCTTCGAAATCAGCGGCTGGCCGTTGCGCGACGCGCTCGGGTATTTCCAGACACTGCGACTCGAAGGCTCGAAGCGCGAGATCGCCGATAAGGTGGTGAAGGAAATCGTCGCGCGGTTGATGTTCCTGAATAACGTCGGGCTCGATTACCTGTCGCTCGAACGCAGCGCGGAAACGCTGTCGGGCGGCGAGGCGCAACGGATTCGTCTCGCTTCGCAGATCGGCTCAGGTCTCACCGGCGTGATGTACGTGCTGGACGAACCGTCGATCGGCCTGCATCAACGCGACAACGACCGGCTCATCGCCACGCTCAAGCATCTGCGCGATCTCGGCAACTCGGTGATCGTCGTCGAACACGACGAGGACATGATCCGCATGGCCGACTACGTGGTCGACATGGGCCCGGGCGCGGGCGAGCACGGCGGCATGGTGATCGCCGAAGGCACGCCCAAACAGGTGCAGGCGAATCCGGCCTCGATGACCGGGCAATACATGTCCGGCGCGCTCAACATCGAGTTCCCCGACGAGCGCAAGGCGCCGGACGAGCGGCGTCTGCGTATCGTCGAGGCGTACGGCAACAACCTGCAGCACGTCACGCTCGATCTGCCGGTGGGACTGCTCACCTGCGTGACCGGCGTGTCCGGTTCGGGCAAGTCCACGCTGATCAACGACACGCTGTATCACGCGGTCTCGCAACATCTGTACGGCTCGGCGGCCGAGCCGGCGCCGCACGAGTCGATCGAAGGCCTCGAGCATTTCGACAAGGTCATCAACGTCGACCAGTCGCCGATCGGCCGCACGCCGCGTTCGAACCCGGCTACCTACACGGGCCTTTTCACGCCGATCCGCGAACTGTTCGCGGGCGTACCGGCCGCCAAGGAACGCGGTTACGATCCGGGCCGCTTCTCGTTTAACGTGAAGGGCGGGCGCTGCGAATCCTGCCAGGGCGACGGCGTGCTGAAGGTCGAGATGCACTTTTTGCCGGACGTGTACGTGCCGTGCGACGTCTGTCACGGCAAGCGCTACAACCGCGAAACGCTCGACGTTCAATACAAAGGCAAGAACATCAGCGAAGTGCTGGATTTGACGGTGGAAAACGCGTACGAGTTTTTCAAGCCCGTTCCGGTCGTGGCGCGCAAGCTGAAAACCCTGCTGGACGTGGGTTTGGGTTACATCCGGCTGGGTCAGTCGGCCACCACGTTGTCGGGCGGCGAGGCACAGCGGGTCAAACTATCGCTGGAACTGAGTAAGCGCGATACGGGTCGCACTCTATACATTCTCGACGAGCCGACCACCGGTCTGCACTTTCACGACATCGCGCTACTGCTGGAGGTGATCCATCGTTTGCGGGACCAGGGTAATACCGTCGTGATCATCGAGCATAATCTCGATGTAATTAAGACTGCGGACTGGGTCATCGATCTTGGCCCGGAAGGCGGAGCAGGCGGCGGTCAGATCATTGCTCAAGGCACGCCGGAACAAGTGGCGAAGTCGAAAGCAAGTTTTACCGGAAAGTATCTGGCGCCTTTGTTGAAACGCGCGGCCAGCAAAAAGTAACGCAGCACAACACGGGTTGGAGACGGAATAAGCCATGGCCAAGCGGAATCAGGCGCGCGACGACGGGCAAGTGCAGGAAATACGCCCACGCCCGGTCAGGCTGACTAGCGACATGAGCCTACCGAAGCTGTCGGCAGTCGAAATCGGCAGTTATCTGGTCATGTTGCTCGGCATGTGGGCAGTCATCGAACTGCGGTTGCTCGGCGCGTTGCTCGCCGGGCTGCTGGTGTTCCAGCTGGTTCACCTGATCGCGCCGCGCATCGAGCGTCACATGTCGAGCAAGCGGGCACGCTGGCTGGCGGTGGTGATCCTCTCGGTCGTGATCGTGGGCGCCTTGACGGGGATTACGCTCGGCATCATCGGCCATTTCGAGAACGATGTGCCGAGCGTGCAGAGTCTGCTCGACCAGGCCATGCAACTGGTCGACGAAGCGCGCGGCCGGATTCCGCAATTCATCGCGAAGTATCTGCCGGTGGATACGGAACAGATGAAAACCCGCGCCGCCGAGTTGATGCAGACGCACGCCAACATGCTCCAGCAAAGCGGCAAGACGGTGGCGCGCGGCTTCACGCATATTCTGATCGGCATGATCATCGGCGCAATCATCGCGGTCGGGGCGCAGAAGCATATGCAGCGGCTGCCGCTGTCCACCGCCTTTGTCACGCGCGTGACCCGTTTCGCCGACGCCTTTCGCCGCATCGTGTTCGCCCAGGTCAAGATTTCGGCGATCAACGCCGTCTTCACCGGCATCTTCCTGCTGCTCTTCCTGCCGATGTTCCACGACCGCTTGCCGCTGTCGAAGACGCTGGTGCTGGTGACCTTCATCCTCGGCTTGCTGCCGGTGATCGGCAATCTGATGTCGAACACGATCATCGTCGCCGTGGCGTTGTCGGTGAGCTTTCCGGCGGCGGTGATGTCGCTCGTGTTCCTGATCCTGATCCACAAGCTCGAGTACTTCCTGAACGCGCGCATCGTCGGCGGACAGATCGAGGCGCGCGCGTGGGAGTTGCTAGTCGCGATGCTCGTCATGGAGGCCGCGTTCGGCATTCCTGGCGTAGTCGCTGCGCCGATTTTCTACGCTTATATCAAGCGTGAACTGATTTATCTGCGGCTGGTTTGAGGCTGCGACGGCGTACACGGGTCGCCGCGACATTGACCGGCATGTAGCCGCCGCGTCGAGATTAAGCGACGCGACCTGAACCCCGCCGGGCGTAAATCTACGCAATATCGAGAACTTGGTAAGTGCGGCCTGCTCGCGCCCCACTTACGAGAAACTTGCAGCCGCTGGCACGATTCCTTAAGATGCGAATAATTCCCATTCGCTCTTCTTTGTCGTGACCCTTCACCCGATGTCCCGCTGCGTCCCGGCAACTCGCCCATGAGGCGCCAATTCGTTCGTCTGCACCGCTGGTTCGGGGTCGCCACGGCGCTATTCCTGTTCGTCTCCGGCCTTACGGGGGCGATCATTGCGTGGGACCACGAGCTCGACGCCGCGCTGAACCCGTCGTTCTTCAACGCGCACACCGGCGGCCCCGCGTTGTCGGGGCTAGAACTGGCGCGCCGGGTCGAGGCCGCCGATCCGCGTCTGCAGGTGACCTATCTGCCGCTCGCCGCCGAGCCCGGCCGTACGTTGCAGATGATGGTGCTGCCGCGCATCGATCCCGCCACCAAACAACCCTACCCGCTCGACTTCACCCAGATCGCCGTCGATCCTGCCACCGGCGAGATTCAGGGGCGCCGCGAATGGGGCGCCGTCTCGCTCGCGCGGCTCGATCTGATTCCGTTCATCTACAAGCTGCACTACACGCTGCAATTGCCGTTCACCGGCGGCATCGATATCGGCACGTGGCTGATGGGGACCGTGGGGATCATCTGGCTGTTCGACAGCATGATCGCGCTCTGGCTGTCGTTTCCGAGTTTCAAGGCGTGGCGCAAGTCGTTCGCCTTTCGTCTCGGGCGCGGCGGTTATGCGCTCACCTTCGACCTGCATCGTTCAGGCGGCGTCTGGATCTGGGGCCTGCTGACGATCGTTGCGCTGACCTCGATCTCGATGAACCTGTCGGGGCCGGTCGTGCGACCCGTCGTGTCGCTGTTCTCGAAGTTCACGCCGGACCCGCTCAACAATCCGGAAATATTGCGCGCGGCTCAGCCGGGCGATCAGGTGTTGAGCCGCGAGCGCATCGTGCAACTGGCTGAAGAAGCGGGTAAAGCGCAGAACCTGAAAGTCGGGCCGGGCGGCATCTATTACGCCGAATTCCTGCATGCGTACGGCGTGGGCTTCTACGCCACCGGCAACGATCACGGCGACATCGGCCTGGGGAACCCGTGGATGTACTGGGACGCCGCAACCGGCAAGCTGCTCGGCAAACAGATTCCGGGCAAGGGCTCGGCGGCCGACATCTTCATGCAGGTGCAATTCCCCTTGCACTCGGGCCGCATCCTCGGTCTGGGCGGACGGATTCTGATCAGCGCGGTCGGCATCGCCGTCGCCATATTGAGCGCGACCGGGCTGCTGATCTGGCTGAAAAAACTGAACGCGCGTCGACGTTCGGCACGCAATGCGAACGAGGCACGCGACGCCGGCACGTCCACCGCGCGGTCGTAAACGAAAAAGCGCCGGAAAATTCCGGCGCTTTTTTTTGCAGCGAATGATGCGGCACACGCGCGTCAAACCACGCGAGCGCGTCGACCACGTTTAACGAAACACCACCGTCTTGCTGCCGTTCAACACGACGCGATGCTCGACATGCCACTTCACCGCACGCGCCAGCGTCACGCATTCGACATCGCGGCCGATCGCCGTCAATTGCTCCGGCGTCATGCTGTGATCGACCCGCTCCACTTCCTGCTCGATGATCGGACCTTCGTCGAGATCCGTCGTCACGTAGTGCGCGGTCGCGCCGATCAGCTTCACGCCGCGGTCGAACGCCTGGTAGTACGGCTTCGCACCCTTGAAGCTCGGCAGGAACGAGTGATGAATGTTGATCGCGCGGCCCGCCAGCGCTTCGCACAGCTTCGGCGACAGAATCTGCATGTAGCGCGCGAGCACCACCAGATCGACTTGATGCTCCTCGATCACTTCGAGCACGCGCGCTTCCTGCGCGGCCTTCGCGTCGGGCGTGGCGCCCATCAGCGGAAAGTGATGGAACGGAATGTCGTAGCTCGCGGCGAGTTGATAAAACTCCTTGTGATTCGAGATGATGGCCGCGATCTCGATACCCAACTGACCGGTGCGATAACGGAACAGCAGATCGTTCAGGCAGTGACCGATCTTCGACACCATGATCACCACGCGCGGCTTCACCGACGCATCGTGCAATTCCCAGCGCATGCCGAACTGCTCGGCAAGCGTGGCAAACGATGTGCGCAACGCATCCAGCCCCGGATCGCCGCCGACCTGCTGGAAATGCACGCGCATGAAGAACTCGCCGGTGCGGCTGTCGCCGAACTGCGCCGAGTCGAGAATATTGCTGCCACGCTCGAACAGGAAACCGGACACCGCATGGACGATGCCGGGCCGGTCGGCGCACGACAGTTTGAGGATAAAGCTGTGATCGGTCGACATGACCTGGGTAACTCCCTTCTTCAATGCGTGGTTTATTCGTTACGTGGCGCTCGACGCCGGCCGCCCGAACACGCGGGTCGCGCCACGCGCCTGCACGACGCGTGAGTGCCTATCTTACGCAAGCGACGGCGGCACAAACAGCGCGTCGATCCCCGCGCAGGCTTCTTCGTCGATCCAGCGGCGGCGCAGCAGGCAATCCAGCGTGGCGAGACTCGCGTCCACCGTCATCGCGCCTTCCTCGATCCAGCGTGCCACTTCGTCGATGCGCGCGAGCCGGTGCTCACCCACTTCGCCGTCCTGATTGCGCGGCGCGAAATCGGCCGGCAACGCGAGGTCGTAGATGAAAATCTGTTCGGCCTGCGTGCCTTCCGGCAACGATTGCAGCACATGTGCCGTACGCCCCGCGACCGCGCGCGCGGCGATCTCCTCGGGTATGCCGGCTTCTTCCCAGCACTCCTTGACGATCGTCGCTTCGACGCCGAAACCCCAGCCGATGCCACCCGCAACAACGTTGTCGAGCATGCCTGGGTCGGTGGCCTTGGTGTCGCTGCGACGCGCGATCCACAACTGCGGCGCGCCCTTGGAGGCAGCGCTATGCGCATATTCTACGACGCCGTTCAGATGCACCGCGTAGGTCATCGTGCCGAAGAAGCGCGACGCCGCGCGTTCGATATACGCGAGCGGCGGCGCATCGAAGGCATTGCGGATCGCGTAGGTCTCGTTGCGCCAACCGGGAATGCGGCCCTCGGCGTCCAGCGCACCGATCACGGAGCCGAGCGCCGCGCTGCGCAGATCGACGGTGTCGAACGTGGGCGCAAGCGTCACGCGTGCGTGATCGATAGCGAACACATCGGGCCAGCGCGCCAGCAAAGGCACATCGCTCGAACGGATCCAGCCGACCTGCTGCGCGTCGATCCAGAAGGGCAGATGCGCGTGCCGGTCGAAACGGCGTGCGGCGATGAGGCAAGGCAAACTCATTCAAGGCTCCAAACTTGTTCTTCGTTCAGGCAATCGCTGTAGGTAGTTGCGGCCGGTCGTCGCTGCAAGCAGTCGCTGCGGTTACTCGCCGCGGATACTCGCAGCCAGTCAGCAGCGGCTCGCCTCAATCGCGCAACGCGACCTTGATTCCAATCGCGATGAAAGTCGCGCCCGCCAGCCGGTCGAGCCACACGCCCGCACGCGGCCGGCGCTTCAACCAGCCGCCGATGACTCCCGCGCACACACCGAACAGCGAAAACACCACCAGCGTCTGCAACATGAACAGCACGCCGAGTTCGAGCATCTGCACCGTGACGCTTTGCGTGCCCTGCGGCTTCACGAACTGCGGCAGGAACACGACGAAGAACAAGGTCACCTTCGGGTTCAGCAGATTGCCGACCACGCTCTGGCGAAATACCGTCATGAGCGGTTGCGGCGGCCGCTCGTGCGCGGTGGCGAGACCCTTGCTGCGAATCGCCTTGATGCCGATCCAGACCAGATACGCCGCGCCCGCCAGCTTGACGACCTCGAACGCAACCGGCGACGAGCGCAGCAACGCGGCTACACCGAGCGCCGCCAGCGTGGTGTGAAACGTGATGCCGGCCGCGAAGCCAAGCGCGGCAACGAGCCCCGCCGCACGTCCCTGCGAGATGCCGCGCGCGAGCACTTGCAGATTGTCCGGGCCAGGCGCCAGCGTGATGGTGATCGAAGTGGCGAGGAACAGCAGAAAGTTGGGCATCGTCCGTACCTTCTTCAGGTCATCCGGGTCATGCGGCAGAAACGTTCTCGGCAGCGAGCCGCCAAACCACGCTTAATGGCCGCCGAATCCCGTCACGGTGTAAAGCGGCAGGCCGCTATCACGCAGCAACTTCGAGCCGCCGAGTTCGGGCAAATCGATAATGGCCGCGCCCTCCACCACCACCGCGCCGAGGCGCTCCAGCAGAATCTTGCCGGCCATCATGGTGCCGCCCGTCGCGATCAGATCGTCGATGATGATGACCCGGTCGTCGGGCTTGCAGGCGTCCGCGTGAATCTCGACCGTCGCGGTGCCGTATTCGAGTTCGTACGATTGCGAGACCCGCTTGAACGGCAGCTTGCCCGCTTTGCGAATCGGAATGAAACCGAGGTTCAGCTCGTACGCGAGAATCGGCCCGATGATGAAACCGCGCGCGTCGAGCCCGGCAATGTAGTCGAGCTTCTGGTCGATATAGCGCTGCACGAACAGGTCGATCAGCACGCGCAGCGATTTCGGCTCCTGCAGGAGCGGCGTGATATCGCGAAACTGCACACCCGGCTGCGGCCAGTCGGGCACCGTGCGAATGTGGCTTTTGATGTAGTCGGCCGCATCGAGCGGCGCGCTCGAGAGCGCGTGGGACATGATGACTCCGGATGGACCTCGACAGGTCCGATGAAAGGCTGAATCAGACGCGGCCCGTTCGGACCGCGCTACGCCGCTCCGTGCGCGCACGGATCATGCCGCGGCGGCGCCCGCGCGGCGGTGCTTCGAAAGCCGCTCTTCGGCTTGCGCAAGCTGCTCGGGCAGACCGCGCAACACCACGATATCGCTCGCGCGCAGCTTGGTGGACGGATCGGGTTCGACGCCGCGAATGCCGTGCCGGCGAATCGCCGTCACTTCCACACCCAGCTCGAACAGACCCAGCTCGGCGAGCGTGCGACCCACCGCATCCGCATTTTCGTCCACGGGCACCGATTGTAGCCGCACCTGTTCGTGGCCGTCGTCGTCGTCCACGTCGTCGGCGCCGTGGAAATAGCCGCGCAGCAGCGCATAGCGTTCGTCGCGCATCTCTTCGACCCGGCGCACCACGCGGCGCATCGGCACGCCCATCACCACCAGCGTGTGCGAGGCCAGCATCAGACTGCCCTCGACGATCTCCGGAATCACTTCGGTGGCGCCGGCGGCGAGCAGCTTTTCCAGATCGGCGTCGTCGACGGTACGGACGATCACCGGCAGCGTCGGCTCCAGTTCGTGAATGTTGTGCAGCACGCGCAAGGCCGACGGTGTGTTCGCATAGGTGATCGCGATCGCGGCCGCGCGATGGATACCGGCGGCCAGCAACGACTCGCGCCGCCCGGCATCGCCGAACACGACTGATTCACCCGCAGCGGCGGCCGCCGCGACGCGATCGGGGTCCAGATCCAGGGCCACGTACGACAAACCTTCGTGCTCCAGCATGCGCGCCAGATTCTGTCCGGCCCGGCCGTAACCGCAGATGATCACGTGGCCGCTCTGCTTCAGGCTTTGCGTGGCGATGCGCGTCATCTGCAAGGACTGCATCATCCATTCCGTCGACGACAGACGCAGCACGATCCGGTCCGCGTTCTGAATCAGGAAAGGCGCGGCCAGCATCGAGAGCAGCATGGCCGCGAGAATCGCCTGCAGCAGCGTGGCGTCGACGAGATGTTTGTCGAGAATCAGGTTCAGCAGCACGAAGCCGAACTCGCCCGCCTGAGCGAGACCGATACCCGTGCGCATCGCGACGCCCGGCGACGCGCCGAACAGCCGCGACAGGCCCGTAATCATCACCGCCTTCAGCAGGATCGGCCCGATCAGGAAGCCGAGCACGATCAGCGGATGATCCCAGATCACGCGCGGATTGAGCTGCATGCCGGTGGTGATGAAGAAGAGCCCGAGCAGCACGTCGCGAAACGGCTTGATGTCCTCTTCCACCTGATGCCGGTACGGCGTCTCGGCGATCAACATGCCGGCGATGAACGCGCCGAGCGCGAGCGACAAACCGAACTTGTCCGTGATGAAGGCCGCGCCGAGCGTCACCAGCAACAGATTGAGAATGAACAGTTCCTGCGAACGGCGTCGCGCCACGACGTTGAACCAGCGCGTCATGAAGCGCTGCCCGACGATCAGCAGCAGCGCCAACGCCACCACGATCTTGATGGCGGCTACGCCGAGCGCACTGACTAGGTCTTCCGAGTTGCCGCCCAACGCCGAGATGACGATCAACAGCGGCACCACCGCCAGATCCTGGAACAGCAGCACGCCGAAAATATTGCGGCCATGCTCCGTCTCGATCTCGAGCCGCTCCGCCAGCATCTTGCTGACGATGGCCGTCGACGACATGGCGAGCGCGCCGCCCAATGCCACGCTCGCCTGCCACTTGATGTGCACCCAGCGTTCCAGCGCGAAGCCGAGCGTGACCGCCACCGCGATCGTGCCGATCACCTGCAGCAGACCGAGCCCGAACACCAACCGGCGCATCGAGCGCAGCTTGGCGAGCGAAAACTCCAACCCAATCGAAAACATCAGGAACACCACGCCGAACTCGGCGAGGTTCTGCGCGCCCACCGAGTCGGGCACGAGGCCGAGCGCGTGCGGACCGACGACGAGGCCGACCGACAGATAGCCCAGCATCGGGGGAAGATTCAGAAAGCGGAAGATCACTACGCCCACCACTGACGCCAGCAGCAGGAACAGCGTCATTTCGAGGGGGGAAATCATCGGCTAAAACGCATCGGTAAAGCGTCCTCGTTCGTCAGCGGAACCGCGCACGCAAAACGCCGTGCGACAAGGTTGAGGGGCCGGTGAAGGCAGCGGCTTGGGACAGCAGGCCCGGCGCGGCGAACAAGCGCCTTTGCTATACTCCGCGAATGATAGCGAAAATCAATGGCGACCGGGCACTCGCGCTCGCTCGCGACGTGCTCGACATCGAAGCGGACGCCGTGCGCGCGCTTCGCGATCAACTCGACGAAGGCTTCGTCGGGGCGATCGACTTCATCATGGGTTGCCGTGGGCGCGTGGTCGTTTCCGGCATCGGCAAATCCGGCCACGTGGCCCGCAAGCTCGCGGCCACGCTCGCCAGCACCGGCACACCGGCGTTCTTCGTGCATCCCGCGGAAGCCAGTCATGGCGACCTCGGCATGGTGACCGAGGACGACGTGTTCATCGCCCTCTCCAATTCCGGTGAAACCGAAGAACTCGTGGCGATCCTGCCGCTCATCAAGCGGCTCGGCGCGAAGCTGATTGCGATGACGGGACGCCCGTCGTCGAGTCTCGCACAACTGGCCGACGTGCACCTGAATTCCGCGGTATCGAAAGAAGCCTGTCCGATGAATCTCGCGCCCACCGCCAGCACCACCGCCGCGCTCGCGCTCGGCGACGCGCTCGCGGTTGCGGTGCTCGACGCGCGCGGCTTCGGCCGCGACGACTTCGCGCGCTCGCATCCGGGCGGCGCGCTCGGCCGGCGCCTGCTGACGTACGTGCGCGACGTCATGCGCACCGGCGACGAAGTCCCGAAGGTCACGCCCGAAGCGACGGTGCGCGACGCGTTGTTTCAACTCACCGCCAAGCGCATGGGCATGACCGCGATCGTCGATCAAGACGAGCGCGTCAGCGGCATCTTTACGGATGGCGACCTGCGCCGCGTGCTCGAACGCGACGGCGACTTCCGCGAATTGTCGATCGCCTCGGTGATGACCGCCGGTCCGCGCACCATCGGTCCGGATCAACTTGCTGTCGAAGCCGTGGAACTGATGGAGCGCCACCGCATCAATCAGATGCTGGTCGTCGATGAAGCGGGCAAGCTGATCGGCGCACTCAACATGCACGACCTGTTCTCGAAGAAGGTGATCTGATGGCCATCGCCCCGCTTACCGCTACCGAACGCGCCAGCCGCGTGAAGCTGATGATTTTCGACGTCGACGGCGTGCTGACCGACGGCGGTCTGCTGTTCACGGCGGAAGGCGACACGATGAAGGGCTTTCACTCGATGGACGGCCACGGCATGAAGCTGCTGCGTCAGGCCGGCATCGACACGGCCATCATCACCGGGCGCAAGTCGGGCATCGTGGCGGCGCGGGCGAAAGAAATGAACGTCACGCACGTGTATCAGGGCATTCAGGACAAACCGGCGGCATTCGCCGACCTGCTCGCGCAAACCGGCCTGAGCGCGGAAGAATGCGGCTATATGGGCGACGACTGGGTCGATCTCGCCGTGATGCTGAAGGTCGGCTTCGCGGCGGCGCCGGCCAATTCGCACCCGGAAGTCATCGCGCGCGCCCATTGGGTGAGCGAGGCGCGCGGCGGCCACGGTGCGGCCCGCGAAGTCGTCGACACCCTGTTGCGCGCGCAGCACAAATACGAAGCGCTGCTCGCGGCGGCCTGTAGCGGCGAACAGCGGGGCCTCGTCGGATGAACCAGTTTCGCCTGACTTCGCTGATTCCGCTGGTTGCGATGGCAGCGCTCGCCGGTATCACCTGGTGGCTGCTGCAAGCCACGCTGCCGCGCCAGAACGAAGGCGTGGTACGCCCCAAGGAACACACGCCGGACTATTTCGCCGACAACTTCTCGGTGTCGGAACTCGATCAATCGGGTTCGACGCAATATCGCCTGACCGCGCAGTCGCTGATTCATTATGAAGACGACGAGCTGAGCGATCTGGTCAAGCCGGCTATGCGCGCCTTCCAGCCCGGCAAACCGATCGTCACCGCGACCGGCGACACCGGCAAGGTGAACGGCGATGCCTCGATCGTCGATCTGTACGACAACGCGCGCATTTTGCGGGCGGCCGGTTACGGCGACCCGCAGATGCAAGCGGATTCGCAGCATTTTAGGGTGCTGGTCAACGACGATGTGATCGAGACCGAAAAGCCGGTTAAACTTCAGCGCGGCATGTCGGTGATGACTGCCAGCGGCATGAACTACAACAACGTCACCCGGGTGATGCAGCTGTTCGGCAACGTGAAGGGCGCAATCGCCGCCTCCGAAGCCGGTGGCAGCTCGCCCAAGTAACCCGGGTAATCCATTCCAGGCGTGACTGCATGAACGAATCGTTCCCCCGTTTTGATACCGGCCGCTCGCGCTCCCTGTCCGCGTGCCGCGCCGGACTCGCTGCACTGCTGGTCGCGTTGCCGCTTGCCGGCTTCGCGCCGCTTGCGCACGCGGACCGCGCCGACAAGGACAAGCCGCTGAACATCGAAGCGGACAACATGACTTACGACGACCTCAAGCAGGTCAACATCTTTACCGGCCACGTGGTCGCCACCAAAGGCACGATCGTGATCAAGGCCGATCGCGTGGAAGTGACGCAAGATCCGCAGGGCTATCAGTACGCCACCGGCACCTCGACCGGCGGCAACCTTTCGTACTTCCGCCAGAAGCGCGAAGGCCTCGATGAATACATCGAAGGCACGGCGATCCGTATCGACTACGACGGCAAGCAGGATCTGACCACCTTGACCACCAACGCTACGGTGAAGCGCCTGCAAGGCCTCTCTACGGTGATGGACCAGGTGCACGGCAGCGTCGTAACCTATGACGGCCAGAACGACTTCTATACGGCGAAATCCGGCAAGGACGTCGCCGGCCCGGGCAACCCGACCGGCCGCGTGCGCGCCATGCTGGCGCCGCGCAACGGCGGCGCTGCGCCGCTGAACGGCGCGTCGGCCACGCTCGCACCGTCCACCACGATCCAGGGAGCGCCGAACCAGTGAGCACCAGTACCTCCGCGTCCCTCCCCAATCGCAAGCCGGCCGGCACCAGCAGTTCGCTGGTCGTGCGCAATCTGAAGAAGCGCTACGGTTCGCGCACAGTCGTCAAAGACGTATCGCTCGACGTGAAGAGCGGCGAAGTAGTCGGTCTGCTCGGTCCGAACGGCGCCGGCAAGACCACTTCGTTCTACATGATCGTCGGCCTCGTGCCGCTCGACGCGGGTGAAATCGATCTGGACGGCAAGTCGATCAGCCTGCTGCCGATCCACAAGCGCGCCTCGCTCGGTTTGTCGTATCTGCCGCAGGAAGCCTCGGTGTTCCGCAAGCTGAGCGTCGAAGAAAATATTCGCGCGGTGCTCGAACTGCAACACGAAGACAACGGCAAGCGGCTCGACAAAGACACCATCACGAGCCGCACCGAAGCGCTGCTCGACGAACTGCAGATCGCGCACTTGCGTGCGAATCCGGCGCTGTCGCTGTCGGGCGGCGAACGTCGCCGGGTCGAAATTGCCCGTGCGTTGGCGACTAACCCCAGCTTCATTCTGCTCGACGAACCGTTCGCGGGCGTCGATCCGATCGCGGTGCTGGAAATCCAGAAGATCGTCAAATTTTTGAAGCAGCGCAATATCGGCGTGTTAATCACGGATCACAACGTACGTGAAACGCTCGGCATCTGCGATCACGCGTACATCATCAGCGACGGCAGCGTGCTGGCTGCGGGCGCGCCGAGTGACATCATCGAAAACGAAAGCGTGCGGCGCGTCTATCTGGGCGAGCATTTCCGCATGTAAGTGCCCAAGGGGAAACGCCGGCGGTGCGCACATGCATCCGCCGGTGCCCTTGCGGCAACGCACACCGCATTTTTTCTGGGCCGTTCGCGCCCAGCGCCGCTGAAAACGGGCGCACGCGTAATTGCGAATGTCGCAATGTATCGCGGTCGTGGCAAACTCTCTACAATGAATCTCAACTTGCCATGAAAGCCAGCCTCCAACTCCGCCTATCGCAGCATCTTGCGTTGACTCCGCAACTGCAGCAGTCCATCCGGCTGCTTCAGTTGTCTACGCTCGAACTGCAGCAGGAAGTCTCAATGGCGATCTCGCAGAATCCGCTCCTCGAAAACGAGGATGACTGGATCGCGAGCCCGTTGCGTGTGGCGGCCGACGGCTCGCTGATCGCCCAGTCACCCAACTCCTCCGCGCCGCCCGATCAGATGGGCGGCAACACGTCGTCTTCGTCCAGCAGCAGTAGCGAGCGCGCCGAGAACGGCGAGCCGCAAGGCGTAGACGAATACAACGGTCTCTCGGGCGACAGCAACGGCGACGCATCGCAGTGGAATCTCGACGACTACGGCCGCTCCGGCAATGCGTCCGACGACGACGACCTGCCGCCGCTGCAAATCCACGAATCGAGCACGTCGCTGCGCGATCACCTGATGGCGCAATTGCGCGTGACGCAGGCGGGCCAACGCGACCGCGCGCTGATTACCTTCCTGATCGAATCGCTCGACGACGACGGTTATCTTTCCGCCACGCTCGAAGAAGTCCTCACCGATCTGCCGGAAGAGCTCGAAGTCGATCTCGACGAGTTGAATGCTGCGCTTGCGCTGCTGCATAGCTTCGATCCGGCGGGCGTGGGTGCGCGCTCGGCGTCCGAATGTCTGAAGCTGCAATTGCTGCGGCTCGATGGATCGCCGACCCGAACGCTCGCGCTCGATATCGTCGCCCACTATCTGGAACTGCTGGCGGCTCGCGACTTCACGCGCCTGCGCAAACACCTCAAGGCAAACGACGACGATCTACGCGATGCGCATGTGCTGATCCGCTCGCTCGAACCGTTTCCGGGTGCTGCCTACGGCAAGGCGGAGGCAGACTACGTCGTGCCCGACATCATGGTGCGCAAGACGGCTCAAGGGTGGCAGGCCGAACTGAATCCGGAGGTGGTGCCGAAGCTGCGCATCAACCATCTGTACGCGAATATTCTGCGCAATAACCGGGGCGATCCGGGCAGCGGATCGTTGCGCCAGCAACTGCAGGAAGCACGCTGGCTGATCAAGAATATCCAGCAGCGATTCGAGACGATTTTGCGTGTGGCGCAGGCAATTGTGGAACGTCAGAAGAGCTTTTTTGTCCACGGCGAAATTGCCATGCGCCCCTTGGTTTTGCGGGAAATTGCTGATACGCTGGGCCTACACGAGTCAACTGTCTCGCGTGTGACAACCGGTAAATACATGCTGACCCCATTCGGGACGCTTGAATTTAAGTACTTCTTCGGATCACACGTTTCGACTGACACGGGCGGCGCGGCGTCTTCAACGGCGATCCGCGCGCTCATCAAGCAACTGATAGGAGCGGAAAACCCGAAATCTCCTCTTTCAGACAGCCGCATAGCCGAACTGCTGGCGGAACAGGGCTTCGTGGTCGCACGGCGGACCGTGGCGAAATATCGCGAAGCGCTCAAGATTCCGGCAGTCAACCTGCGCAAGTCTCTGTAGCCCGTCGCTTCCCGTGGCGGGCATTTACCGGCCGCTCCGCAGTTGGCGGACAGGCCGGCCGATGCGACCTGCCAGCAGTCAGTCACCGGGGGGCGACTCAGGCAAGCCACAGATCGACCGGACCTTCCTCATCGTGCGGGCCAAGCGGCCATTAGCTTGGAGAAGCACTATGAATCTGCAGATCAGTGGACACCACCTCGAAGTAACGCCTGCGTTGCGCGAATACGTGATCACCAAACTGGATAGGGTGCTAAGACATTTCGATCAGGTCATCGACGGCAGTGTGGTCCTCTCGGTCGACAACCATAAGGAAAAGGACAAGCGTCAAAAGGTTGAAATCAACCTGCATGTGAAGGGCAAAGACATCTTTGTCGAGAGTTGTGACAGCGACCTCTACGCTGCAATCGATCTGATGATCGACAAGCTCGACCGGCAGGTGATACGCCACAAGGATCGTCTGCAAGGCCACGCGCACGAGGCGATCAAGTATCAGCCCGCGCCGCAACTCGACGTACCGCCGCAATAAGGGAAATTAGAAGCATCACTTCATATTCCCTGCCCCAGCCAAACCGCCCGAAACCGGGCGGTTTTTCGTTTCCGGCGCGGCTTTTTCGCACGATTCGCAGCGCGTGGACTAATTCGTTGAAAACCCATCGCGCATCGATGGCGCGCCGCACCATCTGTTGCTACCCTGTTCTATAATGTTCCGGTTACCATCGGGGTCAAGCTATAAGCTAGCTCATCCGGAACTCGGTCTGCCGGAGTCCTGTGCTTTCGGACTTCAACGCGCGTCCCGCGAGCATCAAACGAATGGAACGCCACTCAAACGCCCCAGCGAGGAGAATCCAGGCCACGTTTTCGCCTGTCAACATGAATCGTTTAGCCAAATTTCTTCCCCTCGAGAACGTCGTCGTCGGACTATCGGTCACCAGCAAGAAACGCGTATTCGAGCAAGCGGGCCTGATCTTCGAGAACCAGAACGGCATCGCCCGTAGCACGGTCACTGACAATCTGTTTGCGCGTGAGCGCCTCGGATCGACGGGGCTCGGCGAAGGCGTCGCGATTCCGCATGGCCGGATCAAAGGCTTGAAGCAACCGCTCGCCGCGTTCGTCCGCCTTGCTGAACCCATCCCCTTCGAATCTCCCGACGGTCAGCCGGTCTCGCTGCTGATCTTCCTGCTCGTGCCCGAACAGGCCACCCAGCAGCACCTCGAAATCCTTTCGGAAATCGCCCAATTGCTGTCCGATCGCGAAGCCCGCGAGCGTCTGCACACGGAAGAAGACCGCGAATCATTGCATCGCCTGCTCACTCAGTGGCAACCTTGATGCATCGGCGGTTATCCGCACGCCCGGCTCCCGCGCACATGCGGGTACGGGCTGGCGAGGTGGGCCGCGCGCACTAGCGCGGCCTTTTGGCCGGCAAGCGGCCCACACTGGAGTCACTGACTCATGGATACGTCCAGCATCAACGCCCAAAGTATTTTCGACGACAACGCCGCCACGCTGAAACTCAGCTGGCTGACAGGGCATGAAGGCTGGGAACGCGGCTTTTCTTCGGAATCGGTCGCCAATGCCACGTCGAGCGCCGACCTCGTCGGCCACTTGAACCTGATCCACCCGAACCGGATCCAGGTGCTCGGCGAAGCCGAAGTCGATTACTACAAACGCCAGACCGACGAAGACCGCTCGCGCCACATGGCCGAGCTGATCGCATTGGAACCGCCGTTCCTGGTGGTCGCGGGCGGCGTCGCCGCCCCACCGGAACTGGTGCTACGTTGTACCCGCTCTTCCACGCCGCTCTTCACCACGCCGATGTCCCCGGCCGCCGTGATCGACAGCCTGCGGCTCTATATGTCGCGCATCCTCGCGCCGCGCGCCACGCTGCATGGCGTGTTTCTCGACATCCTCGGCATGGGCGTGCTGCTCACGGGTGATTCGGGCCTCGGCAAAAGCGAACTCGGCCTGGAGCTGATCAGTCGCGGCCACGGCCTCGTCGCCGACGACGCGGTGGATTTCGTCCGCCTCGGTCCGGACTTCGTCGAAGGACGCTGCCCGCCGCTCCTGCAAAACCTGCTGGAAGTGCGCGGCCTCGGCCTGCTCGACATCAAGACGATCTTCGGTGAAACCGCCGTGCGCCGGAAAATGAAGCTGAAGCTGATCGTGCAACTGGTGCGCCGCCCCGACGGCGAATTCCAGCGTCTGCCGCTGGAAAGCCAGACCGTCGACGTGCTCGGCCTGCCGATCAGCAAAGTCACGATCCAGGTGGCGGCCGGCCGAAATCTCGCCGTGCTGGTCGAAGCGGCCGTGCGCAACACGATTCTCCAACTGCGCGGCATCGATACATTGCGTGACTTCATGGACCGCCAGCGCCTCGCCATGCAGGACCCCGACAGCCAGTTTCCCGGCAAACTGATCTGAGTCCGCGACACCATGTCGCGCCCGCGGCCAACGGCAGGCTGCGGGCACGTGCAAGGGGACCAGATGCTATGATGAAATCTACGGTTTTGACGACTCCATGCGCATAATCCTGATCACCGGTATATCCGGCTCCGGCAAGTCAGTTGCTTTGAACGCGCTTGAAGACGCAGGCTATTACTGCGTCGACAATTTGCCGCCGCGTTTTCTGCCGCAACTGGCCACCTATCTCGCCGAAGCCGGGCAAGAACGCCTCGCGGTCGCGATCGATGCGCGCTCGAGCGCCTCGCTCGACGAAGTGCCCGCGATGATCCGCGACCTGTCCCGCGCTCACGACGTGCGCGTGCTCTTTCTGAACGCCAGCACGCAGTCGCTGATTCAACGTTTTTCCGAAACGCGCCGCCGTCATCCGCTGTCCGGTTCCACCGCGCACGACGCCGACGTCGGCCTGCTCACCTCGCTCGCCGAAGCCATCGAACGCGAGCGCGAGCTCGTGGCGGGTCTCGCCGAGTTCGGCCATCAGATCGACACCAGCAATCTGCGCGCGAACGTGCTGCGCGCGTGGGTCAAACGCTTCATCGAACAGAAAGATGCCGGGCTCGTGCTGATGTTCGAGTCGTTCGGCTTCAAGCGTGGCGTGCCGCTCGACGCGGATTTCGTGTTCGATGTCCGCACGCTGCCGAACCCGTACTACGATCATGAATTGCGGCCGCTCACGGGCCTCGATAAACCGGTGGTGGATTTTCTCGATGCGCTGCCGGTGGTGCATGAAATGATCGACGACATCGAGAAGTTTCTCGCCAAATGGCTGCCGCATTTCCGCGACGACAACCGTAGTTATCTGACCGTCGCGATCGGTTGCACGGGTGGCCAACACCGCTCGGTGTTCATTGCGGAGACGCTCGCCGCGCGTCTCGCAGGGTCGGCGAATGTCATTGTGCGGCACCGCGATGCGCCGGTCGAAGCCGGCGAGTCATCGAAGTTAGTGGCTTAACCGGCCGCATCGCGCGGCCTCAACCGAAGCGTTGCGCCATGTCTTCTACCTCTACTGTGCTTGCCGATGTGCCGCTGTTTCCGCTGCATACGGTGCTATTCCCCGACGGCTTGCTGCCGCTGAAAATCTTCGAAGCGCGCTACCTCGACATGGCGCGCGACTGTCTGCGTGAAAAGACGCCGTTCGGCGTGTGTCTGCTGAAAAGCGGCGCGGAAGTAGCGCGCGAGGAAGAGCCTTCGGTGCCCGAAGCAATTGGTTGCCTTGCCGAGATCGAAGAGTGCGACGTCGAAGCCTTCGGCATGCTGCTGATTCGAGCGCGCGGTACGCGGCGCTTTCGTCTGCTTTCGCATCGCGTGGAAAATAGCGGTTTGCTGGTCGGCATGGCTGAAGCGCTCGGTGAAGACGCGCCGCTCGAGGGCAACGAACAGCTGGAGAAATTTGGCGCATGCGCGGAAGTGCTGGAACGGATCATCGCGACGATCCGCGAGCGTGACGCCGACAGCCTGCCGTTCGCCGAGCCGTTCAGACTCGAAGATCCGTCATGGGTGTCGAATCGCCTTGCCGAAGTCTTGCCGATCGCGCTGCGGGCGCGCCAGAAACTGATGGAATTGCAGGACGCCGGCGCGCGGATCGACGTGGTTCATCACTACATGCAGCAGCATCAGCTTCTGTAGCCTGAAGCTTGAGCGCGGCCACGCACACCAACGATTCGATCGTCTAAATCAGCGAGCCCTGCAAGGCGTCCAGCAACTTGCGCACGGGCGCCGGCACGCCGAACGAATCCAGATCGCTCAACGCGACCCACGCTGTGTCCGCATCGCCGAGCGCGGCGAGCACACCTACGGTGTGATCCAGCTCCGCGAGCCGCGGCTCGATATCCAGCTTGAAATGCGTGAAGACGTGCGTGAGCGGCGCAAGCCGCGACACCGCACCGTCGCCGCCGAATTCACGCGCGCGTGCAGCGAGCGCGGCTTCGTCGGCGGCTTCGGGAAGACTCCACAAGCCGCCCCAGATACCCGACGGCGGGCGTTTTTCCAGCATCACCGCGTTGCCGTCGCGCAGCACCAGCATGTAGGTGTGGCGCGTCGGGACGGCTTTCTTCGGACGCGACGTCGGCAATTCGCGCTGACGCCCGGTCACGTTGGCCACGCAATCGGGGGCGAACGGACAGCGCAGGCAGTCCGGCTTGCCGCGCACGCACAGCGTTGCGCCGAGATCCATCAAGCCTTGCGTATAGGCGCTGACTTCGTCGTCCGATGCGTTCGCCGGCAGCAGCGATTCCGCCAGCGTCCACATCGCGTTTTCGACCTTCTTCTCGCCGGGGAAACCTTCGACGCCGAACACTCGCGCCAGCACCCGCTTCACGTTGCCGTCGAGAATCGTCGCGCGCGCGCCGAAGGCGAACGATGCGATCGCCGCCGCCGTCGAGCGGCCGATGCCCGGCAATTCCGCAAGCGCTTCGGGCGACGCTGGAAACGCGCCGCCATGCTGCTCGAGCACGGCTTGCGCGCAACGGTGCAGATTGCGCGCGCGCGTGTAGTAGCCGAGGCCGGCCCACAGCGCCATCACGTCGTCCACCGGCGCGGTTGCCAGCGCAACGACCGTCGGAAACCGCGCCAGAAACTTCGCGTAGTACGGAATCACCGTCGACACCTGAGTTTGCTGCAGCATGATCTCCGACAGCCAGATGCGATACGGATCGCGCGTGTTCTGCCAGGGCAGATCATGGCGGCCGTGCTGACGCTGCCACGCGATCAGGCGCGACGAAAATTTAGCGGTGAGCGCGGAGACCGGCGCTTGTGGCGTAGCAGCGGAAGCGGAGACGGCTGAACGCGGAATGACACGTGAAGGCATTGAGGATTTAGCGCTGGCAGGTGGGACAAAAATACGTGGAACGCTGCCCCTGCACGATCTGCTTGATCGGTGTTCCGCACACGCGGCATGGCAGCCCGGCGCGATCATAGACGAAATAGTCGAGCTGGAAGTAACCGCTCTCGCCGTCGCTGCCGACAAAATCGCGCAGCGTGCTGCCGCCCTTTTCGATTGCCGCGGCGAGCGTGACGCGCACGGCGTCCGCCAGCAGTTCGTAACGTACGAGCGAGACACGGCCCGCCGCCGTGGTCGGACGAATACCGGCACGAAAGAGACTTTCCGACGCGTAGATATTGCCCACGCCGACCACGATTTCGCCGGCGAGCACCGCCTGCTTCACCGAAACCTTGCGCCCGCGCGTGAGCCGGTGCATGAGCGCGCCCGAAAACGCCGGCGAAAACGGCTCGACGCCGAGGCTCGCCAATAACGGATGCCCGAGCACGTCGCCGGCTTCGCGCGGATGCCATAGCACCGCCCCAAAGCGCCGTGGATCGCGATAGCGCAGAATGAAGTCGTCGAAGATCCAGTCGATGTGATCGTGTTTCGCCGCGGCCGGCGGATGCGGCACGTGGCGCAGCACCCGCAGCGTCCCAGTCATGCCAAGATGCACGATGAACCAGCCCGCGTCGATTTCGAATAGCAGATACTTGCCGCGCCGCTCGACCTTGCGCACCACGTGGCCACGCAAGGTTTTGGCAAGGTCGGCCGGAATCGGCCAACGCAGCGCGGGCGTGCGTACGTCGACGCGTTCAACCTTGCGGCCGGACACATACGGTTCGATTCCCCGTCGGGTAACCTCAACTTCTGGCAACTCTGGCATGTCTAACTGGTCTGCAACTTGCGTGAGTGGTTGTGCGCGTATTGTAGCGAGCGCGTTACAATCGTCCGAAACATTGAACGGATTTCCATGAACTTGTCCTTCGTGAAGCTGTTTTCGAAGCGCCCGGCTAGCGCATCCCGCGTCCCGCACGCCGTGTCCGCCCGCCGGATGCTCGGCGCCGCTGCGCTCGCCGTCTGGGCGCTGGCCGCCGTGCCCGCGCACGCGCAGGACCCCTCGCCGGATTCGGATGACACGTCGGTCACCCTGCCGGACCCGCTCGGGCCCGCGTCGGCGGAGGATCAGAAGTCCTTGCCCGACGTGCCGCTGACCAGTCAGATCGTATTCCAGGTACTCGCCGCCGAAGTCGCACTGCAACGCGACCAGCCGGCGCCCGCCTATCAGACCTATCTCGCCCTCGCGCGCGACACGCACGATCCGCGTATGGCGCAGCGCGCCACCGAAATCGCGCTGGCCGCGCAGAGCCCATCGGATGCACTGGCCGCCGCGCAATTGTGGCAGCAGTATGCGCCGAGTTCGGAACGCGCCGCGCAACTCGACGCGTCGCTGCTCGTGCTGTCCGGCAAGCCCGACGACGCCGAGCCGATCCTCGCTCGCGAACTCACGAAAGTGCCCGCGGACAATCGCGGCAGCGCGATTCTCGCGTTGCAGTTGCTGCTCTCGCGTGGCCCGAACCGCATCGGCGGCCTGCATGTGCTGCAGGATCTGCTGAAGAACGACATGAACCGGCCGGAAGCGCAGTTGGCGATCGCTCGCCAGCAGCTCGTATCCGACGACGCACCGGGCGCGCGCAAGTCGCTCGAACAGGCGCTGACGCTCAAGCCCGACTATTTGCCCGCCGCGCTGACGCTGTCGCAGATGGGCCCGGAAGAGCGCAAGGAAGGCATCGCGTCGCTCGAAAAGTATGTGCAGCAAAATCCGAAATCGCATGACGCGCGGCTCGCGCTCGCCCAGATGTATCTGGCGAGCGACCGTCTGGACGACGCGCAGAAGCAGTTCGAGGTCATGCACAAGAACAACGCAAGCGACCTCACGCCGTTGATGGCGCTCGCGCTGATCAAGATCCAGCAGAAGAATTTCACCGACGCGCAAACCTATCTGACCCAGTACGCGCAACAGGCCGAGAAAACGCCGGGCGCCGATCCGGGCCAGGCGTATATCTATCTCGCGCAACTGTCGCTCGAACAGAAAAACGAACCGGCGGCGGGTGACTGGCTGAACAAGATTTCGCCGTCGAGCCAGCAATACGTGCCGGCGCAGATCACGCGCGCGCAATTGCTCGCCAAGCAGGGCAAGACTGACGACGCGCGCAAGCTACTCGCCGGCCTGCAGGCGCCCGATCCGCGCGACCAGGCGCTGATCGCGCGCACCGACGCGGCGATCCTGTTCGACGCGAAGCGCTATCCGGAAGCGGAAACGCGCCTGCAACAAGCCACGGCGAATTTCCCCGAAGATCCCGATCTCGCCTACGACTACGCGATGTCCGCGGAAAAGACCGGCCATTACGACGTCATGGAAGCGCAGTTGCGCAAGCTGATCCAGACGCAGCCGGACAACCCTCAGGCGTACAACGCGCTCGGCTATTCGCTGGCCGACCGTGGCCAGCGTCTCGCGGAAGCGGACAAACTGGTCGAGAAAGCCTCGTCTCTGGCGCCGAACGACGCGTTCATCATGGATAGCGTCGGCTGGGTCAAATACCGGATGGGCGACACGTCGGACGCGATCAAGCTGCTGCGCAAGGCCTACGACATGCAGCCGAACGCCGAAATCGGCGCGCATCTCGGCGAAGTGCTGTGGAAAACCGGCGACCAGGATCAGGCGCGCGCGGCCTTCCGCGACGCGCGCAAGCTCGAACCGGACAACGACACGCTGGTCAAAACGCTCCAACGACTTCAGGTGAACGATCTTTGATGCGTCTTTCCCGTTTGTTTTCTTTTGACCGGGCGCCGCGTGGCGCGGCGCTCGGATTCGCAGCGGCAGCGGTGGTCGCTTTGGCGGGCTGTGCTTCGGTCAAGCCACAAGGGCCGTCCACGTCGAATGCCGCGACCTCCGTGACCGCGCAAACCAGCCGCTCCTATCAGGGCCGTTTCTCGATCCAGTACAACGATCAGAACGGTCAGCAGCGCAATGCGTACGGCAACTTCACGTGGCAGGAAACTGGCGACACGGTGACTCTGCAATTGCGCAATCCGCTTGGGCAGACGCTCGCGGTCGTGACGTCGTCGCCGGCCTCGGCCACGCTTGAACTGCCCAACCGTCAGCCGCTTACAGCAGACAACGTCTCGACGCTGATGCAGAACGCGCTTGGTTTTGCGTTGCCGGTCGAAGGCCTGCGTTATTGGCTGCAGCCGTCGCCCGCGCCTACGTCGCGTGCGAAGACCGAGAAGGATCCCGAGCAGCCGTCGCGTCTGAAGCAGATTACCCAGGACGGCTGGACGATCGACTACCTCGCCTACGCGGACGCGCCGGCCACCGGCGTGAAGCGCCTGAACCTCAGCCGCTCGGAACCGCCACTCGATATCAAGCTCGTACTGGATCAGTAACCCGCGCCGCGCCTCGTCGCGCGGCTTTGCCGCTTCTTCGGCGCCGCCTGGCGCATGTAGCCCGACTCATGATTGAAACCACCGATTCGCTGCGCGACTGTCTCGCGCCAGCGAAACTCAACCTCTTTCTGCACATCACAGGCCGTCGGCCGGATGGCTATCACACGCTGCAAACGGTCTTCCAGCTGCTGAACTGGGGCGACACGCTCCACTTCAAGCGGCGCAACGACGGCCTCATCACGCGCAGCACCGAAATCGCCAACGTGCCGCCGGAACACGATCTGACGGTGCGTGCGGCCACGCTACTCAAGACGCATACCGGTTCGCCCGAAGGCGTCGATATCGAGATCGAGAAACGCCTGCCGATGGGCGCGGGCCTCGGCGGCGGCAGCTCCGACGCGGCGACTACGTTGCTGGCGCTCAACCGTCTCTGGAAGCTCGATCTGCCGCGGCTGGAATTGCAGGCGCTGGCCCTGAAACTTGGGGCCGACGTCCCCTTCTTCGTGTTCGGAAAAAATGCGTTTGCAGAAGGTGTCGGAGAAGCATTAGACGTTGTACAATTGCCGCCGCGTCATTTCCTAGTTGTGACGCCGAGGGTGCAGGTTCCAACTGCAGCGATTTTTTCCGAAAAAGCGTTGACAAGGGATTCAAAGCCTCTCATAATTACGGACTTTCCTGCAGAACTTAGCTGCAACACTGAATGGCCGGAAAGTTTTGGCCGTAATGACATGCAGCCGGTTGTCGTAGGAAAATACGCGGAAGTAGCGCAAGTGTTGCGATGGTTTGAAAACTTCGCGCCGGCGCGGATGTCTGGATCAGGTGCAAGTGTCTTTGCAGCGTTCCGTAGTAAAGTTGAAGCAGAAGCGGTGCAAGCCAAACTGCCCAGCGAATGGAACAGCTCAGTGGCCGCCAGTCTAGATCAGCATCCACTCTTTGCTTTCGCGTCATAAGTTTTGCCTCGTCGGACTCCACGTTCGGCGAAGCTCAGAGTTAGTGTAGGGGAGTCGCCAAGTTGGTTAAGGCACCGGATTTTGATTCCGGCATTCGAAGGTTCGACTCCTTCCTCCCCTGCCAAAATTTCTCGCATTTCCCCTCGCCCCCAGCCTGAAGTAGGTGCACGATGAGCAGCCATGACGGCCTGATGGTTTTTACTGGCAACGCAAATCCCGCGCTTGCACAGGAAGTCGTCAAAATCCTCGGTATTCCCCTCGGCAAAGCAATGGTTAGCCGTTTCTCGGACGGCGAAATCCAGGTCGAGATTCAGGAAAACGTGCGTGGCAAGGATGTCTTCGTCCTGCAATCCACGTGCGCGCCGGCGAATGACAATCTGATGGAACTGATGATCATGGTCGATGCGCTTAAGCGCGCATCTGCTGGCCGGATCACCGCAGCCATCCCCTACTTCGGTTATGCCCGTCAGGATCGTCGCCCGCGTTCGGCGCGCGTCGCCATTTCGGCGAAGATCGTGGCGAACATGCTGGAAATCGCCGGCGTCGAGCGGATCATCACGATGGATCTGCATGCTGACCAGATTCAAGGTTTCTTCGACATTCCGGTCGACAATATCTACGCTACGCCTGTGCTGCTCGGCGATCTGCGCCAGAAGAACTACGAGAACCTGCTGATCGTTTCGCCGGACGTCGGCGGCGTCGTGCGGGCTCGGGCTCTGGCCAAGCAACTGAATTGCGATCTCGCGATCATCGACAAACGCCGCCCGAAGGCGAACGTTGCCGAAGTGATGAACATCATCGGCGAAGTCGAAGGTCGTACCTGCGTGATCATGGACGACATGGTCGACACCGCCGGCACGCTCTGCAAGGCAGCTCAGGTTTTGAAGGAACGCGGCGCGAAGCAGGTGTTCGCTTACGCTACCCACCCGGTTCTGTCGGGCGGTGCAGGCGAGCGTATCGCGGCTTCCGCACTCGACGAACTCGTCGTCACGGACACAATCCCGCTCGGCGAAGAAGCTCGCTCGTGCCCCAAGATCCGCTCCTTGACCAGCGCCGGCCTGCTCGCCGAAACGTTCTCGCGGATTCGCCGCGGCGATTCGGTGATGTCGCTGTTCGCTGAATAAGTATTTGCGAAGGCGCTGCGTATCGCTTCATGCGGCACGCAGCGCTTTTGCACAATCGGCATGAACGAACGAAGGTTCGTGCCGCAGCTCTGGGGCCTCAGCCATAACGGCTTGCAGGCCCCGTTTTTACTGCCTGGTCGCGGGCAGTGCATTGGAGATTCAACATGAAAGTAGTCGCTTTCGAGCGTTCTTTGCAAGGTACGGGTGCGAGCCGCCGCCTGCGTATCTCGGGCAAGACCCCGGGTATCGTATATGGCGCGGGTGCTGACACGCAATTGGTCGAACTGGACCACAACGCACTCTGGCACGCGCTGAAGAAAGAAGTTTTCCACTCGTCGATCCTCGAATTGGAAGTGGCCGGCAAGTCGCAACAGGTTCTGCTGCGCGACGTGCAATACCACCCGTTCCGTCAGCTCGTGCTGCACGTGGACTTCCAACGTGTCGACGCGAAGAAGAAGCTGCACACCAAGGTGCCGCTGCACTTCATGAACCAGGAATCGAACCCGGCAGTGAAGCTGTCGAGCGCGGTGATCTCGCACGTCATCAACGAAATCGAAATCGAGTGCCTGCCGTCGGCACTGCCGGAATTCCTCGAAGTTGATCTGGCGACGATCGAAGCAGGTCACTCGGTTCACGCCAAGGACATCAAGTTGCCGGCAGGTGTGGCGCTGGTTGCTCACGTCGAAGCAGAAAACCCGGTGATCGCAGCTGCAACGATCCCGGCTGGCGCAATCGCTGAAGGCGACGCTGCCGCTGCTGCTGAAGGCGAAGGCGAAACGCCGGCTGCTTAAGCGCCATTCAGGCACTGAGCAAGTAATCCTCTCGATCCGTTTCCATGAAACGGTCGATGTGACCCGCCGAGGTTCGCCCCGGCGGGTTTTTTTTCGGTTTTTTTCGGCTCGCGGCCACGTTCGGCTCCGAAGCCTGAGGGACCCAGGCAATCATGATCAAGCTGATCGTCGGACTCGGCAATCCGGGCGCCGAATACACCGCGACACGCCATAACGCAGGTTTCTGGCTGGTCGATCAACTGGCTCGCGAAGCAGGCACGACGCTGCGCGACGAACGCCGCTTTCACGGGTTCTACGCGAAGGCGCGGCTGCATGGCGAAGAAGTGCATCTGCTGGAGCCGCAAACCTATATGAACCGCTCGGGTCAGTCGGTCGTGGCGGTTGCGCAATTCTTCAAGATTCTCCCCGACGAAATTCTGGTCGCGCACGATGAACTCGATATCTCGCCGGGCATCGTCAAGCTGAAGCTGGGTGGTGGCAGCGGCGGTCATAATGGCCTGAAGGACATCACCGCGCATTTGTCGTCGCAGCAGTATTGGCGGTTGCGGATCGGCATCGGTCATCCGCGGGATCTGATTCCTGAAAGCGCGCGTGCGGGCGCCAAGCCGGATGTCGCCAATTACGTGCTGAAGCCGCCGCGGCGCGAAGAGCAGGACGTGATCGATGCGTCGATCGAACGTGCGCTTGCCGTCATGCCACAAGTCATCAAGGGCGAGATCGAACGGGCCACGATGCAACTGCATCGCAATAATTCCTGAGCGTCCTCCGCCGCAACCGTATCCGCTGTATAGCTGCACCGCTGTGTATCGTCATCGACAGGAGAATCGCTTGAGCCGCTATTGGAGTGACGTCGTTCACCGTCTGACGCCGTACGTGCCGGGCGAGCAGCCCGCGGTTGCGCATCCAGTCAAGCTGAACGCCAACGAGAACCCCTACCCGCCGTCGCCCCGCGTGCTCGCCGCGATCCAGCAGGAACTGGGCGACGCCGCCGAGTCGCTGCGCCGCTATCCCGACCCGACCGCGCGCAAGTTGCGCGAGACAGTCGCCGCTTACCACGGCATCCGCGCTGAACAGGTGTTTCCGGGCAACGGTTCGGACGAAGTGCTGGCGTTCACCTTCCAGGCCTTGCTGAAGCACGACAAGCCGCTGCTGTTCCCCGACATCGCCTACAGCTTCTACCCGACCTTCGCGCGCCTTTTCGACGTCGACTACCAGACGATCCCGCTCAACGACAGCTTTGCGATCAACGTCGACGACTACGCCATGCCCAACGGCGGCGTGTTGATCGCAAACCCGAACGCGCCGACCGGACATCCGCTGCCGCTCGCGGACATCGAACGTCTGGTGGCGAACAATACCGATTCAGTCGTCGTGATCGACGAGGCGTACGTGGATTTCGGTGCTGAGTCGGCGATCGCGTTGATCGACCGATTTCCGAATCTTCTGGTGATTCAGACCGTATCGAAATCGCGTTCGCTTGCCGGCATGCGCGTGGGCTTCGCGTTCGGCAACCCGGAACTGATCGACGCGCTGAACCGTGTGAAGGACAGCTTCAACTCGTATCCGCTGGACCGACTGGCGCAAGTCGCCGCCACGGCGGCCTACGAAGACGACGCGTGGTTCCGCGACACCTGCGCCAAGGTGGTCGCCAGCCGCGAACGGTTGGCAGCGGGACTGACCGCGCTGGGTTTCGACGTAGTGCCATCGGCGACGAATCTGCTGTTCGCACGGCATGAGGGTTGCGACGCCACCACGCTCGTCTCGCGGCTCAGGGAAAAAGAAATTTTCGTACGCCATTTCAATGCGCCGCGTATCGATCAGCATCTGCGGATCTCGATCGGCACGGACGCCGAATGCGACACGCTGCTCGCCGCATTGCGGGACATCCTGAGCGCTTACGTCGGTTAGAACGACGGCACAGCGCAAGAAAAACGCACGCGCAAATAAAAACGGCGAGGCTGTGAAGCCTCGCCGTTCATTTCCGTACCAACGGCGTTAAACGAACCTCAAGCGCTCTTCTCAACCTGCAGCGCGTGATACTTCGCCATCAAACCGTCCGGCGTCTCAAGATGCTCCGGATCGCGCGGAATACACTCCACCGGACAAACCTGAATGCACTGCGGCTCGTCGAAATGGCCGACGCATTCGGTACATTTCTTCGGGTCGATCACATAGATTTCCGGGCCCATCGAAATCGCGTCGTTCGGGCACTCGGGCTCGCACACGTCGCAATTGATGCACTCGTCGGTAATCATCAAGGCCATACTTCTCTCACTTCGCGCCGGCCGCAGCCAGCTTTGATCCGTCAAACCGACAGTTTACGCCGGTTACGGTTGTCCCGCCGAAGCGTCACTGCTGTTATCCAGCGCCGCAACCTTCTCCGTCAGCCATTTTTCGACCGACGGGAACACGAATTTGCTGACATCGCCGCCCAGTTGGGCAATTTCGCGCACGATAGTGCCCGAGATGAACTGATACTGGTCCGACGGCGTCATGAACATGGTTTCGACGTCCGGCAGCAGATAACGATTCATGCCGGCCATCTGGAACTCATATTCGAAGTCCGATACGGCGCGCAGGCCACGCACGATCACGCGGGCGTTATTGCTGCGCACGAAGTCCTTCAATAGCCCCTTGAAGCTCATGACCTGAACGTTCGGATAGTGCCCAAGCACTTCGTGAGCGATGTCGAGCCGCTCTTCCAGCGTGAAGAACGGCTTCTTGTTGCGGCTGTCCGCGACGCCTACCACCAGCGTGTCGAAAATGCTCGACGCGCGCCGAACGAGGTCTTCGTGACCGCGCGTCAGCGGGTCGAACGTGCCCGGGTACACGGCGACTACCATGAGAACTCTCCTCTCTTCAGACAAAGGGGCACGTCAAAGCGTCCACGCGACGCATTTAGCACCGACCGCACACGTAACGGCGAACCGCCCGGCGCTTGTTTTGGAACGCGCATTATTCCTTATTTTCGCGCTGCAGCAAATGAAAGTGGACAGCACCCGCCTTCCCTTGCCGGACGACTTCCCAGCCGGTCAACATTTCGTTTCCGTCGAGTTCGATCTCTTCGCCCGCTTCCACATAGAGAAAGCCCACTGCGCTAACCAGCGGCACGGCCAGCGCAAGCGCCTTGCCGAGCAGGTTGTCGTCGAATGGCGGGTCGAGAAACACCACGTCGAACGATCCGGGCGCGAGACTTGCAGCAAGCCGCAAGCCATCCGCCTCAACGATTTCGATCGCGCGCGCCGCGAGGCGTTCCTGATTGGCGCGCAACTGCGCAGCGGCACGCGCGTTGCGCTCCACCATCAACACTCTCGCCGCGCCGCGCGAAGCCGCCTCGAAGCCGAGCGCACCGCTGCCGGCGAACAGATCGAGGCAGCGCTGACCGTCCAGCCGCTGGCCGAGCCAGTTGAAAAGCGTCTCGCGTACGCGATCGGGCGTGGGGCGCAGGCCGTCGAGGTCGAGCACGGGCAACGGCGTGCGCTTCCAGTCGCCGCCGATGATACGAATAGCGTGCGGCTTGCCGCCTTTGGACGAAGCGCCTTGGGCGCGTGAAGGTGCGGAACGAGGCATGCAGTTTCGATTGCGTAATGTGGGTGCCCGCCACGCCAGGGCGTGCGGTCAGGAGCGCCAACGTTACCACAGCGACGCCGCGCGTCCAGCCTGGCCAATCGGCCGATACGACGCTCGGCGGCGCGCCTGATAAAATGTGCGGCTTCCAGCGCCTTGCATCCCGCATCGCAACGCTGCCTGCGCTTTTGCCGGTCCTGCACCGGCTGCGCGCACCGGCGCGCGCTCTCACCATGCCAGATCATGTTCAGCTTTTTCAAACGATTCAAGGGTTCGAAAGAGTCCGACAACGCGCCAGAAGAATCGCAAACCGCGCCGGATGGCCTGTCGCCCGAACGCGCTGAAGAGCCGCCGCTGGCGCCCGTCGCGCCGTCGGCTCCGCGTCCCGTTGCTGCGCCGGTAAGCGTCGAAACACCGGCCGCCGCGGCGCCCGCCATCGAGCACGCACCCGATTACGAGCCGGAACAACCCGCGCTCGAAACCGTGGAAATCCTGCCGCCTCCGGCCCAGGACGCGAGCGCGAAGCGTTCGTGGCTGACGCGCCTGAAAACGGGCCTGTCGAAAACGAGTTCCAGCCTGACCGGCATTTTCGTTGGCGCGAAGATCGACGAGGATCTGTACGAAGAGCTCGAAACCGCGCTGCTAATGTCCGACGCCGGGGTCGAAGCCACAGAATTCCTGCTCGAATCCTTACGTGAAAAAGTGCGCGCCGAGCGCCTCACCGATCCGCAACAGGTCAAAACGGCATTGCGTACGCTGCTAATCGACCTCCTCACGCCGCTCGAAAAGTCGCTGATGCTCGGTCGCGCGCAGCCGCTCGTGATGATGATCGCGGGCGTCAACGGTGCAGGCAAGACCACCAGCATCGGCAAGCTTGCCAAGCATCTGCAGAGCTTCGACCAATCCGTGCTGCTGGCCGCCGGCGACACGTTCCGCGCCGCCGCGCGCGAGCAATTGGCCATCTGGGGCCAGCGCAACAACGTCACCGTCGTGCAGCAGGAAAGCGGCGACCCAGCTGCAGTGATCTTCGACGCAGTCGGCGCCGCCCGCGCGCGCAAGATCGACGTGATGATGGCAGACACGGCCGGCCGTCTGCCGACCCAACTGCACCTGATGGAAGAGCTGCGCAAGGTCAAACGCGTGATCGGCAAGGCGCAAGACGGCGCGCCGCATGAAGTGCTGTTGGTGATCGACGCCAACACCGGCCAGAACGCCCTCGCGCAAGTGAAGGCGTTCGACGACGCGCTCGGCCTCACCGGCCTGATCGTCACCAAGCTCGACGGCACGGCGAAGGGCGGCATTCTCGCCGCGATCGCGCGGCAGCGCCCGATTCCGGTGTACTTCATCGGCGTCGGCGAAAAGGTCGAGGATTTGCAGCCGTTCAGCGCGGAAGAGTTTTCGGACGCATTGCTGGGCGGCTGAACGCGGCGAGCTTCGTCGCGCAATGCAAGAAAAAAGGGCACTCCATGGAGTGCCCTTTTTTCGCTCAACCGTTCAACGTCAACACGGGAATCAAGTTACTCGGCGTCTGGCTGAACGCCCGGCGCCGCGCGAGCAAACACGTCGAGTTGCATCGCGTGATCGTAGATCCGCTGGATCGTCGGAAACTTCGCCGTGTCGATCTTGAAGCGCTGCGCGTTGAACACCTGCGGAATCAGACAGGCGTCGGCCAGCGTAGGCGTCTCGCCGAAACACAGCTTACCGGTGCGTGGATCGCCCGCCAGATGCGCTTCGAGCGTCGCAAAGCCGGAGTCGATCCAGTGCCGGTACCACGCGTCCTTGGCGTCGTCGTCGACACGCAAGGTGTGCTTCAGATACTTCAGCACGCGCAGATTGTTGACCGGATGAATCTCGCAGGCCACCTGCAAGGCGAGCGACCTTATATACGCGCGGTCCGCCGGTGAGCCAGGCAGCAGCGGCGGCTCGGGATGCGTTTCCTCCAGATACTCGATGATCGCCAACGATTGCGGCATTACCTCGCTGCCATCGACCAAAGTCGGCACGATGCCGTCCAGATTCACTTTGCGATACTCGGGCTTCAACTGCTCGCCACCGTCGCGCACGAGGTGCACGGGCACGTAGTCGTACGGCAAGTTCTTCACGTTCAGCGCAATGCGCACGCGATAGGACGCCGAGCTGCGGAAATAGCTATAGAGCTTCATCTCGTCTGTCTCCCCCAACGGCCCGTCAGACGACCCGCACGCTCAGTTCGCCGAGCCCGTCTACGCCGCCCTTCATCAAATCGCCCGGCACCACCGCACCGACGCCTTCCGGCGTGCCGGTGAAAATCAGATCGCCGGGTTGCAATTCGAACAGCGTCGACAGATAGGCGATTGTCTCGGCAACCGACCAGATCAATTGCGACACGTCCGAGCTTTGCTTTTCCTCGCCGTTCACCGAGAGCCAGATCGCGCCCTTGGCGATCTGACCCACCGTTGCCACCGGATGAATCGGGCCGAGCGGCGCGGAATGGTCGAAGCCTTTGGCGGTGTCCCACGGCCGGCCCAGCTTCTTCGCTTCGGCCTGCAGATCGCGGCGCGTCATGTCGAGACCGAGCGCGTAACCGTAGACGTGATCGAGCGCGCTGTCGGCGGGGATGTTCTTGCCGCCCTTGCCGATCGCCGCCACCATTTCCATTTCGAAGTGGACGTTTTTCGACAGCGACGGGTAAGGAAACTCGCCGGTGGCGCCGGGCGCGACGTACAGGACGGCGTCGGCGGGCTTGGCGAAGAAGAACGGCGGTTCGCGATCCGGATCGTGGCCCATTTCGCGCGCATGCGCCTCGTAGTTGCGGCCGACGCAGTAGATGCGGCGCACCGGGAACTGCTCGCTGGAACCCACAACTGGCACCGCGACCACCGGTGCCGGTGCAAAGACGTAACTCATCCCGTTCTCCGTTCTTCGATATTCGTGCCGCAAGCGGCGATAAAACGTCGAGTGTAACGCGCGGCCAAGGACGGCGCGCGTCAGTCCGGCTGGCGTCGGCGGGACCGCCGCGGCGGCCACCGTCTCTCGCGGCAGCGCCATAGATGCGATACTCACACTGAAAAGTGTCCTTTGAATAGTGTGGCGGACCGCTTTGCGGCGGCACGCCACCACGCCCCATTGCGCCCGATGACCGACTCCGCCGACACCGCTGCTCCCTTCCCCTGCGCCCGTTTTATCAAGGAAATCGGCCGCGGCCCGAATGGCGCCCGCGCGCTGACCGCCGACGATACCCGCTCGCTCTACGCCGCCATGCTCGACGGTCGCGTGGCCGATCTCGAACTCGGCGCGGTGCTGCTCGCGTATCGCGTGAAGGGTGAAACCGCCGACGAACTCGCCGCGATGCTGGCAGGCGCCCATGCGTCGTTCGAGCCGATTCATCTGCCGCATGGTGCGTACCGGCCGGTCTCGATTCCGAGCTACAACGGCGCGCGCAAGCAACCGAATCTGGTGCCGCTGCTCGCCATGCTGCTGGCGCGCGAAGGCGTGCCGGTGCTGGTGCACGGCGTGACCGAAGATCCCGGCCGCGTGACGAGCGCGGAAATTTTCACGCATCTGCGGATTCCGCATGCGCAGTCGCACGCCGATATCGAAGACGGTCTCGCCGAGCGCCGTCTCGCGTTCGCGTCGATCGAGGTGCTCGCACCGAAACTCGCGCGTCTGCTGGCCTTGCGCCGGCGGATGGGCGTGCGCAACTCGACGCACACGCTCGTGAAAATCCTGCAGCCGTTCGCGCTGGCGGGATTACGGCTCGTGAACTACACGCATCCGCCGTATCGCGACAGCCTCACGCAGCTTTTCAACACGCACCCGGACGCGGCCGCCGGCGGCGCCTTGCTGGCGCGTGGCACTGAAGGCGAAGCGGTCGCCGATACGCGGCGTCAGGTACAGGTCGACTGGCTGCACGACGGCGTCTGCGAAACGCGCGTGCCGCACGAACGCTCGTCGCCGGATGCGCCTGAAGTCGACCTGCCCGAGGCCAAAGACGCCGAGACGACCGCCGCATGGATCGCCGCCGTGCTGCGCGGCGAAGCGCCCGTGCCGAGCGCGATCGAGCGGCAAGTCGAGCTGATCGTGGACGTCGCGAAAATGCCCGTTTGAGAGGGCGACGTCCGGCTGACCGGCCGCAAATGGCCGAGCCGCACGATCAAACAGACGCCGGGCCGGATGAGCACCGATTTGCGTGACGGCAATCAGGCGTTGATCGAGCCATGAGCGCGGCGCAAACGCTCGAATTTTTCGAGATGCTGGTCGCGATGGGTTTCAAGGAGATCGAGGTCGGCTTTCCGTCTGCCTCGCAAACCGACTTCGACTTCGTGCGCAAGCTGATCGAGGAAAACCGTCTTCCCAACGACGTCACCATCGAGGTGTTCGTGCCGAAGGCTGTCTGTCCGGCAACGGCGAGCGCACCGGCAATCTCGATCTCGTCGCGCTGGCGATGAATCTCGGCCTTTGGAGAGAAAAACGCGCAGCGGTCGGGCGCCGCGCCTTGCGACCGAGCGGCCGAGGCCGATGCAGAGGTCGCCGGTGAATGGCCGCACGTCGCCCGGGAAGGCCTCGCGGCTTGAGGATCAGGCACGAGCGCGCTTATCCGCCCGCTCGTGGCGGCCGGACGCGCATGACGCGCAACCGGCCTGACTTACAGTGAGGCCGCCCCAAAAGACTGGCTCACTCGATCGCACAGCGCGTCGCCTGCCAGGCAATCAGCCGCCAATGACCGTCTTCCTGCGTGTGGATCGCCGTGTAGGCAATCGGGAACAACAAGGCGCCGTTGTTCGCTTCCATCTCGATCAGCGCCCGGCCAGTGACGACGCAGGTCTCGCGCCCTACCGGCAAGACGTCCTGCGATTGCACCTCGATCTGCCGATAGCGGCGACGCCCTGCGATGATGCCGTCGATGAACTGCCGCTTGGTCTCGCGCTTGCCATTCGTGTGGACATAGCTCACGTTTTCCGCGAGCAGGGTATCGAGCGATGGCCCGTCGCCATCGACCATCGCACGAAAGCGCTCTCGCTCGAGCCCGCGGATCGCTTCGATCATCTTTGCCACCATCGCTCAGCCCCTCGCACCGGTGAGCCGAACGTGGCCACGGTCGTCAGAAGTTATATTGCAGATATAGCTGGTGGAAATTTATACCAGGATTGGGCTCTTTGATACCGCCGTTCGAAATATGCTGAAAGCGGTAGCCCACCTCGTACTGCTGATGACTGCCCATCTGCATGCCGACCCCCGCCATGTCGGCGAACTGGAACGCCGTGCCCAGTGTGAAGGTCGAAGAAAGGCGCGGACTCGTCAGTATCCGCACACCGGCGCCCAATTCCGCGTAGGGCCGCAGTGACCCCGATCCCTTGATGAAGCGGATGATCGGCGTAACCCCGAATTCGCCGATGTTCTCGTGCACGTTGCCTTCGTTGGTGTGCCACCACGACGCATGCGCCTCGCCGATCAGCGCGAAATGCCAGTCGCCGATCTGCCACCAGGTCAGGTTCGGATCCCAGACCAGGCCGAGATCCAGTTTCTTGACGTGGCGATCGCCTACACCGCCCGTTACCTGTACGCCGAACTGGTCAGCCGAGGCCAATCCCGATGTCCCGAAAAGCAAGGCCGCTGCCGCAGCTTTTAGCGCCAGACCACGCACCGCGTTCTTTTTGTTGTCCATGTAACACCCGAGCTCGCCGAACGTTGAACAATTTGTAAAAGCCCGCTTATTCTAAATAGAAACCCGGTTTGATGGATCGTCTGAAGAAACCTTAATTTCTGCAATTAGTCACTTCTAAAAGTGGAAAGGATGGTCACTTATGAGACTGAAGGCTCTTTGTTAGGAAATTTCTACGGCCCGCACTTGTCTTTCGAGAAGAGCGTACCATGGCTATTAGATTCCAAATTTCAATAGGAATTTGCGGAACTTGGATGTCCCTACAGCCTCTAAGTATTAGCACTCGGCAAATCAGAGTGCTAACATCCAACGCTGGAGTCGTTTAACTGAATACGCTTTTGTCTGATTCCAAAGGAGTTTCCTACGTGAGCCATGCAATGACCCTTCCGAGTACTTTGAGCCCGTCGTCGGCTAAGGCCGCTTCGGCAGGTGCACTGGCGCTCTCGCATTCCTCGCTGCTGCCCGGTCAACTGGGCAATATCGACGCCTACATCCAGGCCGTTAATCGGATTCCGATGCTGACGCCGGCGGAAGAACGCCAGTTCGCCACCGAATTTCGCGAGCAGGACAATCTCGAGTCCGCGCGCCGTATGGTCCTGTCGCACTTGCGGCTGGTCGTATCGATCGCGCGTAATTATCTCGGTTATGGCCTGCCGCACGCCGACCTGATCCAGGAAGGCAATATCGGCCTGATGAAGGCCGTGAAGCGCTTCGACCCGGAGCAGAACGTACGTCTCGTGTCGTACGCCATGCACTGGATCAAGGCTGAGATCCACGAATACATTCTGCGCAACTGGCGGATGGTGAAGGTCGCCACCACCAAGGCGCAACGCAAGCTGTTTTTCAACCTGCGCAGCCACAAGCAAGGTCTGGGCGCTTTCACGCCGGACGAGATCGAAGGTCTCGCCAAAGAGCTGAACGTCAAGCGCGAAGAAGTTTCCGAAATGGAGACGCGTTTGTCCGGCGGCGATATCGCGCTCGAAGGCCAGGTTGAAGACGGTGAAGAGTCGTACGCGCCGATCGCCTACCTGGCGGACTCGCACAGCGAACCGACTGCCGTGCTGGCTTCGCGCCAGCGCGACAAGCTGCAAAGCGACGGTATCGCGAGCGCGCTGGACGCACTCGACGCCCGCAGCCGCCGCATCATCGAGGCTCGCTGGCTGAAGGTGGAAGACGACGGTTCGGGCGGCTCGACGCTGCACGAACTGGCCGACGAATTCGGCGTGTCGGCAGAACGGATTCGCCAGATCGAAGCAAGCGCGATGAAAAAAATGCGCGGCGCATTGACCGAATATGCGTAAGGCCTAGTGCCGCTTCGGCATGCCGGTTCGTTCGGCGCGCGCCAAGCTTCACACACAAACCCACCCTCGCAAGAGGGCGGGTTTTTTTTCGCCCATCCGGCGGCGTACTCACGTCCGCACACCAACTCAAGAACATGCCCAATCGGCATACGTTTTCTTGACGTATCACAAACCAGATAGCAATACTGTTTAAACGGGGCGGATTGAGCGACCCAATGCCGCAGCGCTGAACTCATGCGCACGGGGTTCTGCTCCTAGAATCGGGATGCACTCGCCGGACCGCTCACGTGGCCTGGTTCCAGCCGGATACACCGGCGTGAAGTCGCCTTCGACCGATCATGACCATTGCCCTGAATCGCAGCAGCACCCCCCGCCGGAGTTGGCGCAAACGGCTCGCCGGTTGGGTGCGCGGTCCGACGCTGGCGCGGGATATCGCCATCGTCCTCGCCATCAAGTTCGTACTGCTGATGGCGCTCAAGTACACCTTCTTCAATCATCCGCAGGCAGAGCATATGTCGATGCCGCCTGAACAAGTCGCGCAGGCACTGTTATCCGTGCCTGCCTCGCATCCGTCCCAAGGTGATCAACATGCCCGTTAGCGAAGTCGTAGAACTGTCGCGCCTCCAGTTCGCCATCACGGCGCTTTATCACTTTCTGTTCGTGCCGCTCACGCTCGGTCTGTCGTGGTTGCTGGTCATCATGGAGTCGGTCTATGTCATGACCGGCAAGCAGATCTACAAGGACATGACCCAGTTCTGGGGCAAGCTGTTCGGTATCAATTTTGCAATGGGCGTGACCACGGGCCTCACGCTGGAATTCCAGTTCGGCACCAACTGGTCGTACTACTCGCATTACGTCGGCGACATTTTCGGCGTGCCGCTCGCGGTTGAAGGCCTGATGGCGTTCTTCCTCGAATCGACCTTCGTCGGCCTGTTCTTCTTCGGCTGGAACCGGCTCTCGAAAGTTCAGCACGTGATGGTCACGTTCCTCGTCGCGCTCGGCTCGAATCTGTCGGCGCTGTGGATTCTGGTGGCCAACGGCTGGATGAACAACCCGGTCGGCGCGACCTTCAACTACCAGACCATGCGGATGGAACTCGACAGCATCTTCTCCGTGCTGTTCAACCCCGTCGCACAGGTGAAGTTCGTGCATACCGTGTCGGCCGGTTACGTGACCGCGTCGATGTTCGTGCTGGGGGTGTCGTCGTGGTATCTGCTCAAGCGGCGCGACACGGAATTCGCGCTGCGCTCGTTCGCGATTGCCGCCGGCTTTGGACTCGCGTCGACGTTGTGCGTGATCGTGCTCGGCGACGAATCGGGCTACCGCACCGGCGAAGTTCAGCAAGTGAAGCTGGCCGCGATCGAATCCGAATGGGAGACCGCGCCCGCCCCAGCGCCTTTCACGATCATCGGCATTCCGAACCAGAAGGAAGAGCGGACTGACTACGCGATCAGGATTCCGTACGCGCTCGGTCTCATCGCCACGCGATCGATCGACGAACCCGTGGTCGGTCTGAAAGACCTGATGGCGCAGAACGAAGTGCGCATCAAGAACGGCATGCTGGCCTATGCCGCGCTGCAAAAGCTCAAGCAGGGCGACGTCACCGACGAAGCCAAAGCCGCTTTCGACGCGCACAAGAAAGACCTCGGCTACGGCCTGATGCTCAAGCAGTTCACGGCCAACGTCACCGATGCCACGCCGGATCAGATCGTTCAGGCGGCCAAGAAGACGATTCCGCCGGTCGCCCCCGTGTTCTTCTCGTTCCGCTTGATGGTCGGCCTCGGCATCCTGTTCCTCGCCACCTTCGTGCTGGCATTCTGGTTCTGCGCCCAGCGCACGCTGCTGCTGGAAAAACGCCGCTGGTTCCTGCGCTGGGCGGTGTGGGCGATTCCCTTGCCGTGGCTCGCCGCCGAGTTCGGCTGGATCGTGGCCGAAGTGGGTCGTCAACCGTGGACCATCGCCGGTATTCTGCCGACCAACCTGTCCGTCTCGAGTCTGACGCCGGGCGACCTGTATCTGAGTATCGGTGGCTTCGTGGTGTTCTACACGGTGTTGTTCATCATCGAGATCATGCTGATGTTCAAGTACGCGCGGCTGGGACCTTCATCGCTGCATACGGGCCGCTACCACCACGAACAGGAACAGCCGCTGAATCAGCCGCTGCCGACCAACTCGGCCGCGTGATTCGCCGATACTCAGCTCCAAGGGAAATATCATCATGGATTACGCAACCCTCAAACTGATCTGGTGGGCGTTGATCGGCGTGCTGCTGATCGGCTTCGCCCTCACCGACGGCTTCGACATGGGCGCGGCGATTCTGCTGCCGTTCATCGGCAAGACCGACGTCGAGCGGCGTATCGTCGTGAACACGGTCGGCGCGACGTGGGAAGGCAATCAGGTGTGGTTCATCACGGCGGGCGGCGCGATGTTCGCGGCGTGGCCGCTGGTGTACGCGGCATCGTTCTCCGGCTTCTACTTCGCAATGCTGCTGGTGTTGTTCGCGCTGTTCTTCCGGCCAGTCGGTTTCGACTACCGCAGCAAACGCGAGGACCCGCGCTGGCGCAGCGCGTGGGACTGGGCTTTGTTCGTGGGCGGCTTCGTGCCGTCGCTGGTGTTCGGCGTCGCGTTCGGTAATCTGCTGCAAGGCGTGCCGTTCGCGTTCGACTCCGATCTGCGCGTCACGTATCACGGCAGCTTCTTCGAACTGCTCAATCCGTTCGCGGTGCTGTGCGGCCTCGTGAGCGTGTCGATGCTGGCCGCGCACGGCGCCGCGTTCGTAAAGATGAAGGCGGACGGTGTGGTCGCCGAGCGCGCGTCGTTGGCGTTGCGAATCACGTCGTTCGTAGCGGTCGTGCTGTTCCTGATTGCGGGCGCATTGATCGCGACGATGATCGGTGGCTATCAGGTCGTCGACGCCGCGCCGCTCGATACGGTCGCCAATCCGTTGACCAAGACCGTGATCGGCGCGCCCGGCTTGTGGCTCACCAATTACGCCAACTATCCGTGGATGGTCGTGGCGCCCGTGGCCGGTCTGCTCGGCGGCGTGCTGGCCTTGTTGCTGGCACGCTCGCGCTTCGAGAAGAGCGCGTTTCTGTCGACCTCGCTGATGATCATCGGCGTGATCCTCACAGCGGGCTTCTCGATGTTCCCGTTCATCATGCCCTCCTCGCTCGACGGCCGCAGCAGCCTCACCGTGTGGGACTCCACCTCGAGCCGCCTGACCCTGCAGATCATGCTGTTCGCGGTAATCGTGTTTCTGCCGATCATTCTGATCTACACGAGCTGGGTGTATCGCGTGATGCGCGGCAAGGTGACCGCCGCCGCGCTCGAAGAAAACCATCATTCCATGTATTGACCGGCAGCACGCTTAACAGGAGTTTGCGATGTGGTATTTCACCTGGATTCTCGGCATTGGTACGGCTCTGGCGTTCGGCATCATCAACGTGATGTGGCTGGAATCGAGCCGGCCGGCGGCAGCCTCGAAGCGTAAGACGCGCGAATAGGACAGCACTTTCCGGCGTTGCGCCGGTAAACGAAAGCGGCACCTTGAGGAATCAAGGTGCCGCTTTTCTTATTGCTGCATGACACGCAGCGGAGCAACGCCAGCTACGGAGCAGCGCGTGCCACTCCGCATGGCTATTGCCTCAGCTCGCGCTTATGCCAGCGCAGGCGTGGCGCCGCCGCCGCTTTGCGACATACGCGTCGCCAGCACCGCCGCGTAACGTTGAGCGGAATCGCCAACGACGATATGGAACGTCTCAGCCGAGACCCACGCCGTATCGAGCGACGCGAGACGCTGACGATCCACCGCCGACGGATCGCGCACGACGATGCGCAGACGCGTCGCCGCCACTGCATCGAGCGACACCACGTTGCCCGCGCCGCCGAACACGGCGAGCCAGCGCAGCGGATCGGGATCGAGCGGACCTGCTTGAGCGCCGGCCGCAGCCGTAGCGGCCGTCGCCACCGCCGCCGCCGGAGCAGCGGCAACTGGAGCCGCCGCCGCCGTCGTCACCGCATCGCCACCACCTTGCGCGATCACCGTACGCATTTCATCCGCAATGATGTCCGCTTCCGGTCCGATGATCACTTGCACGTTGGTCGAGCCGCGCTTGAGCACGCCGCGCGCGCCGATCGTCTTCAGTTCGTTTTCCGAAACCTTGTTCGAGTCCACCACCGACAGACGCAGACGCGTCGTACAAGCATCCACCACCGTCAGATTCGACGCACCGCCAAGCGCAGCGATATAACGCTGCGCACGCGGCATCGCCGCACCCGCAACCGGCGCAGCGAAGCCGCCGGTCGAAGACGAATCCACTTGCTCATCGGTAGCGGGTTCGCGGCCCGGCGTCGCCATGTTGAATTTGCGGATGAAGAAACGGAACAGACCGTAGTACACCACCGAGTAGACGATACCGATCGGAATCGCCCACCAGCCCTTGGTCGACAAACCGTAGTTCAGCACGTAGTCGATCGCGCCCGCGGAGAACGTGAAGCCCAGGTGAATGCCGAGCGCCGAGCAGATGGCGAGCGACAAGCCGGTCAACAGCGCGTGGATCACATACAGCACCGGCGCGAGGAACATGAAGCTGAATTCGATCGGCTCGGTCACGCCCGTCAGGAACGAGGTGAGACCCATCGAGACCAGCAGGCCGAAGACCATCGCGCGACGCTCTTTCGGTGCTTCGTGATACATCGCCAGACACGCAGCCGGCAGGCCGAACATCATGATCGGGAAGAAGCCCGTCATGAACGTTCCGGCCGTCGGGTCGCCCGCGAAGAAGCGATGCAGGTCGCCCGTCACGGCGACGCCGCCCGGCGGCGTGAAGGTGCCGAACACGAACCACGTCAACGAATTGAGAATGTGATGCAGACCCGTGACGAGCAGCAAGCGGTTCAGCACGCCGAACACGAACGCACCAAGCGCGCCCGCCGTGGTCAGCCAATGACCGGCCGAATCGATCACGGCTTGCACCGGTTGCCACACGTACCCGAATGCTATGCCGAGTACGAGACAGACCACCCCCGTGACAATCGGCACGAAGCGTTTCCCTCCGAAGAACGCGAGGTAGTCAGGCAGCTTGATGTCCTTGTACTTGTTGTACAGGAGACCCGCGACGACACCCGCGATGATCCCGGACAACACGCCCATGTTGAGCTTGTCGTTGATGTCCTTCATTACGGCGATTTCGACCAGATAGCCGATCGCGCCGGCAAGACCCGCCACGCCGTTGTTGTCCTTCGCGAAACCGACCGCCACGCCGATCGCGAACAGCAGCGGCAGGTTGTCGAAGATCGCGCCGCCGGCGTCGGCGATCATCTTGATGTTGAACACATCGGGCTGGCCAAGTCGCAGCAGCAGGCCGGCAACCGGCAGCACCGCGATCGGCAGCATCAGCGCGCGTCCCAGGCGCTGAATCTTCAGAAAGGGATTCCCATCCATTGATACCTCCAATCCTTGTCTCGTGGGTCGACTGTCGTCGTTGAGTTTTGTAGCTCTAAGTTGTGTTCCAGCGAAGCTGGTTGCGGACCGCTCGAGGTCAGTCCAAAGGCCAGGTTTCGCGGCTTACTGCTCTTACCGCCTGCGCCGATTCGAGCGCCAGGGCATCCTGGGCACGTTGACGGCACAGCTGATAATCGAGGTTGCGCACCCGCGCCTTGATGCCCGGCACCGAGACCGGATCCACCGACAACTCGGTCACGCCGAGGCCGATGAGCAACGGCATCGCCAGCGGATCGCCCGCGAGCGCACCGCATACGCCGACCCATTTGCCATGCTTGCCGGCACCCTGCACGGTGGCCGCGATCAGACGCAGCACCGCCGGATGCAAGCCGTCGGCCTGCGCGGCGAGGTCGGCCTGGCAGCGGTCCATCGCGAGCGTGTATTGCGTCAGATCGTTGGTGCCGATCGAGAGGAAATCCGCGTGTTGCGCCAGTTGATCGGCCAGCAAAGCCGCCGACGGAACTTCGACCATTACGCCGACTTCGATCGGCTCGGTCCGGCCGGACGCGCGTGCAAATTCGTCGATGCGTTTGCGGATGCGGATCAACTCGCCGACGTCGGTGACCATCGGCAGCAGGATGCGCACGGCGCCGAGCGGTTGAACCGCGAGCAGGCCGCGCAACTGATCGTCGAGCAGGTCAGGGCGCACCTGGGCGAGGCGAATGCCGCGCAGGCCGAGCGCCGGGTTCGGTTCCGGCGGCAGCGTCAGATAATCGACTTCCTTGTCCGCGCCGACATCCAGCGTGCGGATGATCGCGGTGCGGCCTTCCAGGGCGTCGACGATCGACTGGTAACTCTGCCGATGCTCGTCCGTGGTGGGCGCCGCAGCGCGGTGAATGAAGAGCAGTTCGGTGCGCAACAGGCCGACCGCATCGGCGCCGTTTTCGACAGCGGTTTTCGCGTCGTCGAGCGTGGCGATGTTCGCGGCCACTTCGACCGCGCGGCCATCGGACGTCACCGCAGCTTGCTGCGACGTACGGCGATTCGCTTCGCGCACTTCGGCGAGGCGGCCGCGCTCCATGCGTGCGCGCTCCACATCGAGTTCGGTCGGCGCGAATTCAAGGCGACCGGTGGTGGCATTCACCACCACCTGCGTGCCTTCGGGAATCGCGTGCAACGCGTCGCCGACGGCCACCAGCGAAGGAATGCCCGCTTGACGCGCGAGAATCGCCGCGTGCGAGGTCGCACCGCCACGCGCCATCACCAGCGCGGTGACGCGCGAACGATCCAGCGTCGACAGATCGGAGGGCGTGAATTCGTCCGCTGCGAGCACGGCTTCGTCAGGCAGCACACGCGCCGTGGCGTTCGTGTAACCGAGCGCGCGCAACACGCGCTTTTCGATGTCGCGCAGATCGGCGGCACGCTCCGCGAGCAGCGCGTCTTCGATGTTCATGAGGATCGCGATTTGCGCGCGGATCGCTTCGCGCCAGGCAAAGCCAGCGCTTTTGCCCAGGCTAATCAGATCGCGCGCGGCGTCGAGCAGCGACGGATCTTCGAGCAACACGCGATGCACCGCGAAAATCCCCGCTTCACCAACCGCACCGCGCTGCGATGCGTCGCGCACCGTGGTACCGAGATCGCCGTCGACGGTCGCAATCGCCTTGTCGAGCAGACGGCTTTCCGCGGCAGACGTGCCGCTTGCCTTTTCAGGTGGATCGATATCCGCGTCGTCCCAGCGCACCAGCTTGCCGACCGCGACGCCCGGCGCAGCGCACACACCCGCGAGCGTATTCGGCGCAAGCGTTTCGCCTGCAGGACGCACCGTCGCTTGCGGCGCCGGCGAGCTTTGACGCGCCGGTTTCTCTTCTGCTTCGCCGTGCGCTTCGCGCGTCAGTTCATGGGCAATCGCTTCGACCGCGGCCTTGGCCTGCGAACCGACGCCGAGCAACTCGACGGTCGCGCCTTCGCCCGCGCCCAGCGCAAGCAAACCAACCACGCTTTCAATCGCCGCCTTGCGGCCTTCATAACGCACTTCGACGCGTGCATCGAAACCACGCGCCGCTTCACGAGCCCGTGCTGCAGGACGTGCGTGCAAGCCGCCCGCGTGGATCAGCATGACCTGCTGACGCGCTTCTTCCGTGATGTTCGTCGCGCTCGCCTGACGCGATGCCTCGGCCGCCGCACCGTCGCGCGCACGCAGCACCAGCAGCGGCGTTTCGCCAGCCTTCAGCATGCCGCCCTGCACACGCTCGACGATCTCGAACGCATCCGAATTGGCAATCGCGATCACCGATACCAGGCTCGGCGCATTCAATGCGACCTGATCCTGATCGAACTCGATCAGCACGTCGCCGGCGCGCACTTTGGCGCCTTGCTCGATCATCGGCGCGAAGCCCTTGCCGTTCAGCTCGACTGTGTCGATGCCGATGTGCAGCAGAATTTCCGCGCCTTCGGCGGTCGTCAGCGTGACGGCGTGACCGGTGCGCGCGAGGTGCATCACGGTGCCGTCACATGGCGCGACGAGTCGGCCTTCGAGCGGATCGACGCCGATGCCGTCGCCGAACATACCGCCCGAAAACACAGGGTCGGGCACGTTCGCGAGCGGGACGACCGGACCGGTCATGGGCGCGAGCAAAACAATATGGCCTTCAGTGGGGCTCATCAAGCGGGACTCCTCGACACGTCGCATCTGATTTCTCGTCAGTGAGTTTCGGTGACTTTGTTGAGATGGCGCGGCGCATCGGGATTGCGCCCGCGCGCGGCGGCGAGGCCGGCGGCCATCACGTAAAAGGACAGAATGGCGGCGATCGGGTCGAGCGCCGCGTGAGCGGTGGTGGCCAGCGGCAGCGTGGCTTCCGGTACGTCCGACGGCGCCGCGAGCAACACCTTTGCGCCGCGTGCCTGCATGTCGCGCGCAAGTTGCAACAGGCCGGCTTGTTCCGGTCCGCGCGGCGCGAAGACCAGCAGCGGATAGTCGCGATCGATCAGTTCCATCGGACCGTGACGCACTTCCGCGCTCGAAAACGCTTCGGCCTGAATGCCGGAGGTTTCCTTCAGCTTCAGCGCGGCTTCCTGCGCGATCGCCAGACCCAGACCACGGCCGATCACGATCATGCGTTCGACGCCACGCAATTCCTCGACGGCCTTCGACCAGTCGAGCTTGCCCGCCGTTTCCAGTGCTTCAGGCAACGTGTTCAGCGCGGCGAGCAGTTCAGCGTCTTTCTGCCAATGCGCGACCAGTTGCGCGGAAATCGACAGCATCGCGATATAGCTCTTCGTGGCCGCGACGCTCAATTCCGGGCCGGCGACGAGCGGCAGTTGCCACTCGCACGCGTCGGCCAGCGGCGAGCCAGGCGCGTTCACCGCGGCCACCGTCAACGCGCCGGCGCGACGCAGCGCTTCCATCGTGCCGACCAGATCCGGGCTCTTGCCCGATTGCGAGAATGCCAGCGCGAGTTGATCGCGCACCTGCAGCGGCGCTTGCTGGAGCGTGGCGACCGACATCGGCAGCGAGGCAACCGGCACGCCGAGGCGGCTCATCGTCAGGCTGGCGAAATAACTCGCGGCGTGGTCCGAGCTACCGCGCGCGACGGTCAGCGCGACATGGCGCGGCTGGCTGGCGAGCTTCGCCGCCAACGCCTCGACGCGCGAGGTGTCCTTGAGTTGCGCGGCGACCGTTTCGGCGGACGCCAACGCTTCTTTAAGCATATTCGACAATTGCTTCTCCTTCGACGTAAGTCGCGGTCAACGCCAGTTCACGATCGAACACGACCACATCGGCCCATGCACCGCGCGCGATGCGGCCGCGGTCTTCGATGCCCAGGTAGTCGGCGGCGTAGCGCGACAAACGGTTTGATACGTCGGCGATCGGCAGACCGATCGATACGAGATTGCGCAGCGCCTGATCCATCGTCAGGGTGCTGCCGGCGAGCGTGCCGTCGGCGAGACGCACGCCGCCGAGACACTTCGTGACGTGCTGGCTGCCGAGCCGGTATTCGCCGTCGGGCATGCCGGTCGCCGAGGTGCTGTCGGTCACCACGTAGAGACGCGGAATCGCCCGCAGGGCGGCGCGGATCGCACCCGGATGCACGTGCAGCAAATCGGGAATGATCTCGGCGAATTCGGCATGCGCGAGCGCGGCGCCGACGAGGCCAGGATTGCGGTGATGCAGCGGCGACATCGCGTTGAACAGATGCGTGAAGCCGCAGGCGCCGTGCTTGAGCGCGGCGACGGCGTCGTCGTAGGTGCCGAGCGAATGGCCGAGTTGCACACGCACACCGCGCGCCGCCATCTCGGAGATGATCTCCATATGGCCCGCGATTTCCGGCGCCAGCGTGACCACCCGGATCGGCGCAATCGACAGATACTTCAGCACTTCGTCCATCACCGCCGAGACGGCCGCGTCCGGCTGCGCGCCGAGCTTGCCGGGGTTGATGTACGGCCCTTCCAGATGCACGCCGAGCACGCGCGCGCCGCCTGGCGTACGCGTTTTTGCGACGTCGCCGAGACCGGCGACCACGCGCATCAGTTCGTCGCGCGGCGCGGTCATGGTGGTGGCGAGCAGACTCGTCGTGCCATAGCGCGCATGCGTGCGGGTGATGGTTTCGATGGCGTCGCCCGCCTCCATCACGTCGGAGCCGCCGCCGCCATGCACGTGCAGGTCGATGAAGCCTGGCAGGATGTACGGCGCGTCGTTGGTCGACGGATCGACGCGTTCGCCGGTCAGCGCCGTGATGCGGCCGTTTTCGTATTCGAGCGTGCCGTGAATCCACCCATCGGTGGTGAGTATGTTTCCGGTCAGCATGAGTCTCTCTGGTGAGGCGTAATACGGGGTGTGCCTGAAGTGCGCCTGCTCGGCGCCGCGTTCTGGTTGGTCAGTGCCACGGCCACTCAGGTTCGCAATTCGGCGACAAAGTCGTAGTAATCGTCACGGCAATACGTGTTGGTCATTTCGATGGCGCGCTGGTCGGCGCTATAGCCGATACGCGTAATGACCAGCAGTGCCGAGCGCGGTTCGATATCCATCAGCGCGGCGATCTCGCTCGAGGCGTTGACCGCGCGAAAATGCTGCAAGGCGCGCACTACAGCGGCGCCACGTTGTTCCAGATAGCTGTAGAGCGAGACGCCGATCGCCTGCGGGTCGGGTACGATCGCCGCCGGCAGGGCCGAATGCTCGACCGCCATCACGATGCCGTCCGCGCGCCGCAGACGCCGCAGACTCGCCACGGCCGCGCCGGGCGACAAGCCCAGATGCACCAGTTCGTCACGGTTGGCGGCGCGAATCTCGCGCTCGAGCCACACCGAGTCGGGACGGAAACCGCGCTGCTGCATCTTCTTCGTAAAACCGGTGAGGCGGGACAGCGGATCTTCCACACGCGGCGTGATGAAACTGCCCGCGCCACGTGCGCGCCGGATCAAGCCCTGTTCCACCAGTAACTCGATCGCCTTGCGCGCGGTGATGCGCGACACGCCGATCGCGTCCGAGAGCGTGCGTTCCGAAGGCAGCGCCTCGCCCGCCGACCACACGCCGCAGTGGATCGCCGTCGCAAGATTGCGCGCGAGCTGCAAGTAGAGCGGCGTGACGTTGCGGGCGTCAGGCATCAGTGCGGACCAGCGAGTTTCCATGGGGCTCCGGCGGCCGTTGCAAAAGTACGGTCTACGAAAAATGAGAGCCCATTATATAACCAACATAATACCAGTCAACGAACTGGTTACAGGGTGGGCTAAATGCCGAAAATGCTTACTGGGTAAGACTTTGCGGTCGATCGAAAGGCTTTTGGTAGGGTTCCGACCAGATCGGGATTTACCCCTACATGGGAGCCCAGCAGAGACACCGGTGCCTAGGTGGGCTCCGCGCGCAAACGATGAAATGCGTGGCACGCAATACCACTTAAGCACCAGTTCAGCCAAAGCGGGATCCGCGCGGCTTTTTTAATAGGGTGCCTTCCAATATAGTGCTATGTACCAAGTGATAAATAACTTCCGGGGAGCCGCATTTGACCGATTCCGAGGCGCTACGGCGCGCTCAGGCCGTTCGCCATTTCAATCGCTTCTATACGCAGCACATTGGCGTACTGCATGAGCATCTGGCAAAAAGCGCCTTCTCGCTGACGGAAGTGCGCGTTCTGCATGAGCTCTCCCGGGGCCGCGCACAAACGGCTTCGGTGCTCGGTCGCGCCCTCGGTCTGGACAGCGGTTATCTCAGCCGTCTGCTTACCAGTTTCGAACGACGCAATCTGATCACGCGCCGGCCGTCCGAATCGGATGCACGCCAGTCCCTGATCGCCCTCACCGACGTCGGCCACGCCGCGTATGCGCCGCTCGACACGGCCGCGATCGAGGAAGTCCAGGCCGTGCTCGAGAGCCTCCCCGTGCTCGGCCAGGAACAGCTCACCATGGCGATGAAGATCATCGAACGGCTGCTGGGCGACAAACCGCAGCACGAGCTCGTCATGCTCCGGCAGCCGCGCCCCGGCGAATGCGGCTGGCTCGTGCATCGTCAGGCGCAATGGTTTGCCGCGCAGTACGGCTGGGATCGATCGTTCGAGGGATTGCTCGCGCGCGTGGTCGCGGATTACACGCAACGCGGCGACGCGGTGCGGGAAATGTGCTGGGTCGCCGATCAGGAAGGCTTGGTGGTCGGATCGGTGTGCATCGTCGCCGTCTCGACGACGGTGGCCGGCGTGCGGCTCCTGTGGGTGGAACCGGAAGTGCAGCGGCTGGGCGTCGGTACCCAACTACTCAACGAATGCGTGCGCTTCGCGCGGCGCGCGGGTTATACGAAACTCACGCTGACAACGGCCGCCACGCTCGCGGAGCCGCGGCGGCTAAGCGAACGTGCCGGCTTCAAACTGGCCGGCACGTCCGCCGAGCGCCGTTTCGGCAAGGAGCTGACGATCGAGCGCTGGGAATTGGTCCTGTAGGAACGCGTCTTAGAACGACGGCACCATCGAACCCTTGAACTGGGTCTTGATGAACTGACGCACGTCTTCCGACTGGTAAGCCGCGACCAGCTTCTTCACCCACGGTTTGTCCTTGTCCTGCGCGCGCACGGCGATCAGGTTGGCGTACGGGCTGTGAATGTCTTCCAGCGCGATCGCGTCTTTAGTCGGCTGCAGACCGGCGGCCAGCGCGAAGTTCGTGTTGATCACGGCAGCGTCGACGTCCGACAGCGAGCGCGGCAGTTGCGCGGCGTCGAGTTCGACGAGCTTGACCTTCTTCGGATTGTCGGCGAGGTCGAGCGGCGTGGCGTTGTTGCCGTTCGTGCCCGCACCGGCCTTCAGCTTGATCACGCCTTGCGCCTGCAACAGCAGCAACGCACGGTTTTCATTCGACGGATCGTTCGGCACCGCGACCTTCGCGCCTTGCGGCAGGTCCTTCAGCGATTTCAGCTTCTTCGAGTACGCGCCGAGCGGCGAGATGTAAGTCAGACCGGCGTTGACGATCTTGTAGCCGCGCTGCTTGATCTGGCTGTCGAGGTAGGGCTGATGCTGGAAGCTGTTGGCATCGAGATCGCCTGCGTCGAGCGCGGCGTTCGGCTGTACGTAGTCGTTGAATTCGACGACCTTCACGTTCAGGCCTTCGCGTTTGGCCACTTTCGTGACGACTTCCCAGATTTGCGCATCCGGGCCGCCGATGGTGCCGACCTTGATGACTTTGTCGTCGGCGTGGGCGCCGAAGCTGGTGAACATCGCCGCGCTGGCGACGACTGCCGAGAGGGCTTTGAGGATATTTCTGCGCTGCATGTGATTCTCGCTGGTTCTAATCGATTGGCCGACTGCTGACTGCTTGACCGCCCGATTTTCTGATCGATGTCAGATTGGGGTGAAGGCCGGTGGCCGCCCTGCTTTTGGCAGCGCGCCGCCAGCTGGACCGCAAATGGTCTCATAGGACCGGCGAGATGGGAAATATCACGATCGCATATGGGTATGCGCCAGAGGCTGTCTGCGTCGGCTTTTGTCGACTAGAAAGATGCCCACTCGTCGTCGGCGCTTATCTTCGCGGGGACGACTGTTGCACGAGGCGTTGCCGTTTTTTTAGCACTCGATGCCGCCGGTGCGGAGGCGGCGAATGACGTGGGTGCCGTGGGTGCCGTGGGTGCCGTGGGTGCCGTGGGTGCCGTGGATGCCGTGGGTGCCGTGGATGCCGTGGGTGCCGTGGGTGCCGTGGGTGCTACGGATGCGGCCCCCGGCCCCGCCAGCTGCGGCTCGGCGCGCGCCAGCGCCTTGGCGGGCAAAGCCGCACCGCTATCCTGCTTTGCGGCACGCTGCACACTCGCAGTAACCCGACGCGCCGCCACCGCCACCGCCACCGGACGCTCCGTCGGCCCCGCGCCGTTCACGCGGAACTCGCCAACCGTATCGCGCAGACGGCCCGCCTGATCCTGCAGCGAAGCGGCGGCCGCGGCCGCCTGCTCGACCAGCGCGGCATTCTGCTGCGTGACTTCGTCCATCTGCGCGACCGCGCGCCCGACCTGCGAAATGCCGCTGCTCTGCTCCTCCGACGCCGCCGCGATTTCGCCCATGATGTCGGTCACACGCTGCACCGCCTGCAGGATCTCGCCCATCGTCGTGCCGGCCTGCTCGACCAGAGTCGACCCGTTGTGCACGCGCTCGACCGAAGCGCTGATCAACTGCTTGATCTCTTTGGCCGCCGTGCCGGAGCGCTGCGCGAGGCTGCGCACCTCGCCGGCGACGACCGCGAAACCGCGGCCCTGCTCGCCGGCGCGCGCGGCCTCGACCGCCGCATTCAGCGCCAGAATGTTGGTCTGGAACGCAATGCCCTCGATCACGCCGATGATCTCCGAGATCTGCCGCGAGCTGTCGTTGATCTCGCCCATCGTGCCGATCACACGGCTCACCACCTGGTTGCCGCGCGTCGCGATTTCAGATGCATTGTGCGCAAGCCCGCTCGCCTGACGCGCGTTGTCGGCGTTCTGCTTGACCGTCGCGGTCAGCTCTTCCATGCTCGCCGCGGTCTCCTGCAACGAGGCCGCCTGCTGTTCGGTGCGCTGCGAGAGATCGTTGTTGCCGGCCGCGATCTGCTGCGTCGCCGAGGCAATCGATTCCGTCGAGTGACGAATCTCGCCGATGGTCCGCTGCAGACGGTTCTGCATGTCGCGCATCGCCGCCATCATGCTGGTCTGATCCTCCGTACGAACGTCGACGATCTGCGTCAGATCGCCTTGCGCGATGCTCGCCGCAAGCCGCGCGGCCTGGTCCGGCTCGCCGCCGAGACTCGCGCGCACATTGCGGATGATCAGCACCATCGCCAGCGAAATAATCGCGCCGATCACCAGCACCACGGCGAGGTGTCCCAGCAATGTTTCGTAGTAGACCGTGTCGATGTCCTTGATGAACACGCCGCTCGTGATGTTCCAGTCCCACGGCGCGAAACGCACCACGTAGCTGATCTTCGGCACCGCCGTTTCACTGTGCGGCAGACGTCCGCGATACTCGGCGAAGCCGCGGCCGGTGGCCTTGGCGGCGTCGACAATCGCGACATAGAGGAGCTTGCCGTCGGGGTCCTTGAAATCGCCGACGGGCTTGCCGGTCATTTGTGGCAACGTCGGATGCATCAGCACGACTGGCTTCGAATCCATCACGAACAGATAGCCGGATTCGCCGTAGCGCATCGTCGCGAGACGGGCGAGCGCCTCGCGCTGGGCATCGGCTTCACCGAGCTTGCCGTTCTGCGCGAGCGTGTAATAGCCATTGACGACACCCTGCGCCGCATCGACCAGGTTCACCATGCCCGCCTTGCGCTCGGCGAGCATCGTGCTGCGCGTTTCGACCGCACTCCACAGTCCGACACCCAGCAACCCCAGCCAGACGAGCGCGAGCGACAGCCACAGTTTGCGATTCAAACTCATCCTGCTCATTGTTATGGTCTCTCACGTGTGATTCGTTTCCTGCTTGCGAACGCGCGCAAACGCTTTGCCGGGCACTCGCAAACGATTGCCCCCTTTTATATCGGCATGGCGGCCGGCCAACTTGAGCGGCGCCAATAGTGAAACGACGAGGTCATCCGGCAATGCTCTATTGCGGCGACGCCACGCAAAGACGCCGCCGCTGACCGATAATCGACACGCAAGCCGTGTAGAGCAACGGCCCATTTAATGGTCAACGAGAAGAAGCCCTATGTACGTGATCAACCTCAGTTACACCGCATCGCTCGATCGCGTCGACGACGCACTCGATGCGCATCGCGCGTTTTTGGCCAGGCAGTTCGAGGCGGGGGTATTCGTCGCCGCCGGTCCGAAGATTCCGCGCGACGGCGGGATCATCCTGGCGGTGCGCATCGAGCGCGAAAAACTGGATGCGATTCTTGCCAGCGACCCGTTCGCGCAGCAACAACTCGCGCGTTACGAGGTGACGGAATTCAAGGTGACGCGGCTCGCGCCGGGGATGAATTTGCCGATACCGGCTTGAGAGGCGGGGTCTTGCGCAGGGGAATTGCGGATGCGCTCGAGAAGAACGGGCGCATGCGTGAAGCATGCGCCGTTCAGCATCGAAGCGTTAGTCGAGCAGCAGCTTGAAGTCGTGCACCCAGGGCGTGGCGCCCTGACCGTCACGTGCGAACAGACGCAATTTGCCGTCGGTATCGAACACGTAGCTCGCGGCGGTGTGATCCATCGTGTAGCTATCGGGCGTCTTGCCCGGTACCTTCGCGTAATAGACGCGGAAGTCTTTCGTGACCTTCGTGAGTTGTGCCTGATCCGCAGGACGCAAGCCGACGAAGGTCGGATTGAACGCCGGTGCGTATTGCGCGAGCAAGGCCGGCGTATCGCGCTCGGGATCGACGGTGACGAAGAGCACCTGCACGCGTTTCGCGTCTTCAGGTCCGATTTGCTGCAGCGCCTGCGACAGTTCGGCCATCGTCGTCGGGCAGACGTCCGGGCAGTGCGTATAGCCGAAGAACAGCACCACGACCTTGCCCTTGTAGTCCGCCAGGCTACGGAGCTTGCCGGACGTGTCGGGCAGCGAGAAGTCACTGCCGAATTGGGTATTGCCGGTGATGTCGAGATTCGTGAATGCCGGCGGCTGCTTGCCGCAGGCGGCCACCAACAGAGCGCCGCCGAGCGCGCAAGCCATCACGGCAGCACGCGCGACGCGCGCGAAGCGATTCTTGAACATGGATATGAGTACGGGTATTACGCGCCGATCAGCACGCGCGCGTAGTGGTCGATCAGTAGCGCGATAAACAGCAGCGACAGATAAACGATCGAGTAACGGAAGGTTCTACGCGCCAGATCGTCCGAGTACTCCCGATAGATCTTCCACGCATAGGCGAGGAACACCGCGCCGAGCAGCACGGCCGCGGCGAGATACACCACGCCGCTCATGCCGGAGATGAACGGCATCATCGTGACGGCGAAGAGGATCACCGTGTACAGCAGAATATGCAGGCGCGTGTACTTCTCGCCGTGCGTGTTCGGCAGCATCGGCAGGCCGGCGTTTTCGTAGTCTTTGCGGCGATACAGGGCGAGCGCCCAGAAATGCGGCGGCGTCCACACGAAAATGATCAGCACCAGAATCCACGCGTCGCCCGGCACGTGACCGGTGACCGCTGCCCAGCCAAGCGCCGGCGGCATGGCGCCCGAAGCGCCGCCGATCACGATGTTCTGCGGCGTGGCTGGCTTCAGCAACAGCGTGTAGATCACCGCATAGCCGACGAAAGTGGCCAGCGTGAGCCACATGGTGAGCGGGTTGGCGAACGTGTAGAGCGTCCACATGCCGAGGCCGCCGAGCACGGCCGAGAACAGCAGAATCTGCGTAGTAGTAATTTCGCCGCGTGCGGACGGACGCCACGAAGTGCGCCGCATCTTCGCGTCGATTTTCTGCTCGACGAGGCAATTGATGGCAAACGCCGCACCGGCCAACAGCCAGATGCCAATGGTGCCGCCGATCAGCGGAGTCCACGGCACCATACCGGGCGTGGAGAGGAACATACCGATGACGGCGCAGAACACGGCGAGTTGCGTAACGCGCGGTTTCGTCAGGGCGAGGTATTGGGAGACCCGGCTACCGGGCGTCTGGGAGAGTGTTGTGCTGTCCATGTGGAGTCACGCTGGCGCGGCATCGCGCGCAGGAAGCGCGGCGTGGCCGGGACGGCTATAAGCGATCCGAAAGTTTAACATAACGAGCAAAAGCAGCAGGATCGCGGCTCCCCCGTTATGCGCCACTGCAATAGGCAACGGCCATTGCAGAACGATATTCGACAACCCCGTGATGAACTGGATCAGCACCACCAGCAACACGCCGTTCGCCGGCCGCCGCAGCGACTCGAAATGGCGAATTTTTAACGCGAACCAGACCAGATAAGCCACTACGATCAGCGCAAAAGTGCGGTGCGTCCAGTGGATCGCCACCAGCGCGTCCTGCGTGATCATGTCGCCGTCGCCGGTCATGCCGAGCGCGCGCCACAGGTGGAAGCCGTGCGCGAAGTCCATCGGCGGAATCCATTGGCCGTTGCAGGTCGGGAAATCCGTGCAGGCAAGCACCGCGTAATTCGTGCTGACCCAACCGCCCAGCGCGATTTGCGCGATCAACAGGATCAGACCCGCCACTGCCGCCGTACGCCAGCGCGCGGCTTCGGGCTCGTAGGCGGGCAACGGCGTTTGCCGCGCGGCCAGCCAGCCGAGCGTGCCGAGCAGCGCGAGACCGAGCAGCAGATGCGTCGTCACGATGATCGGTTGCAACTTCATCGTCACGGTCCATGCGCCGAACGCGCCTTGCACGAGAATCAGGAGCAGCAGCGACGTCGGCCACCACGGCGATACATGCAGCGGACGACGCTTGATGCGCGCCGTCCACGCAATGATCGTCTGCGCGATGATGAGCACGCCGATCGCCATCGCGAAGTAACGGTGGATCATCTCGATCCAGGCTTTGCTCATGCTCACCGGCCCCGTAGGCATCAGTTGATGCGCGGCCGAGATCGCCGCATGCGCGATGAACGGCGACGACGTGCCGTAGCAGCCCGGCCAGTCCGGACAACCGAGCCCGGAATCGGTGAGGCGCGTGAAGCCGCCGAACATCACCAGATCGAGCGTCAGGAAAGTGGTGAGCCAGACCAGCTTGCGAAATTTGTTGTCATCGGCCTTGACCCACACGTAGGACAGCGGCAACAACGCGATACACACGCCGATCAGGGCCAGTTGCAGTACGAACATCTCTCTTACCTTAGTTGCGACATCAACCGATGGTCGACCATTTGAGCAGCTTGGTCACGTCGCCCTTGATCTTGCTCGGGTTCGGATCTTTGGGAAAACGCATCATCAGATTGCCGTTCGGATCGACCAGGTAGATGTGGTCGGTCACGTGCGTACCGGTGTCGACCGGCAGCCAGGCGGACACCGCCGCCGGATCGGCGATCAGCATGTCGGTGTCGGGGTAGGCGCTTTGTATCACGTCTGCGACCTTGCCTGCATCGGTGCGCAGCCACACTTGCACGACGCGCTCGCGTTCCGGGCCCTGAGCTGTGCGGATTTGTCGCATGAAATAGAGCTTGGTGACGCAGGCCTTGTCGCACGCGCTGTTGTCGACCGAGATCATCAGCCATTTGCCGCGCAGCGAGGCCAGCTTGAGCGGCTTGCCGTCTTCACCCGTGACCACGAGCGATTCGGGGATCGGACGCTGCGGTTCGACCAGCGTGCCGTAGTTCGTGCTGCCGCCGGTGGGCTTGATCACGTAGTACGTGAAATACGACACGGCGATCGGCGCCGCGCAGACGAACGCCAGCAGCAGCAGGACCCAGCGGCCGCGCTGCCATGAACCCTTGCCGTTGGGTTGGCCGGGCATTGCTTGTTGCGCAGCGGGTTTGCCGGCTTGGGGCGTACGGGGAGATTGCGTCGACACTACGGGACCTCTATCAATGATTGCGCGGTGAGCGGCCCAACTGCGGGCCGCGAAGCCGCTTTGGCTATTCAGGCAGCATCAGGCGAGCGGTACGTGCTCCTTCCTCGCCGCACGGCGCGCGGCGTACAGGCCGAACACCAGCGCGGCGGCGGCCATCCCCCACCACTGGAACATGTAGCCGTAATTACGCTCGACGCCGCTCGTCGGAGCGGGCCAGTCGCGCACGAGTTGGTCGCCGTCGTCGCTCAATTGCTGGATCACGAACGATTGCAACGGCAAGCCGGTTTCCTCGGCATAGGCGGCGGTGTCGAGATTCTGGCGGATCAGTTGATGCTCGGCCGAGCCGCCCTGCCCCAGTTCGTAGGCGCGCGTCGCATCGGCTCGGGCAACACCTTCGATCTCGATCTCGCCCTGCGGCGTGAGATACGGCGCGATGGTCTCGCGATTGTTCATGTTGCGCGGCAACCAGCCGCGATTGACCAGCACGTAACCGCCGTCGGCCAGTTTAAAAGGCATCACGACGTAAAAGCCGGGCTGATCGTTATACGGACGATTATCCAGGTAGACGACCTTGTCCGCGACGAAACTGCCGCGCGCCTTCACCCGATGAAACTCGATGTCCTTCAGCGGGAGCGGCGCGCCGCTCACCGTCAGCGCGGGCGCGTTCTCGAACTGGGTGATCTGCGCTTCGAGCGCCTCCTTCTGATGTGCGCGATCGCGCTGCCAGAAACCAAGCCGCACGGTCACCAGAATCACCAGCAGAATCAGCAGCGCGGGAATCAGGCGGATCTTCATTGCCCGTGCTCCGGCGCGGCCTGAAACGGCATCTGGAACGTGCGGCAAACGCCGGCGCGCGGTGAGATAATAAATGTCTTGCCTCTGCGCTTTCGGGTTTCAGCTGGTTCCATGCACATTCTCGTTCCCATCGCCTTCGTCCTGATCATCGCCAGTATGGTGTCGGCGCTGTATTTCATGATGCATGACAAGGGCAAAACCAAGCGGATGGTCTGGTCGCTCGCCACGCGGGTGGGGCTGTCGATTTCGCTGTTCCTGTTCATCCTGTTCGCTCACTGGATGGGCTGGATCCAGTCGACCGGCATTCCCTACGGCCGTTGAGTCCGGCGCGAGCGCAACACGCGCTGCGCGCTGCCACATCATCACGCCGCCAAACAAAACGCCGCCCTGACACGGTCGAGGGCGGCGCGGCATGAGTCCTTCGTACTGCTCGTGCGCCACGCCATCAACGACGTCGCGCGAAGGGCCTGCACGCATAGCCGGTAACCGGTCGGCGCAGGCCAGACTTCGTTACAGCCAGTACACGACGACGTACAGCCCGAGCCACACGACGTCCACAAAGTGCCAATACCAGGCGGCGCCTTCGAACGCGAAGTGATGTTCTGCCGTGAAGTGGCCGCGAATCAACCGCGCCAGCACCACCGCGAGCATCGTACCGCCGAGGAACACGTGGAAACCGTGGAAGCCCGTCAGCAGGAAGAAGGTCGAACCGTACACGCCCGAAGCCAGCGTCAGATTCAGTTCGTTGTACGCGTGGAAATATTCGAAGCCTTGCAGGAACAGGAAGCAGACGCCGAGCACGAGCGTAGCCGCCAGCCAGATGATCGCCTTCTTGCGATGATCTTCACGCAGCGCGTGGTGCGAGACCGTCAAGGTAGCGCCCGACGACAGCAGCAGCGCCGTGTTGATGGTCGGCACCGGCCACGGTTGCATCGACTTGAAGGTCGAGACCAGCGCTGCCGGACCGTTGTTCGGCCACACCGCCGAGAAGTCCGGCCAGATCAGCTTGTAGTCGAGGCTGCCGAGTTGATGCAGCGCGATTTCACGTGCATAGAACAGTGCACCGAAGAACGCGCCGAAGAACATGACTTCGGAAAAAATGAACCAACTCATGCTCCAGCGGTACGACTTGTCGACGTTCTTGCCGTACATGCCGCCTTCCGATTCGGCGATCGCGTCGCCGAACCAGTGCCACAGCGTGAAGAGCAGCCACAACAGGCCCGCGACGACGCCGATCGGCGCCCAGTCGTGATCGTTGATCCAGGCCGCAAGCGATCCGAGCATGACCAGCAACCCGGTGGCGGCGCTGATCGGATGCCGCGACGGATGCGGTACGAAATAGTACGGGCTCTCGTTTTGACCGCTCATTCTTGATTCTCCACTTCAGTCCAGTTGTTCCGGAATTTCCGGCTGTATCTTCGGCGGCGCGTCGATATCGCACCGCTTCGCTCTAATTCGTGGGCTCGCCTGCGCCCGATACTACGTCTCGCTCCAAACCGTCTCAACCGACTACTGCACGCACCACCAGAATCAGCACGCCGATGAAAATGGCCGCACTGATCAACGCCGCCGCGATCACATGCAACGGGTTCAACTGCGTGGCGTCCGCCTCCAGATCGCTGCGCTTGCGCACGCCAAAAAACGACCAGAAGACGGCGCGCATCGACTGGCCGAAGCTGGCCTTGCGCGGACTGCCGCCGTTCTCGCTCATCATGTTCCGTTTTCCTTCGCCGGCGGCCCGAGCCGTCAGGCGGGATTGGCGGCCGTGGCCGCCGTATTGGCCGTGGGTGCCGCGCTACCGGCCGTCGCCGCGGCCGGCGTAGTCAATTCAAAAAACGTGTACGACAAGGTGATCGTTTTCACGTCCTTCGGCAACTTCGGATCGACCACGAATACCACCGGCAGCCGCCTGGTCTGATTCGCCGTCAAAGTCTGCTGCGTAAAGCAAAAGCACTCGATCTTCCTGAAGTATTCGGTGGCCTGCTTCGGTGCGTAGCTCGGAATGGCTTGCGCCTGAATCGTGCGCGCCTGTTCGTTGCTGACTTCGTACATCACCGTTGTCACTTCGCCCGGATGCACGTCGAGACTGCGTTGCTCCGGCTTGAAACCCAGCGGGCCGCGCGCGTTCGCATCGAATTCGATTGAAATCGTGCGAGTCATGTCGACCTGCGTATTCTTCGCCTCGCGCACCGTGGCGTCACGCTGCACGAGGTTGTTGATCCCGGTGATCTGACAGATCGCGCGATACATCGGCACCAGCGCAAAACCGAAACCGAACATCATCAAGGCGACGATGAACAGCTTGATCAGCATGGGACGGTTAAAAGAGCGATCGGCCTGAGCCGGCGGTTGCGTCGACATCTCAATCCTCAACAAACCTGCAAATCAGACTTCACGCTCGCGCTAGGTGAAAAACCGCTGCCTGATGATGGCGCTCGCGAAAAACACCGCCGCGATGGCGAACATCACCCAACCTATCCGCCTGTTGCCGGCGCGAATCTGCTCCGGCGACCGTCGTTCCTGTGGATTACGCGTCATGCTCGATTGTCTGAATGCCTGTGTGACCGCCCGGTTCCGGCTGCGGTCTATTGCACGCCGCCGGACCGGTTAGCCCACCGATTGCCGATTACTCGACGGTCGGCGGATGTTCGAACGTGTGGAACGGAGCCGGGCTCGGCACGGTCCATTCGAGGCCCGTTGCGCCGTCCCACGGCTTGTCGCCGGCTTTTTCGAGTTCGCCGCCGCCACGGTAGGCCGGCAGCGCAACCGCGAACAGGAAGTAGACCTGCGCCAGACCGAAGCCGAATGCGCCGATCGAGATGACCTGGTTCCAGTCCGTGAACTGGGCCGGGTAGTCGGCATACCGACGCGGCATCCCAGCGAGGCCGACGAAGTGCATCGGCAGGAACGCGAGGTTGAAGAAGAACATCGACGCCCAGAAGTGGATCTTGCCGCGCGTTTCGTTGTACATCCAACCCGTCCACTTCGGCGCCCAGTAGTACCAGCCGGAGAACAGCGCGAATAGCGAGCCCGCCACCAGCACGTAGTGGAAGTGCGCCACCACAAAATAAGTGCCGTGATACTGGATGTCGAGCGGCGCCATGGCCAGCATCAGACCCGAGAGGCCACCGAACGTGAACACGATCAGGAAGCCCACCGCGAACAGCATCGGCGTTTCGAAGCTCAGCGAACCGCGCCACATCGTCGCGACCCAGTTGAACACCTTCACGCCCGTCGGCACGGCGATCAGCATCGTGGCGTACATGAAGAACAGCTGGCCGGTAACCGGCATGCCGGTCGCGAACATGTGGTGCGCCCAGACCATGAACGAGAGAATCGCGATCGAAGAGGTGGCGTACACCATCGAGCTATAGCCAAACAGCGGCTTGCGCGAGAACGCCGGGATCACCTGCGACACGATCCCGAACGCCGGCAAGATCATGATGTACACCTCGGGGTGCCCGAAGAACCAGAAGATGTGCTGGTACATGACCGGGTCGCCGCCGCCTGCCGCGTTGAAGAACGACGTGCCGAAGTGACGATCGAACAGCACCATGGTGATCGCGCCTGCCAGAACCGGCATCACGGCGATCAGCAGGTACGCGGTGATCAGCCACGTCCAGACGAACATCGGCATCTTCATCAGCGTGAGGCCGGGTGCGCGCATGTTCAGGATCGTCACGACGATGTTGATCCCGCCCATGATCGACGAGGCGCCCATCAAGTGGATCGCGAAAATCGCGAAGTCCATGCCCGGGCCCATCTGCGTGGACAGCGGCGCGTACAGCGTCCAGCCGGCGGCGGTCGCGCCGCCCGGTGCGAAGAACGAACCGACCAGCAGAACAGCGGCAACCGGCAGCAGCCAGAAGCTGAAGTTGTTCATGCGGGCGAAAGCCATGTCCGACGCGCCGATCTGCAGCGGAATCATCCAGTTCGCGAAGCCGACGAAGGCCGGCATGATCGCGCCGAACACCATGATCAGGCCGTGCATGGTGGTCAACTGGTTGAAGAACTCGGGACGCATGATCTGCAGGCCCGGCTCGAACAACTCGGCACGGATCATCAGCGCCATCACGCCCCCGGAGAGGAACATGGTGAACGAGAAGATCAGGTACAGCGTACCGATGTCCTTGTGATTGGTTGCGAATAGCCAACGGCGCCAGCCGTGCGGCGTTTCGTGAGCATGGTCGCCGTGCACGTGCTCGTGGCCTGCGACTACATCGTGTCCGATGCTAGACATGACAATCTCCTAAAGCGAATACTGCGGTGCTGCCCATGAACACGTCAGGCGGCCGGGCTGATCTGGACACGCCGGGCTTCTTTCGCGTCGGTCCCGCCCGTGATCGTCTCCGGCTTCTTTAAAATAATATGGTCTTCTGCGATGCCTGCTGCTTTCAGCGCGTCGCGCACGGCTTCGGCACGACTCTTCGCGAGCTTTGCGTTGATGTCGGCAGAACCGGTGGCGTCGGTGAAGCCCGAAACCGTGAACTTCGCGTCCGGATGCGCCTTGGCGTAGGCCGCGGCTGCATCTACTGCAGCTTGCGCGTCGGCCGGCAGCGCGCTCTTGCCCGTGTCGAAGTAGATGCTAGCCGGAAGCGCCGCTTGCGGAGCTGCTGCACTATCCGAACCTGCCGCTGCTGTGTCCGCAGCCGATGCGCCCGACGCTGCCGCTGCGCCCGACGCCGCTTCTGCACCGCTTGCCGCACCGCCTGCGTCGGCCAGATGGTTGCCGCCTTCCGGCAACTTGCCGTTGCGGGCGTCCAGAATCTGTTTCGGCTGGAGAATGTCGCCGGTGTGATTGCCCCACGAGTTACGTTCGTACGTGATCACCGAGGCGATTTCGACGTCGTTCAAAGTGGGCGCCCACGAAGGCATGGCGTTCTTGCCCTTGAGCACGAGGCTCACGTGTTCGGCGATCGGGCCGTTGGCGATCTTGCTGCCGTCGAGCGCCGGGAATGCGCCTGCGCCCTTACCGGTCGGCTGGTGGCAGACCGCGCAGTTCGACGCGTACACCTTGCCGCCGCGATCCATCAGCTCGGCCATCGTGTAGGTCTTGTTCGGATCGTCCTGGCCGGCGGCCATTTTCTTCTTCTGCGTGTCGACCCATTTCGCGTAGTCGTCGGCGGAGAGCACTTCGACCACCACCGGCATGAACGCGTGTTCCTTGCCGCAGAGTTCAGTACAGAAGCCGCGGAAGGTGCCGACCTTGTCGGCCTTGAACCACGTGTCGCGCACGAAGCCCGGAATCGCGTCCTGTTTCACGCCGAATGCCGGCACGTACCAGGAATGGACCACGTCGTTCGCGGTGGTGATGATGCGGATTTTCTTGTCGACCGGGACGACCAGCGGATTGTCGACTTCCTGAAGATACGTGGTGGAAATCGGCTCACGGCCATCGGTTTCCGCACGCGGCGTGGCCAGCGTGGACAAGAAGTTGATGCCTTCGCCCGGGCCCTTCACGTAGTCGTAGCCCCATTTCCACTGATAGCCGGTGACCTTGATGGTGACGTCGGCATTCGTGGTGTCTTTCATCGCGACGACGGTCTTGGTGGCGGGCAGCGCCATCAGCACGACGATGACGAACGGCACGATCGTCCAGATGATTTCGACGGTGGTGCTTTCGTGGAAATTCGAAGCCTTGTGGCCTTTCGATTTGCGGTGCGCAAAGATCGAATAGAACATCACGCCGAACACGCCGACAAAGATGACCAGGCACAGAACCAGCATGAACATGTGGAGGCTGAAGAGCTCCTCAGCGATTTTCGTCGCAGGCGGCTGGAGATTGATCTCGTTGACGGCAGGGCCGCCCGGGACATCGCCCACTGCCAGGGCCGCACCGGCGAAAAGCAGACCGCTCATCGCCAGCACGCCCATGAGGGCTCGCTTGATTGTTTTCATAGCTTCCTTACCCAAAATTTCCATTCAAACCCTCGACCCCGCTGGCAGGCTGTCTCGCGCTCCCCGTGAACGCCGCGCATCTGCACGCGTCTAACAACGCGTGAGCCACAGCCGCAATTCGCCTGCGAACTGGGCGCGCCGAAACTGCGCGAGATGTTGCCCGATCATGATCGTCTGGCCACGCGAGACCAGTTTGATGTGGTCACGCGGCGTCGCGCCCGGCTCGATCCGCACCCAGCGCGGATTGAATTCAAACTGCGTGAGTTGCTCGGCGCTGACCTGCTCGATCACCAGCCGGTTTGGAAACAACCGGATGCGTTCGTAATCCACAGCATGACGCGCATAAATGGCAAACGCGATGCCCACCGCCAGCAATTCGATACCGGTGAACGGCAACACCAGCCAGGCGCCGACCAGAACCAGCATGAATGCAATTGCCAACGAGAACAACGCCAGCGACACGTAGAACCCTACGAACTGCCGCGGCGATATCGAACAGTTGCGTTTCATCGTCCAGTCTTTGAGGACCGGTTCTGAATCCGCCAGCAGATCTGATGCTTGCATCGCTGCCTCCTGCGAACCGCCGCTTTCTGCTTTGTTGGCAGCCACTCAGCCGGCCGCTCGTCTCCTGCCACGTCACCTCATGTTGCAGCCCTGCGTCTCGGGCCTGTCGCCCCCGAGATGCGGGAACTCCGGGCGACAAACTGACGCATTATAGGCGCGATCCATGGCATCCACAAGCAAGCCTCGATTGGCCTGCAAGCCCGCTGCGACAGGCCTCCGCGCCGTTTTGCCGCAGCTTTCGCGGGTCTTTTGAAGCGGTAATTTCAGACATAACAGATGCCCTCTTTACCGCCTCGCCGATCCGCTACCGGTTCCTCGACGAACCTCGTCCGATATCCTCGATTCGCACGATGCCGTGACCGTCTGCCGTGGTCCGCGGCACGGCTTTCCATGCATGGCCGTAGATCACCTCGAAAGTCAGCGCGAGTGTGCCGTCGGCGCGCCGACGCGCTTCGAGCGCAGCCAGCAAAGCCTTGTGCAGCCGGCGCGCCGTCGCACCTGACGACACTTCGCGCTCGAACGGATACGCGCCCCACCGACGCACATCCGCGAGTAGCGACTCGGGCGACTTATAGGTGATGGTGAGCACTTCCTGATCCATCACTGGAATCTCGAAGCCGCTCTCCACCAGCATATCCCCAAGATCATGCATGTCGACGAAGTCGATCACATGTTTGCGCGAACTCACGCCGTGCGCGGCCTCGACCTCGGCGTAAGCGCCGCGCAACTCCTTGAGCGTGTCCGGGCCGAGCGTGCTGAACATCAACAGACCGTTGACCTTGAGCACCCGTTGCCATTCGGGGAATACGAGATCGGGCCGCGAGTGCCAATGCAGCGCAAGATTCGACCAGATGAATTCGAAGGCGCCGGCGGCGAACGGCAGCGCCGAGAAGTCGGCTTGCGCGAAACGCGGGCCGCGCGCGCCGAGCGCCTTGCCGAGCGTGGCCGGCAGGAAGCGGCGCCAACTGGTGTCGCCGGCGTCGTGGCGCAGCGCGCGGCCGAGCATGGCGTGCGACAGATCGGTGCCGAACACCGGCGCCTCGGGAAAGCGCTCGCGCAACGCCGGGAGGTCCTCGCCAGCACCGCAGCCCGCGTCGAGCACGTTCGACGGCGCGACCTTGATGTAATCCAGCCGCTCGCGCATGCGCTGGGCAATCTCGCGCGGCAGAAAGGCGACGTCGTCGAAAGTCGCCGCGCGGCGATCGAAGATCCGCCGGAGGCGCCGGGAATCGTAGGCCGGACGGCCAGTTTGAGCGGAAGTGGGGGGCATGGGTGTCGTGCTGGCGTGGAGCAGGAAGTATACTCGTTCGCTTCCTTCCATTCAGTGGAGACGGCCTTCGCGGCCAATCCGATCGTGGCTTTCCGACCTTTTTCCCTGTCGTCAGATACTAAATTCGCGCGGTTTGCGCGCGGGGTACAGTCGGCCTGGCCGCACATCGTCAATGCGGCGTTGCCGAACCTGTGCGCGTTATGCGGCAATTTGTCGCATGACACGCTCTGCGCGGCTTGCGACCAGGCGTACTGGAACGAAAGCCGGCTGCGTTGCGTCGTCTGCGCGGTGCCGTTGTCCGGTTTGCGATGGGCGAGCCACGCGCGGTATCACTGTGCGGATTGCATAGCCGTACCGCCGCCGTTCGACGCTACGTTTGCCCTCGCCGACTACCGCGCGCCACTCGACACACTCGCGGTCGGCCTGAAATTCCGCGCGCGCCTCGCGCTGGCCCGCGAGTTCGGGCTGCGTCTTGCGCGTGTCGCGCAAGACGCCTGGCATAGTCCGCTGGAACGGCCGGATGTGATCGCGCCGGTGCCGCTCGCGGGGCAAAGGCTTGTCGAGCGCGGCTACAACCAGGCCTGGGAGATCGCAAAGCCGCTGGCGCGCGCGCTGAATCTGCCGGGCCACGCCACCCTCGTGCAGCGCGTGATTCACACCGCGCCGCAATCGCGGCTCGATCTCGACGCGCGAAGGCTCAACGTAGGCCGTGCCTTCAAAGTTGCCGCGCAGGCGCAAGGCATACGCGGCATGCACGTCGGCATCGTCGACGATGTCATGACGACCGGCGCAACCCTCGAAGCGCTGGCCCGCACGCTGAAAGCGGCCGGCGCGCGGCGCGTCACCAATTTCGTCGCGCTGCGTACCCCGAAAAACTAATTCCACCTGGCCTCATTATGTTCAACGTCGTTCTCGTCGAACCCGAAATCCCGCCGAACACCGGCAACGTGATCCGCCTGTGCGCCAATACCGGCGCGCGGCTGCATCTGATCGAACCGCTCGGCTTCCCGCTCGACGACGCCAAATTGCGCCGCGCCGGCCTCGACTATCACGAGTATGCGCAGATGAATGTGCACGCCGACTGGGCCGCGTTCGTCGCGAGGGAAACGCCCGACCCGGCGCGCATGTTCGCCTTCACCACACGCGGCTCGGGACGCTTTCACGAGCACGCGTTTCAATCCGGCGACTGGTTCGTGTTCGGCGCCGAAACGCGGGGCCTGCCCGACTCCGTGCTCGACCAGTTCGCCAATGAGCAGCGCGTGCGGCTGCCCATGCGTCCGGGCAATCGCAGCCTGAATCTGTCGAATACCGTCGCGGTTGTGGTGTTCGAAGCCTGGCGTCAAACCGGTTTCGACGGCGGCGCTTAACGGTTTATCGGCTGGAAAAAGCAGGCAGCCGTTCAGCGCCCGGTCGCGCTAAAACGGCTGATAGATATAGCTTATTCAGCTTTGGAATCGCGCCGCAGCAGGGCGCTGACGGCGTCGCGGGGCGCCACGCCGTCGAACAGCACGGCACAGACCGCCTGCGTGATCGGCATGTCGATCGCGTGAGCGCGAGCGATGGCCAGCACGGCTTGCGCACAACGCACGCCTTCGGCCACGTGGCCGAGGCCGCCGAGAATATCCTCGAGCGACCGGCCCGCGGCGAGTTGCACGCCGACCGTGCGGTTGCGCGACAGGTCGCCGGTAGCGGTCAGGATCAGATCGCCCAGGCCGGTCAAACCGGTGAACGTTTCCGTCCGTCCGCCAAGCGTCACGCCGAGGCGCGACATTTCCGCCAGACCGCGCGTAATCAGCGCCGCGCGGGCATTCAGACCGAGGCCGAGACCATCGGCGATACCCGTGGCGATCGCCAGCACGTTTTTCACCGCGCCGCCCACTTCCACGCCGACGATGTCGTCGCCGGTGTAGATGCGCATGGCGCCATGATGAAACGCCGCGACCGTGCGTTCGCGGCATGCCGCCGAGCCGCTCGCGATGGTCAGCGCGACCGGCAGGCCCTGCCCGACCTCGCGCGCGAAACTCGGACCGGACAGCACGCCATTGCTGGTATGCCCCGGCAATTCAGCCGCGACCACCTGATGCGGCAACAATTGCGAGTCGGCTTCAAAGCCTTTGCACAGCCACACCACGTGCGCGGGCACCTTGCCGGCGTCGCGCATCGCCTGGAACAGACCGCGCAGGCCGGCCACGGGCGTGGCCACGACGCATAACGCGTCGTCGGCCAACGCGTGGTCGAGCGCCGCGTTCAGGTCCGCTTCGTAGCGAAGCGCCGCCGGCAAAGCAACGCCCGCCAGATAGCGGGCGTTTTCGTGCGAAGCGGAGAGGTCGGCAACGAGCGCGGGTTCACGCGCCCACAACACCGTGTCGTGCCGTACGGCCAGATGGCCGGCGAGGGCCGTGCCCCATGCGCCGGCGCCAAGGACAGCGACCTTCATAGCCGGCACTGCCTGCGACACTTAGTGCGTGACGCCGTTCTGCGCCGGGGCTTCCTGGCCACCCATCTGCGCGAGACGTTGCTCGTACAGCGCCTGGAAGTTGATTTCGGCGAGGTGGATCGGCGGGAACCCGGCGCGAGTGATCGCGTCGGCAATGTTCGAGCGCAGGTACGGGAACAGGATCGTCGGGCAGGCGATGCCGACCAGCGGATCGATCTGCTCAGCCGGGATGTTGCGGATGTCGAAAATGCCGGCTTGCTTGGCTTCGATCAGGAACGCAACCTTGTCCGACACCTTGGCCGTGACCGTGCCCGTGACGAGGATTTCGAACACCGTGTCGGCGAGGCGCTCGGCCTTCACGTCGACTTCGACTTCGACCGACGGCATTTCCTGCTCGAGGAAGATGCCCGGCGAATTCGGCTGCTCGAGCGACATGTCCTTCAGGTAGATGCGCTGGATGTTGAAGAACGGCTGGTTATTCTCGTCGGACATGATGAAGTGATTCCCTGATAGGTATGCATGGCGGCGACCCACGCTTGCATGGGCCGCCAGATCGTTGCGGCGCCTCGCCCGCCCGGATCGGGCGAGGATGCGCCGGCTTGTATTTCACCCGCCTCTCACACGCCCGCGGGCGCGCGAATTCAGGCGGCTTCGAGCAGAGGCGTCAGACCGCCCGCGCGGTCGAGCGCGGACAGGTCGTCGTACCCGCCCACATGCGTCTCGCCGATGAACACCTGCGGCACCGTGCGACGACCGGTCCGGGTCATCATTTCTTCACGACGGGCCGGGTCTTTGTCGATCAGTACCTTCTCAACGTGCTCGACGCCGCGCGACTTTAAAAGACGTTCGGCCATCTGGCAATACGGGCACACCTGGGTGCTGTACATGATCACTTTGTTCACTTGGCTACTCCTTGTTTCACAACCGGCATGCCGGCTTTCTGCCAGGCGTCGACACCGCCTTCGAGAACATGGACTTCGGCATATCCTGCATCCTGCACGATACGCGCTGCCTTGTTCGACTGCTGGCCGGTTTGACACACCAGCAGTACCGGGTTGCTCTTGTTCTTCACGAGTTGCGCGACTTTCGCCTGCAGTTCCGCAAATTCAAGGTGCCGTGCCGCGGGCAAATGGCCCTTGGCGTAATCGGCGGTGGGGCGCAGATCGATGACCGCCGCGTTGCGGCGGTTGATCAACTGGGTAGCTTCAGCGGCCGACAGGCCGCCACGGCCGCGCCGCATGATCGTTGGCCACAGCAGCAACCCACCAGAGATGAGGACGATCGCGATCAGTACAAGGTTTGTGTAATCAGTGAAAAACTTCACGGAAAATCCGCCGAAAAAGAGAGAAATCGAAAAGGGCAATCCACCCATTATAAAATAACCGTCTGACGCGATGGCGGCGCTCCTCTAGAGGACCCCCGCAACGCCTTCCTGCTTCCTCACTACCGACCGGCAATCTCATGTACAAACTCGTTCTCATCCGCCACGGCGAATCGACGTGGAACAAGGAAAACCGCTTCACGGGCTGGGTCGACGTCGACCTGACCGAGCAGGGCAACAGTGAGGCGCAGCAAGCCGGCGTGCTGCTGAAGGAATCGGGCTATACGTTCGATATCGCCTACACGTCGGTGCTCAAACGCGCGATCCGCACCTTGTGGCACGTGCAGGACAAGATGGATCTGATGTACCTGCCGGTGGTGCATTCGTGGCGTCTGAACGAACGTCACTACGGCGCGCTGTCGGGCCTGAACAAGGCGGAAACCGCCGCCAAATTCGGCGACGAACAGGTCCTGATCTGGCGTCGCAGCTACGATACGCCGCCGCCGGCGCTCGAACCGACCGACGAGCGCGCACCGTACAACGACCCGCGTTACGCCAAGGTTCCGCGCGAGCAATTGCCGCTCACCGAGTGCCTGAAAGACACCGTCGCGCGCGTGCTGCCGCTGTGGAACGAGTCGATCGCGCCGGCCATCAAGTCGGGCCGCAAGATCGTGATCGCCGCGCACGGCAACTCGATCCGCGCGATGGTGAAGTACCTCGACAATATTTCGGACGACGACATCGTCGGCCTGAACATTCCAAACGGCGTGCCGCTCGTCTATGAACTCGACGAGAACCTGAAGCCGATCACGCATTACTACCTCGGCGACCCGGACGCGATCGCGAAGGCGCAGGCCGCTGTTGCCAAGCAAGGCAAGGCAGGCTGATTCCACAGCCGCGGATGAACCGGTTGGGTAGTTCGCTCGCCGGTCATTTCCACGCCACCTCCCGGCCATCTTGCGGCCATGTCCAGCCGGAAGTCGTGGCGCGTTTGGGGCTTGGCGACAGCCGGCCCTCCACCGCACCGTCCGGCAACACCTACCGGCCGGAGCCGCGCAGGTCAGGCATCGCGCGTCATTCTGCCCACCCTTCACGGTTACCACACATTACTTTGGTGCCACGGGTACGATCTCACGAACCAGGCCCGGTGCCGGCTGTCGAATCACGATTGCCTGCGCTGCGCCCTTTGTGGGCGGGTGTGCAGTTATACTTGTCCGTCCCTATCTCTATCGACGCTGCCACGCGCTTCCGACCGCAACAGACTCTATGCGAAAGAACCTGAAAAATATCGGCCTGATTGCCGCGGGCCTTGCTACCGGCGTATTTGCCACCCTGCAACTTTCCGCCTCGGCCCAGCAACCCGCCAGTGCCGCGTCGAGCGCAGTCGCACCGCTTCCGCTAGACCAGCTCAGGCTCTTTGCCGAAGTGTTCGGGCAAATCAAGCATGAGTACGTCGAACCGGTCGACGATAAAAAGCTCCTCACCGCCGCCATCAAGGGCATGGTAGCGAGCCTCGACCCGCACTCGTCGTACCTCGACAAGACTGATTACGAAGAACTGCAGGAGCAGACCAAAGGTCGCTTCGCGGGCCTCGGCATCGAAATTTCGTCGGAAGACGGCCTTATCAAAGTGATCTCGCCGATCGAAGACACGCCTGCGTTCCGCGCCGGCATTCGTCCGGGCGATCTGATCACCCGCATCAACGACAAGCCGGTTCGTGGCATGACGCTCGACCAGGCCGTCAAGCAGATGCGCGGCGACCCGGGCACCAAGGTCACGCTCACGATCTTCCGCAAGACCGACGACCGCACGTTCCCGCTCACGGTCACGCGCGCAATCATCAAGGTCCAGTCGGTCAAGATGAAGATTCTTGCGCCGGGCTACGCGTATGTGCGTATCACGAGCTTCCAGGAACGCACCGTACCTGACCTCGCCGCGCGACTGCAGGACATTGCGCGTCAGCAGCCGAACCTGAAGGGTCTCGTGCTCGATCTGCGCAACAACGGCGGCGGTCTGCTGCAAAGCGCGGTCGGCGTAGCCGGCGCGTTCCTGCCGCCGAATTCGGTTGTGGTGTCCACCAACGGCCAGATTCCGGACTCGAAGCAGGTCTACCGCGACACGTACGACAACTACCGTCTGCAATCCTTCGACAGCGATCCGCTGAAGGACGAAGCGCCGATCTTCAAGACCGTGCCGATGATCGTGCTGACCAACGCGTACTCCGCGTCGGCGTCGGAAATCGTCGCGGGCGCGCTGCAGGATCAGCATCGTGCGCTGATCGTCGGCAAGACCACCTTCGGCAAGGGCTCGGTGCAGACCGTGCGCCCGATGACGGCGGACACCGCGCTGCGTCTGACCACGGCGTACTACTACACGCCGAGCGGCCGTTCGATCCAGAACAAGGGCATCCGTCCTGACATCGCGGTCGATCAATACGCGGAAGGCGATCCGGACGACGCACTGGTTACCCGCGAAGTCGACTACTCGAATCACCTTGCCAACACGCAAGACCCGAACGAGAAGAAGGAAGCGGAACAGCGCGAAGCCGATCGCATGGAACAACTGCGTGTGCTCGAAGAGCAGAACGACAAGAAGACGCCGGAACAGCGCCAGAAGGATCGCGAGCGCAAACCGGTCGAATTCGGTTCGGCCGACGACTTCATGCTGCAACAAGGGCTGAACAAGCTGGAAGGCAAGCCGGTTCAGGAATCGAAGTCGCTGAGCGAGCGCCGTCTGGCGCAGAACAAGCCGGGCACTTCGGCGTCCGCACCGGTCGCAGTCAAGCCGACCCAGCCGGTTCCGGGTGCATCCAGCCCGGCTGGCGCTTCGGCACCGGCGACGGAAAGCAAGTAAGCAGCTTGAGCCTTAGCGGGTCTTCGCAACGCTGTTCATCGCGATGCGAAGACCCGCAGTATCACCAGCACGCAGTAATCCCTCTTCTTCGCGCGATTAAAATAACCACAACGACAACGCGCGCCGCAGACTTCCCGTCTGCGTTCCTTCGCGCGACACACTCACGCGCCTCGCCATGAATGACGATCAACTCCTCCGCTATTCCCGCCATATCCTCGTCGACGAAATCGGTATCGAGGCGCAGCAGCGCTTTATCGATGCTCATGCGATCGTCGTCGGTGCGGGCGGGTTGGGTTCGCCCGCAGCCATGTATCTCGCAGCGGCGGGCGTCGGCCGTCTGACGTTGGTCGACGCCGACACGGTCGACCTGACCAACCTCCAGCGGCAGATCCTGCATGTGACCGCGTCGGTCGGGCGCAAGAAGGTGGAGTCGGGACGCGATGCGATCGCGCAGATCAATCCCGAGGTGGTGGTGAACGCCGTAGCCGAACGCGTCGACGAGGCATGGCTCGACGCGCACGTTCCCCACGCCACCGTAGTACTCGATTGCACCGACAATTTCGCAACCCGTCACGCGATCAACCGCGCCTGCGTGAAGCACGGCGTGCCGCTGGTGTCGGGCGCGGCGTTGCGCTTCGACGGCCAGATCAGCACATTCGACTTCCGCGACAACGCCTCGCCGTGTTACGCGTGCGTGTTTCCGGAAGACCAGCCGTTCGAAGAAGTCGCGTGCTCGACCATGGGTGTGTTCGCGCCGACGGTGGGCATTATCGGCTCGATGCAGGCGGCAGAAGCACTCAAAGTGATCGGCGACATCGGCACGCCGCTGGTGGGCCGCCTGACGATGCTCGACTCGTTGCGCATGGAATGGAACACGATGCGCATTGCGCGCCAGGCAGACTGCCCGGTATGCGGGCAGATGCATCATCGCGCTTGATAGGACCACGCAAGCCGGACATAAAAAAACGCCGCACATGTGCGGCGTTTTGTTTGAAGCAGCGCTTTCGAAAGCTCAGATCAACATAACTCGCTTGAGCGCCGCCTGCACTTCCTCCGGTTCGAACGAAGCCAGCACGTCGGCCACCGGCTTCTCCAGCGTCTTCAGATGGGAGCGCAGCACTTCCTGCTTGACCACAAGCAGTTGGCTCGGATGCATCGAAAACTCCGTGAGCCCCATGCCGAGCAACAGGCGCGTCAACGCCGGGTCGCCCGCCATCTCGCCGCACACCGAGACTGGCACGTTCGCCCGCTTCGCCTCGCGCAGCGTGAACGCGATCAGATGCAGCACCGCCGGATGCAGCGGATCGTACAGATGCGCGACGGCGTTGTCCGCGCGATCGATCGCCAGTGTGTACTGGATCAGGTCGTTGGTGCCGATCGACAGGAAGTCGAGCCGCTTCAGGAACAGCGGCAACGCGATCGCCGCAGCCGGAATCTCGATCATCGCGCCCACCTGCACGTTCGGATCGTAAGCAATGCCGGCGTCGTCCAGTTGACGTTTGGCTTCGCGGATCAGATCAAGCGACTGGTCGATCTCCTGCGCATGCGCGAGCATTGGAATCAGAATCTTCACCGTACCGAACGCCGACGCCCGCAGAATGGCGCGCAACTGCGTGAGAAACATCTGCGGCTCGGAGAGGCTCCAGCGGATCGCTCTCAGCCCCAAAGCGGGGTTCGCAGCGGTTTCATATCCATCGCCCCCGCTCATCGAATCGAGCGGCTTGTCGGCGCCCACGTCGATCGTGCGGATCGTAACCGGCAGACCGTTCATCAACTCGACCGCGCGACGGTAAGCAGCGAACTGCTCTTCCTCTTCCGGCAGACGGTCCTTGTGATTCATGAACAGGAACTCGGTGCGAAACAAGCCGACGCCGGTTGCACCCGCGTCCACCGCCGCGCGCGCGTCTTCCGGCAATTCGATGTTCGCGCACAACTCGATGCGCGTGCCGCACAGCGTTTGCGTCGGCGAAAATTTCAGGCGTTGCAGCTTGCGCTGCTCGAGCGCCTTTTCGCTTTGACGATACGAATACTCTTCCAGCACGATCGGTGCGGGATCGACGATCACGATACCGTGGTCCCCGTCGACGATGATCAGATCGTCCTGACGGATCAGCGCGCTGGCGTGCTGTACGCCAACTGCCGCCGGAATGCCGAGACTGCGCGCCACGATCGCCGTATGCGAGGTGCGACCGCCGAGATCGGTGACGAAACCCTGAAACGTTTGCGTTTTGAATTGCATCATGTCGGCCGGCGCGATGTCGTGCGCGACTACGATCATCTCGTCGCATGCACCGTGCACACTATCCGGCAGTCCCGCCGATGCCCCCGCGAGCGCCTTCAGCACGCGCTCCACCACCTGCTCGATGTCGGCTTTGCGCTCGCGCAGGTATTCGTCTTCGATATCGTCGAAGTGGCGCGACAGGCGCTCCAGTTGTTCGGTGAGCGCCCACTCCACGTTGTAGCGGCGCGTGCGGATCAGGTCGATGGTCTCCTGCACGAGCATCGCATCGTTCAGGATCATTGAATGCACGTTGATGAACGCGCCCATTTCGCTGGGCGCGTCTGCCGCAAGATCGGCGCGCAACGTGTCGAGCTCGTGGTGCACCTGTTGCTGGGCCGTGCGAAAGCGTTCGACCTCGCTCTCGATTTGAGCGGGCTCGACCAGATAGTGGTCTACGTCCAGTGCGGCCGGGGCGATCAGATAAGCCCGCCCGATGGCGATACCGCGTGACACGGGAATTCCATGCAGCGTGAAGGACACGCGCACCTCCTCTAGTTGTGTGATGCCGCGGCAAACCGCTGCAATGCTCTCAGACTCTCATCGTCATTATAAATTCCGCGCCCCATGCACGTAGGGCAACGGTGTGTGCAGCGCAGCACGAATGATTGTAATCGGCGCGACAGCACGGAATTTTCGTCTGTTGATTCCAGGGCCATTGTTACGCGCTAAAAAAAACGCCGCGGACAGCCGCGGCGTTGATCTCATGCAACGTGGACGCGCAAAATCACTGACCCTCGCCGAATTTATCGGCAATCAGTTTCAACAATGCGTCCATCGCTTCTTTTTCGTCGGCGCCTTCCGTTTCGATCAGCACCGTGCTGCCGATGCCCGCGGCCAGCATCATGACTCCCATGATGCTCTTCGCATTGATGCGGCGGCCATTGCGGCTCATCCAGATTTCCGACTGGTAGCTGCCCGCGAGTTGCGTCAACTTGGCCGACGCTCGCGCGTGCAGCCCCAGCTTGTTCACAATAGTCGTTTCCTGTTGCAGCATGTGATGGTCCGAAGCGCGGGTAAATGTTGTTGTGAAAGGTGGAACTGCACTCCACCTGCAATGCGTGTGAAACCAGAGTCAGACCGTGCGTCCTGCCGGTGGGTCACAACCCGGCTGAGTCGGCCTTCTGCGTCAGATCCGCGCCGGGCGGCAGCGCGGGCAGACAGTCACCGGGCGCGGCATCGGGCGGCAAGGCGGGCAGACAATCGCCGGATTCCGCGCTCGGCGCAACCGGTGCGGGCGTAGCGGGTCCGATTGCGTGCACACCTTTGGTCGCGCCGGCCAGCGCCTTGTCGACCAGCGTGTCGAGCGGCGTGGCGCGATAGCAGACCGCGCGTACCAGCATCGGCAAATTGACGCCGCACAGCACGCGCACGTTCGGCAGCGAGGCGAGCCGGCCCGCGATATTCGCGGGCGTCGCGCCGAACATATCCGTGAGCACGAGCGCACCGTTTTCTTCCTTGAGACGCTCGATCTCCGAATTCGCGAACGCGACTTGCTGCACCGGATCGCAATCGGGCGATACGTCGATCACGCCGATGCGCGCCGGCAAGCCACCATAAATGTGCGAAATACAGTCGCGCAACGCGGTGGCGAAAGGAGCGTGCGCAATGATCAGAATGCCTGCCATGTCAGCCTTACTGCCAAAAGAACGGCCCTGAACCGTGGAGCGGGACGAATCCCGCCACCAAGCGCTCTCGACCGGCCGTGGGCCATGAGAGCCGGAACACATCACGCGATGTACGCATCACAGCGCCCGATACTGCGCCGGCGCCGGCGAACCACTGCGCGATCACACGTCCGCAATCCCTGCCTCAGACGCCCCGTGGACGCCTTCGATCGAGCCTGGCGCGGAAGAGCGGGCATTGTAGCAGGCCCATTTTCGCGTCAAAGCCGCTGTACTACCTGATGCGGATTAACGACACAGTTTGGGGGCCGCGGCCTGCATTCAAGGGCACCACGTCAGGCGGCCGCACGCTCCAACGCATCGATAAACATGGCGGCGACGTCGAAACCGGTTTGATCCATGATCTCGCGGAAACACGTCGGACTCGTGACGTTCACTTCGGTCAGCCAGTCGCCAATGGCATCCAGTCCAACCAGTAGCAAACCGCGCGCCGCGAGCACCGGCGCCAGCGTGTCGGCGATCTTGCGATCGTGCTCGGTAAGCGGACGCGCCACGCCCAAACCGCCCGCCGCGAGATTGCCGCGCACTTCATTACCCTGAGGAATCCGCGCGAGCGAAAACGGCACCGCTTCGCCGCCGATCAGCAGAATGCGCTTGTCCCCCTCCTTGATCTCGGGGATGAATTTCTGCGCCATCACCGAACGCGTGCCGTCGTGGCTCAGCATTTCGATGATCGAACCGAGGTTCATGCCGTCGGCCTTCACGCGGAACACGCCCATGCCGCCCATGCCGTCGAGCGGCTTCAGGATCACGTCGCCATGTTCTTCGTGGAAAGCACGCAAACGGGTGGCGTCGCGCGTGACCAGCGTGGGCGTGACGAACTGTGCGAATTCGCCGATCGCCAGCTTTTCCGAGTGATCGCGGATCGCCTGCGGTTTGTTGAAGATGCGCGCGCCGCCGCGTTCGGCCATTTCGAGCAGCCATGTCGACGTCACGTACTCCATGTCGAACGGCGGATCCTTACGCATCACGACCGCGCTGAAGCTCTTGAGCGAGCGCGCCGTCGGGGCGTCCGCCGCGTACCAGACTTCGCGATGCAGATCGGTGACGTCGCCGACGATCGCGAAGCGCTGCACATTGGCTTCCACGTCGCCGCCGGTCCATGCCAGATGCTTCGGCTCGCACGCATACACCACGTGGCCGCGGCGCGCCGCTTCCGCCATCATCGCGTAAGTCGAGTCTTTGTAGATCTTGAAGTGCGAGAGCGGATCGGCGATGAAAAGAATGTCCATGAAGGTTCCGGTGCGCCCTGATGGGCTTGGCATTGATCGTAAATATAGTCGTTGAAAATGGCGATGGCGGCACGCATGCCGCCATCGACCACCCGCCGTGGCTTAAACCTGGATCGCTTCCGGGTCGGTCTTTTCCAGTTCGACCGATGCAGCCAGCAAGCCGAGCCGCGCCACCACGCCGTACATGTAGAAGCGGTTCGGCACCGCCGCGCCCGGCTTGGCGTGCGCATCCGGCAGCGCCGTGTGCTCGAAGCCAAGCGGCACGAAGTGCATGCCGGGCGCGTTCAGGTTCTGATCGCGCTCGCGGCTGCCGTGCACGCGGTAGAAACCGCCCACCACGTAGCGGTCGATCATGTACACGACCGGCTCGGCCACTTCTTCGCCGATCCGCTCGAAGGTGTACACGCCTTCCTGCACGATCACGTCATGCACTTCGAGGCCGTCTTTGGTGGCGGCCATCTTGGCGCGCTCGCGCTTGGTGAGCGCGGCCACTTCCGACGCATCGTGCACGGTCATCACGCCCATGCCATACGTGCCCGCATCGGACTTGATGACGACATACGGTTTCTCGGAGATGCCGTACTCGCGATACTTCTTGGCGATCTTCTTCAGCACGCCGTCGATCGCATCGGCCAGCGCTTGTTCGCCGGTGCGCTCCTGGAAGTCGACGCCTTCGACGTGCGCGAAGTACGGATTGATCATCCACGGATCGATCTCGACCATCTTCGCGAACTTCTTCGCGACGTCGTCATAACAGGAGAAATGCGTGGATTTGCGGCGAACCGCCCAGCCCGCATGCAGCGGCGGCAGCAGATATTGTTCGTGCAGATTCTCGAGGATCGGCGGAATGCCGCCCGACAAATCGTTGTTCAGCAGAATCGAACACGGATCGAAATTCTTCAGACCAAGCCGGCGCGGCGTCCGCTCGAGCGGTTCGAGCACCAGCTTCTGGCCGTCGGACAGCGCAATCGTGACGGGTCCGTTGATGCTTTCGTCGAGCGTGCCGAAGCGCACGTTCAAGCCTGCTTGCCGCATGATCGCGGCCAGACGGGCGACGTTCTCGAGATAAAACGCGTTGCGCGTGTGGCGCTCGGGGATCACCAGCAGATTCTTCGCGTCCGGGCAGATCTTCTCGATCGATGCCATCGCGGCCTGCACGGCGAGCGGCAACACTTCCTGCGGCAGATTGTTGAATGCGCCGGGGAACAGATTGGTGTCGACCGGCGCGAGCTTGAAGCCCGCGTTACGCAGGTCGACCGAACAGTAGAAAGGCGGCGTGTGTTCCTGCCATTCGAGCCGGAACCAGCGTTCGATGGCGGGTGTAGCGTCGAGGATCTTCCGCTCGAGATCGAGCAGCGGGCCGTTTAACGCCGTAACTAGGTGCGGAACCATTGATCACTCGCAGACTGGAGAAAAAAGATTGTAGAGCAAATGCTTTGCCCATTTGGGGACGGTTTCTCCATTCGCAAGCCGATGCGAATGCATTCTCGCTATCGCCATGATAGGCGCGGAAATCTGCTGTGACCAAGCCAGGCGCCAAGAAAAAAGCCCGCCATGAAGGCGGGCCAAAATCGCTGCGCTTGTTCGTCATCCAGCGAGCCCGGGAGCGCGGGCCCGCGGAGTATTGCCGTTGCTTATTCGACGTGTTCGCCGTGCAGGCTCACGTCCAGACCTTCGCGTTCCTGTTCTTCCGTCACGCGGATGCCCATCACCATATCGATGACCTTCAGCAGGATGAAACTCACCACGCCGCTGTAGATCAGGGTGGTCAGCACGCCCTTGGCTTGCAGAACGATGCTGCCGTCCGCGCCGCCGATGTCCTTGACCGCGAACACGCCCGTCAGCAACGCACCCACGATACCGCCGATGCAGTGCACGCCGAACGCGTCGAGCGAGTCGTCGTAACCGAGCTTGTGCTTGAGCCACGTTGCCGACCAGAAGCAGACCACGCCGGCCACGATACCGATCACCAGCGAACCCGACATGCCGACGAAGCCCGAAGCCGGCGTAATCGCCACCAGACCTGCCACAGCGCCCGACACGATACCGAGCACCGACGGCTTACCCTTGGCAGCCCATTCAGCGAACATCCATGCGAGTGCTGCTGCTGCGGTTGCGATTTGCGTCGCGAACATCGCGAAACCGGCACGGCCGTCAGCCGCCACTGCCGAACCCGCGTTGAAGCCGAACCAGCCCACCCACAGCATCGCGCCACCGATCAGCGTGAGCGTCAGGTTGTGCGGCGCCATGGCTTCCTTGCCGTAGCCGACACGCTTGCCGAGCACCAGGCAGCAGACCAGACCGGCGATACCGGCGTTGATGTGCACCACCGTGCCGCCTGCGAAGTCGAGGATGCCTGCCGTAGCCAGCCAGCCGGTCGGTTCCCAGACCATGTGAGCGATCGGCGAGTAGACGATGATCGACCACAGCGTCATGAACACGAGCATGGCCGAGAACTTCATACGGTCAGCAAAGGCGCCCGTGATGAGTGCCGGCGTGATGATCGCGAACGTCATCTGATAGACGAAGTAGACCGTTTCCGGGATCGTCGGGGCCAGATGGCTGACGGTCAGCGTCGTGGCCTTGTCGCCCTTGATGTAGTTCATGCCCGACATGAAGACGCGCGAGAAGCCGCCGATGAACGAGCCGCCCGGCGTGAACGCGATGCTGTAGCCGACCACGGCCCAGACGATCGTCACGACGCAGGTGATCGCGAAGCTTTGCATCAGCGTGGCGAGCACGTTTTTCTTGCGGACCATGCCGCCGTAGAACAGCGCCAGACCCGGGATCGTCATGAACAGCACGAGCGCGGTGGAGGTCAGCATCCAGGCGGTGTCGCCCGAATTGATCTTCGACGAATCGACCGAGAACGGCGCGGTCGGTGCAGCCGGCGCGGCGGCGGCCGATGCGTCTGCCGGTGCCGAGGCCGCTGCGTTGGCGGTGCCTGCAGTAGCTGCATCCGGGGTCGGCGTCGAAGCCGCGGCTACCGGCGCCGAAGCGTCCGGTGCCGGCGCGCTCGCCGTCGTATCGGAAGCCGCTGCCGAAGCGGCTGCGGGGGCGGAAGCGTCGTCCGCGAGGGCGGCGCCGATACCGCCCGCGAGCAGCGAACCGGCCATCAGCAAGGACATCAATAATTTGCGCATCTTTCGTTTCCTCTTATCGCTATCTGTGTCGCTGTCTTTTGGTATTACAGAGCGTCCGCGCCGGTCTCCCCGGTGCGAATCCGAATCACTTGTTCGATCGGCGTGACGAAGATCTTGCCGTCGCCGATCTTGCCGGTGCGCGCCGCACGTTCGAGCGCTTCGATTGCCTGATCGACGATGTCGTCCGAGACCGCGGCCTCGATCTTCACCTTCGGCAGGAAATCGACGACGTATTCAGCGCCGCGATAAAGCTCCGTGTGGCCCTTCTGGCGACCGAAGCCTTTCACTTCAGTCACCGTGATGCCCGAGACGCCGATGGCCGACAAGGCTTCGCGCGCCTCATCGAGCTTGAACGGCTTGATGATTGCGGTAATGAGTTTCATGAAATCCCTCGCTAAAGTTGCGTAACCCGTTGCGTAACCCGTTTTGCGTACCCGTAACCCGTTCGCGTGGTCTCGTTTCGTTGCCGGTAAAAAGGTGCCGGCAGTGCGCGCGGGGCAGTAACAGCAACTCGCATGCCATGTTGTGTCAGACTCCGCGGAGTTGCCGCCGCCAAAGGGGCGCAAGTCGCCCTGGCCGGATGGCCAACGTCGGCGGGGCACGGTGGCACGGCGTATGGATCGTTGCTAAAGTGTTCGCAGGCTCTGAACAGACGGCGGCGCACCAAAGGGGCTCATGCACCGGCGGTACGTAACGTCCCATGCACCAACACCGCCCATTCGCCGTAACAAAGCACAGACGTAACGAAAGATGCACATTTTTTGTGCACCAAGGGGAACACCATGAAACAACCTAACGATGTTTTTAACGACTTCCAGGCTCGCATGAGCGATCTGTTCAAGAATTCGCCGGCCAAAGATGTCGAGCGCAACGTCAAGGCCATGCTGTCGCAAGGCTTCTCGAAGCTCGATCTGGTCACGCGCGAAGAATTCGATACCCAGACCCAGGTGCTGGTGCGCACGCGTGCGCGTCTCGAAGAACTGGAACGCCGCGTCGCCGAGCTCGAACAGAAGCTGCCGGTCACGACGCAAACGTCCTAACGCCTTGCTCGCAGCTTTCTAGCTGCGCAGTGCTGCACATCACCGGCAAGCGAGCCGTGACGTCATCAGCGTTTTAGGGGACTTGCGCGCGCCCTCGGCGCGCCGTCCGACGGGAGAAAACATGTCGCTTGCCGTGGTGCGCAGTCGCGCGCCGGCCTCTGGCCGCGCGCCCGAAGTAACCGTCGAGGTCCACCTCGCAAACGGATTACCTTCGTTTTCCATCGTTGGCCTTCCTGATCTGGAAGTGCGTGAAAGCCGCGAGCGCGTGCGCGCGGCGCTGCAGAATTGCGGCTTCGACTTTCCCGTGCGACGCATCACCGTCAACCTGGCACCGGCCGATTTGCCGAAGGAGTCCGGCCGCTTCGACCTGCCGATCGCGTTGGGCATCCTCGCGGCGAGCGGGCAGATTCCTGCCGAATCCCTGTTGAACCGTGAATTCGCCGGTGAGCTTTCGCTGACGGGCGCACTGCGGCCGATGCGCGGTGCTTTCGCCATGGCTTGCGGCACGGCGCGCAGCTGTGCGGCAGGCGGGAGCCTGGCTGGCGGTGAACTGGCGAACAGCGAATGCGCCAGCGGCGGCTCGGCTGGCGACGGCTCGCGCGGCAAGGCCGCCGGCGAGCAACCCGCTTACCGTGCATCCGCTACGCCGCAGCTGTACCTCCCTGCCGCGAGCGCTGCGGAAGCCGCGCTCGTACCCGGTGTCGAAGTTTATGGCGCGTCCGATCTACCGTCGCTGTGCGCGCACCTCGCCGGTGAGGCCGATGCGCGTCTCTATCCGCTGGCCACACCAGAGCACGCCGACAGCTCGACCGCCGCCATCCCTGACATGGGCGACGTCATCGGTCAACGCGGTGCGCGCCGGGCGCTGGAGGTGGCTGCGGCCGGCGGCCATCACGTGCTGCTGGTCGGGCCGCCGGGCGCCGGCAAGTCCATGCTCGCCGCCCGTCTGCCCGGCCTGCTGCCGCCGATGACCGACGACGAAGCGCTCAGCTCCGCCGCGCTGCTGTCCGCCAGCCGGGCCGGCTTCAAACCTTCGCAGTGGCGCCAGCGGCCGTTTCGGGCGCCGCATCATTCGTCGAGCGCGGCAGCGCTGGTCGGCGGACGCAATCCGCCGCAGCCAGGCGAGATCACGCTGGCGCATCTGGGCGTGCTATTCCTGGACGAGTTGCCCGAGTTCGATCGCGACGTCCTCGAAACCTTGCGCGAGCCGCTCGAAGCTGGCCGCATCACCATTTCACGCGCAGCCTGGCAAGCTGACTTCCCGGCTGCATGCCAGCTGATTGCCGCGATGAATCCTTGCCCATGCGGGTGGCGAGGCGACCCCGGCGGACGTTGCCGCTGCACGCCGGAGATCGCGGCGCGTTACCTGCGCAAACTGTCCGGCCCGCTTCTCGACCGCATCGATATCCAGATCGAAATCCCGGCGCTGACGTCGGCCGAATTGTCGACTCGCTCGACCTCGACCGGCGAGAGAAGCTCGTCCATCGCGCGGCGGGTCAATGCCGCCCGCGAACGCCAATTGGGCCGTCAGGGCAAAACCAACCGCGAACTGGCGGGACGGGAAGTCGACGCGGTTTGCCAGCCCGACGCCGCAGGCGAATTGCTGCTGCGCGAAGCGGGCGAGCGTTTCGGTTGGTCGGCGCGTGCCTACTACCGCGTGCTCAAGGTCGCGCGCACCATCGCCGACCTCGCTGGCGAAGCGATGCCGAGCGCGCCGCAGATCGGCGAGGCGATCCAGTATCGCCGCGCTTTCGGGCCGCTAAGAGGCGAAAATTTTGCTGTCAAGACTTGACTTATGCACATGCGCGCGTTCCAGACAGAATTTGAAACAACTGAAAGGTATGTCAATCTCGATCGCACAAGCCCATTGATTTAATTGAGTTTTTTTAATTGCTCTGAGCAAGCCAAGCCTGACAGAATGCCCGCAGGATGGGCCTCTTCGGCAAAACCGGCCGAGTTCTCAACAGAGTTATCCACAGGCAAGGTGGGTAAAGCAAAAACCTCAACGTAAACCGTGAATTAGCGCGCGTTGCTGCGAAGGAACTTTCACTGCACGACGCGCCCTACAGCGCCCGAAATCGGCCAGAAATGCCGGTTCTAAACGCTCGTCAATACAGTTGGAACGACGAAAAAAATTGATCGACCTGTTCCTGCTGCAGCGGTTTGGAGGCAATGATCGCCGCCTGGTAGACATGGCGGCCGTGCGCCACCAGCCTTGCGTAGACGGTGCGCGCTTCGTGCTGTGAACCAGCCGGTCCGCTCAGCTTCATCTCCAGACCAGCTACCTGGCCGCCGGCGGCCAACGGAATCTGCACCGCGCGGGCATCCGGCGACGCACCCACGTTGCGGGCAAGTCCCGTGCGCAGGAAATCGAGCGCGGCGCGTTGGGTGGCCTCGTGGTCGTCCGGCAGCATCACGGTGCCGACCGCAAACACCGCGTCGCCTGCTTCGGCGGTCTGCATCGCCATCTGCATTGGCGTCCCGTCGATCTGAACCGCCCGCTGATCGTTGCCCGGCTTGGCCGGTAAGTCGACGGTGTAACCGTTGTCGTTATTCATGACGGTGCGCCAGTCGAAAGTCGGGGAGCACGCACTGAACGCGGCGCCCAAGGCCAGCGCAACCACGAGGGAGAGACAGAATGAAAGTCGTGCGAAAGACTGGCCGGTGCGAAAAACAGTTCGGAACATGGGGACAGAAGCTCGGAGTGGCGAAGACGTAAAGCCCTATTATCCGCTGCCGGCCGCCGCCCTGCCGCGCGGCGGGAATGGGGCTACAATAACGACGCTGCTATATAGCACCGGGCTGCCAGCCCAAACCGGCACACTGTCCCGCGCCTTCTGCGCGACTCTCGAGGTTCCGTTCATGAGCTCTACCCCGTCCACCGCAACCCGGCGCGCCAATCCGCTTCGCTACATCGTCATCGCCGTCGTGGCCATCGCGATTGCTGTCGCCGGCTATTTCGCGTTTGCCGGCCAGCAGCGCGTGCCCGATGCGACCTTCACGTTGCTGTCGGGCCAAAAGGTCTCGACCGCCGATCTGAAGGGCAAGGTCTACCTCGTCAACTTCTGGGCGACGAGCTGCGACACCTGCATGAAGGAAATGCCGCAGATGGTCCAGACGTATAACCGCTTCAAAGACAAGGGCCTCGAATTCGTCGCGGTGGCAATGAATTACGATGCGCCGATGTACGTCGCCAATTACACGCAAACGCGCCAGTTGCCGTTCAAGGTCGCGATGGACGACGGCTCCGCCGCCAAGCAGTTCGGCAACGTGCAGCTCACGCCGACCACCTTTCTGGTCGACAAGGACGGCAAGATTCTGAAGCGCTATGTCGGCGAACCGCAATTTGCGGAACTCGACCAGTTGCTTGAAAAGGCGCTGAAGCCGGCGTAAGCGTAAATGCGCAGACCGACCTGACCTGAAAAAAACGCCGGCATTGCCGGCGTTTTGCATTCTCAACGCTCCCCCTCCCCTTTGGCCGCGAGGCCATATCGTTTGATCTTCTCGTAGAGCGTCGCCTTGCCGAGCTGCAACTTGTCTGCGGCCACCGCGACCACGCCGCCGGTCTGCTCCAATGCCTCGGCGATCATCGCCCGTTCGAATTGTTCGACGCGCTCCTTCAAGGGTTGCGCTGCCGCGCTGTCGTCGGCGAAAGACATCACGGGATCATCGGCCACGCCGAGCACGAAGCGGTCGGCGGCGTTGCGCAGCTCGCGCACGTTGCCTGGCCAGTCGCGTTGCATCAGACCCGCACGCTGCCGATCGGTGAGGATCGGCACGGGACGCTGATAGCGCACAGCCGCGTCCAGCAGAAAATGCTCGAAGAGCGGCACGATGTCCTCGCGCCGCTCGCCCAATGGCGGCAACGCGATCGTCACCACGTTCAGCCGGTACAGCAGGTCGCGCCGGAACGAGCCATCCGCGACGTGCTCGGCCATGTCACCCTTGGCGGCGGCCACCACGCGACAGTTCACGCGGATCGGCTGATTCGAGCCGAGCCGTTCCAGCACGCCGTCCTGCAGCACGCGCAGCAGCTTCACCTGCAACGCCAGCGGCATGCTCTCGATTTCGTCGAGAAACAGCGTGCCGCCCGATGCATGTTCAAGCTTGCCGATCCGGCGTTTCGCCGCGCCCGTGAACGCACCTGGCTCATAACCGAACATCTCCGATTCGAACATCGGCTCCGGCAACGCGCCACAGTTTACGGCGATGAACGGCTTGTCCCGGCGCGGCGATAACTCGTGCAGACTGCGCGCGATCAATTCCTTGCCAGCGCCGGTGTCGCCGTTGATCAGCACGGAGGCATCGGTCGGCGCGATGTTCGCGATCAACCTGCGCACCTGTTCGATCGCCGGACTGCGGCCGATGATGCGCGGCGCGAGCGAGTTCTGTTCCGCAAGCTCGCGGCGCAGCGCGAGGTTCTCCAGCACCAGCTTGCGACGCTCCAATGCGCGCCGCACGGTTTCAATCAGGCGTTCGGACGCGAACGGTTTCTCGATGAAGTCATACGCGCCGTCGCGCATGGCCTGCACGGCCATCGAAATATCGCCGTGACCGGTCACCAGAATCACCGGCACGTCGGGCGCACGTTCGTGGCACTGAGCGAGCAATTCCAGCCCGCTCATACCCGGCAAGCGGATATCGCTCACGATCACGCCGGAGAAATCCGCGCCGATCATCTTCGCGGCCGATTCCGCCGACGCATGGCCGATCACCTCGAAGCCGGCCAGTTGCAAACTCTGCACGCTGGCGCGCCGCACGAGTTCGTCGTCTTCGATATACAGCACTTGCAGGCCGTGGTTCAGCATGGCGTTTTCCGTCTGATTCAGGAGCCCGTGGTCAACGGGTCCGATGTGTGGCTCGTCTGCACGCGCGCGCGGCGCAGCGTCAAGACGAATAATGCACCGCCGTCCGGCGTATTGCGCGCAACCAGCGAGCCGCCGCAATCGCGCGCAATCGACGACGAGATGGCGAGCCCAAGACCGAGACCCTGGCCCATTTCCTTGGTGGTGAAGAACGGCTCGAACAGGCGCGGCAACACGTCTTCGGGAATGCCGGGGCCGTTGTCGCTCACCGCGAACGACAAGCTTGTTTCCGATACTTCGATTTCGACGATGATGCGCGGCGCCGTCATGCCCGCAGTCGCGTCGAGTGCATTGCCGAGCAGATTGATAAGCACCTGTTCGAGCCGAAGGTCGTCGCAATTGGCGACCAGCTCGGTGTGGTCGTCGGCGAGACTCAGCGGCGAGCGTGTCGCGCTTTCAATATCGAGCAAGCGGAATTCGATCTCGACGCCCTGCAGGCGTTTTTGCAGCAGCGCGACGACGTTGCGCAAAGCCCGCACGATCGGCGCACGCGCGCTGCGCGGCCGCGCGCGTCCGACGAATAGCTTCAACTGATTGGTGATCTTGCCCATGCGCTCGGTGAGCGCCGCGATCGCTTCGAGATTTTCACGCGCCGACGCCTGGTCGCCGCGCTCGAGCAGCACGCGCGTGTTGTCCGAGAAGCCACGCAAGGCGGCCAGCGGCTGATTCAATTCATGCGTGATGCCGGCCGCCATCTGCCCGAGCGCGGCGAGCTTGCTCGACTGGATCAGCTCATCGTGCGCGTCGCGCAATTCCTGTTCGGCGCGCGTGCGTTCGGCCACTTCCTTCTGCAACTGTTCGTTCGCCTCCGAGAGATCCGCCGTGCGCTCGGCTACGCGCCGGTTCAATTCCGCATACGCTTTCTGCAGCATCGCGCGGCTGCGCATCACCTCGCGTACGCGAGCACGGCGCATGCGCCAGTAGAACGCAAACAGCACGAGCGACACATAGCCGAAGCCCGTCACGATGGTGGCGTTGCGCGCATCGGCATCGACCGGATCGACGGGCGACATGGTGATCAGATGCCAATCCGGTTCGCCCATGCCGCGCCGCGACGCGAGATAGCGCGGCGCATAGCGTCCGCCGCCGATGCGCACGATCTGCGCATTGCCTTCGAGCGTCCGCTCGACGGTGACCGGTAGCGGCGGGATCGGCTGTTGCGCGTACTGGCGTGCCTGGTAGATGGAATCGGCAACCGGCCCCGATAGCGGCCGGATGGTGTGGTACTTCCACGCCGGCACGGAAGACAGAAAGATCACGCCGTGATCGTCCGCGACGACGAGCGGCTCCGACGCGTCCGCGCCCTGGAACCACTCCAGATCGAGTTTGACGACCGCCACGCCGACGATCTTGCCGTCGCGCCGCACTGGCTGCGAAATGTAGTAGCCCGGTGCCTGTGAGATCGTGCCGATGCCGAAGAAGCGGCCCACGCCGCCTTTCACCGCATCGAGAAAATACGGCCGGAACTGATAGCCCGCGCCGATGAAGCTCTGCGGCCCATGCCAATTGCTTGCGGCCACGCAAAAGCCATTGACCGGAATGATGTAGGTGACCGTCGCGCGTGCGTGGCGGTTGAGGTCTTCCAGATAGAGATTGGCGCGCTGGACGTTGGCCGCGCTGGGATCGACCAGCACGTCCTGCACGATGGGATGTTCGGCCAGCAGATAAGGCAGCGACTCGTAACGTTCGAGCGTGCTTTTGAGAGCGTTGGTGGTGCGATCCACGCGCACGGCAGCGTTGCGCCGCAAGTTGTCGATGCCGCGTTGCCACGCGACGCTATAAGTGAGCCCGCACGCCGCTGCGAGCCCGGCCAGCAGCGCGAAGAGGATCAGCAGGCGACGCGTCACGTTGGCAATATCCGGTCGATGAGGATCGGCTATTGTGGCATAAGGTGACGCGCCATCGGCGCGACCCTGGTCGGCCGATGGCGCGTAATGTGGGCGCACGGACACCGGTTTCATGAGTAGGTGTCCGCGGCCGTTACAGAGGTAGGGAAGCGCGAGCGCGGTTCAAACCCGCACCGGTTCCTTGTCCTTGACCGACGCCTCCCCGCGCAACGCGGCGTTCAGCTTGTTGCGGTCCAGTTCCTTTTCCCATGCCGACACCACCACCGTCGCCACGCCGTTGCCGACGATGTTGGTCAGCGCGCGGCATTCGCTCATGAAACGGTCGATCCCGAGAATCAGCACCATGCCCGACAGCGGAATGGTCGGCACCACCGCCAGCGTCGCGGCCAGCGTGATGAAGCCCGCGCCCGTCACGCCGCTTGCGCCCTTCGAGGTCAGCATCGTCACCGCCAGCAGCGTGAGCTGCTGCGTCCACGTGAGATCCGTGTTGGTCGCCTGAGCGATGAACAGCACGGCCATCGTCATGTAGATGTTGGTACCGTCGAGGTTGAACGAGTAACCGGTCGGCACCACGAGGCCCACCACCGAGCGCGAGCAGCCGAGCTTTTCGAGCTTGAGCATCAGTTGCGGCAACGCGGCTTCGGACGAACTCGTGCCGAGCACGATCAGCATCTCTTCCTTGATGTACGCAACGAAGCGCAGGATGTTGAAGCCGACGGCCCGCGCGATGATCCCGAGCACCACCACCACGAACACGATCGAAGTCAGATAGAACGTGCCGATCAGCTTGAGCATCGGCAGCAGCGAGCCGATGCCGTACTTGCCGATGGTGAACGCCATCGCGCCGAACGCGCCGATCGGCGCCAGCTTCGTGATGATGCGCACCACGCCGAACAGCACGTGCGACAGGCCGTCGATCAGGTTCGTCACGACCTTGCCCTTCTCACCGGCCGTTGCGAGCACCGCGCCGAACAGCAGCGCGATCAGCAGGATCTGCAGGATTTCACCTTGCGCGAATGCCGACGTGATCGTGTCCGGAATGATGTGCATCAGGAACTCGACCGTCGACTGGCCATGCGCTTTCGCGGCGTACGAGGCGACGGCCTTACCGTCGAGCGTCGCCGGATCGATATTGAAGCCGACGCCCGGTTTCAGCACGTGCGTGGCGATCAGGCCGAGCAACAGTGCGAAGCTCGAGACGATCTCGAAGTACAGCAGCGCCTTGCCGCCGACGCGCCCGACCTTCTTCATGTCCTCCATGCCGGCGATACCGGTCACCACCGTACAGAAGATGATCGGTCCGATCACCATCTTGATCAGCTTGATGAAGCCGTCGCCGAGCGGCTTCATGTCGACGGCGAGATTTGGGTAGAAGTGGCCGAGTGCGATCCCGATAAGGATCGCCACGATCACCTGGACGTACAGCACTTTGTGGATAGGTTTCTTCACGATGTTTCCTGCGATGTGGATGAGCCCATGGCCTGCCACGCTGCGCATCATGCGAACGAATGATCGTCACGCCTGTGCACGGCATTAGGCCGCGACAAGACGACGAATCTAGAAATACCGGGAAGGGAAATCGGACATCGTTGTCTCCTTGCTTTAGTTGTCGGACCGTTGCGGCCGCACGATCTAATTTGCAAGGTCGATGCCAGCTTGAGGCTGGGTCGAGCGTGTTGATTCTTATAGTTTTTTTGAGACGCTAGGACGCATCTCGTCCGGGATTCTGGAAATCCAGACGAGGGTTGTCGGGGAATCCGGAATGCGCACACGCCGCAGCCTCGGGAAAACCCCGAGGCTTTTCAGTGACGTTTAAACCGCGCCTTCTTCCAGCACCAGCAGATTCTCGTGCGAGAAGCCGAGCGACACCGGCTGCCCACGTTCGGGCAAGCCGCGATTCGGGTCGTTGAACACATCGAGCGAAATGACGGCGTCTTTCACGCGCGTTCGGATGCGTACCACCGCGCCGAGGAAATTGACTTCTTCGACGGTCGCGTTCAGCGTGTTGCGGCCGGGCGCGGCCGGTTCCAGCACGATCGCTTCGGGACGCAGCGCGAGCAGGCGCTTCTTGCCCGCATCGTCCGCGGGTAATGCCTGGGTGGTGGTCAACTCTTGGCCGTCCACCGCCATCCGGCCGGTCGCCGGATCGACCACGTGCCCGGCCAGAATATTCAAGGTGCCCACGAACGAGGCGACGAAACGCGTGCGCGGATAGTTATAGATTTCCGAGGGCGAGCCGATCTGTTCGACACGCCCTTCGTTCATCACGACGATGCGGTCGGAAATCGACAGCGCCTCTTCCTGATCGTGCGTGACGAAAATCGACGTGATGCCGAGTTCGCGCTGCAACGCGCGAATGTCCTGTCGCAACGAGATACGGATTTTCGCGTCGAGCGCCGAGAGCGGTTCGTCGAGCAGCAGCACTTGCGGCTTGCCGGCAAGCGCGCGCGCGAGCGCCACACGTTGCTGCTGCCCACCCGACAGCTGCCACGGATAGCGACCGCCGAGTTGCGGCAACTTGATGAGGTGCAACATCTCTTCGACGCGCGAATTGATCTCCGCCTGGGGCCGGTGCGTGATCTTCAGTCCAAAGCCGATGTTCTCGGCCACCGTCATGTTCGGAAACAGCGCGTACGACTGGAACACCATGCCGACCTTGCGTTGCCGCGTGCGCAGGTGCGTGACGTCCTTGTTATCGAGCCGGATGATGCCGCGCGTCGGCGTTTCAAAGCCCGCAATCATGCGCAGCACCGTGGTCTTGCCGCAACCGGACGGTCCGAGGAACGTGATGAACTCGCCGCGCTCGATCTTCATGTCGAAGTGATGCAGCGCCGTGTTCGCCCCGAAGGACTTGTGCAGATTTTCGATCTCGAGAAATGCCATGATTCGTCGCCTGGGTCCGTCAAATTTTCTGGCCGCTCAATGCGCGGGCCGAGCCGAATACCTGAATCAAGCCCATCGACGCCCACGTGATCATGAACGCAATGATCGCGAGCGCCGACGGTTCATACGCGCGGTTCGCGCCGATCAACTGCAGATACGGACCGAACGCGGGACGGTCGAGCAGACTCGCCAGCGTGAACTCGCCGATCACTACCGCAAAGGTGAGAAACGCGCCGGACAGAATGCCCGAGCGGATATTCGGAAAGATCACCTTGAAGAGAATCGTCGGCCAGCTTGCGCCGAGACACTCGGCGGCTTCAGTGAGCGAGCGCACGTCGACGGCGCGCAGACCGGCGTCGACCGCGCGGTACATGTAGGGCAGCGAGAGCGTCACATAGCCGAATACGAGCAACAGATCGGTCGAGCGCTCGTTGCCGGTGAGCGGCAGTATCGAACTGCTGTTGTAGATGCGCAGATAGCCGAACACGATCACGATAGCCGGCACCACCAGCGGCAACAGGGTGATGAATTCGATGACCGGCCGCAGCTTCGGCAACCGCAATTGCACCCAGTACGCGGTCGGCACCACCAGCAGCACGCCGACCACGATCGTCAGCAGCGCCATCAGAATCGAATAGCCGAACGAGGCCTGAAAACGCGGGTCGCTCAGCACGACGCGATACGCTTCCAAACTGTACGAGCCGCGCTTCATGCGCAGGCTGAACTCGAAAGTCGCGATCAGCGGAATCAGGAAGTACAGCGAGCCGACCGTTACCGCGGTCCACGCGCCCACACGCGATTGGCTTTTCATCGACGCCCCTTTTCAACGCGTGAACGCAGCCAGATATAGCCGCCGTTCGAGAGCCCCGTCACGAGCACCATGCCGAGCGCGAGTGCGTAGCCGAGGTTCTGGTTGTGCATCACGTCGCCGCGAATCTGCGCGTACAACAGGATCGGGACGATGTTCAACGAACTGCCCGTGAGCGCGTAAGCCGTGGCTACCGCGCCGAACGAATTGGCGAACAGCAGCAAGGCGGCGCCCAGCACGCTCGGCCACAAGACCGGCAGCGCGACGTGACGCCAGTATTGAAACGCGGTGCCGCCGAGGCAATCGCAGGCCTCGCGCCATTCGCGCTTAAGGCCGTCGAGCGCGGGTGTGACGATCAGCACCATCAGGGGAATCTGGAAATACAGGTAGGTCAGCGTCAAGCCGGAAAAGCTCAGCACGCTGAAGCCCGTCGAATAGAGATTGAAGCCGAGATATTTCTTCAGCAACACGGTGACGAGACCGACCCGCCCCAATGTGCAGATGAAAGCGAATGCGAGCGGTACGCCCGCGAAGTTTGACGCTACGCCGGAGAAGGTCATCAACGTCGGACGAATCCAGCCGGGCAGCTTGCCTTGCACGGCAGCCCACGCGAGCAGCGAGCCGATCACCGCGCCGCCGAACGCGGAGGCGGCGCTCACCTTGAAGCTGATCCAGTAGGCGTCCAGCACGGTCGGCTGAAGCAGTTCGTGGAAGTTGGCGAGCGTGAAGTGGCCTTGCGGGTCCTGGAATGCGCCGACCATCAGGAAGCCGGTCGGCAGAATCAGGAACATCAGCGCGAAGACGAAGAACGGCACCACGCCGATCCAGGCGAGAAACTGCGACGCGCGGCCCGGACCGTCGACGCGCGGCGCGGGCGTAGGCACAGGCGGAACCAGCAATTCCGGCTGCGCCGACCCGGCATCCGATGAAGCGCTCATAGCTCACCTTTGGGGCAATCAGTTCAACGCCACCGGCGCGCCGCTCATGACAAGCGGTGCGCCGGTGGCAATACTTCAGGCTAGGGCGGCGGCCAGTCGCGGCGGCGTTTCAGCCGTCACGACTCAAGCCGTATCGCTTACTTGACGTTCGCGCCGACCACTTCGTCCCAATGCTTCGTGATCGTGTCCTTGTACGCGTCCTGTTGCTGGAGCGTCGGGAACACCACGTTCTTATACGACGACGGCGGCGGCAGCTTGTCGAGCAGCGCCTGCGGCACCTTCTTGCCGGCCACCAGTTCGTTGTAGCGCATCGGATGGCAGTAGCCCGTCAGCCAGCCGATCTGACCTTCGTCCGAGTAAAGGTATTCCATCCACAGCTTGGCGGCGTTCGGATGCGGCGCATAAGCGCTGATTGCCTGAACGTAGACACCGGCGACCACGCCCGTCTTCGGAATCACGACCTGCACCTTCGGATTGCCCTTGAGCGTGTCGCGGTCGGCCAGCGCGTTGTAGTCCCACCGCACGACGATCGGCGTCGTACCTTGCGCAAGCGATGCCGCCTTGCCGATCACCGGCACGAAGTTGCCGTTCTTGTTGAGGTCGGCGAAGTACTTCAGGCCGGCCTGATCGGCCTTGCTCGCGTCGCCCTTGCTTTGCGACAGACCGGCTGCGTACACGGCCTGGATCGCCTGGTTGGCCGAACGCGGGTCGCCTGCCAGCGACACGGCGTTCTTGTAGTCGGCCTTGAGCAGATCGCTCCAGTCGGCCGGAGCCTTGTCGATCATGTCGGCGTTCACTTCGAACGACAGCACACCGTAGTAATCGCCATACCAATAGCCGTCCGCGTCCTTCGAGTCTTTCGGGATCGAGTTCCACGTCGCGACCTTGTACGGCTGCAACAGGCCTTGCGCCTTCGCGGTCGGACCGAACGACAGACCCACGTCGATCACGTCCGGCGCTTGCGGGCCCTTGTTGCCCTTGTTCGCCTTGATCGCTTCGACTTCGTCGCCCGAACCCGCATCCGGATTCAGTTCGTTGATCTTGATGCCGTACTTCTTCTGGAAGCCCGCGACCAGTTGGCCGTAGTTGCACCAGTCGTGCGGCAGCGCGATCACGGTGAGCTGGCCTTCCTGTTTGGCGGCGGCGATCAGCGTGTCGAGCGGTGCAGCCGACGCGGCCGTGCTGACGCCCGCTGCGGCGATACCGGCGACGGCCGACATCGAAAGTGAACAGGTCAATGCGCGGGTCAAGGCGCGAGCTAACGCAGTGCGGTTCATGGTGTTCCCCATCCTGTGCCGAAATTGCTACGTTTGGAAAATTTCTGGTTCGAGCTTTCGTGTCGCGCCGATGCGGGTTGGCAGGCGCTTGTCTACGGCATGTTCAGGCCGGATTCGCCGGCGCGGAAAACATGTCGGGTTGCAGCCTATCGATACGATCTGTACAAATCATGTCGACGCCCCATTGCGCGAGCAATTGCGCACGCGCCGGGTCGTTCACCGTGTAGGCGAGCACGCGCAAACCCGCCGTGCAGATCTGCGCGACCAGCGCTTCGTTCAGATAGCGGTGGCTCGCGTGCAGCGATACGCAATCGAGTTCACGCACGATGCGCAGCCAGTCGGCCGGCACTTCTTCGAACAACATGCCGCGCCGCAGCGAAGGGGCCGCGTCGCGCGCGGCGGCCAGCGCTTCGTAAGAGAATGAGGACAGCAATGGCGGCGTCTGGTCCTGCCACAGCGTCAGCGCGCCTGCGGCCACCAGCGCGCCGGTGATCTCGTCGCGGCCGCTACAGGGTTTGATTTCGATGTTGGCGGCAATGCCGTCGCGTGCGCACCGCTCGGCCGCATCGGCGAGCGTGGGCAATCGTGTGCCGGCGAACTGCGGCCCGTACCAGGCGCCGGCGTCGAGGCCGGTCAGTTGCGCCCAGGTGTGGTCGGCAGCGGCGCCATGACCGTTGGAGGTGCGCTCGAGCGTATCGTCGTGGAGCAGGAAGAGCTGGTTGTCGGCGGAGAGCTTGGCGTCGAATTCGACCATGCGATAGCCGTAACGCACGCAGGCCTCGAAACCGGCTAGCGTGTTCTCCGGCGCAAGCGTGCCGCCGCAGCGATGCGCGACCAGTCGCGGATAGGGCCAGTCTGCGGATGAAGCCTGATCAATCCCGTTTCCCACGTCTCGTTACCTTTACAGATAGAGCGTTTGTGGCGACGACAGCATTCGGTCAAATTGCCAACAAACGCCGCGAAATGCTCGAATCAGGTCATTTCACTTCCTTTTCGAACATTTCCTGTTCGAAAAGGCCGCCTCGTTTCGATTTGCGAAGGCTAAAGTCAAATACACAAAGTTGCAAGCTGCCAAAAAAATACAACACAATCCGGCTAAAGTAGCGCGTCTGACATAGTGTGGACACACATTCGTGACCACGATAACGTCCTTAGATTCAAGTCGTGTGAACGCGTCACCATCCAGGGAAAATGCATGTGGCAGGAAGACCGTCATCAGAGAATTCGCGCGTTGCTGTCCACGCTGCAACGCGTGTCGACCGAACGGATCATGGCGGATCTTGGAGTATCGCGCGAAACGGTGCGGCGCGATCTGCTCGACCTCGAAGCGCTCGGTGAACTGCGGCGCGTGCACGGCGGCGCCATCAAACCCGGCGACGAAGCGCCGATCGCCGAGCGTGCCCACATGCGCGTCAAATCCAAAACTGCGATTGCGAAGGCGGCCACTGGCTTGATCGCGAGCGGCCAGACGCTTTTCATCGATGCGGGCACCACCACCGCTGCGTTAGCCGAGGAACTGGCGAAACTCGCGAACCTGACCATCGTCACCAATTCGATCGACGTCGCGTTGAAGATGCGTGGCGCGGTCGATCAAACCGACACCGCCAACGAAGTGATTCTGCTCGGCGGCTCGATCAGCGATCGTGCAATGGCGACCACCGGCGCCACCACCGTGCTCGACATTCACCGTTATCACGCGGACTTGGCGCTGCTGTCGCCGGTCGGCATCGATCATCGGCACGGCGCGACCAATTACGATCACGCCGAAACCGAAGTCGCGCGCGCCATGGTCGCCAATGCGGACCGCGTGGTGATCCTCGCCGACTACAGCAAGATCGGCCAGCGCAGCCGCATTTCGTACTGTCCGGCCGATCGGATCGACGTGCTCGTCACCAACAAAAAAGCGGCCGATGCCGCCGATTTCGCCGCGCTGAAAAAGAAGCTGGCAGAGATCGTTCTGGCTTAGGGCACGCGCTTATTCCTTCACGTGCATCGTGTCGAGCGAGCGCTTGCGCAAGCGCGTGTCGTGCAGTGCGCCAGCTGCGTCGAGCACCGGATAGGCCGTCGAGCAGAACAGGGAATTGAGCCGCTTCATGTCGCTGATCAGATCCAGATGCAGCGCGCTCGTCTCGATGCTGCGCAGCGTCTGACCGCTGAGACGATCCAGATGCCGATACGAATACGCGCGCTCCAGATCGCGGAAGCGCTCCTTTTCGGCAAGCAGCCGCTCAGCGCAACGCAAATCGCTGTTCAGAAACACCGACAGCCCCAACTGCAGATTGCTCACGAGCCGCGCCTGCAAATCGTCCAACTCGCCCAGCCCTTCTTCCGAAAACGACAGTCGGTGCGCGATCTTCTTTTCTTCGATGTCCCGCACGATCCGCTCGATGATGTCGCCCGCGTGTTCGAGGTTGATCGTCAGGGAAATGATATCGGTCCAGCGACGGCTGTCGGCTTCATCGAGTTGTTCGCGCGAGATCAGCGTCAGATAGCTTTTGACCGCCGCGTAGAGTTCGTCGACGTCGTCGTCCATGCGGATCGTCTCGCGCGCCTTGTCCAGACTGTTGTGATGAATCAGATCGGCGACGTTGTCGAGCATGGTGCGCACGATATCGCCGATGCGCAGCACTTCGCGCGAGGCATGCGCGAGCGCGAGGGCCGGGGTGGAAAGCGCGGCGGCATCCAGATGCAAGGGCCGTAACTCGCCGCTGGGCAGCGGCCGGTTGGGCAATACGCGCGTGCAGATGCGCGCCACCGGATCGATCAGCGACAGGCAGGCGCAGCAACGCAAGGTGTTGTAGATCAGATGGAAGCCGACCGTGGCTTCACGCGGATTGGCGATCAGCACGGGCAAACCACGCGCGAGCAATGGCGCGAACGGCAAGATCAACAAAGCGCCCGCGAGTTTGAACGCAAAGCTGCCCAACGCGAGACGCCGCGCCGCCGCATTCTGCGCGACCGTACCGAGCAGCGCCAGCAAGCCGCTGCCGAGATTCGCGCCGATCACGAGACACAGCGCGACCTTCAGCGAGATCACCCCGGACGACGCCAGCGTCGCGGTCAGCAGCACCGCGGCGAGGCTCGAATAGGACAGCATGGCGAAGGCGGCGCCGACCAGCGCGTCGAGCATGGTGTCGCCGGTCAAGGCGCCGAACATCACGCGCACGCCAGCGCCCTGCATCATCGGTTGCGCGGTCTCGACGATCAGATGCAAGGCCAGCAGGATCAGACCGAGACCGATCAAGGTACGGCCCGCCTGGCCGACGCGCGTCTGTTTGCGCGACAGGAATAGCGGCACGCCGAGCAGGATCAGGATTGGCGAAAGCCAGGAGAGATCGAGCGTGAGCACCCGTGCCATCAAAGCGGTGCCGACGTCGGCGCCCAGCATGATCGCAAGGCCGCTGGTGAGCGGCAACATGCCCTGCGCCGCGAACGACGTCACGATCACTGCGGTGGCATTGCTACTCTGCACGAGACTGGTGACGCCGACGCCTGACAGGAATGCACGCCAGCGGCCCTTGGTGCTGCGCCCGAGCACGCCGCGAAGATCGGCGCCCAGCACACGCAGGATGCCGGTGCGCACGATGTGTGAGCCCCACACGAGGAGCGCCACGCCCGCCAGGAGGTTAAGGAGAATCAACATAAGCCACTGCGCATCCATTCCTGCTGCCACATCCCAACCGCGTCCCGCGTTGAGCGACACCCGGCGCGTTTATGTCATCAGTGTTGCACATTTTTGCCTTATTGTAATTTTGTGCTTTTAATAATACGCTCGTGCAAACTGTGGGCGACTGCGTATCCCCGATATGCTCCATGCCCCGGTTGTGCGACTGCCTCGACCCATCAATCAAAGGACGCTGGATGAGCCGTAACCTCGCGCTGTTCGACCTGGATCACACCTTGCTGCCGCTCGACAGCGATCAGGCCTGGGCCCACTTTATGGCAGGCCTGGGTGTGGAAGGCGCGGCGCGGCATGCCGAGGAAATCGACGGGTACTACCGGCAATATGTAGCGGGCACGCTCGATATGGCCGCCTATCTGAACTACACGTTGGCGCCGCTCGCGCGTCACTCGCGCGAGCAACTCGACGCGTGGCATGCGCAGTTCATGCGCGAGGTAATCACACCGGCCATTCTGCCTGCCGCGCGCAAACTGGTTGCGCGGCATATCGAGGCAGGCGATCTATGCTGCATCGTTACCGCGACCAACGTGTTCATCACGGCACCGATCGGCGTGGCGCTCGGCTTCGAGCATCTGCTGGGCATCGAACTCGGCACCGAAGGCGAAGATCCGTCGGCGCGCTTTACGGGCAAGGCGGCAGGCGTGCCGACCTTTCGCGAGGGCAAGATCACGCGTACCGAGAGCTGGCTGGCTTCGCTCGGGCATCGGCTGGAAGACTTTGAGGAAAGCTGGTTCTATAGCGATTCCATCAACGACGTGCCCCTGCTCGAACGTGTCACGCATCCGGTTGCGACCAATCCTGATGCGCGCTTGCGTACCATTGCCGAGCAACGCAACTGGCCGGTGATCGAACTGTTTGCGTAAGGTTCGCCCGGACTCCGGCGACTTTATATGCGCCGTTTCCAAAGCACGAGGCGTCGCTCCAACAAGCGCATGCCGAGATCGAACAGCCACGCGATCAGGCCGATCAGCGCGATGCCCATCACCACGACGTCGGTGCGCAGAAAACTCGACGCGTTGAGCACCATCTGACCCAAAACGGCGGTGGCCACGACCATCCCGGCGGCCACTAACGTGGTCCAGCCGAAACCGATGGCGATGCGCAAGCCCGTGAGAATCTCCGGCAGCGCTGCCGGCAAAACCACGTGATTTTTCACGCCGAGTTGTTTAGTGCGACTGTCGATGCGCGCAGTGATGCGGCTTCAGCGAATGATGGCGTGAAGATACGCCCTGGCGCAACCTGGCCGTTCGGCAGATTGACCTTGCGTTGACGGCGGCGGGATGATCGCAGGATTGATCTTCGCTGGAGTCTTCATGCTCGATTTGTTAGGTCGCGTTAGCTGGTCGTTCTTCAATATCGGCGTACCGGTGTTCGCGCCAATTGCACTGCTCCCGCTGTTGAGTTTTTCGCGGTTCTATAGGCAGGCGTCGGCGGGCGCTGCAATGCGCTCAGTGCAGGACGGCCAGCTTCTCTGGGGCGTCATTTCGATGTGCGCGAGCGCGTGTTACGAGATCGGCTGCGGATTGAGCGAGGCGTCGCATGACGGCGCCCGAGCACTCATGCTAACCGGTCTTCTTTGGCACGTTCTGCTTATCATCGCAGCGTCGATCCTTGTGTCGTTTGGCGCAGCCGACTCCGCAACTCTCTACACGCGCCCCTTTGACGAGAAAGATTCGGATCGACGCCTGCTATGGCCTTCACTTTTCATGACGGCAATTTCAGCGGCGTCCTTTTCCGCATCTCATTATTCGTTAACCTAAACAAATTCAAAATGCCGCGATATACTTTGCGCGTGACGTTCAAGGGAGATATGACATGCCTAATCTGATTGATTACATCATCGAGAACCGCTCGTTGCGCGATCGTTTCATCAACTTCCTGTATCCCTTCATGCTTATCGGCACAGTTGTGTCCTCCACCTGCATGTTTCTGGCGCGGCACTATCGATAGGCTTGGCAGACAGAGCCGCAACGCGTGGCTGGAGCAATCAACGCTCGCCGAAAAAAACAAAGCCCGCATCAAGTGCGGGCTTTGTTTGTCCAGCTAACAGCAAGTCAATCGGCTCAGACCACACCGGCTCCATGTGCCTGCAAATCGGCGTGGTAGCTCGAACGAACCATTGCGCCAACCGCTGCGTGTGTGAAGCCCATCTTGTACGCTTCTTCCTCGTACATCTTGAACGTGTCCGGATGCACGTACGAGCGCACCGGCAGATGGTGTTCCGACGGCTGCAGATACTGGCCGATCGTCAGCATGTCCACGTTGTGTTCGCGCAGGTCGCGCATCACTTGCAGAATTTCTTCTTCAGTTTCGCCGAGGCCGACCATCAGACCGGACTTGGTCGCGACGTGCGGATGCAGCGCCTTGAAGTCCTTCAGCAGCTTCAGCGAATGCGCGTAGTCCGAACCCGGGCGCGCTTCCTTGTAAAGACGCGGCACCGTTTCCAGGTTGTGGTTCATCACATCGGGCGGTGCGGCGTTCAGAATGCCGATCGCGCGATCCAGCCGACCACGGAAGTCCGGCGTCAGAATTTCGATGCGCGTTTCCGGCGATAGCTCGCGCGTCTGACGGATGCATTCCACGAAGTGGGCAGCGCCGCCGTCACGCAAATCGTCGCGGTCTACGCTGGTGATCACCACGTACTTCAGCTTCAACGCGGCGATGGTGCGCGCCAGGTTGCCGGGTTCGTCCACATCGAGCGGGTCCGGTCGACCGTGGCCGACGTCGCAGAACGGGCAACGGCGCGTGCACTTGTCACCCATGATCATGAAGGTCGCCGTGCCCTTGCCGAAGCATTCGCCGATATTCGGGCAACTCGCTTCTTCACACACCGTGTGCAGGTTGTGTTCGCGCAGAATCTGCTTGATTTCGTAGAAGCGCGAATTGCCGGTGGCCGCTTTGACGCGGATCCAGTCCGGCTTCTTCAGCTTTTCGATCGGGATGATCTTGATCGGAATACGGGCGGTTTTGGCTTGCGCCTTCTGCTTCGCGGTGGCGTCATACGCGGCGGCGGCCGGCACGGCGTCAGGGGCGGGAGAAGCTGCGAGGTTCGCGGTTACGTCAGTCATTCGTTCGGTCCAGTCAGGCGGTGAGCGCACCGGCCTGCGGTTGGGCGACGGCCGCGGGACTGCCGTCGAGGTTTGCGGTGAGGCGTTCTGCAAAGGTACGGGCCACGTCGTCCCAGCCGGCGGTCACGCCGAGCGTGGCCATGTCGACCGTTTCGAGCCCTGCATAGCCGCATGGGTTGATCGCCAGAAACGGCTGCAAATCCATGCTCACGTTCAGACTCACGCCGTGATAGCTGCAGCCGTTGCGGATTTTCAGCCCTAGCGCGGCGATCTTGGCGCCGGCGTGTGATCCTGCCTCCAGCGCCGCGTCGGAGCCCTCTGCCACATAGATGCCGGGGGCGCCCGCCTTGCGTTCTCCGGCGAGATTATACGCCGCGAGGGTGTCGATCACGGCCTGCTCGATCCGCGTGACCATCTCACGCACCATCAGCTTGCGGCGTCGCAGGTCGAGCATCAGGTAAGCGACCACCTGCCCCGGCCCGTGATACGTGATCTGGCCGCCACGGTCGACTTTCACCAGAGGAATACCGCTGTCGGCAGCCAGCAGGTGCGCCGGGTCGCCGGCCTGGCCGAGCGTGAAGACGGGAGGATGTTCGACCAGCCAGATTTCGTCGGGTGTGTCGGCGGTGCGCGAGTCGGTGAACGCGCGCATGGCCTCGAAACTGGCTTCGTAGGGTTCGCTGCCGCGCCAGCGCAGCGTTAGCGGCGCCGTGGCGGACGAAGTAGACAGGGAAACCGGGTTGGCGCACATGATTTCGCCAGTTTACCGAAATATGGGAATCGGCGCCGGAGGCGAAAGCATGAGTGATGCCGGGGCGGATGCCTGGCCGTCATGCCGCCAGCCGTGCCGCGCCGTACCGCCGACCACGCATCTCCCCCCGCCTTACGCCTTTCCGCGCCCACCTAAACCGTCCGCCACCCGCCGCGCATGCGCGCCGCCAGCCGCTCGCCGATGCGCGCAAACCAGTTCAACGCGCGCTGGTCGCAACGCGTCGGCACGGAAAACGCAACTGTCGCGCGTGCGCTGCCTTCGGCGCTCAGCCATAACCGTTCGCCCCGACGCAGACGCAGCGTATGACCCGGTTGCAGCCAGTAATCTTCCGTATCGTCGCTACGGGTCACCCACACCGCGCCGCCGCGCACGACAAGCTTGGTGCTGCGCGCCACCTTCATCGGCACCGTTTCGCCGCTACGGATTTCAAACGCGATACTAGAGGAAATTTCTCGCATGATGCCCTCGCCAAAGATCGTTTCGTGACTACAATCCTAGGCGTATCAAGGGTTTGATCAAAACGATCAATTTTCACCTCTATGTGAGAAATATTGCGATGGATCTCCGGCAATTACCCGCGCTGAACGCCATCAAGGCTTTCGAAGCCGCGGCCCGACACGAGAGTTTTTCGCGTGCCGCCGACGAGCTTTTCGTCACTCATGGCGCCGTCAGCCACCAGATTCGCGCGCTTGAGGCCGAGTTGGGTGTCGCGCTGTTCGCCCGCGACGGTAAGCGCGTGCGGCTTACCGAAATCGGCCGCCGCTACGCCACCCACGTACGCTCCGCGCTGATGGCGCTCGCCGACGCCACCCGTGAAATCCGTGCCGGCGACCGTGAGCGACGGCTCGTGGTGTCCATGCTGTCGTCGTTCGCGGCGCGCTGGGTGACGCCGCGCCTCGGCAGCTTTATCGAGGCGCATCCACAGTGGGACCTCGAACTGCTGTCCACCAACGTGCTGACCGATTTCGCTCGCGACGACGTCGACGTGGCGATCCGTTTCGGCTTCGGCAAATATTCGGGGCTGCACGCGGAGTTGTTGCTGGAGGAGATTTTCTTCCCGGCCTGCTCGCCGAACTTCAACGGCGGCAAGCTGCCGCAAACACCGACCGATCTCGCCAAAGTGCCATTGCTGCGCTCCGACGACGAACTATGGCGCCCATGGTTCGACGCCGCAGGCCTCACCGACTGGCCGGAGCCCAAGCGCGGCGTGCTGTATCAGGATTCGTCGAATTTGCTGCAGGCGGCGATCGACGGCCAGGGCGTCGCCCTGACACGCCGCTCGCTCGCCATGCACGAGATCGCGGCGGGCCGCCTGGTCAGATTATTCGATGTGGACGGGCCGAGCCCGTGGCAGTACTACTTCATCTGCCCGCCGCAGATGATGGAAACCGCTAGGGTCAAGGCATTTCGCGACTGGGTCTTCGAGGAAGTGGGCCGCTTCAAGCAGCTTTTCGATCAAGCCTGCGAGGTGGGACCAGGCGCCGATGCCGGCCCAGGTCAAACGGCGGACGCATTGCGCGTCACAGCATAACGATCAATACAACCAATACGACCGACCGATGCGTCAGAGCACCACTTTGACCATCGGATGACCCGTCAGCGCGCGATAGATATCGTCGAGCTGCTCCTGGCTCGTGGCGCGCACCGTGACGGTCAGGCCGGTGTAATTGCCACCGCTCGAAGGACGCGTCTCAAGACGCGAGGCGTCCACTTCGTTGTCGAACTTGCGGACGACCTCGACAATCGTGTCGGCGAACTCGGGATGCGTTTTTCCCATGATCTTGATGGGGAATTCGCACGGGAACTCAAGCAGTGATGTTTTCTCGGGATTCATTCTCGACTCCTTGCTGCACGTGTTGCGCTTCCTTGACCTTGGCCCGCTGATAGGCCGCATACAGCGCCGCAAAGACCGCGCCCGGCTTACCCTCGCCGACCGGCTGGCCGTCGAGCTGCGTGACCGGCAGCACTTCCTTGGTTGCCGAACTGACGATGATCTCGTCGGCGACACGCACCTCGGCTTCGCTGATCTCTCGCGCTTCGAAGCGAATGCCGCATTCCTGCGACAACGCCTCGATCAGCCCGTAGCGAATGCCTTCGAGAATCTTGCGGCTACGCGGCGGCGCGGACAACACGCCGCCTTTCACCACCCACACATTCGACGACGACCCTTCGGTCAGCATGCCGTCGCGAAACTGGATCGTCTCGAACGCGTCGTTCTCTGCCGCATATTGCGCCATCAGCACGTTGCCGAGCAACGACACCGACTTGATATCGCAATTGAGCCAGCGACGATCTTCTGCGCTGACGCAACGCACGCCTTGCGCGCGCTGCATCTCGCCCGGCAACTGCAGCGGCGTAACCATCACGAAAACCGTCGGCTGTACGCCGGCCGGAAACGCATGAGCACGTTTGGCGACACCGCGCGTTACCTGAATGTAGACAATCGCGTCCTGATCGACGCGCAAAGAACCGTCGGCCTCGTTGGCCGCGACGACGCGTGAGATCAGTTCCCGCCAGCCGGTGTCGTCGAACGGATTGGCGATGCCAATCTTCCCGACCGAGCGCGCGAGACGCGCGAGATGCTGCTGCAAGCGAAACGGCGTGCGCGGGCCAGCGCCATTCGCGTACAACGGTGCGACTTCGTAAATGCCGTCGCCGAAGATAAAGCCGCGGTCGAGAACCGGCACACGCGCTTCGGACAACGGCACCAACTCGCCGTTCAGATAAACAATCGGGTCGAGCGAAACATCGGCAACAGCATTGGCAACAGCGGTCATTGCAATCAGACTCTTACTTCTTCTTGTTGAACATCAGCATCAGCGAATCCCACACGCGGCCGACCACGCCGGCTTGCGGCACGGCTTGCAACGCAACGATCGGGAACTGCGCGAGCACCTTGCCGTCGGCGACCAGTTTCGCCGTGCCGACCTGCTGACCGTTCGCGATCGGCGCGATCAGCGGATCGATCTGCTCGATCTGCGGCTTCACCTTGTCGCCCATGCCCTTCGGCACGGTGATGTACTGATCGCCCTTCACACCGATCTGAACCGTATCCTGCGCACCCTTGTAGACGCGCGGCGTGCCGACCACCTGATTCGCCTTGTACAGACGCACCGTGTCATACGCGCTGTAGCCGTAGTTCAGCATCTTCAGGCTGTCCTGCACGCGATCGTGTTCCTTGGTCTCGCCCATCATCACCGAGACGAGGCGGCGCGAGCCGTCGTTGGTACCCGGCAGCGAACGCTTCGCGCTCGCGATCAGGCAGTAGCCGGCGGCTTGCGTGTGACCGGTCTTCAGACCGTCGACGGTCGGGTCGATCCACAGCAGACGGTTGCGGTTCGGCTGCTTGATCTTGTTGTACGTGAATTCCTTGACCGAGAAGATGTTGTAGTAGTCGGGGAAGTCACGGATCAGACGCGCTGACAGGATCGCGAGGTCGCCCGCGGTCGTGTAGTGCTGCGGATCGGGCATGCCGTTCACGTCGGCGAAATGCGTGTGCGTCATACCGAGGCGCTTCGCCTCGTTGTTCATCATGTTGACGAACTGCGACTCGCTGCCGCCCACCAGTTCGGCCAGCGCGATCGCCGCGTCGTTACCCGACTGGATGATCATGCCGTACACCAGATCGTGCACGGTCACGGGCTTGTTCGCCTCGATGAACATGCGCGATTCGTCGGTCTTGACCCGGCGCACCGCTTCGCTCGGCGTGACCGTCTGATCCATCGTGATCTTCTTCGCCTGCAATGCTTCGAAGACGAGATACGCGGTCATCAGCTTGGTCAGCGAGGCCGGTTCGACACGTTCGTCGGCGTTGCCCGAGGCGAGCACCTGATTGCTGGTGGCGTCGACGAGCACCCACGAGCGCGCGTTCACCGCCGGCGGCGGCACTTGCGCGAACGCCGTGCTGGCCACGAGCGTGGCCGGCAGGACCACGCCGAGGGTCACGGCACGGCTAAGCGATTGGGGAACGAAGGAAGCGACTGAAGGGAATGACGTGCGGCCGGAGGTGGAAAAACGCATAGGGTCGATTCGTGCAGAAAAATACATCGCGCGCAGGGCGCATAGTTTGGAAGAGCCGGTCGGCGAGCGTCTTGCCGCAAAAACGGCGCGGCGCCCATTGGACTTCCGGCTACGCGGTCGGTTCGCGCAGCGCAATCCGCACCCGGCACCGCTGCGCACGCAAGCCCACTACGCGGCGCGCGAACTGCCGGATGGGCGGCGCTGCGCCCAAAAAAGTGCGCTCATTATACGCGCGCAATCCTGGTAACTTTGCGCAAAGGCGGGCGATTAATTTGCGTTTTCGCGTACCTGTACCCCGGAAAACGCATATGACGCGCCAATCACCGCCACGCGTCGACGATGATCCGCTTCAGCACATGCAGCTTGCGATGCAGAAAATGTTCCGCCCCCGGAATCACCACGACCGGCAATTCTTGCGGCCGCGCCCAGTCGTAAACCGATTGAATGGGAACGGTGTCGTCGGTCTCGCCGTGAATCACGAGCGTGTTTTCCGGCACGGGCGCGACTTCCCAACGGCTCGCCGCCGTACCGACGAATACCATGCGCTCGATCGCCTGCCCTTCCTCGCGCAGCTTCGCGGCCACGTGCGACAACACGAAGGTACCGAACGAAAAGCCCGCGAGCACGAGGGGCAGATCGCCTTGAGCCGGCTCGGCGCGCATGTGATCGAGCACGGCGCGCAGATCGTCGCGCTCGCCGATACCGGCGTCATGCTCGCCTTGCGTTTCGCCGACGCCGCGAAAATTCGCGCGATACGTCACGTAGTTCAACTGCACGAGCGTGCGTGCGAGCGTCTGCGCGACCTTGTTGTCCATCGTGCCGCCGAACAGCGGATGCGGATGCGCGACCAGCGCGATGCCGCGTGGTGCCGCGCCGTTGTCGCGCATCTCGTCGGGCAGATCCAGCGCGACTTCGATTTTGCCGACGGGGCCGTCGATCAGATATTTTTTCGTGTGTACGTTCATAGCGAGGCTTATTGATCGATCTTCAGACGCTCGACGATCTTGCCGTTCGCGAGGTGTGAATCGACGATCTCGTCGATGTCGCTTTCGTCGACATACGTGTACCAGACGCCTTCGGGATAGACGACCAGCGCCGGGCCGAGCTCGCACCGGTCGAGACAACCCGCCTTGTTGATGCGCACCTGGCCGGGACCGGCGAGACCGAGTTTCTTCACGCGCTTCTTGGCGTGCTCCTGCATCTCCTGCGCGTTGCAGTTCGCACAGCTCGGGCGCTCAGCGCCAGGGTCGCGCTGGTTGAGGCAGAAGAACACGTGATACTTGTAGAAGGAGTCCATGATGTCTAGGGAGCGAGACGATGAGAATGGGGAGTGGCGCTCTGAGCACAGCGGCGCGCCTGTCGTGCGAACGATTATAGCGAGCGAGGCTAGCGGTCGCTGGAGCGCGGCGCAGCAGCGCGCTGAGACAGCGAGCGCGATTTCATCCCGGCTCTCACGCGCGTTTCATCCGTGTTTCATCCGTCGCCTCAACCACGCCTGCTCGACGGTATAGGCCAGCCACACGAGCGCCGCATACGGCCAGATCCACGCGAGCCAATGCGCAAGACCGTTGAAGTGCAGGTAGCGTCCTTGTCGCCAGTCGGCCAGTACCGCATCGAAATACGGGTTCACCGGCAGCAGGTTGACGAGTACGAGCGAAGCCGTCAGCGCACACGCCGCCAGTGCTGCACGCCATTTGCGGCGCGCACGCAGGGTGAGAAGCGCCAGGAGCGTGCCGCAGACGAGCCCCGCGAGCGCGCCCGGTGTTGCCCAGTCGAAGGCGAGGCCCGACTGCGACTGCAAAAATGTTGCGCCCACTTTGACGCACAAGGTCGAGACGACAAACAGCAGCAGCAACCGCACGCGCGGCGCATGACGCCGCACCGGCAGCGACGCCAGCATGAGCGCGGCGCACAGATTGAGCATGGTGATCAGCGCCTCCCACACTTCGTCCGGCAAGCGTGGAGCGAGCAGCGCAGGCCATGCGCTTACGTGCCAGGCGGACGGCGTCCATGCAAGCAAGGCATCCTGCGTCGTCGAATCGAAACGCAGCCATAGCGCGCGAGGCCAGTTGCCGAGGCCGAACAGGCGCGGCGCCGGATACATCGTCGCGACCGGCCACAACCCGACCAGACAGACGAGCGCCGCCCTGCCTCGCTCGAACCACAGCAGCCGCCAGCGCCTTAGCAAGCCGCGATCGAGCAGCGCGCCGGTGGCAGGCGACATGATCGCCGCGCCAAGCAACGCGCCGAGCGCATTGGCCGCCAGATCGAGATTGGAAGCGACCCGCGTGGGCAGATAGGTTTGCACCGCTTCCATCACGCCCGACAGCAGTCCGCCAAGCAAAAAGGCCAAAGCGACCGCCAGCGTGCCACGCCAGCGCGGATAGACGGCGAGCACCACCAGCGCACCGAACGGCATGTAGCCGAGCACGTTGGTGACGACGTCGAACGCCGTCAGGTACTGCGGCATGGGATCGAACAGATAGGCGAACGGCGCGAGGCCAAGCGAACGCCAGCCCGAAAACGGATACCACGAACCGTAGACGATCAGCGCCGTGTATAGCAGCAGCGCCTGCCGGGCGAGCGCCGACGGACGGCGCAGCCAGGGTCTTTCGCTCACGCAGCGCTCCTTTGCGTGAGCGGCGCGCCGGTCATTGCGCAGCGACCAGCGCCTGTACGCCGAGCCACGCGCCGATCTGCGAGACCAGGTCGTCGCTGGCGGCGGCGAGCGCCTGCGCGCCGCCGGCGGCATCCGCCGAACTGGAGGGCGCACGCGCGATGAACGTGCGCTGGCCGACCACCTTGCCGCTCTGCGTGAGCGTGGCGCGCGCGGTCACCGCGGCATGACTTTCCGACTGGCTGTCGAAAACCTGCTCGAACTCGCTCAGATCGACTTTCAGGACGGGGGCGGCCACGCCGTCGGCGCCCGTGAGCACCGTGCCGCGCGAACTGAGCGCGCCGCGCAGACGCTGCGTCAGCAATTGCGACGGCGCCATGGTCCAGTGGCTGTTGGCGTAAGCGGCGGTCTGCTGCGCGTCCGCGTAGCTGATGCGGTAGATCAGCTTGTCGGTCTCGAGCACGTCCGGGGCGCTCACTTCGAGCACCTTGACCGGCGGCGCCGTACCCGCCGATGCAGCCGGATTCGGCGGTCCGAAGTCGTAACGGATGTCCGAGATCGCGGCCGGGTTGCCCGCGCAGCCCGCAGTCAGCACGCCGAACGCGAGCAGCACTGCTAGCGTGGCGCTGGTGGACAACAATCGGTGGGGCGAGCGTGACATGACAATCTTCCTTTCTTCAAATCTGCAAAATTATTTGGTGGTGCGGGCAGCCGGCCACGTAAAACCGGCTTCGCCGGGACCCGGCGCCGCAGCCGGCGCGCCGAACAACACGCTGCGCGGGCTGGTGCTGAACATATCGGCGGCACGGTCAACCGAACGCGCTGCGGAGCGCACGTCTTCGGCAAGCGAATTGACGCGCGGCAGCGTGTCGTAACCGACGCGCGAGGACAATTCCTGCAGCGAGCCGTTCATCGACGTCAGCGCATCTCCCGCCTGCTGGGCAGCCGTGCCGACCTTGTTCAGATTGGTCTCGAACGGGCCGTCCGGCCGGTTCAGCCCGGTGATCAACTGGTTGGTCGACGCCAGCGTGCGGTCCAGCTGGTCGATCGTGCCGGGCAGCTTGCCGGCGACCGGCCCCATCTGCTGGCTCAGCGTAGCGATGCCGTCGGCAGCTTTCTGCAGGCTCGCCGCGGTGCTCTGCACCTGGGCGATCATTTCCGGCGACAGCAGATTATTGACGTCGTCCGTGACCTTTTCGAGTTTGCGCAGCAGCACGTCGCCGCGTTGCTGCAACTGGTCGAGCAAACCGGGTCGCATCGGCAATTGGGCCACATCCTTGACCGACGAGGGCAACGGCGAGGTATCGCGCCCATTGTCGTCCAGCTGGATGAAGGCAATGCCCGTCACGCCCTGGAACCCGAGACTACCAAAGGTCGAGTGGGTAATCGGCGCATGCGTGTCGACCAGAATGCGGATCAGGATCTGACCCGGATGGTCCCGGTCGAACTTGATCGACTGCACCTTGCCGACGTCGAGGCCGCGATAGCGCACCGCCGCGTCGGTATAGAGGCCGGTCACGTTGGTGCGCGCAATCAGATCGTACGGCACTCGCACGGATCGGTCGACATTGAACAAAAAGGCCGCCACCGCGATTGCCACCAGCAAGACTATCGTAAAGAGCCCTGCCCAGAAGGCATGTGATTTATTTTCCATTGTCAGGTTCCCTGGTTCACAGCGGCAATTCGGACGACGCCGGTTCGAGCGCGGCACGCGGCAGCTTCGCGCGGCGCTCGGGCGGCAACGCCTGCAACGCGCGGCGCCCGCGCAGGCCGAGGAAATATTCGCGGACGAAAGGATGGTCGAAACCCGCGGCCTCTTCGACCGGCGCGGCCACCAGCACCTTGCGATCCGCCAGCACGGCGACGCGGGTGGAGAGCGCGATCATGGTGTCGAGATCGTGGGTGATCATCACCACCGTCAAACCGAGCGCGCGATGCAGCGCGGAAATCAGTTCGACGAATTCATCGGACGCCTGCGGATCGAGGCCGGCAGTCGGTTCGTCGAGAAACAGCAGCTCGGGTTCGAGCGCGATCGCGCGGGCGATGCCGACCCGTTTGACCATGCCGCCCGACAGCGCCGACGGCATCAACGAGGCATTCCTGCACGGCAACCCGACCATCTCGAGCTTGAGCATCACGATGTCGCGCAGCAGGTCTTCAGGCACTTTGCCCAGCTCGCGCACCGGCTGCGCGATGTTGTCGAACACCGACAGCGAAGAGAATAGCGCGCCGCGCTGAAACAGCATGCCGGAGCGGCTGCGCATCAGCAGCGCCGCGTCCGGCGGAATGGTCGCGAGGTCTTCGCCGAACAGCTTGATGGTGCCGGACGAAGGCCGCTCCAGCCCGAGAATCTGCCGCACCAGGGTGGTCTTGCCCGAGCCCGAGCCGCCCACGATCGACATGATCTCGCCGCGCCGCACCTCCAGATTCAGGTGCTGGTGCACGATGTTGCGGCCGTAGCGCTTGGTGATATCGGTCACTTCGATCACCGGTTCGGCGATCGACGGCGCCGGCTGGCCGCGCACGGTCTGGCTAAGCGGTGCGATCATCCGAGCCCCACGTTCTGGAAGAGGATCGCGAACACCGCGTCCGCGAGAATCACGATGGTGATCGAAGTCACCACCGAGGTCGTCGTGCCTTCGCCGAGACTTTGCGAATTGGCCTTGATACGGAAACCGAAGTGACAGCCGACGATCGCGATCAGCATGCCGAACGCCACGCCCTTGCCGATCCCGATCCACAGATTGGCCACCGGCACCACGCCCGGCAAAGCTCGCGCGAAATAGCTCATGTCGATGCCGAGCACGATCTTGGCGGCGAGCGCACCGCCCGTGAGCGCGATGATGTTGGTCCACATCACCAGCAGCGGCATGGCGACGCCGAGCGCGATCACCCGCGGCAAAATCAGGCGCAGACCGTGCGAGATGCCCATCACGCGCATCGCGTCGAGTTCTTCGGTCACGCGCATCACGCCGATCTGCGCGGTGATCGCCGAACCGGAGCGGCCCGCCACCAGAATCGCCGAAAGCACCGGCCCGAGTTCGCGGATCACCGAGAGACCCAGAATGTTGACGATGAACTGGTTCGCGCCGAACAACCGCAGTTGCTGCGCCGACAGATAACTCAGCACGATACCGATCAGGAACGCGACCAGCGCGGTGATAGGCAACGCCTTCGCGCCGGCGTTATACACGTTCGCGGAGATCTCGGTCCACGGCATGAGCTTCGGCTTGCGCAAGATCGACAGAAGATCGAGCACGACGCGCCCGAGCATGCCCACGCCGCCGTACAGGTGCTCGAAAAACGAAAAGATCGAGAGACCCAGGCGCGTGAACGGATCGAGCTTGGGCACCGGTTCGGCGTTGTCGCGCACGGTGTCGAGCAGGGCGATGCGTTCGAAAATGTCGCGCTGCGTGTCGGTCAGCGAGGTGTCCGGCGGCATCTTGTGGCCCCAGACGCGCCACAGCGCCTGGCCGCCGACGTGATCCATCCGGTCGATGCGCGACAGGTCCCACTGGCGGATGCCCGTGGCGCCGATCAGCGCGCGCAGCTGCGGGATCACATGGCCGGTGGCGCGGTCGCGCGCGAGTGCGAGCGCCGTCCACTGGCCCGAGAGCCGGACGATCTTGCCTTGGCTGCCTGCCGCGACTTCAAGGCCGGGCGGAGTGTCGTAGTTCAAGGATCGCTGGAATCTGGTTATCGGATTAAGGGCCATTGTAGCGAAGGCGCGGCGGATGGACCTTGCCGACCGCCCCAGCGGATGCGCTGTCGCTACAATATGCGATATGAACGCTTCCAAGACCTCCCCTCAGACCGCCTCGGCGGCGGATTGGCGCATCGACCGCGAGCGCGCCGTTGCCCTGTTCGGCCCGCAGGCCCATGACTGGCCGATCGAAATCGTCGAGGAAACCGGCTCGACCAATGCCGACCTGATGGCCCGCGTGAAGGCGCTGCCGCGCAAAGCCGGCGCACTGCCGCGGCCGATCGTGCGGGTCGCGTATCTGCAGACCGCCGGCCGCGGGCGCCGTGGGCGTCCGTGGTACGCGGAGCCGGGTAATGCGCTGCTGTTCTCGGTGGCCTGCGTGCTGCCCCGTCCGCTCGAGGGGCTGGCGGGTTTGAGCCTTGCCGTGGGCGTCGCACTGGTCGACGGGCTGCGCTCGCTGCCGGTCGCCGGCCCCGGCCAGATCGCGTTGAAGTGGCCGAACGACGTGCTGCTCGAAGGCGACAAGCTGGCCGGCATCCTGATCGAAACCGCCTGGAGCACCGACGACGCCAGCGCCGTGGTGATCGGCATCGGCACCAATGTGAAGGGCGCCGACGAACTCGCCGCCAAAGTCGGCGCGTTGAACGCCAGCGCCCCGCCGCAAGCGCGCGGCACGATGCCGACCGCGCTGCAGCGCGCGCTGCCCAACGCCAATCTCACCGACACGCTGGCCGCCGAACTGAACGCGCTCGAACCCGCTCTGCAACGCTTCGGCGTCGAGGGTTTCGCGCCGTTCCAGGCGCGCTGGAATGCCGTGCATGCGTACGCGGGTCGCGAAGTCGTGCTGCTCGAACAAGGCGAGGAACTGGCGCGCGGCATCGCAGCGGGCGTCGATGACCGCGGCCAGCTGTTGCTCGATACCGCGTCGGGCCGCCAGACCGTCGCCACCGGCGACGTCTCGCTGCGCCTCGCGGATGGTGCTGCATGACGGGCGGCGCGCCTCATCTGTTGATCGACGCGGGCAATAGCCGCATCAAGTGGGCGCTGGTGCAGACGGACGGTTCGCCAATGGCGAGCGGCGCGTTGGCGCACAGCGGTAGCGGTAGCGGTAGCGGTAGCGGTAGCGGTAGCGGTAGCGGTAGCGGTAGCGGTAGCGGTAGCGGTAGCAACAATGATCGCAGCGACGGCGGTAGCGGCGCAGAGCCGGACTGGTCGAGTTTGCCGACGCCCGGCGGCGCGTGGTTATCGAATGTCGCGGGTGAAGAAGTCGCGGCGCGCATCAAAGCATTGCTCGACGCGCACTGGCCGCAACTGCCGCTCACGACGATCCGCGCCACCGCTCAGCAATGCGGCGTGACCAACGGCTATACCACGGCGCACGCACTCGGCAGCGACCGCTGGGCCGGCATGATCGGCGCGCATGCGGCATTTCCCGGCGACCATCTGCTGATCGCGACGTTCGGCACGGCGACCACGCTCGAAGCCTTGCGGGCGGACGGTGGTTTTGTCGGCGGACTGATTGCGCCGGGCTGGACCTTGATGATGCGCTCGCTAGGCGAGCACACGGCACAATTGCCGACACTCGACGCCCGCGTCGCCCGCGACCTGCTCGATACCGGCGACACCGGCCGGACACTCCGCCGCGGCCCGTTCTTCGCGACCGACACGCCGCGCTCGCTATCCGCCGGTTGCACATTGGCGCAGGCCGGTTTGATCGAGCGGATGTGGCAGGACTTGCAGGACGAATGGCAGGTGCCGGTGCGGCTCGTGGTCAGCGGCGGCGCCGTGGACGAAGTGGCGAGCGCGCTGAAAGTACCGCATACTCGCCACGATTCGCTGGTGCTGTCGGGCCTTGCGCTGATCGCCGCCGAGCAGACGGCGCAACGCGGCACCTGAATCGCGAAGCTCGTGGCCCGCGAGATAACGGCGGCTCAACTTCTTCTGGACGGGGAAAACTAACAATGCTGCGCTGGCTGATCGCCATACTGTTTTTTGCCAACCTGCTGGCATTCGTCGCGGTGCGCGGCGTCTTCGGCCCGACGCCTACCGCAGGCGGACGCGAGCCCAACCATCTGAACCGGCAAATCCATCCGGAATGGTTGAAAGTGCAACCGGTTACCGCCTCCGAAGCCGCCGACCAGGCGGTGGTGGGCGCGCCAACGCCGTCGGTACCGATCGCGGCGTCGGCGTTGCAGTAAAGCGCGCGGTCAGCTTTGGGTGCGTACTTTCTTCAACAGCGCCGTGGTCGAGCGGTCGTGTTCGAAGGGAATCGCCAGCGCCTTGCCGCCCCAACTGCGCACGATCGCCGACTCCGGCAACACGTCCATATCGTAGTCGCCGCCCTTGACGAGCACGTCCGGGCGCAGCGCCGAAATCAGATCGACAGGCGTTTTCTCGCCGAAGCAAACCACGTAATCGACGCTCTCCAGCGCGGCCAGCAGCGCCATGCGATCGGCCTCGTTGTTGATGGGCCGGTCGTCGCCCTTGCCCAGCATGCGCACCGACGCGTCGCTATTCACACCGACGATCAGGCACGCGCCCAGCGCTTTGGCATCCGCGAGATACGTGACGTGCCCGCGATGCAGGATATCGAACACGCCATTGGTGAACACCACCGGCGCCGTGAGCGAAGGACGCAAATTCGCCAGTGCGTCGCGCGTCAAAATCTTGCGTTCGAAAGTAGCAGCCATGGAGAAGTACGAGAGAGGAAGTGTGTGTTGAAACGGAGAAGTGCCGTCACGATACACGGTACCCGGCATGATGCAAAACGGCCCGGCAAGCTCATGCTTGCCGGGCCGTTTGCTGAAACCGTGAAAACGGCTTACACGCTCGAGACGATCAAGCCGGCTGTTCCGCCGACTTCTGCTCAGCCTGCAAACGCTGCACCACTTCCTTGCGATAGCGGTTCAATTCCTGCGCGGTATTGAACGTGCGCTCGAACAGCAGCGACAGGTTGTGCAGAATCCGCTCGACGACCTTCTTTTCCCAGCCGTCGTCGAAACGAATCTGTTCGTCGAGCCAGCGTTCGAGCCATTCCGGATCCGGCAGACGCGATTGAATCGTGTCGCGCGGGAACAGTGCCTGATTCACGTGCAGATTCGTGGGATGCAGCGGTTTTTCCGTGCGGCGAGCCGATGCCATCAGCACGCCGATCTTTGCAAAAGCAGCACGTGCGATGTCGCCGGTCTGCACCATCGCTTTCTTCATGTAGCGCAGGTATGCGCCGCCATGACGCGCTTCGTCGCGAGAGATGGTTTCGTAGATCTGTTTGATGACCGGCTCAGTGTGCCATTCGGCCGCGCGGCGGTACCAGTGATTCAGACGGATTTCGCCGCAGAAGTGCAGCATCAGCGTTTCGAGCGGCGGCGCCGGATCGAACTCGAAGCGCACGGCGTGCAGCTCTTCTTCGGTCGGGCACATTTCCGGCTTGAAACGGCGCAGATATTCCATCAGCACCAGCGAGTGCTTCTGTTCTTCGAAGAACCACACGCTCATGAATGCGGAAAAATCGCTGTCGTGATGGTTGTCACGCAGAAACATTTCCGTGGCGGGCAACGCCGACCATTCGGTGATCGCATTCATCTTGATCGTTGCGGCCTGCTCGTCGGTCAGGAGCGATGCATCGAACTTGTCCCAGGGAATGTCTTTCTCCATGTCCCATCGAACGGATTCGAGCGATTTATAAAGTTCCGGATAAAGCATGGTGTTCATAGTCCCACCCCTGTTCTGCGCATACTGTGTGTGTCTGTCACTGCTACGTGTAGCACTTTTGTTCACGACGAAACGAAGTGCTCCCGTTTGTCGGCCAAGCATTCAATTTTACGCGGTAATCAGCTGCCTAGATGCATCAGACAGCAAAGAAGTCGAGGCGCGTGCGCGAGGCGCAGCTAACCATAAGTTACGCGCTGCGCGGCCAACCGTGGGTGAGGGATACCCTGTGCCTGAGGTCGAGCCAGTTTGCGATGAAAACCGCACCTGCCAGCCCTACGCCGGAATACCGGCGGTAAATGATGCAAGGGCGGCTGGATTGGTTGTTTTCAGCGCACGCCCAAAACCAAGTGAACCTTACACAATGATAGCACGCTGACTTTACGGTTCCCGCACGGGACAAGACGCAATAACAGTGCCTGATTGACCCCGCTCAATGAAGCCGGCGCCTCGGCAGTCTGGCGGACGACCGAGGTCAAAACCGTGACAGGCGCCGATTTCCCGCTGCCTCCCGAGGTCGACCGCTGGCGTCGTCACCGCGCCGGAAATACGGCGGCGCGGCTTGAGCCCCCACGATTCGTTCCCAGCGTCAAATCGACTTTTTCGTCGTGCGCGGCGCAGCGGCGCGCTTGGCGGAAGCGGACGTCGAAGTCCGCTTCGCTGCCGGCCGCCTGGTCGATGCTTCGCTTTCCGATTCCTTCGATGTCGCGGCCGACGGCGTTTCCTCACCTGCGGGCACCCCGGCCGAGGCCGCCCCTTCCGCCGCCGCCTGCATCTCCCGCGCCGTGCCGCCACCGGCTGCCGCCGTGGCGACCGAGGGTTGCGTCATGGCAAATTGTGCGATCTGGTTGAACTGCGATTGCAGCAGATTCCACCAGGCCGATGCGTCGAACGGCGGCGTGGCCGTGGCGTCATCCTCGTCGCTCGTCGACGACTCGGACGACTCGGACGACTCGGACGCCGGCGCCTCGGGATGCGGCCAGCCCGTTGCAGGCGCCGGACTCGGCGCCGCAGCAGCCGCCGGCTGCGCCATCGACGATTGTGCGAACGCGCCGAATGCACGCAGCGTGGCGAGCGTGGCGCGCTGCACCTCGAGCGCCTGAATCGCCGATTGCAACATGCTCAGATTCAGCTTGAGCCACTGCTCGACCGCGCGCATGTCGGTGATGCGCTTGTCGAGTTCCTCGACGTTGGTGAGCGGCGCCATCATGTCGGACATCATCGACAGCGAGGGCGTGAGTCCGGCGCCCGGCTGGGCACCGGAGAACGCGGAGCCGAACGGCGACAGCCGCATCATGCCCCACATGCGCTCCAGCATTTCAGCGGGCGGAAAACCAGGAAAGCCGGGAAAGGGCGGCGTGGAGTCAGTCTTATCGGTCATGCTTGTCGCCTCGCTGCTTTGATGGAAAGTGCGCCGTGCCGCGCGCGTCTGCGTCGATCATACCGTGGGGGACGCGTGCTCAGGAGCGCTCGTCGTCCGGAGTCATGGTGCCGGTGCCGGTGCCGGTCGGCGACTGGCCGCGCCACGGATCACTGCCGCCGAAATCCGGCGCGCGCCGCTCACGCAGCGAATTCACGCCCTCGCGCACATCCGGTCCCGCAAAGCCCATGAATTCCAGCGCGAGCGAGGTATCGAAAGCGGGCCCCGCCGAGCGCAACCAGTTATTCAACGCGTACTTGGTCCAGCGAATCGCTGTCTGCGAGCCGTTCGCGAGTTTCTGGGCGACTTCGAATGCCTTGGGCAGCAACTCGTTTTCCTCGACGGCGAGCGACACCAGCCCGATGCGCTCCGCCTCCTCGCCGCTCACCGGCTCGCACAGCATCAGGTAGTACTTGGCCTTCGCCATGCCGCACAACAGCGGCCAGACTATCGCCGCATGATCGCCCGCTGCAACGCCCAACCGCGTATGTCCGTCGATGATGCGCGCCGTCTTCGTCGCGATGGAAATGTCCGCGAGCAGTCCCGCTACGAGTCCCGCGCCGACCGCCGGACCATGCATCGCCGACACCACCGGCTTGCTGCAATTGATCACGTTGTAGACGAGATCGCGCGCTTCGCGCCACACGCGTGCACGCACGTCGAAATCCGTGGCCATATCTTCGACGAGTTGCAGATCGCCGCCCGCGGAAAAGCCCTTGCCTTCGCCGCGAATGATCGCCACGCGTGTCTCGGGATCGCGGTCGATGTCGCGCCAGATTTCCGCCAGTTCGAAATGCATGCGCGCGTTGGCGGTAGCAAGTCCGCTCCTGTTCGCGCCCTCGCCGCTCATCACGACTTCGAGCACGCCGTGCGGATGCCGATGCAATTGAAGCGACTGGTAACGCGCATAGAACGCGTCGTTGCTGTGAGGTGTTTGAGACATGATGAGCAATCCGTGTAACGGTGAATCAGTTAAATCGTGGCGCGCACGAGCCATTGCGCGCAGAGGCTCATGCGCACCAATTTCAGCGCGGCTGATAAACCCATTTGCCGTTCATGATTTCCACCATGACGCGCGCACGTTGGTCGAGTCCAAGGTGATCCGTCTTGCTCATGTTGACCACACCGTTGGTATCCGCGAGACCGTGTGTCGATTCGAGCGCGTCGCGCAACGCGCGGCGAAATTCCGGTGTGCCGGGCGCGCCCGCTTTCAATGCGATGGGCACGGCGTTGCTGAGCAGCATGCCCGCGTCCCACGTGTACGAGCCGAACGCGGACACGCTGTTGGGCCCGCGCAGCGCTTCGAAGCGTGCGATGTAGTCGAGCGCGAGACGCCTGGCCGGATGATCCGCTGGCAATTGCGCGGCGACCAGCACCGGGCTGGCAGGCAGGAACGTGCCGTTGCAATCGGCGCCGCATACGCGCAGGAAGTCGTTATTGCCCACGCCGTGGTTGTGATAGATCAGCCCTTTATAGCCGCGCTCCCTGAGCGTCTTCGGCGGCAACGCGGCGGGCGTACCGGCCGCGCCGACCACTACGGCGTCGGGATGCGTCGCGAGAATCTTCAGTACCTGGCCGGTCACGCTCGGGTCGGTGCGGTTGAAGCGTTCGCTCGCCACCATCGCGATGTGATGCAGCTGCGCGAACTTCGCGACTTCGGCGTAAAAGGTTTCGCCGAGCGCGTCGGCCTGGCCGATGAAGGCGATCGTTTTGACGTTGTGCAGACTGGCGTGCTCGGCGATCGCCGAGGCCATCATCGCGTCGGTTTGCGGCGTCTTGAAGACCCAGTGACGTTTCGCATCCACCGGCTCGATGATTTTCGCCGACGACGCCAGCGAGATCATCGGCGTCTCGCCATCGGCCACCACGTCGATCATCGCCAGCGAATTCGGCGTGATCGACGAGCCGATGATGGCGTCGACGTGATTCTCGGAGATCAGCTTCTTGGTGTCCTGCACGGCCTGAGTGGTGTCGGACGCGTCGTCGAGCACGATGTATTCGACCGACTGACCGCCGATCTGCTTGGGCAGCAGTGTCGCCGTGTCGCGCGCCGGGATGCCGAGCGAGGCAGCCGGCCCGGTCAGCGACAGCACGAGTCCGATCTTGACCTGCGCAAGCGCCACGGCAGGCAGCGCGCTCAACAGCGCAGCGCCCAGCGCCGTGACACGCTTCGCGAATCCGTGACGCGATGCGTTCACACGCCCGCCCGGTCTTTCAGTACGCCGGGTTCCCGATGCAAAGGATTCGAATCGCAGCATGCTGTCTCCTCACGTTGGTTTTCGTTCTGATATGCCGCCGATGCACGCAAACCATTTCACTTGCGCACAGAGGCGTGTACGTTCCGCGATCAACCGGCGACACGCCACCCCTGGCTACGCCGCCGCGCCCGTCAGTGTAGCCGCGCGCTGTGGCCGCGGCATCGGGCGAAACCCTTTCGAATTCAACGAGGTCGGCGCGCACGTGAACGGCGCGCCGCCTACTTCTTCACCAGGCACACAAGCGGTGCATCGATCAATCCAGCGGCGCGATGCCCTGATCGATCGAGCCGAAAATCGACTTGCCCGCTTCGTCGAACATTTCGATCTTCACCGTGTCGCCGTACTTCATGAACTCGGTTTGCGGCGCGCCGTGCTCGATGGTCTCCAGGCAGCGCTTTTCGGCGATGCAGCAGTAGCCGCGCTTCGCGTCCTTGTTCGACACCGTGCCCGAACCCACGATTGCCCCCGCGCGCAGATTGCGGGTTTTCGCCGCGTGCGCGATCAACTGGCCGAAGTGAAACACCATGTCGGTGCCGGCGTCGGGCTGGCCGACCTTCCTGTTGTTCCAGTGGACGATCATCGGCCGATGCACGCGGCCTTCGCGCCAGTGTTCGCCGAGTTCGTCGGGCGTGACGGCGACCGGCGCGAACGAGGTAGCGGGCTTGCTCTGGAAAAAGCCGAAGCCTTTTGCAAGTTCCGCGGGAATCAGATTGCGCAGCGAAACATCGTTGACGAGCGTGATCAGCCGCACGCTACGCAGTGCCTGGTCGGGTGTGGCGCCCATCGGGACGTCGGTGGTGATCACGGCCACTTCCGCTTCGAAGTCGATGCCGAACGCTTCCGAGGCGCACGGCACATCGTCTTTCGGGCCGATGAAGTCATCGCTGCCGCCCTGGTACATCAGCGGATCGGTCCAGAATTCCGGCGGCATTTCCGCGCCACGCGCGCGGCGCACCAGTTCGACGTGGTTCACGTACGACGAGCCGTCGGCCCATTGGAACGCGCGCGGCAGCGGCGCCATGCATTCCCTGGCGTCGAACGAGAAGGTGTTGCGCGCGCGGCCCTGATTGAGCGCGTCGTACAGGTCGTGCAGTTGCGGCGCGTAGAAGGCCCAGTCGTCGAGCACGCGCTGCATGGTGGGCGCGATCGCGTCGGCGATGGCCGCGGTATGCAGGTCGCGGGACACGACGATCAGCTGACCGTCGCGCGTGCCGTCCTTCAGCGTGGCAAGTTTCATAGAGAAGTGGAACCGTGTTAGTGACGATAGAAGGAATCTATTCTACGATGGTGAATCGGCACGACCCAAGTGCGGGGCTGCGCTCGCTAGGCTGGGGCCAGCCTCGGCACGAAGTGCGCCGGAAGCGTGGTCCGATTTCGGGCACTCTCGCCGGACCCCGCTGTCCATCCTTTCTCACTGTCATTTGAACGCGCTCCATGCGCTCTGCTCATGCCTCCTATTGCCCGCGCCGGTGCGATCCGCACCGACCACGAGTCTGCTGAACCGCTCGACCCGCCCGAAGCCGACGACGATAGCGTCGAGTCCGGCGAGGAAAAGCTGCGCTCGGGCATCCAGTCGATCGAAGTCGGTTTCCGGCTGCTCGAAGTGCTGACCGGCGAACCGCGCGCGATGATGCTGCGTGATCTCGCACAACGCGCCGGCATGAGTCCGGCGAAAGCGCACCGTTATCTGGTGAGTTTTCTGCGACTGGGCGTGGTCGCGCAAGATCCGCTCTCGGGTCGCTACGAGCTAGGCGGCTTCGCCTTGCAGATGGGCCTCGCGCGGCTCGCGCGGGTCGACGGTGTCAAGCTTGCGCGGATTGCGCTGGCCGAGATGCGCGACCGGCTCGATCTGACGGTAGGTATCGCCGTATGGGGCAATCAGGGGCCGACCATGGTTCATTGGATGGAATCGAGCCATCCGGCGAAGGCATCGCTGAAACTCGGCGACGTGATGCCGCTGCTCAGCTCGGCCACCGGCCTGCTGTTTGCCGCGTATTTACCGTCCAGCAAAACCGCCGCGATGCTCGAACGCGAGTTGGCCGATTCGCGCCGCTCCTCACAAACGGGCGGCCCGCGCACACGGGAAGAAGCCGAACGGGTGCTGGCTCAGGTGCGTCAGCATGAAGCGGCGCGCGTGGAAGGCATGTTGCTGCCGACTATTCACGCATTCTGCATGCCGGTATTCGACTCGACCGGCGAGCTTGCCCTGGGACTCGTCGCGCTGGGTCACGAAGGTGTATTCGATATCCGTTGGGGCGGCGAGATCGATACGGCCCTGCGGGAATGCGCTCAAAAGCTTTCGTATGAGCTGGGGTATAGTGCGGCGCCCCGCAACGACGCCGCTTGATGTGATGCGCCTGGCACGCATTCGGCACGTATCACGGCCCTCATAAGCTCTTACAGCTATCCGCGATGTCCTCACCCTCCGCCACCCACCGCACCGATCGCACGCCGCCCAGCGGGCCGCGCGCGGGATTGCGCGCGTGGCGCTGGATTGCCGTGCTCGTGCTGGTGGCCGTGCTGCACTGGATCGCCGCGCAGTGGGTGGAGCGCAATCGCGCCAATCTGAATCCATCGGACAACGCGCGCGTGCCCGTGCAGGTTACGCTGCTCACGCCCGAGCGGATCGAGCGCAAACCGGCGGCGGCAGCGCCGCAGGCACCGGCCGCTGCGCCCGCGCATAAGGCTGCGGCAAACAAGCCGCACGAGCAGCATGTGTTGACGGCTTTGCAGCCTGCGGCGAAAGCGCCATCGACGGCCACTGCGGCCTCGGCGACGACTGCGGCGAGCGCTGTTGCCGCTGCCGCCGCAAGCAGCGCAAACGCGAGCGCCGGCGTGAACGGCACCGGAACCGCCAGCGCACCATCCGCTGCCAGTGCTCCCCAGGCAACGCCTGGCGTGAAGTTCGCGGTCCCGCCATCCGGTGAACTGCAATACGACACCTTCTACAACGGCGTACGCAATCAGCCCGGCACGATTCACTGGACCAGCAACGCGCAGAGCTACGAAATGGTCGTGTCGGTGCCGCTGCCTTTCGTCGGTACATTCGTGTATTCGAGCCACGGCCGCATCGATGCATTCGGTCTCGCGCCGGATCAGTACATCGAAAAGCGCGGACATCGCGCGGAAGACGTCGCAATCTTCAATCGCACCGACAAGAAGATCGCCTTTACCCGCACCCCCGCTACGCTGCCGCTGCCCGACGGCGCGCAGGATCGTTTCAGCATGGTGATGCAACTCGCGAGCCTCGTGCGGGGGGACCCGGCCGCCTATAAGCCAGGCGTGACGCGCCAGTTCTTCGTGGTCGACAACGACAGCGGTGAAAACTGGCCGATCGTAACTATCGGCGACGAAACGATCCGCACCGCGCAGGGTTACCTCGACACACGCCATTTCAAACGCCTGCCTCGCCACGACGGCGACATGCGACGCATCGACGTATGGCTCGCACCGTCGCTCGGCTGGCTGCCGGCGCGCATCGTTCAAACTGAACCGAACGGTACACAATTCGAACTCGTGTGGCGCGGCAAGCTCAATGCCGATAACGCGAATAGTTCAGTCAATAGCGACAATAGCGCGGTCCCCTCTGACGATTCTCCCAACGCACCGCCATCCGACACTTCGGCGGTTGCGCCCGAGCCTGCGCCCTCTTCTCCGGTTGATTCGACCGAGCCCGGCAGTCCGTCCGGCATCATCAAGCCCTAAAGCTTTAAATCCGAGCATAGGCTCCAGTGACTCGCTGAACTTACGTCGCGAGGTGCACTCGCACACACTGTTGCAACCGTTCGCGCGTAAGCTGCGTATATACCTCAGCCGTGCAGTCAAAAGCGTGGCGTCGCGCGTGAATGGACCCTTCCACTGCGTTCCCCTTCAAGGAGCCCGCATGCAAGTGAACATCAACGGTATCGAAACGCGCTATGTGCTGAGCAACGAGGGCGGCGGCCCGTGGCTGACGTTCATCCATCAACTCGGCGGCGACCTGTCTGTCTGGGATCAGCTCGCGGGCTATTTCCGCGACGACTACACCGTCCTGCGCTACGACTTGCGCGGACATGGCAAGACCGCGGCATCGCGTGCGCCGTTTAGCATAGACGACCTGGCCGGCGACCTCGCCGCCTTGCTCGATGCGCTCGGCGCACCCACGACGCATCTGGTCGGCATGTCGATGGGCGGCATGATTGCGCAGCAATTTGCGCTGACTCACCCTGACCGCGTCGATACTTTGACCATCGCCGACAGCAGCGCCGGCACTTTGCCCGAAGCGCGTGCCACATGGAACCAGCGCGCTGCCAGCGCCCGCAGCGACGGCATGGCGGCGCTCGTGCCATCGACCTTGAGCCGCTGGCTGACGCCCGATTTCACGACCGCGCACCCCGAAGCGGTCGAACAGATTCGCGACGTACTGACGCATACGTTGCCAGAAGGCTACGCCATGGCGTGCGAAGCGCTGCGCGATTTCGATGTACGCAGTAAGCTGGGAACCATCCGTTGCCCAACGTTGACGGTGGCGGGCCGCCACGACACGGGCACGCCGCCTGCTTCTACGCAGGCGATAGCAGACGCCATCGAAGGCGCGCGTTTCGAATTACTCGATGCCGCTCATCTGGCGCCCATCGAGCAATCTCACCGTTTTGCTGCACTGCTTGAAACGTTTCTTGAAAGGCCGGTCTAACCGGTAGGTTCGGAACTTTTACAAGCGTCAATCCGGACCCACCCCTTGAATTCCACACCATACGCTCCACCTATGGCGCAGGAATGGCCAGGAGCCAACGGAAATAAGGAGTGTCGCCATGCAAATGATCTACAACAGCCCGAACTATTGTGTCGTCGAGTTTCCGCCGCAGGAAGGTCCGCTGGCCATGAAGTCGGGTGGCTATGAGATCGTCGACAAGAACATGCAGCGCGAAATCTACATTGACGGTGCTATGGCGGCGCGCTTTCGCGAGCACGTGCAGAAGCTGATCGAAGAAGAACCGTCGCTGGACGAGGTAGACGAATTCCTCGGCCAGTTCGACAGCCTCATGCACCAGCCCGTCATTCTTCACTGAGGGCAGGGTTCGGCTTAACGTTTTTGGCGACATGGATTGGCCGCGCTGTCCGGATTCGCAAGTCCATCCGGCGGAGTTTTTAAGACGGCCAGCAGTTAATGAAACGGCCCAGCAGGCTTTCGCCTTGCGGGGCCGTTTTCTTTTCACACTGTCGATGTCGCGAAGGCCCGCGCCGGGCGGTTCCGTCCGACAGCGGCTACAATGACAGGTTTCCCGAAAAAGCCGGCGCAAGCCCACGTCCGCCATGAACCAGCCTGCTCAAACCGCCACGCCAGTCCGTCTCGACGCCGCCTACACGCGCGGCGCGGCGCTGCCCGCGCTGCTCAAGTCGCGCATCCTGATCCTGGATGGCGCAATGGGCACGATGATCCAGCGCTACAAACTCGACGAAGCGGCCTATCGCGGCGAGCGTTTCGCGGACTACGGGCGCGACATCAAGGGCAACAACGAACTGTTGTCGATCACGCAGCCGCAGATCATCCGCGAGATTCACGAGCAATATCTCGCGGCGGGATCGGACATCATCGAGACCAACACGTTCGGCGCGACGACCGTGGCCCAGGCCGACTACGGCATGGAACAACTTGCCATCGAGATGAACCTCGAATCGGCGAAACTGGCGCGCGCCGCTTGCGACAAGTATTCGACGCCCGACCGCCCGCGTTTCGTCGCAGGCGCGATCGGACCGACGCCGAAAACCGCCAGCATTTCTCCTGACGTGAACGATCCGGGCGCGCGCAACGTGACCTTCGACGAACTGCGCGCCGCGTACTACGAGCAGGCCAAGGCATTGCTCGACGGCGGCGCCGATCTGTTTCTCGTCGAAACGATCTTCGACACGCTCAACGCGAAAGCCGCGCTGTTCGCACTAGACGAGTTGTTCGAAGACACCGGCGAGCGTCTGCCGATCATGATTTCTGGCACCGTCACCGACGCATCGGGCCGCATTCTGTCGGGCCAGACCGTCGAAGCATTCTGGAACTCGCTGCGTCATGCCAAGCCGCTCACGTTCGGCCTGAACTGCGCGTTGGGCGCGGCACTGATGCGCCCGTACATCGCCGAGCTGGCGAAGCTGTGCGACACCTATGTATCTTGCTATCCGAATGCGGGCTTGCCGAATCCGATGAGCGACACGGGCTTCGACGAACTGCCGGCGGATACCTCGGGCTTGCTCAAGGAGTTCGCGCAGGCCGGCCTCGTGAATATCGCAGGCGGTTGCTGCGGCACGACGCCGGAGCACATTGCGGCGATTGCACAGGCACTCGCTGAAGTGAAGCCGCGCCAATGGCCCAACCAATATCGCGACGCAGCCTGAGTCCGGCGGCCTGAACCTCGGCCGCCAGTTCCCGCTATCGACTCCGACGCACCTCAAACGCAGCACTCGACTCGCACCTACGCCATGACCGATCACACCATGCGCCTTTCCGGCCTCGAGCCGTTCAACGTCACGTCCGGGACGCTCTTCATCAACGTCGGCGAACGCACCAACGTGACCGGCTCGAAGGCGTTCGCGCGAATGATCCTGAACGACCAGTTCGACGAAGCCGTCGCGGTTGCGCGCCAGCAGGTCGAAAACGGCGCGCAGGTCATCGACGTCAACATGGACGAGGCGATGCTCGATTCGAAAGCGGCAATGGTGCGCTTCATGAATCTGATCGCGTCGGAGCCGGATATCGCGCGCGTGCCGATCATGATCGACTCGTCGAAATGGGAAGTGATCGAAGCCGGTCTGAAGTGCGTGCAAGGCAAGGCGATCGTCAACTCGATCTCGCTGAAGGAAGGCGAAGAAGCCTTCCGCCATCACGCAAACCTGATTCGCCGCTACGGCGCGGCAGCCGTCGTGATGGCATTCGACGAGAAAGGCCAGGCCGACACTTTCGAGCGCAAGACGCAGATCTGCAAACGCTCGTATGACTTCCTCGTCAACGAAGTCGGTTTCCCGCCGGAAGACATCGTGTTCGATCCGAACATCTTCGCGATCGCAACCGGCATCGAAGAGCACAACAACTACGCCGTCGACTTCATCAACGCCACGCGCTGGATCAAAGCGAATCTGCCCTACGCGAAGATCAGCGGCGGCGTGTCGAACGTGTCGTTCTCGTTCCGCGGCAACGACCCGGTGCGCGAGGCAATTCACACCGTGTTCCTGTATCACGCGATTCAGGCCGGCATGGACATGGGCATCGTCAACGCGGGCCAGCTCGGCGTGTATGCCGACCTCGATCCGGAGTTGCGCGAGCGCGTCGAAGACGTGGTGCTGAACCGTCGCGAAGACGGCACCGACCGGCTGCTCGAAGTCGCCGACAAGTTCAAGACCGGTGCAGCGAAAAAGGAAGAGAACCTCGAGTGGCGTAACCAGCCGGTCGAGAAGCGTCTTGCGCATGCACTCGTGCACGGCATCACCAACTTCATCACCGAAGACACCGAAGAAGTCCGCGCGACGATCGCGGCCGCGGGCGGCCGCCCGATCAACGTGATCGAAGGCCCGCTGATGGACGGCATGAACGTCGTCGGCGACCTGTTCGGCCAGGGCAAGATGTTCCTGCCGCAAGTCGTCAAATCGGCGCGCGTGATGAAGCAGGCCGTGGCGCATCTGATCCCGTTCATCGAGGAAGAAAAGCGTCAGATGGCTGCGGCCGGCGACGACGTCCGCGCCAAAGGCAAGATCATCATGGCGACGGTAAAGGGCGACGTTCACGATATCGGCAAGAACATCGTGACCGTGGTGCTTCAGTGCAATAACTTCGAAGTGGTCAACATGGGCGTGATGGTCCCGTGTAACGAGATTCTCGCGAAGGCCAAGGTCGAAGGCGCGGACATCATCGGTCTTTCCGGGCTGATCACGCCGAGCCTCGAAGAAATGGCCTACGTCGCCTCGGAAATGCAGCGCGACGACTACTTCCGCATCAAGAAGATTCCGCTGCTGATCGGCGGCGCGACCACCTCGCGCGTGCATACCGCCGTGAAGATCGCGCCGCATTACGAGGGACCGGTGGTGTACGTGCCGGACGCGTCGCGATCGGTGTCGGTGGCGTCGAGCCTGCTGTCCGACGAGGGCGCGGCCAAGTATCTCGACGACCTCAAGTCCGACTACGACCGCATCCGCGATCAGCACGCCAACAAGAAAGCCACGCCGATGGTCACGCTCGCCGAAGCACGCGCGAACAAGACCAAGGTCGACTGGGCGAGCTATCAGCCGGTCAAGCCGAAGTTCATCGGCCGCCGCGTGTTCAAGAATTTCGATCTGAACGAGCTTTCGAACTACATCGACTGGGCTCCGTTCTTCCAGACGTGGGACCTAGCCGGTCCGTATCCCGCGATTCTGAACGACGAGATCGTCGGCGAATCGGCGCGCCGCGTGTTTTCGGACGGCAAGTCGATGCTTGCGCGCCTGATCCAGGGCCGCTGGCTGCAGGCCAACGGCGTGATCGCGCTGCTGCCGGCCAACACGGTGAACGACGACGACATCGAAATCTACACGGACGAATCACGCACGGAAGTGGCGCTCACGTGGCGCAACCTGCGCCAGCAGACCGTGCGGCCGGTGGTGGACGGTGTGATGCGGCCGAACCGGTCGCTCGCCGACTTCATCGCGCCGAAGGAATCGGGCGTGGCCGACTACATCGGCATGTTCGCGGTCACGGCGGGTCTGGGCGTCGACGTCAAGGAAAAGCAGTTCGAAAAGGATCACGACGACTACAGCGCGATCATGCTGAAGGCGCTCGCCGACCGGTTCGCGGAAGCCTTCGCCGAAGCGATGCATGCACGCGTGAGACGCGACCTGTGGGGCTACGCGAACGACGAAACCCTCTCCAACGACGACCTGATCTCCGAAAAATACCGCGGTATCCGTCCGGCGCCGGGCTATCCGGCCTGCCCGGACCACCTGGTCAAACGCGACATGTTCGACGTGCTGCAAGCCACCGAAATCGGCATGAGCGTGACCGAATCGCTCGCCATGCTGCCGGCGGCCAGCGTCTCGGGCTTCTACCTGGCGCACCCGGACAGCACCTATTTCTCGGTTGGCAAGATCGGTCAGGACCAGGTAGAAGACTTCGCTCAACGCATGTCGTTGTCGAAAACCGACGCTGAACGGGCGCTCGCGCCTTTGCTGTAAGGCTTCCGTGGGGGCAACCCCACTATATCGGGCCAGAAAGAATGAATATTTGCGGCGGCGTAATTTTCGTCTTTGTAGACTGAGTCGGCTTTACCTCGCCAGACGCGGCCAAAACGCGTCGGCTTAACTAATTGCAATCGTCGACGGAGAGAAATCCTATGAAGAAGCTGACGCTGTTGTTGACTGCTGTTTCGCTTGCCGCTGGCGCCTCGATCGCGGTGGCTCAGCCCGCCGCTCCCGGTGGCTCCAGCTCGGTCAGTTCGTATTCGCCGCCCACGGTGAAACACGTCAAAAAGCCGAAGAAACAGAAAATGAAGAAGGGCGCGTCGGCTCCGATGGCCGCTCCGGCTGCCGCCAGCCAGTAAGCAGCGTAGCGAGGCCGGTTGCGTTCCAGCCTTTTTTCCGGCCTTCGAAAGACAAAAGAGCCCGCATCGAGCGGGCTCTTTTCATTGGTGCGCCTGAATTAGCGTGACCGCCGGCCGCGAGGCGCGATCAGATCCCCCAGACGATATCCGCGTTTTCCTTCTGCGCCGCGCGCAGCATGTCGAGGAACGGATAGGCGCGCTGCGCGAGTCCCGGCGGAATCTCGTGGTGCTCGTGACCTTCCTCGCCTTCGTGGAAATGACCGTCGTGCTCGGCCCGTTCCTGTTTGTCGACGACGATGGCCGCTTCGAGCTTGGTGATCGCCGGGCCCAATTCGTCGTGTGTGATGACGCCTCGCTCACCCAGCCGTTTGCCGACGATGCCGATCAGGTACTGTGCCAGGTTGTCCAGCATCATCACGTCCGGCGTGGCGCGGCATTTGAAAGTAATCAGCATGACTGTTCCCATTTTCGTTATGTTGGATTGGCGCGCAAGCAGCTCGAGAGCCACCGCCGCAGCGCGTTACGTTGGCTCGCCGATCAGGCATGACGGCCACGGCCCTTGCTGGGCATCTCATTGAACATATTAGCACCTGCTAAAATCCGTCTGAACGGAAAAGCGAAGCGCAAAGGGCGTGGGCCGGCCGGTTGGCCACATTCACCACGCCATCGCGGCACGCCGCCGCCGTGCATGTCACAACAGGCCGCCACGCACCGCACTGATTGCGTTGCAGGCAACGTGCCTGACGGCGCAGCCGCTGCACCCGAGGCGTCACGCCGGGCGCAGCGCCGCTTTCCATGCTTCTGACGAACCGGCCGCGCCTGCCGCGCGGTCGGCGCCTCTTCCGCATCACCGGATTGCCTCACTGGACTCGCAACAAGCATGCTGCCCGCACATAAACATACTCTCGAAACACTGCTCGCCGACACGGTGAAGCAGGTCGCACAAGCCACTCAGGGCGCGAGCGAAGCCGCGTTCGTGTCGCCCACCATCACGCTGGAACGTCCGAAGGTCGCGGCGCACGGCGACGTCGCGTGCAACGTGGCGATGCAACTCGCCAAGCCGCTGCGCGCCAATCCGCGCCAGCTAGCGCAACAGATCGTCGACGCGCTGCTCGCTCAACCGCAGGCCAAAGGCCTCGTCGAAGCCGCCGAGGTGGCCGGCCCCGGCTTCATCAACCTGCGTCTGGCCGCGGCCGCCAAGCAGGCGGTGATCGCTGCCGTGTTCGCGGAGCGGGACGCCTTCGGCCACTCGCAACGCGACGCCGGCAAGCATGTGCTGATCGAGTTCGTCTCGGCCAACCCGACCGGCCCGCTGCACGTCGGCCACGGCCGCCAGGCCGCGCTCGGCGACGCGCTCTCGAACGTGCTGGCCTCGCAAGGCTGGGACGTGCACCGTGAGTTCTACTACAACGACGCCGGCGTGCAGATCCAGACGCTCGCCCTGTCCACCCAGGCGCGCGCCCGTGGCCTCGCGCCCGGCGACGCCGGCTGGCCGGCTTCGGCGTACAACGGCGAGTACATCGCCGAAATCGCGAAAGAGTATCTGGCCGGCGCCACCGTGGCCGCCAGCGACGGCGCGCCGGTCACCGGCGCGCGCGACGTCGAAGATCTCGAAGCGATCCGCCGCTTTGCCGTGACGTATCTGCGGCGCGAGCAGGATATGGACTTGCAGGCCTTCGGCGTGAAGTTCGACCAGTACTATCTGGAGTCGTCGCTATACAAGGAAGGCCGGGTCGAAAAGACGGTCGAGGAGCTGGTCGCGGCCGGCAAGACCTACGAACAGGAAGGCGCGCTCTGGCTGCGCACCACCGACGACGGCGACGACAAAGACCGCGTCATGCGCAAGACCGACGGCACCTACACGTACTTCGTGCCGGACGTCGCATACCACGTCGCCAAGTGGCAGCGCGGCTTCACCAAGGTCATCAACATTCAGGGCTCGGACCACCACGGCACGATCGCGCGCGTGCGCGCCGGTCTGCAGGGTCTTGGCGTCGGCATTCCGAAGGGCTATCCCGACTACATCCTGCACAAGATGGTCACGGTGATGCGCAATGGCGAAGAGGTGAAGATCTCCAAGCGCGCGGGCAGCTATGTGACGGTGCGCGATCTGATCGAATGGTCGGGGGGCGCCACGCCGGGCTCGGAAGCGGCCGTCGATCTGATCGACGAAGAAACGATCCGGCGCGGCCGCGACGCCGTGCGCTTCTTCCTGATCTCGCGTAAGGCGGATACGGAATTCGTGTTCGACATCGATCTCGCGTTGAAGCAGAACGACGAAAATCCGGTGCATTACGTGCAGTATGCGCACGCGCGCATCTGCTCGGTGATCGCCGAATGCAAGTCGCGCTACAACACGGACGAAAGCACGCTCGCGTCGGTAGATGTCTCGCCGCTCACCAGCGAACGCGCGATGGCGCTGTTGAACAAGCTCGCCGAATTCCCGGACGTGCTGCAACACGCCGCGGAAGAACTCGCACCGCACGCGGTCGCTTTCTATCTGCGCGACCTCGCCGGGGAATTCCACTCGTTCTACAATGACAGAGCCGAGCGCGTGCTGGTCGACGACGCGGCCGAACGCAATGCACGCGTCGCGCTGCTCACCGCCACGCGTCAAGTGCTGGCCAACGGTCTGGCGACGATCGGCGTCTCCGCTCCCGTCAAGATGTAAGTCCTCCGGCGCAACATGCATGCGGCCGTCGCTATAATCGGCGGCCGTTCCAGGATTCTTTTTGCAGGTGATTCATACGATGGCAAAACCACGCCGCACAACAAAGCAATCGAAACAAACCGGGGGTACGTTTCTCGGTATCGTGCTGGGCCTGATCGTCGGCCTTGCGATCGCGGTAGTGGTGGCGCTGTATATCACCCGTGCGCCTACGCCGTTCGTGTCGAAGGTGGCGCCGCCCGCGGCGTCCGATTCCGGCGCGAGCCAGACCCAGTACGACCCGAATCGTCCGCTGCAAGGCAAGACGCCGGGGCAACCGGTGCCGCAGGCCGCGCAACCCGCGCCGCCCAACACGGCGCCAGGCCAGACCAATCCGCAGACCCAGTCGGGCATGCTCGAAGAACCGCAGATCGTCGAAGTGCCGCCGTCCAATGGCAGCGCGAACGGCGTCGCGGTTCCGCCGAAGGCCGCGCAGGATAACGGCGAAGGCACCACCGCACCGGCCAAAAAACCGCAGGCCGGCAGCGCGCCGGGCGCCAACGCGTCCAACTCGGCGCCCAAGAGCGGCTCGGCCACGACCGCCGCCAACGCCAAGCCGGGTTCCGGCGCAGCACCGGCTCCGGGCGACGCCAACACCGGCTACTTCCTGCAAGTGGGCGCCTACAAGACCTCGGCCGACGCCGAGCAACAGCGTGCGCGCCTCGCCTTCCAGGGCTTCGAATCGAAGGTCACGCAGCGCGATGCGGGCGGTGTGACGTACTATCGCGTGCGTATCGGACCGTTCTCGAAGTTCGAGGACATGAATTCGAACCGTCAGCGTCTGTCCGACGCGGGCGTCGATACGGCTGTGATCCGCTTTACCAAACAATAAAACCACGTGATTGGTCGACACGCGCCGCCGCCGAACTATCGGCGCGCGGCGCGTGTCACAAACACGACGGACAATTCACGACGTTCAAAGCCGACATTGAAAAACGGTGACGGGCATTTGCGTGGCGCCACCGGTTTACCGCCTACTTGGGTCATCACAACATGAAAAAACTGCTGAGCATTCTGTTCCTCTCGCTGGGCCTCGTCGCCGCAACGGCACAGGCATCGCCGGCCGCACCGGTATCGGGCAAGGACTACACCGTGCTGTCCACGCCGCAGCCGACCGACGAGCCCGCCGGTAAGATCGAAGTCACCGAATTCTTCTGGTACGGCTGCCCGCACTGCAATGAATTCAACCCCTACCTCGAAGCATGGGTGAAGAAGCAAGGTCCGGACGTGGTGTTCAAGCGCGTGCCGGTGGCCTTCCGCGACGACTTCATCCCGCATTCGAAGATGTACCACGCGCTCGACGCACTCGGTCTGGCCACGCAACTCACGCCGAAGGTCTTCAACGAAATCCACGTCAACAAAGACTATCTGCTGACGCCGGAAGATCAGGCCAAGTTCCTCGCAAAGAACGGCGTGGATCCGAAGAAGTACATGGACGCGTACAACTCGTTCTCGACGCAAAGCGCGCTGCAGAAGGACAAGAAGCTGCTGGACGACTACAAGATCGACGGCGTGCCGACGCTGGCCGTGCAGGGCAAGTATGAAACCGGCCCGGCCACGACCAACAGCCTGCCGGGCACGATCCAGGTGCTCGACTACCTGGTGACGCAAATCCGCGCCAAGAAGATGTAAAGCCGAGGCGCCGGAATGAGTTCACCCCTGAAGGTTTTCATTACCGGCGCGTCGAGCGGTATTGGCCTCGCGCTCGCTACCGAATACGTGCAGCGCGGCGCGATTCTCGGCCTCGTCGCCCGCCGTGGCGACGCCCTCGCCGCCTTCCAGCAGTCCCATCCGCACAGTTCCATCTCGATCTATTCCGTCGACGTTCGCGACGCCGAAGCGCTGGCCGAAGCTGCCGCGCAGTTCATCGCGCAGCACGGCTTGCCGGATGTCGTCATCGCCAATGCGGGCATCAGCCGCGGCGCGGTCACGGGTGAGAGCGACTTGCGCACCTTCCGCGAAGTGATGGATATCAATTACTTCGGCATGGTCGCCACCTTCGAGCCGTTCGCCGCCGCCATGGTCGCGGCACGGCGCGGCACGCTGGTCGGCATCGCCAGCGTGGCCGGGGTACGTGGCCTGCCGGGTTCGGGCGCGTACAGCGCGTCGAAGTCGGCGGCGCTCAAGTATCTGGAAGCGTTGCGCGTCGAAATGCGGCCGCACGACGTCGGCGTGGTCACCATCGCGCCGGGCTACATTCGCACGCCTATGACCGAGCACAATCCGTACACCATGCCGTTCCTGATGGACGCCGACCGCTTCGCGGTGAAAGTCGCGCAGGCCATCGAGCGGCGCACGGCGTTCGCGGTGTTTCCATGGCAGATGGGCATCGTGGCAAAGTTGCTGCATGTGCTGCCGCGCTGGCTCTACGATCGCGCCTTTGAACGCGCGCCGCGCAAGCCGCGCGGCACCGTGACGGAATAACCGCAGCGGCCATGTCGCGGACGATGCTGCCGCACAGGGTCGTCATCTCTCTACAGACCTGGCAGGCTCTCCTGGCGCGATCTTCGATCGTGAGCACGGCGCAGGCGCACGCACGGCCCCAATGGGCCAGCCCAGATGGGCCAGCCCAAACGGGCCAGCCATATCCATATGTAGATTAAGTTGTTGTCGTCGCAACGACCCTTCGATAAGCTTTCGCGAAGGCCGACGCGCTTACTGGCTGGCTCACCGGGCCCATGCGTCAGCGCCGGAAACGTATCACAATGAACACGGCGGCCACGCCGGCCGCCTTCGTCAACGGAACATAAACACAACCAGACGCACTGCCTGACTGCGCTTGTTATGGGAGATCCTATGCGCTTCAAACTGCTCGCAGCCGCCGTACTGTTCACGGCGCCCGCGCTCGTGCTCGCCAAACCGCTGACCGTCTGTACCGAGTCGAGCCCCGACGGTTTCGATGTCGTGCAGTTCAACTCACTCGTCACGACCAATGCGTCAGCCGATGTGATCTTCAACTCGCTGGTGTCGTACGACGAAGCCGCGAAAAAAGTAGTGCCCTCGCTCGCCGACAAGTGGGAGGTGAGCGCCGACGGCCTCACCTACACGTTCCATCTGCGTCCGAACGTGCAATTCCAGACCACCGACTACTTCAAGCCGACCCGCGCGCTGAATGCCGACGACGTCGTCTTCACGTTCGAGCGCATGCTCGACGACAACAATCCGTGGCACAAGGTGGCGGGCGCGAGCGGCTTCCCGCATGCGCAGTCGATGGGCTTGCCCAAGCTCATCAAATCGATCAGCAAGGTCGACGACAACACCGTCAAATTCGAGTTGAACGCACCGGACGCGACCTTCGTCTCGATCCTGACCATGGGTTTCGCTTCGATCTATTCGGCTGAATACGCCGATCAGCTACTCAAGGCCGGCAAGCAGGTCGATCTGAACGCCAAGCCGATCGGCACCGGGCCGTTCGAATTGAAGAGCTACACGAAAGACGCCGTGATCCGCTACGACGTGAACCCGACCTACTGGGGCCCGAAACCGAAAATCGACCGCCTGATCTACGCGATCACGCCGGACGCCACGGTGCGCGCGCAGAAGGTAAAGGCCGGCGAATGCCAGATCGCGCTCTCGCCGAAGCCGCAGGATCTCGCCGACGCGAAGACCGACAAGTCGCTCGCCATCGTGCAGACGCCCGCCTTCATGACGGCGTTCGTCGCATTGAACACGCAGAAGAAGCCGCTCGACAACCAGAAGGTCCGTGCCGCACTGAACATGGCGTTCGACCGCACCACGTATCTGAAGACCGTGTTCGACAACACTGCGACCGCCGCCGTGAATCCGTATCCGCCGAACACGTGGAGCTACGACAAGGCCGTCAAACCGTGGCCGTACGATCCGGCCAAGGCGAAGAAACTGCTCGCCGACGCGGGCTATCCGAACGGCTTTGAAACGACCATCTGGGTGCGTCCGAACGGCAGCGTGCTGAATCCGAATCCGAAGGCCGGCGCCGAACTGCTGCAGGCGGACTTCGCGAAGATCGGCGTGAAGGCGGACGTGAAGGTGATCGAATGGGGCGAGCTCATCAAGCAGGCCAAGCAAGGCCAGCATGATTCATTGTTCATGGGCTGGGCCGGCGACAACGGCGATCCGGACAACTACCTCTCGCCGCTCTTCAGTTGCAATGCAGTGAAATCGGGCATCAACTTCGCGCGCTTCTGCGACCAGGATCTGGACAAGCTGATCGCCGACGGTAAGGCGACAGCCGATCAGGCCAAACGCGCGAAAGCCTACGAACAGGCGCAGCAGATCATCCACGATCAGGCGCTGTGGATTCCGCTGGGTTATCCGACCGCTGCAGCGATCACGCGCACCAACGTGAGCGGCTATCACGTGAGTCCGTTTGGTCGGCAGAACTTCGGCGCGGTGTCGGTGCAGTAAGATCGCTTCGACTTAGCCGCCTCGACGGGCGGCCATAAGAAAAGCCCGGTTGCGTGACGAACGCAACCGGGCTTTTTTATCGATACGCTAACGTCGATGCGTTAGCGCTTACGCCGGCGAGAACCGGATCACGCCATCCGCGTCCTGTGTGCGCTTCAACTCGCCCGCGAGCCACAGCAGATGCAAATGCGCGAGCGCTTCGCCCATCGCGAACGTCATCTGGTGGATGTCGAGTTGGCGTTTGAACATCAGCGGGACGATATCCGCTGCGCTTTGCGGCTTCTGCGCGCAGGCCTCGCGCACTTCGGCGAGTCGCGCATCGTGATGCTCGCGCAACTGGCGGATACGCGTACGCACGCCGCGAAACGGCTTGCCGTGCGACGGCAGCACCAGCGTGTCCTCCGGCATCGTCTCGTAGCGACCTAGCGATTCCAGATACAGCGCGAGCGGCGTGCCTTCCGGCTCCATATCGAACACCGACACGTTGGTCGAAATACGCGGCAGCACCATGTCGCCGGAGATCAGGACGCCGGTCTTTTCGCAGAACAGCGCGCAGTGTTCCGGCGAATGCCCGAAGCCGGTCACCACACGCCAGGTCTCGCCGCCGATCGTCACGCCGTCACCCTCGCGCAGACGACGGTATTGGCCAGGAATCGCCGGTACGAGGCTCGCGTAATAGCTCTTGCGGTTGCGCAGTTTGTCGAGCGATTCCTCGTCCGTCACGCCGTGCCGCGCGAAGTGGCGCGCCGCGCCGTCGCCGCCCGCGTTCGAACCGTCGCCGGCTGCCATCACGCGTGCCTGCATGTATTCGCCGAGCGTCATCCACAGCCGCACGTCCCAGCGCTGCTTGTCGCCGCCCGTGCAAATCCAGTGCGCGAGGCCGATGTGATCCGGATGGCAATGCGTGACGATCACGCGCAGGACCGGCAGGCCGTCGAGCACCGAGTCGAACACCTTCTCCCAGTTCTGCTTGATCGTGTCCGAGGTGATGCCGCAGTCCACCACCGTCCAGCCACGCTGACCGTCGATCTCGTCACGCAGCAGCCAGAGGTTGATGTGGTCCAAAGCAAAAGGCAGCGGCATACGCAGCCAGAACACGCCGGGCGCGACTTCCATGGCGTGGCCCGCTTCCGGCAAGGTGTCGCCGAACGGGTAGTCGAGTTGATGTTCGAGTGCATTCATTGTGGGTGTCTTCCTCCGTCGGCCGCCCGGCAAGGCGAGGTTTGCGATGCCGGTCAGCGTGGTTGCGGCACGTTCGTGCCGTGATGCGCCAGGGTTACTGCGGTGGTTGCGTTCCACTCAAGTTGACGATAACGTAAACGTCGATTCTATCGTCCAATCCGAATGTCTGCCCGGCCATGGGATGCCCCGATGAACACGCAATACACGATCACCGAGCTCGCGCGGGAATTCGACGTCACGCCGCGCGCGATCCGCTTTTACGAAGACCAGGGTTTACTCTCGCCAAGCCGAGAAGGATCGAGCGGCTTGCGGCGCGTCTATTCGGGGCGAGACCGAACGCGTCTGAAGCTGACGTTGCGGGGCAAGCGGCTCGGTTTTACGTTGTCGGAAATTCGCGACCTGCTGGACGTGTATGAATCGCCCACCGACACCGTGTCGCAACTGCACGCCTTCCTCGCCACGGTGGCACGTCATCGCGATGTGCTGGAGCGTCAACTGGAAGACCTGAACGCGACGCTCGAAGATCTCGCGCAATACGAAACCCAGGCGCGCGCGCTGCTCGAAAGCGGCGCACGCGAGGCCAGGCCTGCTTGAGCGGAGCATACGGTCGACATGAATCACTTCCCCAAACTGCTGTCGTCGCAGATCGGCTTCGACGTCGCGCAGACGATGCTCGAAGGATTCGACCGTCACTACCGTATCTTTCGCGACGCTGCGATCCACGCCAAGACGCTCTTCGAAAAGGCGGACTGGCATGGCTTGCAGACACTCGCCCGCGAGCGCATCACGTCGTACGACGAGCGTGTGCAGGAGTGTGTCGAACTGCTCGAAGACGAATATGACGCCGAGAATATCGACGACGAAGTCTGGCAGCAGATCAAGCTGCACTACATTGGCCTGCTGACCACGCACCGTCAGCCCGAGTGCGCCGAAACCTTCTTCAATTCGGTGTGTTGCAAGATCCTGCACCGTTCGTACTTCAACAACGATTTCATTTTCGTGCGTCCGGCGATCTCGACCGAATACATCGAGAACGACGAACCGGCGGCGAAACCGACTTATCGTGCGTACTACCCCGGTAAAGACGGGCTCGCCGCGACGCTCGAACGCATCGTCACGAACTTCCAGCTCGAGCCGCAATTCGAGGACCTGACGCGCGACGTCGGCTGTGTCATGCAGGCGATTCACGATGCGTTCGGCGTATTCGACGAAGCGCCCAATTTCCAGATTCACGTGCTTTCGTCGCTGTTCTACCGGAACAAGTCGGCGTATATCGTCGGGCGCATCATCAACGGTGATCTGCTGTTGCCGTTCGCCGTGCCGTTACGCCACGTGAAGCCCGGCTTGCTCGTGCTCGACACGGTGCTGCTGAAGCGCGACCAGTTGCTGATCATCTTCAGCTTCTCGCATTCGTACTTTCTGGTCGACATGGAAGTGCCGTCCGCTTACGTGGAGTTTCTCGGCACCATCATGCCGGGCAAACCGAAGGCGGAAATCTATACATCGGTGGGTCTGCAAAAGCAGGGCAAAAACCTGTTCTATCGCGACCTGCTGCATCATCTGTCGCATTCGAGCGATCAGTTCATCGTCGCGCCCGGCATCAAGGGCCTCGTGATGCTGGTGTTCACGCTGCCGTCGTTTCCGTACGTCTTCAAGCTGATCAAGGACAACTTCCCGCCGCCGAAGGAAACCACGCGCGCGAAGATCAAGCAGAAGTATCAACTCGTGAAGCGGCACGATCGGCTGGGCCGCATGGCCGACACGCTCGAATATTCGAGCGTCGCCCTGCCCCGCTCGCGACTCGACGAAGTGCTCGTGCGCGAACTGGAAAAGGAAGTGCCCTCGCTGATCGAATACGATGGCGACAACCTGGTGATCCGCCATCTGTACATCGAACGACGCATGGTGCCGCTCAACCTGTTCCTGCAGAACGGCAACGACGACGACGTCGATCACGGCATTCGCGAATACGGCAATGCGGTGAAGGAATTGATGCAGGCGAACATCTTCCCCGGCGACATGCTGTACAAGAACTTTGGTGTAACCCGTCATGGCCGCGTCGTGTTCTACGACTACGACGAAATCGAATATCTGACCGACTGCAACGTGCGCGCAGTGCCGGCGCCACGTAACGAGGAAGACGAAATGTCGGGCGAGCCATGGTATTCCGTCGGCCCGCACGACATTTTCCCGGAGACGTACGGCACATTTCTACTCGGTGACCCACGCGTGCGCCGAGCCTTTCTGCAGCATCACGCGGACTTCTTCGATCCTGCGCTTTGGCAACGGCACAAGGATCATCTATTGAAAGGCGAATTGCCCGACTTCTTCCCGTACGACAGCAGCGAGCGCTTCTGCATCCGTTATCCGCAACGTTTCGCCGATATCGATCCCGATGCACAGGTCGACGCGCGCAGCGTACGCGCGGCATGATGCCCGCGCACTTCTAACGACACCGGCCGGTCAATCGGTCGAGCCATCGCCCACACGCACCATGCACACGAACACGACGAATTCCGACAACCCGCTCTCGCATCTGTTCGACAACAACGATGCGTGGGTCACGCGCAAACTCGCCGAGGACCCCGAGTACTTCTCGCGTCTCGCCCATCAGCAAACGCCGGAGTATCTATGGATCGGCTGCTCCGATTCGCGCGTGCCGGCGAACCAGATCATCGGCCTGCCGCCGGGCGAAGTGTTCGTGCATAGAAACATCGCCAACGTAGTGGTGCATACGGACCTGAACTGTCTCTCGGTGATCCAGTTCGCCGTCGATCTGCTGAAGGTCAAGCACATCATGGTGGTCGGCCACTACGGCTGCTCGGGCGTCGGCGCGGCGCTGCATGGCCGGCGCGTGGGTCTCGCGGACAACTGGCTGGCGCACGTGCAGGACGTGCGTACCAAACATGCCGCATTGATCGAAGAATGGCCGCTTGGCGAAGCGCGTCACCGTCGCCTCGTCGAACTGAACACGATCGAACAGGTGGTGAACGTGTGCCGCACGACCATCGTCAACGACGCATGGGCGCGTGGCCAGGAACTGACCGTGCATGGCTGGGCCTACGGCGTGCATGACGGCAAGGTCCGCAACCTCGGCATGACGATCAACGACGCCGCCGCGCTGGATGCGACTTACAGGGAATGTGTGGGCGCCATCTCGGCCGGCGGCGCGCACAAGGCAGACAACGACATGATTACCGCCGACGCCGCTCAACTCGGCGACGTGCCGGCAATCGTCGAAGGTGTGATCAAGGAGCTAAAACATGAGTGAGACGAATATGAGCACGACACAGACTGATCCGATCGTCATCGTGGGCGTGGCCCGCACGCCAATGGCCGCCTTTCAGGGCGACTTCGCGTCGCTGACCGCGCCGCAACTCGGCTCGGTGGCCATCGAGGCGGCGGTCCAGCGCGCGGGTCTGAAACCCGAACAGATCGACGAAGTGGTGATGGGCTGCGTGCTGCCCGCTGGCCTCGGCCAGGCGCCGGCACGACAGGCGGCATTGGGCGCCGGCTTGCGGTTGAGCACCGGCAGCACGACCGTCAACAAGATGTGCGGTTCCGGTATGCGCGCGGCGATGTTCGCGCACGACATGCTGGCGGCAGGCTCGGTCGACGTGATCGTCGCGGGCGGCATGGAAAGCATGACGAATGCGCCCTACCTGCTGCCCAAAGCGCGCGGCGGCATGCGCATGGGCCACGGTCAGGTGATCGATCACATGTTCTACGACGGCCTCGAAGACGCCTACGAAAAAGGCCGTCTGATGGGCACCTTCGCCGAGGAGTGCGCATCGTCGTTCGATTTCACGCGCGAGGCGCAGGACGCCTTCGCGATCGAGTCGCTCAACCGGGCGAAGCGCGCCAACGAAGACGGCTCGTTCGCGTGGGAAATCGCACCCGTGAAGGTGGAAAGCCGCAAGGGCGACGTCACCATCGATCACGACGAGCAGCCGTTCAAAGCCAACCTCGACAAGATTCCGACGCTCAAGCCCGCGTTCAGCAAAACCGGCACGGTGACGGCCGCGAATTCGTCGTCGATTTCCGACGGCGCGGCCGCGCTCGTCATGATGCGCGAGTCGACCGCCAAACGCCTCGGCGTCGAGCCGATCGCGCGCGTGGTCGGTCACTCGACCTTCGCGCAGGAACCCGCCAAGTTCACCACCGCGCCGGTCGGCGCGCTCCGCAAGCTGTTCGAGAAGAACGGCTGGCGTGCTGACGAAGTCGATCTGTACGAAGTCAATGAAGCGTTCGCCGTGGTGACGATGGCCGCGATGAAGGAACACCATCTGCCGCACGAGAAGGTCAACGTGAATGGCGGCGCTTGTGCGCTCGGCCATCCGATCGGCGCTTCGGGCGCGCGGATTCTCGTCACGCTGATCGGCGCCTTGAAAAAGCGCGGCTTGAAGCGCGGCGTCGCGACGTTGTGCATCGGCGGCGGCGAAGCGACTGCCATGGGTATCGAACTGGTCTGACGCGTCGTCCAATGCGTTTGAAGTCTGAAGGCTTGAGGTAATTCGATGAAGACAGTGTTGATCGTCGGTGCGTCGCGCGGCATCGGCCAGGAATTTGTCCGGCAATACCGGAAGAGCGGCTGGCGCGTACTCGCCACCGCGCGCGACGGCGCCGCGCTCGACGCGTTGAAACAGCTCGGCGCGCAAACTTACTCGCTCGATGTGACCGTGCCCGAGGAAATCACCGGCTTCGGCCAGCAGCTCGACGGCGAAAAACTCGACGCGGCAATCCTCGTGTCGGGCGTCTATGGTCCGCGTACCGAAGGCATCGAATCGATTCTCGCCGAAGACTTCGACCACGTCATGCACACCAACGTGCGCGGCCCGATGCAACTCATGCCGGTTCTGCTGCCGCTCGTCGAAGACGCTGGCGGCGTGTTCGCGGTGATCTCGAGCAAGATGGGCAGCATCAGCGACACGAGCGGCACGACCGGCTGGTTGTATCGGGCGAGCAAGGCGGCGTTGAACGATGCGCTCAAACTCGCCTCGCTGGATACGCAACGCGCCACCTGCATCTCGCTGCATCCGGGCTGGGTGCGCACCGACATGGGCGGCGCGCAGGCGGCGATCGATCCGGCGCGCAGCGTCACCGGCATGCGTGAAGTGCTGGCGCAGGCTGCCGGCGCACGCGAGGCGTTCAACGGCCGTTTCTATCAATACGACGGCACGCCGCTCGACTGGTGAGGAGACACACCGAATGGTGCTTGACCAGGATCACCCGATGGTCCACGACGCGCTGCGCACCTTCGTGCGCGACGCGATCACGCCTTACACGGCAACGTGGGACCGCGAGCGAGCCTTTCCGAACGACGTACACCGGCAACTCGCCGAACTCGGCGCTTATGGAGTGGATCTACCGCGACGTGCGCGTCTGCCAGATCTACGAGGGCACGAGCGACATCCAGAAAATTTTGATTGCACGCGGAATCGGTTGAAGATCAGATGAATGAGCAACTGTTGTCAACGCAACGACCGATCGACTGCCCGTGCGGCGGCGCGGCACCGGATCAACGCAGCGGGGCCAAGGCGCCCCGCTTCGCGCAATGCTGCGGGCGCTATATCGACAACGGCGAAAGCGCGCCGCGCGCCCTCGAACTGATGCGCTCGCGCTATAGCGCGTACGTTGTGGGCGCAACGGACTATCTGCGCGCTACCTGGGCGCCGCACACCTGCCCCGCCGACCTCGACGTGAACCTGGCCGCCCCCGACACGCCGCGTTGGCTCGGACTCCAGATCAAAGCTTTTGCCGAGAGCGATGCCGATCATGCAACGGTCGAATTCATCGCACGATACAAGGTGGGCGGACGCGCACGCCGCTTGCACGAACTAAGCCGTTTCACGCGCGATGAAGCCGGCCGCTGGCGCTACGTCGACGGCGACGTGAGCGAATAACGCGCGGAACCTTTCTGACCCTTACGCAATGCTACGGCGTGCGTAGCGACGTGCTCACCTATGGCCCTCAAAGCAGGGCCATTTTTTTTGTTGGCGTGACACCACAACGGCCGCGCTGCCCCTTATTGCTTCGTGTCACCAACTACCGGCGGGGCCCTGTTTTCGCGGACCTGAGCGCCCGTTCTAAAGGCGGCAATTTTTGCGTCGCGGGTTCTCCTTGATTGCACAAAACAAAATTGTCGTGCCAGGATGAGGCCGTAGCTTCATGACGTCACGTTGCGAGAGCCGGTCCATACCGACTCCGCAAAATGCGCAGGGTGCTCTGCCAGATACCAGACAGTGTGGATTCGGCGGCAGCTTCCGGTAGCAGGAGTGATGCTCATCATCGGCGCGTGGGGTCGCGTCGGCCGTTTGGGTTCATCCCGTGCGATCTCGATTGGCGTGCGTGCACCTGGTGCACTGCGTACGCGAGTGTGCTTTTGTTTGTCGAAAACCCGGCCGAAAGGCAATCGTCAGCAATGACATTCGACAGACAGGCATCACGGTGTTCAGGGCAGGTTTTTCAGGCAGGTGCGTCGATGGGTTTCAGCAAGGTTCTGACGAAGTGCGTAGTGGTCTGTGCAACGGCAACGTGCGCAGTCGCACTCGCACATGCCGACCCGCTCGCCGACAACCAGGCTGGCCCTCTGACCCGCGCACACGTGCCGCGCATCGCGCTCGACGACGATGTCTATTTGCCCACGGCGGGTCTGAACGAACAGATCATTCGCGTGCCCGTCGACGCAGCCGGCACTACCACCCTTGAAACCACGATCTACAAGCCGGACGGCGCAGGCCCGTTTCCGATGATCGTGTTCAACCACGGCAAAATCCCTGGCGATCCGCGTACGCAGGAACGCAGCGACCCGCTGCCGTTCGCGCGCGAGTTCGTGCGTCGCGGTTATGTGGTGGTCGCGCCGAACCGTCAGGGCTTCGGCCATTCGGACGGCGTGTATGAGCAGGATGGCTGCGACGTCGAGAAGAACGGCATCGGCCAGGCGGGCGACGTGGCGGCGACCATCAGCTTCATGTCGAAGCAGTCTTATGTGGACGCGACGCACATCGTGGTGGCGGGTACTTCGCATGGCGGCTTGGCGACGATGGCGTACGGTACCGAGGCGGCGTCGGGCGTGCGGGCGCTGATCAATTTCTCGGGCGGGTTGCGGCAGGATGCCTGCACCGACTGGCAGGGCAACCTGACGCGGGCATTCGGCGCGTATGGCGAGAAGACCAAGGTGCCGTCGCTGTGGATGTATGGCGACAACGATTCGGTCTGGAATGCGCCGCTGGTGGCGGGCATGTATTCCGCATTTGCCGCGCATGGCGCGAGCGCGAAGATGGTCGATTTCGGCACGTACAAGAACGACGCACATCGGCTGGTCGGCGACCGCGACGGAGTGCATGTCTGGTGGCCCGCCGTCGAGGCGTTCCTGGCCCGCGTGGGCATGCCTACGGGCGTGCAGTATCGTGTCGCGGATCCTTCGATGCCGAAGGCTAGCGGTTTTGCGGCTGTCGATGCGGTGGATTCAGTGCCGTTTGTCGATGAAGCCGGACGCAATGGGTATCGGAACTTCCTGCATCAATATCCTAGCCGGGCTTTTGCGGTGTCGGATTCGGGTGCCTGGTCTTGGGCCGAAGGTGGGGATGATCCGATGACCGTGGCTGTGGCGAATTGCCAGAAGCAGAGTTCGGCGCCTTGCCGGTTGTATGCGGTCAATAACTCCGTTGTTTGGGGGGATCAGTCTTCGACTACGGCGGATAATGGTGTGGGCGCTCCTGCTTCTGCTGCTGCGCAGCGGGCTATTGCTAGTCGGGAGTAGGGGTTGGGTTGCTTGTTTGCGTGATGATTTGGGCTTTTGTTTTTCAGGGTTTTGGCCTTTCCTTGAGGTCACGGTGGTCTATTAGTGTTGCCCCTGTGCGGGGCGGCACTCACTTTCTTTGCCGCCGCAAAGAAAGTAAGCAAAGAAAGCGGGCTCACACCGCCAGCTCATAAGCGGGTCCCCCGCACAGCCACGATAGTGGCTCATCTGGAATCCGTGCCCTCGCGCACTCCGCGCTCGTGGCACAGCAGTCATTCTTCCGGCGGCGCTGCGCGCGCCCCCCCGCCAGTTCTCAAACAGTCGGTTGTCCGGCGTCTCGCCGAGGCGAAGCCGACGTCCCCACAGACAAAACTCAACCGCTGCTTTTCGACCGACCGCTCCGCCGCGCGAAGCGCGAGGCGGGATGGATGATGGCTTTGTCACCGACGTCGAATGTGCGAGAACACGGATTCCAGATGCACCACTGCCTCCTGCGAGCCAGGGGGCCCGCTTCCTGGCTGGCGGTGTGAGCCCGCTTTCTTTGCTTACTTTCTTTGCGGCGGCAAAGAAAGTGAGTGCCCCCCCGCACAGGGGGAACGCTAATGGACCACCGTGACTTCAAGGAAAGGCCCAAGCCCAACGACCACAAAACCCACCACAAAACCCACCACAAAACCCAAACCCTCACCCTGAAGCCCAAATTCCCGCCAGTAACAGCCCATTACTTTGTCGTCGTCAACTCCGTCCATTCCCGGGGTTCAGAAACGAAAAGCAGCGACCTGCAGCAAACACCCCACAACCCCAGCGTCGCAGACAAAAAACCCCTCCGTAACCCAGGTGCACGGCACGAAATAAACCGCTAATCTCGACCCCGCACGCCTGCCCAAAGCCGCGCGCAGCGCAAATCCCACGCGTCAAACCGTGCCCCATCAAGGCCCTGAAAACCCCTTGAAAAAGCCCCGCGCAGCGGCAAAAAAGCACCCCTGGAGCACCGCATTGGAAAACGCAACAACACCCTCAGCCACATCCCCCGACGACTGGATCGCCCGCAGCCTGCGCGCCGTCTGGCACCCCTGCACGCAGATGAAGCACCATGAGCGCCTGCCGCTCATCCCCGTCGCGCGTGGCCAGGGCGCCTGGCTCTACGACCGCGCCAACCATCGCTATCTGGATGCCATCAGCTCCTGGTGGGTCAACCTCTTCGGCCACGCGAATCCGCGCATCAACGCAGCGCTGAAAGACCAACTCGACACCCTCGAGCACGCCATGCTCGCCGGCTGCACGCACGAACCGGCCATCGAACTGGCGGAACGCCTCGGCGCGCTCACGAACAACACGCTAGGCCACGCGTTCTTCGCATCCGATGGCGCGTCCGCCGTCGAAATCGCGCTGAAGATGAGCTTTCACTCATGGCGCAATCGCGGTTTCGCCGACAAGCAGGAATTCGTCTGCATCGCCAACAGCTATCACGGTGAAACCATCGGCGCGCTCGGCGTCACCGACGTCGCGCTCTTCAAGGACGCCTACGATCCGCTGATCCGTCACGCGCACGTGGTGGCCTCGCCCGACGCGCGCCAGGCTCAGCCGGGCGAGACCGCCGCCGATGTTGCCCGCCGCGCACTCGACCACGTCCGCTCGCTGTTCGATGCGCGCGCCACGAAAATCGCCGCGCTGATCGTCGAGCCGCTCGTGCAATGCGCGGCCGGCATGGCCATGCACGACCCGTCGTATATCGCCGGATTGCGCGCCCTCTGCGACCAGTACGGCGTGCATCTGATCGCCGATGAAATCGCCGTCGGCTGCGGCCGCACCGGCACCTTCTTCGCGTGCGAACAGGCCGGCATCTGGCCGGACTTCCTGTGTCTGTCGAAGGGCATCAGCGGCGGCTATCTGCCGCTGTCGATCGTACTGTCGCGCGACGAAATCTTCGAGGCCTTCTATCACGACGAAACCGCACGCGGTTTCCTCCACTCGCACTCGTACACCGGCAATCCGCTCGCCTGCCGCGCAGCGCTCGCCACGCTCGATCTGTTCGCGAGCGACAACGTGCTCGCCGTCAACACGCAGAAGTCGGCGAAGTTGAAAGCCGCGCTCGCGCCGCTCGCCAATCACCCGCAAGTACGCAACCTGCGTCAGTGCGGCACGATCTTCGCGTTCGACGCCGTGATCGACGACGCTCAGCAAGCCCGCACTTTCTCGCGCCGCTTCTTCGAAAACGCCTTGCAGCGCGAACTGTTGCTGCGCCCGATTTCGACCACGGTGTACCTGATGCCCCCTTACATCCTCGACGACGAAGAACTCGCGCTGCTCGCTTCGCGCACGATCGGGACCTTCGAAGCCACGCTCGCGGAGACTTGCTAATGCACCTGCTCGACACTCTTGCCGAAGGCTTGAAGGAAATCGACGCACTCGGCCTGCGCCGTCGCCGCCGCACCATCGACACACCGTGCGCCGCACACATGACGGTCGATGGCCGCGCGATGATCGGCTTCGCCAGTAACGACTATCTGGGCCTCGCCGCGCATCCGCAACTCATCGCCGCGATCGCCGAAGGCGCGCAGCGCTACGGCGCCGGTAGCGGCGGTTCGCATCTGCTCGGCGGCCACTCGCGCGCGCACGCGCAACTCGAGGACGACCTCGCGGCATTCGTCGGCGGCTTCGTCGACAATGCCCGCGCGCTCTACTTCAGTACCGGCTACATGGCCAACCTCGCCACGCTCACCGCACTCGCGGGCCGTGGCACGACGCTCTTCTCCGACGCGCTGAATCACGCCTCGCTGATCGACGGCGCACGGCTGTCGCGTGCCGATGTCCAGATTTATCCGCACTGCGATACCGACGCATTGAGCGCGATGCTCGATGCCTCGGATTCAAACGTCAAGGTGATCGTCTCCGACACCGTGTTCAGCATGGATGGCGACATCACGCCGCTCGCGCGTCTGCTCGAACTCGCGGAGCAACACGGCGCATGGTTGATCGTCGACGACGCGCATGGTTTCGGCGTGCTCGGCCCGCAAGGCCGTGGCGCGGTCGCGCAAGCCGCGTTGCGCTCGCCCAATCTCATTTCGATCGGCACGCTCGGTAAGGCAGCAGGCGTCTCAGGCGCCTTCGTCGTCGCGCACGAAACGGTGATCGAATGGCTCGTGCAGCGCGCGCGTCCGTACATCTTCACCACGGCGTCGACACCGGCGGCCGCACATGCGGTGTCGGCGAGTCTGCGCATCATCGGCGGCGAGGAAGGCGACGCAAGACGCGCGCATCTTCAGCAGTTGATCGAACGCACACGTGCGATGCTCAAAGCCACGCCGTGGATCCCCGTGGATTCGCACACTGCCGTTCAGCCGCTCATCATCGGCGCGAACGACGCCACGCTCGATATCGCCGCCACGCTCGATCGCGCGGGTCTATGGGTGCCGGCAATCCGTCCGCCGACCGTGCCTGCGGGCACCTCGCGTCTGCGCATTTCATTGTCCGCCGCGCATTCGCAAGCGGACCTCGATCGTCTCGACGCTGGTTTGCAACAACTCGGAGCGAAAGCAGCATGAGTAGCGTGAGTGGTAAGGCACTGTCCCTGTTCGTCACCGGCACCGATACGGAAATCGGCAAGACCTTCGTTTCGTCGGCGCTGTTGCGCGGGTTCGTGCGTGAAGGCTTACAGGCCGCCGCGATGAAACCGATCGCCGCGGGCGCATTCAAACTGAACGGCGTGCTGCATAACGAAGACGCGGATCAACTCGACGCCGCCGCGAACGTCCTGCTGCCGCCCGCGATGCGCACACCGTATCTGCTGAAGGAACCGGCCGCGCCGCATATCGCGGCTGCGCTGGAGAACGTCACGTTCGACATCGCGCACATCGTCGATTGTCATGCGCAGGCGTTGCAGCGCGCGGAGATCGTCGTGGTGGAAGGCGTCGGCGGCTTTCGCGTGCCGTTGACCGCGACGCAGGACACCGCCGATCTCGCCGTCGCGTTGAAGCTGCCGGTGGTGCTGGTGGTCGGCATGCGCCTCGGCTGTATCAGCCACGCGCTGCTCACCGCCGAAGCAATCGCCGCACGCGGTTTGACGCTCGCCGGATGGGTCGCAAACCGCATCGATCCGGATATGACGTTCCCCGACGAAAACATTGCATCGATCCGCGAGCACCTCGCGCGTGAATACGACGCGCCACTGCTCGGCATCGTGCCGCATCTGAAACCGGCTTCGCCCGAACTCGCGGCGGACCGACTCGACATCAACCGGCTTTTGCAGACGCTGCGTCAGACGCAGCGCTGAGCCACCATCATCTCCATCCATGAGGATTGACGACATGACGCAACTGAATATCGCCCCGACGCCAGCCGACACGGCCGCCGCCAACCAGAACGCCGCCGCAGGCACGAAACCGGTCGCGCGCTGGCGTGTCGCCGACATCGTCGCGCTGTACGAACTGCCGTTCAACGACCTGATGTTCCGCGCGCAGCAGGCGCATCGCGAACATTTCGACGCCAACACCGTGCAACTGTCGACGCTGCTGTCGATCAAGACCGGCGGCTGCGAAGAAGACTGCGCGTACTGTCCGCAGTCGGTGCATCACGACACGGGCCTTGTCGCCGACAAACTGATGCCGGTCGACGAAGTGCTCGCCGCCGCGAAGGTCGCCAAGGAAAACGGCGCAACGCGTTTCTGCATGGGCGCCGCGTGGCGCAACCCGAAGGACCGTCACCTCGAACCGATCAAGGACATGATTCGCGGCGTGAAGGCAATGGGGCTCGAAACCTGCGTGACGCTCGGCATGCTCGAAACGCATCAGGCGCAAGGTCTGCGTGATGCAGGGCTCGACTACTACAACCACAACCTCGATACGTCGCCGGAGTTTTACGGTCAGATCATTTCGACGCGCACCTATCAGGATCGTCTCGATACGCTGGAACGCGTGCGCGATGCGGGCATCAACGTCTGCTGCGGCGGCATCGTCGGTCTAGGCGAGTCGCGCCGTGAACGCGCCGGGTTGATTTCACAGTTGGCGAACATGGAGCCGTATCCGGAATCGGTGCCTATCAACAATCTGGTTCAGGTCGAAGGCACGCCGTTGACGGGCACCGAGGCAATCGATCCGTTCGAATTCGTGCGCACCATCGCGGTTGCGCGCATTACGATGCCCAAGGCAATGGTGCGCCTCTCGGCCGGCCGTGAGCAAATGGATGAAGCGTTGCAGTCGCTGTGCTTCCTCGCCGGCGCGAATTCGATTTTCTACGGCGATCAACTGCTGACGACCAGCAATCCGCAGGCGGAGGCGGATCGGAAGTTGCTGGAGCGTCTTGGCATTCGCGCTGAAGCCGCGCAACAAATGCCGCTGGATCAGAGCGGTTGTGAGAATGGCTGCGATAAGCATGCAGCGCCAAACTAAGCATTGGGACTTGCTGCACACGCTCAAACGCATGCGATGAAAAAAAGGCCGCCTCGGAAACGAGGCGGCCTTTTTACGTTGAGCCGCGATCGACTACTTCTTGTCGACGATGATCTGATCGAACGTCCCGCCGTCGGAGAAATGCGTTTGCTGCGCCTTCTGCCAGCTGCCGAACATTTCTTCGACGGTGAATGTCTTGATCGGTTTGAACTCCGCCGCATGCTTCGCCAACACGTCCTTGTCGCGCGGACGCAGATGATGCTGCGCGATGATTTCCTGCGCGGCCGGCGACCACAGATAGTCGAGATATGCCTGCGCTTCCTTGCGTGTGCCGCGCTTGTCGACCACCTTGTCGACGATCGAAACCGGCGGCGCAGCTAGCAAACTCACTGACGGATACACGGCTTCGAAATTACCCGCCCCCACGCCGCTGTCGATCAGCGACACCTCATTTTCGAACGTCACCAGCACGTCGCCGATGCCGCGTTGCGTGAAGGTGGTCGTCGCGCCACGGCCGCCCGTGTCGAGCACTGGCACGTTCCTGAAGATGGCTTTTTCCAAGTCGAGCGCCTGGGCATCCGTCCCACCATGCTGCTTGCGATAGCCCCACGCGGCCAGATACGTGTAACGCCCATTGCCCGACGTCTTCGGATTCGCAATCACCACCTGCATGCCCGGTTTCGCGAGATCGTCCCAATCCTTGATGTGCTTGGGGTTGCCCTTGCGTACGAGGAACACCATCGTGGTGGTGTAAGGCGCGCTGTCGTTCGGCAGACGCGTGCGCCAGTTGGCCGGCACCAGTTGCCCCTTCTCGGCGAGCAGGTCGATATCGTTCGGCTGGTTCATCGTCACCACGTCGGCCTGCAAGCCTTGCAGCACCGACAACGCCTGCGCGCTCGAAGCACCATGCGACTGACGGATCGACACGGTCTCACCGCTCTTCTGCTTGTATGCCGCGACGAAGCTGGCGTTGATGTCCTTATACAACTCGCGCGTCACGTCATACGACACGTTGAGCAACGACGTATCGGCGTGCGCCGTCGAGATGCCGCTCATCGCGAGCGTGATTGTCGTTATGCCGGCTGCCAGCCAGCGCGATGTCCCCGTCTTGCCTGCCATCTTGTCCCCGCCTATCGATGATGAAAACCTGCAGCCGCACGAACGCGCAGCGTAAAGCGGGATTCTAACGGATCGCTTACTGGCGCAGGCACGCACGCGCGGCGATGCGCTCACATGAACGCGTGCTGTGCGGCCTCGAACGGCTCCTCGCGAAAACGCAGCGGCGCGGCGCAATGCACCAGCGTATCGACGAAATATTTGGCGCGCGGCCACGGACCGAATCCGGCCGCGGTGTTGATATGCCCTGCATCGCCGAGATTGACGAACGCACTACCGAAACGCTGCGCAAGCTCACGCGATCCGGCCAGCGGCATCCACGGATCGGTTTCGCTGCCGATCAGAATCGACGGCACACCCAGACGCCGCGCGTCGAATGCACCCGCAAAGGCGAATTTCTGCGGACTGGCAGGCGCCACGAACAGCACGCCGACCACGTCGTTGGCATACGACGCCTGTTGCAACGCATGCGCGGTCGCGAGGCAGCCGAAGCTGTGCGCGGCCAGCACGAACGGCCCGCGCTCGCGGGCCAGCAAATCGCGCAACGACGTCGCCCACAGCGCGAGGTCCGGCGCGTCCCAGTCGGTCTGTTCGACCCGCAGCGAGCGCGCGAACTGACGCTCCAGCCATGTTTGCCAGTGCGCGCCCTCGCTGCCGTGCAGACCGGGAACGGTCACGAGGCGCGGCGGCCATGTCGATTTGGTGCAAGAAAGCATGTCGGTCCCTCGCTGCGGAAATCCGGAACTTGATTGTCCCGCTGCGCACCGCACGCACGAACCAAGTTTTTGTGCTTTGGTTATGGCGTAAAAACACGCGAGAAGGCGCTAACACGGCACGTCGCCCTGCCGACGCGAGCCATACGATATGCACGCTCGTGCGCAAACGGGCGCGAATCGCGTCGAAAAAGTAGAATGAAGCCTATCCATAAAAGGAGGAGCCCCATGCAGCAGGCGTCGTTCGTTGCGAAACAGCGCTCGCAGCCGCCGCATCACGGCCTCACCGCAACCCGAACTGGCCGCACAGGCGCATTGGGCACCGTATGAAAATCCTCTTCTACATGCCGCATGCCGACGTCGCCGAGTGGCTGCACGACTTTGCGCGTGCACTGCCCGAGGCCGATCTGCGCGAATGGCAAGCAGGCGACACCGCGCCCGCCGATTTCGCGGTCGTCTGGCGGCCGCCGCGCGAGATGTTCGCGGGCCGCGCCGATCTGCGGGCAATTTTTAACCTCGGCGCGGGCGTCGATGCAATCCTCGCGCTGGAACACGCGCAACCCGGCACGTTGCCGCGCAACGCACAACTGATCCGCCTCGAAGACAGCGGCATGGCCCCGCAGATGGCCGAGTACGTGACCCACGCTGTGCTGCGTTATCTGCGCCGCTTCGACGAATATCAAACGCAGCAGGACGCGCGCCGCTGGCAGGTACTCGATCCGCATCCGCGCGAAACATTTACCGTTGGGGTGCTGGGACTCGGCGTGCTCGGCGCGCATGTGGCGCGCACGCTTGCATCGTTCGGCCTGCCGGTGCGAGGCTACAGCCGTAGCGCGCGCGACGTCGCGGGCATCACCACGTTCGCTGGCGAAGCACAGTTCGACGCATTTCTCGACGGCGTCAAAGTGCTGGTGAATCTGCTGCCGCATACGCCGGAAACGGGCGATGTACTCAACGCACGGACCTTCGCGAAGCTCGCGCAGGGCGCGTATCTGATCAACGTCGCGCGCGGCGGCCATCTTGTCGAACAGGACCTGCTCGACGCGCTCGCAAGCGGCCAGCTCGCCGCCGCCACGCTCGACGTGTTCCGCGAAGAACCCTTACCGCCCGATCATCTGTTCTGGCAGGAACCGCGCATTACGATCACGCCGCACATGTCCGCCCTCACGTTGCGCGCGGAAAGCGTCGCGCAAGTGGCACGCAAGATCAAAGCGCTGGCGCACGGCGACACCGTCAGCGGCGTGGTGAATCTCGACCGCGGATACTGACACCGGCCAATCCAATCGAAGGAGCGCGGCAACGCGCAAGAGGAGACACATCATGGCTCTACCCCAGCAAGTGAAAATCGTCGAAGTCGGTCCGCGCGACGGATTGCAGAACGAAAAGGAATTCGTCACCACCGCGATCAAGGTCGACCTGATCAATCGCCTGTCGGCCGCCGGCATCCGCAATGTCGAGGCGGCGTCGTTCGTGTCGCCGAAATGGGTCCCGCAGATGGCCGACGGCGCCGAGGTGATGGCCGCTATCGAACGCCGTCCGGGAACGATCTATTCGGTGCTGACGCCGAATCTGCGCGGCTTCGAAGGCGCGCTCGCGGCGCGTGCCGACGAGATCGTGATCTTCGGCGCCGCCAGCGAGGCCTTCTCGCAGAAGAACATCAATTGCAGCATCGCCGAAAGCATCGACCGGTTCGCGCCGGTCGTGCAGGCGGCCAAGGAGCATGGCGTGCGGATTCGCGGCAGCGTGTCGTGCGCGCTCGGCTGCCCGTATCAGGGCGAGGTGCCGGTAGCGTCGGTAGTGGACGTGGTCGAACGCTTCGCGGCGCTCGGTTGCGACGAGATCGATATCGCCGACACGATCGGCGTCGGCACACCCAAACGTACGCGCGAAGTGTTCGAAGCCGTCACAAAAGTGTTTCCGCGTGAACGTCTTTCCGGTCACTTTCACGACACCTACGGCCAGGCGCTCGCGAACATCTACGCAGCGTTGCAGGAAGGCATCGAGATTTATCACGCGTCGGTGGCGGGTCTCGGCGGCTGTCCGTATGCGAAGGGCGCGACCGGCAACGTCGCGACCGAAGACGTCCTGTATTTGATGAACGGCCTCGGCATCGAGACCGGTATCGACCTGGCGCAAGTCGTAGCGATCGGCGATTTCATTTCGACCTCGATCGGCCGGCCCAATGTTTCGCGCGCCGGTAAAGCGCTGCTCGCCAAAGCGCGCAGCGAAGCAACGAACTGCGTTTGACGCCTGCCCAACCCTCACGCCAATCAATCGGAACCTGAAACGATGACGGACCACGCTTCTCTCGAATCCGACGATCTCACCGCTCTTCCGGACTCGGCACGGCGCGTTGCGCTGCTGTTGCGCGAACGCGGTCACGCGGGTCGAATCGTGATGTTGCCGGAAACCGGCAAGACGTCCGCGGAAGCCGCCGCGGGTCTCGGCTGCTCGGTCGCGCAGATCGCCAAGTCGATTCTGTTCCGCCGTCGCGAAGACGATGCCCCGGTGCTGGTCGTGGCGAGTGGCGCGAATCGCGTCGATGAAAAGAAGGTCGCCGCGAAAGTCGGCGAGATCGGCCGCGCGGACGCGAAGTTCGTGCGCGAAAAAACCGGCTATGCGATTGGCGGCGTCTGCCCGATTGGTCACGCCGTCGAACCGGTCACGTTGATCGACGCCGATCTGCTCGAACTCGACAGCTTGTGGGCCGCAGCCGGCCACCCGCACGCGGTGTTCAATCTGACGGCGCAGGAATTGATCACACTGACCGGCGCACCGGTGGTCGACGTGGCCTTGCGCGAGGGCGCCTGAAGTCATGACAGCGGGCGCCCACATCGCCAGCCAGGACGACGCCGTGCCGTCGCCGTGCATCAGCGTGTGCAGGATGGACGCAGCGACAGGCTGGTGCGAAGGATGCCTGCGCACCATCGATGAGATCGCCGGCTGGTCCCTGTTCGACGGCGATGAGAAGCGCGCCGTGTGGGACGCGATCGAAGCGCGCCACGCGCAGTTCATCGCCGTCCGGATGAAGGAGCCGCGATGAAGCCGGCGCCGCGCATCGTGACGATCGGCGAGACCTTTAGCTCGACGCTGGCGTTGTCGGCGGATTCGGTGAAGTCCTTCGCCATGCTCGTCAACGATATGAACCCGCTGCATCACGATGAGGCCTATGCCGCGCAAAGCCGCTTCGGCGGTCTGATCGCATCCGGCACGCAGCCCACTGCGCACTTCATGGCGTTGCTGGCCACGCATTTTTCCACTTACGCGCAGCCGCTCGGCCTCGAATTCGATATCAAGCTGAAGAAGGCCGTTCACGCGGACGACACGCTGACGATCACCTGGCGCGTGCGCGATGCGTACTGGAAGGCGAGTCTGAATGGCGATTTGACGCATCTCGACGGCACGGTCGTGAACCAGCGCGGCGACACCATGCTGACCGGTACCTCCACCATTCTCGTGATGCCAAAACCGGAAGCGTCCGCGCCAGCGAACGGCGGCGCATCGTGATCGCGCTGCCGCCGTCGATCCGGGTATTCGAGCGCGGCTGGCTGTCGTCGAACAACGTATTGCTGATCGACGAGGCGTGCACCGCGCTGGTCGATACGGGTTATGCCACGCATGCGCCGCAGACGCTCGCGTTGGTGCAGCAGGCGCTCGGCAGGAGGCCGCTCGATCTGATCGTCAACACGCATCTCCATTCGGATCACTGCGGCGGCAATGCGCTGCTGCAGGCCACATGGCCATGCCGCACGCTCATTCCCGTGTCCGAAGCAGAGACCGTCCGCGAATGGAATGAAGCGCGCCTTAGCTTCCGCGCCACCGGCCAAACCTGCGAGCGCTTCGCCTTCACCGAAACGATTGCGCCCGGCGCGCAGTTGCGGCTCGGCGCGCTCGACTGGCAGGTGCTCGGCGCACCTGGCCACGATCCTCACTCGCTGATGCTGTATTGCGCGGAGCAACGCATCCTGATCAGCGCGGACGCCCTGTGGGAAAACGGCTTCGGGGTGATCTTTCCCGAATTGGAAGGAGAAAGCGGATTCGCCGAAGAGCAGGCCGTGCTCGAAGCGATTCAGAAGCTCGATGTTCGGCTCGTGATTCCGGGTCACGGCGCGCCTTTCACGAACGTCGAACAGGCGCTCGACAAAGCGTTTTCACGCGTCGCGTGGTTGCGCGCCGATCCTGCGCGCAATGCGAAGAATGCGCTAAAGGTGCTAATCGCGTTCAAGCTGCTCGAAGTCCGCGAGATGCGTTTCGACACGTTGCTGGCCATGCTCGATCACGCCGCCGTGATGCGCGCCGCCGCATCGATGCTCGCGCCGCACGGCGAGTGGCCTGCGCTGTTGAAGGGGATTGTCGAGGAACTGGCGGCGAGGAACGGGCCGCTGGAATTGGATGGCGCGCGCATCGTCGCCCGCCAAGGATGAATTGCCGACGCGATGGCCTCGCACACGCATGCTGCACCGCCATTCGTCGCAACAAAAAGAAAGCCGCCCGACTATGAAGGCGAGCGGCGGAAATTCTGTCGGACGTGATCAGCGTCGTTACCGATGATACGCGCGCCGCTTTTTTGACCGCATCGGTGATTTCCCTACAGAAGGTTGACGTCTGCTTTTAAACGGGCATACACGGAATATTGATCGGCTCATATGACCATTCATCGCCGAAAATAATCCGGAATCCGTAATATCGACGCAGACGAGTTCGCCAGATGCCGCCGCGCCGCTTGCCGCCGCTCAGCTGAACGGGGCACGCGGGCGCGCATTGCACGGCTGCGGAGAAAAAGCGGCCTATTGTTCGACCGCCTCGAAGAAGGACAGCATTTCCGCGACCAGTTCGTCGGGTGCCTCTTCGGGAATGTAATGCCCGCAGGACAGCGAGCGGCCGCTCACGTCACGCGCCACGTGACGCCATTCGTCGAGCGCGTCGAAGCATTTTTCGATCACACCCTTGTCGCCCCACAACACGCGCAGCGGACAGCCGATCTTGTGGCCGCGCTCGATATCGCTGCGATCGTGTTCGAGGTCGATACTCGCCGACGCCCGGTAGTCCTCGCACATCGCGTGCACGGCACCGGGTTGCGCCAGCGCCGACCGATAAGCATCGAGCGCGGCGGGATCGAACGGCGCCAGACCCGCGTGACGGCCACCCATTACCGCATCGACATAAGCGGCCGGGTCTGCGCCGATCAAGGTTTCGGGCAATGGCTCGGCCTGAATCAGGAAGAACCAGTGAAAGTAAAGCGTCGCGAACGTGCGGTCGGTCGCTTCGTACATGGCGAGCGTCGGCGCGATGTCGAGCAGCATTAGACGCTCGACGGCGTCGGCGTGATCGAGCGCCATGCGATGCGCGACACGAGCGCCGCGATCGTGCGCGCAGACCAGGAAACGCTCGAAGCCGAAGTGGCGCATCACGGCGACTTGGTCGGCCGCCATCGTGCGTTTGGAATACGGCGTGTGGGCGGCGTCGCTCGGCGGCTTGCCCGATGCGCCATAGCCACGCAGATCGGTGGCGATCACCGTGAAATGCTCGGCCAGCCGGGCGGCGCATCGCGCCCAGATCAGATGCGATTGCGGATGGCCATGCAGCAACAGAAGCGGCGGCCCTGATCCCCCCTTCACTCCAAAAATGTCGACATCGCCCGCGGCGACGCGAAAGGGCGTGAAATTCTCGAAGGCCATGGCGTCTCTCGTGTCGTTTGAAGTTCCTGCATTGTAGGAGCGCGACAAGTCCAAACGAGGTGGGTTAACCCACGCAAACATAGAACCTGAACTCTCCCTCCAACGGTTCTAAACAATCGGCTCGAATGTGGGCGACTTGCTTCACCTATAATCGAACGATCGTTCTTAAATATTCGAATGCGGCGATTGACGGTGTGTCGGCTTCGGCACGCCGCAAGCCGTGTGCCGCTAAACTCATCTCATGCCGGGCGCTCAACGCCGCACCGGTCCGCTCAAAATCAGGAGACTCGCACTATGGCATTGCCCGCCGTCCTGCAAAAACTCGCGCTACCCGTCGTCGCTTCGCCGATGTTCATCGTCAGCTATCCCGAACTCGTGCTGGCTCAGTGCAAGGCCGGCATCGTCGGCTCGTTTCCCGCGCTGAATGCCCGCCCCGCCGAATTGCTCGACGAATGGCTCACGCAGATCCAGGCCCAGCTCGCCGAGCACAAGGCGGCCAATCCCGATGCGATCATCGGGCCGATCGCGGTCAACCAGATCGTCCATCAATCGAATACGCGACTCGAACACGACGTGCGCGTATGCGTCGAGCACAAGGTGCCGATTTTCATCACGAGCCTGCGCGCGCCGGCGCGCGAGATCGTCGACGCCGTGCACAGCTACGGCGGCATCGTGCTGCATGACGTGATCAACCTGCGCCACGCGCAGAAAGCGCTGGAAGCGGGTGTCGACGGTCTGATCCTGGTGGCCTCCGGCGCCGGCGGCCACGCCGGCACGACCTCGCCGTTCGCGCTGGTCGGTGAAGTGCGGCGCATGTTCGACGGCCCGATCGTGCTGTCGGGTTCGATCGCCAACGGCGGCTCGATTCTCGCCGCGCAGGCCATGGGCGCCGACCTCGCCTACATGGGCACACGCTTCATCGCGACCCAGGAGGCGCACGCGGTGGATAGCTACAAGCAGGCGATCGTCAACTCCACGGCGTCGGACATCATTTATACGAACCTCTTCACCGGCGTGCACGGCAATTACATTCGCGAAAGCATCCTGAACGCCGGACTCGATCCGGATGCGCTGCCGGAGTCGGACAAGACGAAGATGAACTTCGGCAGCGACAAGGCCAAGGCATGGAAAGACATCTGGGGCGCAGGCCAGGGCGTCGGCCTGATGGACGACGTGCCGAGCGTCGGCGAGCTGGTGCAGCGTCTGAAGAAGGAATATGACGAAGCGAAAGCGCGGCTGGGGATTGCGCGCTGAGTGGATCGGCTGAAGCTGCGGCTCGCTTTGCGCTGAGCCGCAGGCAGCGCCTCAATGCACGGCCAGCGCCTTGATCTGTTCAAGCGATGGCCACAGCGACTCGTTCGCGAACCGCTCGGCGAGAAAGTCCACGAACGAGCGCACCTTCGCCGACAGATGCCGGCGGCTCGCATAGACCACGTGGATCGGCAACTCGCGCGGCGGCATCTCGTCGACCAGCAGCGGCACGAGACGGCCCGCGGCCAGATCGTCGCCGATCACCTCGGTGCCGAGCATCGCGATGCCCGCGCCCTGGAGCACGATGACCCGCTGCGCTTCCAGATGGTTGACGATCAGATTGCCCGACAGACGCACACGCGGCGCGGCCTCGCCGGGCACGGTGGCGATATCGAGCGGCGACACACCTGCGTATTGCAGATAGTTGTGACGCGCCAGATCGGCGATGGTCTTCGGCGTACCGTGCCGCCGCAGATAAGCGGGCGACGCGCACAGCACCAGGTGCGCGGTCGCAATCTGCCGCGCGATGAGCGAAGACGACTTCAAACCGCTCGGCGAGGCCCGGATCGCGACATCGAAACCCTCGTCGATCAGTTCGACCACGCGGTCGGACAAGGTGATGTCGACCGTGACTTGCGGGTATTGCGCAGCGTAGTCCGCGATCGCGCTCATCACATGGCTCAAGCCGAACGCCGACAGCGACGACACCCGCAAGCGCCCTTGCGGCACGACGCTCGCCGCACCGACCACCTGCTCGGCTTCCTCCAGTTCGGTGAGCACCTGACTCAGGCGCTCATAGTATTCGCGCCCCGCTTCGGTCGGTGCCACGCGCCGCGTGGTGCGGTTCAGCAGGCGCGCGCCGAGTTGCTGTTCCAGGTGCATGACGTGCTTGCTCGCCATGGCCGCTGACATTTCCATCCGTTCGGCCGCGCCGACGAAGCTCCCCACTTCGACCACGTGGCGGAACACTTTCATACTGACGAGGGTATCCATCTCAATCGCTCGCTTCAGGAATCAATCGGCGCCATTTTGCCGGGTTTATCAAAAACTGGTCAGCAAACTGGTCGGCGTTGGGTCCAGAAGCGGCAAAGCCCGCCTTCCGAAGAAGGCGGGCTTTGCCAGACGGTGCTGAAACCGGCGCGCTTAGAACTTCGCGCGCAAGCCGACGCCGTAGGTGTTGCCGCTCGACATGCTGGAAATCTTGTCGTACATGTACGCCGCATAGACGTCCGTGCGCTTGGACAGCGGATAGTCGTAGCCGATCGACGCCGTCTGACGGGTCTGGTCGAGACCGCCGCCGTCGCGCGAGTAAGCATACGACGCCATCACCGTGCCCGGGCCGACCGGCACCGATGCGCCGCCTTGTGCCGTGTTCACGTGCCAGCTGGTGATCTGCTCGTCGTTGTACGTGTACATGTACTGGCCGAAGAATTTCACGAACTTCAGGTCGTACGAAACGCCCGCTTGCGCAACGCTCTGGCTCTTCAGACCCGGCACGCCCGACGCGCCGAAGCTGCCCAGGTCGCTCGGCACGTTGTTGAAGTTCACGTACTGATACACCGCGGTCGCAGCGAACGGGCCGTGGAAGTACAGCACCTGGCCGCTCCACTTCTTCGCACCGTTTTCCGTCGTGTTGCCCAGCGCGTACATGGCCGTTGCGCTCAAGCCGTTGAAGTTCGGCGAGGCATACGACACGGCGTTGCTCCAGCCCGAGTCACCCGTCACGCCCTGGTCGGTGGTGTAGGTCGGGAAGGTGCCGAGACCCAGGTACGTGTGCCACACCATCGGCGAGAACTCGTACGAGTCGACGAACGGGTTGAACAGAATCGTCGACACGAACAGCGGCGTGGTCAGACGGCCGGCCGTGATCGTACCGTAAGGCGATTCGACACCGACGTAGGCGTTACGCGAGAACATCGTGTCGCCGGTGAAGCGGCCGTACTGGCCGTTCTGCGCGAGGAAAAAGCCTTCCAACGCGAAGATCGCCTTGTAGCCGTTACCCAGATCCTCAGCCCCCTTCAAGCCCCAGTACGACGTCGACATACCGCCGCCGGACACCTGCACAGCCGTCTTGCCGCCCGGGAATTTCTGCGCGCCGACCCATTCGTCGACCTGACCGTAGAGTTGCACGCTCGATTGCGCAAAAGCAGACGATGCACTGGCCAGCAGAGCGGCACACGCGGTTGCCTTGAGGGTGGTCTTCAGCGCACTGCTGATGCTTGTTTTCATGGGTTCTCCTGTCTTTGTCAAAAAGGGGTGTGGCTGTGCGAAAGGGGGAGCTCGCGCGAACCATTTGTTGTCGTCCGTTCGATCATCGAGCCAATCTGGGCGGGACCATCTTTGCGGACCATTTTTATGAACAAAAATATCGCTGGTTATTGCGGGTATATCGGTCTGATTAGTTTTGTCGCTTATCGGCCTGTTAAAGCACCGGCCTCAGGCCGGCTCGCCGTGGCGCCGCAGATCATGCGGCACCGCGCAAAGCGTTACTGACCATGCGGCCGACGGCCTGATCACGCTTCAAATGACATGCCGATGACGCACCGCCGCAGAACCGATCAAATTTGACGACGAGAGGGGGGTTGATGCCGAGAGATTTCAAAAAAGTGTGGCGTCTAAACGTCACAATGATGCGGGTGTTTTTGGCGCGCGCAGAAGCGTGAGCCAGACAAGGCAGCGGAAGAGACAGAAAATTCAACGGGAGACTACGAGGAGTGCAGCGGGAAGACGCTTGCAGGCGGAACGAACGAAGACCTGCCATCGGCTCGAGCGAGCACAGCGATGTGCCCGGCCGGCCTAATTACGATATGGATTACCTTCAGGCTGCCGAGGATCGTCGACTTGCCGCTGCATCGCGCGCCCGGAACCACGTTCTTCGTTGTAGCGGGCGACATCGGCGCGAATCGAACCGGTTCGAACCGGTGCGCTGGGCGGCGGCCGCGGCACCGAGCGCGATTCCGCGCTGACGGGCGTAATGGCCCCGGCGTATTGCATGCCGCCACGGCCATCGCCGCCGTAGCCGGCAGGACCCGCGACGCGATGCATGCCAGGGTTGTAAATCCCGAGGCCGTTAGCGTAATTGCCGTTGGCGAAGTTTGCGCCGCCGCGCGGTGGGCGCGCGCTACGCTCAGCCATGTCGTTGCGGACAGGTCGTGCCGCAGGGGCACCGTAGCCACGTGCGCCGCCATGCATCTCGCCGCGCATGGCGTGCTCCCCGGAACCGCGCGAGTAACCGCCGCCGTGCGGTACGCCTGGCGCTTTTGCATAGGCGAACGAACACAGCGCAGCGATAACCGCGCCCAACGCCCAATGCTTCGTTCTCGACAACCCGTCCACCTGCGACTCTCATGCCCGAAGACCTGCCTGAAATTCACCGTTCGAGCTGCGATGAATCTGTTTTGGGAATGCCCCGGGCGCTACGACAAATTCACGCAACGCGAAGCATCCCTACGGCCTTTGAACCGTAATTTATGGGTGACGGCAGAGGGTGTCGAGCCAAAAAGTGTTAGGCCTCGCCCGTTGATGTAACACCTTGTTACTGCGACGTTTTTCTGCGACACAGCACTTGCGTGGATGCCTTTAAAAAGCTTACTGGACGGGCGTTTTGGAGACAGGACAGAAGAGATTGCGTCTGATGAATCGCGAGCCGGTTTGCTGCCCGATTGGTTAATTCGACATGGACCAAACGTGGCAGGTCGCCAATACTGGAATAACTGGCGAACCGCCATGCTCGAATTCGAGCGGCCGCGCATGTTGATGCGCGATCCTCATTAATCGATTCGGCAAATGAATTTGCTTTTTCAATCGATTTTCAACAACAATAGTGTTTCCCATAGCCCGGACGACGCTTTCACAAGCGCGTCTTGCGCGCTCTTCCGCATCACCGAATCGAGATTTCGACATGGCTCGCCCGAAACTGCTTCCCGACAATTTCACCTTGTGCCTCGTGGGCACCGTGATTTTTGCCAGCTTCGTCCCGGTTCACGGGCAGGCCGCCGTTGGGTTCAACTGGCTGACGAACGTGGCGGTCGGCCTGCTGTTTTTCCTGCACGGCGCCAAGCTCTCACGCGAAGCGATCGTGGCGGGCGCGACGCACTGGCGCCTTCATCTGGTAGTGCTGCTCAGCACGTTCGCGCTGTTTCCGCTGCTCGGCCTCGCGCTGAAACCGCTCCTTTCGCCACTTGTCACGCCGGCGCTCTACGCGGGGGTCCTCTTCCTCTGCACGCTCCCCTCGACGGTTCAATCTTCGATCGCGTTTACGTCGATCGCCAAAGGCAATGTACCGGCTGCCGTATGCAGTGCGTCGGCCTCGAGCCTGCTCGGCATCTTCATCACCCCCGCCCTCGTCAGCGTCGTCGTCGCCAATCAGGCTGCCGCCGGCGGCGCTTCGCCGTGGCATACGGTGGGCAACATCGTGCTGCAACTGCTGGTGCCGTTCGTGGCGGGGCAACTGCTGCGTCCGCTGATCGGCAAGTGGATCGAGCGCAATCGCGGTGTGCTCAAGTTCGTCGACCAGGGATCGATCCTGCTCGTGGTGTACGGCGCGTTCAGCGAGGCCGTGAACGAAGGCCTTTGGCATCAGATCCCGCTCTCCGCGCTCGGCGGCCTCGTGGTGGTGAGCGCCGTGCTGCTGGCCCTCGCGCTGGCGGTGACGATTTTCGTCAGCAAGCGACTCGGCTTTAACCGGGCCGATCAGATCACGATCATCTTCTGCGGCTCGAAGAAGAGCCTCGCCGCCGGCGTGCCGATGGCCAAGGTCATCTTCGCCTCGCATGCCGTGGGCGCCGTCGTGTTGCCGTTGATGCTGTTCCACCAGATCCAGTTGATGGTGTGCGCCGCGCTCGCGCAGCGCTGGGGCGCGCGCGACACCAGCGGTGAGACTCACGCCGCTGCGCGCGAGCGGAGCGCCGCCGCCGTGGCGCGGCGCTAGATACGCGCGCAATGCAAACAGGACATTCATAAGCGCCCTCCCTGAGCGTCATTTTCAAAAAGCCGCCTCGTGCGGCTTTTTGTTATTTCACGCTCAAACGCCGCCGCTGTCGCCTCAGCCTGATGGCATAGGCGAAGTCCTAATGCCTGGTAACCCCGACCAGCATGCGGCCCGCTTACGCACCACCCCGGTGCAACGTTTCACTAAAAGTTCACTTAATTCCGCCCAGCCCAAGCCGATAAGCCGGAGGTCGATCGCTACGCCTACCTGCCATGCAACTTCGCTCGCCCTCCCGATCCGCCGCGCCGCGCATCGAGGAATTGATCGCCCGGCGTGATCTGTCCGCCGTATTTCAACCGATCATCGATTTCGAGGACGGCGCGATTCTCGGCTACGAAGGCCTGATCCGCGGGCCGGCCGGCACGTCGCTGGAGACGCCGTTCGCACTTTTTTCGCAGGCACTCGACCAGGGCTGCGCGATCGAACTCGAACGCGCCGCCGCGCGCACCTGCATCGAAGCGTTCGCCAAACTCGATTTCGATTGCAAGCTGTTCCTCAACTTCAGCGCAGGTGCGATCCGCCAGCTGGCGCAAGCGCCCGAGGACACGCTCGCGTTGCTGCGCCATCGCGGCCTCGATCCGCAGCGCATCGTGATCGAGTTGACCGAGCAAAGCTCGATTCCCGACGTCGGCAGCTTCGCGCGCGTGATCGACGCGATCCGCGCAGCCGGCGCGCAATTCGCGCTCGACGACTACGGCACCGCGAACGCCAGCATGAATCTGTGGGTGCGCCTGCAACCGGACGTCGTGAAGATCGACCGCTTCTTCATCCACGACATTGCCAGCGATCCATTGAAGTTCGAAGCCGTGCGCGCCATGCAGCATTTCGCCAGCGCGAGCGGCGCGAAGCTCGTGGCCGAGGGCATCGAAAACGAAGCGGATCTGATCGTGGTACGCGACATGGGGATCGGCTGCGGACAAGGCTATTTCTTCGGCCGCCCGCATGCGCAACCGGCCCGCAAAGTGACCGACGACGCCCGCGACGCCCTGCGCGCCGGCCACATCGCCGTGTTTCCGGAGGCGACGCGCACCGTGAGCAGCGCTTCGCCTTCGGGCGGCATGGCGTCGGCCAAGATGCTGGTGCACGCGCCCGCGCTGCCGCGCCGCGCAACCAACAACGACGTGCTCGAACTGTTCAACCGCCTGCCGGACCTGCACGCGGTGGCGGTCGTCGAACATGACGAGCCGGTGGCGTTGATCAACCGCCGCAGCTTCATGGACCGCTACGCGCTGCCCTATCACCGGGAGCTGTTCGGCAAGCGCCCTTGCCTGCAATTCGCAAACGCCTCGCCGGTGATCATCGAGAAATCGATGACGGTCGAGCAGATGGCCAAGCTGCTCGCGAGCGACGACCAGCGTTACCTCGCCGACGGCTTCGTCATCACCGACGACGGCAAGTACGCCGGTCTCGGCACCGGCGAGAATCTGGTGCGCGCCGTGACCGAGGTGCGCATCGAAGCCGCCCGTTACGCCAACCCGCTCACCTTCCTGCCGGGCAACATCCCGATCAGTTCGCACATTGCCCGTCTGCTTGGCAACGATGCGGGCTTTTACGCGTGCTACGTCGACCTCAACCACTTCAAGCCGTTCAACGATCAGTACGGCTATTGGCAAGGCGACGAGGTGCTGAAATTCGCCGCCGCCGTGCTCGCGGACGTGTGCGACCCGACGCGCGACTTCCTCGGCCACGTGGGCGGCGACGACTTCCTGATCCTGTTCCAGAGCGACGACTGGCGTGAACGCGTATTGCGCGCGATCCATGCATTCAATGAAGGCGCGCAACGTTTCTATGCGCCCGCCGACCGTCTGGCCGGCGGCATCCACGGTGAGGACCGGCGCGGCAATCCGACCTTCTTCGGTTTCGTGACGATGGCGATCGGATGCGTGCGGGTCGAGTCGGCCGGCGGCCCGACGCTCTATAACAGCGAGGAAATCGCCTCGGTCGCGGCCGTGGCCAAGCGGCGCGCGAAGCAGGAAACCAGCGGTTTCGTGTTGATCGACGCGGAGGAAAGCGTGGCGCTGCTGAGAGGCCAAACCGAAGCCAGCCACGCCCTCGTGAACTGAAACGGCACGGGGAAATGCCCGTTCGAGAAGATGTTTAGTCCATTTTACTAAACAACATATTTCGAGCCAACCTCAACAGATACGGGTATCTCCGGGTCTGGTTCGCTTGCTTTTCTGGCTGGGTTGAACGCGTTTTACTATACAATCGCCGAACTCCAACAGTTGCGGCGGCCCACATGCGGCCGCCTGAATCGATGGCCACAACCATCCGCGACGTCGCCCGCGCGGCCAGCGTGTCGATCGGCACCGTTTCACGCGCATTGAAAAACCAGCCCGGCCTCTCGGAGGCCACCCGCGTGCGGGTCGTCGAAGCGGCGCGGCAGCTCGGTTATGACGCCGCCCAATTGCGGCCGCGCATTCGCCGGCTCACTTTCCTGCTGCATCGTCAGCACAATAACTTCGCGGTCAGTCCGTTCTTCTCGCACGTGCTGCACGGTGTGGAAGACGCCTGCCGCGAACGCGGCATCGTGCCTTCGGTGCTGACCGCCGGTCCCACGGAAGACGTGATCCAGCAGATGCGCCTGCACGCGCCGGACGCCGTGGCGATTGCCGGTTTCGTCGAGCCTGAAACGCTCACCACACTGGTCGCCATGCAGCGTCCGCTCGTGCTGATCGATCTGTGGGCGCCCGGCCTGCGCTCGGTGAATCTCGACAACGCCGCAGGCGCCATGCTCGCCATGCAACATCTGTTCGAGCAGGGGCGCAAACGCATCGCCTTCATCGGCGGCTCGCTCGCGCACTTCAGCATCGCGCAGCGCGCGCTCGGCTACCGGCGCGCGTTCTTCGAAGCGGGGCTGTTGTTCGACCCGTCGCTGGAAGTCACGATCGACGCCGGCCTCGACCCCGACAGCGGCGCCGCGCGCGCCATGCATCAACTGCTCGATGCGCCCGGTCCGCGCCCCGACGCGGTGTTCGCCTATAACGACGCCGCCGCGCTCGCCGCGCTGCGCGCCTGCCTCGCACGCGGTTTGCGCGTGCCTGACGACCTTGCCATCATCGGCTTCGACGATATTCCCGCCGCCGCGCATGCCACGCCGCCGCTGTCGACCATTTCGGTCGACAAGGAAGCGCTGGGCCGGCGCGGCGTCGAACTCCTGCTAGAAGACGCACCCGCCGAACCGGAGGTCCGCCTGCCGGTTCATCTCATCGCCCGTGCCAGTACTTTGGTGAAAACGCCATGACGCAATCCGACTCGCTTCATCCCGCTAACAACCCTACTCCGGTGCCGTCCGTCGCCAGCTTTCGCGATCGTGACGTCCTGCTCTCGCATGTGCAGGACACGCTGCGCTTTTACGCGCCGAACGTGTTCGATCCGAGCGGCGGCTTTTTCCATTTCTTCCGCGACGACGGTTCGATCTACGACAAGACCACGCGGCATCTGGTGAGCAGTTGTCGCTACGTCTTTAACTACGCGATGGCGTATCGCCAGTTCGGCGACCCGCAGCATCTCGAGTACGCGCGCCACGGTCTGCGCTTTCTGCGCGAAGCGCATTGGGACGCGCAACACGAAGGCTACGACTGGGAACTCGAATGGCGCGACGGCCACAAGCGCACGCTCGACGCGACGCGTCACTGCTATGGCCTCGCCTTCGTTCTGCTCGCGTATTCGCATGCTGCAATGGCCGGCATCGAAGAAGCGAAGCCGATGATCGCCGCGACCTTCGAGCTGATGGAACATCGCTTCTGGGACGCCGCCGCCGGTCTCTACGCCGACGAAGCGTCGCCCGAATGGCGCGTCAGTTCGTATCGCGGGCAGAACGCGAACATGCACACCACCGAAGCGTTGCTGGCCGCACATGAAGCGACCGGCCATCTCGTCTATCTGGATCGAGCGGAACGGGTGGCGTCCAACATCACGCTGCGTCAGGCGAAGCTTTCGCAAGGTCTGGTGTGGGAACACTTTCACGCGGACTGGTCGGTGGATTGGCACTACAACGAGGAAGACAGTTCGAACATCTTCCGCCCGTGGGGCTTCCAGCCTGGCCATCAAACCGAATGGGCCAAGCTGCTGCTGATCCTCGAACGTTTCCGTCCGCTGCCGTGGCTGCTGCCGCGCGCGATCGAACTGTTCGACGCCGCCATGACGCACGCCTGGGATGAAGACCACGGCGGCCTCTACTACGGCTTCGGCCCGGACGGCACCGTCTGCGACCACGACAAGTATTTCTGGGTCCAGGCCGAAACCTTCGCGACCGCCGCGCTGCTCGGCAAGCGCACCGGCAACGAACGCTTCTGGGACTGGTACGAGGAGATCTGGCGTTACAGCTGGACGCACTTCGTCGATCATAAATACGGCGCGTGGTATCGCATCCTCACCTGCGACAACCGCAAGTACAGCGACGAAAAAAGTCCGGCCGGCAAGACCGACTATCACACGATGGGCGCGTGCTACGAAGTCCTCGCGCACGCACTGCCCGACGGCGCGGCCGCCGCGCCCGAATCCGCGGAGCAAGCACAATGACCACCCCGAACGCGAACAGCGAATTCCCCGTCTTCGTTTCCGCTGGCGACATCCTCACCGATCTCGTGCGCACCGGCGCCTCGCAGTGGCTCTCCCGGCCGGGCGGCGCCGGCTGGAACGTCGCGCGCTGCGTGGCGCGGCTCGGTTTGCCGACCGCCTGCGCGGGCTCGCTGGGCGTCGACAACTTCTCCGACGAGATCTGGAACGCGAGCGTCGCCGCCGGGCTCGACATGCGCTTCATGCAGCGCGTGGAGCGTCCGCCGCTGCTGGCGATCGTGCATCATACGCATCCGCCCGCGTACTTCTTCATGGGTGAAAACGGCGCCGATCTCGCCTTCGATCCAGCCCACCTGCCGGCCGGCTGGACCGCTCAGGTGAAGTGGGCGCACTTCGGTTGCATCAGCCTCGTGCGCAAACCGCTCGGCGACACGCTCGCCGCGCTCGCGGCCGAATTGCGTTCGCAAGGCGTGAAGATCAGTTTCGATCCGAACTACCGCAATCTGATGGAGCACGGCTACGAGCCCACGCTCCGCAAGATGGCCGCGCTCGCCGATCTGATCAAGGTGTCCGACGAAGATCTGCGTCTGATCTTCAAGACCAACGACGAAGCCAGCGCACTCGCACAATTACGCGCGATGAATCCGGCCGCCACCGTGCTGGTGACACGCGGCCCGGAAACCGCGGTGCTGATCGACGGCGCGATGGTGGTCGAAGGCCGGCCGCCGCGCGTCGAAGTGGTCGACACGGTGGGCGCGGGCGATGCCTCGATCGGCGGTCTGCTGTTCAGCCTGATGACCGCGCCGCAGCGCGCCTGGCCGGAGCATCTGGAGTTCGCATTGGCGGCCGGTGCGGCCGCTTGCCGGCACGCCGGCGCGCACGCGCCTTCGCTCGACGAGGTCGTCGCCCTGCTGTAATCCGGTCGTCCTGCGTCGCGCACAGTGGCGGAAGGTGGAGCGAAAGGCACGCTACACGCCCAGGCTCCACCATCGTGCTACGATGAAAAATCAAAACCTTCGGAAGGAGCAGCGACGCCATGGAGGACATCACTTACACCAAAGGCATCTACACGGCCACCGCATCGATCAGGGAAGTCAAGTTCGATACGTGGCAAGGCGTGGTCTCCCTCTCGCGCGACGAAGGCGATGCCCTCGCCGACCAGGAAACCACCGTCCATGAGGTCGACGCTACCTCGTCGACCCCCGAAGAAGCATTCGAAGAAGCCAAGGCGCTGGCGCACCGCATCCTCGGCAAACTCGAGCTTTAAGCAGACCGGCGCCGCGTCGGCAAACCGTTCGCGTCGCGCCACCCCGAATCAACCGGCTGGAGGCGATCATGGCTGAACAGCTCTTCCTCTACGGCGTGTACTCCATTCACGTCCGCCCCATCGAACTCAACGGCGCGCGCTGGGACGCGGAATACGAAATCCGGCATCGCGAGAAAGCGGTGAAAACATGGACGACGATTGGCGGCGACACCGGTTACGGCGACGAAGCCGAAGCCGTCGCGGCAGCCCATCGACAAGCGGTGGACGACATCGAACACGGCGCCGGCATTCCCCGGCCAAGAGCCTTTCCGTAGCCTGGAAAACCGCGCGCCTGCAACACCGCGTGCCAGCGGCACGCATGCTACGCTTGCGCCGTTTTCATCTCCACGAGCCCATGATGGCAACCGAACCGTCAGACCGTTTTCCCGGCATGGCCGACACCGATGCGGCCGCCGCCAAGCGTCGCGCGCGCGGCAGCCGCGAAATGCGTCTGGACGATCGGGTGGTCGTGGCGCACGGTCTGCCTACTCCGTTCTGGCTGGACCTTTATCACCGTGCGCTAGTACTGCGCTGGCCGACCTTCTTTGTCTCGTTGGCGCTGCTGTTTCTGCTGCTCAACACCGCGTTCGCCACGCTCTACATGCTCGGCCATGCATCGATCGCCAATCAATATCCGCCGGGTTTCGGCGGCGCGTTTTTCTTTAGCGTCGAAACTCTCGCGACGGTCGGCTATGGCGACATGCATCCGCAAACCGTCTACGCGCACTGGATCGCCACGCTAGAAATCTTCGTCGGCATGTCGAGCATCGCATTGGCGACCGGTCTGATCTTCGCGCGCTTTTCGCGGCCGCACGCCAAGATCATGTTTGCCCGCTACGCGATCATCCGGCCGCTCGATGGCCGCATGACCCTCGTGGTGCGGGCCGCCAACGCGCGTCGGAACGTGATTGCCGAAGCGCACGCGAAGCTGCGCATCATGCGCCAGGAGACCACCGTCGAAGGCTACACGCTGCGCAAGCTCTACGACCTGACGCTGGTGCGCGAGCAGCACCCGGTGTTCAAGCTGGGCTGGAGCATGATGCATGTCATCGACGAAAGCAGCCCGCTGTTCGGCGAAAACGCGGAGACGCTCAAGAGCCGCGACACGACGCTCTGGCTCACGCTGGAAGGCGTCGACGAGTCGACCTCGCAGACCATGCAGGCGCGTCACATGTGGACCTGCGAGCAGATTTTCTGGCAGCACCGTTTCGTCGATATCCTGACCGAACGGGACGGCGTGAGCTACATCGATTATTCGCACTTCGACGAGGTCGTGCCGCTCGACGCCGCGCCTCTCTCGGCGTCCGTCGTGAAGGCGTCGGCATCGTAAGTTCGGAGCGTGTCGGACCCCAGGGCATACCCGAAGCTCGCCATCGCGTGGCAGATCCACCTCAAAACTTCATTAAAACAGGTGGCTCTTCTCGCTCATTCGCCCTCAGCGGACCAAAGTAGGAATAAATCACTCTAATCGGCGCTAAAAAATAGAGTCTCTTTCGCGACGTCACCTTCGTGGTCCCCACCACTGCGCGCGGATGCAAAAAATGGAGACTCACCCATGACCGCTCGCCTGCCCATCGACGGCACGCCCGCTCTCGCCGACTACAAGCTGTCCGACAACCTCACCGCCACGCGCGGCCGGATCTTCCTGACCGGCACGCAAGCGCTGGTGCGCCTCGCGCTGATGCAGCGCGCGCTCGACAAGGCTCGCGGCATGAACACCGCCGGCTTCATCAGCGGCTATCGCGGCTCGCCGCTCGGCATGGTCGATCAGCAGTTGTGGAAAGCAAAAAAACTGCTCACGGCGAGCGATATTCGCTTCTTGCCCGCGATCAACGAAGAACTCGGTGGCACCGCCGTGCTCGGCACGCAACGGGTCGAATCGGACCCGGAGCGCACCGTCGAAGGCGTGTTCGCGATGTGGTACGGCAAGGGCCCCGGCGTGGACCGCGCGGGTGACGCGCTCAAGCACGGCAACGCCTACGGCTCGTCGCCGCACGGCGGCGTGCTGGTGGTGGCAGGCGACGACCATGGCTGCGTGTCGTCGTCGATGCCGCATCAGAGCGACTTCGCCCTGATGGCCTGGCATATGCCGGTGGTGAATCCGTCGAATATCGCCGACATGCTCGAGTTCGGCCTGTATGGCTGGGCGATGTCGCGCTTCTCCGGCGCATGGGTCGGCTACAAGGCGATCTCCGAAACGGTCGAATCGGGCACCACGGTCGATCTCGACGCGCTGCAAACCGACTGGGCCGTACCGCAGGATTTCGAAGCGCCAACCGGCGGCCTGCATAACCGCTGGCCCGATCTGCCGAGCCTGACCATCGAATCGCGCATGCACGCGAAGCTCGACGCCGTGCGTCACTTCTCGCGGGTGAACAGCATCGACAAATGGATCGCGCCGAGCCCCGATGCCAACGTGGGGATCGTAACGTGCGGCAAGGCGCATCTGGACTTGATGGAAACGCTGCGCCGGCTCGACCTCACCGTCGCCGATCTGGAAGCGGCCGGTGTGCGCATCTACAAGGTGGGCCTGTCGTTTCCGCTGGAGATGACGCGCATCGACGCGTTCGTCTCCGGTTTGTCTGAAGTGCTGGTGATCGAGGAGAAGGGCCCGGTCATCGAACAGCAGATCAAGGACTATCTCTACAACCGCACGCAAGGCACGCGGCCGATCGTGGTCGGCAAGAATGCTGCGGACGGCACGTTGCTGCTGTCGGCGCTCGGCGAACTGCGGCCGTCGCGCATTTTGCCGGTGTTCGCGGATTGGCTTGCGAAGCACAAGCCGGCGCTCGATCGCCGCGATCGCGTGGTCGATCTGGTCGCGCCGCACATTCTTTCGAACGCCGCCGACAGCGTGAAGCGCACGCCCTACTTCTGCTCCGGCTGCCCGCACAACACGTCGACGAAAGTGCCGGACGGATCGATCGCGCATGCGGGCATCGGCTGTCACTTCATGGCTTCCTGGATGGAGCGCGACACCACTGGCCTGATCCAGATGGGCGGCGAAGGCGTGGACTGGGCTTCGCATTCGATGTTCACGAAAACGCGCCACGTGTTCCAGAATCTCGGCGACGGCACGTACTTCCACTCCGGCATTCTCGCGATCCGCCAGGCGGTCGCCGCGAAAGCCACCATCACGTACAAGATTCTCTATAACGACGCGGTCGCCATGACAGGCGGCCAGCCGGTCGACGGCAGCATCTCGGTGCCGCAGATTGCGCGTCAGGTGGAAGCCGAAGGCGTGTCGCGCTTCGTCGTGGTGAGCGACGAGCCGGAGAAATACGACGGCCATCACGATCTGTTTCCGAAGGGCACGACCTTCCACCATCGCAGCGAGATGGACACCGTGCAACGCGAATTGCGCGACACCGACGGCGTGACCGTGCTGATCTACGACCAGACCTGTGCGGCGGAAAAACGCCGGCGCCGGAAAAAAGGCGAGTTTCCCGATCCCGACAAGCGTCTGTTCATCAACGAGGAAGTCTGCGAAGGCTGCGGCGATTGCGGCGTGCAATCGAATTGCCTCTCGGTAGAACCGGTCGAAACGGCGTTGGGACGCAAGCGTCGCATCGATCAATCGTCGTGCAACAAAGACTACTCGTGCGTGAACGGTTTTTGCCCGAGCTTCGTCACGGTGGAAGGCGGCAAGCTGAAGAAGGCCGCAGGCGCCGCGTTCGATCCGCAAGCGCTGGCGGCACGCGTTGAAGCCTTGCCGATTCCCGCGACGCATCTCGACGCCGCACCGTTCGACATTCTGGTGACGGGCGTGGGCGGCACGGGTGTCGTGACGGTCGGCGCGTTGATCAGCATGGCCGCGCACCTGGAAGGCAAGAGCGCGTCGGTGCTCGACTTCATGGGCTTCGCGCAAAAGGGTGGCTCGGTGCTGTCGTTCGTGCGCTTCGCCGCGCGCGACGAATGGCTCAACCAGGTGCGTATCGACACACAACAAGCCGACGTGCTGCTCGCGTGCGATATGGTGGTCGGCGCGAGCGCCGATGCGTTGCAGACGGTGCGTCATGGCCGCACGCGCATCGTGGTGAACACGCATGCGATTCCGAACGCGAGCTTCGTGACGAATCCTGACGCCACTCTGCACGCCGATGCGCTGATCGACAAGATGCGTCACGCGGCAGGTGCGGAACGCATGTCGACGTGCGACGCTCAAGCACTCGCTACGCGTTTTCTCGGCGACACGATCGGCGCGAACATTCTGATGCTCGGCTACGCCTGGCAACTCGGCCTCGTGCCGGTCTCGTTCGGCGCGATGATGCGCGCGATCGAACTGAACAACGTCGCGGTGCAGATGAATCAACTGGCATTCTCGATCGGCCGTCTCGCGGCGCAAGATCCGGCCGCGCTCGACGCGTTGTGGCAAGCGCGGCATCTCGCAAAACAGGCCGTCAAGGTCGATACGCTCGATGAGCTGATCGCCCATCGTGAAGGCCGTCTGCAGACTTACGGTGGCGCGAGCTACGTGAAGCGTTATCGCGCGCTGGTGGATGCGGCGCGTCGCGCGGAATCCGCAGTGGACGCCGGCAGCGAACGCGTGAGCCGCGCCGTGGCCACGACGTTCTATCGTCTGCTCGCGGTGAAGGACGAATACGAAGTCGCGCGTCTGCACACCGACTCGGCTTTCCGTGAAGCCCTCGAAGCGCAATTCGAAGGTGTCGCGGGCAAGGACTTCGGCATCAAGTTCAACCTCGCGCCGCCGACCATCGCGCGTCCGCAAGCGGGCAAGAATCCGACCAAGAAAACCTTCGGTCAATGGATGTGGCCGGTGCTCGGCGTGCTGGCGAAATGGCGCGGCTTGCGCGGCACGATGCTCGATCCGTTCGGCCGCACGCTCGAACGCAAGATGGAACGCGATCTCGCCGGTGACTACGAAACCACCCTTCAACGTGCGTTCGCCAAGCTGAACGCGAACAACCTGGAGGACGTTGCGAAGCTGGCCGATCTGCATGCCCGCGTGCGCGGTTACGGTCACGTGAAACTGGCGAATCTGGCGGGAGTGAAGCGTGGCGAGCGTGATCTCGCAGCGCGTTTGCAGATCGACGCGGCGACGAGTGAGTCGGTGAAGAAGTCGCTGGAAGAGGTGAAGGGCGCCGGACAGTTGCGCGGAATTCCGGTCGTCGTAGCAAAGTAAGCGGGGCGAAAAAATGCCGCTTCGGGTTCTCACCCGAAGCGGCATTTTTCTTTGCTGTCCGCCAGATTCAGTTAAGCGAGGTCATGTCGAGCAGGGCTCGGACTTTTGCCACCTTGTCTGCATCGACCGGTGCAAGGCCGTTGCCGCCGACGCGAACGCCCGAACCGAAATGCACGGCTTCAACCTGGGTACGGCTCACGAAACCGCCGATCGCCTCGACCGTCAACCCCGCGCCGGCCAGCACCGTGCAATGCGAGCCGGATGCCTGCCTGACCAACTCGCTGATCGTGTCTTGCGCGCCCAGGACCGAAGGCTTGCCACCCGATGTCAGAACATTCGTCACGGCATCGAAACCCAGCAATACATCGAGCGAGTTTCGCAAATCACGCGCTTCATCGAACGCGCGATGGAACGTGATGGCAAGACCATCGGCCGCATCGACTGCGCGCGCGAGACCCTCGCGGTCGATCTCCCCTCCCTCGTTCAGCATGCCGATCACGATACCGTTGGCGCCCGCGGTTCGCACCGCCCGCACGTCGCGCAGCATCACCGCGTAATCGTCGCGGTCATAGACGAACGAGCGGCTGTGCGGCCGCACGATCACATTGACGGGGATTTCAACGGCGGCCACCACCGCTTCGATCAAGCCGAGGCTAGGCGTCAACCCGCCTTCGCCCATCGCAGTGACGAGTTCTAGACGGTCGGCGCCCGCGCGCGCGGCGAGGCGCGCGTCGGCAACGGTCGTGGCAATGACTTCAAGAAGAACGGACATGAGCGCGGCTGGGTGTCGTCGAAAACGACATCATCTCAGAAGCGCTCTTCGTCCACCCAATCGATATCGCCGCACAGCACGCAAGTCTGCTCGCCGACCCGCGTCGCCACCGACAGCGTCACACACGGCAGCGCTTCGTTGATCGACAGATACGGCCGCGTCACATGCACGCGCTCGGGTGAATTGATCGCATCGCGGAAATATGGCCGACGCAGCCAGTTCGCGCCCTGCGCATCGGCGAGCGGCAGAAAGCGCGTCTCATGCGCCGCGCGATCCGCACGCAGCACGACGTTGCGTCCCGCCTGTTTGCCCTTGGCGTCGAGCAGGAAACAGCGCGCCGCGTGGTCGAGCGCGAGAAAATTCCAGCAGACTTCCTCGAGCGGCTCGCCGGCCGCGAGCCGTTCCGCGGCGCGCTCGAACGCCCGCAAATACGGCGCGAGACGACTCACGCTGCGACGCTCGCGCGCCTCGGTCTGGTCGCGATAACGCTCGGTCAGTTCGCTGATGCACGACGCCGCCTGCGCCGCATCGGCCGCGCCCGGATTCGGGCGGCCGAAGAAAAAGCCCTGCACGAAGTCGGCATTGCAGGCGAGCGCCATCTGCGCTTCATGTTCGGTTTCCACGCCTTCTATCAGCACCAGCTTGCCCGCTTCGTGCAGCAGGGCGACGAGGCCCGGCAGGATCGTCGCCATATCCGCGCGATGCGCGGCGTGCGACAGCATGATGCGGTCGAGCTTCACGATATCGGGGTTCAGTTGCCAGATCCGTTCGACGTTCGAGTGTCCCGCGCCGAAATCGTCGAGTGCGATCAGGAAGCCGCGCTCGCGGAACTGGCGCACGGCTTCGGCAAGACGCTCGAGGTCTTCCGCGCGATGCTCCAGCACTTCGAGCACGATGCGGCGCGGCGGCAGATCGAGTCGCTTCAAGGTGGCGAGCAGCGCGGCAGAGAGATACGGATCGGTGAGCGCGCCGGGATGCACGTTGAGGAACAGCCACTCCCGCTCGGCGCCGAGCACCTTGAAGTTTTCCAGATGAAGCGTCTGGGCGAGCCGGTCGACCTGCAGGACGTCGCCGATCCGCGCGGCCTCACCGAACACGTCGATCGGCGACACGGCGCGGTCGAGCGAGTCGTGCGCGCGCAGCAGTCCCTCGTAGCCGACTGCCCGCATATGCGACAGGCTGAAAATGGGTTGAAACACGCTCGTCAGCGTCAGTTCGCCATGCTGAGCCGAAAAACGTTCGAGCCCCGACGTTACTTCGACGTCGAAGCCATGCGGCGCGGCGGCCGTCCTTTCCTGTTGCGCAATCGTCATGCAATCCTCTCACGCGAGAGCCGGGCCGGTCCGAACGCGGAAGCGAACAACCTCGGCGCCGTTTCTCAAATGTGCGTCATCGATATGACTTAAGCAAGCTCCGTGCGCACGCTGGCGCACATTCGAAGGAAATTTGCGGACGGGATTGCACCGGCGCATGGTGGCGTGCGCCGCGTCCGGGCGTGACGCGCACCGTTGCGGTGCGTAGCAGGTTTGAGCGAGGAGCCGACTCGCGGGCAACCCGGCGCAACTCCCGGCCCACTGTTCTTCTGCCGCGCTGGCGATAGCGCGACACGGCATCGGGCTAAACTGCAGCCTTACGCCGCGTAAACGCTATGCGGCACTTTCATCGAACTTGACCGGGTGACACCCGTTATATCCCCACAAATAGACCGATGGAAATTGTTTTTACCGTACTGATTCTGCTGCTCGCCGTTGCCGGTTCCGGCATCGTCACGCGTGTGTTGCCGTTCACCTTGCCGCTGCCGCTCGTACAGATCGCCATCGGCGCGGTGCTCGCCTGGCACAGGCTCGGCTTGCACGTCACCTTCGATCCGGAAATCTTCATGATGCTGTTCATTCCACCGCTGCTGTTCGCGGACGGATGGCGCATTCCGAAGCGCGAGTTCTTCATGGCGCGGCGCTCGATCCTGATGCTCGCGCTCGGCCTCGTGTTCATGACCGTGCTGGTGGTCGGCTACTTCGTGCACGCGCTGGTGCCGGCGATCTCGCTGCCGGTGGCGTTCGCCCTGGCCGCCGTGCTGTCGCCGACGGACGCGGTGGCGCTGACCGGCATCGTCGGCAAGGGCAAGATTCCCGGTCGGTTGATGCATATCCTCGAAGGCGAAGCGCTGATGAACGACGCCTCGGGCCTGGTCGCGTTGAAGTTTGCGATTGCCGCGGCGCTCACCGGTGTGTTCTCGCTGCGCGACGCGTCGATCAGTTTCGTGGTCATCGCCGTGGGCGGCCTGGCGACGGGCGCGGCGGTGAGCTGGCTATTCAGCTTCGTGTCGGCGCGCTTCTTCTCGTTGACTGAAGAAGGCGATCCGGCGCCCGGCGTGGTGATGACCTTGCTGATTCCGTTCAGCGCCTATCTGATCGCCGAGCGCTTCGAGCTGTCGGGCATTCTGGCCGCCGTCGCCGCCGGCATGATGATGAACTACTCGACTCTTGCCAGCACCGGCCCGGTGTCGTCGCGCGTGCGTGCGAACAGCACGTGGACGATGATCGAGTTCGTCTTCAACGGCATGGTGTTCATTCTGCTCGGCCTGCAGTTTCCGCACATTCTCGGACGAGCATTGCTCAATGCGCACGAAACCAGCAATACCCAGGTCCTGCTGCTGATCGGCTATATCGCCGCCGTGGCGGTCGCGCTCTACGCAATGCGCTTCGTCTGGGTATGGCTGCTGCGCTGGTTCGCAAGCCGTGGCGCGGCGAAGCAGGGTATGACGAGCGCCGTGCCCGGTTTGCGCACGGTGGCGGTAACGACGGTAGCCGGCGTGCGCGGCGCCGTGACATTGGCGGGCGTGCTGTCGCTGCCGGAAATGCTGCCGGACGGCGCACCGCTGCCGGGCCGCGATCTGGCGATCTTCATTGCCTCAGGCGTGATCCTCCTGTCGCTGGTGGTCGCCGTGGTGGCATTGCCGCTGTTGTTGAGTGGTTGGCGACGTGGCAAGGACCCCCATCTCGCCGAAGAAACGCTCGCGCGCAAGATAGCGGCACAGGCCGCGATTCGCGCAGTCGACAAGGTCCACGATAAAGAGTGCTCGAATCTGGATGAGTCGTCGTCAGCGTATGCGGCCGACGTGACCGCGCGCGTGATGGACATCTACCGCCGCCGCCTCGCCACCTTCGACGACGAACAGGAGCCACGCGAACTGGCGCGGCGCGCCGATGCGCTGGAGTTCAGGATGAAGCTGGCGGCGATGCGGGCCGAGCGCAAGACGCTGCTGGCGTTGCGCAACAGTCAGGAGATCAACGACGAGACGTTGAACAAGCTGATGCGCGAGGTGGATTTGTCGGAGACCGCGCTGACGGCGCGCAGAAAATAACGCGGCGCGGGTCTTTTCGATCGTGACCGAAAAGAAACCGCGCCGCTGTCGAACTGCGAATACGTGTCGCCCTGTGCGGAGAAAAATCAGGCCACCGGACCTTGCGCCGGTTTCCTTCTCAGCAGCGCGTAAAGAATGATCGCGCCGAAAGTCGCGGTGCCGATGCCACCCAAACCGAAGCCACCGAGCTTCAGCGAGAAATCGCCCGCGCCGAGCACGAGCGTGACGGCGGCCACGATCAGGTTGCGGTTATCGGAGAAGTCGACCTTGTTGACGACCCAGATGCGCGCGCCCGTCACCGCAATCAGGCCGAACACGACGATCGACACGCCGCCCAGCACCGGCCCCGGAATGGTCTGGATCACCGCGCCGAACTTCGGCGAGAAACCGAGCACCAGCGCGATCACGGCGGCAATCACGAACACCAGCGTCGAATAGATCTTGGTCACGGCCATCACGCCGATGTTCTCGGCGTAGGTGGTCACGCCCGTGCCGCCGGCGAAGCCGGACACGATGGTCGCAAGTCCGTCGCCGAGAAAGGCGCGGCCTACATAACGGTCGAGGTTCTGACCGGTCATCGCGCTGACGGCCTTGATATGCCCGAGGTTTTCCGCCACCAGAATCACCGCGATCGGCGCGAGCAGCGTCATGGCCTGCAGGTTGAAGACCGGTGCCATGAAGTGCGGCATGCCGAACCATGCCGCGTTCGCGACCACGGCGAAGTCGATCGGCTTACCCATGCCGAGTCCGTTCGTGACGACCGCGTAGATCACATACGCCATCAGCAGGCCGACCAGAATCAGCAGACGCTGCAGCATGCCGCGCGCGAACACCGCGACCGCGCCGACGCACAGCACCGTCACCAGCGCCATCCACGAATCGAAGTTGCTGCCGCTTACGCCGTGCACGGCGATCGGCGCGAGGTTCAAACCGATCACGCAGACGATCGCGCCGGTCACGACGGGCGGCATCAGCGTTTCGATCCAGCGCGTGCCCACTGCCGAGACGATCAGTCCAATGATCGCGTAGACGACCCCGCACGCGATGATCCCGCCGAGCGCCACCGGAATGTTCAGGTTCGGACCATGACCGCCGTAGCCCGTCACCGCGATCACGAGGCCGATGAAGGCGAAGCTCGATCCGAGGTAGCTCGGCACGCGGCCGCCCACCAGCACGAAGAACAACAGCGTGCCGATGCCCGACATGAAAATGCACAGGTTCGGATCGAAGCCCATCAGCAGCGGCGCGAGCACCGTCGAGCCGAACATGGCGACCACGTGCTGGATGCCCATCGCGAACATCTGCGGCCACGCAAGGCGCTCTTCAGTACCGACGATGCGGCCTTCGACGCTGTTGGACTGGGCGCGCCAGCGGGGGAAATAGGAATCGGCCATGGCGGGGGTTCTCCTCTGTTCGGCGTTATTCGTGCTGAACGGCGCCGCTCGCGCCGCCGCCCAGTAATCAGGCGCGAGTGTACGGAGTGCCACCAGGCGTGGCAAGCGTCCTACGCGGCCGGCTTCAGCCGCCGCGCGTGTCCAGCGAAAACACCGTGACCGCCGCCTGCAACTGCCGCGCCTGATCCGCCATCGACGCCGCCGCGGCTGCGGCCTGCTCGACTAGCGCCGCGTTCTGCTGGGTCACGTCGTCCATCTGCGCGACCGCACGGTTGACCTCTTCGATCCCGGTGCTCTGCTCCTGCGAGGCCGACGAAATCTCCCCCATGATGTCGGTCACGCGCTTTACCGCGTGTGTGACTTCGGCCATCGTCTGGCCGGCCCGCTCGGCCAGTTCGGCGCCGCTATCCACGCGTGCCGTCGAGTTTTCGATCAGTTCCTTGATCTCCTTGGCCGACACCGCACTGCGCTGCGCGAGCGAGCGGACTTCGCCCGCCACCACTGCGAAACCGCGCCCCTGTTCGCCGGCGCGCGCCGCCTCCACCGCCGCGTTGAGCGCGAGGATATTGGTCTGGAACGCGATGCCTTCGATCACCGCGATGATGTCGGTCATGCGCTTGGAACCGGCCGCGAGGTCGCGCATCGTGTCGACCACGTCGCCGACCAGGTGACTGCCGCGCGCCGCCACTTCCGCCGCGCCGTGTGCCACGCCGCCTGCCTGCTGCGCGTTTTCGGCGTTCATTTTCACCGTCGAGGTCAGCTCCTGCATGCTCGACGCCGTTTCCTGCAGCGCGGCGGCTTGCTCTTCGGTGCGCTGCGAGAGATCGGTATTACCCTGGGCGATTTCGCCCGACGCCATCAGGATCGATTCGCTCGATTCGCTGATACCCGACACGATGCCCGCAAGCCGCTCGCGCATATTGCGCAGCGCGAACAACATGCTGTCGGTGTCGCCCGAGCGAGTGTCGACGCGCACGCTCAGGTCGCCGTCCGCGATACGGTTGGCGATCTGCATGGCGTACGCCGGTTCGCCGCCGAGTTGTCGCGCCAGCCGACGCGCAATCACCGCCGCCAGCAAAGTACCGGCGACGATCGCGCCGAGCACGAGCACGCTCATCGTAATGCGCATGTGCCGGTAGTCGTCGCCGGCTTCCTGCTGCGCTTCGTTGGCCTGCTGACGGCGATAGTCGATCAGCGCGGTAATGCTGTCGCGCAGCGCTTCGCTCGAAGCGATGGCGCGCCGCACCAGTTCGTTGTTGTCGACGCCGGCGGGAATCGGCTCGAGGCCAATCTGCTGATGCACGATGCTTTCCCAGATCGCCGACTTGCGCTGCACGTCGTCGAACCTGTCCTGGCCCTTGCCGGTCTCGATGGTCGGGCGATATTGATCGTAGGCGGCGTGCATGGTCTTCAGCGAGCCGACGATGCCGTCCTTGAGTTTTTGTCGGGCTGCGTCGTCGGCGGCGTAGCCGAGATTCGCGGCGGCCAGATCGGAATCGATCTTGTGGCGATTGGCCTCTTCCATCCAATAGAGACCATTGAGATGCTTATCGCAGATGGCATTGGTAATGTCGTGCATGGAGGACAGCGTGGTCAGCGCCGTCCCGCCGACCACGATGCAAAAACCAATCACCACGGCAAACGCCAGCAGCAGCTTTCTGAACACGGGCATGCGGTCGAACCACTTCATTTCACCATCCTTCACGAGTCACGACGGGACGCTGGAGCCGCGACGACATCGCAAAACTTTTCGCGATTTTTCCGGATACGTTGCGGCGCTCCCACCTCATTTACGGCGGCGCTCAGGCGACCTGAAGCAATAAATGGCGGGCATAACGAGGACAGGATGATGAAAGCAAACCGCATCGCAGCGATGTGCGAGCGCCTTACTCAGCGCGGCTTCCGAGTCATCAGTACGTTTAGGATTTGTCTGATGTTATTAGGCGCAGCGCCCGCTTAAACTTTAATTTCTGCGTTCACCCATGAGGGCGCAGCGATGTTGTTGTAACTCTCCGACTTTCCGCTCACGCTTCCCCAGTGTGAGCGGTTTTTTTTCGCCTCTACGCGCTGGTCATTTACGTTGGCGCGACGAACGCGGCTTCGGCAAGGCGCAAGGTGTGCTCGCGAATGTCCAGCGGCCACGCTGCAGCGATCGCTTCAAAACGCGCGCGGTCATCGGCGTACAGCGCGCGGGTGGCGTCCTCGTATTGCGGCAGATCGCCTGCGAGTGCCGTCATGAAGCGATAAACCGACTCTTGCGCCGCACGCCTGCGGTCCTTGTCCTCACCGCCCGCGCGCGCCGCCTCGACCAGTTTGCGCAGCGCGACCGACGCGCCGCCCGGTTGCCCGTTCAACCAATCCCAATGACGCGGTAACAACGTGACCTCGCGCGCCACCACCCCCAGTTTCGGACGACCTCGGCCACGCGGTGTGTCGTCTTGCGCTGCGTCGGTGGGTTGAGTGGTGGGGTCGGTGGTGGTCGGAATCACGAGGCGCGCTACGATTTCCTCGGGCGTGCCACGCAAATCGAATTCGACCGGACGGCTCGTGACGTCGTCGACAATCAGAACCGGCGCCTGTTCACCACGCATCAACAGCTGCCTGACGGCCAATGCCACTTCGGGCAATGCGCCGCTTGCGATCCGCCGGTGGCCTTCGAAAGCCGTGCACGTGATGGGATGAGAGGTCACGACAAACTCCTGTGGAAGAATTTGTCGAATTATACCCGGATAAAATTTAAAGGCAATATATTACCCGGATGAAATTAGGTATCCCTACGCTAGGTGGCGTTGCGCGCTTCCGTGGCTTGGGCGGCGTTGTCCCTCGCTGCGGATGAACCGTTCTCAGCAGATGTCCGCATTACCCCGCCATGACGTTGCACGCGGTTGCGGCCAGCGTCCTTGGCTTCGTACAAGGCGCCGTCGGCGGCGTTGATCAGCGCGCGAACCGTCGCGAAGCTGTCGTCGCGCATCGTGGCGGCACCGATACTGACCGTCAGCACATGATGCGAGCTCGCCACGTGGCGCAGTTGCAGCGAGTGGATCGCCGCGCGAATCTTTTCGGCGATGACGGCGGCGCCCGCCTCGTCGGTATTCGGCAGCAGCACGGCGAACTCTTCGCCACCGTAGCGCGCCGCCGTATCGCCCGGACGCCGCACGCTTTGCGCGATGCAACGCGCCACGGCGATCAACGCGTCGTCGCCGGCGGAATGGCCGTAGAGATCGTTAAAACCTTTGAACGTGTCGACGTCGATCAGCAAAGCCGACAGCGGCCAGCCGTTGCGCCGCTGACGACGCCACTCTTCTTCGGCGTGTTCGTCGAAGGTACGGCGATTGTTCAGGCCGGTGAGTCCGTCGGTCCGCGCGAGCGACCGCAGCTCTTCTTCGGCCGCGCGGCGATGCCGCAACTGGTGGGAGGCCGACACGGCCAGCGCGATGATCGACAGATCGAGTGCGGCAATCAGCGAGCCGATGATCCACGCGCGACGCCGCCATTCCATATAGATATCGCGCGTGGAGAGCGCGACGTCGAGGATCAGCGGATACATGTCGATGTGGCGGAATGCGTACCAGCGCTCGACGTTGTCGATCGCGGCCGTGCCGAAAAAGTCGCCGCTCGGCTGCTGAACGAAGCGGGAATAGTTGGACGTGCCGGTCAGGTTGATGCCGATGATCTTCGGGTCGTAAGGACGCCGCATCAACATCGTGCCATCGCTCAGCATCAGCGCCATCGAGCCGCCCGCACCGAGATTCATGCCGGCAAACAGGCGACGAAAGTAGGTCAGCCGCAAGGTGCCGACCACCACGCCGCCGAAGCTGCCGTCCGGCTTCGAGATGCGTCGGCTCAAGGCAATGCTGACTTCCTTGCTGCTCACCTTCGGGATGAATGGACGACTCACGTACAGACCGACGTTCGGCGACGCGCGTTGCACCTTGAAGTAATCGCGGTCGGCGACATTGGACTGGCGCGGCGGGAACGCCTGGGAGTCGAACTTGACATTACCGGCTTCGTCGACCACGACGAGCGACCCCATGTCTTTGGCGCTCGCGGCGCCGTCGAACAGCACCATCTGACGAATCGCCGGCTGCAATTCCAGCACGCCGGGCTGCTTCAGGCCATCGAGCACCGCGCGCAGCGACAGGTCGTAGATTTCCAGATTGCGCGAGACGTCACGCTCGACCAGCAATGACACGTTGAAAACCGAATCCTGAGCACGACGTAGTGCGTCGTCGCGCATTTGCGCGAGCACCCAGACCGCGATGGCAAGGATCGCGCTGGCCAGCATGATACTGATCGCAATCACGATATTCGGTCGGCGCGTCACCATTGGCGTGTCATTCGAGCATGCGCTGGCCCACGCGCGTGATGGAATGGGGCGCGTGTTCAAGGCGTCCCGAGAACCGGTAGCGTACCAGAGGTCGTGACGCGTCTAAGGCTCGAATAGACGGCTTTTTGCCGGCTCCGGGACGAATCGCTGAGCTCAGCCCGGATGTAGACCGGGCACCGGTGTATCGGCCTCACGGCTGAGCGCGCGGAGGTCGGCGGTTTCGAGCACGGCCTTGTCGGCGCCGTGCCGCGCGACGGCGAGCATGGCCCGGCCGATGTCCTCGGTACTCAGAATCTGATTAGGCAGGAGTGCTCGCAGCGTCGACAGAAACGGTTTGGCCAACGCGTAGAACAGCCGGTAGGAGCGGGTTTTCGAGCGAGCGCCATGCAGCGGTTCGATCACGCCGGGACGAAACAGGTACACCGCTTTGAACGGCAGCTTGCGCAGCGCGTTCTCGGTCTTGCCCTTCACGCGAGCCCACATGCCGCGGCCCTGCACGGTGCTGTCGGTGCCGGCGCCCGAGACGTATACGAAGGTCATGCCGGGGTTGAGCCGGCTAAGCGTCTGCGCGGCCGCCAGAGTAAGGTCGTAGGTCAGGCGCGTGTAGTCGGCCTCGCTCATGCCCGCCGACGAAACACCCAGGCAGAAGAAGCAGGCATCGAAGCCGACGAGCGAGCTTTCCTGCGCGCGATAGTCCATCAGATCCGGCTGGATCACCTCGGTGAGGCGCGGGTCGAGTTGTCCGGTGCGCATACGCCCGATGGTCTGAACCGCCTCGACGTCCGGCGCGCGCAAACATTCCCGCAATACGCCCTGCCCGACCATGCCGGTCGCGCCGAAAATCAATACTTTCATGTTGCGTGCTCCATGGCCGCGCGCGGCCAGCGCGCGTTGGTCAATGCTTCCGAGACTTCCCACAAGCGGGTGGCGACGGCCTGGTCCTGCGCCTGGCGTGCAATCCGCGCCTCGCCTGGCGGCCCTTTCAATTCGAACAGACCGGTCGGTCCGTAATAGCCGGCGGGCCGCGCCTCAGGGGCGGTCGCGGCGAACAGCGTCGGCAATGCGCCCTCGGCCGCCGACTGACTGGCGATCGGTTCCAGCGTGAAGCGACTCAGCGTCTGCATCAGACTGTCGGCACCCGGACCGTTGGCGATCAACCCGGTACGCGCGTAACCGGGATGCGCCGCATTGCTCAGCAGTCCCCAGCCATTCGCGTCGCTGCGACGCTGCAACTCGATTGCGAACATCAGCATCGCGAGCTTCGATTGCGCATACGACGGCCACGGCTTGTAGCTGCGCTGCCATTGCAGATCGTCGAAATGAATCGCAGCGCCGGTCTTGTGCGCGAGACTGCTGAGGTTGACCACGCGTGGCGCGCGGGCCGCCGTCAGCAGCGGCAGCAAATGCTCGGTGAGAGCGAAGTGTCCGAGATAGTTCGTGCCGAACTGGAGTTCGAAACCGTCCTCGGTGGCCTGGCGTTTGGGCGGCATCATCACGCCGGCGTTGTTGATCAGCAGATCGAGCGTGGCGTGCTCGCTCGCAAACTGATCCGCAAAACCACGAACCGAAGCGAGGCTGGCGAGATCGAGATGTGTGTATCGAATCGACGCCGCCGGATACTGCGCGCGGATCGTTTCGAGCGCAGCCTGCCCTTTCTGCGCGTTGCGGCCGGTCAGCACGATGTCCGCGCCCGCGCCGGCCAGCGCGAGCGCCGTCTCCAGACCGAGGCCGCCGGTCGCACCGGTAATCACCGCGAGGCGGCCCGTCTGACGCGGAATGTCCGCGGTGGTCCAATTCGCCATGCTGTTCGTCCTCAGGTTAGCTGCACGCAGATGTTTTCGGACGGCCTCGCCCGAGTGCGGGTAGGAAATCAGTGCCGGGCAATCGCGTTCCAGAACGCCTCGAAGCCGGCTTGCCGATACTGCTGCGCGTTCGCGGGTTCACGGGCGATGAAGTCCATGGTGGTTTCCGCCAGCGCGCTCATGATTGCCGACAGAAAAGCCGGCGGATGATCCCGTAACGCGCCGCTCGCCACGCTTGCCTGGATCATTTCGTTGATGTCCGCGAACGACTGCATGCCGGTCGCGCGCGTGTGTTCGGTCAGCCGTTCCGAGACGGCCAGTTGTGCCATGGCCCGGCGTCTGCGTGGCTGCGCGACGCCCCAGTCGACGAACTGGTTCCACACGTATTGCGCGCGCTCCCGCGCGCCGGCGTGTTTCGGATAATTGGCCATCATGACTTCGCGCAATTCGGCCTTGATATCCAGATACAAAGCGTTCAGCAGATCGTCCTTGTTCGCGAAGTAGGTGAAGAGCGTGCCCTCGGCGACGCCTGCCACTTTGGCGATCCGCGCCGTGGGCGCACCCAGCCCTTGCTCGGCGATGACCTCCGCCGCGGCGGCAAGAATGGCATTGCGTTTGTCTTCGCTTTTCGGGCGGGCCATGCAGGTCAAGTTCCAGGCTGAGCTATTAATGAGTGATTACTCAATCATAATATTGAATCCACGGGTGTTCAAGCGTTTTTTGCGCCATGCATAACGACGCCCGCGTCGCCCGGGCATCGCCAGGCAAATGAAAGCAGTCGCAAACGCCTGTTTTCAACACACGCCTAAATCCATGCAAGTAAATGAGAACTTCCCGGCTTCTTCGGTCATCGTGTGCAAGCTTATAGAGAAATACCCGCAAAGCCTTAAGTACGCGCAGCGCCGCTCCGATATCCCGTACATGGGATACCCATTTTGTGCCGGTTGCCGGCGCGCCGCGAATGGCGGCGCGTTGGCGGCGGCACCGAAGGGACAGACCGCGCACCCCGTTCCGGCTTATCGGGCGGCCAAGTAGACGCTCCCATGCCCGGACCTGAGAGTCCATTGCGAACGCCTTTTGAGTTTCGTTATTGGAGAAAATCGTGACATTGAAGAATCTAAGCATCAAAACCAAACTGATTGCCGGCTTCGGCATGCTGTCCCTCATCGTCGTCGCGGTGTCCGGTCTCTCGCTGAAGGCTTTGAGCGATTCCACCGACGGCTTCTCCAACTTCGTCCACGGCATCAACGCACGTGCGGACATGGCCGTGCAGGTGCGTACCGCCGTCGACCGCCGCGCGATCGCCGCGCGCAATCTCGTACTGGTGACCAAGCCACAGGATCTCGAACTCGAGAAAGCCGACGTGTTGCGCGCTCACGAAGACGTGCAGACCGATCTGAAAAAACTCAACGACATGATTGCGAGCGCGACCGACACGTCGGAGAAAGCACGCAGTCTCGTCGTCGACATCAACAAGGTGGAAGCCTTGTATGGTCCCGTCGCCACCGACATCGTCAACCTCGCGCTGGCCAACAAGCGTGATGAGGCGATCGTCAAGATGGACGACCAATGCCGGCCGCTGCTCGCCGCGCTGATTCGTTCGACCGACGCCTATGCCGACTACACGCGCTCGCGTCAGGAGCAGTTGATCAGCGACTACTCGGCGCACTACGAGATGCAGCGCAACGTACTGATCGCGATGAGCCTGATCGCGATCGCGCTCGCGATCGGCGCGTGCATCCTGATCACACGTGCGGTGACGGGACCGTTGCGCTTCGCAATCGATGTCGCGCGCACGGTGTCGGAAGGCGATCTGCGCACGCGCATTACCATCGACGGCAAGGATGAAACCGGCAAGCTGCTCAGCGCCTTGCGCGAGATGAACGAACGCTTGACGGCCGTCGTCGGACGCGTGCGCGACAGCAGCACGAGCATCGCCGGCGCGGCACGCGAGATCGCTGCGGGCAATATGGATTTGAGCCAACGCACCGAACAGCAAGCCGCTTCTTTGCAGGAGACGGCGTCGAGCATGGAACAGTTGACGTCGACCGTGAAGCAGAACGCCGACAACGCGCAGCAAGGCAGCATGTTGGCCGCGAATGCATCGACGGTGGCGCTCAAGGGCAGCGAAGTGGTCGGCCAGGTGGTGAACACGATGCACGACATCAGCGATAGCTCGACCAAGATCGCGGACATCACCGGCATCATCGAAGGCATTGCGTTTCAGACCAATATTCTGGCGTTGAACGCGGCCGTGGAAGCTGCGCGCGCGGGCGAACAGGGACGCGGTTTCGCGGTGGTCGCGAGCGAAGTCAGAAGCCTCGCGCAACGGTCGTCGAGCGCGGCCAAGGAGATCAAGGACTTGATCGCCACCTCCGTCGACAAGATTCGCGACGGGTCGGCGCTTGCAGGCGAAGCCGGCAGGACGATGACGGAGGTGACGCAGGCGGTCACGCGCGTGACGGACATCATGTCGGAGATTGCGGCGGCCTCGACCGAGCAAAGCCGCGGCATCGAACAGGTCAATGTGGCGATTACGCAGATGGACAACGTCACGCAGCAGAATGCCGCGTTGGTCGAGCAGGCCGCGGCTGCGTCGCGGTCAATGGAAGATCAGGGGCAACAGCTCAACGAAGCCGTGGCGTTCTTTCAGATTTTGAGCAGTGGCGCGCAGGCGGGTTCTATTGCGCGCACTGAGCCGACCCGTCGGGAAGTGACCGCGGCGCCGGTAAGGCGGGTCGCGCGTGCGATGCCCGCGCCGGTTGCGTCACTCGCCACCGCTTCGGGCGGTGCGGATGATGGGTGGGATAAGTTCTGATCGGGTTTTCTTGTGATTGAGCGCCTCGCGCGCGCGGGCCGCGTGCGGTGTCCGGGATGCCGGGAAGATCGATCGCGAACGATCCGATCTTCTCCGGCGCCGGTTTAAGTCTGCGATTCTTCGTCGCTGCGCGTACTTCGCTGCGTCGCGTCGTCAAACAGCTTAGCTGCCGAAGTACGGCGTGCAGAAGCCAGCAGGGCCGACGCATGCGCTCGGTGCATTCATCTTCAACTTCATCTTCATCGTCGCGTTTGCCTGGCCACGGCCGGAAGCCGAGGTGCCTTGCATCGGCACGCCGCCGTAAGAGCCGTCGGTTTGCGCTGAAGCTTGCGTGCTGACTCGAGCTTCGGCGGCCTGAATGTCGGCGGGATAGTTGGTGGCGTCGCCGTCGCCCGGCATGTAGCCGGCCTGTTCGACTCGCACCAGATCGGCGCGCACATCGGCTCGCGTGATCGCCGTGCTGGTTTGCGCAAAAGCGGCTGCGGGGATGGCGAGCATGGCGGCAATCAATGCGGCGCGGCGGATGGTGTGGGACATGATGAAACTCCTGCTTTTAGCGTGTTGGATGGTTGGGTGTTAATAGCCCACTTCCGGGTTCAGCTGAGAAGGTGTTGCTGCGTTCCGGTGATGCTCATCTTGGGCGGTGCAGGGACGTCTCGCTATCGGCTTGCGACGAAACGGCGGTGGGCGTCGTGAAGCGGCGATCTGGCGGCGTGAGAGGTGCGGGTGACATGATGAGTTGTTGATTGAGCCTTTCCGGTCATTGATTGAGTGGGCGAGTACCGGGCTACAGGAGTCGTCAGACGGCGTTTCGTCGCCATGTTGTTCGCGCTGCCGTGATGGCGTTTCGCGCCGGCTAATAGCCGTTCGTCGCAGACCAGTTGAGCGACTTGCTGCGAGGCATCACCATCGGCGCATCAACGTACAATCGTCCGATCCGCCCAGGAAACACGCCATGCCACTCTCCACACTGTCCCTGCTGCGGCCGCTCCGGCGAACGCTGTGGGTCTATGCTTTGACCACGGTCGGCTGCGCCTGGCTTTACAGCGCGATTTATCAGGAATCGTTCTCCAGCGATCTCGTCTATGCCGCGTGCGTCGTCGCGATCGTTCAATGCCTCGTGGCAGGTGGACGACATCTCCACGCGTTCCGGCAACGTCGACAAGGCCGTATCGACGCGGATGGCGCGCGTGACTGGCCTGGCTGGAAATGGATGCTGCCGTGGGTGGTCGCGAGCGTGGTGATCGGCTATTTCGCCGGCATTCGACTCGGCGATGTCCTGCTCGGGATTCGCTACATGCCGATCGGGGCGGCACATGATGCGCGCACGGTGCTCATTAGCCTCACCGTGGCGTTGGTGCCGGCTGGATTCCTGACCTACGTGTTTTATGCCCGCAACCGGATTGCTTCCATCGAGTTGCGCGCAGAAGCTGCGCAGCGGACCGCGGCGGAGAGCCAGCTCAAGCTGCTGGAGTCGCAGCTCGAACCTCATATGCTTTTCAACACGCTGGCTAATTTGCGTGTGCTGATTGGGCATGATCCGCAGCGCGCGCAAGGCATGCTCGATCATCTGATTGCTTTTCTGCGCGCGACGCTTGCGGCGTCGCGGGCGGGTTCGCATACGTTGTCGGCAGAATTCGCACGACTGTCCGATTATCTGACGTTGATGCAGATCCGCATGGGGCCGCGACTGAAGATACAGCTCGAGCTTCCCGAGCAGTTGTCGGGCTATCAGGTGCCGCCGTTGCTGCTGCAGCCTTTGGTGGAAAACGCGATCCGGCACGGACTTGAGCCGAAGGTGAGCGGCGGGAGTGTGGCGGTGAGCGCCGAACGTCATGCGAATGATCTGGTGCTGACGGTTCGCGATACCGGCGTCGGTCTCGACGTGAAAGCACATCATGGCGCACGCTTCGGACTACAGCAGGTACGTGAACGCCTTTTCACGCTTTATGGCGAAGCTGGGACGCTGGATCTGCGGCCTGCGCCGAATGGAGACGACGGGACGTTGGCTGTCGTCACGCTGCCCTGCACGAGGAGCAATACGAAATGAAAGCGACTGCTTTGATTGCAGAAGATGAGGCGTTGCTGGCCGCTAATCTGCAAGCTGAATTGTTCGGTGTGTGGCCGGATCTGGAAATCGTCGCCGTTGTGGGAGACGGTCAGAGTGCAGTGAAGGAGGCGCTGCGGTTGCAGCCGGCGGTTCTGTTTCTCGACATCCGCATGCCGGGGATGAGCGGGCTGGAATGCGCAGAAACGCTTGCCGAAGAGTGGCCTGAGGATGCTGGGGCGTTTCCTTTGATCGTGTTTGTGACGGCTTACGATCAGTATGCAGTGCAGGCTTTTGAACGGGCGGCGTTTGATTATTTGCTTAAGCCGTTGCAGTTGGCTCGGCTTGAGCAGACTTGTGCGCGGTTGAAGACTCGGTTGGGTGAGCGGTCAGTTGAGGTGGGCGGGGAGTTGGCGCTCGGGGGGATTGTCGAGCAGATGCGGGAGTTGCTTGCTGCGGGTGGTGGTGGTGCGCAGGCGGGGCAGGACTCGCAGGATAGCTCGCCGCTGCGGATCATTCAGGCGAGTGCGGGGAATACCATTTCGATGGTGCCTGTCGATAAAGTGATTTATTTTGAGGCGGCGGATAAGTATGTGCGGGTTGTGACGGCGGATAGGGAGCACCTGGTGCGGTCGTCGTTGAAGGAGTTGCTGTTACGGCTGGATACGCAGCGGTTCTGGCAGATTCATCGCGGGTCGGTCGTGCATTGCGATGCGATTGCGAGTGCGCAAAGGGATGAGGCGGGGAAGCTGACTTTGACGCTGAGGGAGCGGTCGGAGAGGCTGGTGGTTAGCCGGCTTTATGCGGATCGGTTTCGGGGGATGTGAGGGGGATGGGGGAAAGCTGCTAGCTTGAAAAAGGCTAGCAGGGGTGGGGTGTTGGCATTGCGTTGTTTTTAAAGCAAAAATTGGTGGAGAGGAGGAGGATCGAACTCCCGACCTTCGCATTGCGAACGCGACGCTCTCCCAGCTGAGCTACCCCCCCAACGTGCGAACAATTCTAGCACGAGCTTTTTCCATTTCCTCGCGCCCCAACCCCAGAAAAACCCTCACTTAGCAGGCGCCCCAGCCAGCACCCAATCCACCACTGCCCGAATATCCGCATCGCTCATAGACTGGTGCGCGGGCATAGGAATCATCCCCCAAACCCCTGCTCCACCATCCTTAACTTTCCGCGCCAACTTCACCGGCGCCTGCGCATCACCCTTGTACTTCGCCGCAATCTGCTGAAACGAAGGCCCAACAAGTTTGCGATCCACCGCATGACATCCCATACAGGCATTCGCATTCGCAATCGCCGGTCCACGCGAAACATCAGCCGCGTGCGACGTCGACACGAACATACCCAGCAACGCCCCCGCCATCACCGAAGCGACAAAGATCACCCCACGCTTCATGGCGTCGTCGCCTTCGGATTGCCCGGATGCACCGAGTTCGAATTGCTGACCGGCGCCGGCGCCTGCTGATCGAGCGGCCGCGCGCTAACCGACGAATCGGGGATCGCCCCAACCGTCGGCGCACTCGCATCCGGCTGCGCAGCGGCCGGTGCCGGCGCGGTCGCCGCCGCAGCAGCGGCCGCTGCGGCTTCCTGCGGCTGAATGTACTGGAACACCTTCACGACCTGCACCACGCCCGGCACACGGCTCGCGACATCCGCGCCGCGATTGCCTTCGTCCATCGTGACGAGCCCCATCAGGTACACCGAGCCACGCTCGGCCACCACCTTGAAGTTGTTCGCCGAAATATTCTTCTCGGCGATCAGCGCGGTTTTCACGCGCGTTTCCAGATACGTATCGTTAGTGCGCGACGAGAACGAACTCGCCGGCATGATCGCCAGTTCGTTGACGATCGTCGTGACGTTGTTCAGACCACGCACGACACTTTCAGCGCGCTGCTTCGAGACTTCCCCCGCGACTTCACCGGTCAGCAGCACGCGACGGTTGAACACCGCCACATTGACGTGCGCATTGTCCGGCAGATTCTGCGTGATCTGCGACAGCGCCTTCACCTGCAACTCGCGATCTTCGGTCTGCGCGCCGAGCGTGCGCCGGTCGGTCGCCACCAGCGCGCTGCCGCCCGCCGCGCCGGCCACCGCGAGAAAACAACCTTGCAACGTTGCGGACAAGCCCGCCGCGAACCCCACCACCAGCACGGTTCTCACCAGTGTCTTCTTGACGCGGAATGCGCTCATCAACTAGCTCTCCTTCGGAATCGGTCAGTCTTCGCCCAGCAACATGGCATCGATGCCGTCGCATAGACAATGGATGGTCAACAAATGCACTTCCTGAATGCGCGCAGTGCGATCGGACGGCACGCACACGTGAATATCGGTGTCGCTCAATACTTGCTGCATGCGTCCGCCGCCTTTGCCGCTCAGCGCAACGACGATCATTTCGCGCTCGTGCGCAGCTTCTATCGCGGCCAGTACGTTGGCGGAATTGCCGGAGGTGGAGATCGCGAGCAGCACGTCGCCGGGTTGACCGAGCGCCCATACCTGCTTCGAGTAGATCTGCTCGAACGAGTAGTCGTTGGCGATGGCGGTCAGCACGGACGTGTCGGTGGACAGCGCAATCGCCGGCAAGCCCGGACGTTCACGCTCGAAGCGGCCGATCAGTTCGGCAGCGAAGTGTTGCGCGTCGGCAGCCGATCCGCCGTTGCCGCACGCAAGGATGCGATTGCCGTTGGCAAGCGCGCCGAACATCGTGTCGATCGCTGCGGCGATCGGCATCGACAGGATTTCGAGGGCTTCGAGTTTGACCGCCGCGCTATCGCGGAAGTGTTGTTGAATACGTTCGACTGACATCGAGTCTCTATCTTCTACCGCGTATGGGCCGCACCGTGCAGCCGTGTTGTGAAGTGATCTTGCGAAGTTGCGCGGCGCCCCGTGGCCCGCGTGCGAGCGCAAGTTTATCGCACTCACACGGGTTCTCCGCGCACAACGTCAGACTTCATCGGCCCGAAACGCGTCGCGTAACCAGACGAGGCGGCCGGCTTCGAAAGCAATCACGTCGAAACGGCAGGCGGGCTGATCCGTCTCGCGACGACTGCGCACGGCCAGATAGTGCTGCGCCGCGCGCACGATGCGCTGTCGTTTCTGCCAGCCGATACTCGCCGCCGCACCGCCATACCGACGCTGGGCCCGCGCGCGTACTTCCACGAAGACCAATGCGCCGTCCCGATCGCGCATCACGAGATCGATTTCCCCGCCCCGGCACGACACATTGCGCGCGACCAATCGCAAACGCTGCCGCTGCAAAAATTCGAGCGCGCGTGATTCGAAAGCCGCGCCGACGAGTTTGGACCCCGCCGGCCCCGAAAAGTTGTGGGCACCGACGGCGTCTGTCTTCAAGCGCGTCGTCACCGCCTCGCCCCCGCCCGATTCGCGCGACACCGCGTGGCACAATGGCGGCCTCATTCTGTCTGTTTGCGTCTTCTGCCTCATGACTCCTCTTTCCGAACTCGCGCAAGGGCAGCAATACCCTTCTGCCGCGCTCTATGTGGTGGCCACGCCGATCGGTAACGTCGCCGACGTGACGCTGCGCGCGTTGCACGTGCTCGGACTGGTAGACCGCATCGCCGCCGAAGACACCCGCAACACCGGCCAGCTGCTCGCGCGCTACGGCATCTCGAAGCCGCTCGTCGCCGTGCACCAGCACAACGAGCGTGCCGCAGCGCTACGCCTGATCGAGCATCTGCAAGCCGGCGAACGCGTCGCCTACGTGTCCGACGCCGGCACGCCCGGCATCTCGGACCCCGGCGCGAAACTCGTCGATGCGGTCCGCGAAGCCGGCTTTCCGGTGATTCCGCTGCCGGGCGCGAGCGCGCTCGCCACGGCATTGAGCGCAGCCGGCGATTGGGTCGCCACGTTCTCCTTCCTCGGCTTTCTGCCGCCGAAACCCAAGGCGCGCGCCACGACGCTGCAAACGCTCGCCAACCATCCGCATGCGATGGTGTTCTACGAAGCGCCGCACCGGATCGTCGAAACGGTCCAGGCACTGGCCGATGCGTTCGGCGGCGAGCGTCGTCTGCTGATCGCGCGTGAATTGACGAAGTTACATGAAGCGCTGCATCAAGGCACCCTGGCCGAAGGGCCAACGTGGCTCGCCGCCGATCCGAACCGTCAGCGCGGCGAATTCGTTCTGGTGGTGGAAGGCGCGCAGCCGGAAGCCGCCGGCGAACACGATCACGACGCGTTGCTGGGCATCCTGCTGGAAGAGTTGACGGTGAGCAGCGCGGCGAAAGTGGCGGCAGCCATCACCGGAGCTCCGCGCAACGCGTTGTACACCCGTGCGCTGGCGCTGAAAAAAGACGAAGACGACGAATAAAGCCATCGCGCAGAAGCAAAAAGAAAGGGCCGCATGTCACCATGCGGCCCTTCGTATTTCTGCGACGCGCAGCGCGCCCGCGATCGGCTGATTACTTCTCGCTGGACGACCCCGAGTTCGACGCAAGCGTCTCGTTCAGTTCAGCGCGTGCTTCCTGCTGCGTCAGACCTTCGATCTTGACCTTGGCAGTCCCTGCGTGGCGCATGTCCAGCAGATTGGCGGCGGCCATCGACAGGTCGATTACGCGGCCTCGGGCGTAAGGCCCACGGTCGTTGATCCGCACGACTACCGAGCGCGAAGTAGCCGGATTCGTCACGCGGACGTAGGAGCCGAGCGGCAGCGTGCGATGCGCGGCAGTCAGCGCATGCATGTCGTAACGCTCGCCGTTGGCGGTGCGGCGGCCGTGGAAGGCGCGGCCGTACCACGAAGCGCGGCCGGTCTGACGGAAGTCAGCAACCGCCGAACTATCGTCCGTTAGAGGCTGAGCGTCGGCCAGCGAGCTACCTTTGGCGGACGCGTCGGAGGCCGGCGCGCTACCGAAGGATTGTGGTCCAAAGGTGCCCGCTTGCGCGTTCTTCGTGCTCAGCGGCTGGCCGCTGTCTGACGTGGTGCTACCGCCCGGAGGCGTAGCGCAACCGGCCAGCACAAAAAAGGCAAAAAGAGTCCCCAGACCACGGGATAACCGAGTTTTCATAAGACGTGCAATCACATTGTCGAGCCGCATCACGCGAAATTGAGCGTGTTGCCTGCGACTCCGGCGGCAAAGGGACGACAACGCGCCGCGCAAAAAGGCGCAGAACGTCAAAGCCCGGATGCGGCTCATTCAGCCGCTACCGCACGGTTAATTTTCACGTCTGGCGCAACCTGTCCCCGGCAGCCTGACCAGACCCCACATGCCGCCATCGAACGTGGCAAACACGTTCTTGCGCGCGAAAAACTCAGCGCACAGGAACGGCGGCGTAGGCCCCACCCAGCGTCGCGACCGCTAAAGTCGCAGCAGGCGCGTGGCACCTGGCTGGGCAAGACGTGTGCATCGAATGCATCGATACTTGATGGCCGTCCAAGACTGCGACAGCCCATACTTGAGTGGCGATCCGCGTGCCCATTTTTGATGGGGACGCATCGCCGTGTGGCATGCACACCTACTAGTGCATGGGGTGCATTATACCTAAAACAAATTTTTGGGATGACAAGCGACTGAAAACCTTGATGAATTTTCACGAACGCTGCAAAAATGGGCAGGCAAAACCCCGCTGGGCGGGGGCTGACGCGCCCTCGGCGAGCACGCGCCGCAGGCCGGTACAATCGATGTTTTTCCAGCGGCGCCGTCCTTCATGAAAGTCACCTTGATCCCCGTCACGCCGTTCCAGCAGAACAGCTCATTGCTCGTTTGCGAGGCAACCGGACGTGCGGCCGTCGTCGATCCGGGCGGCGACCTCGACGTCATCCAGGGCGAGATTGCGCGTCAGAACGTGACGGTCGAAAAAGTCTTCCTGACGCACGGTCACATCGATCACTGCGCCGGCGCGAAGACACTCGCCACGCACTACGGCGTGCCGATCGAAGGCCCGCATCCCGACGAGCGTTTCTGGCTCGACAAGCTGCCGGATCAAAGCACGCGTTTCGGCTTTCCCGCGGCCGAGGCATTCGAGCCGGACCGCTGGCTCGCCAACGGCGACACGGTGCAGTTCGGCGACGAAACGCTCGAGGTCTATCACTGCCCCGGACACACGCCGGGTCACGTGGTGTTCTTCAGTCGCGCGCACCGTCTCGCGCTAGTCGGCGACGTGCTGTTCGCCGGCTCGATCGGCCGCACGGATTTTCCGCGCGGCAATCACGCGGATCTGGTGCGCTCGATCCGCGAGAAGCTGTGGCCGCTTGGTGACGACGTCACCTTCGTGCCGGGTCACGGACCCACGTCGACGTTCGGCGCCGAGCGTCGGACCAACCCCTACGTCGCTGATGGAGTCGAGGCATGACGAGCGAAATCTATGTGAGCACCGACGTCGAAGCGGACGGCCCGATTCCCGGCCCGCATTCGATGCTCAGTTTCGCCTCCGCCGCCTACACCGAAGACAAGCAGTTGATCGCCACCTTCTCGGCGAATCTCGAATTGCTCGACGGCGCTGCACCGCATCCCGTGCAGGAAGCCTGGTGGAAAACCCAGCCCGAAGCATGGGAGGCTTGCCGCAAAGATTTGCAGTCGCCCGTGGCGGCCTTGACGGCCTACGTCGACTGGGTCGAAGCGTTGCCCGGCAAGCCAGTGTTCGTGGCGATGCCGGCGGGCTTCGACTTCACCTACATGTTCTGGTACATGATGCGGTTTGTCGGACGCTGCCCGTTCTCGTGGTCGGCGCTCGACATCAAGACACTGGCGTTCGCGATGACCGGTCTTCCGTATCGCAAGAACATCAAACCGCGCTTCCCGCGGCACTGGTTCGACGACCACCCGCACACCCATGTGGCACTGGACGACGCGATCGAACAGGGTGCGCTCTTCTGCAACATGCTCAAGGACCTGCGCGCCAATCAGGCAAGCTTGCTCGCTGCCGCCAAAGATGGGGACGCCTCAGGGCAAAAAACCGCTGAGAAAACGTGAAATTAGGTAATCTCCCTCGTCCAGGCCGTTTTACATTGCGTTTCGTTTTCGCGCCCTCTACCATGCGTTGATACGGCGACGCAAACGGAGGCGCAGTTGACACTCGATACGTTCTCACAAAAAATCCTGCGCCTGCTGCAGCTGGATGCACGCCGTTCCGTGCAGGAGATTTCCGACCAGGTCGGCCTGTCGAGCACACCCTGCTGGCGGCGCATCAAGGACATGGAGCAATCGGGAGTCATCCAGCGCTACACGGCGCTGCTCGATCGGGAAAAGCTGGGTCTGCACGTTTGCGCGCTGGCGCATATCCATCTGACACGCCACACCGAAGGCGGCGTCGAACAGTTCGAACGGGAAATCGCCACCTGCCCGGAAGTCACCGAGTGCTACAGCACGACTGGCGAATCCGACTACATCCTCAAGATCGTCGCGCCGGATATCAAGGCGTACGACACCTTTCTGCACGAACGCATCTTCAAGATTCCCGCCGTCGCGCAGGTCCGCACGAGCGTCGTGTTACGCGAAATCAAATTCGATACGCAACTGCCGCTTTGATCTCGTTCGACTGAGCCGGGAGTGCTTGCAGCACATCGAGCTTGCGGGCGCCCAGGCGCGCCTTGAGTGCCTCCAGATCGACGTGTTCTAGCGTCGCCATGGTGCTTTGCAAGGTGCCGGGCTGTGACGCCGGCAGCACTACCTCGATGTCGAGCCCCGTGCTCAGGTAATGAATATTGATCGCGGCAGCCCGAGCGCCTGCCGACGCCAACGCCGCGTCGACCTCTTCCACCACGCGTTTGCGAGCGGGCAGGTCGATCGGCGGATGCGCGACGGCATCGTTTTCCGGATCGACGTGGATTAGCGCGTCGAGCACGCGGTTATCGGTCAGGACACGCAAACGCGCCGACTCCGCGATGTAATGCCCTTCCGATACCGAAATCTGCGGATCGACGAGGATATGCGCATCGACCAGCGCAAAGTCGCCCATCTTGCGCGTGCGCAATTCGTGCACGTCGCGGACGCCGGGCGTGGAGAGCAGCAGCGTGCGCACGTCGGCGGCCGAGGCGTCGTCGAGCGCGCGGTCGGAGAGATCCTGCAGGGCGTCCCAACCAAACGTCCAGCCCATGCGCGCCACCATGAAGCCGACGATCGCCGCCGCAATCGGATCGAGCAGGCGCACGCCGGCCAGACTGCCGACAATGCCGATCGCCACCACCAACGATGAAGCCGCATCAGAACGCGCATGCCACGCGTTGGCAATCAGCATGGCGGAACGCACGCGTTGCGCTTCACGCAGCATGTACCTGAACAGCCCTTCTTTCGCACACAGCACGAGGACAGCAACCGCGAGCGCGCTCATATGTACTGCGGGAATACTTTGCATATCGGCCAGCCGCGAGCCGGCGCGCCACAACATACCGACACCGACCGCGATCAGCAGTGCACCTAAAAATAATGAAGCCACCGTTTCATAACGGCTATGTCCATAGTTGTGGTCGGCATCGGGCTTCACGCCGCTGTGCCGATTGGCAATCAGCACGACAAAATCGGAAATCAGATCGGCAAGGGAATGGACGCCATCCGCGACCAATGCCTGCGAGTGCGCAAATGCACCGATGACGATTTGCAGCGTCATCAAGACCGCATTGAGCGCAATACTGACGAAAGTGGTTTTGCGCGCAACGCGATGTTTGTCGACGGATTGAGCAGTAGCGCCGGAAGCCATATCAGAGACAAAGCAGAAAGTTCAATGCCTGAATTCTACCTGCCGACACTCGGAACACGCCGGGAGTTTTTAAAAAAATCCTTTTAAATCAGCCGTTTATCTAAACGAAAAGCATTCGTGTTCCGATTATGCGAAGTTCGTGCGACAAAACCTCGCGCCGCCAGCTGGCAATAAAAAAACCGCGCCCTGACCGGTACGCGGTTTTTCGTGGCCACAGCGCGCTATAAGCGCAGCCGATTGGCGCTAACCCTAATACTTCACGCCCGCAGGCATTACTTCTGGATCAGAAACTTTTCTCGGTCCAGACCGGCGATCCAACGCGGCGGCTTGCCACGGCCGGACCACGTGCTGCCACTGTCCGGGTCGCGATATTTCGGCGCAACGCCTGCGCGCGGACGACCCGCTTTAACGCCTTTTGCTGCACGGCCACCGCCGAGTTCAGTCAGCGAGATGCCGTAATCGGCCATTTTCTGCTTGATCTCATTCAACACTTCCGCGTATTCGCGCGACTTTGCTTCTTCGATCTGCTTTTCGAGCTTCTCGCGCTGCGCGAGTAGTTCCTTGTAGGAAGACATAGGTTCCCTTGTGATTTGGATAAATGACTGCCAGTCTTAAGCCAGCTTGCCCTTAGAAGGTGATCATGCCTCGGAATTTGATGGCGAGATTAACACAAAATAGAAAGACTACAAAAGCGCGCGCGTAAATTTAATCTAAATTCGTTTCAAAAAATTTCCTGAGACTGTGCTGTTTGATCACATCCTTTCAAATTCATGATTTCGCATTTTGCTGAATAAACAGAGTCGACTGCCATAATCGCGGAATTAACTTTCAAAAAATGAAATTTAAGATACCGATTTGGCATCAACATCTCATGCCATGAGAGCTTCAACATGAAACCTTGGAACATATTGCAAGGCCGCCGCCCCGCTGCTATTCGCGCATGAGTGTTTTCCCCGAAGCCGCAATAAAACTAAATCGCACCACGCTGGATGCAATCTTCAAGCGCCGCATGCAAGGTTTCGCCATTGGGTTTGACTTCTTCGAAGGCAAGCCGGCTGCGCGCACCGTTGCGCTTCAGATCGATGCCATACCGATCCACGCCGAGTAGTTCAACTCCGCCGTCGTTCTTCAATTGATGGCCGAAATGTCGGATAAGCGCATTCTCTTCGGCAAAATCAAGCGGCGCCAGGGGATCGAGTTCGGCGCCGTTGAGCCATCCCATTGCGCCGAAGCCGCCGATATAACGCAGCCGTTCAAGGCGCATCGTCCAGAAAGTGAAATCGCCGAGAATCAGATAGCGCTCGGCGTCCGGGTGATAGCGTAGATAACGCTGCACGACTTCGGGCGTCGAATCAACCTGCTCGAACATGCCGAGCAAGGTCACGCGTGCGCCGCTCAGTACATCGCCGCCGGGGGCGTCGAAAGCCAGGAAACCGGCGCGCGGATCGGCGTGCAGGTTATGCGTGTGTTCGGCGAGCCGGCTCACGAGAAGGGTCGGCCGATGCTGCGAGTCCGGCGCGAAGGGCAGCACAGATGGATAGGGAAAGCCCTCCGGCTGACGCGCATGCGTGGCGAGCGTGCCGACGGCGGCCGTATGCAGCAGATGAAGCGGAGCGTGAGCGGGAATGTTCAAGTGCGCGTTCCTCCATGAATGGGCGGCGAATGGCGACCAGTTGCAGCAAAAGCGGGACCCGCTTGCCGCCGCCTTTCCAAGCATAAGACAGCACGCTTCGTTAGAATCGGAAATTCGCTTTCAACGCGCTTTCTTCCGCCTTACCCTTCACGAGATTTTCAGTGTCCGACCGCTCTCCCGATTTCGCTACCCTGCCCGCCGCTCACCGCGATCTGTCCGATACCGGGCGACAGCGCGCCCGGTGGGCCACGATGGCGGTGTTCTTCATCGCCGGCATGATGTACGCGTCGTGGGGGGTGCATGTGCCGACGGTGCGCGACCGCTTTCATCTCAACGCGGCCATGCTGTCGTTTGCGCTGCTCGCCGTGGCGGGCGGCTCGATCGGCGCGATGGCGCTCAATGCGTCGTGGATCGCGCGGGTCGGCACACGCCGCGCCTGCCTCGCCGGCGGCCTGGTGATGGCCGTGTGTGCCGCGTTGATTCTGCTCGTGCCGGCCTACTGGATGTTGCTAGTGGTGCTGGCGATCTTCGGTGCGGGCATGGCCACGCTCGACGTTGCGATGAACGCCGAAGCCAGCGCCGTCGAGAAGGCGCTCGGCAAGCCGATCATGTCGTCGTTGCATGGCATGTTCAGCGTCGGCGGGATGGTCGGCGCGGCGGTCGGCGGGGCGTTGCTGTCGCGCGGCATGGCGCCGGCGGTGCATCTCGCGCTGGCCGCGGCGGTCAGTGCGTTGGTCCTCCTTGCCGCCTGCCCATCCGTGTTGCCGCACGTGCCGCACGCCGATCATCCCGACTCCGCCACGCCGCGCGCCAACCGCTGGCGCTCGCCGGCGCTGTGGGCGCTCGGCGCGCTGGCGCTCGTCGCGCTGATCGCGGAAGGCGCGATGTACGACTGGGCCACCGTCTATATGCGCGACGTCGTGCTGGCTACGCCCGCCCTCGCCAGTGCGGCCTACGCGGCTTTCTCCGGCGGCATGGCTGCCGCCCGTTTTGCCGGCGACGCAGTACGCGCCCGCTTCGGCGCGCCGCAACTGGTGATGGTGAGCGCGGCGCTCGCCTGCGCCGGGATGGTCGGCGCGCTGTTGCTGCCGAATCCGGTCGCGGTGCTGATCGGCTTCACCTTGATGGGCCTCGGCCTTGCCAACATGATGCCGGTGCTGTTCGCGGCAGCGGCAAGCGTCAAGGGCATTCATGCTGCGGAAGGACTCGCGCACGTCGCCGGCCTGGCGTATTTCGGCTTGCTGCTCGGGCCGGTGATCATTGGCGCCGTGACCCAGGCGACCAGTTTGCCCATTGGGTTGTCGGTGGTGGCGGTGTGCTCCGCGGCAATCGCGGTGGTCGGGCCGAAGATCTTGCGGCGACTGAAGATCTGAGGTTCGCGCGCGCGCCGAGCGTTACGTTACGCGCTGCCATGCGCGTCGATGTGTTCCGCGCCACATGAGTCGTCCAGGCACGAACTCCGACCGGCCAATGGCTCATTCAAGCCATTGATTTATATGTCTTTATTTTCGTCACAAAGCCTGAAAGAAAAATTGGCATAGGCTTTGCAGTTAGCTTCCCCAGCAAATCTTCAAACTACGGGGGAGCACACCATGAATCATAAATTCAAACTCTCGGCGATCGCCATGTGCGTGTCGTCGATGATCGTCCTGACGGGATGCGGCAGCACGTTGACTCTGCCGAATGCGGCGAACGGCGCAAGCGGATTGGGGGGCGGCTCGGGGAGCGGTTCGGGTTCAGGTAGCGGTTCGGGTTCAGGTTCGGGCAGCGGCACGCCGACTCCAACGCCCACATCGACACCCACGCCCACACCGACACCCACACCCACACCCACACCTACACCTACACCTACACCCACACCCACACCCACGCCCACACCCACGCCCACACCCACACCCACCAGCGCCAACCCGATCGGCGTGGTCGTGCAAAACACCGGCAACGTCATCACCGCGACCGGCCAGACCGTTTCCGCCGTCGGCAGCCAGATCGGCCTCACCCCGATTCCGGGCGCGAACCCCGCGACCACGACGGCCCTCGGTAACGTCGTTTCGAATCTCGGCAGCGGCGTCACCGCAGTCGGCACAGGCGCCGCGAATGGCCTGGGCCAACTGGGCAACGCCACCGATCCGCTCGGCACCACGCTCGCCAGCAGCGGCAATCTCGTGTTCGACGCAGGTCAGTCCGTCAACAGCGCCGGCCAACTCGTGACGAGCCTTGGCAGCGGTCCGACCGCGCCACTCAGTCCGTTGACCACACCGCTTGGCAGCGCCGTCTCGACGGTCGGCAACACCGTCAGCGGCATCGGCACGCAACTCGGCTCGCAGCTGACGAACGGCCCGATCCAGCAAGTCACGCAGACAGTCAGCACCGCGATCACGCCGATCACGAGCACGCTTGCGCAGACCACGCAAACCGTCGGCGACACGACCGGTCTCGGCGCGCCGCTCAATGGTCTGCTCTCGACCATCGGCCACGGTCTCGACAGCGCCGGCGGCCAGATCAGCGGCGCGACCGGCAATCCGATCGGCCAGAACTTCGGCAACGTCGTGACCAGGCTGGGCGACACGGTTGCGTCGGCGGGTGGTCTGTTGACAGCGGGCGGCGCCGGCAGCGGCAATCCGCTCGGCGGCCTGACCGGCCTCCTGAATCCGGGCAGCGGCTCGAGCAATCCATTGAGCGGCACGCCGCTCGCCCCGTTGACCAGCATCCTCACCGCACTGCCCGGCACCTTGAGCGGCGGTCTGACGGGCGGCAGCGGCTCCGGGAGTCCGCTCGCGCCGCTGACCAATGTCATCAGCACCTTGTCAGGTGGCCTCGGTGGCGCCGGTTCGGGCAACCCGCTCGCGCCGCTCACCGGCGTCGTGAGCTCGGTGACAGGGGCATTGAGCGGCGTGGCCAGTAGCGGCGGCAATCCGCTCGCGCCCGTGACAGCGGCGGTTTCGTCGCTGACCGGCGCGCTCGGCTCGGCCACCGGCTCTGGCTCCGGTGGCGGCAGCGCCGGCAACCCGCTCGCGCCGCTGACCGGTTTGCTGAGCAGCGTCACGGGCACCTTGAGTAGCGCAGCGACGTCGACCGGTGGCGCGACCGGCGGCGGCTTGCTCGGCGGCCTCAGCGGTCTCGCGACCAGGAAATGACGAACACCTATAACGACGGCAAATAACGGCGCGATTCAACAAGCGCTGAAGGGGGGCGGCGAGCCGGGCAACCGGCTCGCTGTTTTTTTATCGAGGCACGCCTTGCGAGGCCACGCCATACCGCGCTCACCTCGACGTCACAGTTCGTGATACGTCGCGTAGTGACGCGAGAAATCGTTGCTCTGCAAGAAATTGGTGAACGTCATCGTCACCGAGGCGTCGAGCCCTTCCACGTAGTGCCACCAGCCGATCGGCAGAAACAGCAACTCACCTGGCGCCAACGTGCATTCGATCAGCTGCGCGTTGTGCATCGAAGGAAAACGCTCGTAGTCGATCGCGCTGCCGTCCACCTGCGAATAGCAATGCAGATGGTTCGCCATATGCGGCGTGTCGACGAGCGGCACCAGCTTGATCTGCTTGCGGCCGATCACCTGCGCCATGAAGTTGTTGGTCAGATCGTGATGAAACGGCGTCTTCGTGCCAGCCGGTCCCATCCAGAAGAAACCGGTATCGGGCGAGGCGGCATCCAGATAGGTATCGATGGTTGGTACATCGGGCCATAGCGCCGCGAGCGCCGTGCGGTTCTGCGAGGTGTTGTTCGCGGTCATGTAGAAGTCGTTGGTCGCGCCACTGCGCTCGACCAGATCGACATACTCGCCAAAGCGCATCAGGCGCTTGAGTGTCGGCTGATTGATTTCGTAGTCCGCATCCGACTCGCGACCGAACTGCACTTCCACTTCGCGATCGCCGCAGCGCTGGCGAAAATAATCGAAACTCCATGTCCGACGCGCGGGCCAGAAATCGAATGCGCCGGTGATGATCACCGGCCGGTTCTGAAAGTAGTACTGCTCGAAGAACTCATCGCGCGATAAACGCTCGCGACGCTCGATCACGCCGCCCGTCGCGCGCATGCGATTGAGCGCGCCATACACGGACAAAATCCACTCACGCTTACGCAAACGATTGCGCAAACGCGTTGCCCCCTGAAAATAAGGACTCGCGAGCGCCGCTTCGATCTCCCGCGACGCCTCGGCGGCATCGAATCCATGTCCCACCAACGCGCCATGCAAGGCAGGCGGCGGTGCGTCGAGCAGCAGGTTCTCGCCGATCCAGCGACGCCACTCATCGTCGATCGAACGGTTCGTCGTGGTCACGGCGCTCTCCTTCATGTGTTTCTACCGCTATTGAATCACCGGTCGCTGATCGACACGCGCAAAAGAAAAGGCACGCGAACCTCGCGGTGCGCGTGCCTTTTAACTAGCGGATCGAAGACAGTTTAAAGCCGTCCTCGCTCACGCGGATTTACATCTTCACTACGTCGAGCAGCGTCTTCTTGCCTGCCTTGTAGTCATACAGCGAGATCACGCCGTGCTGAAGGTCACCCTTCGAGTCGAACGTGGTTTCACCGATCACACCCTTGTAATCCGTGCTCGGCATTGCTGCCAGGATCTTCGCCGGATCGGTCGAGTTAGCACGCTTCATAGCGTCGACGATGATGTACACAGCGTCATACGTGAACGGAGCGTAGATCTGGATCGGCTGACCGAAACGCTTTTCGTACTTCGTTTCGAACGCCTTGCCGCCAGCCATCTTCTCGAGCGCCATACCGGCTTCCGAGCAGACGATGTTGTCGGTTGCGTCGCCAGCCAGGTCCGACAGCTTGTCCGTACAGACGCCGTCACCTGCCAGCACCTTCGCGCGCAGGCCGAGTTGCTTGGCTTGCTTGGCGAACGGGCCGCCGGTTGCATCCATACCGCCGTACATGATCGCGTCCGGGTTTTCGCCCTTGATCTTCGTCAGAATTGCGCGGAAGTCGACAGCCTTGTCGTTGGTCGCGTCATGCGACATCACGTTCATGCCGAGCGACTTGGCAGTCTTTTCGAATTCGTTGGCGAGACCCTGGCCATAAGCGGTCGAGTCGTCGACGATCGCGACGCTCTTCACTTTCAGGCCCTTGGATGCGTAGTTAGCCAGTGCCGGACCTTGTTGCGCATCGGTCGCGACGACGCGGAACGTCGTCTTGAAGCCTTGTTGCGTGTAAGCCGGGTTCGTTGCCGACGGCGAGATCTGCACGATGCCTGCATCGCTATAGATCTTCGAAGCCGGAATCGACGTGCCCGAGTTCAAGTGACCAACCACTGCGACGACCTTATCGTCGACCAGCTTCTGCGCGACTTGAGTTGCCGTACGCGGGTCAGCTGCATCGTCTTGTGCGTCGAGTTGCAGCGTGATCTTCTGACCACCGATCGACAGGCCCTTGGCGTTGATTTCTTCAACTGCCAGGCGCGCGCCGTTTTCGTTATCTTTACCCAGGTGAGCGATACCGCCAGTCAGCGGTGCAACGTGACCGATCTTGACGACCTGGTCAGCTGCCGCGGAAGTTGCCAACGTTGCGAACAGCATCGCCGCAGCGCTGATCGGCAACAGCTTTTGAATCTTGATGTTCATGTAAGTCTCCAGTTTCGGTCCCAAAAACAACGTAATCGCCCTGTGCCCCCGCTTCCCCAACACGTGTCGCTCAGTCCCGTAGACGACCACGCCGGTTGCATCGTTCATGCACTTGGCCAGCACGCTCACCAGCCTGTTTGTGGCAGGCGGCAACCCGTACTTGCGCGCAAGTGTAGGCCATCAAATTAAATTGTGGGATTTTTTTGAGGAAGTGGGATGAACACTAATAGCGTTTATCCAACAGACCCCTGATGCAACTGGACAGACTGGCTGGAAAGCACCAGCCCATGCGGGTTTCCGCCAGGTGAGTCTGTCGTCTAACGGCGCGCCCAAAAGCCTTTTGCGCGTTAAACCGTTAATCATCCGAATTGACTTTGTGCTTAAAAAACAGGCGTACGCAGTGCCATCAAAAAATCCATCTGAAGCACGCCGAATCTGCCTGCGTGCGCGACGAAACGGCAGGCGAAGAATGTTTCAATCGCCTTACGAAATGACCGCCGCCGGCCTCGCCTGCAAGCCGTTTCTTTTGATGGCACACTGACCGCCGCTTCAGGCATTCAGGCCTCTGGCATTCATTTCAGACCGACCGCGCACCCAGGCGCGCGGGTATATGGAGAGCACCATGAGCACGACTTCCCGTTGGATCGACATCCCCGCCGGCAAAGAGAGTTTCGGCGGCTACCTGGCGCTGCCCAAAGGCGGCAAAGGTCCGGCGGTCATCATCATTCAGGAAATCTTCGGCGTGAACAGCCATATCCGCTCGGTCGCGGATCAGTACGCGCAAGACGGCTACGTCGCCCTTGCACCGGATGTGTTCTGGCGCGTGCAGCCGCGTGTCGAATTGACCTATGACGGCGCGGATCGCGAAAAGGGCATCGAACTGATGCAGAAGCTGAAACTCGACGACGCCGTGGCCGACATCGGCGCGGCCGCTGCCGCGTTGCGCGCGCTGCCGGAAGTGACCGGCAAGGTGGCCGCGATCGGCTACTGCTTCGGTGGACGTCTCGCCTATCTGGCCGCCGCGCAAGGTTCGCTCGACGGTGCGGTCGCCTACTACGGCGGCGGCATCCAGAATCAGCTCGACGAAGCCGCGAAGATCAAGGTGCCGATGCAATTCCACTACGGCGAACTCGATGCGCATATTCCGCTGTCGGCCGTAGGCGAGATTCAGGAGCGCTTCGCCGGCCGCGCCGACGCTGAATTCCACATCTATGCGAACGCCGATCACGGCTTCAACTGCCCGGACCGCGCCTCGTACAACCAGCGCGCCGCCGCGCTCGCGCACGGCCGCACGCTGACCTTCCTCGGCGAGCGTCTGTAACTCGTCGCGCCGAACGGCTCGCGTCGTCGAGTGGCGCGACTATCGCCGCCACTCACGCGAGCGCTCAACTCAGTTACTCTCTGAGCGACGACGCGGCATCGCCGCGTCGTCTTCCATGCATTCGACCGATCCAACACTCGATAACGAGGGCTCATCCGTCGTGCAATCAGACTATCTCGCCCATGACGCCCTCGGCCTCGCCGAGCTGGTGCGCACGCGTCAAACCAGCGCGCGCGAGTTGCTCGACATCGCGATCTCCCGCACCGAAGCCGTCAACCCCGCGATCAACGCGATTGTCCTGAAGGACTACGACGCCGCCCGTCAACGCGCCTCGCGCGACGACGCCAGCCGGGCCAACGGTGCTACTTATAGTGCGATCGACGCGAATGGCGCCGGCACGCAGACGGCGCTAGCGGGCGTGCCTTATCTGATCAAGGATCTCGGTGCGCCGGTTGCCGGACTGCGCATGTCGATGGGCAGCCGCCACTATCGCCATTTCATTCCCGAACTGGACGCGCCAGTCGTCGCGCTCGCGAAAGCAGCCGGTCTGAACATCTTCGCCAAGACCAGCACTTCCGAACTCGGGCAAATGCCCTATACCGAGCCCGAACTGTTCGGCGCGTGCCGCAATCCGTGGAATCTCGACCACACGCCGGGCGGCTCGAGCGGCGGTGCCGCCGCCGCGGTGGCGGCCGGCATCGTGCCGCTCGCGCATGCCTCTGACGGCGGCGGCTCCATCCGCATTCCGGCTTCATGCTGCGGACTCTTCGGCCTCAAACCATCGCGCGGACGTGTGCCACGAGCGACGCCGGCCGGCGCCGGCGAGCTCGCCGTCGATCTCGCCGTCTCACGCAGTGTGCGCGACAGCGCCGTGCTGCTCGATCTGCTGTCGGGCAACGCGGACCGTCCGCTCGGCGCACCAGGCACTTTTCTCGGCGCGAGCCGCGAACCGTGCAAGCCGCTGAACATCGCCTATGTCACGGAGTCGATGCTCGCGCCTTCGCTTTCCGCCGACGCGCGCGCCGCGCTCGACGACGCCGCGCAACTGGCGATCTCGCTCGGTCATAACATCGAGCCGGTATCGCTCGGCATCGACTTCGCCGCGGTTCGTCACGCGTTCCTCACGTTGTGGTCCGTGACGGCGGAAGAACTGGTGCTGAATGCCGAGCGCATCACCGGCCGCAAACCGCTGCGCGCCGAGTTCGAAATTTCGACGTGGACGATGGCGCACGTCGGCCGCAAGCTCGGCGAGCGTGGTTTGCCCGCCGCACTCGAAGAACAGCGCCGCATCACCGAACGTCTCACGGATCTGCTGAACCGTTACGACGTGCTGCTGTGCGCGACACTGGCAGCCGCGCCGATCAAGATCGGCGAGATGCAGCCCACCTCGGCGGAACGCATGCAGATGCGCGCCGTCACCGCCATGCCTCTCGAACCGCTGATGAAGAAGGTGCTCACCGAGGCATCGAACAAAGCCTTCACGTGGGCGGGCTGCACGGAAGTCTTCAATCTGAGCGGACAACCGGCGATGTCGGTGCCGCTGTACTGGAATGCACGGGGCTTGCCGGTCGGCGTGCAGTTTGCCGCGCGCGAGGGTGGCGAGGCGACGCTGCTGCGTCTGGCTGCGCAACTCGAAGCGGCGCGGCCGTGGTTCGACAAACGTCCGCCATTGATGCAGGCGCGGAGTTAGGTTAGCGTGGGATTCGCGCGCGGCGAGTGCGAAACCTGGCTCGCCGGCTCATGCCGGCTTGCGGTGCGCATCGAGATCCGCGTGACGTTTGCCGGGAATGCACGCGATCGCGACGATCGACAGCGCCAGTCCTCCCATCACATAGTAAGTCGGCGCGAGCGGCGAGCCTGTCGTGTTGATGAGCCACGTCACGACGAATGGACCGAAGCCGCCGAACAGCATCACCGCGACGTTGTAGGCGAGCGATAAACCCGTGGAGCGTACGTTGGCCGGAAACAGTTCGGCGATCAGCGCGCCGAAGGGTCCGTAGTAACCCGACAGCGTGATCGACAGCAGCGCCTGGACGAGAATCAGTTTCGACACGCTCGGCTCGGCCGCGAGCCACGCGAACAGTGGATAAATGATCACGAGCGTCAGCACCAGCGACCACAGCGACAGTCCTTTACGTCCGATCCTGTCGGACCATGCGCCGGCCAGCGGCGAGAGCAGTGTCAACAGTAGATTGCCGACAATCACGGCGTAGAAGGATTGCGCGTACGGCAGCTTCAGTTGCGTCACCGCCAAGGTCGGTAGATAGCTGATCAGTACGTAGATCGTCACCGTCAGCGCGATTACCGAGCCGAGTCCGCACAGCACGTCGCGGCTATGGCCGCGCAAAACTTCGCCGAGCGTCGCACGCCGCGCAGTTTTTTGCGCGAGGAGAAAGGCTTCGGAATCGACGAGATGCCGGCGGATATAAAAGCCGATCGGTCCGATAATCAAACCCAGCAGGAAGGGCACACGCCATCCCCAGGACTTCAATGCTTCGGGCGAGAGTCCCCGCGTGATCGCCGCGCTGACCAACGCCCCGAGCAGCAGCGCCGCCGCCTGGCTCGCCATCTGCCAACTGCCGTAGAGACCGCGCCGCGAGAAGGGTGCGGCTTCAATCAGCAGCGCCGTCGAACTGCCAAACTCGCCGCCGGCGGAAAAGCCTTGCAACGATCTGCCGAGCACGATCATCAACGGTGCGCCGATACCGATCGCCGAATACGGCGGTGCAATGGCGAGCAGCAGGATGCCGAGCGTCATCAACGCGATCACGAGCGACAACGCCGCCTTGCGTCCCGCGCGATCCGCATAGAGTCCGAGTACGATGCCGCCGATCGGCCGCATGACGAAGGCGACGCCGACGGTCGCGGTGGTGAGAAGCAGCGACGCGTAGTTGTCGCCGGCAGGAAAGAAGACTTGCGCGATCACCACTGTCAGAAAGCCGAACACGGTGAAGTCGTACCATTCGAGCGCATTGCCGACCACAGCCGCGACAACCGCTCGCGTATGAAGGCTTTTTGAAGCTGGTGTCATACGAGTCTCCCAGCCTGCGAAACATGTGCCGTGGTTCGTCGTTCTCGCGTCACTGCGCGTTGGTGTGCGCCTTGGAGTGTAAGGAGCGCATCCGCTGTTTTCAAGGAACAAAAAGGCGTCGGTCGCGTGGAGCGGCAGACGCCTCAATGATCAATGCTCGATCGCGCGCCGCAATGCTGCAACGCAATTCGCGCGATATCAAACGTGTGCAAGCTTCAACCGGTATCAGGCCTTCTTGTTATATGCACTGCACCAACCCTTGCTGGCGACCTGCTTGCCCGCGAACATCGGGCAGCCGCCCCACGGGTCAGTGGCTTTCGCCTGATAGAAACTGCAGTTGCCGCAGTCCTGCCCGGCTGCGTATTTTGCGAACTTGGCCTTGTCGACTTTGCTCGCGTCGGCTTTATAGCCGAGCGCTTGCGCAGTCGGATCGGTTTCGGCGACCTTCGGTGCGTCGGCGAATGCCTGGCGCGAGAGGGCGAATGTGGAAGCGACACCAATGCTGGTAATCAGAAAGCTACGACGGGACGATTTCATGGGGGACTCACTCCATTTATAGTGAACTGATCGCCGTTCTTTGACAGCGGTCCCCAAGGATAGCAACGAAGCCGTAGCGCGTGACGGCCCAAATGATAGAGATAACCGGATTGGTACGGGCCAGCGCGCGACTTCTGCGTGGTCTATACGTGAACCGCGCGTGAGCGCTACGTCACTCAAGCGCGGCCGCTCAACTCGCACACTCGTTGCGCGATCGCAAGCGAGGCGGTCAATCCCGGCGACTCGATTCCGAAGAGGTTGACGAGTCCGCGCACACCGTGCGCAGCTGGTCCCTGAATCACGAAATCGGCAGCAGGCTCGCCCGGGCCCGACAGCTTCGGACGAATTCCCGCGTACGCGGGCTGCAACGCATGATCAGGCAGCGCGGGCCAGTACGCACGAATCGCCGCATAAAACGATTCCGCCCGACGCGGATCGACGTCGTAATTGATCGCATCGACCCATTCGACGTCGGGGCCGAAACGCGCCTGACCGCCGAGATCGATCGTCAGATGCACGCCGAGGCCGGCCTCGTTCGGCATCGGATAGATCAGACGGCTGAACGGCGCGCGCCCCGAGATGCTGAAGTAGTTGCCGCGCGCCAGATAGAGCGGCGGCACGTGGCGCGGGTCGAGTCCCCGGATCGAGCGCGCGAGGGAGTTGGCGTGCAGACCCGCGCTGTTGATCACGCAGGCCGCGCTGATGGTGGTCGGCGCGCTGCCGCCCACGGTGATGATGAAACGGCCGTTGCTCGCTACGATCGCCTCGACCGGCGCGTGAAAAGCGCACACCGCGCCATCGCGTTCGGCGTCGCCCTGAAGCGCGAGCATCAACTGATGACTGTCGACGATGCCCGTCTGCGGCGAGAACACGGCTTCGACGCAGTCGAGCGCCGGTTCGAGCGCTTGCGCCTGGTCGCCGGTGATTCGCATCAGGTCGAGCACGCCGTTGTCGCGGCCCTTCGCCATGATGCTTTCGAGCTGAGGAATCTGGTTGCGCGAGGTCGCCACCAGCAACTTGCCGCAGCGCGAATGCGGTACGTTGCGCTCCGTGCAGTACTCGTAGAGCATTTCGCGGCCACGCACGCAGAGCGCCGCCTTGAGCGAGCCGCGGGGATAGTAGATGCCCGCATGAATCACCTCGCTATTGCGCGAACTCGTGCCCACGCCGATCGCCTCGGCCGCTTCCAGCACGATCACTTCGCGCCCCCGAGCGGCCAGCCCGCGCGCCACGGCGAGGCCGATCACGCCCGCGCCAATCACTACACATTCGATTTGGTCCATGTCCCTTGACGCGGCTGACCTCGCCGCGCGCTGCCTCGTTCACCTGATAGTGATGAAGACAGGATGCGGCCTTCCCTCGCCGCACACCGCTCGCTGCCGAACGCACCTGCCTTTTCGCAACCGCTACGCAAAATTGTACGACGCCGCACAGACAGAAATGCCCGCAGTCGGAAACGACGGCGGGCATGCGGTCTTGAGCAGGTCTCAAACGTAGCGGTCAGACTGATTCAGTGTACGCCGCGTGGAGGTGGGGCGCTGAGTTCTTCGACCGGTGTGAAGGCTTAGTTCTGCGTGCTGACGGCGCGATGGAACACTTGCGCAAGGCTGCTCTTCTGCGCGCGCGGCGCCGTATAGCCGCCGACCGCCAGTTGCTGCTGATACGCCGGCGCATTCGGATTCACGTTCAGTTCACCGTTGGCGCGAGCCTCGACCAGCTCAGCCTTCACCTCGGCGCGCGTCTTCGGGCCATTGTCCGGCGTGGCGCTCACGCTATCGGCGGAGATCGGCGCGTACGGGTTCTGGTTCAGTTCGCCGGCAGCGCGAGCCTGCACGACGTCGGCCTGAACTTGCGCGCGGGTCACGCCGCTCGGCTGGGTGTACGTCGCGACTTCCGGACGATACGAGGTGGCCGGGCCATAGCCACTTGCGAAAGCCGGAGCGGTGACGGCGACGGAGAAGAGCAAAGCGAAGGAAGCGGTTCTCATGATGGTTTCCAATAGTCGTTGAATTCGGGTTTTTATCTGTTGCGACGATGGCGTCCGGCGTCTTGCACTGCCGTCATCTCGTTGGGCTCAGTGTATTCCCTGACTATCGAAAATCTAGACCGATTGCTAACAACTTAGCATCTCATTATCAGCAACAATTGCTGCGACATTGACCTTATTTTGGGTAGGGATTTCCGGTTTTGGTCATAAAAAAACCGCCCGGAGGCGGTTTACTCACTGAAAATGGGCAAAAAAGCTCAAAAACCGATGGGTTTTCGTCGATTTCCATGATCCAGCCGAATGTCGCCGGCTTCGACGTGATCGCGACGATCGATACGCGCCGAGCCGAAGCCATTCAGGATTGCGCGTCGCATTTCGCGCGGCGAGGCACGCACCAGCGCGTCGAGCGCAGCGTCGCCGAGCGCCTCGGGAAACCGCAAACCCCAGTTGTGCGCCGAGCGGATTTCGTCGTAGATCGCCTGGGCGATGCGGCGCGCGCCCGCATGATCCGGCGGCGGAATCTCGTAGACGTTCATGCGGTTCAGGATCGGCTCGGGAATCGAGCGCTCGTCGTTCGCGGTCGCGATCCAGATCACGTGCCCGGCGTTGATCGGAATCTCGGCGAATTCGTCGATGAAGCTCTGCGCCGTGTCGTGCTCGAGCAGCGCGTACAGCGCACCGAGCGGGTCGTATTGCGAATCGCCGGTGGCCTTGTCGATTTCGTCGACGGCGATTACCGGGTTGGCGTAACTGCCGTTCACGAGCGCATCGAATACTTTGCCTGGCTTCGCGTTCTTCCACTGCGACGAAGCACCCGAGAGAATCCAGCCTGCGGTCAGCGAACTCATCGCGACATATTGGTAGGCGGTGCCGAGCAGGCGCGCCAACTGCTTGGCAAAGTGCGTCTTGCCGATGCCGGGGTCGCCGAGCAGCAGGATCGGCATCAGTTCGAGTCGGTCTTCGGTCTCCAGACACAGGGCGACCTGCTTGCGGATGTCGTCGAGGGGCGCCGAAAAGTTGGGCAGCGCGTCGATCAGATCGTCGATTGACGGCATGCGGTTCGGCTTGACGCAGAAACGCAGATTGCCGGTTTTCAGCATCTTTTCGTAGGTGGCGCGCAATGCCTCGTTCGCGCCGTCGCCGAGATCGTTCAGCGCGGTTTCGACCTGATCGAGGTCGTACACCCGACTGAAAGACGCCACGGCGATTTCCTGTTTGACCATTGCTGTTGTCATCGCTTACCCCGTCTGGCTGGCCTTGCTGCGGCGGCGCTTGATCGGCGCCGTTTCAAGTCCAGTGTAACGACGACATATTGGTGTGCAAGCCAGCAGTCATGCGGCTCTGCTGCTAACAACGGGTTGTTTTCGCCATGGATCAACCCCAACTGAAATGCATTGCTGCTGAACCCGGCCCCGTTTGACGTGTCAGAAAAGCGTTCCGTCCATCAGGCGTAAGATGGCCGTCTGACCACTTGGCCGGACGCAGTGACCGGAGACTTCTTCTATGTGGAAAACCAGTATCGCGGCCGTGTTGCTCGGCACTTCGTTGCTTGCAAACGCACAACAACGTCCAGCAGATCAGGTCGTGCAATGGCAGTTGCAGGTCATGCGCGACGGCCAGCAGATCGACGCGTTCGACGGCACGACCACGGTCGGCCAGGCGCGCACGGATACGCATCACAAGGTGGTGCAGCACAACGTCGGCTGCAAGGATCAGCCTGGCGGCAGCATCGATCTGGCGCGCACGCTAACCGTCTCGCCGCTGCGCGCGGATGCGAACGGCGTCACGTTGTCGATCGAAGCCCAGGAAACGTTCGATGAAGACACCGCGCAGCAAACCGACACCGGCTGCAAGCTCCCGCCGCAGCCGCGCCAGGTGAGCGCGAGTCATCCGGGGTTGACGGTGCCTCCCGGCCAGTGGGCCACCTGGACCATCGTCGACAAGAATCCGAACCTGGTCTACCGCGTGCGTGCGAGTCTCGCGACCGGCGCCAGCGCTGCCAACTAAGAACGAAGCCCTCAACCAGAACACGTGGATAACGCGGCATGCGAAACCCCGAAGAATTGATCCGCGAAAGCGTTGCACCGAAGGATTTCGTCGCGGTGAGCTGGAATTTGCATAAAGGCCGCACGCCGCTTGGTTTTCAGGCGTGGCAGGCCATGCAGCGCTGGGTGCAATCGACCCACGCGGACGCGTACTTTTTGCAGGAAGCGATGGCGCGGCGCATGCCGTCGCCGGCCTTGGCGAGTAGTTTCGGCGCGCCTCTCGCCGATCCCCTGAGCGATGTGTGGCACTGTCAGGCCACCGAAATCGCTCGCGCACTGGAACTCGACATCGCGCTTGGGCCAAATGTGTTCAAGCCCTCGTGGCGGCATGGCAATGCGATTCTGTCGCCGCATCCGCTCGATCTCGGTGGACGCTGGGATATTTCCGCGCATCGCTTCGAGAAGCGCGGTTTGCTGGTGGCGCGGGCAACCTTTGGCGGCCATTCGGTCACGCTGTTGTGCGCGCATCTTGCGCTCACACGCTCGGCGCGCTTGCGGCAGATGAACTGGATCGCCACCTGGATCGCGAAAGAGGCACCGGAAGGTCCGTTGGTACTAGCCGGCGACTTCAACGACTGGCGTAACGACTCGGTGCCGCTGTTCCGCGAGCATGGTCTGCAGGAAGTCGCGACGCTGCTCGGCGAATCAGGGCGCACCTTCCCCGCCTTCTCACCGGCGCTCGCGCTCGACAAAATGTTCGTGCGCGGCATGCAGCCGGTCGAATGGATCCAGCCGACGCAGGAAACTGCGTGGCTGTCGGATCACTTGCCCTATATGGCACGCTTGCGAGTCGAATGAACGCTGCGGCGGCGCCGTACGCTACCCGGCGTGTTGCGGCGTCCAGCTGAGCGTGGCGGCGAGTGTTTCGCCCGGCTGCAAGACGCAGCCGCCCACCTGCTCGCGGCCGCCGACGGTGTTGAAGCAATCCGTCGTGTTGGTCACCGGTTCTACGCACAGCTGCGCGTCGTTCGCAGGCGCGAAGATCACCATGTGATCGAAGGGCGCGTCGGCCGTCATCGTCAGTTGACGGTGTTCGTCCGGCCACGCAATAGTCGCCTCGCGCGACCAGTTCGCGAAGTTGTTATCCAACTCGAATGCATCCGGCGACATGCCGTTGCGCAAGGCATCGACTGCCGGGTGCGGGCCGAGATGCGTCGGCAGCACTTCCTCGTCGGCGTGCCACATGCCGGCGACCTCGGCGTGCACGCGGGTGTGGTCGGTGCGCGGATAGTACGGGTGATGCCCCATACCGAACGGCATCGGCCGGTCCGCCAGGTTTTGCCCGCTCAGCGTGATGCGCAACGCACCGTCCACCAACTCGATACGCTGCTGCGCCCGATAGTGGAACGGCCAGTCGCCGGGCACGCGTGCGTCCGGCACATGTTCGAAGTGCAACTCAACCGAACTCTCCGTGCGCGCGCCCACTTGCCACGGATGCCGCCATGCGTTGCCATGCAGCGCATGGGCGAAACGCAGGTCGTTGCCGGTGAGATCGATCGTCACGCCGTCGAATTCGAAACGCGCGTCGCGAATCCGGTTGCAGTAGGGAAACAGCGGAAAGCTCGCCATGCGCAGCGGATCGGACTCGGTGAACGCCGTCGATACCGCTGGGCGCAACCAGTGCAGAGCGCCCGCAGGCGTGATTTCGTAGAAGGCCGCCAGCGCGCCGCCCACTTCAGGCGCGATCACGGCGCGCAACGCGCCGGCGGAGAGCGTGACGACAGTGGCCACGATCGCGGGATCGTCGAGCCACGTGAGCTCATCGGCGAGCGGCGGGAGCGAATTCAAGGAAACGTCGCGCATGGTCAGAAAAGGCAGGGCCTCGGGCGGATGGCGGCAGGAACGCGCATCGGTGTCTCCTAGGGCGTGCCGCGCACAGCACGCGGCCGGCGGACTGTCAGGGTCCGCGCGACCGAGAATCGCACGCCAAAGCCTGTTGGTCAATATTATTAGTAATAAATTCTCCAGGCCGACTGCGTGGCGAGACCGATCGAAGCCTCCCAGATGACGGGTTAGCGCGCGTTGCCGGGGACATATTATTAGTGGTACCGTCAGCACCACAATGCCCACGGCAGCCCCAAGCTTTTGCGCCGCGGTAACGCGGCCCGCTCAATGAAAAAATCGACTCAACGCCGTCCTACCATGACCGACATCGCCAAACTCACTGGCGTGTCGCAATCGACTGTCTCTCTCGTGCTCAACAACGCGACCGGCGCGAAGTTTTCCGAGAGCACCCGCAACAAGGTATTGAAAGCCGCGCATGACCTCGGCTACCGGCTCTCGCTGCGTGAACCCGTGTCGGCTTCCGCCGACGAACGCAACCTGATCGTCTATCTCGCCGACGAGATCTCCACCAGCCCGCACCCGGTCGTCAACGTCGACGGCGCGCGCGACGCGGCGTATGCAAGCGGCAAGATGCTGGCGGTCTATTCGACCCACGGCAACGCCGACATCGAGAAGCAGGTGCTCGATACCATCCTGTCGAATCCGCATGTATTCGGCGTGATCTATGCCACCGTCTACACGCGTAAGGTGACCTTGCCGGCGGCGCTTTCGCAGGTGCCGACCGTGCTGCTGAACTGCTATACGGGCGAAGGCGGGTTCTCGTCGGTGGTGCCGGCCGAAGTGGCCGGCGGCCATCTCGCCACCGACTATCTGCTGCAGGCCGGCCATCGGCGGATCGGCTATATCAACGGCGAACCGTGGCAAGACGCCTCGAAGGATCGCCTCAAGGGTTATCGCACCGCGCTCGCCACGGCCGACCTGCCGTTCGCGCCGGAACTAGTGCGCGACGGCGACTGGAGTTCGGGCCTCGGCTTCGAACTCACCCTCTCGCTGATGCGCGAAACGAATCCGCCGACCGCGATTTTCTGCGCCAACGACCTGACCGCGATCGGCGCGATCGAGGCGCTCAAGCAACTCGGCTTGCGCGTCCCGGAAGACGTCTCCGTGCTCGGCTACGACGACCAGGAAATCGCCCGTCATACGCATCCGCCACTCTCCACCGTGGTGCTGCCGAACTACGAACTGGGACGCTGGGCCGTCGAGACTTTGCTGCAGGAAGAACACAACCGCGCCGCCGGCGCGCCGGTGCGGCATCGCATGGTCAAGCTCGACGGTCCGCTGGTCGAACGCGCTTCGATCAGGGTAATTACCGAGGCAAAAAAGCCAATAATTAATATTATTAGTGATTGACCGATAATAATTCTGGATGGAATAATCGGCACGTCCGGTAGAGCAAAACAGCGCCGACCGGCAGAAGAAACACAAAAAGCAAATACACCTACCTCACCAGGTACTGGAGGAAGACATGGCGTCGCTCAACACGCAGTCGCGCGCTCACGTGCGCAAGCAGCAGATTCGTCCGCTGGCGGGTTCCCTGCTGGCTCTGGCAATCGGTTTCGGCGTCGCTACCGCGCACGCCGACGACGCGCTGCCGAAGTTGCCCAACAAGACTCCGCTGAAGGTCGGCTTCGCGCAGACCGAAAGCAACAATCCGTGGCGTCTCGCGGAAACCAAGAGCTTCAAGGACGTCGCCGCCAAATGCGGCTGGCAAGTCGTGATGACCGACGCCAACGGCTCCAACTCCAAGCAGGTCTCCGACATCCAGAGCATGATCGCGCAACACGTCGATCTGCTGGTGTTCCCGCCGCGCGAAGAGAAGCCGCTTGCACCGATCGTGCTGCAAGCTAAAAAGGCCGGCATTCCGGTGATTCTGGTCGACCGCGATGTCGATCAGTCGGTGGCCAAGGCAGGTCGCGACTACATCACGTTCATCGGTTCGGACTTCATCGATCAGGGCCATCGCGCGGCTGACTGGCTCGTCAAGGCGACTGGCGGCAAGGCGAAGATCATCGAACTGGAAGGCACCACGGGCGCCTCCGCGGCGAACGATCGCAAGAAGGGCTTCGACGAAGTCATCGCGAAGAACCCGGGCATGTCGATCATCGCGTCGCAAAGCGGCGACTTCGCACGCGACAAGGGTCGTCAGGTGATGGAAACGTTGTTGCAGGCGCATCCGGACGTCACCGCGGTCTACGCGCATAACGACGAAATGGCGCTCGGCGCCATCGCCGCGATCAAGGCCGCCGGCAAGCAGCCGGGCAAGGACATCCAGATCGTGACGATCGACGGCACCAAGGGCGGCATGGACGCGATCGCGGCCGGCGAACTCGGTGCGAGCGTGCAGTCGAGCCCGTTCTTCGGCCCGCTCGCCTGCGACGTCGCACAACGTTACGCGAAGGGCGAAAAGATCCCGACGTGGGTCAAGGTCTCGGACCGTTTCTACGACAAGAGCAACGTACAGCAGAACACGCAGTACGGCTATTGATAGCGTTGCAGCAGGAAGTCACCCGCTTGTGAAAATCGTCTTCTGTCGACCAGAGTTGGCGCTTCAGCGCTTACTCTGGTCCCATGCAATTTTTTGCGCGGTAGGCGGGTGACGGGAAGGCTTCGAAGCGACGCGCCCGTGGTTCACGGACCGTCGCTTCGCTTTTATGCGGCGTAAGATGGTTTAGCGACGCCCCCGCATCGAGCCCGAGCGCGCACGGCGCCCCGCCGGCAGCACGGGCTACGCAGCAGACGCAGCAGTACATGCATCAGGAGGACACCCGTGACGCAATCCGCCACGCAGACGCCACACTCTTCTCCCCTTAACGGTTCCTCGAGCTCATCGGCTTCGCCGCTGCTCGAGATGCAGGACATCGGCATCAGCTTTGGCGGCGTCGCCGCGTTGCGCAGCGCCAATCTGAGCGTCGCCGCCGGCGAAGTGCATGCGCTGATCGGCCAGAACGGCGCCGGCAAATCGACCATGATCAAGATCCTGACCGGCGCGTATCGGCGCGGCTCGGGCAGCGTGCGTTTCGAAGGACGCGACGTCGATTTCCGCACCCCCAAACAGGCCCGCGAAGCCGGTATCAGCACGATCTATCAGGAGATCAACCTGGTGCCGTTCCGCTCGGTGGCGGAAAACATTTTCCTCGGCCGCGAGCCGCGCCGCTTCGGCATAATCGACTGGCGCGCGGTGCAGCAACGCGCCGCCGCGCTGCTCGAATCGTTCGGCTTGCAGATCGACGTGAAGAAACCCGTCGGCCGCTACTCGACCGCGATCCAGCAGATGGTGGCGCTCGCGCGCGCGGTGTCGTCGGACGCGAAGATGGTCATCATGGACGAGTCCACCTCGTCGCTCGACGAACGCGAAGTGGAACTGCTCTTCACCGTCGTGCGCAAACTGCGCGACGACGGCCGCGCGGTGATCTTCGTCTCGCACCGGCTCGACGAACTCTATGCGCTGTGCGACCGCGTCACCGTGATGCGCGACGGCCAGACCGTCGCCCAAAGCACGATGGCGGAGATGGACAAACTACAGCTGGTCACGACGATGCTCGGCCGCTCGCTCGCCGCCGTCGTGCAGGACGATACCGGCGCACGCGAAGCGAACCTCGCGCGACGCGGCAAGCAGATGATCTCGACCTCGCATCTGAGTGCGCATCCGAAAGTGAGCGACGTTTCGCTGCAAGTCCATGCGGGCGAAGCGGTGGGCCTCGCGGGATTGCTCGGCTCGGGCCGCACGGAAACCATGCGGCTGATGTTCGGCGCGGACCCGCTGGAGCAAGGCTCGCTCATGATCGGTGGTGAAACGGTGACGCTGAAGTCGCCGCAAGACGCGATTTCGCGTGGCCTCGCCTACCTCACTGAAGATCGCAAGGCGGAAGGCATCGTCCCCGAACTGTCGGTGCGCGACAACCTCACGCTCGTCTGCCTGCGCACACTCGCGAAGAACGGTGTGGTCGACGTGAAGAAGCAACAGGCGATCGTCGACCGTTTCATTGCGTCCCTCGGTATCAAGTTGCGCTCGGCCGATCAACCGATCCGCGAGTTGTCCGGCGGCAATCAGCAGAAGGTGCTGCTCGCACGCTGGCTCGCGGCTGAGCCGTCGTTGTTGCTGCTCGATGAACCCACGCGCGGCATCGACGTCGGCGCCAAAGCGGATGTCGCGAAGATCGTGCGCGAGTTGCGCGATGCGGGGCTCGCGGTGTTGCTGTCGGCGTCGGAACTGGAAGAACTCACGGCGGTCGCCGATCGTGCGGTGGTGATCCGCGATGGCCGCACTGTCGCCGAACTGAACGGCGCCGACATGAGCGAGACCGCGATCATGGACGCCATCGCCTACGGCAGCGAAGGACAGTCGCAACTGGCCGAAGCCGCACAAACGGCAAACGCCGCCCATATCGAAGACGCGTTGGAGGGCGACCGTCATGGCGCTTAAGCTGCACAGCGAATCCTTGCAACCCGAGCCGCGGCTCGGCGAAACCGCTCAACAGATGGCGGCCGCCCCGGTCGCCAGATCGACGACGACGGTGCAGAAATGGCGTCATCTGGCAATGCAGCGCGAAGTCATCGTGCTGCTCGCGATGGTGCTCTTCAACCTGATCTTTACGCCGCACTTCTGGTCGCTGCAGACCTTCAACGTCAACATGACGCAGGTGGTGACGATCGTGATCGTCGGCATCGGCATGACGCTGGTGGTAGCGACGGGCGGCATCGATCTGTCGGTCGGTGCGTCGATGGCGATCTCGGGTGCACTCGCGCCGATGCTGTTCCTGAATATCGCCGGCCCGTTAGGCATTGGGCTCGCATTCGTGTTGCCCGTGCTGGCGGCCGCGCTGTGCGGCGTCTTCAACGGCTTCCTCGTGACGAGGCTCTCAGTCCAGCCGATTGTCGCGACGCTGGTGCTGTTCATTGCCGGACGCGGCATCGCGCAAGTCGTCACCGACGGCAGTCTGCAGGCCTTCAACACGCCCGCGTTCCAATGGATCGCGCTGGGCAAGGTCGGTGGCGTGCCCTTCCAGGTGCTGCTGATGCTGGCGCTGGTCGCCGCGTTCGTGTGGATCGTGCGCAAAACACTCTTCGGCCAGTATCTGCTGATCACCGGCGGTAACGAGAAGGCCGCGTATCTGTGCGGCGTGCCGACCGCCACGGTGAAGCTGATCGCCTACACGTTGTGCGCCGCGCTTGCGGGTCTGGCCGGCCTGATCTCGATCTCGGTGAATTCTTCTTCCGATGCGAACGTGGTTGGGCTCGGCGTCGAACTCGATGCAATCGCCGCAGTGGCGGTGGGCGGCACGGCGCTGACAGGCGGCAAGGCGTATATCGGCGGGACGCTGATCGGCGCGCTCATCATCCAGTTGCTGCGCTACACGCTGCTCGCGCACGGCATCCCCGACGCGGCGGCGCTGGTGGTGAAGGCCGCCATTATCGTCGCGGCGGTTTACGTGCAGCGGCGTTCGCGCTGATCCGCGCGCTTCAAGGACATCCCCGGACTCGATGCGATGAAAAAGAATCTCCCTATCCTGCTGGCGCTGGCCGCCCTCGTGGTGTTCGGCCTGGTGCGCTACGACCATTTCGGCTCGGCGTACAACATCACCTCGTTCTGGCGCTACAACTCGATGTTCGCGCTGATCTCGGTCGGCATGGCTTTCGTGATCATCACCGGCGGGATCGATCTGTCGGTGGGCACCGTGGCGGCGCTGGCGAGCGTAGTCGCTGCCTTGACCAGCGTGTACGGCAGTTGGGTCGCCGTGCTGTCGGGATGCGTGGCCGGGCTGCTGGTCGGCGTGCTCAACGGTGTGATCATCACGCGTCTCAAGATTTTGCCCTTCATCGTGACACTCGCGACCAGTCTCGGCGCGCACGGCGTCGCGCTGCTGCTCGGCAAGAACGATGCGGTGTCGATCGCCGCCGATTCGAACTTCGGCAACTTCGGTCAGGGCGATCTGTTCGGCCTGCCGATCCCGGGGATCGTCGCGGTGGTCGCCGCCGTCGCCGGCTGGCTCGCGCTGCGCAGCACGCGCTTCGGGCGCCATTCGCTGGCCATCGGCGGCAGCGAGGAAGCCGCGCGGCTAATGGGCCTGAACGTCGATCGCACACTGGTGATGGCGTATGCGGTGAGCGGCCTGCTGGCCGGCATGGCGGGCGTGATCCTCGCGGCGCAGTTCGGCGCGGGGCAACCGAACGAAGGCGTCGGCTGGGAGCTGTTCGCGATCTCGGCGGTGGTGCTCGGCGGCACGCTGCTGACCGGCGGCGAAGGCTCGATTGCGATGACGATAGCCGGAGTGTTGCTGCTCGGGCTCGTGTTCAACCTGCTCAACTTCGAAAATGGGCTGGGGTTTATCAGCTTGTCGGCGTATTGGCAGTCGGTGATTCGGGGTGTGTTCCTGTTGCTGGTGATCGTGCTGCAGGCTCGGGTGCTTAAGCAGCGTGGGAAAAAGCGTGTGGCTGCGCCGGCGTAACCCAATCGTGAAGCGAATATAACGCGGCAAAAGCTGGCTCTACAGCGTCTTCAACGCGATTTACATCACCGCTGTGTACCAACGCAGCGAACATGGGGCGGCGCGACCGGCCATGCGTCGCGCGTATGCTTTCGACCGTCGCAAGCTTTCCGTTTTTGCCTCTTTTGCGCGGCCCTTGCCAGTTTTATCAGCAGGGTCAATGCTGCAGCGTCCGGCGCGTTTCGGTATCATCCCGAACACGTTGCCCGCGCGGCGCGCCTATCCGGCGCATGCCGGACAGCCGATGGCAGCCGCCCTGCGCGGCTTTCGCCCATCGCCGGACCCTCGGTGAAGCGCGGCTGAATCCACGCCGACGCACTTCGCGGCGCCAGCTCGTATCGAATTCGGCGCCGTCGCTTCATCGTCCGGTAACCCGCTTCACCACGCTCAACCGCCGTGCCGCAGCCCTCCGGCAGCGAGCGCGGTAAAATAGCGGATTGCGCGTGAGTCCCGACCTCGGGTGAACGCAGCATCGCCCTTGCCGTGCCGGCCGGCTCCAACGACTGGCCGCCTTTGTTTTCGCATTATCCAAGAAGCCATGAGCAACCTGAACACACAGACCGTCCTGAGCGTCCATCACTGGACCGATACGCTTTTCAGCTTCACTTGCACGCGCGATCCGTCGTTCCGTTTCGAAAACGGCCAGTTCACGATGGTCGGCCTCGAAGTCGACGGCAAGCCGCTGATCCGCGCCTATAGCCTCGCGAGCGCGAACTACGAAGAGCACCTCGAATTCCTGAGCATCAAGGTGCAGGACGGCCCGCTCACGTCGCGTCTGCAGCACCTGAAGGTCGGCGACGAAGTCCTGATCGGCAAGAAGCCGGTCGGCACGCTGATGGCCGACAACCTGCTGCCGGGCAAGACGTTGTGGCTGCTGTCCACCGGCACGGGCCTCGCGCCGTTCATGTCGATCATCAAGGATCCGGAGATTTACGATCGCTACGAGCGCGTCGTGCTCACGCACACCTGCCGTTTCGTCGACGAACTCGCGTACAAGGAATACATCACAGATCACCTGCCGGCGCACGAGCACCTCGGCGAACTGGTACAGGAAAAGCTGCTGTATTACCCCACAGTCACGCGCGAAGCCTTCGAGAACCGCGGCCGGATCACCGAACTGATCGAAACCGAAAAGCTGTTCGCCGACCTCGGCGTGCCGGGCTTCTCGCTGGAAAACGACCGGGTCATGCTCTGCGGCAGCCCGCACATGCTGCGCGACACCCGCAAGTTGCTCGACGACCTGGGTTTCCAGGAAGGCAGCAACAACGCGCCGGGTCACTACGTGGTCGAAAAGGCCTTTGTCGGCTGAAAGCGTGTTGTTTTTTTCGCGGCCCACGCCGCGAATTCGAGAAAAGGAGCCTGCGGCTATATGGGGTAGTTTCTTTGTACTAATTCGACGTACGAAGCCTCGTTTTCGCAGAGAACGAGGCTTCTTTACAACTATAGCTTGACGTCCGTGGGGGCAATAAAGATACTATTCACAAATTGGACTCTGGTGACACGGAGGCAAGATGGCGAATGGCAGGCAGCTTGCGGACGTCAACTACACGCGTTTTAGGGCTTGGGTGGTCCTCAAAAAAGACGCCGACTTCCGGCAGATGGTGAGCCGAGGGGTCCTGTCGCGCAAAGAGATGGCAAAGGAGTGCGGCTTCGCCAAGTCCGTTCTGGACCAGAATCCGCGTATAAAGTCAGACCTGAGAAGCTTGGAAAACGACCTGCGCGCTCGAGGCGTCCTTCCGACTCTCGATACGAAGCCACGTGAGGAAGCGGCACTACCTCCCATGCGTGAGGCTGGGCAGCAACGCGCAATGTTCAACGCGGAGCGACTGAAGCGACTCGAGACCGAGAACGCCAGCCTACGTAGCGAGAACGCCTGCTTGCGCGGCGAGAACGTGGAACTCAAGCGTCGGCTAGACCAATACGCAGTCCTTCACGAAGCCCTCGTAACGACGGGGAGAGTTCCCCGTTGAACAAACAAACCCTTCGCGTCGCCACCGTCCGCAGCCAGAATCCCAAAGGCATCGGCGGTTGTATTTTCACGGGTGTCCAGATTGACCAGCATGGCAACGTGCTCGATGCCCGTTCCTACATGGTAGTGCGCGCGTCTAATCACATTCTCGGTCGCGCTCGGGTGCAGGTCGGACAATGGTGGAGTGTTTCGGGAGAGTTGACACAGAACGAAATCGTCGTCAACGGATACAAACTGACAGAGTGGCAAGTCTCGGCAAGCCATGCTGAGATGTTGCTACCCTCGGGCGAGCACATCGTCACGCTCATTGCCGAAAATGCCGACTTCAAAGGCATCGGATGGGTTAAGGCGCGGAAGCTCTGGGAGACATTTGGCGATGAGCTCTACCGCATACTTGACGAACGGAACGTCCCCGCTCTGACGAAAGTGTTGAGTGAGGACACCGCATGTACCGTATTGACGGCTTGGTCAACATATGGCGATACGCGCACGCTCTCTTGGTTGCAGGCGAATGGATTCAACACTTCAATTGGGCGTCAAGTGCTCGCCTTCTTCGGAACGCAAACCGTAGATAAAATCGAAGCCGACCCCTATCGTTTGCTTAGCTTTTGTGCGACATGGGCGCAAGTCGACACACTGGCGCGTGAACGTTTCGGAATTACAGATGCCGACCCTCGCAGGCTACAAGGAGCTATTGAGGAGGCGTGCTATCGGCTTTTTAACGCCGGACATACGGTAGCAACACAGCGGATGCTTATTGAGCATCTGGCGTTGATTCTGAACACACATACGCAGAGCTGCCCGTGGCGGCAGCTAATTCCGCAGGCACTGTCGCAAGGCTTGACGAACGGAAGTTATGTCATAGGCACCGACGGTCGCCTCCATCCTCTCGGGCCGTTCGTAATGGAAACGGGCGTTGCTCGGTCGATATCGCGCCGAATCGCTGTTGGCGAGCAAACTTTGCTCTCCGACTTTGACATCAAGATGCTAACGAAAGCGTATGAAGAAGCTGAGGGCATCACTCTAAACCCTGAGCAACGCGCGGCAGTCCAAACTGCAAATGCGAACGACTTCGCGTTAATCACCGGCGGCGCAGGCGTCGGCAAAACCACCGTGTTGAAAGCGCTGCATCAAATGTACGAAGCGGCCGGCTGGCGAGTCTATCAAATGGCACTTGCCGGGCGCGCTGCAAAGCGAATGCAAGAAGCCACAGGACGTCCGGCATCAACAATTGCGAATTTCCTACGGAAGACGGACCAGAGCGAACTAGAGGGACACTGCGCGGTAATCGTCGACGAGGCGTCGATGACAGACGTCATAACTATGAGTCGCCTCTGTGATTTACTGCCTGCCCATGTCCGCTTATTGCTCGTGGGTGACCCGCATCAGTTGATGCCCGTCGGTCCAGGACTCGTCCTACACTCATTGGTTCAAGTGGCCGCCATTCCTCAAATTGAGCTTACTGTCACGAAGCGATACGGCGGTGCGATAGCCGACGCGGCACATTCTATCCGCGAAGGAATCTGGCCCGACTTACCTAACGATGAGTCCGCCCCAATCGCGTTTTTGCCGTGTGATGTTCAACCTAGTCGCTACGCAAATGTCCATGACGAAACACTGGGCAACAAGGTCTTGCGCCTGTATGCGCAAAACACTACTTCCACTCAAATAATCTCACCCATCCGTAACGGACTTGCTGGCACTAAGACATTGAATGCTCTTTGCCAGAGCGCGTTCACGGGCACTGCTCCTCCTTTGCTGGTTTGGAGCAACGAATACGCCGCAAAGATATACACCGGCTTTCGACTTGGCGACGTTCTTCTTTGCACAAAGAACATGTGGGATTGGGGCTTGCAAAATGGAGCACTTGGAAGGTTGTTTCAAATCGAGGACGAGCCACGCCTTCTGAGAAATGAAGATGGCAACGAGATTGGAAACGTTCTCGCATGGGTGGAGTGGGATGATGGTGAGCGTCGCCCACTCTTGGAAACGATGCTCGACTATTTGGAACTGGGCTATGTCGTTACCGTGCACAAGGCCCAAGGCTCACAGTGGGGTCGCGTTATCGTCCCAATCACCGGCAATCGACTACTCGATAGGACGCTTGTGTACACAGCGGTGACGAGGGCGCAACAACAGGTTATTTTGGTTGGGGACAAGCTAGCTGCTCGAAGAGCTGTCGAAGGATTACCTCGAGCACGTCAACGGCGTATCGCGCTTGGCGCATTGTTGACAGACCTACTGCCACGTGAGGTGCCCTTATGACCCACGTGCGCGTAAACGCTACGGTCGTTATTGACAGAACCGGAATCAAGGTGAAGATTCCCATAATTCTCATCACCCAACAAGGGCGGCTCAAGGAGCTGGAGCCGTTGCTCGACTACTTCTTGGCTCATTACCAAGCGAAGAGCCTCGACTGGATGCTGAAATTGTGCCAGATAGTTGGACTTCTGATGGACTACACGGCAACGAATCATCAGTTCTTCGGCACACCAGAGGACTTGTTTGAAACATTTGCGCAGCGGATTTATGCCGGCACAATCGGCGAGGACGGCCTAGACCCTAGCGGACTCTACTGGTTGCCAAAGCGCACGAAAACGGCGAGACAGCTGTTGACCATGTTGAGCCAATTCTCGGATTGGATGCAGAAGAACTACGGCACCAAGTCGCTGAACCCGTGGCGTGAGGCAACTCATTATGAGCAGCAGCTTAACTGGGCCGCATTTGTCAACAAGAGCGAGCGGTCCTTCTTGGGCCACTTGGATAGCCGAGCGGGTGCGACCGCCGCCGCGAGACAAGCCAGAAATGTGCTGCAGCGGCGTGTGCCGACTGCCGACCGAGGCGAGACCAAGTCCTTCCCCGACGACTGCTTTCTTGAACTGCTATTCGTGGGATTCACTGTGCCGGGCAAGCAAGACAGTCCCGACATCGTTGAACGATACGACTGGCGCGGAATATGTATCACTATCCTGATGCATTGGGGTGGACTACGTGTATCCGAACCATTCCACTTGTGGGTGCACGATGTTGTTGCGGACCCTCTTAAACCGAACGAAGCGCTGGTACGGGTTTATCACCCTATCGACGGCGCAGCACCTAACGATTTCAGATACGCAAATGGAAAACTGGTAGCAAATCGGGAAGCCTATCTGAGGGCACGCCACCCGGGTTATCTACCGCGTCACAAGGAAACAGGAAATCGGAGGGCCGGATGGAAAGACCCAAAACTCGACGATGGCTCACAAAACTACCTGCACGTTCACTGGTTGCCTGCCGGAATTGCAGGACGCCTGTTTTTCCAAGCGTGGAAGCTGTACATGTATCAACGCATGCGTGCCCGTATTGGTGCCGACAAGCATCCCTTTCTGTTCGTATCGTTTCGAGGGGACCAACGCGGAGAGCCGTACACCATCGACGCATATCGCGACGCTCACGAACGAGCCGTGCGCCGAATTGGCCTTCGCCCGGCCAAGATGAACGGAACGACGGAACACGGCCACCGACACGCATATGGCCAGCGTACTCAACGTGCAAAGGTTGACGCACTGGTGACGCAGAAGGGGCTTCACCATAAGTCGATTGAATCGCAAGCCGTCTATACGGAACCGTCAATCGACCAGGTTACGCGCGCTCTTGAAGCCACGACAGCCACTCTCGACGCAGGCCGGTCGGTCGCCATGGCAGATGTGCTCGATGCATTCTTACTTGCTGAACGGAAGAACAACTCTCGACCTGCAGCCAGAAAGGGAATCAAACTATGAGCAAAGACATTCCACCCAGCCGACGCCGAATCCGGGGAACCAAAAAGGATGACACGTTTGGTTACGCCACGACACTGAGCCCAAATTTAGAACAGTGGCGCAGACTCGCGGCTGAATGGCTCGTCACGCTCCGTGAAGGTAAGAGCGATGCAATGAAGGCAATGAAAATCTTTCTCATTGACTACATTCATGCGCAAGGACTTGAAGCCAATCCGGCACACTTCTTTAATGCGAGATATCGTGCCCCCTGTCTTCATGAAACATGTTTAGCACACTTCAAGACCTACAAAGCAAAAGTTAAGCTCCACACGCATGTTACGCGGTTTTTAACGTACGTTCTTGAACACTATTTCTCTGTCGAGAATGACGAAGGTCGGCCAGTTGTTCCAGCAGAATTCAAAATCCCCATTCCCCCAATGCCGAATCAGGACGGCAGCCAACGTGGGGAGCTGCCCTTCTCCGATAAAAACGTTCTGCCGTATCGCTTTATTCGCCAACTCCGAGAAATCGTCTGTCCTGTCGAGGCTAAGAGCTTTAAGGATTGGAAGTGGGCGCAGGCGGCAGAGGACAGTACTCACGGGGGTAGTTGGTTTGTGGTATCACCCAGCGTTATCGACGAGAACGACCTTGACTGCGTATGGCGCGAACGCGAGGCAACCAAGTACGAGCGAGAAAAATTTGGTTACTCTGAATCCATTTACGAAATATGGAGTCCGGTGCGTGCCGTTGCTCTGTACGTAAAACTTCAGTTGCCACTAAGAGTCTTTCAAGTTCGAATGCTTGATAGTGGCGAGGCAGACACGCACCGCTATGAACGAGGAGGATGGATTCCAAATAAGAGTGCACACTGCAAGGGAACAGATAAAAATCCATACCGCCGTGGCGTTTTCCGTCAAATGACGGACGGCATACACAACTTGCTAATGACGGGTTTGTTCATCAACACCAACAAGTCAGCGGACAAGGATAAGGACGAATGGACAAGGGGATATAGCATTCCGTGGCAACACCCGGATGTGCTGAGATGGCTCGAGAAACTTAGAGATTGGCAGGAGAAGTACAATCCAATATCTGGCCCTACCCCTTGGACGGAGCTTGATTTAAAACATCTTGGCGACCAAACAGCTGAGGCCCTTCTTAAGTCGATGGGCTCGACTTGCTTCTTGTTTCGCGATGCAGCGGCAACGGATAGCGACCGGTCAAAGCCATTCGGGAAGGGTCCGCTCGATAGCCTTTGGTTCAAATTGCTCGCACATCTTGAGCAGGTTTGTCTCCAAGAAAACGCTCGAGACCTTAGCGGAGCACCCTTAGTGTTCGTCAAGCCCGGCTCAAACTCGACGACCTACTATCCTCTCCACGCGCTTCGAGTTTCGTTGATTACTGCCTTTGCTTTGGAAGGCGGCGTGCCGCTGACGGTCCTGTCCAAGTGCATTGCAGGCCACGCTAGGTTGGTGATGACACTGTACTATACGAAAGCTGGCGTTACCTACTGCACAGAAGTAATGGACTCAGCCACAAAGCGCCTTCTGGTGAACGAGCAGGAAAATTATGTTCGATGGTTGAAGGACAAGACGTATGAGCAATTGGAGGCGAGTGGAGCGTACTATGACCCCGCCGCGATTCACGCGGTGATGAGAGCAAATCAGTGTAATGCTAGCCTCTTGAAGGACGACAAAGGCTTGTGCCCGAGAGGCGGTTGGGGCTGCGATTCGGGAGGGGTGTATATCAATGAAGATAGCGGGCAAGTCACGTATGGCGAAGTACCTGGGTACCCTCAAAAGAACTGTGTGCGCTGCCGTTGGTTCTTCACGGGGCCAGCCTTCCTTGATGGGTTGCAAAACCATTGGAACAATCTTGAATTGAGCATGGCGGACTTGGGTGAGCGAATTCTCAAGATGGAAGGTGAGATTACCGCGCTAGAGGACGAACTGTATGAGTGTGAGGTGCGTGACCAGCCTTTCATGCACCACGATAGGCTTAATACACTGCGCATACTTCATCAGGCAGACTACGAGAGAAATAACAAAACCGCAGAGGACCTCAGTGCTACGCATCGTCTCATCATGCGCTGCAGAGCAATTTCTCGAAGCCGACAAGATGTCGGTGTTGTCCAGTTAGTCGCAGTCGGCGCTTTGGACAACGTAGAAATCGCCATTAACGAGTGCGGGAAATTGCATCAGATTCTAACTGCAGTCGCGGGCTCCGTCGTCTATCCAGAACACGATGTGTCGAAGGCGATTCTGCAGGCCGGGAAGGCGTTTGACATGATGCTAGCGAAGAACGGCAGGGAGCCATTCCTGTTCAAGCTGGACGAGAGCGAACTATCGGTTGTCGTCCAGCACATAACCAAGCTATTGGCGACAGAGGCCGGAAGCATCAAGAGTGCAGTTCACTTCGTTGAAGGAAGGCAACGTCTTGCCCAACTCGGGCTAGATAGCGACATTGCGCGCCTCGCGCAGGAGATGGCCGCTGCGCGCGTCGTTCAGTTGCCAGACATCGACGACTCCGAACAGATGCTATTGGCCTAACGTTATGGCGCTAGCACAGAGGGAAGGTATCCCATGACTCAAGACAAGGTATCTCCAGATGAAGTCTTGGTCGCGCTAAAGCAAAATGCAACAACGCGGACAAAAAACTCACTGGACATCATTCATGCAATTTGCCAGGAGCAGGCGGAATCGGGAAGCCGCGACTTCTCCGTCGCGACTATTGGTCGACTCTCGGAACGACGTGGAGGTCCCGTCACGCAAACGCTACGAAATGCGCCGGGCGAACACTATCGCGCGTTGCTCGCTGCATGGGCCCACTATGCTGACGGCGCAACGCGAAAACCTCCTGCGAGACCCGAGCCCGGAGTAGCTGACGATGTCCTCGCCATGATTCCGGACGCCTCCGTTCGCGCATTAGTTGGCAGCTTCCTTGCTGAGAACCGCAAACTGAAGGCCGAAAACAATTTGCTCAAAACTCAAGCGCAGGTCGTGATTGACCGACGTCCCGTGTCTGAAATGGGCGCGCTTGAATCCCGGTCCGACGTACAGATACTGCCTCCCTTGAGCACCCTGCTGCCCATTGAAGTCGATGCATTGCGGCACGCTATCTCAGATGAGCTATTGGGGAACATGGGTTGGGTCGTGGATGCGAAGACCGGTCGAGTTTCGAAAGGGGGGCTAGCAATCTTCCGGACGGGGTTCGCTACAGCCATCAAAAAGGTCCTGGACGCAGTGGGTCGGTGACTTGGTCCACCTCGAAGCGGAGGGCTGTCAAGGGCACCGTGGAATAAATGGAAGGGGCCCACGCTCGCGTGGGAAGGCTCTCGTTTATGCCGCGAAAGGCCCTTGACGGACCGCAGCGACCAACGCTCAGGCATGTCGGGACTGGGTTGCTTTGTAACCCGGTCCCGGCTGCCTAACGGCGAGTGAAAGGTCTTCCCTTGCTTCCCTCACCTCATCCAGTCAACGACCGGGCGAGAGGTGGCCAACGATTTAGTAGTACATATACTAAACTAGAAATACCCTTAAACCCCGCAGGCACTCAGTCACATCATATTTAGTACAGTTTTTACCCGGGATAACCCCAGGCTCCTTTTTTATTGCTCAGTTACAAATTGGCGTTGTATATCTGACATTTAACGTCGGTATTTTTCCTACATGACGGAGCGTGGGACAACATCAACCATTGCGCGAAATATAGGCGCTAACCCTTGGTGGCAATGCTTTTTTTATCTTTTTGAGATATGATCGCGGCGCACGATCTGTCGCAATGACACGATTGTCACGGTACAAGCTGCATGTTACTGAATGTAAATTTCGTTACGTGGAGTCCTCACGAATTGCCCGTTGCGCTACGCGCCATGGCTCACTCCTTGAGGCTGAAGATTCGCATGCGTACTTGTGTTTGCGCGCCGCCGTTGCGCACCCGCTTCGCTGTCCACACGGTTTCCTGAGAGGGAAAGTCATGGATACGTCGACTGTCGTCCCGTTCACTGTTCACTCTGCTTCTTCGCCGACGTGCGAAGGCGCCAGCGCGTCCCTCGCAGCCGCGAACGCCGTGCCGCGTTCGGCTGCCGAGCGTGAGCTGGCGACGCTGCGCGCCAGGGTGCGTGAACTGTCGACCGAACTCGTCCAGGCCCAGGAAGCCGCCTGCCGCCACGTAGCCCGTGAATTGCACGACGGCGTGGGCGCCGAATTGACCGCGACGCGCTTCGCGCTCGCCGGTATCGAAACCTGGCTGCCCGCCGACGCGCCGCCGCAATGCGCCGCCGCGCTCGCCGTCGCCAACCGTTCGCTCGACGCCGTGTGCGACGCGAGCCGCCAGGCCGTAGCGGAGCTGCATGCGCCGTCGCTCGAGGTCGGCATCGTCGGTGCACTGGCGCAGTGGACCGGCGACTTCGCCGCCCGCACGCAACTACGCACGAGCTTCGTGTGCGCCGCCGACGTGCGGCTCACGCGCCTGCCCGCCGATGCGGCGCTGGCCGTTTTCCGGGTCGCCCAGGAAGCCCTGAACAATATCGCCAAACACGCGCGCGCCGAATCCGCCGACGTCCGCATCGAAACCAGCCGGCGCCATCTCACGCTGCTCGTCAGCGACGACGGCATCGGCCTGTCACGCAACGCGCGCAGCCGCCGTGGCCATTTCGGCCTGAGCGGGATGCAGGCGCGCTGTGCGGCCTTCGACGGCACGCTACGCGTCAGCGCCCGGCGCGCCGCCCGTTCATCGAACGGCGAGGGTGGCAAAGAGTCGCGCGGCACGCTGCTGCGTGCCCGTTTCGCCTGGGATGCGATGCTCGCACTCGCGCCGCTCGCCGAGCGTCAGGCTCTGCAATCGTGAGCGCGCTGACATCATGAGCTTGCGCATCCTGCTTGCCGACGACCACGCCGTGGTTCGCCAAGGCGTCCGTCAATTGCTGCTCGACCGGGGCGTCGCCCGCGAAGTCATCGAGGCGCAAACCGGCGCCGAAGCGCTCGACGCCGTCACGCGCCATACCTACGACGTCGTGCTGCTCGACATTTCGCTGCCGGACATGAACGGCGTCGAGGTCCTCAAGCGTCTGAAACGCAAGGCGCCGCGCGTCGCGGTTCTGATGTTCTCGATGTATCGCGAAGACCAGTACGCAGTGCGCGCATTGAAGGCAGGCGCCGCCGGCTACCTGTCGAAAACGGTCGATGCCGCCCAGATGATCGGCGCGATCCAGCAAGTCGCGGCGGGCCGCAAGTACGTGAGCCCCGCGATGGCCGAAGCGCTGGCCGACTACGTTTCCTTCGACGGCGAACAGTTGCCGCACGAGAAGCTCTCCGATCGCGAATATCAAACGCTGTGCATGCTCGCTTCGGGCAAGCGTCTGACCGATATCGCCGTGACACTGTCACTGTCGGTGAAAACGGTCAGCGTGTATCGCACCCGTTTGCTCGAGAAAATGAAGCTGCGCAACAACGCGGAGCTCACCTTCTATGTGATGAGCAACCGTCTGGTCGATCTGAATCCGGCGATGGCGGGCTAAGGCGCCGCTTCAGAACGACACGCGCGATATTTCCTTCGCGCTCTCCAGCGTTTGCTGAAGAACCCGCGCCGAAGCCGGCCGCTTCTGTAAGAGAGCGAATCCCTCCCCATTAAGCGCATATCGCGCTAAAGCCTTTCCGCCGAGAGCCGCCGCGCTCATCTTGGGCCCGTTCCGGGCCGCTTTCACAGAGATTTTCCGCCCGTTCACGCAACCGCAGAACGGGCGTCCCAAAATGGTGCAACGGCCTGCTTCCGTTAAAATCCAGGGTTTCCCCGACATTCGGCGCGCAAAAACGCGTGCACCACTGGAGACCCACCGCCAATGTCCCTGTTTCGCAAAAAGAGCGTCGAGCACATGATCGCCGCGAGCGCTCAAAACGCCGGCCTGAAGAAAGCGCTCGGCGCGCTAGATCTGACTTTCCTCGGTGTCGGCGCCATCATCGGCACCGGCATTTTCGTGCTGACTGGCACGGGCGCGGTTCAGGCCGGCCCGGCGCTAATGATCTCGTTCCTGATCGCGGCGATCGCCTGCGGTTTCGCCGCGCTCGCTTATGCCGAATTTGCCTCGACCATTCCCGTGGCGGGGTCCATTTACACGTACTCGTATGCAACGCTTGGCGAGCTGGCGGCGTGGATCATCGGCTGGGACTTGATGCTCGAATATGGATTGGCCACGTCGGCGGTGTCGGTGGGCTGGTCGGGTTATCTGCAATCCTTGCTGTCGGGGTTCGGGGTGAGCTTGCCGGTTGCGCTCACGGCCGCGCCAGGCGCGTTGCCGGGGCACGCGACGTTATTCAATCTGCCCGCCTTTCTCGTGATGATGGCGATTACTACGCTGCTGTCGGTCGGCATCCGTGAGTCGGCGCGGATCAACAACGTGATGGTGGCGATCAAGGTGACGGTCGTGCTGCTGGTGATCGGCGTGGGCGTGTTTCACGTAACGCCGGCTAACTGGCATCCGTTCATGCCGAACGGCTGGAACGGCGTGTTCGGGGCGGCTGCGGTGATGTTCTTCGCGTTTATCGGCTTCGATTCAGTGTCGTCCGCGGCCGAAGAGGTCAAGAACCCCAAGCGCGATCTGCCGATTGGGATCATTGCGTCGCTGGGCGTATGTGCGGTTTTGTATGTGGCGGTGGCCGCGGTAGTGACCGGGATCGTGCCGTCGCCGCAGTTTGCGAACATCTCGCACCCGGTGTCGTACGCGTTGCAGGTGGCTGGGCAGCCCTGGGTCGCGGGGTTTATCGACTTGGGCGCGGTGTTGGGCATGCTGACGGTGATTCTGGTGATGGCCTACGGTCAGACGCGGGTTATCTTCGCCATGTCGCGCGACGGCCTGTTGCCCGAGCGGCTGTCGCGCTTGCATCCGCGCTTCGCCACGCCGTTTTTTACGACCTGGCTGGTAGGGATTTTCTTTGGGTTGATCGGCGCGCTGGTGCCGTTGAACGTGCTGGCCGAGCTGATCAATATCGGCACGCTGGCCGCGTTTTCGATGGTGTCGATTGCGGTTCTGGTTTTGCGTAAGACGCATCCCGAACTGCCGCGGGCGTTCCGGTGCCCTGGCGTGCCGGTTGTGCCGGTGCTGGCCGTCGCTTCCTGCCTGTTTTTGATGGTGAATCTGCAGGCTATTACCTGGATCGCTTTTGTCGTCTGGCTGCTGGTAGGGATGCTGATTTATTTTGGCTATTCGCGGAGGCATTCGAAGTTAGGCCAGTGAAGCGGTTTTTGGCTTGCGCGCAAACCCAAATGGCGCCCCCGCCCAATTTGTGCTTTACTTTTCGGCACACCTACAAAAAACCCGCAGCCCCGAGAGCCGTAACGGGAGCCAGAAAACGGCACCGTGACTGCGGGTAACAACACTCAATAGCAAGAAGAAAAGGCAAAAAACCAAAAGTCCGACCTCACCCCATCAGGAGACAACTTCATGGCGATCAGCATCAGTCTGACGGTGAACGGCGCGCCTATCAGCGCCTCTATCGACCCCGGCACCCTCCTTGTCCAGTTCCTGCGCGACCAGATGCGCCTGACGGGCACGCACGTCGGCTGCGATACGGCTCAATGCGGCGCCTGCACGGTTCATCTCAACGGCCGGGCGATCAAATCCTGCAACATCCTCGCCGTCCAGGCCGAAGGTGCGCAGATCACCACCATCGAAGGACTCGCCCAAAACGGTGCGCTCCACCCGATGCAAGCCGCCTTCAAACACTGCCACGGCCTGCAATGCGGCTTCTGTACACCCGGCATGGTGATGAGCGCAGTCTCGCTGGTCCAGCGTCAACCCAACCTCACCGGCGACGACGTGCGCGCCCAACTCGACGGCAACCTGTGCCGCTGTACGGGCTATCACAACATCGTCAAGGCGGTGCTCGAAGGCGCCGAAGGCATGCAGTCCAACGCCAGCGCGAACGCCGATGCACCGGCCGCCGCCCCGGCTACCGCCTGAGGAGCCGACGATGAACGCGCCCGACACCCATCTGATCGGCTCTTCCGTCGAACGTAAGGAAGACTATCGGTTCCTGACCGGCAACGGCCAGTACACCGACGACATCGTCCTGCCCCAGCAAACTTACGCCGTATTCCTGCGCTCGCCGCACGCGCACGCGAGGATCGCCGGCATCGACACCACGGCGGCCAGACAGTCGCCCGGCGTCGTCGCGATCTTCACCGGCGCCGACATGGCGGCGGACAACGTCGGCGGGCTGCCGTGCGGCTGGCTGATCCACAGCACCGACGGCAAACCGATGAACGAGCCGCCGCATCCGATCATCGCGCACACCAAAGTGCGTCACGTCGGCGACCAGGTCGCCGTCGTGATCGCCGATTCGATCAAGGCCGCGAAAGACGCCGCCGAATTGATCGAGGTCGATTACGACGTGTTGCCGGCGGTGGTCGATACGGCGCACGCAGCCGATCCGGGCCAACCGGCTGTGCACGACGAAGTGCCGGACAATCTCTGCTACAACTGGGGCCACGGCGACAAAGCCGCCACCGACGCCGCCTTCGCCAAAGCCGCACACGTCACCACGCTCGACATCGTCAACAACCGCCTGATCCCGAACGCGATCGAACCGCGCGCCGTGAACGCGAGTTACTCCGTGCAGGACGACAGCTACACGCTCTACGTCGCGAATCAGAATCCGCATGTGGAGCGTCTGCTGATGGCGGCTTTCGTGCTGTCTCTGCCGGAATCCAAATTGCGCGTCATCGCGCCGGACGTGGGCGGCGGCTTCGGCTCGAAGATCTTCCTGTACGCCGAAGACGTTGCGCTGACGTGGGCATCGAAGAAAATTCGCCGCCCGATCAAATGGACGGCCGAGCGCTCGGAAGCCTTCGTGTCGGACGCGCATGGCCGCGATCACGTGACCCATGCCGAACTCGCGATGGACGCCGACGCGAAGTTTCTCGCCATGCGCGTCCATACCACGGCCAACATGGGCGCTTACCTGTCCACGTTCGCGTCGAGCGTACCGACCATTTTGTACGCGACCTTGCTCGCCGGCCAGTACGCCACCCCCGCGATCTACGCCGAGGTGAAAGCGGTCTTCACCAACACCGTCCCCGTCGATGCCTACCGCGGAGCCGGCCGCCCCGAAGCAACGTATGTGGTGGAACGTCTGGTCGAAACCGCCGCGCGCGACATGAAACTCGATCCCGCGGAAATTCGCCGCCGCAACTTCATCCGCGATTTTCCGTATGCGACGCCGGTCGGCCTCACCTACGACATCGGCGACTACGAGACGCTCCTCGCGCGCTCGCTCGAACTGGCGGACGTGAAAGGCTTCCCCGCTCGCCGGCAGGAATCCGAAAAGAACGGCAAGCTGCGCGGCCTCGGCTACTCGTGTTACATCGAAGCCTGTGGTCTCGCGCCGTCGAATATCGCGGGCGCGCTGGGCGCACGCGCGGGTCTCTTCGAAGTCGGCCAGATTCGCGTGCATCCAACCGGCTCGGTCACCGTGTTCACCGGTTCGCATAGCCACGGCCAGGGACACGAGACGACCTTCGCGCAAGTGGTGGCGGACCGACTCGGCATTGCGCTGGACAGCGTCGAGATCGTCCACGGCGACACGGGCCGCATTCCGTTCGGTATGGGCACGTATGGTTCACGCTCGATCGCGGTCGGCGGCTCGGCGATCATGAAGGCGCTCGACAAGATCGAAACCAAGGCGAAGAAGATTGCCGCGCATCTGCTCGAAGCGGCCGCAGAAGACATCGAGTTCAAGGACGGCGTGTTCCGCGTCGCGGGCACCGACCGCACCAAGGCATTCGCCGAGATTTCGCTGGCCGCCTACGTGCCGCACAACTATCCGCTCGACGTGCTCGAACCGGGTCTCGAAGAAAGCGCGTTCTATGATCCGACCAACTTCACCTATCCGGCCGGCGCGTACATCTGCGAGATCGAAGTCGACCCGGACACAGGTGTGTGCCGGATTCAGCAATTCACCGCCGTCGACGATTTCGGCAACGTGATCAATCCCATGATCGTCACGGGACAGGTGCATGGCGGCCTCGCGCAGGGCATCGGCCAGGCCATGCTGGAGCGCTGCGTGTACGACAACGAGAGCGGCCAGTTGCTCTCCGGCTCCTACATGGACTACGCGATGCCGCACGCGTCCGATCTGCCGGACTTCACCGTCGAAACCGCCAAGGGCACCCCCTGCACGCACAATCCGCTAGGCGTCAAAGGCTGCGGCGAAGCAGGCGCCATCGGCTCGCCGCCGGCGGTGATCAACGCGATCCTCGACGCGCTCGCCCCGCTCGGCGTCACCGACCTGCAAATGCCGGCGACACCGCATCGCGTGTGGTCGGCGATTCACGCTGCCAAGCAGCCCCACTGAGATCCTGAGCGGAGCATTCGACATGTATTCATTCGAGTATCAACGCGCGGCGGATCCCCAGGCGGCCGCCGCGGCCCTCACCGCCGACCCCGATGCAAAGTTCCTGGCCGGCGGTCAGAGCCTGCTGCCGACCATGCGCTTGCGTCTCGCGCAGCCGTCGCAACTCATCGACGTGACGCGGATTCCAGCGCTCAAATCGATCACTGTCGACGCGCAAAAAGTGACCATCGGCGCCGCCGTCTGCCATGCGGATGTAGCGGAGCACGCGGAGTTGCGGCGCGTGTCGCCGGGACTCGCGGACCTTGCCGCGCACATCGGGGATCGGCAGGTGCGCGCACTCGGCACGATCGGCGGCTCGCTCGCCAACAACGATCCCGCCGCGTGCTATCCGGCGGCGGCAATGGCGTTGGACGCGACCATCGTCACCGATCGGCGGCGCATCGCATCGAGCGATTTTTTCGTCGGCATGTATGAAACGGCCCTGGAGCCGGACGAACTGATCGTGGCCGTCGAGTTTCCCGTGCCCGAGCGGGCAGCCTACGAAAAATTCCGCAATCCCGCGTCGCACTTCGCGCTGGTCGGCGTATTCGTCGCCAGGTTCGCGAACGGTGTGCGAGTTGCGGTGACGGGCGCGGCGTCGTCGGTGTTTCGTGTGCCGGAACTGGAGAGCGCGTTGTCGGCGGCCTTTACGCCCGAGGCCGCGCGCGCGGTGAGCGTGTCGGATGCCGATCTGAACACGGATATGCACGCGAGCGCCGAGTATCGCGCGCATCTGATTCCGGTGCTGACCGCTCGAGCGGTCACGAAAGCGCAAGGTTAGCGAGCGACATCGGGCACGTCATGCAACCCGTTTCGATCGACGACACCCTCGCGCAACTCGCCGCCCAACGCTACTTCGCCAGCCGCGAGCTGGCGACGGCGTTGTATCTCGCGCTGCGCATGGAGCGGCCGTTGTTCGTCGAAGGCGAGCCGGGCGTCGGCAAGACCGAACTCGCCAAGGCTGCGGCGGGCATGCTCGGCACCACGATGCTGCGGCTGCAATGCTACGAAGGCCTCGACACCGCCAGCGCGCTCTACGAATGGGACTACCCGCGGCAGATCATGGCGCTGCGTCTCGCCGAAGCGGCGGGTGAGCGTCCCGACAACGACACCTTGTATCGCAGCGAATTCCTGCTGAAACGTCCGCTGTTGCAAGCCTTGATGCCGGACGAAGAGCATCCCGGCGCGCGGCGCGTGTTGCTGATCGATGAAATCGACCGTGCCGACGAGCCGTTCGAAGCGTTTCTGCTGGAACTGCTGTCGGACTTCCAGGTGTCGATCCCCGAGTACGGCACCGTGCGCGCGGCGCAGCCACCGCTCATCGTGATGACCTCGAATCGCACGCGCGAGGTGCATGATGCGTTGAAGCGCCGCTGCTTGTATCAGTGGATCGGCTATCCCGAGCGCGATCGGGAACTGGACATCGTTGCCGCACGAGCGCCGCAGACCTCGGCGGAATTGCAGCGGCGTGCGGTCGATTTCGTTCATCGGCTGCGCGGCATGGATCTGTTCAAGGCGCCGGGGATTGCCGAGACGATCGACTGGTGTCGTGCGTTAGAGGCGCTCTCGGTGACGGAGCTCGATCCACAATCGGTCCAGAACACCCTGGGTGTGCTGCTCAAGTATCAGGACGATCTGGCGCGCGTGGATGCCGCGCAAATCGCGCAATGCCTGGCCGCGCCGGGATAGTCAGCATGACGACACCGACACTCGCCCGCAACGTCGTCCATTTTGTGCGCGTGCTGCGCGGCGCGGGCCTGCCGATGTCGCCGGCTCAGGCCGTGGACGCGCTGGCCGCCCTGCACTGGATCGATCTCGGCCGCCGCGACGACGTGCGCGCCGCGCTCGCTGCGTCATTGATCAGCGCGCCCGACGAACGCGATCTGTTCAACGCCGCTTTCGACCTCTTCTGGCGCGATCCCGACTGGGAAGGCAAGCTGCGCGCGCTGCTGCTGCCGAAGGTACGCGACGGCCTGCCGCCGCCGAAACGCAACAACCGCCTCGCGGACGCGCTCGCCGTGCGCGCGCCGCCCTCGCCGCATGGCAGGATGCAGCAGGAAACCGAGCAGCACGAGCTGCGCGCGCATGCCACGTTCAGCGCGGAAGAACGGCTGCGCCAGCGCGATTTCGACACCCTTTCCGCCGATGAATGGCGCACCCTGCGTCATCTGATTCGCAGCCAGCGTCTGCCGCTCGCAACCGAGCCGACGCGTCGTCTGAAGGCCGCCTCGCACGGCACCCATGCAGACTTGCGCGCGAGCGCCCGGCATGCGGTGCGAGCGGGGGGCGACTGGACCGTGTGGAAGTATCGCGCGGTAGTCGAACGCAAACCGCCACTCGTGCTATTGCTCGACATTTCCGGCTCGATGAGCAGCTATTCGCGCGCCGTGCTGTATTTCTGCCACGCCCTGCTGCAATCGCGCGAACGCTTGCAAGTGTTTCTGTTCGGCACGCGCCTCACGAATGCGACCCGTGCGCTGCGCGAGCGCGATCCCGACGTGGCAATCGCGACGCTCACGGAACAGGTGCCCGACTGGTCGGGCGGAACACGGATCGGCGCAGCGCTCGCCGAATTCAACCGACGCTGGGCGCGACGCGTCCTGACCGGGCGCGCGACCGTTCTGCTCGTCACCGACGGCCTCGATCACGAAGCGATCGACTTGCTCGACACCGAAATGGAGCGCCTGCGACGCTTTGCGCACCGCATCGTCTGGCTCAACCCGTTGCTGCGTTTCAGCGGCTTTGCACCAAAAGCACGGGGGGTGCAGGCGATCCTTCCGTATGTGGACGCCCATCGTCCGGTTCATAATCTAGACAGCCTGGCGGCGTTCGGCCGCGACCTCGCGCAACTTGCGCGTGCGCCGCGCCCGAGCGTCTCGCCCAAGGCAACCGCAGGAGCTGCGTCATGGAATTGACGGAAACTCATACGCTGCCGGTATCGCAGCAGCAAACATGGGACGCCTTGAACGATACGGAGATTCTGCGCAGCTGCATTCCGGGTTGCGAAAGCATCGAGCCGGACGGCGAAAATGCGTACCTGGTGGCGCTGAGCGCGGCGGTCGGGCCGGTCAAAGCCCGTTTCAAGGGACGCATGCAGCTGACGGACATCGAGCCGCCGAACGCGTACAGCATTGTGTTCGAGGGTCAGGGTGGCGCGGCCGGTTTCGCCAAGGGCAATGCGCGTGTCACGCTCGAAGCCGCTGGCGAAATGGTCACGAAGCTCTCGTATACGGCCAGCGCACAGGTAGGTGGCAAGCTCGCGCAGATAGGCTCGCGGCTGGTGGACGGCGCGGCACGTAAAATCGCGGGCGAGTTTTTCAAACGCTTTAGCGCGCAGGTGAGCGGCGACGCCACCCAGGACGGCACGCCAGTTGCGGATGACACCGGGACAGCAGCCGATCCGGCGGCGCAGCACAATACGGCATCGAATGAAGTCGCGGACGACGAGTCGGCCGGCGACGCAACGAAAAGGAAGAAATCATGGACAGCGTGGATCTCGAAGTCCTGAAGTCCAGCGCACGTTGGCTCGAAGAAGGACATCGCGCCCTACTGGTGACGGTGGTGAAGACGTGGGGCTCATCGCCGCGACCCGAGGGTGCGATGCTCGCGGTGCGCGACGACGGACTGGTGGTCGGGTCGGTCTCGGGCGGCTGCATCGAAGACGATCTGATCGATCGCGTCCGCCAGCGAGGCATCGAGCAGACCCATCCGGAGGCGGTCAAGTACGGTATCTCGGCGGAGGAAGCGCATCGCTTCGGCCTGCCTTGCGGCGGCACGATCCAGTTGGTGCTCGAACCCTTGACGCCTCAAAGCGGCATTGCCGAATTGTGCGCCGCCGTGGAAGACGGCCGCCTCGTGGCCCGCGAAGTCGACATGATCTCGGGCGGCGTACGGCTCGACGAGGCGCAAGCGACGGATGGCGTGCATTTCGACGGCGAGCGGCTTTTGACGATTCACGGCCCGCGTTACCGGATGCTGGTGATCGGCGCGGGACAGTTGTCGCGCTATCTTTGCCAGATCGCCGTGGGCCTCGATTATCAGGTGACGGTGTGCGATCCGCGCGAAGAGTACACCGAAGAGTGGAACATCCCCGGCACGAAAATCGTCCGGACCATGCCCGACGATACCGTGATCGACATGAAGCTCGACGAGCGCTGCGCGGTGATTGCGCTCACGCACGATCCAAAGCTCGACGATCTGGCGCTAATGGAAGCGCTGAAGACACCGGCGTTCTATGTCGGCGCGTTGGGTTCGCGAAGGAATAACCAGGCGCGGCGCGAGCGACTGAAAGAGTTCGATCTGAACGACACCCAACTTGCCCGCTTGCACGGGCCGGTCGGGATTTATATCGGCAGCCGCACGCCGCCTGAGATCGCGGTATCGATTCTGGCCGAGGTGACCGCAGCGAAGAATGGCGTTTCCTTGCCAACGTTGCTTCAGGTCGAAGGCGCCAAGGCCGCTCGGGAGATCGCAGCTTCCGCCGGGACGGCGTGTAGCGTTTAGCGAGCGTTGGGGCGAGCGCACGCTAACGCAGCAACGAACAAAGTGGGGTTTTGAGAAGGAAGCGCCAGACAAACGCGGGATCCGCTTGACATTCGGGCGTCGCAAACGGACCCTGACTGGCGATCCCGTCAACGTTGCCGTTCGGAACCCTGCCCGCCATGCGCCTCTCCTCTCTGGTCTGTCTTGCGTCCTTCGGCTGGCTTGCCGGTCTCCACGCCGCGAGCGCGAGCCTCCAGGCAAAGCTCGACGATCCCTACACCAACGAGGGCGAGACCCAGACCTTCACCGTCAACGCGGACGGCTCCTTCTCCAAGCTCGACGCGATGACCCTGCTGGTGAACAACGAGGCTGGCGTCGCACGCGTCGCGCAGCAATACGTCTGGTTCAATCGCAACATGGCCGACGTACAGATTCTCGAGGCCTATACCCTCACCGCCGACGGCGTGCGTCACGACGTACAACCCGAGCAGATCCGCGACGTGCAGGAAGCCCGGTCGTTCGACGCGCCGATGTTTCAGGACATCCAGGAAAAGGTGATCGTATTCCCCGCCGTGGAGCCCGGCGCGCGCGTGCATCTCACCTATCGCAAGACGCAAAAGCAAGCCATCGTGCCGGGCGAATTCAGCGATTTCACGCCGCCCGATCTCGCGCCGACCCACAACTTTCGCCTGATCTACGATCTGCCCGCCGGCAAACCGCTCTACGCGGATGCACGCGGCTTCACTGCCTTACAGCCGGTCACGCGCGACGGCCGCACACGCTACGAATTTCGCTACGACCGCGCCCATTTCAGCCGGCTGGAGCATGGCTCGGTGGCGTACGTCTCGTACGGCGACCGGCTGATGGTCTCGACCTTCCCCGATTACGCCGCGTTCGCCGCGACCTATCGGGACTCGTCGGTTGACCCCGGCGCGCATGAAGCCGCCGTCACGCGACTCGCGCAGCAGCTCACCGCGCGCGATCCCACCCCGCGCGACAAGGCCAAGACGCTGTACGACTGGGTGCGCCGCAATATCCGCTACGTGGCGATCAACGTCGGACGCGGCGCCGTGGTGCCGCACAGTGCGAGCGCGGTACTCGCCAACCGCTACGGCGATTGCAAGGATCATGTCGCCCTGTTCGGCGCCTTGCTCGATGCAGCCGGCGTGCGCAACGAGCCGGCCCTGATCAGCAACGGTTCGATCTACACGCTGCCGAGCGTGCCGGGCTACGGCGTCATCAATCACGTGATCACGTGGCTGCCGGATTTGCAGCAATACGCCGACTCGACGGCATCGAATGTCGAATTCGGTTTTCTGCCGTCCTCGGATCTGAACCGGCCTACCGTGCTGGTCGACCAGGGCGTGCTCGCGCAGACGCCCGCCACCGCGCTCATGACGCGCTCGAGCGATCTGTCGATCAAGCTCGAACCGGACGGCTCCGCGAGCTTCACGTACCGGCTGGAAGCATCGGGCGCGTCCGCCGAACAGGCGCGCGCGATGTTGCGTTCGCAATCGCCCGCGCAACGTGAGGAATCGATTCAGGCCGAGTTACGCAGCGTCAACCTGCGTGGCGTCGCGACGCTCAACACCAGCGATCTCGACGTGGCCGACGGCCCGCTCACCATCACGATGAAAGGCACACTGGAAAGTCTCGTGGTGCCGGGCGCGGCGGCGTCGATTCCGGCGCTCACGAGTCTGGCCGGCGGCTTCGAAGCGGATACGCGTTACTGGCTAGGCGAGCGTCAGCGCACGCAGCCGTTCGTGTGCCACAACCTGGCGCTGCACGAACGCGCGCGCATCGAGTTGCCCGCCAATTTCCACGTGCTCGACATGCCCGAGGCGAAACGCACGCAAGACCGCTTTGTCGATTTCCAGTCGCAATACACGTTCGATCCGCTCAGCAACGTGGTCACGATGACGCGCGACGGCGCCACCCATTTCGACAGCGAAGTGTGTTCGCCCGACGACTACGCGCAAATGCGTCCCGCGATGGAAGCGATCGGACGCGACGTGCGCGCCGAAGTGATCGTCCGGTCGACGCTGGTGGAATCGTCGAGCGTGGCGTCGCAGGCGCCTTAGCGCCGCGCCTGCTTCACTACGCCTCAAACCGGCCAGAGCGGCCCTTCCTGCATCGCGCCCAACTGCTCGCGCAGTTCGAGGATGCGGTCTTCCCAATAGCGTTGCGTGTTGAACCACGGAAACGCCGCGGGAAAGGCGGGATCGTCCCAGCGCCGCGCGAGCCACGCCTGATAGTGAATCAATCGCAGCGTACGCAACGCTTCGACCAGATACAGTTCGCGCGGCTCGAATTCACAGAAGTCTTCGTAACCGGCGAGCAGATCGGCGAGTGCGCGCGATGCTTCCACTCGATCGCCCGGCAGCAATAGCCATAAATCCTGCACGGCCGGTCCCATGCGGCTGTCGTCGAAGTCGACGAAATGGGGGCCCGCGTCGGTCCACAGCACGTTGCTCGGATGACAGTCGCCGTGCATTCGCAGCTGGCGAATGTCGCCAGCCCGTTCGAACGCCCGTTCCACGCCTTCGAGTGCGAGATTCACCACGGTCTCCCAGGCGGTGCGCACGTCGTCGGGGATGAATCGATGAGCGAGCAGGAAGTCGCGCGGCTCGTAGCCGAAGGTGTTGATGTCGAGCGTGGGACGTTCCGTGTAATTCTGCGTCTGGCCCACCGCATGAAGCCGGCCGATGAACCGCCCCAGCCATTCGAGCGTGTCGCGCCGGTCGAGGTCCGGCGCGCGGCCGCCGCGGCGCTCGAAGATCGAGAATCGAAAGCCGTCAAAGGTATGCAGCGTACTGCCTTCCAGCACGCGCGCGGGGACCGCCGGAATCTCGCGCGCGGCAAGATCGGCGACGAAGGCATGTTCTTCGAGAATGGCGGCGTCGCTCCAGCGCTCCGGGCGATAGAACTTCGCGACGACGGGCGGCCCGTCTTCCACGCCGATCTGATAGACGCGGTTCTCATAGCTGTTGAGCGGCAGCATGCGGCCGTCGGTACGCACACCGACGGTGCTGAGCACGCTGTCGAGCGCGTCGAGCACGATTTCCGGCTTGAGCCGGGCGAAGGGTACGGCGCTGTCGGCGTCGTCCTGGGAGTCGAAGAGTTCGTCGTTCATGCCCGCATTGTGCGCCGCGCCGCCGTCAAAGACGAGGCCGATCACTCACAACGCGGCCCAATGCGCGGCAAGCCGCGCATTGGTACGACGCGACGCGCCTTAATGTATCTGCGCGCTGGACGGGCGTACCTGCTCGCCCGTATCGATCAGGTCTTCAAGGAAGAAGGGTTCAGTATTCAGGTGCTCTGACGTGCCGGGTTCGCCGGCATACCACGCCACCATGGCCATGTCGCCAAGAATGCGCATGACGATTCCGCGCGCGCCTTGCGGCACGGCGATATGCACCGAGCGGACAATGGAACCGATTTGCATGATGTTTCCCCGTTCTCCCATAGCCGGCTTTATGATTTCACGCCGGTCAATGTGATGATAAAAACGCCGCTTCGCCGATAACGTTGCGTGCGCACCTAATCTGCTGCGCGTCAGACGCGTGAGAGGTTGAAGTCATTGTTCCCGTTTTGTGGGGCCATGGAAAGCGCGAAGTAAGGGATCTTCACCCGTCGTTTCGCCCTATTCCCATTACGGCGCGACGGACCGATCATGCTGAACGTAACGCGTCGTAACGAGACCATCATAAACCCTGCTGGGGGGAGAGATCAAAATCGTGCATCGTCAGGACAATCCGCGAAACAGGGCCGCTACGGCCGCCCGCCTTCATGACGACCCGCTCTGCGGCACCAGCGGCTGCGCACATCGTGCCGGCCGCGCGGCGCTCGTCACGCGGCCAGCCCTGGACCGGTTGCATTAGTCATGTGGATTGTCCGCCTCGCGCTACGGCGCCCCTACACGTTCGTCGTGCTGGCCCTGCTTCTGCTGATCGTCGGCCCGCTGACGATCCTGCGCACGCCGACCGATATCTTCCCGAATATCGACATTCCGGTGCTTTCGGTGATCTGGTCGTATAACGGCCTGCCCGCCGACGAAATGGAAAAACGCATCGTGTTGAACTACGAGCGCGGGCTGTCGGTGGCGGTCAACGATATCGAGCACACGGAATCGACCTCGCTGAACGGCATCGCGGTCATCAAGATCTTTTTCCAGCCGCACGCGAATATCGATGAAGCGCTCGCCGAGGTCACGGCGCTGTCACAGACGCAATTGCGTTCGCTGCCGCCGGGCATCACGCCGCCGAACATCCTGCGTTATAACGCGTCGACGGTGCCGATTCTGCGGCTCGCGCTGTCGTCGCCCTCGCTCACCGAGCAGGAGTTGTTCGACTTCGGCAATAACTTCCTGAAGACCCAGCTCGCCACCGTGCCCGGCGCCTCGGCGCCGCTGCCGTACGGCGGCAAGCAGCGCCAGATCATGGTCGATATCGATTCGCGCAAGCTGCAGGAGCGCAATCTCTCGCCGCTGGATGTGGTGAACGCAGTCACCGCGCAGAATCTGATCTTGCCTTCCGGCACGGCGAAAATCGGCTCTACCGAGTACTCGGTGGAAATGAACGGCAGCCCCGATTCGCTGGCGGGCCTGAACAATATTCCGATCAAATCCACCGCCAACGGCACCGTCTATATCCGCGACGTCGCGCACGTACGCGACGGTTTCCAGCCGCAAACCAATATCGTGCGCGTGAACGGCCAGCGCGCCGCCTTGCTGACCATCAACAAAAGCGGCAACACGTCCACGCTGGAGATCGTCGACCGCATCAAGACCATGATGCCGACGCTGCGCAATCTCGTGCCGGCGTCGCTGAATATCGATCCGGTGGCCGATCAGTCGCTGTTCGTGCGCGCCTCCGTGCAGGGCGTGTTGCGCGAGGCACTGATCGCCGCGTGCCTGACCGGTCTGATGATTCTGCTGTTCCTCGGCAACTGGCGCGCCACGCTGATCATCGCCGTGTCGATTCCGCTGTCGATGATCACCTCGATCATCGCGCTCTCCCTGCTCGGCGAAACCATCAACATCATGACGCTCGGCGGCCTTGCGCTCGCGGTCGGGATTCTGGTGGACGACGCCACCGTGGCGATCGAAAACATCAGCCATCAACTGGAGCAAGGCAAGACGCTGGAGCAGGCGATTCTCGATGGCGCACATCAGATCGCGATTCCGACGCTGGTGTCGACCCTGTCGATCTGCATCGTGTTCGTGCCGATGTTTCTGCTCACCGGCGTCGCGCACTATCTGTTCATTCCGCTCGCCGAAGCGGTGGTGTTCGCGATGCTCGCTTCGTATTTCTTCTCGCGCACGCTCGTGCCGACGCTCGCGAAATACCTGCTGCGTCACCACCACAAGGCCGTGGATTCGCATCATGCGCCGGCGCCTTCCCGCAATCCGTTCATGCGCGTGCACTACGCATTCGAAGGTGGCTTCGCACGCCTGCGCGATCGCTACCGGGTGTTTCTCGAAGCCCGCGTTGCGCGGCCAGGTTTATTCGTGACGCTGTTTCTGGTCTGCTGTGGCGCGTCGATGCTGCTGATGCCCTTCCTCGGCCGCGACTTCTTCCCAGCCGTCGACGCCGGCACCATCGCACTGCACCTGCGCGCGAAGACCGGCATGCGGGTCGAAGAAACCGCGGTGGTGACCGATCGCGTCGATACGCGGATTCGTCAATTGATCCCGCCCGCCGAGCTGCATTCGATCATCGACAACATCGGCCTGCCGGTGTCGGGGATCAATCTCTCGTACAGCAACACCGGCACGATCGGCACTTCCGACGCCGATGTGCTGATCACGCTGAACCCCGATCACCACCCGAGCGCCGACTACGTGCGCACGCTGCGGCGCACGCTCACCGACGAATTCCCCGGCGTGCAGTTCGCCTTCCTGCCGGCGGATATCGTGAGTCAGACGCTCAACTTCGGCATGCCGTCGCCGATCGACATTCAGATCGTCGGCCGCGACGTGGCGGGCAATCGCGTCTTCGCCGCGAATCTGCTGAATCGTCTGCGCAAAGTGCCCGGCCTCGCCGACGCGCGCATCCAGCAGCCCGCCGACCTGCCGCGCATTTTCATCGACGTGGACCGCACGCGCGCGCAGCAAGCGGGCTTCTCGCAACGCGACATCGCGAGCAATCTGCTGATCACGCTGTCCGGCAGCCAGCAGACCACGCCGACGTTCTGGCTCAATCCGCGCAACGGCGTGAGCTACAACGTCATCACGGAAGCGCCGCAATATACGATCGATTCGCTGCAGTCGCTCGCCAACATTCCGTTGAACGCAAACGGCCGCAGCAACATTCTCGGCTCGCTCGCGACCATGAAGCGGGAAGCCGGCAATGCGACGCTCAATCACTACAACGCGCAGACCACCATCGACATCTACGGCACCGCCGACGGCCGCGATCTCGGCGGCGTGTCCGACGACATCCGCAAGATCATCGACGAGGCCAAAGGCGAGTTGCCCAAGACCTCGAGCATCGAAGTGCGCGGCCAGGTGCAGACCATGAACGATTCGTTCTCGGGCCTGTTCGCCGGCCTCGTGTTCGCGATCCTGCTGGTGTATTTGCTGATCGTGGTGAATTTCCAGTCGTGGCTGGACCCGTTCATCATCATCACGGCCTTGCCGGGCGCGCTCGCGGGCATCGTGTGGATGTTGTTCCTCACGCACACTACGCTGTCGATTCCCGCGTTGACCGGCGCGATCATGTGTATCGGCATCGCGACCGCCAACTCGATTCTCGTCATCAGCTTCGCGCGCGAACAGTTACTCGAACACGGCGACGCGACGCGCGCCGCGATCGAAGCGGGCTTCACGCGTTTCCGCCCAGTCCTGATGACGGCCCTCGCGATGGTGATCGGCATGGTGCCGATGGCGATCGGCCTCGGCGAAGGCGGCGAGCAGAATGCGCCGCTCGGACGCGCGGTGATCGGCGGCTTGACGGTCGGCACGCTGGCCACGCTGATCTTCGTCCCCGTAGTGTTTTCGATGATCTATCGACGACTTGCGGCACGACGCCGGCGCGCGGCCGAACACGTGGTGCAGCAGCCATGATGACCATTCCGGGCGCGCCGGCAACGGTGAGCAACACAAGAGGCAGCATCGACTGCCCATGCTTCTTCACAGGGGAAGTTTGATGGAAGGACAACGTCCAGACGGTTCCGGCGCGGCACGCGATCCAGCCAGCACGAGGCGTGCACGCCTGATCGGCCTCGCGGTGGCGGTCGTCGTCATTGCACTCGCGGCGCAAGGCATCTGGTCGCGACATGACGCGCACGCGGCGCTCGAACGCGATGCCGAACATGCGAGCCAGACGAGCGTGGAAGTCGTGCGGCCGCAGAAGTCGACAGCCGGGCTCGATCTCGTGCTGCCCGGCAACGTGCAGGCCTTTCTCGACACGCCGATCTACGCACGCACCAACGGTTATCTGAAGAAGTGGTACGCGGACATCGGCGCACACGTGAAAAGCGGGCAATTGCTCGCGGAAATCGACACGCCCGAAGTGGACGATCAACTACGCGCCGCCCGCGCCGATCTCGCCAATGCCGACGCCAACTACGCGCTCGCGAAAAGCACCGCCGACCGCTGGACGGAGATGCTGAAGAGCAAATCGGTCTCGACGCAGGAAACCGACGAGAAGGTCGGCGACATGCTCGCGAAGAAAGGCACGCTCGATGCCGCGCGCTTCAACGTGGCGCGCCTCGAGAAAACGCAATCGTTCCAGAAGGTCTACGCGCCGTTCGACGGCATCGTGACCGCGCGCAACGTCGATGTCGGCGCGCTGATCGACGCGGGCAGTTCGGGCGGACCGGCGAAGGAGCTGTTTCACGTCGCGCAGGCGGATCGGCTGCGGGTCTACGTGAACGTGCCGCAGGCCTATGCACTGCAGGTGCGGGCGCAGCAGACCGCGTTTTTGACGCTGACCGAAATGCCGTCCAGACATTATCCGGGGACCGTGGCGCGCACGGCAGGCGCCGTCGATCAACAACAGCGGACCATGCTGGTCGAAGTCGATGTCGACAATCGCAACGGCGATTTGCTGCCGGGCGCTTATGCGCAAGTGCATTTCGCGTTGGGCACGGGCGCGGCGCCGTTCACGCTGCCGGGCAACGCGTTTCTGTTTCGCCCGGACGGCGTGAAAGTCGCGACCGTCGATGCGCAGCGTAAGGTGAAGCTGCTGCCGGTTTCGCTGGGCACGGACTTCGGCACGCGCGTAGCGGTCGCGTCTGGATTGCAGGGCGATGAGCAGGTGATTCTGAACCCGCAGGATTCGATCGTCGATGGCGCGCCGGTGCGGATCGTGCCGCGCAAGGCGCAGGGTGACGCGAGTGCCGCGGGTGCCTCTGGTGCAACGGCTGCTTCCAGTGCTGCGGCGGGTGGCGCCAGCACCGCCGCCGGGAGTTCGCCATGACGGCGCCGACGTCACGTCGCGCGACGGTGCTGGTGCGCATCTCGTCGCGCGCCTCGACATTCGTGCTCGCCACGGCTTGCACGCTCACCGCTTGCACCGTCGGCCCCGACTACGTCAAGCCGCCTACCTCCACGGCGGCGACCTACAAGGAACTTCAGGGCACCAGCTGGATTCCCGCACAGCCCGCCGACTCGCTCGCGCGTGGCGCGTGGTGGAGCGTCTACGCCGACCCGTCGCTCGACGCGCTCGAACAGCAGGTGGCGCAATCCAATCAGAACGTCCACGCCGCCGAAGCCCGCTTTCGCGCGGCACGCGCGACCGTCGCACAATATCGCTCGAGCTACTTCCCACTGGTGAGCGCGAACGGCGGCTATTCACGCGCACGAAGCTCGGAAAACGTGCTGCACAAATCGACCGCCGGCCTCACGCTGAACGACTATCTGGTGCAAGCCGACGCCTCCTGGGAACCCGACTTATGGGGCCGCGTATCGCGTAGTGTCGAAGGTGCGAAAGCCGAGGCCCAGGCGAGCGCCGCCGACGTACAAGCCGCGCTGCTGTCGATGCAGGCCGAACTCGCCACCGACTACTTCGAACTGCGCGGCATCGATCAGGAGCGTCAGCTTCTCGACGACACGATCCAGGCCTACAAGGAAGCGCTCGACCTCACGCAGCATCGCTACACGGGCGGCATCGCCACCGACGCCGACGTTGCCCAGGCGCAGACGCAACTGAAAACCACTCAGACGCAAGCGCTCGATCTCGGCGTTCAACGCGCGCAGCTCGAACACGCGATCGCGATCCTGATCGGCCAGACGCCCTCCACGTTTTCGCTGCCGGTCGCCCCGCTTACTGCCGTGCCGGTGGTGGCATCGGCCGGCGTGCCGTCGGCGCTGCTCGAACGACGCCCCGACATCGCCGCAGCCGAGCGGCACGTCGCCGATATGAACGCGCAAATCGGCGTGGCAACGGCGGCCTTCTTCCCGAACCTGATCCTGTCGGTAACCGGTGGCCTCGAAGCGACCAACTATAGCCAATGGCTGCTGGCGCCGAGCCGGCTCTGGTCGCTCGGGCCGACGCTGGCGGGCACGCTGCTCGACTTCGGCGGACGCGCCTCCGTGAAAGAGCAGGCCCGCGCGCACTACGACGAAAGCGTCGCGCAATACCGGCAGACGGTGCTCAACGCGTTCGGCGAAGTCGAAGACAACCTCGCCGCGTTGCGCGTGCTGGAACAGGAAGCCGTCGCACAGGACGACGCCGTGTCCGCCGCTCGGCGCTCGCTCGCGGTCGTGTCGAATCGCTACAAAAACGGCGCGATCACTTATCTGGACGTCGTCGTCGCGCAAACCACGGCGCTCACCAACGAGCGCAACGCTGTTTCGATCGCGCGTCGGCGGATGGCGGCGAGCGTCGCGCTGATCAAGGCGGTGGGCGGCGGCTGGGATGCATCGACGCTGCCCAGCGATGAGCAGATCGTGCATCCGGATACGTCTGCCAGCGAGGCCGCCGCGCATGGGTAGTGTGTCCTGCAGGACGACACATGCCGACCTGGCGGCGTTTTTTCAGCGTATCCTTAACTCGTTTGAGCCACCTCGCGCTTCTCAAGGAGATTTTCGTGACCGCGCCGCCGGAATCCAGCCGGACCGCTGCTTCAGCTGTTCCTTCTTCCTCTGCCTCTTTCGCCGCATCCCCCGTGTCTGACGTCCCCGATATTCCCTACCTCGAACGCGGCTCGCGTGCTTACTGGCGCGCCAGCATCGCGCTGCTGTTCGCGGGTTACGCCACCTTCTCGCTGCTGTACTGCGTGCAGCCCCTGTTGCCGTCCTTCTCCGCCGCGTTCGACGTGACGCCTGCGCAAAGCAGCCTGTCGCTTTCGCTGACCACGGCCGCGCTCGCGCTGGCGGTTTTCATCGCGGGATTTGTCTCGGAAGGCTGGAGCCGTCACAAGCTGATGACCTTGTCGCTCACCTTGTCGGCCTTGCTGACCATCGGTGTGTCGATCAGCCCGAATTGGCACGAACTGCTCGTGCTGCGAACGCTCGAAGGTCTCGCGCTAGGCGGCGTCCCCGCCGTCGCGATGGCGTATCTCGCAGAGGAAGTGCACCCCGAAGGCCTGGGTCTCGCGATGGGCCTGTATGTCGGCGGGACGGCGATCGGCGGGATGGCGGGGCGCGTGATCACGGGCGTCGTCGCGGATCTGTTTTCGTGGCGCATGGCGATCGGCACGATCGGCGTGCTCGGGATTCTGTCGATGCTCGCGTTTCGCGCCTTGCTGCCGCCGTCTCGCCATTTCGTGCCGCGACGCGGGCTTGGCTTCAGGCATCATCGCAGCGCGCTGCTCAAGCAATTCACGCGACCCGGACTGCCTTTGCTGTTCCTGCTCGGCTTCGTGCTGATGGGCAGCTTCGTCACGTTATACAACTACCTCGGTTATCGCCTGCTCGCGCCGCCCTATCAATTGAGTCAGACGGAGATCGGCGCGATCTTCGTCGTGTATCTGACGGGCGTGGTCGCCTCGCCGTGGTCGGGACGCATGGCCGATAGCTTCGGCCGCGCGCGTGTTCTGATCGCCAGCCTGCTGCTGATGGCGTTCGGCCTCGCGCTCACGCTGCTGCATCCACTGACCGCGATCGCGGCCGGTATCGCGTGTGTGACGTTCGGCTTCTTCGCCGGGCACTCGGTCGCGAGCGGCTGGGTCGGACGCCTCGCCGGGGAAGCGAAAGGCCAGGCCGCCGCGCTCTATCTGTTGGCGTACTACATCGGCTCGAGCGTGGTGGGTTCGTACGGCGGTCACGTCTGGGCTGGCTACGGGTGGAGCGGCGTCGCGGTGTTGGTGGCCGCGTTGCTGGCAACCGGCTTGCTGGCTGCCATGCGATTACGTGCGCGTGAACAGACCGCGATGTGAGCCACGAGTCATCGCGCATCGAACAGGCGAAAAAAGTAAGGCGGACGTAAGCGAACGCTTCACTCTTTTTGTCCCAATTGTTGCAACGCGACAATCGCGGCGGCCCTTTTCACACCGGCTTCAGCGGCTTGCGAATAGCCGCTGCGGCGCCGCAAACCGCCGCCACGCCGATCTAACCGTCTCCTATACTCAAATCGAGCGCTAGCGGTGCATGACTCCATAAATCGAGCCGCCGCCCGCGCCTGAAATACACACGGAGACAAAGATGACGACCTACTTCACGATCAGCGATTTCATCCTGGTGATCCCGATGGCGCTGGCTGGCGCGCTATTCGTCGGTGCGCTTCCCTGCAAGACGGAATTGCGGCATAACGCGCTGCGGGTGCTAGGCGCATTGATCGGCGTGCTGTTCGCCGTCGTATTGGTCGAAGGTTTGCCGGCGCTCGTCTAGCAAAAAAAGAAGCCGCCTCATGGGCGGCTTCCTGTTTTCACGGGGCTGAGGTCGCGTCGATCAGATCGCCTGATCGGTCGACGGTTTTTCCCACAAGTTGATGCCACCTTCGGTCGCGTAACGATCGATCTCCGCGAGTTCGTCCTTCGAGAACGCGAGGTTCTTCAACGCGCCGACATTTTCGCGCACCTGGTCTGCACGGCTCGCACCGATCAGCACGGAGGTCACGCGCGGATCGCGCAGCGCCCAAGCCAGCGCCATCTGCGCAAGACTCTGTCCGCGACGTTGCGCAATGTCGTTCAGCTTGCGCACGTGCTCGATGTTTTGCGCGCTCAAATGCTCCTGCTTGAGCGACCCGCCGCCCGGCTTGTTGACGCGTGCGTCGGCCGGCACGCCGTTCAGATACTTACCGGTGAGCAGGCCCTGCGCGAGCGGCGTGAATGCAATGCTGCCCGTGCCGACCTGCTCCAGCGTGTCCAGCAATTCGTGCTCGATCCAGCGGTTGAGCATGTTGTACGCCGGTTGATGGATCAGCAGCGGCACCTTGTATTCGGCCAGCAGCTTTGCCATTTCGAGCGTCTTCGCAGCCGAGTAGGACGAGATGCCGATGTACAGCGCCTTGCCTTGTTGCACGGCCGTCGCCAGCGCACCCGCGGTTTCTTCGAGCGGCGTGTCGGCGTCGAAACGATGCGAATAGAAAATATCGACGTAGTCCAGACCCATGCGTTGCAGGCTCTGATCGAGACTCGCGAGTACGTACTTGCGCGAGCCGCCGCCCTGACCGTACGGACCCGGCCACATGTCCCAACCGGCTTTCGACGAAATCAGCAGTTCGTCGCGATACGGTTTGAAGTCGTCTTTGAAGAGGCGGCCGAAGTTGGTTTCGGCACTGCCGTACGGCGGCCCGTAGTTGTTGGCGAGGTCGAAGTGCGTGATGCCCAGGTCGAAGGCCGTGCGCAGAATGTCGCGCTGCGTGGAGATCGGCGTGGTGTCGCCGAAGTTGTGCCACAGACCGAGCGAGAGCGCCGGCAGTTTGAGACCCGACTTGCCGCAGACGCGGTATTGCATGTCCGAATAGCGTTCTGAAGCTGCTTCGTAAGCCATTGCTAGTGTCCTTGATGGTGAGGTCGCCCGACGCATGACGGGCGTTGCGCAATCACAGTTGCAAGAGGCGGGCGGCCGTATGTTTATCGGTGTAAGTCGGCAGCCAGTCCGCTATGTTAGCCAATCGACGCGATGCATGCAGACGCCCAGTATGCGGGATGGACGATCGCCAACGGCTCCCCTACACTCTGCCCGACTCAAACTCGTGGAGGGATAGATGGCGAAGGCGATTTCAATCGCGCTGATCGTGGGCGGCGTCATGCTGTTGTACTTCGGTGGTCAGGCATTCAACTCGGTGAGCAGCGACGTGTCGCGCGTCTTCACCGGTTCGCCGACCAACAAGGCGATCATGCTGATCGTGGGTGGCGTCATCGCGACGATTGCCGGGCTGACCGGCATCGCGCTGTCGGGACGCAAACGGTGAAGCGAAGCGTCGGACGTTAAAACGCCACCTCGGGCTTGGCGGCCGAGCGGGTGCCGGGTAATGGCACGTTGCTCGCGCCGTGGTAGGTGTAGACCAGCGAAAACTTCACCTGATCGCTAAGGTTCTTGCCGGCCGAATGCAGCGTATTGCAATGGAAGAACACCACGTCGCCAGCCTTGAGTTCGGGCGACACCGCAGTGCGAATCCACGCCTGATTCTCCTCGAGATCCGAGCGAAAAAATTTCGATTCGTCGAATCGATCGGACGTAAAAGGGGCGCTGTGCGACTTCGGCACCAGCCAGAGCGCGCCGTTGTCGACCGTTTCCGGGCCGAGCGCGAGCCACACCGACACCAGATCGTCGCGTTCAAAGGACCAGTAACGCACGTCGCGATGCCAGCCGGTCAAGCTGCCGTAGGCCGGATGTTTGGTCATCATGCAGTTGTGGTGCGCGCGCGATAGGCGCGGCTCTTCACCGAAGTACAACTCCATCCAGCCGCGAATCTCAGGCGCGGTTGCCCACTGTGCGAACGCCGGATGACGCCCATACGCGTCCAGCAAACGCCTCACCGTCTGACCGCCGGGCGCATGCCTGGAACTCGGCGCGCCTGGATACTTCAGATCCGCTTCGAATTCGATCGGCGTGGCCGCTTCTTCCAGTTGGCGCTGCGCAATCTGTTTCAGTTCGACGCAACGCTCGGGCGACACCAATCCGGGCACCACGACAAAGCCCTGCTCTCGCAACGTGTGAATCTGCTCTTTCTTCGAATGAAGTGACATGGTGTTCCGTGACTTTCGACTAGCTGGTGTCCGATTGTAAAACGGGCGCGATCGCGCTGCGCGCAGTTTCACCGCTACGGCCGAGTCGTCGCATGGAGCACGGCTTCATGCGCAATACTGAATTGTGCGGCACGATCAATGGGCAGGGACGCACGATAATCGCGCGTCCTGCGTGCGGGCCGGATAGCTTGCACCACTTATCGACCCCGTAAACCCGTATTCGCAGGGTAAAAACCGACTTTCTGACGTCACGAATCACGTGTAGCCTGCTCGCATGTTGATCGCACCTCCCGCATTTTTGCGCCGCGCGCAGGCCGCCAAGGCCGTCCCCGCCGGTGTTCATGCTTTTTCCAGACGAATTACAGGCTCCCGCGCCGTCCTTTGCGACCTCGCCATTGGCACACTTGGTGCTGCTATTGGCGCACATTCCCTCGCGCGACACGCTGCCTACTTGTGAAGCCATGCATACTCTTCTGAGCACCCGTCTTACCCGCGCCGCGCTGAAAGCGGCGCGTCCCGCGCGCCGCCATGTCGTGCGCGCCCTGCGTCACCACGCCACGCGCACGCGCGCCATGGGCGAACAATGGCGCGATGCCAAAGCCGTCGACGGCATTCGCACCTGGTTCCATACGTTTTTCTCCGCTTTGCGTCTGCATGGTTCGCGCCGCTTCTCGTTGCGCACACTATTGCGTAAGCCGACGCCGCTGCGTTTGAACGCCGCTCAGCGCGCACCGGTCGCCGCGCCGCAGAATACGAGCCGCCGTCCGCGTCGCATGTCGACGAACGGCAGCACTGGCTGGTTCGCTTTTGCGTTCGCGTTCGCCGGCCGTTAAGCGACGTCTAACGCCAGGCCCATAAAAAAACCCCGCCCGGCTTGCGCCGGCGGGGTTTTTTGCTAAAGCTTTAGCGGACTACGCGGGCTTATTCTGCCAACGCAGCAACCGGTTCCGTGCCGGCGGCTTCGGCGAGTGCCAGAGCCTTGTCCGTGGCTTCCCACGTGAATTCCGGCTCTTCGCGGCCGAAGTGACCGTATGCAGCGCTCTTCTCGTAGATCGGACGCAGCAGGTCGAGCATCTGGATGATGCCCTTCGGACGCAGGTCGAAATGCTCCTGCACCAGACGCGTGATGGTCGCATCCGACACGCGGCCCGTGCCGAACGTGTTGACCATGACCGACGTCGGCTGTGCCACGCCGATTGCGTACGACACCTGGATCAGGCAGCGCTCGGCCAAACCTGCCGCGACGATGTTCTTGGCGACGTAACGGCCGGCATAAGCCGCCGAACGGTCCACCTTCGACGGATCCTTGCCCGAGAACGCGCCGCCGCCGTGCGGTGCCGCGCCGCCGTACGTATCGACGATGATCTTGCGGCCGGTCAAACCGCAATCGCCTTGCGGGCCACCGATCACGAAACGGCCGGTCGGGTTCACCAGGAACTTGATATCGCCCTTGATCAGGTCGGCCGGCAGGGTCGGCTTGATGACTTCTTCGATCACCGCTTCGCGCAGCGTCTCGAGATCGATGTCCGGCGAATGCTGCGTGGACAGCACGACCGTGTCGATCGCGTGCGGCTTGCCGTCGACGTAACGCACGGTGACTTGCGACTTTGCATCCGGACGCAGCCAGGGCAGACGGCCATCGCGGCGCAGATTGGCCTGACGCTCGACCAGACGGTGCGACAGGTGAATCGGCAGCGGCATCAGTTCCGGCGTTTCCTGGCACGCGTAACCGAACATCAGGCCCTGGTCGCCAGCGCCTTGGTCGAGGTTGTTGTCGTGCGCGCGGTCCACGCCTTGAGCGATGTCCGGCGATTGCTTGTCGTACGCGACGAGCACCGCGCAGCCGCGGTAGTCGATGCCGTAGTCGGTGTTGTCGTAGCCGATGCGCTTGATCGTATTGCGCGCGACCTGAATGTAATCGACGTTCGCGGTGGTGGTGATTTCACCGGCCAGCACGACCAGACCCGTGTTGCACAGCGTTTCAGCTGCGACTCGCGAGTACTTGTCCTGCTCGAGGATGGCGTCGAGGATAGCGTCCGAAATCTGATCCGCGACTTTGTCGGGATGGCCTTCGGAGACGGATTCGGAAGTGAAGAGATAGTCGTTTGCCACGTTGCAGACTCCTTTGATGTGGTTACGGTGAGTTTCACGTAGCCAGCTCCGGGAGCCCTGAAGCGGCGACGCTTTAGCGGTTTACCTTGCCAACGGGCGCATATCGCGTGGATTGCGCCTGCCAGCTTCGCCCCGCAAGTTGTCTATTAACTCGGCGAAGCCCTTATTATAGCGACTTCCTAAGATTGTCACAGAGTGTCCACGAGTGCGGTATTACGTCAACTTTTCCGCTTTCCTTAAAGCAGCCTCGCGCCGCGCATCTTTTAAGGGGATGGCATGCTGAGCCGTTACGCCACCAAACTTGCCATCGCGCTGCTGAAATTATTCGCGCTGCTGCCCTACGGCTTCGTCGCCCGTCTTGGCGACGGCCTTGGCTGGTTGCTTTATCAGCTGCCCAGTGGGCGTAAGCGCATTGTCCATATCAACCTGAAACTGTGCTTCCCCGAATGGAGCGACGAACGTCGCGAAGATGTTGCCCAGCGGCACTTCCGGCATGCTATCCGCAGCTACCTGGAGCGCAGCGTCCAGTGGTTCGGCTCCGCGAAGAAGCTCGAGAAGCTGATCGAGGTCGACAGCGAGGTCGATCTGTTAGATCCGGACATGCCGCCTACGCTGCTGCTCGGCTTTCACTTCGTCGGTATCGAAGCCGGATCGATCTTCATCAACTACTCGCTCAGGCGCCAATGCGGCTCGCTGTATCAGCCGATGTCGAACCCCGAACTCGAGGAAGTCGCCAAAAGCGCGCGCTCCCGCTTCGGCGCCGACATGGCGAGCCGCGCCGACAGCGCGCGCGTGGTGCTGCGCTGGCTACGCGATCGCAAGCCGGTCATGCTCGGCGCGGACATGGACTATGGCGCGCGCAACTCCACTTTCGTGCCCTTTTTCGGCGTGCCAACCTGCACGCTGACCGCCGTGGGCCGTCTGGCCAAGGTCGGCCACGCGCAGGTACTGCCGTTCATCGGCGAAGTGCTGCCGAACTACAAGGGTTACCGTCTGAAGGTGTTCAAGCCGTGGGAGAACTACCCAACCGGCGACGACGAAGCAGACGCGCGGCGGATGAACGCCTTCCTCGAAGAGAAGATTCTGCTGATGCCCGAGCAGTACTACTGGGTCCACAAGCGCTTCAAGACCCGGCCGCCGGGCGAGCCGAGCGTGTATTGAGCGGCCCTCGCGCGCGGCCTGCCAGAGAGAGTCGAACGCCAAAATATTGCGCCACCGGCTCAGCCGGGGGCGCGTCACTTACAATAGCGCGATGAACCTGAAATTCACCAAAATGCACGGCGCGGGCAACGACTTTGTCGTGCTCGACGGCTACACCCAACCGGTCAACCTGACGCCGGCGCAGGTGCGCGCGCTCGCCGACCGGCATTTCGGCGTCGGCGCGGACCAGTTGCTGCTGGTCGAGAAGCCCACCGTGGATGGTGTCGATTTCAGATATCGCATCTTCAATTGCGACGGTGGCGAGGTCGAGCATTGCGGCAACGGCGCGCGCTGCTTCGTGAAATTCGTGCGCGATCGCGGCCTGACCGATCAGCGCAGCGTGCGCGTGCAAGTGCAAAACGGCACCATCACGCTGACCATGCAGGACAACGGTGAAGTGCTGGTCGACATGGGCGCGCCGGTGTTCGACCCGGCTCGCGTGCCATTCGCCACCAAAGGGCTCGAAGGGCGCCGCGAAGGCGCCGATACGCTGTGGCCGCTGGACGTGAACGGCACGACCCGGTGGATTTCGGTGGTGTCGATGGGCAATCCGCACGCCGTGCAGGTGGTCGACGACGTCGAAGCGTTCCCGGTGCTGGTGGAAGGCCCGGTGATCGAACGCCACGCGCGTTTTCCGCAGCGGGTGAACGCGGGCTTCATGCAGATCGTCGGGCGCAGCGAGATCAAGCTGCGCGTCTACGAACGAGGCGCCGGTGAAACCCTGGCGTGCGGCACGGGCGCATGCGCCGCCGTGGCGGCCGGCATCCGGCGCGGACTGCTGGACACGCCGGTGCTGGTGCACACGCATGGCGGCAAGCTGACAATCTCGTGGGACAGTACGCAGGAAAACGAGCCGCTGCTGATGGCCGGCCCCGCGGCAACCGTCTTCGAAGGCGAGATCGAACTGGCCGACTGATTGGCCGATCTACTGGCCGCACTTGGGCCACTTGATCGAACGCTTAAACTCATTGACCGATGCGCCGCCCAAAGGCGTCGCCCCGTAGTCCTTTAGCCGAAACCATGAACGATCGCGAAGTCGCCGAATACCTGCTCGCCAATCCTGAATTCTTCGCCGAACACGCGGAAATGCTCGCGACCATCCGGCTCGCCAATCCGCACGGCAAAGCCGCGGTGTCGCTGCAGGAACGGCAGATGGAAATGCTGCGCGACAAGAACAAGATCCTCGAACGCCGTCTGGCCGAACTGCTGCGCTACGGTCACGAGAACGACAGCATCGCCTCGAAATTCAATCGCTGGACTATTCGTGTCCTGGCCGAGCGCGATGCGTATGCGCTGCCGCGCACGATCGCGGGCGGCCTGCTCGAGATTTTCGACGTGCCGCAAGCCGCGCTGCGCGTGTGGGACGTCGCCGAGCCCTACGCTCAGGCCGACTTCTCGCGCCATGTCGGCGAGGAAGTGCGGATCTTCGCCAACAGCCTGACCGCACCGTATTGCGGCGCGAACACCGGCTTCGAGGCCGCGCAATGGCTGATTCCGGCGGCAGCGAGCGAGGACGGCGCGGCGTCAGGCGAATCGGCGCATGTGACTGAATCGATCGCCTTGCTCGCGTTGCGCGATCCCGAGGGCAAGGAAGAAGCGTCCGCGTTCGGTCTGCTGGTGATGGGCTCGGCCGACGCGCGCCGCTTCCATGACGGCATGGCCACCGATTTCCTCACGCAGATCGGCGCGCTGGCCAGCGCCGCGCTGAGCCGCCTGCTGCCGCGCTGAACCGCGCGCGACGCAGCGATTACGCCGCACCAGCCGCCCACCGAGCGATCGTGACCGAAGCCGACCCGATTCCCGCGTACCTGTCGAATCTCGAACACGAGCGTCGGCTGTCGGCGCATACGCTGCGCGGCTACACGCATGAACTGGAACAACTCCGCTTGCTGGCCAAGGGCCGGCCGCTGCAAAGCCTGACTGCCGTCGACATTCGCGGCGCCGTCTCGCGCGCGCATGCGGGTGGTCTGACGGCGCGTTCGATCAGCCATCGCTTGTCGGCGTGGCGGGCGTTTTACCGTTGGCTGGCCGGCCGCGTCGACCTGCCGGCTAATCCGGTCGCCACCGTGCGTGCGCCGAAGCAGGCCAAGCCGCTGCCCAAGGCGCTCTCCGTGGACGACGCCACACGCCTGATGGACAGCCCGCCGCCAGCGTCGCTCGAAGGTTTGCGCGATCACGCGATGCTGGAGTTGTTCTACTCGTCGGGGCTGCGTTTGTCGGAGTTGGTCGGCTTGGACGCCCGTTTCGCCGATGCCGACGGCTATCGCTCCGCCGGCTGGCTCAAGCTGGATTCCGCCGAAGTCGAAGTGCTCGGCAAGGGCAACCGGCGCCGCATCGTACCGGTCGGCAGCAAGGCGCTGACGGCGCTGAACGCTTGGCTCGCGGTACGCGACCAGATGGTGAAACACGATCCACATCCGCTCTTTCTGTCGTCGCGCGGCAATCGCCTCTCGCCGAACGTGGTGCGGGATCGCGTGAAGCGGGCGGCGCTCGCGGCCGGCATTCCCGCCAACGTGCATCCGCACGTGTTGCGGCATTCGTTCGCCACGCATGTGCTGCAATCGAGCGGCGATCTGCGCGCCGTGCAGGAATTGCTCGGCCATGCCAGCATCACCGCCACGCAGGTTTATACCGCGCTCGATTTCCAGCATCTCGCGCAGGTCTACGATCAGGCGCATCCGCGCGCCAAAAAACGCGACTGACGCCGCCTGTCCGGCGGCTCGCAGTCTCCGGTTCCGCTTCACCCGCCGCGCGCGTCTTGCCGCGCGGCCCAAAGCTTTCCAGACACCCAGATGAATATCGTTACGCTCAAACCGTCGAAAGAAAAATCGCTGCTGCGCCGCCATCCGTGGGTCTACGCCAACGCGATCGACCGCATCGACGGTAATCCGGCTCCCGGCGCGACCGTGCTGGTGCGCGCGCACGACGGCCGGTTCCTCGCACGCGCCGCTTACAGCCCGCATTCGCAGATCCGTGCGCGCGTGTGGAGCTTCGATGAAAGCGAGCCGATCGATCACGCGTTCTTCAAGCGCCGCGTGCAGCGCGCGCTCGCGCATCGCCAAACGATGGTCCACGACACCGGCGCAGTGCGGCTGATTTTCGGCGAAGCGGACGGCCTGCCCGGCCTGATCGTCGACTACTACGTCGCCGAGGATGAAGGTCAGCGCAGCCAGGTCGTCTGCCAGTTCATGGCGGCGGGCGTCGAGGCGTGGAAAGAAGCGATCGTCGCCGCGCTGGTCGACGCGACCGGCTGCCCGAACGTCTACGAACGCTCGGACGTGTCGATCCGCCAGAAGGAAGGGCTCGAGCAGACCGTTGGCGTATTGGCGGGCGAAGCGCCGTCAGAAGCACTGATCGCCAGCGAAAACGGCGTCCGCTATCACGTCGACGTGCTCAACGGTCACAAAACCGGCTTCTACGTCGATCAACGCGACAACCGACTGCTGGTGCAGCAGCTCGCGCAGGACCGCGAGGTGCTGAACTGCTTCTGCTACACCGGCGGCTTTTCGCTGGCGGCGCTGAAAGGCGGCGCAAAACGCGTGGTGTCGATCGATTCGTCCGGCGATGCGCTGGCCATCGCCCAGCAGAATGTGGCGGCCAATGGTTTCGATGCCGAACTCGCCAGCTGGCTCGACGCCGATGCGTTCAAAACCCTGCGTCGCCTGTACGACGACGGCGAGCGCTTCGACCTGGTGGTGCTCGATCCGCCGAAGTTTGCGCCGTCGAAAGAACACGTGGACCGGGCTTCGCGCGCCTACAAGGACATCAATCTGACCGGCCTGAAGCTGCTGCGCCCGGGCGGCCTGCTGTTCACCTACTCGTGTTCCGGCGCGATCGACTCCGAACTGTTCCAGAAGATCGTTTCCAGCGCAGCCGCCGACGCCCGCGTGGATGCGCGGATTCTCAAGCGCCTCGGCGCCGGGGTGGATCACCCGTTGCTGACCGCTTTCCCGGAAGGCGAATACCTGAAGGGCCTGCTGTTGCAAATCGCCTGATCGCCCATAGATTGAGGGTTATTTCGCGCGTCGGCGGTACGGGCGAAGACGGGCTCGAGCCGTTCGCCAGCAACGGCTCGACAGATATGATTCAATAACCGGCTACGCCGGGCTGTGCGCCATCCGGCTGCCGCGCCCGATTTAGCGCTTCGATTACGCACGTTTCACGAACATACAGGCGACCCACATGATCCCAGTCACCATCCTGACCGGCTTTCTCGGCAGCGGCAAAACCACCCTGCTCAAGCGCATCCTGAATGAAAAGCACGGCATGAAGATCGCCGTGATCGAGAACGAGTTCGGTGAAGAGAACATCGACAACGAAATTCTCGTGCAGGACACGACCGAGCAGATCATCCAGATGAGCAACGGTTGTATCTGCTGCACGATTCGCGGCGACCTGTCGCGCGTGCTGTCCGATCTGGCCGCGCAGAAACAATCGGGCACGCTGGATTTCGACCACGTCGTGATCGAAACGACCGGCCTCGCAAATCCGGGCCCCGTCGCGCAAACGTTCTTCATGGACGACCAGATCGCCAACGAATTCCTGCTCGACGCGATCATCACGCTGATCGACGCGAAGCACGTCAATCACCAGTTGGACGAGCACGAAGTGGTGCAGCGCCAGGTCGGTTTCGCCGACCGCCTGTTCATCACCAAGGCCGATCTGGTCGACGACAAGCACATGGACGCGCTACGCCACCGCTTGCTGCACATGAACCCGCGCGCGGCGATCAAGGTCGTCAATTTCGGCGAAGCGGACATCAAGGAAATCTTCGATCTGCGCGGCTTCAATCTGAATTCGAAGCTCGAAATCGATCCCGACTTCCTCGCTGAAGACGAACACGCGCACAGCCACGCTCACGCCCACGACGAGCACGGCCACACCCACGCGGATCACGACCACGCCGATTGCGATCACGACCACGGCAAGTGCGATCACGAAGGCCACGATCACGCGCACCACCACCACGCGCACCACGACGACAAGATCAAGTCGTTCGTCTACCGCAACGATCGCCCGTTCGATCCGAACAAGCTGGAAGACTTCTTGGGCGGCATCCTGCAGATTTACGGCGAACGCCTGCTGCGCTACAAGGGCGTGCTGTACATGAAGGGCGTCGATCGCAAAGTCGTGTTCCAGGGCGTGCATCAGATGATGGGCAGCGATCTGGCCGCGAAATGGCAGCCGATCGAGAAGAAGACCAACAAGATGGTGTTCATCGGCATCGAACTGCCGCAAGACCTGATCACTGACGGTCTCGACGCCTGCCTTGCTTGAGCGCGCCGCCACCCTGCCGTGCCGTTTTCACCCATTACGGTGGCTGCGGCACGCGTCATGCTGCAGCGCTTAAAATCGCACGCCGTTCGCTCAGCGTGAATCGGTAATTGTCTGCTGAATACGCGCGGATCACTGCCGAAAGCTGGGTGAAATGTCGTGCGTGTGAAAAGCGCGTGAAAACCCTGCTGTATTAAAGCGTGCACGACCATCGCTTTTTGGTCGTGCGCGCGTTATATTTTCGGGATATCGGCGCGCCGCAGGGGGATTTTTACTAGTTGCGGTGGCGGATTGTGATTCAGTTACAATACGTGCCCACTGGAGAATGACAACGAATTGCCCGGTCAGCGCGTATCCCGCGCCGGGCCTGACACGGCGCCGGAAAATCTTGTCCGGACAATACGCCGAGAATGCCGGTTGGCTTTGCCTGAAAAGCACGCAACCGGCAAGCAATGCCTCAGGAGCATTTGGGATTCGGTTTCCAGAGGAGTTCGGCCCCGCATTGGCGTTGCGACGCCCGGCGTGTGGGCGCCAGGCGCTTCGGCGTCACGACAGTCCACCGTCCGTGCCTGCCTTGCGCTTCGCGCCTTCAAGGCGCCTTTGCGGGCAATACGAAAGTGCGGGCACTATGTAAGAGTTTTGCCTCACATTGAAGAAGTAAGCCAGATGACGACGAAACGACTCTTGACTGAAGCCGAAATCCTGAAGATGAGCGACAAGGATTACATGAATGCGGATCAGCTCGCCTTCTTCAAGAACAAGCTCGAACAGCTGCAAGCGGACATTCTCCGCAATGCCGGCCAGACGACCGAGAACCTGCGCGAAACTGTAATCGTGCCGGACCCGGCCGACCGTGCAACGATCGAGGAAGAGCATGCGCTCGAACTGCGCACGCGCGACCGCGAACGCAAGCTGCTGAAGAAGGTTCAGCAATCGATCGCGCGCATCGATTCCGGCGATTACGGCTGGTGCGAAGAAACCGGCGAGCCGATCGGCATTCCGCGTCTGCTCGCACGGCCCACGGCCACCCTGTCGCTCGAAGCGCAGGAACGCCGCGAACTGCGCCAGAAGCTGTTCGGCGACTGAACACCCGCGGCGCGGCTTCGGCTCCGCGCCCGTTAGGCTGCTTCGTTGAGAGGCGCACGGTGATCCGTGCGCCTTTTTTCTTTTGTACGGCGCTTTTTCCCTTCTTTCACCTTTCTGCGCGCCGCCTCGAATCCCGTGTTTTTTGTCCTATGCCTTTTGCCGGCTCTTGATATGACCGCGCACGCCCTAAAATAAACCGGACATGCGCAGTACGAGCGCGCGCTGGCCATTTCGGTTTGAGCGTCGCGCGCCGTCCGCTTTCAGGATTCATGCGGTAGCGCAGTGTGCTGCCGCGTCCTACCCGTTTTGCAAAGAGGAACGCATATGGAGCAATTTCACGGCACGACGATCGTCTCCGTGCGCCGCGGCGACAAGGTCGCGCTCGGCGGCGACGGCCAGGTGACGCTGGGCAACATCGTCATGAAAGGCGGTGCGAAGAAAGTCCGGCGCATCTATAACGGCAAGGTGCTGGTCGGCTTCGCCGGCGGCACGGCCGACGCCTTCTCGCTGCTCGACCGCTTCGAAGCGAAGCTGGAAAAACACCAGGGCAATCTCACGCGCGCGGCCGTCGAACTCGCCAAAGACTGGCGCACCGACCGCATGCTGCGCCGGCTCGAAGCCATGCTGATCGCAGCTGACGCCACCACGACCCTCGTCATCACCGGTAACGGCGACGTGCTCGACCCGGAAGGCGGCATCTGCGCAATCGGTTCAGGCGGCTCGTACGCGCAGGCTGCTGCGATCGCGCTGGCCCAGAACACCGACATGTCACCCCGCGAAATCGTGGAGAAGTCGCTGGAAATTGCCGGCGACATGTGTATCTACACGAACCACAACCGCGTCATCGAGACGATCGAGTAAGGACCCACGATGAGCACCATGACCCCTGCCGAGATCGTCTCGGAACTCGACAAACACATCATCGGCCAAGGCCGTGCGAAGAAAGCGGTTGCCGTGGCGCTGCGCAATCGCTGGCGGCGCCAGCAGGTCGAAGACCCGCTGCGTCAGGAAATCACGCCCAAGAACATTCTGATGATCGGACCGACCGGCGTCGGCAAAACCGAGATCGCGCGGCGTCTGGCAAAACTCGCGGATGCGCCATTCATCAAAATCGAAGCGACCAAGTTTACCGAAGTCGGCTACGTGGGCCGCGACGTGGACAGCATCGTGCGCGACCTGATCGAAATCTCGGTCAAACAGACGCGCGAAACGGAAATGCGCAAAGTGCGGACCAAGGCTGAAGACCAGGCCGAAGACCGCATCCTCGACATTCTTTTGCCGAGCGCGCGCCCAGTAGGATTCGGCGCAAGTTCGAGCGCGGCTGACACCGTCGACGAAGGCAGCACCACGCGCCACACATTCCGCAAGCGTCTGCGCGAAGGCTTGCTCGACGACAAGGAAATCGAACTCGACGTCGAACAGCCGCAAGCCGGCATGGACATCATGGGGCCGCCGGGCATGGAAGACATGACCGAGCAGATCCGTTCGATGTTCGCGAATATCGGCGGCGGCAAGAAAACGCGCCGCAAGCTGAAGGTAAAGGAAGCGCTAAAGGTTCTCACCGACGAAGAAGCCGGCAAGATGCTGAACGACGAAGAGGTCAAAGCCAAGGCCGTGCAGAACGTCGAGCAGAACGGCATCGTGTTCCTCGACGAGATCGACAAGATCGCGTCGCGCAATGAAGCCGGTGGTGGCGAGGTGTCACGTCAGGGTGTGCAGCGCGATCTGCTGCCGCTCGTCGAAGGCACCACGATCAACACCAAGTACGGCATGGTGAAGACCGACCACATCCTGTTCATCGCGAGTGGCGCGTTTCATCTGGCCAAGCCGAGCGATCTGATTCCGGAACTGCAAGGCCGCTTCCCGATTCGCGTCGAACTGGACTCACTTTCGGTGAACGACTTCGAATCGATCCTGGTCTCGACCGATGCCAGCCTCGTCAAGCAATATCAGGCGCTGCTCGCCACGGAAGACGTGCATCTGGAATTCGCACCGGACGGCATTCGTCGTCTCGCCGAGATCGCGTATTCGGTGAACGAGAAGACCGAGAACATCGGTGCGCGCCGTCTGTACACGGTGATCGAAAAGCTGCTCGAAGAAGTCTCGTTCGCGGCCGGCAATCATTCGGGCCGCACGGTGCAGATCGATGCGGCGTATGTCGATCGCGCATTGAACGAAGTCGCGGAAGACGAGGATCTGTCGCGCTACGTGCTGTGATGAATCTGGCCTGACGCAGATCGAATCTCAGGCGTAAAAAACGGGCTGCCCTTTATAAGGCAGCCCGTTTTCTTTTTCCTTCGCGCTTACTGTTTGACTGGCCGCTTCGCCAGCTTGCGCTGCAGCGTTCGACGATGCATGTTCAACGCCCGCGCCGTCGCCGAAATATTGCCGCCGTGCTCAGCGAGCACGCGTTGAATATGCTCCCACTCGAGGCGCGCAACCGACAAGGGCGTGGGATGCTCGATCGCCGCATCGGCTTGCAACGCGCTCGCCTCGCTTTGCAACGCGGACAGAATCGTCTCGACGTTAGCGGGCTTGGCCAGGTAATTGTCGGCGCCGTCTTTCACCGCCTGCACGGCGGTGGCGATGCTCGCGTAACCGGTCAGCACCAGCATGCGCGCGTCGGGTTGCAGATCGCGCAAAGGCGCGACGAGCGTGAGGCCGGAGTCGCTGCCGAGATGCAGATCCACCGTGATCTGGCTGAACTTTTGCTGGTTCGCGAGCTTGATGGCTTCGTCAGCGTTATGTGCTTCGCTCACGGTATAACCGCGCCGGGTCAAGCCACGGGCGAGGATGCCGGAGAACACCTCATCGTCGTCGATCACCAGAAAATTCATGTCGCTCATGCCTGTTTCTCCGTATTGGATGGTGCGGTGCCTTGACGGCCCGCGCCGGAAAATTTGCGCCCGGACAGCGGCAATTTCAGCACTGCACGTGTGCCGCGCGGCTTGATCGTGCTGGCGTCGGTCAGTTCGATCGATCCATTCAGACGCGCTGCCGCCGAAAACGCCAGATAAAGGCCCACACCATGTCCACCCTGCGTGCTTTCAACCGGCATCGCACCGAGTGAGCCGCGCAGCGTGGCCGGAATGCCGGGGCCCGCATCGCACACTTCGAACGCGATCTGGTCGCCGCGCGCCGTCAGCGCACAGGACAGCGTGACGTGATCCCGACTCGCACGTGCAGCGTTGTCGAGCAGAATCGTCAGAATCTGACTCACGGCAACCGTATCGTCAAGGCTGACCTCCGCGGGCGGCGCACCGATTCGCTCGAACTTCACATGCGGATGACGCAGCCTCCATTGCTCGCCAAACGATTCGAGCCATTCGCCTACCCGCTGACGGCGGGTGGTCGTCGATGCGCGACTGCGCAAGCGAGCCAGCGCCGACGTACACAGGCCCATCTGCTGTTCGAGCAACTCGATATCGGCGCTGTACGGCGCGAGTCCCTTGTCGGTACGAGCCGCGTCGCGCAATTCTTCGGACAGCATCGCGATTGTAGACAGAGGCGTGCCGATTTCGTGTGCGACAGTTGCGGCCTGCACCCCTAGCGCGACCGCCCGTTCGTCGTGAAGCAAGCGCTGCTGTGCGTCTCCGAGCGCTGCGTCACGTAGCCGCAGCGCCCGCGACATGCGTGCAACGAACCATGCAATCAGCCCGACGCTCACCATGAAGTTCACCCACATGCCGGCACGGTAGTAGTCGAACAGGTTGGCGGGATTGTCGAGATTCAACGGGACGGAGTCAAAGCCGAGCACGGCGTAGCAGGCCACGGCGAACGCCGCGAGCCAGATCATCAGACGCCAGGGCAACACGGCAGCAGCGATCGCGAGCGAAGGGAGATACAGCGAAACGAACGGATTGGTCGTGCCGCCGGAGAGAAACAGCAAAGCGGAGAGCGCGCCCAGATCGACCCAGATCTGGCCGAACAACTCCATGTTGGATTCCGGCCGCTGCTGCGACACACGCCACCAGGTGATGCCGTTGAAGATCACTTCGAGGCCGATCACCAGCAACATGGCGGGCAGGGGCAGGTGCACGCCGATGAATATCTGCACGAACGCGATGGTCATCAACTGACCGATGATCGCGAGACTGCGCAGCCAGAACAGATGACCGAGGTTGACGCGCCCGGTGTTGGTTATACGATGCATGACTTAATTTGCCTGTTCGGACTCGTCCGACTTACTGTGCAGCCTGGCGCCGCTAACATGGTATTTTTGCGACAGCATCGCGCATATCGACCATGCCACCTACTTCTACCTTTGATCGCGAAGCTGACATCTCTTCAGCTTTCCTCACTGTTCTGCGACATGCCGCCGCAGCCCGGCGCCATGGCACAGCGGAATCGGAAACCCAATGTTTCGACAGCGCGGCGCGACTCCACCCACTCGACGACGTGTCGCTCGACTCGCTCATCACCGCTTTGCTTGAACGACGCCGCCACGACGAAGCGATCGAACTCGCCGCCATTATTGCCCAACTCGATGCCCACCGCGCCGCTGCGCTATTTCGTCTCGGCTACGTGTTGCAGATGGCAGGCCGTCACGCCGAGGCCATTGCGCCTTACCGTCTCGCGCTGGCGATTGATCCTGCTCCGCCGAGGCTGCGCAACAACCTCGCCGGAGCACTGATGCTCACCAACGGCGACCCGGCTGAACAACTCGCCTTACTGGAAAGTGCCGTCCGCGATCAGCCGGACGACGCCGACGCATGGACCAATCTCGCTCACGCCTACCGCACGAGTATGGACTTGCAGCGTGCACTGGAAGCCGGCGCCAAGGCCGTGAAATGCGCGCCGCATAGCCCGCTGGCGCATAACAACTATGCGCTGGCACTGCGCGAAGCGCAACGCTGGAGCGAAGCGGAACAGGCCGCGCAAGCCGCTTGCGTGCTGGCGCCGCTGGACGCGACCATGCGCTCCAATCTTGCCATGCTGCAACTGGTGCGTGGCGACTACGTACATGGCTGGCCGTCGCATGAAGCGCGCTGGGAGGGCTCGCTGGAGCTGACCGGCAATCGCCCGGCGATGCCGGCGCCGACCTGGCATGGCGAACCGCTTGCGGGCAAGACGCTGCTCGTATGGGGCGAGCAAGGCATGGGCGACGTGCTGCAGTTCAGCCGCTATATCCCGATGCTGGCGCAACGGGTTCGTTGCGAGGGCGGGCGTCTTGCGTGGAACTCGTTCCCGCAAATGGGCGCGTTGCTCGAACGCAGCCTCGGCGGTCATGTCGACGATTACTCGGCGGGCGGTGGCGTTGAATCGTTGCCGCCGTTCGACTACGAGATTCCGTTGCTCAGCCTGCCTTTGCTGTTCAGCACGGGAGAGGAGAGCATTCCCTTTGCGGCGCAACCTTACTTGCATGCCGACGCGGCGGCCATCGAAGCCTGGCGGGAGCGGCTGGCCAGCGAGACGAGGCTCAAGGTCGGATTGACGTGGACCGGCAGCCATGGCCATCAGCGCAATCCCTTTCGGCGGATCGGCTGGGAACGTTATGCGGCGCACTTCGGCGGTATGCGAGATGTGGCTTTCTATTCGCTTCAGCCGGGCGCTGCGGCTGACGTGGCGGCCGCAAGAGCCGCGGGCTTAACGATGAGCGACTACACAGCCGAATTCACGAGCTTCGACGACACCGCCGCCTTTGTCGGCGCGCTAGATCTCGTCATTTCGGTTTGCACGTCGGCCGCTCATCTGAGTGGCGCGCTCGGACAGCGCACCTGGGTGCTACTCGACGTCAATCCTCACTGGGTCTGGCTGCTGGCGCGCCGCGACAGCCCGTGGTATCCGAGCGCCGAGCTTTACCGGCAGCCGCAATTCGGCCAATGGGAGCCGGTGCTCGAAGCTGTAGCGCGTGATCTGGGCGAACTCGCGGACGGGCACCGCACGAGGTAATGAGTCGATGCGTGTCGGCGTGTCGGCGCAACATGGCGCTGTCGGCCATTCGTTAGCGGGACGCCATCTGGCGATTCACTCGCCACCAATTCAACGCCGATCTCCTTCAGGTGGCGCCCGCACCGCCCGCGCAAGCTCCCCGGCGAGACATTCAGGACACAGGCAACGCCCAGCCGGATCCAGCCGCTCGGCCGGCAGCGTCGGCATTTCGCGGCACCAGCACTCGAACGGCTTCGCATGCATGCCGCAATCGAAGGCGTTGCCGCAGCGTGGACAGCGCGCGCTGCTGTCTGAATCGGAGGCAGACGGTTTCATGACGGCCTGGACCCTCTCCCGGAGGCATCGATCGGGAAATGATGCCACGACCGGCCGCGCGCCGGGAGTCGTCCGTTCGGCCAATTCACAGACGTCATCGAAGCGCGGTACGCTTGCCCTCGTCAACTGGCACCCGCGGCCTGTCATTGCGCAGTGCGCAATGCCCGTGGCGCCCAGCGCCCGCGCAGGTATCGAAAACCCTGTTGCAGCGCGCCAGTCCTGTACAATTCGCCCTGTTTTAACTGTTCCGTGCCTGAGCCTGCCGCCATGTCCGAGCTTCCCGACCTTTCGCAGATCGCGCCCACCCTGAAGGCTGAAATCCTGGCCGAGGCGCTGCCCTACATTCGCCAGTATCACGGTAAGACCGTGGTCATCAAATACGGCGGCAACGCCATGACGGAAGAGCGCCTGAAGCAAGGCTTCGCGCGCGACGTGATCCTGCTGAAGCTGGTCGGTATCAATCCGGTCATCGTCCACGGCGGCGGTCCGCAAATCGATCACGCGCTGAAAAAGATCGGCAAACAGGGCACGTTCATTCAGGGCATGCGCGTCACCGACGAAGAGACGATGGAAGTCGTCGAATGGGTGCTCGGCGGCGAAGTGCAGCAAGACATCGTCACGCTGATCAACCACTTCGGCGGCCACGCGGTCGGCCTCACGGGTAAAGACGGCGGCCTGATCCACGCACGCAAGATGCTGATGCCGGATCGCGACAATCCCGGCCAGTACGTCGACATCGGCCAGGTGGGCGAAGTCGAGGCGATCAACCCGGCAGTCGTGAAAGCGCTGCAGGACGACGCCTTCATTCCGGTGATCTCGCCGATCGGTTTCGGCGAAGACGGCCTGTCGTACAACATCAACGCGGATCTGGTCGCGGGCAAGCTGGCGGTGGTGCTGAACGCCGAAAAGCTCGTGATGATGACCAACATTCCCGGCGTGATGGATAAAGAAGGCAATCTGCTCACCGATCTGTCGGCCCGCGAAATCGACGGCCTGTTCGCCGACGGCACGATCTCCGGCGGCATGCTGCCGAAAATTTCGTCGGCGCTCGACGCAGCCAAGAGCGGGGTGCGCTCGGTGCACATCATCGACGGCCGCATCGAGCACTCGGTGCTGCTGGAAATTCTCACCGAACAACCGTTCGGCACGATGATCCGCTCGCATTGATTCCTGCCTCACACCCGGCATACATGGCACGTCCCACTGGCGCCGTGTATGCCGTCCGGTTGTCCGGTCACACGGCCGCCTCGCCCGGCGGCCGACAACGCGCCGCCACGGCGCGTCAGCAAGCTCTCCCCTCTCATACCGCCGCCCGCACCACGAACCGCTCGCGTTCGCTGCGTCACGCGACTGCTCGCGCCTAATGGCGCCCCTCCTCATGCGCACTCCTACTTCCCGACGCCGTCGTCCGCATATCGCCGGCGGCAGTCCGGTCTGGCTATTCGATCTCGACAACACGCTGCATCGGGCCTCGCACGCGATCTTTCCGGCCATCAATCAGGGCATGACGCAGTACATCGTCGACACCCTTGAAGTGGATATCGACGAAGCCAACCGCCTGCGCAGGGGCTACACGGAGCGCTACGGCGCGGCGCTGCTCGGTCTGACGCGCCATCATCCGCTCGATGGACACGACTTCCTGAAGGTCGTGCATACGTTCCCCGACCTCGGCTCGATGATTCGTCACGAACGCGGCGTCGCGCGCCTCGTCGCGGCCTTGCCGGGACGCAAAATCGTGCTGACCAACGCGCCCGAAGCCTATGCGCGTGCGGTGCTGGCGGAATTGCGCATCGAGCGGCTGTTCGAACAGGTGATCGCTATCGAACACATGCGCGACCGCCGCTTCTGGCGCGCCAAACCCGATCATGCGATGCTGCGTAAGGCGATGCGCGACGCCCACGTCGCGTTGAAAGACGTGATCCTCGTGGAGGACACGCGCTCGCATCTGAAGAACTACCGGCGGCTCGGCATCCGCACGGTGTGGATCACCGGTCATCTGCCGCGCAAGCCGCACGCCGACGGCGTGCCGACGCGCTTGCCGGGCACGGGCCGCCCGCACTATGTCGACCGGAGCATTCGTTCGTTAAAATCGTTGAGACTGGGCACCCGCTCGGTTCGATTGAAGGGACAGCAGACGGGACGGTAGCCATGCAGCCGATCGACAAGCCTGACCAGGTCTTAGCCGAACACGAAGCCACCTCAGCCGCCGAGCCCGACCTCGCGCCTACCCCACGCGCGCAACGCCTGAAACCGGGCGAGCGTCGCGTGCACATTCTCCAGACGCTCGCCGCGATGCTGGAAGCGCCCAAAAGCGAAAAAATCACCACGGCGGCGCTCGCCGCCCGGCTCGGCGTATCCGAGGCCGCGCTCTATCGCCATTTCGCCAGCAAGGCGCAAATGTTCGAAGGGCTGATCGAGTTCATCGAGCAGACCATTTTCGGGCTGATCAACCAGATCGCCGACAAGGAAAGCAACGGCGTGCTGCAAGCTCGCGCGATTGCGTTGATGCTGCTCAACTTCGCCGCCAAAAACCCCGGCATGACCCGCGTACTGACCTGCGAAGCGTTAGTCGGCGAGCACGAGCGGCTGACCGAACGGGTCAACCAGATGCTGGAGCGGGTCGAGGCATCGCTCAAGCAGTGTCTGCGATTGGGCGCGATGGAAGCCGATGGGTCGGCGACTGCGGGCTCAGCGCCGGTGCCTATTCCCGAGCATTACGATCCCGCCGTCCGGGCGAGCTTGCTGCTGAGCTACATCATCGGGCGCTGGCATCGCTATGTTCGAAGCGGCTTTACCCGCATGCCGGCCGAGCACGCCGACGCCCAACTAAGGCTGATTCTTCAGTAGTACGCGGCAAAGAGTGCATCTGGCGGTGCGAGCGCGATGCGCCCAGGCCTGTCCCGCCCGACGCTGTCACGCGACATTTTCCGCTATACTTTGCGCCTGATTGCAGCACCCGGAGCACCTGAGGCGCCGCAATCGAACCATCATCACGCGCCGATTTGCTGACTCGATTGCGGGCGCGCGAGCCGTAGGGAATATGTCCCGCGGTTCACTACAAATGCGGCTAAAGAGGTCGTCAGCCGCGCACACAGTCTTTCCTCCGTGCCTTGCCGACGCCATCTAGCCGCCCTGTTTTTGTTAAATGGCGGAATGAATGGAATCGATCGGTATCGTCGCTCCCCAAAGCATGCATTTCACCGAGCCGCTGCAATTGCAGAACGGCAGCTCGCTCGCTGGTTACGACCTGATGGTCGAAACCTACGGCACGCTCAACGCCGCGCGTAGCAATGCGGTGCTGGTGTGTCATGCGCTCAACGCTTCGCATCACGTGGCGGGCGTGTACGCGGACAACCCGAAAGACGTCGGCTGGTGGGACAACATGGTGGGTCCGGGCAAACCGCTCGACACCAACAAGTTCTTCGTGATCGGCGTCAACAACCTGGGATCGTGCTTCGGCTCGACCGGGCCGATGAGCCTCGATCCGTCAACCGGCAAACCCTACGGCGCGGCGTTCCCCGTCGTCACGGTAGAAGACTGGGTCAACGCCCAGGCGCGCGTCGCCGACGAATTCGGCATCACCCGTTTCGCCGCGGTGATGGGCGGCAGCCTCGGCGGCATGCAGGCGCTCGCGTGGAGCACGATGTACCCGGAGCGCGTCGCACATTGCATCGTGGTCGCGTCCACGCCCAAGTTGTCGGCGCAGAACATCGCGTTCAACGAGGTGGCCCGCTCGGCGATTCTCTCGGACCCCGACTTCCACGGCGGCAACTACTACGCGCACGACGTGAAGCCGAAACGCGGCCTGCGCGTCGCGCGCATGATCGGCCACATCACGTATCTGTCGGACGACGATATGGCCGAGAAATTCGGCCGTTCGCTGCGGCGCGCGGAAGGCGCCGTGGATGCCTACAACTTCAACTTCGACGTCGAGTTCGAAGTGGAGTCGTACCTGCGCTATCAAGGCGACAAGTTCGCCGACTACTTCGACGCGAACACGTACCTGCTGATCACCCGCGCGCTCGACTACTTCGATCCGGCCAAGGCCTTCGACGGCGATCTGACAGCGGCGGTCGCGCACACCACGGCGAAATATCTGATCGCGAGTTTCACGACCGACTGGCGTTTCGCGCCGGCCCGTTCGCGCGAACTGGTGAAGGCGCTGCTCGACCACAAGCGCACGGTCACCTACGCGGAAATCGACGCGCCGCACGGCCACGACGCCTTCCTGCTCGACGACGCGCGCTATCACAACGTGATGCGCGCCTACTACGAACGTATTGCGAAGGAGGTGAACGCATGAACCAGCGTGCACTGGACTATTTGGCGCTGCGCCCGGACTTCCGCGCAATCGCCCGCTGGGTCGAACCGCGCGCCACCGTGCTCGATCTGGGCTGCGGCGACGGCTCGCTGCTCTCGCTCCTCACCGAAGAGCTGGACGTGCAGGGCTACGGCATCGAAATCAACGACGCGGGCGTGCTGGCGTCGACGCAAAACGGCGTCAACGTGATCCAGCAGAATCTGGAAGACGGCCTGCGCCTTTTCGAAGACGGCAGCTTCGATTTCGCCATCCTTTCGCAGACGCTGCAAACCATTCATCAGACGGCCGCGATCCTGCGTGAGACGGTCCGGGTCGGCAAGGAATGCATCGTGTCGTTCCCGAACTTCGGCTACTGGGCACACCGTCTGTCCGTGCTGCAAGGGCGTATGCCGGTGTCGAAGTCGCTGCCTTATCAGTGGCACAACACGCCGAACGTGCGGGTGCTGACGATCGAGGATTTCGAGGCGCTGGCGCCGGAAGTCGGCATCGAGATTCTCGACCGCGTCGTGCTCCACGAAGGTCAGGTGGTGCGGTGGGGCGTGAACTGGCGTGGTAGTCTTGCGGTCTATCGCGTCAAGAAAAGCTAACGCAAGTTATCCACATGTCGAACCCGCCGCACGAGGCGCCTGCACTTTCCGCTCACGAAGAACATCCCGGCTGGCGCGCGTTCCTGAATACGCGCATGCTGATCTGCGTCTTTCTCGGCTTCACGTCGGGATTGCCGCTGTTCACGCTCGTCTATCTGGTGCAGGCGTGGCTACGCTCCGAAGGCGTCAATCTGAAGGAAATCGGCCTTTTTGCGCTGATCCAGTTCCCCTACACCTGGAAATTCGTCTGGGCGCCGTTGATGGACCGCTACGTCCCGCGTTTTCCGGGCTGGCGTCCGGGCAGACGGCGCGGCTGGATGCTGGTCACGCAGATTCTGGTGGCGGGAGCGATCGCGACGCTCGGCTTCGTTTCGCCACGCGAATCGATCTGGACGGTGGCCGCGTTGACGGCGCTGGTCGCGTTTTTCGGCGCGAGCCAGGACATCGTGATCGACGCCTACCGGCGTGAACTGCTGAGCGATACGCAGCAAGGCCTCGGCAATGCAGTGCATGTGAACGCTTACAAGATCGCGGCGCTAGTGCCCGGCTCGCTCGCGTTGATTCTGTCCGACCATTTGCCGTGGAGCACCGTGTTCATCGTGACAGCTGCATTCATGCTGCCGGGCATGGTGATGACGCTGGTAGTGCGTGAGCCTGAAGTGCACGGCACACCGCCGAAGAATCTACGCGAGGCGATCACTCAGCCTTTCCGCGAATTCATTCAGCGTGACGGCTGGCGCGGCGCGCTGTTCGTGCTCGGCTTCATCTTTCTCTACAAACTCGGCGACACGATGGCGACCACGCTGTCCACGTCGTTCTTCCTCGATATCGGTTTTTCACGCACCCAGATCGGTGTGATCGCCAAGACCACTGCGTTCGGGGCGAGTCTGGCGGGCGGTATCGTCGGCGGCATCTGGCTGATGAAGATCGGCATTGGCCGCGGCCTGTGGATCTTCGGCATCCTGCAGATGGTCTCGACGCTCGGCTTCGCGTGGCTTGCGCATCTCGGGCCGGCATCGCCGGGGCTCGCCGCGATCTACGACATCGCCGTCGGAATCAGCCAGGGCACGACGAAGTTGCTCGCGCTGGTCGGCATCGATTGGGCCGTGCAGTTGGAGCCACGTTCTGTGGCGCTGGCACTTGTCTACGGTTTGGAAACCTTTGCCACCGGTCTGACGATGGCCGCGTTCACCGCCTATATCGCCAGCACGACCGACCCGCGCTACACCGCGACGCAGTTCGCGCTGTTCACGAGTCTTGCTTCGGTGCCGCGTACGCTGGCGTCTGCCGCCAGCGGCTATGTGGTCGCACAGATCGGCTGGTTTGAATACTTCCTCGTATGTACCGCGTTGGCGTTGCCCGGCATGCTGCTTCTGCTGCGCATCGCACCGTGGAGGACGCGGTCGTGACGTCGCTGTTCAAGAAGCTCGCGCCGGGCTCGCTTAAAGCTAAAGCCCGGCGTGGTTCGCTCAGGACGAGCCGCGTGGCACTGCACGCAGTCTGGATGTTCGGCTGCGCGAGCGTGGCGCTTGCCGTGCCGCTCGATGCTTACGCGACCGCCATGCCCGCTGTTGCCAACAGTGCGGCGGCAGCAGCGCCTGCGACGGCGGCGACCACGACAGCCCCAGCGGCAAAGTCCACCGCGACTTCAACGAGCCCGGAAAACGCGACCTCGGCGGCGCAAAGCGCGAACAGCGCGGGTAGCGCGCCGAGCAACGGCAACGCACCTGCGGCGGCCGCACCGACTTCAGCGACGCCAGCACCGCCTGCTCCAGTCACCGCCAGAACGCCCGCTGCAACTTCATCGCCGAACGCATCCGCCAAAGCGCCTGCCGCGCCGGCGATGCCCGCCGTACCCAACGCGTCGTACAGCCCGAACCCGCAGTTGCGTTTCGGCGGCTACCTCGTGTTCCGCAACCTGATCCCTTCACCGATGCTCGAGGCGCAAGCCGCCGAAGAGTTCAGCCAGATCGTCTACGGCGCACAACACGCGGACCGTCTGTATGCCGACACCGACGCGCACGTCACGCGCGTGCGCACGATCGTCGACAAGCTGATCCCGTACTCGTTGAAATGGAACGAGCGGGCCAGGAACTGGAAGTGGGAAGTGGCGGTGGTGAAGTCGCCCGACATCCGCATGTACTGTCTGCCGGGCGGCAAGATCGTCGTCTATGGCGGGCTGCTCGACCGGGCGCATCTGAACGACAACGAACTGGGCATGCTGATCGGGCACGAGATCGCCCATGCTTTGCGCGAGCATGCACGCGAACGTCTGGGCCAGTTGCAGGCGAGCCAGCTCGATTCGTCCGGCACGATTCCCCAGCTATTCGGACTCGCCGACCTGGGCGCGGCCCCGCTCGGCATCGGCTCGCGTCTGCTGGAAATGAAATACGAGAACACCGACGAAACCGAAGCCGACGTAATCGGCAGCGATATTGCCTCGCGCGCCGGTTACGACCCGCGCGCGGCGGTCACGCTGTGGGACAAACTCGCGCAGGCGACCCACAGCAACCGCGACCAGGGCTTCATCTACGTCCATCCGTATAACGCGGAGCGCCGTCAGGACATCATCAAGCGCTTGCCGGATATGCTGCCGCTCTATGCCAAGGCGATCGGCAAGAGCGTGGATTCGCTGCCGGACTACGCCGGCATGGGCCGCCCGCGCCGCAAGACGCCTCGCGATTAAGACGTACTCGCAACACGCTGCAGAAGCCGCTTACTTCTTGACCTTGTGGTCGTAATCGATGGTCAGCGGCGCGTGATCGCTGAACTTGATATCGCGGAACACGTCGGTGCGTTTCGCCTTGCTCGCGATACCCGGCGTCGCGATCTGATAATCGATCCGCCACCCGACGTTCTTCGCGTACGCCTGACCGCGATTGCTCCACCACGTGTACTGTTCCGGCCGCTGATCGAGCGTGCGGAACACGTCGACGTAGCCCACGTCGTCGAATAGCGTGTCGAGCCAGGCACGCTCTTCCGGCAAGCAACCCGAGTTCTTCTGGTTGCTCTTCCAGTTCTTGATGTCGATTTCCTTGTGCACGATGTTCACGTCACCGCACACGATCACTTCGCGTTCTTTCGCGAGTTCGGCGAGATGCGGCATGAACTCGGCCATAAAGCGGAATTTGGCCTGCTGACGCTCTTCGCCGCTCGAGCCCGAGGGCACATATACCGAAATCACCGAGAGCTCGCCGAAGCGCAACTCGACATAGCGCCCTTCCGGATCGAATTCCTCGCTACCGAAACCGATGATTACCTCATCCGGCTCGTGACGCGTGTAGACGCCCGCGCCGCTATAGCCCTTCTTCACCGCATGCTGAAAATAGCCGGTGAAATTGTGCGGCGCCATGAACTCCGGCGTCATGTCGTCTTGCGAGCATTTGATTTCCTGCACGCACAGCACGTCGGCTTTCTGTTCGCCGAACCAGTCGAAGAAACCCTTCTTTGCCGCTGAGCGAATGCCGTTCAGGTTGGCGGTAATCACACGCAACATGTCGTTCCTTTTATGTTCGATTCGTTGTCTGAGCGAAGGGCATCGAGATCACTCGACCTTGATGCCTTTCAGCGATTCTTTCGCGGGCGGATATTCGAGCTTCAGCGCTGCGAACGTCCGCAACAACAACTCCGCGACCATCACGTTGCGATGCGTCTTCGAATCGGCTGGAATTACGTACCAGGGCGCGTAATCGGTCGATGTCGCAGCGAGCGCGTCGCGATACGCCGACTGATATTTGTCCCACTGCTTGCGCGCTTCGAGATCGGCGACGTCGAATTTCCAGTGCTTGCTCGGATCGTCGATGCGCGCCTGCAGGCGCGCGCGCTGCTCGTCTTTCGAAATATGCAGCATGCACTTGATGATCGTCGTGCCGCTATCCGCGAGCAGTTCTTCGAATTGGCGAATGTGGCAGCAACGTTGCTCGAACGCCTTCGCGTCCAGAGCGCCGAGCACGGTCGGCACCAGCAGATCTTCGTAGTGGCTGCGATTGAAGATCGTTAATTCGCCGGCAGCAGGCGCTTGCGAATGCACGCGCCACAGAAAATCGTGCGCGAGCTCGACTGGCGTCGGCGCCTTGAAGGGCACGATGCGCAAGCCGAGCGGATCGACCTCATGGAACACTGCGCGGATCGTGCCGTCCTTGCCGCTCGTGTCCATACCCTGCAATACCAGCAGCACCCGACGCTCGCGCTGGGCGTGCAAACACTCCTGTTGCGTGTCGAGCTTATCGCCGATCTCCGACAGGCGCGCCTTGTCGGAATCTTTCGAGCCGGTGGAAAACGGCTTTGCGGACGGATCGAAATCGTCGAGCGAGAACTTGTCGTTCTTCTTGCCCTCGTCGAAATACGGCACGCGGAAATCGTCGAGTTCGGGTTGCTTCGCCATCCACATACTCCCTGATCTGCGTTAAAACGAGCCCGCCAAATAAAACGGGCCGTTGCCCCACTTTCGCTCCGGCAACAGCCCGCGTTGGCTCGAGCGCGCGCGCTCGAACCTTGCTCACTCGACTCAGGACAGCTTCTTCTTCAGCAGTTCGTTCACCTGCGCTGGATTGGCTTTGCCCTTGGTCGCCTTCATCGCCTGACCGATCAGTGCGTTGAAAGCCTTCTCCTTGCCGGCGCGGAATTCTTCGACCGACTTCGCATTGGCAGCCAGCACTTCGTCGATGATCGCTTCCAGCGCGCCGGTATCCGAAATCTGCTTGAGACCCTTCGCTTCGATGATGCGATCGGCGGCGGCTTCGTCGGTGGCTTTTTCTTCCCAGATCGCGAGGAAAATTTCCTTGGCGATCTTGTTCGAGATCGTGCCGTCTGCGATACGTTGCAGCAACAAGGCGAGTTGCGCCGACGACACCAGGCAATCGGCAATGTCGAGACCTTCGCGATTCAGTTGCGACGACACTTCGCCCATCAGCCAGTTCGCCGCGACCTTCGCGTTGGCCGGGCCAACTTTCACGACCACCGCTTCGTAATACGCGGCCATCGCCTTGCTCGACGTCAGCACGTTCGCGTCGTACGGCGTCAAGCCGTATTGCGTGACGAAGCGCTGCTGAATCGCCACCGGCAGTTCCGTCATCTCGCTCTTCACGCGCTCGACCCACGCCGCGTCGATCACGAGCGGCATCAGATCGGGATCGGGGAAATAGCGGTAATCGTGCGCGTCTTCCTTGCTGCGCATGGAGCGCGTTTCGCGCTTGTCCGGATCGTACAGACGCGTTTCCTGCACCACCGTGCCGCCGTCTTCGATCAACTCGATCTGACGACGCACTTCGTACTGGATCGCTTCTTCGAGAAAGCGGAACGAGTTCAGGTTTTTGATCTCGGCACGCGTGCCGAATTCCGCCTGACCGACCGGACGCACCGAGACGTTTGCGTCGCAACGGAAGGAGCCTTCCTGCATGTTGCCGTCGCAGATGCCGAGCCATGTGACGAGCGTATGCAGCGTCTTCGCGTAGGCAACCGCTTCAGCCGCACTGCGCATTTCCGGCTCGGTGACGATTTCGAGCAACGGCGTGCCGGCGCGATTCAGGTCGATGCCCGTCATGCCCGCGAAGTCTTCGTGCAGCGACTTGCCCGCGTCTTCCTCAAGGTGAGCGCGCGTCAGGTTGACGACCTTCTCGTACGCTTCCTTCCCCGCCTTTTCGTTGGCCGGCACCTGAATCGTCACCTGGCCGCCCTGCACCACGGGGATTTCGAACTGGCTGATCTGATAGCCCTTCGGCAGATCGGGGTAGAAATAATTCTTGCGCGCGAAGATGCTGCGCGACGCAACCGTCGCGCCGATCGCGAGACCGAACTGGATCGCACGTTCGACCGCGCCACGGTTCATCACCGGCAAGCTGCCCGGCAACGCCAGATCGACGGGGCAGGCTTGCGTGTTCGGCGCCGCGCCGAATTGCGTGGCGGCGCCCGAGAAAATCTTCGACTGCGTCGACAGTTGCGCGTGGGTCTCCAGACCGATCACGACTTCCCATTGCTTGGCCATGGTGCTCACACTCCCGCCGGTGCTTTGCGATGCCAGTCGGTCGCGCGTTGGAACGCGTCGGCCACCTGGAGCATCCGGGCTTCATTGAAATAGTTGCCGATGATCTGCAAACCCACCGGGCGCTGCGCATTCGCGCCCGCGCCGAAGCCGCACGGCACGCTCATGCCCGGCAAACCGGCGAGGCTCACCGACAGCGTGTAGATGTCGGCCAGATACATCTGTACCGGATCGTCGCCCTTCGCCCCGAGGTCCCACGCCACCGACGGCGCAACGGGCCCCATGATCACGTCGCACTGCTTGAACGCTTCCTGGAAGTCTTGCGCGATGATGCGGCGAATTTTTTGCGCCTGCAGGTAGTACGCGTCGTAGTAACCATGCGACAGCACGTACGCGCCGACCAGAATGCGGCGCTTCACTTCCGGGCCAAAACCTTCGGCCCGCGACTTCTTGTACATGTCGAGCAGATCGCGGTATTCAGCGGCGCGATGACCGAAGCGCACGCCGTCGAAACGCGACAGGTTCGACGACGCTTCCGCCGGCGCGATCACGTAGTACACCGGGATCGACAGTTCGGTTTTCGGCAGCGAGACGTCGACCAGCGTGGCGCCGAGCGCTTCGTATTGCTTGAGCGCGGCGTCGATCGAGGCACGCACGTCGTCGGCGAGACCCGCGCCGAAATACTCTTTCGGCAGGCCGATGCGCAAACCGGCGAGCGGCTTGCCGGCGTCGCCTTCTTTCCACGACTTGCCGAGGTAGCGCGTGTAGTCTTCGTCGTCGCGCACGAGGCTGGTCGAGTCGCGCTCGTCGAAGCCGGCCATGGCGTTGAGCAGCGCGGCGCAATCGGCGGCGCTTTGTGCCATCGGACCGCCCTGATCCAGCGACGACGCGAACGCGATCATGCCGTAACGCGAAACGCGACCGTAGGTCGGCTTGATACCGGTGATGCCCGAGAACGATGCCGGCTGACGGATCGAACCGCCGGTGTCCGTGCCGGTTGCAGCAGGCGCGAGACGCGCCGCCACGGCCGCTGCCGAACCGCCCGACGAACCGCCGGGCACCGCTTTAATGTCCCACGGATTCTGCACGGGACCAAAGTACGAATTCTCGTTGGACGAGCCCATCGCGAACTCGTCCATATTGGTCTTGCCCACGCAGACCATGCCGGCGTTCTGCAGACGCGCGACCACGGTTGCGTCGAACGGGCTTTCGTAGTTCGACAGCATCTTCGATCCGGCGGTAGAGCGCCAGCCCTTGGTGACGAACACGTCTTTGTGCGCGATCGGCACGCCGACCAGCGGGCCGGCGTGACCGGTGTGCAGCAGCGCGTCGGCGGCTTTCGCCTGCGCGAGCGTCAGATCGGGGTCGACCTGGATGAACGCGTTCAGGCTATTGGCGGCGTCGATCCGCTTGAGATAGAGCTGCGCCAGTTCGACTGCGGAGCATTCCTTGGCCGCCAGTGCGGCACGCAGTTCGGTCAGACTTTTTTCATGCATTGCGTTTTATCCTGAAGAGCGCGGCAGCGCGGGTCTTACTCGATCACCTTCGGCACGAGGTACAGGCCGTCTTGCACAGCCGGCGCCGGGCGCTGGAAAGCTTCGCGATCGACCGTTTCGCTTACCGCGTCGTCGCGCAGGCGCAGCGCGACGTCTTCGATCTGCTCGATCGGGTGGGCCAGTGGAGCGATGCCAGTGGTATCGACCGCCTGCATCTGTTCGACAAGGCCGAAAAAATCATTGAGCTGAACCAGCGTGTGCTCTGCGTCGGCGTCGGCCAGTTCGAGTCGCGCGAGGTGCGCGATGCGTTTAACATCGGTCAGGGTCAGGGCCATGCGATCACCGGAAAATGTGGTGGACCGCCGCAGCGGGAAAAAAACGATGCTGCGACAGTGGGTTGCGACGCTGGAGGAAGACCTCGAAAAAGGGGTCAGCGGAGGCAAAAAGTGCCACCTGTTTCCTTCAAAACAACCAAAATTATAAGGTATCATTACGCGTTCGACCCAAACCCGGACCGACTTACCAAGGCCTTTCGAACAATTTCCAAAGATCGTTCGGATTTTCTGACTTGGCCTTGCAACGGCCTCCGGTAGACTCCCTCGCAGCTTCAAGTTCCAGTGGCGCCGTTTCCGCCCGGCTGAGGCTGTTATTTTTTCCGCTGCCGCCCTGCGCATACATTGCGAGGCCCGGCCCCAAGCGAGACAGGATTTTGAATGTTCGGTTTTTTGCGCAGCTACTTCTCCAACGATCTGGCGATTGACCTCGGCACAGCCAACACGCTCATCTACATGCGTGGCAAGGGAATCGTTCTCGATGAACCGTCGGTGGTTTCGATCCGCCAGGAAGGCGGTCCCAACGGCAAGAAAACCATTCAGGCAGTCGGCAAGGAAGCCAAGCAGATGCTTGGCAAGGTGCCGGGCAACATCGAGGCGATCCGCCCGATGAAAGACGGCGTGATCGCCGACTTCACCGTCACCGAGCAGATGATCAAGCAGTTCATCAAGACAGCTCACGAATCGCGCATGTTCTCGCCGTCGCCGCGCATCATCATCTGCGTGCCGTGCGGTTCGACCCAGGTCGAACGTCGCGCCATCAAGGAAGCCGCGCACGGTGCGGGCGCTTCGCAGGTCTATCTCATTGAAGAACCCATGGCTGCGGCCATCGGTGCCGGCCTGCCGGTGTCGGAAGCCACGGGCTCGATGGTCGTCGACATCGGCGGCGGCACGACCGAAGTCGGCGTGATCTCGCTGGGCGGCATCGTGTATAAGGGCTCGGTGCGGGTTGGTGGCGACAAGTTCGACGAAGCGATCGTCAACTACATCCGCCGCAACTACGGCATGCTGATCGGCGAGCAAACCGCCGAAGCCATCAAGAAGGAAATCGGCTCCGCCTTCCCGGGTTCCGAAGTCAAGGAAATGGAAGTGAAGGGTCGCAATCTGTCGGAAGGCATTCCGCGCAGCTTCACCATCTCCAGCAACGAAATTCTCGAAGCCCTCACCGATCCGCTGAACCAGATCGTGTCGTCGGTGAAGATCGCGCTCGAACAAACCCCGCCGGAACTGGGCGCGGACATCGCCGAGCGCGGCATGATGCTCACCGGCGGTGGCGCACTGCTGCGCGATCTGGACCGCCTGCTCGCCGAAGAAACCGGCTTGCCGGTGCTCGTCGCCGAAGACCCGCTGACCTGCGTTGTGCGCGGTTCGGGCATGGCGCTCGAACGCATGGACAAGCTGGGCAGCATCTTCTCGTACGAGTAAGCGAGCCCCGTCTCCATGTCAGTAGCGCGGATCTGGCACACGGCCCCTTGCGGGCCGGTTTGCCATTGGCTGGGCCAACCAGCCGCCGCACGCTGAGCGCGCGTTCCTCGCGCGCCGCCGTCTCACCCAACCGCTCACGCCCCCGGCGCCGACCATGGAATACAGTCCGCCGCCCCTGTTCAAGCAAGGCCCTTCCGCCCTCGCCCGACTGGTGTTTTTTGTCTTGCTGGCGCTGGCCCTGCTGATCTCCGACGCACGCTTCAAAACGCTCGAAATCGTTCGCGGCGTGCTCGGCGCGGGTCTTTATCCGTTGCAACGCGCGGCGCTCGTGCCGCGCGACATCTTCATGGGCGCCGCCGATCTGGCCGTGACCAGCGCCACGCTGCGTAGCGAAAACGACAAGTTGCGTACCAAAGACCTGCAGCTTTCGCAGCAGGCCAATACGGCCGCTGGGCTGGCTGCGGAAAACGCCCATTTGCGCGCGCTGCTGCAACTCTCGCAGCGCTCGACCACCGAATCGCTGCCCGCCGAAATCCAGTACGACACGCGCGATCCGTTCACACAGAAGGTCGTGATCGGCCGTGGCGCGCAGCAGGGCATCCAGAACGGTTCACCGGTCGTCAACGAAGACGGCGTGATTGGCCAGGTGACGCGTGTGTTCCCGCTGCAGGCCGAAGTAACGTTGCTCACCGACAAAGATCAGGCCGTGCCCGTGCAGATCGTGCGAACCGGTTTGCGTAGCGTGATTTACGGTACGCCGAAAGGCGACACGCTCGATCTGCGCTTCGTGCCGATCAGCGCCGACGTGCAAACCGGCGACGAACTCGTCACGAGCGGACTCGACGGCGTGTATCCGCCGGGGCTGCCGGTCGCCAAAGTCGTGCGGGTCGACAAGCAAGCCGACACGGCCTTCGCCCGCGTGATCTGCCTGCCGATCGCACCGGTGCGCGGCGCGCGTCAGTTGCTGGTGCTGCACTACGTGAACAATGTGCCGCCGCGCCCGCCCGAAGAGCCCGATGCCGCGACGGTAGCAAAAGAAGCCAAAGCGAAAAAGGGCGGCAAAGCGCCTGACGCCAAGGCTGCGGCGGATAAAGCCCCGGTTAAGCCGGGTGAAAAGCCCGCAGCCGAGAAACCCGCTGCGGTCCAAAAACCGACCACGGGCAAAACCGCCGACAAAGCGCCCGCCAAGCCAGCGACGACGACGGCTGCGGAGAAAAAATCCGCCACCGAGAAAAAACCGGCCGCCGACAAGACCGCGAAGCCGCAAGCCACGCCGGGGGCACAACCATGAACCGTCCGCAATACATCCTGCAGCCGGTCAATCCGTACTTCATTTCGTTCAGCCTCGCCGCGGCGTTCCTGCTGAATCTGATGCCGTGGGGACGCCTCGCCGGCGTGCCCGACTTCGTCGCGCTCGTGCTGCTCTTCTGGAACGTGCACCAGCCGCGCAAAGTCGGCATGGGCATCGCGTTTTCGCTCGGTTTGTTGATGGACGTGCATAACGCCAGCCTGCTCGGCGAGCACGCACTGGCCTACACGTTGTTGTCGTATGGCGCGATCACGATTCATCGCCGGGTGCTGTGGATGTCGCTCGGCGTGCAGACCTTCGCGGTTATGCCGCTGCTCGTCGTCGCGCAACTGGTCCCGTTCGTGACCCGCCTGCTGACGGGCGCGGCGTTTCCGGGCTGGGGTTATCTGATCGACGGTTTCGTCGAAGCCGCGCTGTGGCCGATCGCCAGCGTGCTCCTGTTGATGCCGCAGCGGCGCCCGGCCGATCCTGACGATACGCGGCCGATTTGATCCGCACCGAGCCTGCCGGCGGTTCCGACGGAATGGAACCCGCGCCGTCGGCCCGCGCGATGCGCAACGCTCCTCATGCCTCCCGGTTCCGGCCGGTTTAGGCGCACACTCATGATGGCCGTCAGCCGGCCTTTTGCAGAATCGCATGACCGAATTCAAGGACACTCAGCAACAGCTCACGAAGTTCCGCCTGCGCGTCGCGGCGGCGGGCCTGTTCGTGTTCGTCTGTTTCGGGCTGATCGGCTTCCGTTTCCTGTATCTGCAGGTGTGGCACTACAGCAAATACTCGCTGCAGGCCGATGAAAACCGCATTTCCGTCGCGCCGATCGTGCCGAACCGCGGCATCATTACGGACCGTAACGGCGTGGTGCTGGCCAAGAACTACTCGGCCTACACGCTGGAAATCACGCCCTCGAAGCTGAACGACTCGCTCGAAAACGTGATCGACAGCCTGGCCACGGTGGTGTCGATCGACGCTCGCGACCGCCGTCGCTTCAAGAAGCTGCAGGAAGACTCGAAAAACTTCGAGAGCCTGCCGATCCGCACCCGTCTGACCGACGACGAAGTCGCGCGCTTCACCGCACAGCGCTTCCGTTTCCCCGGCGTGGAAGTGCGCGCGCGCCTGTTCCGCCAATATCCGCTCGGGCCGACTGCGGCACACGTGATCGGCTACATCGGGCGGATTTCGCAGCGCGATCAGGACCGCATCGACGACGCCAGCGACCAGAACGACAGCGACCCGGACCACTACGATCCGCGTCTGGACGCGAACAACTACAAAGGCACGGACTATATCGGCAAGATCGGCGTCGAGCAGAGTTATGAGACCGAGTTGCACGGCCAGACCGGTTTCGAAGAAGTGGAAGTGACGGCAGGCGGCCGCCCGGTGCGCACCTTGTCGCGCACACAGGCGACGCCCGGCAACAACCTGGTTTTGTCGCTCGATATCGGTTTACAGCAGGTCGCCGAGCAGGCATTCGCGGGCCGCCGCGGCGCGTTGGTCGCGATCGAACCGGCCACCGGCGACGTGCTCGCCTTCGTGTCGGCACCGAGCTTCGACCCGAATTCGTTCGTCGACGGTATCGACCAGCAGACCTGGGACGACCTCAACAACTCGCCGGACCACCCGTTGCTGAACCGTCCGTTGCACGGCACCTATCCGCCGGGCTCGACCTACAAGCCGTTCATGGCCCTCGCCGCGCTGACGCTGCACAAACGCACGCCGGGCTGGGGCTTCCAGGATCCGGGCTCATACACGTTCGGTGGCCACACGTTCCGCAACGACGTGCGCTCGGGTCAGGGTTGGGTCGACATGAACCGCGCGATCGTGGTGTCGAACGACACGTATTTCTACATGCTCGCGCACGATCTCGGCGTGAACAACATCGCCAACTTCATGAAACCGTGGGGTTTCGGCCAGATCACCGGCATCGACATTTCGGGCGAGGCGCGCGGCATCCTGCCGTCGACGGAATGGAAGCGCAAGGCGTATAAAAAGCCCGAGCAGCAGCGCTGGTATGAAGGCGAAACGATCAGCCTCGGCATCGGCCAGGGCTACAACTCGTTCACCATTCTTCAATTGGCGCACGCTACGGCGACGCTCGCCAACAACGGCGTCGTGATGAAGCCGCACCTCGTGCGCGACATCGAGAATCCGATCACGAAAGACACGCGCGCCGTCGTACGCGATCCGAGCGACAAGATCGCCGTGAAGCAGTCGGACATCGACTTCATCAAGCACGCGATGGAAGGCGTCGTGACCAACGGCACGGCGTCGAAACTGTTCATCGGCGCGCAGTACCAGGCGGCCGGCAAGACCGGTACGGCGCAGGTCTACTCCCTGCAGGGTGCGAACTACAAGGGTCACGCGGTCGCCGAACATCTGCGCGACCACGCGCTCTTCATCGCCTTCGCGCCGGTCGAAAATCCCAGGATCGCGCTCGCGCTCATCGTCGAAAATGGCGGCTGGGGTGCAGAATCCGCCGGCCCGATTGCGCGCAAGGTGCTCGATTACTACCTCGTCGGCAAGAACAAGCCGGGCGCTCAAGCGGCGGCGATCGAAGCGGCGGCCTCGGCAACTCAGGACGCTTCCGCACCGGAAGTCGGCGACGCGCCGGCGCCGGCGGAAACCGTGCAGCCGGTGAAGGTCGCAGCGGGCTTCACCGCGTTGCCGATTCCCGGCGCGGCTTCGGCGGCAGCGGCGGCTTCCGCGGCAGCGGCCGCATCCGCGGCGGAGGCGGCGTCCGCGCCAGCGGCGACGTCGGCTCCGGCGGTCGTCGCGCCATCGCCGGCCGGAACGAAAACGAAGACGGCCACCGCGAAACCGTCGGCCGCTTCCGCCACGGGCGTCACGCCGGCCTCCGCGTCCGCCGCCGCAAAGAATTCCACGTCGCGTAAATCCGGCGTCCCGCATAAACCCCGTCCCGCTAGCGAACCGGCGCCGACCGCCGCCGCCCCGTCACGCGACGACGGCATTGAAGCCACGTCGCCACGCCAGCCGGTTTCCGGCGGCATCGACGAGTAAGGAGAAAGGCATGCAATTCGACAAGCGCGCCTGGATCGACCGCATCAAGAAGATGTTCGCGGGCTTCGATCGCCCGCTCGCATTGATCGTGTTTCTGCTGCTGTGCGTCGGTATCGTCACGCTGTACAGCGCGAGTCTCGATGTTCCCGGCCGTGTGGAAGACCAGTTGCGCAACATCCTGCTGACCTTCGTGCTGATGTGGGGGCTCGCCAACGTGCCACCCACCACGCTGATGCGATTCGCGGTCCCGCTCTACACCTTCGGGCTCGCGTTACTGGTAGCGGTCGCGATGTTCGGTCTCACGCGCAAAGGCGCAAAGCGTTGGATCAATGTCGGCGTGGTGATCCAGCCTTCGGAAATCCTGAAGATCGCCACGCCGCTGATGCTTGCCTGGTACTACCAGCGTCGCGAAGGCGTGATGCGTTGGTATGACTATCTGGTCGGCTTCGTGATCCTCGTCGTGCCGGTCGGCCTGATTGCCAAGCAGCCTGACCTTGGGACTGCCGTGCTGGTGTTCGCGGCGGGTCTCTTCGTGATCTACTTCGCGGGCCTGAGTTTCAAGCTGATCGTGCCGGTGCTGGTCGCGTGCGTGATCGCGGTTGCTGCCATTGCGACGTTCCAGGACAAGATCTGCCAGCCCGAAGTGCAATGGCCGCTGATGCACGATTATCAGAAGCACCGTATCTGTACGCTGCTCGACCCGACCTCCGATCCACTCGGCAAGGGCTTTCACACGATTCAGGCGGTGATTGCGATCGGTTCCGGCGGACCGCTTGGCAAGGGTTGGCTGAAGGGCACGCAGGCGCATCTGGAATTCATTCCCGAGAAGCACACCGACTTCATTTTCGCGGTGTTCTCCGAGGAGTTCGGCCTCGCGGGCGGCGTCGTGCTGCTCACGTTGTACATGCTGCTGATAGCGCGCGGACTTTACATCGCAGCCAATGGCGCGACGCTATTCGGGCGATTATTGGCCGGCTCGCTGACCATGGCCTTCTTCACCTACGCGTTCGTCAACATCGGCATGGTGAGCGGCATCCTGCCGGTGGTCGGCGTGCCTTTGCCGTTCATGAGCTATGGCGGCACGGCACTCACCACGCTGGGCGTCGCGATCGGCCTGATCATGAGCATCGCGCGACAGAAGCGCTTGATGCAGAGTTAGCTTCGCCAGGCGCGTTACGATTCTGAAAAGCAAAAGGGGCGCACCATCCGGTGCGCCCCTTTTTCGTTTGCCGTCGCGTGAAAAGCGTTACTGCGGCTTCACTTCCTTCTGATCCCGCAATTGCGCGCTCAGTTGCTGATACTTCAGACGCGCCGCCGGATCGCCCTGCGCCGCTGCCGCAGCATAGTAAGCGCGCGCCACGTTCAGATTCTTCTCGACGCCATCACCGCCGCGTTCATAGAACGAGCCGGCGACGTATTGCGCAGTCATATCGCCGCCTTCCGCCGCTTTCTTGTACCAGACGAACGCCTGCTTATTGTCGCGCCCGGTGCCGCGTCCATCGAGGAACTGGTTGGCCAGCGCGAGTTCCGCCTGCACGTGTCCCTGCTGCGCGGCCTTGAGGAACCATCGATGCGCTTCGGTCGGATCGCGCTCGACGAACTCGCCGTCGTCATACATCTTGCCGTACACGTATTGAGCGTGTGACATGTTGGCGTCGGCGGCCTTGCGCAGCCATTTCTTGCCCTCGTCGACGTTGGCGGTCGTGCCTTCGCCGTTGAGCAGCATCATCGCGTAGTTGAATTCGGCGAGCCGGCTGCCGTGCTCAGCGGCTTTGCGAAACTCGGCCAGCGCCGCGCCCATATTCCCGGCGTTGTAATCGGCGACCGCCGTTTGTGTTTCCGGATCGTTCGATTTGGCAGGCCGATCCTGCGCATAAGCAGAGACACCGATCGTCACGCTCGCCATCAACGCCGCAGTCACTGCCAGACGCACCGCGACGCACTGCACCATCCCCTTCATGACCTCACCTCCTGCAACGCCTGGCGAGTTGCGCGCAACATCCACATGACGTCGGCGGCCAGAGCGATAAATCGAAAACCCACATCGCGATGCAGCTTCGCACTCGCGACGTCCATAGCGAAAATACCGGCAGCAATGCCGGCTTTGTCCGCGGCGCTGACGATACGCGCCATCGCCGCCTGCACGTCGGCGTGCTTCGAATCGCCGAGATGACCGAGGCTCGCGGCCAGGTCGGCCGGTCCGACGAACAGGCAATCCACGCCCGGCGTCGCCGCGATTTTTTCCACTTCCTGCAAGCCGCGCGCCGACTCGATCTGCACGATGGTCGCAATCTGCGCATTGGCGGTTTGTACGTAGTCGCGCCGCATGCCGTAGGCCGCCGCGCGCACCACGCCGGCGACGCCGCGCTGACCGTCGAGTGCGTCCGCTGTCGGATATTGCGTGAGACGCACGGCGTGCGCCGCTTCCTCGGCGGACTCGATATTCGGGAACATCAGCGTACGCGCGCCGGCGTCCAGCACGCGTTTGACAAGCCATCCCTCGCTGGACGGCACGCGCACCACCGGCTCGCTCGGCAGATGCGCGGCGGCAATCGCGCGCAATTGCGAGGCGACGTCGGCGCTGTCGTTCGGTGCGTGCTCCATGTCGATCAGCAGCCAGTCGTAACCGGCATGCGCGAGCGCCTCGGCGGCGGCGTCGCTACCGAGCGAAAGCCACAGCCCGAATAACGGATCGGTTTCCTTCAGGCGTTGCTTGAGGGTATTGGTGAAGGTGCTCATCGCCACGCTCCCGGGCGGTGGCCTGTGAGCCTGTTGCGGCGCAATGCGGTGACCGGCATGTCTCGCTCCGTGTGGTTATCGGAGCGATCATACCGTGACAATAACGGGAGGGTTGGACGGCCCCGGAAGGGGACGTCCTATCGTGCTGTGCGCGTAAGCCGGAGGCCTAGTCGCGGACTACGTCGGCCCAGCAGTTCGGCGTCTCGAACAGACGCAGCTTGTGCAGGCGCAGATTGACGCCGTAGTGCGCGTCGTAGACGTTCGCGAGGATGTCGAACGCGACGGCGGCAAGATTTTCCACGGTAGGGATGCGGTCGAGCACGACCGTCTTGTGACCGGCCATGGTCTCCAGAAAGCCACGCACTTGCGCGTCACCTTCGAAGACGAGGAATGCGTGGTCCCATTTGTCGACCAGATGCTCGACGGCGAGCGACTTCACGTCGGCGAAGTCCATCACCATGCCGCGATCGGGCGCGCCTTCGGTGTCGACCAGATCGCCTTGCAGCGTGATTTCGAGCACGTAGCGATGCCCGTGCAGATTACGGCACTGGCTGCGGTGATCGGGGATGCGGTGACCCGCGTCGAATTCGAGTTTTCGTGTAATCGTCAGCACGGCAAATCAGGGAATGTTCAGATACTTGTGGGTCTGCATCGACAGGCGCCATTGCGGATGACGTTTGCACCAGTCGATCGCGAGTTTGGTGTTGAGATCGCGCGACGGGCCGTCCATCGGCTGGACGAGGAAATACTCGAAGTCGAGCTTCGCATACTCGGACAGACGTTGATTGTCTTGCGGAATCACGACCTTCAGTTCGTTGCCCTTGGTCACGACGAGCGGCGCGTCGGCTTTCGGGCTCACGCAAATCCAGTCGATCGTCTCGAGCACCGGCAGCGAGCCGTTGGTTTCGATGGCGATTTCAAAGCCGGCGGCATGCAGCGCGTCGACCAGCGGCTGATCGATCTGCAACATCGGTTCGCCGCCGGTGCAGACGACGAAACGTTCGCCCTCGCCTTCCGGCCATTGCGACGCGATCATCTGCACGAGGTCTTCAGCCGTGCGGTACTTACCGCCGTTCTCACCGTCGGTGCCGACGAAGTCCGTATCGCAGAAGCGGCACACCGCTTCCGCGCGATCTTCTTCGCGGCCCGACCACAGATTGCAGCCGGCGAAGCGGCAAAACACGGCCGGGCGCCCGGCATTCGCGCCCTCGCCTTGCAACGTGTAGAAGATTTCCTTGACCGCGTACGTCATGCTGCTTTCTGCCTTTGTGTTCCTGAAAAATGATTTGCTGCGGTGCTTCGACACATCGACGATCAGAGCGGCGATTCCGTGACTTTCTCACCGGACAGATACGCTTCATAGCCTCGCTTACGCAGACGGCAAGCCGGGCACTCGCCACAACCGAAACCCCATGCATGCAGTTCGGCGCGTTCGCCCACATAGCAGGTGTGCGTTTCGACTCGCACCAGTTCGACCAGTTCATCGCCGCCCAGCTCGTGCGCGAGGCGCCACGTATCGGCCTTGTCGAGCCACATGAGCGGCGTTTCGAGCAGGAAGCGCGTGTCCATGCCGAGATTCAACGCGACTTGCAAGGCCTTCATGGTGTCGTCGCGGCAATCGGGATAGCCCGAAAAATCCGTCTCGCACATGCCGCCCACCAGCACCTGCAAACCACGCCGATAAGCAATCGCCGCGGCGATGGTCATGAACATCAGATTGCGTCCCGGCACGAACGTGTTCGGCAAACCGTTGGCCGTCGCTTCGATCTCGATTTCGCGTGTCATCGCGGTATCGCTGATCGAGCCCAGCACCGACAGATCGATCATATGATCTTCGCCGAGGCGCTCGGCCCACGCGGGAATCGTGCGCACGACAGCGTTGCGAAACCCTTCGCGACATTCGAGTTCGACGCGGTGCCGTTGACCGTAATCGAAGCCGAGGGTCTCGACCGTGTCGTAACGATCGAGGGCCCAGGCGAGGCACGTGGCGGAATCCTGGCCGCCGGAAAACAGCACCAGAGCGCTACGTTTAGCGTCTTTGCGGATCACCGTGAAACTCCGTGAATGATGAGTGCCACGTCGCGCTGCGCGAGGTGCGCCATGCAAGCAACGCGGTGCGACGCGTGCCGGCACTGTTGCCGGCCCAAAGCAGTATAGGCCGCGCCTTTTGCCTGCAAAGTCGCTGGGCGCTTATACCGTTAATCGTCGGGCGAAGGGTTCGGTGCGGGTCGCGGTCTCGCCGCGCGGCGATCAGACCGCAAGCCAGGCGACGCGCCTGCGCGCAAGTCCTTGAACTGGCGCGATTTTATCACGCGACGCCGAACGCCGCCGAGCACGCCCGGTCCAGCGATACGCGCGGGCAGAAACAACAGGCGCCCGTCAGAAAAGGAAAAGCCCCAGGAATCTTGCGATTTCCTGGGGCTGAATCCTGGTGGCCTGGGACGGAATCGAACCATCGACACGCGGATTTTCAATCCGCTGCTCTACCAACTGAGCTACCGGGCCAACGAAGAACGAAATGATATCAAAGGGTCGCCGGCACGACAAGCCCCTTCTCGAAAAAATCTGAGCAGAGGGGCTCTGCGCGGCAGGCGTGGATACGCTGCCGTACCTCGCTCACTCGCCTTTGTTCTTGCCGAGGTCGACGCCGAGCTGCTTGAGCTTGCGATACAAGTGCGTGCGCTCCAGCCCGGTCTTCTCCGCGACGCGCGTCATGCTGCCGTTCTCGCGCGCGAGGTGATATTCGAAGTACGCACGCTCGAAGGCATCGCGTGCATCGCGCAGCGGAATATCGAATGAGATCGATGCGGTTTGCGCAGCGAGTGCGCCGCTACCCAGCCCATCGGTCGACAACATCGGCAACGCGGCCGCCGACGCCACCGCCGACGAACTCACCGGCAACACCGGCTTGGCCGCCGCGCCGCCCGGCGCACCCGTTGCGTTGCCGCGCGCGAGGCCCTGCTCGACTGCCTTCAGCAGCTTCTGCAAGGCAATCGGCTTCTCGAGGAAGTTGAGCGCGCCGATCTTGGTCGCTTCGACTGCCGTGTCGATGGTCGCATGACCCGACATCATGATGACCGGCATGGTCAGTTGCCCTTGCGCGGCCCACTCCTTGAGCAAGGTCACGCCGTCGGTGTCGGGCATCCAGATATCGAGCAGCACCAGATCCGGCGCTTGGCGCAAACGGAACTCGCGCGCCTCCTGCGCGTTTTCCGCGGCCTCCACGACATGCCCTTCGTCGCTCAGGATCTCCGAGAGCAATTCCCGGATGCCCATTTCATCATCTACCACCAGGATGGTTGCCATTTACGCTGCCCTTGTCTGCACTGTTGCTTTTGTCTTTCCCTGCGACGCACTACCGTGCGCCGGACGCGGACCTGCTCCAGGTGCCGCGGCGTCGTCTGCCAGTTGGAGGAAGAGAATCGATATTTGCGCACCTTCGATCACGTCGCCCGCCTTCATGCGGTTGCGGATGTCGATGCGCGCGCCGTGTTCGTCGACGATCTTCTTGACCATCGCAAGTCCCAGACCCGTACCTTTGGCCTTGGTCGTCACGTAAGGTTCGAATGCACGTGTGAGGATACGCGCGGGGAAACCCGGTCCATTATCCGACACGGTCAAACGCACCGCGACGCGCACCTTGCCTTCCGCGTCGGGGTCTCCGTATTCTACTGTCCTCGTCTCGAGCAACACACGCGGGTGCTCGACCTCGGCGACTGCATCCTGCGCATTCTGCAGCAGGTTGTGAATCACCTGGCGCAGTTGCGTCGCATCGCCGCGGATCGCCGGCAGAGCGGACAGCTCCACCTGGATCGCGCCCTTGCCTTCTTCGATACCGTACAGCGTCAGCACCTCGCTGACCAGATCGTTCAGTTGCAGATGAGCCAGCACAGCCGGAGGCGTGCGCGCGTAGTCGCGGAAATTGTCGACCATCTGCTTCATCGCGGCGACCTGGTTCACGATCGTGGTCGCGCCGCGTTTCAACACATCGGCATCCGATGGCGACAGTTTATCGGCGAGCTTCATCTGCAGACGCTCGGCGGAGAGTTGAATCGGCGTGAGCGGATTCTTGATCTCGTGCGCAAGCCGTCGTGCGACTTCGCCCCACGCGATGGAACGCTGTGCGGAGATCACGTCGGAAATATCGTCGAACACGACCACGTAGCCCGAGGTCTGTACGTCTTCCGCGTCGCGATCCGTGGCGGAGACGAGACGCGCGCCGCGCACGAGCAAGGTGAGCGGCTCGGTTTCGCCCGGCACCTGAATCGAGAACTGCTGCTGCCAGTGGCCGCGATCGTCGTGACCATCGCCGCTTGCCGCTTCGCGATCGGCAAACGCCTTGCGCACCATGCCGCCGAATTCGCTCAGCACGTTGATCTGATCGAGCGCCGCGCCCAGCAAAGCCTGGAACGGCTGACGGAAAATCCGCTCGGCGCCGCGATTGGCTGTAGTGAGTCTGAACTGCCGGTCGAACACGAACACGCCCGCCGTGAGGTTGGCGAGGATACTTTCCAGATACGTCTTCGAATGCTCGAGCGCGATGCGATTGTTCTCGACTGCCGCGCGCGCCTCCGACAACTGCCGCGTCATCGCGTTGAACGACTGCGTGAGGAAGCCCAGCTCGTCGCGCGATTTGATTTCGCGCTTCGGCGTGTAATCGCCTTCGGTGATTTCCTTGGTGCCCTGCGCAAGCAGGAACAGCGGCCGGGCCAGCTGATTGCCGAGCGCGAGCGCCAGCATCATCGCGATGAAGGTGGCAAGAAACAGCGCCAGCGTCAGCGTGCCGATGTACATCTTGCGCAAACCGGTGCGCCCAAGCGCCTTCTCCTGATACTCGCGATAAGCGCGCTGCACCGCGTCCGCGTTACGCGCGAGCGAGGGCGAGACGGGCTGCGTGAGTTGCAGGAAGCGTTCGGTGGGCTGCAGCAGCGAGGCGTTCGAATCGGGAATCCGCTGCACGATGCGCAGGCGCAGGACACCCTTGCTGCCGTGTGCGTGAGGATCGCCGTCCAGTTCGCCCTCGATCGCCGCGTAGCCGCGGCCGCGTGCCTGATCGATCATCAAGGGCGTGGGCAGGTCGTTCGGCACGAGCGTCGCGTAATTGCTCGAAGCCTGGGCGACCACGTGCATATCCGGCGTCGCGCCCGACATGCTGCGCGTCGGTTCGACGATCGTCGCGTCCTGCACGCCGAACTGGTCACGCAGACGCAACAGCGTGAGCGTGGTGCCCGCAGCGTCCGCGCTGGCGATCTGCTCGGACATCAGGCGACCCTTGGTCTGCAGATCGGAGAGCGACGCGTCGAGCATGCCGCGCCCGAGATTCAGCCCGGACGTGAGCGCGGTTTCGACGTTCACGTCGAACCACGATTCGATACTGCGCGACACGAACTGATACGAGACGACGTAAATGATCCCGCCCGGCACCACGCCGACCAGCGCCATGAAGAACGCGAGCTTCGCCAATAACCGCGTGCCGAACTTGCCCTTCCTCAGCCGCGCAATGATGATGACGATGAGCGTGGCCACCACCAGCAAAAAGATCATTGCGACCGCGACGTTGGCCGCATAAAGCCACTGGTAATAGCGGTCGAAGAATTCGGTATTGGCGCTGGCCGCGGCCAGCAGCACGAGCAGCAACACGGCCGTCACGGCGACCGTCGACACCAGCACGCGCACGACAATGCTGCTGACGCTGGTGGTGGAAGTGGCGGAGCGCACTTTATTTAGCACGTTCGCTCACCGTGAAGGTAAAACGCTTCCAATCGGAGGCGAGGTTCCAGTCGCGGTTGTTCACCGCGTCGATCTGGAACGGCTTGGGCATCAGCGCGATGTCGAGCTGCATGCGCACGGACGCGGTGTAGGTCTCGCCGACATGCACGTCGTTGCGATCGATCACATGCCACGACGTGATGTGCCTGATCACTGCAAGCGCATCTTTGAGCGTGGTGAAGCCGAGCTGCAAACCGCCCGACGACACGCTCGACACACGGTACTCGCGCGTGAGCGGCTGGAACGACAGGCGAATGCTCTGCGACACGCTCACCGGCTGCTCGTCGAACCAGTACCAGCGCGGCCGGCTCAGTTCGAAGTCAGTCGTGAAGTAAAGCGGAATGCCTTTATTGACCGCGTCTTCGAGATTGCTATTCAGGTCGAAGTCGAAACGCGCGTCGAGATTCCAGCCGGTGTTGTCGGACTGTAGCGACGCACGCTGCACCGCGATCGGGTCGGCGAGCGCCGCGCCCGGCGCGGCAAGCCACACGGCCAGCGCGATCCAGAGCACGGCAGCGAGCCGAAGCGGGAAGAAGCGTTTGATGGTCACCGTTTCTGAAAGCGCGCGTAGAAAAATCCGTCGTGGTCTGAGTTCGCACCGGTGCTGTCTTCAGCGAGTTGTCCGGCATGGGAACCGGCCGATGTTTCGGCGGGCGCGCGAGTGACTGAGGGCAACAGTTGCCCCGGCGCGTCCAATCGTACCGCATCCTGATACTTGTTTCCAAACCACTGCGCCTGCAACTCGCCTTCTTCCGGAAAGATCGAGCATGTAACGTAAAGCAACTCGCCGCCTGGTTTCACGAGCGGCCACAGTGCGTCGAGAATGCGGCGCTGCTCGGCGACCAACGCGGGAACATCGGATGCACGGCGCAGCCAGCGAATGTCAGGATGACGCCGCACGATGCCCGACGCCGAACACGGCACGTCGGCAAGAATGCGGTCGAACGGCTGGTCGATGTCGTCATGCCACTTGGCCGGCGCCCCCGCGTCGCCGATGCGCACTTCGGCTTCGAGCTTGAGCCGCTGCAAATTTTCACCGATGCGCCGCGCGCGCGCCGCGTCGCTTTCGAGCGCCACGAGCTGAAGATTGGCGAGTTCGAGCAGGTGACCGGTCTTGCCGCCGGGCGCCGCACAGGCGTCGAGCACGCGCATGCCGTCGCGCGCGCCGAGCAGGGGCGCGGCGAGTTGCGCGCCGGCATCCTGCACGGAGACGATGCCCTCATTGAAGCCGGGAATACGGTCCACGGGCATCGGCGTGGCGAGCTTGACAGCGTGATCGCCCACTTTGCTCGCGACAATATGATGGCTGTGCAGGACTTGCAGATAGGCTTCGACCGTCGAGTGACGGGCGTTCACGCGCAGCGTCAACGGGCCTTGCGTGTTGCCGGCTGCAAGCACGGCTTGCCATTCAGCCGGCCATGCCCGTTTGACCGCGTCGATCCACCAGGTGGGGTAGTTCCAGCGCGCCACTTCGTCGGCCTGCGCGGCGGCTAGAAGCGCCTCGCGCTCGCGCAGAAAAGTGCGCAGCACCGCGTTGACGAGCCCTTTGGCGAATGCAAATTCACGACGCGCACTGATCGCGCCCACCGCCTGATCGACCACCGTGAAGGGTGTATAGGCGGCGTTTGCTTCGTCGTCGACCAGCAGAGCCAGCGCACAGGCGAGCACATGGTCGACGTGCGGCGGCGGGGCTTTCTTCACCAGCTTCGCGATCAGCCATTCAGCGGTGGCGAGACGGCGCATCGTGCGGTAGGCAATATCCTGCACCGCGCCGCGTGCAGCGGCGGCGGTACCTTCGGGAGCCGATCCGAAGACGGCTTGCAGCGCGGCGGGCAACGCCGCCCCGAGCCGCACGGCGCCGACGGCCTGACCCGCGCAGTCGAGCGCGAAAGCGAGCGATTCGGGCGCGAGGTGCAGCATCGACAGACGGGATTCGCGCGGACGCGCCGATGGGGAAGCAGAACGCGAAGAAGGCTTTGGGGTCATGAAAAAGACAAAGGCAGGCCGCGCGGTGCGCGCAACGCAAACTGCAGACATTGTAGCGTGGCGCGGAGCAGGGGCTGCGGCGTGTGCGCGGCGACGCCCCCGCTTGCGTGCGAGTGCGCGCGAATCTCCGCACCGGAACGAAAAAGGCGAGTCCGTGGACTCGCCTTTTTTTACCGCGTCCCCGGACAACTGCGCAGTTATTCGAAGCGCCCTGTGCGCGCCATTTCCATCAACCGCGCGACGCGTTCCTCAGTGGCCGGGTGCGTTGAAAACAGATTGGCGATGCCGCCGCCCGACAGCGGATTCATGATCATCATCTGCGCAGTGGCGGGATGCTGCTCGGCCACCGGAAACGGAATACCGCTCGCGTAACGATGAATCTTGTCGAGCGCCGACGCGAGCGCCTGCGGGTCGCCGGAAATCTGCGCGCCGCCACGATCTGCCTCGAACTCACGGGAGCGTGAAATGGCCATCTGGATCAGCGCACCGGCGATCGGCGCGAGCAAAGCCACGGCGATACCCGCGATCGGGTTTGTGGAACGGCCGTTTTCGTCGCGGCTACCGAAGAACATGGCGAAGTTCGCCAATGCGGAAATGGCACCTGCCATGGTGGCCGACACGGTCGAGATCAGGATGTCGCGGTGCTTCACGTGCGCCAGTTCGTGCGCCATCACCCCGCGCATTTCGCGCTCGGACAGCACGCGCAAGATGCCGGTGGTCGCGGCAACCGCCGCGTGCTCCGGATTACGGCCGGTGGCGAAAGCGTTGGGGGCGTCTTCGTTGATCAGATAGACCCGCGGCATCGGCAGGTTGGCGCGCGTGGCGAGCTCACGCACCATGCGATAGAACTGCGGCGCGCTGCTCTCGTCGACTTCCTGCGCGTTGTACATGCGCAGAACCATCTTGTCCGAGAACCAGTACGAAAAGAAGTTCATGCCGAGCGCAATCACGAGCGCGATCATCATGCCTCGCGATCCGCCGATCATGCCGCCGATCACGATAAAAAGGGCCGTGATCGCGGCCATCAACATCGCGGTTTTGACCCAATTGAACATGTCTGCCACTCCTTGCCCTAACGCGGGTTCATATCTGCGCCACGTCATTGCGGCGCCCAATTGTAAGCGAAATGTTAGATATGGGCGCGTCGGGAAAATTCAATCATCGTGATGCGGTGGCGAGTTTCAGCCCCAGTCCGACGAAAGCGCTGCCGACTCCGCGGTCCAGCCACTTCTTCACCGACGGCTTACCGGAGAAACGCCGCGTCACGCTACCAGCGACCCAAGCCACAAAGCTGTTCCAGAGCATGCTCATCATGACGAACACCGCGCCGAGCGTGAGAAACGCGAACGCCTTGTGGTCGCTGCCCGTCGTCACGAACTGCGGAAAAAAGGATACGAAGAACAGCACTACCTTCGGGTTCAGCACATTGGTCCAGAAACCCTGCAGGAACAGCTGCCGCAGTGACTTGGGCGCACCGGCGCCGCGCGCTTCGCCGGCTGCCTGGTCTTTTTCCGACTTCGCAAAGACCAGCCGCGTGCCGAGATAGATCAGATAAATGGCACCGACGAACTTGATGACGGTGAACGCCGTAGCCGACGCGGCCAGCAACGCGGTCAAGCCGAACGCGCACGCCAGCGAGTGCACGCAGCAGCCGGCGGAGATACCCAATGCGGACATCAGCCCCGCACCACGGCCCTGAGCGACGCTACGCCCGACGATATAAGCCGTGTCAGGACCGGGCGTCACGTTCAAAAGAAAGACCGCGACGATGAAGAACTCGAAATGGGTGATGCCAAACATGGAAAATCCTCGAAAACCTGGCGATTGCATAGAGGATTCTAACGCGCGGCGCGTTCGCGGCGGCGGGTCTTGAACATCGGCCGAACGGACGATGTTCAAGACGTGTGGCAAGGTGTTATTTTGCTTCGGGAAGCTGGAAACGCTGCCCCGCAGCCAGTGTCGAGCCGGCCAGGAATTCGCGCACCGGCAAGCGCTTGCCGCCGGGTTTCTGCAACTGCGTGAGGCGCAATGCGCCTTCGCCGCAGGCTACCACCACGCCTTCGGGCGAGACGTCGGTGATCGTGCCGGGCGCGGCGTTATTGCCTTGCACTGTCGCATCGACGGGTATTGCGGCCCAGATTTTGATCGCGGTGCCGTCTTCAAGCGTGCCTACGCCGCCCGGGAACGGGTCGAACGCGCGCACCTGGCGCGCCAGCACGGCGGCTGGACGACGCCAGTCGAGCGCGGCTTCCTGCTTGCCGATCTTTTCAGCGTAAGTGACGCCGTCGGCCGGTTGCGGCGTGGCGGCCAGCTTGCCGCTGCGCTCGAGTTCGATCAGCGCTTCGACGATCAGCTTCGCGCCGTCGTGCGCAAGGCGATCGTGCAACGTGGCGGTGGTGTCGTCGTCGGAAATAGACGTACGCGCTTCGGAGATCATCGCGCCGGTGTCGAGGCCGACGTCCATCTGCATCAACGTGATGCCGGTTTCGGTATCGCCTGCTTCGATCGCGCGATGGATCGGCGCGGCGCCGCGCCAACGCGGCAGCAACGACGCGTGAATGTTGATGCAGCCGAGCGGCGCAATATCGAGCACTTCCTGCGGCAGGATCAGGCCGTAAGCGGCCACCACCATCACGTCGTGCGGCGTGGCGCGCAGTTGCTCGATCGCGGTGGCGGCTTCCTCCGGATATTTGCCCGCGCGACGCAGCGAAGTGGGTTGCGCGACGGCAAGACCATGCTCCTGCGCGTAGCGCTTCACCGGGCTCGCCTGCAATTTCATACCGCGTCCGGCGGGACGATCCGGCTGCGTCAGCACGAGCGGCACCGGAAAACCGGCGCCGTGGATCGCGGCCAGCGCAGCCGCGGCGAACTCCGGCGTACCGGCAAAGATGACGCGCAACGAATGGCTCATGAACAGGTGCAGTAGGCGAGTTGGACGCGCATTACATCGCGTGGGCGAGCTTCTTCATCTTGCTCTTGATGCGGGTCTGCTTGAGCGAGGACAGGTACTCGACAAAAACGCGGCCCATCAGGTGATCCATTTCGTGCTGGATGCAAACGGCGAGCAAGCCTTCGCAGTCGAGCTCGAAGGTTTCGCCCTTTTCGTTCAACGCCCGCACGCGCACCTGCTCGGCGCGCTCGACGTTGTCGTAAATGCCCGGCACCGACAGACAGCCCTCTTCCGACAGCTTCTTCTCGTCGCTCGACCAGATGATTTCCGGATTGATGAAAGCCAGCAATTCGTTGTGATCGTCCGATACGTCGATCACGATCACGCGCTCATGCACGTCCACCTGGGTCGCGGCGAGGCCGACGCCGGGGGCGGCGTACATGGTTTCCGCCATGTCTTTGACCAGACGGCGGATGCGGTCGTTGACCACGTCGACCGGCTTGGCGATCTTGTGCAGCCGTTTGTCCGGGTAATTGAGGATATTCAGTAAAGCCATGATCTTGAGTGTGTTTTTAGACGCCGCTGACCGCCGGGAGGCTCGCGTTAGCCATTCGGCCAGCTTGTGAGCCCGTCGTATTACGCACACGATAGATGGTGTCGAACCGGTTCGATTCAACGCGCCAAATGCGCCATACAACGAGCCCGCGCGGGTGGGCGCGGCGCTGCAGTTATTTCGGATGATGAAAATTTTAGCATGGCGCCCGCCTGCCCGCTGGCCCTGCCGGAGGATCGACTCGCAATGCACACCTTGCCTGCAACCGATATTGAACTCGCCGCCTGGCTGCGGCTGTCGCTCGCGCCCGGACTGAAACCCGCTGCGCTGCGCGCTTTGCTGGCTGCTTTCGGACTGCCGGAAGCTATTCTCGACCAATCGCCGGAAGCGCTTGCCGGCGTCGCCGGCGATGCTGCGGCGCGCGCGGTGCTGGCGCCGGTTGGCCCCGACTTCGACGCCCAACTCGACGCGGTGATCGCATGGCGCGAGCTGCCGGGCAATCAGGTGGTCATGCTCGACGACCCCGCCTACCCGCCGGCGCTCCTGACCATGCCCGATCCGCCGCCGCTGCTATATATAAAGGGTCGGCTGGACCTGCTGCACGGAAGAGCCGTCGCCCTTGTGGGGAGCCGCAGCGCGACGCCGCAGGGTGTCGAAGACGCGGAGCGCTTTGCCCGGGCGCTGTCGGCGGCCGGTGTCACGGTCGTGTCCGGGCTGGCGCTGGGTATCGACGGCGCGGCGCATCGAGGGGCGCTGGGAGGCGTCGGCGGCACCGTCGCGGTAATCGGCACCGGTGCAGACCTGGTCTACCCGGCGGCGCATCATGCGCTGGCGCGGCAGATCGCGGTTCAAGGCGCCATTCTGTCGGAGTGGCCGCTCGGTACACCCGCGCGCGCCGCCAATTTTCCGCAGCGTAACCGGTTGATCGCGGGACTCGTCAGCGGCGTGGTGATCGTCGAGGCGGCCATGCGTTCGGGCTCGTTGATCACCGCACGGCTCGCCAATGAAATGGGGCGCGATATCTTCGCGTTGCCCGGGTCGATCCATGCGCCGCTCTCGCGTGGGTGTCATCGGATCATCAAGCAAGGCGCGAAGCTGGTCGAAACGCCGGATGAGGTGCTGGAGGAACTCGGTTTTGCAAAGCGTGTAGCGCCTAGCAAGGCCCGTTCAGCGCCGACACGAGCCACGGTTGCGTTTCTGGCGAACCTGGACAGCAGCGCCGACTCCGACTCGGAAGGGGACCGCGGCGCAACGACCACGAACGCCAGCGGAGCCACCGGCCCGGAAGCCTCCACGGCAACGCCACCCGCATCCTCCTGCCTCGGCGCAGAAGCGCAGCGCCTCCTGGAAGCGCTTGGCCATTCGCCCACCACGCTTGAAATTCTTGCCTACCGTACCGAGATGGAGGACTCGCTATTACAGACTACTTTGCTGCAACTCGAACTGGCCGGCCGGGTGGCCTTACTGCCCGGCGGCCGCTTCGTACGGGCAAGCCACGCAGGAGCGCCATGATCCCGCCTGACCACGATTCGGGATCGGCCATGCTACATTCGCGCCAAAGCATCTGACAAAGTACGCAAGGAACCACCATGCCCGCGCTGAACCTCGACACCGACTACGACCGGATCGCCGAGCGCATCAACGAACCCGACACGCTGTTCGTGGCGTGCCTGTGCGCGGAATGGTGCGGAACGTGCCGCGATTACCAGGATGCCTTCGACAAATTGGCCGACCGGCACCCCGACATCTGTTTCGCATGGATCGACATCGAAACGCATGCGGACCGCTTCGATGATCTCGATGTTGAGAATTTTCCGACCATACTGATCGAAGACTCAGTGACGACACGGTTCTTCGGCACTGTTTTGCCACAAGCGGCCATCGTGGAGCGGATGTTGTCCGATCTGACGGCCGTGCCCGGTGTCAGCGGCGCGCCCAAACTGCGTCCGGCGCTGACACTCGCCTAAGCGCTGTCGATAGCGCTTAGGCCCTGCGCAACGGGCGTTGCGAGCGCAGCGCACCGCGTTTTGCGCGGCTTGCCCGAGCGTTGAAAGCGCAATTTTGATGGCGCGCATTTATTGCACTTGACACGTCGTCTTCGCGCCGTGTGCTATAAAGCGGTCGTTAATGGGTCGCAAAGGTCGCAAACGAGGGGTCGCGCTAAATGAAGCGCACTCAAGGCCATCAACCCTGATCTACCAACCTCACATCGAGTCATGTCCAAAGCACTGATCATCGCCGAAAAGCCTTCCGTCGCGAACGACATCGCGCGCGCTTTGGGCGGCTTTACCAAGCATGACGAATACTACGAAAGCGACGACTACGTCCTTTCCTCGGCAGTCGGCCATCTGCTGGAAATCGCCGCGCCCGAAGACTACGAAGTCAAGCGCGGCAAGTGGAGCTTCGCCAATCTGCCCGTCATCCCGCCGCATTTCGATCTGAACCCGATCGCCAAGAGCGAGTCGCGCCTGAAGGTGCTGACCAAGCTGCTCAAGCGTAAGGACGTCGACCGCCTGATCAACGCATGCGACGCGGGGCGCGAGGGCGAGCTGATTTTCCGCCTGATCGCGCAGCACGCGAAAGCCAAGCAGCCGGTGCAGCGCCTGTGGCTGCAATCGATGACCGCGGGTTCGATCCGCGACGGCTTCGCCCGTCTGCGCAGCGACGAAGAGATGCAACCGCTCGCGGATGCCGCACGCTGCCGTTCGGAAGCGGACTGGCTGGTCGGCATCAACGGCACGCGCGCCATGACTGCGTTCAACAGCAAGGGCGGCGGCTTCTTCCTGACCACGGTCGGGCGAGTGCAGACGCCGACGCTGTCGATCGTGGTCGAGCGCGAAGAGAAGATTCGCCGCTTCGTGTCGCGCGACTATTGGGAAGTGAAGGCGGAGTTCGTGTGTGCGGCCGGTTTCTACGAAGGCCGCTGGTACGATCCGAAATTCAAGCGCGACGAGTTCGATCCGGAAAAGCGCGATTCGCGTCTGTGGGCGGCGCCCGCGGCTGACACGATCGTCGCAGCCTGCCGTGGCCAGATCGGCACGGTGACGGAAGAATCGAAGCCGTCCACGCAACTGTCGCCGGCGCTGTTCGACCTGACCAGCTTGCAGCGCGAAGCCAACGGCCGCTTCGGCTTTTCGGCGAAGAACACCTTGGGCCTCGCCCAGGCGCTGTACGAAAAGCACAAGGTGCTGACCTATCCCCGGACCGACGCTCGCGCGCTGCCGGAAGACTATATGGATACGGTCAAGGACACGCTCGGCATGCTCAAGGAGAGCAACAACTATCTGCCGTTCGCCAAGCAGGTGCTCGACAAGGGCTGGGTGAAGCCGAACAAGCGCATCTTCGATAACTCGAAGATCAGCGACCACTTCGCTATCATCCCGACGGCGCAAGCGCCGAAGAATCTGTCCGAGCCGGAACAGAAGCTCTACGACCTCGTCGTGAAGCGTTTCCTGTCGGTGTTCTTCCCGGCCGCCGAATTCCGGGTGACGACGCGAATCACGGAAGTGGTCGGTCATCACTTCAAGACCGAAGGCAAAGTGCTGGTCGAACCGGGCTGGCTGCAGGTCTACGGCCGTGAAATTGGCGGTGAAGACGCGAACCTCGTGCCGGTACAGAAGGACGAGAAGGTCAAGACCGACAAGATCGCCGCGCATCAACTGGTGACGAAACCGCCTGCACGCTACAACGAAGCGACGCTGCTGTCGGCGATGGAAGGCGCGGGCAAGCTCGTCGAAGACGACGAACTGCGCGAAGCAATGGCGGCCAAGGGGCTCGGCACGCCGGCGACGCGCGCCGCCATCATCGAAGGTCTGCTCGGCGAAAAGTATCTGATCCGCGAAGGTCGCGATCTGATCCCGACGGCCAAGGCGTTCCAGCTGATGACGCTTCTGCGTGGCCTCGGCGTAAAGGAATTGACCGCCCCGGAACTGACCGGCGAGTGGGAGTACAAGCTCTCGCAGATGGAGCGAGGCAACCTGCCGCGCGACGCGTTCATGCAGGAAATTGCCCGCATGACGCAGACCATCGTCAAGCGTGCGAAAGAATACGATTCCGACACGATCCCCGGCGATTACGCGACGTTGGAAACGCCGTGTCCGAATTGCGGTGGTCAGGTGAAGGAAAACTACCGGCGCTTTGCCTGTACGAAATGCGAGTTTTCGATTTCGAAGATTCCGGGCAGCCGCCAGTTCGAAATTCCGGAAGTCGAAGAACTGCTGCAGAACAAGACCATTGGGCCGCTGTCGGGATTCCGCAGCAAGATGGGCCGGCCGTTCTCGGCGATCCTCAAGCTCTCCTTCGACGACGAGATCAAGAACTTCAAGCTCGAATTCGATTTCGGTCAGGACTCGGGCGGGGAAGACGGCGAACCGCCTGATTTCTCCGATCAGCAACCGGTGGGCGCGTGTCCGAAGTGCCAGGGCCGTGTGTTCGAGCACGGCATGAGCTATGTCTGCGAGAACTCGGTTGCCAATCCGAAGACCTGCGACTTCCGCTCGGGCAAGGTGATCCTGCAGCAGGAAATCGCGCGCGAACAGATGTCGAAACTGCTCGAAGAAGGTCGCACCGATCTGCTGACGAACTTCAAGTCGTCGCGTACCGGCCGCAACTTCAAGGCGTTCCTCGTCAAGCAGAACGACGGCAAGATCGGCTTCGAGTTCGAGAAGAAGGAACCGTCGGCCAAGACGGCAGCGAAGACCGCGGCGGCCAAGGCGGCGGCGAAAGCAGCGCCGGAATCGGACGACGGCGACGACGCAGCAGTCGCAGTGAAGGCCGTGCCGGCAGCCAGGAAGGTTGCGGCGAAGAAAGCGCCGGCCACGAAAACCGCGGCGGCCAAAAAAGCCGTGGCGGCCAAGAAGGCGCCTGCGAAGAAGGCTCCCGCTCGCAAAACCGGCTCCTGAGCCAAAGCTGGCGGCTGGAAGGCGTGATCAATCGCTAACCCGCCGTCCAGCACGATTGGTCGGCACCATGAAAAAGGCGCAGTCACTGCATGTGACTGCGCCTTTTTGTTGTCCGCCCGGCCAACCCCGCTTTGAAACGGCCGCTCGAGACACGCCCGCTAGGAAAGCGGTGACAAAGCCGTGGGGCGCGTGCGAGGAGGCGTCGTGGCCAACGCCTTTGGCACTGGCGCAAGCTCGCTATCCAGCAGGCGCGAGAGCGGCTCAGCGCCGTCGAACGCTTCCGGTGGCATGTGATCCGTGGATTCGAGCGCGGACGACGTAGCGGGCCGCTCAAGGCCGTCCTTGATCCATTGCTCGCCGAGTACGCTGTTCGGCGTCTGGTTGAAATGCTCGACCAGATGATCGATGAACGTGCGCACCTTCGCCGGCAAGTGGCGACGGCTCGGGTACGCAATGTTGATCTCGACTTGCGGCAAACGGTAATCGCCGAGCAAACGCACGAGCCTGCCACGCGTCATGTCCCGGCCGATCAGATAGCTCGGCAAGATCGCGATCCCCATACCGAGCAACGCAAATTGACGCAGCATCTCGGTATTGTTCGCCACGATCACGTTCGACGGACGAACCCGTACCTCACCTTCCGGGCCCGTGAAAACACGCTCGTCGCCCCAGTACTCGGACGGCAGGCTCAGGCACGGATGCTCGAGCAGGTGCTCGGGCCGCGTCGGCAGGCCATGCTTTTCGAGGTAAGCCGGCGTGGCGCACACCGTCATGCACCCTGTAGTCAAACGCCGCGTGACGATACTGGCGCTGCGCATCTGCCGCGCAATGACGACGCCGACATCGAAACCTTCTTCCACCAGATCCACCTGCCGGTCGACCAACGTGACGTCGGGAATGACCTTCGGGTAACGCTCCGCATAGGTCTGGAGCACGGGCGCGAGGTTGTGCAAACCGAACACCACCGGCGCCACGATTCTCAACGTGCCAACAGGTTCGTGGTTTCGCGCGACCACCATCTGCTCGACGTCTTCCAGCTCGTCGAGAATCTGGCGCGCGCGCTCGAGATAAACCTGACCCGATTCGGTCAGGGACAGGCTTCGGGTTGTGCGATTGAGCAGTCGCGTTCCGAGACGACCTTCGAGGTCGGCAACGTGACGGGTGGCAACTGCGTTGGAAATATCCATCGCGCTCGCAGCGCGGGCAAAACTGCCGAGATCCGCCACTTTGACGAAAACTCGCATCGACTGCAAATGATCCATAAGACAACTCCTGCCGTGTTACAGCTTCCTGACAATTGGTGAAAACCAGTGAAGCGAACTTGGAATTCTCCTACGACTCGCGAAATCGTGCAGAAGTTGCCCGCAAAAGCGGAAATATTGTCAGTTTTCGTGCGACTGTACTCTCCAATATGGGGCGACATCGTCAATTGTTTCGAAAAATGAAACAATCTGCTGCAGTGCAGCTTTTACTGTCATTTTTGTGCGAACAGACGTAAAGGTCGCCTCAGTATTGCGGAATCGGAAAAAATCGCGCCAAGGCTCGGCTGGATAAAGAAAAACCGCCCGAAGGCGGTTTTCCATGCGAAGTGAATACTCACGTAATCAGGGCACGAGTTTCTCTTCCAGACTGCGTTTTGCCTCGATCAGCGCCGGCGGCAGACCTTGTTGCAGTGTGTCAAACAACTCGGCATGCAGCGCGAGTTCATCGCGCCAAGCCTGATCGTCGACGGAGATCACCTGCTCGAATTGCTCGCGGCTGAAATTCAACCCGCTCCAATCGATGTCGTCGAAGTCTGGCGACAGCCCGAACGCGTGTTCTTCGCCTTGCGCCGTTCCCTCGATGCGGCCGACCATCCAGCCCAGCACGCGCATGTTCTCGCCGAAACCAGGCCAGACGAACTTGCCGTCCGGACCCTTGCGGAACCAGTTGACGCAAAAGATTTTCGGCAGCTTCGCGTTCAGTGCCGCCAGGCGCTCGCCGGTCTTCAACCAGTGGCCAAAATAGTCGGCCATGTTGTAGCCGCAGAACGGCAGCATCGCGAACGGATCGCGCCGCACCACGCCTTGCTGGCCGGCCGCGGCGGCGGTCGTCTCGGAGCCCATGGTCGCCGCCATGTAGACGCCTTCCACCCAGTTGCGCGCCTCGGTGACGAGCGGCACGGTCGTGGACCGGCGACCGCCGAAAATGAACGCATCGATAGCGACGCCCGCCGGGTTTTCCCAGTCGGCATCGATGGACGGACACTGCGCGGCCGGCGCCGTGAAGCGCGCGTTCGGATGCGCCGCCTTGCGGCCGCTCTCTTTCGCGCTGGCCGGCGTCCAGTCCTTGCCCTGCCAGTCGATCAGATGCGCCGGCGGCTGGTCGGTCATGCCCTCCCACCAGACGTCGCCGTCGTCGGTGAGCGCCACGTTGGTGAAGATCACGTTTTCTTTCAACGTGGCCATCGCGTTGAAATTGGTTTTTTCGCTCGTACCGGGCGCCACGCCGAAATAGCCGGCCTCCGGGTTGATTGCGTACAGACGGCCGTCCTTGCCCGGTTTGATCCACGCGATATCGTCGCCGATGGTGGAGATTTTCCAGCCGTTCAGCCCATCAGGCGGAATCAGCATCGCGAAATTGGTCTTGCCGCATGCCGACGGGAACGCCGCCGCCACGTGATGTTTATGCCCTTGCGGCGAGGTCACGCCGAGCACCAGCATGTGTTCGGCGAGCCAGCCTTCGTCGCGGCCCATGGTCGACGCGATGCGCAGCGCGAAACACTTCTTGCCGAGCAGCGCGTTGCCGCCGTAGCCCGAGCCGTAACTCCAGATTTCGCGCGATTCGGGAAAATGGACGATGTATTTGGTGTCGTTGCAGGGCCACGGCACGTCGTTCGCGCCGGCCGCGAGCGGCGCGCCGACCGAATGCACGCACGGCACGAACTCGCCGTCTTCGCCGAGCACGTCGTACACCTTGCGGCCCATGCGCGTCATGATGCGCATGTTCGTCACCACGTACGGGCTGTCGCTCAATTCCACGCCGATGTGCGCGATCGGCGAACCAAGCGGGCCCATCGAGAACGGCACGACGTACATCGTGCGGCCGCGCATCGCGCCTTCGAAGAGGCCGTCGAGCGTAGCCCGCATTTCTGCCGGGGCAATCCAGTTATTGGTCGGGCCGGCGTCTTCACGACGCTGCGAGCAGATGAAGGTGCGGTCCTCGACCCGCGCCACGTCGGACGGATCGGACCAGGCCAGATAGGAATTAGGACGTTTAGCCGGATTGAGCTTTCTCAAGGTGCCTGCTTCGACCATTTGCGCGCACAGGCGGTCGTACTCCTCCTGCGAACCGTCGCACCAGACGATCCTGTCCGGCTTGGTCGTGGCGGCGACGCGCTGGACCCAGTCGAGCAGTTTTCGGTGTTTGACCCACGCTGGCGCCTCGATAGCGGGCGTTCCTTCGAATGAGGGATGGTTCATCGACTTGTCTCCGTTTTGAAAGCAATAGAAAAACGGTACAAGCCCAAAAGACACTGCATGCGAGAGGCGTTCACTTCGTCACGCCGGGTTCCTGCAACCCCGACGCGCCGATGTGCAGGTCATATGGGCTACCCAGTCTGTCAAGCGGAGGCCCGAGCCGGCGGGGCTTCTGCAACCGTCTGTAAAGCGGCTTGCCTCAACACGCAACAAACTGTTAAAAACGATGTCAATCGGCCTTTGCCGTGGCGCTCCCGTTCTATGCGGGAGCTTCTACGGTAAGCCATTCAGCCAGTCCGGCATGTGACTTAGGTCACATGGTGGGACAGTCAGCATAACACTCCGTTTCGCACCGCCATGGTGCGCCGCAAGACACATACCATGAAGATTGCCATCCTCGACGATTATCAGGACGCCGTTCGTAAGCTCGACTGCTTTCAATTGCTCGCCGACCATGAAGTCAAAGTTTTCAACAACACCGTCCGGGGCCTCGGCCAACTGGCGAGCCGGCTTTCCGAAGTCGACGCGCTGGTCCTGATTCGCGAACGCACCCGCATCAGCTCGCAACTTCTCGATAAATTGCCTCGTTTGCGCATGATCAGCCAAACCGGCAAAGTGTCCAGCCACATCGACCTGGCAGCCTGTACGGAGCGCGGCATTGCCGTGCTGGAAGGCAGCGGCTCACCGATCGCGCCGGCGGAGCTAACCTGGGCTCTCATCATGGCGGCGCAGCGGCGCATTCCGCAATACGTAGCAAACCTTAAGCAAGGGGCCTGGCAGCAGTCCGGATTGAAGACGTCGGCGTTGCCGCCGAACTTCGGCTTGGGCCAGGTGCTGCGCGGTCAGACGCTGGGGATCTGGGGCTACGGCAAGATTGGCCGGCTGGTCGCCGGTTACGGCAAGGCCTTTGGCATGAATGTGCTGATCTGGGGCCGCGAGCATTCTCGCGAAGCCGCTCGCGCCGACGGATACGGCGTGGCCGAGAGTCGCGAGGCGCTGTTCGAGCAGAGCGACGTGCTGTCTTTGCATCTGCGTCTGCACGACGACACGCGTGGCATCGTCAAGCAGGAAGACCTGATGCGCATGAAGCCGACCGCATTGCTCGTGAACACGAGCCGGGCGGAATTGCTCGATGAAAACGCGCTGGTGAACGCGCTGTCGCACAACCGTCCGGGCATGGTCGCCATCGACGTCTACGAAAGCGAGCCGATTCTGCAGGGCTACAGCCTGCTGCGCATGGAAAACGTGATCTGCACGCCGCACATCGGCTACGTGGAGCGCGAGAGCTACGAGCTGTACTTCACCGCGGCGTTCCAGAACATTCTGGCTTTCGACGCCGGCGATACCGCCAGCGTGGCGAATCCGGAAGCGTTGCAGGGCGGTCGCCGGCGGTAATTCAGCGTCGCCGGACAGCCGATTGTTCGGGGCGCGCGAAGCGTCCCGAACGTCTTAACGGGCTTCGTGCGCCCCGGCTTCCAGTAGAGCGGGCATCCGTTCCAGGAAAGTCTCGCCATCCACACGGCCGAGATTGTACGCATGCACCATCTGCGAGGGACTGGTGTAGTCCCAGCTCGAAATCGGCACCTTGCGCGACGGCTGCACGTACAGCCGCTGCTGCACGCCGTGCGGCACGACGAACATCTGGGGCCGCGGATAGAGGCGCGTAACCATCACCAGCACGTTGCCGGGCGCCTCGGCATCGAGCGCGCCGACCGGCACGTTATCGACCATCCCGCCGTCCAGCACCGGCCGGCCATTGCGCCGCAGAACCGGCGTGAAAGGCGGTGTGCTGGACGATTGCAGGATCAGATCCGCCAGATCCTCGACGCTCGCGCAATCTTGCGCCCGCACGAATTCCGGATGAAAACCGAGCGTCTGACCGAGCGTCGGGTGCAAGGTCTTGCGCACGTATTTTTCGATGTTGTACGCGATCAGGCCCGCCGCTACGGCGCTGCGTGCGCCAAGCCAGCGCGGCAGATGCGACACGCCGATGCGGATTTCGGGGGCGTCGGCGAGCGTCGAAAACTTCTCGCCGTAGATGTCGAGCAGAGCCTGCCGGTAGATACGGTAATGCGGAAACACCGACTCGCCGCGCAGCAGGTTGCCCCAGTAAGCGTTGCGGGTGTTGTGGCGCAACGCGTCTTCGTAATAGCGCATCACCCAGGCGGAGTCGCGCGTGTAGAGCATGCACGCCGTGGCGGCGCCGGCTGAAATGCCGGTGATGACGCGCGGCCGGATATGCAGCTCCGGCTGGACCACGTCCCAGAAACCCGCCTGCCACCAGCAGCGATTGCCACCGCCGGCGAATACGACCTGATCGAACATCTCGGCTTTTTCCTCTGCTGCGGCTTTTTATGGCGTGGGGACTGGGGCGCTCATTCGAGCAGCGCGTAGGTGGTGGTCGCGTGGACGGCCATGTTGCCGGCTTCGTCGAATAGCTCGACCTCGCCAAAAACCAGATTGCGACCCATACGCAGCACGCGCGCGGTGATCAGCACGTCGCCCTTGCGGACGGTGCGCATGAAGTTGATATTCAGCGACACCGTGCTCATCGGCTTGAAACCGCCGAGTGCGGCGGAAATCGCGACGATCATCGCCGTGTCGGCCGCCGCCATGAACACCTGCCCGCAGATTACGCCGCCGGAATGTCGCAGACCGCCGGAAAACGGCAGGCGTAGCGTCGCACTCTCGTCGTCGACCTTGACCGGCGTCAGCGTGAGCGCGCGAACCCACGGCGCGAGGATGCGGTCGAGCAACTCGAGAATCTCTTTGTCATCCATGGCAATCCCCGGTGGGAAGCCGCGCGACGCTTCGTGCGGCAAGGTGATCGCGACATGATACCGGGACAGTGGAGGGAGCGATGTTTCGGCGTGGTTGCGAGCCAGGTACGGATATCGAGGGGCGACGTGAAGCCCGCCGTGGCGGATTTTTTTAAGAAATCTGCTAAAGGGACTTGGCAATCTCTGAAAGTTTCGGCATAATTTCGCTTCTGTTGGGGGCGTTAGCTCAGCTGGTAGAGCAGCGGACTCTTAATCCGTAGGTCGACAGTTCGAATCTGTCACGCCCCACCAAGATATCAGGCAAAAAGCCCAGTCATCGCGACTGGGCTTTTTGCTTTCTGGAATCCGTTCAGGCTCCGCAGGCACTCGCGGGAAATTTCGCCACGCTCGTTCCGCCATTTCGCCCCCGATATCTCTGTTTGACGGCTTCTTGTGTCCGGCGGCGTCGGATAAATTCAATTTCGCGTAACCCAGATGCCGTCCGCTTGGCGCAAGCACGATTCTTCGCCCAAGCGCTCGATTCTTTCATATGGTTAGCAACCCAAACTAATCGACCGGCGCAGTTATCCGGGCCGCAAACCGTCGAGTCTATATTGATTGCATAAGGAATCTAGAAAATGAATAAAAAAAGATTGCCGCATTGCTGTGTGCCGCTGCTAATTGAACGCATTCATTGGATACCGCATTGCGCGACCGGACTCAGTTCGGCAACTTTGAGCAACGCAATGCCGCTCGCGGTCGCTCGTAGGAACATCCTCCATAAGAGCCCAGCCGCCGCGTAAAGTCATTTCCTTCAATACGCCCCACCCCTCGCCGGATATCGTTGCCCATCGCAAATCCTGCGTGCAAACGTGTCGAGGCATCAGATGACCGCTTTTCTCTCCATGGCTGCTTTTGCGCTGGCCTGTTCGATTACTCCCGGCCCGGTGAATGTCGTGGCGCTTGGTGCCGGCGCGCAGCACGGCTGAGCCACGCTAAATCGACGTGCATCATGCGATATGACCAGGCTTCATCGGCAACCGGATTGCAGGCATGCACGTCGTCCGCATTCATCATCACGACCGTGCCGGCCCCGATCCACTCGCGCGCGCGACGATTCACATAGAGGCTGCGGCCCCCAGTCACGGCGCCAATCGAGAACGTCTCGTGCGAGTGTTTTGCGTAGCAGATCTCACGGCCATCTTCGATGGAACGCGCCTCGATGAATGGCAACGCGTCATCGCGCCAGAACTTCGGCGCAGAAGCGCCTTTAAGCCGGATTGCCGCCGAGGTTATCGCGTTCATGCGCGCTCCGATGGTTGCATAGGCCCCACCGCAGCGAGGCCTGCCTATCGTAGCCGCCAAACGTATCGCCAACAAGGAAACCGGCCAGCGACCCAGGCAACGCAACCGGATTACTTCGCGCTGACGTCGATATCACCGAGATATTTGGCGGCCAGCGTCTTCACCGTGCCGTCGGCCTGGACCTTCGCAATTGCCGCATTCAGCCGATTGCGCAATGCCGCGTCGTCCTTGCGAATTCCGTAGGCGATGCCGCTGCCAAGAATCTTGTCGTCACGCACCGGTTGACCGACGAACGCATAACCGTTGCCGTTCGGCTTCGACAGAAAACCCGTTTGCCCCGCCGGCGCAAGCACGAGCGTCGCGTCGAGACGACCCGCCACCAGATCCGTATAAACCTGGTTCTGATCCTGATAGGGCACCACCGTCACGCCGACGGGCTCCCAATGCGTCTTCGCGAAGGTTTCCTGAATCGACGACTGCAACACGCCCACACGCTTGCCCTTCAACGACGCGGGCGTCGGCAGCAAACCGCTGTCGCGCTTCGCGATCAGTTGCGACGGCACGCGATACACGACCGTGGTGAAATCGATTGCCTGCCGACGTTGTTCGGTCGCATTCATCGCCGAATTGATCGCGTCGAATTTGCGGCCTTGCAGCGCGGGGATCAATCCGTCGAACGAGGTTTCGACCCATTTGCACGTCATATGCGCGGCGGCGCAGACGGCATTGCCGACATCGATATCGAGGCCCTGCAACTCACCATTCGGCCCTTTCGATTCGAACGGCGGATACTGCGCTTCGAGTCCAAAACGCAATGTCGAAGTGTCGGCGGCGCTTGCCGCGCACGCTGTCGTGAGCGACGCGAATGCACAGGCCAGTGCCAATAGAGGCTTGAGCAATTTCATAAACAGGTCCTTATTTTCTACGATTTCGTTTCGATGTCATCGGTGACATTCGCGAGCCATCAAATCTCGCACAAACGGCGCGCACCTTCAATCAAGGTCGCGTCGTCTTTCGAGAAGCTCAGGCGAATCAGGCCGGAGTCCGTGCCATCGGTATAAAAGGCCGACAGAGGAATCGTGGCGACCCGCGCGTCGCGAATCAAACGCAGCACGAAGTCGCTATCGCTTTCTTCCGAGAAACCACGAAAGCGCGCGAGCATAAAGAAGGTGCCTTCGCTCGGCAACAATTCGAAGCGCGAGTCGCGCAATGCGTCGGCGAGCAGATCGCGCTTCTTCTGATAGAACGCGGACAGACCGAGGTAGCTTTCGCGATTCGCCAATGCATCGACGAACGCGTACTGCATCGGTGTATCGGCAGAAAACACCATGAATTGATGCACTTTGCGAATCTCGTCCATCAAGGCGGCGGGCGCGAGGCAGTATCCGATGCGCCAACCCGTCACGTGATACGACTTGCCGAACGACGAGACGATCACGCTGCGTTCAGCGAGTTCGCTGTGACATGCCATGCTCTGATGGCGGTCGCCGTCGAACACCACGTGTTCGTAGACTTCATCGGCGAGAATCACGATATCCGTGTTGCGCGTCAGCGCTCTCAGGCGCGCGATGTCGTCCTCGCCGAACACGGTCGCGGTCGGATTGTGCGGTGTGTTGATGATGATCATGCGGGTCCTGGGCGTGATCGCGGCGGCGACCTCGTCCCAATTCACGCGGAAATCGCTTAGCGACAGTTTGATCGCCACCGGCGTCGCACCCTGCAAGCGAACGATCGGACCGTAGCTGTCGAATGACGGCTCGAAGTAGATCACTTCGTCGCCGGGATGCACCAACGCGCTGATCGTCGAATATAGACCTTCGCTCGCGCTGGCGATCACGGTCACTTCGCTCACCGGGTCGTAGCGCACGCCGTATAGCGTTTCCACCTTGTCGGCGAGCGCTTCGCGCAACGCGGCGATGCCCGCCATCGGTGCATATTGATTGTGGCCGGCGCGCATGGCCTGCGCGACACCGTCGACCAGCTTTGCATCCGGCGCGAAATTCGGCGCGCCTTGCGACAGGTTCAGCGCATCGTATTGCGCAGCCAGTTGGCCGATCACGGTAAAAATCGTCGTGCCTACATCAGGCAGTTTCGAGCGGGCTTGCATGGCGCTCTGCATAAGGCTTTCTCCCTTTCTCCAGCCAGCAAGGAATACACGGGCAGCCCATGGCGCGGCGCTTCCTTGCGGTTGAGTGATTAGGCATCAGCCAAAGAACCGTCACAATCGAAACTTTGTCATGCACGGCATGCGTTTACGTCATGGCGCGTGCAAAGTCGCACCGTCATGCGTGGAGCCAGTCAGATCGGGGTTTCTGGGGAAGAAACGAGGCCGCGCAAAGCATGCGGAAAACAGCTGAGGTATGACGTAATGTGATGCGGGATGAGCCGGCTGCACGGGCAGTGCGTGCAGCCGGCCGGAACCACGACTTCGAATCAGGCGTCGTCCATCATGCGAACCTTGACCTTCTTGCCCTTCACCTTGCCGGCGCTGAGCTTGCGCAGCGCTTCACGCGCGATGCTGCGCTCCACGGCCACATAGGTCGACATTTCGGTCACGTTGATCTTGCCGATCTGTGCGCCGGTGAAGCCCGCCTCGCCGGTCAACGCGCCGAGCACGTCGCCCGGACGGATCTTTTCCTTGCGGCCACCGAGAATCTGCAGCGTTTCCATCGGCGGCAAAAGGCGTTCGTTGCTGGCGGGTTTCAGCTCAGTCAGCTTGTGCCACTCGACGTCGCGCTTTTGCGCATGTTCGAGATTACCCACACGCCCCATCTCGTTCATGCTGACGAGACTCAGCGCCCAGCCTTCCTGATCGGCGCGGCCCGTGCGGCCGATGCGGTGCACGTGCACTTCCGGGTCCGGCGTGACGTCGACGTTGATCACCGCCTCGAGTTGCGCGATGTCGAGACCGCGCGCGGCGACGTCGGTCGCCACCAGCACCGAGCAGCTGCGGTTTGCGAACTGGATCAGCACCTGATCGCGTTCGCGCTGATCGAGTTCGCCGTGCAACGCGAGCGCATGAAAACCTTGCGCGCGCAGCACGTCGAGCAGATCGCGGCATTGCTGTTTGGTGTTGCAGAACGCCAGCGTGCTCACCGGGCGATAGTGGTTCAGCAGCAAGCCGACTGCATGCAGACGCTGATCCTCGGTCACTTCGTAGAAGCGTTGACGGATCTTGGTGTTGTCGTGCCGCTCGGCCAGCTTCACTTCTTTCGGGTTGCGCAGGAACTGCTGGCTCAGCTTGACGATGCCTTCGGGGTACGTCGCCGAGAACAGCAGCGTTTGCCGCTCTTTCGGACATTGCTTGACCACGGTGGCGATATCGTCGAAGAAACCCATGTCGAGCATGCGGTCGGCTTCGTCGAGCACCAGCGTTTTGAGCGACTGCAACGGCAAGCTGCCGCGCTCGAGGTGATCCATGATGCGGCCCGGCGTGCCGACCACGATGTGCGCACCGTGTTCGAGGCTCGCCGTTTGCGGACGCATCGGCGTGCCGCCGCACAACGTCAGCACCTTGATGTTTTCCTCGGCACGCGCGAGACGGCGGATTTCCTGCGTGACCTGATCGGCGAGTTCGCGCGTCGGGCACAGCACCATCGCCTGCACGGCGAAGTTGCGGACATCGAGGCGGGCGAGCAGCGCCAGCGAAAACGCCGCGGTCTTGCCGCTGCCGGTTTTCGCCTGGGCGATCAGATCGTTGCCGGCGAGTGCAATGGGCAAGCTCGCGGCCTGGATCGGCGTCATCTCGAGGTAGCCGAGCTGCGTCAGATTGGCGAGCGTAGCGGGCGCTAGCGGCAACTCGCTAAACGGCGCGCCGGCGGGAGTGGGACTGTTCATAGGGGTGATGGCTCGCTGTCGGCTGGAGGCAACTGGTTATTCGGCCATGGGGCCGGTTGAGGGACGGCCTTCCATCTGCTCGTACACCACCGAGCCATCTTCGCCGTCGAAACGTTCGACGTAATTGCGCGCGCCGCACATCGGGCAACGGAACAGGAGCCCTTGCCCTTCGTTCTTGATGACGACGTCCGATTGCTCCCACTGCGCGCCGCAGGATTGGTTTCTACAGGTAAACACGTTGATTCTCCAACTGGATTCGATTGTTTATTGGCCAGGCCGCTCATGCGACCCGCCGTGAATAGGGCGATTTTCGCGCGGCTTCACGCCGACGCGCGTCAGCCCAGATGCGTATGCCGCGCGCGGGGCGCGCTCACATCCATGTCCGTAAGGCCGTGCACGATGCCGCAGTCCTCCACGGCCTGTTCGCCGTGACACTGCTCGCGCAGCGTGGTCAGCTGCATTTTCAGCTGCTTCAGTTCGTCGATGCGCGAGTCGACGTGGGAAATATGCTCGTCGATCAGCGCATTGATGCCGCCACAACCCTCCGCCGGTGCGTCGGTGAGACGCAGCAAGGCGCGGATTTCATCGTGGGTCATGTCGAGCGCACGGCAGTTGCGGATGAAACGCAGCCTTTCGACGTGCCGTGCCGAATAACTGCGGTAATTGGCTTCGGTGCGCTCCGCTTCGGGCAACAGGCCCTCTTTTTCGTAGAAGCGGATGGTTTCGGTCGTGCAATGGGCGATTTTCGCCAGTTCGCCTATTTTCATGGACCCTCCTCGAAGACGGCCTTGACCTTGTAGTGGCTTCAAGGTGTTTACTAGACCACAAATCTAACCAGGAAGCCACCATGCCTCGAGCCGACTACGCGGAAGCCGACCGTCCCAAACAGGCCAAAGCCCGTGCCCATGGGGATGACGGACATGCTCACGACCAGGGGCACGAAGGTCACGCTCACGATCACAACAGGCACGATCACGGTCACCGTCATGAAGACGCGGGCTGCTGTGGAGCGTCAGGCGCCGTTGCGCCAATGCCGGTCCAACTACCGCAATCCGAGGCGGTCGGCACCGACATGCGCACGGCCATCCGTATCACGCAGATGGATTGTCCGACTGAAGAAGCCCTGATCCGCAAGAAGTTCAGCCGCATGCCCTACGTGCGCAGCATGGATTTCAACCTGATGCAGCGGGTCTTGACCGTCGTCCACGCGCCTGGCGCGCTCGATTCGATCCTCGCCGCGCTCCGTTCGCTCGACTTCACGCCCGAGCTGGCGAGCGCCAGAGCGGATGCGGCGTCGGTAGCCGCCTCGCCCGTGCCGCACAAGCCGTGGTGGCCGCTCGCCCTCGCCGGGGTCGTCGCGGCTGGCTCAGAGGCCGCCAGTTGGCTCGGCGCCCCCGCCTGGGTTCCAGCGGCGCTGGCGATCGTCGCCATCGCCTCCTGCGGCCTGACGACGTACAAGAAGGGCTGGCTCGCGATTCGCAACGGCAACCTGAACATCAACGCGTTGATGAGCATTGCGGTGACCGGCGCACTGATGTTGCGCCAATGGCCGGAAGCCGCGATGGTGATGGTGCTGTTCACTATCGCCGAATTGATCGAGGCGAAGTCGCTCGACCGCGCCCGCAATGCGATCCAGGGCCTGATGCAACTCACGCCGGAGCAAGCCAGCGTGCAGCAATCCGACGGCAGCTGGCTGGCCACCGAACTCAAAACGATCGCACTCGGCGCGCTGGTGCGCGTGAAGCCGGGCGAGCGCATCGCGCTCGACGGCGAGATCGTCGAAGGACGTTCGAGCGTAGATCAGGCGCCGATCACCGGCGAAAGCCTGCCGGTCGACAAAACGGTCGGTGACGCGGTGTTCGCCGGCACGATCAACCAGACCGGCTCGTTCGACTATCGCGTGACGGCTGCGGCCAGCAACACGACGCTTGCGCGCATCATGCACGCCGTCGAGGAAGCGCAAGGCACCAAGGCGCCGACACAACGCTTCGTCGATCGATTTGCCCGCGTGTACACGCCGATCGTGTTCGCCGTCGCGCTCGCGGTCGCCGTCGTGCCGCCGCTGCTATTCGGCGGACTCTGGCAGGAGTGGGTCTACAAGGCTTTGGTGATGCTGGTCATCGCCTGTCCGTGCGCGCTGGTGATCTCGACGCCGGTGACGATCGTGAGCGGCCTCGCCGCAGCGGCCCGCAAGGGCATCCTGATCAAAGGCGGCGCTTACCTGGAACAGGGCCGCAAGCTGAGTCGGCTGGCACTCGACAAAACCGGCACGATCACGCACGGCAAGCCCGTGCAAACCGAGTTCGAGATCCTCGCCGACGTCGATGTCGTGCGCTGCCGGTCGCTCGCGGCAAGCATCGCGGGGCGCTCCGATCATCCGGTGTCGACGGCCATCGCGGCGGCCGCGCAAGCGGAAGGCCTGGCGAGCGTGACGGTCGACGCATTCGAAGCCATCGCGGGACGCGGCGTGCGCGCAGAGATTGACGGCGCGCCGTACTGGCTCGGCAATCATCGGCTGGTCGAGGAACTCGGGCGCTGCTCGGCGTCGCTTGAAGCGAAGCTCGACGCACTTGAGCGGCAAGGCAAGACCGTGGTCATGTTGATCGACAGCGAGCGCGTGCTCGCGCTGTTTGCCGTCGCCGACACCGTGAAGGAAACGAGCCGTGCCGCCATCGCCGAATTGCAACGCCTTGGCGTCGGCACGACGATGCTTACCGGCGACAACCCGCACACCGCTGCGGCGATTGCGCGGCAGGTCGGCATCGACGAAGCGCGCGGCAATCAGTTGCCGGAAGACAAGCTTGGGGCTGTTGCACAGTGGTCCGAGAAAGGCGCGACCGTCGGCATGGTCGGTGACGGCATCAACGACGCGCCGGCGTTGGCTCGCGCCGACATCGGCTTTGCGATGGGCGCGATGGGTACCGACACCGCGATCGAAACCGCCGACGTCGCGTTGATGGACGACGATCTGCGCAAGATTCCGCAATTCATCCGCTTGTCGAAGTCGACGCACTCGGTGCTGGTGCAGAACATCACGCTGGCGCTCGGCATCAAGAGCGTGTTTCTCGTGCTGACCGTCGTGGGCCTCGGCACGATGTGGATGGCAGTATTCGCCGATGTCGGCGCGAGTTTGCTGGTGGTGGGCAACGGATTGCGATTGCTGCGTAAATAGGCCCGCACACGATCGCGATTGGTCAAACCATACTCGCGCGCCTCCGCGACGATCGATTGACGACGCCCACGCGTCGGCAATGCGGCCGTTTCCGCAGCCGTTAATGCGCCAACGTCGAACAGTGACGCCAGCACCGACGCTTGCAAATTGTTGCGCGTGAAATTCGACCCGGCTGCATACGTCGCTGCATTGTTCAATTTGTGAACAGGACTGCGCACGCTGCTCCGAATCGGGACGCTCCGGCCGTGCGACTTGAACAACGCACGCTCGATTGCTTACGCGGACGCTTGCCGCGCGTGCACGCTTCACTGGTCCGGTGCACTGGCACAGTTCTGGCTCATCCCCCTCGCGGCCAAGCGAAATATCGCGCCGAATATAGCCCATTCATACATGTGAGGAGCACACAGATGAATCACGCGGAGATGCAGTTTCTGACCACCGAATTCCCGTATAAAAAGCAGTATGAGAATTTCATCGGTGGAGAATGGGTAAAGCCTGCGGGCGGCGAGTACTTCGACAACATATCGCCGATCACCGGTGAGCCGTTCACATCGATCCCGCGTTCGCGCGAAGCCGATGTCGAACTCGCGCTCGACGCAGCACATCGTGCCAAAACGGCCTGGGGCAAAACCTCGGCCGCGGATCGCGCGAACATCCTGATGCGCATTGCCGATCGCATGGAAGCCAACCTGCAACGCCTTGCGGTGGCCGAGACGATCGACAACGGCAAGCCGCTGCGCGAGTCCATGGCGGCCGACATTCCGCTCGCCATCGATCACTTCCGCTATTTCGCCGGCGCCGTGCGTGCCCAGGAAGGCGGGATCTCCGAGATCGATCACGACACTGTCGCGTATCACTTTCATGAACCGCTCGGCGTGGTCGGCCAGATCATTCCGTGGAATTTCCCGATTCTGATGGCCGTGTGGAAGCTCGCACCGGCGCTGGCAGCGGGCAATTGCGTCGTGCTCAAACCGGCCGAACAAACCCCGGCTTCGATTCTCGTGCTGGCCGAACTGATTCAGGACCTGCTACCCAAGGGCGTGCTGAACGTGGTGAATGGCTTCGGTCTCGAAGCCGGCAAACCGCTCGCGTCGAGCAAGCGCATCGCCAAGATCGCCTTTACCGGCGAAACCACCACGGGTCGCCTGATCATGCAGTACGCGAGCCAGAACATCATTCCGGTGACGCTCGAACTCGGCGGCAAGAGCCCGAACATTTTCTTCGCCGACGTGATGAACGAGGACGACAGTTTTTTCGACAAAGCGCTCGAAGGCTTTACGATGTTTGCGCTGAATCAGGGTGAAGTGTGTACTTGTCCGTCGCGTGTTCTGATCGACGAGAAGATCTACGACCGCTTCATGGAACGTGCGTTGAAACGCGTCGCTGCCATCACGCAAGGCCATCCGCTCGACACGAAGACGATGATCGGTGCGCAGGCTTCGCAGGAGCAACTCGAGAAGATTCTTTCGTACCTCGATCTCGGCAAGAAGGAAGGCGCCGAGTGCCTGATTGGCGGTGAACGTAACGGGCTCGATGGTGAACTGAGCAAGGGCTACTACATCAAGCCGACCGTGTTCCGCGGTCACAACAAGATGCGCATCTTCCAGGAAGAAATCTTCGGACCCGTGGTGTCGGTCACGACCTTCAAAACCGAAGAAGAAGCGCTCGAGATCGCCAACGATACGCTCTACGGTTTAGGCGCCGGCGTCTGGACCCGCGACGGCACGCGCGCCTATCGCTTTGGCCGCGAAGTGCAGGCGGGCCGCGTATGGACCAACTGCTATCACGCCTACCCGGCGCATGCGGCATTTGGCGGTTACAAGCAATCGGGTATCGGCCGGGAAAATCACAAGATGATGCTCGACCACTATCAGCAGACCAAGAACCTGCTCGTCAGCTATAGCGACAAGCCGCTGGGCTTCTTCTAAGTATCACGATCCTGTACGAGCGGGCCGCCTTGCGCGGCTCGCTCTTTTTTCAGCGAGGAATGTGATGACTGATACGAAAGAAGTGGATCGCGTAATCGCCACGCCGGCCGCCGTCGAGCTGATCGACAAGCTGCGCGCGGAGCATGGCGCCGTGCTCTTCCATCAATCCGGTGGCTGCTGCGACGGCAGCGCACCGATGATGTTCCCGCAGAGCGAGTTCATGGTCGGCTCGTCCGATGTGAAACTCGGCGAAATTGCCAGTGTGCCGTTCTACATGAGCGAATCGCAATTCGAATACTGGCAGCACACGCAGTTGATCATCGATGCCGTGCCGGGCAACGGCGGCATGTTTTCTTTGGAGCGTCCCAGCGGCTTACGTTTTCTGACCCGCTCGCGGATCTTCGAGGATGACGAGAACGCCTGGCTGCAAACGCATCCGGTGGAGCGCGTCAAGAACTGAGCGGCTTTTATGCCGTGTCTGCTTGCTGCGAGGCATCGCTCACAGCGCGCGCCGTCGGCGCGCTCTCCAGCAGCGCGTCGCTGTCGTCTTTCAGGCCCACGCCGGTGAGACCCAGGCGCTTCGCGTGCGTGAGTAGATAGTGAAGTTTGTGTGCGGCCAACGGGTAGTCGAGTCCCTCGGGACGCACGTTGGAAATACAGTTGCGCTGCGCGTCGCTGCAGCCGACTTTCGGCCCGTAAGTCAGGTAAATGCCGAGGCTATCGGGAGAACTCAGACCTGGACGCTCGCCGATCAGCATCACCACCAGCTTGCTATCGAGCAATTCACCGATTTCATCACCCAGTGCCACGCGCGCCTGTCGCGCAACCACGACCGGGCCGATTTTCCAGTCCGCGAGTTTTGCGCAGACCGCCTGCAAGAGCGGAATGGCTTGCTTCGACGCGGCGAATGCGGATAGACCGTCGCCGATTACGAACACGACCTCCGGGGAATCGCTTTGAAATGCGCCGAGCGCCGCACGACTTTCGTCCGACAGGCGTCTGCCGAGATCGGGGCGCCGCAGGTAACGCTCGCGATCCGGCGCAGCGCTGTGGACGTCCAACGTCTTGAAGTTCAGCGCATGGAGTTGCTCATGCAATACGTCGGTATCCAGCGGATGATGCACGGCGTCGCGAGCTTGCGCATGCGATAGATTGAATGCCAGCAGTGGCGCAGTCGGCAAACTGTTGCCGGCGCGGCCCAATGCAATCCGCGCGTTGGTGAACTCGCGCAGCGCACCCCAGGGATTCTTTTCGAGGATGTCGCTCATGCGATCCCCATCCAGTCGCGCGCGCCTTCCAGCAGCGGCTGTTGTGCCGACACGCTTAGCAGTGCGCCGCGCGCGTCGGTGATCTGCATCGACTCCAGCCATTCCTCGAATTCCGGCGCCCGACGCAGGCCGAGCACGTCGCGTACGTAAAGCGAGTCGTGAAAGGAGGTGCTTTGATAGTTGAGCATCACGTCGTCCGCGCCCGGAATGCCCATGATGAAATTGATGCCCGCTACGCCGAGCAGCGTGAGCAGGTTGTCCATATCGTCCTGATCCGCTTCCGCGTGATTCGTGTAGCAGATGTCGCAACCCATCGGCACGCCCAGCAACTTGCCGCAGAAGTGGTCTTCGAGACCGGCGCGCGTGATCTGCTTGCCGTCGTAAAGATACTCCGGGCCGATAAAGCCGACGACGGTGTTGACCAGGAAGGGGTTGAACTTGCGCGCCACTGCGTAGGCGCGCACTTCGCAGGTTTGCTGGTCGACGCCGAAATGCGCATTCGCCGACAACGCGCTGCCCTGCCCTGTCTCGAAGTACATCAGGTTATTGCCGACAGTGCCGCGTTGCAGCGACAGTCCCGCTTCGTAGGCCTCCTGGAGCAATGCGAGTGAAATCCCGAAACCCGCGTTCGCTTTCTCTGTGCCCGCGATCGATTGAAACACCAGATCGACCGGCGCCCCCTTTTCGATTGCCGCGATCGTGTTGGTAACGTGAGTCAGTACGCACGATTGTGTCGGTACTTGATAGCGTAGGCGGAAGTCATCGATCATCGATAATAGTCGCGTGATCGCGGCGAGATTGTCGCTGGCGGGGTTGATGCCGATCATCGCGTCGCCGCAGCCGTACATCAGACCGTCGAGCATCGAGGCGGCGATACCTTTGACATCGTCCGTCGGATGATTCGGTTGCAGACGAACCGACATGTGCCCCGGCAAACCGACCGTATTGCGGAAGCGCGTAATCACCGGACGTTTGCGTGCTGCCGCGATCAGATCCTGATTGCGCATCAGCTTGGACACCGCCGCCACCATTTCCGGAGTGAGGCCCGTCGCGATGCGCGTGAGCGCGTCGCTATCCGTCGTGTTGCTCAGCAACCAGTTGCGGAAATCACCGACCGTCAAATGTGAGATCTCGGCGAATGCTTGCGGCGAATGGTCGTCGATCACGAGACGCGTGACCTCGTCGCTTTCGTACGGGATCAGCGCTTCATTCAGGAAAGTGCGCAACGGCACTTGCGCGAGAGCCATCCTGGCAGCGACCCGCTCTTCCTCGCTCGCCGCGGCGACGCCCGCGAGCTGGTCGCCCGAGCGTTGGGGACTCGCCTTCGCCATCAGGGTTTTCAGATCGGCAAAGCGGTACGTGCGACTGCCAATCGTCTCGGTGTAGCTCATGCTGTCGACTCCATCGCCGCTGCTCGTGCAGCGGCTCGATCCGTCATTCTTCGAGCAGGGTGTCCGACGGCGCCTCTTCCCGCTGCTGACTCGTCAAAAGAAAGTAGACGTAGCCCAGCGCGAGAAAAGTTGCGAACGCGATCGCCACCAGAAAATTGAAGTACGCCATCGTCGCCAGACGCGATGACCTCGGCCATCAGGTCGAACGCTGGGAAGAACAGATATAGCGGTGCGCGGGACGGGCGCTCCATGTCCGGATCGGCACGGCGCAGCCTGAACAGCGACAACAAGCTGACGATAAACATCACGATAGCGCCAAATACCGACATCGTCACGGTGTTCGCGGTGAGCGTCTGGCCGCTGAACTGGATCGGCTCGCGATGCGCGACTTGATCCGCGTGCTGATCTGATTTCATCGGAAACTCCCTGATGTAGCCGCTAGCTCGGCAAAGCAAGGCTTTGCGGATGCCGACGGATAAGACTTCACCCGATGGTAGCGGGCCATTATTCGAGGTGTTATCGAAATTCGGCAAACTTGAGCGGGTGATGAGTCTGCGATGAAATTCGCAGGATTTGGTTAATGCGCGCGTGGTACTTTTGCTCGCAGGGAGTCCTTTTGCGGCAATCATCGGTCGTTCACACGCACTTTTCGCGCGGCGTTCGGCGTGCCGCCGGCGCAGTATCGCCAGCAAGGTACACATAGCCGGTTTCATCCGGCGCTTTCAGGAGACGCTCAAATGACAACGCGTGAAGTGGTGATTCGGAATGTGGAGCCGATGGAGGTGCTGTCGGTCGATCACGTTGGACCGTATATGCAGATCGGCAAGGCTTTCGATGGTTTGTTCGGCTGGTTGGCGAAACACAATTTGCTGGCCGCGCAGATGCGCATGATCGGGATTTACTACGACGATCCAGGCGTCGTGGATGAAGATGCGTTGCGTTCGAAAGCCGGGGTGCTGTTGCCCCATCCGGTTCAGATGTCGGTGACAGTGAGTCCGCCGGTTTCGGTGGCGCATGTCAGAGGCGGACAGTACGCGACCTTGAAGCATACCGGGCCATACAGCGATATGCGTGCGGCGTATGAATGGCTGTATGGGACCTGGCTCGTGCAGTCCGGGCGGGAGGCGGCAGATGCGCCAGTGTTCGAGGAGTATTTGAACAGCCCGAAGGACACGCCGCCTGGTGAGTTGGTGACGGAGATTTGTTTGCCGTTGGTTTGAGGGGTTTGGGTTCGATGCCGACGGTGTAGTGGACTTGCGCTTGTCCGCTGCTCATCTGCGCAGCGGGCTTTCGCCTGCCTCTCTGGTTTTTATAGTCTTTGTATATGTATACGTAGTAATAGTTAACAAGCATCGCGGCTGGTTGTGGATAACCTGAAACTTCGCTTATGGATCAACAGGCTGCGGAATCGACAACCGTGCGGAGCCCGGGCGGATAGCAGGACGGAGCCAGGGAAAACTTTTGGACGACCCGGCACGGTGAACCGTTTATCAAGGTTTCGCCCACAGTGAGTCAGATGGGTTTTACAAACGTTGTCCAAAGGGGGATGTGGATAAGTCGGAGTCGGCGCCGCGTTTTTTTGTCTTCCTTCGGGCATTTACGCTATGCCTATTGGGTCGCGCTATGCCGGCTCATCGGGACCATGCAACCTTCTGCTGTGCGATGGCGCAGATCACTTGCCTTTCTCCCTGCCAAACAGGAGTTGTTGCAATTGCAAAGCTCGGGAATTGCGCAATCGAACTTATAATCAATTTGCCATCAATCTGGAGATTTACCGCATGCGTTTGTATTTGACGAAATCCTCCATCATCGGATCGATCCCACTGGTCGCACTCGCTTTTTGCCTTCCTGCATGCAGCCAGGCCGGTCAATCTCCAGAAGTCAAAACCTTGGTTAAAAAATCGTTGGCCGATATGGTTTTCGTGAAGGGTGGGACATTCACGATGGGCGATTTCGGTTCCGATGTATCCCCCGACAAGCAACCCTATACGTCACAACACGAGAACAAACCGGCCCATTCAGTAACGCTCGATAGTTACTCAATTAGCAAGTACAAGGTGACCTACGCAGACTTTGACATTTACACCGCTGCGACAGGAAACCCCTCATGGCCACAGGACAAAGTTCCGCGCTCGTACCGAGTTCCAACCCATCCCGTCGGTGTACCCTGGCAGATGGCGAAAGACTATTGCCAATGGTTGGGGAAAGAGAGCAACTTGCCCATCGACCTGCCCACCGAAGCGCAATGGGAATACGCCGCCCGCTCAGGCGGCAAACCGGTCGCCTTTGCCACTGACAACGGCAAATACGAGCCCGATCGCAACTTCCCTGGCGCCGATACGATTGCAGACAAACTTGCTCCGGACGTCGGCATCGTCCAGATGTATCTGTACCCGGTAGGCAAGTATCCGGCCAACCCAATTGGACTATTCGATATGGGATTCGATGGTCGCGACTGGGTAAGCGATTGGTTTGGCGCCGATTACTACGCGAAGTCACCAACAAAAAATCCTCAAGGCCCCGCCTCGGGTACAACCAGGGTCATTCGAGGAGCCGAAGGCGGCAACGACGAAACCGCAATGACCATGTATCGTTACGGAGCGGCCCCGGCCGGCCATTTGATCTCGGAGACCGGCGGGAAGACAGTGCCGTCAACCTTCACCACCTATACATTCCGCTGCGCGTTGCAAAGTACTCAACCGCGATAGCCGCTTCGCTGCGTCACACCACCCGGACTTCCGGCATGTTTTGATAGAACGGGTGGGTTCCCGCTGCCATCTGGAAGCCGTAGTCGTGAGAGTCGACCTGCGCGACCGCGTAACCGGCAGTCGGCTCCGTCTTGATCATAGCGGTCAGGTTGTCGTAGTAGTCGTCCATCTCCTGCGCATCCGGTGCCGAAGCGCCCGTCACCGACATCTGAAGAAACTCTCTGATGTATTGGCGATTTTTAGCCAGATCGCCTTTTTGCCCGCGGGCGTCCATGTGCTGGACCACGTTGTCGAGATCGTGCCTGGTGTGGGACCACTGAAGGATCTGCTTGACCGCGTCTTTGCGACGACCGTAGTAGCGACCAAAAGTGTGATTGGCGGGGTCGACGCCATCGGTCATGACCCAATGGCGAGTGAGTTGATAAATCATAATGCCCTTGGCTTCGGGCGTCGCGTATTGAAGCATCCAGGGATTACCTAGCACGCGGTTCATCAACTGGACGCGCGCCGCCTCCTGTTCGTATGCGACCACCAAATCCGCATACAAGGTCTGAATATCAACCAGTTCTTCACCGACTGTCGAACTCAGATCTTTTATTCCTTGAATGACCATCACCTGGATATGCGTGTAAGCGTCGAATGCTTCCCTGCTGATGAACTTCAAGCGCTGGAAGTTCGCGTGATAGAGCTGATAGAAAAACCATTTCACAAACTCGGCAATGCGCAAAGCGTCGACCGACACTTCGATGTCACCCTTTGCGCCCACGCCGAGGCATAAACCCGCTTTCGCCTTGATTCTGAAACGACCCGCCGCATAGCTCACGTCGAGCATGCAGGTGAGTCCGGCACCCGCCATCGCGGTGACCGTGTCTCCGACCTTGGCGAACGCTTTGTATTTGCCGCTGGGTCCTGTCTTTGCCGGCTCCATCCATTCCAGAGCACCTTCAAGCGACAGGTCCGCGCGCGCGCCGGCAAACACGTCGAGGTCGGCATTCGCACTTGGATCGACCGGCTTGCCGCCTACCTTGATCTCGCGTTGCTTCGTCGCGGGGTTATCGACTGCTGCGCCGTACAGACCCAGGTCTTTGCGCTTCTCGTCGCGGTAGTCGACCACGACGCCAAGCTGCGCGACCATGCTCGCACCCACCATCCCCGACAACCCGAGTTCGCCCTTGAATCGAACTGCGCCGAGTGGATAAGTCTTGCCATCGTCGCCGTCCAGGCTCCACATCCAGCCGGCAATGTCCGGATAATAGAACGCGCCCGAGACCTTTCCCTCGGCGATAGCAAATTCGGCCTGCGCCGATGCTTTGATGGCCACGTGGCCTTTTTGCGGCTGCCATTCGGTATCCAGCCCCGCTCCCGCCAGGTAGCGCATCAACTGAGCTTTAGCCTCGATGCTGACGTTGTTGCTGAAGGCAGTCTGCCGGGGCTTCTCCTTATCGTTCTTCCCGGCTTCGCCGCTCTCGCCGCGTTCGACGGGCTCTTCTGCGCCGGCGCTGTAACTGAGATCCTTATTCCACTCTTCCGCCCACGCGAAAAGCGTCCCTGTTACATGCTTCTCGACGATCTCCGAGGAGACCTTGGTCTTTTCATACAACTGCGATTTGATCTTGCTTTCGCGATTGATCAGCACGCCTTCCTTCAGCTTATCGACATCGATCTTGTGCTTGCCTTGCGCATTCGTTTTGATAAAACTTTTTGAACCGGTCTCCTTTTCCTCCTTACGGCCCTTCATGTCTTCGAACGCAGCCGGACCGAATTTATGCCAGCCCGGCTTGATCTTGTTCGAACGCACATAGTGCAGCTTGTACTTTGCAAACTTCACGCTCTTCTTGCCGTCGCCATCGATATGGATGGGGATCAACTCGACCATGGTGAGGTCCTTGCTATCGAGCTTGCTGAGCGGTTCCAATTCTTTTTTCAGCGCCTTGTGCGCGGCCTCGCGCTCTTTGAGCGCATCGTCAACGGCGGACTTGTGCGCTTCGCCGGCACGCGGATCGGACATGTGGTTCTGCACATCTTCGGCATAGGATTTCAGCACCACATCGAGCTTCTCATTCGCCTTGTGAAATTTGTCGACGCGGTCATGTAACAGATTGCATTCGCTTTGTAGACCACTGACGTCTTCCGCCGGCACGAGAATGAATTCACCCGTCTCAGGACGGAAGTAGAGCATAGGAGCCGGATCGTGCGGCACGTGCACGAGACTGTCGGGCGTCGTGTTAGTGGTGCCATTGCCGTCTGGCGCGTGACTTGTGCTCGGAGCGTTCATGGATGTCGGTCTGCTTGAATGGGCGGAGCATTCAGCGCATCTCTGAGAGATGCGCATACTCCTTGGCCGGAATCAGGTGTCCAGGAAAACCTTCAGGGCACTTGGCGTGCTGGTCATGATGCGCGAGGTGAGTCCCTGCTCATCGGTCATCCCCTCGAACACTTTTCCTTCCGCAGTCTCGATGCGATAACGCACGTAGGGACTGGGCTCCCCTGTGTGCGTGTCGTGAATCTTGAACTGCTCGTTGTACGGACCTTCGCCGGTGGGGAGTGCCGGCGGTTTGCTGGAGAGGCTGGTGGGACCCGCAAAAGAATGAGCGCTGCCCTTGATATCGATTTTTCCCGGCGCGTGAATTTCGATGTTTCCGTCTTTCAGACGAATGTACGCGCCGCCACTCGTCAAGAGAATGTCCTGTTTGGCCGCAACCTCGATTTTCTCGGTCGCCGATAGCAGCTTCAGCGTCTTCTGAGCGGTGATTTCGACGTTGCCCGACTGTGCCTGGATCTCGACTTTGCCCTTGGCCGCGAACAGTTTCATGCCCGCGTTCTGCACGAACAGGCTGATCTTCTCGCCGACGCTCGCCAGTAGCGATTTGCCCGTGGCGATGTGCGTGCTCTGGCCACTGACCAGATTGACGTGTTCGTTTGCCGCAATGTGCGCCGACTTTTGCGTTGACATGGCGAGGCCTGCCGGCGTCGCGAACAGCATGATCGGTTCCTTGAACGCGTTCGCGGTTCCGGTGCCCCCGCCTGCCGTATTGCCGCCGCTGCCTGTCGCGCCCGACACACTGTTCTGCGTCGCATCGGTAAAGGACTTCAGCGAGTCGTAGCCATCCTTGAGGCTTTCCGCCTGATGCAGTTCGCTCGCCTGCCCGAGCGACTCGATCACGCTTTCGGAATTGACCAACTGGCCAGTGGCGTCGCGTGCGTCGAGTGGCTGGGCCGATGTCCCGCCCGTCGGATGCGTCGAGACGTACAGACCCTGGGCCGCCCGCACTGCGCCATACGCATCCGACTTCAGGTCGAAGCCGCTGCCCAGATAGGCGCCCCGTGTGTTGCCGGTCTGGGCGATCAGATAGCCGAGATGCAGCTGGGAGTTCGCGCTTGTACTGAACAGCTGCATCCGGTTCTGGCCGGTCGCGTCGTCCATCACCATCTGGTTGTAGCCGCTGCCCTGATATTCCTTCGACCTGTAGCCCGACAGGATGCCGTTCGAGTGCCAGTCCGGTGTCTTCGCGCCGTTATAGACGCGGCCGGTGACAATCGGTTTGTCGCAATCGCCATCGAGGAACGACACGATCACTTCCTCACCGATGCGCGGTACGTGCACGCCGCCGTGGCCGCCGCCTGCATTCGACTGGGACACACGCATCCAGCACGACGCATTCTCGTCGCCAGGGTTCAGGCGATCCCAGTGCATCTGCACCTTGATGCGGTTCAGTGAGTCAGTGAAGACCTCTTCGTTCGCCGGGCCAACCACCGTCGCCGTCTGCATGTGCATCTCGGGCTTGTGATGCTCGAGCGGACTGCGGAACGGGATCATCCTGCGTTGCGCTTCGACGGTGGCCATGAAGAACCCTTCGCTGCCGTCGGCCGACTTCATGACCAGCGCCGGATCGTTCGCATGTTGCGCGCGAGCCTGCGCGACCGCCCGGTTCAGGCTATGCGGGAAGTCCGTCGTGCCACTCGACACCGGCAGGTTGTTCTCGATTACCCAGTCGACCGCGATCACCGCGAACTGCCGCTCCTGGGCGCTTCCCGTATCGTGCTCCGGATGGTTATCCAGTTCGAACCAGCGCCCGGCATCGATACGGCGCACCGCGCCCACACCATGGAAACGCTTCGCACGCGACTCCCATTCCTCCATGCGCACTTTCGCCAACTGGTCGCCCCGATTCTGCTGTCCGTACGTGTAGGCGCCGGTGTACTCGTAGACTTCGGCCTGCTGCGGCAGGTTGCCCTGGGTGCCCAGCGTCGGAATGCTTGTCCCCTTCGGGTTCGCGGCTGTGGACGGTGACTTGTAGTCGAACGTGCGGGTGGTGAGGGTCGTGCTCTGCAGTGTGCGCGTGCCGCTCCACTGTACGAACGCGTCGGTTTCGCTGTTGGTGCCCGAGCGGTAGAAGTCCACCGTCTGCGGCGACGCGGGCTGCAGACTGCCCATATCGTCAGTCACCACCAGCGTATGGGATTTCCCGTCGGCGGCCTGTTCGAAATAGCCGAACAGCCCTTCCGACTCCATCAACCGGTGACAGAAATGCCAGTCATCCTCGTATTGCACGCAGAATGAACGCTGCGGTAGCGGATTTTTCAGATTAAAGCGAAATGCACCTTGCGCCTGCGGATGCATATTGAATAAATCCGTCAGGATTTCATCGGCTGCTTTATCCTGCCAGATACGCGCATCTTTTCTGAATCGCAGAAAATGCATCCACGACACAAAACCGAGCTGATAACTGGTAATCGCGCCATCGGAGCCGAGCCGGCGGGCAGTATGGACATAACCGTGGTGCGGCGCGTACGACGAGTCGGTTTGCTGGATCCACAGCGTGACGGACTGGGCTATCAGCGTTTTGAGTTCAATATTCTCGCTGGTGGAAACACAATCGAGTGTGAATCCGTAATCACGGCCCATCCGCGAATAGCCCACTAACCGCCGCGGCAGAAGGACATTCGTGCCCAATGATGAATCGAGTTTCAGCAGCCGGTCGCTCTGTGACACGCCGCCTTTTATTGCCGCGATTAAGTCCTGCGCCCCCATACCGCCTCTCTTTTACAAACCGCGCCCCTGCGCCATCGCGCGATAATACAAAAGATCAGATGTTTACAGCAACCGGTTGAGCGGAAACAATTGTCAAATCGGAATTTGTTCCTTCTGCGATGCTGATTTTAATAATACAGGTAAAAATGGCGGACTAATTCGACCGGTTTTGAACGCGCTACCCGCCATCGGATCAGGCTTCAGTTGACATCATCTGCTGTGACGCTACGAGACGAGGCGGCGGATGACAGCCACAAATGCACAGGTCATCACTTAAGGCAGCGTGCCTGCCGTCCGGCGCAGTCATGATCTGCCGAGGGCCGTCGCACTGGATTTTCCCTGTCGTATTGCACGCCGGGCATGTAACCGGATCTCCTTCGTGGGCAACGTCTTTTTCGCTTAGTTGAATGGAAGTGGGCGCCGCCTGGACGACGCCGTCGGCCGTCGTCTTGTCGCCGTTTAGAATCAGAAACCTTTTCATAGTCCCTCTAAGACGTTGAGAACCTGCGTGTTAGGCTTGGTTTTTTGCGAGCCTTTATTCGACGGCAAAAACTCCTTGACTGGCAATATGTCACACGTTCGTCTCGTAAGGATAGCTGTCTCGCGTTTAATGTTGGCGTAGCGTAGCGCCAGCTCGGGTCTTGTTTCAAACCATAGCCGATTTCGAGGCAGTGGCCAATATCGCAGAGCCCCCGGGTACGTCCCGCAATAAAAAAGAGCCGGCCTCAATCGGCCGGCTCTTTTTGACTAAATACGCCCGAACGTCACTCGAGCAGTCAGTTATTTCCTAGCTAAACCGCACAGCAGCGGCCTTCGCCTCAAACATCAATATTCCCCGCCCGCAGCGCATTCGACTCAATAAACGCTCTCCGCGGCTCCACATCGTCGCCCATGAGCGTAGTGAAAATACCATCAGCCGCAATAGCATCCTCGATCTGCACACGAAGCAAACGACGCACCGTCGGATCCATCGTCGTTTCCCAGAGCTGCCCAGGGTTCATCTCACCCAAGCCTTTATACCGCTGCTTCGAAATATTGCGCTCGGCATCCGCCAGCAACCACTTCATCGCACTCTTGAAGTCGCTAACCGCCATACTGCGCTCACCACGCTTGATCACGGCACCACTACCAATCAAGCCCTTGAACGTATTAGCCGTATTAAGAAGCTGTCGATAATCCGCCGTCAGCTGAAACTCTTCATCCAGAACGAAAATCTTCTGATTCCCGTGATGCGACCGCGCGACGCGTAGCGAGCGCAACTCACGCACCTCGTCGTACATCGTCGTCACCCGAACTTCGGGCTTCAACGGTTCGTCGCGCAACTTCGCTTCCATGGCCCGAGCCGAAGCCTCGGCCGCTTCCTCGCTGGACAGATCCATCACCACGCCGTCCATCACCGCCTCGAGCGCGCCAGCGTCGTACAACCGGCTCAACCGATTCACCACCGCCTGCGCCAGCAGGTACGCACGAGCCAACTCACCCAAGGCATCGCCCGTGATCGGCGCAGCGCCTTCAGCCGGCAACAGCTCCGAGCCCTGCAATGCCAACTTCAAAATATGAGCGTTGACCTCGGACTCGTCCTTCAAATACCGCTCATCCTTGCCGGCTTTGATCTTGAACAGCGGCGGCTGCGCGATATAGATAAATCCACGCTCGATCATCTCCGGCATCTGCCGATAGAAGAACGTCAGCAGCAGCGTCCGAATATGCGCGCCGTCCACGTCAGCATCGGTCATGATGATGATCCGGTGATAACGCAGCTTCTCCAGGTTGTAGTCGTCCTTGCCGATCCCGCAACCCAGCGCCGTAATCAGCGTGACGATCTGCTCCGAAGAAATCAGCTTGTCGAAGCGCGCTTTCTCGACGTTCAACACCTTGCCGCGCAGCGGCAAAATCGCCTGAAACTTCCGATCACGGCCCTGCTTCGCCGACCCACCTGCCGAGTCGCCCTCGACGATGTAAATTTCGGACTTCGCCGGATCTTTCTCTTGGCAATCGGCGAGCTTCCCGGGCAGACCGACGCCGTCGAGCACGCCCTTACGACGCGTCATTTCCCGCGCTTTCCGAGCCGCATCGCGCGCACGCGCCGCGTCGACGATCTTCCCGACGATAATCTTCGCGTCGACCGGCGTTTCAAGCAAAAACTCCTCGAGCGCCTTCGCAACCACGTCCTCCACCGGCGCGCGCACTTCCGACGACACCAGCTTGTCCTTCGTCTGCGCGCTGAACTTCGGCTCCGGCACCTTCACCGACAACACGCACGACAGCCCCTCGCGCATGTCATCGCCAGAGGTCTCGACCTTCGCCTTCTTGGCGATGTCATGATCGTTGATGTACTTGTTCAACACGCGCGTCATCGCCGCCCGCAACCCGGTCAGGTGCGAGCCGCCGTCGCGCTGCGGAATGTTGTTGGTAAAGCACAGCACGTTTTCGTTGTAGCTGTCGTTCCACTGCATCGCGACTTCGACGGCAATGCCGTCTTTCTCTCCGCTTACGTGGAAAATGTTCGGGTGCAGCACGGACTTGTTCTTGTTGATGTACTCGACGAAACCCTTCACGCCGCCGACAAACGCGAAATCTTCTTCCTTACCCGAGCGCTGATCCGTCAAACGAATCCGCACGCCGTTATTCAGGAACGACAGTTCGCGAATCCGCTTGGCCAGAATGTCGTAGTGATATTCGACATTGCCGAAGATCGTCTCGTCAGCGAGAAAGTGCACTTCGGTGCCGCGATTCTCGGTGTCGCCTGTCACCTGAATCGGCGACACGGCCACGCCGTTGATTTCTTCGATGATGCGGTTCTGCGGCACGCCACGGTGGAATTCCATGAAGTGTTTCTTACCGTCGCGGCGAATCACGAGGCGCAGCCACGCCGACAGCGCGTTCACGCACGACACGCCCACGCCGTGCAAACCGCCGGACACCTTGTAGCTGTTCTGGTCGAACTTGCCGCCGGCATGCAGCTCGGTCATCACGATTTCAGCGGCGCTGCGCTTCGGATCGTGCTTGTCGTCCATCTTCAGACCGGTCGGCACACCACGGCCGTTGTCGGTGATCGAAATGGAGTTATCCGCGTGAATGATCACCTGGATGTCGTTGCAATGCCCCGCCAACGCTTCGTCGATGGAGTTGTCGAGCACCTCGAACACGAGGTGATGCAAACCGGTGCCATCCGATGTATCCCCGATGTACATCCCCGGCCGCTTGCGCACAGCCTCCAGACCTTCGAGGATCTGAATGGACGAGGCGCCGTAGCTGTTGTCGGGTTGCGTATTGTTCGTTTCAGTCATGGATTTTTTCCGGTTCTGCGTTACTGCAAGGTTGCTGCTCGGGACTTTTCAAAACACCATAAAAACGCCAAAGGGGCGCTGCGCCCCTTGGTGTGTTCCTGGTGTTGGACGCGTTAGATGCGCATCGGCATCACTACGTATTTGAACTCGTCGTTCTCGGGAATCGTGATCAACGCGCTGGAGCTGGCGTCGCCAAGGCTCACCTGCAACATATCGACCTTCAGGTTCGCGAGCACGTCGAGCAGATACGTGACGTTGAACCCGATATCGACGCTGTCGCCGTCGTACGCGATTTCCAGTTCTTCCTGCGCCTCTTCCTGATCGGCGTTGGTCGACATGATCTTCAGCTGGCCCGGCTCGATGATGCAGCGCACGCCCTTGAATTTGTCCGACGTCAGAATCGCGGCACGTTGCAGCGAGCGCTGCAGTTCTTCACGGCCGATCAAAAACTGATTCTTGTGCGACTTCGGAATCACGCGCTGAAAGTCGGGGAATTTGCCTTCCACCAGCTTCGACACCAGTTCGACCTGGCCGAACGTGAACTTCACCTGCGTTTGCGCGATGTCGATCTTCAGCGTGTCGTCGATGTCTTCCAGCAGACGCTGCAATTCCAGAATCGTCTTGCGCGGAATGATCACTTCCTGACGCGCGAACGTGCCCTCGATCTTCATCGACGAAAACGCCAGACGGTGGCCGTCGGTCGCGACCGCCATCAACTGGTCGCCGTCCACCACCAGCAACATGCCGTTCAGGTAGTAGCGAATGTCCTGCTGGGCCATCGAAAAATGGACCATGCCGAGCAACTGGCGGAACGTCTTTTGGGGAACCACGAGGTTCGCGCCGTAGTCTTTAGCTTGCGCGACCGTGGGAAACTCGTCCGCGGCGAGGGTTTGCAGCGCAAAGCGGCTCTTGCCGGATTGCACGGTCAAACGCTTGTCGTTCAGCGTGAGGGTGACCTGCCCGTCGGGCATGGCGCGCAGAATGTCGAGGAGCTTTCTTGCTGCCACCGTGGTCGCCACCGAATCGCCGCCCACGCCAAAATCCGCACGCGTGGTGATCTGCAACTCGAGGTCGGTGGACAGGAACGACACGTCGGGGCCGTTCTTGGTAATCAGCAAATTGGCGAGGATCGGCAACGTATGGCGGCGTTCGACGATGCCGCTCACAGTTTGCAGCGGCCTGAGGAGGTTATCGCGTTCGGTCTTGACCAGTTGCATAGAGTTCCTTCGTTGATATAACGGCCTGCGCGCCTTGCCAGGTAAGCTTTCCCGCACACAGCCGTGGCTCCCCGCCGGCGCCACGCAGCGCCCGTCACGGCGTGAATTCCGCCCGCGGCCGCCGGGCGGTTAAACCTGTATTGTGCCTGAAAACAGAACCGCCTCACTAAAATGGGGGCGAGTTTGGAAATAAACAGGTCGTTTTTTCCAGGCGGCTTGCCTAGCCCTTCAGCGTCTGCTCCAGAACGTGCAATTCGTGGTTCAGTTGCGCGTCCTTGCTACGCTCGTCGGCAATCTTGCGCACCGCGTGCAGCACGGTGGTGTGGTCGCGCCCGCCGAACAGCTCGCCGATCTCCGGCAAGCTCTTCTGCGTCAACTCCTTCGCCAGATACATCGCGATCTGTCGCGGCCGCGCAATGTTCGCGGGACGCTTCTTCGAATACATGTCCGCGACCTTGATGCTGTAGAAATCAGCTACGGTCTTCTGGATGTTTTCCACCGAGATCTGGCGGTTCTGCACCGTCAGCAGGTCTTTCAGCGCTTCTTTGGTCAGTTCGATCGTGATTTCGCGGCCGTGGAACTTCGAGTACGCGAGGATCTTGCGCAGTGCGCCTTCGAGTTCGCGCACGTTCGACCGCAGATGCTTGGCCACGAAGAACGCGACGTCCTCGCTCAGGCTCACAAACTCCGATTGCGCCTTGCGCATCAGAATCGCGACGCGCATTTCCAGCTCGGGTGGCTCGATCGCCACGGTCAGTCCCGAGTCGAAGCGCGAAATCAGGCGGTCGTCGATCCCCGAAATTTCCTTCGGATACGTGTCGCTGGTGATGATCACCTGCGCCTTGTTCGCGACCAGCGCCTCGAACGCGTAGAAGAATTCCTCTTGCGTGCGCGACTTGCCCGAGAAGAACTGAATATCGTCGATCAGCAGCAGGTCGAGCGAGTGGTAGTAGCGCTTGAATTCGTCGAACGCCTTGCGCTGGTACGCCTTCACCACGTCGGACACATATTGTTCCGCGTGGATGTAGCGAATCCGCGCGCCGGCCTTGTCCATCAGAAGCTGGTTGCCGATTGCGTGGATCAGGTGAGTCTTGCCGAGCCCGACACCGCCATACAGGAATAGCGGGTTGTACGAGATGCCGGGGTTATCCGCGACCTGAATCGCCGCGGCGCGCGCCAACTGGTTGGCCTTACCTGTCACGAAGTTGTCGAAGGTCAGGACCGGGTTCAGCTTCGAACGCTCGTACATCGAGTCGTTTTCGCCGCTGCCATTCGAACTCGCGCTCTGCCCCGGACGCCACGTGCGGCGTGCGGCGGCCGCTTCGTTCGCGTCGAGGCTGGGTAGATCGAGGTCGGCTGCGTCGTCGGCGGCGGCCGATGCCGCGCGCGCGTTCGCATGTTGCTGCGCGGCGGCGTTCAGCCCGCCAGCGCGCGCGGCGTGCGCCGCTTGCACAGCACCGACGGCCGCGTCGACCGCAGCGCCGCCGCCGGGATTGCCGCCCATCGGTGCGGACGAAGTGTGACGAACCGGCGCCGGCGAAGACGTAGCCTGCGGCGCGCGCATCCCGGCTTTCGGATCCAGCACGAATTGCACGTCGACCGGTGCTTGCCAGAAATCGCGGGCCATGTCCGCGATGCGGCCGGAGAACTGGCTCTTGACCCAGTCGAGCTTGAAGCGGTTCGGCGCGGCGATGCTAAGCGTGTTCGCAGCGGCGTCGAAGGCGACCGGGGCCAACGGTTTGATCCACGTCACGTACTGCTGGGGCGTAAGCTCACGCTCCAGCAATGCGGAACAGTGTTGCCAGAAATCGTTCATCGAGTTGCTGTCGTTATGGTGTGCACGGCGGTCGCCGCTGCCCCTGTCGCGTGCGCGCAACAAGGCCCTGAGCAGCCAGGCGTAACGGCTCCAGGCGCTTGTGCCACAAGGGTTTGCGGGGCAAGCGAGCCGGAGCGGCGTGCAGGATTTTTGGGAAGTAAGGCGAGATTCTAACGCCAAATGCTACCCGCAAGGGAGTTATCCACAGGGACGGATCATCTGGCGAAGCCGGCCCGGCGCATGGCCGAACCAGGCTAAACTATTGACGGCCAACGGAAAACGGGTTTAAATAGCGGGTTCCGCGAAAACCAATTCAGTAAACCACCGGCCATTGCGCTTTCAGCGATGATCGCGCGGTTATTTTTCGATCAAGTGAGAGCAACATGAAACGTACTTACCAACCTTCCGTTACCCGTCGCAAGCGTACCCACGGCTTCCGCGTTCGCATGAAGACTGCAGGTGGCCGCAAGGTCATCAACGCACGTCGCGCGAAGGGCCGCAAGCGTCTCGCCATCTAAGGCAGGCCAGCGGATTGCACGCTCTGTCTGTGTCAACAGGCGAAGCCCGCGGTGACGGGGGAGCGGCAGGGGCGCCGCAACTGGGCTCGGTTCCGTTGCGAGCGCAAGCCGCCTTCCCTAAAGCCGCAAGGCTACTGAAAACGGATGAATTTTCATCCGTTTTTCGTTTGCGCCCGTGGCGCCGCACTCCACACTTCGTGGTGTACGGTCGGCCCACCGGCAACGACGCTCGCCTGGGGCTCGTGATCGGCAAGAAGTATGCGCCGCGCGCGGCCACGCGTAATCTGGTACGTCGACTCGCACGCGAGGCCTTCCGGCTGCGTCGCGCGGAATTCGGCGGTTGGGATGTGCTGCTGCGTCTGCACACGCGCTTCGACAAGAAAGCTTTGCCGAGCGCATCGTCGCCGCCGTTAAAGGCGCTGTGCCGCAGCGAAATCGAGGCGTTGCTCGACAAGGCAGCGCGCGAAATCGTCCGTCGCGAGGCGCCGCCCGCGGAAGCGCCCAAGACGGAATGACGCTCAAGTGACTGCCCGCGTCGCAGCTTGGCTGCACGGGCGTCGCCCGGTACTCCACGTTGCGCGGCGCCGTCCGGCCGCACCAGCCATGCAAACGGTACTCATCGCTTTATTGCGCTTCTACAAGGTTGCCGTCAGCCCAATGCTCGGCAACCGGTGCCGTTTTTACCCTTCCTGCTCTGATTACGCGCGCGAAGCAATCCAGTATCATGGCGCCGCGCGCGGGACTTATCTCGCCGCCAGGCGTATTTGCCGTTGCCACCCGTTTTCCGCGGGCGGCATCGATCTCGTCCCGCCTCCCACTTCTGAAAAGCGCTGACGCGCCGTTCCATCGACACTGAGACAACGCATGGATATCAAACGCACCGTCCTATGGGTCATCTTTTTCATGTCAGCGGTCATGCTGTTCGACAACTGGCAACGCGACCACGGACGCCCGTCGATGTTCTTCCCGAGCGCCAACCCGACCAAAACGGTCGGTAGCGCCGCACCGGGAACCACGACGCCGGGAACCCAGCCCGCCGATTTGCCGGCGACGAACGCAGCTGCTCCGGGCAACGCGCCGGCGGCCGCTCAATCGCAACTGATCAAGTTCAGCACCGACGTCTATAGCGGCGAGATCGACACCCGCGGCGGCACGCTGTCGAAGCTGTCGCTCGTCAACAAGGGCGACGGCAAGCAGCCGGATCTGGTCATCACGCTGTTCGACCGCACCGCGAGCCACACGTATCTGGCGCGCACGGGTCTGCTCGGCGGCGATTTCCCGAATCACAACGACATCTACACGCCGCTGCCGAATCAGCCGCACGATCTGACGGGCGACGAAAAGTCGTTCCAGCTCAGCTTCGAGTCGCCGGTGAAGGGTGGCGTGAAGGTCATCAAGACCTACACGTTCACGCGTGGCAGCTATGTGATCGGCGTCGACACGAAGATCCAGAACGTCGGCAGCACGCCGGTGACGCCGTCGGTCTACATGGAACTGGTGCGTGACGATCAGCCGGTGGAAACGCCGCGCTTCTCGCACACGTTCATCGGGCCGGCTGTCTACACCGACCAGCATCACTTCCAGAAGATGACGTTCAGCGACATCGACAAGAACAAGCAGGATTACGCGACCTCGGCCGACAACGGCTGGGTGGCGATGGTCCAGCATTACTTCGCGTCGGCCTGGATTCCGCAGCAGGGTGCGAAGCGCGACATCTACGTCGAGAAGATCGATCCGGCGCTGTACCGCGTCGGCGTGAAGGAACCGGTGGCGACGATTGCCCCGGGCCAGACAGTCGATGTCTCCGCGCGCCTGTTCGCCGGTCCGGAAGAAGAGCGCATGCTCGAAGGCATCGCGCCGGGTCTGGAGCTGGTGAAGGACTATGGCTGGGTCACGATCATCGCGAAGCCGTTGTTCTGGCTGCTCGAGAAGATCCACAGCTATGTCGGCAACTGGGGCTGGTCGATCGTGCTGCTCACGCTGCTGATCAAGGCCGTGTTCTTCCCGCTGTCGGCTGCGAGCTACAAGTCGATGGCGCGCATGAAGGCGATCACGCCGCGTATGCAAGCGCTGCGCGAACGCTTCAAGGGCGATCCGCAGAAGATGAACTCGGCGCTGATGGAGTTGTACAAGACCGAGAAGGTCAATCCGTTCGGCGGCTGTCTGCCGGTCGTGATTCAGATTCCGGTGTTCATCTCGCTGTACTGGGTATTGCTGTCGTCGGTGGAAATGCGCGGCGCGCCGTGGATTCTCTGGATTCACGATCTGTCGCAACAGGATCCGTTCTTCATCCTGCCGGTGCTGATGGCCGTCTCGATGTTCCTGCAGACCAGGCTGAACCCGACGCCGCCGGACCCGGTTCAAGCCAAGATGATGATGTTCATGCCGATCGCGTTCTCGGTCATGTTCTTCTTCTTCCCGGCCGGTCTGGTGCTGTACTACGTCGTGAACAACGTACTGTCGATCGCCCAGCAGTACTACATCACGCGGATGATGGGTAAGTCGAAAGTGAAAGCGGCCTGAGATCGTGGTGGCGGCTGAGGCGGGCGGCGGTTAAGCCCGCCGCGGGTCGCCAAACTCGGATCACGCCGCAAAAAAGCCGCCCGGTGCAAACCGGGCGGCTTTTTTCATTGGCGCTGCGTTCTCGTCTAGCCCTCCTCCGCGCCGCCGTAGAACTCGGTGATCATTTCCTCGACCAGATTGCGCTGGCGAGCCGACAAACCTTCGAGCCGCGACGCCAGTTCGATCGTCTCCGGCGAAGGCGGATATTTCTCACCTTTCGCGAGCGGCTTGAGCTTGCCCGATGGCGCGGGACCGTAGTGCAGCCAGTGCACATCGATCTGCAACCAGTCGGCCAGCGTCTGCAATTTGTCGGGCTTGGGAATCGTCGTACCCGTGTACCACTTGTGCGCCGTCTGCGGCGAAACGGGCGGCCCGTTCTTGTAGCGTTTGTCGAATTCCCTGGCCAAGTCGGTCCCGCCCTTGACGTCCTTGGGGAGTGAGTCCTTCAACCGTTTGGCGAAGGCAGCTTTTTCTTTGGAGGTTGGCATGGGCCCGATTGTGCAATTCGGCGCATAATCAGTGGACAACCACTTAAGCTACAATTGAACTCATATAGGCTACTTTTAGCCTGAAATGACCATCAAATAACGCATTGGACGATTTTACAGAAAGTCGTTTTTTCTCGCTGTGACGTGGGTTTCAAGCCAACGGACGCGTCGATCTGTCTCAGTTGACGCCAAGCTCATCTTAGCCCATTTAAGATAAATCTCAATTCATCTTATGAAATCTTGCCGAGGCCAAGGATCTCGACCGCGGCGGGTTCGGTGGAATGCCCACGTTACAATGCCCACGCCCACCCAACCGGGCATTTCGAATCTCCTCTGACCACGCCCTCCCATGCTCACCACCGATTCCGATCCGATCGTCGCCATTGCCACTGCGCCAGGCCGGGGAGGCATCGGCGTCGTGCGGATTTCGTTCGGTCGCGCGGGAGAGGCTGCAGCGCAACCGCTGATACAGGTTCTCACCGGCCATTCGCTGGCTCCGCGTCACGCAAGCTACGTCCCGTTTCTCGATGACACCGGCAACGCACTCGACCGCGGTATCGCCCTGTACTTCCCGGCGCCGCATTCCTACACCGGTGAGCACGTGCTCGAACTGCAAGGCCATGGCGGCCCGGTCGTGCTGCAACTCGTGCTGCAGCGTTGCATCGACGCCGGTCGCGCGTTCGGTCTGCGCCTTGCCGAGCCCGGAGAATTCACCCGTCGCGCGTTTCTCAACGACAAGCTCGATCTGGCGCAAGCCGAGGCCGTCGCCGATCTGATCGAAGCGAGCACAGAAGCCGCCGCGCGTTCGGCGGGCCGCTCGCTCGACGGTGCGTTCTCGCGCGACATTCACGCGCTAGTCGAGGACGTCATTACGCTGCGGATGTTGGTTGAAGCAACGCTCGACTTCCCCGAGGAAGAGATCGACTTCCTCGAAGCCGCCGACGCCCGCGGCAAGCTCACACGAATTCGCGAGCGCCTCGCGCATGTGTTGAGCGAAGCGCGGCAGGGCGCATTGCTGCGCGAAGGACTCTCGGTGGTGCTGGCCGGACAGCCGAACGTCGGCAAATCGTCGCTGCTGAACGCGCTGGCGGGCGCCGAGCTGGCTATCGTCACGCCGATCGCCGGCACCACACGGGACAAGGTCGCGCAAACCATCCAGATCGAGGGCATTCCGCTGCATGTGATCGACACCGCCGGCCTGCGCGATACGGACGACGAAGTGGAAAAGATCGGCATCGCGCGCACGTGGGGTGAAATCGAGCGTGCGGACGTGGTGCTGCATCTGCTCGATGCCCGTACCGGCATGACCGCCGAAGACCACGCGATCGCCGCACGCTTTCCGGGCGGTGTGCCGGTCGTGCGCGTGCTCAACAAGACAGATCTGACCGGCCTGCCGCCGACGACACAAGCGCTCGATGCCGACCGCGACCTCAGCGAAGTGCGGCTCTCGGCCAAACAGGGTGACGGTGTCGCGCTGTTGCGCGCCGAGCTGCTTCGAATCGCCGGCTGGCAAGCGGGCGCGGAGAGCGTCTACCTCGCGCGCGAGCGCCATCTGATTGCGCTGCGCGCCGCCCAGGAGCATCTGGCGACGGCGGCCGCGCACGCCGATCAGAACTCGCAGGCGCTTGATCTATTCGCCGAGGAGTTGCGTCTGGCGCAGGACCAATTGAATTCGATCACCGGCGAATTCAGCTCGGACGACCTGCTCGGAGTGATTTTCAGCAGGTTCTGCATCGGCAAGTGATATCGCATGTGCTGTCACGATTTTGGCCCTTAAATATAGGTTAGATCGTCAATTTTGAGTTGCTTCGCTTATCCCTCAGACCCCAATCGTTGACCAAAAAACCGACATATCTTTGGTACACAAAGCTCGAAGCGTCTAAAATCATCGCTATCAGCCCATTAGCGATCCGAGCATGCCCCGCCTAGCCGTCCCTCTCACCGAAAGCCAAATCCGCGCGCTCGAACCGCGCGCCACTCGTTACAGCGTCGCCGACGGCAATGGCCTCGTCATCGAAGTCATGACGACCGGCACCAAGGTCTGGCGTTTCCGCTATTCGCTGAACGGCAGGCGCCAGCCCCTCGCCACGATCGGCGATTACCGGATGATCTCGCTACGCGTCGCGCGGGCGAAAGCGCAAAAATACGCCGAGCTGGTCGCTCAAGGGCTCTCGCCGGCCTCCACGGCGCGGCGCGATCGCGGCGCGCAAAGCAAGGCGGACGTGCTACGCGAAGCCGCCGAGCTTTATCTTGCGACGGCGATGGCCGGCAAATCGGACGAATACCGTCGCACCACGCGTCGCGCGCTGGACAAAGATGTCTTGCCCGCCATCGGCGATATGAAGATCGAGGCGGTCACCTCCGACCACGTCGTCGAGATATGCGAGCGAATCAAAAGCCGTGGCTCGCCGAAAATGGCGCTGCATACGCGCAACGTGATCAAGCGCCTTTACGAGTATCTGATGGCCCGGCAGCTCGCCACCCGCAACCCGGCCGCGGTCGTGCCCGCGCGCTCCATCGCCACTTTCGACAGCCGCAACCGCGTGCTCACGGGCGATGAGATCGGCACCATGCTCCGTGCAATCGACGCATCGAGCATCCGCCGGCCGCTCAAACTGGCGCTGCATCTGCTGGTGCTGACGATGGTGCGCAAGTCGGACCTCATTGAGTCGACGTGGCGCGAATTCAACCTGGATCGCGCGCTGTGGACGATACCCGCCGCTCGCCTGAAGAAAGATCGGGATCAATTGGTCCATCTACCGCACCAGGCTGTGGCGATGCTGCGCGAGCTTCATCAGGCAAGAGTGAGTCGACAATTCGTATTCCCGAGCGTCAGAGGCGACGATCGGCCGATCGCCAAAAGCACGCTGAATCAGGCCGTGAAGGCGCTTGGACTCGAAGTGGAGCATTTCGTCCTGCATGATTTTCGGCGCACGGCATCGGCACATTTGCGTCAATTGGCGCAACGGCGGGAGACCGGGGTCAGTGCGCTCGACGGACAGCTTTGGGCTGATTTCGTCGATCGGCAGGTCGCTGACGACCGCAATCAAACGGCTGGCTAGGCGGGCGGCGCCAGAGTTAAAGCCCAATCACCACAAACGACAAAATTGACCAACTTTTTTGGTACACAACGTTTTGCCGTAAACAATTAACGTGTTGTAGAAAAAGAAAAATCGAAAAATCTCGCTAGGTTTTAAAGGTGAGACTTTACCCGGCAAACGGACCTCGCTAGGACCCTATTACGTCGCCCTTCCCTCCTGGTTTCTATCGCCTAAACTGAAACGTGGACGCAAGCCGCCAGGGAGGCTCCGATGTCTGAATCGTTGATGGCTTATTTGTTGGGGCCGGCTGTCATGTTGCTGGTCGGCGTGACGATCTGGGCGGCGTCTCACTATCATCAGAAGACGAGGCCGCCGCGGCTCGAGCGTTGGCTCGACACGCACTACGCAGAGTGGCTGCATCACCGCCACTGAGCATCAGGAAATGAAAAGGCCGTCGCGATCGATCGCGACGGCCTTTTTGTCTGCTGCGCTCAAAACCCCTACGCGACTCTGACGACTACCAGCCCGGCTGCTGCGGATACCCGCCGTATTGCTGCGGCGGAGGCGGCGGCGCACCGCACGCGACGTACGCGCGCTGGTACTGGTCATAGCAGTATCCGGGAGGCGTGGCCGCATACACCGGTGCAGGTTGATAGACCGGCTGCGCATAGACGGGCTGAGCGTAGACAGGCTGCTGATAAGCCACCACTGGCGCAGGATTGAGCACGGAGGTCACCACCGCCCCCAGCACCGCGCCGCCGATCAACGCGCCGACGACATCCCCGCCATTGCCATGAGCAGACGCTTGACCCGCCATGCTCAGACTTCCCACCATCACCAACGCCACTGCGATCTTTTTCATGTTTGACTCCCGCCGTTGAGGCATGGAACAGATTGTGGCGGGCGCGCGCGGAAATAGATGCTGCAAGTGGTAACTGGACATTACCTCTGTAACGTTTCAGGGACGGCTACATTGCGACCTCGACTCCCCCTCCGCATTCATCACCCCGACAGCCTGTAATCCCCCGATCAATGTAAAATTCGCGGCACCAAGCCGTCGGAAAAATCCGACGACCCGCAAAGCTTTCCGATCCGCCCTCCTATGCTCAACCGCGTAGAGAATCGGGATCAGGACAAAGCAAAAAGTAAGGGGCGTGCGCGTGAAACAATGGACCATCCGGCAACGGATTCTGTGTAGCTTCGGGATCGTGCTGATCGTGATGCTGGCAATGGCAACTGTCACCTTCGAACAGCTCGGCGGCATCGACCGCAATGCGAAAAGCCAGCAGCAGGACTCGATGCCCGGCCTCTACTACGCCACCGCCATGCGCGCCGCCTGGTTCGAGAACTACACCGTCACGCAGCGCCTGATCTATGTCGACACCGATCCCGACAGTGTCAAACGCGATACGGCGCGTCTGCAGGAAACCCAGCAGACGCTAGACAAGCTCATCAACGACTACGGCGCGACCATTTTCCGCGACGTCGACCGTCAGCTGTTCAATGACTTCCGCCAGCAACATGCGCAATACCTGCCCATTCAGACATCGCTGCTGACCGCCTTGCAAGGCTCGAAAGAAGACGCCGCGGGCGTTTTCAACACGCAGCTCACGCCAGTCTGGGAAACCGGGCGCCTGTCCGTGCGCAAGCTGGTCGACAACAACAAGGGCTACGCCGACCACGCCGCCGACAGCATCCGCAGTTCCGTCGAGGCGACCCGCATCGTGTTGCTCGTGATGTTGCTGCTCGCCGCGATCGTCGCCGTGCTGGCCGGCTACTGGTTGCTGCGCGCGGTCACCACGCCGATGGCCAAGGTGCTGCAAGTGGTCGACGTCATGCGCACGGGCGACCTCACGCAGCGTCTGCAACTGAATCGCGCGGACGAAATCGGCGCGCTCGAAACAGGCTTCAACCGTATGACCGACGAACTCACCGCGCTGGTCGGCCAGGCGCAGAAGTCGGCCGTGCAGGTGACCACGTCGGTGACGGAAATCGCCGCGACCTCGCGCGAGCAGCAGGCCACCGCCAACGAAACCGCCGCCACCACCACCGAGATCGGCGCGACGTCGCGTGAAATCTTCGCCACCTCGCGCGACCTGTTGCGGACCATGAACGAAGTCTCGGAAGTCGCCGGCCAGTCGGCGGCGCTCGCGGGCACCGGCCACGCCGGCCTCGCGCGCATGGAAGAGACCATGCGCCTCGTGATGGAAGCGGCCGGCTCGGTCAACGCCAAGCTGGCGATCCTCAACGAGAAGGCGAGCAACATCAACCAGGTCGTTGCCACCATCACCAAGGTCGCGGATCAGACCAACCTGCTCTCGTTGAACGCCGCGATCGAAGCGGAGAAAGCCGGCGAATACGGCCGTGGCTTCGCGGTCGTGGCGACGGAAATCCGCCGCCTCGCCGACCAGACCGCGGTCGCGACTTACGACATCGAACAGATGGTGAAAGAGATCCAGTCCGCGGTCGCCGCAGGCGTGATGGGCATGGACAAGTTCTCCGAGGAAGTGCGCCGCGGCATGCTCGACGTGCAGAACGTCGGCGGCCATCTCACGCAGATCATCCAGCAGGTGCAACAGCTCGCACCGCGCTTCTCGATGGTCAACGAGGGCATGCAGACGCAGGCCACCGGCGCCGAGCAGATCACCCAGGCGCTCACGCAGCTTTCGGAGGCCGCGCAGCAGACGGCTGAATCGTTGCGCCAGTCGACCCAGGCGATCGACGATCTGACGCATGTCGCCAACAGCCTGCGCACCGGCGTGTCGCGCTTCAAGGTCGTGGCCTGACGCGGCCCACCGCCGTCCAGCCTCACGTTCTTTTATTCCGCTCATCAGACGCCCATGCTCTTCATCCTCTTCACGCTCGATAGCGAACGCTACGTGATCGACGCGACGCAGGTGGAGCGTCTGATGCCGCTCACGCCGCAGTCGCCGCCCAAAGCAATTCCGGGGGCGCCGTCGTGGGTCGCGGGCGTGCTCGATCACGACGGCCTACCGCTGCCTGTGATCGATCTGCCGGCGCTCGCACTCGGCCGCCCCGCCGCGCAGCTGATGTCGACCCGCGTCGTGCTGGTGCGCTATCCGCATGCCGGCGCGACGCGTCTGCTCGCGCTGCTGCTCGAAGGCGCAACGCGCACGATTCGCCTTGAAGCCGACGCGTTTCACGCCACCGGCATCGACCTGCCAAAGACACGCTATCTCGGTCCGGTCGCGAGTGAAGCCGGCAGTCTCGTGCAGTGGCTCCGCATCGAGCATCTGTTGCCGGACGACGTCAAAGCGCTGCTGTTTCCCGAGGCGCACGCATGAACGCGCACCACGACAACGCGCCGCTGTATCGACGCTTCGCCGACCTGCTGCATCGGACCATGGGGCTCGACGCCGCATCGCTCGGTCATGGCGCGATCGAACGCGCAGTCGACCAACGCGCCGCAGCGTGGCGCGCAGGCGGCCATGCCGGCGCCACGCTGGGCGAGTATTGGGAAGCCGCGCACATCTCGCCTGCAATGGTGCAGGCGCTGATCGAAACGGTCGTGGTGCCCGAAACCTGGTTCTTCCGCGACGCCGACGCCTTCAAGGCGCTCGCCCGCCTTGCGCGTGCACGCCTCGATGAACGTGGCACGGCGCTGCCGCTGCGCATCCTCAGCCTGCCCTGCTCGACCGGCGAAGAGCCGTACACGATGGCGATGAGCCTGCTCGATGCGGGCATCGACGCCGCGCATCTGCGCATCGACGCGATGGACATCAGCGAGCATTCGCTCGCGCTCGCTCAACGCGCCGTGTATGGCCGCAACTCGTTTCGCGGCAATGCGTTTGCGTTTCGCGACGCCCACTTCACGCGGACCGGGGACGGCTGGCGCATCGCGCCGCGCATCGTCGAAACGGTGCGGTTTTCACGCGCCAATCTGATGCAACTCGATGCGTCGGCGTTGGGCGTCTACGATTTCGTGTTCTGTCGCAACGTGCTGATCTACTTCGACCGCGATGCGCAGCAAAGCGCATTGCACGCGCTCCATAGCGTGTTGGCCGAGAACGGCACCCTGTTTGTCGGTCCTGCGGAAACCGGGTTGCTGATGCGTTACGGCATGCAATCCGCGAAGATTCCGCTGGCCTTCGCCTTTCATCGCGCGAATGCGGCTGAAGGACAGCAGAACGGTTGGCACACCGCGCCGCTCGCCACGGCTGCTGCAATCGCGATGACACAAGTCTCAGTGCCCGCCCTCACGCCGCTTTCGGTGTTTTCCGCCGAGCCATTCGCATGGCCCGATCCGGTCGCGCCTGCGTCTGCTCCATTTGCCGCCGAATCGCGGCCAGCGCGCAAGCCGCTGATGACGGCAACGCCGGCACACAAGGCGCCGGCCCTGCCGGACCACGCGCCGGCGCAAGCCGCGCGCGATTCGCTGCAGGCCGCCCGCGCGCTCGCCGACGCCGGCCGTCTGGCGGAAGCCGCCGCCGCGATCAACGCCTATCTCGAGCGGCACGCGCCACACGCCGATGCGTTCTATCTGCTCGCCGTATTGGCCGATGCCAATGGCGAAACTCAACTCGCGCGAGGCCACTATCGCAAGGCGCTCTATCTCGATCCTCAGCATGCTGAAGCCCTCGCGCATCTCGCCACCTTGCTGGAACTCGAGGGCGACCGCAACGGCGCGCGCCTGTTGATGCAACGCGCGTCGCGCGCGCAGGGAGCGCCACGTGGCTGAGATTGGAATCATGGGCTTCGACGATTGCTGGAACCGCATCGGCGTGCGTGGCGATTCGTCGTGCGAGCGGCTGACCGAGTATGTGCGCTGCCTGAATTGCCCCGTGTTCGAAACGGCTGCTACCCGCTTGCTCGACCGGCCGATTCCGCACATCGACCTCGCACAACACGACGTACGCTCACCGACCGCCTTGCAACATGGCGCGTCCGGCGCGAGCGAATCGTTTCTCGTGTTTCGCATCGGCGATGAATGGCTCGCGCTGCCCACGCCGATCTTCAAACGCATCGTGCAGACGCGCCCGGTCCACACGCTCCCGCATCGGCAGCATCGTGCGGTGCTGGGCGTGGTGAATGTACAGGGCGAACTGCTGGTGTGTCTGTCGCTCGCGCATCTGCTCGGTTTCGAGCCCGACACCCGACTTCGCGACGACCGCGCGCGGCAAGACCTGCCGCGCCTGCTGGTGGTGTCGCGTGAGGAGGAGCAGGCGGTGTTCCCCGTCGATCAGGTCGACGGCGTGCACCGCTTCGCCACCGCCAGTTTTTGCGCGCCGCCCGCGACGCTCTCACAAGCGGCCGCCGCGCACACCCGCGCAGTCGCACCGTGGCGCGGCATGAGTGTCGGCCTGCTCGACGCCGACACGCTCTTCGATACCTTGAACCGGAGTCTCGGATGACGGACGACCCGCGCCGCCCGTCGCTGATCGACCTTTTCCGCGAAGAAGCGCGGACCCAGGCTCGCGTGCTCAACGACGGCCTGCTCACGCTCGACCGGGCACCGCGCGACGCCGCCGCGCTCGAGTCCTGCATGCGCGCGGCGCATTCGCTGAAGGGCGCGGCACGGATCGTCGGAGTGCAGGTCGGCGTCGAACTCGCGCACGCGATGGAAGATTGCTTCGTCGCCGCGCAGGAAGACCGGGCCCTGCTCGACGCCGCCTGGATCGACGAGTTGCTGCGCGGCGTGGATATCGTCGCGCGCATCGGCAACGACGAAGATGAATCGGCGCGCGATGCGGTCAGCGCGTGCGTGACGGCATTGCAGGCTCGTATGGCTGGCGTGGCTGCGCACGCAGCGGTGCTGCGCCGGGAAGTCGCGACTCCCGTTGCGCAGCCGGCGCCCTCGCCTGCTGACAGCAGCACTGTTGAGACGCCCACCAGCCCGACCTCCGCTGACGACGCAGCCTTCGACCTGTTAGCCGAAGCGTTGCGCGCGGAAGCGACGCCGGCAACCGCGGTCGTGTCGACCGGAACATCGGCCGGCGCAGCGAGCGAAACCTCGACCACGACCTCCGCCGACTCCGGCCGCATGCTGCGCGTACGCGCCGACAACCTCGACCGCCTGTTGTCTTTATCCGGCGAATCGCTGGTCGAATCGCGCTGGCTGAAACCCTTCGCACAATCGATGCTGCGCGTAAAACGTGTCCAGCGCGACGGCAGCCGCGCGCTCGACCAGTTACACGAAACGCTCGCCGACCTCAAGCTCGACCCGCGCGCGCACGCCGCGCTGGAAGAAGTGCGCCGCCTCACCGCCGAATCGCAGCATCTGCTCGCCGAGCGCCTCGCTGATCTGGAAAGTTTCGACCGCCGCTCGACGCACCTGTCGCAACAGCTTTACGACGCCGCCCTGCAATGCCGGATGCGTCCGTTCGGCGATGGCACTGGCGGACTCGCGCGCATGGTGCGCGACGTGGCGCGTTCGCTCGGCAAGAAAGTGCGCTGGCAACTGGTCGGCGAATCGACTCAGGTGGACCGCGACATTCTCGATCTGCTCGAAGCGCCGCTAGGCCACATGCTGCGCAACGCGCTCGACCACGGCATCGAAGCGCCCGCCGTGCGCCTCGCGCAAGGCAAGCCGGACGAAGGCACGCTCACGCTCGACGCACGTCATACTGCCGGCGCGCTCCTCATCACCGTCTCCGACGACGGCGCCGGCGTCGATCTCGACGCGCTGCGCGACTCGATCCTCCGCAAGAAGCTCGCGAGCGCGGAAACGGCTGCGCGGCTGTCCGAAGCCGAACTGCTCGAGTTCCTCCTTCTGCCCGGCTTTTCGTTGCGCGATCAAGTCACTGAAGTGTCCGGTCGCGGCGTCGGGCTCGATGCGGTGCACGATATCGTCAAACGCGTTCGCGGCACGGTACGCATCACCCAGGAACGCGGCCTCGGGACGCGCGTGCAGTTGCAATTGCCGTTGACGCTGTCCGTGATCCGCAGTCTGCTGATCGAAGTCGCGGGCGAGCCGTATGCGGTGCCGCTCGCGCACGTGAACCGTACATTGCATGTCAGCCGCGCCGACATCGAGTTGCTCGAAGGTCATCAGCACATCGCGTTCGGCGGCCGCAGCATCGGCGTCGTCACCGCGCATCAGATTCTCGACACCGCGCCGCCCGCGAGCGATACCGATACCGTCAGCCTGATCGTGATCGGCGACGGTCCGCAGACTTACGGCGTCGTGGTCGACCGTTTTCTCGGCGAACGGATGCTGGTCGTCCAACCACTCGATCCGCGTCTCGGCAAGGTCCGCAACATCACCGCCGGCGCCTTGATGGAAAATGGCGATCCGGTGCTGATCGCCGACGTCGACGACTGGCTGCGATCGGTCGAACGGCTCGTCGCGGGCGGCGAACTCAAGCACACCGAGCAAGGCGGCCCACAGGCAACCCAGCGTGCCACCCGGCGCGTGCTGGTGGTCGACGATTCGCTCACCGTGCGCGAACTCGAACGTAAGTTGCTCGCCACGCGCGGCTACGACGTGACGATCGCCGTCGACGGCATGGACGGCTGGAACGCGGTGCGCGGCGAGCGCTTCGATCTCGTCATCACCGATATCGACATGCCGCGCATGGATGGCATCGAACTCGTCACGCTCATCAAGCGCGATCCGCTGTTGCAGTCGCTGCCGGTGATGATCGTCTCGTATAAAGATCGCGAAGAAGACCGCCGCGCCGGGTTGAATGCGGGCGCGGATTATTATCTGGCGAAGGGCAGTTTTCATGACGAAGCACTGCTCGACGCAGTGCGGGATTTGATCGGCGAGGCCTACGGGTAAAACGGATGAAGATCGGAATCGTCAACGACATGCCGCTCGCCGTCGAGGCGCTGCGCCGCGCCCTCGCCGCGCGCGTCGACTTCGACGTGCTATGGGTCGCGCGCGACGGCCAGCAAGCGGTCGATTTCTGCACCGCCCAGCGGCCGGACATCGTGCTGATGGACCTCGTGATGCCGAACGTCGACGGCATCGAGGCGACGCGCCGCATCATGGCGCGTGCGCCGTGCGCGATCCTGGTCGTCACGGTCGACGTCGGCGCGAACGCATGGCGCGTCTATGAGGCGATGGGCGCCGGCGCGCTCGACGCCGTCGATACACCGTCGCTGAGCGGCCCCGACGCACACAAAAGCATCGCCGTGCTGATCGCAAAGATCGATCGCATCGGCGCCTTGGTGAAGGAGCGCGCGGCGCCCGGCACGACGGCTTCAGCCTCCCCAGCCGGAGTAACGAGCCGCGACACGCCGCTGGTCGCGATCGGTGCATCGGCGGGCGGCCCGGCTGCGCTCGCCACGCTGCTCGCCGCCTTGCCGAAGGATTTCGCGGCGGCGACCGTGATCGTGCAGCATGTCGACGCCGCGTTTGCCGCCGGCATGGCCGACTGGTTGAACCAGCAATCGGCGCTGCCGGTGCGCATTGCCGTTGAAGGCGACCGGCCGCAAGCGGGCGTCGTGCTGCTGGCCGCCACCGACGACCACCTGCATCTGAAACTGCCCAACGTGCTCGGCTATACGCGAGTGCCGGAAGAGACGCCGTACCGCCCATCCGTCGACGTGTTTTTTCATAGCGTGGTGGCACGTTGGCCGGCACGCGCCATCGGCGTGTTGCTGACCGGCATGGGCCGCGACGGCGCGATCGGGCTGAAGGCGATGCGCACCAAGGGTTATCACACGATCGCGCAAGACGAGGCGACGTGTGCCGTATATGGCATGCCCAAGGCAGCCGCGGCGCTCGACGCAGCCGCCGCGATCCTGCCCTTGCCACGCATTGCCGCCGCGCTGGCGGCCGCCGTCAACAAGCAGTAGACGCGAATACACCGCATATGAACCGCTTCGATTCACTGACATTCATTCTGGTTGAACAACATGGACACGCCTAAGCCGCATCAGAACGCCGCTACGCAAGACCTCGCAGAACACGACGCGAATACGCGGGCTCAAGCGTTGGACGCGGAGGTCGCATCCAACCTCGCCGTCGACGATGCGCTTGCGCGTATCCTTGGCAATCCGCCCGCGTCGGAATGTCCGATCATGGTGTTGCTGGTCGACGATCAGGCGATCATCGCCGAGGCGATCCGCCAGGCGTTGGCCGACGAAGCGTCCGTCGATTTCCATTACTGCGCATCGCCCGAAGAAGCGGTGCTTTGCGCCGAGGAAACCCGCGCAACCGTGATCCTGCAGGATCTCGTCATGCCGGGTACGGACGGCCTCACGCTAGTGCGTCAGTACCGGCAAAATCCGGCCACGCGCGATATTCCGATCATCGTGCTGTCGACCAAGGAAGAGCCGCTCGTGAAAAGCGCGGCGTTCGCCGCCGGTGCGAATGACTATCTGGTGAAATTGCCGGACCGCCTCGAGTTGATCGCCCGCATCCGTTATCACTCGCGCTCGTATCTGAACCTGTTGCAGCGTGACGAGGCTTATCAGGCGCTGCGTCAATCGCAGCAGCAGTTGCTCGCGACCAATCTGGAATTGCAGCGGCTCACGCATTCGGACGGGCTGACGGGGCTGTCGAACCGACGCTATCTCGATCAGTATCTGACGGCCGAATGGCGTCGCAGCATGCGCGATAAAAGCGGCCTCGGTTTTCTGATGATCGACGTGGATAACTTCAAGGCCTACAACGACACCTACGGCCACGTGGCCGGCGACGAAGTGCTCAAGCGCGTCGCGCAAACGGTCGAGTCGTGCCTCGGCCGCGCGCCCGATCTCGCCGCGCGCTTCGGCGGCGAAGAGTTCGCGGTGGTGGTGCCGGGAACGTCGTCAGGCGGCTTGCGACTGCTGGCCGAAAAAATCCGCATCGCAATCGAAGCGCTCGCGATTCCGCACGCGGGATCCGCGAGCGGCGTGGTGACGATCAGCATCGGTGCGGCGACGCTGGTGCCGGCCGTCGGCGAGCCGGTCACGAAGCTGATCGAAGCCGCCGACGTCGGCCTCTATCAGGCGAAGCGGGATGGAAAGAATCAGGTGGCCATGAGCGGGTGAGGCGCCGGTCGCCGGATGTCTTCCCGCCGCATCAGCATTGCCACGATGCCACGCCGACTGGCGTATCGCCGTAGTACTTGCGGCGCGCTTCAGTGAGCAAGCTCACCTCGATCGCACCTTCGTCGGCCAGCGCTTTCAAAGCGGCGAGCACAATCGACTTGCGGTCCACTTCGAAAAATTCACGCAACGCCTGACGCGTGTCGCTACGGCCGAAGCCATCGGTGCCGAGCGTCACGTAACGGCGTGGCACGTAGGCGCGGATCAGTTCCGGCACCGCACGCACATAATCCGTTGCGGCGATGATCGGGCCTTGCGAAGCTTCGAGCGCTTGCGCGACATAAGGCATCGCTGTCGCTTCTCCATGACGCGCCAGCCGCTCCACCGCCATCCCATCGCGCTGCAATTCGGTGAAGCTCGTCACGCTCCATACGGCGGCGTCGATCTGCCAGTCGTCTTTCAACATCTGCTGCGCGGTGATGACTTCGCCGAGGATCGCGCCCGCGCCGAGCAATTGCACCGTGGCTCGTGAAGTCTCATCCGCTTGTGCCTGTACCTGATCGGCCAGCGGATAGATGCCTTTGAGAATGCCTTCACGCAGCGTCTGCAAATCGCCGCCAGGCGCCGACGGTTGCGCGTAGTTCTCGTTCATCACCGTGACGTAATAGAACACATCGCGCTGCGCCTCGACCATCTCGCGCATGCCTTCGTCGACGATGGCGGCCACCTCGTGGGCGAACGCCGGATCATAGGCACGGCAATTCGGAATCGTCGACGCCGCCAGATGGCTGGAACCGTCCTGATGCTGCAAGCCCTCGCCGCCGAGCGTCGTCTTGCCCGACGTCGCGCCAATCAGGAAACCTCGCGCACGCTGATCCGCCGCAGCCCAGATCAGATCGCCGATGCGCTGGAAGCCGAACATCGAGTAGTAGATGTAGAACGGCAGCATCGGCAGATCGTGCACGGTGTACGACGTCGCCGCCGCAATCCACGACGACACCGCGCCCGCTTCCGAAATGCCTTCCTCGAGAATTTGCCCCTTCGTGTCCTCGCGGTAATACAGCATCGAACCCAGGTCCTCCGGCTCGTACAGCTGCCCCAACGGCGAATAGATACCCACCTGCCGGAACATGTTTGCCATGCCGAAGGTGCGCGCCTCGTCGGCGACGATCGGCACGATGCGCTGGCCGACTTCGTTGTCCTTGAGCAGCGCGGTCAGCATGCGCACCAGCGCCATCGTCGTGGACATCTCGCGGCCGTTCGATTCCAGCGCGAATTGCCCCCAGGAGGACACCGGCGGGACGATCAGCCCCTTCGATGCGACTCGCCGCCTTCTGGGCAGATAGCCTCCGAGAGCCGCCCGGCGTGCATGCAGGTACTGCATTTCCGGGCTGTCTTCTGCTGGTTTGTAAAACTTCACCTGTTCGACGTCGGCGTCCGTGAGCGGCAGGCGGAAGCGGTCGCGAAACGCCTTGAGGTCGTGGAAATCGAGTTTCTTCTGTTGATGCGTGGTCATGCGCCCCTGGCCCGAGGTGCCCATGCCGAAGCCCTTCATGGTCTTGGCGAGGATCACCGTCGGCTGGCCGCGATGGTCGAGCGCCTTCGCGTAAGCCGCGTGCAGTTTGCGCACGTCGTGGCCGCCGCGGCGCAGGCGGTCGATATCGTCGTCGCTCAATTGCGCGGCGAGTGCGGCGAGTTCGGGATTCTGGTTGAAGAAGCGTTCGCGGTTATACGCGCCGTCGTTCGCGGAGAAGGTCTGGAACTGGCCATCGACGGTATGCGCGAAGGCGCGCAGCAAGGCGCCGGTGCGATCGCGTGAGAACAGCGCATCCCAGTCCGAGCCCCACACGACCTTGATCACGTTCCAGCCCGCGCCGATAAAGTGCGCTTCCAGTTCGTCGATGATGCGGCCATTGCTGCGCACCGGCCCGTCGAGCCGCTGCAGATTGCAATTGATCACGAAGACGAGGTTATCGAGCCCTTCGCGGGCGGCAAGCGAGAGCGCGCCGGTCGATTCCGGCTCGTCCATTTCACCGTCGCCGAAAAAGCCCCACACCTTGCGGCCATCCGTTTGCGCGAGGCCGCGATTGGCGAGATAGCGCATGAAACGCGCCTGGTAAATCGCGTTGATCGGGCCGATGCCCATCGAGCCGGTCGGAAACTGCCAGAAGTCGGGCATCAGCCAGGGATGCGGATAGGAACACAAGCCCGGGCCGCCGATCTCGCGTCGGTAATGCTGCAGGTTCTCCTCGGACAGGAAGCCTTCGAGGTAAGCCCGCGCATACAAGCCCGGCGACGAATGCGGCTGGAAGTACACGAGGTCGCCCGTGCCCTCCTCTCCACCCGGCGCAGTCGCACGGAAGAAATGATTGAAGCCGACCTCGAACAGATCCGCCGCCGACGCGTAACTCGCGATATGACCGCCGAGCTCACCGTAGGCCTTGTTCGCGCGCACGACCATCGCGAGCGCATTCCAGCGCAGCGCGCCGGCAAGCCGTTCCTCGAGTTCGAGGTTGCCCGGATAGCGCGGCTGCTGCTCGAACGGAATCGTGTTCTGGTACGGCGTGACGTTGGTGCGCGCCGACTCGACGCCCAGCGACAGCGCGTGGCTCGCGAGCTTGTCGAACAGGAACTGCGCGCGATCGCGACCGACATTCACGACGACCGCGTCGAGCGCCTCCAGCCATTCGGCGGTTTCCTGCGGATCGCTATCTGCGTGCTCCGCGTTGTCATCATGTGGCGCGGTCAAAGACCGCCATTGCTTGCTACCGCTGGACAAATCCGTCATGGCACCGCTCCCGCTTCGACACACTGGGTTCAAGATCGAGTGAGTCAATGGTAACCACGTGCCCACAAAATGAGCCTCTGATTTGCTTGTGATCCCGCGCTGCGATAGGCTGTTTATTCCGGATTTTGACCTTTCGACGGAATATTTCATCTATGACCACGACACCGAGACGGCTCGATCGCATCGACATCGGCATCCTGAGCCAGTTGCAGCAGAACGCGCGCATCACCAATGCCGATCTGGCGCGCTCGGTGAATCTGTCGCCCACGCCGTGTTTCAACCGCGTACGGGCGCTCGAAAAGATGGGGCTGTTCAAGCAGCAGGTCACCCTGTTGAATCCGGAGCTGCTCGGGCTGCGCATCAACGTGTTCATTCAGGTGAGTCTGGAAAAGCAGGTGGAAGATGCGCTGCTGCGGTTCGAGCGGGCCATTTCGGAGCGCCCCGAGGTGATGGAGTGCTATCTGATGACGGGCGATGCCGACTATCTGCTGCGCGTCGTCATGCCGGATATGCAGACGCTGGAGCGATTCATCGTCGATCATCTGACGAAGATTCCAGGCATCTCCAATATCCGGTCGAGCTTCGCGCTCAAGCAGGTGCGCTACAAGACGGCGCTGCCGCTGCCGTCGTCGGGACTGACGCTTGCCGATCCCGACGACGTGGCGACCGACTGGCGCTGAGCCGTTACGACGCCTTTTTTGTGGCTCGATGCCGCCTCATGCCGAACGCTGCCGCTCAACCCTGCTCGACGGCGTTCAGGCAGCCACATTGACTCGCGCGTAGCGTGTCGCCGGATTCTTATGCGACAGGTTCGGCCCCAGGTGCTGGCGCGCCGTGTTGAAACGCTCCCAATCCGCCGCATCCGGCAACGACGGAATCGTCACCAGTTCGCCTTGGTCGAAACCGGCGAGTGCCGCGTCCACCATGTCTTCGGCGGTCATCACGATCTGCGACGGCAGGTGCTCGACCGGCACCCCTGCGCGCCCCCAGAACGCGGTGCTAGTCGCGCCCGGCAACACGGCCTGGAGCTTGACGCCCTTGTCGCCCACCTCATGATGCAGCGATTGCGTCAGATTCAGCACGTAGGCTTTCGTGCCGCTATAGGTGCCGTTCAACATTTCCGGCGACAGCGCGGCGACCGACGAAATATTGATGAGCGCGCCGATGCCCCGCTCTACGAAACCCGGCACGGCTGCCGCCGTCAACCGCGTCAGCGCGGTCACGTTGAGATCGATCATGCTTTCGAGCGCATCCACGTCCGAATCGATCAGCGAGGCCGTCGCGCCGACACCCGCGTTGTTAACCAGCATCGTGATGCCGCGATCGGTGCGCAGCCTTTCTTCGATACGGCGCACGTCGGCCTTGACGGTCAAGTCCGCGACGACGGTGTCGACGTGGCGGCCGGTTTCCTTCGTCAACCGTTCGGCAAGGCCGTTCAGACGCTCGACGTCGCGCGCCACCAGAATCAGGTCGTAGCCGCGCCGTGCCAGACGATCCGCATACACCGCGCCGATCCCCGACGAAGCGCCTGTCACCAATGCCGTTCCTTTGTTTGCTTGCGTTGTCATTTGAAGCTCTCCTTGCGAGCGTGGCGCATGGCGCTGCTGCTCTGTCCGTTGAATGGGAAATCTGGAAACCGCCGCCGCCGCATCGCTTTTGCTCGATATTGCGGTGTTGACGGAGCAAGTCTAGGCGCGTAGCCTGTTGTCTCAAATGTCATATTTACCTCGTTTTAGGACATCGCGATGAGACGCGTCGGCGTGGTGGTTTTTCCAGGCTTCCAGATCCTCGATATGGTCGCGGTGTCGATCTTCGAACTGGCGAATCTCGAAGGCGGTCAGCCGGAGTACGAGGTCGAGATCATTTCCGAGCACGGCGGCATGGTGCGCAGTTCGGCGGGCGTCGAAATCGGGACGAAGGCGTTTGGCGATCCAACTTACGACACGGTGGTGGTCACCGGCGCGATGCAGATTGCGCCGTCGTCGTCGGGTTTGCTGGCGTTTCTGAACGATGCGCTGGCCGCGTCGCGCCGCACCACCAGCATCTGCACGGGCGCGTTCGTGCTGGCCGAGGCCGGCATTCTCGACGGCCGTCACGCCACGACTCACTGGGTGCATGCGCGTGATTTGCAGCGCCGCTATCCCGACGCGCGGGTCGACGAAGACCGCATTTTCATCGTCGACGGCTCCGTGTGGACTTCCGCCGGCATGACGGCGTGCATCGATCTCTGTCTGGCGCTGGTTGAAAACGATCTCGGCGCGGAGGTCTCGCGCTCCATCGCGCGCAAGCTCGTTGTGTATCACCGGCGTGCCGGCGGCCAGTCGCAGTTCTCGGCCATGCTCGATCTCGAACCGAAATCCGACCGGATCCAGAGCGCGCTCTCGTATGCAAAGAGCCATTTGCGCGAGCCCCTGACAGTCGAACAGCTTGCCGATGTCGCCCACCTGAGTCCGCGCCAGTTCAGCCGCGCGTTTCGCGACGAGACGCGTCAATCGCCCGCCAAGGCGATCGAAGCATTGCGCGTCGAAGCCGCGCGCGCGATGCTGGAAGCCGGCCGTCACGCCATGGAGACGGTGGCGGTGGAAACCGGCTTCGTCGACACCGAGCGGATGCGGCGCGCTTTTCTGCGTGCTTACGGCCAACCGCCGCAAGCAATCAAACGCGCAGCGCGCGTCCTGTAACAGATGGGGACGACAATATCGGCGACACTGGCATCCGCCTGAACCGTCCCTGCAACCGGAAAGGAAGCGCGATGAAATACGACGACAGCAATCCCTTTGCGAGGATTCTGCGTGGCGAATTACCTTGCATCAAAGTCGCGGAAACCGATGCCGCGCTGGCCTTCATGGATCTGATGCCGCAAGCCGACGGCCATTTGCTGGTTGTGCCGAAAGAAGCGGCAGCGGAAATTTTCGAATTGTCGGACGCCTCGACGGTGGCCTGCATGCGCATGACGCAGAAGCTCGCGATCGCGGTTCGCGCGGCCTTGCGGCCCGACGGCGTGTTCATCGGCCAGTTCAACGGCGCGGCGGCGGGACAAACCGTGCCGCACGTTCATTTCCATGTGATCCCGCGCTGGGAAGGCCAGCCGCTGCGCATGCACGCACGCGACGTGGCCGACGCCGACACCCTCGAAGCCCTGGCCAAGCGGATTCGCTCGCACTGGCGTGCGGATTGATCGGGCCGTGGTCATGCCCCGTAACATGTGTAAGAGCGGGTGAAACCACGAGCGCGCATTGTGCCGCTAGACTGTCCTCTGCCTTGTACCCGCAAGGCATTGAGTGTGGATCTCTTTTTAGCCTGCCCGAAACGGCAGGCTTTTTTATTGGTCGCAAAAAAACCCGCGCAAGGCGGGTTGGATCGATCTATCACCGATGATTCGGCGCCGGCACGATGGTGCGGCGGCAGACGGCGATGATGGTGATAATGCGGCGACGCCACGCCCGATTCGTGCAGTGCAGCACGCACGAGGATTCGTGAAACAGTTGGGCGATCGCTTAAAGACGATCTCGCGAACGACGCAGCGGATGCCGCCAGTCGATGCGGCGCGGTCTCACAGGGACGGGCCGCATGTCATGCAGGTGACGATGTTCTTGCCACAATTCGTCCGAGAAAAGAAACGCGACGATGAGTAACGGAATCACCAGGAAAACGCCCAGAATCAAGTGCTCGATCACAATAGCCTCCGATCGCAGGAGCATGATTTCATTGTAGGGCAACCGCCGCCTTGGAACTCGCCATCGACTATGCGTTTTCGGTGCTCAACCTCGCCCGGCCAGCCTGGCACTGTTTAAGTTCTGCACGTACACCGTTATTTCGTGATTTTTGATTAATCGGTCGAATGACTTTGTGTGCATTGCACCAAGTCCACCTATTAATTGTATTAAATCGCTTAATTGACGCTTCTCGTTTACGCCAATACGCGCCGTGAAGCTTGATGGTAATAGCTGCGCGCCCTAACCATCGTTTAGTTATCCGTTTCAATCTGCCAATTTTGAACGCCTGCCCAAGGTTTAGGCAGGGGCGACTTAGCTGCGACAATTCGCCACTGTTGCGACCGCACACAAGATGTGCTTGTTGTTCTTCTACGTTCTTCTAAAGTGCAAGTTGCGGGTTCGGCGTTGAATTTAAATAGATAGCTAACCTGAGCATTCAGCCCGCACCGGAGGAAAATATGAAAACGCGAATCGCCCTTGTTTTCGCCATTGCAGGTTTGGCCGCTGCGACTGTTCAGGCGCAAGACGCCATGGTCAAGCCGCAACAAACCATTCAGTTCAAAGCTAATGCTTATGGTTGCCTGTCGAAGGATAAACTCGACGCCGCCGATCAGCATGCGCAAGCCGGCGAACAGCAAAAGATGCAGGAATTCTTCTCCGGGTATCAGTGCGTTTCCACGCCGGAAAACTCGAGCTTCCGTGTGGTCAAGGTGGTCGGCCATGACGTCGAATTCGTGAATTCGGGCAATAGCGATACGGAAGGCCTCTGGGCAAACGATCGGTTCATCAAGCAATAAGTTTTATCGGGCAATAATCTCGAATTTCGAGACTTCGGCTGAATGCCGGGGTGAATGTTGCGTGCGAAAAACTCCAGCTTTAAAAAAGCTGAAGATTGAGAACCTGTGAGCTAAAGAGCGGCTGGGCATTGAATGCCCGGCCGTTTTTTTCGTCCATGTTTTTCAGCCGCCGATGGTGACGCGCAGAAAAAAGCCGACGCGGATTATCAGCCCGCGTCGGCAGTACGCCTTCTCGCAAAAGCGCAGGAACAACGATTAACCGGTTACTCGCCGATGCCGATCAATGCGAATCACGCGGCACCGGCGCGCCGCTCGACCCCACCAGGAAGTCGAGATCCGCACCCTGATCCGCCTGCAGCACGTGTTCGACATAGAGCTTGTAATAACCGCGCTTAGGCAGCTCGGGCGCCGTCCATGCGCCGCGACGACGCGCGAGTTCCTCGTCGGTGACATCGAGATGCAGGCGCCGCGCTTCGACGTCCAGTTCGATCATGTCGCCGGTCTGCACGAAGGCGAGCGGGCCGCCTGCAGCCGCTTCCGGCGATACGTGCAGCACCACCGTGCCATAGGCCGTGCCGCTCATGCGGCCGTCGGAAATACGCACCATGTCCGTGATGCCTTTTTGCAGCACTTTTTTCGGCAGCGGCATGTTGCCGACTTCCGCGAAACCCGGATAACCCTTCGGCCCCGCGCCCTTGAGCACCATGATGCAGTGCTCGTCAATATCGAGCGCGTCGTCGTCGATCTTCGCGTGCAGTTCCTCGATGTTCTCGAACACCACCGCGCGGCCGCGATGCTTGAGCAATTGCGCCGTCGCCGCCGACGGCTTGATCACCGCGCCATTCGGTGCGAGGTTGCCCTTGAGCACGGCGATGCCCGCCTTCGGCTTGAACGGCTCGGCGAAGGTCGTGATGACTTTCTCGTCGTGATTCGGCGCGTTGCGCACGTTGTCCCAGATCGTCTTGCCGTTCACGGTCAGCGCTTCACGATGCAACAGCCCTTGTTCGCCGAGTTGCTTCAACACGGCCGGCAAACCGCCCGCGTAGTAAAAATCCTCCATCAGGTACTCACCGGAGGGTTGCAGATTCACGAGACACGGCACGTTCGAGCCCAGTTCCCAATCTTCCAGCGACAACTCGACCCCGATGCGCTTGGCCAGCGCGATCAGGTGCACCACCGCATTGGTCGAGCCGCCAATCGCCGCATTCGTGCGAATCGCGTTTTCGAAGGCCTGGCGCGTGAGAATCTTGTCCATCGTCAGATCCTCGCGGACCATGTCGACGATGCGCCGACCCGCGAGATGCGCGAGCACCTGACGGCGCGCGTCCACCGCTGGAATCGCGGCGTTGTGCGGCAAGCCCATGCCGAGCGATTCGACCATCGAGGCCATCGTCGAGGCCGTGCCCATCGTCATGCAATGGCCGCGCGAGCGGTTCATGCACGACTCGGCTTCGGTGAATTCTTCCTGGGTCATCGAGCCGGCGCGAACCTCCTCCGACATCTGCCAGACGCCCGTGCCCGAACCGATATGCTTGCCGCGAAACCGGCCGTTGAGCATCGGCCCACCCGACACCGCCAGCGCCGGCAGATTGCACGACGCCGCGCCCATCAGCAGCGCGGGCGTGGTCTTGTCGCAGCCGACCAGCAGGATTACGCCGTCCATCGGATTACCGCGAATCGATTCCTCCACGTCCATCGACGCGAGGTTGCGAAACAGCATCGCCGTAGGCCGCAAATTGGTTTCGCCGAGCGACATCACCGGAAACTCGAGCGGCAGGCCACCTGCTTCATGCACGCCTTTTTTCACGTACTCGGCGAGCTCGCGAAAATGCGCATTGCACGGCGTCAATTCCGACCACGTGTTGCAGATGCCGATCACCGGGCGTCCGTCGAATTCATCGTGCGGAATGCCCTGGTTCTTCATCCACGAGCGATGCAGAAAACCGTCGCGGTCCTTGAGCCCGAACCACGCCTGGCTGCGCAGCGGCTTTTTAGTCTGGTTGGAATCAGCCATGAAATCTCCTGTTGGCAAACATGTAGTGCGGGGCGTGCATCAGTTGACGCGTTTGCTGCGTCGGAACTGATCGAACAGCACCGCGAGCAGCAGAATCCCGCCGCGAATCAGGTATTGGTAAAAGGTCGGCACGTTCATCAGGCTCATCGCGTCCTGCACGGAGCCCATGATGAGCACGCCGACCAGCACGCCGGAAATCGTCGCGACGCCGCCGGTCAGCGACACGCCGCCGAGCACGCACGCCGAAATCACGCCGAGTTCGAGTCCGACCGACGTCTTCGGATCGCCCAGACTCATCCGCGACGCAAGCATCACGCCTGCAAACCCGGTGACTAGGCCTTGCAATACGAACACTGTGATCTTGATACGCGTGACCGGCAAGCCCGCGAGCAGGGCCGCTTCGCTATTGCCGCCGACGGCCAGCACGTTCTTGCCGAAGACGGTTTTCTTCAGCAAGAAGCCGAACAGCACGAAGCCGATGATGTTGCTCCAGATCGGATAGGAAATGCCAAGGAACGCGCCGCCGCCGAGGTCGAAGAAACGCTCCTCTGAAATCATCACGGCGTCGCCGTTCGAGGTGATGTAGGCGAGGCCGCGCACGACTTCCATCATCGCCAGCGTGACGATCAACGAGTTGATCTTGTAGCGCGCGACCAGCACGCCGTTCACCAACCCAACCGCGCCACCCGCGAGCACGCCGGCGGCAATGCCGATCGTCACGCTATGCGTCGCGGTAATCAAGGTCGACGCCACCACGCCCGCGAACGCGACGATCGACGCCACGGACAAATCGACTTCACCGAGCGCGAGCACGAACATCATCGTCACGGAGATCGAGCCGATCAGCGTGACCGAGAGCAGCAGGCCCTGAATGTTTCGCGAGCTCAGGAATTCCGGCACGGTGAACGACAGGGCCGCGAACAGAATCACGAACACCATCACGATGCCGGACTTGTTGATCAGGTCCCAGGTGCGCGCGGCACGCGCGCTCAGTCCCGCGGAAGCGACGGCTGGGGTCGAGGAATCGGTTGAAGGTGTCTGCATGATGTGTGTTCCGTTTCAATGACGCGTTGTGCGCGGCCTTCGTTATCTGGCTAAATGCGGCGGCCTCAGCGGGGCAGGGCGAGCTTGATCAGCGCATCGGGCGTGGCCTGCGCTTTGGGCAGATCGCCGACGATGCGGCCTTCTTTCATCACGATCACGCGATCCGCCACGCCGATCACTTCGGCGAGGTCGCTGGATACGACGATGACCGTGCGGCCCGCTTCAGCAAGCCCATACAGCAAGCCGTAAATTTCGCTGCGCGCGCCGACGTCGATGCCGCGCGTGGGTTCGTCCATCAGGAAGACGTCGATATCTTCCGCGAGCCAGCGCGACAGAATCACCTTCTGCTGATTGCCGCCTGACAGCGTGCCGATCGGCGTTTCGCCGTTGCGCGTCTTGATGGCGAGCTTGCCGATGAACTCTTTGGCCGTTTGCGCTTCCTTGCGGCGATTGAGCACGTTGAAGCGGCTGAAGTGCCGGCGGCAACTGATGTTGAGGTTGTCCGATACCGAGGCGATCGAGACGATGCCTTCCTGCTTGCGATCTTCCGGACAGAGCGCGACGCCTGCACGCACGGCATCGCGCGGCGTGGCGAAGCGCACGCGTTCGCCCTTGAGCGCGATTTCGCCCGAAGCGGGTTTCACCGCGCCGTAGATCAGCTTCATCAACTCGGAGCGGCCTGCGCCGACGAGGCCGAAGAAGCCAAGAATCTCACCTTTGCGCGCTTTGAACGAAGCCGGTTCACGCAGACCGCGTCCCATCAATGCCTTGACGTCGAGTTGCACGTCGCCGAGTTCGCGCGAGCGATAGCCGTACACGTCGGCGATTGAACGGCCCACCATGCAGCTGATCAACCGATCGCGGTCGAGTCCTTCACCCGCTTCGAGCGTATCGATACGTCGGCCGTCGCGAAACACGGTGACGCGATCGCATAGCTCGTAGACTTCGTCCATCCGATGCGTGACGTAGACGATCGCGCGGCCTTCGGCCTTCAGCGCGCGGATGATGCGAAACAGTTGCGTCGTCTCGCGCGACGACAATGAACTGGTGGGTTCGTCGAACGCGATGACGCGCGCATCGCGCATCAACGCCTTGCCGATTTCGATCATCTGACGCTGTCCGATCGACAGATTCTTCACCTGTTGCGACGGATCGATCTTTTCGCCAAGCCGCTCCAACTCCCGTACCGCGCGCGCGACCAGCGCTTTCTCGTCCAACACGCCGAAGCGATTGGGCAGGGCACCGAGCATCAGGTTTTCGGCGACCGTCAACTCCGGCACAAGATGCAATTCCTGATAGATGATCGCCACACCGGCTGCGATGGCGGCCTTGGTCGTCGTGAACTGCTGCTCGACGCCATCGAGCGACAAGCTGCCGGCGGCGGGTTGATTCACACCCGACAACACCTTCAGCAACGTCGATTTGCCCGCGCCGTTTTCGCCCATCAGGCCGTGCACTTCGCCACGCCGAACTTCGAGCGAGACCTGATCGAGCGCGAGCACGCCCGGAAAGCGCACGGTGATGCCGTCGAGATGCAGATACGGCTTGGTCGATTCGGAGGCGGGCGAGGGCGCGTCGCCAGCCAGGGACTCAGTGTGTGAAACCGTCATCGAAAACCTCAAACTGATGGACAGGCTGTGCGGGCGCTCTCGCATGAAAACTGAACGAGAGCCGGCCCGCAGCGTGCAAAACTCGACTACCGCTTAAATGCCGAGTTCCTTGCGCACGTCCTGCCAGTTGCTGCGCACCATCAGCTTGCCGGTGGTTTGCGTATCGGCGGGCGGCTGCTTGCCGTCCTTGATCCAATCCACGAGGTTCTCCGTGCTTTCCTTGCCGTGCATCGTCGAGCTCACGGCGATCGTGCCGTAGAAGCCCGTCGGCTCCTTCTTCTGGAATTCGGCGAACGCTTCGCCCGCACCGTTGATGCCGACGCCGATCACGTCCGCCGCCGGAATATGCAGTTGCTCGGTAGCGCGCACGCCGCCCAGTACGCTTTCCTCGTTGAGCGCGAAGATCACCCACTTCTTGATGTTCGGATGCTGCGCGAGCACCGGCGACGATGCGTTGAAGCCGCCTTCGTCATCGGTTGTTTTTTGCGGGGCGTCGAAGATGTTTTCCTTTTTGAAGCCGCCGGCCAGCAGTGATTCCGTCGCGCCGTCGGTGCGCAGTTTCGCGGTCGGCAGTTCGTAGTTCGTGATACGCAACGCGCCGACTTCTTCCGGCTTCCAGCCGCGGCGTTTCATTTCCTCGCTGATCGCCTGGCCAACCTGATTGCCGATCTTGAACGCGGACATGCCCAGGTGCGGCACGTTCGGCAGCGGCTTGCCGGTGGAGTCGACCAGTTGATCGTCGACGGTGACGAACTTCATGTTGTAGCGCTTCGCGCGCGCCTGAATCGCCGGTCCGAGACGCACGTCGGGCGCGCAGATCACGAAGCCCTTGGCGCCTTGCGCACCGAGGTTGTCGATTGCGGCCAGCACTTTTTCGCCGTCGGGCGTGCCGATGTTGACGACCGAGAAGCCGTCCTTCTGGCCGAGCGCGGTGGCCGCTTTCTGTTCGTTGATGAACCATGCCTGTTCCGGCATCTTCACGAGGAAGCCGACTTTGAGCGGCGCATCCGCGTGCGCGGACAGTTGGGCGGCAAAGGGCGCGGCGAGGGCGGCGGCGGCCATCGCGGTTAGCGTCAAACGGCGAAGCTTGCTGGTCATGGTTTGTCTCCTGACGTTGAAAGGCTGCATTGATTTCGTTTAATTGCAGCGGGGCGATGCACGGCGGCGTCAGCCGGGGCGTGCGTAAGCGGTGCGATGTGCGGGCGGCAGAACGTAGGGACGATCGTGTGTCATCGCGATCAGCCCGCCACGTAGGCCGTTTTCACGGTCGTCCAGAAAGTGGCGTCGGTGGCGCCATAGGCGGACGCCTTGCGGCCGCCTCCCGGCGCGTGGTGCTCGACCGAGGTCGTCGGCAGATTGATCGTCACGAGGCCGGCCTGGACGTGGCGGCGGAAATGCCGCGCCCGGCTCAGCGAACGTGTGCAGATGCCGGCGCATAAGCCGTATGCCGAATCGTTCGCGAGATGCAGCGCGTGGTCGTAGTCCTCCGCGCGCAGCACCACGGCGAGCGGACCGAAAATTTCTTCACGCGCGATGCGGTGTTCCGGTTCACCTGCGAATAGCGCAGGCTCAAAAAAATAGCCACGGGTCGCACGCTCCAGTTGACGGCCGCCGCGCAGCAATTGCGCACCTTCCTGCAGGCCGATGCGTACATAGTCGAGATTCCGTTCGAGTTGGGCGGCGTTCGCGACCGGGCCGATGTCCGTGCCGTGCTTCAACGCGTGGTCCACCGTGAGCCCGGCCAGCTTCGTCTGCAAGGCATCGACGAAAGGCTCGTACACGGCGCGCTCGACGATCAGCCGGGCCGCCGACGTACTGCGCTGGCCGGTCGATCCATAGGCGCCGCTCAACGCTGCGTCGACAGCGCTATCGAGATCGGCATCGGCCAACACCACGAAGGGATTCTTGCCACCCATCTCCAGTTGCACGCGTGCCTGCCGTGCTGCGGCGGCCTGTAGCACCCGCGTACCGTTTTCCGCCGACCCGGTGAAGCTGATCGCCGCCACCAGCGGATGCGCGACGATCCGCGCGCCGACCTGACGGCCGCTGCCCATCACGAGATTGAAGACGCCTGCGGGAAGACCTGCGCGGCTGATGATCGATGCCAACGCCGCGCCGCACGCCGGCGTCGATTCGGCCGGTTTGAAGACGACGCAATTACCATGGGCCAGCGCGGCGCCAAGCTTCGCCGCAGCGATCGCCAGCGGCTCGCTCCACGGCGCGATGATGCCGATGACGCCCAGCGGTTCGCGCGTCAGATCGATCTCGACGCCGGCGCGCGCCGACATCACGGGCTGGAAAAACGAGCGCAAGGCGTCGGCGGCGGCCAGCTTGAAGAGTTGGCCGGCGCGGGTCGCTTCGGCCCAGGCTTCCGGCAGGGTCTTGCCGACTTCACGCGCGAGCAGCCGGCCGAGTTCATCGCGACGCGCCAGGATCTCACTGCCGATCGCATCGAGCGCGTCGGCGCGGCGCTGCGCCGAGCCCAGCGACCATTCGCGAAACGCCGCATGCGCGGCTTCGATTGCGCTATCGGTTTGCCGCACGTCGGCACGCACGTAGTCGCCGACCAGTTCATCCAGATCCGACGGGTTCAGCGACACGCCCGTGGTCGCGCCTGTCTCCCATCCGCCATTGATGTAATGGCGAAACGGACTGGTAACGAGTGGGACGAGCGGATCGCGGTTCATCGACGGAAAAGGCGCCACGTGAGGAAGCTCAGAAAGTCCACGAATGGTATGAGGCGCCCCAATAACTTTCCAATCCCTTTTTAGGCTATCCCGATATCAATTCCGGTATGGCATCATGAGCGTCAGACAGGGCGAACTGCCCGCCAGCCGGCTCTGGGCCGGCTGATTAAAATGTTGGGAGACAGGCCATGACGCGTAGCTACTCGAACTGGTTCGTGCGGGCGCGGCTCAAGACAAGGCAATTGCTGCTGCTGGCGGCGATGGAAGAGGAGGGCAACGTGCGACGCGCAGCCGACGTGCTCGGCATGACCCAGCCTGCCGCGTCGCGTCTTTTAAAAGAACTCGAGGACATGCTGGACGTCAGCCTGTTCGACCGCACACCGCATGGCATGCATGCCACGCTGTACGGTGAGGTCATGATCCGTCACGCGCGCATGGTGCTGTCGAATCTGAGCCATGCGCACGACGAAATCTCCGCGTTGCGCGCGGGTCTGGCCGGTCAGGTGCGCATCGGCGTCATTGCGGCAGCGGCCGCGACGATGGTGCCGCGCGCGATCGCCAGCGTGAAAGAACGCTATCCGCAGTTGCAAATATGGGCGGAGGTGGAAACCTCCGACGTCATGCTGCCGCGGCTCGCCGAAGGCGAACTGGATATCATGATCGGCCGCGTGCTGGAGCGGCAAAACCAGTTCAAAGCAGAGGTGCGCTACGAACCGCTCGCCGACGAACCGCTGTGCGTGGTCGCCCGTCCTGGTCATCCTCTCGAAAATGAGACAGGTTTGACACTGCGCGGAATCGTCAACGCAAGCTGGGTTTTGCACCCGCCGGGCAGCGTATTACGCCATCGCTTCGATCTGATGTTTTCGCAAATCGGGCTCAATCCGCCGCAAAACGTGGTCAATACCAACAATTTTCTGGCGATTTCGAGCCTGCTTCTCCAAAGCGACATGTTGGCGGTGTTACCTGACGAAGTGGCGCGTCAGTACCAACAGTATGGCGTCCTGAAACGCGTACCGATCGATTTACCGTGCAGGATGGATACATTCGGTATCATCACGCGCCAGTCGCATCTCCTGTCGCCGGCGGCCTCCGTGGTGCTGGACGCCTTGCGGGAAGCCGCCAGCGAGGTGTACGGCAGTGCTTTTGAGCCGACAGTGGCGCGATAAATGCTTCTTCCGTCGTATGAACCGCCGGCAAACGGCGGGGGAGACGCGGACATGTACGACAAACACCGAAAACGGCAACGCGCCGTCGACGATTCTTTTTCTGTTCGCTCCGGTGGAGCGAGCGCCTGGTTTAGCAACGGCATGGCTCTCAAATCGACGATATACAAGGCGGAACTGCAGATCGCCAACATGGACCGGCACTATTACGCCGACCATTCGCTGACGATCGCCCGCCATCCCTCGGAAACCGACGAACGGATGATGGTCCGCGTCGCCGCGTTCGCGCTGTTCGCGCAGGAACGCCTGGAATTCTGCAAAGGTCTGTCGGACGTCGACGAACCGGATTTGTGGGAGAAAGATCTCACCGGCGCGATCCAGACCTGGATCGAAGTCGGCCAGCCGGACGAACGGCGTATCGCGAAGGCGAGCGGCCGCTCGAACGAAGTGATCGTGGTCGCGTACGGCGGCCGTACGTCGGACATCTGGTGGCAAGGCGTGCGCAGCAAGGTGGAACGCATGCGCAATGTCACCGTGTGGACACTTGGCGAAGACATCGCGGCATCGCTTGGCTCGCTCGCCGAACGCACGATGCGGCTGCAATGCACCGTCCAGGACGGCGAAGCATGGCTCGGCAGCGCCGACGCCGATGCGGTGAAAATCGAGTGGACGGTATTGAAGGCGCCCGCCAACGCTTGAGCGCGTGGGCGCGTTCTTACGCCAATTTCAGGGTCGGCGTGCGTTGCTCAAGCGGTTCGTGAAACCGTCTACAACGATGTCGCCCGCGCCGCCTCCGGCGGCCCTTTGAGTTCGACCATATTGCCCTCCGGGTCGAACAGATACAGCGACGGACCAAACCCGTCCGCGCCATAGCGCAATCCCACCTCGCCCAGCTTGACGCCGTGTTCGGAGAGATGCGCCTCGAGTGCATCCGCGTCGAAGGGCTCGACGCGCAAACACACGTGATCCATGTTCCGCCCCGCGCCGGGCACGCCGTTTTCCGCGTGGTCTAGCCGCGCGCCGACCTGCAACAGATCGATCAACGAACGCCCCGCGCGTAATTGCGTGAGCCCCAGATCGCGCTGCTCCTTTTCGAGGCTGCAGCCGAGTACGTCGCAGTAAAAGCGCGCCATGGTCTCGACGTTCGACGCCCGAATGACGACGTGGTCAATTTCGCGAATGTGAATTTTCATGTGAAGCGCCCCCGGCTGGTTCGCAGAACGGATGAATAGCCAGTTTAGGAGAAAGGGCGGCGTTGCGAGAGCGGACGCTGAGGGCGTGGCTCGGATCGCGCCAGGAATCGGCAGACGAAAAAAAGCCCGCTCTATGTGGAGCGGGCTGAATCCATATCAGGAGGAGACATGGAGGAGACAAGTACTAATATACACATGGGGTTGGTGCGACGCAATAACTTTTTAAGGGAAAACCCGATATCGGGCCAAAATGTCGCACTTTGTCGGCAATCGACGGCCTGGCGGCGCTTTGAGGCTACGGAGCCGCGCAATGACAGAGCAAGAACCGAGGCGTAGCCGGTCGGCAGACGGCCTACATTGATGAGCATCGACATCGCTCATCGGGACCATCATCATGAACCGCAATCCTAACGACACCGCCGCTGACATCGCCCACTGGAATTCGGACGACGAACGCTGGGAAGCCGTCACGCGCCGCGAACCGCAGGCCGACGGCGCTTTTTTCTATGCCGTCAGAACCACGGGCGTGTTCTGCCGTCCGTCGTGCGCATCGCGCCAGCCGCGTCGCGAAAACGTGGCCTTTTTCGGCGATGCCGCCGCCGCGCGCGCCGCGGGCTTTCGCGACTGCAAACGCTGTCAGCCCGGCGGCTTGCCGCGCGAACTGGAGATCGTCAACCGCGCGTGCGCCGCGCTCGACGCCGATCCGCAGCAACGCCTCACGCTCGCGCAATTGAGCGACGCCGTGCACGTCAGCCCATTCCATCTTCAGCGACTCTTCAAGCGCGTGGTCGGCGTCACGCCGCGCCAGTATCAGGCGGCGCAACGTGGCGCCGCGTTGCGCGACGCGCTGCAAAGCGGCACCGACGTCACCCGCGCCACGCTCGACGCCGGCTTCGGCTCACCATCGCGCATGTATGACAGTGCGTCGGCGGAACTGGGCATGTCGCCGTCCGCTTATCGGCGCAAGGGCGCGGGGCTCACCGTCCGTTATGCCAGCGCATCGACCGCGCTCGGCTTCGTGCTGGTCGCCGCGACCGACAAAGGCATCTGCAAAATCGGTTTCGGCGACGACGCCGCCGAACTCGCCGACGAGTTGCGCGGCGAATTCGCCAACGCAGACCTGGTGGAAGACCCGCAACGGCTCGCCCCGTTCATCGCCCAAGTCGACGCCTATTTGCGCGGCACCCGTCAGGATTTCGATCTACCGCTAGACATCGCCGCGACCTCGTTCCGGCAGCGTGTTTGGGAAGCGCTGCGGCACATTCCCTACGGCGAAACGCGCAGCTATTCGCAGATCGCCGAGGCGGTCGGTGCGCCGCGCGCCGTGCGTGCCGTGGCGAGCGCCTGCGCGACCAACCCGGTGGCGCTCGCGATTCCATGTCATCGCGTCGTGCAAAAGAGCGGGGCGTTGGCGGGTTATCGCTGGGGTCTGCCACGCAAGGCCGCGCTGCTCGATAACGAAGCGCAACATGCCGGCGAGCGTTCTTCCAGCGAGCGCGGCACAGCGACTCGAGCCGACGCCGACACGACCCCGAACCTGGACCATGCCGCGTGAGCACGCTCGACGAAGTCGCTACCCTTGAATTGCCGTTCAAAGCACCTTTCGACTGGCCACGTCTGCTGCGTTTCTTCGGCGGCCGCTCGACGCCAGGCGTCGAAGCGGTGGAGGACGGCGCGTATCGCCGCGCCATCGATTGGAACGGCGATGGTGGCACGCTTAGCGTGCGCCTGCATCCGCGCAAGCGCTGCCTGGTCGCGAGCATCGAAGGCCCCGCGAGCCGTCACGCCGACACGCTCGCCACGCCCATCGCAAAGATGTTCGACCTGCATGCCGATCCGAAGAAGATCGGCGCCGAACTGGCCAAGGACCCCTGGCTCGCGCCGCTGATCGAAGCCGCGCCCGGGTTGCGCGTGCCGGGCGCATGGTCGGGCTTCGAACTGGTGGTGCGCGCGATCGTCGGTCAGCAGGTCAGCGTGAAGGCGGCGACCACCATCATCGGACGGCTGGTGCAACGTGCGGGTCAACGCATCGAAGGGCATCCGCATGAAAACACTGCATGGCGCTTTCCCACGCCTGCTGCATTGGCCGCAGTCGATCTCGAAAAGATCGGCATGCCGGGTAAACGCGTAGCCGCCTTGCAGAGCTTTGCGCATGCCGTCGCCACCGGCGCCGTGCCGCTCGACAACAGCACGGCCGACGCCAACGTCTTGCGCGCCGCGTTACTCGCGCTGCCCGGCATCGGGCCATGGACCGTCGAGTATGTCGCCATGCGTGCATGGCGCGATGCCGACGCGTGGCCCGCATGGGACCTCGTATTGATGCAGGCGATCTGCGCGCGCGACCCGTCGCTCGTGCGGCCAACGCAGCAGCGCCTTCGCACCGACACGTGGCGGCCATGGCGCGCGTATGCGGCGATGCATCTCTGGAACGAAGTGGCCGACCGGTCTGGCGCGGCGCGCGGCGGTTGACTCCAAGCCGTGTTGAAGCAATAGACACGGCTCGCGCGCGAGTCGTACGGCGAGTAGAGTGAGCAGGTGCAAGCGGGTGAATCGGGCCGGAAAACAGGCCTGCTCCGACTCGCGAATGCCCTGCCGAAGCGGCCTCAAGCAGCGGTTCTGGCGAGATGTTAAAGTGCCCGCTACTGAAAATTCCGCCGAACGTTGTCAACCGCGCAATGCTGCCCGCGAGCAGTGAAGCGGCACATGGCGGCCGACAACGCCCGACTCGCATCAATGCCAAACACGACACCTTCCCGCACGACCGACGCGTTCCTGCACCGCCTGTCCGTGCTGACCTCAGGCCCGCAGCGCGATGCGCTGATACGCGGCCTGCGCGGCATCGAAAAGGAAAGCCTGCGCGTCACGCATGAGGGCCAGCTCGCGCTAACGCCGCATCCGCGCGTGCTCGGCTCGGCACTCACGCATCCCTCGCTCACCACCGACTATTCCGAAGCGCTGCTCGAACTGATCACGCCGGCCGAACAGGACGTCGCGCTCACGCTGGAGAAGCTGGACACGCTGCATCGATTTGTCTACGCGGAACTCGGCAACGAGATCCTGTGGAACAACTCCATGCCGGGCCTCCTGCCCGATACCGACGACGGCATTCCCATCGCGCGTTACGGCGACTCGAACATCGGCAAGCTGAAGTACGTGTATCGCATCGGCCTCGCGCTGCGTTACGGGCGCACCATGCAGTGCATCGCGGGTATTCACTACAACTATTCGCTGAACGAAGAAGTGTGGCGGCTGCTGCATGCCGACCAGCAATCCACGGCGAGCGCCGTCGATTTCCAGTCCGAACGTTATCTCGCGCTGATCCGCAATTTTCGGCGCACCAACTGGCTGCTGATGTATCTGTTCGGCGCGTCGCCGGCGCTGGATCGACGGTTTCTCCGCGATCGCAAACACACGCTCGACAGCTTCGACGCCGACACGCTGTACCGTCCGTACGCCACGAGCCTGCGCATGAGCGACCTCGGCTACTCGAACACCACGGCGCAAGCCGAACTGCATGCCGACTACGACACGCTGCCGGGCTATCTCGACGCGCTCGCGAAGGCCGTGAGCCAGCCTTATCCGGCGTACGAAGCGATTGGCACGCAGCGCGACGGCGAGTGGGTGCAGATCAACACGAACGTGCTGCAGATCGAAAACGAGTTCTACTCGACCATTCGTCCGAAGCGCGTCACGTATCCGGGCGAGCGTCCGCTGCATGCGCTCGCCGCGCGCGGCGTGCAATACGTCGAAGTGCGCTGTATGGACATCGATCCGTTCGAACCGACCGGCATTTCGCTCGAGACGTCGCGCTTTCTCGACGCCTACCTGCTGGTTTGCGCGCTTGACGACAGCGCGCCGCTGCCACCGGACGCTTATGCGGAAGCGAACCAGAATTTCGGCCGCGTGACGATGGAAGGCCGCAAGCCGGGCCTCGAACTGACGCGCGACGGCCAGCCAGTCGCCATGATGGATTGGGCCGACGAACTGCTGCTCAAGATCGACGCGGCGGCCGCCGCGCTCGACGCATTGCAAGGCGGCGACGCACATGCACGCGCCGTCGCGGTTCAGCGCACGAAACTCGCCGATGCATCGCTCACGCCGTCGGCCCGTGTGCTGCAAACCATGCGCGACAAGCAGCAGAGTTTCCTCGCCTTCGGCCTCGAACAGAGCGAGGCGCACGCCGCATATTTCCGCGCGCGTCCGTTGGATGCCGAAGCGGTGAAGACTTTCACGGACCTCGCCGCTCAATCGCTGGCGGAACAAGCGAAGCTGGAACAGGAAGAAGTCGGCTCGTTCGACGCGTTCGTCGCGGCTTATCGGGCGTATACGTTGAACCGTTTCAGTGTCTGAAGAACGATGAGCGTCGCGAGGTTGGCGATGCGATGTGATGTGATGTGATGTGATGAAAAAGCGGCCTGGCCGCTTTTTTGTTGCCCGCGCCGGTAACGGCTACGTCGACTGGCGCAACGAGACGAACGCGATCGGCAAATTCTCCGTTGCGCCTGACGATTCTCTGACGCAGATGAAACACCCTACCGATGCCATGGTCCAAACTGTCATGACACGCTCCAGTGAGGGAGGTATCGACGTGATGAAAAAAGGTCTGCTGTCCGTGTTGTGTATCGTCGCGGTCGCCGGATGTTCGACGCAAGGTCAGGTCGATCCGAACGTCATGCAGATCGCGACAACGCCGTTGACGTGCTCGAACAAGACCGAGTGCGATCTCTGGTGGCAGCGCGCCCAGGCATGGGTCACGAGCCATTCGACCTACAGGATCGAGTCCTCGACCGACACGCTGATCCAGACTGCCGGCCCGGACGGCGGCAAGCGCGCATTGGCTTATCAGATCACGCGTGCGCCGAACCCGGACGGTACCGCGACCATCGGTTTTGCTGCGCATTGCGACGGCTCGATGGGCTGCAAGCCGAACCCATGGGAGGCGGGCGCCGATTTTAAGGAATATGTGCGCGGCGTTGCTACCAACATGAAGCCTTCGCAGCAGTCCGCACCTTCGGCAACGCATCCTGATTCCACCGGGCAATCGATCCCGCCGACGAACGGCGAAACGCTCACGCAATAGCGAATCGGGCCGCGGAGAAAACGCGGCCCGTACGGTGTCGAATCAGTGGCCCATCGAAGGGCCGACGCCCTCGCGCGGCTTGGTGATCCACACCAGCACCGCGAGCGCGAGGAACGCCGCGCAGGAGATGCGGAAGAAGTCGTTGGTGGCCAACATATACGCCTGTGCGGTCACCACCTGATTCAATTGCGCGGTGATGCTGTCGCCAGAGAGGCCGATGCCGGCCAGCGCGTTCGTATACGCGTTGGTGTTGTCGGCGTAGACGTTGACTGAATCGGTCAGCATCGCGTGATGGTAGATCGTGTCGTTTTCCCAATACGTCGTGCTGATTGCCGTGCCGATTGCGCCTGACAGCGTCCGGAAGAAATTCGATAGGCCGGAAGCGCTGGCGAGCCTGTCGTCCGATACGCTGGAGAGCGTAATGGTGGTCATGGGCACGAAGAAGCACGCCACGCCGATACCTTGCACGATCCGCGGCCAGATCACGTGATTGAACGGCACATCGAGCGTGAAGGTCGAGTTCCAGAACGAGACGAAAGCGAACACGATGAACGCAAAGCTCGCCACCACACGCAGATTCAAACGGTGCATGTTCTTGCCGATCATCGGCGACAGAAACAGCGCGAGCAGACCGACCGGTGCGGTCGCGAGTCCGGCGAGCCCGGCGGTATAACCCATCACGGTCTGTAGCCAGAGCGGAAAGATCACCACCGAGCCGAAGAAGGCCATGAAGCCGAACGAGATGATCAGCACGCCGAGCGCGAAGTTACGATCCTTGAAGAGCGAGAGATCGATTACGGGCTCCTTCTCCGTCATCTCCCACACCAGCATGAAGGCGATCGCCACGACCGCAATCACCGCCAGCGCGACGATGAAATTCGAATTGAACCAGTCGCGGTCCTTGCCGAGGTCGAGCACCATCTGCAGGCACGACACGCCGATCACCAGCAAGGCGAGGCCGACCGCGTCGATACGCTGTTTGGTGGTTTTCGTCTCGCGGCCGCGCAGCAGCAGATAGGCGCACACCGCCGAAAACAACCCGATCGGCACATTGATGTAGAAGATCCACGGCCACGTGTAGTTGTCGGTGATGTAGCCGCCCATCACCGGACCGAAGATCGGCGCGCAAATCACGGTCATCGCCCAGAGGCCGAGCGCGAGGCCGCGCTTTTCCGGCGGATAGGAGCGCATCAGGATCGTTTGCGACAGCGGGACCATCGGCCCCGAGACCAGCCCTTGCAGCAGCCGGAACGCAATCAGCGACTCGAAGTTGTGCGCGAAGCCGCACAACGCCGAGGCAATCGTGAACAGCAGCACGGAGAGCGTGAAAAGCCGCACCTCGCCGACCCGGCGCGCGAGCCAGCCGGTCAACGGCACGGCGATCGCCGAGGCGACCGAATACGACGAGATCACCCATGTGCCCTGGCTGGTCGCCACGCCGAGGCTGCCGGAAATCGTCGGCACCGCGACGTTCGCAATCGACGTGTCGAGCACTTCCATGAACGTGCCGAGTGCCAGGCCGACCGTGAGCAGCGCGAGCATGCCGCCTTTGAGCGGCGCGAGTTCGGCGGCGGGCAGATCGGCGGCGGATGCCGTGGCGTCCATTGATTCTTCTCCTCAGCCAGGAAAGCTTGTCACGGCAGCTTTATCTCCCGCGATGAACGGGGTGCTTACATGCCGTATCATCCTCTGCCCAGACAGATATATTCAGACAATGGCGCTTCGAAAACGCGCCTCCTGGTTATGCCTTGCCGTCTTCCGGCGGTAACGGTTCGAACTCGGGCGAAGGCCCCACGCGATCCGGTCCCAGATCACAGCCCGCGCTGGCTCCTTCGTCGATTCCGTTTGCAATGAAACGCCCAAGCAGATCGATCAAAGTCGCGAGGTCCATGCTGGAAAAGCCGCGCAACTGCTCGTTGAGGACCGCTGCGCCCAGTTCGGGAAGTTGCTTCGCCGCAATTTGCCCTTGCGGCGTCAGTTCGAGCTTGACCATGCGGCGATCGGCGTCGCTTCGCGTACGCACCACAAAGCCTTTCTTTTCAAGGCGATCGAGCAGACGCGTCATCGATCCGCTGTCGTAAGACATGGCACGCGACAGCTCGAACGGCGTGCTCGCGCGACCCGAAAACAACATCAGGATCACGCCGATCTGCTGCGCGGTCAGCCCCAACGGCCTGACCGCGCGATCCGTCCGTTCGACCAGCACGTTCCGCGCTTTCGACAGGTAATAGCCGAGACTCGATTCGAGGTGGATCTCGTCGGGCTTGTAGGGACCTTCAGTCATCGTGTATCCGGGCAACGTCAGCAAGCAGATCGGATTTTAGCTGCCTAAGCAGACAAGTCAAACCTGATTTCACGTAGGGCGATCCGCCGAAAAACAACACGGACCTCGCACGCGAGGCAAAGTATCTTGAAATTTAATTGCATAGTCAATATTATTGCAGGCAACGAGTTACGCGCGATCCGCGCCACCCGAGACTATGTTCTGACCGATTGTCTGCCCGCCGCAAGAGCGACGCGCACAAAGGATTTTTCCGATGCTGTACCTCAAAAACACGCTTGGCGGCTGGAGCCGCTCCCTGACCGATTCCGCGCTGAGTAGCTTTCAAGGGCCGCACCGCTGGTGGAAACTCGCACTCTTCGCGGTGCTGTTCATTCTGCCGGGTGGGTCGGTCGGCGTGGTGGTGCTGGCGTGGGTCGAGCATCGGCGGGGGCGCAAGGGCGGGCAAACTGAAACGGCCATGGGCAAGGCGGCGCCAGCCGCCATCGCGAAGGCCGGTTCTGGTTCAACTGGCACGATCGGGCAAACTGCCAGCCACAGCGGCACCGGCCCTTGCCAGGCTCGCGGCGATGCGCCTTGCCGTGCCGCTGCCGGCAAGCAGGCCCGTCAGACTAAATCAGCGGATTCGCGCGCTTAGGGCCGGTTCAGTAACAGCACGTAACCTTCAAGACACCCTCAGTAACACACCTGCCTCCTTCCTCGCATTAACCTTTCGGTTTCCCGCTTCCGGCGGGCTCATACGCTAACATTCCGGCAGACCAAGATCTCGCCCGGCCGGCGGTGCCGCCATCGGCCGCGCCGCGGCGTCCAGAAGGAATTCATTGCATGCAGTCTGATCGAATCGTGCGTGCGCGGACACTCGTGCCTCGCGCCCTGACCCTCGCCGTCGCAGCGGCTCTCACCAGCCTGCTGGCGGCTTGCGTTGTCGGCCCGGACTACAAGCGGCCTGCCGCCGAGATCCCCGCTTCGTACAAGGAAGCCGCGCCAGGCTGGAAAGTGGCCGAGCCGGCCGATCAGCACGATCGCGGCGACTGGTGGACGATCTATCAGGACCCGCAACTCAACGCGCTGGAAGACAAGCTGAATGTCGCCAACCAGACGGTTGCGCAATATGCCGCCGCGTACCGCCAGGCCCGCGCGCTGGTCGGCGAGGCGCGTGCCGCGTATTTCCCGACAGTCGGCGCATCGGCGGGCGCCACGCGCTCGGGCAACGGCGTGTCGTCGGGCGGGAATTCGACCACGGCAACGAGCCGCTCGGGCGTCAACAACAGCTTTAATGTGCAACTCGACGCCAGTTGGGAGCCTGATCTGTGGGGTTCGGTTACCCGTTCGGTCAATTCGCAGAAAGCCGGTCAACAGGGCGCGGCGGCGGATCTCGCCAACGCACGGCTCTCGGCCCAGGCTACGCTCGCGCAAACCTACTTCTCACTGCGCGCCCTCGACTCGACCCAGAAGCTACTCGACGACACCGTCGCGGCTTATCAGCGCTCGCTGCAAGTCACGCAGAACCAGTACGCCGCCGGCGTCGCCGCACGCTCCGACGTGATTCAGGCGCAAACGCAACTGCAATCGGCGCAGGCAGCGGCCATCGACAACGGCGTACAGCGTGCCCAGGACGAACATGCGATCGCGGTGCTGGTCGGCGAACCGGCGTCGGCCTTCGCGATTCCGCCGTCGCCGCTTGCCGCCACGCCGCCCGCCGTACCGGCGCAGATGCCGTCGGCGCTGCTCGAGCGGCGTCCGGACATCGCATCGGCGGAACGCAAAGCGGCGGCGGCAAACGAGCAGATCGGCGTGGCGATCGCTGCGTTCTTCCCGACACTTACACTGTCCGCCAGCGGTGGATTCGAAAATTCCATCTTCTCGCAGTTGCTGACTGCGCCGTCGCGCTTCTGGACCCTCGGCCCGCAACTGGCCGGCACGCTCTTCGACGCCGGCTTGCGCCAGGCAAAGACCGACGCGGCGCGCGCGGCCTACGATCAGGACGTCGCGAGCTACCGGCAAACGGTGCTGGCCGCGTTCCAGGATGTCGAGGACAACCTCGCGTCGCAGCGCATCCTCGAACAGGAAATCGTCGTGCAGCGGCAAGCGGTGGATTCGGCCCGTCAGGCGCTCGCCATCGTGACGAACGAGTACAAGGCGGGCACGGTCGGCTACGTCAACGTGCTGACCGCGCAAACTACCGCCTTCACCGCCGAGCAGAAGCTGGAAAACATCGCGGGCCAGCGGATGGTGTCGTCGGTGGGTCTGGTGAAGGCGCTGGGCGGCGGCTGGGACGCGTCGCAAATGAATCGCGAAACAGGCGAGGTAGCCGCACCGGCGCCGGTGCCGGCGGCATCGGCTGTGCCTGCCGCGCAGAGCGGCGTAGCAGTGCCTGTTGCGCAGAGCGGAGCGGCGGTGCCTGCTGCGCAAAGCGGAGCAGCTATGCCTGTTGCGCAAAGCGGAGCAGCTATGCCTGCTGCGCAAAGCGGAGCAGCTATGCCTGCTGCGCAAAGCGGAGCCGCGGTGTCGCAGACACAGACACAGACCCAATAGGCGCACGCAGCGCGCCCAAAGCGCTCGACGCAAAACAAAAAAGGCCTGGCCGCGTGACGCGACCAGGCCTTTTTTCCATCACTCACGCTTCGGGAGTCGGGCGGACGGTCAGTGCACGAAAGCCAATGCCACCGTATCCGGTCCGCTGGGTCGTCCCAACAGATTCAACAGCCCCGCGAGGTTGTCGCGCGCTTCGGGCGCGGCGCTGGCCGAGCCGTGAAACGATGTCATCGCCGCCGACACCGTGCCGTTGCCGCTCAACATCAGCGGCCCCTTCAGCGTGGTCAGATTGAGCGTGGACGACGCGCCCTCCGCCTGAAACATCAAACGATACGAGCCCAGCGGCTTGACCACCGAGACCCGCGAACTGACGTCGTTCAGCGTGACGTTCAGTTGCCCGAACGCCTCGCGGTTGAAGCTGCGCCAATCCGACCACGACAGCCGCACATCGCCCTGCAGATCGAGCGTGTTGAAGGGTGCGCCCAATCCGCTCAGTAGCGAAGCCGGCACGGCGATCGTGCCGGGCGTGACCGTAGCGCTGCGCGGCGTCGCGTCGACGGTGATCGAGTCGGGCATCGCCTCGCTCTGCAGCATGGTCATGCGCACCCGGCCGATGAAGAGCGGCCAGAACGCCGTATGCCATTCGATCCGTCCGGGCAGCAGGGTAGCGGCGCTCATGTCCGCGCCGGCCGCCAGCATCAACGTGGCCGAGCCGTGCCACAGCGAACCGGACGGGTCGACCAGATTGACGTGGCCGTTGGTCTGGCGGGCGAACTGCGGCGTGATCCAGGCTGCCGGCAACAACGTGAGCATCACAGCCGCAGCCGACAGCACCGCGACCGCCAGCCAGGGAAGCGCGACGCGCAGGCGCCGCATCCAGTAAGTCATGCGAGATCCCGTGCCGACGCGGTCATTTGGCGGTCGACGGCTGCAACGACGCCGTCAGATCCACTTGGCCGTCGTCCTTGAGCGCAGTGACATGCGCCTCGGCGACCTGCACCTTGAACTGCTTGCGCGCGTCGTCGACCCAGCGGGTCCACGTCGGGAACGAGGCGTTCTTCAACTGGATCTGCACCGCGTTGCCGATGACCTGCACCTGCACCGCGGCCATACCGTGATCGGTGAGCGAAGCGGTGAGCGCGTCTTTCAACGCTGCGCCAGTCGGCGCAACGCCTTGCGCCGCCGCCGACAGCTGACGCGCTTCGTTTGCCTGCGCCGTCATCTGCGCCAGTTGGCGCTGCAGGCTCGGCAGCGATTCACGCAGATGCGCACGGCCTTCCTGCGCCGGCGCCCATAGCACCGTCCACGCGATCACGACGGCGAGTACGGCGCCACCGTAGGTCAGGATGGATTTTTCGCGCTCGGTGCGCTGGTCCCAGAATCCGGCCCATGTTTGTGCGAGTTCGGCTTTCATTGTCCGTTCCTGATGATCCACTTGCCGGTGTTGCTATCGATCGAGCCGCTCAAACCGTTGCGCGCGAGGCGCTTGGCGAAGTCCGGGTCGACTTTCACTTCGGGCTTGAAATTCACACCGAGGCGCCGGTCCTGATAGTCGAGCGCGGCGATGCCGTTGACCGGCAGCGGCGCGAGCGAACGCGCAAGACCATCGGCGAGCGCAAGGAAGTCGTCGGGCGACAGTTCTCCCGCCGCCACGCGCAACTGCTGCAACTGGCGCGACATCTGATCGGGCGCATCGAGCACGACCGTCGTCTTCGGGAAGGTGTTGAGCAGCAGTTCGGTCATCTGCGTGTTGATGGCATCGCGTTCGCGCGAGAGCATCAGCCACTGCACGTTCATGCCGACGATCGCGATTACGATTGCGGCCACGCCCAGCAACACCGGCAGGCGCAATCGGCGCAACGTCGCGCGGTCGAGCCGCCACGGCTGCGAGGCGAACTCGAACTGACACAGGTCGAAGCGACACTCCAGCGCGCGGCGCGCCAGCTGTTCGAACGGCAAAGGACTGGCGCCGTGGATATGCGCGGCCAGCCGCGCCGGGCTGCCTGCCCCGAGGCTCGGCTCATTGCCGGGCACTTCGGTGAGCATGTAGAGCGACACTGGCGCCGCGCCGGCGAGTGCGCCGAGCGTCGCGTTCACCGCATTGGCCGGCACCGCCAGGCCTTCGCCCTGCACGCCGCGTGCGATCGCCAGTTCCACGCGTGGCACCGTTCTGTCCGCCGCGCTGTCGACCACGCTTTCGAGCAGCATCGCCGGTGCGGTCTGAACCACGGCGCCGAGCACGGCCGCCACCATCGGCACCACTGACGCCAGGCCCGGTGCGACCACCGGCGCGACGCCCGGCAGCGAGGTCGCGACGCTGGCGGAGCCCGCCATCACCGGTTCGCCCGCATTGACCATTTCGGCGACTTCGGCGGGCGTCTCGAGCGCGATCGCCTGCGGCAGGCAGCGCGTGACCGGCACGGCGCGCAGGCTGCGATGACCGGCGTTCGTGAAAGCTTCGCAGATAAAACGGAACCAGCCGCGGTCGATGATCGCGAGCAACTGCCGACCGCCGGCGACCGGTTGCGGATCGACGGCGATGTGACAGGTCTGCGGATCCTGGATCAGCTGATCCTCGACGATATTGGGCAACGCCTGCCGCAGCCGTGGGCCGCGCAGCGGCGGCAGCTTGGCGGGCATCATCAGCAGGTCGCGGGCGGCGACCATCAGCACCGTCGACGTGGCGCGCGGCAACAGCGCGAGCGCCGCACGCCCGGCGCGCTGGGTGCGGCCCGACTTGTCGAGCAGCACGAACGGCAGCTCCGGCAGTTGCCATTCCTGCGATGGCACCGCCGGGTCACGCGGCGGCAGTAGGACGATCAGCGTGCTCAAAGGCCACTCTCTCTGGGATAGGCGTTATTCATAGTTGGTCTTGTACCCGCACGATACGCGTAGTGTGAGTCATTGCATCGCGATAGACGAGCGTTGTCCGGTCGACTTCGGCGCGTTCATGCTGCACGCGGCCGTGGATCAGGAAATAACTGGTGTTGACGTCGAACTCGCTCGGGTCGATCGACACCGACTGCACACCGGCGCCGCGCAACGCCAGCAGCACGTCGCCGGAGTTCCGGAAAAACACGGTTTGCCGCCGCGCGACGAAGCCTTGCGCCGCCGACAGATTCATACCCGGCACGACGGCCGCGACCACTTCGGCGGAGGCGGTATTCATGTTGATGGCGGTGACGGTCGGCAGGATGATCACGAAGGGGCGCAACTGCGCGACGATTTCGGGCGTGTAACCGGGGATATCGAGTAGTGAATCGACACTGGTCATTTGCAGCGGGGCGCGCGCCGCGCTGTCGTCGCCATCTTCGATGCCGGGTTTATTGGTGAAGCTGCCGCCGGTGGCGCCGCCCTGAATCGGCTGGGTCGGTGCGGCGCCGGTGGTCGACGTGACGGTCTGGAAGCGGGTGGCCGATTGCGCGAGGCTGTCGCGGATCTGAACGGCGGTGGTTTTCGCTAGCTGGCTGTTGATGCCGAGCGAGACGAGCAACCTTTGATAATCGCCGATCTGTTCGAGGTTCAGCTGCATGACGCCTGGGGCGGGGCTGGACACCAGGTTACGGAGATTGAATTTGGCCTGGGCGTCTTCGATCGAGCCTGACAGATAGGTGGCGGCGCCTTGTTCGGCGCGGACTTCACCGATTTGGCCGAGGAAATCCGACAGTCGTGTTTTGGCGATGGGTACGCCCCACAGGCCGCCCAGGTAGGTGATGCCGGCGGAGGTATCGCCTTCGGATCGAAGGATCAGGCGAGTCCAGTCGAGGGCGCCGCGTGAGACCCATTGCGCCTGGGAGAGAAGGCGTTGGTTTTCGATCCGGCGGATTTGGACTTGCTGACGCCAGAGCATGCCGGCTACCAGGATTGCTGACAGGGCGACGACTAGCAGGGCGCTGATGATGGCTGCGCCGCTTTCGGTTTTGGACCTTTTTTGGGGGCTGGCGGTGTAAGCCCGCTTTCTTTGCTTACTTTCTTTACGGCGGCCAGGAAAGTGAGTGCCCCCCTGCACAGGAGGAACGCTAACAGACCACCATGACTTCAAGGAAAGGCCAAATCCCAGAAGAAAAATAGCAAACGGGCACCGCGGAGACAAAAAAGAAACCCTCATTTCATTCTCCGACGAGAAAAACCCGCACCACCGGCCGCGCCAGCGACGTCGCCCCGACACTGACTTCGAGCCCCGTCACCGAGCGCGGCAGCGGCGCACTCCCTAGCTGAGGGACCTTGAGATTATTATCAGCCTCCGTGATCGCACTCTGCACGTCGTTCATCTGCGTAGTCCAACCGACCTTCGGCACATACATCCGCGCCGAAATCGACCCAACACCGCCCATCAAGGGCACCGCACTCCATCCATCGCCTTCGCCACCGCGCAACGCTGCGCGCAAGTCACCGACAGTCCCCAACGGCGGCGACGCATACCGCGTCACGCGTCCCCCAGACACCCGATACCGGACCACTTCCAGACGCGGCGCGCTCCCCGGCACATTCACCTGCCGCACGATCTGCAACACGCTGCCCGACACCGACACCGCCGCCTGACCCGATTCATCGTCGGTCGCGGCCTGGCGCGCGTCGATCCGCATCTGATCGAAGAGTTGCGCAAAGACGCGCTCGTCCTCCATCGCGTTCGTGATGGTCTGCCGCCCGCGAATGATCTGGTCGAGCCCGCGCCACGACAGCACCGCAATCACCGCCATGATCGCAATCGCCACCAGCAATTCAATCAGCGTGAAACCACGCGCGCCCGATCGGCCGCGGCGCTCAGAGCGAACGGTTGTTTTCATTCGCCACCACCGTCACCATCTGCGCGAGATTGCCGGACCGCCCGGGCATCGCCACCATCACTTCCACTCGACGAAACACCGGATTCGGCGTCGCCGTCACATGTTCGGTACAGATCAATTGCAGGTTGCCCTGCGAGCAGTCGAAGCTCGTCGAGCCCACGTTCGGCCAGCCATGCGTGAGATGCAATTGCGCCAGCGCGTTGTCCGCGCTCCAGCCGGCCAGCAAGCGCCGATGCAAATCCGCTTCGCCATTTGCCAGACTGCCCACCGCACGCAACGACGCCGCCAGCGCAATCGCGATGATCGCCAGCGCCACCAGCACTTCGATCATTGTAAAACCGCGCTGTGAACCGCGCGCCACCCCGTTCTTGCAACGACGCATCTCAGTGCACCTCGTAGCGGCCATTGCCGGTGCTGACGATCGTCGCGCTCCCGGCCGCCGAAAACAGCGTGATCCGTACGGGCACGTCGATCGCCTCGGTACCGAAGACGATGCGGCTCGGATGCGCATCCGAGCCGGGATAATTGATCGTCACGCCCGTCACGCCGCCTTCCCATTGACGCGGTCCGAGCAGATCGTCGCGCAACGGACGCCAGCCGTCTTCGGTACGCATGTCGAATCGGAAGCCGCCGTCGAGCGGTTGCCACGCAATCGGCCGCGCGCGCACCTGCGCTTCGTCGCCGGCCGATTCGAACAGCAGCGCAAGACGTTGCGCTTCTTCGTTCAGATCGGTGCGCGGGTTGCGCGTCATCGTCAACGCGGTGAGGGACACCAGGATGCCCGCAATCACCAGCACCACCATCATTTCCAGCAGCGTGAAACCGGCCGCGCGGACGCGTCCTTTCGTCGACCTGCCGCGCGCGCGCGCGCGGCTCCGCACCGCATGCGGCACAGACGCCGTACACGGCGTGTCCACAACGGACTTGCTAGCGGACAGTCGCATAGTGCGGGCCACGAACGATCAACTCGACATCACAGAAGCTTCTTTCGGCGCGACAAGCGAGGCGCCTATTGCCATGAGCCCACATCGGCGTCGTTGCCTTCGCCGCCGGGTTTGCCGTCCGCGCCGTAGCTGAATATATCGATGTCGCCATGCACGCCCGGGTTCAGATACTGATAGGCATTGCCCCACGGATCGTTCGGCAGACGCTCGAGATAACCGCCGTCCTTCCAGTTGTTCGGTACCGGATCGGTCGACGGCTTTTCGATCAGCGCACGCAAGCCTTGCTCCTGAGTCGGATAACGGCCATTGTCGAGACGGTACAGCTTCAAGGCCTGCATCACCGTGCCGATATCCTGCTTGGCAGCGACGCGTCGTGCTTCATCCGGGCGGCTCATGATCTTCGGCACGATCAAAGCGGCCAGAATGCCCAGAATCGCGATCACGACCATGATTTCAATCAGCGTGAAACCGCGTTGACGACGGCTGCGCGGACCCGCGATATCGCTGCGGCGTGTGGTCGACAGTTGCATAGCTTGCTACCTCTTTTCAGGTGAATTCAGGTGAAAATTTGCACCAGCGCGGGATGCTCGGATGGGCAATCAGAGTGCCATCGATTCCGCCTGGCCGGTCATTTTAATGTCATGGTGTTGAAGGGTTTCAACCCAACGCAATTTTCACAATAGTCCGTACAATGTACGCATGAACGCCATCCAAATCCGCCTTCTGTCGCTCGCGCTGTTTGCCGTGTTCTGCGCGACGCTGACCTACTGGGTCATCACGCTCAGCACGATGTCCGGTGCGCCGTTGCCCGCGGCTGCAGCCCACGCGCAGGTGTCGACCGACCAGGCCGCCACGCTGTTCGGTGGTCAGCTCACACGCAGCGCCAACCAGGACGTGCATCTGTTCGGCATCCTTGCTTTGCGCGAAGGCGCGGCGGCGATCGTCAGCGTCGGCGGCGAACCGCCGCATGCCGTCTCACTCGGCAGCGCGCTCATGCAAGGCGCCAAGCTTTCCGAAGTCCGCCCCCGCTCGATCATCATCGACCGCAACGGCGCGCATTCCGAAGTGTTCCTGCCGGCCAATCCCGCAGGCCCCACCATTTACGTACGCTAAAACGAAGGTCGCTACGGCGGCCTTCGTCACTCAGACTTTCTCAGCTTTACTGCACCAGGTTGTTCAACTCGATGATCGGCAGCATCACTGCCAGCACGATCACCAGCACCACACCCCCCATCGCCAGAATCAGCAACGGTTCGAGCAGGCTCGTCAGAAACATCGTGCGACGCTCCAGCTCGCGTGCCTCGCCGTCGGCTGCGCGGTCGAGCATGGTCGTGACGTCGCCAGTCGCTTCGCCTGAGCGGATCAGGTGCACCAGCACCGGCGGAAAGGTCTTGGTATTGCCCAGCGCTCGCGACAAGGACGTGCCTTCGCGAACCCGCACGATCGCATCGTCGATGTTCTCGCGCATCGCGTTGTTGCTGAGCGTTTCGGCGGCGGCCTGCAAGGCGCGCAAAATCGGCACGCCCGCTGCCGTCAGAATGCCCAGCGTGCTGGCGAAGCGCACCGTGTTATATCCGCGCACCAGTTTGCCGAGCAGTGGGGCAGTCAGAATCCAGCGGTCGAAGGCAAGGCGCGGTCCGGTCTGCCTGAGAATCGAGCGCACCAGATACACCAGCACCACCACACCGATCAGCATCGCCCACCACCAGTGCCGCACGAAACCCGACAAGGCCATCATCACGATGGTGAGAAAGGGCAGTTGCTGCTTGGTGCTGGCGAACACGTTCACTACCTGCGGCACCACATAGCTCAACAGGAACGTGACGATGCCGAACGCGATGAGCGTGACGATCGCCGGATACGTGAAGGCGAGCACGATCTTCTGCTTTAGCGCATTGCGTTGCTCGATGTAGTCGGCAAGACGCGAGAGCACGAGACCGAGCTTGCCGGTATGTTCGCCGGCCGCGACCAGCGCGCGATAAATCTCGGGGAAGTCTTTCGGATGCTGCGTCAGCGCATTGGCGAGCGAATGGCCGCCAAGCACTTCCGCGCGAATCGACGCCATCAGTTCGCGAATGTAATCGCGCTCCGATTGCTCGGTGAGCACAGCCAGCGCTTCGTCGAGCGGCAAGCCGGCGATCAGCAGACTCGCGAGTTGTCGCGTGAGAATGGCCTGCTCGCGCTGCGACAGACGCCGCCCGAGCGACAGACGCTGATTGCGTTCACCGCGCGTGCGCGTCGCCGCGGGTTCGACGACCAGCGGCGTCAGTCCTTGCGAGCGCAGATTGGTCCGCGCGCCGCGCGCACTGTCCGCGTCGAGCACGCCTTTTTGCGCCTTGCCCGCCGCGTCGATCGCTTCGAAACGAAATGCCGGCATGCTTTTATGCTCCGCCCGTCACGCGGATCACTTCTTCGAGCGACGTCAGCCCCGATTCGAGCCAACGGTCCGCATCTTCACGCAGCGTGCGCATACCTTGCGCGCGGCCTGCGGTGAGAATCTCCGCGTCGGATGCATTGCGGTGGACCAACGCGCGGATGCCGTCGTCGATCAACAGCAGTTCGTACACGCCGCGCCGTCCCGCATAACCCGATTGCCCGCACCTGTCGCAACCGACCGGATGCCAGCGCACCGTGCCGTCTTCTTCGACACGCTCTTCGCGGCACACCGGACACAGACGCCGCACGAGCCGCTGCGCCAGCACGCCGAGCAGCGACGAGGCCAGCAGATACGGCTCGACGCCCATGTCGGTCAAACGCGTCACGGCGGATGCGGCGTCGTTGGTGTGCAGCGTCGCCAGCACGAGGTGACCCGTGAGCGATGCCTGCACGGCGATCTGCGCGGTTTCGAGGTCGCGGATTTCACCGATCATGATGATGTCCGGGTCCTGCCGCAGAATCGAGCGCAGCGCCCGCGCGAAGGTCATGCCGATCCGCTCGTTGACCTGCGTCTGGCCGATGCCGGACAGGTCGTATTCGATCGGATCTTCGACCGTCATGATGTTGGTGGTCGCCGTCTCCAGACGCGACATCGCCGCATACAGCGTGGTCGTTTTACCGGAACCGGTCGGGCCGGTCACCAGCACGATGCCGTGCGGCTTGCCGATCAGCTTGTCGAACTTGACGAGCGTGTCCGCGCCCATGCCGAGCGCTTCGAGGTTCAGGCGCGACGCGTCTTTTTCCAGCAGACGCAGCACCGCGCGTTCGCCATGACCGGTCGGCAGCGTCGACACCCGCACGTCGACCGGACGGCCACCGACGCGCAGCGTGATCCGGCCATCCTGCGGCAGACGCTTCTCGGCGATATCGAGCTGCGCCATGATCTTGATCCGCGAGATCAGCGCGCCATGCAGCGCTTTCTTCGGCCGCACGACATCGCGCAAGGTGCCGTCCACCCGGAAGCGCACCACGGAGGCGTTCTCGAACGGCTCGATGTGAATATCCGACGCCTGTTCGCGCGCCGCTTGCGTAAGCAGCGCGTTGATCATGCGGATGATCGGCGCGTCGTCTTCCGACTCGAGCAGATCCTCGACCTCGGGAATGTCCTGCATCAGCCGCGACAGATCGACTTCGCCTTCCACTTCACCCACCACTTGCGCAGCGCTGCCGTCCTGGCGCGCATACGCCTGATTGATCGCCTGGGCGAGTTCGTCAGCAGGCACGCGCAGCACCGACAACGCGCCGAAGTTACGCGCGACTTCCGCGAGCGCGGCGTCGCTGGTGCGTTCGCTGATCCAGACTTCGAGGCTGTCGGCATGCTGATGCGCGATCAGGATCTGACCGCTGCGGGCAAAGCCATAGGGCACGAGACGCGCGGCGACGGCTGACGGCGCAATGCGTTCGACCGCGCCAGCCGGCGACGTCGCTCCAGCTTGCGTCGCCGCCTGGGTCGATGCGGCGGCACGCGCCGCTGCCGGCGATGCCGAAGCTGACGGCGGCGTGGACGGCGTGCTCACGGCCGCACTCCAGGCGCCGCGGTAGACGGCGTCGGGCTGGTTTGCACCGCGCCGTTATTACCCGGCACGGGATACGCCTGCACCGGATTGGTGGTCACCGCGCCATTGTTCGACGGCACCGGATTGGTCTGCACCGCACCGCCATTGGCCGGCGCCGGCAGGACGACCGGCGGACGCGTCATCTGCTGACGGCGCATCTGGTCGAGATCGAACAGGTTCATCGCCGGCGAACCGCCCTGGCTCGGACCGATCGGCATCGGCGGCATCACCGGGTCGTCGTTGTCCTTGATGAGGTTGTTGTCCTGCTTGTACGCGCCTTGCACACCCTGGATGTAGTCGTAACGGTTCGACGTCACGGCCTGCGTGGTGCTGCGATCGTTGAGGATCACCGGGCGCAGGAACACCATCAGGTTGGTTTTGTTGCGGGTCTTCTGTTCCGAGCGGAACAGCTGGCCGATCCACGGAATGTCGCCCAGCAGCGGCACCTTGCTGTTGCTGACCTGATAGTTGTCCTGCATCAGGCCGCCCAGCACGATGATCTCGCCGTCGTCGGCGAGCACGGTCGACTGGATCGAACGCTTGGTGAATTCGGGGCCGGCCGGGTTGGTCGTCGCGTTGGTCGTGCCGTTCACGATCGCCGAGTCTTCCGTGTACAGCTGCAGCTTGAGAATGCCGCCGTCGGTGATCTGCGGCTTGACGTGCAGCGTCAGGCCCACGTCGACGCGGTCATAAGTATTGAACGCCGAGGTCGCGGTACTGCTCGTCAGATTCGAATACGAACCGGTCTGGATCGGCACGTTCGTCCCGACGACGATCTTGGCTTCTTCGTTGTCGAGCGTAATCAGGTTAGGCGTGGAGAGCACGTTTGCGTCGGCGGTCTGCGACAACGCTTGCAGCAGCGCACCGAGTCCCTGCACGCCGAAAATGTTGTGAATCCAGCCGACGTTCAAGCCCTGCTGAAGAGCGCCGCCTCCCACCGCGCTGGCCAGACCGCCCGTGGCCACGTTCGCCGCGGCTGCGGCCGTCAGGTTGACGATGCTGTTGCCGGAGCCGGTCGCCAGATTGGTGCCCGCGTAGATCGAGTTGTTCGCGACCTGCCACTGAATGCCGAGGTTGGCATTCGTGTTCGAGTTCAGCTCGACGATCAGCGCCTCGATGTAGACCTGGGCGCGTCGCGCGTCGAGTTGTTCGATCACCGCGCGCAGATTGCGATAGACCGGGTCGGACGCCGTGATGATCAGCGAGTTGGTGGCCGAGTCCGCCTGGATCATGCCGCCAGGCTGATTGTCGTCGCCCTTGTCCTTGTCGCCGCCCAGCAGGCCGCTGTTACCTGCGCCGCCGTTCGAACCGCCCGCGCCGCTACCGCCCATCGGCGAAGCCATCGAACTGCTGCCGAGGCTGCCCGACGGAAGTGGCGGCGTGCCGGACGAGCCCGTCGAATTGCTGCCCAGGCCGCCGCCACTGCCACCACCGTTCTGGTTGAACGAGTTCGCGTCGTTCGAGCCGCCCGACGAGCCGGTATCGCCGCCCTTGCCGAGCATGCCGCGCAAGGTCTTGGCGAGTTTGGTCGCGTCCGCGTTACGCAGCGGCACGACGTGAATGTTGCCGGGCATGGTGGTCGGCGCGTCGAGCTCTTTGGCCAACTGCTTGGCCGCCGCCAGCCGCGCGCCGTTCGAGGCGCGGATCAGCAGCGCGTTGGTGCGCGGGTCGGCGGTGATCGACACTTTCAGGGTCGCGTCGGTGCTGCCGATCGCGCCCGGATCGAGCATCTTGGTCAGTTGCGCGGCAATGTCGATCGCGTTCGCGTTCTTCAACGGCACCACCGAGACCGACTGGCCCGCGGCCGTATCCACGCCCGCGATGATCTGCGCAATACGCCGCACGTTGTCGGCGTAATCCGTGACGACGATCGTGTTGTTGGCCGGGTAGGCGGCCACTGTATTGTTCGGCGAGATCAGCGGACGCAGCACCGGCAGCAGGTTGTTGGCCGACTCGTTCTTCAGCACGAACACTTGCGTGACCACCTGGTCGCCGCGTGCAACCGGCGTGTTGCCGACGTAGGTCGGCACGCCTTGCAGCTTGGCGTCGGCTTCCGGCACCACCTTCAATACACCATGGTCCTGGACCAGCGCGAAGCCCTGCATGCGCAAGGCCGATTGCAAGGTCTTCAGCGCCTGATCCTCAGGTACTGCGTTTTCCGACACGAGGTTCAATTGACCCTTGACACGCGGGTCGACGATGATCGTTTTGCCGGTCGCGGCGCCAATTGCCCTGGCCACCTGATCGATGTCGGCATTGACGAAGTTGAGTGTCACCTGTGCCTGTGCTGTCTGCGCGGTGATCAATCCAGCCACCAGCAGCGCCGTTGCGACGCGACGCAAAGCCATACGATTTCTTCTCATGGAATGTGGTTTCGATGTCGACAGCCGTAGCTGTCGACGGTCACGCCGTACGGACATGGAAGCAGGCCGCCGCCCTGTCGGTCTGCCGGCCAGCCTCGTGGACGTCTATCGCCCCCGGTGCTCGCCACCCGATGTCCGAAAAAAATGAACAGTAACAGTTTTTCATGTCGGATTTGTCACAAAACGACCGGCTCCGTGCGATTACTCTAATGGTCGCCCGATTCTGTTAACCAACTGAAAGCTAATAATGTCTGGGCGGCAAGGCCATGCATGCTACGTTTTCTGACTCTTATGTCGGTTAGCCAACTTGACGAAGGTCTGCCTGCCGGTATGATACGAGCGGTTCAAGCCACCGGTTGCGGCTTGCTGACGCGGGTTTTCCCCGACGCCCACAAACGCCCGGCCAGCTTGCCTCGGCGGCCGTCAGCGGCTGAAGTATGGCCGATGCGATCCATTACCAACCCTTACTCTTGCGATTTGCTTAGTGGTCTTGACCGATGAAACGAGCCTTGGTCACCGTCGCCGTGGGACTCGCCGTGCTGGCTGCAGCAGGGCAGGCACGCGCCGATTGCTTTGACGAGGCCGCCAAGTATCAGAAGGTCAACCCCTTGATTCTGCGCGCGATTGCGTGGCAGGAGTCGCACAACCGGCCGGACGCCCAGCATAAGAACGCCAACGGCTCGACCGACTACGGCGTCATGCAGATCAACTCGATCCATCTGCCGGTGCTCGCCCAGTACGGCATCTCTCAGGGCACCCTGATGGAGCCGTGCAAGAACGTCTATATTGCCGCGTGGCATTTGCGCCGTCAGATGAACAAGTATGGCAACACGTGGCAGGCCGTCGGCGCCTACCACTCCGAAACACCGGCGCTGCGCGACAAGTATTCGCAGCAGATCGCCGCGATTCTGCGCAAGTGGAATCTGATGCCGGCTGCGCACTGAGCCGGTCCGTCACGCGGCCTCCCTCTTTTTTGATGCACAATGCGGCTTCGTGCTGCCGTCGAAGCTCGCCCGTCAGTCCGGCTGCGCCGCCCTGCACGCGCGCCACGGCACGCCTTCCAATCCTCTAGCTTTTCCGTACTGCGATGAACCAGCCGCTATTGCCCGTCACCGTGCTCTCCGGTTTTCTGGGCGCCGGCAAGACCACGCTCCTGAACCACATCCTCGCGAATCGCGCCGGTTTGCGCGTGGCCGTGATCGTCAACGATCTGGCCGCCGTCAATATCGATGCCGCCCTCGTGCGCGAAGCCGCCACGTTGTCGCATGTCGAAGAAAAGATCGTCGAACTGTCGAACGGCTGCATCTGCTGCACGCTGCGCGACGATTTGATTGTCGAGATCAGGCGTCTGGCCGCCGAACAGCGCTTCGACGCGATCCTGATCGAATCGACCGGCGTGGCCGAGCCGATGCCGATCGCGGAAACCTTCGCCTTCGTGGACGACGACGGCCATTCGCTCTCGGACATCGCAAGGCTGGACACGATGGTGACGGTGGTCGACGCGTTCAATTTCCTGCGCGACTACGCTTCGGCCGACGCGCTCGCCGAACGCGGCATCGCCGCGGGCGAGGAAGACGATCGCACACTGGTCGAGTTGCTGATCGAGCAGATCGAGTTCTGCGATGTGCTGGTGGTCAACAAGGCCGACCTGGTGAGCGCGGACGATCTCACGCGACTGCAACGCATCCTCGCCCGGATCAATCCGCGCGCGGTGCAGGTAACGAGCACCTTCGGCGAGGTGCCGCTCGCGGAAGTCCTGAACACCGGTCGCTTCGATTTCGACGAAGCGTCGAGTGCGCCGGGTTGGCTGGCGTCGCTCAATCATGAACATGACGACGAGCACGGTCATGCGCATCACGGCGAGGCGGACGAATTCGGTATCGGAAATTTCATCTACCGTGCACGCCGGCCGTTTCATCCAGAGCGTCTGTGGGCCTTGTTGCATCAGGAGTGGAAGGGCGTGCTGCGCAGTAAAGGCTTTTTCTGGCTGGCTACGCGCAACGATATCGCCGGTTCGCTGTCGCAGGCCGGCGGCGCTTGCCGGCACGGTCCGGCGGGCATGTGGTGGGCGGCTCAGGATCGCAGCGAATGGCCGGATGGCGACGATGAACTCGCTGCCGAAATTGCCGCCGACTGGTACGGCAACGCAGACGATATGACGATCGGCGACCGCCGTCAGGAACTGGTGATGATCGGTGTCGGCATCGACCCGGCTGTGTGGCAGGCGAAGTTCGACGCATGCCTGTTGACCGCTGAGGAATTCGCGCTGGGGCCGCAAGGCTGGCAGCAGTTCGCCGATCCGTTCCCGGCGTGGGATTTCGACGACGACGATCACGACCATGAGCATGGCCATAGCCACGACCGCCACGACCATCACGATCATGGCCACAAGCATGGCGGCCACGGCGACGATCATGGCCACGGCGAAATCATCCACCGCCACGACTAAAACCCACTCACCGTACGCATGAACGTCGAGCCGCGTCATCCGTCGCCGCTCGACTCATCGCTTTGCGCGGACGAAAAAAAACCCGCCGTTGGCGGGTGTCAACTGCCGGGCAGTAATCTGCTTAGCGCTTGTTGACTGCGTCCTTGAACGCCTTACCAGCCGTGAACTTGACGGTCTTGGCTGCCGGGATCTTGATGGTTTCGCCGGTCTTGGGGTTACGACCCGTACGTGCTGCGCGCTTGCCCGAACCGAAGCTGCCGAAGCCGATCAACTGGACCGCGTCACCTTTCGACACAGACTTCTTGATCACCTCAAGCAACGTGTCCAGCGTCTCACCGGTTTGAGCCTTGCTGGCGCCCGTCTGTCCTGCGACGGCGTCGATCAGTTCCTGTTTGTTCATTAAGGTTCCTTTCTGAGTTTAGGTTGATACGAACAGCGCGAACGCGCCGATTATACGTGCGCGGACCACGCCGTCGAGCAGCTACGGCTCCGGATCCCGTCCGGACCCCTCACACCGGACAGTCACTGTCCGGCGGCCGTGCTGCCGCTCCCTTCGCGGCGCTTGCTATGATAGCGCAGCGCAAACCCAATCAGGATAAGGGTTTCGAAGAATTGCACGGTTTCAGGGCCGAACCATCAAGGAAACCGCTCTTTTTGCTCTTCACGCGTGTCATCTGAAGGCTGAAACCCAATATGGACGGGGCTTAGCGTTGGTTTTTGCCAACGCTCGGCGCGTCTTTTTCGCCGCCTGGCGAGCAGCGTGCGCTGGCGGTAACGTTCGACCCGCTCTGCGGGACGTCATTTTCCGTTGCGCATGACCGATCCGCTGATCCCAGCCGTCCTCGCTTTTCGCGACAACGGCACGCCGTTTTCCCCGCTTTACAACGACATTTACCACAGTGCCGTGGGCAGTCTCGACCAGGCCGAATTCGTGTTTCTACGCGGCAATGCCCTGCCGCAGCGGTGGCAGGGCCGGCGCAGTTTCACCGTGCTCGAAACCGGCTTCGGCATGGGCATCAACTTCCTCGTGACATGGGCCGCGTGGCGGGCGGATGCATCGCGTTGCGAACGGCTGCACTTTGTCTCGACCGAAAAGCATCCCTTTACGCTCGACGATTTGCGCCGCGTGTATGCCGGATTGATCTCCGATCCGGCCATCGCGGCGTTGGCCGACACGCTTGCGAACGCGTGGCCGATGCTCGTACCCGGCACGCATCGAATCGAATTCGAGGGCGGACGCGTGGTGCTCACGCTCGTATTCGGCGATGCGCTCGAAAGTCTGCCCGCACTGAGATTGCGCGCCGATGCGTTCTATCTCGACGGCTTCGCGCCCGCCAAAAACCCCGAGATGTGGGCACCGGCGATCTTCAAGTCATTGGCGCGGCTGGCCGGCGAGGGCGCGACCTTCGCGACCTATAGCAGCGCGGGCGAAATCAAACGCGCGTTGACACAATGCGGCTTCGAATACCGCAAGGTCGATGGCTTCGGCTGGAAGCGGGCCATGCTGGTCGGCCATTTCGCGCCGCGCTGGCGAGTGCGCCGGCACGAGCCGCCCGCGCCGGTCCCGGTCGACGAACGGCACGCGGTGGTGATCGGCGCGGGCCTCGCCGGATGCGCGGTGATCGAACGGCTCGCGGCTCGCGGCTGGCGCGTGACGTCGCTGGAACGGCACGGGGCGGTGGCGCAGGATGCGTCGGGCAATCCCGCCGGCGTGTTCCATCCCATGATTTCCCGCGACGACAGCGTCGCTTCACGCGTCACGCGCGCCGGTTTTCTCTACGCGCTCAGGCGTTGGGCCGAGCTTGAACGGCTCGGTTATCCGCCTCTGCGTGGCGCGCAAGGCTTGCTGCAAATCGCCACGGACGACGAGGAAGCCCGTTCGATCAGCGAAGCGATCGCCGCGTTCGGCTATCCGTCGGATTATGTGATGCCGGTGTCGGCCAGCGACGCGAACAAGCTCGTCGGCATGCCGCTCTCGCGCCGCGGGTGGTTTTTCCCACAAGGCGGCTGGATCGACCCCGTTTCACTTTGCGCGGCGCAATGCGCTTCCGCGGGCGGCTTGCTCGAACGTCGTTTCGGGGTGGACGTCGCCCGGCTCGAACGCAGCGGCGATCAATGGACCGTGTTCGATACGGCCGGTCGGACGGTAGCGCGTGCGCCCGTGGTGATCGTCGCCAGCGCACACGATGCAGCGCGCATTGCCGGCTTGCACTACGCGTCGACTCGCAGCATCCGTGGCCAGCTCACACTGGTGCCGTCCGGCACGGTGCCGCCGCTGGCTTTGCCGGTAATCGGCGACGGCTATGCCGTGCCGCTGGCAAATGGCATGACGTTAACCGGCGCCACCTATGAGCTCGACGATCCGGATACGGCGCTGCGGCCGGCCGGTCATATCGATAACCTCGAACGCGTCGTGCAAATGTTGCCGGCGTTCGCCAGCACGCTCGACCTCGCAAAGACAGCGATGCTGACCGGACGGGTCGCGTTCCGCTGCGTCACGAGCGACCGCATGCCGATGATCGGCAACCTCGCCGACGAAGCCAGCGCTACGCGCGACGCCCAGCGTCTGCAGGGCGCATGGCCTCTGGATCTGCCGCGCTCGGAGGGGCTGTACGGTGCATTTGCCTACGGCTCGCGCGGACTGGTGTGGGCAGCGCTTGGCGCCGAGCTGATCGCGTCACAGATAGAAGGCGAGCCGTGGCCGCTGGAACGGGACCTGGCTGAAGACATCGATCCCGCCCGCTTCCTGCTACGCGCCTTGCGGCAGAAGACCGCCGGTTAACTCCCGGTTTACCACCGTTCGCGTCCCGACTCTGCTTCGCAGGCAGTGCATAACTTATCCACCGACTCTTGTGGATAACCGCGCAGTTAACCTGCGCAACTCGTGTGGAACCGTTGTGGACGTAAACGGGGTAACTTTGCCGCCGCCGGAAAACGCGAAAAGTTGCCCCCGACTACCCGCTGTTCCCGCACATGCTGTGCATCCGGTTATGCCGTCGGCAAGCCAATGATTTATTTAGGTAAACAGGAGTTATCCACAGAAACCGAGGCAGCTTGTTAACTGTTACTACGTATACATACAGTAAACCTGTAAACCAAGAGGCCAAAGCTGATCGAGCGCGTATCGGCGTAGCCAACCCCTTCCAAACCCCCTTCCGACATCCTCTCCGTTGTCCCGAAAAGCACACATCGGGCGTTCAAGCTGTCCGGTCAGACGACCCGATTGCCTCACAAAACGGTCGCTTTTTCCTCATCTCACGAAGATAACGTACGTTTTTACCGTTTTGACTGCATGTTCGTGTCTTTTCGGTCGAGGCTGAAAAAGCTATGGCACAATCGCCGTTCTTTTCCGCGTCGTGCCTTGCGTTCAGCTAACGGCACGCGCAGCAAACGGAACGGCGCCGCTCAATCAGAATCTGATTCAAGTCGACGGCGTTCTTTCACCGTGCCGTGCCGGTTGCTAAGGCCGCACCCCTTGAATGCGCCGCGCTCCCTGCGGCTGCGGCGCGTTCAGATCACCCGATCGTTGAAAACTCGCAACGCTGGTCACGCGAAGCGATCGCGACAGTGAGCGCCTTGCGCGTTCACCCGCTCGCCGGTGTTTGCGCCGGTTCGTGTCGTCCGCCGTTGCTGCCAAGGAGAACCCATTACGATGAAGTCGGCGTTTTCATTTTTTCCCGCCTGGCCGCTTTCACCCGACGCCATTTTTTGGGCCGGGCTGGCTTTGCTCGTCGCAGGCTTGTGCGGTGAGCTTTGCTATCGCGCGTGGCGTCTGCCGCGCATTTCCGGTTATGCGGTGATCGGGCTGATTGCCGGCGCGGCCGGCTCGGGCGTCATCGACGCCGACTCCGCAAGCGCCGCGCGTCCGCTGCTCGACGTCGCGCTCGGTTTGCTGCTGTTCGAACTCGGCAGCCGGCTCGATTTGCGCTGGATCCGCCGCAATCCCTGGTTGATTCTGTCGAGCGTGGCTGAAGCCACGTTGACGTTCGCACTCGTCTTGCCCGTTTTGCTGTTCCTGCACGTACCGCTGATGGTCGCGACCGTGCTCGCCGCGATCGCCATGGCCACCTCGCCCGCGATGGTGATTCAGCTGAAAACGGAATTGCGCGCGGAAGGTCAGGTCACGCAACGTCTGCTGACCTTGACTGCGCTGAACAGCATGTACGCCGTGGTGATCGAAAAGCTCGTGTCGAGCTGGTTGCATCAGGAGGTGTACGGCAATGTGTTCGCCACCATCCTGCAACCGCTTTATCTGCTGGCCGGCTCGCTCGTGCTCGCGTACCTGCTCGCACGCACCTGCACGTTCTTTTATCGTCGTTTGAATATGCAGGATGAACATTCGTTCGTCGCCCTATTCGGCTTGGTGCTGCTGGCTATCGCGGTCGCGCATCTGTTCAAACTGTCGACGATTCTTGCGTTGCTGGCTGCCGGCATCATCGTGAAAAATCATGAAGCGCGTCCGCAGTTGTGGCCGCAGCATTTCGGCACGGCCGGTTGGTTGTTGACCGTGATTCTGTTCGTGTTGACCTTGACGTCGTTCGAGTGGAAAGACATTGCGCTCGGCGGTGTCGCCGCGTTGGGTCTGATTGTTGCGCGTCTTGTCGCGAAACTGGTCGGCGTGCTGGCGTTCGCCAAGCCGAGCGGTTTGAACTGGAAACAGGGCATAGCGCTCGGCTTATCGTTATCGCCGATGTCGGCGCTTGCGTATCTGCTGGTCGACGACACCTACAACCTCTATCCGAATTTCGATCCGCAACTGCGCGCCATCACGATGTGTTCGATTTTCGTGCTGCAGATTCTCGGGCCGTGGCTCGTGTATCGCAGCCTCGCGCTGGTGGCTGAACGGCGCGAAGAGTAAGCGCCCGGCGCTGCTCGATGTTGTATCCGCGACATTCAATTTATTCGATTCAAATAAACGGCCGGACACGTGAATACGATCCGGCCGACCTGACTCAGGGGACGCCATGTCACTCGAACCCTTCATCGATTCGAAACCGTTCACTTTCGGTGTCGAACTCGAGATGCAGATCGTCAATACGCACGACTATGATCTGACCAAAGCTGGCTCGGATCTGCTGCGCCTCATCAAGGATGAAAAAATCCCCGGCAACATCACGCCGGAAATCACCGAAAGCATGATCGAGTTGTCGACCGGCATTTGCACGACGCATGAGCAGGCGGTCACCGATTTGCGCAAGATTCGCGACACGCTGGTGTCGGCGGCGGATCATCTGAACGTCGGTTTGTGCGGCGGCGGCACGCATGCGTTCCAGCAATGGAGCGAACGGCAGATCGTCGACACGCCGCGCTTTCAATACCTTTCCGAGTTGTACGGTTATCTCGCCAAGCAATTCACGGTGTTCGGCCAGCACGTGCACATCGGCTGCCCCGATCCGAACAGCGCGCTGTATCTGCTGCATTCGATGTCGCGCTTCATTCCGCATTTCATCGCGTTGTCTGCCTCGTCGCCGTTCGTACAAGGTGTGGATACCGGATTTCATTCGGCACGCCTGAATTCCGTGTTCGCGTTTCCGCTGTCGGGCCGTGCGCCGTTCGTGCTGACGTGGGACAGTTTCGAAGAGTATTTTTCGAAGATGGTCCACACGGGTGTGGTCAACAGCATGAAGGACTTTTACTGGGACATCCGGCCGAAGCCAGGTTTCGGCACGATCGAAGTCCGCGTGATGGACACGCCCTTGTCGGTAGATCGCGCGGCGGCCATTGCCTGCTACATCCAGACGCTCGCCCGGCATCTGCTGCTCGACAAACCGATCACGCCGCAAGAAGATGATTACCTCGTGTACACGTTCAACCGTTTCGAGGCATGCCGCTTCGGTCTGGCCGGCACCTGCATCAATCCGCAGACGGGCGAACGCAAAACGATTTCCGAAGACATCCTCGAAACACTCGACCGGATTGCGCCGCATGCCGAAGCGTTGGGCTCGGGCAAAGCGCTTGCCGAAATCGGCGCGATCGCGCGTGGTCAGGTCAACGACGCGACCTGGTTGCGTGGCGTCGTCGAACGGGAAAAGTCCTTGCACGAGGCGGTACGCCAGCAGTGTTTGCAGTGGCGCGCGTAGCCGAAACCGGTAAGGTGCTCGTGAATTCGTAAGGAAACCCGCGCTACGCGGGTTTTTTTTCGTAATTAAAATTTCCAGTTCGCGTTCTCTTAGGTTTTTATAGATTTAACGTATACAAACGTAGTAGTAGTTAACAAGCACCGCCCTGGCCTGTGGACAACTGAATAATTCCCTGCAAAGTCAACGCGCTGCGTAAACCATAACTGGGTGGATCGGAGCGGCTTGTGCGTCGTTGGACAAGGACAACTCAGGCGGGTGTGAAGCGGTTCGCAGGCTTATTAAGAATCGGCACACAGGCAGTCCCGATGTTTTCCCATGGTTATCCACAGCTTGCCTTGGATAAGTTAGCTGTACGATTCGCCGCTCTCGCATAGAATGTCGTTTTCGTCGCCTTGGCTTGCGAGGCGTTGAATTTTTGAGATAGTAGAAAACCGTCTTGTCCGCAGTTGGGCAGGGCTACCCCACACAGGCTACGGGCGCGGTCGGTTAGCGGTTGACCGGCAACGTACCAACGCTGTAAATAAACGAATCGAAGATTATGAGCGAAGGCGTATACGGAGAACAGGCGACCGGGCGAGTGACCCACAGCCTATTGCGATTGAGCACGGCGATGCGAAGCCAGGCTTGGGAATGGGCGGAAGGCGCAGGCCTTACCCCGACTCAAGGCGAAATCCTGGTCTTGCTGATGCAGCGCAAAGGCCCGATGCGTCTTGGTGAAATTGCTCGCGAAACGGCGCTGACCGCCGCGACCACCAGCGATGCAGTGAGCACGCTCGAAACCAAGGGTCTGGTCGAAAAGCGCCGCGCGCTCGACGACGGTCGCGCCCTCGCAGTCCGCCTGACGGCGCGTGGCCGCACGGCTGCAAAGCGTGCCGCACAATGGCCGGACTTCCTGGCAAAAGCGGTCGGCACGCTGCGTGACGACGAACAGGCCATCTTCTACCGCACGTTGCTCAAGACGGTTCATCAGCTGGAAGCGCAAGGTACGATTCCGTCGCACCGCATGTGCCTGAGCTGCTCGCACTTCGAGCCGAGCAAGAATCCGAAGAAGACGCCGCATCACTGCGCGCTGCTCGATCTGAACATGTCGGACACGGATCTGCGTCTCGATTGCTCGGTGTACGAAGTGGCCGACGTCGCCACCCAGAAGAAGACCTGGAAGATCTTCGCCCAATAAGGCGGCTTCCGGGACAATCCGCTACACTGCCAAGCCGGTTTGGCGGGCGGCACTTGCCGCCTGTCAGCTGCTTCGTGCCGCGTAGCGGCAAGTCTTTAGTCAACCTGAAGGTGGGTCAGGCCGATGAATCGCGAAGTTCTGGCCATTCGCCATGTGCACTTCGAGGATCTGGGCAGTCTCGAGCTGGTGCTCGGTGAGCGCGGGTGCCCGGTCCGTTATCTCGATGTCGGTTTCGCCCGCATCGAGGCGCCGAATCCCGTCGCCGCATCGTTGATGGTGATCCTCGGCGGCCCGATCAGCGCGACCGACGACGCGCTTTATCCGTCGCTCGTGCCGCTGCTTTCCATGATCGAAAAGCGTATTGCGGCTGGCTTGCCGACCTTGGGCATCTGCCTCGGCGCTCAACTGATCGCGCGTGCGCTCGGCGCGCGCGTCTATCCCGCTGGCCATACCGAACTCGGCTGGACGCCGCTTACCCTGACCGACGCCGGCCGCGCTTCGCCGCTGCGTCATCTGGATGGCGCGCAGACTTCCATGCTGCATTGGCACGGCGATACGTTCGATCTGCCCGACAACGCCACACGCCTCGCTTCGACGCCGGCTTGCGAAAATCAGGCATTCACGTGGGGCAATCACGTCCTCGGATTGCAGTGTCATCCGGAGATTCGTACGGATCGCTTCGAGCCCTGGCTGATCGGCAATGCCGGCGAACTCGTCAGCCATGGTATCGATGCGCGTCAATTGCGGGCCGAGACGGCGCAATTCGGCCCCGCGCTTGAAGCCGCCGCCTGCCGTATGTTCGGCGAATGGCTCGATCAGGTCGAAGCGAAACCCTGAGCAGGCGTGCGCCTGCAGTAAATCATGCGCGGTGCTATGCTCGTTCGCTCTCGGGTTTTCACTGGGCGTAATCCATGAGCGCGCTATTTTCTCCGCTCACGCTGCGTAGCGTGACGCTTCCCAATCGTATCGTCGTGTCCCCGATGTGCCAGTATTCCGCCGAGCGTGGCGAGGCCACCGCGTGGCACATGATCCATCTCGGTTCCATGGCGTTATCCGGCGCCGGCATGTTGTGCATCGAGGCGACTTCGGTTGAACCCGACGGCCGCATCACCCCTGGCGATCTGGGCTTGTGGGACGACGCAACCGAAGCCGCGCTCGTGCCGGTGCTGGCCGCGATCCGCAAGCATTCGCATGTCAAGGTGGCCATGCAGTTGTCGCACGCAGGGCGCAAGGCTTCGAGCCATGCGCCTTGGGAAGGTGGCCAGCTGATTCCGGTTGCGCAAGGCGGGTGGCTACCGCACGCGCCGTCCGCGCTGCCGCACAAAGCCGGCGAAGAACCGCCGCTTGCGCTCGACACAGCTGGGCTGAACCGCATACGCGAAGCCTTCGCAGCATCGGCACGGCGTGCGGCGCACCTCGGCATCGACGCGCTGGAAGTTCACGCCGCGCATGGTTATCTGCTGCATCAATTTCTCTCGCCGCTCGCCAATCAGCGCAGCGATGAATACGGTGGCTCGCTCGAAAACCGCATGCGTTTTCCGCTCGAGATTTTCGATATCGTGCGCGCTGCATTCCCCGCCGACAAACCCGTCGGTGTGCGCGTCTCGGCGACCGATTGGGTCGACGGCGGCTGGACGCTCGAGGAAACCATTGCGTTTGCGCAGGAGTTGAAGAAGCGCGGCTGCGACTGGATCGACGTATCGTCCGGCGGTGTCTCGCCGTTGCAAAAGATTCCGCTTGAGCCGGGTTATCAGATTCCGTTTGCGCATGCGGTCAAGCAGGCAACCGGTCTGGTCACGATCGGCGTCGGCCTGATTACCGATCCGCTGCACGCCGAGCAACTCATCGAAGAGGGCGATGCCGATCTGATCGCGCTAGCCCGCGCGTTGCTCTATAACCCGCGCTGGCCGTGGCATGCCGCGGCGCAACTCGGCGCAACGGTCGAAGCGCCGCCGCAGTACTGGCGCTCGCAACCGCGCGAGCAAAAGGCGCTGTTCGGCGACATTTCGTTCGGACAACGGTGAAGCGGCTCACACGCCTCACGGGCTGACGTCTTTTTGACGGTTGAAGGAAGCCGTCTTGAACGTGTAGGATGCCGGTTGTGACGCATGAGCGTTGCACAGGTTGACGCGGCGCTCGCAAGGCGCCGCGTTTGCTATCCGCGTCAGAAAAAAGCAGCGCGCGAGACGTGAGCGTGTCTGACGGTTGCCGGACTTCACCCCCAGTTCTTCACAAGGATTCATTCAATGAGTTCACGCAGGATCGCCGTGCGCCGTTCGGGTGTGCACGGCAAAGGCGTGTTTGCCGTCGAACCGATCAAGGCCGGCGCGCGCCTGATCGAATACAAGGGCGAGCGGATCTCCTGGAAGGAAGCGTTGCGCCGTCATCCGCACAATCCGGCCGAGCCGAATCACACGTTCTATTTCGCGCTGGATAGCGGCAAGGTGATCGACGGCAAGGTAGACGGCAACAGCGCGCGCTGGATCAACCATTCGTGCGCGCCTAACTGCGAAGCCGAGGAAATCGACGGTCACGTGTACGTGCATGCGTTGCGCGACATCGCGGAAGGCGAGGAAGTCTTTTACGACTACGGCCTCGTGATCGACGCGCGTCAGACCAAGAAGCTGAAGAAGGAATACGAATGCCGTTGCGGCGCGCGCAAGTGCCGCGGCACGATGCTGGCGCCGCCGGAGAAAGAGAAGGCCAAGGGCGAAGCCAAGGCCGGCAAGTCGGCGAAGAAAGCCGGAACGCCGGCTAAGAAAGCGAAGAAGAAATGAAGTACGGACCGCCGCGCTCGATCACATGAGTGACGGCGAGGTGGTCCGCGTAGCACCGAAACCTCAGATATCCACCGGCGCCGACAGCGCCTTTTTTTTCGCCTGGCGTTGGGCTTCGGCGCTGGCTTCGTTCTGCACGCTGACAGGCAGAAGTGGAATGCGCACGATGAAACGGGCGCCGCCTTCCGGCGCGTCTTCGTAATGCACGCTGCCGCGGTGCAGCACCATGATGTCGTGGACGATCGCGAGGCCGAGACCGGCGCCGCTGTCCACGCCGGCATCGGTCTGACCGTCGCCACGGAAGAAACGTTTGAAGAGATCCACCTGCTGCATGTGCGGCACGCCCGGCCCGTTATCCTCGACGATGATCTCGGCCATCCGCACTTCGTCGATCACCGTTTGCGACACGGTCACCGTGATGCGGCCGCCGTCGAAGCGCGAGGGCGGCACGTACTTCAGCGCGTTATCCAGCAGATTGGCGATGACTTCGTGCAGCAACACGGGATTGCCGCGCGCCATCAGAGGATGAGCGTTGGTGGGGTCGTCGAGGCGCTGGAAACCGAGATCGACTTGGAAGCCCAAGGCGCGCGGCACCCACTCCGCGCCGGTATCGAACGCGAGCGCGGCCATATCCACATTGACGAAGCGCGCGGCCTGTTCACCCGGCTCGGCGCGCGCCAGCGACAACAGTTGATTTGACAGTCGTACCGCGCGATCGGCCGCGGCGCGCAGTTCGCGCACGGCGACGAGGGTTTGCTGCGGGTCGCGCGCGACGGCGGCCTGTTCCGCATGCAACTTGACGGCAGTGAGCGGCGTGCGTAGTTGATGCGCGGCATCGGCGATAAATTTGCGCTGTGCATCGAGCGCGGACTTCAGGCGATCGAGCAGCGCGTTCAGCGCACCGGTCAGCGGCCGGATTTCAACCGGCACATAGGTTTCGTCCACCGGTTCGAGCGAGGTGTGGGTCTGCCGGTTTAGCGAGTCGGCGAGATCGGTGAGCGGATTGAGCTGCTGATTGACGACGCGCCACACGATCACCCAGCCCGCCAGCAACAGCAGCAACAGCGGCATCATGATCGCGACAAGAAACTCGGCAGCGATCTGAAAGCGGTGATGCACGGGCTGACCGACTTCGACGACGATCGGATTGCCGGTAGGTTGATCGACCCGCACCTGCGCCACGCGTACGGTGACGCCCTGATGCTGCGTTTCGAACACGTACGCGTAGTGCATACGACGCACGCTGGTGCCTTGCAGCGGCAAGTTATGGTCGCCGGCAATTTCCGTGTCGCCGTTGCTGATACGGTAGACCAGCTGTTCGACGGGGTCCGAGAACATGGCCTGCGCGAGCGGCGGCACGGTAACGCGTGCGTTAGGGCCAGCAATCTGGATCTGCTTGGAGATCGCGGTGGCGAGGTCGGCGAGCGAGCGGTCGACCACGTGCTGGGTGTACTGCCACGCGAGCCAGTAGGCGATCAGGCCGCTCATGAGCGCGAGCAGGGAGAGGGGAGCAGCTAGGCGCCGCAGCAGCGTGCGGCGCAGACTATTGGCGGCCGGCTGAGGCATGATCGAACGCACGGAAAAGGGCAACGGCGGGAGCGCCGTGAAATTCCGCCGGAAGCCGGCACGTTGCGCAGTGGATGCGCGGTGCCGGCCCGGCGCCGTCAGGCCGCATGGAGATGGCGGCCTTCATGACGATTATGCGGCCTGGCGGATTTCCTGCAACAGGTAACCGAAGCCGCGCACCGTGACGATCTCGACACGGCAGCTCTCGAGCTTTTTACGCACCCGGTGCACGTAGACTTCGATCGCGGTGTCGCCGAGATCGCCGCCGAAATGCGTCAGATGGTCTTGCAGTTGCGCTTTGCTGACCACACGGCCATGACGCAGCAGCAGCATTTCGAGCACCGCGAACTCGCGCGGCGACAGTTCGAGCGGCTTGTCGTCGTTGAAAATACGGCGGTCGACGCCCGACAGACGCACACCGCCCAGCGACACTTCCGGACGCGGCATATCGCCGTGCGGACCGCTGCGGCGCATCACTGCGCGGATGCGTGCTTCGAGTTCGGTGGGTTCGAACGGCTTCAGCATGTAGTCGTCGGCGCCGGAATTCAGGCCTTGAACACGGTCGTTCAACTCGTCGCGCGCGGTGAGGATGATCACCGGCGTATGACGATTGCTCTGACGGAAACGCGCGAGCAAGGTCATGCCGTCGATGCCGGGCAAGCCCAGATCGAGGATCACCAGCTCATGACGATTTTGCGTGAGGGCCTGCTCGGCGAAAATGCCGTCGTGGACCATGTCGACGGTAAAGCCGGCTTGTTCGAGACTGCTTTGGATGCCGCGTGCGATGGGACGGTCATCTTCGATCAGAAGGAGTCGCATGGATTTCGCTCAAGTACAATGGGTTAGGCGTTTGGGGCAAGCGGTTCGCCGGGGCGCCTGCTGCACAGCAGCGAGCAAGGTGACCATGCCTGACTGGCAGAAACCGGCCACGATGCAGCCATCGAGCAGCCCTGGAATCACGAAGTCATGTCCGAGATAAGCATTCACGAACTGGAAGCCGCGATCAACTTCTGGCGCGCCCGCTCACCTTCGAGCGGCGACGAACTCGTTCTGTGCAAGGAGGCAAGCGCGCTCTCCAAGCCGTATGCGCTGATGATTGTACAGCGTCAGCAGACGCTATCGCCGGATCGTTTAGACGGGATTGCCAGGCAAGCGTGGGAATCTTACGTGCGCCTTAATAATAGCCTGTAGAACTGAAGGTTTGGCCACCGGCTTGCCTGCAATGCCCTTTCACGGCGGTCCCATTGTTCAACGCGCAGCGCATAAACACGGCTGAAACGGCATGGGTCGTTTGTATTACGCCGTAATACTATCGATGAAGCGGGCCAGTTTGATGTCCCGCTCGGTCACACCATTGGCCTCGTGCGTGGCCAGCGTGATCTCCACCTTGTTGTACACATTGAACCACTCGGGATGGTGATCCATCTCCTGCGCCTTGATCGCCACGCGCGTCATGAAACCAAATGCCTCGTTGAAGTCGGCGAACTGGAACTGACGCTGGATCGCGTCGCGGCCCGCTGCGGCTTGCCAGCCGTGCAACCCGGCAATCTGCACGGCGCATTCTTCGGAAGTCAGTTTGTGAATCATGGTGCTACCTCGTCGATCGGCTGGTTGATTTCGTATTTTTTCACGGATACCGGTAGCCTGCTTTCGCATCGGTCCCGTCAGATATCCCCGTCGGTTTGCCAGCCCTCCTGCGATCCGCGCGTGATGATGTGATCGCCATCGAGCACGTCGCCGGCCGCGTGGGCGGGTTCGGCCGCGAGCCTTGCCAGCAGCGGCGCGAAATCCGTTTGCGTGACGCCGAACAGCTGGGCGAAGTCGTCGATTACGAAGTAGGTTTTCTGGAACGTGTCGATACGGTAACGCGTACGCATCACGCGTTCGAGATCGAAGCCGATGCGATTCGGCGCCGCGCTTTGCTGACTGTAGATTGTCTCGCCTTTGCTGGAGACAATGCCCGCGCCGTAGATCTTCACGCCGTTAGGACTGACCGCGTCGCGGATCAGGCCGAACTCGACTGTGTACCAATAGAGGCGTGCGAGCAGCGGCAGGGCGCCGGCATGGTCGGCGGCCAGCGCTGCGCGGCCATACGCGTGCATGTAGTCGGCGAACACGGGGTTGATCAATAGCGGCACGTGGCCGAACAGATCGTGGAAGCAGTCCGGTTCCTGCAGATAATCGAGCTGATCGGGACGGCGCATCCACCAGGTCACCGGGAAACGACGATTTGCCAGATGCTCGAAAAACACGTGATCCGGTACGAGGCCTGGCACGGCGACGATGCGCCAACCCGTGGCAGGTGTGAGCTTCGCGTTGATTTCGTCGAATGAGGGCACGCGGTCGGACGGCATGCCGATGCGATCGACACCCGCCAGAAACTCGTCGCACACGCGGCCTTTGAGCAACTCTGTTTGCCGTGCATAGAGCTGCTTCCAGACGGCGTGATCGACCGCGCAGTAGCGTTCGGTCGGCTGGTCGATGGTGAAGTCGGCGCGGGTTTCCAGGCCGGCGTCGAATTGTTCTTTGAGTCTGACGGTGTTAACGGTGGACATGGTGCTGCGCTCTACGTGACGGCAGTGAAAAATCGATGCTGCGAGTGTAGAGCGGCCAACGTGCGGAAAGGGCGCAATAATGTCGCTGTGGCGCGTGAATATGCAATAATCGTGCATCAAATGACGATTTAATGCGGGGTATTCACATGCTGGAACTGGATCACTTCGATCTCGCGCTGCTGGACGTGCTTCAGCGCTTCGGGCGCGCTACCCATCAGCAACTGGCGGAGCAGGTGCCGCTGTCACCATCGCAGATCGGACGGCGACTGCAGCGGCTCGAACAAGTAGGCGTCGTGGATGGCTATCGGGTGGTCCTGCGTCCGGAAAAGCTTGGACTCGGCGTCACCGCTTTCACGAGTCTCAAGTTGAAGCACCACGGCGATTCGATCATCGAGCAATTCCAGCAACAGATCGAGGTGCTGCCCGAAGTGCTGGAATGTCACGCGGTAGTGGGCGACGCCGACTATCTGTTGCGCATTGTCGCGCCCGATCTGAATTATCTGTCGACGTTCGTGATGAAGAAGTTGATGCGTGTGCCCGGCGTAGACAGTGTGCGTTCGAATATCGTGCTCACCACGTTCAAGCGCAACGGGCCGCTGCCGCTCGGCCATCTTTCGCCGGGAACCGCCGCCGTCTGAGGCGGCGGCTTCTTCGGTAAAGCGTATCGCGCTGCCTTATGCCGCCTGCTTCGATTCGCTGCCGGGGCTCAGCAGATCGACGTAGGCGAGCGCCACCAGATCCGACTCCGGTACGCCAAGGCTCGCGAACATCGCGTGCGCTTCGGCATGAGCGCCTTCTTCGTCGTCATCCTGGGCAAGCACGACTTCGAGTTCGACGAAGTCGCCCAGTCCGTCCACGCGGTCCAGATGAATCCGCGTGCGGCCGGTCAGATACACATGCCGTTCCTTCGTGACGATGCCGCGCGTGGTCAGCGCGGTGGCGAGCAGCGCGTGCATGGCTTCCGGGTTGGTCACGGGGCTGCGCGTGTAGTACGAAGCGGTCGGACCGTCACGGTCGTCGCGCTGATAGAAAATCAGCTCGGCAGGCGTGCCGTCGTCGAATTGGCGCAGTTTCAGACGTCCGCGCGGCACGTCGTAGAAAAAGTCCTGCTGGCGGAAGATCAGCGGCGCATCGGGCGCGAGTTCGGCCGCGCGTTCGCGCAGTTGCTCGAAATGCGGGGCGCGAGCTTTGATTTCAATGTTGCGTGCCATGTCAGGCTCCTGTCTGGGAATGGAGTGGCCGGCGGCTTCCGGTGTTGCCGGGCGAAGCTGCCGGGAAGGACTAAGTCAAACGGAACAGAAAGGGATGCGAGGCGAGGCCGGCGCGTGAGCGCGAACCCTCAATCTAACAAAATCTGCGTGACGGTGTCGTTTCAGATGGTGACAGCGGGCCTTGCTCTCATGAGAGCGGCTCATATCGCGTTGCAGCAAGCATCGGCACGACGCCGGGCATTCGTGCCTTCACGTCGCCCATTGCTGCTCGATCAGCTTCAACGCCGCGGCGATCGCTGGCTCGTCCTTGCGCGCGTCGAGTGTGATGAAGCTGAGCTGGGTCGGCACGGTAATGCCTTCGACGATGGTCAGCGCGTGCGCATGCGCCTCCGCAATGGCCGTCGCGTCGCGCGCAAGCGTCAGACCGACGCCCGATTTGACCAGATCGAGCATCGACGGCTCCTGGTCCACTTCCGCCACTTTCAACGGCTTCACGCCGGCCTCGGCGAAGCAGCGCGACAGCAAGCGATTATGCGCGGACGCGGGCGGCGTCCAGATCCACGGCAGCGTGGCGAGGGCGCGCCAGTCGCGCACGCCTTTGACGCGGTCTTTCCACCCCGGCGGCGCCAGCACGCGGTACTGGAACTGGGTGAGCGTGACTGCGTGGAAGGCGGGGCCGTCGCGCGCCTCGTCGTCGGACGGCAAGCCGATGTAATAGCCGACGTCGAGTTCGCCCGCCCGCACCTGCTCCAGCACCCAGCCTGACATGCCATGCCGCAAAGCCGTTTCGATACGCGGCCAGGTCTCCACCAGTTGCTTGAGAAAGCCGCCCAGCCGCAGAAACGCCGGGTCGAGGATCGTGCCGATTCGCAGTCGTCCGCTTACCTCCTGACGCAGTGACTGCGCCGCGCGCTGCACGTCGTTGGCGGCGCCCAGCGCGCGCTCGGCGTGGGGCAGCAGTGTCTGGCCGTCGCGTGTGAGCGAAAGTCCATGCGACGTCCGCGTGAACAAGGTGACACCTAGCGTTTCCTGCAAGTGCTTGATTTGCAGGCTGACGGCGGGTTGCGTCAGATGTAGTTGCACCGCAGCACGCGTGAGGTTGCCCTCGCGCGCGACGGTAACGAACGCCCGTAGCAGAGTCAGATCCATATCCTGATATTAGCCCGGCTTATAGCGCAGTTGAGCATTACTCATTGGATTTGTCTCGATAAAGCGCCGTACGCTCGCCGTTCGGCACGCCTTTGCGACGCTTCGAGCGCCGGGCGGAAGATTTCTCAGGAAGAGGACGACATGAGCGAGACAGATCAGGATGTGGTGCAGCAGAGTCAGACCGGCGCACACGCGCTGACGCATTTCGTCAACGGCAAGACGATCGAGGGCACGAGCGGCCGCTTCGGCGATGTCTTCAATCCCGCGCTCGGCAGTGTGAGCGCGCGCGTGCCGCTTGCAAGCGTCGCCGAAGTGGATGCTGCAGTCGCTGCGGCGCAAGCCGCGTTTCCCGCATGGAGCGAAACCGCGCCGATCAAACGGGCCCGCGTGATGTTCAGGTTCAAGGAATTGCTCGACCGTCACCACGACGAACTCGCGGAGTTGATCACGCGCGAGCACGGCAAGGTGTTCTCGGATGCGAAGGGCGAGGTGATGCGCGGCATCGAGATCGTCGAGTTCGCGTGCGGCATTCCGAATCTGTTGAAGACCGACTTTACCGACCAGATCGGCGGAGGCATCGACAACTGGAATCTGCGTCAGCCGCTCGGCGTGGTCGCCGGCATTACGCCTTTCAATTTTCCGATGATGGTGCCGTGCTGGATGTTCCCCGTGGCGATTGCTTGCGGCAACACCTTCGTGCTGAAACCGTCCGAGCGTGATCCTTCGTGCGCAAATCGGCTTGCCGGGTTGCTGAAGGAAGCCGGCTTGCCGGATGGCGTGTTCAACGTCGTGCACGGTGACAAGGTGGCCGTCGACGCCTTGCTCGAGCACCCGCAAGTGAGCGCGCTGTCGTTTGTCGGCTCGACGCCGATTGCCGAATATATCTACACGGAAGGCACGAAACGCGGCAAGCGGGTCCAGGCGTTGGGCGGAGCGAAGAATCATCTGGTCGTGATGCCGGACGCGGATCTCGATCAGGCGGTCGATGCCCTGATCGGCGCCGCGTACGGATCGGCCGGCGAACGCTGCATGGCGATTTCGGTGGCTGTCGCCGTGGGCCATATCGCCGATGAGTTGATCGAGCGACTCACGCCGCGCGTGAAGAGCCTGAAGATTCTCAACGGCATGGAGTCGGACGCCGAGATGGGTCCGCTCGTGACAGCGGTGCATCGCGACAAGGTGGTGGGCTATATCGATGCGGGCATCGCAGCAGGTGCAAAGCTGGTGGTCGACGGGCGTGGTCATCAGGTAAGCGGTCACGAGAAGGGCTTCTTCCTGGGCGGCACCTTATTCGACGACGTGTCGACCGACATGAAAATCTATCGCGAAGAAATTTTCGGGCCCGTGCTGTGCGTGGTACGTGTGCCGGATTTTGCATCCGCGGTGGAGTTGATCAACGGCAACGAGTTTGCCAACGGCGTGTCGCTCTTCACTTCCGACGGCGGTGTGGCTCGCGCGTTTTCGCGGCAGATCCAGATCGGTATGGTTGGCATCAACGTGCCGATTCCAGTACCGATGGCATGGCATTCGTTCGGCGGCTGGAAGCGTTCGCTGTTCGGCGATCATCACGCCTACGGTGAAGAAGGCGTGCGCTTTTATACGCGCTACAAAAGCATCATGCAGCGGTGGCCGGACAGTATTGCGAAGGGTGCGGAGTTCACCATGCCCGTCGCCAAATAAAAAACAGATAAAGCATGACGCCGCACTTCATTCTCGATGGAGTGCGGCTTGAAGAAAAAAGATCAGGAGACGAAACCATGAGCTACGCCCAAAGTACGCCTGCGTCGAACCGGCGCCTCGAAGGCGAATTCGATTACGTGATCGTGGGTGCGGGTACGGCGGGGTGTGTGCTGGCCAATCGCCTGACCCAGGACCCCGACATTCAGGTTCTGCTGCTCGAAGCGGGTGGCAAGGACGATTACCACTGGATTCACGTCCCCGTCGGCTACCTTTATTGCATCGGCAATCCGCGCACGGACTGGCTCTATAAAACCCAGGCGGAAACAGGCTTGAACGGCCGCTCGCTGTCGTATCCACGTGGCCGTGTGTTGGGCGGCAGTTCGTCGATCAACGGCATGATCTACATGCGCGGCCAGCGCGAAGATTACGACGAATGGGCACGCGTCACGAACGACGCGTCGTGGTCGTGGAACTCGGTTCTGCCGGTCTTCAAACGCAGCGAAGATCATCACGCCGGCGCGAGCGAATCGCATGGCGCGGGTGGTCCATGGCGTGTCGAAAAGCAGCGCCTGAAATGGAAGATTCTCGAAGAGTTCTCACGCGCCGCGCAGGAGACCGGCATCCCCGCAACCGAAGATTTCAATCGTGGCGATAACACGGGCGTTGGCTATTTCGACGTCAATCAGAAGCGCGGGATTCGCTGGAATGCCTCAAAGGCGTTTTTGCGGCCTGCGCTCAGGCGGCCGAATCTCACGGTGATTACCGGCGCGCAAACACAACGCGTCGTTTTCGAAGGACGTCGCTGCACCGGCGTCGAATATCGCGGCGAGAACATCGACTATCTCGCCAAGGCTCGCTGCGAAGTGATCCTCTGCGCGGGCGCGGTGAATTCGCCGCAATTGCTCGAACTCTCGGGCATCGGCAATGGGGCGCGGCTGCAGAATCTCGGTATCGATGTCGTCAACGATCTGCGCGGCGTCGGCGAAAATTTTCAGGACCATCTGCAATTGCGTATGGCCTATAAGGTCGACGGCGTGCGCACACTCAATACGGCGTCCGCGCATTGGTGGGGCAAGCTGATGATCGGCATGCAGTACGCGCTGTTTCAAAGCGGGCCGATGTCGATGTCGCCTTCGCAACTCGGCGCGTTTGCCAAATCCGATCCCGACGATCGCTCGCTCACGCGTCCCGATCTCGAGTATCACGTGCAGCCGCTTTCGCTCGATCGTTTCGGCGAGCCGCTGCATCGCTTCAATGCATTCACGGCCTCGGTGTGCCAGTTGCGTCCCACTTCGCGCGGCAGCATTCACATCGAATCCGCCGATGCCTCAGCGCCACCGTTGATCGCACCGAACTATCTCTCCACCGATTACGACCGGCACGTCGCCGCCAACGCGCTGCGAGTCACGCGCCGGATTGCCGCGGCGCCCGCGTTGTCGCGCTATCGGCCGCAGGAGATTTTGCCGGGCATCCAGTATCAGACGGAAGAAGAGCTGCAACAGGCCGCAGGCGCGGTCGGTACGACCATCTTTCACCCGGTCGGCACCTGTCGCATGGGGACGATCGACGATCCGGGCGCGGTGGTCGATAACCGGCTGCGTGTGATCGGCGTCGACGGCTTGCGGGTGGTCGACGCATCGGTGATGCCGAATATCACCTCGGGCAACACCAATTCGCCGACGCTGATGATCGCCGAACGAGCCAGCGACATGATCCGCGAGGATCGGCGTGCGCGCGTGGGCGGCAGCCGGACGGCGCAGACCGGCGCGGCCGTGACCATGTCGGCGGTGTGACAGCCGACGCGGCGCGCGCATCGGACCGGCGTCATCCACTAAGTGCAAATCCCGATGAATGCGCTGCATCATTGGCGCGACAATGGCAGCCATGCTGCATGCTGCCCCATGGATTACCGTCCGGATTGGTGCAGCACGCCAACGAGTGGCACGGGGTGCCACCGTCATAAAAAAGTCGCGCAGCGGTTCGCGCGGAAGATCGTAGTGCTTCGCCTTACTCCGTATGGAAGGGAACATGATTCTCGGCGATACGATTCTCGAAACGCGCGGCCTCACCCGAGAGTTCAAGGGCTTCATCGCCGTGAACGGGGTGAACCTGCGCGTACGCCGTGGTTCCATCCATGCGCTGATCGGTCCCAATGGGGCAGGCAAGACCACCTGCTTTAACCTGCTCACCAAATTTCTCGAGCCCACCGCGGGCCAGATCGTCTTCAACGGTATCGACATCACGAAGGAACGTCCGGCGCAAATTGCGCGGCGCGGCATCATCCGCTCGTTCCAGATTTCCGCGGTGTTCCCGCATCTGACAGCATTGCAGAACGTGCGTATCGGCTTGCAGCGCCAACTCGGCACCGCGTTTCACTTCTGGAAGAGCGAGCGCACTTTGCGCCAGCTCGACGATCGCGCGATGGACCTGCTCACTCAGGTCGGATTGACCGATTTCGCCGATGTATTGACGGTCGAGCTTTCCTACGGCCGCAAGCGCGCGCTGGAAATCGCCACCACGCTTGCCATGGAACCCGAGTTGATGCTGCTCGACGAACCCACGCAAGGCATGGGCCATGAAGACGTGGACCGCGTCACGGCACTGATCAAAAAAGTATCGAGCGGTCGCACCATCCTGATGGTCGAGCACAACATGAACGTGATCGCCGGCATCTCCGACACCATTACCGTGCTGCAACGCGGTGAAGTGCTCGCCGAAGGCAGCTACGCCGAAGTGTCGAAGAATCCGCTCGTGATGCAAGCCTATATGGGCAGCGCCGACGCGGCGCTCGCCGGAGCCCACGCATGAATACGATTGCCGAGCGCGAAAGCCTCGAAGTGAGCGGCATGGGTGAAGCCGTGCCCGCGCTGGAAATTGCGGGTTTGCAGGCGTGGTACGGGGAATCCCATATCCTGCATGGCGTCAATCTGACGGTGAACCGCGGCGAAGTCGTCACGCTGCTCGGCCGCAACGGCGCGGGGCGCACCACTACGCTGCGCGCCATCATGGGTTTGACGGGACGGCGCACGGGGTCGATTCGTATCGGCGGCCGCGAAACCATCAGCATGCCCACGCATCGGGTCGCGCATTGCGGTATCGGCTATTGCCCGGAAGAGCGCGGCATTTTTTCGAGCCTCTCCTGTGAGGAGAATCTGCTGTTGCCGCCGCCTGTCGGCGACAAGGCGCACATGATGTCGCTCGAAGAAATCTATTCGATGTTCCCGAATCTGCAGGAACGCCGCATGAGCCAGGGTACCCGCCTCTCGGGCGGCGAACAGCAGATGCTCGCGGTGGCGCGCATTCTGCGTACGGGCGCGAGTCTGCTGCTGCTCGACGAGATTTCGGAGGGCCTCGCGCCCGTGATCGTGCAGGCACTCGCGCGCATGATCATCACGCTCAAGGAGCGTGGCTATACGGTCGTGATGGTCGAACAGAATTTCCGCTTTGCCGCGCCGCTTGCCGATCGCTTCTACGTGATGGAGCACGGTTCGATCGTCGAGCACTTCGGGGCCAGCGAGCTCGAAAGCAAAATGCCGGTCCTGCACGATTTACTGGGCGTATAACCGAGCGCCCGATTGCCTCTGATAACCACAAGCGAAGAAACCAGGAGACAGGAATGAACAAGAAACCACTCGCGCGACTCGCCACACTTTGTTTCGCGGCCGTCGCCGGCGCCACCCTCACGATGGGCAGCGTGCAAGCGGCCGACGACGCGGTGAAGATCGGCTACATCACCGATCTCTCGGGGCTGTATGCGGATATCGACGGCCCGGGCGGCCTCGAAGCCATCCGTATGGCCATCGCCGACTTCGGCGGCAAGGTCAACGGCAAGCCGATCACGCTGGTCTACGCGGATCACCAGAACAAGGCGGACATCGCCGCCTCGCGCGCGCGTGAATGGTTCGATCGCGACGGCGTCGACATGCTGATCGGCGGCACGAACTCGGCAACCGGTTTGTCGATGAATACCGTGGCGGGCGAGAAGCACAAGGTGTACATCAACATCGGCGCGGGAGCCGACACGCTGACCAACGAGCAATGCACGCCGTACACGATCCACTACGCGTACGACACGACGGCGCTCGCCAACGGCACCGGCTCGGCGGTGACGAAGCAGGGCGGCAAGACGTGGTACTTCCTCACGGCTGACTACGCTTTCGGCAAGGCGCTCGAAAAAGCGACCTCGGACGTGGTGAAGGCGAATGGCGGCCAGGTGCTCGGCGCGGTGCGCGCACCGTTGTCGGCGTCGGACTTCTCGTCGTTCCTGTTGCAGGCGCAAGCATCGAAGGCACAGATTCTGGGCCTCGCGAATGCCGGCGGCGACACCGTCAATTCGATCAAGGCCGCGAAGGAATTCGGCGTGACCAAGACGATGAAACTCGCCGCGCTGCTGATGTTCATCGACGACGTGCACAGCCTGGGTCTGGAAACCACCCAAGGTCTGGTGCTCACGGACAGCTGGTACTGGAACAAGGACGCCAACACGCGCAAGTGGGCACAGCGCTACTTCGACAAGACCAAGAAGATGCCGTCGAGCCTGCAGGCCGCCGACTACTCGGCGACCATGACCTACCTGAATGCCGTGAAGGCAGTCGGTTCGACCGACACCGACAAGGTGATGGCGCAACTGCGCAAGACCAAGATCGACGATTTCTACGCGAAGGGTTACATCCGTCAGGACGGCAGCATGATCCACGACATGTACCTGATGCAGGTGAAGACGCCGGCCGAGTCCAAAGAGCCGTGGGACTACTACAAGATCATGGCGACGATCCCGGGCGAACAGGCGTTCACGACCAAGGCGCAAACGCGCTGCGCGTTGTGGAAATAAACACCGGTTCATAACCGGATAGCCGTCTTCCTGCCATATCTGACGGGAAATTTGTGATTCCGTGATGGTACACAGGATGACGGCGAACGGTTTTACCTGCGGCGCGCGATCGGCGTGTTGGCGGTCGATCGCGCAGGCCGGCTCGGGCGTGGCCGGTTTCACCTTGTTAAGGCTTCAATGGAAATCTTTGGCGTTCCGCTACCGGCGATGCTGAGCCAGCTGCTGCTGGGGCTCGTCAACGGCTCGTTCTACGCGATTCTGAGTCTCGGGCTGGCGGTCATCTTCGGCTTGCTCAACGTGATCAACTTCGCGCACGGGGCGTTGTTCATGCTCGGCGCGATGCTCGCCTGGATGGGCTTTTCGTATTTCGGCCTGCCGTACTGGGTGATGCTGGTGCTGGCGCCGCTCATCGTCGGGCTGTTCGGCATGGCGATCGAGCGCACCATGCTGCGCTGGCTCTACAAGCTCGATCATCTGTATGGCCTGTTGCTCACCTTTGGGTTGACGCTGGTAGTCGAAGGCGTGTTCCGTTCGATCTACGGCTCGTCGGGTCAGCCGTACGACGTGCCTTCGGCATTGTCCGGCGCGACCAACCTCGGCTTCATGTTCCTGCCGAACTATCGTGCCTGGGTCGTGGTGGCGTCGCTCGCGGTGTGCTTCGCGACCTGGTTCGTGATCGAGAAGACGCGGCTTGGCGCCTATCTGCGCGCGGGCACGGAGAACCCGAAACTCGTCGAAGCCTTCGGCGTGAACGTGCCGTTGATGATTACGCTGACCTACGGTTTCGGCGTCGCACTCGCGGCGTTCGCCGGCGTGCTCGCCGCGCCCGTGATCCAGGTTTCGCCGCTGATGGGCCAGCCGATGATCATCACCGTGTTTGCAGTCGTCGTGATTGGCGGCATGGGTTCGATCATGGGCTCGATACTGACTGGTCTGATGCTCGGCGTGATCGAAGGGCTGACGCGCGTGTTCTACCCGGAAGCGTCGGCGACCGTCGTCTTCGTGATCATGGCGCTCGTGTTGCTCGTGCGCCCGGCGGGCCTCTTCGGCAAGGAAAAATGATGCAGAGAAAAGTGCTCTACGGTCTGCTGCTGATCACGCTGCTGCTGGTGCCGGTGCTTGGCATCTATCCGCTCTTCGTGATGAAGGTGCTGTGTTTCGCGCTGTTTGCAGCGGCCTTCAACCTGCTGATCGGCTATACCGGTCTGCTGTCGTTCGGCCACGCGATGTTTCTCGCGACAGCGGGTTACACCACCGGCTATGCCATCCAGACGTTCGGCTTTTCGCCGGAACTCGGTGTGCTGGCCGGCACGGCGGCGGCTACTTTCCTCGGGCTGATCGTCGGCATGTTCGCGATTCGCCGGCAGGGCATCTACTTCGCGATGGTCACGCTGGCGCTCGCGCAGATGGTCTACTTCGTGTTCCTGCAGGCGCCGTTCACGCATGGCGAGGACGGTCTGCAAGGTGTGCCGCGCGGCAAGCTGTTCGGCGTGCTCGATCTCTCCTCCGACGTCGCGCTGTACTTCGTCGTGCTGGCCGTGGTCGTGCTCGCGTTCCTGCTGATCGTGCGCATCGTGCATTCGCCGTTCGGCCAGGTGCTGGTGGCGATCAAGGAGAACGAACCGCGCGCGGTGTCGCTCGGCTACGATACCGATCGTTTCAAGCTGCTGGCGTTCATTCTGTCGGCGGGCATTGCGGGGCTCGCGGGTTCCCTCAAGGTGCTGGTGCAAGGCTTCGAAACCTTGAGCGACGCATACTGGACGATGTCGGGGCTCGTGATCCTGATGACGCTGGTCGGCGGCATGGGCACCTTGTTCGGGCCGCTGCTTGGCGCGGCGCTGATCGTCGCGCTGGAAGATCGGCTCGGCGATATCGGTTCGGCGCTGGCCGCGTCGACGGGCGTCGACTGGTTCCGTTCGCTGGGCGAGTCGGTGACGATCGTGACGGGGATCATTTTCATCGCGTGCGTGCTGGCGTTCCGGCGCGGCATTGTCGGCGAGATCGTGGCCCGGGTGCGGCCGCTGCGTGCGTAAGCAGAATCAGATGTTCCGTTGCTTCGGCATCCGATATAATTCGCCACTCGTTGCATCGTGAAGTTCGAGCACGACTCACTGGCAGCCGGTCGGTGCAAACCAGGATGGCGCAACGGCGCCCCAACTTGGTGCTGCGCTGCACCACTAGGGTAATTGCTAGTTGTAGTACGGAAGGTGCTCGTTTAATCTTCATGCAGTTCTGATGCACCACGAATTTTGCAGGTGGAGAACGAGGAGACAATGAGGCACTCAGTGCCCAGACGAAAGCGCTGTTGGATTGATATCCAACAGCGCTTTTTATTTGTGCTTTCCGTCATGCTCCATTCAATTACCGTGCTAAATCGGTATCTCTTTTTTAGTCGCCGCAACACCCTCATTGGCACCCGTTGTAACCCTGCAAAACGCTTGCAGCGCTGCGCTTTCGTCCGCTACACTCGCTATTCACCGACCGCTGGGTCGGGATTTAAATCCACGGATTTAAATTCGATTGAATAACGGGGTAGGCAGAGGAGCGGCATGAAGTCGGCATTGCGTTGGATTAGCGCGGCAGTGGTCGCGACAGGTGTATCCGCAGCATGGAGCAGCCATGCATTTGCAGACGTGAAAATCGGCGTCACGGTGTCCGCAACGGGTCCGGCCGCATCGCTCGGTATTCCGGAAAAGAACACGATTGCACTGCTGCCGAAAGAAGTGGCGGGGCAAAAGATCGACTACATCGTGCTCGACGACGCCACCGATTCCACGCAAGCCGTCAAGAACGCTCGCAAGCTCACCAGCGAAGAGCACGTCGATGCCATGATCGGCTCGACCGTCGTGCCGAACTCGCTTGCAATGATCGACGTCGCCGCCGAAAGCACCACGCCCATGATCTCCATGGCCGCTGCGGCCAGCATCGTCGAACCCATGGACGCGAAGCGCGCGTGGGTCTTCAAGACACCGCAAAACGACATCCTGATGGCGACCGCCATCGCGCAACACATGGCCAATCATGGCGTGAAGACGGTAGCCTTCATCGGCTTCTCGGATGCCTACGGTGAGAGCTGGTTCAAGGAATTCGGCAAGGCCGCGGATCTCGCGAAGATCAAGATCGTCGCGAACGAACGCTTCGCGCGCAACGACGCGTCGGTTACCGGCCAGGTGCTGAAAGTGATGTCGCAAAACCCGGACGCGGTGCTGATCGCCGGCGCGGGTACACCGGCCGCGCTGCCGCAAAAAACGCTCAAGGAGCGCGGTTACAAGGGCAAGCTCTATCAGACGCACGGCGTAGCCAATAACGATTTCCTGCGCGTGTGCGGCAAGGATTGCGAAGGTACGTTCCTGCCCGCCGGCCCGCTGCTGGTCGCGGATCAACTGCCCGATTCGAATCCGGTAAAGAAGCCGGCGCTCGCCTACAAGCACGCGTATGAAACCGCCTATGGCGCGGGCTCGGTGTCGACCTTCGGCGGCCATGCGTGGGACGCGGGCTTGCTCTTGCAACGCGCGATTCCTCTAGCGCTGAAGAAGGGCCAACCTGGCACACCGGCATTCCGCGAGGCGCTGCGCGCCGCGCTTGAGAGCACCAAAGATTTGCCGGCGTCGCACGGCATCTTCAACATGAGCGCGAACGACCATGCTGGCCTCGACCAGCGGGCGCGCGTGATGGTGGAGATTGTCGGCGGCAAGTGGAAGTTGGCCGGCGACTGAGCGAAGGCGAAGCGATACGGAAACCCATTCAAAAGACGCGTGCAGTTGACGCGTCTTTTTTATTGCCCGATCGACGCGAAAACGCGAGCGGGAAGTGTGGCGCGACGGCTTCAGGACAAACCCGCATTCGGGCCGCCGTCTATTGACCGTCGATGAAGCAGAACGAATACTACTAACATGTTAGTGTTTTGTTGCCAGTAGATCGATACGACATGGCGCAACAAGACGCGAGACACGAATCGCAGCAGTCGGCAGGTGCGGTATGCAGCAGGGCAATGGCAACGCAACGGTGGAGGCTTCGCGTCGAGCAGGGAAAACCATGCTTGGCACGCCTCAACCCTATAACTAGATTCAGACACCCGGCCCGTGAGCCGGATTACAGATACGCGCTTCAAAGCGTTTGGAGACTCGCAATGAAAAAAACCAGCCAATGGGTACGTACCGGCGTTGCAATGGCGTTGATGTGCGGCGCGGGCGCCGCATTCGCTCAGGTGAAGATCGGTGTCACGCTGTCCACTACGGGGCCGGCTGCATCGCTCGGGATTCCTGAGAAGAATACGATCGCGCTGCTGCCGAAGGAGATCGGCGGCAAGACGGTGCAATACATCATCCTCGACGACGCATCGGACACCGGCAAGGCCGTGCAGAACACGCGCAAGCTGATCGACGAAGATCACGTCGATGCGATCATCGGTTCGACCGTTACGCCGAACTCGCTCGCCATGCTCGACCCCGCAGCCGAGGGCAAAACACCGGTGATCTCGCTGGCAGCATCGGCTGCGATCATTTCGCCGATGGATGCCAAGCGTGCCTGGGCTTTCAAGCCGCCCCAGAACGACAGCCTGATGGCTGACGCGATCGCCGACTACATGGAACACCACGGCGTGAAAACGGTGGGCTTCATCGGTTTCGCGGATGCCTATGGCGACGGCTGGAACAATGTTTTCACGGCGGCCGCCGCTGCGCACAATCTCAAGATCGTCTCGAACGAGCGCTTCAACCGCACCGACGCATCGGTCACGGGGCAGGTGTTGAAGACGATGGGCGCGAACCCCGATGCCGTGTTGATCGCGGGCGCGGGCACGCCGTCGGCACTGCCGGCCAAGACGCTCAAGGAGCGAGGCTACAAGGGCAAGGTCTATCAGACGCACGGCGTCGCCAACAACGACTTCCTGCGTGTGTGCGGCAAGGATTGCGAAGGCGAATTCCTGCCCGCGGGTCCGATCCTCGTCGCCGACCAATTGCCGGATTCGAATCCGGTGAAGAAGTCGTCGGAAGCGTATAAGGCGGCGTACGAGAAAGCGTATGGCGCGGGTTCGGTGGCGACCTTCGGCGGCCACGCATGGGACGCCGGCCAGATGCTGCAAGCGGCGATTCCGGTCGCACTCAAAACCGCTCAGCCGGGCACCGAAGCGTTCCGCGTGGCACTGCGTGGCGCCCTTGAGAACATCAAGGAACTGCCGGTTTCGCACGGCATCATGAACACCACCCCGACCGACCACAATGGCCTCGACAAGCGCGCACGCGTGATCGTGCAGATCGTCGACGGCAAGTGGAAGCTGCAGAACGACTAATAACAAAAGCGGTACGCGCCTCTCGCGCAATGTGCGGCATGTGACGCCGCATTGCCATTCTGTTCGATGACAATGGCACCGACCGCCGCGCCGTGTTCCGGCGCGGCGGTCGCCTTTTCAGACATGCAAGGTCAGTGGTGGACCGTGTCATTGGCCGCCACGCCGGTTTTCCGATTTCGATTTCGACGCTTCAGGACGAGGAAGTATGGATCTATCAATTGCAGCGATCCTCGCGCAGGACGGCATCACCACCGGCGCGATTTATGCGCTGCTCGCGCTTGCGCTGGTGCTGGTGTTCTCCGTGACACGGGTGATCTTCATCCCGCAGGGCGAGTTTGTTTCGTACGGTGCGCTCACGCTCGCGGCACTGCAGACACAAAAGTTTCCGGCCACTTGCTGGCTGCTGATGGCGATGGGCGCGGCATGCTTCGTCGTCGAGGCGGCGGGGATGGTGCGGCATGCTGAACGTCGACGTCACGCGGCTCGCACACTGGCGCTGATGGTCGGCAAATTCCTGCTGTTTCCGATCGCGGTCTACGCCGTGACTCAAGGTCTTTTTCTTCACCCGCTGCCGATGATCGTGCAGATCGCACTGACGTTGCTGATCGTGATTCCGATGGGACCGTTCGTCTACCGCCTGGCGTATGAGCCGATCGCAGAAGCGACCACGCTGCTGCTGCTGATCGTGGCCGTGGCGGTGCACTTCGCGATGGTCGGCCTCGGGCTCGTGATGTTCGGCGCGGAAGGCTCGCGCACGACCGCGTTCTCCGACGCCACCTTCAACCTCGGCACGCTGACGATCTCCGGGCAGAGTCTGTGGGTGGTCGGCACGGCCGTGGTGTTGATCGGGGCGCTGTATCTGTACTTCGATCGCTCGATCTCGGGCAAGGCCTTGCGTGCGACGTCGGTGAACCGACTGGGTGCGCGCCTGGTCGGCATCGGCACGACGCAGGCTGGGCGCCTTGCGTTCACGCTCGCTGCGGGGCTCGGTGCGCTGTGCGGGATCCTCGTTGCACCCTTGACCACCATCTACTACGACTCGGGCTTCCTGATCGGTCTGAAGGGCTTCGTGGGGGCGATTATCGGCGGACTCGTCAGCTATCCGCTGGCGGCGGCCGGTTCGATCCTCGTCGGTCTGCTGGAATCGTATTCGTCGTTCTGGGCGAGCGCTTATAAGGAAGTGATCGTGTTCACGCTGATCATCCCGGTGTTGCTCTGGCGCAGTTTTGCCAGCCCGCATGCCGAAGAGGAAGAGGAGTGACGCGATGAAACGGATCATGCAAAACAAGTTCTTCTGGCTGTTCCTCGTGGTGCTGTTCGCGTTGCCGGTGCTGCCGCGGCCAATTCACGTGCCTGAATACTGGGTAACGTTGCTCAACTACATCGGCCTCTATTCGATCGTGGCGATCGGCCTCGTGTTGCTGACGGGGATTGGCGGGATGACGAGTTTCGGGCAAGCCGCGTTCGTCGGCATCGGCGCTTATGCCACCGCGTTTCTGACGACCGCGTATGGCGTGTCGCCGTGGCTCGCGCTGATTGCTGGCGTCGTGGTGACGGCGTTGATCGCGCTGATGCTTGGACTCGTAACGATGCGTCTGTCGGGCCACTTTTTGCCGCTCGGCACGATCGCGTGGGGTCTCGCGCTGTTTTATCTGTTCGGTAACCTGGACATCCTGGGCAAGTACGACGGCATCAACGGAATTCCGGTGCTGAATGTGTTTGGCATCAATCTGGAGTCCGGCCGCCATATCTATTACCTGATCTGGCTGGTCGTGCTCGGTGCGGTGATTTCTGTTCAGAACCTGCTTAATAGCCGGCCGGGGCGAGCGATTCGCGCGTTGCGCGGCGGCGGCATGATGGCTGAGGCGATGGGCGTAAATACCGCGTGGATGCGCGTGGTGATCTTCGTTTATGCCGCCGTACTGGCGTCGATATCGGGATTTCTGTACGCCCATCTGCAACGTGCCGTGAACCCGACGCCGTTCGGCCTGAATCACGGCATCGAGTTTCTGTTCATGGCGGTGGTGGGCGGCGTCTCGCATGTTTGGGGTGCAGTGCTGGGTGCAGCGATTCTGACCGTGCTGCAGGACTATCTGCAAACGCTGCTGCCAAAGCTGCTCGGCGAGAACGGCAACTTCGAAGTGATCGTATTCGGCATTTTGATGGTCCTGTTGCTTCAGTACGCGCGGCAGGGTGTTTGGCCATTCGTCGCGCGCTTCTTCCCGCGTGGGCCGCGTGCGCAGCTAGCGGAAAATGCAGAAGCCTTGCCGCAGCGCAGCAAGCCTACGGCTGGTGAGGATCTGCTGACGGTCAACAAGGCGCGCAAGCAGTTCGGCGGTCTGGTTGCGGTGAACGACGTGAGCTTTGAAGTAAAGGCGGGGCAGATCATCGGCCTGATCGGTCCGAACGGCGCCGGCAAATCGACGACCTTCAACCTGGTGACCGGCGTGCTTCAGGCGACCAGCGGTGAAATCACTTTCCGCGGCGAACGCATCGATTCGTTGAGTTCACGTGAAATCGTCAAGCGGGGGATCGGGCGAACCTTCCAGCACGTCAAGTTGCTGCCAGGCATGACGGTATTGGAGAACGTTGCGATCGGCGCACATCTGCGTGGTCAGGCCGGCGTGTGGCGCAGCGTCGTGCGTCTCAACGGCGCGGAAGAAGCGCGTCTAATGGCGGAGGCGGCTCGGCAGATTCGCCGCGTCGGGCTCGAGCAACACATGTACGACGAAGCGGGTAGCCTCGCTTTGGGACAACAGCGAATTCTCGAAATCGCCCGTGCGTTGTGTTGCGATCCGACCTTGCTGCTACTTGATGAACCGGCGGCCGGTTTGCGTTATCAGGAGAAACTGCAACTCGCGGATTTGCTGCGACGGTTGAAGGCAGAAGGAATGAGCGTGTTGCTGGTCGAGCACGATATGGATTTCGTGATGAATCTCACCGATCGATTGGTGGTGATGGAGTTCGGAACACGGATCGCGGAAGGTTTGCCGCAAGAGGTGCAACAGGATCCGGCAGTGCTCGAAGCCTATTTGGGCGGGGTGGAATAATGGAAAACACGACGAAAGCCGCACTGCCAATTCTGGATGTGAACGGTCTGTCGGTGCGGTATGGAAAAGTCGAGGCGCTGCACGGCGCAGCCATTAAGGTGGGCGCCGGCCAGATCGTTTCGGTTATCGGGCCGAACGGTGCCGGCAAGTCCACGTTGCTGAACGCGATCATGGGTGCGTTGCCGACGTCGGGCCACGCAAAAGGCGCGGTCCGTTACCAAGGTGAAGACGTCAGCGCCGTACCTGTGGAGAAGCGAGTTGCACGTGGAATGTGTCTGGTGCCGGAAAAGCGCGAGCTGTTTGCGTCGATGACTGTGGAAGATAACCTTGTTCTGGGTGCGTATCGCCGGAAGCGAGCAGGGGAGCGCAACTTTCTCGATCAGCTTGAACCGGTGTTCACGCTCTTTCCTCGACTGAAGGAGCGGCGCAAGCAGGCTGCCGGAACGTTGTCCGGTGGTGAGCGACAAATGCTCGCCGTCGGCCGTGCGCTGATGGGCAAACCAGATCTGTTGATGCTGGATGAACCGAGCCTGGGACTTGCACCGTTGATCGTTAAAGAAATTTTCCACATCATCAGCGCGTTGCGGCAGACCGGCGTAGCAACACTGCTTATCGAGCAGAATGCCCGCGCGGCATTGCAAATCTCCGATTACGGCTATGTTCTAGAAACGGGCGAACTAGCGCTGGAAGGGCCGGCGGTAGATTTGGCGCAAAACCCGCGCGTTATCGAAACCTACCTAGGACTGGCCAAGAAAGTGGCGTAAGTGATCTAGGTTCTGAGTTCTATCCCGGCTAAAGGCGGTGTGTTTCACGTGAAACACACCGCCTTTTTTGTTCTTAGGCCATTCGGACGAATTCGGGCCAAAACCGAACCCGTTATAATTCGCCCATACATTTTCCTTTAAAAGGCTCACGCGATGATCTGGCGTGAGATCTGCGATGCTTTTTCCCACAGAATTTGACGTAATTGTCGTCGGCGGCGGCCATGCCGGAACCGAAGCCGCTTTGGCATCGGCGCGCATGGGCAACACCACGCTCCTGCTGACTCACAACATCGAAACCCTTGGCCAGATGAGTTGCAATCCGTCGATCGGCGGCATTGGCAAGGGCCACTTGGTGAAAGAAGTCGATGCGCTCGGCGGCGCCATGGCGGCCGCAACGGATGAGGGCGGTATCCAGTTCCGCATCCTCAATTCGTCGAAAGGCCCAGCCGTTCGTGCGACGCGCGCGCAAGCCGATCGTCTGCTGTACAAGCAGGCAATCCGCCATCGGCTCGAAAACCAGCCGAACTTGTGGCTATTCCAGCAGGCCGTCGACGATTTGATGGTGGAAGGCGATTGCGTTGTAGGTGCAGTCACGCAGGTGGGCATTCGTTTCCGCTCGCGTGCCGTGGTGCTGACAGCCGGGACGTTCCTGGACGGCAAGATTCACGTGGGGTTGAACAACTACACCGGCGGTCGCGCGGGCGATCCCGCTGCGGTGTCGTTGTCCGCGCGTCTGAAGGAGTTGAAGTTGCCGCAAGGGCGCCTGAAGACTGGCACTCCGCCGCGCATCGACGGCCGGACGATCGACTTTTCGCAGTTGGAAGAGCAACCGGGCGACCTCGATCCCGTGCCGGTGTTTTCGTTTTTGGGTCGAGCGGAGCAGCATCCGCGACAAGTGCCATGCTGGGTCACGCATACGAACGAACGGACGCACGACATCATTCGCGGTGGCCTCGATCGTTCGCCGATGTACACAGGCGTGATCGAAGGGGTGGGACCGCGCTATTGCCCGTCGATCGAGGACAAGATTCATCGGTTTGCATCGAAGGAATCGCATCAGATTTTTCTTGAACCGGAAGGGCTGACGACCAACGAGTTCTACCCGAACGGAATCTCCACGAGCTTGCCGTTTGACGTGCAATTGGAACTCGTGCGTTCGATGCGCGGTTTGGAGCACGCGCATATCCTGCGGCCGGGCTATGCGATCGAATACGACTACTTCGATCCGCGTGGATTGAAGGCATCGCTAGAAACGAAGGTGATCAGTGGGCTGTTCTTTGCAGGACAGATCAACGGCACGACCGGCTACGAAGAAGCGGCCGCGCAAGGCTTGCTGGCCGGCATCAACGCTGGGCTGTATGTGCAGGGCAAGGAGGCGTGGTGCCCGCGCCGCGATCAGGCCTATCTGGGCGTACTCGTCGACGATCTGGTCACGCGTGGCGTGTCGGAGCCGTATCGCATGTTCACCAGCCGCGCTGAGTACCGCCTGAGCTTGCGCGAAGACAATGCAGATATGCGGTTGACAGAGATGGGTCGCGAGTTGGGCGTGGTAGACGACGTCCGCTGGGACGCATTTAGCCGGAAACGTGACGCTGTTTCACGTGAAACAGAGCGTCTTCGCACTACGTGGGTCAATCCTAAGACGTTACCGGCAGAAGAAGCGACTGCTTTGCTCGGCAAACCGATTGATCACGAATACAGCCTTGCAGACTTGCTGCGTCGTCCGGGCGTAACGTACGACGGTGTCTGCGGTTTGCGCGCCGGCGAATGCGCTGCGCCCGAAACCTTGGCGGCAGACGAAGTTTTGCGTGCCCAGATTAAGGAGCAGATCGAAATCGCTATCAAGTATCAGGGCTATATCGATCGTCAGGCAGATGAGATAGAGCGCAATGAGGCGCACGAAGGCACGCGTTTGCCGGATGGACTGGACTACGCTGAAGTTCGTGGCCTGTCGTTTGAGGCGCGTCAGAAGTTGACGCAATTCCGTCCGGAAACTATCGGGCAGGCATCGCGCATTTCGGGCATCACGCCGGCGGCTATCTCGCTGCTGATGGTTCATCTGAAGCGCGGCTTGGGCCGTCGCTCGACGAAAGCAGCCGAGCCGGGCACCGACAGCACGCCGGTGGTGCAATGACGGGAAACCAGAAGGGAAGTGGCCGGGAAGCTTTGGTGCCGCTGCTTGAAGAGGGTGTGCGTGAGCTTGATCTCGATTTAAGCGACGCACAGATCGGCAAATTACTCGACTACGTCGCGTTGCTGTCGAAATGGAATGCCGTCTACAACCTCACCGCGATTCGCGACCCGCGTCAGATGTTGATTCAACACATCCTGGATTCGCTTTCGATCGTGCCGCACCTCGCGCCGCTCGGTCCGTCCTCGGTATTGGACGTGGGTTCGGGTGGCGGTTTGCCTGGCATCGTGCTGGCCATCGTGTTGCCAGACTGGACGGTGACGACAAACGACATCGTCCATAAAAAGACGGCTTTTCAGGCGCAAGCCAAGGCTGAGCTTGGTTTGGCCAATCTCTCCGTCGTGACCGGGCGGGTCGAGACATTGCAACCCGGCGCCGAAGTACCTGCAAAGTTCGACGTAATCGTCTCACGCGCATTCGCAGAACTCACGGATTTCGTTACACTGGCCCGTCATCTGGTTGCACGAGGTGGCGCGATCTGGGCGATGAAGGGCGTGCATCCGGAGGGCGAGATCGAACGGTTGCCAGAGGGTGCCCACGTGGAACAAGTCATCCGCCTGAATGTTCCTTCGCTCGATGCTGAGCGTCACCTCATCAAGGTTTCGGTGGATACCGGTAACTGACGGCGACCGTTAGACTCACGCCGTACCCGATACCTCCAGCGGTTTTTAGTCACTTCATCCAGGCAGCAAAAGGGATACACCAACGATGGCAAAAATCTTCTGCGTTGCGAACCAGAAGGGTGGCGTCGGCAAGACGACAACCACAGTCAATCTGGCCGCGAGCTTGGCAGCGCAGGGACAGCGAGTTCTTCTCATCGATCTGGACCCGCAGGGCAACGCCACGATGGGCAGCGGCATCGACAAGGCTGCCTGTGCAAACACCGTCTACGAAGTGCTCGTCGACGGTGTTTCGGTCGCCGATGCGCGTGTGCGGCCCGAAGCCGTCGGCTACGATGTGCTGCCGGCGAACCGCGAACTTGCGGGTGCCGAGGTCGAACTGGTCAGCGTACAGAACCGCGAGCGTCAATTGAAGGCTGCTCTTGGGCCTGTCGAAAACGAATATGACTTCGTCCTGATCGACTGCCCGCCGGCCTTGTCGCTGCTGACGCTCAACGGCTTGTGCGCCGCGCACGGCGTTGTGATTCCGATGCAGTGTGAGTACTTTGCACTCGAGGGCTTGTCCGATCTGGTCAACACGATCAAGCAGGTGCACGCGAACCTGAACCGCGATCTGAAGGTGATCGGCCTGCTGCGCGTGATGTTCGATCCACGCATCACCTTGCAACAGCAAGTTTCGGATCAGCTGAAAGAGCATTTTGGCGACAAGGTTTTCGACGCCGTGATCCCACGCAACGTTCGTCTCGCGGAGGCGCCGAGTTACGGCTTGCCCGGCGTCGTGTTCGACCGGGCGTCGCGTGGCGCGCAAGCTTATGTGCAGTTCGGCGTAGAAATGATTGAGCGGGTGCGCGCACTGAACGACGCGCCCCAGGCATCCTAAGCGGATCGAGGAAGCACGATGAATGCAGTAGCGAGAAAGAAGGGATTGGGCCGGGGACTCGAGGCGTTGCTGGGTGGTAGCGCGGATATTACCGAGGCGGTAGCGATCGAGGGAGCGCCGAACGTCTTGCCGCTCAGTAAGATGCAGGCAGGCAAGTACCAACCGCGTACGCGTATGGACGAGGGGGCGCTACAGGAGTTGGCCGCGAGCATCCGCGCGCAAGGGCTGATGCAGCCGATTCTGGTGCGCCCGGTGTCGGCGGACAAGTACGAGATCATCGCCGGCGAACGACGATTTCGTGCGGCGCGGATTGCCGGCCTCGAAGAGGTGCCGGTACTGGTGAGGGACGTGCCGGATCAAGCGGCAGCCGCGATGGCGCTGATTGAGAATATTCAGCGCGAGGATCTGAATCCGCTGGAAGAGGCGCAGGGTATCCAACGTCTACTCGATGAGTTCAATTTCACCCATGAACAGGCGGCAGAGTCGGTTGGCCGTTCGCGCAGCGCGGTGTCGAATCTGCTGCGTCTGCTGAATCTCGCTTCGCCGGTGCAGACGATGCTGTTGGCTGGTGACCTCGACATGGGTCACGCACGTGCGCTGCTGGCCGTCGACGCCGCAACGCAAATCACGCTGGCCAATCAGGTTGTCAACAAGCGCATGTCGGTACGCGAAACCGAAAAGCTTGTGACGACGACCACCAAGGCGGCACCCGCGGTCAAGGCGCGTGCAAATCAGGACGGCGGTCGTGACACGCGACGCCTTGAAGAAGAGCTGTCTGATCTGTTGGCTGCCACGGTGAAGATCAAGCTCGGTCGGCGTGGGCGAGGGCAGGTGCTGGTGGATTTCGGCGATCTGGACGCATTGGAGGGCATTCTTGTCCGATTGCGAGGCAATGCGACGGCCTGATTGACGGTGGCGTAATAGAAGGGTTTTCTGAGCGGTCTTGCGGTCGGTGCAGATGTCGACCGCAAGCTGTTGGGTGCAATTTGAGCGATAAAACGGCGCTGCGCTGTGGCAGCGCTCTAACTAAAAGTGAAGGCTATGCAAATTAATCAGGATCGCTGATCAATCTAGTCTGCAGCGCGATATTTCATGTCGTGCGGGCCTGCGTCCAAATGCCCTAGGTCGCAGATTTCCCTACCGGGCGACACGCAACGTGTCCACCGACTTGGGCAAAATTCGGCGTTTGTTGCATTTTCGAGACGTCCGTTGAAGCGTTTTTGAAGCGCGTCGGCGCGTCCTACGTGGGCCAGTACGACAGGCATGTTTTGCCACCCCCCAACAGCCTTACATTCGACGTCTTTTACGCCATCAGCGGGCCGTTCCCGCATCGTGAAGGCCCATTTCACAGTGGTTATTGAACGGCCTAAAGTCTTGAATTGCCTGCAACTATCGCTTACAATCGCCCGGATTTAATTGCACGGCAACCCCGTAAGCGCAGCGTAAGCTGGCGGGCTGGAACAAGACTTTCGGAACACTGCGATGGCGGTCAAAACGTCGAATCAAGCGCCGAAGAATGGGCACGACGAACACCCCGCTGAACGCACTGCTTCCGCTGCGTCCACCGGTCAGCAAGTCGCCTCAGACGAAGCGTGGGATGTTGAGCAACAAGATAACAATATCGTTCCGCTCACGCGGGCCGAGGCTGAAAAGCTCTTTGGTTCGAATGTGAGTCGTCCATCGCGTGTCACGCCTTTCAAGGTCGTGGCGGCGCAAATGGTTTTGTCCCTGGGTGCTACGCTGGTGTGGTGGCTGTTCTACAAGCCGCCGGGCGCTGCTGCGCTGTCCGCGTTCCTGGGGGGAGCGATCTGCTGGGTGCCGAGCGCGTTGTTCGCGGCACGACTTAGAACGCTGAGCGGCGCCGAAACAGCGATGAGCTGGATGATCGGCGAAGCGCTCAAGATGGGGACAACGATCGCGATGTTTGTAGCCATCGCCTTCTGGTATCACGACGTACGCTGGGTGCCGCTGCTCGTGACCTACCTCATTGCGCTCAAGACGTACTGGATCGCCTTAGCTTGGCGCTAAGGTAGCAGGAACAAAAGTAGTAGCAAAAAAATTCAGGCCGGCGCGCAGCGCTGGCATCAGGAGTGCGGATATGACACGGTCCGCACCCGGCGCGTTCCCGCAATACAGAATTGCTGCGGGAGCGGCCTCAGACGATTTTCGACAATTTGGGTGGCTTTAACGATATGGCAGCTAGCGAAGGCACGCGCGCAATGGATCCGTCCGAGTACATCGCGCACCACTTGCAGAACTTTTCCACCGGGCATCAGACGTCGATTTTCGACATTCACGTGTGGAATCTGGACACCCTCTTCTGGTCGATCGTTTGCGGTCTGGCCACCATCTTCATTCTGCATCTCGCTGCCCGCAAGGCAACGTCGGGCGTGCCGGGCCGTTTCCAGTGCGCGATCGAAATGCTGGTCGAAATGGTCGAGGATCAATCCAAGTCGATGATCCACGGCTCGCGTACTTTCATCGCACCGCTGGCCCTGACCGTGTTCGTCTGGGTCGCGCTGATGAACTCGCTCGACTTTATTCCTGTCGACCTGCCGGGCAAAGTGATTGGCCTGCTGGGTCTGTCCGAAGTCATCCCGCACCACCGCATCGTGCCGACCGCCGACCTGAACGGCACGCTCGGCATCGCCCTCGGTGTGTTCGTGCTGATGATTTACTACAACTTCAAGATCAAGGGCGCTGGCGGCTTCGTGCATGAACTGCTGTCCGCTCCGTTCGGCGCGCATCCGCTGCTGTGGATCCCGAACCTTGCACTGAACATCATCGAGTTCGTCGCCAAGACGGTCTCGCTCGGCATGCGGCTGTTCGGCAACATGTATGCGGGCGAACTGTTGTTCCTGCTGATTGCCCTGCTCGGCAGCATGTGGGGTTTCGGCGCGGACGTGTCGGTGCTTGGCTTTATCGGCCATGTGATCGCAGGCACGGTTTGGGCGATCTTCCACATTTTGATCGTTCTGCTGCAGGCGTTCATTTTCATGATGCTGACGCTGGTGTACATCGGCCAGGCTCACGATACCCACTAGTAGCGGCTGCGCGTCGCGAATAGTTTTTGGTTTTAGCTTTAGTTTTTAAATCCCAGTTCCAACCAGTTCTAAAAGACTTTTCACAAAGGAGTGATCATGCAAGCTTTCATCGCCAACATCCAGGGTCTGACCGCCATCGGTATCGGCATCATCATCGGCCTGGGTGCAATCGGCGCCTGTATCGGTATCGGCCTGATGGGCGGCAAGTACATCGAAGCATGTGCACGTCAGCCTGAATTGATGAACCCGCTGCAAACCAAGATGTTCCTGCTGGCTGGTCTGATCGATGCGGCTTTCCTGATTGGCGTTGGTGTGGCAATGCTGTTTGCGTTCGCGAACCCGCTGCTGTCGAAGCTGGCAGGCTGAGGTTCCTCGGAAGTTTGCGCCTGAGCTATAACTGGTGAAGGCGCAGGGCGGAACGGGCACTCGGGCGCTGATCGAATACAGATCGATGAGCGCCTTGCCGTTTCACTTTCCGAACTAGCAACGTTTAAGGAAACACCGTGAATCTCAACGCAACCCTGTTTGCGCAAATGGTCGTGTTCCTGATCCTCGCGTGGTTCACGATGAAGTTCGTGTGGCCGCCGTTGATCAACGCCCTCGACGAGCGCTCGAAGAAGATTGCTGACGGTTTGTCGGCCGCTGAAAAGGGCAAGGCAGAACTCGAAGCCGCTCACAAGCGCGTCGACCAGGAACTCGCTCAGGCTCGCAACGACGGTCAGCAACGCATTGCCGACGCGGAAAAGCGCGCCGTAACAGTCGCTGACGAAATCAAGGCGCAAGCACACGCTGAAGCTGCTCGCATCATCGCGCAAGCGAAGGCGGACGCGGACCAGCAAGTCGTCAAGGCGCGCGAAACGCTGCGCGGCGAAGTCGCTGCACTCGCTGTGAAGGGCGCTGAACAGATCCTGAAGCGCGAAGTCGACCAGGCAGCTCACGCTGACCTGCTGAATCAACTGAAAGCCGAGCTCTGATCATGGCCGAACTTGCAACCATCGCCCGTCCGTACGCAGAAGCGCTGTTTGGCGTGGCCGAAGCTGGTGACATCGCCGCCTGGTCCGATCTCGTGCAGGAGCTGGCACAGGTTGCGCGTCTGCCCGAAGTGCTGTCGATCGCCACGAGCCCGAAAGTGAGCCGCGCCCAAGTCAGCGAATTGCTGCTGGCCGCGGTCAAGTCGCCGCTCAAGGACAACGCGCAAGCGAAGAATCTGGTGCAAATGCTGGTCGATAACCATCGCCTGCAGTTGCTGCCGGAAATCGCTACGCAGTTCGAAGAGTTGAAGAACGCCCGTGAAGGGGCGGCCGATGTGCTGATCGTCAGCGCATTCCCGCTCGAAGGCGCGCAGTTGAACGAACTCGTCGCGAGTCTCGAACGCAAGTTCCAACGCAAGCTTAAGCCGACGGTCGAAGTCGACTCGTCGCTGATCGGCGGCGTACGCGTGACGGTCGGCGATGAAGTGCTCGATACCTCGGTCCGCGCGCGGCTTGCCAGCATGCAGACGGCTCTGACGGCCTGAAGCGCCTAAGGCGCTGAAGCGGCTGGCACGCAACAGAATTGACTATCAGGAGCGAATAATGCAACTCAATCCCTCTGAGATCAGCGAGCTGATCAAGAGCCGGATCCAGGGCCTTGAAGCGAACGCAGACGTTCGCAACCAGGGCACCGTGATCTCCGTGACCGACGGTATCGTGCGTATTCACGGCCTGTCGGAAGTGATGCAGGGCGAAATGCTCGAATTTCCGGGCAACACCTTCGGTCTCGCACTGAACCTCGAGCGCGACTCGGTCGGCGCCGTGATTCTGGGTGAGTACGAACACATTTCGGAAGGCGACATCGTCAAAACGACGGGCCGCATTCTGGAAGTGCCGGTGGGTCCGGAACTGCTCGGCCGCGTGGTCGATGCACTCGGCAACCCGATCGACGGCAAAGGCCCGATCAACGCGAAGAAGACCGATGCAATCGAAAAGATTGCTCCGGGCGTGATCTGGCGTAAGTCGGTTTCGGAGCCGGTCCAAACCGGTCTGAAGTCGATCGACGCGATGGTGCCGGTTGGCCGTGGCCAGCGTGAGCTGATCATCGGCGACCGTCAGTGCGGCAAGACTGCAGTCGCAGTCGACGCGATCATCAACCAGAAGGGCAAGAACCTCTTCTGTATCTACGTCGCAATCGGCCAGAAGGCTTCGTCGATCATGAACGTGGTCCGCAAGCTGGAAGAAACCGGCGCGCTGGAATACACGATCGTCGTCGCGGCTTCGGCGTCGGAATCGGCTGCGATGCAGTACCTCGCACCGTACGCCGGCTGCTCGATGGGCGAGTACTTCCGCGACCGCGGTCAAGACGCGCTGATCGTTTATGACGATTTGACCAAGCAAGCTTGGGCATACCGTCAGATCTCGCTGCTGCTGCGCCGCCCGCCGGGCCGCGAAGCTTACCCGGGCGACGTGTTCTATCTGCACTCGCGTTTGCTGGAACGTGCGGCTCGCGTTTCGGAAGAGTACGTCGAGAAGTTCACGAACGGCGAAGTCAAGGGCAAGAGCGGTTCGCTGACGGCACTGCCGGTCATTGAAACGCAAGCAGGTGACGTGACCGCATTCGTTCCGACGAACGTGATCTCGATTACCGACGGCCAGATCTTCCTGGAAACCGACCTTTTCAACGCAGGTATCCGCCCGGCAATTAACGCCGGCGTGTCGGTGTCTCGCGTGGGTGGTGCGGCTCAGACGAAGGTCGTGAAGAAGCTGTCGGGCGGTATCCGTACCGACTTGGCGCAGTACCGTGAACTGGCTGCGTTCTCGCAGTTCGCCTCGGACCTCGACGAAGCGACCCGCAAGCAACTGGAGCGCGGCCGCCGTGTGACGGAACTGCTGAAGCAGCCGCAGTATCAGCCGCTGCAAGTATGGGAACTGGCGGTCGCGCTTTTCGCTGCGAACAACGGTTACCTCGACGATCTGGAAGTCTCGCAAGTCCTGCCGTTTGAAAAGGGCTTGCGCGAACACCTGAAGGCGAGCCACGCTGACCTGGTCAAGCGCATCGAAGATACCAAGGAACTCTCGAAGGACGATGAAGGCCTGCTGCACACGGCTGCCAAAGACTTCAAGAAGTCCGGCGCTTATTGATCCGCGAGTGATCCGCAAGGCATAAACGGACCTTGAAGCGGCGCGGGCCGCAGGCAACTGAACCCGCGCTGTTTCATGGGACCCGAGTCAGCGCTGAAGCGCTAACTCGGGCCGACAAGGAGCAAGCAATGGCTGGAATGAAGGAAATTCGCGGCAAGATCAAGAGCGTGCAAAACACGCGCAAGATCACGAAAGCGATGGAGATGGTGGCCGCATCGAAGATGCGCCGCGCTCAGGAGCGCATGCGCGCTGCTCGCCCGTATGCCGACAAGGTCCGCGATATCGCTGCACACATGAGCCGTGCCAACCCGGAGTATCGCCACCCGTTTATGGTGTCGAACGAAGGCGCGAAGGCGGCGGGCATCATCCTCGTCACGACCGATAAAGGTCTGTGCGGTGGCATGAACACCAACGTGATGCGTGCGTCGCTGCAGAAGTTCAAGGAACTGGAAGGCCAGGGCAAGACGATCGAAGCAACGGCGATCGGCACCAAGGGTCTGGGTTTCCTGAATCGTCTGCGCGCCAAGGTGGTGTCGAACGTCGTGCATCTGGGCGATACGCCGCATCTGGAAAAGCTGATCGGCGCGGTGAAGGTGCAGCTCGACCTGTACTCGGAAGGCAAGGTTTCGGCGGTGTACCTCGCGTACACGCGCTTCGTCAATACGATGAAGCAGGAGCCGGTGATCGAGCAACTGTTGCCGCTGTCGGCAGAACAGTTCGAGCGCAAGGAAGAAGACGGCACGACGCCGAGCACGCAGTGGGACTACATCTACGAGCCGGACGCGCAGGCAGTGGTGGACGAACTGCTGGTGCGTTATGTCGAGGCGCTGGTCTATCAGGCCGTCGCGGAAAACATGGCATCGGAACAGTCGGCACGAATGGTCGCGATGAAGGCCGCTTCGGATAACGCGAAGACGGTCATCAACGAACTGCAGCTCGTGTACAACAAGAGCCGTCAGGCCGCGATCACGAAAGAACTGTCGGAAATCGTCGGTGGCGCGGCGGCAGTCTGACCGTCACGGTCAAGCCAGCCGCTTCGTGTGCGCCCATGTGGCGCACCCGTCCAGGCGACCCCACCGAAACTGCGCCTTTGCGCGAGTGAAGAATTGAGTATCTAAAGGAAAAGCGATGAGTACTACTGCTTTGGTAGAAGGCAAGATCGTACAGTGCATCGGCGCGGTGATCGACGTGGAATTTCCGCGTGAATCCATGCCGAAGATTTACGACGCGCTGATTCTCGACGGTTCGGAATTGACCCTCGAAGTCCAGCAACAACTGGGCGACGGCGTTGTCCGTACCATCTGTCTGGGTGCATCGGACGGCCTGCGTCGCGGCACCGTCGTGAAGAACACGGGTAAGCCGATCAGCGTGCCGGTCGGCAAGCCGACCCTCGGCCGGATCATGGACGTGCTGGGTCGCCCGATCGACGAAGCCGGCCCGATCAACTCGGACGTGGTTCGCGGTATTCACCAGAAGGCTCCGGCGTTCGACGAACTGTCGCCGTCGACCGAACTGCTCGAAACCGGCATCAAGGTGATCGACCTGATCTGCCCGTTCGCGAAGGGCGGCAAGGTGGGTCTGTTCGGTGGCGCCGGTGTGGGCAAGACCGTGAACATGATGGAACTGATCAACAACATCGCCAAGGAACACGGTGGTTACTCCGTGTTCGCCGGTGTTGGCGAGCGTACCCGCGAAGGGAACGACTTCTATCACGAAATGAAGGACTCGAACGTTCTCGACAAGGTCGCGCTGGTGTACGGCCAGATGAACGAGCCGCCGGGCAACCGTCTGCGTGTCGCGCTGACCGGTCTGACGATGGCTGAGCACTTCCGTGACGAAGGCCTCGACGTGCTGTTCTTCGTCGACAACATCTACCGTTTCACGCTGGCAGGCACGGAAGTGTCGGCACTGCTCGGCCGTATGCCGTCGGCAGTGGGCTATCAGCCGACGTTGGCTGAAGAAATGGGCAAGTTGCAAGAACGTATCACGTCGACCAAGACCGGCTCGATCACGTCGGTTCAGGCCGTGTACGTCCCTGCGGATGACTTGACCGACCCGTCGCCGGCTACGACTTTCGGCCACCTTGACGCAACCGTCGTGTTGTCGCGTGACATCGCTTCGCTGGGTATCTACCCGGCGGTCGATCCGCTCGATTCGACCTCGCGTCAGATCGACCCGAACGTGATCGGCGAAGAGCACTACAAGATCACGCGCGGCGTGCAGCAAACGCTGCAGCGCTACAAGGAATTGCGCGACATTATCGCGATTCTGGGCATGGACGAATTGGCGCCGGAAGACAAGCTCGCCGTAGCGCGCGCTCGTAAGATCCAGCGTTTCCTGTCGCAGCCGTTCCACGTCGCCGAAGTGTTCACGGGCTCGCCGGGCAAGTACGTGCCGCTGAAGGAAACGATCCGTGGCTTCAAGATGATCGTTGAAGGCGAATGCGACCATCTGCCGGAGCAAGCGTTCTACATGGTCGGCACGATCGACGAAGCCTTCGAAAAGGCCAAGAAGATCCAGTAAAGGTCGGGTGTAACGAAGCGGGCGCCGGCCCGTCCAGAACCGATAGCATCGTGATATCCGTTCAGAAAGCCGGCGCCTCTTACTACGCTCACCCCAGCCTTGCATGGGACGAGAGTGAACGCTAAAGCGCCCACTCTCGTCGACAGGAGTCGACACATATGGCAACCATTAAAGTAGACGTCGTCAGCGCGGAAGAGCAGATCTTCTCGGGCCAGGCGAAGTTCGTTGCACTGCCGGGCGAAGCAGGTGAACTCGGCATTCTGCCGGGCCACACGCCGCTCATCACGCGGATTCGTCCGGGTGCAGTGCGTATCGAAGCTGAAAACGGCGAAGAAGAGTTTGTGTTCGTCGCCGGCGGCATCCTCGAAATCCAGCCGGGCGCTGTGACGGTTCTCGCCGACACCGCGATCCGCGGCAAGGATCTCGACGAAGCGAAGGCTGAAGAAGCACGCAAGCGCGCGGAAGAAGCGCTGCAGAACACGGGTTCGAACCTCGAATACGCCACCGCGCAAGCGGAACTGGCGTACGCGACGGCTCAGCTCGCTGCGATTCAGCGTCTGCGCAAGCTGCGCGGTCAGAACTAAAAACCATCGGCGTTCGCAAGTCGTTGCGGCTCAGGCTGCCCGACTTGCTGCAACGAAGGATGAGAAACGGGCTCCTGTGCAGGAGCCCGTTTTTTTTCGTCTGCCGATGGCAAGGCATCGTTTTCCGTTGCGGGTTGTCTATCTCACGAGCGTCGCGTTCACCCGACTTCAGACGTTGGCGGACGACGCGCCGGGTTTAGGCTGCAAGGGCGTATAGCTAGGTTTTACATTCGGCGCGTAGACGAGTTCCTCGTCCCCCGAGTAGATGTTTTTTGCGAACAGCGACTCTTCACCGTTGAACGGCTCCTCGACCAGACGTACCCCGACGCGCGGCGCAAGGCGCGCGGCCGCACCGGCCTCGTTGGGCGCAGCACTGGCGATCTCCGCGACGCGGAACACCGTATTCGGCCTGAAGATCCATTCACGCTCCTCGCCAAGATTGGTGGATACGCCCTCGATCGTGGGTTTCGCCGTTAGTCCCTCGATGTCGTAGATGGCAATGGCCGGTGATTGTCTTATGAACACGCCGCCGACCGACTCGATCGCCTGATCCGCGAACGTATTCGAACTCGACGCGGACATGAACGCCGGCGAATTCGTCACCAGGTCGCCGACCTTGAAACGGGTTGCGTAGTCGGCGGGCACTTGCGCTGTCCGCAACAATTTTTGGGGACCGTCTCCGGGCGCCGGCAGTTCGTCGAGCGCGGCAGCCAGGTTGTCCCTCAGGCTCGCAGTGAAGGACTGAGGTTCGCGGTTATAGAGGCTGCTGTTCAACCTGTAGTTGATAGCCTCGTGGCTGCTTGCCGACGAACTGGAGTCCGAGTCGCCCACTGCGGTCCACGAGCGCAAAGCGCCTCGGTTTTTTGCCGGCATGGCGTCGAACGCGGCCCGGTAGTCTCGCTTGAACGCCGGGTCGTCGATGGCGCCGTTAGCCTGCGACTTCCAGCCCAGCACGTCCATCGCCTGGGTCAGTTCAGGTGACACCGGCGCGCCGGACGACGACGCAACGGTGAATCCTTCCGCCAGCCGAGGCAACGGCTGATGCTCCTTGGATTCCGCCAGCGTCCACGTCCACCACGGACCGGCCGACGAGCTTGCCGCGTCGGGATCCGACATCATCCCGCCTTTGAGTCCCACGTTGTTGTGAACTTCAAAGCCGCCGTCCGCAGCGGGCCGAACGGGATATTGCGGCTTATATGCGTTGTCCGACTGCCAGACGCGCAGCGTACCGTTGTCGGCGTCGTAGCGGACGGGGTACCAGTGGGCATCATCGTGAATGTACCGGCTGCCGCTCGCATCGTGATAAAGGTCGCGCTGTCCAGGCACCTGCGACAATCCTTCGGGCCGCTGTACCGCATAGGACGACGGAATGGGCAACGGTGTACCGGCCTGTTCATGCAGGAGTTCGCTCGCACGATCGACCTCGAAGCCGGCCACTTTCACAGCAGCGGCCGCAGCAGTTTCGCCGCGAGTGAGTTCGGTGGTTTTGGCGACGTCGCTCGCCAGCGCGCCGATTTGCCTAAGTGCCTGAGGGACCTCTTTTGCCACGGCGCCCATTTCGCCGCCGGGAAGCGCGGCGCTCAGCAGTGCCGTTCCGACATCGATTCCGAGGCGTGCATTTTCTGGCAGCACGCTTCGCGGCATCAGCTCGTCGACGAACGGCGCTGTGAGCGGAAACATGTCCAGCATGAAGCGGGCGACGCCCTCGACAATTTGACCGGCAAGCCGCTCGGCCTTGGCCTTTGGCGAGACGGAGATGTCTTTCGAGGTGTTGTCCTGCAGAACGGTGTTGAACCGGTCCGACAGATCGCGTACATAATCCGGCCCGGCCGCCGGCGGATTCTGAACGATGCTCTCGTAGCGTTTGCCGCCGGCGACGCCTGCCTGGTTGAGCTTGCCCGCCGCCGCGCCATACCATTGAGCCAGCTTGTCGTGAAGCCCCGGATCGTTGCGCAAGCGATCCGTGAACGCCAGAACTGCCCGATCGCTATCCTCGCCGGGCGTGTTCGTGAACAATTGGCGGCCGATCGTCTCGTAACGTAATCCGGGGTCCGTCTGCGATCCCGCGGCACCGAGGATCCCATCGACCCGCGCATTGGCCTCGTTCCATTTGACTGCCTCGCGCCGATACCGCGTATCGAGCGAATTGCCCAGCTTCTCCTGCAGATTCGCCTTGAGTGTCGCGGCTTGCCTGAACAACTGCTCGCGTTGCGCCGGGGTTTTGCCCGGCGCAAGAAAGCTTTGCCTTAACGCATTAAGCGCAGCACCGTTCGTTGCATCGCGCTCACCCTGCGCGACTGTGCCGGCCGGTGCGTTGAATACGCCGAGAACTTCGTCGGTTGGATCGGTGAGCACGCGGTTGCGTTCGTCCAGTGCGGCGCGCTCGAGTTTGTCCATCTGGACAGACAGTGCGTCGAGTACCTTCGGATCGGTCGTTTCGCGTCCGACCGCGCGCAAGGTCGCGCCGGCGCCCGCGAAATACTCGCGGACCGAGGGGGGCGAGTTCTGCAGGTTTGCAGCCATGGCCGCCAGACGCTCTTCGCGTGCCACGACGTGCTGCGGATAACCGGTCAGAGACTGAGCGACGTTGCGCTCGATTTTCTGCCTGTTTGCCGTCGCCAGCGATCCGGCGCGGACATGGTAGTCACTCACGTAGAGCGAATCGAGTTGCGCGAGTTCGTCGGAGCCGATTGGCATGGGACTATTCGCACTAATCGCCGGACTTTTGCCGGCCAGCACCGGCAATGGCCGGCAGGATGCAAGTTTCGTGGCCGTCAGGCCCATCGTCCCAGCCATATCGGATAAGTTCGTATTCACTTTCATGTCGGACTCCGTTTTCATTGCCTGACGCCGTGGTTTGCGCCACTCAGTCCCCGATGATTCGACTGGGGATATCGAATCATCCTTTCGACGTCTGGCCGCCGGTGTTACCCAGGTATTTTCAGATCTCGGACGTAGGCTTAGCGGGTATCACTCGATGCCGTTCGGCCGGTGGTGCATGGCACAATTGTCAGCAGATCGAAATCAAAACCGATTTTCAGGAGACACCACCATGACAACGCATCCGTCACGCGATGACGCGATCATCGAACCTCGCGACGGCCTGTCGTACGTCCGCGGCTCGACCGATATCCCGTTGAGCGAAGCGACCGTGAGCCAATTCCTGCGCGATACGGCCGAACGCTTTGCGGATCGTCCCGCCGTGGTGTTTCGAGAGCAGGGCATTCGCTGGACGTGGCGCGAGTTTGCGCAGGAAGTGGACTTGCTGGCGGCCGGTTTGCTGGCGCTCGGAATCGAGAAGGGTGACCGCGTCGGCATCTGGTCGCCGAACCGGGTGGAATGGTTGCTCACGCAGTTCGCGACCGCGCGCATCGGCGCCGTGCTCGTCAATATCAATCCGGCCTACCGGCTCGCGGAACTGGAATACGCGCTGAACAAGGTGGGCTGTAAGGCGATCATTGCCGCCGAGCGCTTCAAGTCGTCGATGTACCTGGAAATGCTTCAGGAACTCGCGCCCGAACTGGCCACGCAGTCGCCAGGACAGTTGCACGTCGCGAGGCTTCCCGAGTTGCGCTACGTGATCCGCATGTGCGACACGGAAACGCCCGGCATGTTGAGCTTCTCCGACGTGATCGAGCAGGGGCGAGCCACGCTCGACGTCGCGCGACTCGACGACATCGGCGCGACGCTGTCTTGCCACGAGCCGATCAACATCCAGTTCACCAGCGGCACGACGGGCAATCCAAAGGGCGCCACGCTGACGCACAGCAACGTGGTCAACAACGCGCGCTACATTGCGATGGCGATGCGGCTGAGCGAACAGGACGGCCTGTGCATTCCCGTCCCGCTGTATCACTGTTTCGGCATGGTGCTGGCGGTGCTGGCCTGCGTGTCGGTCGGCGCCAATATGGTCTTTCCGGGCGAAGCATTCGACCCGGCCGCGGCGCTCGCGGCCGTCGCCGAAGAAAAGTGCAGCGCGCTCCACGGCGTGCCGACCATGTTCATTGCCGAACTCGACCACCCAGACTTCGCCAGCTTCGATCTTTCGCGCTTGCGCACCGGCATCATGGCCGGCTCACCGTGCCCGATCGAAACGATGAAGAGGGTCGTCTCCCGGATGCATCTAGGCGAAATCACCATTGCCTACGGCATGACAGAAACCAGCCCGGTGTCGTTTCAGAGTTCGACCGCCGACCCGCTCGATAAGCGCACGACGACGGTGGGCCGAATCCAGCCGCATCTCGAGGTGAAGGTTGTCGATCCGCTCGGCGACATCGTGCCGGTAGGTGAGACGGGCGAACTCTGCACCCGCGGCTACTCAGTGATGCAGGGCTATTGGGGTGACGAGGCGAAGACGCGCGAAAGTATTGTCGACGGCTGGATGCATACCGGCGACCTGGCGACGCTCGACGCCGAAGGTTATTGCAACATCGTCGGCCGACTGAAGGACATGCTGATTCGCGGGGGCGAAAATATCTATCCGCGCGAGATCGAGGAGTTCCTGTTCCGCCATCCGAAGATTCAGAGCGTGCAAGTGTTCGGTGTACCCGACACGAAGTATGGCGAGGAAGTGTGTGCGTGGGTGGTGTTGCGCTCCGGCGAGCAGGCGTCGGCCGAAGAAATCCAGCAGTTTTGTCAAGGCCAGATCGCGCACTATAAGGTGCCGAAGTACATTCGGTTTGTCGACGAATTGCCTATGACCGTGACCGGCAAAGTGCAGAAATTCATCATGCGCGAACGGATGATCAATGAACTGAGCCTGCGCCAGGACAGGACGGCTTGATACAGCGTAGCTGCGATTGACGAGTCCGCGCCGGGAATGAGCACCCGGCGCGGCCGATGAAGATGAAAGCGCAAATCGTTTGCCGCACAGCGTTGAAAACTGCCGGACGCATGAGCCGCCAATAGCGCGATGCCGCACTGCGCAAACGTTTGGCCAGACGAAAAAAAAGCGGGCCTGGAGCCCGCTAAAAACCACACGCTACGGGGTTAGCGCGAGGAGACCAAAGTAGGAACCGACTGAGACGGCGACCCTGCGCCGACTACGGCCCCAGCAGGGATGCCCCTTCACAGGGCTTCGGCATAGGCCGACCGGCAAGTGCATCGTATCCGCTCACACTACGCACCCAGCCACATCCGTGTTGAAACCGTTGAGGGCATTGTGGGCGAATTAATCTACGAGCGCGGTAACAAAGTGTTTCAGGTTGTAACGCCCGCCAGATAAGGCGCCACGGGACTTATTGCCAAACCGGAACGTTTTAAACGTAATTTTTACCGATGACTTGCCCGCAATTTCATACGCATGATTGATGCTATTCGAGAAGCATATTGCGCGGCAATTTGTTCAGTCGATTCCGCATGAAATGGTTGCACGTTCATCTTTTTCTCCACGGACTGCCCATGAATTGGGCGTGCTTTCCGACCTTAAAAAATTCGTCGCGCGAGGGATTCAAGTTTCGCGTCGTAACACATCTGCGAAGCATCCACCTTTTCATGGGGGCCAGTTCGTTTCTCGCCGCAGCGGTCCTGTTGTTCGGTTTTTGCTTAAGAACTACCGCCGCGGTTACATGATCGCCGCCAGATCGCCTTGCCGTGGTCGCACTGCGGTGGCCGAAATCTAGCTCGCCTGAGCAAATGCCGGCCGCCTCAAACGCATGCGACGCTACTTCAGCCACTTATCCGAAATTGCCTGATATTCGCCAGTTGCGCGCGCAAGGTGCAGCCATTGATCGACGTATTGCTGGAACGTCACGTCGCCGCGCGGCAGCAACCAGGCCTTTTCGCCATATTGGAACGGCTTGTCTGGATGCACTGAACATAGCCCTGGATTCAGCTTCTGCTGAAGCAAGGTTTCAGAGGCGTCGGTCACCATCACGTCCGCTTTGCCGGCAAGGATCTGCTTGAAGACCGTCACGTTGTCGGGATACACCGTCAGGTTCGCGTGCGGGAAATACTGCTTCGCAAAACGCTCGTTCGTGCCGCCCGGATTGACGATCACGCGCGTGGACGGCTGATCGATCTGCGCGACCGTTTGGTATTTGTTCACGTCGTCGCAGCGAACGATGGGTGTTTTACCGTCGACCATGTAGGCCTGCGTGAAGAACGCGCGCTTTTGCCGCTCGAGCGTAGGCGAAACGCCGCCGACGCCGATATCGCATTTCGCCACGAAGTCGTTCATGAGGTTCGACCACGACGTCTTGATGTACTCCGCCTTAACGCCGAGCGACTTGGCTAGCGACTCCGTCATGTCGATGTCGATACCTTCGAACTGACCGTCGGCCTTGTAGAACGAGTAGGGTTTGTAGTCGCCCGTGGTGCAGGCGCGCAGCGTGCCGCGGGCCATAATTTCGTCGAGCCGGGACGGCGTCGCGGCGGTGGCGCTGGTTTGCGCGCAAGCCACGCCGACGTGCATGAAAACGCCAGCCAGGGTGCCGAGCAGTGCGAGTGCTGCTTTATTCATCGAGTCTCCTTCGGTGCGTGTAATTGTTTGGTAAGGCCAACCGATCATATCCAGGTAATTCGCCCTTGAACATCGGCTGTTCGGCCTAGTCCTCGCGTCGCAGCGGGGCGGCGCGACGTCGCCTGCGAACCGCGCGCCCAGCAGGCTCGCGACAGTTATTGCCTGCATCAAGCGCGATGGGGTGAGCCGGCTCCGGTAAAATGCCCCTTTGCCCTCAGTCGTACGCAACGTGGCCCATAAACTCCTGAACGACACATTCCTGCGCGCGCTGCTGCGCCAGCCTACCGACTACACGCCGATCTGGCTGATGCGGCAAGCTGGCCGCTACCTGCCGGAATACAATGCCACGCGCGCGCGTGCGGGCAGTTTTCTCGGCCTCGCCAAGAACCCCGCGTTCGCCACCGAGGTCACGCTGCAGCCGCTCGAGCGTTATCCGCTCGACGCCGCAATCCTGTTCTCCGACATTCTCACCGTGCCCGACGCCATGGGTCTCGGCCTGGAATTCGTGCAGGGCGAGGGCCCAAAATTCGCCCGTCCGGTGCGCACGGAAGACGACGTGGCGCGCCTCGCGGTGCCGGACATCGACGCCACGCTGCGCTATGTGACCGACGCCGTGCGTGAAATTCGCACCGCGCTGACCGACGCGCAGGGCCGTCAGCGCGTGCCGCTGATCGGCTTTTCGGGCAGTCCGTGGACGTTGGCCTGTTACATGGTCGAAGGCAGCGGCTCGGCGGATTTCCGTACCGTCAAGTCCATGCTGTACGCGCGTCCCGATCTGATGCACCGCATTCTCGAGATCAACGCGCGCTCGGTCGCGGCTTACCTGAACGCGCAGATCGAAGCCGGCGCACAAGCCGTGATGATCTTCGACACGTGGGGCGGGGCGCTGGCAGATGGCATCTACCAACGGTTTTCGCTGCATTACATCCAGCAGGTGGTCAGTCAGCTGAAGCGTGAGCACGACGGTGAGAAAGTACCGGTGATCACTTTCACTAAAGGCGGCGGCCTGTGGCTCGACGAGATTGCCGAAATCGGCGTGGATGCAGTCGGCCTCGACTGGACCGTGAACCTGAGCCAGGCGCGCGGGCGCGTGGGTAGCAAAGTCGCGCTGCAAGGCAATATCGACCCGTCGGTCTTGTTCGCGCCGCCGGCCGCGATTCGCATGGAAGCGCGCGCGGTGCTCGACAGTTTCGGCAATCATCCGGGCCATGTGTTCAATCTTGGCCACGGCATTTCGCAATTCACGCCGCCGGAACACGTCGCTGAACTCGTCGACGAAGTGCATCGTCACAGCCGGGCGATTCGGAGCGGCTCGCGTGCACCGGCATGAGGCCGTAATCGTTACCACTTTTGCTGCAACGCAGCGAAGTGGGCTCTCGGCCTAAGGGAAAATTTGCAGTCAGCAGGCCGTCAGATGGCGGTCTTGCAGTTGTCAAGACTTGACTTATGCACATTCATCACGCTGCGACGCGGTAGAAGTTTTCGTCGTACCCAAACCCTTGCACATTACCGGCGCATTTGATCTAAGCCTTGTCTGGCAAGGGTTTCAAGGGTCCAGAGCAGAATGTGCGGAATCCCACAGAAGGCCGCTGGGGCGCGGCTCCCGGCCCATCGGCGCGAAGTTCTCAACAAAGTTATCCACAGGCAAGCAAACCGATTGCAATTGTTCAGCGGAATCCAAAACTTAGCGCCGAAATTGAAGTTTTACTTTAACTTCGAGTGCGTCGGCGTCGGCTCGACGTGCCAAGCGGCGCGGCACCGTGCCGCAGCAGTGCGCCACAATCCCGCCGCCGCGTGAGTCAAGCGTTCGTCCGCGTCGCGCTGGATCATCCGCTGCCGACTTTGTTCGACTATCGGTGCGACACGCCAGAACTCGCCACGCCGGGCACGATGGTCAGCGTACCGTTCGGCAAGCGGCATGTGGTGGGCCTCGTCTGCGAAGTGACCGCTCACAGTGACGTCCCCGCTGAGCGCCTGCGATCAGTAAGCGGCGTTTGCACGGCGTGTCCGCCATTGTCGGCGGAGTGGCTTGCGCTCACGGCTTTTGCGGCCGACTACTATCAACGCGGTCTCGGTGAAGTGGCGTTGCCCGCGTTGCCCCAGGCGTTGCGCGACGCGTCGCGCTGGTCGCGCCTGTTCGCGCCGGAAGAACGCTACAGCTTGACCGAAGCGGGTCGCTCGGCGTTGCCCGACGCGTTGCCCAGCCGCGCGAGCGCTTTGCGCAAACTGGCGCAAGGGTTGGCCGAGACTGAATTCCTGCTGGCCGCCGACGCCCGCGCGCTTCATCCCAAGGCGATCGCCACGCTGGACGCGTGGCGTGCCGAAGGCTGGGTGGAACTGGATCTCATCGAAGCCGCGGCGGCGCTCGCCGCGCCTGCGTCGGCGGACGCATCCGCGCCCAGACTGCCCACGCTCACCGACGAACAGGCCACGGCAGTCGAAGCGATCCGCGATGCGGACGGCTTCGCGCCCTTCCTGCTGCACGGCGTGACAGGCAGCGGCAAAACCGAGGTTTATCTGCGAGCGCTCGCGGAGATTCTTGCCGCGAAGCCTGACGCGCAAGCGCTCGTCCTCGTCCCCGAAATCAACCTGACGCCGCAGTTCGAGGCGGCTTTCCGCGCGCGCTTCGCCGCGCTGGAAGGCACATCGATCGTCACCCTGCATAGCGGCCTTGCCGAAGGCGAGCGCGCTCGCAACTGGTTCGCCGCGCACACCGGCCGCGCTCGCATCGTGCTAGGCACCCGGTTGGCGGTGCTCGCGTCGCTGCCCAAGCTGGCGGTCATCGTCGTCGATGAGGAGCACGATCCGGCTTACAAGCAGCAGGAAGGCTTGCGCTATTCGGCCCGCGATCTGGCGATTTATCGCGCCAAGCAACTCGATCTTCCAGTCGTGCTCGGCTCGGCGACGCCGTCGCTGGAAAGCTGGTGGCAGGCCGATCAGGGACGATACAAGCGCCTGACCTTGTCGCGTCGCGCGGTCGCCGACGCCGTGCTGCCCACCGTCCGGTTGATCGATCTGGAAGAAGAGCGCCGGCGCGGCCGGGCATCCGTGGAGGGTTTATCCGGGCCGCTGATCGCCGCCCTGAAAGCGCGCCTCGAGCGAGGTGAGCAGAGTCTCGTGTTCCTGAATCGACGGGGCTACGCCCCGCAGCTCGCCTGCGACGCCTGCGGTTGGGTTGCCGGTTGCCCGCGCTGCACGGCATACGTGGTGCTCCACAAGCCCGAACGCGCGCTGCGCTGCCACCACTGCGGCTGGGAAGCGCGCATCCCGCGTTCGTGCCCCGAGTGCGGCAACGTCGATATCGAACCGATGGGGCGCGGCACGCAACGCGTCGAAGAAACGCTGGCGAGCGCGGTGCCCGGCGCCCGCGTGCTGCGGATCGACGCCGACAGCACGCGTCGCAAGGGCAGCGCTCAGGCGCTTTTCTCCGACGTGCACGCCGGGGAGGTGGACATCCTCGTCGGCACGCAGATGATCGCGAAAGGTCACGACTTCCAGCGCGTTTCGCTGGTCGGCGTGCTGAATGCCGACACGGCGCTGTTTTCACACGACTTTCGCGCGAGCGAACGTCTTTTCGCGCAGCTGATGCAGGTGAGCGGCCGCGCTGGCCGCGCCGGTTTGCCCGGTGAAGTGCTGGTCCAGACGCGCTATCCGCGTCACGCGCTGTATCACGCGCTAGGGCGCCACGACTACGTCGGTTTCGCCAACTCCACCTTGGCTGAGCGACGCGATGCGCACTTGCCGCCGTTCGTCTACCAGGCCTTGCTCCGCGCCGAGGGCCGCACGCTCGAAGCTGCGCTCGCCTTCCTCCAGCAAGCCGCCGCCGAGCTGACCGGTATAGCGGCCGCCGAACGCGTCACGGCTTACGACGCCGTGCCGCTCACCATCGTCAAGGTGATGCACGTGCATCGCGCGCAGTTACTGATCGAAAGCGCATCACGCGGGGCGTTGCAGGCGACGCTGCGTGCCTGGCAGCCGTTGTTGCGAAACCTCAAAGGCGTGCTGCGCTGGAGTCTCGAAGTCGACCCGCTCGACATCTGACGTCGACCCGCCGTTCGGCCATCGGCGTTACTTCTTTCAGTCAAATTTATTGCGCGAATGATCGTTTCGCCTGACGAGCGGCAATAACGCGAGGCGCAACCGTGCCGCCGTCCGGAACCCAGGCGGCACACCGTTGCAATTGATTCCCCGTCAGTCGAGCGTCGTCGTCGCGCGATGAACCGCTGCGCGCCATCTCGTCACTCAATCGTTTAACGCCGTCCGCGAATCGCCCGTCGATGCGCGCGATCCGCCGCGCTCGCGTCCTTCGACCGCGAGGCGCTTGTCCGAACCGCCCGTCGCGCCGCGGATGAAAAGCACTGCGCAAGTCGCGCACATAGCCCAGATGCCGAGTACTACCAGCCATTTTTCCATTTCACCAGTCCTCTCAAAACCCCGTATCGTTTTTGTGCGTGCCGTGAGGCCGCGTGCCGCTATGTTCTCTATAACGGCGCGGCGTCGGGTTTGATAAGGGTAAATGCAAAAAGAATCACGCCAGGGAAAGTACTGATCGCAACCGCCGCCGGCGTGCGTCGCGGCATTGGCCGGAAACCCTTGTCGCATAAGGCTTTGACTAAGGTGCAACCATGTCCTCCGAATGGTTGCACCTTTTTATTGGGAGGCGTACGATTCGCCCAACTTTTAGTCTTTAACCAGCGTATTCGTCTGGTCTCCGAAGAAGGAAACATGGCTAGCACCACCCTTGGCGTCAAGGTCGACGACCTCCTGCGTTCCCGGCTCAAAGATGCCGCAACCCGTCTCGAACGCACCCCGCACTGGCTCATCAAGCAGGCCATCTTTGCGTACCTCGAAAAGATCGAGCACGGCCAATTGCCGCCAGAACTGTCCGGCGTGACGGGTTCAGCCGATCTGGCCGACGGCGCCGCGGTCGAGCACGAGGAAGACGGCGCATCGCATCCGTTCCTCGATTTCGCGCAGAACGTGCAGCCGCAATCGGTGCTGCGCGCGGCGATCACGGCGGCTTACCGTCGTCCGGAGCCGGAATGCGTGCCGTTCCTGCTCGGCCAGGCGCGTTTGCCGTCCAGCCTCGCGGGCGATGTGCAGACGATGGCCGGCAAGCTGGTCGAAACGCTGCGCACCAAGAGCAAGGGCGGCGGCGTCGAAGGCTTGATCCACGAGTTTTCGCTGTCGAGCCAGGAAGGCGTCGCGCTGATGTGTCTGGCCGAAGCGCTGCTGCGCATCCCCGACCGCGCCACGCGCGATGCGTTGATCCGCGACAAGATCAGCAAGGGCGACTGGAAATCGCACGTCGGCCAGGCGCCGTCGCTGTTCGTCAATGCCGCAACCTGGGGCCTGATGATCACCGGCAAGCTGGTGACGACCAATAGCGAAACGGGTTTGTCGTCGGCGCTGACGCGTTTGATCGGCAAGGGCGGAGAGCCGCTGATCCGCAAGGGCGTCGACATGGCGATGCGCCTGATGGGCGAGCAGTTCGTCACTGGCGAAAACATCTCTGAAGCGCTTGCCAACAGCCGCAAATACGAAGCACGTGGTTTCCGCTACTCGTACGACATGCTCGGCGAAGCGGCCACCACCGAAGCCGACGCGCTGCGCTACTACGCGTCGTACGAACAGGCGATCCATGCGATCGGCAAGGCTGCCGGCGGCCGTGGCATCTACGAAGGCCCGGGCATCTCGATCAAGCTCTCCGCACTGCACGCACGCTACTCGCGCTCGCAGCAGGAACGCACGATGAGCGAACTGCTGCCGCGCGTGCGCTCGCTGGCGATCCTCGCGCGCCGCTACGACATCGGCCTGAACATCGACGCCGAAGAAGCCGACCGCCTCGAAATTTCGCTCGATCTGCTCGAGGCGCTGTGCTTCGATCCGGAACTGGCCGGCTGGAACGGCATCGGCTTCGTGGTGCAGGCGTATCAGAAGCGCTGCCCGTTCGTGATCGAATACCTGATCGATCTGGCGCGCCGCAGTCGTCACCGCATCATGGTGCGCCTCGTGAAGGGCGCGTACTGGGACACCGAAATCAAGCGCGCTCAGGTGGACGGCCTCGAAGGCTATCCGGTGTACACGCGCAAGATCTACACGGACGTCTCGTACCTCGCCTGCGCGAAGAAGCTGCTTAGCGCACCGGATGCGGTCTATCCGCAATTCGCTACGCACAACGCGCACACGCTGTCGGCGATCTATTACCTCGCGGGCAACAACTACTACCCTGGCCAGTACGAGTTCCAGTGCCTGCACGGCATGGGCGAGCCGCTGTACGAGGAAGTCACCGGCCGCGACAAGCTGAACCGTCCGTGCCGCGTGTACGCACCGGTCGGCACGCATGAAACGCTGCTTGCCTATCTCGTGCGTCGTCTTCTGGAAAACGGCGCGAACACGTCGTTCGTGAACCGCATCGCCGATGAAAGCGTCGCGATCAAGGATCTGATCGCCGATCCGTCCGACGAAGCCGCGAAAATTACGCCGCTCGGCGCGCCGCACGCAAAGATTCCGCTGCCGCGCAATCTGTTTGGCGCCGAGCGTCTCAATTCGATGGGTCTCGATCTGTCGAACGAGCACCGTCTGGCGTCGCTGTCGTCGGCGTTGCTGGCGAGCGCGCATCATCCGTGGCGCGCCGCGCCGATGCTCGAAGACAACGAGATCGCCGTCGGCAACGCCCGTGATGTCCGCAACCCGGCCGACCAGCGCGACCTCGTGGGCACGGTGGTCGAAGCGACGCCGGAGCACGTGAGCGCCGCGCTCGCCCACGCCGTGGCCGCTGCGCCGATCTGGCAAGCCACGCCGGTCGAAGCGCGCGCCGATTGCCTCGCGCGTGCCGCCGATCTGCTCGAAGCGCAGATGCATACGCTGATGGGTCTGGTGGTGCGTGAAGCCGGCAAGTCGCTGGCGAACGCAGTCGCGGAAATCCGCGAAGCGATCGACTTCCTGCGCTACTACTCGACGCAGATTCGCGATGAGTTTTCCAACGATACGCACCGCCCGCTCGGTCCGGTGGTCTGTATCAGCCCGTGGAATTTCCCGCTGGCGATTTTCATGGGGCAAGTTGCCGCTGCACTCGCAGCCGGTAACACGGTGCTCGCAAAGCCGGCCGAACAAACGCCGCTGATCGCCGCGCAAGCCGTGCGGATTCTGCGCGAAGCCGGCGTGCCGGCGGGCGCGGTCCAACTGCTGCCGGGCAACGGTGAGACGGTTGGCGCCGCGCTGGTGGCCGATCCGCGTACCCGCGCAGTGATGTTCACCGGCTCGACCGAAGTCGCGCGTCTGATCAACAAGACGCTGTCGAATCGTCTCGATCCGGACGGCAAGCCGATTCCGCTGATTGCCGAAACGGGCGGCCAGAACGCGATGATCGTCGACTCGTCGGCGCTCGCCGAGCAGGTCGTGGCGGACGTGCTGCAATCGTCTTTCGATTCGGCCGGTCAACGATGTTCCGCGTTGCGCGTTCTTTGTCTACAGGACGACGTGGCGGACCGCACGCTCGAAATGCTGACCGGCGCGATGCGCGAACTGGCGGTGGGCAATCCGGATCGTCTGTCGATCGACGTCGGCCCGGTGATCGACCTCGACGCGAAGCGCAATATCGACGCGCACGTCGCGACGATGCGCGACAAGGGGCGCAAGGTCGAGCAGCTGCCGATGCCGGAAGGCTGCGCACAAGGCACCTTCGTGCCGCCGACGCTGATCGAGCTCGACAGCATCGACGAACTGAAGCGTGAAGTTTTTGGGCCGGTGCTGCACGTGGTGCGTTACCGCCGCAGTCAACTGGACAAGCTGCTCGAACAGATCCGTTCGACCGGTTACGGCCTGACGCTCGGCATTCACACGCGGATCGATGAAACCATCGCTCACGTGATCAGCCGCGCGCATGTCGGCAACATTTATGTGAACCGCAACGTGATCGGCGCGGTGGTGGGTGTGCAGCCGTTCGGCGGCGAAGGTTTGTCCGGCACGGGTCCGAAAGCGGGTGGCGCGCTGTATCTGCAGCGTCTGCTCGCGACGCGTCCGGCCGGTTTGCCGAAGTCGCTCGCGCAGTCGCTGATGGCGGATGTTCCGCAAGCGGGTGAAAACAGCGACAATCCGTCCGCTGCGCTGACCGCGCTGCGTGACTGGCTGATCGCCGAACGCGAGCCGCAACTGGCCGCACGCTGTGACGGCTATCTGTCGCACGTACCGGCTGGCGCGACGGCGGTGTTGTCGGGCCCCACCGGCGAGCGCAACACGTACACGTTGGGCGCGCGCGGCACGGTTCTGTGTATTGCGTCGACGGCAAGCGGGGCGCGCGTGCAGTTTGCCGCCGCACTGGCTACGGGAAATCGCGCCTTGTTTGAAGGCGCAGCGGGTGAACAATTGGTGGCTCAGCTACCGGCCTCGCTCAAGTCGCATGCGAGCGTGAAGAAGAGTGCCGATACGCCGTTCGACGCCGTGTTGTTCGAAGGCGATAGCGACGAGCTGCTGGCGCTGGTGAAGGAAGTCGCGAAACGGACCGGGCCGATCGTCTCGGTGCAAGGCGTTGCGGCGCGCGCGCTGGAAAGCGGCGATGAGGATTACGCACTCGAGCGTCTGTTGACGGAACGTTCGGTCAGCGTAAACACGGCAGCAGCAGGCGGTAATGCGAATTTGATGACGATTGGTTGAGCGAACCTCACTTCAATTGCTCAGTAAAACGGAAGCGGTACGGCCATCCCGAAACCGCTCCATCCACACCTGGTACCAAGGAGAGACTATGCAACACAAGATGAATCAGTTGGCAGGCGCGGCGCTGGTCGCAGCAATGTCGCTGGCGGGGACGGCCAACGCTCAATCGACGGAAGACGTGAAGGTCGGCTTCGCCGGCCCGATGACGGGCGCGCAGGCGCACTACGGTAAGGACTTCCAGAACGGCATCACGCTGGCAGTGGAAGACATGAACGCGACCAAGCCGGTGATCGGCGGTAAACAGGTTCGCTTCGTGCTGGATTCGGCGGACGACCAGGCTGACCCGCGCACCGGCACGACCGTCGCGCAGAAGCTGGTGGACGACGGCATCAAGGGCATGCTCGGCCACTTCAACTCGGGCACCACGATCCCGGCTTCGCGCATCTACGCGAACGCGGGCATCCCCGAAATCGCCATGGCGACGGCGCCGGAATACACGCAGCAAGGTTTCAAGACCACGTTCCGCATGATGACGTCGGACACGCAGCAAGGTTCGGTGGCCGGCACGTTCGCGGTCAAGACACTGGGCATGAAGAAGATCGTGATCGTCGACGACCGCACGGCTTATGGCCAGGGTCTGGCTGATCAGTTCGAAAAGGCAGCGAAGGCAGCGGGCGGCCAGATCGTCGATCGTGAATACACGAACGACAAGGCCGTCGACTTCAAGTCGATCCTGACCAAGGTGAAGTCGGTCAACCCGGATCTGATTTACTACGGCGGCGCGGATTCGCAAGCGGCACCGATGGTCAAGCAGATGAAGCAACTGGGCGTCAAGGCACCGCTGATGGGCGGCGAAATGGTCCACACGCCGACGTTCCTGCAGATCGCGGGTGACGCAGCGAACGGTACGGTGGCATCGCTCGCCGGCCTGCCGCTGGAAGAAATGCCGGGTGGCAAGGACTACGTCGCAAAGTACAAGAAGCGCTTCAACGAGGACGTGCAAACGTACTCGCCGTACGCTTACGACGGCGCAATGGCGATGTTCGACGCAATGAAGAAGGCTAACTCGACCGATCCGGCCAAGTACCTGCCGCTGCTCGCGAAGACCTCGATGCCGTCGGTGACGTCGGCTAACCTGGCCTACGACAGCAAGGGCGACCTGAAGAACGGCGGCATCACGCTGTACAAGGTTGTCGATGGCAAGTGGACGACGCTGCAAAGCGTGGGCGGAAAGTAAGCGGTTTTCGCTTGCTTTGACGTCAGAAACCCCGCTTTGGCGGGGTTTTTTATGCGCGTGGAGCGTGTCGACTACGAGCAGGAAGCTACGACTCTCCCCGCATCTTCCTCCCCTGCTCCCGAATCTGCTCCAGCGTCGCGCCCGGCGTACTCGCCTCCTGCAACATGCGAATCTCGATCACCGCCGCGCTCTGCGCTGCCATCGCGCGTTGCAAAGCCGGCAGAAAATCTTCCGTACGCTCAACCGTTTCGCCATGCGCGCCGAACGATCGCGCGAACGCCGCGAAGTCGGGATTGGTGAGTCCGGTGCCGTGCACGCGTCCAGGATAATGCCGCTCCTGATGCATGCGAATCGTGCCGAAGTGAGCGTTATTCACGACGATAAACAACACGTGCAGGTCGTACTGCATCGCCGTCGCAAGTTCTTGGGCAGCCATCATGAAACAGCCGTCGCCGGCTAACGCGACCACCGCGCGTTGCGGATAGAGCGACTTCGCAGCGATCGCCGCCGGCACACCGTAACCCATCGCGCCACTCGTCGGCGCGAGTTGCGAGCGGTAATGTCGATACGAAAAGTGCCGATGCAGCCACGTCGCGTAATTGCCCGCGCCGTTCGTGAGAATCGCATCGTCCGGCAGGTGCGCGCGTAGTTGCTGGATAACTTCGCCCATCTGCACATCGCCGGGGATTTGACGAGGCTTGCGCCATTCGAGGTAGGCGCGATGCGCCTCATCCGTCGCGCCTGTCCACGCGAGCTCGCCCGAAGCAGGTTTCAACGCAGCAAGCATCGACGCCAGCTCGGGCATGCCCGACACAATCGGCAGATCCGCTGCGTATACGCGGCCCAACTCCTCCGCGCCTTGATGCACGTGCACCAGCGTTTGCTTTGTCTTTGGAATGTCGAGCAGCGTGTAGCCGTTGGTCGTAGCTTCACCGAGTCGAGGCCCGATCGCGAGCAGCAGATCGGCATCGCGGATGCGCTTCGCGAGCGCGGGATTGATACCGAGGCCGACATCGCCCGCATAGTTCGGGTGCTCGTTATCCAGCGTGTCCTGAAAGCGGAACGCGAGGCCAACCGGTAACTGCCAGTTCTCCACGAAGCGCTGAAAATCTGCGCACGCAGCTGACGTCCAACCGCTGCCGCCTGCAATCACCATCGGCCGCTGCGCACCTTCGAGCAACTCGCGCAACTTCCCGATCTGCGCCGCCGACGGCGACGCCGCCACGCGCTGGTACGCAGGCGCGCCGGCGACGGCATCGCATGCATCGCTCAGCACGTCTTCGGGCAACGACAGCACCACGGGCCCAGGCCGTCCCGACGTCGCCGTGTGAAACGCATGGCTCAGATATTCGGGGATGCGCTTCGGGTCGTCGATCTGCGCGACCCACTTCGCCATCTGGCCGAACATGCGTCGATAGTCGATTTCCTGGAATGCCTCGCGCTCGAGATGTTCTCGCGCGCATTGGCCGATCAGCAGGATCATCGGCGTGGAATCCTGAAACGCGGTGTGCACGCCGATCGATGCGTGCGTGGCACCCGGTCCACGCGTGACGATCGCGACGCCAGGCGTTCCGGTCAATTTGCCGACCGCCTCAGCCATATTCGCTGCCGCCGCCTCATGGCGACAAACGATGGTCTGAATTCGCTCAGTCTCGTCATGCAGCGAGTCGAGCACGGCGAGAAAGCTTTCGCCAGGCACACAGAAAACGCGTTCGACACCGTGCGTGAGTAACGCATCGACGACAAGACGCGCGCCGGTGGTTTGAGCGACAGGAGAACCGGAAACGGGAGCATTCGGCTGCGACATTGCGATGAAGCCTCCAGACAGTGCGTAAGTGCGAGATAAGATCGCCGCATCGGCCCAACGAGCGGCGCTACAACAGCTTACGCTGGGCACGCCGCCGCTGTCACGGCGCAACGCAACCAACATGGGCGCCGGCGACGCACCAATAAAAAAACGCGGACCGTAGCCCGCGTTTCTCGTTAGCCGCCGTCGAGACCGCTCATCAGCACTCGACGATATTCACCGCGAGGCCGCCTCGCGATGTTTCCTTGTACTTGGTCTTCATATCCGCGCCGGTTTCGCGCATGGTCTTGATGACCGAGTCCAGCGACACATAGTGGCTGCCGTCACCGCGCAAAGCCATCCGTGCCGCGTTGACCGCTTTTACGGAGGCCATCGCGTTACGTTCGATACACGGAATCTGCACCATCCCGCCGACCGGGTCGCACGTCAGTCCGAGGTTGTGCTCCATGCCGATTTCCGCGGCATTCTCGACCTGTCTCGGCGTGCCGCCCATCACGGCGGCAAGCGCACCGGCCGCCATCGAACACGCGACACCCACCTCGCCCTGGCATCCCACTTCTGCGCCCGAGATCGAGGCGTTCAGCTTGTAGAGAATGCCGATCGCCGCCGCCGTCATCAGGAAGTCGATCACGCCTTGTTGATTCGAGCCCGGCATGAAGCGCGTGTAGTAATGCAGCACCGCCGGGATAATGCCGGCCGCGCCGTTGGTCGGCGCAGTGACCACCCGGCCGCCTGCGGCATTCTCTTCGTTGACGGCGATCGCATAGAGATTGATCCAGTCGACCATCGACAACGGATCGCGCAGCGCAAGTTCCGGATTACCCGACAGCGCGCGATACAACTGCGGCGCACGGCGCTTCACCTGGAAGGGTCCCGGCAGATTGCCGTCGGCGTCCGGATTGTTGATGCCGCAACCACGCGACACGCACGATTGCATCACGTCCCAGATTTTCATCAAGCCGGTACGCGTCTCTTCTTCCGTGTGCCACACGCGCTCGTTTTCCCACATCAACTGGGCGATGCTTTTGCCGGTCGATTCACACAGTGCGAGTAACTCGTTACCGCTGCGAAACGGGTGCGGCAATTGATCGACCGCGCTCAGTACTTTCGTGTTCGGCGCGCCGGCCGTCACCACGAAGCCGCCGCCCACCGACAGGTAGGTCGATTCGCGCAGCGTCTCGCCCTGCGCATCGAAAGCGCGCAGCTTCAGGCCGTTCGGATGCTCAGGCAGCGCCTGACGATAAAACGAAATGTGATCCTTCTGCACGAACGGCACATCGTGCGTGCCGAGCAGCGCCAGCTTGCGCGAGCCGCGCACCGCTTCGAGACGTTGCGCGATCGTGTCCGGATCGACGGTGTCGGGTGCGTCGCCCATCAGGCCGAGCATCACGCCGCGATCCGTGCCGTGGCCTTTGCCCGTTGCACCGAGCGAGCCGTAGAGATCTGCTTTTACCGACGCCGTATTGCCGAGCAGCCCATCGCGTTCGAGCCCCTGGACGAACATCAGCGCCGCGCGCATCGGTCCCACCGTATGCGAACTGGACGGACCGATGCCGATTTTGAAGAGGTCGAATACGCTGACTGCCATTTACTGCTCCTGCCAATAATGAAAAGTGGATTTATCGCGCGGGCAGCGGCAAACACACGGCGAGCCACGCAGGTGGCGTCGGTGCTAGCTGCAATGCGATTGGCGTATAGCGTCCGTCGAGACGCGCCGCCAGGTGAAACAGTTCCGTCGCGTTCTTCGGGTCCCATTGACCCGAGTAGCCGGGCAAACCGGCTTCGCGACGCTTTGCGTCGAACGGTACGTTCGAATGCACGAATTCTTCATGCGTCCTGCTGCCCGCCGCGTAAGGCGCGAGCCAGTTCAGCGCGGCTTGCAGCGTCGCGCCGTTCGCACCCTTCTCCGGCAGCCAGTTCCGATTGTGGCGACGCGCGGCGAGCGCGGCCGTCACGAGCGGCTGCAGATCGTAAGTGACGTAATGCAGCGCGTCACGTTCGCTGAAGTCGATGGTCGAGCCATCCGGCTCGATGTTGTCGCCGATATGTTCGACGAATAGACGCTGCGCCGCGTTGATCATCTTGCGGTTATCCAGCGTGAACGCGGCCATCGCGATCAGCTTGATCCGGTGGCTTTGCCAGTTGTTCTGGAACGTGCCTTTGAGCGGGCGCGCTTGCGCGTCGATCTGTCCGATGTAGCCGTTGGCGAGCTTCGTCAGAAATGCCATCGACGCATTGCGCGTTTTCACGGGCAGCGCGCTCGCGGTCATGTCATAGGCGAGGATCAGCCCTTCGAAACGCGTTTCGTCGATGGGATTGAAGCTTGGCTGATAGGTCGTGACCCAGGCGTATAACAGGCGGTCCACGAGCTTGAGATAGCGGTCGTCGCTGGTGGCGCGCCAGGCAAGCGCGGCGTCGCGCATCAGGTCGAGGTCTTTCTCCGCCTCGACGCTCTGGTCGTAAATGCCCTCGTGCGGCAAGGTGCCTTCGGTATGCAGTTTCGCCAGCGCGTGTGGCTGTTCATTCAGATGCGCCTGCACGTTGCTGACCAACGCCTTGACGCCCGGATCGGCATTCGTGCGCTCGCTCGTTTGCAGCGCGGGCGCCGCACAAAAATTCATTGCGGCGTGTGCCTCGCGCAGCGGCAGCAGCAACGCCGCGCCAGCCAGCGCAAGCGCGCAGCCCTGCTGCCATGTCTTCTGGGCTTGCCTGATTCCGGTCCGGCTATACATCGATCGCACCTGTCGCGCCATGCGAAACTCCTCGTTGGGCTGATTCGGTGTGTGATGTTAGCCGTTTGCGGCCATGAACGACAGAACCGCGCAACGCCTGCTTACAACCTCAGGCGATGCGCGTTTGGGACGGCTCTTACTCGTAGTCGGCGATCGGCACGCAGGAGCAGAACAGATTGCGGTCGCCGTACACGTTGTCCGCGCGGCCAACCGGCGGCCAGTACTTCTTCGCGATCAAGGTGGGCAGCGGATACGCGGCGGTTTCGCGCGCATACGCATGCTTCCAGTCGTTGGCGATTACGACCGCCGCCGTGTGGGGCGCGTGCTTCAGCGGATTGTCTTCGCGGTCCGAGCGGCCTTCTTCCACTGCGCGGATTTCTTCGCGGATCGCAATCATGGCCTCGATGAAACGGTCGAGTTCTTCCTTCGATTCCGATTCGGTCGGCTCGACCATCAGCGTGCCCGGCACCGGGAAGCTCATGGTCGGCGCGTGGAAGCCGTAGTCGGCGAGGCGCTTGGCGACGTCGTCCACGGTGATGCCGCTTGTGTCCTTGATCGGACGCAGATCGAGAATGCACTCGTGCGCGACCAGTCCGCCCGGGCCCGAATAGAGCACCGGATAATGCGGCGCGAGTTTGTTCGCGACGTAGTTCGCGTTGAGGATCGCGGTTTCGGTTGCGGCGGTGAGGTTCTTCGCGCCCATCATCGCGATGTACATCCACGAGATCGGCAGAATCGACGCCGAACCGAACGGCGCGCCCGACACAGCGCCGATACCGTTCGGCGCGCGTTCATAGCCCGACGAAATCTGGTTCGGCAGGAACTGTGCGAGATGTGCACCGACTGCAACCGGACCGACGCCCGGTCCGCCGCCGCCGTGCGGAATACAGAAGGTCTTGTGCAGGTTCAGGTGTGAGACGTCGCCGCCGAACTGGCCCGGCGCGGTCAGGCCGACCATTGCGTTCATGTTCGCGCCGTCCACGTAGACCTGGCCGCCATGCGCATGCACGATCTCGCAGATTTCACGGACGTTCTGTTCGAACACGCCGTGTGTGGACGGATACGTGATCATGATCGCCGCGAGTTTGTCGGCGTGTTGACCGGCCTTCTTCTTCAGGTCTTCGATATCGACGTTGCCTTGCACGTCGCAAGCCACCACGACTACCTGCATGCCGGCCATTTGCGCCGAAGCCGGGTTCGTGCCGTGTGCCGAAGCGGGAATCAGGCAGACATTGCGATGCGCTTCACCGCGCGAGGCGTGATAAGCGTGGATGATCAGCAGACCCGCGTACTCGCCTTGCGAGCCGGCATTCGGTTGTAGCGAGATTGCCGCGTAACCCGTCGCCGCGACCAGCATCTCTTCGAGCTGATCGATCATTTCGCGGTAGCCGACGGTTTGCTCAGCCGGTGCGAACGGATGGATCTGACCGAATTCGGGCCACGTGACCGGCAGCATTTCCGACGTCGCGTTCAGCTTCATCGTGCAGGAGCCGAGCGGGATCATCGAACGATCGAGCGCGAGGTCCTTGTCCGACAGGCTGCGCAAATAGCGCAGCATTTCCGTTTCCGAATGATGACGGTTGAACACGTGGTGCGTCAGATACGCGCTGGTGCGTTCGAGCGCGGCCGGCACCGAAGCGCTGTCCGATGCAGCCATCGCGGCGTCGAGCGCGTCGACTTGCGGCACGTCCTTCGCGCCGGCGGCTTCGGCGAATACGGCGAGCAGATCGGCGAGGTCGCGGCGCGTGGTGGTTTCGTCGACCGATAGACCCACTTGCGTGTCGCTCACACGGCGCAGGTTGATGCGCTTCGCGTTTGCGGCGTCGTGCAGCGCTTGCGTTTGCGCGCCGCTATTGAACGTGAGCGTGTCGAAGAAGCTTTCGTTGGCGAGCGTGTAGCCCAGTTGCTTCGCGCCTTCGGCGAGCAAGGCGGCGATGCGGTTCACGCGCAGTGCGATCGTCTTCAGACCGCGCGGGCCGTGATACACCGCGTACATGCTGGCCATGATCGCGAGCAGCGCTTGCGCGGTACACACGTTCGAGGTCGCTTTCTCGCGGCGGATATGTTGTTCGCGCGTTTGCAGCGCGAGACGCAGTGCAGGGTTGCCTTGCGCGTCGACAGTCACGCCGACGAGACGGCCCGGCATCTGACGCTTGAATTCGTCGCGCACGGCGAGGTACGCGGCGTGCGGGCCGCCGAAACCGACTGGCACACCAAAGCGCTGCGTGTTGCCGACGGCCACATCCGCGCCCCATTCGCCCGGCGGCGTGAGGACGGTCAGCGCGAGCAGGTCGGCGGCGACCACCACGTGGCCGCCCGCTGCGTGGATCGCTTCGGTGAGCGCGCGGTAGTCGCGCACGTCGCCGTTCACGCCCGGGTATTGCAGCAGCACGCCGAACGCATTCGCGTTCGCCGCTTCCGCAGCCGGGCCCACTTTCACTTCGATGCCGATCGGCGTGGCGCGCGTCTTCACTACTTCGATGGTTTGCGGCAGCACGTCGTCAGCGACGAAGAACACGTTCGACTTCGGCTTGCCGATGCGTTGCAGCAGCGTCATTGCTTCAGCGGCAGCGGTGGCTTCGTCGAGCAGCGACGCGTTCGAGATCGCCAGACCCGTCAGGTCGACGATCATCTGCTGGAAATTCAGCAACGCTTCCAGACGGCCTTGCGAGATTTCCGGCTGGTATGGCGTGTACGCGGTGTACCACGCCGGATTTTCCAGCACGTTACGCAGGATCACCGTCGGCGTGTGCGCGTTGTAATAGCCCTGCCCGATGTACGAGCGGAACACCTGGTTCTTGTCCGCGAGTTCGCGCAGCGCGGCGAGCGCTTCGGCTTCGCTCTTCGGTTGCGTGAAGGCGCCGAGCGGCAGCGTTTCGGTGCGGCGGATCGTCTTCGGAATCACGGCGTCGATCAGCGCGGCGCGCGACGCGAAGCCGAGAGCTTCGAGCATGGCGTGCTGGTCGGCCGAATCCGGGCCGATGTGCCGTTCGGCGAAGGCGTCATGCACTTCGAGCGCGGCGAGCGAGAGAGGAGTGCGGTTCATCAGACGATCCGGGTGTTCGAGCTTCATGGGGTGTTCCTGGCGGTGCGGCCGTCCTTATCGAAAGCCGCACCTGACGGGTTAAACGTAAAGGCGAATCAGGCGCCGATCGACTTCGTGTACGCGTCGGCGTCGATCAGGCGATCTTGCTTGGCGTCGGCGGCCGGCTTGATCTTGAAGAGCCAGCTTTCATACGGCGTGGAGTTGACCGAATCGGGCGTATCGGCGACGGCCGTGTTCGCTTCGATGATTTCGCCCGAGACCGGCGCGTAGATATCGGAAGCGGCTTTCACCGATTCGATCACGGCGACGGTGTCGCCTGCGGTTACGGTCTTGCCCAGTTCCTGGACTTCGAAGAAGACGATATCGCCGAGCGCTTCCTGCGCGTGGTCGGTGATGCCGACCGTCAGCGTGCCGTCTGCCTCGGTGCGGACCCATTCGTGCGATTCGGTATATTTCAGATCGGCCGGGATGCTCATCGGATGCTCCTATGCGGTGGATTCGGTAATGACTTAAAAGGTTCGTGGCGTACGCGCCAGCTGCTTAAACTGCGAGCACTTTGCCGTTGCGCACGAACGGCAGTTTTACCACGCTTGCGGGTACGTTCTTGTCACGAATCTGAACCTGAACGGTGTCGCCCGGCTGCACGCCTTTCGGCACGCGCGCGAAGGCGATCGATTCCTGCATGGTCGGCGAAAACGTGCCGCTGGTGATTTCGCCTTCGCCCTGCGGCGTGACGACTTTCTGATGAGCACGCAGCACGCCTGCCGCCTTGCCGTTTTCCTTCAACAGGATCAGGCCGACGAACGCTTTCTGCGAACCGTCGGCTTCCAGCTTGCCCTTGCCGACGAAGTCGCGCGGCGAGGTGAGGTCGACGGTCCATGCCAGGCCGGCGTCGAGCGGCGAAACGTCGTCGTCCATATCCTGGCCGTACAGGTTCATACCCGCTTCGAGGCGCAGCGTGTCGCGCGCGCCGAGACCGGCCGGGCGCACACCTTGCGCCTGCAGTGCGTTCCACAGGGCGACGACGTGATCCGCTGGGACGATGATCTCGAACCCGTCTTCGCCGGTGTAACCGGTGCGGGCAACGGTCAACTCGCCGAACGGCGTCTCGTCGATACGGGCGGCGTTGAAGGGTTTCAATGCTTCGGTGGCGGCGCGTGCGGCCGGCACGGTTTGCCAGACTTTCTCGCGCGCGTTCGGGCCTTGCACGGCGACGATCGCGTAGTCGCGACGCGGCGTGATGGTCAAGCCGAAGCTGCCTTCTGCGTTGAGCTGGCCGAACCAGGCGATGTCTTTGTCGGCGGTACCGGCGTTGACGACCACGCGGAAGTGATCTTCGCCGAAGTAGTAGACGATCAGATCGTCGATCACGCCGCCATTCGGGTTCAGCAGACAGGAATAGAGCGCGCGGCCCGGCGTTTGCAGCTTGGCGACGTTATTGGCCAGCGCGAATTCGAAGAAGGCGCGCACGCGCTCGCCGGTGAAATCGACGACGCACATGTGCGAGACGTCGAACATGCCGGCGTCGGTGCGTACGGCGCGATGTTCGTCGATCTGCGAGCCGTAATTGACAGGCATGTCCCAGCCGCCGAAGTCGACCATGCGGGCATTGAGCGCACGATGGGTGGCGTTGAGCGGGGTGTGTTTGAGTTCGGTCATGGGGCCTCAGGCGTCTCGCGAAACAAAAAAGGCCATGCGGCGCTACGCCTCGCGGCCTGATGGCTGCGAGCGATGCGTTGCATGGCCCCTCTGTCCTCGATACCTGAGAGATTGCGTTGCCGTGAACACGTTGACGTGTCACGGGGAAACGCGCGCCCCTTCGGTGGGCAGCTTGCCAGAATCTGCGTTGGCAGACGGCTACTGCCGCTCTCCAGAGTGCGAAAAACCGGTGCCGTAAGGCGGGTTTTTCGACGCGGTCGGTCCTTTTGCCTGAGAGTTTGCGGGTGTGCCCCTTCGGCGGCGCGGCCTGCGATTTTCTGCGGCCAGCACGCTCTCCCGACGCGTGCGGCGAATGTACGCGAGGGCCGGGGGCTTGTCAATTAAAGGCCCGCGAGCGGTATGGGCGTTGGCGTAGCGCTCACGCAAGTGTCAAAAAAAGCGCGGGACGTGAGGCCCGCGCTTCGGCTTGTGCTGCTTTTGAGTGCCGGAACCGGCGCGATTATTCGCCGATGGCGTGTGCTGCGTTGTCCAGTTCCTGGTTCAGCACGCGCTGCTCGTCGGCCGACAAACCGCCGCCGTGTTGCGCAGCCATGTCGTGCGCTTCCTGACGGACCACGTCGAGGCGATGATGCAGCGCGCCGCCTTGCGGGGGCGGGTAATAGCCTTGATTGACATGATTGTCGATACGGCGGCTCAGATTATCGATGCGGCCGTCGACCTGATGCAGGCGCTGATCCGCGATCTGCTGCGGATTCGGACGCGGGGCCGGCTGAGGTTGGGGCGCTACCACGCAGGCAGCAAGGGTACTGAGCAATGCACATGCGCTAAGTGCGCGGATGATACGGGGCATGGACTCTCCGGAAGTCATTGTCGTTTTGTGGTGCTACCCGGGTAGCAACGGATCACCATGGGTTCGCGCTGACCCGTCCAGAGCCCTTATTTGTAACGTTATGTTCCTTTCGGGCTTGTCAGGGTATTTCGCCTGCGCGACGGCAAAGGCAATCGGCGCTTTTTGGGTACACAAAGCGTCGCGCCGCGCAGCAAAACAGCTTAACGAACGCGTTCGAACGCCAGCCGGACGCCTTCTTCAGAACTGCGCGCCGCGAGTTCAATAATTGTCATTACGTCGACGGCGTCTTGAGCGCTGACGGGGAATTTCACGCCGCCCTGGATCGCGTCAGCCAGTGCGATATAGAAACCGACGTAATCGCCGTTTTGCGTCGGCACGTTCCGCTCGACTTCCTGATCACCTTCCACCACGCGCAGCACGCCGGCGTCGTTACCGGCGCCGAAGCCTTCGTCACCGGGGCGCAGTCCGGCCTTCAACTGATCTTCCTGCGTATCGAGACCGTACTTCACGTAGCTGCCACGTGTGCCGTGGATCGAAAATCTCGGCGCGACCAGCGCGGTCAACGCGCTCGCGTGCAGCACCGCTTCGAATTCGCTGTAACCCAGCTGAATGTGCACGTAGTCCGGCGCGCTGGCCGCGTCGCGATGCGTACGCACCGTCGCCGAGACGGTTTGCGGGGCGCCGAACAGGGCCAACGCCTGATCGATCAGATGCGGACCGAGGTCGAACAGCAGGCCGCCGCCACGCGAGGCTTCCTCGCGCCAGCGCTGACGCACTTCCGGGCGGAAGCGGTCGAAATGCGATTCGTATTGCGTGACGCGCCCTAAGGTCTGAGCGGCAAGCAGATCGCGCACGGTCAGGAAATCGCCGTCCCAGCGGCGGTTGTGAAACGGCACGAACAGCTTGCCTCGGGCCAGAGCGATGTTGGCGAGCGTGTGGGCGTCCGCGGCGGTGAGCGTGACCGGCTTGTCGACAACCACGTGTTTGCCGGCTTCCAACGTGCGGCGCGCGAGGTCGAAATGGGTGTCGTTCGGCGTCGCGATCACAACGCACTCGACTTCTTCGAGCGCCAGCAGCGCGTCGAGATCGGCGACCACTTTGGCATGCGGATAATCGGCGAGCGCGCGCTCGGGCTGACCCGTGGCGATGGCCGCGACGCTCGCGCGGCCGCAGTGCTCGATCACCGGCGCATGAAAGGTCGCGCCGGCGAAACCGTAACCCATCAATCCAATCTTCAGCGATGCGGACATGCGTGTCTTCCTGCAAGAATGGCGCGCCGCTTTGCCACCGCGGCGACGGCGCGCAACACCGTAATTGTGGCATGTGTTGGAGGAGGATCGACAGCGTGGACTGTGCGGCGGTCGTCTGCGTTCGTCGAAGACATCCGTGTTAACATCGCTCCTCTCGCGCGAACCCTGGCGGGCCAGAACAGCTTCGCAACCGACGAAGCGCCCGTTCCAGCCGCCGGCGCCGCGCAGCATGCCCCCGGGCCCCTGGCCGGCGTTTCGCGCCGCAGCGCCCTCAACCGCATTACCCATCCACAGACGATGTCCGCAGGCCTGAACCCCGCCCAGAATGAAGCGGTCCGTTATCTCGACGGCCCGTGTCTCGTGCTCGCCGGCGCAGGCAGCGGCAAGACGCGCGTGATCACGCAGAAAATCGCGCACCTGATCGAAGCGAAAGGCTTCGAGCCGCGCCATATCGCCGCCGTCACCTTCACGAACAAGGCCGCGCTGGAAATGCGCGAGCGCGTGGGCAAACTGCTCGAAGGCAAGACGCTCACAACACCCGGCAAGGAAGGCCGCAAAGTACCCGTCAACCAGTTGACGGTCTGCACCTTCCACTCGCTCGGCGTGCAGATTCTGCGGCAGGAAGCCGAACATGTCGGCCTGAAGCCGCAGTTCTCGATCATGGATTCGGACGACTGCTTCGGCATGATTCAGGAACAGGTCGGCTCGACGGACAAGGGTTTCATCCGCAAGATCCAGTCGATCATCTCGCTGTGGAAGAACGGCATGATCATGCCGGAACAGGCGATCGCGATTGCCGCGAACGAGGACGAGCATCAGGCCGCGATCGTCTATCGCAACTACGTGGCGACGCTGCACGCGTATCAGGCGGTAGATTTCGACGACCTGATCCGCCTGCCCGCCGAACTGTTCGAAAAGAACGAGCAGGTGCGTGACCGCTGGCAGAACAAGCTGCGCTATTTGCTGATCGACGAGTATCAGGACACCAACGCCTGCCAGTACGAACTGGTGAAACTGCTGGCCGGCAAGCGCGCGGCCTTCACGGCGGTGGGCGACGACGACCAGGCGATCTACGGCTGGCGCGGCGCAACGCTCGAAAATCTCGGCCAGCTCAGCAAGGATTTTCCAAAGCTCCATCTGATCAAGCTGGAGCAGAACTATCGTTCGACGGTGCGCATCCTGACCGCCGCGAACAACGTGATCGCGAACAATCCGAAGCTGTTCGAAAAGAAGCTGTGGTCCGAACACGGCATGGGCGACACGATCACCGTCACGCCTTGCAACGACGAAGAGCACGAAGCCGAGTCCGTGGTGTTCCGGCTGTCCGCGCACAAGTTCGAACGGCGCGCGAATTTCCGCGACTACGCCATTCTGTATCGCGGCAACTTCCAGGCGCGCATCTTCGAACAGGTGCTGCGTCGCGAGCGGATTCCGTACGTGCTCTCGGGCGGCCAGTCGTTCTTCGACAAAGCCGAGATCAAGGACATCTGCGCGTATCTGCGCCTGATCGCCAACGCGAACGACGACCCTGCGTTCATCCGCGCGATCACGACGCCGCGTCGCGGCGTCGGCAATACGACGCTCGAAGCGCTTGGCTCGTTTGCGGGCCAGGCCAAGGTGTCGCTCTTTGACGCGGTGTACATGGGCGGCATCGAAGCACGCTTGTCGCCGCGTCAGATCGAACCGATGCGTGTGTTCTGCGATTTCATGCAGCGTCTCACCGATCGCGCGGAGAAGGATGCCGCCGGTACGCTCCTCGACGAGTTAATGGACGCGATCCACTACGAAGCCTATCTGTACGACGCGTTCGACGAGCGTCAGGCGCAGTCGAAGTGGCAGAACGTGCTGGAGTTCATGGAATGGCTCAAGCGCAAGGGCACCAAGGCTGAACCGGCGGCCGCCGAGAATAGTGAAGCGACGGGCTACGATACCGCCGACGGTCTCGGCGACACCGGCAAGAATCTGCTGGGTTTGATTCAGACAGTAGCGCTGATGTCGATGCTCGAAGGCCGCGAAGAAGATCCGGACGCGGTGCGGCTTTCGACGGTGCACGCGTCGAAGGGACTGGAGTATCCGCACGTTTTTCTGGTGGGCGTCGAGGAGGGCATCATGCCGCACCGAGGCGGCCCCGACGACGAACCGATCGACGATGCGCGCATCGAGGAAGAGCGCCGCCTGATGTACGTGGCGATTACGCGCGCGCAGCGCAGCTTGCATCTGAACTGGTGCAAGAAGCGCAAGCGTGCGAGAGAGACGGTGGTGTGCGAGCCGTCGCGCTTCATCCCCGAAATGCTGCTCGACGACGCCCCGCCGCCGACGCCCGAAGAAGCGCCGATGTCGCCGAAAGATCGGCTCGCGAGTTTGAAGGCGTTGTTGCAGAAGCCTTGATGGGATGAACCGGCGTGGCTGTGAGCCCGGATTCGTGGAGCGCACTCGCGCGCTGAACGCTTGCAAGACCATGCAAGTGGCAGGTGCTTCGCCGGTTCTGTCAGACGATCGCGATAGAGTGGCGCGGCTCGTCGGTTGAAACGCGACGAGGGCTCATTGGAGACCGCTCGTATGACCTCGCTGCAGATCGCGCCCTATCGTCAGGCGCTCGAAACCTATCTCGACGCGAAAGACAATACGCGTGCACAACGCATTGCGGACGCTTTTGCTGCTGACGCGGTGCTGACCATGTCGCTCGCTACATCGAATATCGCGTTTCCTGCGCGCACCGTCGGCGCCGATGCGATTGCGAAGACGCTCGTCACCGATTTCGGCGCTCAGTACACGCGGTGCAGGACCTACTACGTTTGCGATTCGCTCAACGTCGATGAAGGCGTGATCGATGCGCTGCCCTGGTTGGTCGTCATGCGCGAGCCGAAGACTGGCGCGTTACGCGTGGGCCACGGCGTTTATCGATGGACCTTCGACGACACGCCGGTGGTGACCGCTTTTCACATCCACATTGCACGGATGGACGTCGTGCCGGATGTCGACGGCGCGTTGGTCGAGGCGTTGCAAGGGAGTCTGCAGTATCCATGGCTTACGCCGGGTGACTTGCTCGCGCGGTTCACTGCGTTCGCTCGCAGCACGCCGGCGTTGGCGTTTATCGAGGCGTTCAGCCGTCCCGCAGTTGCGCCGGTTGCGTCGGCATAAGCCAGGCGCGTCGCGCAAATAGCCGACAAGCAAAAATCCCTGCCCGCGTTGCCACGGAGCAGGGATTTTTTTAACGCACGCAGCCGGCGCGGAAGGCTTATTTCACTGCGCTGACCATGTAGTCGACGGCAGCCTTCACGTCCGCATCGGAGGCAGTCGAGCCGCCCTTCGGCGGCATCGCGCCCTTGCCATGCAGCGCGTAGTTATAAACCGTGTCCATCGGATCTTTCAGGCGCGGCGCCCACGCGTCCTTGTCGCCGAATTTTGGTGCGTTCAGCACGCCTGCCGCGTGACAAGCCTGGCAAACCTGCTGATACAACGCCTTGCCGGCTTGCGACGCGTCTGCGCTTTGCGTCCCGCCGGCTGCTGGCGCGGCCGCTTGCGGCACGCTCGCCATGGCGGCCATTGCTGCGGCGGCCTGAGCCGCGCCCGCGTCGGACGCGCCTGCCGGCGCGGCAGCGGCAGCACCGGACGCCGCTGCCGCCGCGCCCGCAGCCGGTTGCGCCGGCTCAGGGAAGCTCGCGCCGGAATTGTTCGCCATATACACCACCGCGCGGGCGATTTCGAAGTCGCTGTAGTCGTCCGGGCTGGTGCCGCCGCGCGGAGGCATCGCGCCCTTGCCGGAGAGCGCCGTGTGCCACAGCGTGTCGAAGCCTTGCGCGATGCGCGGGGCCCAATCGGCGGTATTGGTGAATTTCGGCGCCCCTGCTGCACCCGAGGCATGACACGCGGAGCAAACCGCCTTGTAGACCTCTTCGCCCGACTTGTAGACCGGTGGCGCGTTGGCGTCGCGAATATCGACCTGCGCGAACGGTTTGATGCGGGCGGTGACTTCGGCGTCGGAGAGAGAGTCGGTGCCGGCGCCGGTACGCGTCGAATTGTCGACGTAGACCGCGAGCAGCACGATGATGACGATCGGCACAGCAAATCCGGCGATGATCGCGGCGATAAGCTGTGCTGGGGTTTTGATCGGGGCTTCGTGTGGTGCTTCGCTCATGCTTGTCTCGTCTCCGTGGGTATGTGAGCGGTACAGCGTGACGGCAACTTCTTGTTCTTTATTAGCCACGGACGATTATAGACGCAAGATTTCGACGGCGGCGAGGGGCGCGAAGGGCTGTTCAGCAGGCGTTTACCCGCATCGGATGAGCTGGGCCGAGCCCGCCGGACCGGGCTAAATCGGCCGTCCGGTGGACGGTTGCGCCGAAACCGGGTATTCTTTCGCTCTCGCTTTGGCGTCGCATCCATTCTGGTTGCCGCGCTGTCGTGTTGAAGCGCCCGTAGCTCAATGGATAGAGTACTGCCCTCCGAAGGCAGGGGTTGCTGGTTCGATCCCAGCCGGGCGCACCAAAAACAGATTAAAAATCAAGCGGTTGCGTAGATGCTCTCGCCGTCTTGTAATTTTGTACGGAAATCATACGGAAAAGCTCCATGCGCCCAGGCCTTGGAGCTTTTTTCTTAGTCCTGGGTTGGTGCGGGCAACGCCAGCAAAACTTGCGAAGCCGTCTGCATTACTTTCGCAGACAAATCCGCCCCCGAGACGTCTTCGTAACGAGCCGGTATGCGCTCTCTGAGGCGAAACAACCGCTGGTGTGCCGATCGGGTGATCTGGCCGTAGGTGACTGCTTGAACTCGACCTCGCAAAACGCCCTCTTCTTTGAGTTCTTTCTCGCGCGTCGTCTTCGCCGCAATCTCGTGCCCGACCACAAAAGCTCTGAACATGGGCGTCCCATCGAGCGCGCCGCTGGCGAGGAAGTCTTGCACATAGCCGTCGGCTTGGGTCATCTCCTGGCGTCCGATCGCAAACTTACCCTTCTTGAGTTCGATGATCAGGACATTTTGGATGCGCGTGAGCGTCGGGTCCGCCGGGTCGAATCCTTCAGTGCCGACGATCGAGCACGTCGCATCGGCCAGCACCACGATGTCGGGGCGCTGTTTGTGATTGATAAACGCCCCGGTGGGCAATCTCTTCTTGAAGATTTTCTCGGCAGACGTTCGTAAGCTGACGTTCGATGAATATTCGCTGCTATCAAATTCCGGCCCGAAGAGCCAGCGCGCTTGCGTGACCAACGGGTGCAGCGTGTGCAGTTCGTCTGTGGCCTCGTCTCCACACAGCTTCTCAATCGCAGCAAGCACGGCCAAGCGGTGGTCGATCTCGTCGAGCACCGACAACGCGTCGCGAACGGTCCATTGACTCAGCAGGCGGTCAAGCCCATCAATGTCTGATTCGTCGAGCTTAGTGAGCTTTTCAAGCAGAGCGGCGCCGCCGCGCGCCTTCTCCAAATTGATCAAGGCCTGAACCGCAGCGGAAAGCACGTCTTGGGAGACCGTGGGCGTCGTTTTCACGAGCTCACGCGCGAAGGTAGCCACCTCAGCGCGACCGAGCTGCGATAGCTCTTTAAACTGCTCGCGATTGCGAATCAGCGCCTCTTCCGAACTTTCCTCCACCAGTGTGGAAGACAGAGACGCAAACACTTTCTGGGCGTATTGTCGAACCGCCGCAAACAGAGCGTCCACGGCCGGCCCATTCGTGAATCGAGCCCAGTCCGGTTCGACCTCCGACATCCAGCCATCACTGGTCTTGACCACTATCGCGTAGCGCTTTGCAAATCGAGCGCGACCGTCGAGGACCGCCTCGGAGCCGACGACCCAACCGGGTGTGCCGACCAGGCGACCATTCACCCAGAATGCAATCCCTTGGTAAATCGTCGATTTGGCAACTCGCGTAGAGTCCACGACGTAGGCCTCGGCTGGCGGATACCCTACGATTGAAAGATCCATTCGCTCGATCAGCCCCATTTGATCCGCCAACTCGACAGACTGACCGTTGACCCGTACGACGAATTGCGGATCGTGTAGGAAGCGGGCGGACAGAATCTCGCGAATCCGGTCGGGGTCGGGCAGATGCCGCTCGACGATCACTGAGAGCCTCGTTCCGTGCCCCGCTCGCAAAAAGGCGCCTTCCTTTTCGATCTTAAAAGGTGACTCCTGACCTTGCGTGCCGATGTCAAAGCTCGCACCCTTATCCTCGCGCCAGGTTTCGACCGAATATTGATCGGCGAAGCACAACAAGCCATGACGCCCGACGCCATTGTGCCCATAGGCCCGTCGCCGCCATCCCTTCCGTTCTGGCGGGAACTCCACGTTTGAGCTTTGATGCTTGGTCCGGTCGTAACCGAGTTTCATCCACCGGGCCTTGAACTGGGCAACCGTCATACCGTGGCCATCGTCTTGCACTTTCAAAACGAGGCTATGCGTGGGCGGAATGATGAGATCGACCAGCGATGCTCCCGCATCCCAAGCGTTAGCCACTAACTCGGTGAGCGCAATCTCCGGGTCGTGGGCGATATGACCCAGGGTGCGGACTAGGTAGTTCTCTTCGAAGAGCGACCCCATCGAGTCGTCCGCTTTCCGCTTCGGTCTTGCCATTTCACCACCGCAATTTATCTGTTGCTCTTGTTCGTGGGTTTGGCCAGCGTTTAGCCTTGTCCACTCGCTGCCACAGTGAATGATGCATCCTCGTTTCGCTGGATGCCCAATCGGCCCAACGCCGCCTACGACCGCGTGATTATCGCGCAATTCCCAGAAACGCCGTCGTCGCGCCGGGCCTTGATCAGCAGCACCTAGGCCATCCAGGACAGCGCCCTTCGCGCGCATCAGGTTGTTCACTCCGGGCCGGGCACAGTTCGCTAAACTTACCTAGCCAACAACGGAGGCCTCGGCCTCGCCGAGAAGAGAGACCGCCCATGGAACGACAGAGCCCGAAGCGCTATTTGATTGTCGAGGCCACGCCCGATGGTGGCGTGCAAGTGCACGAAATGAAGAAGTGGTGCCGGCTGCACCCCGAGCAAATGCCACCCGGGATGTCTGCGGCGGCCAGCGGCGGCGACAACTCGCAGGGGCTGCGCCGAGGCTTCGAGAAAATGGGGTGGAGCGTGGTCGAAACGCTGACTGAGGTGCGCATCCAGCGCCCGGGCGAAGCGGGGCAGGCCGAAGAGCTCTTGGGCGATTTGAACGACGACGCCGAAGTGTTGTCCGAATCCAGTGACGACTCCGAGTCGCTCGCCGACACCGTCTTTCACCTGGAACGACAGTTGCAAGAGTTCATCGCCGACAACCTCGGATCGATTCCGGTCAACGGCAAGCGCCTGCACCTCTATTCGGACGGTGTGTCGAGTGGCCGCGAATATCCTACGAGCAGTGGCCGACGGATCGACATTCTGGCCGTCGATGACGACGGCAATTTCGTGGTCTTCGAGTTAAAGCGCGGCGAGGCGCCAGACAAAGCCATTGGCCAGATCGCGAGCTATATGGGTTGGGTGTCGCTGAACCTCGCGCACGGCAAGGCGGTGAGCGGTGTCATCGTCGCGCGCTCGATCAACGAGAGTTTGCGCGAAGCGATCGCCGTCGTGCCGCATGTCTCGCTCTTCGAATATAAACTCCGATTCGACCTCAACGCGATTGGTGTGGCCGAGGCTGCTCTGCCCAAGGAACCCGCCGCGCCAGCGGTGCGCTAGGCGGCGCCCTGACGTTGTTGCCCAGTTCAGCTCCAGGGACCGAATCCCCTGCAGACGGTGTAGCGCAAAATTTTGATTGATTTTTCGTGCATCCGATGATCCAATAGCGTCCACTGTAGAGTGTGTGACATAACTCACCTACAGCAGTTTGACCTGATGCTCCAGCAGCGGACTGACCGCGATGGCGCGTCCTCCAAAAGACGTAGCCTTACCTACGTTGTGAATGTCCCTACGAGGGACATTCCATATAAGCCCGTCACGGGTAATACACAGAAACCCCCAGTTCAGGCGCAACCGTTTCGATCAACGCATCGAGGGTTCCGCTCTGCCTAATCGCGCCGTGTTTTTTCCCGCGCGAACTTCACTTTCGAATATCTACTGTTCAACGATTCCGCAAAGGCGGAAAGGAGTGGGCGTGAATCACGTATCTTCAGGGCTGTCTGCTGCCCGATTGAAAGCAGAAGCTGATGTTGTATCAGTTAGTAACCCTATTGATTTCTGTTGCGATCGACTTATCGACATCAAAGAGCTGATCAAGCTTACCGGGGATAGTCGCAGCGGTGCGTATGAGAAAATGAATCGGGCATCCAACGCCTATGACGCGGCTCACCCCGTTGGCGTTCGGTTAGGACGGAAGTCGGTACGCTACCGGCTCAGTGAGGTTTTGGCCTATATCGCGTCGCGCCCTCGCGTTCGTGGCATTCCTAGCGAAAAGGCGGTGGTGTGATGAACAACACTTCCTACGCGAACGATGCGCTTAGCCCGAGCAAGCATGATGTTTGCATCCAGCAAGCAGGCATTGACTACGGCATCGCCCATTGCCTTGACGGCACCACGTATTCGTTTGTGGACGATTACCCCCGAAAGCTGCGTGCGGCGGTCAAGCTTACTGCGCAGATTTTCAATGGACGTCGCATGTTCTTGAGCGAACAGGAACTGGATAATCAAATCGGTCGCCTGAAGGTGTGCCGAGACCTTCCGAGTCCCGACTGTGACCTTGCTCCCGTCATTGACGTCCTGCTGCGCAACTTGCTGCCGAGCCGTTTCAACCAGCTTGTTGGCACAATGGCCGACTGCAGGGAAATGGACTTGTCTATCCGCGACCTGTTCGAACGGGTTCGCGATCAAGGGGAGCGCACCCAAGCTATAGCGCGCGCAATCCAGTGGCAACGCAGGAGCGATGCCGATTCGATGACAGCCAAGCATACCGTCGAAGCCGCTTTTTCCGGTAACGAGCCGGTGTTCGCGCACAAGGTGGCACTTTTGCGTAAGACTTTCGTCCCGGCAAACGAGGCGGCCGCGTATTCGCTACACGAGCGCGCGAAGGGTAACGAACGTCTGTTGCAACAGGAAATGTCGGGTGAAAAGGTGCCTCACAAGCCCGACATACTGCATCGGCCCCATATCGCCTTGATCGAGAACGACATGCATACCCTGCAAGCTGGTCTCGACTCCGCGGTATCCGTCAAGGATCTGCTTCGAGGTGGTGTCATCACGGTCAATTTCTCGCGAGTCCATGGCTTATATCTCGGTGCGGTTTTTCTGGTCGATAGCCGTAGGATCACTGCATTGAAAGACCTCGCAGACGAGGTACACCGCCTGTGGGACGAGGTGACGGATGGCGATGGACATACCCACCATTGGAGAGAGCCGCAATGCTCGTGGTGCGGCTTGATCGAACCTAACGACATCGCAAAAAAGGCCTCGCTCCTGCTCGAACTTGAGTGCCGCGCCTTGCGCGAAAAGTATGTCCGGGCAAAGGGGGCCGAAGTGCTGCCTACCTTCACGCCCATTCTGTCTGCCATGGTAGGCGCCCAGCGTGGGGAGGATCATTATGCATAACGCTAACTCTTCGCCAAAGCGCAACGGCCCCATCATCGAACATGCCTCCGACATTGCGCTCCTGGCAATCGAGTGGCTTTGGAAATTCTGGCTTGCCATCGGCAAACTGCACCTGCTGGTCGGCGAGCCGGGTTCCGGCAAAACGACCTTGCTGGCCGATCTGCTCGCGGCGTTCTCCACAGGCGGGTTGCTTCCCGATGGCACTCGTGCGCCTAAAGTGTTTTGCCTGTACTGGACGAGCGAAGACAGCATTCAGGAAACGGTCATGGGTCGCCTCATTGCCGCAGGTGCCAACCTGGAAAATGTCCTGGTTTTGCGTGGCATGGCAGAGCATGGCAAGAAACGATATTTCCGCCCCTCGGACATGCCTGAGCTGGTCAGCGAAATCAAGCGATTGCGCGCCGATGGGATCGATGTTCGCGTCATCGCTATCGACCCGCTGCCATCGGGTTCCGGCAACACGAACAATAACGATGCCGTGCGCAAATACCTCGAACCCCTGATCTTGCTGGCCGAACAGGAAGGTCTCGCCATCATCGGTGTGCGCCATCTGGCGAAAGCCTCGTCAAAGAAGAAGTTGGCGGATCGCATCAACGGTAGCGTTGCCTACCTGGCTGTCTCTCGTGTCGTACTGTTCGTCAGCAGGATTGCAGGTACTGGAACGTCTCGGGAGAATCCCGTTCGTGGTGTGCTGGTTCGTGGCAAGTCTAATCTTGGTCCCACCGATGGCGGCCATGCCTTCACGATCGACTCTGTCCGCCTTGAGGCGGAAAATGGCATCGCTGATGCGACTGCTTTGAAGTGGGACACGCAAGATTTGATCGGTGACCCTGAGGCCATTGTCCGCGCTGCCGAGTCCAATACTGCGGCCGTCGAGGATGAGTTGGTGTCTGAAATGGAATTCATCGGTGACCTGCTTCGCGGTGGTCCGGTGCAGGCTAACGAGGCAATCAGCAGTGGGCAGGCCCAGGGCTATACGCCCGAGAACCTGCGCAAGGCACTGGCGGAGCTGGGTGGGAAGTCGATGAAGGAGCCTGGGTACTCGCGTGGCGCATGGTACTGGGTGCTTTCAGTCTCGGATTTTGACAATCTTCGTGACCGTTCGCGTGCTGACCACCAGGAGGATCGCCGTATCCGTCGTCGCGATGAGTCTGATCGTCCGAGAAGCCGCTACCAGGAGCGTGGCTCGCGTGATGAGGGTCGCTATGACGATGACATCCCCAAAGTCGAAAAAGACGGAAAAGACGAAAAACACGACCAAGACGAAAAGTCGGGAGACTCGACCCAGTTTTGGGCAGAAGAGCGCAATCTGCCTGAAGCGGGTGATGGCTCACCCGATGAATCAGCTCCTTTCTGGCTGGACGAGATGAACCTTCCAGACCAGCTTTCGACGCGGGAAACATTCATGACCTACATGAGCCGGGGGGGAGATCGATCATGATCGTTTGACCTTGTTGATGGCGACATAAAAGCCCATGCAAAAAAATCCCATTTCCCTGACGTTGGCTGCGAGCTACGTCGGGGATTTGTCTTGCAGCAGGCTGTTTCCCTGTCCTTGTCATTGCTTTTTATGGAATAGATAAACGAATACCACTATCCAATCGAATATAAATCAAAGCAATCACATGAACGATGAGTGAGGGTGGCTATCAGTTACACGATCCTCATATCGAATAAAAAAATATCAGCACAGTTGATCCGTTGGCATAACCACAGACGAGATCAATCATGTTTGATGAAAACCGCTATGACGATGGCATCAGCCGTAACGATGCGATCAGACGCCGTAAGGCTGAACAAGCGAGAGTCCGCAGGAATAGACGTAAAGGTTTGAATTTTGAAGAAAAAATGTTCGACGACAGCTCACGCTATCTGCTTCTCTTCCCGACACTGAACTATAAAAAGCTTTATCGCGAAGACATGACGCTTAGCACCATCCAAGGTCATCGAGATCGATTCTTCCGCCACATGGAAGACTACGACAGTGAGTTGTTGCGAGGCATTCGTGGGGTAATCTGGAAACTCGAAGAAGGTAAACGCTCAGGATTACATCTGCATCTTCTCGTTTTCTATCGAGGTGACCGCAGAGCTGATGTGCCGATCTGTAGGGCGCTAGGTGAGTATTGGGAGCACGACATCACGAAAGGACGGGGTACCTATTGGAATTCCAATGCCTATAAGGCGGATTTAGAGCATCGATGGGGGGTCGGCCTCGGGCAAGTCAATCGTCGTAATGATCCGAAGCGTGACTCCCTGCGCCTGTTCATCGAAAACTACATGGCGAAGTCCAACCAAGTACCGAGAGATCGAACCGAGGACGATAAGCTATTCGGTACGAGGTACTTTGACCGATAGTCGTAGGCCATAGTCGTATTGTGGATTGCTCCGAGCTTACCGGTCGCAATCACCTACATCGTGAAATGCCTGTTCAGCTTTTCGGCGGGCTGCCGATAATTCGATTAATGTCGTGATCATATCGCGACAAGGGGCGGTACCTGCAAGCGATGAGCGGAGGAACTGCGTCAAGCGAACTGCGGTAAATTAGCTAGAATCGATGCACAGGTCGACGGGATACGGGATGGCTTCCAGCAATAGAATCAATCATGCCTTGCACGATCCAAATTGGAGCTATGACGGGGCGAATCGCGTGCGGCCGACGAATGCCGATATGGTGATTCCTTCGGAATATACAGCGGACATGGAGGATAGCCTCTATTGTCCTGAATGCTTCACGCCCATATCCCGCTCGCCGAAAGACAAGGATCGCTTTTCGAATGGTCGATCATGCTGCTTTATGCACCGGTCAACCTACCGTGAGATACCTTGCTCACTTCGCACGCCACTGGCCGACGGGAAGAGGTATCTGACGGAAGAAGATGCGAAGCAGGCTATTGCGAGTGACCAGCTCGCGATTATCAGTTCCTTTATGGCAGACCGGCCGCTCAAACCGCATGGAGACGCCGAGCCGTACGGGCAAAGTGCTGTCGAGGATAACGTTGGGCCAGTCGCAGAAGTTCCCATTGGGAGGCATCGCGGCGAAACGTTTGCGCTTCCCAGCAGGATCACGACAATTGCAGGGTTGTGCCGGCGCTTTGATGTCAATCTCTACAAGTACTTCGTGCTTCCTAGCACCGATGTTGCTCGCAAGCTAAGCGACATCTTGATCGACATTGCGACTGTAACAGAGGAATGCGCAGTTCCTCGCCTCTATTACGGAACCATCCTGCGTTCCCGGAATGCCGGTATTCACCCAAAGCCTACCAATATCCGCATGACCAGACTGCAGGCTCATCCGGATATTGTCGATTTCACGATCAAGGTCCCAGCGGGCGAGCAAGAGGAGAAAGGTATCAACGACGAATCTGCAGGTCGTATCGTGCTCTTTTGGGGAAAAATCACATCGAACGGCGTCGGATTGGCGGTATCAGGTTTGGGATGGGGCGAGTTTGCATTGCTCGCCGCGAAGTATCAAAAATTCCTCACTGTGTAGATCGAGCTGTAGGATCTAAAGCGCCGACCTTAGCCCACCGCGCATGACGGCGTGAGTCAGTTTGCATTCTTTCTGACGGCTTCCACTCGATGGAAGTCCCGAAGTCAACAAGGTGGGCTCGGGAAAGGGCTACGCCGGGTAGCACGATTTCGGAGCCTCTCTTGTTCTCTGTCACGCATGTCGCAATGACCTAAGTCCTAGCTTTACGGTAAATGGCGAGGAAGAGCTTCCGGATGGGCTTCTTTTGGGATTAGCATTCCACTCTGAATGCTGAGGAGCTCGAGAGGTCACGCACGGATCGAACCGTGCAGCACAGTGTCGAGCCTCACGTGACGCTAGTCCGTGCAAAGCACGGTCGATAAGTAACGAATACACAAGGCCATGACCGAAAAAGAAGCTGTTGTCACTCCCAGTTCGGGAAGCGTTAGCCTCCGATTCTTGGAGCTTTGCCAGTTCCGTCGACTGGGCAAGGTCCAACTTGAGATCGACGAAAAGACTACCATTCTCGTCGGAGCTAACAACAGTGGTAAGACCTCGGTGCTCGCGGCATTGCGGAATTTCCTCTCAGATGGCTCGGCGTTCGGTGCCTTCGATATCAGCCTGTCGCAGTGGACGAAGCTGCGGGAAATGGGAAAGCAATGGGAGGCGCTTGACGAAGATCCGACAACGGCTGCGGGCACCGATACCAATGACTGGGCGGCTCAGCTCGCCACACTGCTGTCGGCGATGCCGACGCTCGACCTTTGGTTCAATGCAGAGGCGGGCATGTACCACTTCGTGGCACCGTTCCTGTCGAAGTTTAATTGGCAGGATGGCGCGGTCGGTGTTCGGTTGCGCCTGGAGCCGGCGACCGATCTCGATTCGCTCAAGGAGTTGGCCTGGTCGTATCGCACGGCCCGCCTTCCCGTGAAGGACATGGGCAGTGATTCGCTGGCGTGGCCCATTGATCTACTCGACTATTGGTTACGTGAACCTTCGAAGATGGGGCAGGTCAGGGCCTACAAGCTAGACGCAGAGAACAATCCGTTGGACGGGAAGGGGGCCTACAAGACGCAGGTTTTGGCGGCAGACGCGCTGCCAATCGAGCGCAAGCATTTGTCAAAGCTGATTCGCGTCGATTTCGTAGCAGCGCAGCGCGGCTTGGGCAGCGAGGAGTCAGGCTCTCGATCGACCTCCGGTCCTCATCGCGTGGGCATGTTCTCCAACCAGTTGCTGCAATTTGCACGGCGGCACCTGAACGTAGCCGCGACCGGGCACGGTCACCGCGCCGATCTTATCAAGGCCGTGGCCGAGGCGCAGAAGGAGCTCGACCGGAAGATCCACGACGCCATCGCTCCCTCCGTTGAGGAGGTCAAGGAGCTCGGCTACCCCGGGCTGCACGACCCTCAGGAAATCCGCTTCCGGACTCGCATTCACACGGCCGACTTGCTCGACCACGGCACCGCCGTCCAGTACAGCATGAGGAAGGAATCGGCGGAAGACTTACTGCCGGAATACTCCATCGGCTTGGGCTACCAGAACCTCCAGTCGCTAAGTTATCAGTTGGTCTCCTTCAAGACCGCTCGCCTGAATCCCGAAAAAGGCTCACCAACGCCGGTACATCTGGTGATGATCGAGGAGCCGGAGGCCCACCTGCATGTCCAAGTGCAACGAATTTTTCCAGATAAGGCTCACAAGCTCATCAGCCCGACCGACAAGGAGGCGACGGCGCTGAAGAGCCAGTTGCTCATCAGCACCCATTCGAGTCACCTCGCTCACGCTGAGAACTTCGATCGGCTCCGCTATGTACGGCGCATCGCCAAATCCAAGGACCACCCGATGCCCACCACAGAAGTCGTCAATCTGGGGCAGGTCTTCGGCAGCGATGACGCGACGCGTCAATTCGCCGAGCGCTACTTCCGGGTTCAACACACCGACCTGCTGTTCGCCAACGCGGCCATCTTTGTGGAGGGTGTGGCCGAGCGCATGCTGGTGCCGCTGTTCATGGAGCGTGACTACGAGTCTCTGAACAGGCGTTACGTCTCTTTTCTGGACATCGGCGGCAGCCACGCCCATCGATTGAAGCCTCTGGTTGAGAGGCTGCGCATCCCCACCGTCGTCATCACCGACATTGACCCCGTGGAAGTGAAGATTGGCGCCAAAGGCCAGCCGGTGCGGGTGGCGGTGGCCAACACCGGTCAAGCGGGGCTGGAGTGTGGCAATGCGACGCTGCGCAATTGGCATCCGAAGTTCGTGCAGCTGGACGACTTCAAGGCCCCCAAGCCCGAACACCTGACGTGGACCGAGGTTGCTGAGTGCATGGTGCGCTTCGCTTGGCAGCTGCCGGTCACTGAGGCAGGCAACACTTGGCCGAGTTCCTTTGAAGACTCGCTCATATTGAGCAACATGGAGTGGTTCAAAGACCTGTCCAAAGACAAGGAAGACAAGGACGGCAAAAAGACAAAACCGCCGACTGGCGCGCTGGGCGCAGCCGCCTCGATGGTCGCCGATGCCAAGACGCATCCCGAGCTGGCAAATGCACTGCACGCGCTGATGCACGATTCCTTCAGCAAGGGAGACTTTGCCGCGAGCATCTTCGAGAAGGTAGCCGCCGGCGAGACCATCGCGTGTCCGAAATACATCGCGGATGCCCTCGAGTGGCTACAAGCGCAGCTCGAACCGAGTGTGGACGTGGTGCTATGAGCGACGCAGTGGTTCGCGAAAGCAACGACCGCGATGCCGGCGTTGTCGAGGAGATCTGCGGCTATCTGACCGAACAGCCGCCGCGTAGCTTCTTCCTATTCGCCGGTGCCGGTTCCGGAAAAACGAGGACGCTCGTCGAGGTCTTGCGCCGGCTCACAGGGGTAGTGCCTCACGAGGCCGGTGGCGTGCTCGGCCGTCGCTTGCGCCTGAACGGTCGATCTATCCGTGTCGTCACTTTTACGAAAAACGCGGTGGCGGTCATAAACGGGCGTCTGGGAAGCAACGACCTAGTCAGCGTCTCGACGATCCATTCCTTTTGCTGGGAGCTCATCGACGGCTTCGACGAAGACATCCGCGATGCGCTCATTGCAGTGAAGAAGATCGAGCTTGAGAAAGCACGCGAGAAAGCCGGCGCCAAACCGCGCGGTGTTAGCGCCACCGACCGAGCGAAGTTCGCTGAGATCGAGGCGGATATCGAGCAGTTCGGCAACACCGAGAAATTCATCTACCATCCGGACCGAAACACCTTCGGGCCCGGCGCGATCCAGCACCCGCACGTCCTTAGCGCCACGGCCTGGTTGTTGCTAAATAGGCCGACGCTCCAGACCATCCTGCGGGACCGCCATCCGATAGTCCTCATTGATGAGTCTCAGGACACCATGAAAGGCATGCTGGACGCGCTGATGGTGCTCGCGGAGCCCCGTGGTAGTGGGCTTACGCTGGGCCTCGTGGGCGACCACCGACAGCGCATCTACTCCGACGGTCATTCCGACCTGCCGGGCTTGGTGCCTGAGGGTTGGGCGAGGCCTGCATTGCAGATGAACCATCGCAGCCAGCGCCGCATCGTCACCCTCATCAACAATATCTGGGAATCGAAGATGCATGGCCGCACGCAGCCGGCAACGGGCGTCAAGCAGCATCCCCGGATCGAGAAGACGGGGGGCATGGTGCGCCTGTTCATTGGGGATGCCTCCTTGTCCGCAGAGGAGAAGCGCGTTCGCGAACTCTGGTGTGCCGAGCAAATGCGGGCGTTGATCCAGGGCGACGCTTGGAAGGTTGGCGGCTATCAGCTTTTGGCGCTTGAGCACAAGTTGGTGGCGGCCCGAGGAGGGTTCCTGAAGGTCTACGAGGCGATGGACCTGATTGACCCTAACGCCGCTGCACCCGTCGGCAGCGGCGAGAATAATGGGCCTTCGGCCGCACGCCTGCTTCTGAATGAGCTGGCACAGCTTGAGGCCTGTATCCGGCCTGACGGCACTGTCAATGAATTCGCGGCGACCGATGTGCTCAGGCGCAGCGGAAGCCTCGACCACCTTCCGGTTGACGCGGTCAAGCGGTATGTCCGAACGGACGAGATGCTCAAGGCGATCCAAGCCTTTGCGAAGGCGTGTGGCGACCAGGATGCGACCGTGACTGAGGTTATCGAGCCTATCCTGGCTGCCAACTTATTTGACGTGCACGCTCGGCTGGCAGAATCGTTTGCAGACAAGTCGGATCCTCCTCCCCCACCAATCCCTCGTAGGGAAACGGAAACCACGCAAGCGAGGATGCGCCGCGGCTGGTGCGCGCTGTTTGCGGCTCCGTGGGAAGAACTTGGAAGGTACCGGCGCTATCTCGCCGGCAACTCCGAACTGGCTACCCACCAAGTGGTGAAGGGCTCCGAGTTCCCTCACGTCATGGTCGTGATGGACGATAGCCAGGCGGGTGGCTTCCAGATTTCGTACGACAAGCTCTTCGGTGGCAAAGAGCTGAGCGACACGGACATTTCAAATGTGGATGCCGGGAAAGAAACCACCATCGATCGCAGCCTGCGCTTGCTATACGTCACCTGCAGCCGAGCTCGCGAGTCTTTAGCGCTTGTTCTATGGTCGAAGCAACCAGCGGCGGCACTCGCACACATTAGGGGAAAGAGTGACTGGTTTACTCCGGGGGAGATCATGGCAATTCCGTGATGTCGAAGGAGCCGACAGTGGCTGGCGAGTATCAGCTTCGTGTCGAAAAATGGCTCGTCACCTAAAGATGCTTGATCAATCGTCGCGGTGTCCAGTTGCGCGACTCTCGGCGGGTTGCTCATCGAGAGCGAGGCCAACTCGGTTCTGGGCGAGCGCAACTCGAATGCTACGCTGTTTCCCCGCTGTGCCTTGACCGAACGCACATGCATATGCATATGCCTATGCCTATGCGGATTGGGCACCGTCTCGATCAATGGACTGTTCAGATGCCTGTCGATATCTTTGCCAATCGAAACCGTTCCCCCGGATCCCTCAACACGAAATTTATTGAACTCCGCGACAGTGTTAGCTTAGCTCCTGCTAGAGCGATAATCCGTGAATTGCAGCAGGAGTTTGTTGACCCCGACGGCAATTTTGTCGAGCAACTGCAGACGACTGGTTTCGACGCAAGATTGTTCGAGTTGTTTGTTTTCGCCATGTTGCGGGAGGCGGGCCATAAGCTCGATCGCACATGGGAGAGACCGGATTTTCTGATTAGTAAGGACGGCGTCACGGCTGCGATCGAAGTAGTTACTGCGAATTCGCCTAACGGAGAGCCGCGAGGCAGAATCAGCGAGATAGCGCAGGCACGTGAGCAGCGTGCTGACTATCTGGCGAACACTGTCCCGATACGTCTGGGCAGTCCTCTGTATTCAAAGCTCAAAAAGAAATACTGGGAGCTGCCACATGTCGGCGACATGCCCATAGTCTTGGCCATTCAGGATCATCATGCCGACGATTCGTTAATGCTGTCCAGTGCTGCGTTGGTTCGCTACCTGTATGGGATGAGGCAACGGCCAAACCGCGACGCCAATGGGCACCTGAAGCCAACAACGTATCCGATCGTAGAGCACAGGGTGGGCGACAAGAGAATCCCGTCGAGTTTCTTCCGGTCGCCGGACGCGGAGTGCATTTCCGCTGTTCTGCAATTTGGGAACTGCAGACAAGTTCAATCGTATTGGGCACCAAGGGGCGCACCGAGAGCCGAATATCGCAATGGTGCATTCGGGGACTTGCTTGGGGCGAAATCCGAACTCGACCACACCGGACGTGTTTGCCTACGAAGTGGGCGATAACAATTGGGAATCGGAGTCGTGGGCGCAGGGCACTGTGTTACTCCGAAATCCGAACGCACTGTATCCTCTACCAGAAGGCTGGCTCGGTGCCCCCGTCGAGCAAAGTCTCATCGACGAACAAATTGTGGCGCGACTTCAAGGCGGATTCCATCTCTTCCGATCACACACGGATATCCTGATGGGAGCAAATGCGGGCCCCGAGGAGGTCCGTGAGCACGTGAAATCTCGAATAGAAGTGCTGTGCCGGCAACACCCGGATTCAGACCCACGTCGGACTGGATAGGGGTTTAACGGCCAACTAAATCGGATGCCGTTTCTCTGATAGATTGTCGCAACGCGTGCATGAAGCGCGAACAGTCTCCCGTGGACTCGTGCGGCGAATGTTTCTCGGGCGACAAAAAAAGAAATTTAACGCGTTGTCTTGAGGGGCGCTCGCTTACTCGCAAGTTGGCGTGAACGCGATACGGACTCCACAAGTCGATCTGCGTCTGAGGCAGATCGAACTGAAAGATGCACTTGTCCTGCTTGTCGCGATTGGGTCGTAATTGATGCTCAGATGAGCCGAACCTCTCGTGCATGGCACAAGAACCGTGTCGTCGTGAAGCGATTCGCGCCCCTCTTATCGCGCAGAGCCTTCAAATACTGTTTTCTACTGTGAAGAATGCTATGGCCAAAGACACATCCACCGACCCTATTGCGTCGAAGGAGACGATGAACGAAGCCGATTTTCAGGCTTCAATTGTCGCGAGAATTGAAGAGGCCCTACCCCTTCTGAAAGGACAAATCCGGGTAGAGCGATACTTGCATTTAAAGCTCGGTCATCATGAGATCAAGATCAACGGAGCATCAGCCGAAAAGCAGAGCGTCAAGGGCAGATCCGATGTTGTTGTATTTCTTGATGACGTGCCACTTGTACTGGCTGAACTTAAGGCGCCAAGCGTAAAGATAACCGACGACGATATCGACCAAGGTCTATCGTATGCCCGACTTCATCAGCCAATGGTACCTCTCGTGCTCGTAACGAATGGAAATCCCGGCTCAACTCGCTTCATCCGCACCTATGACGGGACATCGGTCTCAACGGAACAGGCAGATGCTGTAGCTTTGCGGAAGGTGTTGGCATCTGCGTCAGAACTGGCAGCGGAATCTGTTGAAGGTGCAATCCGGGGGTTGCTTGGAAGTGAACCATCGGTCTGGCGTGAGATGCTGCAACGTTGGAATTTTGAGAGTATCGTCAGTCGCAGTGGTGCCGTAGGTGATTTCCGACGTTCTATTGCAGACAAGTTCCAAATTCCGCGTGACGCCGTAAAGGAAGTTACTGGCTGTCTTTCTGACGGGAGCCCCGTTGTTGTTTTGCACGGACCGCCCCTCGCAGGGGTGACTTGCGTGATGGCGCAACTTGTACGGAATCTCCCGGAAGTGCCATGCATTTATGTCGATTCTGGAAGTGCGGGCGACGTGCTGCAGTTCATTGCTAACCGACTTAGCCGCGAATTGAGCACGGGCATCTCTAAGGATGACCTGAGACAGTGGTTAAACACTGGGCAGTCGCTAGCTGGTCTGACATTGCTCATCGACGGTGCGCCAGTTGGCGCTCTGGACGAGTTGTTGGATATGGCTGGGGCCGGCTTGTTGAATGTGGTGTTTGGACTAGATAGCTGGACGTGGGCATCGCTGACGACAAGACCTGGTCGGTCAGAAGAAACGTCGCTTGCCAGACTCGCGCGCGAAGTCACACTGACTGAACTATCAAACGACGAATTTGAATGTGCATGCAAGATAATCTGGGACGATTTCAACGCAACATTCCTCAGCGGTCGAGAATTTGTCGCCGACTTGCGCATTCCAAGGACGTTGCGGATGGTCGTGTCACAGATACCCGCAAAGAATCCTCGCAGAACTTTCGCGACGGCATCCGGCGATGAGTATGTGACTGCCGCAGTTATCCCTCCGATTCCTACATACGACATTCTTGAGCGCGCAAGTTCGATATATGGGGCCGATCCGAGGTTGAAGCATGACCTGTCACGCTTAGCGTCCGCCTTCCTCGCAGACATACGCGAGAACGGGCGCAACCCAGAACGCGTCGTCGAGACGTTTGGCGCCCCTTCAATAGATGCTAACGTGCTCGAGGAAACTGCGGGTGAGCAACGAACCCGGCGGCTGTCCGATCAAGGGATCATTCATTGGACCGACACGCGATCGCTTGGCCCCCGAATCGTTGTCCGGCTACCGGAACTTCTGGCTCATCACGTCTCCGTTGAGTGGACGACCGAACTGCGAGACGCAGAGAGTGATGAGGCTGCTGTTGAGATGCTTCACGAAATCGTTGGCTTGTCGCATTTTGTTCCCTATGGAGACCTCAGCGTTGCAGCCGCAATTGTGAGACTGAAGGACGGAAAACGAATCTACTCTGTGGCACGGGCGCTTCAAGAACTTGTCCCCGAAGAGAGTCGATTGCGGGAAGGGGCGGTCATCGAACTATTAACAACAGATAAAAAGGGGATTCGAATTCACTTTGGCGAAGGGATGGACGAGCGGATACCCGGAGACATGCAGGCGTGGCTTATTTTGAGTCATCTGGCCCAGATTCGCGCAGACTTCGGTAAAGATGAACAATCTTTGAATTTCGCCATCTTCGCGGGAATCGGTAATTCAGAGGACTTAATTTACTCACCTCCTCCGGGGAGGTTGAGTGAAATACCCGGGTTCCATTTTCACGAAATACCCGGCCTCGGCTCGCTTCTGTGTGCAAGTTCAGGAATCATTGAACCGCTCCTACAAGCAATGTATTTCCACGCAATGTGGGGGCCCGAAGAGTTCAAGCGGCTGGTTCAACACGCTGTTGAGGAGAGGAGGGTCTTTCTCGCCTGGCGTTTGAGTATCGTCGCGAGAATCGTTAAAAATGCGACGAATCATTCAGCCAGTGAGGCAGCGTTTTGGGCGGATGCCGTCTTGAAGGACTGGTGGCAGAAGACCTTCGATGCGGTCATATCTCACTAGAACTTAAAGTGCTGTCGCGTCGCGTCGCGTCGCGCCTGCGATCTCGGCTACCGAGTGTGCTTTTGTCTGGGGTGAAACAGAGATTCCAACATAAGTGCGACGGCACTAGCCATTGTCTGTCCGTGATCGATCACCGATCGACGATGCGATCCGTTCTGCAAAAAAAGATGCCGCCGTCACTGGTGGGACATCGTGCTTCGGTCTAGCCAGATTCGCTGACTCAGCGTGAACGAAGGCTAGCATCGCAGAAAATCTTGGAAATATATCACCTCATCGAGCATTCCCCTGAATGCTTGAGCAACACTGTTTGCCCTGAATTTTTTAGCGAGGCTGATATATGACTCATTCGCTTTCTTGTCCTCGCTGCGGTTCGCAGCGCATCACTACCCGAGACTATGCTCGTAAGGCTGGCGCCACTGTCGGCACAGTCGCGGGTGCTGGCGGCGCCGCTGCCGCTGCACTCGGCGGTGCCGAAGCCGGTGCTGCACTCGGTATGGTCGCCGGACCGGTCGGCTCGATCGTCGGTAGCTTGGCCGGTGCGCTCATGGGCGCGCTTTTCGGCGGCGCTGCCGGCTGCGCCGCCGGCTCGGCCGTCGGAGAGCAGATAGACGAGCACGTTCTTTCGAACTTCGCCTGTCTGGAGTGCCGCCATACCTTCAGCAAGCCGTCCGCTAACTGACGCTCGCCCGCCCTTCGCTTCTCCACTTTTTTCGCTCAATGCCTACAGCCCTTCGGGGCTGTAGGCATTTGCGTTTTCCATTTGTCACTCTATTTATCAGGAACATCAATCATGCATCTTGTATCTGCAATGGCCTATGCCAACGAAACGCCGTGGCATGGTCTAGGCAATCAGCTTGCGGCCAATCAGCCGCTCGAAGTCTGGGCACGTCAGGCTGGCATGGACTGGCGTATTGAGGAAACCGAAGTCCGCTTTGTCTCCGGCAGCACCGGTTCCAACCTCGGCTCAATCCACGCCTTCCCCGAGCAGAAGGTGCTCTACCGGTCCGATACCAAAATGCCGTTGTCCGTAGTGTCTGCCAGGTATGCGGTTGTGCAACCGATTGAGCTGATCGAGTTCTATCGCGATCTCGTGGAGGCGGGAGGCTACCAACTTGAGACTGCTGGGGTACTCAAAGACGGCAAAAAACTCTGGGCACTCGCCCGTACCGGCCAGTCTGTGTCGCTCAAGGGCAAGGACACAGTGAACGGCTATCTGTTGCTTTCGACCTCATGCGATGGGTCCCTTGCTACGACAGCTCAATTTACGAGCGTCCGCGTGGTCTGCAACAACACCTTGCAAATCGCGCTCGGCGATTTGGCCGGGGCCGTCAAGGTGCCGCACCGTAGCCAGTTCGACGCACAGGCGGTCAAGCGCCAATTGGGTATCGCGATTTCCAGTTGGGACGGTTTCATCGCGAGGATGAAAGCCCTGTCCGAATGCAAGGTCAACGAAACCGCTGCGGAAGCATTTTTACGTCGCGTGCTGACGTACCCGGTCGGCTCGGGTCAACTAGTGCCGGCTACCAACGATTCCGCCATCAAGGCCGTACAGTCACTGTATGCCGGCAAGGGTATGGGAGCGATGCTTGCATCGGCATCCGGTACAGCCTTCGGACTTCTGAATGCAGTGACGGAGTATTGTGATCACCATCGACGCGCTCGCAGCGAAGATCATCGGCGCGATGCTGCATGGTTCGGTACGGGAGCCACCCTTAAGCAAAAAGCCTGGGACGAGGCCATGAGACTCGTCGCATGATTGCTTTTCATTACCGCATAGATGCCCGGTCGGGATCGCTCCCACCGGGCATTTTCATTTGTGGAGGCTGAACATGTCTTTGCCTGAACCTACAGGGCATCGCAGCAATCGTGCTGCGTTGCGGCTTGTGGATACGAAGAATATGCCGCGCGAGGATTGGCTGGAGGTGAGGAAATCCGGGATCGGTGGAAGTGATGCTGCTGCCGCCGTGGGCCTCAGTCCGTACCGGTCGCAACTTGAACTCTGGCTAACAAAGACGGGGCGTGACGCCAACCTGCCAAAGCCGGACTCAGACGATACCAGTGAGCCTGTCTACTGGGGCCAACTCCTTGAACCGATCGTCGCCGCGTCTTACACCAAACAGACGGGCAACAAGGTAAGGCGAGTCAACGCGGTACTTCAGCATTCGACCATTCCGTGGATGCTCGCCAACATCGACCGCGAGGTCGTCGGCATGCCAGATGTGCAGATCCTTGAGTGTAAAACGGCCGGAGAATTCGGTGCACGTCTATGGCGCGAAGGCGTACCCGAATACGTGGTCTGCCAGGTTCAGCACCAGCTCGCGGTCACTGGCAAACAGGCGGCGGATGTCGCGGTACTGCTCTGTGGACAGAAACTCGAAGTGCATCGCATCCAGCGTGACGACGCGCTGATTGCTCGCCTGATCGAACTCGAAGCTGCGTTCTGGCGCTACGTCGAGACAGATACACCGCCACCGGCGGACGGCTCGGAATCGGCGGATCGCGCGCTACGGTGTCTCTATCCAGGAACCGGAGGCACTGTTGATTTCTCGGATGACCGTCACCTGTCGTCGGTGTTCGCCGATCTGGTTGCGGTACGGGCCGACATCGAGCAACGCGAGACACAGGAAGCGGTACTCAAGCAGACGATCCAGCAGGCAATGTCCGAAGCCGACCGGGCGCTCTTTGAGACCGGTTCGGTGTCGTACAAGCGCAGTCGCGATGGCGCGGGCGTCGACCTGAAACGACTGCTCGCCGATCATCCGGAATTCACCTCCCAGTACGCGCTCACGAAACCCGGTTCACGCCGGTTCCTCGTATCCGTCTGAATTGCTTCGCCGCAGCTTTCCCCTTTCTTTCCTTTATCTACCGGAGAACCAGTATGCTCAAGGGCCTCAGTATTACGCCTCCCGCTATCGGCCGTATATCGATTGGCAGAATTGTCGAGAAGAACGGCAAGCGACTCCCCGAGAAAGACGACCAGTTTACTTTAACAACTCAAGTGATCAATCGAGGCGATTGGGTCCTCCATCCACTCAACGAAACACTTCGCAAGGCGACCACCGGCAAACTGCGTTCGATACCTGTACGGATGCTGTTCAACGATCCGGACCTCAACCTGAGGGCCGAATACAGTCTCTTTGACCGCAGGACGGGCCGTCCCTTGTGCGTCGGAAATGGCGAGACATGCAAACGTGTGACTGACGGTGGCATCACCACAATGGACTGTCCGACGCCAGATGGCTGCGCGTTCGGCGAAGCCGGTGGCTGCAAGCCGTACGGGCGCTTGAACGTCACGATCGGCCAGGAAGACGAGCTCGGCTCGTTTATCTTTCGTACCACCTCGTACAACTCTATCCGCACGCTCTCGGCACGGCTGCAGTATTTCAACGCGGTGTCCGGCGGCCTGCTCGCCTGTCTGCCGCTGGAACTGAAGCTGCGCGGTAAGTCCACCACGCAAAGTTACGGCTCGGCAATCTACTACGTCGACTTGGGCGTACGGGCGGGGAGTTCTTTGCAGGAAGCCATCACACAGGCGCGGGAACTCAATGCTAGCCGACAGACGGCGGGCTTTGCCCAGGCAGCACTCGATGCGGCGGCACGCGCGGGTTTCGCCAATGGTGCGTTCGAAGACAGTATCGAAGAGAGCGCCGCAGTCGCCGAAGAGTTCTATCCAGCAGAGTCCGTTGACGATCGCAGTCACGATGACGGTCACGACCATTCCGGTCAGCCATCCACGCACCGCCTCAAAGACCGGCTGGATAAACGTGCCGCCCTGCTCGGCGGGAAGGCTGCATGACGAATCGTCCCGCGCTCGTCTTGGCTGCGGTGGCAACTAGTACCGCCGTATGCATGTCGATACTGGCCGGCTGGCAGCGCGGCGGATGGATCACCGAGCGGCTGGTGTGGGTAGCTATCGGGGTCGTGCTGGTTGCGGGCGCCCACCTGCTCCCAGCGCTATGCCGCCCGGCTCCGATATCCGTGCGCTGCGCGGGTACCGTGCTCTGGCTCGCCTGCATGGCGACGGCCTGCTATGGGCACGCGACCTTCTTCGTGCTGGCGCAGCAGCACGCGGGCGGATTGCGGGTCACGTCGGTTTTTGCCTCGCCCATTTCGCCGCACCGCAGCCTGACGATCGTGATGGACGAGCGTACAAACGTCGTCAGCCGACTGGCAAACCTTCGCTCGCGCAGATGCGTTCATGACTGCACGTTACTGGACGCTCGACGTGCGACGCTGACTGCCCACCTCGACGCGCTGGACGCCGAGGCAGCAGAAGTGCGACGGGCGCAGGTCGAAGCCGATCGGGTTATGGGGCAACGTGACTTGGCCATGACCGACCCGGTAACGTCCAGACTGGCAACAGTCACAGACATCACGGCCCCGCACCTCGAACTTGTTGCAGGACTCGGATTTGCCCTCGTGCTCGAATGCCTCGCCTGCCTGCTCTGGTGGATTGCACTGCGGCCCCATGAGCTGCCCGAAACCGTCACGAATGACCACGATGTGTCAGTTGAAGTCGTAGTCGATCCTCCTGAGTCACTGGCCACGGTCACGGAGCCCGAAACCGAAGTCACGAAACTCGCGAGGGATATCGAAGCGGGTCTCGCGCGCCCAACCGTCGCCGACATACGCCGGCATCTGCGGTGCTCACAGGCGAAGGCCGCCGTCCTTCGTCGCCAGCTCGTCGAGTCCAAGCCATAACCCGAACGCGTCCTGCGTCCGGTATTTCCTTTCAATTTTACGAGTTCGTATCCGGTTCATCCGGAGGCCCGTGCTCGTCCGTATTCGGGAGAGGTCACCTTGCATCCGCCTACTCGGCTTAAACCGCTTTTCCGTCCGGGACGCCTGCTCGTCGCGTCGGACGCACTCACGGCACTGCGTGTGAACGGCATTCCGGCCGTCAGCGTACTGCTCCGGCATGTCTCAGGCGACTGGGGTACGGTGTCTGACGACGACCGCAAGCAGAATGACCTGTCAATCGTGGCTGGTCTGCGCCTGATCTCGCTTTACCATCTGCCAGACCAGACTCGAATTCTGGTGATCACCGAGTGGGATCGCTCAAGCACGACTATCGAACGACTTGAGGATGTCCTGCCCGATGGCGACACACGCGAGGATCAATCTGCCCATCGACGCTATCCGGCCCGGCCTTCCATGAACCACTGGCAGGAGACCCGCGCATGAGCCGCTATGCAAATGGCCCGCGTTTCCCGATGGGACGCCCTGTCATCACGCCAAGCGCTCAGGCCTTACTCGATGAGGTCGACATATCGGGGATCTTGCTGCTCGCCCGCCATATTCATGGCGATTGGGGTGATCTTTCGGTCGAAGACCAGACGGCGAACGAACTGGCACTGCTCACCGGCCGACGCTTGTTGTCGAGCTATGACCTACCGGGCGGCGGGAAAGTATGGATCATCACCGAAGCCGACCGTTCAGTCACGACGATCCTGTTACCAGAAGACTACTGACTGGCATCAACGCTTCGCGAGTCGTCCAGCCAGCCGCTCAACGATCTCGACCACCATCGTCCGGTCATTCCCGCCGAGCTTCGCCAGAAGCTGAGCGACGTACTTCGCCTGATCGCTGGTGCGGCTGCTAGCTTCCGTCAGCAGGTCGGCCGCATTGCATTCAAACAGGTCGGCGAGTTCCACCAGTCTCGCCACGGTAGGCATCACGATACCGCGTTCCATACGCGATACCGCCTCATTGCCGATTCCCAGCGCCTCGGCCACCTGTTCCTGCGTGAAGCTACTTGCCACGCGATGTTTCGCGATCGCCCGGCCAATCACTACGGCGAGCGGTTCCTGATCGACTTGAGCCATGTACCCTCCATTCAACCCGAATGGTCGAGCCACAACCCAAATAAATTAAGGACCTTACACGTTGAGTCTAAACCTTTAAAGTTGAATGCCGATATCTTTCCTGACAGCCCCCTTCATCAGCCATCTGAAAAGGAATCATGCAGTGAACAAAAACAAGATCAACAAGATAAAAATCACCGTATTCGCGCTTGGCGCATCCATGTGTGCGGTGCTAGCTGCATGCGGAGGAGGCGGCGGCGGAAGTTCGCCGGCTGCAGGTAGCGGATCCGCGTCGGTCAACACAACCGGTACTGCGGCGATCGGTTCGCCGATCATCGGCGGCTCGATCGAACTGAAATGTGCATCGGGCACGACGACCTCAACCACAACCGGTACGGACGGCAGTTGGAACGTCTCGCTCAAGAGCACGGACTATCCATGCGTTGCCCGTGTGTCGGGCGGACAGGTCAACGGCTCTACGCTGGCTTCGGCACTGCATTCGGTTGCCGCAGCCCCGGGCACGACCAATATCACGCCCTTGACCGACATCGTCGTCGGAGTGCTCGGCAAGCAGGACCCGGATGCATGGTTCAACAGCGCGAAGAGCGGCGATCTGAGCGGCGCGGTCACGACCGACAATCTGAATGGTGCGCTGGCGAAGCTGGTGACCGCCCTGGCTACCCTGCCGGGAAAGCCCACCTTGCCGGATGGATTCAATCCACTCAATACGAGCTTCAAGGCTCAGAAGGGCGATGCAGGCGACGGCCTGCTTGAAACCTATGGTGCAGCGCTGACGGCGTCCGGTCTGTCGCAATCGGATGCCGCTGTGAAAACAGCCAATGGCTCGGCGCTGACACAGCAGGCTTACGCCGCTACGGCCTATACGACTCCGGGCATCACGGCGATCCAGATCGGTTCGTCCGTGAATCTGGACGGCACCTTCGCGATTGCCATCGCCGATCCGAATCGCGGCCAGTACACGGCCAAGGCCAACATCGACGCCTCCGGCAATGTGACCTCGTTCACGGATGCCGGGAAATTTAGTGCCGTTATCAGTTTGCTGGGCAACCGCGTCGGCCAGCTCTGCACGGTCAATGGTGTCGGCAGCGTCGCCACTGCTCAACCGGGCCAGTACGTGTTCGCATCGTCTGACCTGACCGAAGTGACCGATCCGAACGAACTGAACGAACTGAACGGCAAGACGTTCGACGAGTATGAGGACTGCACGAAATCAGGTACGACGGCATTCGCGAACGGCAACTCCACGTTCACCGGCATTGATGGTGGCACGGATGCACCGGTCAGCGTTGCCCAGGCACTGACGGCTGACGGGATTGCGGATCCAGCAAACCATTCGGTCGAGCATGCCAAGATTTACAAATACACCGATCCGGCATCCGGCATGACGAAGTACGCCTATATCACCGTGAACAGCACGACCGGAACCGACGATCCGCTCACGTTCGATACCGACACGAAATACGTAACGATCGGGCTGTCGCAGTAAGCCTCCGGCTGTCCATGCCTCCACTTCTGGGTGCGGCGGCATCGTTCCTCGCGCAGCAGCTAGTTGGTCGAGCTTGCTGCGATTTCCTTATCTGGCGTGCGCGATTCCGTGAGCCGCGCACGCCAATCTTCATTCATTTTTCGCTGATGAACATGAAATTCACCACGCTTGCCTCGGCGGCGTTCTTAAGCCTGGCATTGGCCGGCTGCGGCCATTCCGAAATCGATACGGTCAAGGCTGCAATCGTTCCGCAAGACTCGACCCATACCTACGAAACGGCTCTATCGAATCGAGATTCATGCGAGAAGGATAGCTGGCGCACGTTCAAAGACGACACGAACCGCACGGTCGTCGAGTACCGCTGTGATCTGAGGAACGGCGCGGCGCTTCTTGCGGCGCTCCGTCAGCAGAAGATCGTCGATACGCAGCACGATTTCCAGGGCTATTCCAACGGCCTCGATCAAACTGCCGGGAACATCCAGAACCCCGAGCAGTTGGAGAAGCAGCTCGCCGACGCCCAGAACCAGCTCGCGCAGTTGCAGGCCAATGGCACACCACGGGCGGACACGCCGGAGGCGCTGAAACAGGGCATCGTCAATCGTGAAGGTGCGATGGAAGCGGCTCAATCCGCCGTCGAGCGGGCACAACGGGAGCTGGATGATGCGAAGAATGGCCTGACGGGCGTACAGCAGGAGCGCACTCGTTTTGAGAAATCAGAGAAAGACGCGCTCGCGCAAATCGACAGGACATACGGCGGCGTAACCGAGGCGAGCGAGGTGTTCCAGTGGTACGTCACAGATGATGAGGTCGTGCCGGCCTGGGCTGGCGTCGAGTTGACGAAGCAGGGCGGCAGCACTGCGCGCCAGGACAGAGGGTGGCAGCAGACCATATGGGATTTGCTTAATCACCGGGGCGACGATCACGTTCATGCGGTGCTCAACGTCCCGGACAACATCGTCCCCGGCCAGTAGCCATCGGCATCAGTACAGGCCGCCAATACGAGCCTGGCAACAGGATGAATCTGGCTAAGCCAGCACAACATGCCGCGCCAGTATGGGCGGCATTTTTTTTGCCGCCCAAGCGTGTCATCGGTCCGGCACCGGCCATGAGGCGACACTCGCTGCCCCTCGAGTCGGGACATTCACATGTCCGGTTTGACGTCAAACCCGCCATCAAAGTGTCCGATTGCGCGACGATGCGACGGACGGAAGGGGGTGCCGTCAAGATTCGGACTTTTTCGTACGCTAAGCCGCTAGTCGGAGGCGTTAGCTATTTCTCTTCGAACAGCTCGCCGAAAAGTTCCAACATAGGAGTTTACTTTAAGAGGACTGTCGGGTACTGTTGGAGTATTATCACTGGAGACTGCCATGTCCTACCCGCTCGATTCGTTTGTTGCCGTGCCCCTGTCCTCTGAACTGTATGCCCGTGTGGCCGCCCGCTTTCCGTCGCGCGTGAGCTCGCTAATCGAGGATGTGCTCAATGATTTCCTCGAACGCACCGCCGACGATGACGGCCAGGCACCGCGTACCGGCGTGAAGTGGGAAGGCCTCTTTCTGGCCAGCGGCACGCTTGCCCGCACGCGCTATCACGGCGAGGAAAAGCAGGCCGAAGTGATCGACGCCGAGATTGTCTGGCAGGGCGAGGCCTATCCGTCGTTCGGCCGTCTTGCCAATGCCATGCGCGGCGACACCAGCAATAACGCGTGGAAAGTGCTTGAACTGAAGCGGCCCACGGACGCGCAATGGCAGCCGGCGTTCCTGCTGCGCAACTGAAAACGAAGTCCATCTTCTCGCACCGTCATCACTCAACACGAAAGAATCCAAAATGGACCGTGGCGCAATTTTGGGCGCGATGCCCAGCAACGAAGAATTCCAAGCCGCGCCGGACTACCAGAAGCAACGGATCGTCGCAGACCTTCTCAGGGCGATTCTTGATGCACTGAATCAAGAAGGCCGTGAGCTGGATCGCTGGGAAGGGCAGAACATCGCGCAGGCGATTGGCTTTCTTCTGGCACATTGGTATCACGCTGCGGCTGCCGCAGCAGTGATCGCGATGACGCCTTCTAACGAGCGCGGTAAACCTGAGACGTGGGGCAGGACCAATGACACAGTAACCGCTTGTGCGCTTCGGGACGCGCTCGAATACGCGGCAGGCAAGCCAGCAATGAACCGGTGACTAACACGAACAAAGTACGGGACCGTCACCCTGAACTTTTCCTAATAAGAGGATGCCAATGTGGAACATAGTCATCGCAGGATTACTCGCGACCATAGTCGTATTGTTGTTACTACCCCGGAAGGCGCGCTGCCCAATTGCAGGCTCGCAGCTCAAGATCAAAAATTGATGATGTCCTGCTCTGAATACTGCGCGCTGAGTGTTTGCGGCTTGTGTTCGGAGTGCGATACAAGGCCTCGATGCCCGCGCGCTTCACCGAGGCGCTGACGTGCTTGCGTACGACCCTGTCGCCTTCGTGACGCAGCAGGCGTCTGGCGGCGCTGAACGCCATGGTAAGGACTAGGGGGTCTTTTCAAAATCACGGGCAAGGGTAGATTTGTTGCGCCTTCAGCAAAATGGCGAGTGATAGCGGTGTGTCAGGCCGAAACGTGTCCGCACCGGCTCGGGCATAGTCGAGTAACCCTTCAAGCTCCCAGCCTGCTAGTTGTTTGTTCTTTTCCTTTATGCAATACAACTTCTTTTCATGGTGGAGTTCGAGCAGGGCATTGGCGCTATTGAATGAAGACGCGATGCCGGCAATGTAAATGTCCAAAAGATCTCCCTGCATTTTTACTTTAGGGCCACCCGACGTGTAGTGATCTCTATACTCGTTCCAAGTCTGCCAGGTATATTCGGCGTGCGCGATCGGCGCATAAAGGCTGAAGAGTGCCGCGATAGCGGCGACGGAGTTCTTCATATTGCTCCCTGAATCTCGTCTGAGTCCTGCCGCGCAAGCTCGAAAGACGAGAAGATCTGTACAACGTGCGACAAAAGTCAGCACTAGTTTTTCAACTTGGCGTCGGCCAGCGGACCCAGCCCGCGGACGCTGCCTTCTACGCTACTTTGCAGGAGGCTGACCCGAGGATAGGATCGTGCTCAACTTCGTGCCTCCGATGGATTCGCAATCCGTTGGTTTCGGTTCGGTCCACTGCACAGCGGTGCCACGCACTACCGGTCTGACCACGCGCCAGGGCCAGAAGCCAAAGCGCTGTGAACCGGTGTACTCGATAATTGCGTCCGCTCCGCGCATCTGTGCGTATTCGGCCAACTTGGGAAGGATGGCGGTGACACTGCCGTACGAATTCTTGCCGATACTCACATCCTTAATGATCTTGTATTTCTGACTGGCGGGCGGGAGATTTGCGAAAAAGCAAAAATCACCGAGTCCTCTAGGCTGGTCAACTGGTGGGTGCGGGGCATTGCCGGTTGCGTTCGGTTCTGGCTGAGACGCGGCGTCTGTCGGAGACCCAGTCGCATGCACCGTGGTTGCTGCTAGGCTCGTAGCAATTAATGCCGTAATCAAGGAAACTTCGATGCTTCGTATGGGGTTCATTGGATGATCTCGACGATGCGCGCGCCGGGCGGCGGGAGCTTTTATTATGTAATCGGATAGTAAGCGAAGGCAGCATTGTTGGCTACCCGAGCTTGGGGTTCGTTACGTCAGGCGACGACCTTGGGATACGGGATCGCCCAAGGCGCGTTGACCGAAACGAACGTCCCTTACGCGCCTGAAAGCTGCCCTCGAGGCAGCGCTCGTACAAACGACGGCAGTGGGTCGGGATATGCCGGTCGCCTTAGGCGGTCATCGGCCAAAAAGAGCCGTTGACGAACTGATGTCGCGTGGCGGAAATCAGCTCGATACCAGCCGTTCGACCGGGGTTGGCGAGGATCTCGGGAGAAGCCGCTTTCGCATGCACGTAGCCGTCGAAGGGCATAGAACTGCGAACTGCCTGCACGACCGCACTTCGCCGGGCACCTCATCGCGGCTTACCCGCTCATAGCCAGCTCGCTCAAAAAAACACTCGGCAGTCGTTGTCAGTAACCAGACTTCCTGTTGACCGAGTAAGCGTGCGTTGTCTTCGAGCCGTTCGACCAGTTCCCTTGCGACACCTGTCCCGCGCCATTCTGACTTGAGGGCGAGCGATCGCAAAAGAACGCTCGAACCAATCTGCTCAAGACCGCCGCTACCGACAATCGTTCCACTTGCATTTTCGGCGACTAGGAATCCTTCGATTAGCGTCGTCGAAACATCCTCTACAGGTAAGCCATGCTCGTTTAACAGGTTTCGGATCTCGCCCAGGTCGGCATCGTTGGCCTTTCTTATCTGCATGACTGTCTGCTCACTCGAAATTTGCCTGATGCTCGCCAAACTTTTTGCCAGAGGTGAAGCGTATGGCGAGGATGAACGCAACGGCCGAAACCAGCGACACCATAAGCACGGTCCATTCGACAGCTACATAGTTGCCGCTGGCCGTCCAGATCGCCGCAGCCGAGATCGGTGCGATGCCCTTGGCAATGTTTGAGGGCATCGATAGCAGTCCGCTCACGGCTCCATAACCTTCCGTCCACATCACGTCCTGGACGATCGTCCCGCGCAGGATGGTCATCATGCCGTTTGCGCCGCCGTAGACGACCGCGAACAGGATCAACAATGCCGGCGACGTCCCTGCGCACATGAGTACAAGGACCGACGCCGGAAACGCTGTTGTGATCACGACGCCGACAATCGACGGACGAACATTACGGCCAATCGTGAACCACAGCACGCGCGCGAGAACCTGCGCCGGACCGATGACGGCCATCGTGGTCAGGATCAGTGCTGGCGACACCCGCCGTTCCGCCATGAGCGGTACCAGGTGGAAGGTTAGCGTCGCAAATGTCGCATAGTAGGCTGTGAAGCACACAGCCAGCGCCCAGAATGTCGGCGTCCGTAGAGCGCGCCCGGTTGCCGCCGCATTGGTCGCCTTCAGCTCGGCCTTGTAGTCCCGATCGTCTTCGCGGGGCGCATCGCGACCGATTGCGAAGATATGGATGGGCAGGCAGATCGCGAGATTAAACCCGGCAAGCGCGAGAAGCGCGTCTCGCCATTGGAGACGATCGACCAGAACCTGCGTCAGTGGGATAAAGACAGTACTGGCGAAACCGGCTACCAGCGTGACCAACGTAATCTTTGTGCGAAAGCTGCGAGGAAAGTCCCGTGTGATCACTGCGAAAACCGGATCGTATAGCGTCGCGGCCAATGCGACACCGAGGCCGATCCAGACGACGAATAACGTTACGAGGCTATGTGCCTGCGACCACAGCGCCAACATCGCCGCGGCCAGCATGGTCCCACAGACCATGACCCGCCGGCCGTGGCCGTGATCGATCCACTTCCCGACCGGATAGGCCGCCAACCCTGAAATCAGCAGACCGACCGAGAGGGCCGCATTGGTCGCCGTCCGGCTCCATCCCATTGCACCTTCCATCGGTACAACAAAAAGAGAGAACGCGTAATAGATCGAACCCCAAGAGACGAGCTGCGCAATTGCGAGTGCCCATGTCGCAATAGCTCCCCTACCGCTGCCGCCGTCACTCCGTTTCGTTGTCGTCAGTGTCGGCATTGGCGCTCACTGTTTCCTGATTCATGGCGGCGGCTGCCAGTGTCGTTGCAAGCTCCGGGTGCGCTTCCTTCCGCTCACTGTACCGATCGGTCAGGTAGTCGGACCGATCACGCACCAGCAGCGTGAACTTGTACAGCTCTTCCATCACGTCGACGACGCGATCGTAATATGCGGATGGTTTCATCCGGCCGTCGGCGTCGAACTCCTGCCACGCTTTTGCCACTGACGACTGATTCGGGACGGTCACCATACGCATCCACCGGCCGAGAATGCGCAGCGCGTTCACTGCGTTAAACGATTGCGATCCGCCGCACACCTGCATCACCGCCAGCGTGCGGCCTTGCGTGGGGCGAACGCCGCCGCTTTCAAGCGGTAGCCAATCAATCTGGTTCTTGAATACTGCCGTGAGGGTTCCGTGACGTTCCGGGCTGCACCACACTTGCCCCTCTGACCACTCCGAGAGTTTGCGCAGTTCGACTACCTTCGGATGATCAGCCGGCACGCTGTCAACCAGTGGCAAGCCGTGCGGATCGAACACCCGTGTTTCCGCGCCAAAATGGCGCAGGATGCGTTCGGCTTCGAGCGTGAGAAGCCGGCTGTATGAGGTGGGGCGCAACGAGCCGAACAGCAGCAGGATTCGCGGAGCATGTAGCGGAACCGTGCGTGGTTCGAGCTTCTGCAGATCAGGCGTGTCGAGGTGCGGAGCGCTGACGTTCGGAATGTCCTGCGTCATTAGACAAGCCTCCTTCCTTCGCTATCGACAACCTGCTCCCCATCCTCTTTCGCGAAAGAGCCCTTCTGCGGGGCGGGCAGGATGTCGAGCACTACTTCGGAGGGGCGGCACAGGCGCACGCCAAGCGGCGTGGCGACAAACGGGCGGTTAATGAGGATTGGATGCTCCATCATTGCGTCGAGCAACTGCTCATCGCTCAACGATGGTTCCGCGAGGCCGAGTTTGGTGTAGGGCGTACCTTTTTCACGCAATGCGGCCCGCACTGTCAATCCGGCACGTGCAATCAGGTCCGTCAGTGTCTTCCTGTCAGGCGGCGACTTCAGATACTCGATTACGTCGGGCTCTATGCCGGCATTGCGGATCATTGCCAATGTATTGCGCGACGTGCCGCAATCCGGGTTGTGATAGATGGTGACGCTCATACCTGCTGTCCTTTAACGCTGGGTTTTGCTTCGTACCAGTGCTGCGAACGATTGACGACGCCGACCACCAGTAACATCACCGGCACTTCGATCAGCACACCGACCACCGTGGCAAGCGCGGCGCCGGAATGAAATCCAAACAGGCTGATTGCCGTGGCGACCGCCAATTCAAAGAAATTGCTGGCACCGATCAGACTGGACGGTCCTGCAACACAATGCGCGACGCCAAGCCGGCGATTGAGCAGATAGGCGAGGCCGGAATTGAAGAACACCTGAATCAGAATCGGCACCGCGAGCATCGCGATGACCAGCGGTTCCTTGACGATCGCCTGCCCCTGGAAAGCAAACAACAACACGAGAGTCGCGAGCAATGCACTGATCGAATAGGGACCGAGACGAGCAACCGCCTGCCGGAAATGCGCCTCGCCCCTGGTGAGCAGCTTCCGGCGCAGCATTTGCGCGAGGATAACTGGAATAACGATGTACAGGCCAACCGAGATGATCAGCGTATCCCACGGCACCGTGATGGCTGACAGGCCGAGCAGCAGTGCGACGAGTGGCGCAAAAGCGACGATCATAATGGAGTCGTTGAGCGCCACTTGCGATAGCGTGAAATACGGATCGCCCTTGCAGAGTTGCGACCATACAAACACCATCGCTGTGCAGGGGGCGGCGGCCAGCAGGATCAGCCCCGCGATATAGCTGTCAAGCTGGTCTGCGGGAAGCCACGGCGCGAATACGTGACGGATGAAGATCCAGCCGAGTAATGCCATCGAGAACGGTTTGACGAACCAATTCACGAACAGCGTGACGCCGATGCCGCGCCATTGGCTCTTAACCTGGGTCATCGCGGCAAAATCGATCTTGACCAGCATCGGAATGATCATCACCCAGATCAGCACGCCGACCGGAAGATTGACGTGCGCCACTTCCATGCGGCCGATCGCCTGGAAGACTTGAGGAAGTACCTGTCCGAACAGGATGCCTGCAACGATGCAGAGCGCGACCCAGACGGTCAGGTAACGCTCAAAAAATCCAATCGCTGGCCGTGCGTCGCCGATCGCTGTGTCAGTGCTGCTCATTTGATTCCTCTGCCGGCTTCTCGCCAATGGCGCGCATTTCTCGCTGAATCGCATTGCGATCCAGCACGTGCAGGGGCAGGTTCACGAACTGGCTCACGCGGTTCATGATCTGCCGGTAGACCTTGCTGAAGACCTTGCGCTTCTCGTCGTCGCTTCCCTCGAAAGCGGCCGGATCTTCGAAGCCCCAATGTGCGGTCATAGGGTGACCGGGCCAGATCGGGCAACCCTCGCCCGCGGCCTGGTCGCACACCGTGATGACGAAATCCATGTGAGGGGCGTCATGCGCAGCAAACTCATCCCAGCTCTTGCTACGCAGCTCCGCGGTGTTGTATCCCAGCGCTTCGCACCGCTCGATGGCGAACGGGTTCACGACCCCGGAAGGGTGACTACCCGCGCTATACGCCTGAAACTTGCCCTTTCCCAGCACGTTGAATAGCGCTTCGGCCATGACGCTGCGCGAGCTGTTGCCCGTGCAGAGAATGAGAATCGAGTACGGTTTGTCGCTCACGGGAGGCTCCGGAAGGTCACGATGGGTTTAATGAGCCGGCGTGCAGCATGCGGCCGACGATTGAGGATGTGTTTGCGTTTGCTCGCGCGAGTGGCCGTAGACCGGCGCGGCTTCGAGTGTTCGAAACGTTTCCCATGCGACGCCTTGTGGATCAATCGTCCATGCCTTGTCCGACCGCGCATAGCAGCAGGTCGTCTCCGTCTGGGCTTGTACCGGCAGTTCAGCAGCGGCGAAGTGCGCATTCATTTCGGCTAGTTCCGCATCGGTTTCGACCTGAATGCCGATGTGATCGACACCTGGTTTTGCACCACGCTGCGAAATCGCAAAGTTGACGGCCGGGTTTGTCAGCTCCCACTTGCAGTAATCGCGTTTGAGGACGGTGGGCTCTGCGTTGCCGAACATCGCGCGGTAGAACCGGACGCTTTCGCTCAGGTTTTCGACCGCGACATGGATGTGCATGCGCTTCATGGTTTGTCTCCGCAACAGTTGGGGAGATCGCTCGCGGCACAGGTCGCACCGGCGCAGCAGTTCTCCGTCAGGAAACCGATCAGATCCGTCATGGCGTCGAAATTCGCCGTGTAGATGATGAAACGCCCTTCTTGTCGCGGCTTCACCAGCTCTGCATGTGACAGATCCTTCAGGTGAAACGACAGGCTGGAAGGGGAAAGCCCAAGCTGCTGTGCGATTTCCCCCGCAGCCAGGCCTTCCGGACCAGCGACAACGAGCAGGCGGAAGATCGCGAGGCGCGATTCGTGAGCGAGCGCGCTCAGGGCGCGTACAACAAGGTTTGAGTCCATGCCCAAACAATAGATTATTCATTTCTATATTTCAAGTATTATTGAAATGAAGATGATGCTAACGCGGTGGCACTCGATATGCGAGCGGACAATCAGAGGTTCAGCGGCTGCAGTCACGCACAAATCGGCCACTCAGCCAGCCGACGCGTGTGTCGCCGTGGGGTCGCTTTATGCCCTCTGCATGAGAGGTGGCGCCCGAGGCGATCATCGCGCTCGTTCGTCGGGCGCTAGCCGGCCACGAGCCGCCGTTCGAGGTCGCCATTCAATTTGAATAGCGAAGGTCTAGTCCGTCCCCGCTCAATGGCCGGTTTCCGGAGAGCAAATTGCCGGTGGCACCGCCTCAACCCGGCCACTAACGCCCAGTCGGCCCACGTTTGCGAATGACCGGTTATGGAGGGCTCACTGCCCTTCGAACCCGTTCGGACGGCGAGCATCGGCTTCCGGATTTGCACGGTTGCAACCGCATGCGCGCGACGCATAGCGGACTCAGCCTGCCCCGTCGCTGTGACACCACGTGCCTCGACAAAGCGTCGAGCGCATCGCGAGTTGCGGCTCCAGACGCAACTCGCCGAAGCCGCGAAGCCGCGCTTCCTACTTAATCCTCTCAATATCACTCGGCTTCCAGCTCCCGTCGATCGCGGGTTGCGTCGGCGCGTAAAGACGCAGAATCGCGAAGAAGCCGCGCCCGGGCACCGTGGCGAGCCAGTTGCCTTCTTCGGCCTTTGGCGCCTTCGGGCCGACGTACAGCGTCGTGCTTCCGTCCGCATTCTGTTTGGGATGGTTGAGCTTGCCGAGCGACGGGAACGGTTGCCCGTTATCGAGTCCGGACGCGTTCGACGCGTCGTATAACGTGACCGACCAGAACAGCGCGGCCGGGATGTCCGGCGGCAACGTCACCTTATAAGTTTGTCCACCGACCAGTGGCTGACCATCGCCATCGTTGAACGCGATCATGTAAAACGCGCCTTTGCCGGGGGTCATGGACACCATGCCCGGACTGATCGAGTAGTAATCCGTAAAGAACCAGACTCGCGCATCCAGGTCGCGGTAGCCGCCGCTATTTGAGGTGAAGCCCAGATCGTTGACGGCGCTCGGCCAACGCGACGAGACGTTGTTGACCGGGTTCATCCATTGCCTGTCCTTGTACACACGAATGTCATTGTCGCCTTGCAGGCCAATCACACGACTCGTCTTGTAGCCTGTCTTTGCGGCATCGTCCAAAATCTTCCGGGCGTGGGCGTCCGGTTCGAACGGTTTATCTTTCCTGATGCCGAGGCCAGCGAGCATGCCCATCCAGTCGGGATCGGCAAGATTGCTGCCTTCCGTATCCACCAGATACTTCAAATCCCTGAAGGCGCTCGCGTCGCTTCGCGGCAGCATGTTGTGCGGCGAACCCGACGCATCGAAGAATTTCATCTTTTCCGCAGAGTCCTTCTTGCCCAGTGGATACAAAACGGATTGCTTGAGCAAATCCACTGCCGGAGTGATGTTGTCCAGCGACTGATAGAACGAGCGCAGGAAAATGAAAATATTGTTGGTCCCCGAACGGTACACGTAGTAGCCCGAAGGCACCTCGCCCGAATAACCGGGCGGAAGGATCAGGAACTTGCCGCCCGCCCCACCGTCCGGGCCTGGTAGCCCAACGTCGCCAAAATACGAAGTACCGTTAACCTGTGGCCCGGGGATTGGGCGTTGCCACATATCGAGGAGAATCCCCTGCAGCTTCGGCGGCGCTTCGAAGACGAGGGGGCCCGTATCCGCAAGGTTGACGAACGCCATGCCGTAGATCAGATCGGAGTTGGGCGTGGTGATGAGGGTTTTCGCATCCAGCCGTTTGGCCCAGATCGCCATCGTGCTGTAGCCCGTGCCGTAGGCCTGCGCGAAACCGTCGCGCATACCCATTGTGTTAAGCAGTGGCATGGCCCACAGATAGGTCTGCGTTGCTCGCTGGAACAGCAGTTCGTCTGTCAGAGCCCTGGCCGTCTCCGGCGTCGGACGACCCTGAACGAAAGCGCTATTCGTCAGCGCGTCGAAACGGCTCGTCTGCGCGTACGCAAGAAGCGGAAACGTTGACGCGACGAGCAGTGCAATCAGCGTGTGCAAACTTGCAGATTTCTTCGGCATGATTTCTCCGGACGCGGATTAGTTGACCTTCTCGGCTGACGGCGGCGTCCACTTGCCCTCCAGCACCTCTGCCTTGGGCCAGTAGGTACGCTGATACAGCGAGAAGTCGCCTTTCGGTGCCGGTATCCAGTTCGATTCCTTGTCCGGACCAGGCGACTCATTCTGCACGTAAAGGGTCAGTGAGCCGTTGGCGTTGTGCCTCAGACTCTTGTTCTTCGTGCCAAGCGAATAGCGGTTAAGCGAATTGGGCTCGAAAAGGTGATGCTCGTTATAGACCGTAAGCGACCAGAAGCCGTTGACTGGCGGCAGCTTCTTATAGGTCACCGTATAGTGGTTCGCACCGTTGAGCCGGCCGCCCTTGCCGTCGACATCCAGGTAAAAGTATCGCGTCTCTTCTGGGCGATTGACGTACATGTTCGAACGCGAAACGGCCGTGCGCGTCGCGTAGTCGTATCCAAAACGACCTCCGTTGGGTGCTGTCGTCCAGCCATTGCCCACCGGAATCCCGTTGTTACTGAATTCGAACAGCGGCCCGACAAGATTCTTCTCGGCATCGACAGCGACCTGCATCAGCTCGTCCTTGATGGCAGGGTCTTTCGCCGCCGCATCCAGAACTGACTTCATCTGCGCATACAGCGCTTCCTCGCCCGGCAACGGCGGCACTTCGCGCAGGACGTCGGGCAGTTCGTCAAAGAACGTTTCCGGATCAACCCATTTCGTCTCGCCTTCGCCCTGCTGCGCCGGGGCCGGGAACGTCGGTACCTTCGCCCAGTCCTTGGTCTGTGCCTTGCCCGTGTATTTGCTGAGCGGATAGATCATGATCCTGTCGAGTACAGGCTGTATTGCTTGCGATCCTCGTCGGTATCGTCCATGAAGATGCGGGGCGCCATGCCGATCAGATCCGTCGGCGAATGGAACACCCTGGTGATGCCTTTTGGAATGGTGCCCTTCCAGTTCGGGCCGACCACCATGTAGATCCCCGGCCGGGTCCCGTATTGCTTACCGAGGCCGCCGAAACTATTGCTGCGCGCATCATAGAAGGCGTACACCCAGAACCGTTTGCCGAAATCCGGCACCTGAATGATGACCGGATCCTTATCCACGGCCGCAAAGCCGAAGCCGTAGACCACGTCCTGATTCGGGCAGGTGACGAAGCGCTCCTCAGGCGCAATGTAGTCCGTCAGCATCGTGATGTAGCCAGTTGGCGCGACAGGCAGGATGCCGCCGAGCCGACCGGGCTCCGGCGACTTGTTGAATGTGGCGCGCCGGTGACGTGCGTTGATCAGCGGCCAGCCCCAGAGATACGCCATCCGCCCAACTGTGGCCACATAGTCTTTCGTCATGACGATGCCCGCCGTTGGCGGGCTGACATCTGTGCTCGCCGGGATCGGCATGGTTTGCTGGGCGTGTGCGAAACCAGGTGTACTGGCTACCAGCAACGCGATAACACCGCGTCCCAATGTTTTTGTTGCGCTGCGCGAAACGTTGACGCTCACTATTTTCTCCCTGGATTTTGGCTCATGGTCGTCGGCGCTGTGCATTCAGTCGACACGAAATTGCTCTCGATCCTTTCCTCTGATCCAGTTGGGCGGACGCCCCATTCCATTCCAGGTTTCGCCCGTTTCGAGATTGCGATACCTTACGAGATCCGATAAATCCGGGCCGAAGAGCTGGTCCGGGGTGATACCGTAAACGCGGATCTTGCGCCGCATGTCGCTGATAATCTGGCGCAGTTCCTGGCGGCGCAACTGCTCCGCTTCGGCCTCCAGGGCACGAATGCGTTCCTTGATTTGACGGTAGTTTTCAGCCATGAATTTGGCCTCGACTTCGTGGCGTACAACTTAAGATAGCGATGTCCCGGGGTGGGCGTTATCCAAAAAGCGAAATCTTTGCGGAGAATTTTCCATGTCATTTGAGTCAACCTATTTGCGGCACACCTATTCGGGCTTTGAGCCGGCGCAGGCCTTCAATGTCGTCTATGGCGGAAGTTTTGAGCACCGTCTTCTCTCTTCGAAGTGCGCGACCATGGTGCATCAACGTCTGACGTTCGGTGAGATCAGGCTGGAAACCGGCTGCTACGACTTTCCGGTGATTGCCCGGGGCAGCATGCCACGCGATTCAATATGCATAGGCTTCATGGCAGAAGGCGGTGACGTTACCCGGTACAACACCGTTTCTATCGGTGAGGAAGATATTCAGATCTACCCCGTAGGTGTGGAGCTTCTTTATCATGCCTCGGCGTCATCTCGCTGGATCAACTTCACAATTCCGGAAGAGCGCCTTCAGGAAACAGCGGTGGCCCGAACAGGGCGACCGCTGGAATTGCCAGGCCGCTTCGCTAGTTCAGTGCGCCTTCGAGCCGGCGGCCGCGCTGCTCTCACATGCCTGGCCGACGATGCAATGGGAATCGCAAGATCGCTGGAACCCACGGGCGGCATCGCCGCCGAACTGGCGACCGAAATGTGTCAGTCGATGACGGCTGGATACGTCGATGCGCTGGCCGCTGCGCCGCCTGCGTGCAAGTCAGACGGGTCGGTCACCGAACAACGCCATCATCATCTGATCCTCGCATGCGAGCGGCTGGTCATGTCTGATGAGGCCGATATAACGCTTTCGGAGATTGCCCAACGAAGCGGATACAGTCTGCGCGCTCTCCAGCTGATTTTTCGCCGCAGCGTGGGCATGACACCGGGCCGATGGTTTCTGAACGCCCGACTGAACGGCGCATTGCGCGACCTGCTGGTCGCGGGGCCGACTTGTACCGTTGCCGACGTCGCGTTCCGATGGGGTTTTCGCCATATGTCGCGGTTCTCGGAGCAGTATCGCAAGGTCTTTGGTGAATTGCCGGGCAGGACTTTAAGCCGCTCTCGTGATCGGCACGAGTTTGTCCGCTAAAGCGTCATCGCGACGTCAAGACAGTCAAAAGGTGGTTGACCGTCTCGAACCGGCATGAGCGGCGATCGTTTCGCAACGATTTCGCTTTTCGGATACCGCCTTTGACAGCTTCGAACTACGTTACCTCTGGACAGGCAGCATTGGTGAAGGCGAGGCGATACCGTCAGAGCCAACCGGGCCGCAATCGCGCGGAACCACAGCGGGTCGACGAGGCGAAGATCATGAGTAAATTCAGGGAAAAGATCGGGCATGAATTCATCAAGGTGCTTCCGCCCACGATTTTCTTTTTTGTCATTCTGCACATCGTCGCCCTCATCCGTGCGCTCATGATTCGTGGCACGGGCGTGTCGCTAGCCTCCAACACCGCCGTCGGGTCGCACCCAAACCGCCTCGAAAATGCACGGGAAGCGTACTCGCTGCGAGAGAGATGCAAATGATGCTATTCGGTTGGCCAGGAAAAAGATCGGGGTGCTTCGCCGCGGCGCTGGTTGCGTCCATGCCCGCGTACTCTCAAAGTGATTCGGATCTCGCCAAGCAACTGAGCAATCCGGTTGCAGCATTGATCAGCGTTCCGTTTCAGTTCAACTACGATGGCAACATTGGGCCGAATCGGGACGGCAATAAATACCTGATGAATTTTCAGCCCGTTGTCCCTTTTCGCCTGAACGACAACTGGAATCTTATTTCGCGCACCATCGTTCCGGTGGTTTCGCAAAGCAATATCGCCCCGGGATCCGGTTCACAAACCGGGTTAGGTGACGTCGTTCAGAGTTTTTTCTTTTCGCCTTCGAAACCGACAGCAAACGGACTCATCTGGGGCGTAGGCCCTGCGCTTCTATTGCCAACCGACACTGACCGGCAGCTCGGAGCCGAAAAATGGGGCGCCGGACCTACAGCGGTTCTGCTCTGGCAGGCGAATGGCTGGACCTACGGTGCGCTCGCCAATCATATCTGGTCGTTTGCAGGTGACGGCAACCGGTCGGGCGTCAGCTCGACATTCCTGCAGCCCTTTCTCAACTACACAACGAAGGATGCGTGGACTTTCGGCCTGAATACGGAATCAACCTATGACTGGAATCGTCACCAATGGTCGACCCCGATCAATGCGACTGTCAGCAAACTGCTCAAGTTTGGGAAACAGCCAGTCAGTATAGGTGGGGGCGTGCGCTACTGGGCGGCCAGTCCCGATTCCGCGCCTCATGGATGGGGTGCACGTTTCGTGGTTACCTTGCTCTTTCCCAAATGAGGCCGCGATCCCCGCATGCAGTTGGCAAGAGCTTCTGTGTCGCCTGAACACAATACGAGGCGTTTTTGATGGGCAAAGTTTTCCCACAATGATGGGGCGAAGGCAACGATACCCATCGCTGCCGGCTGCCTGGAGTCTGAACATCCAGACTAGCATTCTCAGCGGAGACATCGCATGGCTGCATTCGTTGATCATCCAGCAATCCTCTTTGTGGTGCTGCTTGCGGTTTTTGTCGCCGCGTCGGCCTTGGGTGCCTTTGTGTCAAGGCACATTGCCCCACTTCCCGACGATGCACGGGAAGACTTTAATGTAGTCCAGACGTCCACGCTGACGTTGCTCGCGCTGCTTATCGGCTTCAGTCTCTCGATGGCCGTGAACCGCTACGACCAGCGCAAAAATCTTGAGGAAAATGAAGCGAACGCGATCGGCACAGAATACGTGAGGGCGGATCTTATTGACGCGCAGACGCGCATAGCAATGAAGGCCGCTCTGGTCCGGTATACGCAGCTAAGACTCGACGACTATAAGACGCGAGATTCAAACGACCTGGCGCGCATTAACCGCGATACCGCAGGGCTTCAGTCCGAATTATGGCGCCTGGCCGCTCAGGTCGCCGGAGACAAGCCGACCCCTGTCGCGGCCATCGTCGCCACCGGGATGAACGACGTGCTTAACTCGCAAGACTATTCCGAGGCCGCACGGATTAACCATATTCCCATTGGCGCCTGGATCCTGATGATTCTTATCGCGGTGTTCGGTTGTGCCGTGCAGGGCTACGGCGCGAAGGGAGGTGCACGCAGAGGACTGTTCACGATCCTTCCCGTGACAGTCGCGCTCTCGCAAGCTCTCATAGCTGATATTGACAGCCCGAGAGGTGGAATCATCCACGTCCAGCCTCAGAATCTCTCGAGACTTCTCCAATCGTTGCAGAAGTAAGTTAGTCAGAATATCGACACCAAACATCTCTCTCCCGCTCCCGCGATATCGCAAAGCGGTCCGTTTCATTGAACTTGAAAGATCGTCAGTATGCACAGCGCTACGTGGCCTGTCGCAAGAAATACGGCGTGATGTTTATCGACAGGTAACAGTCAGACGTGGGCTTTCCCACGCGATGCATATTCAATTCAATTAGCTGGAGAACAACATGAAAATGTCGAAGTGGATTTTTTCCTGTATCGCGGCTGCTTCAATTGCGTTGGGCATCGTTGCCTGCGGTTCGTCCGGTAAAGCGCCAGAAAAAGGTGCGATCGCAAGCGGCGCTGTCCCGACGGATGACCAGATCGTGTCCGCGTGGGACTATCTTTACGGACGCTACCTGGTGTTGCAGCAGGAAAATCACGACATCAACGTCGAGAAAGTCGGCTATAACAGGATCAAATACAATCCGCTCGGTTCGGCCCAGTTTGTGAATCCGAACCTCGATGTCGCCTATCTTGAGGCATGGCTCGCAGCGGACAATAACCACGCCGTTATCCTCAACGTGCCCCGGGTCACGGGTCGTTACTACACGGCCCAATTGCTCGACGGTTGGGGCGAGGTCATCACCAATATCAATGAACGAACCTACCCCGACCATCCGTACGGAAAGTTCGCGCTGGTGATCAAAGGCACCAATCCCCCAGTGCCGGCTGATGCCATCAAGATTGAGCTCCCTTCTCCCAAAGCGAAGTTGCTGGCACGGGTAGAACTTAAGGGTTCTCCAAAAACTGCAGCGCGGTTGCAGCATGAGTTCACTGTAGACGCCTCACCCGAAATCAGAATTGATCCGCCCTTTGCCGTGCCGACGTTTACTCCAGCGACCCCGATCCGTGTGGAAATTTTTGACCGCGTAAGCGAAGTGCTTGCTACCTGTCCGGACCCCATGCCGAAGGCGCCGGAATTTCAGGCAATGGCAAGCAACGTTGCCCGCTACGTGAAGAGTAGCGATGCGGCCCGGACGCGGGTCGACGACCTGATCAGGACGAGGGCGATTCCTGAGTTCTTTGCGGGGACCAAGGGCTTCGGTACGCAGAAGGGCGGCTGGTCCGTCAGTTATGTGGTGGGAAAGTTTGGCAACGACGTGATGGCACGTGACATTATCAATTACGGTGGCCTCTGGGCGAATGTCACCAGCGAGGCAATCTATTTTGTGGGCCAGAAAGACGGCGATGGGCAGCTACTTGATGGCAGCCGAACATATGAAATCCGGTTTCCGAAAGGCGGAAGGCCGGATGCACATGTTGACGGCTTCTGGTCGGTCACGCTGTACAGCGTGCCTGACTATCGCGTGGTGCCAAATCCAATACACCGCTATAACCTGAATAACGTGTCCCATCTGAAGGCGAATGCGGACGGTAGCACCAGCATCTGGTTGGCACCTAAGCGGCCGCAGCATGTACCGCAAAGCAATTGGCTGCCCACGCCTGCGGGAAAAGGATTCTCGCTGAATTTCCGCGCGTATGTACCGAAGCAGGAAGTCCTGCACGGGGAATGGTTTCCGCCGGCCATTACGACGGTGCAATAAACCAACGCACTGCTTTTTCGCAAAGTGACACTATCGAGGCAACGACTTTAACCGCGAGGCTGACTATGTCCGATCGGAACGATGTGAATTCCACCCGTAGGCTCCTGACCTTGCTGGGCGGGGCGCTCCCGCTTGCTTACGCATCTCTCTCTGTGGCGCCACAAACGGCCGTAGCGGCTGAAACCAAAGGCAAGCAGGATAATCGCGGGCGTTCATCAGCGCACACGGCTATGGCGGAAACGCAACCGCCTGCCGGGATAAACATGCCCCCCGGCTACGCGCAGACGATCGCCCGTATGGCCTATGTATGGGGCTGGCCGCTCGTCAATATGGTCAACCGGTACACCTCTTTCACCCAGGCGCCGAAGCCGGGTCTGCTAAATGGCGTGGTGCCGGTTGCTCCGAGCGGCCAGGTGGGCATGCTGTCTCATTATGTCGATCCGGCCGAGACGTTTGTGACCTGTCCGAATCAGGATGTGGTTTACGGCCTCGGGTTCTTCTCGCTCGACGACGAACCGGTCGTTGCGCAGGTACCGGATTTCGGTGACCGGTTCTGGGTTTACGCGCTGTATGACGCGCGTACCAACCAGTTCGGTCATCTCGGAAAGCCCTATAAAACACGGCGCGGCTTCTATCTGCTCGTCGGGCCAAACTGGAAAGGGTCCAAGCCGGCCGGAATCACCGAGATCGTCCGCAGTCCGACGGCGCTTGCTAACGCGATTCCACGAATTTTCATGAATGACACTGCGGAGGATCGCAAAGCCATTCAGTCCGAGGTCGACCAGGTCGTTTTCTATCCGCTGAAGGACTTCGACGGACATATGAAAACAATCGACTGGAGCGAAGCGCCGACGTTGCCCGGGCCTGAGTCAAACGGCGAGGAGACAAAATGGGTCGTCCCTGAAAAGTTCTTTGACGTGTTCAGCCACGTGCTCGAATCGGTGCCTCCACTACCCGGTGAGGAAGCGCTCTACGCGCAATTCAGGTCGCTGATGGAAGTGGCGAGCCGTGACCCGGACATCCAGAAATTACTGGTCTCGACCGCCGTCGACACCGAGCGTGATGTTATCCAGCCTTTCTTCCAATGGCGGTATAACGGGCTGCCAGCCGGCAACGGATGGAATCGATCGACCAACAACGCACAGACGGGTCTCGACTACTTTGACCGTACGGGAACCGCCAAATCGAACATGTTCGACAATCGTCCCACCGAAACGCAGTATTTTTATACGGATAACGACGCAAATGGCGAAGCCCTTAACGGTGCGAATACCTACGAGGTCGTTTTTGCGAAAGGAGAGGAGCCGCCCGTTAACGGATTCTGGTCAATGACGCTCTACAACGACAAACATCTCTTTCATCCGAATTACCTCAAACGTTATTCGCTCGGCACCAAGAACGCGGATCTGAAGCGCAATGCGGACGGCTCGCTCACACTTTACGCCAGCGCGAGGTCGCCAGGCGTCGAGCGGGAGTCGAACTGGGTACCGGCGCCGGAAGGGGTGTTTTCGTTATATATCAGAGCCTACTGGGGGAAAGAGCCGATTCTCGATGGCTCATGGAAACCGCCGCAGATTCGCAAGGCGGTCTAATGAGGGAACGGCCGCTTTCGACGGAGCTGGAGACTTTCGCAAAAGCTCGACGACTGACCCCTCAGGGTCGATTTCGGTCTGCGAGACTAACGAGACGTTCCGCGCTTTCGGTCGAAGAACGTCATAGCAAACAGTTTGTCATCCCCCGCGCAATCTCGGCACCGGATTAGCGCTTGCCAAGTAGTTCTCCACGAGGAGGGATTTTGGAGCCGAACCGCTGCTCAGGCCGTCCGCCACATCCGCCGCTTTAGCTAGCTAAGCTTACACTCATAGGCTGCACCGCCCCCCCTTAAACCTATGACCAGCGGGGCTTCCAGCCATATAGGAGGCTTTCATGCGAGGACAGTTTGCTTCCGATCCCAAACCCCAAAACCGATCTCACCGAAAACGCTCAAGGCTTGCCGCCGGCATGAGCCAGTCATCTGGCCGAGCCGGAATATGGTGCCGCGCCGATACTGGCGGCATTTTTTTTGCCACCCGAGCGTGTCATCGGTCCGTCACGGGCCAGTTTCGGTCTGAGCCCCTCCACTTAGGTCCAGGCCTGCTCAATGCCAAGCTGAAGGACTTCCATAGCGGCATGCGGGACGAAGCGCGCATCAGCAACGACATGATGAACGAGTGGCGCGGCCAGTGGGAACTGCCATCGGTCTCCCCGGTTATCGGGGTCGGCCAGCACATGAATGCCGCCTGCATGGGCGGCATTTTTTTCAATAATTCGCTCGATCAACGTATCGGTGAACAGATATATGGATCGTCCAAGCCCCGCAGCCAAGCGGACAGGCTCCTCGCACAGTCCGGTGGCCACTTCATATCTTCACTCTCGCCTTTAGTGCCTTCGTAATCATCGCTATATCGATCTCTTCGCCAGGATGGGCCAGGCAAAATTCGTACAAAACGGCGATGTAGGCATTGCCCAGACTCTTGGTAATTAGAGCGGCCGTTGTCGCAGCAATTGTGCCGCCTACAACGGTGCCAGCTCCGGGAATCATCTTCAGAAGACCGGACACGAGTGTACGTCCTATCAGTGTCGCTGCGGATGCCCCTAGCACCGAGGTAACGAGTGTAGTCAAGGTTGCAGTGCTGAGTTCCATCCCAAAAGTGACGCCAACCTTGGCAATCATTGTGATCTGGATCGGAACAAGCAGCGCCGCGTCTGAGAACGGAATAGGTACCGCGGCCGCAGTCGCAGCCAGGCCTGCGGCGATGCTCACTTCGTTCTCAGCTTGATGCTTTTTTTCATCCAGAGCCCTCCTGTTCCGCGTCGACAATGCGTTCGCATAAGCGCGCTTTTGCGCCTCCGGTATTAGTCGCGATGTCGCATCGATCAGAGCGTCCAAACCAGTTGGCGGCAGGGTGGCATCGAGCTCCTCGATCCGCTCGGGGAGAGCCCGAACGCAGACCGTACTCGAAGCTCTAGACAAGAGGCCGTTCACCTCCTTAAGGAATTTTTCGTTCTTTCGCGATTTCGTTAGTACCGCGACCACCGGAATACCTGCGGCCGCAATCATGTTGCATAGCTCGACTTCAGCGTCCTCTACACGATCGCTGCCTTCCTGGATACAAAGCCATGCAATATGAATATGCCTGTTTTGGTCTTCCGACGAAGATCGCTCCTGTATCAAGGTATCGAGTTCGTCTCTCGTCCTCGCATAATCAGCTACCTCCAGCCCTTTCGTATCGATGATGGTGAGCGGGTGGCCAGGCTTTGTGATCTCGACAATTTTTTGTGTAACCGGCTTACCAGAACCAGTTTTCGCGAATTCGCCGCGAAAAACTGTGTTGATCAACGTACTCTTTCCTACACCAGTCTTCCCAACCGTCACGACGTTGACTTTGCCCAGTCCTTTGGTTGCGGCACCTATGGCTTCCTCGATGGCATCGTGAAGTTGAGTGTGCTTGTCAGCGTCAGAAGTGATCATCCCATTTTCCCCGAAGAATTAGTTTTCTCAAATGCTGCGAAATTACCAACGTGCCCTTTAAAGTAGGACACTACCCGCGAACGATAAAATTTACAAAGATGCATGCGTCCGGTTGTCTTCGGACTGCACTCCAATCTACCTAACTCGGCTGTAAAACCACTCGATGAGATTGGGCCGCGAACGAACCAACGCGTGTGCACCACACCGAGGGCAGTGCGAACGGGTATCTATGTCAAGTACCAAGGCGTCGCTACGCGGGGCAAAAGTATGCTTCCAACCGCATTGACTACATTTCAACGTAAAAGGCGCTGGGCGCACGGGCATATAGCCTCTGGTAGCTTTTCGACATACTTGGCGGGTCACTTCAAGCCCGCCGTCCCATACAGGTCGACTTATTCGTGCCGCGCGTCGGCCTTCACCGAATCGACGTACACGCCAACCGCCGCAGTTCCCACCACAGCTGCAACAAACACAATCGCGAACGCGGCCAGATGTTGCAGAGGGGAAAAATTGCAATTCGTGAACATGACTTCTCCTGTCAGAAGGATCAATAGGACAGCAGCGACGCGCTGCCCTATCAAGATAGTCACTTCGTGAGACAGATCATGTCCGAATACCCTTGGCCGACTCCTGGCACCTCGATGCCTGCTGCTCTTCATAAAGCGCAGAGGTTGCCCTGGCCTCCGCAGCCAGTTCCGCCCGCAGGCTCGCCGGGCACAACACCTCGACGTTCGGCCCGAACGCCCTCAGCCACCAACGCAGTCGCTGACTCAACAGCACAGTGCCGCGCACCTCAAGCGAGTCGCCATTCTGGACAGCTTGCTGGTCGTCAGACAGCGGCGCTTCGAGTAAATGGTTCCCTGCTCCGTTCCTGAAACGCAACTTCAGATCGATTTCCCCTTCGACCATGAAGTCGAACTGTCGTTGTGCCCGCACGTATTCCGAAAGCTTGAACCCACGTGGATAGGTGAACGACTCGGGCAACATACTCGCGCGTGTGAGACGGTCGAGTCGGTACATCGCCGGTTTCGGATACCGCAGCATCGCAGCCACGAGATAGACCAAGCCGCCGACCTCGACCAAGCCGAGCGGGTGAACGACCTTCGCTTCGTCGTTGTCGATTTTAGTACGCGGCTGGTAAACGATTTCAAGTTGCTGCTCGCAAAAAAGCGCCTGCGAAACTACAGCGAAAACGTCGGAGTCAATCTCCGGGTGTTGCAGCACAAAGTTACCTGTCTCGACCTCGACCTTGTCAATCCATTTGCGGTAGCGCCGCTCATGCTCGGTGTTGACAGCCGCCAGCCGCTTACCCGCCAGATCGAACAGCGGTGCGAGCGTTTCGGCCACCAGTGTCGGAATCCGCCAGGTCGAAAAGCGACGTAGCGTTTGGAGAGCAAGCGCCTCGTCGTGCGTCATCACGCCCGCCGCTTTGGCAGCAAGACCACTTGCGCCCGCAACCTTCCGCCAATACTTGGCTCGCCCGCGCTGCTCCACCACGACCAGCCCGCATCCGAGCAAGTCTTCCAGCCTGCGCTGCACAGTCTTCACGACGGGGGGATCAAGCTGCATGACGCTGAGCTTGCGATGTACATCGGGAGTGGAAAGCGGTTCTTCGTCTCTACCAGCATCGGGCAGAACCTGCAAAATTTCTCGATCCAGCATATCGGGGAAGGGAATCCGGAGAAACGGTCGATTGGCGATCTTTCTTTTAACGGCCAACTGACTCAGTTCTTGAGCTTGCATGTTCGACGTTTTGGTGGCCCAAGGCAGACCTCCACCAATGAAGAGGGGTTTGGAACCGAACAGCTGACCAGGCCACCCGCTATGCGACTTCTGCAAATTGCCTCCGCCGACGCTGCGATGACCACACCGCATGCCCTGCACGAATCGCCGGGCTCGCGTGCATGAGATATCTGGTGGCCCTGCACGAGGCTGTCATTGCGACGACAGATCACTTCCGGTTCCAAACCCTGAGGCCGAGTCTACTGGCGATGAAGGCTATCCGCCCGACCTCGACGTTCCGAACGTGTACGCCCGCGCCACGGACGACCATGGGCGCACGAAGACTCAGCAGTTCCCGTCAATGCGGATCGCCGCCGTATACCGCGCGATTCGATGCAGGGCCTTACGGAGCCCCGCCGGCCCGGACGTACATTGTTAGATCACTTCAATGGAAAAAATAAGACTGAGTCACCGATACATTTACAATTGGCGATCCTAGCCCTAGAGAAGGGCTTTTTGTGCTGGATCAGGTTATCAAAAAATGAGCGACCAGTTCTTTGACGGACCCATTCTCAACTCCCCGTACAAGTATCCGGCCCTGCACTGGGAACTGGATGCCACCGGCCAGCCAACTCAGAGGGTCATCGAAAGCCGCCGCCGTGCGGACTTCATCACCCCGATCCCGAAGCCACGCAAGGCCAAGGGCACTCAAACCAGCTTACTCTTTGACGAAGGCAAGGGCCTGTCCACCAGCGAACAGGCATACGACCATACTGCCGTCATTAACTCTGTCCGCCAAGAGGTAGATGCATGGCGAAAGCTGCCGCCATCGCAATGGAAGGTGACGCCTGAAACGGCCCGCCTGTTGGAGCACTGGCGTAACCACGAGTTTGCCAGTGTGCGCCCCTTCTTCTGCCAGGTCGAGGCGGCCGAAACCGCGATCTGGCTGACCGAAGTCGCGCCAACAGGCAAAAGCGGCGAACGCTTCCTCGACCATCTGAAGAAAGCCAACCTCAACGCCAACCCTGGCCTGATGCGATTGGCATTGAAGCTGGCCACCGGCACAGGCAAAACGACGGTGATGGCGATGCTGATTGCGTGGCAAACCGTGAATGCTGTACGCCATCCGCAGAGCAGAAAATTCACGCGCGGCTTTCTGCTTGTTGCGCCGGGCTTGACCATCCGCGATCGTCTGCGCGTGCTGCTGCCCAACGACCCGGACAGCTACTACGCCAGCCGCGAGCTCGTGCCGCGAGACATGCTGCCCGATCTGGATAGAGCCAAGATAGTCATCACTAACTACCATGCTTTCAAGTTGCGCGAACGCGTAGAACTGTCCAAGGGTGGTCGTCGCTTGCTGCAGGGCCGTACCGGCGTGGAGCTGGACACCCAGGAAACGGAAGGCCAGATGCTCCAACGCGTCATGCCCGATCTGATGGGGATGAAAAGCATCCTCGCCATCAATGACGAGGCCCACCACTGCTACCGCGAAAAGCCAGCAAATGAGAGTGACGAAGACATCGCTACCGAGGACAAGGCCGAGGCCGAGGAAAACAACAAAGCGGCGCGGCTGTGGATTTCCGGCTTGGAAGCGGTAAACCGCAAGCTGGGCCTGCAACAGGTGATCGACCTCTCGGCCACGCCGTTCTTCCTTGCGGGCTCCGGCTATGCCGAAGGCACGCTGTTTCCTTGGACGATGAGCGATTTCTCGCTGATGGACGCCATCGAATGCGGCATCGTCAAGTTGCCGCGCGTGCCGGTGGCCGACAATATCCCCGGCGCAGACATGCCCATCTACCGTGAGTTGTGGAAGCACATCGGCAAGGAGATGCCGAAGAAGGGCCGCGGCAAGAACGCCCAGCTCGATCCACACGCCATCCCCGTGGAACTGCAGACCGCGCTTGAAGCGCTGTATGGCCACTACGTCAAGACCTATGAAGCCTGGAAACAGGCTGGCATCAGGGTGCCACCGTGCTTCATTGTGGTGTGTAACAACACCGCCACATCGAAGCTGGTGTTCGACTACATTGCCGGCTTCGAGCGCCAGAACGCCGACGGTAGCGCAAGTTATCACGCCGGCCGTCTGGAACTGTTTCGTAACTTCGATGAACACGGCAATCCGTTCGGCCGCCCGAACACCTTGCTGATCGACAGCGAGCAACTCGAATCCGGGGAAGCACTGGACGACAACTTCCGTGGCATGGCCAGCGATGAAATCGAGCGATTCCGCCGAGAGATCATCGAGCGCACCGGTGATCGTACACGCGCCGAGGCCATCACTGACCAGGACTTGCTGCGCGAAGTGATGAACACCGTCGGTAAGGAAGGTCGCCTCGGCGAATCCATCCGCTGCGTGGTATCGGTGTCCATGCTCACCGAAGGCTGGGATACCAATACCGTTACCCACATTCTCGGCGTGCGAGCCTTCGGTACCCAGTTGCTGTGCGAGCAGGTGATTGGTCGTGCGCTGCGCCGCCAGTCCTATGAGTTGAACGAACATGGCCTGTTTGACGTCGAATACGCCGACGTGTTCGGCATCCCATTCGATTTCACTGCCAAGCCCGTGATCCCGCCGCCGCCTAGACCGCGCGAAACCATCGTGGTCAAGGCACTGCGACCGGAACGCGACGCGCTGGAAATCGAATTCCCGCGCGTGCAGGGTTACCGCGTCGAGCTGCCGGAAGACCAATTGGAAGCGGAATTTAACGATGATCACACCTTGTCCCTGACGCCCGATTTGGTCGGGCCTTCGGAGACGAGGAACGCGGGTATCATTGGCGAAGCAGTGGACTTGAACCTTAAGCACCTTGGCGACGTGCGTCAGTCCACGCTGCTGATGGAGCTGACCAAACACCTGTTATTCCAGCACTGGCGCGAACCCGGGCAGGATGCGCCGATCAACCTGTTTGGCCAGCTCAAGCGCATCACTCGCCAATGGCTGGATACCTGTCTGGAATGCAAAGGTGGTACCTATCCGGCACAACTGATGTATCGCGAGCTGGCAGACATGGCTTGCGAACGGATCACCAAGGGCATCACAACCCGAGAGCTGGCCAAAGGTCGCCAGGTCAAGGCCATCCTCGACCCGTTTAACCCGACCGGCAGCACCGCGCATGTGCGCTTCAACACCTCACGTGATACCCGTTGGGAGACCCTTGGCCCGCCGCCTAAGAACCAGATCAACTGGGTGATCCTGGACAGCGGGTGGGAAGCCGAGTTTTGCCGCGTGGCCGAATCGCACCCTAAGGTGATCGCCTATACCAAGAACCACAACTTGGGTCTCGAAGTTCCTTACCGCTTTGGCTCGCAAAACCGGATCTACATCCCGGACTTCGTCGTCAAGGTCGATGACGGGCACGGCCCAGACGATCCGCTCAATCTGGTCGTGGAGATCAAGGGCTATCGGCGCGAAGATGCGAAAGAGAAGAAATCCACGATGGACACCTATTGGATTCCCGGCGTGAACCACCTCGGTTCGCATGGCCGCTGGGCTTTCACCGAATTTGGCGACGTGTATGAAATGCAGGAAGACTTCGCCGACAAGGTACAAGTGGAGTTCGAGAGGATGCTGCTTGCAGCAACCGAAGCCGCTGTCGAGTCGTAGCCCCCACGAAAACCTGTCGGCAGCCGAAGACATCAGCAAGGTGGAACGTCGCCTCGTAGCCGCCGACCAAACATCTCTGAAGAAGCGCGACGCGCTGGACAACTGAGCAACATACACATGGCCAAGAAACTTGCCACGCAAGCCTCCAAAGTAATCGAAGATCTCGTTCACAACGAGGCTAAGCGTAAGAATATTCCTACCGTGGAGCATCAGTCGGTGATGCAGCACCACGAGCAAGCGCCAGTGAAGGTGGCGTACCCGCGCGGTGGCAAAGGACTGGACGACGAAAAGGCGCAGCGCAATCGTGACCTCGACCCCCAGTTTGTCTGGCGTGGGAAGGATCAGCAGGACTGGTCCGACTTGGTGGTCAACGCGCCGCCGCTCTACATTCAGGAAAAGGTAAAGCCCAAGGTGCTGATCGACGACCTGCGCCGGGTCAGCGAAGCAGCCGCGCCATCGGCGATGGGCGATTTGTTCGGCGACTTCAACGGGCTGCCGGAAGGCGCGGACAGGACCGATTTCTACCAGCACGAAGGCCATTGGCAGAACCGGATGATTCTTGGCGACAGCTTGCAGGTGATGGCGTCGCTGGCCGAGCGTGAAGGACTGCGCGGCAAAGTGCAGTGCATCTACTTCGATCCTCCGTACGGCATCAAATTTAACAGCAATTTCCAGTGGTCAACGACCAGCCGCGACGTGAAGGATGGCAATGCTGCGCACATCACGCGGGAGCCGGAGCAAGTCAAGGCGTTTCGGGATACGTGGCGGGATGGCATTCATTCGTATCTGACCTATCTGCGCGATCGACTGACGGTAGCGCGAGATCTGCTGGCTGAATCGGGATCGGTCTTCGTACAAATTGGGGATGAGAACGTACACCGAGTACGGGCGGTAATGGACGAGGTGTTTGGAGATGAAAATTTCGTTGCTCAGATTCAGATAAAAAAATCAGGCGGCGCCACCAGCGAATTTTTGCCGGGCATAACGGACTATGTCTGCTGGTTCGCAAAGCGAAAAGAGTCTCTAAAGTTTCGCTCTGTTTATCAGGCTCAAGGTGGCAGACGCGATGATGATTACGGACTGGTTGAGTATGACGTGGATCGCTGGGTGACTGAGGCGGAAGCAGAGTCTCGTAATTTATCTGGACGTGCAATGCAGTTGATTACGCTCACGAGCCAACGGCAAGGGCGAGACACATCGGATACATCGGCCATGGGCTATGCCTTTCCATTTCGAGGCCAAGAGTTTCGTCCATCCAAGGGGCGCGGGTGGACGACGACGCTGAAAGGCATGGACCGACTCGTAAAGGCGTGTCGAGTAGCACGTTCGGGATCCAATGTAAGGTTGAAGAAATATCTCGATGATGCTCCGGGACAGGCCGTTACAGATTTTTGGGATGATCTGATCGCTGGAGCCGGGCGGGACAAAACTTACGTGGTTCAGACCGGGGCAAGTGTCATTCAACGTTGCGTCTTGATGTCTACCGATCCCGGAGATCTCGTGCTCGACCCGACCTGTGGATCGGGCACCACTGCTTATGTTGCCGAACAGTGGGGTCGCCGCTGGATCACCATCGACACCTCGCGCGTGGCGCTGGCACTGGCTCGTGCCCGCATCATGGGTGCACGGTACCCGTTCTACCTGCTCGCTGATAGCCGGGAAGGCCAGTTAAAGGAAGCCGAGATCAGCCGCAGCGTACCGTCCTCGCAACCGGTGTACGGCAACGTCGCCCACGGCTTCGTTTGCGAACGCGTGCCGCATATCACGTTGAAGTCGATTGCCAACAACGCCGAGGTTGACGTCATCTGGGAGAAGTGCCAACAAACGCTCGAGCCTCTGCGCGAACAGTTGAACAAGGCGCTGAAGAAAAACTGGCAGGAATGGGAAATTCCCCGCGAAGTCGATGCCAAGTGGAGCGAGGCGGCTAGGAAGCTGCACGCTGACTGGTGGCAGCAGCGCCTCGCCAGGCAGAAGGAGATTGACGCTTCCATTACAGCGAAGGCCGAATTCGAATTCCTCTACGACAGACCGTATGAGGACCGAAAACGCGTGCGCGTGGCCGGCCCGTTCACTGTGGAATCGCTCAGCCCGCACCGGGTGCTCGGCGTTGATGAAGCCGACGAACTGATCGACGGCGCGGCCGAAGATCGTGCCGATTACGGGCAGGATTTTACGTCGATGATCTTGTCCAACCTCAAGACGGCGGGAGTGCAGCAGAAGAACAAGGACGACAAGGTCGAGTTCTCCGCGCTGGAACCGTGGCCGGGCGAAGGCTATGTGGTGGCCGTCGGCACATATATGGAAGGCGACAATTCTAAACGCGCCGGCATCTTCGTCGGCCCGGAATTCGGCACGGTGTCCCGTGCGGACCTCGTGGACGCCGCGCGTGAAGCAGGCGACGCCGGGTTCGATGTACTGATCGCCTGCGCCTTCAACTACGACGCACCGGCCAGCGAATTCAGCAAGCTCGGCCGCATCAACGTGCTGAAAGCGCGGATGAATGCAGACCTGCACATGGCAGAAGACCTGAAGAACACCGGCAAGGGCAATTTATTCGTGATCTTCGGTGAACCGGACGTGGACGTTCTTGACACGAATGGCAACAGTATCCGGAGGTACGATGGCAAACGCGACATTATCGAAGTACCTGCCGGCGAGGAGCTGGTGGTGAAGATCCGAGGGGTTGATGTATTTGACCCGAGCACCGGAGAAGTGCGCAGCGACGATCCTGACGACATCGCCTGCTGGTTTCTCGATACCGACTATAACGAGGAATCCTTCTTTGTCCGACACGCGTACTTCCTCGGCGCGAACGATCCGTACAAGGCTCTGAAGACTACCCTCAAAGCCGAAATCGATCCGGACGCGTGGGCTACTCTCAACAGCGATGTCTCACGCCCCTTCCCCAAACCCACCACTGGCCGCTTCGCGGTTAAGGTTATCAACCACTTGGGGGATGAGGTGATGAAAGTTTTTAAAGTGGGTAAAAACTGATGGAATTCCGAATCGCCGACACATTCACCGCCAGTCTCGCACGACTGACTGGCGACGAGCAGAAGCTGGCCAAGACCACCGCTTTCGACCTGCAAGTCGATCCGACGGGCAATGGCCACAGCTTCCATAAGCTCGACAAGGTCAGGGATCCCAATTTCTGGTCGGTGCGGGTCAGCCGCGACATTCGCCTGATTGTCCACAAGACTGCGGGTAGCCTATTGCTGTGCTACGTCGATCATCACGACAGGGCCTATCAGTGGGCCGAGCGCCGCAAACTGGAAACCCATCCAGCCACCGGTGCGGCGCAACTGGTGGAAATCCGCGAGCTTGTACGGGAAATATCCGTTCCTAAATATGCGGAACAGGCCAAGCCTGCGTCGGCGACACTTTTCGGCAAATACAGCGACAAGCAACTGCTGGCTTACGGTGTGCCCCTGGAATGGCTGATGGACGTGCGTGCGGCGGATGAAGATAGTCTGCTGGAGCTAGTGGCTCACCTGCCTAGCGAGGCAGCAGAGGCTCTGTTAGAACTGGCCACAGGCGGCACACCTGTTGCGGCGAAGCCGACGGAGAACACTGAGGATCCATTCCAGCATCCGGATGCCCAGCGCCGTTTCCGCGTGATGTCTGACACGGACGAACTGGTGCGTGCGCTCGAATATCCGTGGGATAAGTGGACGGTGTTCCTGCACCCGGCGCAGCGGCAGATGGTCGAGCGCGATTACAGCGGTCCGGCGCGTGTCTCCGGTTCTGCTGGCACCGGCAAGACCGTGGTGGCCTTACATCGGGCGGTGCAACTGGCCCGCAATGACGAGGACGCACGCGTCCTGCTTTCCACCTTCTCGGACACTTTGGCAAACGTCTTGCGATCGAACCTGTATCGGCTTGCCTACAACACGCCAAAGCTGGCTGAGCGCATCGACGTGGTCGCGATGGATGCGGTTGGGACAAAGCTTTATTCGGCGGAGTTCGGCAAGCCGACGTTCGCTAGCCGAGAGGAGATTTCATCGCTGCTGAAGTCAGCTGCCAGGGACGTCGATGGGCTGAGTGCCAACGCGTCCTTCCTGCTGTCCGAATGGGATGACGTGGTGGATACTTGGCAACTCGAAAGCTGGGAGGCGTATCGTGACGCAAAACGACTGGGCCGCAAAACACGCCTGCCGGAGGCGCAGCGCGCGTTGTATTGGCAGGCGTTTGCCAAGGTGAAGCAGCAATTGCAACAGACTGGCAAGATCACCAAGGCCGATATGTTCGGCAAACTGGTTGAGGTCATGCCAAAACGTAAGCATGCGGTGTTCGACTACATCATCGTCGATGAAGCTCAGGACATCGGCGTGCAACAACTGCGCTTCCTAGCTTCAATCGCTAGGGACAGGTCCAATGCGCTGTTCTTTGCCGGAGACCTAGGGCAGCGTATCTTTCAGCAGCCATTTTCGTGGAAGCAACTGGGCGTGGATGTGCGCGGACGTTCCCGGACGTTGAATATCAACTACCGCACCTCGCATCAGATTCGTTCGCAGGCCGACCGGCTGCTCGGTCCGGAAGTGTCGGACGTGGACGGCAACCTAGAAAGCCGTAAAGGTACCATTTCTGTTTTCAACGGGCCCGAGCCGGTGATCCGTAGCTTTGACGGCCCCGATCTGGAAAGTCAGGCAGTTGGGCAATGGTTGAAGCAATCGGGCACGGGCGGAGTGTTGCCACATGAAATCGGTGTCTTCGTCCGCTCGAAGGAAGAATTCCCGCGGGCGCAGGCCGCCATTTTAGCCTCTGGCCTAAAGGCTCGCGTGCTCGGCAAGGATATGGCTACTGAGGAGGGATTTGTCAGCGTCACCACCATGCATTTGGCCAAAGGTATGGAATTCCGCGTGGTAGCAGTTATGGCCTGTGACGATGAAATCATCCCTTCTCAAGGCCGCATCGACATGGCGTCAGATGATGCCGAGTTGACCGAGATTTACAACACCGAGCGTCAGCTGCTGTATGTCGCCTGCACCCGCGCCCGCGATCTTCTGCATGTTTCCGCAGTGAAGCCAGGATCGGAATTCCTGCAGGATTTGATGCAAAAATAGGATGGCAATTGGCACCACGGGCACAGTGTTACCGCGCCGGACGTTCTCGGCGGTTGGATTTTGCGCCGAAGGATTTGCAGAGGTGATCAGTGGTCGGCATCGCTGTGGCCAGTTCGCATCGTTTTTCGGGCGCGATAGGGATGGCGGTCGCGAGTTTTACGAGCGTCCGATGGTGCCGCAGATAAGCGCAAACGCTAGCATGGTCCCAGCCGCTAGTTTGCCGCGCTCCGGTTGCGTGCCGATCCGGCATTCATAGCTCCGTCAATGCTCCCGTGGCCGATCTGGCGAGGCCAGTAATCGGGCCGGCCGTGGCAATCGCGTATAATTCTGGTGGGAACAAATAACACTGAGGATCTGAAATGGCACGCGGCGAACTGATGAAAAAGTTGCTCGCGAGTTACGGGCAGGACGACGAGTTCCGCGCCGTCGCCGAGCAGATCATCCTAGAAGAAGAGCAGAAAAATAATCGGGTGCTTGCTCGCTCGCTGCGCCGCACACTCGACAACGCGTCTGCAGTCGCGAAGGAAGCGAAGACGCCTAAAACACTGGCGCCGCTGATACCGTTTCCAGATGCGGCCGGCGAATTCGTCGAAAAAATTGAACCAAACAAGACCCACAAGGACATTGCTCTCGCACCGGCCAATGTACGGGTATTCCTCGGCTTGATGAAGGAGTTTCGACGTTCGGATGAAATCCGCAGGAAGGGATTGCCAGTCCGCGCCAAACTGTTGTTCTGCGGCCCGCCCGGCTGCGGAAAGACCATGTGTGCGGAGGTCTTTGCGAGTGAACTCGGACTGCCCCTCTATATCGTCAAGCTTGATCGGCTGATTTCGTCCTATCTGGGTGAGACTGCATCGAATGTCCGCAAGATTTTCGATTTCGCGCGCAAGCATCCTTGCGTGTTGTTCCTCGACGAGTTCGATGCCCTTGCTCGATCACGCGACGACACGTCCGAGCACAACGAACTGCGTCGGGTTGTCAATAGTCTGCTCATCTTTATCGATAGGATCGAGCCGAAGGGATTCCTCGTCGCGGCCACGAATCTCGGTCAGGCACTAGACCCAGCAATCTGGCGACGTTTTGACGAGGTGATCTGGTTCGACCGGCCGGATACCCGCATGATCCGGCAGTTCTTGCGAATGAAATTCAAGAACATCGAAATCACGTTCGACCCGGTCTCATTTGGCCCGAGGCTATCTGGGTACTCATACGCCGAAATCGAAAGGATATGCCTCCAGGCGATCAAAGCAGGCGTCATAGACCGCAGGAAAGAGGTGAGCGAGCGTGACTTCAGGATTGCGCTCGACGACGAGCATCGTCGCAAGGCGGGGCGTGATCGGATGAGTGAAACTACATAACGGCATCCGCACAGATGCCCCACTACGAACACTTGCGTCTGGTTCGCCTGCCCGAGCAATTTGAGCGCAGAAAGCACGGGGGCGGCGGACCTCCTCCGCAGCGCGACCCAGGCACCCATAGTGCGCGTCTATCAGTTGAACTCGATAACACGATCGCTGCGCAGCGTGCGCGGCGTCGACCAGAGTTCGTTGATCCGGCGCTGATTCTGCGCGTCCGAATGGCTGGCGCGCTGCAAGAAGGCGCTTGGGAAGGGTTGGGGCTCACCGTGTTGTCTTCTGACGCAGATCGCTCCCTTGTTCTTTTCGCCGATACTGACGACCTGCGTGATTTTCGACAGCGACTGAATGTTTACGCGCAGGGAGTACCGGCGGGACAAATTAACCCTGCCTACGCTGCATTTGTTGCAAACATCGAATCCATCGGGGGCGTAGAGCCTCGCGACAGGATTGGAGTCAAGTTGCGAGAAGACGGATTCGCGGTCGAAACAGACTTTGTTGACGGGCAGCGGTATACGCTTGACCTTGAGCTGTGGGATTTCGGCCGGCGCGATCTACGGGAGCGGAAGCTTGATGAGATCGGCGGGTACGTCGCAGCCCGTGGTGGCGAGGTGCTAGATCGCTATATCGGCCCGTCAATCTCGATGTTGAGAATGGTCGTCGAGGGTCCGTTAGTTAGGACGCTGCTGGGTATCGACGTGGTCGCAAACATCGACCTCCCGCCACAGCCAGACATGGGCACGGCGGAGGCCTTGGCTATAGACCTCACTGACATTCCCGATCTGAACCGCCTGGACGCGGATGCGCCGCTGATCGGTGTTATAGACAGTGGTATTAATGATCACCCGCTCATCGAAGACATTCTGGTTGGAGCGATTGGAGTCCCTGAGACCCTCGGTACCGCAGATGTATGGGGTCATGGAACTCGCGTCGGCGGCATTGCTGTTTTTGGCGACATCAAAGGGCAACTCGCGGCGGGGACGTTGAACCGCGGAGCGCGCTTGTGTTCCGCAAAAGTAGTCAATGACCAAGGTGGCTTCGACAATCGGCGCTTGGTTCCGTCCCAGATGCGCGAAGCGATCACGACACTGCATCGCCGTTTCGGCTGCAGGATCTTCGTCATCGCGTTGGGAGACAAGCGGCTTCATTACGACGGCGGTAAGGTCGGGGCATGGGCGGCCACGCTGGACGAGCTGGTTCGTGAGCTTGACCTAGTGATCGTCGTTTCGGCAGGCAACCGGCATCCTCGTGGCGGCCATCGTGTTGAGCAGGCGGTAACCGAATATCCGGACTATCTTGTCGAGGCTGCTAACCGGTTTCTTGAACCCGCAGGTGCGATGAACGTAGTGACTGTGGGTGCGCTATCGCACGGCACAGGCATCGCGCAGGAACTGGCTGATGACGTTCGTGTGCGTCCGATCACGGGCGCACTTGAGCCTTCACCGTTCACGCGGGTGGGGCCCGGGATTGCCGGGTCGCTCAAGCCAGATCTCGTTGACTTTGGCGGCACGATGGTGTTCGACGCCGTTACTGCGAGTCTGCGCAATGGTGACGACCTTCCGAGTGCTGGCGTAGTGTCCCTGCACCATCTGCCGGTTGAACAGCTGTTTACGGCGCGTTCGGGGACCTCATACGCGGCCCCCACGGTTGCATTCAAGGCAAGCCAGATTCTTTCGCTTTTGCCGAATGCCTCAGCTAACCTCGTGCGTGCACTTCTGGTTGGGGCCGCTCGAGTGCCGACTGAGGCGTCGGATCGTCTTGGCCTGCTGGGTGCCGACGCTATTGACCAGGTGTGTGGGCATGGGCTTGTGGATCTGGAGCGCGCTGCGTATTCAGACGACGCAAGGGTTGTTCTTTACGCCGAAGATGAGCTTGCGATTGATCATTTCGCCGTTTACGAAGTACCGATTCCAGCTGATTTTCAACAAACCCCCGGACGACGCACGGTCAAGGTAAGCCTCGCCTTTGACCCACCGGTGAGGCATACGCGCACGGACTATGCGGGAATCGGAATGAGTTTTCGCCTGATCAGGGGGTGCGATGCTGAGGAGGTGTTCGAGCACTATCGACGGCGGAATGTGGCGGCCGAAGGTGCCGCGCCAGAAATGGCAGCTCGCTATGCTTGCAAGCTTGAGCCGGGTCCTCAAACCCGTGAAAAGGCAACCCTTCAGTGCGCTTCGGTTACCTTTCAGCGCGATGTCTCGGTCTATGGCGATCGCTACTATCTAGTGGTGCGCTGCGAAAGTGGATGGGCTCAGGAGCTCGTGCAGAGCCAACGCTTCGCGGTGGTCGTCGAAATTAGTCACGAGCAGGACATTCGGCTCTACCAACAAATTCGCGTGCGCGTGCGGGCATGAGCGCTTGTTTTTACAAGATCCCAATCGCATCCAGCTTCGCCCGCATCCTGTCATGCCGAAGATGTCCGTAGTGTTTGTCGATCATCTCCGTTGACGTACCCGCCATGCGCGCAACTTCAAAACTATCGATGCCATTCGCAATCATCTCGCTGATTGCGGTGTGTCGAAGAGAGTACATTACGATCGTGGGTGGAAGCTTGGCCGCCTTGGCCGCTTCCTTGACGGGCTTTTTCCACGAATCCTTGTTCCAGCGTTGACCATACTCGGTCGTGAAAATCGGAGCGTCGGCGATCTTGTCCGTGGTGTGTTCTTTGAAGAACTGGATGGCGGACGACGAAAGGGACACGATTCGATAGCCGGTTTTGCCGTCAAGGGCGAGGGTCCCTTGTTGTCGGTCGAAGTGTTTGACGCTGACTTTGGCAAGTTCTCCGGGCCGAGCTGCGGTAAAGAGCATTGCCTTGACTAACTGTCGAATGTCGTCGGCGCATGCAGCGACAAAGGCTAGGCGTTGCTCGCTTGGCAGGAATGATTGGCGCCTGCGACCGACGTCCTTGAATTTTGAGACCGTCTTCCAACCGACATCCGTCGCAACCAGCCTGTCGTGCAGCGCGAGATTCAAGGCCGCTTTCAAAGAAGCAAGGTTGCGGTTTGCGCTGTCTTTGGCACGGCGCAAATCGTCTTCGTCTTCGGCGCTTTCTTCGATTGTGTCGATTTGATTCGCCAGCCAGTCCTTCAGATGCGAGGTGCGCAGTTTGGAAAGGTCGATTTTGGCGATTTTGTCGTCGTAGACGAGCCGCTTGAACCGCCCTTCGGCGTCTGCCTTGCTCGCCGAGCCTTTATGAAGTCCGAGATGCTTGACGTAATGATCGCAGGCTTCCTTGACGGTCGTACTTTTGGGTGAGACCCCAGCGTCTAGCGAGTTAGACCATTCGATGGTGGCTTTCGTCGCGTCGTCGTAATTCGCAAAGGTTCCCAGTGCACGGTATTCCTGTTTTCCAGTCTCGGCTCGGCGGCGGCCAATCCAGGTTCCTTCCCCTTCGGCTAGCTTACGAAATCCCACGTAGAGGCCAGACTGGACGCGCGCGAAGTAAGGTTCGCGTCGTGGGGCGAGCTTGTCGCGAGCGGTTTTGGTGGTGATGGATGAGGCCATGATTTTTTGTACGGAAACTGTACGGAAATTCTAGGCTGGATTGGCTCGGACATCAATGGATTAATTTTTGATAATTATCAATAGGTTGGCTTTTGTTTCTGGACTTCGATGGATGGCGGTAGACTAAGTTTCCGGCCCTCCGAAGGCAGGGGTTGCTGGTTCGATCCCAGCCGGGCGCACCAAGTGAATTCGAGCACTTAGGTCATCTCTCGCCACTGTTGTCGGCCGAGTACGTACGGAAATCATACGGAAACTGTGCTTGCGCCAAGGCGGGCTTCCTATGCTTAGAGCCAGTTCATTCTCGCAGCTTTGGCCCCTTTCGCAGAAGCCGCTCTTTACCCCTATCTCAATTCACCTGGCTCTAAACTGCTGAGGCTAGGGCACGTGCTTTCAATTAGGTCCTACTTCCAGTAGTCGCTGACTGTCCAGCTCTCAACGTATGAGCGATAGCTGATGTGCGCGAGCTACCTGACGACAGGGGCCTCTCCGATCGTGCGCTCGCCTTCTGGGAAAACGCCTGAACGTGGCGGCATCGGCAGCTGAAGATGCATATACCGAAGCTTCTGCCCTGTCTGACTGAGTGGGCATCGGATTGCGGTCGTTTAAAACCGGACCTTGTAATCTATTTGCTAATCAGAAGGGATATCTTGGAAGTTATTTAGCAGAATTAATAGATATGTCGTGCGCATATTCGGGTTGGAAAATATATATCGCCTCACACTTACTGATGTTGAATAGCTGGCCGATTCATCTGAACTTTCGTAAAATCGCGTGGAGCGCGGTCGCTTAGTCAGCCAACAAGAAAGAAGAGGCAGTATGGGTGCGCAGGACATAATCGGGGCAATAACTGGCGGACTCATCCAGAGTGATCGCCTGCTGAAGCTGGATACTGCACTGGGAAATAATGTCCTGTTGCCCCAACGGGTCACCGGTTATTCACGAATCGGCCGCCACTACGAATTCACGGCCGATGTCGTGTCCACCGCCGACACGATTGAACTCAAGAAGCTGATCGCCCAGCCGGTGACGCTTTGGGTTCAACAGACGGACAGGTCCTATCTTCCTCATCACGGTTACGTGCATACCGCACGGCGTCTTGGGTCGGACAGCGGGCTCACCAGTTATCAGATCGGCTATGCATCATGGATGCATTTCCTGCGCTTTCGCAAGGACGCACGAATCTGGCAGGACAAGCCGGCCGACGAAATCCTGAAGGATGTTTTCAACATGCATCCGCAGGCCCAAGGTGCATTTCGCTTTGCGTTGAGTAAGCCGTTGCCCTCGCGTTCGTTCTGCATGCAATACGAGGACGACTGGAATTTCGTTGAGCGGTTGATGGAAAACGAAGGGCTGTTCAGCTACTTTGAGCAGGCCAGCGACGGTAAATCGCATACGCTCATCGTCACGGACAGTCTCGACACGTGCCAGCCTCTTTCACCGCAGACAGTGCAGTTTTATCGCGCGGGCACGAACAGTGAAGCCGATGCCCTGGTTCAGTGGTCGGGCACGCGAACACTGCAAAGCACGACACTCACGACCCGCACCTTCGATTACAAGGCACCCGCTTCTCCTGGCTTTGCCAAGGGCACAAACATTCCAACGCTTCCTACGCAGGGGAATCTGCCTGAGCAGGCTGAGGTGTATGAATACACGGGAGCCTACACCTATGGGACGCAGGATCGGGGTGATGCCCTGTCAAAAATCCGCGTGGAAGAATGGGAATCGCGCGCGAAACGGTTTTACGGTTCAGGCGGTGTGCGTGGTGCTGATGCGGGACACTGGTTTGCGCTTGACGATCATCCCGGCCATGCGACAGATAGCCAGCAAAACCGCCAGTTTGCGATTATCGAAGCCGCCTGGTTCATCGAGAACAATCTGCCAGTGTCCAGTCAGGCGACCGATTTTCCGCACAGCCTGAAGAGCGAACTTGCCGCTGCGAAAGCTAGCCATGCCGGCCTGACAGTCACGCATGCTGATGGAAGTGAAGGTTTCTTCCTCGCCAAGATCGAGGCTCAACGCAAGCTCATTCCGTATCGCAGCCCGTTTGAACATAACAAGCCGGAAATGCACTTGCAGTCAGCGATTGTCGTTGGCCCTGCAAACGCAGAGGTCTACACCGATCCGCTGAATCGGATCAAGGTGCGTTTTCACTGGGATCGCCTCAATGACGGTGATGAAAAAGCATCGTGCTGGATTCGTGTCGCTATGTCAGATACGGGTGGTGGATACGGCGGCGTGCATGTGCCAAGAGTCGGCGAAGAGGTGCTGATCAGTTGGGTAGATGGCGATTGCGATAGGCCGCTAGTTACAGGCCGCGTCTACAACGGTCAAACGCAACCACACTGGCATTCCAACGGCCTGCTATCGGGCTACAAGTCGAAGGAATATCAGGGAAGTGGGCATAACCATTTTGTGATGGACGACGCGACAGGTCAGAATCGGCTGCAACTCTACAGCTCCAGCGCCAATGCGCAATTGCACCTAGGCTATCTGATCGCGCAAAACGGCAATTCACGCGGATCGTACCTCGGTAGCGGGTTCGATTTGAAGTCGGATGCGTTCGGCGCGGTGCGCGCCGGCCGCGGACTGTACGTGTCGACATACGCCAGATCGGCCACGAGTCAGCAACTGGATGTCAGCGAAACACAGTCGCAACTGGTGAATTCCGAGAGCGTCATCGAGGCGCTATCGCAGGCCAGTGAAGCGCATCAGGCCGCAAGTATGAAAGACGGCTACAGCGCGGTAAAGACGATGACCGACGCTACGCAAAACAGCGTGATGGGTCCAACGTCGAGCGGCGGCAAAACGGCGGGTGGCGGGACAGGCAATGCAAATGCGTTCAAGCAATCTGTTCTGGTGATGGGCAGCCCCGCGGGCATCGCGCTATCAACACAGAAGTCGGTGCATGTATCCGCTGAGGAGCAGATCAACCTGATCAGCGGACAGAGCACCCACATCGCATCAGGTAAATCGCTAATCGCCAGCGTTGCCGAGAAGATCAGCTTCTTCGTGCAAAACGCGGGCATGAAGTTATTTGCCGCGAAAGGCAAAGTAGAGATTCAGGCACAGTCGGACAACATCGAACTGACCGCACAAAAAACCGTGAGGTTGATATCTGCCACCGAGAAAATCGAAGCCGCCGCAGAGAAGGAAATCCTGCTGACGTCGGGTAGTGCATATATCCGCTTTTCCGGGGGAAACATCGAGATTCATGCTCCGGGGAAGATCGATATCAAGGGCAGTCAACACGCATTCAGTGGACCAACGTCGGAGCCCTACCCGCTTCCTCTATTGCCGAAAGGCCCGCTCAATCTAGGCGACGCGGACCTCTCAGAATAAGACCAAGCTAAAGACAAATCGATGCTCATCAGCTACCCGATCATTCCCGACAACTTTTCGGGCGCGCAAGCCCCCGAGCCGCAGACCGCATCTCACGGTCAGTATCCCGTCAGCAGACAGAACCGATGGCATGGCGGCGTTCACCTGGACCCCGGCGTCAGCGCGGACACGTTTGTGCGCGCGATCGCCGATGGTAAGCTGGTCGCTTACCGTCAAGCGTCCCAGCCTGAGTATAAATCGTACGACACGAACAAAAGCCAACCGAGCGATACCAGCTTCGTCCTACTCAAGCACAGTACCGAAACAGGCGATGGCATTGAGGTCGAGTTCTATTCGCTTTACATGCACCTACGGAACAGTGCGGACTTCCCGTCCAGTTTCGTGAACCGCGTCCGCGCCAATTACGCAAAGCCGCTGCAGACGCCGCAGTGGGATACCGTCAAAGTGTTTTCAGACGCCGACGCTCCGACGATCTACCGAAAGGAGATTGTGGGTATCATCGGACAATGGACGGGCAAACATTATGTGCACTTTGAGACATTCTGCAGCGAAGAACAACTGAACGCGTTCTTCCACGACTGCAAGACCGAATATCAGGACGCCAACAAGAACGGTCACGATGAGTACTGGGGCGACAGCTATTTCATGATCCCGGCGTCGACGCAGTTCCGCAGCACTTATACCCAGCCATCCGCGAGCCCGGCTCGCCCTAATCACATCGCGCCGCTTCAGCAGGGGCAAAATGCGCAGCGGCAGTACGTCCGCATGCGGTACGAGAGCGGTACGCGCTATCTGCAAACGTGGGCCTGGGATGATCAAACCCAGCAAGCCATCGCGCTAGGTGGCGAGCGAGCGGACCGCGAGTACGAGTACGAGTTGTATCAGCACGCGGTAGACCTTTACCCGTCAGCCCCCAGTGCGGGGTACGACCTGCTTCGTAACGGTCGAAATCTCGGGCCGGACAAGGCCCGCCTGGCGGACAACGAGATCGTCGCGTGGGTGTCTTTGCCCTTCAATGAGACGCAAAGCGGATACGTGAATCTTGCCGATACCGCGATTCTGAAGTTTTCGGATGCCGATTTCCCCCACTTCATGAACTGGCGGAAGATCAACGAAGACGGCAAATATATTCCGGCGAATGGACAGGCTGCTGCCGACATACTCGCGGAGATTGTGAGCTCGGTGGACACCAATCACGACGGCAAGCTGACGAAAGAAGAATACGAAGCATGGTTCCGTGGCGACCCAACAGCGCGCGAGAAAATGCGCCGTCTGGTCGTGCAGCACTCGAGTGAGTGGGACAAACGCACTCAGGCGGCCCGATATCAGGATCTGACGCAAGATGGTGAGGTGTTCGACCGCAATCCTCAGAATCATCAACCATTTCTGGATTTCTACGCGAAGGCCGCGTTCTGGGAAGAAGCCGGTTTGCCGGACAAAGTGTGGTATTTCCATCCGCTTGAATTGATCGCGCATTTCCGCAAATGCGGATGGCTTTCGCGCGACGAGCTGACGCAGTTGATTCCGCGTAAGTATGGTCTGCCTCACCCGGTCAATACTGTCACCTGGCACGCAGCGCTCAGCCGTTTGAGCGGATCGCCGATTTCGCACGCAGACATCGGCAAGACCTTCCGCAAATACGGCTTCACAACCCCGGAGCGGCAGACAGCGTTTCTGAGCCAGAGCTACATCGAAACCGGGCTTCTGCGATTCACGAAGGAAGTCGGATCGGGCGCGCCCAACCCCCAGTTTCCGGCGACGCAATACTATACGGTGTTCTATGGTCGCGGGTTGATGCAGCTGACGTGGCCGACGCTTTACGCCGATTACGGCACGTTCCGCAAATTTCCCCACAACGCGTCCGGCACGTATGTGGACCATCGCATTACGTCGACGTCGACGCACCACTGGAGCGGCGGCCCCACCGTGGATCATCAGGGGCACGTTCACAGCGATATGCGTCAGTGGTCGCCGCGATACGATCCGGATATCGTCGCAACCGATACCTTTAATGCTTGCGACAGCGCCGGCTTTTTCTGGGTTTGGAAGCACTATATGGGGCACTCAAACATTCACCGCGTAGCGGATGACGGCATCTCGACTGAGTCGGTGGGCAGAATGTCCATTCTGGTTAATGGTGGGGGCAATGGATACAACGATCGCCAGCAATACGCGGCCTTCATTTTCCGGTATCGCTCCGACACGACCGCCACCGACGCGACTGGTACGGTGACCGTCACGCGACAGCGTATCGTGACCCATCCGCATCAGACGCCAACCTGGGGCCAGGCCACCACGAGCACTCAGGTGCAAGTTGACTACACTCCTCAACGTACTTGATCCTCAGTCAGAAATCCGGACATCTCATGAATTGTCGAAACCTTATTGCCACGTCTCTGACTGTTGTGCTCGCTTCGCTCGCTCCAGTCGCCCACGCCGACGGTATGAACGCGTCAGTATCGGCGATACCGGCGCTGAATCAACACACTGCGCCGCTGGACGCATCGTTACGAGCGTTGCGCGCCGGCATTCTTAAAGACGCGAAGGAATGTGCAGAAAACGCGAGCGGTATGGGCGCTACGGCGCAATATCACGCCGATATAAAGAAGACGGTTGAGACGCCGAGCATTGTTGGATTCGAAGTTACCGGAAGTTCGCAGTGCGATGGCGCGCATCCTAACGCGTACCAGTATGGCATTTCATATCGCATCAAAGATGGCAAGCGATTCGATCTTAACGAAGTGTATGCAGTAGGACATCGCGATAGCGGTAGCCTGTTTCTGACCAGGGAATCGGTTGTCCCCGTCATGGCTGAGTTCAAGCGGATCAATGCTGGGAAACCTGATTGCCTCGATGCGTCGACTTTTAATGACGAGTCTCTGATGTCGAAGGCGTTTACGTTGGCCGTGCGGACAGATGGGACTCTGCAGTTTTACTTCGATACGGCCTATGTGGAAGCAACTTGTTTTGCGCCAATCCGGTTGGGTGCTCAAGCGGTCGGTGCGTTCAAGGATGGAAAGAAGGCTGCAGAGTATGGATTGCCTTGATGGCAGATCGATATACGCGCTCGAATTGGGGCCGCGCCGAATCACCGTAAACGTCGTCGCGCTGGGTGCGGTAGCGACCGATATCCGTGTTCGGAAAAATGGCAAAGCGCTTTGACAGCAGCAAACGGATGGTAAGCATGAAACATACGTTTCTCGTACTCATCGCGATCGCCGTGGTATTTTTCTCCGGGCAAGTGTTCGCCGGAGACGATGTGACTTTGTCGGCGAATCAGATTCATCCCGGCTGCTCCGTAGTCATGCACAAGCAATATCCGTCCGGGGTTGATCCGAACGTCAATTCGACCGTGTTTGATCAGCAACTGCTCTGGAAGTGTGAGGGCGCACAGATAGTCAAGATCGGGGCAATTGAGACGGAAGGCGGCGGACCGAAAATCGTCACGGTGTTCTACAGGCCAAACGAAATCGTCGTCCTTGCGCGCTGGACCTCAGCTTCGGCCGGCGCTGACTTCCAGGGCGATTTTTATCAGGTCAGTGCATTTCGTCTTGAAAAGATCGGCAACCAAACGGCGTTCAAGGCCTTGCCAGCTATCACCAAGGCGTTTGGCGATGGCTATGATGGTTTGCTAGATGGAAAACGGGTAACGTTTCCGTATAAGAATGCCGCGTCGATCCGCGTCCGCCTGGCGGCACTTGGTCTTTAATCTGGTGCGCCACGCAAGACCATACGAAACACGCAAATGCGCCAGCTGGGGGACGATTGGCTTGAATTGGCTTGCAAAACCTGCTTATAGCCGTGTCGCTCGTTCCAACGGCAGACCTGAGCGACTGCTTTTGCGGCGATGAAATCGAATTTCTGAACGTACTCAGACCAATATCTTCATGGCGGTTCGGCCGATCAAGCTTTGGCAGGTGCGAGATTAACGCGCGATTTATTTGCCGGTTTTTCAGAGCTGGAAGTAAGAGCAGGGGGCCGGTCATTGGGATGCTGCCACCCGCAACTGCGCGAGCTGACTTTGGGAATCGGCGAGTTGTTTCTCCAGTAACTCGGGATTCATTGGATCAAGCTGGGTGAGCGTTATATAACGGAACAGATTTACGTGCATACCAAGATGATGGTTGTAGACGATCTGTTTGCTCTGGTTGGGGGCGCGGGACTCTGAAATCGCCGTTCTGGTTGCGGATAGCGCAATGGAGAAACACGACATCGACGGGAGTGGTCACGTCAAGGTGACGCGATCCAGCTGTACGCACCAAGCTGCGGCGTCTGGTGTGTGAGTTTCCGACGGAATGGGAAAGTGGTCCTTTTGACGAGCGCTACGGCTTCCTTCTCCAAGATGGAACCTGGGGGGACAGCACAGCGCGTCCGGCCATGACGCAAGAACAATACGCGCAGTTCAAAGCTCACGCATCTGCGTTGCAATGGTGGGATGCTGCCGCCCTCGGTTTGCCTTCTACGCTTTGGCATTTCCATCCGATTGAATTCATTACCTGGATGCGCAAATGCGGGTGGGTCGACAAGAGCACGCTCGCGCGCATATATACGTCGACAGCCGAGGACTTGCGAGAACGCTATCGGACGCCGCTCAATCAGATCATGCAAAAGTTCGTCTTCACCACGCCGCTTCGGCAGGCACACTTCTTCGGACAGGGCGCGGTGGAATCCGGCAGTTTGACCACCATGCAAGAAGCGAGCATGTTGAACGGGGCGAAGAACCCGGAATCGGAAGTGCCAGAAGCTCAGCGAGGACACTGGTACGGACGCGAGCCGGGTGAATTCGACAGCTACTTTAGCACTGACAAGGTCAATAGCCTTGGCTTAACTTTCGCGCACTCTTATAGCTGGATGCTCGGCAACGTGGGTGACGTAGATGCACAGAAGTTTCGAGGCGGGGGCTTCAAACAGTTGACTGGTCGAGAAAACTATGCTGACTACTACGTCTATCGTGGCTGGCTAAAACGTTCGGATTTCGATGCGAACTGGTGGTCGGATTCCGCTTATAAAAACCACCATCCCTCCCAAATGACGAAACGGCCTGCGCCAATCGACGACCCCGATCGCATCATTGCAAATCCGTACAACTGCATCGACAGTGGTGGCTTCTTCGTTACCTATGTAAAGCCAATCATCAAAGAGACGATCGACCATGGGTCACCACAGATTCCCGCTACAAATGCAGAAACCGAAGAATTGAGAAAGTACTCCCTTTTGGTTACACAGGCGATCAACGGCAGGACTGCCCTTGGTCATGCCGAACGCTTCGATGCAACACTTGCCGCCTTAAAGGTCCTAAATTGAGAAACTATAAAGTGGGGGCCGCCGCTCTGGTCGCCATCACCGTCCATGCCCAGGCTCAGACGCTGGATTCGGTACGGTATGTTCGGACGACTAGTATGCTCGTCCTCACCAACACGGATCACACTGAAAGGCAATGTCGCGTCGATACAAAGGTCAAGGATGCGACGCCCGTTTTCAATTGGAACAAGACGATCGTAACTCTCGGCAATGTCGAATACGTGAGCGTCGCATCCGTGACCAACTGCACCGATGGCGTTGCGCCAATTGAGCGCATTCCTGAAAAAGCTGGCACCGTCAAAGATGTGAATGTCGCGAAAGGGCTGTATCTCTCGGTTGCCGTCGTGAGCTCCAGCCCACTCACCTACACTGCATTGGTTGCGAAGCTCGGAAGCAGGCAGCCCGTCGCCGATCTTCCCGGAATGTATAGCGCGACGAAGAGCATGTCGCGCGTGCTCAAGGAGTCATTCACTTACCTTGATTCGAGGCCTGGTCGAATTTCTGCTGACGGACGCTACGTGAGCGCTGACGGCAGCATGCGATGCACGCCGGAGGCATATCCGGGAGTATGGGATTTGAAGCGTAAGCAAAAGGTCGTGCGAGAGGACGGCTGCGAGTCGCTTTTCACATCCTCTTAATGTACCTGGCGGCTTGGACGAACTCACGAAGTTGCGGATCTGTAGCCGCAATTTGATCTGACATGGCATGACGTCAGCAGCGGACCGTTTTACGAAAATTCGAGCGTATCTGGCAGCCGACGTATTTTCCCTGCTGGAGCAATCCTGGACCGGCGCGTGGTTTCAGAACGACGCGGCGAGGGATTCTAGATACAGGACATCCCCGCAGAAGACACGCCAACATACGAGATGATTTCCCGGGCGGATAAGGTAGGCGTATTTCAGATCGAATCGCGCGCGCAGATGTCGATGCTGCCGCGACTGAAGCCCCGTAAGTTCTACGATCTCGTCATTGAAGTCGCCATCGTTCGGCGAGGACCCATTCAGGGTGGTGCCGTTCACCCGTATTGCCAGATACGACCGTGCGCTTCTCCAGTAAATGTGCACGTTGATGGAAGCGATTGTCGTCGACGATCCACGTATCAAGGCCGAGTGGCCGCTCTTGACTGATGACAGACCGATGGCAAGCTCTACATGCGAAAAAAAATGCCGCTCTTACAGCGGCATCGATACTCCGACCCAGCCGGAGTACCGGTATGGATCGAAGCCAGGCCATACTGGCGACGACCATTCGGTCGTCATGTCGTTGCTCGCCGGAGCGTCTTCCTCATGCTACGGTGGAAGCTCTTTGCTTCGCGTCCTAGTAGACTTGACGCTGGTTGCCTGACCAGCATCGGAAGCCTAGGTCGTTGCCGATTCGGATACCTGTCTTCTGAGCCGGCTGTCCATCCTGAAATCTGGTCGAAAAACTCCGGAAACGACACGAGTTGGGTGTGCTGAGCGACATCAGTGGGGTAACGACGCACGCATTGCGCGCTAAGCCCTTTTTTGTTTTCACAGAATCGCCACATAAAACCGACGTCGCAATCACACGCCTCCTACCCCACCCCCGCGATTTACAAAATCACCTTAAATATCCGTCATTTTTCTGTGCGATTAACTGCAAACGGATTTGTGCTCGCCCGTTTGCAGAAACATCCCATTGCAGCTGCCCGACCGCTTAAATAGCATGCGTTGACCATGCGAATTGAATAAACGCTGGCCACTCCCGAAGCGACCTATGTGTCGGCGCTTTCCTATTGATTAAGCAGGTTTGGGCGAAGTCATTCGCCTGCCCAATGTATTGGTTAGCAGGTCATGAATAAAATATCCCGGCTGATTCTGGCCATATCCATCGTTCTGCTGTCCGGCGCCGTGCGTGCGCAAGCCGAGTCGCCGCTCGCCAACGGCAGTCAGTTTGCCGGCCCTTACGTGGGGCTCAAACTGGGTGTGAATAATTCCAACGCGTCCGGCGCTATCAGCAGGGCATCGCACAACACGGTGTTCCCTGGCTTCACGGCCGGCTACAACGTCGACGTCGACCGTTTCGTGATCGGCGCCGAAGCCTTCGCCGATCTTCATAACGGCTCGAGCACCGGCAAAGACGGTGGTATCGATGCGAGATTCGGCATGCCGTTCCAGCAGATCATGCCGTACGCGCGGCTCGGCTTCACGGCGCAGGAACCGAGCACACGCCTTCATTGGGGACTGGGCGTCGAATACAAATTCGCCCGGCACACGAGTGCGCTCGGCGAATGGACGACCGACTGGAGCAATCACGACGGCACTCGACGGCGTAACAACAGTTACACCGTCGGCCTTCAATATCACTTCAACTAGGCATTCACGCGACGGGCTTCGCACCTTGCCGGCCTCCCATTCCTATAAGCTTGTTGAAAGCCGTGACTGCCGTTAGAATCCTTCGGTCACTGGGGAGTAGCCTTCCTTCATCCATCGAAGGAGAGCGCGTCAACATACTTGGCCTGCGGGTCATGGCGCGTTCGACCGGGTCGGTTTGGCGAGACCATTGACGTACTGCTTCGTTCTGGTCGGACGGGTGGCGGTGCGTCATGGTTCGTCACTGCGTCCGACCGCGGAGTTGCCTTGTGAAACATCGTCGTATCCCGTCAGATTCCTTTGTTGGCCGTTCGCTGCCTCACCTGCTTTGCCCGGTGGCAGGGAGTCGCGCATGACCGGTCTTCTGTTCGAACTCGGCATCATGCTGATCGTCATTCTGGCGGCGGCTGAACTCTTCACCAATGCGCTCGAACATCTGGGCGAGCGGCTGAAAATCTCCGAAGGCGTAACGGGTTCGCTGTTCGCGGCGGTCGGCACGGCGCTGCCCGAGACTCTCGTGCCCTTGCTAGCGATTGCCGGCGGCACGACGGATAGCACGGTCAATCAGGAGATCGGCGTCGGCGCGATTCTCGGCGCACCGCTGATGCTCTCCACCCTCTCCACCTTTCTGATGACGCTCGCGATCCTCCGCTCACGTGGCGCGAGCGGCTGGGTCAAGCCTGAGCGCACCGGCTTCACGCGCGATCTCAACTATTTCCTGTGCGCTTTCGTGCTGGCTGCGGCGGCGATGTATGTGCCGCACGAACAGATGATCGTGCGCGCGCTTTTCAGCGTGGCGCTCGTCGGCGTGTACATCACGTACGTGGTGATGACGTTCCGCGCGTCCGGGCAACTGGTCGACGCGGGCCACGGCACGGAGGCGCCCGGCAAGATGCTCTTGTCGCGACTCGGCGTGCCGACCAATCTTGCGACGATCGGGTTGCAACTGGCGCTCGCCGTCGCGTTGCTGGTGTGGGGCGCCGAAGGGTTCATCCATGGCGTGCGAGGTGTTTCGCAGGCGTTCCGCGTGTCGCCGCTGCTGCTGTCGCTGCTGATTATTCCGATTGCGACCGAGCTGCCGGAGAAGGTCAACAGCATTCTGTGGATTCGCCGCGGCAAGGACACGCTCGCGTTCGGCAACATCACCGGCGCGATGGTGTTTCAGGGCACCTTGCTGCCCGCGATCGGGATTCTGCTGACGCCCTGGACGCCGCGCATCGAAGTAGTGACGGGTATCGTCATTACGCTGGCTGCTGCCGCCTGGTTGCGGATCAATGTGCGGGAGCGAGGCGTGCCGGTGTGGGCGCTGCTGGTTTGCGGCGCGCTGTACGTAACCTACCTGGCGACTACGCTGTCGCGCTGAGTCGCGCTGAGTCGCCTCCGGCGCGAGACGTCCATTCGCTCCGCAGAAAAGCTAGTTGGCTGGCGCCGCTGCGCCAGCCGTTCCGGCTGTTGCCCCGGTTCCAGCCGTTGCCGCGCTCTCCGGCCTGAACACCGTCTTCCAGTCGTCTTTCATATCCAGAAGCAGCCAGCCCTTCGCAGCGGCTTCGTCGAGACCTTTGTCGAGCTTGCCGCTTTTCGACGTGCGGTCGTAGGCATATTCCCGCTGCGCGTCCGTGTGATGCACCAGCGCGGCCAGGCGCGGGCCGTCGCCCGCCGACGTCCATTCGAGCATCGGCACATCGCCGTCCGAATTGCCGATCGCGATCACCGGGCGTCGGCCGATCACGCGATCGATGGCCAGCGGCTTGGCCGCGCCGTCCACCAGGTTGTCGACCTGTGCGAGCCTGACCAACGAGACCGCGCCGTTCGTCTGGCTGTAGCGGTATTTCACCGTGCTGCCGATCACCTGCTCGGGCGGAATGCCGACCATCCGTTGCGCGACCTCGCGCACGAATTCGACATCGCTGCCGGTCACGAGATAGGTTTTAAAGCCGTTGGCGCGCAGATAAGCGAGTAACTCGAGCATCGGCTGATACGCGAGATCGGTGTAGGCGCGATTGAAGTGCGGATCGCTCGCGGAATCGAACCATTCGTGCACGAGCGCGGCGAACTGGTCGCCGGTCATGCCGGCGTGGGCCGCCGCGAGCACGCGCATCGAGCCGGCGTCGCCGCTTGCGGCCACGTTCTTGAGATTACCCTTCAGGATCGAGCGGAACGGTTCCTGCCGTTTCCATTCCGGATGCTTTGCCGCCACTGTCTTCACGCGCTGCAGCGCAAACACCAGTTGCACCGAAGCGGGCTGCTCCGGCCACAAGGTGCCGTCGTTGTCGAAGACGGCGATCCGGTCGGCACGCGAAATGAAATCCTTGGACTCGGGCGTCGTCACCAGCGTGACGAAGTCCACGATCGAGCGCTTCTCCGCCGTGTCGTTCCACGAAGGCAGCGCCGTCGTCGATGCGCCGCTCTGCGGCTCGTTCGCGTCGCGGTGCGGCGTCACCGAGCAGGCGGAAAGAGCAACAACGGTGATGGCAAACCAGCATCGGCGCATCGTGCGAATCATGAAAGCCTCATCGAAAACGGTGGATCGAACTTTAAGCGAGCGACAGTCTAATCGGGTAAAGCGGTTATTGCAGCTTTTGTAGAACTTTTAAGCCGATATTTTATGTTCTGACGGCGCCAATGCCCATTGAATAAAGGCGTTCACGGCAATTCGATTTAATTCGGTTAAGGAAACGCGCTCGGCGTTGAAAATACGTCAGGAATGGATTCGATAATCACGGCGGCTGCGCATAGCGCAGTTTACCGATGCAAAAGCTGCGGCCACCCGGCTCAAATGTCTCCGAAAGCCGCCAAATCCCTGCGAACACCGCCGAGCGCCCCGGCCCGCTGGGCCATGCGCCAAATTGGAGGCTATTCCCGTGCTATCTCCCAGGATCGACCCCGGCGGGCCACCGGCATAATTTCGGAAAATGTTGCACGGGGCGTCGGCGCCTGATCGGCCGATCGTCTCGCGTGCACACCCGGCGTTGGTCCTTCCTTGGCGTGGTTGAAATCGTGACTTTGAGACTTTTTGTATATGGCGCGGGTGGCTTCGGTAAGGAAGTCATGGACGTCGCGCGACGCCAGAACGCGGTCAGCAAACGCTGGGAGCAGATCAGCTTCGTCGACGATATCCGCACCGAGCGCACGCACTACGGCGCCGCGGTCTATCGCTTCGACGACCCCGAAGTACAGCAGCACCTCGACCAGGCCGAGTTCGTGATTGCGTTGGGTGAACCCGCTGCGCGCGAGAAGCTCGGCGAAAAGCTGCGCCTCGCGCACGCGCGGCCCGGTCGCGTGGTCGATACGAGTTCGCTGGTGGTAGAGAGCGCGATGCTCGGCGAAGGCGTGGTGATCACGCCGCTCTGTTCGGTTTCCAGCGACGCGAAGCTCGGCCGCCACGCCTGCGTGAACACCATGTCGATCGTGGGTCACGACGTGGAGATCGGCGACCACACGGTTGTCTCTTCGATGGTGAACATCGGCGGCGCCTGCGTGATCGGCGCCAACAGCTACCTCGGCATGGGTGCGCTGATCAAGGAAGGCGTGCGCATCGGGTCGAATTCGATCATCGGCATGGGCTCGGTCGTGTACAGCGATATCCCCGACGATGTGATCGCATTGGGCAATCCCGCGCGCGTGGCTCGCCCTAACAACGACCGCAAGGTCTTCAAGTGAGATTGGTAAAGCAATGACGAACAAAGATACGTACGACAAGGTCTTCATGGACTCCTTCTCGGTTCCGCGCGACGCCCTCAATGCGGAATTCGTCTATCAGTGCGTCCCCGCGTGGGACTCGGTCGGCCATATGGGCATGATCGCGGCACTCGAAGACGCGTTCCAGATCATGATGGAGACGGACGACATCATCGAATTCGGCTCGTACACGATCGGCATCGACAAGCTCAAGAAGTACGGCGTCGAAGTATGAAATCCGGGCTCGTCAGTCGGCAATATCCTGAACGCACCGCTCTCATCGCAGCGGGCGGGGTCACGCTTGGCTATGCGGACCTGCATCAGGCTATCGACCGACTGGCGAGCCGGTTGCCCGCACGGCAACTGATCTTTATCCTGGGCGGCAACGATCTGCCGACGCTGCTGTGTTATCTCGCCTCGCAGGCGCGCGAGACGGTGCCGCTCCTGCTCGGCCGGGGGCTCGATCAGGCGCAGTTGGACAGATTGATTCGCACGTACGATCCGGCGTACATCTTCGCCGCGACGGAAGGCTCCGAGGCGGGCTACGGCACGTTGACGCACGCAGAGGGCGCATACGGTCTGTATCACCGCCCCGATGCGGCGCATCACGAATTGCATCCCGACCTTGCGTTGCTGATGGCCACGTCAGGCTCGACAGGATCACCGAAACTCGTGCGACTCACCGCGCAAAACCTCGCTGCGAACGCCGCGTCGATCGCCGAATACCTCGCGATCACGCCGCAGGAGCGAGCCGTCACGTCGTTGCCGTTTCATTACTCGTACGGTCTGTCGGTCATCAACAGTCATCTGCTGGCCGGTGCTTCGCTGGTCCTTTCGGACGACTCGCTCATGGCGCCGGCTTTCTGGAAGCAGGTCAACGAGCATCAGGTGACGAGTTTCGCCGGTGTGCCGTACAGCTACGACATCCTGCTCAAACTGCGCCTCGCACGCATCAATATGCCCTCGGTGCGCACGCTGACGCAGGCAGGCGGCCGCATGGACCCGGCCAAGGTGCAGCAGGTTGCCGACATCTGCCGCGAAAAAGGCATTCGCTTTTTCTCGATGTACGGGCAGACCGAAGCCACCGCACGTATCGCCTACCTGGCGCCGGAAGAAATGGCGAGCAAATCTGGCAGCATTGGCCGGGCGATTCCGGGCGGCCGTCTTTGGCTCGAGAGCGACGACGGCCGCATGATTACCGAGCCGGGCGAAGTGGGCGAGCTGATTTACGCGGGCCCGAACGTCTCGATGGGTTACGCCGAAAGTGCCGACGATCTCAGGCTCGGCGACGCGAACCACGGTCAACTGCGTACGGGCGATCTCGCTCGCATCGATGCGGACGGTTGCTTCTTTATCGAAGGCCGGCGTCATCGCTTTCTGAAAATCCTCGGTATTCGCATCTCGCTCGACGCCGTCGAGCGGCTCGCCGCCGACAAGGGCCTTGCCTGTGCGGCCCACGGCAGCGACGACAAGCTGGTGATTCACGTCGGCAACGCAACGGAGCTCGCCTCCGACGAACTTCGGCAGGATATGGCGAAGTCGCTGGGACTTCATCCGTCGGTTGTCGCGGTGAACCTGCTGCATGAATTGCCGCGCCTCCCCACAGGAAAGGTGGACTATCAATGTCTGAGCCAACTGTCCTGAGCGACGTGACGCAATGGCCGGTCTTCGGGCTGGCGAAGGCGGACAAGGAACGCGTGCTGCTGGACGAACTCCAGCGCCTGACGGACTGGCACTACGGCGCCTGTTCGCAGTATCACGCGATCGTGGATAAATTCGGCACGCCACGCGAGGCGGCCGGCTTGCCTGCACTGCCGTTCCTGCCGGTGCGGCTCTTCAAGCACGAGCAACTGCTGAGTGTGCCGAAAGCCGAGGTCATCAAGACGATGACTTCGTCGGGCACCAGCGGCCAAAGCGTCTCGCAGATTTTCCTCGACAAGCAGACCTCGGCGCTGCAGGTGAAGGTGCTGTCGCGGATCGTCGGCAATTTCATCGGCCCGAAGCGGCTGCCGATGCTGGTGATCGACTGCCGCGCCACAGTGGCCGACCGCTATCGCTTCTCCGCGCGCACGGCCGGTATTCTCGGATTTTCGATCTTCGGACGCGAGGTGGAATTTGCGTTGAACGACGACATGTCGCTCAACCTCGACGGCGTGCGCCGCTTTCTCGAGAAGTATCCGGATCAGCCGATTCTGTTGTTTGGCTTTACGTTCATCGTCTGGCAACACTTCGTCCAGGCGCTCGAGGCGTGCGGCGACACGCTACCGCTCGAGCACGGCATCCTGATCCACGGCGGCGGCTGGAAGCAGCTTCAGTCACAAGCCGTGAGCACGGAGGAGTTCAAGCTCCGGTTGGCACACGCAGCAGGCGTAAAGCGCGTGCACAACTACTACGGCATGGTCGAACAGACGGGTTCGATTTTCGTCGAGTGCGAACACGGCCATCTGCACGCGTCGTCGTGGTCGGAGGTGATCGTGCGCGATCCGCTGGATTTCAGCGCACTGCCGCCCGGCAAGGCTGGCTTGATCCAGTTGCTGTCGGTCATTCCGCACAGCTATCCGGGGCACTCGCTGCTGAGCGAAGACCTGGGCGAAATCGTCGGCGTCGACGATTGTGCATGCGGACGCATGGGGACGTACTTCAAAGTGCACGGTCGCATCCAGAACGCAGAGACACGAGGTTGCAGTGATACGTATTCCCGATGACATCCGGCGCAGGACCGAGATCCTGGTAGGACATCCGGAGCAGGTGTCCAACGAACCCGCACCGGTGTTCGACGCCGCACGCCTCGAGTTTCTCGCCGACCTGTCGCGCGCGTTGCTGGCGCGGCCCGAGTCGCGCGCCTTGGCCGATGTCGTGAGTTTTGCGTATTGGTGCCGTCGCTCGAATCTGACGCAGCTGGCTAACAAACAGAGCTCGCGCAACGAAGTGCGCCTGGGTCTCGGCCTGTCGTTTCACATCTGCCCGTCGAACGTTCCGGTGAATTTCGCGTTTTCTCTCGCGTTCGGCTTGCTCGCGGGCAATACCTGCGTGCTGCGTTTGCCTTCGCGTGACTCGGCCACCGCGCAACTGATCGTCGAGGTGATCGCTGAATTGCTGAAACAGGAGCGTCATGCGCTGCTCGCGGACTGTATCGCGCTGACGCGCTTCGAACGCGACGACGAACTGAACCGTTTCTGGCTCGGCGTGGCCGATGCACGCCTCGTGTGGGGTGGCGACAAGACGGTCGACTATATGCGCAGCCTGCCGTGCCGGCCGCGTTCGCGCGAAGTGGCGTTTTCCGACCGGTATTCGTTGTCGGTGATGGAGCCGCAGGCCGTGCTGGCGCTCGACACCGAAGGCCTGCGCGCGCTGTGCAATCACCTCTTCAACGATCTGTACCTGATGGACCAGGCCGCCTGTTCTTCGCCGCAACTGGTGGCGTGGATCGGCAAGCCGCGCGATGTCGACGCCGCCAAAGAGCGCCTTTGGCCGGCGCTGGTCGAGCATCTGACGCCGCGTTATACGCCTGAGCCGGTGCAGGTGATGGACAAATACGTGCAGGCCTGCCGCCATGCCTACGACAACGAGCAGGTCGTGGCGATCCGCCAGCACGGCAATCTGCTTTACCGGGTCGAGTTGTCGAAGGTCGTGGCGGATCAGGACGAATGCCGCGGTTACTTCGGCACGATTCACGAAGTCACGATCGCTTCGCTGAATGAACTCGCGCCGATCGTCAACGAGCGCTACCAGACGCTCACCTACTTCGGCGTCGATAAAGAACAGTTGCAGGATTTTGTCGTCTCGCAGCGGCTGCGCGGCATCGACCGGGTGGTCCCGGTGGGGCGCGCACTGGATATGAATGTCGTGTGGGATGGCTACGACGTCGTCGCGAGTCTTTCGCGCGTCGTCGAGATTCAATGACGCACCGATTACCCGAGGAATAGATGGAAACGTTCAGTCTCAATTGCGTCGAACTGCAGGATTACCAGCCGAATCGCTACCCGTTCCTGATGATCGACCATGTCGATGAAGTCAGCCCGGGCAAGTTTGCGCGCGGCTACAAGAACCTGACGATGAACGAGTGGTACTTCCCGGTGCATTTTCCGGGCGGCCCGAATATGCCCGGCGCGCTGCAGCTCGAAGCGCTCGCGCAGATGCTGACCGTGGCCATCACCACGTTGCCTGGTCTGAAGGGCATGGTCACGCACGCGTTGCAGCACACGGTGCGCTATCGCAAGGAAGTCCTGCCGGGCAAGAAATTCGAAATCGACACGCAGGTGTTGTCGTGGAAGCGCGGCATCTGCAAGGGTCGTGGCGTCGCGACGGTCGACGGCGAGATTGCTTGCGAAGCCGACATGCTGATCACCATTCCGCAAATCCTCGAACAATATCTGCCGAAGAAAAAAACGCCGGTATGAAAGACGTCGCGGACATTGTGATCATTGGTTCCGGCGCGAGCGGTGCTGCCGCCGCCTGGAGCCTGAGCCTCGACCGCTCGTTGCGCATTGTGTGCCTCGAGCAGGGCTCGGTCGCGCAACCGTCCGATTACCCGTCGACGTCCGTCGATTGGGAACTGAGCCGTTCCGCAGCGTATAGCTCCAACCCGTCCGTGCGGCGCAACCCCGCCGACTATCCGATCGACGACTCGGCCTCGCCGATTTCCATCGCCAATTTCAATGGCTTCGGCGGCAGCACGATTCTGTATTCGGCGCACTTTCCGCGCTTTCATCCGTCCGACTTTCGTACCCGCAGCCTGGATGGCGTGGGCGACGACTGGCCCCTCGGCTACGACGAACTGAAGCCGTTCTTCGCCGAGAACGAACGCATGATGGGCGTGGCCGGATTGGTGGGCGATCCCGCCAATCCCGACTACGAGAGCTTGTTGCCGCCCGTGCCGCTCGGCCCCATGGGACGCACGATGGCGACGGCGTTCAACGAATTGGGCTGGCACTGGTGGCCCTCGTATAGCGCGATCAATACCCACAAGCATGGCAACCGTGGCACGTGCATCAATCTCGGTCCTTGCAATACGGGTTGCGCGCAGAGCGCCAAAGGCAGCGTGGATGTCACCTATTGGCCGGTTGCGCGCCGCCAGGGCGTCGAGGTCATGACGGAATGCCGCGTCCGTGAAATCACGCTCGATGGGCGCGGTCTTGCAAACGGCGTGATCTATCTGGATGCGAAAGGCGCGCAGCATCGTCTCGATGCGCGCGTCGTGGTGGTGGCGTGTAGCGGCATCGGTACGCCGCGGTTGCTGTTGAACTCCAGGTCGAGCGCGTTTCCCGACGGCCTGCTGAACGAGCAGGGACTGGTCGGCCGTAATCTGATGCTGCATCCGCTCGCGTACACCGAAGGCGTATTCGAACAGGATTTGCGCTCCAGCATCGGGCCGCATGGTTGCAGCATCCTCAGCCAGCAGTTCTACGAGACGGCAAAGGAGCGCGACTTCGTACGCGGTTACACGATGCAGGTGTTACGCGGTGCGCCTCCGGTCGAGACGGCGGTGTCCGGCTACTTCATGCGCCAGGTGTCGATCGGTGCGGACCATCACCAGAAATTCAATCGCCTCTTCAACCGGACAGCCGGCATCGCGGTGATTTCTGAAGATCTGCCGGAGCTGGACAATCGCGTCGAGCTTGATACCGAGCACTGCGATTCGAGCGGCATGCCGGGCGTCAAGGTTTTCTACAAGCTCAGCGACAACACGAGCCGCATGCTCAAGCACGGTCTGGAAATGAGCAAGCAGGTATTTGCCGCAGCGGGCGCGAATGTCACGGCGTCGTTCGCTCCGGTGAAACATACCGGCTGGCATCTGATGGGGACGGCCCGCATGGGCAACGATCCGGCCAGTTCGGTGGTCAACAGATTCGGTCAGGCACACGCGGTGAAAAATCTGTTCATCGTCGACAGCAGTATTTTCGTGACCTCGGGTGCGGTCAATCCGGTGGCGACGGCCCAGGCGCTGACGCTGATGGCGTGTGATCATCTGCGCCGCAATCTGCCTCAACTGGTGAGTTGATCATGCTCGAACTCATTCTCGACACGATGCTGCCGGGCGACGCCGCCCTGGATATGCCGCCGGCTTCGGCGCTGGATTTCGAGGCCTACCAGTTGCGTCATCATGCGTTCGACCAGGTCGAGGCCTTCGTGACGATGCTTGGCGGTGTGGCCCAGGAGAGGTTCGGTCAGCGGTTCGATCAACTCGACGCAACACAGCGGCTTGCCGCGATCAACGCTTGCAAGGTGGTGAACGTGCGTGTCTTTTCGAGTTTCCTCACCCACGTGATGCGGGCCTATTACACCGACCGGCGCGTCCTGAAGCAGGCCTCGGCGGGCGCCGTGCCGCCGTTTCCCGCCGGCAATGAACTCGACACCGACGACTGGACGATACTCGAACCGGTCTACCTGCGCGGCACGATCTGGCGCAGCACCGATTCGCTGTGAAAGCGGATCAACGTACGACAAGCAGGGATTTGCAATGTTGCTAAAAGACAAGGTGGCTGTGATTACCGGTGCGAACCGGGGCATCGGCCGGGCGATTACCGAAACCTTCGCGGCTCAGGGCGCGGGTGTGATCGCTTGCGTGCGTGAGACGAAACCCGAGACGCTCGACTGGTTGGGCTCGCTTGAACAGGAACATGGCGTCACTGCGCAAGCGGTGAGCGTGGACCTCGCCGATGAAGCTTCGGTGAAAACCGCGGTCCGGCAAATCATGGCCGTCGCGCCGCGCGTCGACGTGCTGGTGAACAACGCCGGAGTGGCGAGCGGTGCGATCTTCCAGATGACCTCGATGACGGAATTGCGGCGTCTCTTCGAGATCAACTTCTTCAGCCAGATCCTGTTGACCCAGGGGCTCGCTCGTTCGATGGCGCGCAACAAGGCCGGTTCGATCATCAATATCGCGTCGACCGCCGCGATGGTCGCCGATCCTGGCACGTTGGCTTACGGCTCCAGCAAGGCCGCTTTCGCGCGGGCCACCCAAAGCATGGCGACTGAACTCGGCGCGTCGGGTATCCGCGTCAACGCCATTGCGCCCGGCGTGACCCGCACCGACATGTTCGACCAGATGTCGGAGGCGGCGCGCGACAAGTTGATCGCATCGGCCGCGCTCAAGCGCGCGGCCGAACCCCAGGACATTGCCAACATGGCGCTGTTCCTCGCATCGGATCTCTCCTCCTTCGTCACCGGACAGATCATGCGAGTGGACGGCGGCATGGTTTGAATCAAGGACACGACACTATGAATTATTCCGACATCGAAAATATGGCGCTCGTCATGCGCCAGAAAATCCTTGAGGTCAGCCATCACTGCAATCTGAGCGCTCACCTGGGCGGCGGCTTGTCGATGGTCGAAATCATGGCGACGCTGTACGCGCGTCAATTGCGCTATGACAAAACGAATCCGCGCTGGGTGGAACGCGATCGCTTCATCCTGAGCAAGGGACATGGCGTGCTCGGCTATTTTTCGGCGCTGCGGGCGGCGGGCGTCATCGATGAAACCGTGTTCAGTAGTTTTCAAACGAACGACAGCGACCTGATCGCTCATCCGGTCATGAACATGGATCTGGGTATCGAGTCTTCGAACGGCAGCCTCGGGCAGGGCCTGTCGATGGCGATCGGCATCGCGTTGGCAGCGAAGAAGAAGCAGCGTCCGTACAAGACTTACGTGCTGCTCGGCGACGGCGAGTGCAACGAGGGCTCGGTGTGGGAAGCGGTGATGTCGGCCGCGCAACTGCGCCTCGACAACCTCGTCGCGATGATCGACTACAACAAACTCCAGAGCGATGGCGACGCGACCCAGATCATGGATCTGCAAGACCTCGCCGGGAAATTCCGCAGTTTCATGTGGGACGTGCACGAAGTGGACGGCCATGACATCGGCCAACTGCTGGCCGCTTTCGAAGCGCCGCCGGTGCCGGGCCGTCCGCGCGTGCTGGTTGCGCATACCGTGAAGGGCAAGGGCATCTCGTTCATGGAAAACAATAACGAGTGGCATCACAACCGGCTGACGAAGGCGAATTACGACCTGGCGCTCGCCGAGTTGACGGCCACGGTGGAATGAACGGAGACGCGAAAATGCTGGAAATCAACGCAAGCAATGCACGTCAGTGGTCGCGGCTCGGTTCGCGCGGCGTGTTCGGTATGGCCGCTCTGTCGGTCGGCGAGAAGTACGACGATCTGATGGTGATGTCGGCCGATCTGGGTAACTCTTCGGGTCTGGATCGCTTCAAGAAGGCCTACCCCGAGAAATTCCTGAACATCGGCATCGCCGAGCAGAACATGATCGGTGTCGCCGCCGGCCTCGCTAAAGAAGGCTACAACGTGTTCGCGACGTCGTTCGCGCCGTTCATCTCGATGCGCGCGGCCGAACAGATCCGCATGAATCTCGGCTACATGGAAATGAACGTCAAGGCGGTGGCGATCGGTAGCGGCGTGTCGATGGCCTTCCTCGGCAACTCGCACTACGGCATCGAGGACGCGGCGGTGATGCGGTCGATTCCGAACATGACGGTGGTCTGCCCGGCCGACTGCGTGGAGATCGTCAAGACCGTGCAGGCCGCGGCCGAATTCAAAGGCCCGATGTACATCCGCCTGACGGGCGCGGTAAATAACCCGTCGGTCTATACCGAAGACTACGACTTCCAGATCGGCCGCGCGATCACGCTGCGCACCGGCTCGGATGTGACCATCATCGCCAACGGCACGATGGTGCACGAGTCGCTCGAAGCCGCGAAGTTGCTGGAAGCCGAGGGCAAGTCCGTCGGCGTGATCAATATGCACACGCTCAAGCCGCTCGACACGGCGGCGATCGATGCAGCGATGGCATCGTCGAAGGTGCTGGTCACGGTAGAAGAGCATTCGGTGATCGGCGGCCTCGGCAGTGCGGTCGCCGAATACAAGGCGGCAAAGAAATCGGCGCCGCCGCAACTCCTGCTCGGCTTGCCGGACCGGTTCGACAAGGCCGGTGAGTATCGGTATCTGCTGGAAAAGAATGGCCTCGTCGCGGCGAAGATTGCTGCGCGTGTTACCGGCTTCATGAACGAGTGCGCGGAGTAAAGCATGAACGTTGTTACATCGGACGACAGCATCGGCGTTTTGCCCTTACATCCTCTCTCGAAGCAGTTCATTGTGATCGGCTACAAGGACGGTGCGTTTTCGACGATCCCCAACAACTTCTTCAAAACCTGGCTTGACGAAGAGGCCACGGTGGGCACCTTTCATATCGGCCGTTGCTCAGGATTAGGCGTCGGCTCGGTCGTCAAGTACGACAGCGAGGCCCAGAAACTGATCGTGGGAAAAAACGTTGCGGGTGGCCAGCGGCTGAAGTTCGTGCTGAACGGCCAGCACGAGATGCGGTCGATATCGACGACCATGTTCAGCATATACGGCAACGGTCTGCTGAATCCCGGCAGTCCGCAATACGGCGATACGGTGATTCACAACGATGTGTGGATCGGCGACGAGGCCATGTTGCTGGGTGGTAGCGTCATTGAAAGTGGATGTGTTATCGGTGCGCGTTCCTTGATACCGCCCAACTTCCGCAGCGAACCCTACGGCATTTATGTCGGCTCACCGGCAAGGTTGGTGCGATTCCGCTTCCCCGAGAAAGTACGGGAGCAGTTGCTGAAGCTCGCGTGGTGGGACATGCCGCTGTCGTGGATCAAGGTCAACAACGAGGCTTTTCTCGTCGACCTCGCGGCTGACGAGGGCCGCGCACTCGAAATACTTGCAGAGCTTCAACACGCAAAAAACAACGCGAAAGCGGACGCCCGCGCGGATGCCGCGCAGCCGTCGTGACATTCGAATCACGCTATTCACTCAATTGATTATTTGCCGTGCCAACGGCACAGGTAGGAATGACCATGGAAAAGACACAGCAAACTTCGCGCCCTTCGATCGTCCCGCAAAATCAGGCCCAGCCCAAGCGCATCAGCGCGATGACAGCGTTGATCCAGACGGCGTTTGCCGGCAAGATCAAAGCGCTGGAAATCGGCGTGTGGTATGGCATCGGCTCGACCAACATCTGGTTGAACAATTTGCAAGCGGGCTCGGAACTGACGCTGGTCGACGCGTGGCGGCCTTATGCTTCGCAAGCCGATGTGAGTGGCGTGGATTTTCGGCCCTCGCACTGGGATTACGCGAAAATGGACAGCCTGTCGACCGAAGCTTTTTTGTCGGCCTTTTTGAACGTCAAGAAATTCGAGAACGAATGCGGTGACCGTGATATCGACGTTTCTCTGATCCGCGGAAACTCGGGCAAGTTGCTCTCGAGATTCAAGGACGAATCGTTCGACTTCATCTACATCGACGCCGATCACAAGTACGATTCGGTCAAGCGTGACATCGTCAACGCCAAGCGGTTGATCAACAAGGAATACGGGATCATCTGTGGGGATGATCTGGAAAAGCTGCCGACGCCGGGATTGGTCGAGCTTGCCAGGCAATACAAGGATCGCGACTTCATCAAGGGTGACTATGGTTACCACCCAGGCGTGTGCCTGGCGGTTGCCGAAGAGTTCGAGCAGGTCAGCATGATCGACGGCTTCTGGTGGGTGGTGTGCAAGAACGGAAGCTATAGTCACGATGCGCTGGATCTGGGTGCCGCGCAACTTTGATAGTCCGGCAGTCTGGGGTTAGGCGTACGGTTTAGCCCCGGAAATCAGGCGAGCGGCGTGAGACGAATACCGCTCACGCTTCTGGCATCGATAAAAAAAGCACTTAACCGACCCCGCCTGTGCGAGGAGCGTTAAGTGCTTTTGTTGATGAGCGCGCGAATCTGGCGTGCCAGATTTTTTAGCAGGTCCGGATGATATCCACGATCCGTTCGACGTTGTCCGCCGACAGCGCTGGATAAATGGGGAGGCACAGCACTTTCCTCGCGGCGTCGGCGGCGACCGGCAGGTTGGACGGATTGGCGCTGACGAGGCCACGGTACATCGGGAAGTCCGAAATCAGCGGGTAGAAATAGCGACGCACGATGACGTTGTGCTGGCGGAATTTCTCGTACAACGCATCACGGCTACACGGAAAGTTCTCGTCGACCAGAATCGGGAAGTAGGCGTGATTTGAAATCGGGCCTTCGCAGGCGGGCAGACAGCGGATTCCCGGCACGTCGGCCAGCAGGGCGCACAATTGCGTGGCGATCTCACGGCGGCGGGCCAGCGCTTCGTCGATATGTTTCAGCTGGAGAAGCCCGAACGCCGCATTGACTTCGCTCATCTTGCCGTTGATGCCGGGCGCTACGACCGTTGTTTCATCCACGAATCCGAAATTTTTCAGATGATTGACGCGCTGTTTGGTCTTCGCGTCTGGGCAGATGATTGCGCCGCCCTCGAAGGTATTGAAGACCTTGGTCGCGTGAAAACTCAGAACCGAAAGGTCGCCATGGCGCAAGACGCTGGTGCCGCCGGTGCGTACGCCGAAGGCATGCGCGGCGTCGTAGATGACCTTCAGGTTGTAGTTGTCGGCGATCTTCTGGATCGCGTCGATGTCGCAAGGGTAGCCGTAGCAATGTACCGGCAGAATGGCCGTAGTCTGCGGCGTAATCGCGGCTTCGATCCTGGCCGGATCCATATTGAGCGTGCGCGGATCGACGTCGACAAAGACCGGCTTGATGCCGTTCCACAGCAACGAGTGCGCGGTTGCGACGAACGAGTACGGCGTCGTGATCACTTCACCGGTCACACGCAATGCCTGCAATGCGGTGACGAGCGCCAGCGTGCCGTTGGAGAGCAGCGCCAGGTGTTCGACGCCCAGATACTCTTCAAGCGCGGCTTCGAGGCGCTGGTGAAACGGACCGCCGTTCGTCAGAATCTTGCTTTCCCATATCTCCCGAAGATACGGAATGAAGTCGTCAAGCGGCGACAGGTGAGGCTGCGTGACAAAGATGGTTTCCTCAGTCAGCGCCGAAACTGCTTCTGCAGGTAGGCTCGCGTTCATGATCTGTTCTTCGGTAGTTATCGCAGTGTGCAGACGGCCGTTCAGGCTGCAACGGGTACAACCGGCGGCGGACACCAGTCGGCCGGCAATGTCGCTTCAAAGGCCGTCGGCGCTTCATCGCCGCACCAACGCTTCCACATGGTGCGCAGTGCGATCGAGAGGCCGCCCGCTACCTTTTCAGGCTGGAATGGAACGGAGTCGAGGCAGCGCTCGCGCATGCCGATGCGAAGGCGATTCAACTCATCCAGATCGCGCGTCAGTTCGAGACTTTTCCGAACAAATTCGTCCTTGTCCTGCGCGATGAACTGTTGGAGTCCGACGTGTTCGAGCCAGCAAGCGCCGCAGCGGCTCGGCATGGACGTGCCGGGCATGGTAATGGTCGGCACACCCATCCACAGCGCATTGAGCGTGGTGGTCGAACCCGTGTATGGGAACGTATCCAGACAGAGATCGACCTGATAGTGCTGCTGCATATAGACGGGCAGCGACGCACGCTTACAGAACGTTAGCCGATCCGCGGAAATGCCCTGCGCGCTGAACCACTCGAGATAGGTTTCTTCGTCCAGCTTGCTCGAGACCGCGCCAATCACCATGCGTGAAGTTGGCTCCGCTCGCAGAATCTCACTCCAGACCGCGATGACTTCCTGGCTGAGTTTGTTGAGCCGGTTGAAGCTGCCGTAGGTGATGTAGCCTTTGTGAAGTGCAGGCAGCGCATTGACCGGCGGACAATTCGGCGGCGGCATGTAAGGCGTTGCCGACGGCAACAACGCGAGTTTTTCGACGAACTGATCTTCGAACTGCGCGAGCGGAGTCACGTAGCGGTCCGAGATGTAGTAATCGAATGCGGTCATCCCGGTCGTGGCCGGATAGCCGATCCACGATACCTGGATGGGGGCCGGCTTGCGCGCCAGTCCTACGATCCGCGAATGCGCCGTATGTCCCGACAGGTCGACGACGATATCAATCTGATCTTCGACGATCTGCTTGTCGAGCAACGCGTCGCTCATATTCGCCACGACTTGCCAGGAGCTGGCATGTGAGCGAAGCTGCTCCGTGATGTGGTCGTTCATCTCGAAGTTGTAGTAGAAATGGAGCGACAGGCTGGGGTCACGGCTCAAATTCCGCACAACCGGCAGCAGGTAGTAAGACGCTGCGTGGTTGCAAAAGTCACCGGATATGAATGCGATGCGCAGCTTGCGCTCCGGGTCACGCGCGTTGGTGTAGCGTCGGCTTGCCGCCGCGGCGGGAGCGTCGTGCAATTCGCCGAACCGGCGGTGCTCCTTGAAGAGCGCGGCCTTGTCGATCTTGCTGCTGTGCATGAGACAGAACAGCAGATTGGTTCGCGAGTTGATGTCTACCGGGTCGATTTCCAGGGCGGTGCGCAAGGCGTGTTCCGCCTCCGCGATTGCGCCTATGCCGAGATAGACATTGCCGAGCGCACTATGTACGGCGGAAGAGCGCGGCGCGAGTTCTGCGGCACGCTTGCACGAAGCGATTGCCTCTGCGCGTCGCCCAAGCGCGATCAGCGTGAGGCCCAGAACCCGATGCGTTTCCGGGTGATCAGGGGCATACATGAGCAGTTGCCGCGATTGGCTTTCAGCTTCCTGCAGGGCGCCAGCATGGCGCAACGTATCGGCGAGCAACAGTCGGCAGATCACGTCGCTCGGATCCACTTCTACGCCCGCGCGCGCCACTTCGATTACCTCAGTGAACTGATTGTTTTTTTGAAGTGAGATCGCGAGTGCGCGCCAGCTCTGAATGTCTTTCGGATAGCGCGCGGTCAGCTTGCGCGCGAGGGCAATCGCCTCTTTGAAGTGGCGCTTGTGCAGCAGCGCGTTCTGCTTTTGAATCTCCGGCGCCGGAGCCTGGCGGTGTTGGACCGTCTTCAGCGATACCGTGGCTTTATTGGCGGGCGCTGTGACAGGCTGCGCTTCGATTGTCTCGACGGTGATCAGATTGATATCGCGCGAGCCTTCCGGACCGGCATTCAATTTGACTTCTAGTCGCCTCTCGGGCTGGGCCAGCTGATGAATCAAGCTGTTCAACGCAGGGCCTTGAACACCCTGTTGCTGGGCCAACTCGACAGCAGTCCATCCAGCGGCCATCTGGCCGCTTTCAAAGAGAGCATTGATATAGCTTACCCAATACTGGCCGTTAGCCGGGCTATTGCCCAAGGCCACTTCGAAGTGCGGCAGCGCTTCGGCCGGGTGTCCGGTCTGCACCTTGACAACGGCAAGGTTGTAGTTGGCATCCGCATGCATCGGCATCGTCTCGAGAATCGCCTCGAAAAGGGCCTGGGCATCGGCGAACTCACCCTTGTGGTACTGCTCGATGGCGCTCTGCATGACGAGCGCAATGTCCTGAGCGAGTTGCTGTTCAGGTGAGAGAGCCCGCGGGGCCGATAAATCGATTTGTGTAGACATGATGCTCGCACGAGGAAGCTGTACGTTGGATTATCAAGTCGGAGTTCGCAGCCTTAAGGGTGGAAGTGACGCCAAAATGACGGCTAATTCATCTGATCGCGCGTCCCGTCGGCGTTAGGGCAAAAAAATGCCCGCACAAGGCGGGCATGAGTTAAACGAGCACACCCTGACTTCGGTGCGTATGTTGTTGTTGGTTATACGGCCGGCACGCTTAGCGCGCGGCCATCAGTGCTGTCTTGTGATACTGACCGACTGCATTCACACGGCGAATCGCAGAGTTGAACTCGCTCTGCAACTCGGCTTGAGTAGATTGCGCGTCGGCAAAGATCACGGCGTCGCGCGCGACGACCGAGCGGATCGCGTCAAGCGACCCTTGCACCTGCTGCGCGTCCAGCGACATGATCATCGGCGAACGGACTTCCACCAGACGAGCGGCTTCGGGCCAGTCGGCCAGCGCCGCTGCATGCTCGATTTCGCGCGTGAGTGCGAGGATTTGTTCAACTTGGGTAGCTTGTTCCACGAGAGGATCTCCGTGCGTTAGCTCTTGTTCGTCGCCAGTGCACCGGCGCTATCGGTACCGCCGAACAGTTGCGTCAGATAGGCCGCGTTGTTGGACGTCGTCGCCATCAGCGTGTTGAGCGCGGTGAATTGCGCCGAGTACTGGCTCGTCAATTCGGCGGTGTAATCGCTCAGGTTCGATTGCTGCGTCGTGATGCTCGTCAGATCGCTGTTCAGTGCGGTGGTCCGCACGTCGATCATGCCGCCGGTTTCGGTGAAGTTGTTGACGCTGGCGTTGAGCTGCTCGCCGATACCGTTGGTCGAATTGAACAGCGAGGCAACCGTCGACGAGTTATTCTGCAGCGCCGAAGTGAGCGTCGTGCTGTCCACCGACAACGTGCCGTCCGCGCCGAGCGTAATGCCGATCGACGCCAGGCTTTGCGACGCGCTGCCGTTCTTCACGCCGCCTGCAACGATCGAAGCGAGCGTGTTGTTGATCGTATTGAGCGTGGAGTCGCCGAGCAGTGGCCCTTGCGTTGTCGAAGTGGAGCTGTACTGCGTGAGCGTGCCCATCGTCGTCACGAGCGTGTTGTACAGCGTGACGAAGTTGTTGATCGCAGCGGCCTGCGCAGTCGTGTCCGCGGCGATCGTGAGCGTTTGCGTGCTGGCCGGCGTGGTGACGGCGGCGGAGGTCAGGTTCAGCGTTACGCCCGAAATCGCGCTCGTGACCGTATTGGTCGAACTCGACGCGGCAATACCGTTGATGGTGAATTCCGCGTCTTGCGCCGCAGTGCTCTGCGTCCAGCCGGTACTCGTGCCCGGCACCGCCGAGGTGATGCTCGATTGACCGCCCGTCGTGCTGGGGGTCGTAGAAACGCCCAGGTCCGAGAGGCCGTTGTCGCCGCTCAGGTCGTTGACCGCGACGCCGATCGTGTTGGACGCGCCGGTTGTCGTGGAAGCCAGCACGAGGTGAGCGCCGGTGCTGCCGTTGACGACAGTTGCGGTCACGCCCGGATTACCGGTTGCGCCGTTGATGGCTGCGGCGATGCCCGCAATCGTGTTGTTGCTGCTGTCGATCGATACGTTGAACGACTGGCTACCCAGCGAGATGGCCAGCGTGCCGCTGCCGAGTTGCTGGGTCGAGTTGAATGCCGCCGACGACAGCGCCTGCGCGGTAGCGACCTGCGAAACCTGCACGCTGTAGCTACCTGCCACCGCGCCGCTGGCCGCCGTTGCGGTGATGCCGGTGCCGCTCATCGTGGCGCTGAAGGTCGACTGCAGCGTGCCGTCCGACAGCGAGCCCAAGCCGGTCTGCAAGGCGCTCAGGGCGGCGGAAAGCGCGCCGTAGGCCGAGATCTCGGTGGTGTCGCTGCTTTGCTGGTTCGCGAGCGCTGCAACCTGTCCGGCCGTCTTCGAATTCACGAGCGCCGTGACGAGGGAATTGACATCCAGCGACGAGTTGCCGGTCGCACCGCTGACGACCGACTGCATCGCCTCCTGGAGGGCTGTCTTGTCGGCTGCGACACTGGCTGCTGCTGCGCTCGATGCGGATGAAGACGATACCGTTGACATCGAAATGCTCCGTGCTTTTGTGATGATGCTTGAAGGGCGTAACGATACTGCAAGATGTCAGACGAAGCTGTCATCCAAAGCCAAAAAACCGGACAACGCGCGATGACGCGCGCTGTCCGGTCAAACTCCGCTAACTATTACTGCAGGAGCTTCAGAACTTGCTGCGGCTGCGAGTTTGCTTGAGCCAGAACCGAAATACCAGCTTGTTGCAGCACTTGCGCCTTGCTCAGGTTCGCCGTTTCCTCTGCGAAGTTCGCGTCGGTGATTTGCGACTGGGCCGACGACAGGTCGGTCGACTCAGCTTGCTGCGACGTTGCAATCGCGGTGAAGCGGTTTTGTGCCGCACCGAGGCTTGCTTGCAGGTTGTTGACAGCGGTCAGCGCGTTGTTGATTGCGACCATTGCCACGTTTGCGCCGGACACCGTGCTGATGTTCAGGTTCGAGACCGTGGTGTTCGATGCGTTGACCGCACCGATTTGCGCCGTTGCTGCAGCAACCGCCGAATCCAGAGCAGCGTTCGTCTGGTCGAATGCAGCCGTGTTCATCGTCAGCGTGGTAACCGGTGCGCCCGTCGTTGCGGTCGTTTGCGCGCCTGCCGAGAAGATCGTGCCGGCAGCTGCCGAGCTCAGAGCCGTGCCGTTCTGGTCGGTGAACGTGAAGCCACCATGACCATCCGACAACACGTTGATCGACGTGACGAGGTTGGAAGCCGATGCAGCCGAAGTTGCAATCGCGCCAGTCGACTTGTCGATGTTCAGGCCGCTGATCGTGCCAGCCAGCGTGCCAGTCGTCAGCGAGCCGTTACCCAGCTTGGCAGCGGACATCGAGCTGCTCAGGTCGAGGTTGATCGTCTGACCGACGTTCGCGCCAACCTGGAAGCCGACGATGCCAGCCGAACCGTCCAGAATGTTCGTGCCGTTGTACGTCGTTTGCGACGCGATACGGTTCACTTCCTGGATTTGCTGTGCAACTTCTTTTTGCAGAGCGGCCTGGTCCGACGACGACATCGTGCCGGTCGAAGCTTGCACTGCCAGTTGGCGAATACGTTGCAGGCTCGAGGTCAGCGACGACAGTGCGCTCGATGCCGTTTGGATCAGCGAAACGCCGTCGTTTGCGTTCGACACGCCTTGGTCCAGACCGTTGATCTGGGTTTGCATACGCGTCGAGATTGCCAGACCTGCTGCATCGTCCGCTGCGCTGTTGATGCGCTTGCCCGACGACAGGCGCGTGATGGCTTGCGAGAGGGCGCTTTGCGAGCCATTAAGGTTTTGCTGTGCAACCAGCGAGTTGATGTTGCTATTGATTCCGAGCATGAAAATCTCCTAAATAAGCCTTGAGCCCAATACGCCACGTTGGCATCGGCGGAAGCACTCGTTCATTGCTGGCCGCCTCAGTGAAGGTTGACGGCGGGCCTGAAAAAAACTTGAGGGACTTTGTGCAATGTCTTCCCAATTGTTTTTCGCGGATTACGGTCGGCAACCTGTCTGGAAGCCTTTCGCAGCCTTGATCGGCGGACTCGCTGCAGCTATTGAACGGACGGCGTATTCTGTTTTCTCCCGTAATAAAACCGTGGGGAAATCATGCAGAAACGCCGGATTGGACGTTCGGAATTGGAAGTGGCGCCGCTAATGTTCGGCGGCAATGTATTCGGCTGGACAGCGGATGAAGCCACCTCGTTTTCGATTCTGGACGCGTTCGTGGACGCCGGTCTGGACTTTATCGATACCGCCGACGTCTATTCCGCATGGGTACCGGGCAACCAGGGCGGCGAGTCGGAAAGCATCATCGGCAAGTGGTTTCGTCGCAGCGGCAAGCGCGACAAGATCGTGCTGGCCACCAAGGTCGCGAAGCATCCGCAGCGCAAGGGGTTGTCGGAGGCGAACATTCTCGCGGCGGCCGAGGATTCGCTGCGGCGCTTGCAAACCGATTACATCGACGTCTACTTTTCTCACGACGATGAAGACACAGCGACACCGCTGGCTGAAACGCTCGGCGCCTATCAGAAGCTGATCGACGCGGGCAAGGTGCGGATCATCGGCGCCTCGAACTATAGCGGTGCGCGGATTGAGGAGGCGCTGGCGGTTTCGCGTCGGCATGGACTGCCCGAATATCAGGTCCTGCAGCCCGAATACAACCTGTATGATCGCGCCGAGTATGAGCGCGATATCGAACCGGTCGCGCTTGCCAACCAGCTTGGCGTCGTCGTGTATTGGAGCCTCGCGAGCGGCTTTCTGTCCGGGAAATATCGCTCCAAGGCGGATCTTGCCGGCAAGGCGCGTGGCAGCCGGGTCGAGAAGTATCTGAACGAGCGTGGTTTGCGCATTCTGGACGCACTCGATCAGGTCGCGGAGCGCCATGGCAGCACACCGGCCACCGTCGCTCTGGCATGGCTGATTGCGCGGCCCAGCGTGACGGCTCCGATCGCGAGCGCGACTTCGGTCGATCAGCTGAAAAGCCTTGCTGCCGCAGTCCATTTGATGCTGACTGGCGCCGATATTCGCGAACTCGATGAAGCGAGCGCGTGAAGCCCCAGCGACCTGGTGTTTTCGCCAAACCCCTGGTAGGATGGGGAGTTTCCTGATATCATCGGGAGTGAATTGAGATCTTTGCCTGTTTCGTCAATGTTTTTCATTGATGAAAGGTTGGCGAAACGGCAACAGGCGCGGCTTTTTTACTCTGCGTCTGTCCGCGTTCCGCGGTGAACTCCCCACCTCTCTTTTCCGGCCTCCGTGGCCGTTGAGCCTTCGTTTCGTTCGTGGTTTGGCCGGGTTCTGCCCGCGTTTGCCTGTTACTGGCCATGAATTGAAACGACCGGAGGGCCGGCGCGTGAGCGGTTTCCCGCCACGAAATTAACCCGTATCAAGTGATTGAGTTAGGAATTACATGACGACGATTCTTCTGAAGGAAAACGAGCCGTTCGAAGTGGCGATTCGCCGCTTTCGTCGCGCAATCGAAAAGAATGGCCTGATCGCTGAACTGCGTGAGCGCCAATCGTACGAAAAGCCGACTACGGCACGTAAGCGCAAGAAGGCTGCTGCTGTGAAGCGCCTGCACAAGCGCCTGCGCAGCCAGATGCTGCCGAAAAAGCTGCACTAAGCAGGCGTTTTCAGCACGGCCGAACGGCGGTGTGAGCTTCGAAAGAAGCCACACCGCCGTTTTGCTTTTGGGTCAAGCGGCGCTTTTTAGCCGCTCTATCGACAGATCGAATTGACGTGCAATCGATTTCAGCCGTTCGTGCCACTCCCATGTGCCGAAGACATCGTGCACATTTTGCAGGCAACTGAGCAGATCGACGGTCGCGGAATCATAGACATTGATGCGGGCGCGCAGTAGCGCCTTCTTGAGTGCGGATACACCGACATCCATATACGCCGGCACCGCGAGCGGCGTTTTGCCGATGTAGCGCACGGGAATGCCTTCCATCGCCGTCATGTAATCGCGCGGTTTGATGAAGTTGCCGATCGGGCAGCCGCCACAATAGCCCCGATAGGCGCCGCCTCCGCGCGGCAGCAACGCAGCGCGCTTCTGGCCGAGCAGATGAGCGACTGCCTGGTCGAAAATGTCCTGATGCGTCAGGAAGCTAAGTGTTTTCATGGTTGGTCTCCCATGCGTTACGCAGCGGTTATTCGTTGTTTGAGCGCATGACACCTAGTATCGACCGCGAGTCGGAGGATGAAGCCCGGACTAGCGCCGCGAAACGCCTTCAATTCCGCGCTTTAAAGGTTTTGGCAGGTCGACAGTTGCTGCGCCTCTTTCTCTATAACGACCGATTTGAGCGAGAAGTGAAGCCGGCCGTCACCGGCTTGCCGCGACCAACGCGCGAGCGTCTCAACTCGCCTTGCGATTACGTTCCTTCTTGCCGAGCGCCGCGCAGCGCGCACGGCACATGCAACTTGCCTCGTGGTCGTTGACCATGCCGACCGCCTGCATGAACGCATAGCAGATCGTCGAGCCGACAAACTTGCAGCCATACCGCTTCAGGCCTTTGCTTAGCGCATCCGAGATGTCGGTGGAGGCAGGCGCCTGCTTGTATGAGGTCCAATCGTTCTGGATCGGTGTCTGGTCGACGAAAGACCAGACGAAGTTGGCCAACGATCCGTGCTCGGCCTGGATCTGCTGCACAGCGCGGGCATTCGTAATGGCGGCCTCGATTTTGCCGCGATGGCGCACGATGCTTTCGTCCGTGACTAGCGCTTCCACGTGCTTCGGCGTGAAGCGCGCGACCTTGTCGATCTCGAAGCCGGCAAACGCCTTGCAGTAGCCGGCCCGTTTGTTGAGAATCGTCGACCACGACAAGCCCGCCTGCGCGCCTTCCAGCACCAGCATTTCGAACAGATGCTGGTCGTCGCGCGAGGGCACGCCCCATTCGCTGTCGTGATAGTGTGCGAGCGCTTCGCTCGATACCCAGTTGCACCGCTGTGTCACTGTCGCGCTCCCGCGTTGTCATGTCGCCCGTCAGAATAGCCGATGCGCGGCGCGCCGCAAGCTGGCCATTCAGCCGATTGCGGGATTGAAACTGACCTGCCACGCTATGGCTTATTCACCCACGAAACTCACCGGACTCGATGAACCACGACTTCTTTCTGATCGGTATTGACGGCGGCGGCAGCGGCACGCGTGTCGTGCTGGGCGACGCGCACGGACGCGAGTTGGCGTTGGCCGCGAGTGGGCCGTCCGGCTTGGGCCTCGGCATCGCGAACGCCTGGCAGTCCATCGCGGCAGGCTGCGCGGACGCCTTTGCGCGCGCGGGTCTCGCGCTGGACTGGTCCCGTTGCGTGCTCGGCTGCGGGTTGGCGGGCGTGAACAACCGCGACTGGTTGGCAGACTTTCAAGCGAAAGCGCCCGCTCTGGCCGGGCTGGCCGTGGAAAGCGACGCCTACACCACCTTGCTCGGGGCTCACGGCGGGGCGCATGGCGTCATCGTCGCGCTAGGCACGGGCAGCGTGGCGGCCGTGCTCGATGGCGCCGATCAATGGCGCCTGGCGAGCGGCTACGGCTTCCCATCCGGTGACGAAGCGAGCGGCGCATGGCTGGGTCTGCGTGGCATTGTCCACGCGCAGCAGGCGCTGGACGGCCGCGAGCCGCACGACGCGTTCGCGCAGGCGTTGCTCGATCACACCGGCGCGCACGACCGCGACAGCCTCGTCGTGTGGCTGTGCGAAGCCAATCAGACCGCTTACGCGAAGCTCGCGCCGATCGTCATCGAACACCGCGCTCATCCTTTCGCGGCCCGTCTGCTTGGCGAGGCCGGCGTACAAGTGGGTAAGATGATCGCCGCGCTCGATCCTACGGCCGCCTTGCCGGTTGCCTTGTGTGGCGGCCTCGGCGTGCCGCTGCGCGACTACGTGCCACAGAGCTTTCAGGGTCGACTGCGCGAGCCGCTGGCGGGTTCGGCGCACGGTGGCTTGCAGTTGGCCCAGCGGGAAGCGACGCGTATCGCCGGCTGAACGGGGCGCGGACCTACGTGGCAAAAACTCGACGCGGCGGCGCCAGGACGTCGCCCGCCAGCATGCAGCCGAGCGTGCCGCAAGTGATCGCGCGGTAAAATACGCGCTTTGACGCTGCTAACACGCCTACACCATGTACAAAGTCATTGCCACGGACCTCGACGGCACGCTGCTGAACGCCAACCACCAGGTGGACCCGTTCACGATCGCCACCGTGCGCAAACTGGAAAGCGACGGGCTGCAGTTCGTGATCGCCACGGGCCGTCACTATTGCGACGTCGCGGGTATCCGCGACGTACTCGGCATCAGCCCGTACCTGATCACGTCGAACGGCGCGCGCATTCATGCGCCCGACCATACCGTGATCCATGCCGACGACCTGCCTCCCGCCATCGCGCAACGGCTGGTTCTGCCGGAGATCGTCGGCACGCACGGTCGCGTGATCGTCAACCTGTTCGAGGACCAAGCCTGGTTGATCGACCGTGATGCACCGGAACTGCTGAAGTTTCACCAGGATTCGGGCTTCACCTACGCAGTGACCGATCTGCCGGCGCACAGCGGCGCCAACGTCGCGAAAGTGCTTTATATCGGCGAGCCTGCCGATCTCGCGCAGATCGCAGCGAATCTGGAGCGTGAATTCGGTGATGCGCTTTACGTGACCTATTCGCTGCCCGACTGTCTGGAAGTGATGACGTCGACTGTGTCGAAGGGACGCGCATTGCGCGTTGTACTGGATCTGCTTGGCGTCGATGCCTCGCAGTGTGTCGCGTTCGGCGACAACATGAACGATATCGACCTGCTGGAGACGGCCGGCCATCCATTCATGATGAATAACGCGAATCCCGATCTGATGACTCGCTTGCCTAACGTGCCGCGCATCGGCAATAACTTTGAAGCAGGCGTCGCGCATCATTTGCGCAAGCTGTTCTCGCTCGACGACGAACTCACTTCCTGAGTCCAAACTGAACTGGCCCGCGTCCATTCCGGTGGACGCGGGCCAGTGTCTGCGGATATCTCGAGCACGCGGTACCCGAGTTACGTATTAGCCGTGCCATCCGCCTCGACGGTCGCCGTGATCGTCGTGACCCCCGCGATGATCGTCGTGGTTCCAGCCGCGATCGTAGCGATGGTCATTGCGATAGTAGCCGCCGCGGTCGTCGCGATGGCCCCAGCCGCCGTACCCGTAATACACCGGCTGAGGCGCCGCATAGACGGGCGCCGGTGCGCCGAGCGACAGGCCGATGTTCAGATCCGTATGTGCTTGCGCGACGCCGCATGCGCCTGCTGCGAGTCCTGCGGCAACCAGCAAGTGAGTGACGATGCGTTTCATGTTGTTCTCCTGTGAAGCGACGTTGGGTGTCGCACAGGATCAATTTACGCATTCCATACGGCGGCGACTGCGACGAAGTGTTACGGACTGCAAGCATCGTCGCAGTGAATTGAAAGCGTTAGAGTCGCGCTTCAATTTTTGGCTTTGTCCGGCCGACACCCCGCTGTGAAAGGGTTTCAGGAATTCTAGCCGTCACTATGGCGTGAGCTGTTTCGCAAATTCCTTAGTTCGGGCAACACGGCAAGTAATCACGCCTTACATCTGTATTGCCGAATTAATTCGCCGGCGTGGCTAAAGCACCCGAGGCACCTGCCGCCGATGCACCCGGCAGCGCCGCGCAAGGGCAATCGCTCGCGCGTCCATCCAGTCCTTGGCGATCATGCTTGAAGCTGGCATGCGCCGCGCCGTTCTGCCAGTCAAGTCGAACGATATAAATGCTGTCGAAATCGTCGCTCTGCCATTTCGGGATATCCGCCGCGTTGCCGCCATGCGCGGTCATCATCTGGCGCAGTAATTTCTCGATCAGCTTGTGTTCCCACGCAATCACAATGAGCTTGCCGCGATTGGCGGGATTGACAAGCGCGGCGCTCAGCTGATCGATTTGCGCAAAGCCGTAGGGCGTTTGCACCGGCATTCCGAATTGGATCGCGGTCGGTTCGATCGTTGCCAGTGGCCGGATGTAGTAATAGGGATGGCCGCTGTCGTTTTTCTGCTGTCCAGGGTCGGGCGCGTAAATCGCATCCGGTTTGCCGAACTTGGCTGCGATCACGGCAGGCAACGCCAGCGCGCGGTTGAGCCCTTGGCAATTGAGCTGGCCGTAGCCCTGCGCCGGCTTCTCGCCATGCCGCACGAAGACGAGTGTTTCGGTCTGGCCGTCGGCCGCCTGCGCGGCAGGTAACGCCACCAGGCCCGCACACAGGATAGCGGCGCCGGGTGCGACGCGCCGTAGAAATCCGCGAAGACGGTTCATCGCTGGCACCTGTGCGAGTTGGGAAAGTCGCACGATTCTAGCAGCGGACCCTCGGGGCTCGGCGCGCCACTCGCACGTTCCCTGCGCATCGCATCAAATCGGAGTGGGCGCCACGGCGCCCACCTGAACGACGGAGCAACCGCGTCAGCCAATCAGTCCAGCGCCAGCTTCTGCGCGCCCATACGGTTTTCAGCGAGGAGCGGATACAGCACGCCCGCGATCACGGCGCCGAGAAGGGGCGCGACCCAGAACATCCACAACTGATCCATCGCCGCGCCGCCGACGAACAACGCCGGCCCGGTCGAGCGCGCCGGATTGACCGAGGTGTTCGTGACCGGAATCGAAACGAGGTGAATGAGCGTGAGGCAGAAGCCAATGGCGATCGGCGCAAAACCGGCCGGAGCGCGCTTGTCCGTCGCGCCAAGAATGACGAACAGAAAAAAGCCGGTCATGACGACTTCGCAGAGAAACGCCGCGCCCAACGAGTAATGACCCGGCGAGCGTTCACCGTAGCCGTTGCTGGCGAAACCGCTGGCGACCAGGTCGAAGCCGGGTTTGCCCGATGCAATCAGCGACAGCACCAGCGCACCGAGCACCGCGCCGATCACCTGAGCGACGATGTACGGCAGCAGGTCGCGAGCCGGAAAGCGCCCGGCGACGGTGAGTCCGACGCTCACCGCAGGATTCAGATGGCAGCCGGAAATGTGGCCGATGGCAAAGGCCATGGTCAGCACAGTCAGGCCGAACGCGAGCGACACCCCCACGAAGCCGATGCCCAGACCGTGAGCCGGGCCGGCGAAGCTGGCGGCGAGGACGGCACTGCCGCAGCCCCCGAGCACGAGCCAGAACGTGCCGAATAGTTCGGCGGCGAAGCGCTTTGATAAACGCATGGTTGGTAATCCTAAAAAAGTTGACGCTTTGCGTAGCACGCACGGCTAAGTACCGGGCTGCCTTGAGCGCGCAATTCTAGGGAAAGAATGTCAAAACGGGTGTCAAGAATTGTCATCGACGAGCGGCCTTTACCTATTATTTCCAGATAAAGATGCGGCTTTGAATTTCACCGTTGCTTAATAATTATCAGAGGATATCCTCCTAAATCGGTATTATTGGCCATTGCGAATTTTTATAATTGCAGTTAGTCTGCGAGCCAATGAGTTCTAGAAAAGGGGAGAACCGGAATGTCTCAATATGCAGACCTCAAGGCGCAGATCGCCAAATTGCAGGCACAAGCAGAAGAAGCCCGGCGTACTGAAATTGACAATGTGATCGCCGACATCCGCCAAAAGATCGCTGAATACGGTCTGAGCGCGCAGGACCTCGGTTTTGCCGTGGCCGCCAAGCGCGGACGCCCGCCGAAGAAGGCGCCGCTGCCCGCGAAATATCAGGATCCGAAATCGGGTAATACGTGGAGCGGGCGTGGCAAGCCGCCTAAGTGGATTGTCGGCAAGAATCGCGAACGCTTTCTTATCGGCGCCGCGTGATCCGGCGGCGCGAATGGCGAAAGCGAACTGAAGGTTTTATCGCACCAGGCGTTATTCGCCATCTACTTGGCCGTTATGGAAGCGTAACCACCCCGGCAATGAAAAAGCCGCCTTTGAAAGGCGGCTTTTTCATTTGATGCGCGGGGAAAGTCTGATTCGAAGCTTGCGCAAACGATTCACGTGGAAAATTTACCGCTCATTGCCAGGCAAATCGGCCCGCGCGTTGCCATCGAGGTACACCACTTAAACGGCCGAATGAAAAATCTCCAGCCGTTTAAGCGTGCCCTTTAGCCGACGGCGACCTGGCGCAATACCGGACGACGCGTGGCTTCGATCAGCGTCGAGTAACCGTCGACGTAATTCTGTGCCATCGTCTTCGAGCTGAAACGGCGTTCGAATTGTGCGCGGATCTCGGTGCGCGACAACTCGTCAAGGCGCTGCAGCGCGGCGACCGCGCCTTGCACGTCTTCGACGATGTAGCCGGTCACGCCGTGGTCGATCACTTCCGGTACCGAGCCGCGGTTGAACGCGATCACCGGTGTGCCGCAAGCCATTGCCTCGATCATCACCAGACCGAACGGCTCCGACCAGTCGATCGGGAACAGCAGCGCCTTGGCGCCCGACAGGAACTCCGACTTCTGCGCCTCATTGATCTCGCCGACGAACTCCACGTGCGCCATCGACAGCAACGGCTCGATTTCGCGCTTGAAGTATTCCTGGTCGACCTTGTCCACCTTGGCGGCGATCTTCAGCGGCAAACCGCTCTGTGCAGCGATCTTGATAGCTGTATCGACGCGCTTCTCCGGGCAAATGCGACCGAGGAACGCCAGATATTCCGGCTTCTTGTGCGTCTGCGGCGTGAGTAGCTGCTCCGGCAGGCCGTGGTAAATCGTGTTGAGCCAATTTGCCTGCGGCAGCGGCAAGCGTTGCGAGTCCGAAATCGACACGACCGGTACATTGGAAAACGCGTCGAATACCGGTTGCAGTTCCGGCAAGTCGAGACGGCCGTGCAGCGTCGTCACAAAGGGCGTGTCCATCGTCGTGAAGAGCGGGAACGGCATGTAGTCGAGGTGAAAGTGCAGCACGTCGAACTCGTGAGCGACTTTGCGCACTTTTTCCATCATCAGGACGTGCGGCGCCAGTGCGTCGCGAATCGTCGGATCGAGGCGCAGCGCACGCGGCCAGCACGCGTCGAGGTTGGCCGAGGTGACCGAGTCGCCGCTCGCGAACAGCGTGACATCGTGGCCCAGATCGACCAGCGCTTCGGTCAGATACGACACGACGCGTTCGGTGCCACCATAGAGTTTGGGCGGGACGGCTTCGTATAACGGCGCAATTTGTGCGATTCGCATGCGGTTTCTCCTATTCATAACGGCTTCGCACAACGGCGCTCGAGTAGAGCGAGGAGCGAATGCCTGTCGGACGGTTGGGCGCGGTAGGCCGCCGCCCGGGGGTGTTCCGAACCTGCATCGGGTAATCCCTTAGCGTTCATTATCGGGATCGGCCGGGCTAATTCGAGTTATTTTTCAAACGCTTAATGTTGTTACAGCGCGAAACATGGTGCGTTACAGGTCGTCTGGACGGCCGTCCCGATAGTCGGGAAAGCCGGAGAACCGCATATCCAAACGCGCACAGCCCTTCAGCAAGACATGCGCCCGACCTGCCGAGGGAGGTTCCTAATCGCCAAGTGTTACGTAGAAGTGAAAACGTCTTATAATTCTTTCTCACCGCAGCGAAGGTGCGGATCGTGAGGCAACTCAAGCTCACCGTTTGCCCTGCTGGCGCGTCAATTGGCATTCAAGCCGTATAGCGAGGCCTTCTCGCCGGTCTCCGTCGGCGACATTTCAGGCCTCTCTCCAATCGCTCTTGTAGGAAAAATTCCTACACAAATGACGGATTTATCCGTCAGACAGGCTGGGTGTCTGTCCGATTTTCGTCCGCTCCCCCTTTCGACACAATGCAGCAAGACCAGAAACGAGCCGATTCGTGCGGTTTAAGCGCGCGCGTTCGAGCAAACGTTTTCGCAACGGCCTGACCAGCCAGATATACCCGGGGGAATCATGAGCGCGACAAGCGAAATGCTCAATGAGATCAGAGAAGTCAATCTGTCGTATCTCCTGCTAGCGCAGCGTCTGCTGCGCGAAGACAAGCCGATGGGCATGTTCCGCATGGGGATTTCGGACCAGTTAGCCGATGTGCTCGCCAACCTGTCGTTGGCGCAGACCGTCAAGCTGGCGGCGTCCAATCAGGTGTTGTGCCGTTTCCGTTTCGACGACCATGCCGTGCTGTCCGCTCTGGCGGACAAAGGCAAATCCAGCGCTGTGGCTCAGGCGCATTCCGCGATCCTGATGGCAAGCCAACCGGTCGAGCAACTCGGCTGAGAAGGGCAGGCTGTACCTTTAAATAAAGCGATCAGGACCGGGGAAAGCCAAACGGATGGCCTATAAAAGTGTGGTGCTAGAAGTCAGGGAAATCACTCTGGCCATCGAACTGATCGAACTTGGCGCGCGTTTGCAACTGCTGGAAGCTGAAACCAGCCTGTCGCGCGACCGGCTCATCAGGCTGTACAAGGAGCTGAAAGGGGTGTCGCCGCCCAAGGGCATGCTGCCGTTTTCGACCGACTGGTTCATGACCTGGCAGCCGAACTTTCACTCTTCGCTGTTCTACAACATCTACCGTTTCATGGCCGGCCACGGCGGCTGCCTGACCATCCAGTCGATCGTGAAGAGCTACCGGCTCTATCTCGAACACGTCCAGTTGCACGACGACGAACCCGTGCTCAGCCTGACGCGCGCGTGGACGCTGGTGCGCTTTTTCGACTCCGGCATGCTGCAGATGACCACCTGCGTGCGCTGCGGCGGGCATTTCGTTGCGCATGCGCACGATCCTCAGCATTCGTTCGTCTGCGGGCTTTGCCAGCCGCCATCGCGCGCCGGTAAGACCCGGAAAGTCGCCGACGCCCGGGCTCGCGAGAGTCTCGCCGCGCTCGCCGTCTGAACTGCGCGCCACCCGCGCCGTGCGGGCCGCCGTCCTTATTTGCCAATCGGCCGCCTTGGCGGCCATGCCGGTTATATCCACCTCTGGTTTACGAGCCGCCTTTTCCGCCAAAGTTTTCTGCTCCGTTGCCGTAAACCAGATTAACGACGGTCACCGTCGCTTCTTTGTGAGGGCTCGGCAGTGCTGATTTTCGTGGGAACACTCGTGACGCTCTTGTCCGTTTTCGGCGGTTACGCGCTGGAAGGCGGCCATCTCGGCGCGCTGCTGCAGCCCGTTGAAGTGCTGATGATCGTCGGCGCGGGCGTCGGCGCGTTCATTCTCGGTAACGGGATGAAGACGATCAAGGCGACGCTGCGCGTCATTCCAACCCTGTTCAAGGGCGCGAAGTACAACAAGGATGTCTACATGGAGCTGATGGCGCTCCTGTACGTTCTCCTCGCCAAGGCGCGTAAGGAAGGCACGCTGACGCTGGAGGCCGACATCGACGACCCGTCGAAGAGCCCGATCTTCACGCAATACCCGAAGATCCTCGCCGACCATCACATCATCGAATTCCTGACCGACTACCTGCGTTTGATGGTGGGCGGCAACATGAATGCGTTCGAGATCGAAAGTCTGATGGACGAGGAAATCGAGACGCATCACCACGAAGGCGAAGCGCCCGCGCATGCGCTGAACAAGGTCGGCGACGCGATGCCGGCGTTCGGTATCGTGGCCGCGGTGATGGGCGTGGTGCACACCATGGCCTCCGCCGACAAGCCGCCCGCCGTGCTCGGCGAGATGATCGCCCAGGCGCTGGTCGGCACCTTCCTCGGCATTCTGCTTTCGTATGGCCTCATCGGGCCGCTCGCGAGCGTCGCCGAACAGCGCGTGACCGAGTCGACCAAGATGTTTCAGTGCATCAAGGTGACGATTCTGGCCAGCCTGAACGGTTATGCACCGGCGATCGCCGTCGAATTCGGCCGCAAGGTGCTCTTCTCGACCGAGCGCCCGTCGTTCGCCGAGCTCGAAGAGCACGTGCGCCGCGTCAAGGCCAAGTAAAGGGCGCCGGGAACCGAACCGATGAGCAAGGATAAAGACCGCGCCATTATCGTCAAGCGCGCCGCGCCGAAGAAGGCCGGCCACCATGGCGGCGCGTGGAAGCTCGCGTATGCGGACTTCATGACCGCGATGATGGCGTTCTTCCTGCTGATGTGGCTGCTGAGTTCGGCGTCTACGGTGCAGTTGAAGGGCATCGCCGACTACTTCAACCAGCCGTTGAAGGTCACGCTGTGGGGCGGCGATCGCAGCGCCGAGGATTCGAGCATTCTGAAGGGCGGCGGCCGCGATATCTCGACCGACGCGCAAGGCATCACGCGCACCACCGACGGCACGAACAGCCGCTCCGAGCGCACCGCCGCGCGCAACGACGAGCAGTCGGTGAAGCAGATGCAGGGTGAGCTGGAGCGCCGCGAACAGGTTCGCCTGCACGACCTGCAGGTCAAGCTGATGGCGGCGATCGAAGCCAATCCGGTGCTGCGCCAGTTCAAGCAGCAGATCCGTATCGATTCGACGCTGACCGGCTTGCGCATCGAGATCGTCGATTCGCAGAAGCGGCCGATGTTCGCAACCGCCAAAGATCAGGTCGAGCCGTACATGCGCGACATTCTGCGCGAAATCGGCCACACGCTGAACGACGTGCCGAACCGCATCATCGTTCAGGGACACACCGACGCCGCGCAGTACGCGGGCGGCGAGAAGGGTTACAGCAACTGGGAACTGTCCGCTGACCGCGCCAACGCGTCGCGTCGCGAGCTGATCGGCGGCGGCATGGACGAAGCGAAGGTGATGCGCGTGCTCGGCCTCGCCTCGACGCAGAACCTGAACAAGGCGGACCCGATGGATCCGGAAAACCGCCGCATCAGCATCATCGTGCTGAACAAGAAGTCGGAGGAGGCGCTGGACCATGACGACTCCACCACGACCACCTTGTCGGACGACGCAGCGGGTTCGAAGCCGCTGCTGCAAAAGATTGCGCCGTCGGTGACGGTGGCGCCGAAGTTGCCGGCGGCAGTGCCGCCGGCCCAGTAACAGACAGCGGTCGCCAGGCCGACGCCTGCGCCTTGGTGGCGCGCGCGGCCCAGCGATCCATAGCGTAAGTGCAGCGAGGTTTTCATGATCAGGCACATCCTGGCAGTCGACGATTCGGCATCGATGCGGCAAATTCTTGCCGCGACGCTGACGACGGCCGGCTATGAGGTGACGCTCGCGGCGGACGGCGACGAAGGGCTCGAAAACGCCCTCGCGATGTCGTTCGACCTCGTGCTGACCGACCAGCACATGCCGGGCAAGACCGGCCTCGATCTGATCACCGCGCTGCGCGGCAATCCGGCCTATCAGGCGACGCCCATCCTCGTCCTCACGACGGAATCGGGCGAGCCGTTCAAGGCCGCGGCACGGGCGGCAGGCGCGACCGGCTGGATCGAAAAGCCGCTCGACCCCGACATGCTGACCGAACTGGTGGCGGCGCTGGCCGAGCCGGATCACGCTTAAGCACGACCCATAGACAAGTTATAGAAGCTCTCGACGCGGCGGCACGGCAGCCCAAGCCTAGACAGGAACTCTCGCGGTGACCCAGGCATGACACTCGACATCACTCAGTTCTATCAGACGTTCTTCGACGAAGCGGATGAACTGCTCGCGCAGATGGAGCAGTTGCTGCTCAATCTGGATATCGCCCATCCGGACCCGGAAGACCTCGCGGCCATTTTCCGCGCGGCGCATTCGATCAAGGGCGGCGCGGCGACTTTCGGCTTCACCGCGCTGACAGAGACGACTCACATTCTGGAGTCGCTGCTCGATCGCGCGCGCAACAACGAACTCGTGCTCCGCAAGGACATGATCGACACGTTCCTCGAAACCAAGGACGTGTTGTCCGGCCAGCTCGCCGACTATCGGGCGAGTGCCGAGCCGGATGCAGCCGTCGCCAAGGCGATCTGCGCGAAGCTCGAACGCCTGCATGCGGAAAGCCTGGCCGGCGGAGCGCCGGCGCCGGCCGCCGCAGCGCCGGCCGCGGCACCTGCAGCACAAGTTACTCAAGTAGTACAAGGCGGTACCCCGCCCGAGCACGTCGTCGAACAGGCGGTGCAGGCGGCGGGTGAATGGACTGACGGCGACCCGGCACAGACCGGGCAGGCCGCGGGTGACAGCGGTGCCGATGGCACCGGTCCCCATCTGAAAATTACGCTACGGGGCGTGGGTGAGAAGGACCAGGAACTGCTGGCCGAAGAGCTCGGCAACCTGGGCAGCATCGTCGGGCAGGTCAAGAGTGGCGGCGACTTTACGCTGTGGCTCCAGACCGATGTGACCGCCGACGACATTATCGCCGTGTGCTGTTTCGTGATCGACGAAAGTCAGATCTCGATCGGTCGCGGCACCGCACCGGTGGACGACACGCAGCAAGGCGAACCTGGAACGCCCGACGCTGCCGAGTCGACCCCGGCGCAAGCAGTACCGGCCGCTCAGGCGGAGCAGGCAGCATCGTCGGCAACGGCCGACCCCGCTGCTTCCGCCAGCACGGCCAAACACGGCCTGTTCGACGCACCGGCGGCAACGCCGGCTGCGCCGCAAGCCGCGTCGCAACCTGCCGCGGCGGCCAGCGCACCGGCCGCCAGCCCGGCACCGGCAGCCAACGCTGCCGCGCCGGCCGAGCAGGATCGCAAGGCAGCGCGTCCGGCGGCCGCCGCCGGCGGCGCGGAAGGCAGTTCGATTCGCGTCGGCGTGGAAAAGGTCGATCAGTTGATCAACCTGGTCGGCGAACTGGTGATCACGCAGGCCATGCTTGCGGAAACCACCAGCACGTTCGATCCGGCGCTGCACGATCGCCTGTTCAACGGTATGGCTCAGCTCGAGCGCAACGCGCGCGATCTGCAGGAAGCGGTGATGTCGATCCGCATGATGCCGATGGATTACGTCTTCAGCCGCTTCCCGCGTCTGGTGCGCGATCTGGCGGCCAAGCTCGGCAAGGAAGTGGAACTCGTCACCTTCGGTCAGGCGACCGAACTCGACAAGAGCCTCATCGAACGGATCATCGATCCGTTGACCCACCTCGTGCGCAACAGTCTCGACCACGGCATCGAAACCGTGGAAGCGCGACGCGCGGCGGGCAAGGATTCGACCGGCCAGCTGGTGCTGTCGGCGGCCCACCATGGCGGCAACATCGTCATCGAGGTGAGCGACGACGGTGCCGGTCTGCGGCGCGACAAGATTCTCGCGAAAGCGGCCAAGCAGGGCATGTCGGTCAGCGACACGATGACCGATGAAGAAGTCTGGAACCTGATTTTCCTGCCGGGCTTCTCGACGGCGGAACAGGTCACGGACGTCTCCGGCCGTGGCGTCGGCATGGACGTGGTGAAGCGGAACATCCAGTCGATGGGTGGTCACGTGGAAATCACCTCGCACGCCGGCAAGGGCAGCACGACACGCATCGTTTTGCCGCTCACGCTGGCGATTCTCGACGGCATGTCGGTCAAGGTCGGCAGCGAGATCTTCATTCTGCCGCTGAACTTCGTGATGGAGTCGCTGCAGCCGCAAGCCGAGGACATCTACACGGTCGCCAACGGCGAGCGCGTGGTGCGCGTGCGCGGCGAATACCTGCCGCTGGTGGCGCTGCACGAAGTCTTCAACGTCGAAGATGCGAAGCAGGAACCGACGCAGGGCATCGTCACCATCATGCAGACCGAGGGGCGCCGCTTTGCGATGCTGATCGACGAGCTGGTGGGCCAGCAGCAAGTGGTGGTGAAGAATCTCGAAACGAATTACCGCAAGGTGCACGGCATTTCCGCCGCGACCATTCTGGGCGACGGCAGCGTCGCACTGATCGTGGACGTGGCGGCACTGAACCGCGAAACGCGCCACGCGCATGGCGCGATGAGCCTTGCATGAAACGCGTAACACTTACTCTTACTCAATCTGAATCATCCCAACCGTTTGGGGGCTAATGTGGCAGAAGTCCAATCCAACAATTCGAGCGTCGCGAACGCAAGCGGCACGAGTGGCCGCCGCGCTGCGCAGCAGGCAGACGCCGGCGGTCAGGAGTTCCTCGTCTTCACGCTCGGCGCCGAAGAGTACGGCATCGACATTCTCAAGGTGCAGGAAATCCGCGGCTACGACAACGTCACGCGGATCGCCAATGCGCCGGAGTTCATCAAGGGTGTGATCAATCTGCGCGGCATCATCGTGCCGATCGTGGATATGCGCATCAAGTTCCATCTGGGCCGGGTCGAATACGACCACCAGACGGTGGTGATCATCCTGAACGTCGCGCATCGCGTGGTCGGGATGGTGGTGGACGGCGTGTCGGACGTGCTGACGCTGGCCACCGACCAGATCATGCCGGCACCGGAATTCGGCGCCACGCTCACGACCGAGTACCTCACGGGTCTGGGCACCGTCGACGGCCGCATGCTGATCCTGATGGACATCGAGAAGCTCATGACCAGCCGCGAAATGGCGCTGATCGAAACGCTCGGCGCCTAAGGGCAACGGCTTTAACGCAAGACTGGGACAGGGAGCATCGAGATGCTGAGCAGGTGGTCGATTCGCACGTCGCTGACGATGGTGGGGATCATTCTGGTCGCGCTGACCATCGTGGTCGGCGCGCTTGGGCTTACCGCGCTGAATGGCGCGAGCCAGTCGCTCGAGCGCATTGCGCGCGGCGACCTGGTCGCCATTCACGCAATCGACGATGCGTCCGCCTACCTGTTGCGTTCGCGCCTCGCGGTGGACCGCTTCAATACGCTCTCGGCCGCGGGCAATGCGGACGAAGCGAAGAAGGCGATCGACCGTGCGCAGGAGTTGCTCACCAAGGGCAACCAGAGCTGGCAGGCGTATCTCGATGCACCGAAGAGCGGCATCGATCAGGCGCTGCTCGACGACGCGCTCGCCAGGCACACGGCGGTGATGCGTGACGGCGTCGATCCGGAGTTCGCAGCGCTGAACGCTAACGACATGGCCGCCTATCATGCGGTCGCCGATACGAAGATCAGCCCGATGTTCATCGCCTACGACGGCGCGGCATCGGCGGTCATCAAGGCGTTGCAGCAGCACGCCGTGGATCAGCAGGCGAGTGCGCAAGCGAATATTTCGCTGATGACTACGCTCATCATCGGGGTCTCGGCGATCGCGTTGCTGCTGGTGGTCGGCATCCGCTTCGCGCTGCGTGGCCTGATCGTGCAGCCGCTCGCCGACGCGACCGCCTGTTTCGAACGCATCGCGGCGGGCGATCTGTCCGAACAGATTCAGGTATTCAGCACCAACGAGATTGGACGACTTTTCGGCGGCATCAAGCACATGCAGGAGAGCATGTCGACGATGGTCAAGGCCGTACACAGCAGCGCCGAGTCGATCGACACCGGCGCGCGTGAAATCGCCATGGGCAACACCGATCTCTCGCAACGCACCGAGCAACAGGCCGCTTCGCTGCAGGAAACCGCATCGAGCATGGAGCAGCTCACCGGCACCGTGCGGCAAAACGCCGAGAACGCGCGTCAGGCGAGCCAGCTGGCCGTCAACGCGTCCGACATCGCCACACGCGGCGGCGACGTCGTGAGCCAGGTGGTCACGACGATGCAGGGTATCGCGACCAGTTCGAACAAGGTCGTCGACATCATTGGAGTGATCGAAGGCATTGCCTTCCAGACGAACATTCTCGCGCTCAACGCGGCGGTCGAAGCCGCGCGCGCCGGCGAACAGGGTCGCGGTTTCGCGGTCGTGGCCGGCGAAGTGCGCAGTCTCGCGCAACGCAGTGCGAGCGCCGCGAAGGAAATCAAGGAACTGATCGGCGACTCCGTCGACAAGGTGCAAAGCGGCTCGACGCTGGTAGGCCGCGCCGGCACGACGATGGACGAGATCGTGCAGGCCGTGCGTCGCGTGACCGACATCATGGGCGAAATCAGCGCGGCTTCCGAAGAGCAATCGGGCGGCATCGAACAGGTGAATCGCGCGGTCGTGCAGATGGACGAAGTCACGCAGCAGAACGCTGCGCTTGTCGAGCAGGCAGCTGCAGCCGCGGCGTCGCTCGAAGATCAGACACGTCAGTTGCAAGAGGTGGTGGGTGGCTGGAAAGTAGCCGGTGCCCAAGGGCGTGGCAACGCGTCCGCCGCCCCTCGCGTGACGGGCAGCAAGAGCAAGCCGGCAGCGAAGGCCGCGCCGCAGGCGGCGGTGAAGGGCGTAGCGCACGCAGCCGGCAGCCAGGCGGCGGCAACGAATGCCGCGCCGGCTTCGGCCAATTACGACGCAGGCGCAGGACGCGCCGAACCGGCGCTCAGGCCGAAACCGGCCCGCGCGGCAACCGATTCCGCAGCAGCACGTCCGGCCGCGCCAGTCGCGATCCCGGCGGGCTCCGAGGCGGATTGGGAAACGTTTTAAGGCAGTGGCACAGAGACATGCAGTCATTCGGCATCTCGCTCCATGAGGAGCGAATCATCGAAGCACGCTTACCAGGCGTGTCGCGGGCCGACTGCAGGTTGGCAGAACTCGCGGGCGGGCGCGACCCCGCGAAAAGAATCCCTTCTGTTCAAGGAAACCCCTTGCGCGGAAAGCGGGATGGCTCGTATTGCAGGCAGGAACCTTGATGATGGCAACGCGCGCACAGCAACGGCCCGAACGGGCAAGTCCCGAGAGGGCGGAACCGGCTAGATCCGGCGAACAGGGACGGGATTTCGAATTCACGTCCGCGGATTTCGCTCGCATTCGCGATCTGATTCATCGCAGCGCCGGTATTTCGCTGTCGGATCACAAGCGCGATATGGCCTACAGCCGCCTCGCGCGGCGCTTGCGGGCACGCAGCCTCGACACGTTCAAACAGTATCTCGATCTGCTCGAAGCGGAAAACGATCCGGCCGAGTGGGAAGCCTTCACCAACGCGCTGACCACCAACCTGACCGCGTTCTTTCGCGAAGCCCATCACTTTCCGATCCTCGCCGATTTCGTGCCGCGCCGTGCGCAGCCGGTTTCGGTGTGGTGCTCGGCGGCTTCGACCGGCGAGGAGCCGTATTCGATCGCGATGACGCTTATCGAAGCCCTCGGCGACAGCGGGGCGCGCCAGGCGTCGGTGCTCGCCACCGACATCGACACCCAGGTGCTCGCCAAGGCGGCCGCGGGCATGTATCAGTTCGACCAGGTGAAACATCTCTCGCCGGAACGCCTGAAGCGCTTCTTCCTGAAGGGCACCGGCGCGCATGCGGGCATGGTGAAGATTCGCCCGGAAGTGCGCGCGCTGGTGCGCTTCGAGCAATTGAATCTCACCGATCGCGATTACCAGTTGCGCACGCAGTTCGACGCGATCTTCTGCCGTAACGTCATGATCTATTTCGACAAGCCGACGCAGGCGCAAGTGCTCGCGCGTTTCGAGCCGCTGATGAAGTCGGGCGGCCTGCTGTTCGCCGGCCACTCGGAAAACTTCACCTACGTGACGCAGGCATTCAAGCTGCGCGGCCAGACCGTCTACGAACTGACGCGCGACGCAACCGGCGTGCGTACGCCGGCGACGCGCACTTCTGCATCGGCCGCGCATCACACCACGAATGGGGTGACGGCATGAGCACGAGACTACCGATCGCCACCAATCTGTATTTCGACAACCACTTCCAACGCCCCGGCGTGAAGCTGTTGCCGAACGAGTTTTACACCACGCACGAGGACATGGTGCTGGTCACTGTGCTCGGGTCCTGCGTGGCCGCCTGCATTCAGGATCGCACGGCCGGCATCGGCGGCATGAATCACTTCATGCTTCCCGACGACGGCGCGGACGCCGGCCACGCGGCGTCGGATTCGATGCGCTATGGCGCCTATGCGATGGAAGTGCTGATCAACGAGTTGATCAAGGCGGGCGGCCGCCGCGAGCGTTTCGAAGCCAAGGTGTTTGGCGGCGGCGCAGTGCTCGCGGGTATGACCACGATGAACATCGGCGACCGTAATTCGGAGTTCGTGCGGCGCTATCTCGCGCTCGAAAAAATCCGTATCGTCGCCGAAGATTTGCAGGGCTCGCATCCGCGCAAGGTCGCCTTCATGCCGCGCACCGGCCAGGTGATGGTCAAGAAACTGCGTCTGCAGCAGGAAGCCGGCGTGGCCGAGCGCGAACAGGCGCTGGTGAGTCAGAACGCCGAAGCACGCGCCGAGCGTCTCGCGGCGGCGCGCAAGCGCGTCGAACTGTTCTCGACTCCGGCTGCGTCCAGACCCAAAGTGGAACTGTTTTCGTCGCCGGGCGCCGCGCGTCCGAAGATCGAATTGTTCGGCTCGAATGGCGGCGCAGCAGCGGGCACGGGCACCGGCGCAGCGGCAACGAAGCCGCGCATCGAACTGTTCGGCGCGAGCGCCCGCCCGATTAATTCAAACAACGCCAGAACTACAGAGGAGGCGTGAGCGCTGTGCAAAAGATCAAAGTACTGTGCGTCGACGATTCGGCGCTGATCCGCAGCCTGATGACGGAAATCATCAACGGCCAGCCGGACATGACGGTCGTGGCGACCGCACCCGACCCGCTGGTCGCGCGCGACCTCATCAAGCAGCACAATCCCGACGTGCTGACGCTCGACGTCGAAATGCCGCGCATGGACGGCCTCGACTTCCTCGAGAAGTTGATGCGTCTGCGGCCGATGCCGGTCGTGATGGTGTCGTCGCTGACCGAGCGTGGTAACGAAATCACGCTGCGTGCGCTGGAACTGGGCGCGGTCGACTTCGTCACCAAACCGAAGGTCGGCATTCGCGACGGCATGCTCGACTACTCGGAAAAGCTTGCCGACAAGATTCGCGCGGCAGCCCGCGCGCGCGTGCGCCAGGCTGCGCCCGCGCAACATGCCGCGGCCCACGCCGCGCATGCGCCGGTCGGCGCCGCGCCGCTGTTCAACAATCCGCTGCTCAGTACCGAGAAGCTGATCATCGTCGGTGCCTCGACGGGCGGCACCGAAGCGATCCGCGAAGTGCTGGTGCCGCTGCCGCCGGATGCACCCGCCGTGCTGATCGCGCAGCATATGCCGCCGGGTTTCACAAAATCTTTTGCACAACGCCTCAATGGTTTGTGCCGGATTACCGTTAAAGAGGCAGAGCACGGCGAACGCGTGCTGCCGGGCCATGCTTATATCGCGCCGGGCCACGCTCATCTGTTGCTCGCGCGTAGCGGGGCGAACTATATTGCTCACCTGTCGGATGAACCGCCGGTGAACCGGCATCGCCCGTCGGTAGATGTGCTGTTCCGTTCGGCCGCGCAGCATGCGGGTAAGAACGCGGTCGGGGTAATTCTGACCGGGATGGGGCGCGACGGCGCCGCCGGACTGCTGGACATGAAAAAAGCAGGGGCGTACACCCTTGCGCAGGACGAAGCGAGCTGTATCGTATTCGGCATGCCGCGTGAAGCCATTGCGCTGGGCGCGGCCGACGAAATCGCATCGTTGCCGGAAATGAGCCGACGCGTCATGGCGCGTCTCTCGTCGATGGGCGATCGCGTTCAGCGGGTATGATGCTGGCCGGACAGAATTGAGGCGCAAATTCGAGGCGATTGAGCGCCGCACCGTGGATCAAGCAAAGGGAATGAAATGGATAAGGGAATGAAGATTCTGGTAGTTGACGACTTTCCGACGATGCGCCGGATTGTTCGCAACCTCCTCAAGGAACTCGGTTACTCGAACGTCGACGAAGCCGAAGACGGTCAGGCTGGCCTCGCGCGCTTGCGCAGCGGCACCTACGACTTCGTGATCTCCGACTGGAACATGCCGAACCTCGACGGTCTGGCCATGCTCAAGGAAATCCGCGCCGACTCGCACCTCACGCACCTGCCGGTGCTGATGGTCACGGCCGAGTCGAAGAAGGAAAACATTATCGCGGCGGCCCAGGCCGGCGCGAGCGGCTATGTGGTCAAGCCGTTCACGGCCGCCACGCTCGACGAGAAACTCAACAAGATTCTCGAGAAGATGGCCAAGACCGGGAGCTGATGTGAATCTGCCGACCAATGCGCAAGGCGCCGAAGCGGTCAATGAGAGCGGCGACTTTGCGTCCGACCGTATTCTTGCCCGCATTGGGGCACTGACCCGCACGCTGCGCGACTCGATGCGCGAGCTTGGACTCGACAAGCATGTCGAGCGTGCGGCGGAAGCCGTACCCGATGCTCGCGACCGTTTGAAATACATCGCAACGATGACGGAGCAGGCGGCTGAGCGCGTGCTGTCAGCGATCGAAATCGCCAAGCCGATCCAGGTGCAACTGCAGCAGGACGCGGCCGTACTCGACGCGCGTTGGGAGCAGTGGTACACGGCGCCGATCGATCGCGAGGAAGTGCGTGCGCTGATGAACGACACGCGCACCTTCCTGCGCGGCGTGCCCGACGTGACCGGCGCGACCAACTCGCAGCTGATGGAAATCATGCTGGCGCAAGACTTCCAGGATCTGACCGGTCAGGTCATCAAGAAGATCACGGACGTCGTGTACCTGATCGAGCAGCAACTGCTCGGCGTGCTGGTCGAGAACATCGCGCTCGAGCGGCGCGAGCAGTTCGCGGCGAACGCGGCGGCGCTGGCCGCATCCGAAGTCTCGCCGACCGGCAGCCCGGAACATCTGCTGAATGGTCCGCAGATCAATCCGGAAGGCAAGGCCGACGTGGTGCAGGATCAGTCGCAAGTCGACGACCTGCTGGCGAGCCTCGGCTTCTGAGGCACGCGTCGCCCGTCGTCAGGGCGGCCGCCCCGACGCGCATCGTCCGGTGCGCGTCGCGGTCGGTGTAGCAAGCCGCGCTTGCGCGTGCGCTTGCTGTCTACCGACACAAACCACAGGCATACTACGATCTCAAGCAGCGACACGGCTTTCCGGCCAGTACAGCGGCCGACCGGTGGCACGGTGAGGAACTCCTTCAACGTGTGACCGCAGCGGTGCCGTATGATCTGCATACATGCGGCCAGTTCGCCCCTTTGGCGCACTGAGCCACAGATCGGGAGGAGCCTCGTTATGTGGAGTCGTGTACGCCGCGCCGGGATCGTTTCGGCGCTCGCTTTATCCTGTTCCCTCGCGGCCGTGCCGGCCGCCCACGCAGCGCTAGGCGGCGCACCCATGACGCCGCCTACCGACGCTTCCGTCTCTTCCCGCACCGTCCAGCCCGCCAGCAGTGCCGTCAGCGCTGCGCAAAGTGTGATGCGCTCCGCGTCCAGCGCTGCGTCCTCCGCTTCCGCTTCTTCCTCGTCCACCTACACCGTGCGTGAAACCGCGCTCGGCAATGGCACCGTGGTGCGCGAGTATCTGGCCGCCGACGGCGCCGTCTTCGGCATCGCATGGCGCGGTCCGCAAATGCCGGACCTTAACGATCTACTGGGTAGTTATTTCCCGCAGTACGTCGCCGGCGTGAAGGCCGTGCGTGCCGCACGCGGCGGTGCCCGTGGCCCGGTTGCCGTCGACCAGAGCAGTCTCGTGGTGCGCTCCGGCGGACACATGGGCGCGTTCAGCGGCCAGGCGTGGCTACCGCCCGCGCTGCCCGCCGGCGTCAGCGGCTCCGACATCCAGTAACGGCGAGGACAAAACCATGCGGACCATGCGGATTGCTTCGAAGCTCACGGGCTGGATGCAGGTTGCCGGCGCACTGGCGTTGGTGTCGGTGCTCGTCGCGTGCGGCGGCGGCAGCAGCGACTCCAGCAACAATTCGTCGACCACGCTGAACGGCGGTTCGCTGCCGGCCAGCCCCACCCAGCAGCCGATCGCGGCAGGCGCCGCGAACACCGTGCAGATCACGGTCGGGCCGGGGGTCAACAACGTCGTCAATATTCCGACCGTGAGCGTGACGATTTGCGCGCCTGGCTCGAGTTCGAATTGTCAGACCGTCAACAACATCCAGGTCGATACCGGGTCGTTCGGTCTGCGGGTGGTCAATACCGCGCTAAACAGCTCGGTGCTCAACGCGCTACCGGTCAGCACGCTTTCGGGCGGCGCTCAACTGGCCGAGTGCGCGACCTTTGCCGACGGCTACACGTGGGGCACGGTGCGGACCGGGACGGTCACCATCGGCGGCGAAACGACGACCGCCGCAATCCCGCTGCAGATCATCGGCGACCTGTCCGCGAGCAGCGTGCCGACACGCGGTTGCGGCAGCGGCTCGGCGGAGAACACGGCGAGCGATCTCGGCGCTAACGGCATTCTCGGCATCGGCACCGCGCCGAACGACTGCGGCTCGACTTGCGTCAACGCGGCGACGGCCTCCAACTACAGCAACTACTTCGCCTGCCCCGGTGGTACCTCGTGCACGCGCACCGCGGTGCAGCTCACACAGCAGGTCGCCAACCCGGTCGCCTATTTTCCGACCGACAACAACGGCGTGATCGTGCAGATGCCGCCGATTTCGAACACCGGCGCCCCATCCGCGACTGGCACGCTGGTGTTTGGGATCAACACGCAGTCGAACAATGCGCTCGGTTCGACGCAGACCTACACCACCGACACCTACGGCGACCTGAACAACAGTGTCTTCAACGGCACGACGGTGCAGGCGTTCCTGGATTCCGGCTCGAACGGCTACTTCTTCGCCGACAGCTCGATCACGCTATGCGGCAGCAACTTCCAGGGTTTCTATTGCCCGACGGCGGCCCAGACCCGCTCGGTCACGCTGGTCGGCCTGAACAACGCCAGGACCGGCGCCAGCATCGGCATCCTGAACGCGAGCACGCTGTTCGGCAACGGCGGCAACTTTGCGTTCAACGACCTGGGCGGACAGATCGGCGGCAACAGCAGCTTCGACCTGGGCTTGCCGTTCTTCTATGGCCGCCACGTTTACTACGGCATCGACCAGACCGCGAGCAACGGCCAGCAGCCCTACGTCGGGTTCTGACCGGGCCGCATGAGCCTCGTCCGCGCGCGCCAGGCTCGTGCGGACGAGCGTCTCCAGAGCCGGCCGCCAGGGCCCGCCGCCAGCTGTTCCATCCCTTGAAATACCCCCCTTTCTCCGCCCTTATCCGCCGATCGGTGCTTGCGTCGAGCGGGAATAATCGCTCTCACTGGAAAGAGGCGTCGTGCCTCGGCCGAACGGAGAGCTTTTGTGGCAGAGGATAGCGACCTCGAAAAAACCGAATCAGCCACTCCCCGGCGTCTGCAGAAGGCGCGCGAGGAAGGGCAGATTGCGCGTTCGCGGGAGCTGTCGACGTTCGCGCTGCTGGCGGCAGGCTTTTTCGGCGTCTGGGGCATGTCCGGCAGCATCGGCGAGCATTTGCAGGGCATGCTGCGCACGTCCCTCACATTCGACCATAGCGCGCTCGAAACCCGCCGCATGCTGATCGGCGCGGGCGTGGCGAGCCGCGAAGGTTTCTACACGCTGTTGCCGATTCTGGTCTTCACGGGACTGGCCGCCTTGCTCGCGCCGTTGGCGCTGGGCGGCTGGCTGCTGTCGGCCAAGGGGCTCGAGCCGAAGTTCGACCGGCTCAATCCGATCACCGGTCTCGGCCGCATTTTTTCGATCAACGGACCGATCCAACTGGGTTTGTCGGTGGTGAAGACGCTGGTGGTGGGCGTGATCGGCGGTACGGCGATCTGGAATCGCCGCGAAGAGATTCTCGCGCTGGCAACCGAGCCGTTGCAGCTCGCGCTCGCCAACACCATGCATCTGATCGCCGTGTGCTGCGGCATGACGGTGGCGGGTATGTTCGTGGTCGCCGCGCTCGATGTGCCGTACCAACTGTGGCAGTTCAACAAGAAACTGCGCATGACGAAGGAAGAAGTGAAGCGTGAACACCGCGAGAGCGAAGGCGATCCGCACGTCAAAGGCCGGATTCGTCAGCAGCAGCGCGCGATTGCCCGCCGTCGCATGATGACCAACGTGCCGAAGGCCGACGTGGTGGTCACCAACCCGACGCACTTCGCGGTCGCGTTGCAGTACGCCGACGGCGAGATGCGCGCGCCGAAGGTGGTCGCCAAGGGCGTGAACCTGGTGGCCGCGCGGATTCGCGAAATCGCCGCCGAGAACAACGTGCCCTTGCTGGAAGCGCCGCCGCTGGCGCGTGCGCTGTATCACAACGTCGAACTAAATCGCGAGATTCCGGGGCCGCTCTATGGCGCGGTTGCCGAAGTGCTCGCGTGGGTTTACCAGTTGCGACGTTTCAAGACCGAAGGCGGCGACGTGCCGCTCGCGCCGACCGACCTCGACGTGCCGGCCGACCTCGACCAGGGCGGCGTGCCGGACGACGAGGCGGATCAGGAAGCCGCCGACGTGCTCAATCCCGCTAACAACCCCGATAAAGACGACGTCTCAGGAGCCTCCGCATGAACGCTCGCGCCGGTTTCCTCGCTCGACGGCCGGATGCCTTGAGCAGCACCAATTTGCGCGCCCTCGCCGGGCCGGTGCTGATCTGCATGATCCTCGGCATGATGATTCTGCCGTTGCCGCCGTTCCTGCTGGATCTGCTGTTCACCTTCAACATCGCTTTGTCCGTGATGGTGCTGCTCGTCAGCATGTACACGATGAAGCCGCTCGACTTCGCCGCCTTCCCGAGCGTGCTGCTGTTCTCGACGCTGCTGCGCCTCTCGCTGAACGTGGCGTCCACCCGCGTGGTGCTGCTCGAAGGCCACACCGGCCCGGATGCGGCCGGTCAGGTGATCGAGTCGTTCGGCCACTTCCTGGTGGGCGGTAACTTCGCGGTCGGTATCGTCGTCTTCATCATCCTGATGGTCATCAACTTCATGGTGATCACCAAGGGCGCGGGGCGGATCGCGGAAGTGTCCGCGCGCTTCACGCTCGACGCGATGCCCGGCAAGCAAATGGCGATCGACGCCGATCTCAACGCCGGTCTCATCAACGAAGACCAGGCCCGCAAGCGGCGTCTCGAAGTCTCGCAGGAAGCCGAGTTCTACGGTTCGATGGACGGCGCGAGCAAGTTCGTGCGCGGCGATGCGATTGCCGGCTTGCTGATCATGGTAATCAACATCATCGGCGGCCTGATCGTCGGGATGGTCCAGCACGGCATGGACTTCGCGTCCGCGGGCAAGAACTACACGCTGCTGACGATCGGTGATGGTCTGGTTGCACAGATTCCGTCGCTGGTGATTTCGACCGCCGCCGGTGTGATCGTGTCGCGCGTCGCGACCAACGAAGACATCGGCACCCAGCTCACCGGACAGTTGTTCAGCAATCCCCGCGTGCTGGCAATCACCGGCTGCATTCTCGTGCTGATGGGGCTGATTCCGGGCATGCCGCACTTCGCGTTTCTGATTCTCGGCGGCGGTCTGATCCAGCTCGGCCGAACGATGAAAAAGCGCACCGAAGAACGCAAGAACACCACCGCGCTGGTCGACATCGCACCGGCTGCGATTGCGCCGGTCGAAAACACCGAAGCCAGCTGGGACGACGTGACGATGATCGACACGCTCGGCCTCGAAGTCGGCTACCGGCTGATTCCGCTCGTCGACAAGAATGCCGACGGCGAACTGCTCAAGCGGATCAAGAGCATCCGCAAGAAGTTCGCGCAGGAAATCGGCTTCCTGCCGCCGGTCATTCATATCCGCGACAACCTCGAACTGCGACCGAACGGTTATCGGATCGCGCTCAAGGGCGTCGAAGTAGGGGTCGGCGAAGCGTATCCGGGGCAATGGCTGGCGATCAATCCGGGCCAGGTGTCCGCCGCACTACCAGGCACGCCGACGCAAGACCCGGCGTTCGGCCTGCCGGCTATCTGGATCGATACGAATCTACGCGAACAGGCGCAGGTGTATGGCTACACGGTGGTCGATTCGAGCACGGTCGTGGCGACTCACCTGAATCACCTGGTGGTGACGCATGCGTCCGAACTGCTGGGCCGCCGCGAAGTGCAGGCGCTACTCGAACGGATGCAGAAAGACACGCCGTCGCTGGTCGACGATCTGGTGCCGAAGAGCCTGCCGCTCACCACGCTGCAAAAGGTGCTGCAGAACCTGCTGGAGGAAGGCGTGCCGATTCGCGACCTGCGCACGATTCTCGAAGCACTGTCCGAACACACGCCGAAGATCACCGACGCCCACGATCTCACCGCCGCCGTGCGCCTCGCGCTGGGCCGCGCGATCACGCAGCAGTGGTTCCCCGGCACCGGCGACATGCAGGTGATGGGCCTCGATTCGAATCTGGAACGGGTGCTGTCGCAGGCGCTGTCGACCGGGACGAACCCGGGCCTCGAACCGGGTCTCGCGCACACGCTGCTCACGGAAACCCAGAAAGCGATGACGCGTCAGCAGACCATTGGGCTCGCGCCGGTGCTCCTCGTGCAGCACGCGTTGCGGCCGATGCTCGCGCGCTTCCTGCGCCGCAGCCTGCCGCAACTGAAGGTGCTGTCTTATGCCGAAGTACCGGACACGCGCAATATCAAGGTGGTCAACCTGATTGGGGCGCACAACTAGTCCGTCTGGTTGAACGCGGCCTCGAAACGTAGGCCAACGTCTTCTCGCCGGCGCTCCTCGAGCGCCGGTTTTCATTTCGGCGCCTGACTTTTCATACTGCGAGGCGCGGACAGGGCGCACACTGCGGCCCGCGTCACCGACCCTGGGCCGCCCTGAAAACGGCGTTTGAAACCGGCGTGCGCGTGAATTGCAGCACGTTTCCATCGCCCGAATTGCCCACCTTTAACGGTCTTTATCCATCGATCGTCAGGTAGCGCCTTTCGCAATAATGATCTCAATGGGAAGCGGTATGTTGCCGGTCCGTTAGTCCGTTCACCTCATCGGGGGTCCAGCTTGAACATTCGTAAATTTGTCGGTGCAACCAGTCGCGACGCCTTGCGTCTTGTACGCGAAGCCTTGGGCGCGGACGCGGTCGTACTGTCCAATCACACGATGGACGACGGCAGTGTCGAGATCGTCGCACTGGCCGACCGCGACCTCGCCGCGATTACGCCGAAGGCGCCGCGCCCTGGTCCGATGAGCGGAGCAAGTGGACACCCCGCGCTGGCCGCACCGCGCGCCCCGACCATGCAGATGACGCAAGCCAATCCGTATGCGAGCGGCATGCCCGACGTGTTTTCGTCAGTGTTCGGTGCAAGCCCGGAAGCGGGCGCGGAAAACCTGAGCGGCAACGCCGGCCAGACCCACGCCAGCGACGACGAACTGAACGACGAGCCGGCCGTGGCGCCGCAACTTGCTTCGAAAACTGCTTTGCCGAAGGTCTCGCTGCCGGGCGCATCGAGATTGCCGCAGGGCTCGTCGGCTAGAAGCGCCGCAGGCTCACAGGCACAAGCACAACCGCAGGCCGGCCACGAACAGGCCGTCGCCCGCACGCGTTCCAGCGACGACATCCGCGCGGATTTGCTCAAAGCCGCTGGCGTGCCGGCTGCGCCGATCACACTGCCGGCCGATTCGCAGACGCCGCGCACGATGGCCGAATCGAATCCCTGGTTGATCGACCACGCTCGCCGCATTGCCGCCGAGGCGCAAGAACAAGGCACGTATAGCGCACGCCCGGCGTCGATGACGCCGGCCGCCGCGATGGCCAAGGGCCTGGGTACGGCAGTCGAAGCTCCGGCGAATGCGCCGCATGACATGAACAAGCCAGAATGGGCCCGCGAAGCTGCGCAAGTCGCCGCTCGCCGTGCCGCACAGAAAAACGCCCCGCCAGCCGCTTCGAGCGACGACGCGCGCACGCCGTCGGCAGTCGCCGAAGCGATCAAGTTGCGCATGGAGCAAGTGGTCAACGACACCGTGATGAGCGAACTGTCGTCGATGCGCGGGATGATGGAAGAGCACTTCGCCGGCCTGCTGTGGGGCGATCGCCAACGCCGCAGCCCGACGCGTGCGGCACTCACCAAGCATCTGTTCGCCGCGGGTTTCTCCGCGCAGCTCGTCCAGATGATGGTCGACAACCTGCCGGACGACGTCGACAACCTCGAAGGCGGCATGGATTGGGTGCGCTCCGTCCTCGAATCGAACCTGCCGGTGATCGAAGACGAAGACGCGTTGATGGAGCGCGGCGGTGTGTTCGCGCTGATGGGACCGACGGGCGTCGGCAAGACCACGACCACGGCCAAGCTTGCCGCGCGCTGCGTGATGCGCTTCGGCGCGAGCAAGGTGGCGCTGCTCACCACCGACAGCTACCGGATCGGCGGCCACGAACAGCTGCGCATTTTCGGCAAGATTCTCGGCGTGTCGGTGCATGCGGTGAAAGACGGCGCCGATCTGCAACTCGCCCTCTCCGAACTGCGCAACAAGCACATCGTGCTGATCGACACGATCGGCATGAGCCAGCGCGATCGTCTCGTCTCCGACCAGATCTCGATGCTGTGCCGCGCCGGTCAGCCGGTGCAGCGCCTGCTTCTGCTCAACGCAACGAGCCACGGCGACACGCTCAATGAAGTCGTTCAGGCCTACCAGCGCGGCCCGGATCAACAACCGCTCGCCGGCTGCATCCTGACCAAGCTCGACGAAGCCACCAATCTGGGCGGCGTGCTCGATACGGTGATCCGCTACAAGCTGCCGGTGCACTACGTGTCGACCGGTCAGAAAGTGCCGGAAAACCTGTACGTCGCCACGAAGAAATTCTTGATCAAGAGCACCTTCTGCATCCCGCGCGACAACTCGCCGTTCGTACCGCACGACGACGACATTCCGGGCTTGCTGTCGGCCTTGTCCGCCCGTTCGACGGCTGAACTTCACGAGGTCCGCTTTGGATAAGCTCATCTCCGATCAGGCAGAAGGACTGCGGCGCCTGCTGGCGCCAAGCGGCTCGCGCGTGATTGCGGTGACGGGTGGCTCGGCCGGCGCAGGCTGCACGACGACCGTGGTGAACCTCGCCGCCGCGCTCGCCCAACAGGGCAAGGACGTGCTGGTGGTGGACGAATGCCTCGGCGACAGATCGGTGAGCGCGATGCTCGGCGGCATGCGCAATGCGGGCAATTTCGTCGCCGTGATGCGCGGTCAGATGTCGGTGGACGATGCCGCCGCGCGTCATCCGCTGGGTTTTTCGGTGCTGGCCGCGTCGCGGGCGAATCGCGAAGGCCAGAGCTCCGCGCAGTTGGGTGTGGTGTTGCACGGCTCGGCGGACATCGTGCTGATCGATGCGCAAGTCGATCAACAGGGCCATCTTTCGCCGCTCGCCATGCAGGCGCACGACGTAATGATCGTCACGCGCATGGCGGCTCAGGCGATCACCGAGGCCTACGCGTGCATGAAGCGCCTGCACTACGCGCATGCCACCGCACAGTTTCGTGTGCTGGTGAACAACGCGCAAAGCGCCGCCGATGCGCGCACCGCCTTTGCCAATCTTGCCGGCGTGGCCGGGCGCTACCTGACGGTGGCGCTGGAAGACGCTGGTTGCATTACCGCCGATGCGCGGATGGCACGAGCCCTGGAGTTGTCGCGTTGTGTCGTCGATGCGTTCCCATCGACACCGGCTGCGCGCGACTTCCGGCAGCTCGCCGCCGAATTGCAGTACTGGCCGATGCGGTCAGCGATGTCGTCGCACACGCCTTATCTGGCGCCTGCGACAGTTACAGCGGCGCAACACGCCGACCAACCGTCTGCGCAGCACGCCTGAGAGGCGGCACAAGGACAAGGGGAGCACGATGTATAACGCTCAGGGAAAGATTTCCCAAGCCGAAGTTCTGACCAAGTACGCACCACTCGTGCGTCGACTCGGCTTGCAGCTCGTCGCCAAAATGCCGGCGAGCGTCGATCTGGACGACCTGATTCAGGCTGGCATGATCGGGCTGCTGGACGCGGCGAGCCGCTACAAGGAAGACCAGGGCGCGCAGTTCGAGACCTATGCCAGCCAGCGGATTCGTGGCGCGATGCTCGACGAGTTGCGCAGCAACGACTGGTTGCCGCGTAGCCTGCGACGCACGTCACGCGAAGTGGAAACTGCGGTGCATAAGGTGGAGCAGAATCTGGGCCGCTCGGCGAGCGAAACGGAGATCGCCGAGCACCTGCAAATGCCGCTCGACGAGTATCAGTCGATGCTGCAGGATCTGCACGGCAGCCAACTGATCTATTACGAAGACTTCGACCGTTCGGCGGATGACGAGCCGTTCCTCGACCGCTACTGCGTCGATCATTCGGATCCGCTGTCGGCGCTGCTCGACGACAGCCTGCGCTCGGCGCTGGTGGAGGCGATCGATCGCCTGCCCGAACGCGAAAAGCTGCTGATGTCGCTGTACTACGAACGCGGCATGAACCTGCGCGAAATCGGCGCGGTGATGGAAGTGAGCGAATCGCGTGTGTGCCAGCTGCACAGCCAGGCGGTGGCCCGTTTGCGCACCCGCCTGCGTGAGATGACCTGGGCCAACGCCGAGGCAACCTGACGTTTTCAGTCAGTCACCGCGTGGACGAGCGGGAGCGCCGCACGGCGCTTTTGCCTCACGCGTCTGCCATTTCATGTTCCGCGGCCAGCGCGAGAAACGCCGAGCGCGACATGCCGCGTGCCCGCGCATAGACGTCGATGTCCTGAACTAGCGCTTCAGGCAGCGAAATATTGATACGCACCGCCTTCTTGAGCGCGGGAATATTCCGGGTGGTCACGAAACCCCAGGTGAAGCCCGCGAAGTCCGGATTGCTCCGATGCTCCTCGAGTGTGAGCCGTTCGGGAATCGGCATACCCTCGTCGAGCAACGTGTCCAGATGCGACTCGATGGCCTCTTTCGCATTCGCGTAGGCTTCTTCCAGCGTGTCGCCCGCAGAAAAACAACCGGGAATGTCGGGCACGACGACGCCGAACGCCTGCTGCGAATCGCCCGGCTCGATCGCGATCGGGAAAATCAGATTTTTCATTTCAGACCTGCCTGTTTCAGGATGCTGTTCAGCGTGCCGGGCGGAAGATCTTTCTTTGGATGCGGGATGGTCACGAGACCGGACCGCGTGGCGAAAATGATGATGGCTGCCCGTGACGCGGACCAGCTGCCAACCCTTCCGCATGAATCCGTTTGATGACTTCGGCACTGTTCATATTGCATTCCTCGAACTGTACACACGATTACACAACCTTGCTAGTGGAAGCTTCCTGGCTCCTCAATGCAGCGTTGACACGCGGCTCGCGGAGGGCGGAAAACCTCAGTGGGGGAAACGAGATTTGATCGCGGCGTGGCGCTGCGCGCCACCTGGCCGGATGGCTAAGGCGGCGATGGTGGCGATGGAGGCGATGGAGGCGATGGAGGCGATGGAGGCGATCTGCGGGGAGTGAAAAGCAGGCGGGGAAAAGCAAAAGGGCTCGTCGATGACGAGCCCTTTTTCAATGCAATCAGTCAGCAATACCGCGTCGTTTTACAAGGCGGGTTGCGCCGGAATACGGCCGTCCGGTCCATAGAAGCCGGCCCTTTTGGGCACGGTCACTTGCAGCGCCGTCAGCGCTCGCTGGTTGTAGTCCATCCGCACGCGGATCAGTTCACCGTTGCTGGTATTGAAACGGCGCGCGCGTTCGGCGGCCTTCTGCAGCAACGACCACTGGCCTGACAGACGCGCGTCGGTACTGGCCGCGAGTTCCATGCCGGACCAGCCGGCCGGAAAGCCCATCTGGGCCAACTGTTCGTCGCGGGTGGCTTCGAGCCTGGCGAGCGTGCCGATCAGTTCGGTTTTCTTCTCGACGATTGGCGGCAGCAGTTCCAGCGGAGACAAGGCGGTTAATGCCTTGGTCTCGAGCGTGAGGATCGAGGCGAACGCCTCGACGGCCGAATATTCTTCGATGAGGGTGGCAAGCAGGGCGTCTTTCATCTCAACAACTCGCTGAACACGACGGCTCGCGCATGATTCGCGAGCCGGGTTTGTCGAATGCCGCCCGGCACTTCACCGTACTTCGATGCGTCGATCAGTTGCCGGTCGACGAGGTTTTGCTTTGCAACAGGTCGCGTGCGGTATTCAGCACGCCGTCGGCGATCTTGCTCGAGTCGATCGTCAGCGTGCCATCCTTGATGGCCTGCTTGATCGACTCGACGTGCGCCGTGTCGATATCGGCCGAACCGGACGCCGCGAGGCTGCGCAGATGCTGCGACAGACCCGACAGGCTGACGCTGGCGTCGCCCGAACCGCTGGTGGTCGGTTGCGAGGCACTGCTCGCACTCTGCGTGCTGCTGGTCGCGTTCGTCGTCGCGTCGCCTTGTTGCGAGCGGGACAGGGCGTCTTTCAACGTCGGCAGATTCGAATTGGGTGTGGAATCGATTTTCACGATGGGCTTCCTGAACGATTTGATTCTGATAACGGCAAGCGTTGATCAAAACTTTAGCGCAATCGCTCCAGTTCCTGCCCTGCCTCACAAGTCGGTCCGGCCCTGTCACGGGTCCGGATCGGTGTTCTACGACCGTGTTCACAACTGAATCTCCACGGTCGCGCCGTCTTTCACGATGCCGGAAATGATCTGCCCGTTGGGCGTCTTGACCCGCACCTGCTGTCCCGGCGACGCGTTATTCATCGCACTGCCCTCGGACGAGATCGAAAAACCGTCGCCGGCCGCGACCACCCGCACCGTCTGCCCGATCGACACCGACGAGGCGCTGCGCAGCATGTCGCGGCGCAACGGCATACCGCCGGCGACGCGCGTCAGCGTGACCGAGCCGACGGCCTGCGACGGGTCGGTCACGATCGCTTGCGGCAGTCCGGTGAGGTCGCCATCGCGTGCAACCAGGTCGGCCGCGGTGAGGACTTCGCCGGGCGACATCGCGCGGGCGGCCAGATAGTAGGTGGCCCGCAACGCGATGCGCGCTTGCAGGTAAATGGTCCACGGCCGCTCGCCCGCGCAACGCACGCCGACGGTCATGCGGCCCCAGAGGCGCGAGCCGCTCGGCATGAACGGCTCGAGCACCGTACAGGCGGCGAGCCCGCGCGGAAATGCCGGCGCGACGGTGATGTCGATCTTGCCTGGCAAGCCGGCGGCTTGCTGCTGCAGGAAGGCGAGAGCGGTGCTGCGAATCTGCTCTGGGTCCTGCTGGCCGGCGAGTGGGACGGGTTGAGCGAGTGCGGCGGGGTGCAGGTTCTGCTGTGCCACCGCCGTTGCAACCGGCCGGACGGCGGATACGCGTGAGATCGTCGCCGGCGTCGGCGCGGCCGCCTGGATGGCGGCGGGCGCGGGCGTGGGGGCCGAAGCTGCGGCGGCCACCCGTGCGGCCACGGGCCGCGTCGCACTTGCCCGGGCGGCGACAAGTTTGCCGTTCGCATCCAGTTGCGGTGGCTCGCCGCGCGAGGCGAGGCTGTCGAAACCGCTCGCGGCGGAGGCGCCAGCGGATGCATCCGCCGGCCCATTCGCCACCACCGTCTGCACGCCTGATGTTTGCCTTGCGTTATTCACTTGCGCCGCTGGCGTCACCACGACCGGCACCACCTGGCGCGAACCCGGCACGAGATTGACTCGCGCAGGCGGACTCGTCGCATTGGCGGCGCTGGGCGCCGGAATCGTCACGACGCCATTGGCGTCGGGTCTGAAGCTGGTACGGATCATCTGCGGCGCGGCCGGCGGCTCGTCCGCACCCGGAATGACGATCGAGCCGCTCGCGTTGGCGGCGCGTGTGAACTCATCTGCGCCGCGTGCGACCGGCCCGGGCGCGATCGATTGCGCGGTGGCCGCGGCAAGCGTCGCCGGCGAGCCCACGCGTTTGGCGGGCGCCGCCTGCATCTGCGCGGCAAGATCGGCGAGCGCGGCCGGGTTCTTCTCACCGGGGCCGGGAATCACGATCGGGCCGCCTGCCTCGTCGGCCTGCGCGGCGCACGCGAACAACAGGGCGCCGGCCGGCACGCACAGTGCCGAGCTCAACAGCAGCCGGCTCGCCAGACGCGCTGCGCGCCTACCCACGCGACGCGTCGCCGCGCGTTGGGCGCGGTGCGTCGGCTCGAAAGTGGGTTGGTCCATCGCGGTTCTCCATCGAATGCATCGGTACGCCTTGCATTCTAGTGAGCGCCCCCTTTGCGCAAACGTTGAATAGAAGCCCCCTTTCCCGGTTATTCGTCCGATTGCCACTTGCGTTCGGCCCATAAGATGCACCTCATGCAAAAAGGTCTTCCCGTCCGCTGCAATCCTCACACGAGGTGCACGGGAAGCCTCGGGAACGTTCTCCGGAGATTCATATGCTGGACAAACTCGATGCCGAATTCGCCTTTGGCCGCCAGGCGCTCGATGTACGCGCCTACCGCCAGGAGTTGCTGTCGTCGAATATCGCCAACGCCGATACCCCCGGGTACAAGGCGCGCGACGTCGACTTCGCTTCGTCGCTGGCCGGTGCGCTGAAGAAGAGCGACGGCACCACCGGCACGGCCGCGTCGAACAACTCGACGCTCGGCATGACGCAGCCCGCAGGGGTGACGAGCGGCATGTCGATGGTGTCGACCGCGCCGGGCCATATGGCCGGCAAGGCGACGCTGACGCCCACGGGCGGCGCGTCGGACGACTACGGCAACCTGCAATACCGCATTCCGACGCAACCCGCGCTCGACGGCAACACGGTCGATATCGATACCGAGCGGGTGCAGTTCGCGGATAACACGCTGCACTTCGAATCGGGCATGACGGTGTTGTCGAACCAGATCAAGTCGATGTTGTCGGCGATCCAGTCGGGCTCGTAAAAAGCCGGCGGCGCGAACGCAACAGCTACAGCAGTACGCAAGAACAATCGCTACGGGAATTAACTTGAAGCCGGGTCGAACCGGCAGGAGAGGTGGGACAGATGCCATCGCTGATGAACATTTTTGGTGTTGCAGGCTCCGCGATGTCGGCGCAGTCGCAACGGCTCAACGTGACGGCGTCGAATCTCGCCAACGCGGACAGCACGACCGGCCCGGACGGCCAGCCGTACAAGGCCAAGCAGGTCGTGTTCGCGGTCAGCCCGCTGGGCGGCGCGCGGACGGCGTCCGGCCAGCAGGTCGGCGGCGTGCAGGTCACCGGCGTGGTCGATGACCCGACGCCGATGAAGACTGCCTACGACCCCGGCAACCCGGCGGCCAATTCGGACGGTTACGTCACGCTGCCCAACGTCGACCCGGTGCAGGAGATGGTGAACATGATCTCGGCCTCGCGCTCGTACCAGGCCAACGTCGAGACCCTGAACACCGCCAAGACACTGATGCTGAAAACGCTCACGATCGGAACCTGAGGAGACTTTCCTTGACCACCAGCACCACCATCGGCAACAACGGCACGACCGTGTCGCAAACGTTGCTCGACACGATGAACGGCACGAGCAGTGCCTCGAGTTCCACGAGTTCGAGCGGCAGCACCTCGGGCACGTCGGCGACCGATCTGCAGAACACCTTTTTGCAACTGCTCGTTGCGCAGTTGAAGAACCAGGACCCGACCAACCCGATGGACAGCTCGCAGATGACTTCGCAGCTGGCGCAGATCAACACGGTCTCGGGCATCAGCCAGCTGAACACGACGCTGAGCTCGCTCGCCACGCAGATGTCGGCGGGTCAGCAGTCGCAAGCGGCTTTGCTGATCGGCTCGACGGTGCTCGCCCCCGGCAGCTCGGTGGCGGTTGCGAGCGGCAAGGCCGCTGCGTTCGGCGTGCAGCTCGCCAACGCGGTGGGCGACCTGCAGGTCGTCGTGAAGAACTCGGCGGGCACGATCGTCAACACGATCGACCTCGGCCAGCAGGCGGCAGGCACGGTTCCGGTGGGCTGGACGCCGACCGACACCGCCGGCAACACGCTGCCCGACGGCAATTACACGATCAGCGCGGTCGGCACGATCAACGGCCAGCAGGCGACGGCCACCACGCTCACGGGTGCGACGGTGCAAAGCGTCGTCATGCAGAGCAACGGTACACCGGGCCTCGTGCTGTCGAACGGTTCGACGGTCGGCCTGACCGGCGTCGCCGCCATCCTTTGATTCAGATTCAGTCAGTTACGACTTTCCAGATACGGAGACCGTCATGGGTTACCAGCAAGGTTTGAGTGGTTTGTCCGCGTCGTCGAGCGACCTCGACGTGATCGGCAACAACATCGCCAACGCGAACACGGTTGGCTTCAAGAGCGGCGCGGCGCAATTCGCCGACATGTATGCGAATTCGGTGGCGACTGCGGTGGGCAACCAGGTCGGTATCGGTACCAAGCTCGCCGACGTCCAGCAGCAGTTCTCGCAAGGCACGATCACCAGCACCAATCAGGCGCTCGACGTCGCCATCAACGGCAACGGCTTCTTCCAGCTGTCGAACAACGGCTCGTTGGTGTACTCGCGCAACGGTGTGTTCCAGCTCGACAAGAACGGCTACATCACTAACGCCGAAGGCCTGCAACTGATGGGCTACGCCGCGAACGCCTCGGGCATCATCAACACCGCGCAAACCGTGCCGCTGTCGGTGCCGACCGCGAACATCGCGCCGCAAGCGACCACCAAGATCGTCGCCGGCCTGAACCTGAACGCGCAGGACGCGCTGATGCTCGGTACGCCGACGGTCACGGCCGGCACCACCAACAGCACCGGCCTGACCACGGTCGGCGCCACGATCACGAATACGGCGTCGGGCACGAACAACGACAACTACACGGTCACGTTCGACGCCACGACCACGCCGCCCACGTACACGGTCAAGGACAACACGCTCAACACGACGACCGCCGCCGCGCAGTACACGGCAGGGTCGGCGATTTCGCTCGGCAACGGCCAGACCATCACGTTCAACGGCACGCCGGCGACCGGCGACAACTACACGATCGCGCCGACCGCGGTGGCGTTCAACCAGAACAGCTCGACGACCTACAACTACTCGACGAGCACGACGGTGTACGACTCGCTGGGCGGCTCGCAGACCGTCAACATGTATTTCGCCAAGACGTCGGCGGGCACGTGGAACGTGTATGCAGGCACGTCGACCGGCACGGCGCAACTGGTCGGTCAAGCGAACTTCAATTCGTCGGGCACGCTGCTCGGCACGACCGACGCATCGGGTGTCGCCACCGCGACGCCGTTCGCCTACAACTTCAGCATCCCGACCACCGACGGTTCGTCGACGCCGCAAAACCTGACGCTGAACATCGCCGGCACGACGCAGTACGGCGGCAAGGACGGCGTCAACTCGCTGCAACCCGACGGCTACGCGGCCGGTACGCTGACGAGCTTCACGATCGGCGCCGACGGCACCCTGACCGGTAACTACTCGAACCAGCAAACCGCTGCGCTCGGCCAGATCGTGCTCGCCAACTTCTCGAACCAGAACGGTCTCGTGAATCTCGGCAACAACGAATTCCAGCAGACCTCGCAGTCGGGCGTCGCGCAGATTTCGGCACCGGGCTCGACCAACCACGGCGTGCTGCAAGGCGGCGCGGTGGAAAACTCGAACGTCGACCTGACGAGCGAACTGGTGAACCTGATCACCGCGCAACGCAACTATCAGGCGAACGCGCAGACGATCAAGACCCAGCAGACCGTCGACCAGACCCTGATCAACCTGTAAGCGACCGGGACCTACCCATCATGGATCGGCTGATCTACACCGCGATGTCGGGCAGCACGCAAGCGCTCGAACAGCAGGCAATCGTTGCCAACAACCTGGCAAACGCCTCGACCACGGGATTTCGCGCGCAACTCGCGACCTTCCGTGCCGTGCCGATGTCGTTCGGCGACGGCAGTTCGGTCAACGACGACACTACGCGCACCTTCGTGCTGTCGTCGACGCCGGGCGCCGACTACACGCCAGGGCCGATCCAGCAAACGGGTAATCCGCTCGACGTGGCTATTCAGGGTCCGGGCTGGCTGGCAGTGCAAACCGCCGATGGCAATGAGGCTTACACCCGCGCCGGCAATCTGCACGTCGACGAGAACGGCCAACTGGTGAACGCCATGAATCAGACCGTGCTCGGCAACGGCGGTCCGGTATCGGTGCCGCCCGGCGCGGAAATCACCATCGGCAAGGACGGCACGATCACGGCGCTCACGCCGGGCGATCCGCCGACCGCCGTGGTGACGGTCGATCAGCTGAAGCTGGTGAATCCGGATCCGCAAACCATGACGCGTGGCGACGACGGCCTGTTCCGTACCGCCGACGGCAACCCGGCCGACGCCGATCCGACCGTCACGGTGGCGCCCGCGTCGCTGGAAGGCAGCAACGTGAATCCGGTCTCCGCGATGGTCTCGATGATCACCAACGCGCGCCAGTTTCAGATGCAGACCAAGCTGCTGGAGAACGCCGACAAGAACGATCAGGCCGCCAACCAGCTGCTCAGTTTTAGCTAACGGCAATGGCGTAAGCCTTGCATGGGATCGGAGTAAGCGCTGAAGCGCCAACTCCGACCGACACAGGAGAACACTTGTGAATCGCTCACTCTACATCGCCGCCACCGGCATGAATGCGCAACAGGCGCAGATGGACGTGATTTCGAACAACCTCGCGAACGTCAGCACCAATGGCTTCAAGGGCTCGCGCGCAGTGTTCGAGGATCTGCTGTACCAGACCGTCCGCCAGCCGGGCGCCAACTCGACGCAAAACACCGAACTGCCGTCCGGCATCCAGCTCGGCACGGGTGTGCAACAGGTCGCCACCGAGCGTCTCTACACGCAGGGCAACCTGCAGCAGACCGGCAACTCGAAAGACGTCGCCATCAACGGTCAGGGCTTTTTCCAGGTGCAGATGCCCGACGGCACGACCGCCTACACCCGCGACGGTTCGTTCCAGACCAACGCGCAAGGCCAGCTCGTGACGTCGAGCGGCTATCAGGTGATTCCGGCCATCACGATCCCGAACAACGCCACCTCGCTGACGATCGGCAGCGACGGCGTGGTGTCGATCACTGTCGCCGGCTCGACCAACAGCCAGCAGCTCGGCTCAATGCAGATCGCGACCTTCATCAATCCGACCGGTCTGGATGCGAAGGGTGAAAACCTGTTTTCGGAAACCGCATCGTCGGGTGCGCCGAACGTCGCGCAACCGGGCCTGAACGGCGCCGGCACGCTGAATCAGGGCTACGTGGAAGCATCGAACGTGAACGTGGTGCAGGAACTGGTGAACATGATCCAGACGCAACGCGCTTACGAAATCAACAGCAAGGCCGTGACGACCTCCGACCAGATGCTGCAGACCCTCAGCCAGATGCAGGTTTAAGGCTCGAAGGACTGGCAATAAACAGGCGGTAATCAAGATGTCGCACTTCACTCGTACTCCGGTTCATTCGCGCACCGCTCAGGCGCTCGTGCAGCTCACGCTGCTCGCGGCCCTGGGGGGGTGCGGCCTCGTGCCGAAGCAGCCGATCACGCAGCAGCCGATGACAGCGGTGCCGCCGTTGCCGCCGCAGATGCAATCGCCGGGCTCCATCTATAACCCGGGTTACGCGGGCCGACCGTTGTTCGAAGATCAGCGGCCGCGCAATGTGGGCGACATCCTGACCATAGTGATCCAGGAAAACGTCAACGCGACGAAGTCCTCGGGCGCCAACGCGAACCGCTCGGGCAGCACGAACTTCAGCGTGCCGACCGCAGGTTTCCTCGGTGGACTGTTTGGCAAGACGAACCTGAACGCGACGGGCGCCAACGTCTTCGCGGGCACGGGCGGCGCGAACGCCTCGAACACCTTCAACGGCACGATTACCGTGACGGTGACGGGCGTGCTGCCGAACGGCAATCTCGCGGTGAGCGGCGAGAAACAGATGTTGATCAACCAGGGCAACGAGTTCGTGCGTTTCTCCGGTGTCGTGAACCCGAATACGATTTCCAGTCTGAATGCGGTGTATTCGACCCAGGTGGCCGACGCGAAAATCGAATACTCGGCCAAGGGCTATCTCGACGAGGCCGAAAACATGGGCTGGCTGCAGCGCTTCTTCCTCAACGTGTCGCCGTGGTGATCATGCGTACCGCCTTCTCCCACACCCGCCTCGCGCGCCTGGTCCGTCTCGACCGCTTCGGCCAGTTCGGCCAGTTCGGCCGCGCGCTGGCGTTGGTTGCGCTCGCTTGTGCCGCTCTGCCGGCTGCAACGCCCGCTCATGCCGAACGTCTGAAGGACCTCGTGCAGATCCAGGGCGTACGGGACAACCCGCTGATCGGCTACGGCCTGGTCGTCGGTCTCGACGGCACGGGCGACCAGACCACGCAGACGCCGTTCACCACGCAGACGCTCGCCAACATGCTGGCGAACCTCGGTATCTCGATCAATAACCAGGCGGCCGGCTCGAGCAATTCGCAGTCGTCGCTGTCGAACATCCAGTTGAAGAACGTCGCCGCAGTGATGGTGACGGCGGTTCTACCGCCGTTCGCCCGTCCGGGTGAGGCGATCGACGTGACGGTGTCGTCGCTCGGCAATGCCAAGAGCCTGCGTGGCGGCACGCTGCTGCTCACGCCGCTCAAGGGCGCCGATGGACAGGTGTATGCGCTCGGCCAGGGCAACCTCGCGGTCGGCGGTGCGGGCGCGAGCGCGAACGGCAGCAAGGTGCAGGTCAACACGCTGGCCGCGGGCCGCATCGCCGGCGGCGCGATCGTCGAACGCGCCGTGCCGACCACGGTCTCGCAAGCCGGCACGATGCAGCTGGACCTGAACGACATGGACTACGACACCACGCAGCGCGTGGTGGCGGCGGTCAACAACGCGTTCGGCAGCGGCACGGCCATGGCGCTGGACGGCCGCACGGTGCAGCTGCGCGCGCCGGCCGATCCGGAGCAGCAAGTCGCCTTCATGGCGCAACTGCAGAACCTCGAGGTCAAGCCGGCGCAAGCCGCTGCGAAGGTGATCCTGAACGCGCGTACCGGTTCGATCGTGATGAACCAGATGGTCACGCTGCAGAGTTGTGCGGTGGCGCACGGCAATCTGTCGGTGGTGATCAACACGCAACCGGTCGTGAGCCAGCCGGGCGCGTTCTCGAACGGTCAGACGGTGGCGGCCAAACAGTCGCAGATTCAATTGAAGCAGGACAACGGTGCGCTCAAACTGGTGACTTCCGGCGCGAATCTCGCGGAAGTCGTCAAGGCGCTCAACGCGTTGGGTGCGACGCCCGCGGATCTGATGTCGATCCTGCAGGCCATGAAGGCGGCGGGTGCTTTGCGCGCCGACCTGGAAATCATCTAAGGAAGACAGCAGATGAATTCGGATACGACCAATTCCGCTACGGCGGCGAACGACCTGACCCAGCGCTTCGCGCTCGACGTGCAGGGTTTCGGCAAGCTGAGTGCGCAAGTCAAGGCATCGCCGCAGGCCGGCATGAAGATGGCTGCGCAGCAGTTCGACGCGGTCTTCACGCAGATGATGCTCAAGAGCATGCGCGATGCGACGCCGCAAGACGGCCCGTTCGACTCGCACGACAGCGCCACCTTCACGTCGATGATGGACCAGCAGATGTCGCAGCAGATGTCGCAACGCGGCATCGGCGTGGCTGACGCGATGCTCAAGCAGTTGATGCGCAATCAGGGTATGCAGGTGGGCGGCGGCGCTGGCGCGGGCGGCCTCGCCGGGATGGCCAACGCATTGGGCGGCGGCACCGGCGGTGGTGGTGGCGACGAAGGGCAGACCGCGGCGCTCAACGCGCTCGCGAAAGCCTATGGCAATGCGCAAGCCAACGGCCAGTTGGCGATGGGCCGCGGCTACTCGGCCAACAGCGCGCTGACGCCGCCGATCAAAGGCGACGGCACTTCGCCGAAGGTCGACGCATTCGTCGACAAACTCGCGGCGCCGGCTCAGGCGGCCAGCGCGGCGACCGGGATTCCGGCGCGTTTCATCATCGGTCAGGCTGCGCTCGAATCGGGCTGGGGCAAGAGCGAGATCAAGAAGGCCGATGGCTCGACCAGTCACAACGTGTTCGGCATCAAGGCGACCAGGGACTGGACCGGCAAGACGGTCTCCACGGTGACGACCGAATATGTGAACGGCAAGCCGCAGCGCACCGTCGAGAAATTCCGCGCGTACGACTCGTACAAGGAAGCCATGACCGACTACGCGAGCCTGCTCAAGGACAACCCGCGTTATGCGCAGGTGATCAATTCCTCGCGTGACGCCAACGGCTTCGCCACCGGCATGCAGCGCGCCGGTTACGCAACCGACCCGCACTACGCGAAAAAATTGATGTCCATCATGCAGAAGATGGGCTGAGCTGCCGTTAATACGGTGACGCGGCGCGATTCGGCGCCGGTCGATGCAGTGTGATTCATCCCATTCAAACCATGCACGCGACGGGGCCAGGTGCATAACAAGACGGACGAGGCCGGCCGCCCACGGGCGGTCGGTCCACCCGCATCAGACGGTTCGTGTTTAACGTTTGCGGCAAAAAATTCATTACAAGCCCCTAAATTTTGGCCGGATGCTGCCGCTAATGAGTTAGACCCGATACCGGAATAGCGCTGTAGCGTCCGGTTGAAGCGCGTGCTGCGGCTTCGAGGAAGACCGCGCGAAAGCCCCGGCAGGAGCCCTGGCACGCGACCGCAAGAACATGCATACCGGCAAGCCCATGGATATGAACCAGTCGAATGGCCAGACCAACGCGCCCGGCCAGCCGCACGCACAGCACGATGACGACGCTCCCGATTTCGGACGTCGCAACCCGCTTGAGATCGGCGTTCAGTTACGCAATCTCGTCAATCGTGGCGATTTCCTCACCGTCGAATACGCCGGTGGTCAGCTGGTGACACGCCTGCTCGATGTGGACGTGCGCGAACGCACCTTCACCTTCGATTGGGGTGCACTCTCTGAACAGAACAAAGGCCTGCTGGCCGCACCGCGCTGCCAGTTCCACGCCACGCCAGACGGCGTGCGCGTCGAGTTCGTCACGGGCTCGCCGCGCGAGACCCGCTACGAAGGCATGCCGGCGTTCGAGGCCGACTTCCCCGAAGTGCTGTTCTACGTGCAGCGCCGCGAATACTTCCGCGTCGACGCGCCGATTCTCGATCCGTACATGTGCACGGGGCGTCTGCCTGGCAGCGACACGTTCCGCTTCGAAGTGCACGATCTGTCGCTCGGCGGCGTCGGCATGCGCACGTCGGATGAGCGTGTAGCCGAATTGCCGATGGGCACGCGCCTGATGGATTGCGAACTGTTGCTCGGCACACTCGGCCGGCTCTCGCTCGATCTGCAACTCGTGTCGCACCGCGCGATCGCGTTGCCGAACGGCACGCAGCGCTATCAACTCGGCTTCCGTTTTCTGACGCTGCCTGGCAGCGCTGAAAACACGCTGCAGCGCCTGATTACGCAGCTCGAAATGAAGCGCCGTTCACTCGCGCGTTAATTGCACCAGAACACAGGGATGGCCTCAATTTTTCCCTATTGGGGCCGTTAAACAAGATGTTCAAGTAACGTGGCGACAGGTGTTCGGTGTCGCCCTTCAGGATGACGCATGTCGAATCTCATCAATCTCGGCCTCAGTGGACTGAACGCAGCCCAGTGGGGACTCACGACGACCGGCCAGAACATCAGCAACGCGTCGACCCCCGGCTATACGATCGAAACGCCGGTCTACTCGGAAACGGGTGGTCAGTACACGGGTTCGGGCTATCTGCCGCAAGGCGTCTCGACGACCACCGTGACGCGCCAGTACAGCCAGTATCTGACCACTGAACTGAACAACGCACAGTCGTCGAGCAGCTCGCTGTCGACCTACAACACGCTGATCTCGCAGCTGAACAACCTGATCGGCAGCCCGACCGCCGGGATTGCGACCGCCATCACCGGCTACTTCACCGGTTTGCAGAACGTCTCGAACAGCGCTTCGACGCAGGCGACGCGTCAGACCGCCATGAGTGGCGCACAAACGCTTGCAAACCAGATCAACGCCGCGGGTCAGCAATACGATGCGCTGCGTCAGAGCGTCAACACGCAGCTCAGCAACACCGTTTCGCAGATCAACAGTTACTCGGCGCAGATCGCCCAGTTGAACGGCCAGATCGCCGCAGCCAGCACGCAAGGCCAGCCGCCGAACCAGTTGATGGATCAGCGCGATCTCGCCGTGTCGAATCTGTCGCAACTGGTCGGCGTGCAGGTGGTCAACTCCAACGGCAGTTACAGCGTGTTCATGGGTAACGGCCAGCCGCTCGTGTCGTCCACCAATAGCTATAACCTGGGCACCACGCCTTCCAGCGGCGACACCAGCGAACTGTCCGTCCAGTATCTCGGCCAGGCAGGTGCGAACCCGGCGGATACGCCGCAAACGCTGCCCGACAGCAAGATCACCGGCGGTACGCTCGGTGGCCTCGTCGCGTTCCGCAGCCAGACGCTCGATCCGGGCGAGGCGCAACTCGGCGCGATCGCGGTGAGCTTCGCCAGCCAGGTCAACGCGCAGAACTCACTGGGTATCACGCTCGCGGGCGCCAAGGGCGGCGCGCTGTTCTCGGTGGGTAGCCCGACGGTCTACGCCAACTCGCAGAACACCGGCAACGCTTCGCTGAACGTGTCGTTCGCGGATGCGACCAATCCGACCTCCGGCGACTACACGCTGGCGTACAACGGCACGACCTACACGTTGACCGACAACTCGACCGGCAGCGTGGTGGGTTCGGCGACTAACCTGAGCCAGCCGATCAACGGCCTGAACTTCTCGACCACCGGCACGATGAACGCCGGCGATTCGTTCACGGTCGAACCGACCCGTGGCGCGCTGAACAGTTTCTCGACCGCCACCACCGATGCATCGGCAATCGCCGCTGCGGCGCCGGTGCTGGCCTCGGCCACCACGACGAACACGGGTACCGGCCAGATCTCGCAGGGCTCGGTGACGGCCGGCTACAGCATGCCGACGTCGAGCACCACGCTGTCGTACAACGGCACGGGACTGACCGGTTTCGCGGCAGGCTCGACGGTGACGATCGCAGGCACACCGCCGGTTTCCTATCCGATTACGAATACGAGCACCGTGGTGCCGTATTCGGCGACCAACGGCGCGACGCTCACGATCACCAATCCGGCCGTCACGCAGATGAACAACGTGACCGTGACGCTCAGCGGCACACCGGCTGCCGGCGACACCTTCACGATCGGCCCGAACACCGGCGCGACCAACGACGGCCGCAACGCGCTGGCGCTGTCGAATCTGTCCACCGCGAAAGCGATGGGCGGCGGCACGATCACGCTGACGGGCGCCTATGCGAACTACGTCAACCAGGTCGGCAACCAGACCAACCAGGTGCAGACCGCCAGTACGGCACAGGCGTCGCTGGTAACGCAGATCACCACGGCGCAGCAATCCGTTTCGGGCGTCAACATCAACGAGGAAGCAGCCAATCTGCTTCAGTACCAGCAGCTCTATCAGGCGAACAGCAAGGTCATTCAGACCGCTCAGACCCTGTTCCAGACGTTGCTTGGCATCTTCCAGTGAGGCATTGAATATGCGTATCTCCAGCGCGCAGTACTTCACGATGAACGTGTCGTCGATGAGCGATCAGCAGGCTCAGTTGTCGCAGCTGTATCAGGAACTTTCGAGCGGCGTCAGCCTGGCCACGCCGTCGGACAATCCGCTCGGCGCGGCGCAGGCCGTGCAACTGAGCACGACCGCGACGACGTTGTCGCAGTACACGACCAACCAGAGCACCGCGCTTTCTTCGCTACAGGCGGAAGACTCGACGCTCGGCAGCGTCAACTCCGTGCTGCAAAGCATCCACACGCTAGTGCTGCGCGCTGGCGACGGTTCGCTGAACAACGGCGACCGCGGCTCCCTCGCCACGCAGTTGACGAGCTTGCGCAGCCAGTTGATGACGCTCGCCAATTCGACCGATGCGCAGGGCAACTACCTGTTCGCCGGTTATCAGAGCCAGTCGCAACCGTACTCGACGAATTCCGCAGGCGCCGTGACGTACTCCGGCGACGCCGGCGCGCCATCCGTGCAAGTGACCGATTCGCACAACGTGCAGACCGGCGATAACGGCACGTCCATCTTCAACAGCGTGTCAGCGATCGGTACCAGCGCGGTGCCGGCCGGCTCGTCGAGCAATACCGGCACGGGTGTGATCGGCACGGTGAGTCTGAACAACCCGACCGATCCGACCAACGCCGATACGTACGCGCTGAATTTCACATCCAGCACGACCTACACGATCAGCCAGACCGACCCGGCGACCGGCACGACCACGGTGGGCGGCCCGCAGGCCTTCAGCTCCGGCACGGCGATCACGCTCGGCGGCCAGTCGGTCACGATCAGCGGTCAGCCGAATGCCGGCGACAGCTTCTCGGTCACGCCGGCCACGCAAGGCAGCATGGATGTGTTCGCCAACCTGAGCCAGCTGATCACCACGCTGCAAACGCCGATTTCGAGCGGCTCGACGACGGCGAATTATCAGAGCGCGCTGACCACCAGCATGACCCAGCTCGAAAACACCATGAACAACGTGGTGACGGCGCAGGCAGCCGTGGGCGGCCGCGAGACGGAAGTGCAGGCTTTGCAGACGGTCACGCAGACCAACACGCTGCAGACCTCGAGCAACCTCGCGGATCTGACGCAAGTCGACATGGTCAAGACGATTGGTCAGTACACGTTGGAACAGAACGCCCTGCAGGCAGCACAACAGGCGTTCGTGAAGATTCAAAGCGTTTCGCTGTTCCAGTACCTGAGCTGATCGGCCGGGGTAGTCTGAAACGAAGAAGGGCGGATGCCGGTGTGAACCGGCTCCGCCCTTTCTGTTTTTGCGTGACGTGCCGCGCCGATCGCGCGGCGGGACGCTATCTGAATCCCATCGCCACACGTCCCATCTCATCGATGCCGACGGCGAAAAGCCGCGAAAAGAACGGGATCATGTTCGGGATCATCAGTTGCAGAAGCAGCATGCCCATCAGCATGGTGAGCGGGAAGCCGATCTGGAACACGCCGATTTGCGGCGCTGCGCGGTTCAGGATGCCGAGCGCCAGATTGGTGATGAGGAGCGCCGCCACCACCGGCAGCGACAGCAGCAAACCGGCCGAGAAGATCATCCCGCCGAAATTTGCCAGCGTGCGCCAGCCGGGCGCGCCGAGAATGTTCGCCGCGACCGGGACGGACTGGAAGGTGGCGAGCAATGCACCGATCATCTGCAGGTGACCGTCGATCACGAGGAACACCAGCATCGCTATCGTGTTCATGTAGCTGGCGAGCACCTGGCTCGTACTGCTGGCCTGCGGATCGAAGAAGGTTGCAAAGCCCAGACCCATGCCGAGGCCCACGAAGTCGCCGGTCGCGGCCACCGCCTGGAAGACGATCTGCATGGTCAGGCCGAGCGCGATCCCGATCAGAAACTGGTTGACGATGATCCACACGCCCTGGGCGGAGAACACGGTGACCTGCGGCATGGCACCGAGCGTCGGCGCGACGATGATCGTGATGAAGGCCGACAGGCCGATCTTGACGCGCAGCGGCAGCGAGCGGTTGCCGAGCACCGGCGCAGTGGCCATCAGCGCAAGGATGCGCACGAAGGGCCACAAAAATGCGGTGAGCCAGCCGTTCAGTTGCGCGTAGGTGACGGAGAACATGACGGCGGGGGCGGCCTATCGTGGGCTGACGGAGAGCGAAGCGAGGTGACCAGGCGCCAAGTGGCGCCTAGTTGACGAGCGTCGGAATGTTGGTGAGCGTCTGGCGCAGATAGTCGAGCATGGTCGTCAGCATCCACGGCCCGGCGATCACCATCGTGATCGCGATGGCGAGCAGCTTGGGAATGAACGACAGGGTGGTTTCGTTGATCTGCGTAGCGGCCTGGAACAGGCTCACCACCAGACCGACCACCAGCGCGACCAGCAGCAGCGGCGCGGCGAGCAACAGGCCGACGTACATGGCCTGGTGCGCGAGTGTCATGACGGATTCTTGATTCATGGCAATAGAACCGGAAGCGGGAAGGGCGCGCGGACGCGGTCGAAGAACGCGATTACACGAAGCTTTGCGCGAGCGAGCCGAGCAGCAGTTGCCAGCCGTCGACCAGCACGAACAGCATCAGCTTGAACGGCAAGGAGATGGTGGCAGGCGACACCATCATCATACCCATCGACATCAGCACGCTCGCCACCACCATGTCGATGATGAGGAACGGAATGAAAATCGTGAAGCCGATCTGGAAGCCGGTTTTCAACTCGCTGGTGACGAACGAAGGCACCAGCAGCGACAGCGGCACGTCTTCCGGGCCTTGCATCGGCGCCGCGTGCGAAATGCGCGCGAACAGCGCGAGATCGGTCTCGCGGGTCTGGCGCAGCATGAAGGTCTTGAACGGCGCGAGGCCTCGATTGACGGCGGTTTCCATCGGAATCGTGCCGTCTGAGAACGGTTTGTAGCCGTCGTTGTAGGCCTTGTCCAGCACCGGCGACATGACGAACAGCGTGAGAAACAGTGCCAGTCCCACGAGCACCTGGTTCGGCGGCGTGGTGGTCGTGCCGAGCGCCTGGCGCAGCAGCGACAACACGATGATGATGCGCGTGAAGCTCGTCATCATCAGGACCATCGCCGGCAGGAACGACAGCATCGTGAGCAGCAGCATCGTCTGCACGCTCAGCGAGTAGGTCGTACCGCCGTTCGGACCGGGGCTCGTGTTGAAGGCCGGCAAACCGGCGGCTTGCGCGAACGACAGGCCAGGCAGCGCGAGCATCAGTGCCGGGACGGCGACTGGCGCCACGCGGCGCAAAACTGAAGTGACTTTGGAGACAGCGCCGGACACGCGGGCGGATTGCGCGTGACGCGCCGAAGGAAGACTGAACTGCATTACCGAACCCCGTTGCCTTGCCCATTGAAACGTTTGCCAACTTCGCCTTTCAATGCATCGCGAAAGCGCTGGCCGAAGGTGCCGGGCAGTGCGGTGCCCGTGTTTTGCGCCGCCGCTGCCGGTTGCGTGCCGCCAACCGCATCGACGGAGGTCGAACCGGCCGGCATCGTATGAAGCAGCCGTACGTTGCCCGGCGCCGTGCCGAGCACGAGCCACGTATCGCCGATCTCGACCACCGCGACCCGCTCCTTGCCGCCGAGCGAAGCGCCGCCAATCGTCTTCACGAGGCCGCCGCGATTGGCGGGCTGCAAGCCGAAGCGGCGCGCGAGCCATGCGCAGGCGAACACCAGACCGATCACGACCAGCAGGCCGACGATCGTTTGCAACACCGCGCCGACGCCGAGCGACGGAACCGCTGTGCCGGCGCCGACACCCGAGGCGATCTTCGCCGCGTTGTTGACCGCGTTCATGTCCGCCGCGTGGGCGGCGAACGTGACGATCGAGGCGATGGCCGCGAGTGCGGCGCGGCCGGCAATGCGTTTCATCGATTCAGCTTCCGGATGCGTTCGGACGGCGTGATGATGTCGGTCAGACGGATACCGAACTTGTCGTTCACCACCACCACTTCGCCCTGGGCGATCAGACAGCCGTTCACCAGCACGTCCATCGGTTCGCCGGCCATGCCGTCCAGTTCCACCACCGAACCTTGCGCGAGTTGCAGCAGGTTGCGGATCGCGATCTTGGTGCGGCCGAGTTCGACGGTCATCTGGACGGGGATGTCCAGAATCATCTCGATGTCGTTGCGCGTCGAGGTCGGCTCGACGACCTTCGAGAGCGGCTGGAACACGCCGGCCGTGGTCGCGCTGACTTCCGTGTTGTCGTTCTGTTCGGCCAGGGCGCTCGCCCAGTCGGCCATCGCCGCTTCGTCTTCGGTGCTGGCTGCGTCGGCGGCCAATTGCGGCTCGCCGCCGGCCAGTTCGGCCTCAGGCTTTGCGTTCACGTCACTCATATCCACCTTCCTTCATCGTGTCGGCTGCGCTGATCATTTTCTGGACCCGCAACGCGTACTGACCATTGAAAATTCCGTAGCCGCACTCCATCACCGGCACGCCATCGACTTTCGCCGTGATGTGTTCGGGGATGTTGATCGGCAGAACATCGCCCTTGCGCATGTTCAGGATCTGTTCGAACGTGATGGGCACCTGCGCGAGGTCTGCCGTCAGTTCGACTTCCGCCGCTTGCACCTGCTGCGACAGCACGCGAACCCAGCGACGGTCGACTTCGAGCGCCTCGCCCTGGATCGGCGAGGACAGGATGTCGCGGATCGGTTCGATCATCGAATACGGCATGCAGATGTGCAGCGTGCCGCCGGTCGAGCCGAACTCGATCGAGAACTGCGTGACGATGACGATTTCGTTCGGCGTCGCCACGTTGGCAAACTGCGTGTGCATTTCCGAGCGCACGTATTCGAACTGCAGCGGACGCACGCTCTTCCACGACGCCGTGTAGTTGTCGAACACCAGGTTCAGCAACTTGTTGATGATGCGCTGTTCGGTCTGCGTGAAATCACGGCCTTCGACGCGGGTATGGAAACGCCCGTCGCCGCCGAACAGGTTGTCGACCACGAAGAACACCAGATTCGGGTCGAACACGAACAGCGAGGTGCCGCGCAGCGGCTTCACGTGGACCAGATTCAGGTTCGTCGGGATCGGCAGGTTGCGGGTGAATTCGCTGTACTTCTGCACCTTCACCGGACCGACGGAGATTTCCGCCGAACGCCGCATGAAGTTGAAAATGCCGACGCGCAACAGGCGCGCGAAGCGGTCGTTGATGATTTCGAGGCCGGGCATCCGGCCGCGTACGATGCGTTCCTGCGTCGCGATGTTGTACGGGCGTACGCCCGAACGGTCGCTGTTATCCGCTTCTGAGTCGGACTCGCCGGTTACGCCCTTGAGGAGGGCATCGACCTCCTCCTGGGACATGAACTCTTCGTGGCCCATTCCTTATTCCTCGTGCGTCCCGTGGCGGTTAATGATGGCTGCGCTGAATGACGTCACGTCACTGCACGACAAATTCGGTGAACAACACATCCTGAACGTGGATCGGTGCATCGGCCTTGTCGGTCGGTTGCTCGATCAGCGTCTTGAGTTCGGTGGCGAGCGCGCGTTTGCCGTCGAGCGGCGCGAGTTCGTCGGGGTGCTTGTTGGACAGGGCGAGCAGGATACGGCTGCGCACTTCCGGCATATGGTCGGTGAGTTGCTGCTGGGTCTTGGCGTCGTTGAGCTTGAGCGTCAGGCCGATGCGCAGGAAATGCTGCTGGCCGTCGTCCGATTGCAGGTTGACGGTCATCGATTCGAGCGGGAAGAACAGCGGCACCGCGGCGGGAGCGGGCGCGGCTTCTGCCGACGAGGCCGCGGCGGGCGCGCGTTTGGACATGAAGAACCACATACCCGCGCCGGCTGCGCCTGCGGCGATGATCGCGATGAGGACGATCAGGATGATGCGCTTCAAGGGGCCCGGCGATGCCGGTGCGGCTTGCTGGTTTGCGGTTGTGGTTGCCATGAGGTTTGCTTTGCTTGCCTTTAGTGCTGGTGATGGTGATTGTTGTTGATTTGCCTGCGATGCGATGGGTCGAAAAGAAGGGTTATTGTTGGCTATCTCTGGTTATTAAGGTTTTCTCTCGTTGTCTGGATATTGCCTGGTCTTTGGTTTTTGGCCTTTGGCCTTTCCTTGAGGTCACGGTGGTCTATTGGCGTTGCCCCTGTGCGGGGCGGCACTCACTTTCTTTGCGGCCGCAAAGAAAGTAAGCAAAGAAAGCGGCTCACACCGCCAGCTCATGAGCGGGGCCCTCGCACCGTCGCGGTAGCGGCCCATCTGGAATCCGTGTTGTCGCGCACTTCGCGCTCGTGACAAAGCAGTCATTCTTCCGGCGGCGCTACGCGCGCCCCCGGGGACATCCCCAAACCGTGGTTTTTGGGGCGACCCGGCCGCTGCGCGCGGAGCGCGGGGCGGGATGGATGACTGCCTTGTCACTAGCGCGAAGTGTGCGAGGTGACGGACTCCAGATGGGCCACTACCTCCTCCGAGCCAGGGGCTCCCACTTATGAGCTAGCGGTGTGAGCCGCTTTCTTTGCTTACTTTCTTTGCGGCCGCAAAGAAAGTGAGTGCCGCCCCGCACAGGGGCAACGCCAATAGACCACCGCGAATTCAAGGAAAGGCCAAGAACCGTCCCTTAACCAGCAAAACCTCAAGCAAACGTATCCACCAACCCAACCGTCCGCCGAACCGGCACCTCAGCCACACTGGAAACCGAATCCCCCCCAGCGCCACCGGCAAACGAACTCCCAGCGCCACCAGAGCGCCCGCCCGACCCCTGAGACCCGGCATTCTGTTGACCGCTACTCTGGCGAGCAAACCCATCACTCACGCTAGCGCTCCCCAACCCGATCCCGTTCGACTCCATCGCCTCGCGCAACTTCGGCAGGGCCGCCTCGACGGCCTCCCGCACCGACTGATGCTGCGAAACAAACAACGCATGTGCATGGTTATCGGCAACCTGCAACACAACCTGTAGCGGCCCCAGATCCTTCGGGTTCAAAGTCAGCTCGGCACTCTGCGTATGCGCATTCGACAGAAACACCACCTTCTGGCCCAGCGCATCCTCCCAGTCAGACGTGCCGACCTGCGGCGCCAACGCATTCGCCGCTTCCGCCGCGCCCGCATTGCCCGTGGTCTGCGCCGCCGCCGTCGTGCTCGCCGCACTCGCCGCCGCTTGCGATGCCGCAAGCGCTGCCGTCGCCGCATCGGCCGCCGTTTTGAACGACGCCAGATCGTCAGCCTGCGCGCCACCGGCTGCCGACGCCGTCAAGGCATCTGCCGCCGCCTGGGACGCAGCGGACGGGTCGGCCACCGTCGTCGTGGTTGCCGTCAAACTGGTTTTCGCTGCGTTGGAGCCCTTGCCGTCGCCAAACAAACCCGTCCCCAGCAACTTGCCGTCCGACGTCCCGTTCAGCCCCGTGCCCGTGCCGGATTGACCCGTCGCAGCCGCCGCATTGGCCGCCGCGCCGCTGGCCAGCGCCTGCGCCGGAACCATGCCCTGCGCGTTCGCCAGCGCGGCCAACGCCGCCTGCAAAGCGTCCTGCGCCGACTTCGAATCGGTCGACGTAGCTTTCTTGCCCGTGGTGGTGCCGCTCGTACCGTCCGTGCCCGTACCCGTCAGGTCGGTTGTCGCGTCAGCCAGCGCGGCGGCCGGATCGGTGGTGGCCGGCGTCGTCGCGCTGGTCGCGTCGGCTTGTGCCTGAGCTTGTGCCTGGGCTTGCGCCGCGGCTGCCGCAGCCGCCGTAGCCGTAGCCGTCGTGGTCTGGTTAGCGCCATTGGCGGACTTCGACGTCGCGGCGCTCGTGTTGCTGCCGCCGTTCGACGCCTGCTGCGCATTGCCCGACGACGACGACGCCGAGGACGCGCTGTTCGTCGAACTGCTGCCGTCCTTGCTGCCACTGGTGCTGTTGCTCGCGTCGCTCGGGCTCTTCGTCGACGGATCGGCCGGCGGCGGCGCGTCATGCACGCTCGACGAAGACGCGGAGGAGGGCGCCGGAGCCGGCGCCGGCGTCGCTGCTGCCGCCTGCTGTTGTTGCTGTTGACGCGCGGTTTGCGCGGCCACGCTGTTTTGCAGGGCGATGCTCTGCTGCAAGGTCTGCGAGAACGGCGCAGCGTTCGCCGCGGCAGCCAGCGCCGCGGTGGTGGACGTGCTGCTGGCGTTGCCGAGCAGCGAACCGATCTGTGAAACAAGCGACATAGGAAATCCCGTCAATCCGTCAAACGATGTGTTCAGTCAATCGAGGCGGCGCTCATGCGCCTCACACGCCTTCGGCGCGCATCCTCAGGATTCGTGCGGCGTGTTCGTCGGCGTCGCGTTGATCGCGCCGCGCCACGGTTTTCGCTTCGGCTGCCTCGCCGCGCGCCTGCAGCACTTCATACGAGCCGAGCTTCTGCTTCTGGCGTTGCCAGTCGGGCTTGGCGGCTTCGACGCGCGCATCGGCGATTTTCAGCAGGTTGCGCTGCTGGTCGATGGCGGCGTCGAGCGTGTCGATGAATGCCTGGAAATTGCGCATGTTGCCGGCCGGCATGCCCGTCTGGGCCGTGGCCGTGAAACGCGCGTGGTATTCGTCGCGGTACTGCACGAGCGATTCGAGCTGCCCGTTCACGTCGTTGCGCTCGCGCTGCGCGCGGCCCAGACGTTGGGCGGCGGCGTCGACATCGTCCTGCGCCAGACCAATGAGTGTCTTGATCGGAAAGTGTTTCGCCATCGTCAGCCTCCCTGGGCAAACAGCGCGTCCAGCATCTCGATACTCGGTTCAAAGTTCGCGCATTCGCGAAAACCTTGCTGCAAAAATGCTTCCATCCGCGGATACAGGGCGATCGCCCGGTCGAGCAGCGCGTCGCGCCCGCTCGAATACGCGCCGACGTTGATCAGATCGCGGTTGCGCTGATAGCGCGACAGCATCTGCTTGAACATACGCGTCTTGTCCAGATGGTTGTCGTCGATCAGCGCGGTCATTGCCCGGCTAATCGAGGCTTCGATGTCGATCGCCGGATAGTGGCCGGCCTCGGCGAGCGAGCGCGACAAGACGATGTGACCGTCCAGAATCGCGCGCGCCGAGTCGGCGATCGGATCCTGCTGGTCGTCGCCTTCGGTCAGCACGGTGTAGAACGCGGTGATCGAACCGCCGCCCGCCCGACCATTGCCGGTGCGCTCGACCAGCGCCGGCAGCTTGGCGAACACCGAAGGCGGATAGCCCTTGGTCGCCGGCGGCTCGCCCACGGCCAGCGCGATCTCGCGCTGCGCCATCGCGTAGCGGGTCAGCGAATCCATCAGCAGCAAAACGTGCTTGCCCTGATCGCGGAAATATTCGGCGAGCGAGGTCGAGTACGACGCGGCCTGCATCCGCAGCAGCGGCGAGACGTCGGCGGGCGCGGCGATCACCACGGAGCGCGCGAGACCTTCCTCACCGAGAATCTGTTCGATGAATTCCTTCACTTCGCGGCCGCGTTCGCCGATCAGCCCGATCACGATCACTTCGGCGCTGGTGTAGCGCGCCATCGTGCCGAGCAGCACCGATTTGCCGACGCCCGAACCGGCGAACAGGCCCATACGCTGGCCACGGCCCACGGTCAGCAGCGCGTTGATGGCGCGCACGCCGACGTCGAGCACCTTGTGAATCGGCTCGCGATGCAGCGGGTTGATGACGGGCGACGACAGCGGCGCATCGGCGTGCGTGCCGAGCGGGCCGAGTCCGTCGAGCGGACGGCCGGATGCGTCGAGCACGCGGCCGAGCAATTCCCAGCCGACCGGCAGGCGCTTGGCGCCCGCCATCGGATCGGCGATCGGCGCGCTTTCTAGCGGATACACGCGCGCGCCGGGCAGGAGGCCGATCACTTCGGTGGTCGGCATCAAAAACAGTTTGTCGCCGGAGAAGCCTACGACTTCAGCTTCGGCCATCGACAGCGAACTGCCGGGCGGCAATTCGATCATCACTTCAGCGCCCACCGACAGGCGCAGGCCGACCGCCTCCAGCACCAGACCGGCGGCGCGCGTGAGGCGGCCGCAGGCGCGCATCGGCTTGGCGATCGCATTGCGGGCGCGCAGTGCGTCGAGCCGGCCGCGCCAGGCTTGCATGTGCGGGTTGCTGTCGAGGGCGGGATCGTAGGGCGGGAAGGAAGCAGGCGTGGCAGCAGGACTCGAAGTAGCCGGCTCGCGATTCGCGGCGGCCGCCGATTCACGGCTGGCGGCTGCGCCGCTGGCCGGATGCGGCTGGCTCGGCGAGCGCGGCGCGGCGGTTGCCGCAGTTGCCGCAGCCGCCTCGGCTGCCGGCACATCGGCCAGCGCTTCGGCGCCGAACGAGGCCAGCGCCAGCTCGCGTTCGAGCGGCGTCAGATCGCTGGCGCGGATTTCTTCGAGCGTCGGCTTCACCATGTGCTCACCTTGCCGAGAGCGGCGGCGACGCGCTCCCAGCGCGTGTCGATACCCGCGTCCACTTCACCGGTGCTGGCTTGCGCGCGGCAGCCGCCGCGCTCCACCGCCGGATCGGTACGCACGGTCCAGCCGCGCGTTTGCAGTTCTTCCATCAGATAGGCTTCGACCACCGGCAGATCGGCGGGACTCACGATCAGGGCCGGCGCACCGATCAGCGTCGGCTCGCTCGCGAGCACCTCGCGCGCGGCGGCGATCAGTGCCGTCGGATCGTGCTGCACGTGCTGGCGCACCACCTGATGGGCGATGTCCAGCGCCAGTGCGACCAGCGTCTCCGAAATCGCGCCCTGGGCGCCTTCGAGCGCATCCTTGAACGTCACGGCGAGCGCGGCAAGCCGCGCCGCTTCTTCGCGTGCTTCGGCCTGACCTTGCTCGAAACCTTGCGCATGGCCCTGGTCGTAGCCGGCCTGATAGCCGAGCGCCTGACCGGCCACGTGGCCGGTCGCCACGCCCTGGGCGTGGGCGGCGTCGCGCAGGCGTTCGAGTTCGGCTTCGAATGCGCCGTCGTCGACTTCGGGTTCGGGCGGCGGCGGCGGGGGTGCCGGATCGAACGAGGCCATCTCCCAGCGCTGGTAGGCCGAGAGGCTTTCCTTCGCCGCGGAGTTCTGATCAGACATAAGCATCTTCGGCCTTGCCGCCTAGTGCGATCTGGCCGCCTTCCGCCAGATTGCGCACGATCTGCAGGATGCGGCGCTGCTGCGTCTCGACTTCGGAGACGCGCACCGGGCCGCGCGCATCGAGGTCTTCGGCGAGCAGTTCGGCAGCACGCTGCGACATGTTCGACAGGAACTTCTGACGCAGCGCGGGCGCGGCGCCCTTCAGCGAGATGATCAACGCCTCGGACTCGACTTCCTTCAGCAGCAGCTGGATCGCGCGGTCTTCCAGGTCGAGCAGGTTCTCGAACACGAACATCTGATCGATGATCTTTTGCGCGAGTTCCGCGTCGTACTGGCGGACATTCTCGATGACGCCTTCTTCATGGTTGCTCGACATGAAGTTGAGAATTTCGGCCGCCGTGCGGATACCACCCATCGGGCTGCGTTTGAGGTTGTCGCTGCCCGACAGAAGGCCGGTGAGCACGTCGTCGAGTTCGCGCAGCGCAGCCGGCTGGATGCCGTCGAGTGTCGCGATGCGCAGCAGCACGTCGTTACGCAGTCGCTCGGTGAAGCAGGCGACGATTTCCGAAGCCTGATCCCGGTCCAGGTGAACCAGGATGGTCGAGATGATCTGCGGATGCTCGTTCTTGATGAGCTCCGCGACCGCGGCGGAGTCCATCCACTTGAGACCCTCGATCCCGCTCGTATCGCTGCCCTGCAGAATCCGGTCGATGATCGCGCCGGCCTTGTCGTCGCCGAGCGCCTTGGTCAGCACCGAGCGGATGTACTCGTTCGAATCGAGCGACATGCCGGTGTGCGTTTCCGCTTCACGCACGAACTCCTGCAGAACTTCGTCGACCTGCTCGCGGGTCACGTTCTTCAGTGCAGCCATCGCGACGCCGATCTTCTGGACTTCGCGTGGCCCGAGGAACTTGAACACCTGCGCGGCTTCTTCCTCACCGATCGACATCAGCAGGAGCGCGCTCTTCACTACGCCTTCAGCGCTCATCAGACACCCAATTTTTCACGACGGTTGCAACGATCTTCGGATCCTGGCGCGCGATGTTGCGTGCGAACTCCAGGTTCCGCTCGTATTTGTGCTTGGCACTATCCAGCGCCAGCAATTCGGAGTCGGTTTCCAGTTCTGCGACCGACTGCGCGCCCGCCCGCTCGGCAGCCGGAATGCCATCCAGCAGGATCGGCTCTTCCGAGGACAGCAGTGCCTCGGCGGTGATCGGCTCCGGCGGCGGCGGGAAGGCGCGGCGCAGCGCCGGCTTCACCATCACGAAGTAAAGGAACAGGGCGACGAGGCCGATACCGACGTAGGTCGCGATCTGCTTGGCGAGCGCGATCATGTCCGGCGTGCGCCACCACGGCACATCGGCGTTCGGGTCGACGTCGGCGGTGAACGGGCTGTTGACCACGTTGACCGAGTCGCCGCGCGCGGCGTCGAAGCCCATCGCGTCCTTCACCAGCTGGTTGACTTGCGCGAGCTTGTCGGCGGTCACCGGCTGCATCGTGGCGTGGCCCTTGGCGTCGACCACGCGCATGTAGTTGACCACCACCGCGACCGACAGACGCTTGATGCCGCCCATCGGACGTTCGATGTGGCGCACGGTCTTGTCGAGTTCGTAGTTGGTGGTCGAATCCTTGCGGTCGCTGACCGGCGTGGTGGTCACGCCGCTTGCGCCGTTCGGCGCGTTGATCGGTGCCGAGGCCGGCTGCGGCGGCTGGTTCGACAGCGCGCCCGGCACGCCCGAAGCGCCGCCCTGCGACATTTCGGTGGCCGTGCTCGATTGCTGGCTGCGGATCGCCGCCTGTTGCGGGTTGCCGTTGGGACCGTAGTTCTCGGAGGTCTGCTCGCTGTTCGAGAAGTCGACATCGGCACTGACCTGCGAATGGGCGTTGCCCGAGCCGAACAGCGGCGCGAGGATCGCGTCGACGCGCTGCTGGGTGTTGCGTTCGATCTGCTGACGATACTTCAGTTGCGAGGCATCCAGGCCGCCGCCGGTGGACGGCTGCGTGAGCAGGTTGCCGTCCTGGTCGAGAATGGTCACGCCCTTGACCGGCATATCCGGCACCGCCGACGACACCATATGGGTGATCGCCGACACCTGACCTTCGTCGAGCACGCGGCCCGGATACAGATTGACCAGCACGGAGGCGGACGGCGCTTCCTTGTCGCGCACGAACACGGAGGGCTTCGGAATCGCCAGATGCACGCGTGCCGATTTCACCGTGGAAATCGATTCGACCGTGCGTTCGAGTTCGCCTTCCAGCGCGCGCTGGTAGTTGATCTGCTCGGCGAACTGGCTGATGCCGAACTTCTGGTTGTCCATCAGTTCGAAGCCGACCGAGCCGCTCTTGGGCAGACCTTGCGAGGCGAGGCGCAGACGCATTTCGTGCACCTGCTCGGCCGGCACGAGGATCGCGCCACCGGCGTCGGAGAACTTGTAGGGGATGTTGGCGGCCTGCAGCGCGGTGATGATGGCGCCGCCGTCGCGATCCGACAGGTTGCTGTACAGCACCTTGTAGTCCGGCGCCCTCGACCAGAGGAACAGGCCCGCCACCACGGCGACCAGCAGCGCGACCGCGAAGATCAGCGGGGCGCGCGGGTTGCCGCGCATTTGCGCGAGACCCGTCAGACGCTGGCCGAAGTTGCCACCGAAGTTGGCCCCGAGACCGCCGAGGTCCGCTGCGCCGCCGGCCTGGCCGGCACCAGCCGCACCGGCGCCGGGCTGCGCGCCGGCGAGGCCCATGCGGGCGTCGGGGTTAATCAAAGAGTTGGCTGACGAATCCATGCGTCGGGTTTCTCCGGAATGCTTTTGCGTTCTGCCGCCTGCCGCCGCACCGAGGGTCGGCGGGCGTACGGACAGAGACTTTCACCATTGAAATTATCCGCAGGGCGGGCAAACCCGATTGCTTGAATAGAGCCGGGTTTTCCCCCTACTTTCGGGGCTTTCCCGCATGCGCCGCTGCTATGCTTTCGTCCAGATCGGTACGGTTATGACATGCCGGTCGTTAATTCTGGAGAGAACATGACTATGCCCGTGAACGCGCTGACGTCGGCGCTGCAACAGATGCAGTCGATGGCGGCGCAAGCGGCCGGCGGCACCAGCCCGGCGGTCGACCAGTCCGGCGCGGCGACGGCGAGCGGCTTTGCCTCGGCACTGAAGGCGTCGCTGGACAAGATCAGCACCGACCAGACCAAGGCGGTCGGTGAATCGCAGGCGTTCGAGCTCGGTTCGTCGAATGTGTCGCTGAACGACGTGATGGTCGATATGCAGAAGGCCAACGTCGGCTTCCAGTTTGGCTTGCAGGTCCGCAACAAACTGGTGTCGGCTTACAACGACATCATGCAGATGCAGGTTTGAGCGCGGTTCGGGCGGCAAGGCAGGTCTGCCCGCCCGAACACGTGCATGCCGGTGGCCCGTGCGGGCTGTGCCAACTGACGCCTTAATCCTCCTTACACTGGCCTAAAGCTTTTCCGCTGCCTATCCGATAACCAGGTACAGGCAAAAATCGCGGCGCGGCAACGTGCCCGGTGGGAAGCCACGACCAACCGCAGTGCAAGAGAGGAGGAGCGCCGATGTTTTCCCCAGGACACTCTGGAGCCAACGCATACGCACGCGTGGGCGTCGAGACAGGGGTGATGGGCGCGAGTCCGCATCGTCTGATCGTCATGTTGTATCAGGGCGCCCGGCAGGCAATCGCGCAAGCGCGCATGCATTTGCAGATGGGTAATGTGCCGGCTCGTGGAGAGGCGATCGGCAAGGCGATTCAGATCGTCGAAAGCGGGCTGCAGCAGTCGCTCAACCTGGAAGCAGGCGGAGAGATTGCAGAGCGGTTGAACGCGCTGTATAGCTATATGTCGCGCCGGCTGCTCGAAGCCAACATAAAACAAAGCGAGGCGATGCTGGTCGAGGTCGATGGCCTGCTGTCGACACTCGAAGAGGCATGGATCGGGATTGCCCCGGAAATCGCGCGGATGGCAGCCCAGCCAGCCGCGGAAAGCATGAGATGACATCGAACGCAGAATATTTCGCCCGCTACGAGGCGATTGCAGCGATTTCCTGCCGCATGTTGATGGCTGCCAGGCGGGCACTGTGGAACGATCTGGTCCACTTGCAAGAGGAATACCGGCATCTGGTGGACGCGTTGAAAGACGCCGAGACGGGCGTCAAGCTCGACGAGTCCGAGCGCTTGCGCAAGTACGCGCTGATCCGGCAAATCCTCGCCGACGACGCGGCTATCCGCGATCTGGCGAATCCGCGCATGGCAACGCTGTCGGCGCTGTTCGCCGGGCGGCCGACGCGCGTGCTCAAGGAGCTGTACGGGGCGCGCTGAGTTTGGCTTGCTTGCGAGCCGCGTCGCCACTAATCGCCTGACTGATTGTATTTGAGCGCGCTGCCGCCAAAGTGACCAAGGAACCGGCATGAACGGAATCGACACGGCCGTCGCTTCGCTGCTAGCGAACCGCGTTGACAGCCTGCTCAACATCGGGCCGGGCGGGGCGACCGCGTCGCAGACCGGCGCGGCGGATATCGACACCGCGCCGATCACGATGCCCTCGGTCACGCCAGACGCCGTGCCGCAGGCCTCCGCGCAAACCGCGCTGTCCGCCGTCGCGCTGACGCTCAACGCGATCGTGACCTCGGGTGGCGAAGCGACGCCTGCGGTGCTGGGTCAGTTGCCCATCTGGCCGGCGGCCCCAGCGCTGGATATCGAAATCGGCGATCTGCCGCTCTTCGACGATGCGCCCGCCGCATCTGCAGCCAACCCCAATTCCAGTTCGACGACTGCCGCTGCCGGCACGACGGCCACCGCCAATATCGCGGCGGCCCAGTTGCCGGTTGCCGCGCTCGCGGCGGCGCTCGAACAGACGGTCACCGACAGCGGCCTGTTCTACGAGGCGCATCTTGCTCAATGGCTGGCCGGTCAGCGCTCGCCAACGGATCTTGCGAGCGAGGCACAGAACAAGCTGGTGGCCGCTGCCGCGCAACTACCGCTGGACTGGGCGAGCGACGCCGGCGATGCTTCGGGCGCCAACGCGTCACCGCGTCAGGGCATGGGGACCACGCCGAACGGTCCGAACAGCGGCGGGGCGGACGTGAACCCGGCCAACCGTGCGATGCCCTCGATCCAGACCGCTCAGGCCGCGCGCTTCGTGGCGGGCGAGGTGCTCGCCGATTCTTTATCCGACCTGAACGGCCAGACCGCGCATGCCGGCTTGCATAGCGCGGCGGCGCAACTGGCCGACGGCGGCACGACACAGGGCACGCAGTCGATGGCCGCCGCGGTCCATCCGGCGACGGTGCCGCTGGTGCGTCAGCAACTCGATCTGCTCGCGACTGGCCAGTTTCGCTGGACCGGCGAAGCGTGGCCGGGCGCCAAGCTCGACTGGACGATCGAACAGGAAGGCGACGAATGGGACCGCAGCGGCGGCGGCGCCGCCAGCGAGGACGACCAGCCGTGGCGCACGCGTCTGACGCTTTCGTTGCCGACGCTCGGCACGGTCGACGCGGATCTCACATTGACGGGCAACCGGCTCGTCGCGCGTGTCCAGGCCAGTCCGGGCGGCGCGTCGCGTCTGGCGATGCAAGGTGAGAGCTTCCGCCAGCGGCTGGCGGCGGCGGGCATCGAATTGAACGGTTTGACGATTCGCGAGATCGGCGGCGGTGCGCCGGCTACCGGGACCCATGCAGCGGGCGCGGCGGCGGCTCAAGCCGCGGCGTCGGCGTACGCGCGCTCGGCCTCGGCGGCGAATTCAGCGAGCGCCAGCAATGCGGCGACATCGACCGCGCGGGCCGCCAGGTCCGGCCGCCGTGCGGACGGCACCTCGCTCGACGACTTCGATTGGGACATGTGATGAGTCGCAAACATCGCCGCAGCGCGGCAGCACTCGTCTACGACGCGCAGGGTGGCGACCCCGCGCCGCGCATCGTCGCCAAAGGCTACGGCATGCTTGCCGAGATGATCGTGCAACGGGCCAAGGAAGCAGGCCTGTATGTTCACGAGGCGCCGGAGATGGTCTCGTTGCTGATGCAGGTCGACCTCGACGCGCGGATTCCGCCGCAGCTTTATCAGGCGGTGGCGGAACTGCTGGCGTGGCTGCATCGGCTGGAAAGCGGCGCGGAAACCGAGCCTGCGCAAGGCGGCGACGCGCATGCGCAGGACGTGACCGACGTGGTCGCCGTGGAAATCGAAGGCGGCACGGCCGGGCGTTGAGCGGCGGCCGCCGCCTCAGAACCGCATCATCAGCTTCAGCAGTGCATTCACCCGCTTGCCGTACGGCGGCGAGATCCAGCCGCGCATATTCAGCCGCGCCTGCGTCAGCACCGGCTTCATCTTCGAGAAGGTCACGAAGCCTTCGTAGCCGTGATACGCCCCCATCCCGCTGGCCCCAACGCCGCCGAACGGCAGGCTTTCGCACGCCAGATGCATCAGCGTTTCGTTGATCGCCATGCCTCCGGCGATGGTCTCGAGCGTGACCCGCTCGATGGTGGCCGAGTCGTCCGCATACAGATACAGCGCTAGCGGACGCGGCCGGGCGTTGATCCATGCGATCGCGTCGTCGAGCGTGTCGTACGGGATGATCGGCAGCAGCGGCCCGAAAATCTCCTCCTGCATCAACGCACATTCGTCCGGCGCATTCGTGATGGCGACGAGCGGAAAGCGGCGGCTCATCGGATCGGGGGCGGCGTCGGTGAGTGCGTGCAGTTGCGCGCCGGCGGCCTGGGCCTCGTCGGCGAGGCGCTGCAGACGCGCGAAGTGGCGCTCCGAAATGATCGACGTGTAATCGGGATTGCTGGCGAACCCCGGATACATCTTCGCCATGCGCGCGCGCGCCCGTTCGACGAAGGCCTGCTCCTTGCCGCGCGGCACCAGCACGTAGTCGGGCGCGACGCAGGTTTGCCCGGCATTGAGCGTCTTGCCGGCGATCAGGTTATCCACCGCATTGTCAAAGCGCGCGTGCGCACCGATCAGCGCCGGCGACTTGCCGCCAAGCTCGAGCGTGACGGGCGTCAGATGCTCGGCAGCGGCGCGCATCACTTCATGGCCGACCTTGGTCGAGCCGGTGAACAGCAAGTGATCGAACGGCTGCGCGCTGAACGCGGCGGCAAGTGCGGCGTCGCCATTGACCACCGCGACGTGATCGCGCGCGAACGTCTGGCCAATCAGCTGCTCGAACAGCGCCGAGGTGCGCGGCGTGAGTTCCGACATCTTGATGATCGCGCGGTTACCGGCCGTGAGCGCGCTGATCAGCGGACCGGCCGCGAGCAGCACCGGATAATTCCACGGCACGATGATGCCGATTACGCCAAGCGGCTGCGGCACAACCTTGGCGCGCGCCGGCAGCAGCCATTTGTTGGTGCTGCGGCGTTGCGACCTCATCCAGCGTTTGCCATGCCGTAGCGCGCCGTCGATTTCTTCTTTCACCAGCAGGAATTCCGCGAGCAGCACTTCCTGTTTCGCGCGATTGCCGAAGTCGGCGTTCATCGCGTCGGCGAGGGCGTCGCGATTGTCGAGCAGGACTTGGCGCAGCGCCTTCAGATGCGTGGCGCGCGTGTCCCACGACGGATACGGCGCGCGCAGATAAGCGTGGCGTTGGTCGCGCAGCAGCGCTTCGAGGGCGGCGACCTCGGGCAGATCGTTCTTCATGTGGTTCATCTCCCTGATGGATATCGGTGCGCGTTGTCTCGCGCTTATTGGTGTGCGGTTTTTTTCGGTTTTTGCTTCAGACCGGGAACGCCCGCTCGATGATCGCCGCGTGATCGAACGTGGCCGGCAATGTGCCGTACACGCGACCGCTCTCGCCGCAGCCATCGCCAAGCCGCGTCGCAATGAATGCCTCGGCGACCTCGGCTGGCGCGTGCTTGAGCAGTAACGTGGCCTGCGCGATCAGCACGATCTGCTGGGCGATGCGCCGCGCCGACGCTTCACGCTGATCGACCGGTCCGTTGAGTGCAGCGGCGAGTTTGCCGAGGGCGGCGCTCAAGGCCGGATGCCCCTGGGCGTCGGCTTGCCACGCGGCGAACAAGGCCTGCGCGGCTTCCGGCTCGCGCTCCATCGCGCGCAGCACGTCGAGACACATCACATTGCCCGAGCCTTCCCAGATCGAATTCACCGGTGCTTCGCGATAGAAGCGCGCCATCGGACCGGTTTCGACGTAGCCATTGCCGCCCCAGACTTCCATCGCCTCGCCGGTGAATTCGAGCGTGCGTTTGCAGACCCAGTACTTCGCCGCCGGCGTGACGATACGCCGCCACGCGCGCTCGGCCGACGAACCCGACGATGCATCGGTCGACGCTTCGAACGCGCGCGCGAGCCGCATGAACAGCACGGTAGCGGCTTCCGACTCCAGCGCGAGATCGGCGAGCACGTTGCGCATCAAGGGCTGCTCGGCGAGATGCCGACCGAACGCGCTGCGATGTCGCGCGTGATGGATTGCCTGCACCAGCGCCGCGCGCATCAAGGCCGCGCTGCCGATCACGCAATCGAGCCGCGTGTAATTCGCCATTTCGATGATGGTCGGCACGCCGCGTCCTTCGTCGCCGATCATCGTGCCGATTGCGTCGAAGAACTCGACTTCGCTGCTCGCATTCGAGCGATTGCCGAGCTTGTCTTTCAGGCGCTGGATCTGCACGCCGTTCTTGCGGCCGTCGGGTGCCAAGCGCGGGACGAAGAAACACGAGACGCCTTCGTGGTCGTCGGTGCGGGCGAGCACGAGGTGCGCGTCGCATTGCGGCGCGGAGAAAAACCACTTGTGACCGACCAGCCGGTATTGCGCGCCACGGCCGCTGCCGCCCAACGCATGCGCGAGCGTTTGATTGCTGCGCACGTCCGAGCCACCTTGCTTCTCGGTCATGCCCATGCCGATCATCGCCGAGGTCTTCTGCGTGAGCGGCAGATCGCGCGGATCGTGTTCGCGTGCGTAGAGCTTGTCGCGCAGCGTCTCGAACAGGGCAGGTTCGCGCTGCAAAACCGGAATGCTCGCGAAGGTCATGGTCAGCGGGCAGAGCGAGCCGGATTCGAGTTGCGCATGCAGAAAGTAGCCCGCGCAGCGTGCGACCATCGCGCCACGTTGCGGGTCGGAAAACGGCAGCGCATGCAGGCCTTCGCCGCGTAGCAGCGCCAGCAAAGCATGCCACGACGGATGAAATTCCAGCGCGTCGATACGCTCGCCGCGCGGGTTGTGCGTGAAGAGTTCGGGCGTGTGACGGTTGGCGAGTTCGGCGAGTTCGAGGACGTCGGGCGTGGTGAGCGCCGCGCCGTGCCGCAGCAACGCGTCGCGATGCCAGGCCGCGCCGTCGCGTTCGAGGGCGGCGCTCAGGGCGGCGTCGCTGGAAAACAGGTTGTAGTTCGCGAGAGGCGGGACCTGATTCGTCACCTCGTGAGTCTGGCCGAAGCTGTGCCGTTGCATCTGCTGTCTCCGTTGAACGCAGGCTCGCCGACCAGGGTCGACGACGGTGCCGTTTGAGCGCCGCGTGTCGTGCCGCACGCTTGACGCAAAGGACGCCCGGCGTCCTGTTTGAATGTCGTGCGCGGCCGCCCGGCGGGCGCTGGCGCGTCTTTCATCATAGGGTCGGGCGACGCCTTCCGTTTAGAGGAATCGCTCTGGCGTGAACCCGCCGCGGCTCGGGAACGCTCCCTACAATGCCGTAAAACGCACGTAGACAAGTGTGCACGAGACAGGGTTCGCGGGCACCGCGACCCACAAGGAGGCGCGGATGCAATACGACTACATCATCGTCGGTGCAGGCTCGGGCGGTTGCTCGCTGGCGAGCCGCCTCGCGGATAGCTGCCCGGACGCGACGATAGCCCTGATCGAAGCCGGGCCGCATACGGGCCGCAATCTGTTCGTCAACATGCCGGTCGGCGTCGCGGCCGTGGTGCCGCATAAGCTCAAGACCAATTACGGTTATCTGACCACGCCGCAGCCGGGGCTCGCCGGCCGCCAGGGCTATCAGCCGCGCGGACGCGGCTTCGGCGGATCGAGCGCGATCAACGCGATGATCTACACGCGCGGTCATCCGCTGGACTACGACGAATGGGCGCAACTCGGCTGTGAGGGCTGGTCGTGGGCGGAGGTGCTGCCGTATTTTCGCCGCGCCGAGGGCAACGAACGCGGCGCGGATTCATGGCATGGCGACGCCGGCCCGCTCACGGTGTCCGATCTGCGGTATCAGAATCCGTTTTCGAAGCGGTTCGTGAAAGCCGCCATCGAAGCCGGCTACCCGCCGAATAGCGACTTCAACGGCTTGGACCAGGAAGGCGTCGGCTTCTATCAGGTGACGCAGCGTGACGGCCGCCGCTGCAGCGTGGCGCGCGCTTACATCTACGATCGCGAGCGTCCGAATCTGCATACGATCGCCGACGCGACGGTGCTGAGCGTGACCTTCGATGGCAAGCGGGCTAACGGAGTCGAAGTCGTGCGCGGCGGCCGTACCGAGATGCTCGAAGCGCGTGCCGAAGTCGTGCTCGCGGCGGGCGCGTTCAATACACCGCAACTCTTGATGTGCTCGGGCATCGGGCCGGCCGCGCATCTGCGCTCGCACGGCATTGCCGTGCTGCACGACGCGCCCGAGGTTGGCCAGAACCTGATCGATCACGTCGATTTCACGATCAACAAGCGGGTGTCGTCGATTGAGCCGACCGGTTTTTCGCTGCGTGGCATTGCGCGCATGCTGCCGCAGTTCGCCACCTTCATGCGGCATGGGACCGGCATGTTGTCGAGCAATGTGGCCGAGGCCGGCGGTTTTCTGAAGAGCCGCCCGACGCTCGATCGGCCTGATCTGCAACTGCACTTCTGCGCGGCGCTGGTCGACGATCACAACCGTCGCATGCACTGGGGCCACGGTTATTCGCTGCACGTGTGCGTGTTGCGTCCGTATAGTCGCGGCACTGTGACGCTCGCGGGCGCCGATGCGCGGACCGCGCCGGTGATCGACCCGCGCTTCTTCAGCGATTCGCGCGATCTCGACCTGTTGGTCGAGGGCGCGCAGATGGCGCGGCGCATTCTCGACGCGCCGTCGCTGGCGCTGTGCGGCGGCCGCGAGTTGTACACGCACTCGGGGCAGTCGCCGGCGCAATTGCGTCAGACCATCGCCGAGCATGCGGACACGATTTATCACCCGGTGGCGACCTGCCGGATGGGCGGCGATGCGCGCTCGGTGGTCGATCCGCAGTTGCGGGTGCGGGGCGTGACGAACTTGCGGATCGTCGATGCGTCGGTGATGCCGACGCTGATCGGCGGTAACACGAACGCCCCGACTGTGATGATCGGCGAGCGGGCGGCAGAGTTGATCGCGGCAGCGCGTCGAGACGCGCCGGCGGTTTCGGTAAAGTTGCCGGCTACTGCTTGAATGAAGCTTGCAAAGGATCGAGCGATTCGCCGCCCGGTTCGTCGCCGGGCGGCATAGGGGTCATTTCGCGGACGGCGTCTGCGCTGGCACGGTAATTCCATTCACGCCGATACCCGGCCCGAGCATGAAATCGTCGCCGGCTTGGCCCGGTAGCGCCTCGCGCGCGACTTCGATCCAGGCGCGCGCCGCATGCGACAGATAGCCATTGCGGCGCCAGCCGATCGCCATTTCCCACGGAATCTCGGGTTCCACGACCGGTCGGCAGGTGAACTGCGCGGGGTCGAGCCGCCGGCAATACGGCGCAGGCAGCAACGCGATGCCGACACCGGCCAGCACCAGCGCCGCCATGAAATCCCAATGCCCGCTGCGTCCGACGATGGTCGGCGCAAACCCCGCCGCGCGGCATGCGTTCAACACCACGTCATTGAGCGCGAGACTCTCGCCGTAAAAGACGAACGGTTCATTGGCCAACTGGGCGAGCGGCACCTCGTGTAGCTCGTCCCAGCGCGACCCCTTGCGCGCGACGAGCCATAACAACTGGCTCGTGATCGGCAGCACCTCGATGTTTTCCGGGTCGACCGGTTGCAGCACCCCGCCCAGTTCCAGCTCACCGTTGATGAGCGCCGTTTCGATCGCGCGTGAACCTTGCTCGAACAACTTCAGTTCGATTTTCGGATAGCGCTGACGGAACGCGGCGATAGCCGGTGTAAAGAGCGAGCCGCCCATCGGCGGAATGCCGATGGTCAGTTCGCCGCGGCCGAGCGTGTCGAGATCGTTCAACTCGGCCTGCAGCCGCGCGTGCGCCGCAAGCACGTCCTGGCCGCGCTGGTAGACGATCCGTCCGGCGTCGGTCAACACCATCTGACGGCCGTCGCGCAGCAGCAGCGGGGAGCCGATTTCATCTTCGAGCGACTTCACCATCTTGCTGATGGTTGGCTGCGTGACGAACATCTGCTCGGCGGCCACGGTGAAACTCTGCTGACGCACCACTTCGACGAAATACCGCAGCGCACGTAGTTCCACGATCTCAAGCTCCAGAATTCCAAATTGGAATGTTTTGGATGATTGTAAGTCATTATATTTATGCTGCAGTGCAACCTATACTGCCTTTCATCCAAAGTCACCTAGGGATTGCCATGACGACGCGACTGCTGACCCGCTTCGCCCGCGCCGGCCGCGCGAGCGGCGCCCTGCGTGTCGCGCGGATTGCCGTGCAGAGCGCGGCGCTGTGCGGTCTCTGGTTCGTCGCCGATTACGCCGCGCGCATGCTGCACTTGCCGGTGCCGGGCGGCGTCGTCGGACTGGTGGCGTTGCTGGCGCTGCTGTTTTGCGGCGGCGTCGCGCCGCGCTGGGTGAAAGCCGGCGCTGACTGGTTGCTGTCCGACATGCTGCTGTTCTTCATTCCGGCCGCAGTCGCCGCCGTGCAGTACGGCGGCCTGTTTCGCGAAGACGGCTGGCGGCTCGCCCTGGTGGTGGTCGCCGGTACGCTGATGGTGATGATCGCCGTGGCGTTTGCCGTCGAGCAGGCGGCGCGCCTCGAACGACGCCTCGCGCTGCGTCGCGTGATGATTGCGCGGCACACGGCGCGGGCCTGATCTTTCCCGCCGCACATTGCTTTCCCGCCGCACATCGACGTCCGAAATCCGCCCATGAACTCGCTCTATTCGTCCCTCTTTGCCGACGACGCCTCGCGGCTGATCGCGGCGGCCTGCTTCGTGGCGACCGTCGCGCTGTATTTCGCGTCGAAGGCGCTGTACGCGCGTTTCAAGTCGCCGTGGCTCACGCCGCTGGTCGCCGTGCCGGCCGTGCTCGCCGCGATCGTCGTGCTCGCGCACATTCCCTATCCTGTCTACTTTCAGGACACGCGCTGGTTGATGTGGCTGCTCGGGCCCGCCACGGTCGCGTTCGCCGTGCCGATCTACGAGTACCGCGCATTGCTCCGGCGCCACTGGATTTCGTTGACCGTCGGCGTGACGGTGGGGATCGTGGTCGCCGTCGGCGGATCGCTGATGCTCGCTAAGCTGCTGCATCTGTCACCGGAGTTGCAGCGCAGTTTGATGACGCGCTCAGTCTCCACGCCGTTCGCGCTGGCCGTGTCCGACAAGATTCATGCGCCGAAGGATTTGACCGCGCTGTTCGTCATTGCGACCGGGGTGTGCGGGATGCTGTTCGGTGAGTTGGTGCTCGGGCTCGTGCCGTTGCGCACGCGCCTCGCGCGCGGCGCATTGTTCGGCGCGGCGGCGCACGGGGTGGGCACCGCGAAGGCGCGCGAACTCGGCAGCGAAGAAGGCGTGGTTGCCAGTCTGACGATGATGATTGCAGGTGTGGTGATGGTGCTGCTCGCGCCGATGCTGGGGCTGTTGCCGATTTAACGGCGCATCGACGCCATGTTCGAGCGCGCTATAAACGACGCGATTTGCGGCGCAATTTTACGCCGCGATCACGCACCCGCTCGACGCGCGTGACCTCCAACGGGCCGCGCCATTTCAGGATGAGCGCGTCCGCAAGCGGGCTACCATCGCCGGTTCTCCACCGGCCGCCCGCTTCGTTCGCTTTCCAACATGACGCCCATTTCGATCATCATTCCCTGCTACAACGGCGCGGCGACGCTCGCGCGCGCACTACAAAGCTGTCTGATTCAGCCGCAAGCCGCCCAGATCATCGTCGTCGACGATGGATCGGGCGATGCGTCGGCGGACATCGTCACGTATTGCAAGACGGTCGACCCCCGTGTGGACCTGCTGAAAATGCCCTCGAACGGCGGCGCAGCGCGGGCGCGCAACTGGGGCGCGATGCATGCGAGGCACGATCTGCTCGCCTTCCTCGACGCCGACGACGAATACCTGCCCGGCGCTCTAGCCGCTGCGAGTGCTTTCCTCACGCAAAACCCCGCGGAAATCTCGGTACGGCTCGATGTCGAGTACACGGATTTCCCCGCCGAACTCACCGGCCACCCCGATTTCGCAAAGCACGCGGCGACACTCAGCAACACCGTGCCGAGCAGCTTGATCATCCGTCGCGCGGGGTACGCGGCACTCGGCGGTTTTCCGATGGACGATGCGTTTCGCCGCATCGGCGGAGAAGACGGCGCGTTTTCGTGGGCGTTGCGCGAGATCTTCGGCAACCGCCGCCTCGCCGACGCGAAACGCGTGCGTATGCACTACCACGCCGGTATCCACGCCGAACGTTATTTCCGCATCGCCCTCGGCTTACAAAAGCCGTCACCTGCCGATGTCGCCGACGCATTCCATGTGTCGAAGCAATTCCTCGACACCGCGCGGGCGGGCATCGCGCACTTGCGCGCGGCCAACGTAACGGCCTGAACGACCGCGCCTGGCTAGCTCTCACGAAACGCCGCCCACACCCCGAAGCCATCTCGATTTGCTACAATCGCCGTTCTTCTTCGAGGAGCGTTGCGACGGGTACCGCGAATCAGTATTCGCCGGCCGCCCGCCAGGCTCGAAGATTTCAATCGGAGGACCCGGATGCGCTTCGCGCTTTCCCATCCAACCGCATCGAACCGCGCTCACGTCAAATTTCTAGTCAATTTTTTAGAAAGGAGGGCGTGATGAACGCCGCAGTCATGGATTCCAAAAATTCGCAGGACTTCGTTGTTGCCGACATGTCGCTGGCCGACTGGGGCCGCAAGGAACTGAACATCGCCGAGACCGAAATGCCCGGTCTCATGCAAACGCGTGAAGAGTACAAGGCGCAGCAACCGCTCAAGGGCGCGCGCGTCGCAGGCTCGCTGCACATGACGATCCAGACCGGCGTGCTGATCGAGACGCTGACGGCGCTCGGCGCGGACGTGCGCTGGGCATCGTGCAATATCTTCTCGACGCAGGATCACGCCGCTGCCGCGATCGCCAAGGCCGGCGTGCCGGTGTTCGCGTTCAAGGGCGAATCGCTCGACGAATACTGGGAATTCTCGCACCGCATTTTCGAATGGCCGAACGGCGAATTCGCCAACATGATCCTCGACGACGGCGGCGACGCCACGTTGCTGCTGATCCTCGGCGCGAAGGCTGAGAAAGACCGTTCGGTTATCTCGAAGCCGACCAACGAAGAAGAAGTGGCACTGTACAAGTCGATCGCTTCGCACCTCGATGCCGACCCGACGTGGTATTCCACGCGTCTGTCGCACATCCAGGGCGTGACGGAAGAAACCACGACTGGCGTGCACCGTCTGTATCAGATGGAAAAGGAAGGCCGCCTGCCGTTCCCGGCTTTCAACGTCAACGACTCGGTCACCAAGTCGAAGTTCGACAACCTGTATGGCTGCCGTGAATCGCTGGTCGACGGCATCAAGCGCGCCACCGACGTGATGATCGCGGGCAAGATCGCGGTCGTGGCCGGCTACGGCGACGTGGGCAAGGGCTGCGCGCAATCGCTGCGCGGCCTGGGCGCAACCGTGTGGGTCACCGAAATCGATCCGATCTGCGCACTGCAGGCGGCGATGGAAGGCTACCGCGTCGTGACGATGGAATACGCCGCGGACAAGGCCGACATTTTCGTGACGGCCACCGGCAACTTCCACGTGATCGGCCACGATCACATGAAGGCGATGCGCAACAACGCGATCGTCTGCAACATCGGTCACTTCGATTCGGAAATCGATATCGCGTCGACCCGCCAGTACGAGTGGGACAACATCAAGCCGCAAGTCGACCACATCATTTTCCCGGACGGCAAGCGCGTGATCCTGCTGGCTGAAGGCCGCCTCGTGAATCTGGGTTGCGCCACGGGCCACCCGTCGTTCGTGATGTCGAACTCGTTCACGAACCAGACGCTCGCGCAGATCGAACTGTTCACGCAGGGCGACAAGTACGAGAACAAGGTGTACGTGCTGCCGAAGCATCTGGACGAGAAGGTCGCACGCCTGCATCTGGCGCGCATCGGTGCGAACCTGACGGTGTTGTCGGACGAACAGGCCGGCTACATCGGCGTGGACAAGAACGGTCCGTTCAAGCCGAACCACTACCGCTATTAAGCTTGCGGGCGGTTTGACAGCATGAGAGTTTGACGACAGGGCGGCGCTTCATGCGCCGCTTTGTTCGCCATGCCCGCTTTCTACGCCGCCTGCTTGGCTTTCCCGTTACTGGACATCCTGCGTACAAGGAGCTCTACATGACCGTGCTGCTGACCTGGCTGATCAATGCGCTTGCGCTCCTGATCATCACCTATCTCGTTCCGTCGATTCATATCCGCAGTTTCGGCACGGCCCTGATCGTCGCGATCGTGCTCGGGTTGATCAATACGATCCTGCGTCCGGTGCTGATCCTGCTGACGCTGCCCGTCACGATTCTCACGCTCGGGCTTTTCATTCTGGTGGTCAATGCGCTGTGCTTCTGGCTGTGCGCGTCGCTGCTGAAGGGCTTCGAAGTGTCGGGTTTCTGGTCGGCGTTCATCGGCTCGATTCTGTACAGTATCGTGTCGTGGCTGCTGTCCGCGATCATTTTCGGCAACCGCAGTCTCGGTTGACCTACTGAATCATGAACCCCATCGAACTTTCATTCGAATTCTTCCCGCCGAAAACTGCGGAAGGCGTCGACAAGCTGCGCGCCACGCGGGCGCAGCTCACGCCGCTCAAGCCCAAGTTCGTGTCCGTCACGTTCGGCGCTGGCGGCTCGACGCAGCAAGGCACGCTCGATACCGTCGTCGATATGGCGAAGGAAGGGATCGAGGCTGCGCCGCACGTATCGTGCATCGGTTCGTCGAAAGAGAGCCTGCGCGCGATTCTCAACGAGTACCGCGCGCATGGCATTCGCCACATCGTCGCGTTGCGTGGCGATCTGCCGTCCGGCATGGGCGAAGTCGGCGAGTTGCGTTACGCGTCGGAACTGGTGAGCTTTATCCGCGCCGAATTCGGCGACTGGTTCTGGATCGAAGTGGCCGGCTACCCGGAATACCATCCGCAGTCGCGCTCGCCGCGCGTCGATATGGAAAACTTTGCCCGCAAGGTGAAGGCCGGCGCCAACTCGGCGATCACGCAGTATTTCTTCAACGCGGACGCGTATTTCCGTTTCGTCGACGACGCCCGCAAGCTCGGCGTGGACGTGCCGATCGTGCCGGGCATCATGCCGATCACGAACTTCACGCAGCTGATGCGCTTCTCCGAAATGTGCGGCGCCGAAGTGCCGCGCTGGATCGCGCGCCGGCTGGAAAGCTTCGGCGACGACCGCGAGTCGATTCGCGCGTTCGGCCTCGACGTGGTGACGGACCTGTGCGAGCGGCTGATCGATGCCAAGGTGTCGGGTTTGCACTTCTACACGCTGAACAGCGCGGCGGCGACCAAGGCGATTTGCGAGCGGCTGAACGCTTAAGGTCTGGATTGCCGCATCGACGAGAAAACCGCGTGGCCGGGCAATCGGTCGCGCGGTTTTTTTTGCGCCGCCGACGTCAAGTGGCGCACGCCGCGCCACCGGCGGTTGCTGCGATGCAACAGGCGCCGGGACTGTCCGACCAGCTTGCAACGCGTAAGCCCGCATTGAACCCGATTTTTGTGCTGTCTATGATCGAAGCGCAGCTGACGTGGCTGCTGTGCGGAGAACGTGATGACGGTATCCCAGTTGCTGTTTGCGGTTCGCCATACCTGCCTTCCAGTTTTGAGCGCATGTGCCGTCCTGGCCGCCGGCCTCGCGCCTGCCGCCGCTGACGCGGCCGCCTTGCCCGACAAGACCCTCGTGTTCTGCTCCGAGGGCAGCCCAGCCGGCTTCGACACCGCGCAATACACCACCAGCGTCGAATTCAGCGCGGGCTCGTACACGGTCTATAACCGCCTCATCGAGTTCGCGCACGGCAGCACGGACATCGAGCCGGGTCTCGCCGAGAAGTGGGATGTATCGCCGGACGGCCTGACGTACACCTTTCATTTGCGGCACGGCGTGAAATTCCAGACCACGTCGTTTTTCAAGCCGACGCGCGAATTCAACGCCGACGACGTCGTCTTCACCTATCAACGGATGCTCGATCCGGAGCAACCGTTCCGCAAGGCGTACTCGGTGCCGTTCCCGTACTTCACCGATCTGGGCCTTTCCAAAAACATCGTCAAGATCGAAAAAATCGATCCCTATACAGTCCGTTTCACGCTCAAGGACGTCGACGCGCCGTTTTTGCAGCAGATCGCGATGCCGTTCGCGTCGATCCTGTCGGCCGAATATGCCGACCAGTTATTGAAAGCAGGGAAGGCCTCCGATATCAACCAATATCCGGTCGGTACCGGCCCATTCATTTTCCGCAGCTATACCAAGGACGACCAGATTCGCTTCGACGGCAATCCGGATTATTGGAAACCGGGTGTCGTCAAAGTGAGCAAGCTGATATTCGCGATTACGGTCGATCCTGCGGTGCGTCTGCAAAAACTGAAACGCGGCGAATGCCAGGTCATGGCTTATCCGCGTCCCGCCGATATTCCTGCGGCGAAAGAGGACGCCTCGCTCGTGGTGCCGAGCCAGGTGGGTTTCAACCTCGGCTATATCGCCTATAACACCACCAAAAAACCGCTCGACAATGTGCTGGTGCGCCGCGCGCTCGATATGTCGGTCAATAAGAAAGCGATTATCGAATCGGTCTACCAGGGCGCTGGACAGCCCGCCACCAACCCCATGCCGCCAACCCAATGGGGCTACGACAAGAATCTGAAGGACGCGCCGTACGACGTCGACAAAGCGAAGGCGTTGTTGAAACAGGCGGGTTATCCGGATGGCTTCGACCTGACTTTGTGGGCCATGCCGGTTCAACGACCCTATAACCCGAACGCACGTTTGATGGCCGAAATGCTGCAGTCGGATTGGGCCAAAATCGGCGTCAAGGTGAAGATCGTCACGTATGAGTGGGGTGAATACATTCGCCGCGCGCACGCGGGCGAACATGAAGCGATGTTGATCGGCTGGACCGGCGATTATGGCGATCCGGATAACTGGTTGGGCGTACTGCTGGGCTGCGACGCGGTGAACGGCAGTAACTTTTCCAAATGGTGCTACAAACCTTACGACGACCTGATCAAAAAAGGCCGCGGCACCACGGACCTGGCTGCGCGCACCAAGGCTTATACCGAAGCCCAGGAAATCTTCAAGGATCAGGTCCCGTTCACGCCGATCGCCCACTCCACGGTGTATCAGCCACTCAGCAAGAACGTCACCGGCTTCAAGGTGGACCCGTTCGGTCCGACGCAATTCATGGACGTCGGTCTGAAATAAACGCAGCGGGCCGTTTTTTTGCTGAAACCGCACCTTACATCCGCACGCTCCGGCCCGCGCCGGCGTGCGGTCGCTGCGTTGCACAATCCGTTTCCGATCGTCAATCAGGGTTTTTTCCTCCGCTTGGTGCTGTGAGCCAAGCTCAAGTAAGATCGCGCTACGCCGGCGGGAGCCGGCCACGAACCTGGAGGAAACATGAAGCAAAACAATCTGTTGCGCGCCGCGCGTGTTACGACGCTCGTCGCCGCTGCAGCGGCATCGCTGGTGGGCGCCAATGTCGCGCGCGCCGAGATTCCGAATAAAACCCTGGTCTACTGCTCAGAAGGCAGCCCCGCGGGTTTTGATCCGGCCCAATACACGACGGGCACCGATTTCACGGCTAACACGTTCACCGTCTATAACCGTCTCGTCGAATTCGAGCGCGGCGGCACCAAGGTCGAGCCGGGCCTCGCCGAAAAGTGGGAAGTCTCCGCGGACGGCAAGACGTACACGTTCCATCTGCGTCATGGCGTGAAGTTCCAGACCACGTCGTTCTTCAAGCCGACGCGCGAATTCAACGCGGACGACGTCGTGTTCACGTTCCAGCGCATGCTGGACCCGAACTCCGCGTTCCATAAGGCGTACCCGGTCCAGTTCCCGTACTTCACGGATATGGGCCTCGACAAGCTGATCACCAGCGTCGAAAAGGTCGACCCGTACACGGTCAAGTTCACGCTGAAGGAAGTCAACGCACCGTTCATCCAGAATCTGGCGATGGAATACGCGTCGATCCTGTCGGGTGAATACGGCGACCAGTTGATGAAGGCCGGCAAAGCCGCCGACATCAACCAGTACCCGGTCGGCACGGGCCCGTTCATTTTCCGCAGCTACACGAAAGACGCGACGATCCGCTTCGACGGCAATCCGGATTACTGGAAGCCGAACGCAGTGAAGATCTCGAAGCTGATCTTCTCGATCACGCCGGACGCCGGCGTGCGCGTGCAGAAGATCAAGCGCGACGAATGTCAGGTGATGAGCTATCCGCGTCCGGCCGACATCGCGCCGCTGAAGGCGGAATCGAGCCTCGACATGCCGTCGCAACCGGGCTTCAACCTGGGCTACCTGTCGTACAACGTGACGCACAAGCCGGTCGACAAGCTCGAAGTGCGTCAGGCACTCGACATGGCGATCAACAAGAAGGCGATCATCGACTCCGTGTATCAAGGCGCAGGCCAGGCCGCCACGAACCCGATGCCGCCGACGCAATGGTCGTATGACAAGAACCTGAAGAGCGCATCGTACGATCCGGAGAAGGCGAAGGCATTGTTGGCCAAGGCCGGTTTCCCGAACGGCTTCGACATCAGCCTGTGGGCGATGCCGGTGCAACGCGCGTACAACCCGAACGCCCGTCTGATGGCGGAAATGATCCAGGCCGACTGGGCCAAGATCGGCGTGAAGGCGAAGATCGTCACGTACGAATGGGGTGAGTACATCAAGCGCGCTCACGCCGGTGAAGACGACGCGATGCTGATCGGCTGGACCGGCGACAACGGCGATCCGGACAACTGGCTCGGCACGCTGCTCGGCTGCGAAGCGGTGAACGGCAACAACTTCGGCAAGTGGTGCTACAAGCCGTTCGACGATCTGATCCAGAAGGGCCGTGTGACGTCCGACGTGGCTGCACGCACGACGGCGTACATGCAGGCGCAGCAGATCTTCGCGCAGCAACTGCCGTTCTCGCCGATCGCTCACTCGACTGTTTACCAACCGGTCAGCAAGAAGGTGGTCGACATGCGTATCGAACCGCTCGGTTACGCGCGTTTCGACGGCGTCAGCGTCAAGTAAAGACGTCAAGTCATTCGTAAAGCTCACGCAGTACGCTTTTCGCACGGTTAGAAAACTGGTCGAAATGGTCCGGCGACCGGGGTCACAAGCCCTCGTCGCCGGTTGCGTTTTTTCTTCATCAAGACCATAGGGACGAACCATGTTCCGCTTCGTTTTGCGCCGCATCGGCATGGTGATACCGACTTTCATCGGCATCACGATCCTCGCGTTCGCGCTGATTCACCTGATCCCGGGCGACCCCATCGAAGTGATGATGGGCGAGCGCGGCGTCGACCCCGCCATGCACGCGGCGGCGATGCACCGCCTTGGACTCGACGAGTCCTTGCCGATGCAGTACATCCACTACATCGGCCGCGCCGTGCACGGCGACCTCGGCACCTCGATCATCACCAACACCAGCGTGATGGGCGAATTCCTCGCACGCTTTCCCGCTACGGTCGAACTGTCGATCTGCGCGATGCTGTTCGCGCTGATCGTCGGCCTGCCGGCGGGCGTGTTCGCCGCACTGCGGCGCGGCACGGTCGTCGATCACGGCGTGATGGGCACGGCCCTGACCGGCTACTCGATGCCGATTTTCTGGTGGGGCTTGATTCTCATCATGGTGTTCTCGGTCAAGCTTGGCTGGACGCCGGTGTCGGGCCGCATCGCGGTCGAATACGACATTCCGCACGTGACCGGCTTCATGCTGATCGACGCCATGATGTCCACCGACGAAGGCGCGTTCAAATCCGCGCTTAGCCACCTGATCCTGCCGGCCATCGTGCTCGGCACGATTCCGTTGGCGGTCATCGCGCGCATGACGCGTTCGTCGATGCTCGAAGTGCTGCGTGAGGACTACATCCGCACCGCGCGCGCCAAAGGTTTGTCGCCGGGCCGCGTGATCGTCGTGCATGCGTTGCGCAATGCGCTGATTCCAGTGGTCACCGTGATCGGTCTGCAGGTGGGCACGCTGCTCGCCGGCGCCGTGCTGACCGAGACGCTGTTTTCGTGGCCGGGCATCGGCAAATGGCTGATCGACGCGATCGGCCGACGCGACTATCCGGTCGTGCAGGGCGGTATCCTGATGATCGCCACGCTGGTGATCGTCGTGAACCTCGTCGTCGATCTGTTGTACGGCGTGTTGAACCCGCGCATTCGCCATACGAGGTAAATCACTATGGCTGACATACAAAATACAGTCCCCCAGTCCGTTACGCCCCCCAGCGGCCGCGCGATCGCCGTCCGTGAATTCTGGGCGAATTTCTCGCGTAACCGTGGCGCGGTCGGCGCCGGCATCATCGTGCTGGCGCTGATCATCATCGCGATCTTCGCGCCGCTGATCGCGCCGCACAGCCCGATCGAGCAGTACCGCGACAACGTGAAAATCCCGCCCGCCTGGCTCGACGGCGGCAACTGGAAGTTCATTCTCGGCACCGACGAAGCGGGCCGCGACATCCTCTCGCGTCTGATGTACGGCGCGCGGCTGTCGTTCTGGATCGGCTTCGTCTCGGTGGTGCTCGCGCTGATTCCGGGCGTCGTGCTCGGGCTGATCGCCGCCTTCTTCGAGAAGTGGGCCGACACGCCGATCATGCGCATCATGGACGTACTGCTCGCGTTACCGTCGCTGTTGCTGGCGGTGGCGGTGGTCGCGATCATCGGCCCGGGTCTCGTCAATACGATGCTGGCCATCGCGATCGTCGCATTGCCGGGCTATGTGCGTTTGACGCGCGCCTCGGCACAAGGCGAGTTGCAGAAGGAATACGTGACGGCTTCGCGTGTGGCGGGCGCCAGCACCTTGCGTCTGATGTTCTCGCAAGTGCTGCCGAACTGCACCGCGCCGCTGATCGTGCAGGCCACGTTGGGCTTTTCGTCGGCGATTCTCGATGCCGCCGCGCTCGGTTTCCTCGGCCTCGGCGTGCAACCGCCGTCGGCGGAGTGGGGCGCGATGCTGGCCTCGGCGCGCGACTACATCGACAGCGCATGGTGGATCGTCACGATGCCGGGTCTGTCCATCCTGATCTCGGTGCTCGCGATCAATCTGCTCGGCGACGGGCTGCGCGACGCACTCGATCCCAAACTGAAGCGGATGGCCTGAATGAAACAGCCCCCACACTCACTTCATTCCTTGCCCCCCGAGGGGGCAGGTCAGCACGCTTCGGGCGGCCTCGCGCGTACTGACAGCAACTTATTGACCATCCGCAATCTGGCGGTGAACTTCAACGGCCTGCCTGCGGTCGACAGAATCAACCTCGACGTCGCGCCGGGCGAAGTGGTCGGCGTGGTCGGCGAATCGGGCTCGGGCAAGAGCGTGACGATGATGGCGCTGATGGGCCTGATCGACGCGCCGGGCAAAGTCACCGCCGACGAAGTCACCTTCAACGGCAAGAGCTTGCTGAAGGCGTCGGCGAAGGAGCGCCGCAAGATCATCGGCAAAGACATCGCCATGGTGTTCCAGGACGCGCTCACCAGTCTCAATCCGAGCTACACGGTCGGCTATCAGATCAAGGAAGTGCTGAAGCTGCACGAAGGCCTGCGCGGTAGCGCGCTGGATAAACGCGCGCTCGAACTGCTCGATCAGGTCGGCATTCCCGATCCGAAGGGCCGCATCGGCTCGTTTCCGCATCAGATGTCGGGCGGCATGAACCAGCGCGTGATGATCGCGATGGCGATTGCCTGCAACCCGAAGCTGCTGATCGCCGACGAACCGACCACCGCGCTCGACGTGACGATCCAGGCGCAGATCATGGAGTTGCTGATCAAGCTGCAGAAGGAACGCGGCATGGCGCTCGTGCTGATCTCGCATGATCTGGCGGTGGTGTCCGAAGTCGCCCAGCGCGTCGCGGTCATGTACGCTGGCGAAGTGATCGAGACCAACAAGGTGCCGGATATTTTCGCCGCGCCGCATCATCCGTATACGGAAGCGTTGCTGGCAGCGATCCCCGAACACAATGTCGGCGCCGTGCGGCTGGCCGCGTTACCGGGCATGGTGCCGGGTCGCGACGACCGTCCCAAAGGGTGTCTGTTCGCACCGCGTTGCAAATACGTGGTCGACGATTGCACCAAGGCACGGCCCGCGCTCGCACCATTGCAAGGTCACGCAGAAGTGGCGCGCGTGCGCTGCATCAAACCCTTGAACCTGAGCGGCGACGCCAACGTTCACACTCATGGAGGCGCACGATGAACGCAGTACCCGAAACGCGGCGCCAGTCGGACCATGTGGGCGATCACGTGCTGGTCGCCGACCAGCTCGCGCGCTACTACCAGGTCAAGCGCGGCATGTTTTCCTCGGGCACGGTCAAGGCGCTCAATGGCGTCTCGTTCGCGCTCGAGCGCGGCAAGACGCTGGCGGTGGTCGGTGAATCCGGCTGCGGCAAGTCGACGCTCGCGCGTCAGCTGACCATGATCGAAGCCCCCACCGCCGGCCGTCTGCTGGTCGACGGTGAAGACGTGGCCGGCGCGGATCACGCGAAGATCGCGGCGCTGCGGCGGCGCGTGCAGATGGTGTTCCAGAATCCGTTTGCCTCGCTCAATCCGCGCAAGACCGTCGAGCAGACGCTCGGCGAACCGCTCGCGATCAACACGCAACTCAGCGCGAGCGAACGTGCCGAACGGATCGCGCAGATGATGCGCACCGTCGGTCTGCGTCCGGAACACGCCAAGCGCTATCCGCATATGTTCTCCGGCGGCCAGCGTCAGCGTGTGGCGATTGCGCGCGCGATGATTCTCGACCCGCAGATCGTGGTCGCGGACGAACCCGTGTCGGCGCTCGACGTGTCGATTCAGGCGCAGATCCTGAACCTGTTCATGGACTTGCAGCAACAGTTCAAGACCAGCTACGTGTTCATCTCGCACAACCTGTCGGTGGTGGAGCATATCGCCGACGATGTGATGGTGATGTACTTCGGCGGCGTCGCCGAACTCGGCGACAAGAAACGGATTTTCTCGAATCCGCGTCACCCGTACACGCGCGCGTTGATGTCGGCGACGCCCTCCATCTTCGAAGCGGACCGCACGATCAAGATCAAGCTGCAGGGCGAAATGCCTTCGCCGCTGAATCCGCCGTCGGGGTGCACGTTCCATCAGCGCTGCCCGTACGTGATCGACCGCTGCCGCAGCGAGGAACCGAAGCTGCGTGAAGTGGATGGCCGCCAGGTGTCGTGTCACCGCGCCGAGGAGGTGGGGGACGTGAATGCCTGATGGTGTGGCGGCGCGTCGTCTTACGCGCCGCTTGCGTGATGGCGGTCGCAGCGCCGCTTTCTCGTGGCGCTGGAGAGCGCGTGCACGGATCGGTGCCGCGCTCCTCGGCGTATGTTGGGTTTTATGTCTGGGCAATGGCGGTCTGATCGGCGCGGCGTATGGCGCCGGTGCGGCCGCCAACACGCCCGCTCAGGCGGGGCGTCCGGCGGTGCCGGTGCCCAGTCTGCCGGCGCCGCCGCGCGCCACCGTTCCCGGCTTCAATCCGCCGCCCGCTGCGCCGGGCACCACCGCGAGCGGTCCAGTACGGCAGCAGCCTGCACGCATGCCGTTCTATGTCGCGACGCGCGGCACGACCACCATCTACGTACTGGGCACGCTGCACGTGGGCGATCCCGTCGACTATCCACCGCAGCAGCCGTTTCGTGCACCGATTCTCGGTGCCCTCGCCGCGTCGCCGACTCTGGCGCTCGAACTCTCGCCCGACGAATTGCTGGTCTCGCAAGACGATGTGTCGAAGTACGGCGTGTGCCGGCGCGATTGTCTGCCCGGCTTATTGCCCGAGCCTTTGTGGCGCAAACTGGCCTTGCGACTGCACGGCAATCCCGCGGCACTGGATGCGATCAAGAAGATGCGACCGTGGCTCGCATCGCTGGTAGTCGAGACTTACGATTCGCTGAGCGCCGGCCTGCAGACCGAGTACGGCACCGAAGCGCAGTTGCAGAACGTGTATATCCGCACGCGCGGCAAGATCGTCGGCCTCGAAACCCTGCCGCAGCAGATGCGCGCGTTCACCGGGCTCACGCTCGCGCAGCAACGCGAAATGCTGGCGCAGGATCTGGTGCAGACGCCCACGGAAAACGTCGATGATGTGAAGACCTTGCATCGACTGTGGCGGGTGGGTGACGCCGACGCGATCGCCGCCTGGCAGGCCGCGAAATCCGAAAAACTCGCGCGCGATCACCGCATTTCCGATTCGATCGACAACCGGATCGTCTATGACCGAAACCGGCGCTTCGTGTCGCGTATGTTGCTGATCGCCGCGCCGAACAAACCGGTATTCGTGGCGATCGGCGCGTTGCATCTGGGCGGCCGCAAGGGCGTGCTGCAGTTGTTGCGGCAGCGCGGCTTCATCGTGGAAGCGGGGTGAGGTTAGCGGCCGCCCAGTGCGGCGACCACCTCGGCGACGACGCTCGTCCAGTCGCCCAGCACGCGCTGGCGGAACAGCTTCATGCCTGGGTACCACGGCGAATCGCTGCGTGTTTCGAGCCAGCGCCAGTCGGAGTTGGCGGGCAATAGTAGCCATACCGGTTTGCCGAGCGCCGCTGCGAGATGCGCGACGCCCGTGTCGACGGCGATCACCAGATCGAGGTTCATGATGAGCGCGGCGGTGTCGTCGAAGCTGGCTAGCTCGCCGGTGAAATCGTGCGAGCGGAAAGCCGGCGGTGCGCCGCTCAGTTGCGCGTGCGCGGGGCCCTTCTGCAACGCGCACCAGCTTACGTTGCGCACCTCGCTCAGCGGGTTGAGATCGGCGAGCGTGATCGAGCGATAACGGTCGTTGCCAAAGGTGGGACTACCAGCCCACACGAGGCCCACCTTGCGCGTCTCAAGGGCGGTAGCGTTCAACCGCTTGTGCCATGCCGCGATCTTCATCGCGTCGGCGAACAGGTAAGGCACGTCGGCGGCGAGCGTGTCGAGTTGCGTACCGAGGCAACACGGCACACTCATCATCGGCACCCAGAAATCGTATGGGTCGCGTGGCGTGCCACTGAAGGCGCGGTGCACGCCGGGTATGCGCCCGACCAGCGGCAGCAACGGTTCGCGCACACGGAGATCGATCGTCGCACCGCGTTGTTCGAGCACGCGGGCAAAGCGCAGAAACTGGAAGTGATCGCCGAATCCCTGTTCGCCGACCACCAGCAGACGACGCCCGTCGAGCGGTTCACCCCGCCATTCCGGGACGCCCGGAATCGCGAGCGCCTCGTAATCGCTCTTGCGCCAGCGTTGCGCAAACTCGGCCCAACCCTGCTTGTAATCGCCACGCTTGAGCAACAGCCACGCAAGATTCTGATGCGCGTCCGCATAGTGCGGATCGAGCGCCAGCGCGCGCCGATAGAAGCCTTCTTCTTCGTCGAGCCGCCCTTGCGCGCCGAGCGATCCACCGAGACACACGAGATTGGTCGGATTCGGTTTGAGCGCGACTGCACGCCGATAGTGCGATTCGGCGTCGGCATAGTGGCCGCGCTTGCCGATCAGACTGCCCAGATTGACGTGGGCTTCCGCGTAATCCGCGCGCAGCGTGAGCGCCTGCTCGAAACTGGCGATGGCCGCCCCGTGATCGTTCAGTGCGCTGTGCGCGTTGCCCGCGTTGAAATGCGCTTCGGCTGAATTCGGTTCGAGCGCAAGGGCGGCGCAATAGCTCACGAGGGCTTCCTGGAAACGGCCGAGCCTTGCCAGCACCGTGCCCAGGTTCAGATGCGCATCTGCCATCGCGGGGTTCGAAGCAAGCGCCAGCCGATACTGATCGAGTGCCTCGTTGCAGGCACCCTGGGCCTGCAAGGCCACGCCGAAGTTATTGCGTGCGTCGGCGAAATCGGGCTGAAGTTGCAGCGCCTGGTCGTAGCAGATCATGGCTTCTTCGAAGTGACCGAGCGCGGCGGCCGCGAGGCCGCGATTGCTCCAGCATGCGGCGTCGTAGCGGTCGAGCTTGAGCGCCTGACTCATCAGATCGGCAGCGACCTCGGATTGGCCGCGCTGATAGTGCAGCACGCCGAGGTAATGCAAGGCCTGAGCGTGGGTGGGATCGAGTGCGAGGATTTCGCGGTAGAAGGGTTCGGCGGCGTCGAGTTGGCCGGCCTGATGCGCTTCGAGCGCGGCGCCGATCAGTGAGGCGAGGTAGGCGGCATGCGGGGCGGCGATGCGCACGCTGTCAGGCGGGGAAGACTGGGCCATGGGAAACCTGCTGAAGGGCGCCGGCGGCGCGCTACATGCGCCGGCACGTGTGGAAGAAGAACCGTCCACTATCTTATTTTCAGCACCGTCTCCCGACGATCGGACGCATCCTAATTCGGCTGCGTTTCTGGCGCACAGTGAGGCCATTTCTCCGACGCAGCGCAGGGATTTCTCGCGCCGCGTCGGGGTACTTCATTTGGGAATCCGGCAGTCTTACAGGAACATCAGGAAATTCAGCAGGAAGATGTTCACGACCAGCATGGTCAGCGCGGTCGGCACCTGCACCTTGATCACCGCATTCTTGTCCGGCAACTCGAGCAGCGCAGCAGGCACCATGTTGAAGTTCGCGGCCATCGGCGTCATCAGCGTGCCGCAGTAGCCGGAGAACATGCCGATTGCGACCATCACCGCCGGATTGCCGTGGAACACGCCCACCAGAATCGGCACGCCGACGCCGCCGGTCATCACCGGAAAAGCGGCGAAGCCGTTGCCCATCACCATGGTGAAGAGCGCCATGCCGATGCAGTACACGGCGACCGCGATGAAGCGATAGTCGAGGCTGATGTAGGCGGTGGTCACATGCGCGACGGCCTTGCCGACGCCGGCGTCGGAGAACACCAGACCGAGCATGCCGAGCATTTGCGGCAGCACCGCGGCCCACGACAGCGCATCGACCAGGCGGCGTGCTTCTTTCATCGACTGGCCGACGGTGTCGCGCGTCATCACGCAGGCAATCGCGAGCGCGATCACGCAGCCGATGCCGAAGCCGATCAGCGTGACGTTCGCCTTCTCGATCAGCGGCATGCCGCCGAAGACCAGATGGCTGGCCGCAAGCGTAATGATCACCGTGACGACCGGAATCGTCAGCGCGGGCACGAACAGTTTGTTACCCAGACGCGCGGCGCTCGCCAGGCGTGCCTCGAGCGACAGCACCTTCGGCTTGGCCGCGGTCACGCCGCCGAAACCCGCAATCAGCGCCATCACGATCACAGCGAGGCCGACCACGGCGGGCGGCAACTTGTCGCCGATCAGGAAGATCAGCGCGTAGAGAATCCAGAAACCGCCTGCGCTGAAGCGGCGCGGATGGTCCTTGTCCGTCAGGATCATGCCGCCGATGATCAGCAGCACGACGCCCAGCAGCCAGAACAGATAGGTAATCGTGATCGTCATGCTTTGTCTCCAGCAGCGGATTGCGACGGTGCGACAGTGGCGCTGCTCGTCGCGGCCTGGCTAGTCGGCACATTGCTGCCGCGCAGTTCGCGCTCGAGCTTGCGATCGAGCAGATACAGTCGGAAGCCGTGGACGAGGAAGGCGCAGATGGCGGTCGGAATGCCCCAGACGGCCACGTGAATCGGCTCGACGACGATGCCGGCTTCCTTCAGGAAGGTCGTCATCAGTACGATCGCGCCGAACGCGACGAAGATGTCCTCACCGAAGAACAGGCCCACGTTGTCGGTGGCGGCGGAGTACGCGCGCAACTTGAAACGCACCGCGTCGCTGAGCTTGCCGAAGCGCTTTTCGGCTGCGCCTTCGGCCATCGGCGCGATCAGCGGACGCACCATCTGCGGATGGCCGCCGAGACCGGTCAGGCCAACCGCCGCGGTCAATTCGCGAATCAGCAGATAGACGATCAGCAGACGCCCGGCAGTCGCGGCCTTGATGCCGCCGATCCACGCCTGGGCGCGCTCGCGCAAGCCGTGCCGTTCGAGCAGGCCGATCACTGCGAGCGGCAGAAAAATGATCAACGGAATGTTGCGGGTCTTGATGAAGCCGGTGCCGATTTCGGCGAGGATCTTTTCAGGCGGGAAGTGCGCGGCCAGGCCGGTGACGATGGTGGCGGCCGCCACGATCAGCATCGGATTGAACCGTAATAAAAAGCCGACGATGATGACGGCCACTCCAATGAGCGGCCATAGACTGACGGTGGTCTGCATCTGGATCTCCAAACAGTGTTTCAACCTTGCCGCTTGTGACGGCTAACGTGGGCCGGCGCATGGATGGCTATGCGCCGTCTGTATGCCGCGGCTCTTGCTGGCCGCGTTGCTTCGACTACACCTGCATCTGCCTGTCCATCTACTGATCGACTGCGGGTACGGCAATGTGTCCGGTACCAGGCGTTCGCCCCGCGTGGAGCGGGGCGTTCGTGGCGTGGCAAGGTTGGCTACGCGTCTGCCGAGGTGGCGGACGCCGGCTTCAGACGCGCGCGGCGCCGGCCGCGTGAACTTCGATACCCGCCTGTTCGAGCGCACTGCGGATGCGCCGCGCGAAGGCCAGCGCATGCGGGCCGTCGCCGTGCAGGCAGATGGTCTGCGCATTCAGCGACACCCATTGACCGTCCACGGCCTGGACGCGCTGTTCGCGAACCATCGCGAGCGTGCGCTGCAGGACTTCTTCTTCATCCTCGAGCAGCGCGCCGGGTTCCTTGCGCGGCACGAGCGAGCCGTCGGCGCGATAGCCGCGGTCGGCGAATACTTCTTCGACGGCGCTCAGGCCGGCGTTGCGCGCGGCCGTCACCAGTCCGCTGTTGGCAAGCGCGAAGACGGCGACCGTGGGATCGAAATCGTGCACCGCCGAAACGATCGCATCGGCGATCTTCGCGTCGCGCGCGGCCTGGTTGTACAGCGCACCGTGCGGTTTGACGTGCGCGATACGGCCGCCCTCGGCCTGCGCGATCGCCGACAGCGCGCCGAGTTGATACAGCACGCCCGCGTAGATGTCGTTGGCCGGCAGATCCATTTCCTTGCGGCCGAAATTCTCCGGATCGTTGAAGCTCGGATGCGCCCCGATCGACACGCCTTTTGCCACTGCCCAGCGCACGCAGTCGCGCATCGCATTGGCGCCGCCCGCATGCCAGCCGCACGCGATGTTCGCCGAGCTGACGAGGTCGAGCAGCGCTTCGTCGGACCCGCAGCCTTCGCCGAGGTCGGCGTTCAAATCGATTTCCATGGTGTTCCCCTACTCAGCGTACTCAGTGTTACAGCGCCGCGACAGCCGTCTGCCGCTCGCAGCGTTCTTCGTGCATTGCAATCGCGGCGTCGATCTGCCGCAAGTACGTGCGTTCTTCCAGCAAAGCCTGGCGGGCCTCGTAAGGCGTCGTCGGGATAAAGCGGACGGCGGCGTTCAGGCGCACCTGGGCGAGCTTCCACATGTCCGCCTGGATCACCGCGCCGATCTTCGGATAGCCGCCGGTGGTTTGCGCATCGCCCATCAGCACGATCGGCTGGCCGTTCGGCGGCACCTGGATCGTGCCCGGCAGCACTGCGTGCGAAAGCAGATCGGCTTTGTGCGTGCGTTTCAGCTCCGAACCGGCGAGCCGATAACCCATGCGGTTGCTGTTCGGCGTGACGAGCCACTCGTCGGACCAGAACGACTCGTGTGCGTCTTCCGTGAAGCTGTCGTATTCCGGGCCGCGCAACACGCGGATCGGCACGGCCCACGGCACCCCCGACGGATGACGGCCGCGTCGCAGCGGCTCGTGCACCAGCACGAACTTGCACCACGCGGGCGCCTTTACGCCGAATTCCGGCGCTTCGGGCGTGAAGCCGACGTGGCCGCGCTGCGGCGGCGCGCCGACCGGCAAGCGGTCGCCGTCGCGCAAGGCCCGGCCGCCGAGGCCGCCGAAGTGGCCGGCGAGGTCGGTACTGCGCGAGCCGAGCATCGGCAGGACATCGACGCCGCCCGCCACGCATACATAGCCGCGCATGCCGCGCTTGGCCGCATTCAGCACCAGCTCCTGGCCGGCTTGAACCGGCAGACTCCACCACGAGTAGACCGGCTTGCCGTCGAGCGTCGCGCCGAATTCCGTGCCCGTGATCGCCACTCGCGTGGCACGCAAAAAGCGCAGTACGGTCGGGCCGAAGGTAATTTCCAGACCGGCGGCGTCGGGGCGGTTGCCCACCAGCCGGTTGCCGACTTCGAGCGACAGGCGGTCGAGCGCTCCGCCCATCGCCACGCCCAGATGCCGGTAGCCGTGTCGTCCGAGGTCCTGAATGGTGGTCAGCAGACCCGCGCGAATCACATCGATCATGCGTGTATCCCCGCGATGGTGAAGCGCACCCGGTCGCCCGGCTGCAGCAGCGTGGGCGGACGGCGCGCCGGATCGAACAGCGGTGACTCGGTGCGGCCGATCAACTGCCAGCCACCGGGCGAGGTGGCCGGATAAATCCCCGTCTGCTCCCCGCCGATGCCCACCGATCCCGCCGGCACTTCAAGGCGCGGCGACGCGCGGCGCGGCGTGTGCAGCGCAGCTTCGAGCCCGCCCATGTAGGCGAAACCCGGCTGGAAGCCGAGGAAGAACACCACGTACTCGCCATTCGAATGACGCTCGACGACTTCGCGCACGCTCAAGCCCGTGTGGCTGGCGACCGCCTGCAGGTCCGGGCCGAACTCGCCGCCGTACTGGACGGGAATCTCGACCTCGCGGCCCGTCGCGGATACCTCGTCCGCTGCGTCCCAGGCGGCCTGCAACTGGTGGGCGAGCGCCTCGCGGTCGGCTTCCAGCGGGTCGAAGACGATCGTCAGATTGTTCATGCCCGGCACGACCTCGAGCACATGCGGCCAGTCGCGCGCGGCTTCGGCGACCGCCCACACGCGCCCCTGGCAGGCCAGCGTGGCGGGCGGCGGCGCTTCGCAGACCAACGCTGCGTCGCCGAGCGGGAAGATTCTTGGTTGGCTCATTGAATATAAGGCCCAGTTCGAATCGAAGGTTTCGGGCATGGCGCGCCTTGTCTGCACAATTAACGGCATCGGCTCGCGATGTTTGAAGCGTACATTATCAATAAAATATCAACAATTTCTCAATAAGCGTTTTTGCCAGGCTCCCTGGGATCGGGCGCGCGTCGTACACTCCCGACACCTTCCCAATCTGTTGCCGAGAATCGTCATCATGTCGCGTCACCCCACCAAGATCGTCTCCTCGGAACACCTCGTGTCCGCCACGAGCGCGGAACTGTCCGAACTCGAGTACGCGCTCATCATGGCGGGCAATGCCTTCAACCGATGGATGGTGCGCTGCATGTCCGCAGCGGGCGACAAGGACATGACCGCGATCGAAGTGTCGTTGCTGCACCACGTCAGCCATCGCGAGCGGCGCAAGAAACTGGCGGATATCTGCTTCGTGCTGAACATCGAGGACACGCACGTCGCCACCTACGCGCTGAAGAAGCTCGTAGCTAGAGGGTATGTAAAAAGCGAAAAGACCGGCAAGGAAGTGTTCTTCTCGGCGACCGAAGCGGGGCGGGAGTTGTGCCTGAAGTATCGCGAGGTGCGCGAGAGCTGCCTGATCTCGACCTTGAAGGAGAGCGGCCTGACCAACGAGCAGATCGGCGAGGCGGCGCAGTTGATGCGCAACGCCTCGGGGCTGTACGACACGGCCGCGCGGGCGGCGGCCTCTCTATAACGGGCGCGCTAACGGGCGCGCTGCCGCGATGGGCAGGCGCTCGCCGTGCATTCAATCCGCCGTTGCTTGCGGATAAAGCCCAGCCTCGGTGACGATCAGGTCGAGCGGCACGTCGTGGGCTTCGTGCTGCAAGGCGGAAGTGCGGCACGCCTCATAGGCGATACCGACGGTCACCGGCTTCTTCGCACCGGGCCAGTTGGCCAGCGTGCGGTCGTAGTAGCCACCGCCGTAGCCGAGCCGATAGCCGGCCGCATCGAAACCGACGCACGGCACGAACAGCAACTCGGGCACCGCCACGCGCCCGGAACTCGGCTCGGCGATCTTGTGATGACCGATCTGCATCGGCGTGGCGGGCGTCCATGCATGAAACTCGAGCGGGACACCGCGTTCCTTGACGACCGGCAAACTTGCTTCGCGTTGCGGGTCGGACGCGAGCCAGATCGAGATCGCGGCGCGGGCGTCGAATTCACCCGCAAGCGGCCAGTAGAAGCCCACGCTGCGCACGCCATAGCGCTTTAACGCATCCAGCACGCGGCGCCCGAGCGCGGCATTGTGCGCCGGCTCGGAAGCCGCATGTAGCCTTGCTTCCAATAGCATTTTACGCAGCGCCTTTTTCGATTCCGCCACGGGGTTGCATGCTATGCTTGAGTTCAATTCGCGCTCCAGAAACAACGATGTCAAAACGCCTTTACCGAGTATATCGCGCGGCCGGTCTGGCGCTTGCCGCAGCGGCACTCGTTGCGTGCAGCACGGCCTCAGCCGTCAAGCCCATTCCCATTTCGCAACTCACCAACGACGACCAGACCTTCGTCCAGCTTCGCGAGGCCGCGCGTAATAACGACGCAGCGCGCGCGGCGCAGTTGGCGAGCATGATCCCGGACTACCCGGCGCCTTCGTATCTGGCGTACTTTCAGCTCAAGCCGCAATTGTTCGATTCGAGCGGTCACGCGCGGGTCGACGCGCCCGATGCGCCGGTGCTGGCGTTCCTGCAGAAGTACGACGGCCAGGCCATCGCCGACCGTCTGCGTAACGACTACCTCACGGTGCTCGGCGCGCGTCACGACTGGCGCAACTTCGATCAGCAATACGCCCGCTTCGTCCTGAACGACGACACGCAGGTGAAGTGCTACGCACTCGAATCGCGCGCCTCGCGCGGCGAAAACGTCGCCGACGCGGCGCGTGCGCTGCTGGTCGATCCGAAGTGGTACGGCGACGGTTGCGTCGATCTGATCACCTCGCTGGGCATGAGCCGCCAGTTCAGCGCCGACGACATCTGGCAACAGATCCGCCTCGCCTACGAGCAGAACTACACCAACACCGGCAGCAAGCTGGTCGACGCGTTGAGCAATCAGCCGCCCGATCCGGTGCTGTTCAACCAGGCCACCACTACGCCGCCGTTGTTGCTGGCGCGCGGCGTCGGCCCGGATACGCAGTCGCATCAACTGGCTTTGCTGGCGATCACGCGCATGGCGCGCAACGACCCGGCCACGGCGGCGGCCATGTTCGCGTCGGTCGCGCCGTCGTTGAGTTCACCCGAGCGCGCCATCGGCTGGGGCACGATTGCTTATCAGGCGGCCGCCAAGCAGATGCCGAGCGCGGTGGACTGGTATCGGCTCTCGGTGAATGCGCCGCTGTCGAACCCCGCGTATGAATGGCGCACCCGCACTGCGCTGCTCGCCGGTGACTGGACGATGGTGCGCTGGTCGATCGAACAGATGCCGGTGGCGCTGCGCAATCAGCCGTCGTGGGTGTACTGGCATGCTCGCGCGCTGAAGCAGGCGGGCGACACGGCCACCGCCAACCAGGAATTCGAATCGATCTCGCAGGGCTACAACTTCTACGGCCAACTGGCTGCGGAAGAGCTCGGCCAGAAGATCACCGTGCCGCCGAAAACCATGGTGACCGACGCCGAAGTCCAGCAGGCCGGCAACACGCCGGGTTTCGATCTGGCGCAACGTTTCTACGCGCTGAATCTGCGGCTCGAAGGCAATCGCGAATGGAACTGGCCGCTGCGCAACATGAGTGACCGGCAACTGATCGCCACCGCCGAATACGCGCGCCGTATTCAATTGTATGACCGCACGGTCAACACGGCGGATCGCACGAAGACCGAGCACGATTTCTCGCTGCGTTATCTGTCGCCGTTCCGCGATATCGTCGAGCGCGATTCGCAGTCCAATGGGCTGGATGTGGAATGGGCCTACGGGCTGATTCGTCAGGAGTCGCGTTTCATCATGAATGCGCGCTCGGAAGTCGGCGCGAGCGGCTTGATGCAGTTGATGCCGGGCACCGCGCAACTGGTGGCGAAGAAGATCGGTCTTGGTCCGATCTCGCGTGACCAGATGAACGACATCAACACCAACATCCTGCTCGGCACGAACTATCTGTCGATGATCTACAATCAGTTCGACGGGTCCGCCGTGCTGGCCACCGCGGGTTACAACGCCGGCCCGGGCCGTCCGCGCAACTGGCGGCAGTCGCTGCAACATCCGGTGGAAGGCGCGATCTTCGCCGAGGCGATTCCGTTCCAGGAAACGCGCGACTACGTGAAGAATGTGTTGTCCAACACGGTCTACTACGCGGCGTTGTTCGAAGGCCGTCCGCAATCGCTGAAGGCGCGTCTGGGTTATATCGCACCGTAAGCGCCGTGCCGCCGCAGCCCCAGTTCCGGGGCCGCGGCGCGCCACGCCAGCCGTTGCCGCGGCTTCCACCAGGGAGTCGAAAATGCGACATCAAGCCATTGCGATCATCGGCGGGTCCGGTTTTATCGGCAGCCATCTCGTCAACGCCCTGGTTGAAATGGGCAAAGACGTGCGTATCGCCACCCGGCGGCGCTACAACGCCCGCCATCTCACCCTGCTGCCCATCGACGTGATCGAAACCGACGTGTTCGATCCGGTTCAGCTCGCGCGTTTTGTCGAGGGTGCGGATTGTGTGATCAATCTGGTGGCCACGTTGAATGGCAAACGCGGCAAGCCGTATGGTCCCGAGTTCGCGCGCATGCATGTCGAACTGCCGACCAAAATTGTCGCGGCGTGTGAAAGCAAGGGCGTGCATCGGCTGATTCATGTCAGCGCGCTCGGCGCAGACTCGAATGGTCCGAGCATGTATTCGCGCTCGAAGGGCGACGGCGAGAAAGCCGTGCACGCAGCGAACCTCGCGTGGACGATTTTCCGGCCGTCCGTGGTGTTCGGGCCGGAGGATCAGTTCCTCAACAAATTCGCGTTTCTGCAGAAGGTGTTTCCGGTGATTCCGCTCGCCATGCCGGACGCGAAGTTTCAGCCGGTGTATGTCGGCGATGTCGGCAAAGCGATCGTCAACACGATCGATCTCGATGCCGCGAGCGGGCATACCTACGAGTTGGGCGGCCCGACCGTCTATACGCTGGAAGACCTCGTCAGCTATTGCGGCGATGTGATCGGCAAGCATGCGCGCATCATTCGGCTGCCGGAAACCCTGGCGCGTTTGCAGGCGCTGAGTTTTGAAATGGCGCCCGGAGAAACCGTGATCTCGCGCGACAATCTTGATTCGATGAAAGTCGACAACGTGCTGAGCGGGCCGCTTGCGCCTGAACTCGGCATCGAGGAGCCGGCCAGCATCGAAACGATCGCGCCGGTCTATCTGACGGGTGCGTCGACCCGCTCGCGCTTCGATACGTTTCGCGCGAGCGCGGGGCGCTGAACCGGCTTTTCCTTTTCCTCACCTCTCTATCTATACCCGGCATGAAGCTGCTCATTGGTGACAAGAACTATTCGTCGTGGTCGATGCGTCCGTGGCTGCTGCTTAAGCATTTCGGCATTCCGTTCGAAGAAGTGTTGATCCATCTGAATCGGGCCGAGACGACGGCGGAAGTCCTGACACATGCACCGAAAGGGCCGGGCAAAGTCCCGTGTCTGATCGACGGCGACATGCTCACGTGGGATTCGCTGGCGATTGCCGAAACGCTGGCCGAGCGCTTCCCACAACATGCGTTGTGGCCGCGCGATGCGGCGGCGCGCAGTCACGCGCGTAGCGTCAGCGCCGAGATGCATTCGGGCTTCGGTGAATTGCGCTCGAATATGTGGATGAACATTCGCGCGTCGTTCCCGGGCAAGAACGCGACACCCGGCGCGCTCGCCGACATCGCGCGCATCGACACGCTATGGCGCGATTGCCTCGACACCTACGGCGGACCTTTCCTGTTCGGCGAGTTCTCGATTGCCGATGCGATGTACGCACCTGTCGCGATGCGCTTCAACACCTGGCAACCGGCGTTGTCCGAAGCGGCATCCGCGTACGCGAACCGCTTGAGCGCAGTCCCCGCCGTGAAGGCATGGATCGACGATTCGCTCAACGAGACCTACACGATTCCGTATCAAGACGTATGCCCATGAATATTTACGCGGTAGGCGGGGCGATTCGCGACGAGTTGCTGGGCGTGCCCGTGCAGGACCGCGATTACGTTGTGGTCGGCTCAACGCCCGAACAGATGGTGGCGCAAGGCTACCGGCCGGTGGGCAAGGATTTTCCGGTGTTCCTGCATCCGCAGACGCACGAGGAATACGCACTCGCACGCACGGAGCGCAAGACGGCGGCGGGCTATCACGGCTTCCAGTTTTTCTACGCGCCGGACGTGACGTTGGAGGAAGACCTCGCACGCCGTGATCTGACGATCAATGCGATGGCGCGCGAAGTTCGCCCCGACGGCGAGTTGACGGGACCGGTGATCGACCCGTTCAACGGCCGTGGCGATCTGGACGCGCGCCTGTTTCGTCATGTGAGCGACGCGTTTCTCGAAGACCCCGTGCGGATCTTGCGGATCGCGCGGTTCGCGGCGCGCTTCACGGATTTCACCGTCGCGCCGGACACGCTGACGCTGATGCGCAAGATGGTCGCCGACGGCGAAGTGGATGCGCTCGTCGCCGAACGCGTGTGGCAGGAAGTCTCGCGTGGTCTGATGGAGAAACAGCCGTCGCGCATGTTCGCGGTGCTGCGCGAATGCGGCGCGTTGGCGCGGATTCTGCCGGAGATCGACGCGCTGTTCGGCGTGCCGCAGCGCGCCGACTATCACCCGGAAGTGGACACCGGCGTGCACGTAATGATGGTGCTGGACCACGCCGCGCGGCAAGGCTACACGCTGCCCGTCCGGTTCGCCGCGCTCACGCACGATCTCGGCAAGGCGACCACGCCGGAAGACGTATTGCCGCGCCACATCGGTCACGAAGAGCGCAGCGTGGCTCTGCTAAGGCCTTTATGCGAACGTCTGCGCGTGCCGAACGAGTGCCGCGATCTGGCGCTGCTGGTGGCGCGCGAGCATGGCAACATTCATCGCGTGATGGAGTTTGGTGCGGCCGCACTGGTGAGGTTGCTCGAACGCAGCGATGCGATTCGCAAGCCCGCACGCTTCGCCGAAGCCTTGCAGGCTTGCGAGGCGGATGCGCGTGGGCGCCTGGGCTTCGAGATGCGGGACTATCCGCAGGCTGAGCGCTTGCGCGTGGCGCTGGTTGCCGCTCGCGGTGTGGATGCCGGCGCGGTGGCGAAGCGGCTAGCCGATGCGCCAGCGGGCATCAAGGACGCGGTGCATCAGGAACGCGTCCGCGCCGTGGAAGCGGCGATGGGCTGACGTCGTGCAGGCCGCGCAGCGCGCTTAAAGCATCCGGGCGACGAGCGAGAGGATCATCGACAGCACCAGCGTCGACATGAACGGAAACGGATACTCCCGGCCGAACAGACGCAAGGTGACGTCGCCCGGCATGCGCCCGATGCCGATTTTCCTGAGCCACGGCCAGCAGGCCGACAGCACGGCCACTGCCACGAAGGTCGTCAACAGCCAGCGGATCATCGCGCTTTCCTGAGCCTGCAAGGGCAAAAAATCACAGCGTGTGCGAGCGGTCGCCGCTCGAAAATGCCTGCAACGTGTCATCCAGACCGCGCGAAAACGCGATCACCTTGAACAGTTCGCCCATTTCCGCTTCCGACAACAACTTCTGCACCGCATTCGAGGCGGGCATGAAACGCTTCGTGTCGGTGGGATCGATCTCGGCCAGTGTCTCGGTAATCCCGGCGTTCAGCAGAAAGCGCGCTTGTGACGTGAAGCCGAGCAGATCCGCGCCCGTCTCCACACCGGCCTCGGCGATGCCGGTGAATTCGACGTGCGCGGTGATGTCCTGCAAGCCCGGATACAGGAACGGATCGGCGTGCGCGCGGTGGCGGTAATGGCACATCAGCGTGCCTTGCACGCGCTGCGCATGGTAGTACTCGTGCCGCGGAAAGCCGTAGTCGATGAAAAACGCCGCGCCGCGCGTCAGCATCGTGCAGATGGTGCGGGTGAACGCGCGCGCGGCGTCGTGCGTCTCGGTGACATAGTCGTCGCCGGCACTGTCGATTTCACCGATGGATTCGATTTCCGACAACAACGCCAGATCCGCGGCCGCCGACACGGGGCGATCCTCGAACGCGAAGGTTTCGGCTTGCGTGCCGCGCCAGACCACGCCGCGCTCGTACCAGACACCGCCCGTCGACGCGAACAGTCGCACGGGCATCGCGTCCAGCACCTCGTTGCCGATCACCACGCCTTCGAAGTGTTCCGGCAAGGCGTCCAGCCAGCGCACCTTGGCGGCGAGCGCCGGTGCGGCCGCTTCGATCGTCTCGCGTTGGCGCTCACGCAGTTCGCCTGACAGGTCCACGATCGAATAGCTGTCGAACTCCGCGCCCAACGCGTCGAGCGCATTGAGCAGGCCGGCCGCCAGCTTGCCGGTGCCGGCGCCGAATTCCATCACCTCGCGCGTGCCGCTGGCCTGCAGCGCCTCGGCCAGCGGCCGGGCGAGCGTCGCGGCGAAGAGCGGCGACAGTTCCGGCGCGGTCACGAAGTCGCTGCCGTCGTCGCCGCGCAGGCCGAATTTGCGCGCTCCACCGCTGTAATAGCCGAGTCCCGGCGCGTACAGCGCGCGTTCCATATAGCGGTCGAACGGCAGCCAGCCGCCGGCGTTTTCGAGTTCCGTGCGCAGTTGCGCGACGAGCGCTTCCGACTGCGCCAGCGCGCTTGGGCCGGGAGCAGGTAAACTGTCGGGTTGGTGAGCTTTCGGATTCATCCCCCCATTGTAAATGACCGACTCTCTGGACACTGCTGCCTTCCGTGCGCCTGAAGCGCCCCGTGTCGTGCTGATTACCGGCGCCGCCCGGCGCATCGGGCGCTCGCTCGCGCTGGGTTTTGCCGCGCGTGGCTGGGACGTGGCGGTCCACTATGGCAGTTCGCGCGAAGACGCCGATCAGGTGGTCGCCGACATCGTGGCCATGGGTCGCCGGGCGGTCGCCTTGCAGGCCGAATTGGCCGACGAGGCGCAGGTCCAGCAGCTCCTGCCGGCCTGCATCGCCGCGCTGGGGCGGCCCGCGTGTATCGTCAACAACGCGTCGCGCTTCGAAGAAGACACGCCGCGCGACGTCGGTTACGAACTGCTGCTGAAGCTGACCGCGATGAACCTCGGCGCGCCGCTGGTACTGGCGCGTATGCTGTACGAGGCGACACCGGAGGCCGCGCGCAGCGACGAAAGTCAGCGTGGGGTCGTCATCAACGTGCTGGATCAGAAGCTGTACAACATGAATCCGGATTACCTGTCGTACACGCTGTCGAAGGCGGCGTTGCAGACAGCCACGGTCGCCTTGGCGCAGGCGTTGGCGCCGAAAGTGCGGGTGGTCGGGCTGGCGCCCGGCCTGACGATGCAATCCGGCGATCAGACGCCGGACGGTTTCGCCGCCGCTCACCGAATCACGCCTTTGGGCCGCGCGTCGCGACCCGAGGATATTGTCGCCGCCGCGTTGTATCTCGCCGATGCAGCGGGCGTCACCGGAACGACGCTGGTGGTCGACGGCGGGCAGCACCTGGTGCCGCTGCCGCGCGACGTAATGTTTTTGACGGGCGCCTGAAGCGCCCTTTGCGTGCCCCGCACGCTTTTTTCGACTGGAACGAACATGTTTGCCGCTCTTTCGCATCCCCGGCTCGCCGATTGCCGCCGGCTCTTTCTGCGCAATTACGAAGTGCACATCAACATCGGCGTGCACGACTTCGAAAAGCGCGGCGAACAGCGCGTCGTGATCAACGTCGAACTGTTCGTGCCGCTGGCGCTGTCCACGCCGCTTCTGGACAAGCTCAACGAAGTGGTCGACTACGACTTCATGCGTTCCACCATCGCGCGACGCGTGGAGCAAGGTCACATCCACTTGCAGGAAACGCTCTGCGACGACCTGGTCAAGACCATGCTCGAACATCCGCTGGTGCGTGCCGCGCGCGTATCGACCGAAAAGCCGGACGTTTATCCGGACTGCGACGCGGTGGGCGTCGAAGTCTTCCGTATCAAGGAGGATTGAGCCATGAATGCGCCCGAAATCCTCAACGACGCCGCGCCTGCCGCGAAGGTCAAGGTGCCGCTCACGCGCCGCGAGCAGAAAGAAGCGTACGAGAACAACAAGCTGTTCAAGCGCCTCGCGCGCCAGGTCGGCGAGGCGATCGTCGACTTCAACATGATCGAGGACGGCGACAAGGTGATGGTGTGCCTGTCGGGCGGCAAGGACAGCTACGCGATGCTCGAAATCCTGATGCGGCTGCGCGAACGCGCGCCGATCAATTTCGAGATCGTCGCCGTGAATCTCGACCAGAAGCAGCCGGGCTTTCCCGAGCACGTGCTGCCGGAGTATCTGAAGCAACTCGACATTCCGTTTCACATCGAGAACCAGGACACCTACAGCATCGTCAAGCGACTGGTGCCGGAAGGCAAGACCACCTGCTCGCTGTGTTCGCGGCTGCGTCGCGGCATTCTGTATCGCGTGGCGGGCGAACTCGGCGCGACCAAGATTGCGCTCGGCCATCATCGCGACGACATCCTGCAGACGCTGCTGCTGAACATGTTCTACGGCGGCAAGCTGAAGGGCATGCCGCCCAAGCTGCAATCGGACGATGGCAAGAACATCGTGATCCGCCCGCTTGCCTACGTGAAGGAAACCGATCTCGAGAAATACGCCGAGTTGCGCGAATTCCCGATCATTCCGTGCAACCTGTGCGGCAGCCAGCCGAACCTGAAGCGCGCGGAAATGAAGGCGCTGGTGCGCGATTGGGAAAAGCGCTTCCCGGGCCGCATCGAAAATATGTTCAACGCCTTGTCGAACGTCGTGCCGTCGCACTTGATGGATCACAAGCTGTATCCGTTCGCGAATCTGCGAGCGAGCGGCGAAGCCGATCCGCAAGGCGATACCGCCTTCGACGAAGAGCCGTGTTCGACCGACAGCGGTGCCGGCGCCATGCCAGGCATCTCGAAATCGATCTCGATCGTTCAGTTCGACGATCTTTGATAGCGGGTGAAAGCGCCTGATAACCGGCGTTTGCACGTTTTACCGCTCACTATGAGGCCGCGTCTGCGGCCTTTTTCACATGAGGCTGCGTGATAGAATCGTGCGCTCCAAACTTGTCTGGTTGCCGTGCCATGAATATTGTGATTTTGGCGGCAGGCACCGGTAAGCGCATGCGGTCCGCGCTTCCCAAGGTGCTCCATCCTCTGGCCGGTCGGCCTCTTCTCGCTCACGTCATCGACACTGCTCGCACGCTCAAGCCCACGCGGCTCGTCGTGGTGGTCGGCCATGGCGCCGAAGCCGTGCAGAAAGCCGTTGCGGCGCCCGACGTGCAATTCGCCACGCAGGAGCAACAGCTCGGCACCGGCCACGCGGTGCAGCAGGCGTTGCCGCTGCTCGATCCGTCCGTGCCCACGCTCGTGCTGTACGGCGACGTGCCGCTCACGCGCGCGAGCACGCTGCAGGCATTGACCGAACGTGCGGGGCAGGGCGGCTATGGCGTGCTCACCGTCACGCTGGCGGACCCGAGCGGTTACGGGCGCATCGTGCGCGATCAGCACGGCAAGGTGGCACGCATCGTCGAACAGAAAGACGCGAGCGCCGAGCAACTCAAGATCGACGAGATCAACACCGGCATCATCGTCGCGCCAACGGAGCGCCTGGGCGTCTGGCTGGCGGCGTTGAAGAACGACAATGCGCAAGGCGAGTTCTATCTGACGGATGCGGTCGAGATGGCGATCGAAAGCGGTCTCGAAGTCGTCACCTCGCAACCGGACGACGAGTGGGAAACGCTCGGCGTGAACAGCAAGCAACAACTGGCCGAACTCGAACGGATTCACCAGCGCAACGTGGCTGAAGCGTTGCTGGTCGCCGGTGTGACACTCGCCGATCCGGCGCGGCTCGACGTGCGCGGCTCGCTCGAATGCGGCCGCGACGTCTCGATCGATGTGAACTGCGTGTTCGAAGGCCGCGTGACCCTGGCTGACAACGTCACCGTCGGGCCAAACTGCGTGATCCGTAATGCGAACATCGGCGCCGGTACGCGGGTCGACGCGTTCACGCATATCGAAGGCGCCGAAGTCGGCGCGAACGTCGTGCTCGGACCGTATGCGCGCTTGCGCCCGGGTGCGTCGCTGCAGGACGAATCGCACGTCGGCAACTTCGTCGAGGTGAAGAACGCGGTGCTCGGTCGCGGCTCGAAGGCCAACCACCTCACCTATATCGGCGACGCGGATATCGGCGCACGCGTGAATATCGGCGCGGGCACCATCACCTGCAATTACGACGGCGCCAACAAATTCCGCACGATCATCGAAGACGACGTGTTCGTCGGGTCCGACACGCAACTGGTCGCACCCGTGCGCGTGAAGCGCGGCGTGACGATCGCGGCGGGCACCACGGTCTGGAAAGATGTCGAAGCCGACATGCTCGTGCTGAACGACAAGACTCAAACAAGCAAGCCGGGCTTTGTGCGTCCGGTGAAGAAGAAAAACTGAAAGTCGTGACGCGTGCACGAGGCGCGCATTACTGAAAAAGGATTAAGCCATGTGTGGCATTGTCGGCGCGGTTGCGCAACGTAATATCGTTCCCGTCCTGATCGAGGGACTGCGTCGTCTCGAGTATCGTGGCTACGACTCCTGTGGCGTGGCGGTGCTTGGCAAGAACGGCCCGGTTCGCGCGCGCAGCGTGGCGCGGGTTGCCGATCTCGACGATCAGGTGCGCGAGACGCATCTCGAAGGCGTGACCGGTATCGCGCATACGCGCTGGGCGACGCACGGCGCGCCGGTGACGGACAACGCGCATCCGATCTTCTCGAAAGATGCGCTCGCGTTGGTACACAACGGCATCATCGAGAATTACGAGTCGCTGCGTGAAATGCTGCGCGGCAAGGGCTACGAGTTTGTCTCGCAGACCGACACGGAGGTTATCGCTCATCTGGTGCACAGCCTGTATCGGGGCGATCTGTTTGCCACCGTGCGCGAAGCGGTCGGTCAATTGCATGGCGCGTATGCGATCGCGGTGTTGCACAAGGATCAGCCGCAAACGGTGGTCGGCGCGCGCCAGGGTTCGCCGCTGGTAGTGGGCCTCGGCGAGGGTGAGAACTTCCTCGCGTCGGATGCGCTGGCGCTCGCCGGCAGCACCGAGCGCTTCATCTTCCTCGAAGAAGGCGATGTGTGCGAGCTGACGCTCGACGGCGTGCGGATCGCGGATCGCAACGGCTACGAAGCACAGCGCGATGTGCGCCAGGTCGCGGCGTACGGCGGCGCGGTCGAACTCGGCCCGTATCGTCACTTCATGCAGAAGGAAATCTTCGAGCAGCCGCGCGCGATCACCGACACGATTCCGCAAGCGGATTCGTTCGACGCCTCGCTGTTCGGCGAAGGCGCGGACAAGGTGTTCGCGGGTATCGACAGTTTGCTGATTCTGGCGTGCGGCACGAGTTACTACTCGGGGCTGACGGCGAAGTACTGGCTCGAATCGATCGCGAAGATTCCGACGCAGGTCGAAATCGCGAGCGAGTATCGCTATCGCGAGTCGGTGCCGAATCCCAAGTCGCTGGTGGTGGTGATCTCGCAATCGGGCGAAACGGCTGACACGCTGGCGGCGCTCAAGCACGCGCAGTCGCTGGGTCACAAGCACACGCTGGCGGTATGCAACGTCGGCTCGAGCGCGATGGTGCGTCAGACCGAATTCTCGTTCCTCACGCACGCGGGCCGCGAAATCGGTGTGGCGTCGACCAAGGCGTTCACGACGCAACTGGTCGCGCTGTTCGTGCTGGCGTTGACGCTTGCTAAGCTGCGCGGTCATGTGGATGAAGTGCAGGAAGCGGAGTATCTGAAGCAGTTGCGCCACTTGCCGGCGGCGTTGAACAGTGTGCTGGCGCTGGAACCGCAGATCATCGCGTGGTCGGAAGAGTTCTCGCGCAAGGAAAATGCGCTGTTCCTCGGGCGCGGGTTGCATTACCCGATCGCACTCGAAGGCGCGTTGAAGCTCAAGGAGATTTCGTACATTCACGCCGAGGCGTATCCGGCGGGTGAGTTGAAGCACGGGCCGCTGGCGCTCGTGACGGAAGCCATGCCGGTGGTGACGGTGGCGCCGAACGATGCGCTGCTGGAAAAACTGAAGTCGAATATCCAGGAAGTGCGTGCGCGCGGCGGTCAGCTGTATGTGTTCGCCGACGCGGATACGAAGATTGTCAACGATGAAGGCCTGCATGTGATCCGGATGCCGGAGCACTACGGTTTGCTGTCGCCGATCCTGCACGTGGTGCCGCTGCAGTTGCTGGCGTATCACACGGCTTGTGCGCGGGGTACGGATGTGGATAAGCCGCGGAATCTGGCGAAATCTGTGACGGTGGAGTAAAGGGGCTGGGCGCTTTTGCCAATCAACCGCAAAAGCGCCAACGCGATCTATAGTTCAAAACACGCCATGCGAGCGCGTGCAACGACGTGCTCCGAATCGCTGTCCCTAATTGCATCAGGAGGCGTCGTGAGTCGAACTGAAACAGCATTGATCGTGGGTGCGGGAAAGGGCTTGAGCGCATCGCTCGCGCGCCTGTTTGCTGCGGAAGGCATGCAGGTCGCGCTGGCCGCGCGAGACATCGGCAAGCTGACGGATCTGGTGGACGAAACCGGCGCCTTGCCGGTGAGTTGCGACGCAAGCCGGCCGGAAGACGTCGACGCGCTCTTTACGCGCATCGAGCAGACCTTCGGTGCGCCCGACCTCGTGGTGTACAACGCGAGCGGCCGGTATCGCGCGGCGGTCGAAGCCATCGAGCCGGCCAGGCTCGAGGAGTCGATCAAAGTGTCCGCCATCGGCGGCTTTCTGGTGGCTCAGGCCGCCGCTGTGCGCATGCTGGCGCGAGGCAGCGGTTCGATTCTGCTGACGGGCGCCACGGCTAGCGTGAAAGGCCTCCCCGGCTCTACGCCTTTCGCCATGGGCAAATTCGCGCTGCGAGGCATGGCGCAATGTCTGGCGCGCGAACTTGCTCCGAAGAATGTTCACGTCGCACACTTTGTGATTGACGGCGGCATTGCGAGTAGTTGGGCCAAGCCGGAGGACACCAGCGCCGACGACAAATGGCTGGAGCCTGACGCGATCGCGCGGGAATATCTGCACATCCATCGTCAGCACCGGAGTGCGTGGACATGGGAAGTCGAATTGCGGCCCTGGCTGGAGAAATTCTGAGCGGCACGTCGTCGCCAAAACGAAACGGCCGGGCTCGAAAGCCCGGCCGTTCCTGTGCTGCTGCACCAGCTCAAATGTGCGGCCGGCGATGACTGTGCGCTGCAATCCGCGCAACGACGGGCACGAGGCGGCGATTAAACATAGGAATCGAACTATTGCGGTTGCTGGCTCGCGCCACGATACCGTCGATCGTGGCGCGGGCCACGGCGCGCTGCGCCCGCTTCGCGAAATGCCTGAGATTGCGACCGCTGACGGGGTGCCTTGCCCACACTAACGCTGCAAACCAGCCGATCACTGTCCATCCAAGCAGAATGTTCACCATGGTCAGCGCGAAAGCGTCTTCACGGTTTCTGGCGTCCGCGATGATGGCGGGCGTCAGGTAAAGCGCTAACGCACCGAGAAACACTGCACCTTCGATAATTTTCAACATTTCAACACCTCGCAACAGCCGTACTCAGCGAACGAACTTCACATTAATGAGCGTTGTACAGACGGGTGAAGCCCTCTGCCGATTGACGGCGGCCGGATGCCGAGGACGACGCCACCACGCCACCGTACGAGTCGTTCACCGAGCCGACCGCATTGCTCTGCTCGGCGGCGACGGTCTGTGCGCTTTGGCCGCGTTGCGAAGCAGGCGCACCAACCGACGGACGATAGGACGGCGCCGGGCCGTAGCCGCTGGCGAATGCCGGTGCGGCGATCGAGGCAGTAACGGCGACCAGCAGGGCTGCAAGAAGTTTGCTTTTCATGATGACTCTCCAATCCGGTTTTAAGGGCGCCGCGCTTCGGTGAGTTGCGCGCAGCTGATAGAGAGCAGTTTAGATCTTGCCTATCTTTTTTCTATGCCGATAGCGTGAAATCACAATTGCTGCAGACCGAACAATGCCGCGCGGCCGCGCCCATTGCGGGTTGCCGGATCGAATCCCCTTGCTACTGGAAAGTCGCGCTGATCGACAGCTCCACGGCGTTGCCCTTCGGGCGATTGCTCGTGTTGAATTCGTTCACCCAGCGCAAGGTCGCCGAAACGGGTGTTTTCTCGACTTTCCCCGCCCACGTGACCATCGGGCCGATGCCGACCGCATGCCCTTGTGTGCCGCCCGTCAAGCGGGCGATGCCGCCGGTGTCGTTGCCGATCTGCTGGATGTAGCCGCCCACCACGCCGATGCCCCAGCCGCTGGCGAACCGCTTGAGCGCGAGCAGGTCGAGTACGCTAACCGGCGCGTTGTGATAGTGGGTCTGATCGTTGCCCGTGTAGAACTCCAGACCGTAGTTGAGAGATAGTTCGATGTTCTGCGAGGGAATCAGATGCGTGTACGCGACGGTCGGCGTGAAGGTCCACGTGTTTTGCCCTGCGTTGGCCAAACGGCTCGAGTTGTAGGCACCCGTCGGCGCGTACATCTGCACGCTCAACGCGATGTGATCCGTTTTGCTGAAGTGATAACCGGCCACGACGGGCGTGAAGAAAATGTCCGCGAATTGTGTCGCATGGTCGTTGGGCAGCACGCCCCGAAAGCTCGACGCGTTGGTGTACTGGAACGGCACGCCAAACGACGACGCGAAATTCCATCCGCCGGCGGTGATGCCCCAGGTCTTCACCAGATTCGCCATCGTGTAGATGACCTGGTAGTTCAAGCCCTGCGTGACGGTACCGGCGACGGGCAGGGTCTTCGTGGCACCGAGCGAGCCCTGGTAGTAGATCGTCGACAGCGACACGATCCAGTCCGACGTCGGCGGAACGATGCCGGCGTACGGCGTGATCTGCTCGCCGGTGATCGGGCGCCCAATCCCGCCTTCGGTGGCCTGCGCCACCTGCGCGCTGGCGAGACTCATGGCCCCGCACAACGCTGCCAAACGCCACGCCGGGCACGATACTGAGTGGTTCCGTCTATTCATACCGATCTCCACAGGTCTTTGCCGATCTGTTCGCGCCTGCCGAACCGCTTGATGCGCTTATCGTTTCTGGGGAACGGGGAATGTCCACGTTCCGTTGAACACCGATTCTTCAGGCCCATAGATTCGCGCGATGACGTTGTACGGACCCGCCGGTGCCGGAAGCCAGTTCGATTGTTTGTCCGGCCCTGGCGATGCTTGCTGGACGTAGATGTCGAGCGAACCGTCGGCGCCGTATTTGAGGCCGTGGGTCCGGTCGCCGATGGAATAGCGGTTGATCGGATTGGCCACCAGGTGACGCGCGGGAAGGTCGTACATCGTCATCGACCAGAAGAACTTCGCAGGCGGTAGATCTTTCTTGTCGAAGTGAATGACGTAGGGTTGGGCGCCCACCAACTGCTGATGCTCGGCGTTCAGGCGCGTGCCGACATACACCGCTTCCTGCCTGGTGTTGCCGTAGATACCCATCGCGGCGGCGACCGCACGTTTGGTGTAATCGCCGTTGAGATCCTGGCGCGTGCCGAACAGGTCGTAGGAACTGGTGGTGTGTTTTTCGGCGTCGGCAAGCGCGGCTTTGCCGTCGGCGATACCGGCCTCGATGGCCTGGCGCGTCTGCGGCGGCAACGCCGCTGCGTCGAAGTGCCGGCCTGGCGCAATGCCGATCCGCGCGAAGCGCTGCATCAATTCCGTTTCCGACGCTGCGCCCGGCTGAGTGAACTGCAGCAGAAAATTCAGGTACGAGATGAAATCGATCGAGGTGGCGTCGGCTTCGTTCCACTTCGGGAAATTCACGCCCGGCGCGGCAGGTGGCGCCGGGCGGTGTTCGAACGCCGAGAGCGAGGTGAGCCTGTAGCCGCGCTGGATCGCCTGCATGTTCTTCACGTCGGCAGGGCCGTTGAGCGCGGTGCGGCCCAGTGTCACGATGAAGTCGGTCTCGGAACGGAACACCTTGTCGATACCCTTGGGCGTCTCGCCGTTCCAGTCAGGCCCGGCGAAGAGGTAATGCCCCGCACCTTCGCCGGTCGTGCGCGAGCCGACATACGCGAAGTTGTAGGTGAAGAGATCGATCCACTGGAACACGTAGTAACGCTTGTCGAGTATGGCCGGCACCGTCAGCACCCATGGCTCGCGCCGCAGATCGAGCCATGCCCACGAGTAAGGCGTGTCGTTGTTGGGCGTGACGATGTCCTTGTTCTCGGGACCGTACGGCTTCGAATAGTGACGGAATTTCCCGAAGCCGCCAACGTAGGCCTTCGCCTTCGGATCGACGGCCTGCTCGTACATCGTCTTGTAGTTGTAGAGCATCGGGTACGCGTAGATGAACGCGTCCCTGGCGATGGCGCGCGCTTCTTCCGGTGATGCAGTGAGACTCGACGAATGATTGTTTTTGTCGGCATCGGCTGCCGGGTTCTGCGCCATGATCGGCATGCTGAAAAACACAGCAAGCATACCGATTAATAATCCACCGAGATGAAGCCGACCTTTAGCCATTAAATAACCCGAATAGTGTCGAGCGGGCAATCAATCGCCTCGCATAAAAATAAATGACGAAACGAGACGATGCCCAGTCCACTCGAGGCTTCGAGGTAGCGCTCAAGCGCAATGGATAGCAGGTCATTGCCGCAGCCGCGCGATGTCAGCAGCCGCTCGCGTGATGGACCGCAACTTAACAAAGTCTTACATACGATAGATAACGTTTTGACAAATGGCAAGGGGAGAATTTGTCGCTCCTGAATATCACAAGTGATCCTACATTTTTCAGGTTTTGCGGTATATCATCCGCTGACATTGGATGCGCAATCGGGTTGGATCGCACACTCATCGACTGCGAAGAATAATCGACGTTGCGTCTGAAAAAAGCCATTGGATTTTATGTCGCATGTGCGCTCCGAATCAATTCTGCTGGGCGCGAGAATTTATTTCGCATGACTCACCGATGAGGAGCCGGCAATGCGTGCATGTGGAACGCTTCGAGTTCAGTCTCTCGTGTCCGCTCTGGTGGCGATCTGCTGCGTCAGTATCGCGGCTGCCCAAACCGTTCTGCCCATTCCGCCCGCGCCGTTCAAAGGCAAAATCGAACTCGGGGCGAAGGATTCCAAACCCGACTTTCCCAAGCCCGTTCAGGCGCCCGCCGGCGCGCCCAACATTTTGCTCGTGCTGCTCGACGACGTAGGCTATAGCGCGTCCGACACATTCGGCGGACCGGTCAACACGCCGACGCTCGACAAGCTCGCCTCGGAAGGCTTGCGCTACAACCAGTTTCACACCACGGCGATGTGCTCTCCCACGCGCGCCGCGTTGCTGACCGGCCACAACCATCATTCGGCGCACGTCGGCCAGATCATGGAGATGGCGACCGGCTATCCGGGCTATGACTCGTTGACCGGCAAGGACACCGCGACAGTCGGGGAAATCCTGCGCGACAACGGCTGGAACACCGCCTGGTTCGGCAAGGACCACAACGTGCCCGACTGGGAAGGCAGCCAGGCCGGTCCATTCGACCGTTGGCCGACGGGCCTTGGCTTCGAGTATTTCTATGGCTTTATCGGCGGCGACACCAATCAGTGGCGCCCGGGTGTGTTCGAAGGAACCAGGCCGATCGAGCCGTATCTCGGCAAGCCGGACTACAACCTGGACTACGACCTCGCGGATCAGGCTATCAAATGGATGCGCACCCAGCATTCGCTCGCGCCCAACCGTCCGTTCCTGATGTACTACGCGCCGGGCGCTACGCATGCGCCGCACCAGCCGCGTAAGGAGTGGATCGCGAAGTACAGCGGCAAGTTCGACCAGGGTTGGGACGCGTTGCGCGAGCAGACGCTGGCCCGGCAGAAGCAACTCGGCATCGTGCCGCCCGATACGCAACTGACGCCGCGTCCACCGGCGATTCCCGCGTGGGACTCGCTCAACGCGGATCAGAAGAAGCTGTACTCGTACATGATGGAAGTGTATGCGGGCTATCTCGAGCAGACGGACTACAACGTGGGGCGCGTGCTTCAGGCGGTCGACGATCTCGGGTTGAAGGACAACACGCTCGTGATCTACATCGTCGGGGATAACGGCGCGAGCGGCGAAGGCACGCTCGAAGGCTCGACGAATATTCCCGCGGAGATGAACGGCATCTTCCAGAACTACAAGCAGATGCTCGCGCAGAAGGACGACATCGGCACCTGGAAAACTTATAACCACTTTCCGGTGGGCTGGGCGCACGCCATGGACACGCCGTTCCAGTGGATGAAGCAGATCGCCTCCCACTACGGCGGCACGGCAAACGGCATGGTGATTTCCTGGCCGTCGCATATCAAGGAGGTGGGGCAGTTGCGCACGCAATGGCATCACGTGATCGATATCCTGCCGACCATTCTGGAAGCCTCGCATCTGCCGCAGCCCACCATGGTCGACGGCGTTAAACAGAAGCCGATCGAAGGCGTGAGCATGGAATACACGTTCGACAATCCCTCGGCACCGTCGCGGCGCACCACCCAATACTTCGAGCTGTTCGGCAACCGGGCGATTTATCACGACGGCTGGGTGGCCGGCACGACGCCGGCCGGCAATCCGTGGGACACCGTGCAGCCGAGCGTCGACGTCATCACCGGCTACAAGTGGGAGCTGTATCACGTCGCCGACGACTTCAGCGAGTCGAAGGATCTGGCCGCCACGATGCCCGCGAAACTAGACAGCATGCAGAAGCTGTTTTACGCGGAAGCGAAGAAATACAACGTGCTGCCGCTGGACAACAGCCGTACCGATCGTCTGAATCCGGCGATCAGACCGAGCCTGAATAAAGGCCGCACCAGCTACACCTATTACGAAGGTGCGGTGCGGATTCCGGAAGGCGTCGCGCCTGACGTGAAGAACAAATCCTGGACCATCAACGCGTCGGTGGAGATGGCGCAGCAGGGTGCGACGAACGGCATCATCGTGACCGAGGGCGGCTTGTTCGACGGCTGGGCGCTGTATCTGGACAAGGGCGTGCCGGTGTTTCACTACAACTACGGCAATATCGACCACTACGAGATTCGCGGCTCGAGCGCGGTCGCCGCGGGCGCGCATACGGTCACGATGGCCTTTACCTATGACGGCAAGGGGCTCGGAAAGGGCGGCAACGTGATCCTCTCCGTCGATGGGCAACAGGTTGCGCAAGGCCGCGTAGACAAAACAGTGCCGGTGCGCTTTACGTTGGATGAGACCTTCGACGTCGGCATGGACACGGGCACGCCGGTTACGGAGAAATACGACGTGCCGTTCACGTTCAGCGGAAAGATCGACAAGGTCACCATCGATCTGAAGCCGCAGGAACCCGCGGTCGCCACCGAGTACGAAAAGGCCAAGGGGCTCATGGCACGCGCGATCGCCGAGCAGGAGTAGCGCTTATCTGTCGGTCAGCGTTCCTGTAGCGGTTGTCTGGAAGCGCGGCAGCTCGTTCAAAGGATGCGATATGGCGTCTCAAGCGGATGAACTGCCGAGCGTCGCCCGCAGAATGACGGCGGGAAAAATGCTGGCGGAAGGCGCGTCGGTCGCGCACGTCGTCGAGGTGCTGCGGATGTCGCCGCAGACCGTCGAACGCTACAAGGCGATTCTCGACGAAGGCGGCCTCGACGCGCTGCGACAGATGAGCATTGGCGGCCGCCCTTCGGCACTCGATGACGACGCGCGCCAGTGGCTCGCCGCCGCGCTGAACGACTCCGCCCGCGCGCATGGTTTTCCCACCGATGCCTGGACTAACGCCCGCGTCCGCGAACTGCTGACGACGAATTTCGGCGTCAGCTTTTCACGCGTCTATACGTGGCAGCTGGTCAGCAAGTTGGGACTCGCGCACCGCCTGTCGAAATCGACGAAGTAGTGCGCAGCACATCACGGGCTCAATTGACAGGCACGGGAGCCGGAAACTTCCATGCACCGCTCAGGATTTCCTCGCGTGGACGGTAAAGCCGCACGGTGTAGTTCCAGCCTGGCGTGATGGGCAGGCAGTTGGCAATCTGCCCTTCGCAGCCGCCGAACTGAATAAGGCGCAACGGTCCCATTCAAACTCATTCGACGAGCGCGCGCAAAACGCGGTGTGTCGATCAGAAGCGGTGTGTCATGCCGAGCGTCGCCAGAACCTGCCTGGTGCCGGGCTCGCTGACGGTGATGCCCGGCCAGCTGACCGTCGCGCTGCCGTTGTTCTTCATATAGCCCGCGCGCGCATAGAGGCTGGTGCGTCTGGAAAGCGAATGATCGAAGCCGAGCTGCACGCCGAGGGTGTTGTCATGCGCACCGCGTACGTTGCGCTGCACGCCGGCGATCTCGATCGAATCGGCGGCGGTTGCCTGGATCGTGGCACCGAGTTCGGCGACGCTCAGCGAATGCGCCGTGCCGAGCAGCGCGGCCAGCGATCGCGCGGGGGCGTCTTTGGCGTGCTGATACGAGTAGTTGAACGTGAGGTTCACGATACCGATCTGGTAGCCTAGCGCGCCGATGAAGTGCTCAGTGCCGAGCAGACCCAGCGAGCCCGGCAAACCGGTGATGGTCTCCTGGCCCGCATGCTGATTCACGTAGGACAGCGCCGCATAGAAACCATAGCCCGAGTAGGTCGCGGCCACGTTCAGCATATTGCCGGTGGTGGAGGGGACAGGCTGGGCGACGGTGGCAGAGAATGCGTACATGCCGTAGAACTGCAGGCCCTGCAGATTCGGCGATTGATAGAGGATGGAGTTGCTCGCCCGCCCGCTATCGTATTGCGTCGACAGCGTGTTGCGGTCCACCGCGAGCACGAGCGCGGAAAACGGCGACATGATTTCGTTGGCGCGAAACGGATCGCTCGGATAAATGGCCCGAAAGCTCGGCTCGTACTGACGACCGAAGGTGAGGGCGCCGTATTTCATGTCGTTCAGACCCACCCAGGCCTGGCGATAGAAAAGCGCCGACGTGTCGACAAAGGCACTGCCGTTGTTGATGTTGAAGCCGCTTTCCACGTCGAACTGCGCGGCTAGGCCGCCGCCGAGGTCCTCGTTACCCTTGAGGCCGAACAGCGAACCGGTCGAGCCGCCGCTTCGTTCGGAAAACGAATGGGCGCCGCCGTTGTCGAGGTATTGAATAAAGCTGTCGGCCACGCCGTACAAGGTGACGCTCGAATCCGCCGCCATCGCGCTACCGGCGGCCAGAATCAGCGTCGCGCCGCACATACCCTGAGTGATCAAACGCATGCATGTCTCCTCTCTTATGATCTCCGCTGATTGCGGATCTGTTTGGGTGGGCGTGGTTCACGCCCACCGTTCTCTTCGCCGCGACGGGGCCAGGGCCGGGAGAAATAGAACGAATGTGCTAATTTGAGAGGAAAGCGTCCCTTACCGCTATTGCATTATTTTCATGGGAAGCTTGCAGTGCCTGCATGGCACGCAAAACGCGGTGAATCAGGTCGCGGCGGGGGGCGTGTTGGCGTCGTTGAGCATCTGTTTGGCGAGCGCCAGGGCGATCTCGCCGGCCGGAGACATCGTGCGATCGGCGAGACTCACCAGCGCCATTTCGAGCGCCATGCGCGGCGCGTCCCTCACGGGCAAGGGCGCCAGCGTGCCGGCCGCGAGTTCCTTGCGTACCGCCGACGCGGTGGCGAACAACAGGGCATCGGTCTGTTCGACGAACGATTTCAAGATGCGCAAATCGTTGCATTCGAGCTGCAGCGGAATCTTTTCGTGAGAGCGGATTTTCAACAGACGGTGTACCGCACTCTGCATGAAGGGCGGCAAAGGCACGGAGACCAGTGGGAAATCGCGCAGCGCGCCGACCGCCAGACTGTCGCGCCCGGCCAGCGGATGCTCGGGACGGACGAACCACGCGCCGTCGTGACGCGGCAGCGACCGGACGGCGAGTGCCGGATTGTCGGGCAACACGCGCTTGTCCATCACGAGGAAATCGATCTGCTCGGCCAGCAACATATCGATCATCGTGTCGGCGTGATTCAACTCCAGCTTGATCTCGACCCGCGGATGACGGCGGGCAAACTCGATCAGCAGATCGGGCAATAAAACCATCGCGGGATAGGGGCCGAGGCCGATGCGCACCTCGCCGGCCTCGTGCGTTTTGAGCAGTTCGGCGTCGCGTACGAGGCGGTTCGCTTCGAACAGCACGCGACGCGCACGCTCGACGACCAGCTTTCCGGCTTGCGTGATCGCCACCCCGCGCGCCGCGCGATCGAACAGACGCAGGCCGAGTTCGTCCTCGATGGTCTGAATGCTGCGGCTCAGCGCCGGCTGGCTGAGGTGCACGCGTTCGGCGGCCCGCGCGAAGCTGCCTTCCTCGGCCAGCGCGACGACGTGATGCAGGCGGCGAACACTCAATTCATGCACGGTTTGCAAGCTCGCGATGAGAATAATGCATTGGGATTATCGCGGAGTTTACCGTGAAATTGGCGGCGCGCTGACGTGCCTCCGTTCAACTCTGCTACCGAAAACCATGAAATTATCGACGCGATCACTGTTCACCCGGACCCTGCTGGCCGCCACGATCGCAACCGGGTTCGCCGGGTTCGCCACCGCTGCGACGCCTTTGGCGACGCAGCATCCCGCGCCGGCCATGTCGATGGCCGAGATCCAGTCGCTGGCTCGTGACCTGTACTACTACGCCTATCCGATCGTGCTCATGGACATCACCATGAAGCAGGCCACTCACGTCGCGGATGCGAATTCCGTCCCGATGCGCGCGCCCGTCAATCAATTCGCCCATTTCCGGACCTATCCGAAGGCAGAGGCGAAAGACGTGGTGCGCTTCAACTTCGACACGCTGTATTCGCTGGCGTGGGTCGATCTCAGTCACGGGCCGGTGATCCTGAGCGTTCCCGATACGCATGGACGCTACTACCTCGTGCCGTCGCTGGATATGTGGACGGATGTGTTCGCTTCAGTTGGCTCGCGCACCACGGGCACCCAGACCGGCGACTATGCATACGTGCCGCCGGGTTGGCAGGGCGCCTTGCCGGAAGGCGTACAGCGAATCGACGCGCCGACCTCGATGATCTGGCTGATGGGGCGCACGCAAACCAATGGTGTCGACGACTATGAAAACGTTCATCGGATTCAGAGCGGTCTCAAGCTCACTCCGTTGAGCCAGTGGGGCAAAGACGCGACGACGCCTGAAGCGGCGCCGTTCGATGCCAATGTCGATACGAAGACGCCGCCGCTGGTGCAGGCAAACCGGTTGAGCGGCATCGATATGCTGACGCGACTGTCGGCGCTGATGCAGCGCTACCCGGCGCACGGCAACGATTACCCGATCCTGTTCCGCGCCAGGGCGCTCGGTTTCGAACCCGGCAAGAGGTGGGACCCGTCGCAACTGGACAGCGCCACACGCGATGCAATCGATGCCGGTGCAAAGGACGCTCGCGAAGGCATGATCCGGTCCATCAAGACGATCGGGCAGCACGTCAACGGCTGGTCGATTCTGGTCGACGATACCGGCACCTATGGCACGTCGTATCGTCAGCGCGCGGTGATCGCGCTCGGCGGGCTCGGCGCCAATCTGCCGGCCGACGCGATCTATCCGACCGCATTCCGCGACAGCGACGGTGCCTTGCTCGACGGCGCGAACCGCTACGTGCTGCACTTCGACAAGGACAAACTGCCGCCGGCCAACGCGTTCTGGTCATTGACCATGTACGACAATCAGGGCTTCCAGGTGCCGAACCCGCTGCAGCGTTTTTCGCTCGGCAGTCACGACAAGCTCGCATTCAATGCCGACGGATCGCTCGACCTGTATGTCCAGCACGACTCGCCCGGCGCGGACAAGGTATCGAACTGGCTGCCTTCGCCGGCAGCGGGGCAATTGGGACCCACGCTGCGGGTCTACTCGCCGCGCGCCGATGCGCTGAACGGCGACTGGGTGCCACCCGGCTTTCAGCGCGTCGAGTGAGGTTCCTGCACCAGTTCCACGGCGGCCGCCGAGATAAACTCGGCGCGCACGCTGTCGCCGACGTTCAGATCGTCGAGTGAAATCGTGTGCGCGGCACGGAGTAGTTGCCGATGCTTCGGGCCGCGCAACGTGACGAGTCGGCGCTTGCGATCGATCTTCGTCACGGTCGCCACGACCTGCACGCGATGAGCCGACGACGTATACCCGGCCGATGCCGGAATCGCGACGGTCGTCTCGATCCGTTCGCGCACGCCTTTGGTCGCCAGCTTGTCGATATGAATCAGCAGGGCCTGCTGATACGCCACGTTCAGCCGGTCGCCCACGTGCAATCGGTCGACATGGGCCACGGCCGGATTGACATCTACGTCGGCGAGATTGCCGCGCGGACCGCGAATCGTGACACTGTTGGTGGCGACATCGATCGCCACCACGCGGACCTGCGCGTGAATGACTTCGGCGTTTTCGAGCGCTTTTTGTCCCGCTTCGGGATCGTCGTCGTCTTGCGCGAAGGTGGGATAGGAGGCGACGGCCATCAGCCCGGCGGCCAGCGTCAACGTGCGCGCCGCGTTAGCCGCAAAGGCGCCGATTTTGCGCAGACAGGTCATTCGTAGCTCCCGAAAAACACTGCGCGCGACCGACGCCAGACCGGCGACTGTTCGCGCCTACAACTCCGGATGCGCGAGATCGCTCGCGACGATGTGCTCACCGTACACCTGTGCCGCCGCCACCGCTTCCAGTTTGGTCGGGTAGGGGCCGAGTTCCGGCGCGCCGTCGAAGGGAAACAGCACGCGGCCGTCAGTGGTTCTCACCACCCTCAATACGCCGAAAAAGCGGCGATAGCCCGCCAGTTTCGACGCAGCGGAGACGGCGAAGTCGTCCTCCGAACTGGCGGGAACGCTGGGAATAAATGCGGTCTTGCTCATGCCTGAAGCATCTCGTGTTCAATGGGCCGGCACCTGCGCGCTAGGCGAGGACGACACCCGGTTGTCGCGGAAAAACGTTCGCCGGCGAGCCCCATTGTCTCAAATAAGGGTGAACCAGGGCGGCAGCGCGACAAACCGCCCGTCCTGAGCGCACTCTCGCGATTGTTGCAATACGCCGTGCCGTATATGGAATATGCGACGGTATTGTTGTGCGATTCACGCCATCGTCATACGTGACGCCTAAATTCTGCCCCCACTAAAACGCCATTACTCAGGGGCACACCATGTCACAACGCAGCGGGTTGCGTGCATTCCTCGCGGTCGTATGCGCGACGCTCATCGGTTTGATCGTCGCGGCGTGCGGCTCGTCGTCTTCCTCGCTGAAGGTGACCGGACAGCAACAGATCCGGCACGTCTTCGTGATCACGCTCGAAAACGAAAATTACGCGACCACCTTCGGCGCGAACAGCAAGGCGCCGTATCTGTCGCAGACGCTCGCCGCGCAGGGTGCAATGGTGCAGCAGTACTACGGCACGGGGCACGTGAGCCTCGACAACTACATCTCGATGATCAGCGGTCAGGCGCCGACGCCGGAAACGGATAACGACTGCGTCACCTACGAGGACTACAAGCTCACGGGTACGACGTCGGACGGCCAGGCGATCGGTTCGGGCTGCGTGTATCCCGCCAGCATCAAGACGCTGCCTGACCAGTTAAAGGCAGCGGGCTACACGTGGAAGGGCTACGAAGGCGACATGGGCAACGACCCGGCGCGCGAAGCGGCCACCTGCGGTCATCCGACGCTCAACACCACCGATCTGACGCAGGTTGCGCAAGCGCCGAGCGCGGCCGTGCCGCTGGGCGATCAGTACGCGACGCGTCACAACCCGTTCATGTACTTCCACTCGATCATCGATTCGGCGGACTGCGGACAGAACGTCGTCAATCTGAACAAGCTGGCGACGGATCTGCAATCGGTCTCGACCACCGCCAACTTCAATATGATCACGCCGAGCCTGTGCGACGACGGCCATGATTCCCCGTGCGTCAACGGCCAGCCGGGCGGCCTGACGAGCGCGAACACCTTCCTGCAGAAGTGGGTGCCGATTATCACCGCTTCGCCGGCGTTCCAGCAGGACGGTCTGCTGATCATCAACTTCGACGAAAGCAGTTATGCGACGGTCACGCAGACCGGCGCGGTCACGAATCTGATCTTCTCCGGCTCGACCTGCTGCAGCCAGCAGCCGGGCCCGAACCTGCCGTCGTTCCCGCAGACGTCGACGCTGACGTATCAGGGCGCAACGATCAGCCTGACCAAGCAAAGCTACGGCGGCGACCAGACCGGCGCGGTGATGATCTCGAAGTTCATCAAGCCGGGCACGGTGTCGACGGTGCAGTACAACCACTACTCGATGCTCAAGAGTATCGAAGACATCTTCCAGCTGGATCACCTCGGTTATGCGGGGCAAGCCGGTCTGGTCGGCTTCGGTGGCGATATTTTCACGAACCTGTAAGCGACTCGATGCTGTTTTCTGCAACGCGATTCAATTCGCTCGTGGTCGTCCGACGGGCGGCAGTCGCGGCGCTCGTTGGCGTCGCCCTGCTGCCTGGCGCGGCAGGGGCGGCTGGCGTAGCGCCGCAGAACTCGGTGCCGGCCGCCGCGGCACCCGTTTTTAGCGACGCAGCCGCGCTCGGCAAGCTGATGTTCTTCGACGCCTCGTTGTCGGCCTCCGGCAAGATGTCGTGCGCGAGTTGTCACAGTCCGTCGCATGCTTACGGGCCGCCCAACGGGCTGGCTGCGCAGCTCGGCGGCCCCGATATGCGGCACCAGGGCACGCGCGCCGTGCCGAGCCTGCGCTACGTGCTCAACCGCACGCCGATGTGGAGCCACGCGCAAGCGGCGAGTCTGTCCGAACGGTTGAGCGAAACCGACAACGCGCCGGTGGGCGGCTTCGGCTGGGATGGACGTTTCAATCGCCTGCACGATCAGGCGAGCTTCCCGTTGTTCAATCCCGACGAGATGGCCAACAAAGATCCGGCGGCGGTGCTGGGCAAGCTGGAGCATGCGCCGTACGCGGGCCGCTTCAAGGAAGTGTTCGGCCAGAACATTTTCGCCGACCCGTCGAAAGCATTCACGCAAGCGATGTATGCGATCGAGCGCTTTGAACTCGAAGACCCGAGTTTTCATCCCTACGACAGCAAGTTCGATTATTACCTCGACGGCAAATTGCAACTAACCGATCAGGAATCCAGAGGCAAAAAGCTGTTCGACAATCCAGCTGCGGGCAATTGCGCCTCCTGTCACATCGACCAGAAGGGTGTCGACGGCTCGCACCCACTGTTCACCGACTTCAATTTCCAGGCACTCGGCGTGCCGCGCAATCCGGAGCTAAGAGCTAACGCCGATCCGAAGTACTTCGATATGGGTTTGTGCGGGCCGCTGCGCAAGGATCAATCGGCGGACAAAGCCAACTGTGGTCTCTTCAAGTCGGTGTCGCTGCGCAATACGGCGACGCGTCAGGTGTTCTTCCACAATGGCCGTTTTCATACGCTGAAGGACGCTTTGCGCTTCTACGTGCAACGCGATACGAACCCGGCGAAGTGGTATCCGAAAGACGCGCACGGCAAGGTCGACAAATTCAATGATTTACCGCTCGCTTTGCGTGCGAACGTCGACACGACCGATGAGCCGCTGACGCGCAAAAAAGGCGAGCGTCCCGTGTGGTCCGAACAGGATATCGACGACGTCGCCGCTTTTCTCACCACGCTCAACGACGGCTACGTACTGAAGCCGGCACAGGCGAAGTGAAGGCCGCTCCAGGCGCCATCCTCGGGCATTAATAGGACGAAATTGGGAACGACGGGAAGTCTATTAGGGGCAGAGCTATAATGGTGAATTCCCTTTCTTCCCGTCCTCCGTTATGAGCCGGTTACTTTGCCTGATCGTGCTGTCGCTCGGCCTGATGCAAACCGCAACGGCTGACGAAAACACCGACCGCATGTCCGCGTATCTCACGCAAAAATTCGGTCTGGCAAAGGAAAAGGCTCAGAAGATTTCCGATGCGGTGCAGGCCGCCGCGTCGAAATATTCGCTGCCGCCGGCGCTTCTGCTGGCAATCATCTCGATCGAATCGCGCTTCAAGGAAAAGGCCAAGGGCGCCAATGGCGCGACCGGGCTGATGCAGGTCGTGCCGGGCGCGCATCGTGGGCTGTTGAGGAATGTCAAGGATCTCACCGAGCCGACGGCCAATATCGAAGTGGGCTCGGCCATTCTCTACGGCTACATGCGCTCGGCAAATGGCGATCTGAACGCGGCGCTGAAAAGCTACGGCGGCTCGCAGGCGTATGCCCAGAAAGTGAGTCTGAAGGCGGGAGACTTCGCCGACATCGCCACGCCGCAAGACACCGTTCAGAACTCGAATGCGAAGTGTGAAGCGGGCGTTTCCGGCGGCTGCGCTGCGCCCGACGACTGGATCGACGCATTCACGCTACCTGCCGTGAAAGGCGTCGCCGCGAGCGGTGGGGCCGCACCTTCGAGCGCGTCGCACTGAGCTTTCGCTCCTTCTCATGATTTCCTTGATTTGCAGCGGCAAGGGTGGCCGCAGTCATCGCACGTCACGCTGCCTGGCGTGATCCGATGACGTCTGCTGCGCGCTTTTTACGCACGCGCGGCAACCCCTCTACAATGCATTCCCATTCGCGCTCAATAGAGCGCTCCCTTCCGATTGACCATGTCGACCTCGTTCTCCAAGACCACCGCCGCCTCACTGCTCGGCTTGCTGGCGCTTGCCGCCTGCAGCAGTTCGCCACAGCCAAAATTCCAGCAGGAGCTGTTCGAAACCGGCGCGAGCCCCTACGCACGCAATTTCAACTCGAGCACCACGGATTCCTGTGAGGCCGCGCGTCGCGCGTTGCTCAGCCAGGGCTATCTGACGACGATGACGCGTATCGACACCGTCGACGGCATCAAGAACTTCCAGCCGACCGGCGATACGCACGTCGTGGTCGAGTTTCATGTGGTGTGTACGCCGGGCGAAGAGGCGAGCGACACGAGCATCGTCTACGTCAACGCAGTGCAGAACGGCTTCGCGCTGAAGAAAAGCGATACATCGGCGAGCGTCGGGTTGAGCGTGCTCGGATCGCTGTCGCTGCCGATTCGCTCGAACAGCGACGCGATGGTGAAGATTTCCAGCGAGACGATTCCGTCGGGCAAGTTCTACGACCGCTTCTTCGGCCTCGTCGATCACTATCTGCAAACGGTGGTGCGTACGCAGCCGGTGGTGAACAACCGCATCGAGACGCGCCTGCTGCCTGTGCCGGTCGAAGCCGCGAGACCCGCGCCACTTCCCGACATGCCCGACGCGATCGACAAAGCCGCCGCGGTGCAACCCGCGAGCGACGTGAGCCTCGTTGCGCCGTGATCGGGCGCTGGTCAGCCTTTGATCTTGGCACGATGCGCCACTTATCCTATGTCTTTTACTTCATACGTATATATATGTAGTAATAGTTAACAAGGGTTAACCCCTTCTGTGGATAACTGGCAAAAATCGCGTCGCATCAAGGCGATGCAGATTCCATAACCCTGCGGAACAAGCCTGTAGAAAAACTACAGAAGCGGGATAACTCTGCCGGGCCTGGTTCTCAGGCCCGGGTTATCAAGATTCCGCGCACAGGCTGTCCCATGCGCTATCCCGAAGTTATTCATAGGGCATTGTGGATAACTCTGCTCGCATGGCACTTTTTCGGGCACGCGCTACGACTCAGACCAAGCGCTCGCCAGCGTACATACGCCCCTGCGTCAGACGCGCACATTCGAAACGGGCGGTACAAAGATTGCGTCTCTGTTTTTGCAAGCGCAACTGTTGCTATTTAGTCAAAACCATTTCGGCAACGCCCGATCCAGGCATAGAGTTAAAGTGTTTTCTGAAGTTCTTGGTGCAGTGCGGGGGTGTGGAATGAAACGCAGAACAGCACGACAGCTAGTCCGTCTTCTTTCGGATATTCGCCATGCCACGCATTGCACTACGCTACGCGCGGCAGCCACCAACCGGGCGATCATCCTCGCCAGCGGTGAACATGACACCGACGCCGCAGACGGCGAAGACAGCACGGAAGCTACCCGCGAAACCCATCAGGACAAGCCGGCCAGGAGTGGATCATGAGAGCCGCGAGCGAACAGTCGCTGCGTTTTCTGGTTGAGAAATGGCTCGCGCCGGAGTCGTCCGCGCAAATTCACGTGACTGAATTCAGCCGCACGCGTATCGGCGGGCGGCGTTATGTGCGCGTCGAAACGTCGTTCGAATCGGGCCCGCGCGGTCTGTTCTTCTTCCGCCACGACGACGGCTGCTGGTGCGTTTTTCCGCCGACCGCCGATACCCCGAGTTTCTTCGCGCATCCGCGCGCCGCTTAGAGCCGACCGGCTTTTGTTACGACGATGCCTGTGGCCGGCGAGCGCGTCCGCGCTGCCACGCCGGCATTACCTGACAGACGATCAGCCCCGCCAGCATCAGCGCGCATCCGCACAACGCCCGCGCTGTCAGCGTTTCGCCGAGTACGAGCCAGCCGGCTAACGCGGCGAACACGCCTTCCATACTGAAGATGACCGCAGCATGAGAGGGTGCCGCATGCTTCTGCGCGACTACCTGAATCGTATAGGCGACGCCTACCGAGAGCGCTCCGCCATACAGAATCGTCGGCGCGGCTCGTTTGAGCACGGAGAGGCTCACCGGCTCGATAACGAGCCCGATCAGAAGACAGACCATCCCGCACGTCACGAACTGGATGAGCGCGAGCATGAGGGTGTCGTGACGCAAAGCGAAGCGGCCGACCAGCATCATCTGTACGGAAATCGCGAGTGCGCCGGCAAGCTGATACCAGTCGCCGTACAGCATCGAAAAGTGCTCGTTGACGCTCAGAAAGTACATGCCGATGGCCGCGAGCGTCGCACCAAGCCACGTGCCGATACCCGTTCGATGCCGAAACAGCACGCCGAGCAATGGCACGATCACCACGTAGAGCGAACTGATAAATCCGGCGTTGGCGATTTTCGTGTACTGCAAGCCGATCTGCTGCAACGAGATCGACACCGACAGCACTAGTCCGAGCATGACGCCCGCGCCGACCAGCTCACGAACGCCGCCGGGTTCGAGGTTCGACAGTTCGCCCAGCGCGGCGCGGCGCACGCAGACGATCATGGTCAGCACGACCAGCGCGCCGAGCAGGAAGCGCAGTCCGGTGAAGAGAAATGGGCCGATGCTGTCGAGACTCAGGCGCTGGGCGACGAATGCGGAGCCCCAGATGATCGCGGCGATCAGCATCAGCAGATTGGCGCGCAGGTGTTGGTGAGTATCGGATTTCAAAGGTGGCTTTTCGAATGAATGCGCTGGGATTGTAAATAATCCCCGAGGGTAATCAGGCGCTCGCCGCTCGAACGGCCTCGCGCGATAATCGCGCCTTCCGGCCCGGCGGCTGTTCAGGCATATGCAATGGACGAGAAAGACTGGATTGCCGGCGCCGCCAAGGCGCTGGCGATCATCGAAGCATTCGACGAAGAACACGCGCGCATGACGCCGACCATGGTCGCCGGCCGCGCGGGCCTGTCACGCACGGCCGCGCGCCGCTATCTGTTGACGCTGCGCGAACTCGGCTATGTCGACAGCGACGGCAAGCTGTTCTGGCTTGCGCCCCGCGTCCTGCGGCTCGGTCAATCGTATCTGGATTCGGCGCGCTTGCCGCGCACCGTGCAGCCGTTTCTCCAGCGCATCACCGCGACCGTGCAGGAAACCGCGCTGGTCGCGATCCTCGACGAACACGATGTGGTCTACGTGGCGCGCAACGGCGTGAATCGGGCGATGGCGGTCGGCTTCGTGCTGGGTTCGCGGGCGCCCGCGCCGCTGTCGTCGGCGGGCTTGGTTTTGTTGGCGTTCCAGGCGCCGGAAAACATCGAGCCGTGGCTCGCGTCGTATCCGATCAAGGTGTTCACGCCGCACACCTATCCGACGATCGAACGCTTGCGCGAAGTGATCGGCGAAATCCGTCGCAATGGGTACGTCGTCACCGACCAGCAACTCGAGTTGGGTGTACGCGGCGTCGCGGTGCCTTTACGTGACCGGCACGGCTCGGTCGTGGCGGCGATCAGCGTGAGCATGCCGATCGGCCAGGAGTCGGCCAATGCCGCGCTGCATCGGGTTTTGCCGACGCTGCTGGAGACCGCCAGCCTGTTGCGCAACCTCGTTTGACGGGAACTAGGTAATCCCCCTGGTACGGGGTGCTTAATGAGTGAAAGCGTGTAGAAAGGCAGCTGTCTCCCGGAAAATACAGATCGAGTTTTGGGCATGACAAACCGCCTACACTGGGTAATACTCTCCCGCGGGGAGCGGGAAGGCGCCTCCAGCCCTGTCTGCTTCACCGTGTAGCTATTTCATTCACATTGACTCAGTCGTCCAGGTTTGGGGAACAACACATGAAAAAATTTATCGTCTCGCTCGCAGCAGCTTCGATCGCGCTGGTCTCCGTTCAAGCTTTCGCACAAGCATCGGATGCAGCAGCACCGGCTGCAGCAGCTACCACGAAGAAGTCGCATAAGAAGCTGAAGACGCACGGCAAGCGCGCTCCGGTTTCGTCGGCCGCTTCGGCAGCTGGCACGAACGACAAGGGCACGCCGAACTAAGCCGACGCCCGATTCGTCGGGCCAGGTGTCCGGTTCAGCATCGTGCCGCACGTCGGTCAGCGCAGCGTGAATCAGGATTGAGGCAGCGCCAGCAAAAAGGCCAGAGCTTGTGCTCTGGCCTTTTTGCATTTTGCGACGCATTTTCTGTTGCCGGCCTGGATTAGCCCGCAAGACCACGCTTGATCACTTCGTTGAGCAAGCCGCTCATGCCTTCGGGATGCGTGGCGGCGCGCTCTTTCAATTCGTCGACCAGCTCGCCGTTCAGCTTGCACGCGAACGCGACGAGGCCTTGCGCCTGATCGAGTTTGCGCTGTTCGCGGCGATCCAGCTTCGGATCGGCGGCCTTGCCGAAGCGGTCGGCGGTGGACAGCTTCATCGCGTTGTTCAGCTTGAGTGCCTTGTTTTTCTCAAGGTCGGTCTTTTTCATCGCCATACGGAAGGCCTCTGCCAGATAAGTAATCCCGCATTGTACGCATCGCGCCGCGCGTGCGATGCGCCCATGCGTTGCTTGTGCCGACGCCGTTCAGTCCGGCCCTTGCGCCGTCGCGGCCATGCTGTCCATCAGCGCACGCATTTTCTGCCAATGCGTGCCTTCCCAGAACACCCGTCGACACACATCGCACGTGACGAATTGCGCATGCCGTTCCAGCACGCCGTCAGGCGCGCGGCGACCGACCTCCTCCTTGGCGATGCGGCGCAGCGGCGCATTGCACATCAGACACAAGCGGAATGGCTGGGCGCTGCCCGCCAGATCGAGGCGGGCAAACACCTCGCGCAATTGTTCGCGCGGTCGGAGCGTACGCACGTAGCATCCGTGCGTGATGCTGCGGCGTTTCAGCAACTCGCGATCGCGTGTCAGGACGATGCGCTGTTCGGCGGCCGCGAGCGCTTCGATGTCGGCGTCGGGATAATGGTTGTCATAGAGTGTGTCGAAGCCGGCCAGCCGCAGCAGCGGCGCCAGTCCCCCGAGATGGGCGTCGGCGATGAAGCGCATCACCCGCAGCGGTCGTTCGCGGACGCGCAGGAGTGGCTGAATGTCGAGGGCTTCGAACTTCGGATAGACCGCTAGGCGATCGCCGTCCGAGAGCGGATGATTGAAGCCGACCGATTCGCCGTTCACCAGAATCAGTTCGACCTCGGTATGCGGCACGCCGAGCGCTTCGATCATGTGTTTCGCGGTGGCGCCGCGCGCACAGGCGCAACTGAACGTGCGGCGGCGCAGGGGCCGGGCGAGAAAATCGTTCAGCTCCTCGTAGAAGCGGAATGTCGCGGTGACCATCGCAGCAGTATCTCACCGTGTTTCGTTGCGCGCTGTCCTGCATCTGTCGCATGGGTGTGCTTTACTTCCAGTTCTTTAGAAGACGGAGCATCAGATGGACATCGGTTTTATCGGTCTCGGCGAAATGGGCGCCGCAATGGTCGCAAACATTTTGAAAGCCGGGCACGAGGTGCGCGTGTGGAATCGCTCGCCGGAACGCGCGCGGCCGCTCGCCGAAGCAGGCGCGCGCATCGTCGCGACGCCCGCCGAAGCGTTTGCCGGCGACGCCGTGTTCTCCATGCTCGCCGACGACAACGCATTGCGCGAACTCATCACCCCGTCGTTGCTCGAGCATGCGCCGCGCGGTTTGATCCACGTGAACATGGCGACGATTTCGGTGGCGTTGGCCGAAGAACTCGCGACGGCGCACGCGTCGCGCGGGATTCACTATGTCGCCGCGCCGGTGCTGGGACGTCCCGATGTCGCCGCCGCGGGCAAGTTGACGATCGTCGCCGGCGGTCCGGCGGAGTCGATCGACCGCGTGCAGCCGGTGTTCGACGCGATCGGGCAGAAAACCTGGCGCATCGGCTCGCTGCCGCAACAGGCGAACGTGATGAAGCTGGCCGCTAACTTCATGCTGGGCGCGGCCGTCGAAACACTCGGCGAAGCGGCCACCCTGGTGACCGGCCACGGCCTCGCCATGCAGGATTTTCTCGACGTCATTACCAGCGGTTTGTTTCCGGGACCGGTTTACGCGGGCTACGGCAAGCTGATCGCGGAACAGCAGTACGAACCGGCGCTCTTCAAGGCGCGGCTCGGATTGAAGGACTTGCGTCTGGCACTGGCCGCGGCCGACGCGGTGACCACACCGATGCCGATCGCCAGCGTCGTGCGCGACAGTCTGATGGAAGCCGTGGCGCATGGAGACGGCGAGAAGGATTTCGCGGTGTTGGGTAAGGTGGCGGCGCGTCGAGCGGGTCGTTGATCCGTAAAGAGCGACGCGGATCGACGCGGTTGGTACGGCAGCTGGCTCTGCCGATCCACTGCGTCGTTCGACGGTGCTGACGGGCGCTCACAGGCGCTCACAGGCGCGGGCGGGCATAATAGCCGCCCAATCCTCAACCCGCCTGATCCCCATGACTCTGCATACCTGGTGGCTGTTCGTCGCCACTGTTTTCGTCGTTTCCGCGATTCCCGGTCCGAACATGCTGCTGGTGATGACGCATGGCGCCCAACACGGCCTGCGTCGCTCGAGTGCGACCATGGCGGGCTGTCTGTCGGCGCTGGTGCTGATGCTCGCAGTGTCGGCGGCAGGGCTGGGCGTGTTTCTCGAGGCCTGGCCGGCCATGTTCAACGTGCTGCGGATGATCGGCGCAGCGTATCTCGTTTACCTGGGCGTCAAGGCATGGCGCGCGCCGGCCGACGAAGCCGCTGCCGGTGACGTCGACGATCTGGCCGCCAAGCCGGTGCGTTCGCGTTTTGCGTTGTTTCGCAACGGCTTTCTCGTCGCGGGGAGCAATCCGAAGGCGATTCTGTTCGCCGCAGCGCTGCTGCCCCAATTTATCGATGCCGCGCAGCCCAAGCTCGCGCAGTTCGGTGTCCTAGTTGCGACGTTCGCCGTGATCGAAGTGAGCTGGTATCTGGTGTACGCCGGTTTCGGCACGCGGATCGGCGCGAAATTGAAGAGCCGCAGTGTCGCGCGGATGTTCAATCGCTTGACGGGCGGGGTGTTCGTCGGTTTTGGCGCGATGATGGCGCTGGTGCGTCACTAGACCAATCGTTCCGTCAGCAGGTGTTGCAATTTTGCAACTCGAGGGTCAACCCTAATTTGCATGTTGCAACGCACCACGCGGTTTGCTATATTCTGTCTTGTCTCCTCCATGTCTCCTCTGATATGGATTCAGCCCGCCAAATTAGGCGGGCTTTTTTTTGCCTTGAATCAAGGCACCTGTCCCCAGTTTCCAGAAATGACAAAGCCGGCAGACCTCTCGCACAGGGCCGCCGGCTTTTTCGCTTGAAGCGCCTGGTTCGCGTCGCCGCGGCGCTCGTTCAGAACCGGTATGAAACGGCGAGGAAGGAAATAATCGGATCGGCTTTCAGATCCGCCTTCGACACGCTCAACTCCGAGCCGTCCGCCGCCTTGATGATCACCGACGACGTCGTCTTCAGCGGAATGTACGTGACCGACGCCACCAGACCCCAGTGGTCAGTGATGTTGTACGCGAGACCCGCATTGAACACCGGCGCCCACGACGACGAAGCCTTCGCCGACACCTGCGTCTGTCCCGGCTTGCCCGCTCCCGCGGCCAGCACGGCGCCGAGGTTGTTCTGCGTCGACGTCACGAAATTCTGGCTCAGTTGAATGTCCGAGAACCAGTTGTACGACACGCCGATACCCACGAACGGCCGGAACTTGGCTTCCGGTGCGTTGAAGTAGTACTGGAAAATCAGCGCCGGGCTCCACTGGCGCACGCTCTTCACGATCGGATTGGAGGCCGGATCGCCCAGATTCTGCTGACCCAGCGCGCCCGCCGGTCCGGGCGGTTGAATCGTGCCGTGGCCGTAAATCTTGAAGACGGGCGGCACGCCTGCCACCGAACTCACCGCGATGTGATCGGTGATGTAGTGGCTAAACACCAGACCCACGGTATCGGCGCTATTGGTCGACAAACTCGTGCCGGCCGACGTGAACGAGTTCGGCAAACGCAGTGGCGTATTGATCGGTGTCGGCGCCACGCTGGTGGTGAGCGGCGTGCTCGAATCCTGCGGCATCACGTGAAACCAGCCGAGCACGGCGACGTTGTCGCCCGCGTGCTGGGCGTACGCACTGGCCGACAGCAAAGTGGCCAGTATGGCGAAACAGATTCTTTTCATGTTCTTCCTCCTCAGGCGCGCGTGACGGTCCTCGCGCGCGGCGAGCGGCAGCAGGTTGGCGACCCGGCCGGTGCGTTGGATGTTCGGTGGGCGCCGGTTGTCGCGCAGGCAATCTGCGCGACAACCGGCACGCGAGCGCCGCGTTGCGTGGCGCCGCGGGGTTCGTCCATTACTGGACGAAGGCGCCGATCGTGAAGTACGGCGAGGCCGCGTTGGTCATGTCGAGGTAGCCGAACACACCGCCGGTGAAGACCATCTTTCCGGTCGGCGTCGTGCCCGTCGATGCGTTCACCTGCGTCGTCGTCACCACACCCGGCACGGCCTGCGTGAAGTCCAGATTCAGCGCCGTCGCGAGCGAGGCCTGCGAGGCGTTGAACGGATCGAGCAGGGTGGCCTGCGTGCCGGAGAGCGCCGTGGTGCGATAGTCGAACTGGCTATCCACGCCGATGTACTCGCCGTTCTGCGAGTTCACCGCCACCGAGGTTTGCGGCGACAGAATCGAGATGCCCGATTCGTCGTCTGCATACGGTCCCAGTGCGCCGTTTTGCGGCACCGTCACCGACGAGTTCGCGGCACCCGTGCGTACCAGAATCGGCACCAACTGGTTACGCAGCTTGCCGACGATCATGTAGCCGCGCGCTTCCGGCGTGGCCGCGAGTGTCGGTTTCGCCTGACCCTGGAAATTGTTGGTCTGGAACGCGCCGCTGCCGTCCGCCGCCGGTGCGAAGTTGCCGCCCGGTTGCTGGCACTTGCCCGCGTTGACGCCGGAGTTGTCGCACTCGCTCCACGTGCCGTCCGCGTTGATCGTGATCTTCGAATCGACCGCGACCGGCAGGAAGTTCTGCGACGGCACCTGGTGATAGCCGAGCTGGTTGTAGGTGCCGGCCACGTTCGCAAGATTCGTTTCAATCGACGAAAAGCCGATGAACGGGTAGTACGGGAACGTGGTGTCAGGCACCGCGCCGACGCCGAGAATCCCGCCGAACGAAATTTCCGCACCGGGGATCGTGCCGCCCGCCACACCTTCGCCGACGAAAATCCGCGCCGGACGATTCGGATCGAGGCTCGCGCCGTTCAGGCGGAACGCACACTGGTTGAGCTTGTTGGTCGGCAGCAGGGTTTCCTGAGTCAGCGTGCCGCTGGCGGTCTGGCCTGCGCGTGTCGGCACGACGGTGCCGGTGGCCGCCGGAATCGGCGACTCGACGTAGTTGAGCTGCCACGTCATCCTGGTCGTATCGAGTTGCAGCTTGACGAGCTCGCCGTCACCGCCGCCGCCCGTGAATGTCGTCGTGTAGTCGAGCGACGACGGACACAGGCGCACTTCCGTCACCGGACCATCGCCGCCGCCTCCACCACCGCACGCCCCCAGCAACGGTGCAGCAAGAGCGAGCACCGAAAGGAATCTCCATTTCATACCGCCTCCAGAATTTTCTCGTTGTGTGTGGCCGGCTCCCAGTCCGGCCACCTTTTGCTTATGTGTGTCTCGTGCTGCGCACTGCTGACGCGTCCTGCGTTATTTGCTGATCTGGGCTCCGATGCCGAAGTAGGGGGCGTTCGGCGTATCGGAGTTGGCCGAAGTCGGTGCAAGGCCTCCGTTCACCGTCCCCTGGATCTCGATCGCGTACAGGCCGCCGGAGGAAATGGCGAGGCCGGTTTGACCGTTGGCTTGTCCGACACCGATCAGCCCCGGACTTGCCAGACCGTATTGCAGGCCGAAGGCGTCTTCGCCCGCGGAGGTCGACGGGTTGATGAACGTGCCGACCGTGCCCTGGATCAACGTCGCGGTGGATTTGAAGTTCGAGTCCGCGCCGACATAACCGCCGTCGAAGCCGCCGGATGCGAGCGGCGTGGCGGCAGCGAGCATGGCGATGCCGGATTCGTCGTCGACCTTGGCGGTCAGCAGATTGCTCGTGTCGACAAAACCAGTGCGGACGACCACCGGGATCGTGGCGCCGTTGAGTTGGCCGATGATCATGTGCGCGGTGCCCGAAAGGCCGCCGAGACGCAGCGGATTGCTGCCTGTCGTCGAACCCGTGCTTGGCACGATCTGCGGCGCGCTGGTGCTGTCGAAGTAGCCGTTGCTGTTCAGTGTCAGCGCGTTGCCAGTCGACAGACAGCCGGTGGAGCTCGGCGAGGTGCAGTTGCCGCTCGCGTCGAAGGTTTCGACCGAATTAGTGGCAACGGTCTCGTAGTTCGCCGTCGGCGAGAGGTGATACAACAAGCCGTTGTAGGTGCCTGGCAGCTTGGTGATGTCCGTCGTCGTGCTGGCGAAACCAAGGAACGGATAGAAATCGAAGTGCCGTTTATTGACAGTGCCGATGACCACGCCTGGGAGAATTTGCTGGCCTGCATATTCCACCGTCGCGCCAGGAATGCCGCCACCCGCAACACCCAGTCCAACGAGGACCATCGGCGGGTTCGGGTTGTTGACGAAATCAGGCGTTGTGTAGGTCGTGCCGTCCGATGCGGTGCCGGTGCCGGCGCCCAGGACAAACGCACAGCGTGTCTGTTCGGCGGTAGGCAGCGCACCAGTCGGCGGATGAATCACCGCGCCGGTAATCGTCGTGCCTTTACGCGTGACCGAGACGCTCGCGCTCGTCAACGGAATCGGCGACTCCAGCCACTTGAGCGTGTACTTCATGGCCGTCGCGTCGATATTCAACTGGACCACTTCGCCGCTTCCCGCGCCACCCAGGAAAGTGCTCTTGACGATATCGGCAGTCGCAGGACACAGCGCCGCTGTCGTGCCCGAGGTGGGCGGACCTTGCACACCGCAGCTCGCGCCCGAGCATTGCGGCGCGTTGATCGCGCCCGGACTATCGGCTTTGCCGCCGCCGCAAGCGATAAGGAATGGGGCCGTGGCAATGGCCATCGCCAGGCCTCGGGTAATGGCGTGCGACATGCGTCTGTCTCCCTTCATGTAATTGTGCGAACTAATTTCGCCGCGCGGTTAATGCCTGTCAATTGAGCGTGCCGTCTAAAAAGACCGATTCAAACAACGCAATTTTGGACAAACACACACCGCATGGACAACAGCGCCCCTTTTAAACAAAAAAGGAAATTTGGCTAAAAAGAAAGCGCCGTTGCTTCGCCGCACGCCCTTATTGGGCAGGCGTTGCAGCAAAATGGCTCTATCATCTGCGAACGACCGTTCGCTTAAGAATCCGGAGTTTCCCTATGCGGAAAACTATGCTGGGCGGGTCAATGTCGCGAATGAATTACCGGCGATTGGTGAGCGATCCGATTTTTAATTTTCAAGTAATACGGGCTACTACTGATTAACGAGCCGAATAAAAATTCATGTGAGATGCTTTTAAAACAAAAAAGCCGGTCTGCAAAGACCGGCTTTTCATTGGATGGACGGCGCGTTGCCGTCCATATTGCTGACGCGTTTAGCGTTTCAAGCCGCTTTCTTCGGGGGCACCGATGGCGAGGTTCATGCACTGGATCGCCGCGCCCGAGGCGCCCTTGCCGAGATTGTCCAGTCGAGCGACGGTCACGAAGCGCTCTGCGTTGCCGAACACGAACAGGTCGACACGGTTGGTGTCGTTGTTCGCCTGCACATCGAAGAAGCCGGCGTCCAGATTCGCTTCTGCGTCGAACGGCGCCACGCGCACGAAGGCCTCGCCCGCGTAGTACTCGGCGAACAGCGCCTGAATGTCTTGCGGCGCGGTTTTCTTGGCCAACTGGTTCGGTGAGAAGAACGTGGTGACCGCGAGACCCTTGTAGAAATCGCCGACGATCGGCGTGAACACCGGCGCCGACTTCAAACCCGTGTGCGCCGCCATTTCCGGCAGATGCTTGTGCGTGAGAGCCAGCGCGTAAGGACGCGGGCTCTTGAGCTTGTCGTTACCGCCCGCTTCGTAGTCGGCAATCATCTTCTTGCCGCCGCCGCTGTAGCCCGTGATCGAATAGGCGTGCGCGCCGAACTCGGGCGGCACCACGCCGGCTTCGACGAGCGGGCGCATGGCGAGTACGAAGGCCGAGGCGTGGCAGCCCGGCACGGCGATGCGTTTCGCGTTGCGCAGACGCTCGCGTTGCGAGTGGGCCAGTTCGGGCAGGCCGTATGCCCAGTCGGCGGAGGTACGGAACGCGGTGCTCGCATCGATCAGCACCGTGTGATCGTTGGCGACGAGCGAGGCCGATTCGCGCGAGGCAACATCCGGCAGACACAGGAACGTGACGTCCGACGCGTTGATGAGACGACGGCGCTCCTCGAGGTCCTTGCGCTTCGCGTCTTCGATGCGCAGGATCTCCACGTCGGCGCGTTGCGACAGGTATTCAAAAATCTTCAGGCCGGTCGTGCCTTCCTGTCCGTCGACAAAAACTTTCGTGCTCATCTCGATCTCACTGGCTGCTGGAAACGGGGCGCGACGCGGCGCCGGAACGTTATTTTAAGACCTCACGGCCGCGCACGTGCAAAACGGGGTGAAAAAACACGATGCGCGCCGAAAGTGACATCGGCATGACCTGTTGTGTGACAGATGCCAGCCGATGTCAGCCGATGTCAGTCGGACTGCAACAAACGGCGTGCTACTAGGCGCCGGCGATCCAGCGCGCGGTGACGCCGGCAATGCGAATGCCGAACATGCGCGCCGTTTCGAGGTCGCCGGCGGGCGGCGCTTCGTCGGGCGTGGCGTCGGCGGGCGACTGCGTGAGCAGGCCGGTGAAGCCGCCCACGTAGTTCAGATCGTTGCGTGTCGCGGCCTTGGTGTTCGACGGCATCATGCCCGTGCCTGCCCAGATCATGCTGTGCTGCATGGCGAGCGTAACGAAATACTGGATGGTCGAAAATTTGTCGCCATTCATGGTCGCCGAATTGGTGAAGCCGGCGGCGATCTTGTCCTTCCATTGCTGACCGAACCAGGGCTTGGAACTCGCATCGGCGAATTTCTTGAAGTCGGCGGACGGGCCGCCCATATACGTCGGCGCGCCGAAGATGATGGCGTCGGCGGCGGCCAGCTCGGCCCATGCGGCGTCGTCCATCTCGCCGACCGGTATCAGTCTGGCGTCCGCGCCGGCTTCGAGGGCGCCCGCCAGCACGGCCTCGGCGGCTTTTTTGGTATGGCCGTAGCCGCTGTGATAAACGATGACGATCTTCGACATGACACGCTCCAGCAGGGTGGAAGAAGTGAATAAGGCACGGCCGTGGTGCCCGGAATGGCGGTGCCACGCCGGCAAGCCTGGTTGGCTGCGCTTCGTTGCACGTTAGCGTGCGCGGATGACAGCAATTCCGCGCGCGCCACAATGCGATGCAAACGCCACGCCAAGCGGCGGCCTAGCGCCCGTAGGTCACGGTTATGCGTGCGCTGCCGAGGGTCGCGGTGCCGATTTCGTGGTCGAACATGAGCGCAGGGCGGCCTTGCGCGAGGCGCAGATCGGACGTGCTTAGCGCATAAACGGTGATGACGTAACGGTGCGGCTTGCCCGGCGGCGGGCACGGGCCGCCATAGCCGTCGATATCGAAATCGTTGCGCGCCTCGACCGCGCCGAGTTTGCTGAGAAAGCCCGAGGAACTGGCGTTCTCCGGCACGCCGGCGACGCTGGCGGGAATGCCCGCCACCGCCCAATGCCACCAGCCGCGGCCGGGCGCGTCCTGATCGAATATCGTGACGGCAAAGCTGCGCGTACCCGGCGGCGCGTCGTGCCAGGAGAGTTGTGGCGAACGGTTGCCACCTTTGCAGTCGTCCTGATTGAAAACCTGTGCGGCCTCGACCGTGCCGCTCTTGGGAAAGCTCGCGCTGCTCAGTGCGAATGTGCCTTCGGCGAGCGCGCGAGGTCCATGCGTGACGAATAGCGCCATGCCCAGCATGATCCAGGCAAAGGATGGTGTGCGGCGTAACGGCGTGGGAAGCGCAACAACCAGGCAACGCGAGCGCATGTGCCGGTTCTCCTGTCAGGGCGCGAGGCGGGTGTCCTCGCGCTCATTATTGTCCCTATTTTGTGACCGGGGGTCGAATCAAGTCTAACATTAGCTCTACGATGCTTCATTGTTGGAAGAGGCTGCGGTCGGCAGGGTGAAATCGGCTATAGTCGGAAGAATTGTCACGCGAAGCCGGATCGCGTACCGGTCCGTTTAAGTACTACGAAAAGAAAGGCATGTCAGAAGTTCTGGAGAGCGGTTTATCCGTCGAGGGGAGGGCAATGCAAGATCCAGTCAGGGTCGTGATCGCTGACGACCATCCCGTAATTCTGTTCGGCGCCGAGCAGGCCTTGCTCAAGTTTCCCGGTATGCAAGTCGTCGCACGTGCACGGCAATCCACCGAACTGATCAAAACGTTGCAAACCGTTGCTTGCGACGTACTCGTCACGGATCTGGCAATGCCAGGCGGACAGTACGGCGACGGCTTGCCGTTGATCGGCTATCTACGCCGCAATTTCCCGGAGCTACCCATCGTCGTGCTAACGATGCTGGAAAACGCCGCGTTGCTGAAGCGGCTGAGCGAGCTTGGCGTGACCTCGGTGGTCAACAAGTCCGACGACCTGAGCCACATCGGGCTCGCGGTCCAACACGTGGCCCGCAAGCTCGAATACATGAGCCCGACCGTCAAGGCATCGCTCGATGCGTTACGCATGAATTCCGGCGGCAAGAACGACGACGTCATGCTATCCCGGCGCGAACTGGAGGTCGTGCGCCTGTTCGTTTCCGGCATGACGATCAAGGAAATTTCCGAGCAGCTGAACCGCAGCATCAAGACGATCAGCACGCAGAAGAACACGGCGATGCGCAAGCTCGGCATCGAACGCGATTCCGAATTGTTTCAGTACGCGCAGAGCAACGGCTTGCTGAATCTGTCGTCGAATTCGTTTGAGGATCCGGGCAATCCGTCCTGAGATTGTGTGCGCTCACGTGCCGGACGAGAAATGAAAAAAGGCCGCCTGTCGATGAGACAGGCGGCCTTTTTATTCGCTTTTGCGTATGACGCGGGCGCTTACTGCGGCGAGGAAGTCGCGCCACCGTGCGCTGCAGACCATTCAGCCGGTGCGTGCAGGAATTTCTCCACTTCGTCGAGCGTCTTCGTGTCGAAGTAGTTGTTTGCCTTGGCGACGCGCAACACGTCCCACCACGTAGCGAGCGCGTGCAGATCGACATCGATGTCTTTCAGCACCGACACGCTTTCCTTGAAGATGTTGTAGTGGAACAGCACGAAGCAGTGATTCACCGTGGCGCCGGCGGTGCGCAGCGCGTTGATGAAGTTGATCTTGCTGCGGCTGTCCGTGGTCAGGTCTTCGACCAGCAGCACGCGCTGACCTTCGGTCAGCAGGCCTTCGATCTGCGCGTTACGGCCGAAACCCTTCGGCTTCTTGCGCACGTATTGCATCGGCACCATCAGACGGTCGGAGAGCCATGCCGCAAATGGGATGCCGGCGGTTTCGCCACCGGCGACCGCGTCGATCTGCTCGTAGCCGACGTCGCGCAGGATGGTGGCTTCAGCCATTTCCATCAGACCACGGCGCACGCGCGGATACGAGATCAGCTTGCGGCAGTCGATGTAAACCGGGCTCGCCCAGCCGGACGTGAAAATGTACGGTTTCTCCGCGTTGAAATGCACTGCTTGCACTTCCAGCAGCATCTTGGCGGTGGTGTCGGAGATCGTCTGGCGATCGAAGCCTGTCATGGGCGGATCCTTGGGTGAGAGCGGGGAGAAGCGGGCGCGAGGCCCGGTGGCGCAGCAAGTGGGGTATGCAGCGCCATGTGGGCGGCGCCTTGAGGGGCAAATACACTGCCGGGCAGCGGTGTACAGGCCGGTTTTGCTGCGCGCGTAGGCCGACATTTTACCCGAAACAGGCTCTTTCGAGGAGGCCGTTGTGCGGCGCGGCGGGGAATGGCGGTCATTACGGCGACGCCGGGCGGGCAACGGCAACGTGGGCAAGCTCCGCGCCGGGGTACGCGGCTTCGTCGCTTATTGGTCGGCTTGTGAGCGGCAAATGGCGCCTTTACACTCACGCGAATTTCTTGGAACGCGGTCAGCGCCGCGTCCTCTTCGACCTACGGAATGCTTTCAATGACCACCGCTCCCGCCGCTACCGACACCCGCGCATCCGTCAAGCGAGGCTACGCCGGACGCGCGTTGCTCGCCGCGGTGCTCGGTTACGCGATGGACGGCTTCGATCTGCTGATCCTCGGTTTCATGCTGCCCGTGATCGCCGCGGACCTGCACCTGAGTTCCGCGCAGGCGGGCTCGCTCGTCACGTGGACGTTGATTGGCGCGGTGGCGGGCGGTTTGATCTTCGGCGTGTTGAGCGACTATTTCGGACGCGTGCGCATGCTCACGTGGACGATCCTGATCTTCGCCGTGTTCACCGGCCTCTGCGCCCTCGCACAAGGCTATGCCGATCTGCTGACGTACCGGACCGTCGCCGGGATCGGGTTGGGCGGCGAGTTCGGCATCGGCATGACGTTGGTGGCCGAAGCCTGGCCGGCGTCGCAACGCGCACGCGTCTCGTCGTATGTCGGGCTCGGCTGGCAGCTCGGCGTGCTGGCGGCCGCGTTGCTGACGCCGTTGCTGTTGCCGGTGATCGGCTGGCGCGGCATGTTCGCAATCGGTTTGCTGCCCGCTGTGGTGTCGTTCTTCGTGCGCCGCCGCGTCGAGGAACCGGCGCTCTTCACCGAGCGCGTGTCGCGCGGCATGCGCAAGCTGCCGCTCAAACTGCTGATTGCCGATGGCCGCACGACCCGCGCGAGCATCGGCGTCGCGATTCTCTGTTCGGTGCAGAACTTCGGCTATTACGGTCTGATGATCTGGCTTCCGAGCTATCTGTCGACAACCTTCGGCTATTCGCTGACCAAATCCGGACTGTGGACCGCCGCGACGATTCTCGGCATGGCTTGCGGCATCTGGCTCTTCGGCATCGCGGCCGACCGTTTCGGTCGCAAGCCGACCTTCCTGTTCTATCAGGCGGGCGCCGTGGTGATGGTGTTCGTCTACGCCCACCTGGCCACGCCGATGGCGTTGCTGATCGGCGGCGCGGCGATGGGCGTATTCGTCAACGGAATGATCGGCGGATATGGCGCGCTGATCTCCGAGCTCTATCCCACCGAGGCACGCGCGACTGCGCAAAACGTGCTGTTCAACGTGGGTCGTGCGGTCGGCGGATTTGGTCCGGTCGCGGTGGGCGCACTAGCCGCACGCTACTCGTTTGGTGCAGCGCTCGCGCTGCTCGCGTCGATCTATCTGCTCGACATTTTCGCGACCCTTTTCCTCATTCCCGAACGCCGCGGCGCCGAGCTGGAGTAAGCGTAACGCGCACTCGCACCACACGCTTGTGAGCGGCAGACGACACGCCGCAAAGCGGCCTCTGCATGCGGCGCTGCAGCATGAAAAAGGCCTGTTTCGCTGATGGTGAGCAGTGTTAACCAGTCAGTGCATCGCCGCTTTCGGGGTGTACACTGATCGACCCGCGAAGCATTCCGCACCGTCCTGTCTTGCGCCGAGGTTCGACGCCGCGCCCAACCGGCGCATGCGAAAACCGCCTCGGTCGATTACCCATTCGACAGATGGACGCGCCGTCAGCGGTGCGATGTGCCGGGCCCGATTACTTACGTCTCGCAGGTCAAAAAATGGACGAACAACTTAAGCAAAGCGCTCTCGCATATCACCAGAATCCGAAGCCTGGCAAGATTTCGGTCACGCCCACCAAACCGCTGTCGAACCAGCTCGATCTGTCGCTCGCGTATTCGCCGGGCGTCGCCGCAGCCTGTATGGCGATTTACGACGAACCGCTCGACGCGCAGAAGTACACCTCGCGCGGCAACCTCGTCGGCGTGATTACGAACGGCACGGCGGTGCTGGGGCTTGGCAACATCGGCCCGCTCGCAGCGAAGCCGGTGATGGAAGGCAAGGGCTGTCTCTTCAAGAAGTTCGCGGGCATCGACGTGTTCGACATCGAACTCGCCGAGTCCGACCCGGACAAGCTCGTCGAAGCGATCGCGATGCTCGAGCCGACGCTCGGCGGCATCAACCTCGAAGACATCAAGGCGCCCGAGTGCTTCTACATTGAGAAGAAGCTGCGCGAGCGCATGAAGATTCCGGTTTTCCACGACGATCAGCACGGCACGGCGATCATCGCGTCGGCGGCGATCCTGAACGGCTTGAAAGTGGTCGGCAAGAAGCTCGACGAAGTGAAGCTGGTGTGTTCGGGTGCGGGTGCGGCGGCGATCGCGTGTCTGGATCTGCTGGTGAACCTGGGGCTGTCGAAGAAAAACGTTCTCGTCACCGATTCGAAGGGCGTGATCTACGAAGGTCGCGGCAATCTCGATCCGTCGAAGGAACGTTACGCGGCGAACACCGAAGCGCGCACGCTGGCTGATGCCATCCGTGGCGCCGACGTGTTCCTCGGCTGCTCGAGCGCAGGCGTGCTGAAGCCGGAAATGGTCGTCGAGATGGGCACCCGGCCGCTGATCCTCGCGCTGGCCAATCCGGAGCCGGAAATCCGTCCGGAAGACGCGAAGAAGGTGCGCCCGGACTGCATCATCGCCACCGGCCGTTCGGACTACCCGAACCAGGTCAACAACGTGTTGTGCTTCCCGTTCATCTTCCGTGGCGCGCTGGATGTCGGTGCGACCACGATCACGGAAGAGATGAAGCTCGCCTGCGTGCGCGCGATCGCCGAACTGGCCGAAGAAACCGATCAGGGCGATGAAGTCGCGAAGGCCTACGAAGGCCACTCGCTGGAATTCGGTCCGGACTACCTGATCCCGAAGCCGTTCGATCCGCGCCTCATCATCAAGATCGCGCCGGCTGTCGCGCAGGCCGCCATGGACTCGGGCGTCGCGACCCGTCCGATCGCGGACATGGACGCCTACCGCGAAGAACTCGCCACGACCGTGTATCGCACAGGCATGGTGATGCGTCCGGTGTTTGCGGCCGCGAAGTCGGAACCGGCGCGCATCGTGTTCGCCGAAGGTGAAGACGAGCGCGTGCTGCGTGCCGCGCAATTCGTGCTGCTGGAAAAGATCGCCAAGCCGATTCTGGTCGGCCGTCCTTCGGTGATCGACATGCGTCTGAAGAAGATGGGCTCGAAGCTCAAGTGCGGTGAAGACTTCGAGATCGTCGATCCGGAAGACGATCCGCGCTATCAGCAATGCTGGCAGGCGTACCACGAACTCGGCGCGCGCGAAGGTGTCACGCCGGACGTGGCCAAGGCCGCAATGCGCAAGTTCAACACGCTGATCGGCGCGATACTTGTGAGTCTGGGCGAAGCCGACGGCATGATCTGCGGCATGATCGGCCAGTACCATGCGCATCTGAAGTTCATCGAGCAGGTGCTGGGCAAGGCGGACAACGTGCAGAATTTCGCCGCCATGAATCTGCTGATGCTACCGGGCCGCAATCTGTTCATCTGCGATACGTACGTGAACGAAACGCCGACCGCCGAGCAACTCGCCGATATGACGATGCTGGCATCGCGCGAAATCGAAAAATTCGGTATCACGCCGAAGGTGGCGTTGCTGTCGAACTCGAACTTCGGCAGCGCGCCGTCGTCGTCGTCGCAACGGATGGCGGCGGCTCGCAAGCTGATCGCCGAACGTGCGCCGACGCTTGAAATCGATGGCGAAATGCATGGCGACGCGGCGTTGTCGGAGGCCGTGCGCAAAGCGGCGTTCCCGGGCACGACGTTGTCGGGCGAAGCGAACCTGCTGATCATGCCGAACGTGGAAGCGGCAAACATCACGTACAACCTGCTGAAGATGATCGGCGGCGAAGGCGTGACGGTCGGCCCGTTCCTGTTGGGCGCGGAAAAGCCGGTGCACATCCTGACGCCGGCCGCGACCGTGCGCCGGATCATCAACATGACAGCGGTGGCTTCGGCTAACGCGCGCAAGCCGGCCAAAGCGAAGTAATACGGACGGTTTGACGATTGAAGCGATGCCTCGACGAGGTGTTCGCTTCACACACATCGCTCCATGAAAAAACGCCACGGAAGTTGATTCCGTGGCGTTTTTTTTGGGGAAGACTACGGCTTGATAACCGCTAACGATCAGGCCGCGTGTTGCGTCTTGCCAGCGTCCGGCGAACGCCAGCGCGCCAGCAACTCGGTCCACTTGACCCGCACGCCCTTCAGGTTGTTTTCCTTCACGTGACCATAGCCGCGGATGCCGTCCGGCAGCGTCGCCAGTTCCACTGCCAGTTCACGCTTCGGCACGCTCAAGCCGGCGATCAGTTCACGCACCAGCGCTTCGTACTCGCCGATCAACGCACGTTCGGTACGACGCTCTTCGGTCTTGCCGAACACATCGAGTGCGGTACCGCGCAGGAACTTGAACTTCGCCAGCACATGCATCGCGCTGAAGACCCAGGGACCGTATTTCTTCTTCACCAGACGGCCTTGCGCATCCTTCTTCGAGAAAGTCGGCGGCGCGAGGTGAATGTGCAGTTTCCAGTCGCCTTCGAAATTCGCCTTCAGTTTTTCGATGAATGCCGGATCGCTGTACAGGCGCGCGACTTCGTATTCGTCCTTGTAGGCCATCAGCTTGTGCAGGTTCTTCGCGACCGCTTCGGTCAGCGGCAGTTGGCCGTCGATCGAATCGAGCGCCGATTCCGCCGCACGCACTTGTGACACCAGGGCGCGATAGCGCTCGGCGTACGCCGCGTTCTGCCATGCCGCCAGATACTCGGCACGCTTGTCGATCAACGTATCCAGCGCCTTCGGCGTGTGCAGCGAGATGATCTTGCTGCTGGCCTTTTCCACTGCGCCACCGCGGCTTTGCGATTGCGCAATCTGACGCACTGCGGCCAGATCGTGCGCAGCGCGACGGCCCCACTCGAATGCCGCGCGGTTCTTGTCGACCTGCACGGCGTTCAACTCGATGGCACGCATCAGCGATTGATACGTGAGCGGCACCCAGCCGCGCTGCCATGCGTAACCCAGCACGAACGGATTCGTGTAGATCGCGTCGCCGAGCAACGCGACGGCGAAGTGATTCGCGTCGATTGCATCGACGCCGTCGTCGCCCGCACCGGCACGCACGTCGGCCTCGGTGCTGCTGCCCGGGAAACGCCAGTTCGGGTTCTTGATGAGCGCCGCGGTCGGCGTTTGCGCGCTGTTCAACACGACGCGCGTGCGGCCCACCTGCATCCGCGAAACGCATTCGTCGCTTGCCGTGACGATCGCGTCGCAGCCGATCACGAGACTCGCTTCGCCCATCGCGATACGGGTTGCGTGGATGTCGGCCGGATTGCGCGCGATCTGCACGTGGCTCATCACAGCGCCGCCTTTCTGCGCGAGGCCAGTGACGTCGAGGACGGTGACGCCCTTGTTCTCCAGATGCGCGGCCATGCCGAGCAGCGCGCCGATCGTCACGACGCCCGTGCCGCCGACGCCCGTCACCAGCACCCCATAAGGACGGTCGATCGACGGCAGTTCCGGTTCCGGCACCGGCGGCATGGACTCGCCGGCCACGCCGGAAGCCGCCTTGGGTTTGCGCAACTGACCGCCTTCAACCGAGACGAAGCTCGGGCAAAAGCCGTTCACGCACGAGAAGTCCTTGTTGCAGCTCGACTGATTGATCTGGCGCTTGGTGCCGAATTCGGTATCGAGCGGTTCCACCGACAGGCAATTCGACTTCACCGAGCAATCGCCGCAACCTTCGCACACGGCCTCGTTGATCACGACGCGGCGTGCCGGGTCCGGATACGTGCCGCGTTTCCGGCGACGGCGCTTCTCGGTCGCACAGGTCTGGTCGTAGATCAGGATCGTGGTGCCGCCGATCTCGCGCAACTGCCGCTGAATCTCGTCGAGCTTGTCGCGATGGTGAATATCGATGCCCGGAGCCAGGCCCACGTTCGCCGAATACTTCTCCGGTTCGTCGGTGACGATCACGATTTTCGTCGCGCCTTCGGCGGCGAGTTGATGCGTGATCTGCGGCACGGTCAGCACGCCGTCGACCGGCTGGCCGCCCGTCATCGCAACCGCATCGTTGTAGAGCAGCTTGTAGGTGATGTTCACCTTTGCGGCGATCGCCGCGCGAATGGCCAGCAGCCCGGAGTGAAAATAGGTGCCGTCGCCGAGGTTGGCGAACACGTGCTGGTCATTGGTGAACGGCGCCTGACCGACCCACGCGACGCCTTCGCCGCCCATCTGGCTGAACGTGCTGGTGCTGCGGTCCATCCACACGGTCATGTAGTGGCAGCCGATGCCGGCCATCGCGCGCGAACCTTCCGGCACATTGGTCGACGTGTTGTGCGGGCAGCCCGAGCAGAACCACGGCTTGCGCTCGGCTTCGACGCGCGGACGCGCCAGCGCTCTTTCCTTGGCTTCGATCACCGCGATGCGCGAGGCGATACGCGCGCGTACGTCGGACGGCAGATCGAACTTGTCCAGACGCGTGGCAATGGCCTTGGCGATGATCGCCGGCGAGAGCTCGTAGTGCGCGGGCAGCAGCCAGTTGCCCATCGGCACCGACCATTCGCCGCCTGCGCCGTCTTTCTCGTCGAACTTGCCGAACACGCGCGGACGCTGTGCATCGGGCCAGTTGTACAACTCTTCCTTGATGGCGTATTCGAGAATCTGGCGCTTTTCTTCGACCACCAGGATTTCTTCGAGGCCCTTGGCGAACGCGTGGGCGCCTTGCGCTTCGAGCGGCCACACACAGCCGACCTTATACAGACGGATGCCGATGCGCGAGCAGGTTTCGTCGTCGAGACCGAGGTCGGTCAGTGCCTGACGCACATCGAGATAAGCCTTGCCGCCGGTCATGATGCCGAAGCGCGCATGCGGCGAATCGATTTCGACGCGGTCCAGCTTGTTCGCGCGCACGTAGGCGAGGGCGGCGTACCACTTGTAGTCGAGCAGACGCGCTTCCTGCACCAGCGGCGGGTCCGGCCAGCGGATATTCAGGCCGCCGTCAGGCATCGCGAAGTCTTCCGGCAGGATGATTTTGGTGCGATGCGGGTCGATATCGACCGAGGCCGACGATTCGACCACATCGGTCACGCACTTCATCGCGACCCACAGGCCGGAGTAGCGGCTCATCGCCCAGCCGTGCAGACCGAAGTCGAGATATTCCTGCACGTTCGACGGAAACAGCACCGGCAGGCCGCAAGCTTTGAAGATGTGTTCGGACTGGTGCGCAAGTGTGGAGGACTTGGCCGCGTGGTCGTCGCCGGCAAGCACCAGCACGCCACCGTGCTGCGCCGAGCCGGCCGAGTTGCCGTGCTTGAAGACGTCGCCGGAACGGTCGACACCGGGACCCTTGCCGTACCACATGGAGAACACGCCGTCGTATTTGGCGCTGGGGTACAGATTGACTTGCTGCGAACCCCAGACGGCGGTCGCCGCGAGGTCTTCGTTGACGCCAGGCTGGAACACGACCTGATGCGCGGCGAGATGCTGTTTCGCCTTCCACAAGGATTGGTCGAGTCCGCCGAGTGGCGATCCACGGTAACCGGAGATGAAGCCGGCGGTATTGAGCCCGGCGGCCCGGTCGCGTTCCTGTTGCAGCATCGGCAGACGGACCAGCGCCTGGATACCGCTCATGTACGCGCGGCCGCGTTCGAGGGTGTATTTGTCGTCGAGCGTGACGGAAGATAGCGCGGCTTCGAGCGAGGCTCGCTGACCGGCGTCTAGCGGGGCATTCATTATGTGTACTCCTCCAACCAGTTTGGGATCACCAAAACTTTTTTTGGGCCGCGGCATCTTGTGAATGCGTGGGGCCGGGGCCGCCATATTGACGTGTTTTAAGTGATGGTAGCACTGGTGAAAACCCGCCGCAGGCTGCCAAAAATGCGGCTCCGCAAGGCTTTCGAGGAGGAATTGGCATTGGGCGTGTTGGCGGGCGAGTCTTCTCTACCAGGCCGTCTGTAACAAGCTGTAAAAACTACAAATTTGCGGAACCGTAGGTGAAATTTCTGTCTAACTGCCACCTGCGAGCGATGTCAGCGCAACGCTCCGCATTCGGCGGAGCTTCACGGCAGCAGGGTAGTTAGAAAAGGAGTACGCATGCACACAAGGAACATTCAAACTTTCCTGATGGTTTCGGCAGCATTTTTTGCCATGAGCGCCCCGGTGCGCTCGAACACGAGTACCGGCGGTGCGGAAGCATTGTCGAACGCGGTGACGCGCACGGCGCAAGTGGCGCCGATTGCCACGGGGCGCGTCTCGCGCTCCACCCGGTCCGATGAGGAAGACCAGAATTCGTGATGCGAGGCTAACGCGGCGTATCGGTTGTTAACCGGCTGTCGTCCCATTTGAGGCGGCGGCGCAAGTAAAAAGGGCGAGGATCGTGAGATCCTCGCCCTTGTTTTTTCTGCCGCTCAGTTCTGTCTGCGACGCTGACTGCCTGCCGTCAAACTTTATCCTGCACAACGCCGCGGCGAATCTGATCCAGTTCGATCGATTCGAAGAGCGCCTTGAAATTGCCTTCGCCAAAGCCCTGATTGCCCTTGCGCTGAATGATCTCGAAGAAAATCGGGCCGATCTGGTTTTCGGTGAAGATCTGCAGCAGCAAATCGTCCGGTGCGCCGTCGATCAGGATCTTGCGCTTGCGCAGCTCGTCGAGCGGCTCGCCGTGATCGGGTACGCGGCGGTTGACCAGTTCGTAGTAAGTGTCGATCGTGTCGAGCAGCGAGATGTTCGCTTCGCGCAGACCGTCCACCGTGCGATAGATGTCGTTGCTGCCGAGAGCAATGTGCTGAATGCCTTCGCCGTGATACGCGTCGAGATATTCCTGAATCTGGCCGGCGGTGTCCGAGCCCTCTTCGTTGATCGGAATGCGGATCTTGCCGCACGGCGAGGTCATCGCTTTCGACTTCACGCCGGTTACCTTGCCTTCGATATCGAAGTAACGCACTTCGCGGAAGTTGAACAGGCGCTCATAGAATTCCGCCCATTCCTGCATGCGGCCGCGATGCACGTTGTGCGTCAGGTGGTCGATGTAGGTCAGGCCGTGGCCAACCGGATTCGGCTCCGCGCCAGGAATCGGTTCGAAATCGACATCGTAAATATCGATGTTGCCGATGCTGTTCGGCTCGGCGCCGTTCTTGCCGCGCCAGCGGTCGACGAAATAGATCAGCGAATCGCCGATGCCCTTGATTGCCGGAATGTTGAGTTCCATCGGGCCGGTTTTGTTGTCGAAGCCCCATGCGCCTTTTTCAAGCGCCTGCTGGTAGGCCTTGCCGGCATCCTGAACGCGGAAAGCGATCGCGCAGATCGACGGGCCGTGCAGACGCGTGAAGCGCTGCGCAAACGAATCCTGTTCCCCGTTGACGATGAAGTTGATCTCGCCCTGGCGATACAGCGTCACGTTTTTATGACGATGGCGTGCCACGGCAGTGAAGCCCATCTGTTCAAACAGCTTGCCGAGCGCTATCGGGTCCGGTGCGGTGTATTCGATGAATTCGAAGCCGTCGGTGCCGACCGGGTTGTCCCAAGTTGAAACCTGCATGTGTCTGTCTCCTGTGAGGCCGGCGTAGGGCGCAAGCGGAATTGTGCGTTTGAGCGCGACCGAATGACGCAAGTGTAAGTGGGTGTCGGCGACGAAAACTTGCGAACTTAATCGTGCGTGGATACGCTGACGCTAGTTTCTAGCTCAACATTTCAATCTGGCGGCAGAAAATGGCCAATATAGAGATAGACGCCATCGACCGGCGTATTCTGGCAATCCTTCAGGAGAACGGCCGGCTGTCGAATCAGGAGATTGCCGAACGAATCAATCTGTCGCCGAGTCCTTGTCTGCGACGGATTCGACGGCTGGAAGAAAGCGGCGTGATTCGCGGCTATGTCGCATTGCTGGACGCGCAGCTCCTCGGACTCGATCTGCTCGCTTACGTAAATGTGCGCTTGGAAAAGCGGGGCGGGTCGGTGCAGAGTCCGCGTGGGGACGCGACGCACGCGGACCTGTTTCGCGCGGCCGTGCAGACGTGGCCGGAAGTGGTCGCGTGCCACGCAATGACAGGCGATATGGATTACCTGCTACGCGTGCAGGTAGAAGATATGGCGCACTTTTCGCGTTTTGTGCAGGATCAACTGCTGCACCATCCATCGGTGATCGATGTGAAGTCGAGCTTTTCGCTCGAAAAGTTCAAGGAAACGACGGCGTTGCCAATTTTGTGAGCGTTGGGTCGAGAGCGAGAGAGTTGAAAAGCAAAAAGGCAGCCGCGAGGCTGCCTTTTGTCATTTCGCCGAAGCGAAGGCCTGTCAGGCCGCCGCGGCCGTCGGCATGAACGATTCGAACAACTTGGACGCCTGACGCGCCTGACGCTTGAGCGCGTAGTCGAACACGGCGGCTTGTTCCTGCAGCATTTCCGCGATGATGCTCGACTGGTCCGCCGGCGCAAGCGTGAGATACGCATCGGCTTCGCCGTAAGCGTATTCGATCTTCATGCCTGCCTTCTTGGCGATGTGCATCATGGTCGAGTTACGCGACAGGCAGTGCACGTAAAGCGTGGTGACGTGCGTATTGCGGCTACGAATGGCGGCGCGCTCGAACAGCTTCGAGCCAATGCCTTGGCCGCGCGCGCTTTCCAGCACCGACACGCCGAATTCAGCCGTGCGCTTGTCGCCTTCAGCCGGCAGGTAAGCCAAATGACCGACGCCGGTGAGTTGCAACTGGCTGTTGAACACACCAAACACGGTGTCGCGCGTGAAGTCGATCGCGCGGACATAGTTTTCGATGACGTGGTTAGGCGTGATCTGACCGAAGCGCAGCAGGCGGTCGTCTTCGTCCAGCGCGAGGAAGTGGGTCAGCAGGCGCTCGCGATCGACCGCAGTGAGTTCGCGGACCAGAGCAGGCGTACGACCGGCAGGCTGCGACAGGCGATCGCGCGGGACGATCGGCTCGGCGGCGCGGGGTGTAATCAGGTTCATGGTCGGGTTCTCCTTTGATCGAGCGGTATGGTGCACCGCAAAAAGCATTTTAGCGGAAAGCCGCCTCGATCACTAGGGAAAACCCGTATCAAATTCTGAAGAAAATGCCTAAAAGAGTTGCGCCCTATTTTTATGTCTTTGATTTACAAGGGAACGAAAATTGAACGAGCGTTCGTGATGAGATGTCGCACGGGCGCAACTGGTCGATCACTATTTGTTCGGAAGAATGTTGCTGTGCGGAATCAGGCTGCTTTTACGCTCAAGCCGTGGTCCACCATGTTCACCACCTGCTCGGCGAATTCGCGATAGCCCATGCGTCCGTCTGGCTTGAGCCAGGTGAACGTCCAGTTGATCATGCCGAACACCATCATGGTGAGCGCAGTCTGGTTTTCACGCGTGGCGCGTTCCGGATAAGCACGCGCCAGCTGCCGCGCGAAAGCGGCCACCACGTCGCGCTGTCGGTTCAGGATCACCTCGCGCTGCGTGTCGACCAGATACTTCACATCGTTGAGCAAGGCCACGTGCCGGCTGTGAGACGTCTCGTATTCCGACAAAAACGCGCGGATCAGCTCGGCGAACGTCTCCCGTTCGGTGAGACCGCGCCGCTGGCTCGCGCCTTCGACCTCGGCGATGATCAGCATCAGCCGCTTGGTGTAGCGGTCCAGCAGATCGAACAGGATTGCTTCCTTGCTAGCGTAATAGTGGTACAGACGCGCTTTCGAGGTACCGCTCGCCGCGGCCAGATCCGCCATGGACGTGCTCGGATAACTGGTCTGGGCGAATTTGGCCGCGGCCAGTTCGAGAATCTGCTCGCGTTGGGTTTCGTGGTCGGGGGCTCGGGTGCGGGCCATAGTCGTTGGTTTTATTAGTGTGGACAGGGGGCGAGCGCGGCGCACAACTCCAGCGTGCGCCACGCGCTCACATCGCCACGCAGCCGGATGCGACGCGCCGCGGCCAGCTCGCGCAGACGCCACAACGCAACGGTGTCGCTCACGAGAAAGCCGAGTTCAGCGGTCATCAGTTCGGCGGCGACGCGCGCGGCGGGCCGCCAATCGTCGGCGCGGTGTTCGAGAATGAGCGCGTCGAGCTCGGCATAGCTGCCGCTGGTGAAGGTGTTGTCGCGCCAGCGACGCGTTTCGCCGTTCGCGTGTTTGACTTCCTGCCACTCCAGCGCGAGCCGGCTGATACGCAGCACGGAAATCGGCGCGGCGTCGGCGAGTCGCGCCTGCAGCACGGCCGGCGCGAACATGCCGACGGAGGTCGCGTGGTCTTTGCGGCTATGCGCCCACGCTCCCGGATCGGTGAGATCGCGGATCGACAGACGCACCTCGTTCAAGCGCTGCGGGCTGTTGCGCAGGTAATAGCTGACACGGCGCAGCATCAACTGATCGGCCGCGCTTTCGGCGTGCCAGACCACCAGATTGGCTTCGCCACGCGCGATGTTCTCCAGCGCGGCAGCCTGTTCGCGGAATTCGCGCAGGAAATCGCGCCTGGTGTCCGTGCTGATGCGATCCCAGAAGTCGGCGCGCACGTCGGGGCCGTCGTCCACGCCGCGTAGCGGGCCAACCGCCAGATCGTCGCGCAAGGCGATCACACGATCGTCGCGGCCCGCTGCCTGTAGCGCGGCACGCAAGGATTCGGCGGCGACATCGCCATTGGTGAGGTGGATCGTGCTCATCGGCAGGGGCCTGGACGCTTGGACGGTTAACAAAAAGGGGCCGCCCGGCGACCGGAACAGGTGTCCGATCGCGAGCGGCCCCTAGTGTAAGCGGATCGCGAAGCGGCTGAAAGCGCGACGCAGACCGCGCATCCAGTCGCGGGCCAGTTCAACGTTCGTCGTAGCTCACCACCACGCGATCGCTGATCGGGTGGCATTGGCATGTGAGCACGAAACCGTCGCGGATTTCGTGCTCTTCCAGCGTGTAGTTCTTTTCCATCTTCACTTCGCCTTCCAGCACCTTCGCGCGACAGGTGCAGCAGACGCCGCCCTTGCACGCATACGGCAGCGCGAGGCCGGCTTTCAGGCCGACGTCGAGCACGCTCACGCCCTGATACGGCAGACGCAGCTTGCGCCGTTTGCCGTCGAGGACGATTTCGAGGTCGGCGGCCGGTGTGTCTTCGGTGATTTCGACGGGCGGCACGCCCGCTTGCGGCAGCGGCGAGCCGAAGCGCTCCACGTGTACTTTTTGAGCCGGCACGCCCGCTTCTTTCAAAGCGGCCTCGGCGGCGTCCATCATCGGGCCGGGACCGCAGATGAAGGCTTCGTCGATGGCGTCGGCCGGCAGCAGATTCTCGATGAAAGCCGCGCACTTCTGCTGATCCAGCACGCCGTTGAACAGCTCGACATCCTGTAGATCGTCGGACAGCACGTGATACAGCACGAAGCGGTTCATGAAACGGTTTTTCAGATCTTCGAGTTCCTCGGCGAACATGATCTGATCCACGCTGCGGTTGCCGTACACCAGCGTGAAGGTGCTGCGCGGCTCGACTTCGAGCGTGCTCTTGATGATCGCCAGCACCGGCGTGATGCCCGAGCCGCCGGAGAACGCGATGTACTGCTGACCCTGATCGGCGTTCAGGTGGGTGAAGAAGCGGCCGTCCGGCGTCATCACGTCGATCGTGTGACCCGGCTGCAACGTATCGAACGCGAAGTTCGAGAAGCGGCCGCCGCGCACGCGCTTGATGCCGATGCGCAATTCGCCGTCACGGTCGTAATCGGTGACGCCGACGCAGATCGAATACGAGCGGCGCGTTTCCTCACCGTCGATGTGCGTCTTCAGCGTAACGAACTGGCCCTGCGTGAAGCGATAGTGATCGCGCAGTTCGACGGGGACTTCGAAAGCAACCGAGACCGCGTCGGCGGTTTCGGGCCGCACTTCGCGGATACGCAGCGGGTGAAATTGCGGGGTAGCCATATCAGTATGGTTTGAAGTAGTCGAAGGGTTCGCGGCAGTCGATGCAGCGGTACAAGGCTTTGCAGGCCGTCGAGCCGAATTGCGCGAGGCGCTCGGTGTGCGCCGAACCGCAGCGCGGGCACGCTGGCGCGGGCAGCGCGCGCGGTACGAAGCGCATCACTTTTTCCTGCGGCACGGCCGCGGAACCGCAATTGCCAGTCGGCGGCGCGATGCCATAAGCGCGCAGCTTTTCGCGGGCGTCGGCGGTCATCCAGTCGGTGGTCCAGGCCGGCGCGAGCACGGTGGCGACACGGTACGGCTTGATCTCGGCGACGTCGAGCGCGTGCGCGACGTCCTCGGCGATTTGCGACATCGCCGGACAACCGGAGTAAGTCGGCGTGATCACGACTTCGAGCGTGCCGTCGGCGGCGCGCCGCACGTCGCGCAGAATGCCGAGTTCGCGAATCGATACCACCGGAATCTCCGGATCAGGCACCGTTTCGAGCACGGCCCATGCACGTTCGAGCGTGGCGTCGGTCGTCGGGGAGGCGGTCGAGGTCGTCATCGTCGGATTACCAGGTGGCGCCGGGGTGCTGGCGCGCGAGGCTCTGCATTTCGGCCAGCACGAAACCCATGTGCTCGGAATGCTCACCGTGCTTGCCAGTCGTGATGTGCTTGACCGCTTCGGGCAGCTTCAACGTGGCTTCGTCGAGGGTGGCGCGCACGTCGTCGAGCCAGGCGGCTTCCAGATCCACGGTCTGCGGGCCGATGCCGGCTGCTGCAATGGTTTCCTCCACGGCGTCCGCGCTGAAGAATTCGCGCGTGTACGGCAGCAGATAGTCCAGCGCGGCTTGGGCGCGGCGATGCGATTCGTCGGTGCCGTCGCCGAAACGGATCAGCCATTCGCGGGCGTGATGCACGTGGTAGCTGGTTTCCTTGATCGACTTCGAGGCAATCGCGGCCAGTTGCTCGTCGGTGGACGCGGTGAGCGCCGTCCACAGATGTGCCATCAGCGTCGAGTAAAGGAAATTGCGCACGATCGTGACCGCGTAGTCCTTCTCGGTTTGCGCGGTGCCGCTCAGCGGACCGAAATGCGGCAGTTCGGCGAGCGTGTAGTTGGCAAATTCGCGCTCGGCGCGGAAGTAGGCGTAATCGTCTTCCGTGCGGGTCTTGCCGGTGAGCTGCTGCTCGAGCGTGGTGGCGTGCGTGTAGAGCAAGCGCGCTTGGCCGATCAGATCGAGGCTCATGTTCGACAGCGCGATGTCCTCTTCGAGGATCGGGCCGTGGCCGCACCATTCGGTATTACGCTGACCGAGAATCAGCGCGGTATCCGCGAGGCGCAGCACGTACTGGAGATGTTGGGGCGTGATGTCCATGGCCGCGCTTACATGTGGTTGACTTCGTCGGGGAGCGTGTAGAACGTCGGATGGCGGTAAATCTTGTCGCCGGCCGGTTCGAACAGCTCCGCCTTGTCTTCCGGTGCGGAAGCGGTGATCGCCGAAGACGGCACCACCCAGATGCTCACGCCTTCCTGGCGGCGCGTGTAGACGTCACGCGCCATGCGCAGCGCCATTGGCGCGTCCGCGGCGTGCAGGCTGCCGCAGTGCTTGTGGTCGAGTCCCTGCTTGCTGCGCACGAAGACTTCCCAAATCGGCCATTCCTTGTTCATTGCAGATCTCCTGATTCTTTGTCCGGCGTGCCGCGCGGGTCAGGCGGCGTGCTGTTGGGCGCGTTGACGCTGTTTTTCGGCATGGGCGAGGGCCGCTTCACGGACCCAGGTGCCTTCGTCATGGGCTTTGACGCGGGTCGCGAGACGCTCGCGGTTGCACGGGCCGTCGCCATTCACGACGCGCCAGAATTCTTCCCAGTCGATGTCGCCATAGTCGTGCTGGCCGCGCGCTTCGTTCCACTTCAGGTCCGGGTCCGGCAACGTGACACCGAGGATCCTGGCCTGGTCGACGGTGGCGTCGACGAATTTCTGGCGCAGGTCGTCGTTGGAAATGCGCTTGATGCCCCATTTCGACGACTGGTTGCTGTGGATCGAATCCTTGTCGCTCGGGCCGAACATCATCAGCACCGGCCACCACCAGCGGTTCACCGCCTGCTGGACCAGTTCGCGCTGCGCTTCGGTGCCGGCCATCATCGACATGAGCGCGTCGAAACCCTGACGCTGATGGAACGACTCTTCCTTGCAGATGCGGATCATGGCGCGCGCGTACGGGCCATAGGTGCAGCGGCACAGCGGAATCTGGTTCATGATCGCCGCGCCGTCCACCAGCCAGCCGATCACGCCGACGTCCGCCCACGTGGGCGTCGGGTAATTGAAGATGCTCGAATATTTGGCTTTGCCGGAATGCAGCGCCGCGATCAGCTGGTCGCGCGAGACGCCGAGCGTTTCCGCCGCGCTATATAGATAGAGGCCGTGGCCGGCTTCGTCCTGCACCTTGGCGAGCAGAATCGCCTTGCGCTTCAGGCTGGGTGCGCGCGAGATCCAGTTGCCTTCCGGCAGCATGCCGACGATTTCCGAATGCGCGTGCTGCGAGATTTGCCGTACCAGCGTTTTGCGGTATGCCTCGGGCATCCAGTCCTGAGCTTCGATCTTGCCGTCGGCGGCCATGACCGCATCGAACTGCGCCTGCTCGGATGAACTCGCGCCTGCATCGAGCGGGGCGACGTTGCCGGGAATATCCAGGGATTGCGTGTACATGGGGACGCTCTCTGCGGAAGTTGTCTGTGTTGACGGAGTATAAACCAACCGACCGGTCGGTTAATAAATTTTTTGAGACGGGTTTATCCGATTGATAGGAAGGCCCGGTTTCGCCGCTGAAGGCGTTTCGTCAGCGGTGCCGCCCCGCGCCGACACTTAACCTATAAAATTGCGAATTGGCCGTGATTTTCGGCCCACCTACCTGCATCCCCGGTACTCATGTTACGTCTAAGCGAAATCAAACTCCCGCTCGATCATCCCGAAAGCGCCCTCGAAGCGGCCGTGCGTGCGCGCCTCGCGGAACTCGGCGTGCCCGCGGACGGGCTGATCCGATACACCGTGTTTCGCCGTGCGCACGACGCACGCAAGCGCGCCGACATCAAGCTGACCTACATCGTCGATGTCGAGGTCACGGATGAAGCGGCCGCGCTCAAGCGGCTCGCCGACGTGCCGCACTGCAACGTGACGCCCGACATGGCGTACAAGTTCGTCGCCAGGGCGCCCGCGCAGATGACGGCGCCGCGTCCGGTGGTGATCGGCATGGGCCCATGCGGCCTGTTCGCCGGGCTGATTCTTGCGCAGATGGGTTTCCGGCCGATCATCCTCGAGCGCGGCAAGGCCGTGCGCGAGCGGACCAAAGACACGTTTGGGTTGTGGCGCAAGTCGGTGCTCAATCCTGAATCGAACGTGCAGTTCGGCGAAGGCGGGGCGGGCACTTTCTCCGACGGCAAACTCTATAGTCAGATCAAGGATCCGAAACATTACGGCCGCAAGGTGCTCGACGAATTCGTCAGGGCTGGCGCGCCGGAAGACATTCTGTATCTGAGTCGGCCCCATATCGGCACGTTTCGTCTTGTCAGCATGGTCGAAAAGATGCGTGCGACCATTCACGAGCTGGGCGGTGAGGTGCGTTTCGAAAGCCGGGTCGACGATATCGAGATCGAGGACGGCAAGGTGCGCGGGTTGAAGCTCTCGACCGGCGAGACGCTGCGCTGCGACCATGTGGTGCTGGCGGTTGGCCACAGTGCGCGCGATACCTTCGAGATGCTGCACGAACGCGGCGTCTATATCGAGGCGAAGCCGTTTTCGCTCGGTTTTCGGATCGAACATCCGCAGGGCTTGATCGATCGCAGCCGTTTCGGCAAATTTGCTGGTCACAAACAGCTGGGCGCCGCCGACTATAAGGTGGTGCATCACTGCAGCAACGGTCGTGCGGTCTATAGCTTCTGTATGTGCCCAGGCGGCACGGTGGTGGCGGCGACGTCCGAGCCGGGCCGGGTGGTGACCAATGGCATGAGCCAGTATTCCCGCGCGGAGCGTAATGCGAATGCGGGGATTGTCGTCGGCATCACGCCGGAAGACTTTCCCGGCGGCCCGCTTGCGGGTATCGCGTTCCAGCGCAAGTGGGAGGAGCGGGCGTTCGAACTCGGTGGCGGCAACTATATGGCGCCGGGGCAACTCGTCGGTGACTTTATCGCTGGGCGGCCGTCTACCTCGCTGGGTTCGGTCGTGCCGTCCTACAAGCCGGGCGTCCATCCGACCGATCTGAGCACTGCGCTCCCCGATTACGTGATCGAGGCGATTCGCGAAGCCTTGCCGCAGATGGACAAGAAGATCGCCGGATTTGCCATGCACGACGCGGTGTTGACGGGGGTCGAGACGCGCACGTCGTCGCCGATTCGGGTACGTCGCCGGGACGATTATCAGAGCATGAACGTCGAGGGGCTGTATCCGGCTGGTGAGGGCGCGGGGTATGCGGGTGGGATCTATTCGGCAGCTATCGACGGGATCGAAGTCGCCGAAGCGCTTGCCTTGAATATGGTTGGGGCGCAGCCGGCGGCCTGATTGCCTGCTACAGAGCGATCGCGGTCTGCCGGCGATTTGCCTTGGCATTGGGACGTTCGGGCACAATGCTCGTTTCGCCTCGAACCGACCATCCGAATGACCCTTCGCACTCTGGCTGCCGCGTGTGGCGCGGCGCTTCTTTGCCAATTCGCCGTCTCACCGACGGTTTTCGCTGCCGGCGCACCCGACCACTGGGTCTCTGCCTGGGCGACTGCGCTGCAGCCCATCCCGCAGCAGGCAGACTTGCCGCCGCTCTACCGTGCACCGGAAGTCGCGGGGCGCACGGTTCGGCAGATCGTCTATCCGACGCTGTCGGGACGGTCCGCGCGAATTCATCTCAGTAATGAGTACGGCAAGACGCCGCTCGTGATCGAAGGCTTGTGGATCGCGCGCTCGACGGGCGGCGCGGCCGCTTCGCCGAGTGGCGGCGCGCGGGTGACATTCGGTGGCAAAGGTGCCGTGAGCATTCCGGCTGGTGGAGAGCTGGACAGCGATCCGATTGGGGTCGATATCGCCGAAGGCGCGCCGTATGCCATCAGTGCTTACATGGGGCCAGAGCAGCGTATCGTGGCTTGGCATCGGGTGTCGAGTCAGGTGAACTATGTTTCGGCGCCAGGCAACCACGCTGAGGATGCATCGGCGGCGGCGTTTCGCGGTCGATTTACGCAATATGTGTGGGTGACGGGGTTGTCCGTCGAGGCGGTGGCGCCGACGGCGGCGGTTGCCGCGATCGGCGACTCCATCACGGATGGGATGCGCTCGAGCCTGAATCAGAATCGCCGCTGGCCGGACGCGCTGGCGCGTCGCCTCGCGAGCAGCAGCGACCATTCGACGGCCATCGTCAATCTCGGTATTAGCGGCAACCGTCTTCTGAGCGACTCGCAGTGTTACGGCGACGCGCTCGCGCGGCGTTTTGAGCGCGACGTGCTGGCCCGGCCGGGCGTCAAGACGGCGATTTTGCTGATCGGTATCAACGACATCAATTTTGCGTCGATGCCGCAGCGTAGCGGGCTCGACTGCGATTCGCCGCATACCGCGGTGACGGCGGCTGACCTGATCGCCGGATACCAGCGCGTGATCGCCGCCGCGCATCGTTCCGGGGTGAAGGTTTTCGGGGCGACGTTGACGCCGGCGTCTTTGCCGGCCGAGCGCGAAAGCATCCGGCTTGCAGTGAACCAGTGGATTCGCAGCAGCCGGGTCTTCGACGGAATTGTGGATTTCGACGCTGCCCTACGTGACCCGGCGCAAGCAGACCGCCTGCAACGGGGCTTCGACAGCGGCGACCACATTCACCCTAGCGACGCAGGCTATACGGCGATGGCACAAGCGGTGCCGCTGGAGGCGGTAGTAAATTCCACTCGCCGCTGAGCGAGAGAAAAATAGTTCTGTCAAACCCTTGTCACATGGCGAATCTTCACCTAAGATTCGCTTCCTCGTTGCGAACGAGGGCCGCGGCAGAAACCAGCGGCCGTAGCGTCAACAAAGTTTTAAGCGAAAGCAAAAAAAGTTGTTGACAAAACGAAAAAGAGACTTCATAATCTCGTTTCTCTGCTGCAAGTGCAGCGACGCAGAACGAAGCGGTACAGGTGGTTGTGAAGTTGGCAGCCGCGGTGGCCGGTGAGGTAGTGGATGCGTACTCGATCTTTAAAAATTAACAGCCGATAAGTGTGGGCGCTTGATGCGCGATGCGAGCCGGGTCCTTCGGGGTCTGGCGCAAAGCAGAAGTATCAAGTCTCACACAGTAATGAAA
>NZ_CAAJGL010000089.1 GCF_900996225.1 Paraburkholderia sp. BCC1884 | reverse complement strand
GATGTCGGTGCCGAAGCGGTCGACGCCCATCAGGTTGCTGCGCACGTCGTCCCAGGCGATCACCAGGCGGCCGGAGCCGGGATCGACATACCAGTCCCAGCCGACAGTCAGGTGTGCGAAACCTGGCGAGGACGGACGCTGCCACTCGGTGTAGCCGGCCGCGTCGAAGGCGAGGCCGTCGGCGCGCAGTTCGTCGGCGAGCCCGGGGTCGAGCCCCGAGGCGATGTGCACGAGTTCGAGCCCCGCGAAGGCATGCAGGGGGAGGCGGACGTCACCGTCCTTGGACGGCGCGCAGTAAGGATGAAGCAGGGGCAGTGTCATGCGCGGCAATGTAGCAAGCCCGTGACCGTGATGTAACCTAGCAAGAATGACAGCGTGGAAGCTGTTGGAGAGATGATGGAACTACGCTGGCAGGATGCCTACCACCAGTTCAACGCGGCTGCGAACGAGCAACAGCTCTTTCAGCAGATCTCGGCCTATTCGAAGCGGCTCGGTTTCGAGTACTGCTGCTACGGCATCCGCGTGCCGCAGCCGGGCACGCAGCCGGTGGTCGAGATCTTCGACACCTACCCGGCCGGCTGGATGGCCCATTACCAGGCGCGCAACTACATCGAGGTCGATCCGACCGTGC
>NZ_CAAJGL010000088.1 GCF_900996225.1 Paraburkholderia sp. BCC1884 | reverse complement strand
GGCCAGGTTGTTGCGCACCGCGTTCGGCCAGGGATCGACACGCGTGGAGATGGTCACCCACAGCCGGTCCCGGCTGTCGCGCAGCACGAAGTTGACCTTGCCGGGCGGCTTGCCGTCCAGGCCGTCGAACAGCACCCGCAGCTCGCCCGAGTGCGCGAGCCGCTCGACGCGGTCGGTGCCGATGTTGGCGATCAGGATGTTGCCTTCGGCATCGAGCGCCAGGCCGTTGGGCAAGGAGCCGCTGGTCAGGCCGTCCGAGGCGGCGGTCGCGGCGGCGCCCTTAGGTAGGATCAGCGTCTGTTCCCCGGTGGGGGCGATGCGCTGCACGCCGCCGCGCGCGTCCGCCACCAGCAGCGAGCCGTCGCGCTGCGCGAGGATGCATTCGGGACGCTGCAGGTCGTGGCCGACATGGCGGATCGAGGCCGGGTCTACGCTGAAGCCTTGGATGGGATTCACGGGGGGCATCTCCATGTTGTGCTCTTGTTGCTCTCGTCATGGTGTCGGCGCCGGATGCTCTCAGGCTGGCTCCACCCGGGCCGGGTTCGAGTATGCACGCAATCCCGCCTCGAGATATCGAAGCCCCCACGAAGCCGGCTGCTTTCAGCCGTCCTCGCCCACCTCCACCGGATCGGGC
>NZ_CAAJGL010000087.1 GCF_900996225.1 Paraburkholderia sp. BCC1884 | reverse complement strand
GCCGAGCTGAGCGCGTACAAGGCGAAGCTCAAGGGTATGCGCGGCCTGCCCGCCAACGTGAAAGCCGCGCTCGAATGGATTCCGGCCGCCGCGCATCCGATGGACGTGATGCGCACCGGCGTCTCGGTGCTCGGCACCGTGCTGCCGGAGAAGGACGACCACAACCTGCCGGGCGCGCGCGACATCGCCGACAAGCTGATGGCCTCGCTCGGTTCGATGCTGCTGTACTGGTATCACTACTCGCACAACGGCAAGCGCATCGAAGTGGAAACCGACGACGACTCGATCGGCGGCCACTTCCTGCATCTGCTGCACGGCGTGGAGCCGTCGAAGTCGTGGGTCGATGCGATGCACGTGTCGCTGAACCTGTACGCCGAGCATGAATTCAACGCATCGACCTTCACCGGTCGTGTGATCGCGGGCACGGGTTCGGACATCTATTCGGCGATCACCGGCGCGATCGGCGCGCTGCGCGGCCCGAAACACGGCGGCGCCAACGAAGTCGCGTTCGAGATCCAGACGCGCTATCAAACGCCGGACGAAGCCGAAGCGGACATCCGCAAGCGCGTCGACAACAAGGAAGTGGTGATCGGTTTCGGTCACCCGGTGTACACGATCTCCGACCCGCGCAACAAGGTCATCAAGGA
>NZ_CAAJGL010000086.1 GCF_900996225.1 Paraburkholderia sp. BCC1884 | reverse complement strand
CGGCATTGGTGGCCAGGTCCAGCGTGTCGAAGCTCGGCCCGCGCGCCGGATCGATGCCCTCGATGCCGGCATGGGCCAGCCATTGGCGCCAGTCGCGATGGTCGCGGGTGGGATGCAGCAGCGTGTGGCGCGCCAGGTCGGCGCCCGAGGCGATCGGCCGTTCGGCCAGCAGCTCGGGCGCGCAGACCGGCGTGAGCCGCTCGGCGAACAGCGGCACGACGCGCACCTCGGGCGTCGCCGCCATGCCGTAGACGATCGCCGCATCGAAGGGCTCGGTCGCGAAATCGACGTCGTGCCGCCAGGTGGTGGTCATCTGCACGTGCAGGTCCGGATGCTCGGTCTGGAACTGCATCACCTTGGGCAGGATCCAGCGCATCACGCAGGTCGGCACCTTCAGCGCCAGGTCGGTGCGCTGGCGCGTCAGGCGCCGCGAAACGTCGTCGATGCGCGCGAAGCTCTCGCTGACCACCGGCAGCAGCTGCTCGCCCTCGACGGTGAGCGCCAGCCCCTTGGCGCGCCGCACGAACAGCGGGAAGCCGTAATGCGCCTCGAGCGACTGGATCTGGCGGCTGACCGCGCCCTGGGTCAGGCACAGCGCCTCGGCCGCGCGCGTGAAGTTCAGGTGGCGCGCGACCGTGACGAAGACTTGCAGGGC
>NZ_CAAJGL010000085.1 GCF_900996225.1 Paraburkholderia sp. BCC1884 | reverse complement strand
CGCTGTTGGCGGCGCTGATGACACGAGGCTCGTCGGCACCGGCACGCGCCGGCGCCGCCTCGAACAGCACCTGTCCCGCGCCGTCCTGGATTTTCGCGATCAGGTAGGGCTGCACGCGGAAGCCGCCGTTGGCGAAGCTCGCGTAGCCGGTCGCCATCTGCAGCGGCGTGACCGCGCCCGCACCCAGCGCCATCGGCAGGTTCGGCACGATCAGGTCGGAGCGCAGCCCGAAGGCACGCACGATGTAGTCCTTGGCATAGGCCGGCTCGATCGCGCGCAGCACGCGCACCGCGACCAGGTTCTTCGAGCGCGCCAGGCCCTCGCGCAACGCGATCGGCCCGAGCAGCGCGCCGCTCTCGCGCGGCCGCCAGACCGGGCCGCCCGGGTAGCTGGCGGGGATCTCCAGCGGCAGGTCGTCGATCACGGTGGCGGGCGCGAAGCCCTTGGCCAGTGCCGCCGAATAGATGAAGGGCTTGAAGCTCGAGCCGGGCTGCCGCCAGGCCTGGGTGACGTGGTTGAGCTGGCTCGGCGTGTAGCCGTTGCCGCCGACCAGCGCGCGGATCGCGCCGTCGTCGGGCGAGATCGCGACCAGCGCCGCCTGCACCGCCGGCAACTGGCGCAGCACCCAGCGGCCATCGCCATCGCGTGCGATGCGCACGATCGCGCCGGGCTTC
>NZ_CAAJGL010000084.1 GCF_900996225.1 Paraburkholderia sp. BCC1884 | reverse complement strand
GGGGCGCCTGAAAGCTGTCCGGACAACGAGGGGTATGGCTGCCACTGTAGCGACGCCGCTGGTGTTCAGGGCGCGCAGGGTGGGAAGGGAGGCGATCGTGGCTAAACCTCTCGCAGGTAAGCGCGCGTTCGAGGCCATGGGCCGGCGCGCAAGATCAAATGGAATCCCAATCGGATTCGGACTTCGCCATCGATCCGCATGGCCAAAATGGGCACGAGTCGCGTGGGCATACGGATGGATGCAACAACGAAAACCGGGAGACACCCGATGAGCGACAAGCTGAGCGACTGCCCGTTTTGCGAAAGCGCCGACGTCGAATACCGCTTCATCGCGTTGCACTGGGTCAAGTGCAATTCGTGCGGCGCAGAAGGGCCTGGGAAAACCAACAAGCGCGCCGCTATCGCCGCATGGAACCGCCGCGCCTCGCCTGCGCCGGCTATCCTCGCCGAACTTCGCGGACTGCTTGTGGAGTGACGGAAGAACCTTGATCGCCTTGGCCATGCTGGCATTCGCGAGCGGCTGACCGCGCAAATCGACGCGATCGACGCTGCAAGCAACGAAAGTGCTGCATGAACACTCCCTTCGACTATCTCGGCGATCTACTCGAACGCCTGCACAAGCGCAGCCCGATCGCGGGCTATCTGGTGGCCGTGCTCATCACTGCCGGTGCCACGTATGTGATCGC
>NZ_CAAJGL010000083.1 GCF_900996225.1 Paraburkholderia sp. BCC1884 | reverse complement strand
GGCGCGCTCAAGCGCGGCGACGATCCGAAGTGGGACCTCTACATCCAGGTGCTCAAGCCGGCGGATCTCGACAAGTTCGACTACAACGCGCTCGACGACACCAAGGTCTGGGCCGACGTGCCGGAGCGCAAGATCGGCACCATGACGCTGAACCGCGTGCCGGACAACTACTTCGAGAGCACCGAGGAATCGGCCTTCGCGCCCTCGCGCATGGTGCCGGGCATCGAGCCTTCGGAAGACCGCATGCTGCAGGGCCGGATGTTCTCCTACGCCGATACGCAGATGTACCGCCTGGGGGCGAACTTCAACTCGCTGCCGATCAATCGTCCGCGCGTGCCGGTGGTCAACAACAACCAGGACGGGCTGATGAACGCGGGCGACCGCAAGGGCGAGGTGAACTACGAGCCCTCGACGCTCGGCGAGATCCCGCAGGATCCGAAGTACAAGTACGTGCAGACGCCGCTGTCGGGCACCACCCAGCAGGCCGCGATCAAGAAGACGCTGAACTTCCGCCAGGCCGGCGAGTACTACCGCTCGCTGTCCTCGCAGGGCAAGGCGGACCTGGTGACGGCGCTCTCGGGCGACCTGAACCACGTCAGCAACGACGACAACAAGATCACCATGCTGTCGTACTTCTACAAGGCCGACGCCGACTACGGCAAGCGCCTGGCCTCGGCCACCCACGCGGACCTGTC
>NZ_CAAJGL010000082.1 GCF_900996225.1 Paraburkholderia sp. BCC1884 | reverse complement strand
CGCCGATCCGAAGGTGGTGGAGTGGGTGACGCTGATGAGCACCTTCCCGCAGCCCACGCCATGGACGCCAGCCGGGGTGAAGTGGGCGCCGATGGCGCGCATCTTCGATCTCGACGGGCAGTGAGCAGGGCCGGCGACGGCAACCGGAAACAGAAACAGACGAGCCCGTGACCGGGACGGAAGGAGACAGGATTCATGCAACAGGTATCGGAAGCCGGCGTCACGCCGGTCGGCACGGCGCAACGCTCGCGCGACTGGCGCACCGCGTTCATTCTGGTGACCAGCCTCTTTTTCATGTGGGGGCTCTCATATGGCTTGCTCGACGTGCTGAACAAGCATTTCCAGGACGTGCTGCACGTCAGCAAGGCGCAATCGGGCCTGCTGCAGGGCGCCTATTTTGGGGCTTATTTCGTGATGGCGATCCCGGCCGCGCTGCTGATGGAGCGCTTCGGCTACAAGCGCGGCATCCTGCTCGGGCTCACGCTCTACGCGATCGGCGCGCTGCTGTTCATCCCGGCCTCGGGCGTGGCCAGCTTCCCATTCTTCCTGTTCGCGCTGTTCGTGATCGCCTCCGGCCTCGGCTGCCTGGAAACCGCCGCGAATCCCTACGTGACCGAACTCGGCACGCCCGAGACGGCCGAGCGGCGCCTGAACCTCTCGCAATCCTTCAACGGCCTGGGCAGCTTCCTCGGGCCGCTGATCGGCGGCGCCTTCTTCTTCCCCTCGGGCGCGGCCAGCCAGGCCGCCGCCGAGGGGCTCGGCTCGGTGCGCATCACCTACGTCG
>NZ_CAAJGL010000081.1 GCF_900996225.1 Paraburkholderia sp. BCC1884 | reverse complement strand
CGCTGCCGTCGGCCGCGAACAGGAAGGCCCGCATCGAGGTGGTGCCCCAGTCGATCGCGATCAGCGCCGGCGTGGCGGGGGTCGGTCGGTCCATCGTCATCGCTTGATCCTGCGGGTCGTTTGCGGCGCGCTCCAGCCGAGCTCCGCCGAGATCGCGCGCGCCTCGCGCTGCACGATCGGAATCAGCTCGTCCATGCGGTCGAGCGGCATGTAGGGAATCGTGCTGGCCACCGAGACGGCCGCCACGATCGCGCCCGAGGCGTCGCGCACCGGCGCGGCCACGCAGCGGATCGAGGCCTCGTTCTCTTCCAGGTCGAAGGTGTAGCCGCCGGCCGCGTAATGCGCCATGCGCTGCAGGAAGGTGGTCGCGTCGGGGCGGCGGTCGGGCTTGAAGCTGACGCCGGCCAGCGAGCGGCGCGAGGCCTCGAACAGCGAGGCCCAGGTGTCCGGCGGCAGGTCCAGCATCATCGCCTTGCCGATCCCGGTCGAGGCCAGCGGCATCCGGTGGCCGATCCGCGAGCGCATCTCCAGGCCGCGCGTGCCGGGGATCTTGTCGATGTAGAGCACGTCGTCGCCGTCGCGCATGCCGAGGTGGATGGTGTCGAGCGTGGCGTCGGCCAGCGCCTCGAGATGCGGGCGCGCCACCGCCGTCAGCGGCATCTGCTCCAGCGCGATGGTGCCCAGCTCGATCAGCTTCGGGCCCAGCAGGTAGCCGCCCTGCACCTGGCGCAGGTAGCGCGCCTGCACCAGGCTGCTCACCAGCCGGTGGGTGGTGCTGCGGGTGGTGCCGAGCGCCGCGCCGATCG
>NZ_CAAJGL010000080.1 GCF_900996225.1 Paraburkholderia sp. BCC1884 | reverse complement strand
TGCCACCGGCAGCATTCTGGCCGGTTGCGCTCAACTGGCCGGAGGCCGTCAGGTTCAGGTTGCCGCCCTGGCCGACCGCCCCGTCGTTGTTCACGCCCGCGCCGAGCGTGCCGGTTGAATTGACGCTGCCGGCATTCACGCTCGTATTCTGCTGTGCCGCCAGTGTCCCGCTGTTCGTGAGATCGGTGCCGATGCTGGCCGACAGCGACTGCCGAGCGTAAGTCGTACCGCTGTTCTGTATCCCGTTCGCGGCCGACAACGCGAGGTTGCCGCTCGCCGTCGTCTTGCCCGTGAGCACCAGACGGCCGTTCGATTGCAGCGTCAGATCGCCTGCCTGCGCCGCGATCGTCCCTGCGTTCGCGACACCGACGCCTGCCGAGTTGCCAACCAAAAACACCCTGTTGGCATACATGCCACCCAACTGGGCCACATCAATCGCGACAGCGGGAACAGGACCGTCACCGGCGATCGGCGTCGCGGCAAGCGTGTCGTGATTGACCTGGTTCGCGCCGGCGATCACGTTCAGATTCTTCGCGTAGATCGCCGCATTGGACTGCACGGCACGAGAAATGATGTCGACCTGATCGAGATTCGAGGCATTGAGGCCCGCCCCGGCAACGGTCACGAGGCCTCGGTTGACGTTGTAGCCAGCCAGCGAGCCGTCGGCTCCGTAGAACGGCACGCCCGTGGTCAGGGTCGCGCGGCTGGTGTTGATGAAGCCCGCGCCATCGAGATAGATACCCGAGGGATTCGCCAGCACAAGCTCCGCGCGGGCGCCTGCGATCTCCAGCGCGCCGCGGATCTGGGAGGGGTTCGGGCCGTTGACCTGGTTGACGATGATGCGCGCCACATCGTTC
>NZ_CAAJGL010000079.1 GCF_900996225.1 Paraburkholderia sp. BCC1884 | reverse complement strand
TGCGGCGAAATCCATCGGGGCCGGCGGGCATGCCCGCGATCGAGTCCGAATATAAGTCCGCAACCACCCTTCTCGCTACGAACAATCACCTTGCAAATGGGAGGCGACCATATAAGTAATGTCCGGTTCCCGGCTCCGGGCCGGCGGCTGTGGCGCATGCTGCGGTATTCCAGCCGGCCCGGAGCCAGACCATGAACGGACGTGGATTCATCACGATCAGCATGCACGAGCTCGAGCGCGTGAAGATCATCGAAGCGGTCGTCCAGCGGCGGCTGACGGTCGTCCGGGCTGCTGTCGCGGCATCGTGGGCATCCCAGCAACTATCAACTGGCCGATGGCGTGGCTGAACGGACGTTGAACCTGATCCGGGACTGCTACGCGGATTTTGGTCGGACGCTGGCCTGCGAGAAGCTGCGCGAATGTCACGGGCTGGTGCTGTCCAGGGAAACGGTGCGTCACCTGATGACCGAGGCCGGGCTGTGGATTCCGCGCCGGCAGCGGCCGCCGAAGATCCAGCAGCCAAGAAGCCGTCGCGAGGTTCACCGGAACCTCGGCGGCCCGCTGTCCATCTTCAACGGCGAAGACAGCTGGACGCTGCCTATTCCCGCTCGCTACGTGATCGGCCAGGACGGCGTGATTGCCTATGCGCAGGCCAACGCCGACTACACCCAACGTCCCGAGCCCGACGATCTGTTTCCCGTTCTCGACCGCCTGAAAACGACAAGTCAGGCAGACGCCTGACGCCCGAACTAGAAAGAGAAGCCGAGACTTCCCGGGCTCCTGAAGCGGTTCAGGAACTGGAAACGTGCCGTCGACAACTCGGGCTCGGCCTGCAACGGCGTCGCCAGTCCCATCACCTGGCTGCCCGCTCCGGCATAGGCCGGCCAATTCGGCAGAGCGACGCCGTTCGGGTTGCCGGTCTTCGCGAAGTTCGTCCAGTAAGAGGACATCGCGTCGGCCAGGGCGAGGTCGCTCGCGTTCGGCGCACCATGGCCGTTCGCCACCAGGTTCTGGAACACGTAGGGCACTTCCGACACGTGAATCGGCAGCGGGTTATAGGGTGAGGTCTGGCTGAAGTAATAGGAATAGACGGGCGATTTGCCGGTCTTCATCTGCAGGTTCGCCATCTCCCAGGTTTGAGACGCAATGATGAGGTCGCCCGCCAGAGTGACTTCGGACTGCTGCGCCTGAGCGTCGCTCGCTGCCGGATAGAACTGCAGGAACGTGCCGATGTTGCCGGTGCCAAACGCCGAGGTTGCGGCGGCAATGAAATGCTCCCTGGTGTCGCCCGGAATGCCGGCGGTCGCGGCGAAGATGGTGCCTTCGTCGGCGTTCTGACCTTCGAGCAGCGGCACGTCGTTTTGCAAGCCCGCGGCAAATCGCTGATAGGGATCGGTCGGCAATACGTATCCGTCGACACTCGGACTGTACGCAGCTTCAGTCGGGTCACTCATCAACTGCGACGCGGAGAGCCCGCGCAGGTCGGCGAGCGAAGACGCGCCCGCCGTCGCGCCGAGCCGAGTCCCCAGCTGGGACGCCGCCGTGTGCGAGACCATCACGCCTTTGGGCGTTTCCCAGAATGCCCCGCTTTCGGCAATCGCCTTCTGAAAGAGTCCTTTCGTCAAAGGCGACGACAGCAGCATCCCGACTGCATGAGCCCCCGCCGATTCGCCGAACACGGTGACATTGCCGGGATCGCCGCCAAATGCCGCGACATTGTTTTTGACCCATTGAAGCGCCGCGATCTGATCGAGCAGGCCATACATACCCGAGGATTTGCCGCCCGATTCGGCGTCGAGATCGGTGCGCGCCAGAAAGCCGAACACACCGAGCCGGTAATTCAAGGTCACCACCACCACGCCCTTTTTCGCGAGATTGCCGCCCTCCCAGCGCGGGTCGCCCGAGGTTCCGAACTGGAAGCCGCCGCCGTGCAGCCAGACCATGACGGGGCGTCGCTCCTGCGACGATTTCGCGCCGGTCCAGACATTCAGAAACAGACAGTCCTCACTCGCCTGACTGTTGTCGACGGGTCCGAATGCGGTGCCTTGCCAGCATGTATGCCCGTATTGCGTGGCGCTTTTGTTGCCGCTCCATGCGGCGACCGCTTGCGGCGCTTGCCAGCGCAGCGTGCCGACCGGCGCGCTCGCGTAAGGAACACCTTTGAAACTGATAATGCCGGCAGCATCCGGCGGGTTGCCGGTGAGCACACCGGCTTGCACCTGCGCCTGATTCGCCGACAGATCCGGATTGGGTGCAAGCGCCGAATTCGTACCGCCGCATGCGGCCAGCAGGGCAAGCATGCCAGTCAGCAAAGCCGCTGTATAAAGCGTATTTTTGTTCACCACGTGATGTCTCCTGACACGCGTTAAAACGAATGACGGATGCCCGCCATCACGCCTAGCTGACCGATACCCGCAGCGGGCGTCGTTCCAGGTCCGCCCTGGCTGAGCGTGTAACGCGCTTTGGCGCTATTGAACAGGTAGCCGCTCTGCAGATAGACGCCCGTGCGCTTCGACAGCAGATACGTGCCACGCAGCGCGGCCAGCGTGGCACGCGTGTCCTGTTGCTGATCGATGGTGCGATACACGCCGCCGTCGACGATCACCGCCGGGGTCACGAAATACGTCGCGCTCACGTAGTAGATATTGCTGCGCACATTCGGCAGCGCAGGCGCCGCGGTGTCGACCCATCGACCCAGCCAGCCGCCGCCCACTTTCAGTTGACCCAGCTTGAAGTAGCCGTTCAGTTGCGTGCGGGCATCCTTATCGCCGCTGCTCGTCAGGGCGATCGGCGCAGCACCGTTGAAGAAATTGGCGGCCGCGCCTGGGCCGCCGCGCTGTTCGTCGTACGACGCCGCCACACCGAACACGCTGGCGTCGTAGCGCAGCATCGCCGACCACTGACGGCACGCTTGCGCGTTACCCGGAATCGAACCCGCGCAGGTGCCCTGCCCCGGCGAATTGCCGGTGCCGGCCGCGTCGCGTCCGAACGAATAGGTCGCGCCCGCCGTCACGCCCGCGAACGTGGCCTTGTACGCGATCGTGTTGTCGCTGCGCGAGTTCGGGATGTAAGCGTCGATCGAACCGACGCCGCCGTAGATGTCCGGACCCAGTGCGTCTGAATCCGCAATCGCCCAGAACGTCATGGTGTACTGACGCCCGAACGTCAGCGCGCCGTAGGGACTCGACAGCCCGACCCACGCCTGCCGCCCGAACAACCGGCCACCCTGGTTGGAGTCGCCGGAGCGGACGTTGAAACCGTCTTCGAGAGTGAACATCGCGGCGAGTCCGCCGCCCAGCTCTTCCTTGCCACGCAGCCCCCAGCGCGACGGCATCGAACCGGTGATACCCGGCATGCGCACCAGCTTGTCGCCGGCCGCATCGGCATGTGTAACGAGTTCGATGCCGGTGTCGAGAATCCCGTACAGGGTGACGCTGCTTTGCGCGAATGCGGAACCGCTCACGATGAGAGCGGCCGCCGCCGCAATGGCTTTATGCTTCATGTCTCCTACCTCTATGTCGTTTTGTGTTGTCGTTTTGTGTTGTCGTTTTATGGCGCCGCCTGGGCGCAGGGCATCGCCCTGGCGTCAGGCTTGAGCGCTCATGCTGCGGCGGCCGTGCCGCCGCGATACAGCCAGCCCGTCACGAGCATCGCGATGCCGGCAATCACCATCGGCGCGGCAAAAAGGGCGAAGGCGACCTCGACGCGGTGAAACGCGACCAGCAGAATGCCACCCGTCATCGATCCGATAATCGAGCCGATGCGTCCGACCCCGAGTGCCCAGCTCACGCCAGTGGCGCGCGCCGCCGTCGTATAGAAACCGGCGACCAGCACGTTGGCGGCGGTCTGTGCGCCGGACAGGCCGAACCCCGCCATGAACACCGACACGTAGACCCACATCGGTTCGTGGATCGAGAAACCGATCAGCGCCGTCGAAACAGCCGCGATGGCATAGGAGCCGGCCAGCACGAAGAACGGATTGAGGCGGTCCATCAGACGGGCATTGAGGAGCGATCCAATCGTGCCGCCAAGCGGCATCATCGCGCCGACGCGGGCTGCGTGAGAGGCATCGATGCCCGCGCCGGTGATCACCGTCGGCAGCCAGCTGCTGACCTGGTAGTACACCCACAGCGTGCAGAAAAACGCGAGCCACAGAAGCAGCGTGCCTGCGCGGTAACGCTGGTTGAACAGCGTGCCGACCGCCGTTTCGCGCACCGCGCCGGGCTGCGCCGGTTCGGCCACGATCTCGTCGATGGGCGTGTTCGCGTCACCGGTCAGCCGTTTCATCACGCGACGCACTTCCGCCTGATAGCGCGGCTTGCGCGCCATGAAGCGCAGCGACTCCGGCATCCAGATCCAGACGATGGGTGTCAGCACCAGCGGAAACACGCCACCGAACACGAATACGCCTTGCCAGCCGAAGCGCGGGATCAGCAACGCGGCAACCGCGCCGCCGAACGCGAGGCCGAGCGTGAAGCCGCAGAACATCAACGTGACGAACAATGCGCGGCTGCGAGCCGGACTGAACTCGGACGACAACGTGATCGCGTTGGGCATCGCACCGCCCAGACCCGCACCGGTGGCGAAACGCAATACGACCAGCCAGAGCGGCGACGGTGCGTACGCACAGGCAAAGCTGCCCAGCCCGAACAACACCAGCGAGATCGTGATGACGCGCTTGCGCCCGATGCGGTCCGCGAGCGGTCCGAACAGAAAGCTGCCGATCGTGAGGCCGAACAAACCGGCGCCGAAGATCGGCCCGAGTTGCGCGGGACTGAGTGCCCACGTCTGCTTCAACAAAGGCGCGACGTATCCCACCGACGCCACGTCGAAGCCGTCTGCAGCGACGACCATGAAGCAGAGAAACAGCGTGAGGATCTGTAGTGCGGACGTCTTTTTGCCGTCCGCGACGCGCTGCGGCGTGATGGCCTGAACATGCATTACCTGTCTCCAAAGGGTGGGTTCGCTTGCGTGCGAAACTATTTCTGTTTGCAGGTCGCCGGGTCTGTCCGGGACGCTGTTGCCCGACAACGTGTTGTAGCGATGAAAACCTGCGTGCTCAGGCGGCCGACGGATGCGCCTGCCACGGCAACGCGCCCTCTTCTTCCACGCGATGCCCAAGCGTGCGCTGCACGGCGGCATCGAATTCGACGTTCAGCGCGTTGCCCCGCCAGGCAACATGCTGGTCGGGCCGGATCAGGACAAATGCCGCTTTGTAAAGCGCGGCCACCGACCCCTCGCCGGTCCGCGCGAGCGTCAAGCCAGGCAGTGCCGCCGCGGCCCGCTGATAAGCGTCGTCGCGTTCCACGTCGACGCCGGCTTCGCCGATGCACAGCAGCGTGAAGCCCTGGCCGAATGTGTCGAATAGAGACACGCCATCTGCGAGCCAGGCGTGTGGCGCCCGATGTCCTGGCCGCGCGCAGGGTACGTAGAGATTTGCGGTGTCCGGCGCAGCGGCACCCGGCTCCGCGTGATGCAGCGGCGAGGACTCGTAACGCGTGCCGAGGTGCACGCCTGGAATCACGAACTCGGCGGTCGCGTGAAACTTCAGATAGTCGCCGACTGCGGCGCGCGCCGCGGCACCGGCGGCATCGGTCCCGTAAGCGGCGACAGGCACCTGCAGATGGCCGATGCTGTCGGCAAAACCCCGGGCGAAAGCGGTGTTGCGCAACGCCGCCGGGCGCCGCTCGGCGTCGTAACTCGCGCCGAGCGCCTCGCCCGCCATGCCCTTGACCAGCGCTTCGAGTTTCCACGCGAGGTTCGCCGCGTCGTCGATGCCGGTGTTGTAGCCGAGGCCGCCAGTGGGCGTGAACAGATGCGCGGAGTCGCCCGCGAGAAAGACGCGTCCCACCGAAAACTTCTCGGCGACCAGCGAGAAACCGGCCGTCCACCGCGAACTGCTCTTCACTTCGAACGGGATGTCGGCGCCGATCGCTTCGGCGATCCGCCGCTTGAAGTCGGCCTCGTCCGGCGACTCGCCGTCGCGCGTCTGCACGTTCATGATGAAGTGGCCCTCGCCATCCACGGCGATGACCAGCGCGCGTTGCTTCGCACTGAAGGTCCAGTACTGCCAGGCCGGTGCATGCGGACTCACACGATAGATGTCCGGCGCGTAGAAATACACGGCGTCCATCTGGCCGCCCATGAAGTCGCGTTTTTCACCCGCCATGCCTTCGTAAGCCACGCCCAGGGATTTGCGCACCATGCTGCGCGGTCCGTCGCAACCGACCAGATAGCGCGCCTTCACCGTGCGCGTTTGCGCCGTGCGATCCGCGGTGGCGTCGAGCTCGACAGTGGCGCTCACGCCCTCGCCGCTTTGTGTGAACCCCAGCACCCGCGCGCCGAAGTGAACGCTGCAATTCGCGTGGCGGCGTGCCGCGTCGAGCAACACGGGCTCGACATAGAGTTGCGAGCAGCGATGCGGCGGCTCCGGCGTTGCCCAGGTGAACGCATGCGCTTTCGCCCACGCCACCGCGTCACCCGAGGCGGGTTGCGCAAGGCGCGCCAGCTCATGCCCGGCAATGGATGTGAAATAGGCGACATCCGGCGCATAGTCGCGCGGCAAACCGAGCGAACGGACGGTCGCCGCAATGCCGATCCGCCGGAAATGTTCCATCGTGCGCGCGCTGTTCGCATTGGCCGCCGGATGCGTGCTCGTGCCGGGTTTGGCGTCGAATACTTCGACACTGATGCCGCGCTGTCCCAGTTCGGCCGCGAGAAACAGACCGACCGGGCCGCCGCCTACGATGATTACGTCGCAATCCACCACGTTTTGTCTCCAGACTTTTTTCTAATCGACTCTGGATGCGAAGTTAAACGCGGCGCGACTATAAATCTATACAATGAATTTCATATCCATTATGAATCTGGTGCATACATGCCGATGCCGGATCTGAACTTCCTCTACGTCCTTCAGGCGCTGGGCGAGGAACGCAGCGTGTCGCGGGCAGCCGATCGACTCGGTCTCACCCAGCCCGCGGTGAGTCACGCATTAGGGAAACTCCGGACACTGTTTCAGGACGATCTGTTCGTGCGGGCCGGCCCGGTGATGGCGCCCACGCCGATCGGTGAACAGTTGATCGAAGGTGTCGACAAGGTGCTGGCGCTGGTCCAGCAGGAAATCTGGAGCGCCAGATCATTCGACGCCGCGACCACCACGCGCACGTTCTCGGTCTGCCTGAGCGACATGGGGGTGATCGTGCTATTGCCTCGCCTGCTGGCCGCCGTCCGTGAACGCGCGCCGTTCGCCACGCTCAAGCCGATTCAGGTGCCGTCGCTCGAGTTAGCAAGCGCGCTCCAGGACGGCGCGGTCGATCTCGCGATCGGCTACCTCGGCAAGCTGGGCGACAATCTGCATCAACAGGCGCTGTTTCGACGCTCGTTGGTCGGCATCATCAAGGGCGGCACGACGCGCAGGAAATTGCGTATGTCGGTGGAGACCTTCATCGAGAAAAAGCATGTGGTGGCCGGCACGCTGGCGCTGACCAATCAACTGCTGGAGAAGGAAATGCGGCTGCATGGCGCGCGCTTGAAGGTTGGCGTGGAGGTGCCCTATCTGCTCGCCGTGCCGAGTCTCGTGGCGAACTCGGACTTTATCGCCGCAGTGCCTGACGAACTGGCCGAGCTGTTTTCGCGTCTTGCGGACGTCGATGTCTTTCCCCTGCCGATCCGGCTACCCGACCTGATCGTGCAGCAATTCTGGCACGCCCGCTATCACAGCGATGCGGGGCATCGCTGGTTCCGTTCATTGGTCGCACAGACGCTGCGGCAGGAATGAAGCGAATCAGCGGCCGGCAATGCTGCCGACGACGTGGGACGGAAGCACCACGTTGACGACCATTCCCACGCCCGCAGGTGCGTCGAGCAGATGAATCGATCCGCCGTGGGCCCACACGATTTCCCTTGCGATGGCGAGTCCTAGCCCGCTGCCTTCCTCGGTCGAAGCCCGGAAGAACGGTTCGAACACGCGCTCGCGCAGTTCCGCGGGCACGCCGGGTCCTTCGTCGATTACATCGATCTGCACGGCCGTTCCCGCGTGCTTCGCCTCGACGCCGACACGCGTGCCTTGCGGCGCATAGCGGATGGCATTGTCGACGAGATTGGAAAGCACCGCGGCCAGCAGCGGCTCGCTGCCGCCCACGACCAACGCTCCGTCGAACGAGACGGTGAGTTCGATATTGCGCCGTTGCGCGACCAGTGCGAGTTTCTCGACAGCCTGCGCAATCACTGCCCGCAGATCGACGGGTTGTTTTTCCAGCGCCGTATAACCGGCCGCTTCCGCTTGCGCCAGCATGAGAAGCTGATTGATCAGCGAGACCATGGCGCGGTTGCTGTGATGCATCGCGAGCAGCGTTTCGCGCACCTCGTCGAGGCTATGCTGCCGACGTGCATACTGCAGTTGCGTGCCGAGCAAGGTCAGCGGCGTGCGTATCTGATGCGCGGCGTCGGCGATGAACCGGCGCTGCGTCACGCTCTGCCGCTCGATCACGTCGAGGCACGCGTTGAACGCGGCGACCAGCGGATGGAGTTCGGCGTGCAGACCGATCGGATCGATGCGTGCCCGGCTGCGCGGAGGATGCGCGGCAAGACTGTCGGCGAGTCTCGATAGGGGCCGCAATTCCAGCGTCAGCCCTGCGTAGATCAGCAACATGGCGACCGCGATGCTGCCGAGAATATAGGCGAGTTGCGGTCCCCACAGCGACGCCACCAGCGCGTCACGGGAAATCTGTGTTCGTCCGACCGACACCACCAGGTCGATGGTTTTGCCATCGTCGTACATCGGGCGCGTGAGCGACACCGCGCGAATCGGCAGATCCGACACGGTGGCGTCGAACCAGCGCGGCGAACGGTCGGCATGGGTCTGCGGAAAAGCCGAGGTCCCGGCGATGACCGGTCCGCCGGCGATTTCGATGCGATAGAACACCTGATCGCCTTCGTCTGTCCCCACGATCTGGATCATGCCCGGCGAGATCGAGGCGACGAGGTTGTCGCCGTTCCACTGCACGTCCGCCGCCATGACGCGGGCGGTGGCCAGCAACGCCGAATCCTGCAGCAGGTTGGCGGTGTGCCGTGCATTCGCATGAGTGAGCCATGCGGCGATGAGGCCGAAGGCGGTCATCGGAATCAGCACCCAGAGCAACAGCCCTGCCCGCAGGCTACGGTTGCGGCTCTTCATGATCGAGCAGATAGCCGAGTCCGCGCAGCGTAATGATCGATGCCGTACTCGACTCGATCTTTTTTCTGAGCCGGGAGATATAGATTTCGATCGCGTCGCCGCTAGGCGGTGCATCCAGACCGTTCACCGTGTCGGCGATCGCGGCTTTCGACACCGTCCGCCCGGCCTGGAGGATGAGCGCTTCGAGCACCGCGTGTTCGCGCGGCGTGAGGGTGACGGGATCGTCGTCGATAAAGAACTGGCGGCGATCCATGTCGTAGAGCAGCGTTCCGCAGCGGATGCGATTCGAGCGCACGGGCGCGTGCCGCCGCGCCAGCGCCCGAATGCGCGCCACCAGTTCACGATCGTCGAACGGCTTGACGATGTAGTCGTCGGCGCCGGCGCCGAGGCAGACGACCTTCTCGCCGATATCGCCCGTCGCGGTCAGCACCAGCACCGGCGTGCCGTTCGCGTCGTCGCGCATGCGTCGCAGGAGCGTCTTGCCCGACATGCCCGGCAGATTCAGATCGAGCAGCACCACGTCGTAGCGCGCGACGCGCAGCGACGCTTCGGCCCCCTCGCCGTCGAGTTGATGATCGACGACGAAACCCTCGTCGGTCAGTGTCTTCGCGAGCCAGTGGGCAAGTTGCCGATTGTCTTCGACGAGCAGAAGTTTCATGGGATCACAGCGCTAGGCAGTCTTATAGGCGTTACGGGCATGTCGTGAGCGGTATAGCACGAGGGTCGCGACGGTGCCGCACAATGCCGCCACGCCCATCCACGCACCGGGCGCCGCCTTGTTGCCCGTGAAGTGAATCAGCGACGTGGAAATAGCCGGTGTAAATCCGCCGACCAGGGTGGCCAGACTATAGGCCATCGAGAAACCCGTCGTGCGGACATGCGCCGGCATCAACTCCGTGAGGGCCACGACCATGGCGCCGTTGTACCACGCATACAGCAGCGAAAGCCACAACTGCACCAGCAGGAGCCGTTCGAACGACGGCGACGCGACGAGCCACTGCATCGCCGGATATGCCGTCAGCATGGTCAACACGGTGAACAACAGCAGGATCGGGCGGCGCCCGACGCGATCGGAAATCGCGCCGGAAACCGGCAGCCAGATCAGGTTCGAGACGCCCACGCAAACCGTCACGAGCAGCGAGTCGAGCGACGACAGATGCAGGACCGACTTGCCGAAGGTCGGCGTGTAGGTGGTGATCAGATAGAACGACACCGTCGTCATGATCACGAGGCCCATCCCCGCGAGGATGAGGCCGGCGTTGTCGATCATCGACTTCATGATCTCGCCGATACGCGGATGATGTTTGCGCGCCGCGAATTCGTCGGTCTCGCGCAAGGTGCGGCGAATCACCAGCAGGAACGGCACGATCAGACAGCCGATGATGAACGGCACACGCCATCCCCATGCGCTGATCTGGTCCGCCGGTAAAAACTGGTTGAGCAGCACGCCGAGCGACGCGGCAAAAATCACCGCGACCTGCTGGCTGCCCGACTGCCATGAACAGAAGAAACCGCGCCGGCCCGGCGTGGCGATCTCGGCGAGATAGACCGACACCCCACCCAGTTCGACGCCCGCCGAGAAGCCCTGCATCAGGCGACCGATCAGCACGACCACGGGCGCCACGAGGCCGATGCTCGCGTAGCCTGGCACGAAGGCCACGCACGCGGTGCCGACCGCCATCAGCGCGAGGGACAGGATGAGCCCCTTGCGACGGCCGTGGCGGTCGATGTAGGCGCCGAGCACGAGCGCGCCGATCGGTCGCATGATGAAGCCTGCGCCAAACACGGACAACGCGAGGAGCAACGAGACGAACTCGTTGTCGGCGGGAAAGAAAGTCCGCGCTATCGCACTCGCGTAATAGGCGTAGACGGTGAAATCGAACATTTCGAGGAAGTTGCCGCTGACCACGCGGAACACCGTCCGAAACTTGCTCTCCTGATGACCGTCGATGACTGGATTCATGATGTTCTCTTCTCGTGTGAGGACGAGTTTTCACGCCGGCGCGACGCGCGGCGTCGGCCAGACAGGAAAACGCTTGCGTGAGGGTTGCGCGGCTAGCCGATATCCATCACGGCTTTGCCCGACTGCCGGCGCTCTTCGAGTGCTGCGTGAGCGGCCTCGACGTTATCGAGCGTGTAGCGTCCGTTGATCTCCACGCGAAGCGCGCCTTGCCGGATCGCGGCAAACACATCGTCGGCGCGACGCTGCACGGTGGCCGCGTCGGCAAGGTGATCGGCAAGGCGTGGCCGCGTCAGAAAGAGCGAGCCGGCCTCGCCCAGTTCATAGGGATCGAGGTCGCGCATCGGACCGGTCACCGAGCCGTAGTTGACCACCAGCCCGCGGACCCGGGTTGCGCGGAAACTATCGCGCAGCGTCGTTCGGCCGACCGCGTCGAAGACGACGTCGACGCCCCGGCCGTTCGTCAATTCGCGAATCCGGTCCGCGAAGGCGCCGTTCTCGTAGAGCAACACGTGGTCCGCGCCGCGCGCTGTCGCGGTCGCTGCTTTGTCGAGTGTGCTGGTGGTGGCGAACACCTGGGCGCCGCGCCGTTTGGCGAGTTGTACGAGCAACTGGCCGATGCCGCCCGAGGCGGCATGCACGAGGCAGGTCATCCCCGGACCGATTCGGGCGACGTCCTCGAGCAGATAGTGCGCCGTCGAACCCTGGAAGATGGCGGCGGCGGCGATGTCATAACCGGTGTCGGGCGGTAATCGCGCGACTCGCGCGGCGGGGACCACGGCATAGTCGGCATAAGCGCCCCACGAGATGCACCACGCCACGCGGTCGCCCTTGCGGCAGGAAGTGACATTCGCGCCGACCTGTACGACTTCGCCCGCGCCTTCCATGCCGAGCGTGCAGGGAATGCGGACGGGATACGTGCGCGAATCGCGGTACTTGCCCTGCCTCGTATGAACGTCCATGAAATTGATGCCGGCCGCGACCACGCGCACCAGGACCTCGTCCGGCCCGGGACTCGGCACGTCGATGTCGACGCGGCGCAACACCTCGGGGCCGCCATATTCATGAATCTGGATAGCTCGCATTGATCGTCTCCTGAATGCAAAAAACTGGGTGCCGCGGGCTCAGAGCGAATCCGCCGCGGCGTTGCGCGATGCTGCGCCGGGCGCGGCGTCGACGAAACGGTCGGTATAGGTTCGGGCGATATCGACGTGCCGGGCCGACACGTCGGGATCGACATGGGCAAGCACGCTCAGAACGGTTGATGGCGCGCCCGCCGGCATCTTGCCCGTGGCGGAATACGTGGGCCTGGTCATCGCCAACGCCTGCAGGTAGATCGACGCTTCGCCGCCCTTCAGCGACGCCGGCACGACTGCGGCGATCTCGCGAGCGCTATGCGACTGGATGAAGTGCAACGCATCGACCATCGCGCGCACGAGCCGAGTGGTCTCGTCATGGTGCGCGTCGATCCATTCGCGGCGCAGGTAGAGGCAGGCGCCCGCATAAGGGCCGCCGAGTTGCGTGCGGGTGTCGGCGACACTGCGCATGTCGACGAGTGGCTGAACCGGCAGCCGGGACATCATGAGCGTTGCGGTCGGTTCCTCGACCATGCCGGCGTCCACGCTGCGCTCGGTGATGGCCTTCTCGAACGCGGCACCGGTCGCGACGGGAACCAGCGTGTAAGCGTCCGCCGCCACACCTTCGCGCGCGGCGAGAAACCGTGTGAGATAGAAGGTCGACGAGCCGAATCCCGTGACAGCGAGCCGGCGTCCGCGCGCATCGGCCATCGATTGCATACCGCTGTCGCGGCGGCCAAGCTCGACCAGTCCTGCCGACTCGTTGAGTACGACGACCGATTGCACGTCCATGCCGTGGCTTTGCAACTCGATGGTGTGATCGTAGAACCCCAAGGCACCCACGATCGCGCCCGCGATGAGTTCGGTCGATGTGTCGATGCCCGCCGGCGCCGACAGCAGGCGAACCTCGAGCCCTTCCCGGCGGAAATAGCCGAGCTGGTCGGCAAGGATCGCCGGCAGGTAGATCAGCTTGCCGTCACCCCCCGTCATCAACTGGATCGGCTGCGCGCTGCCGGCGTGCGCCAGACACAACCCGATCATGCAGGCCAGCGCGCGAGTCGTCGATCCTGCGTAGCGCGGCATGGTCAGTCTCCTTACGTCCTTGAATCGCCTGTTGGGACAAGCTCTGAATGTCGAACAGTATAAAAAGCCGCGCCCTTCTGAATGCTTTCCATCCACCCGGTCTTTTATCCGTAGTTTCCCGACGCGCGGAATTGGCTTGCCGATCGAGCGAGGCTTACAGAAGCTAAATTGTTGTGACGAATGATTACCGCGCAAATAAAAGCAAGGTATAGTGCGACGATGCTTATATCTCAGTGTGCTTCACACTAACGGACGTCGACATGATTCCAGTCGGTTTAGCAGCAACGGTACTCAGCAACGTAGGCAGCGCGATCAGTTCCGGTCTGTCGCAACTGACAGGGCACAGCGCCACCACCCAATCCAGCCAAACGAGCTTTGCCTCGCACCTGAAGGCAGCGACGGGATCGACGTCGGCGAGTAATGCTACTGAAAGCAAAGGCCATCACCACGCGCATATCAGAAGCACCGCATTGAGCGCATTGGCCGATGCTTCGCAATCGGCTTCACCAGCCACCGGATCGTCGGTCGGCTCGCTCATCAACACCAGCGTCTGAGTCTGACGGGACGCGAATGAGTGGCAGGCGCGGCGCATCGGCCGCGTCAACCCGAACACGCAGCGCAAAGCTCGCTCTGCTCGCTTCGACTCCCTGTGTTCCCCCCGGATATCGCCCGACGATCTCCGCGTCAATGCCGCCACCCGGCACGGCACAAGAAACGCCTTCTGAATCACATTAACCAGCGCAGGAATAGGCGAATGCTTTTGCACGCCATGTCGCTGGATTTTCTTGTGGTTTTTATAAAGGGTTTCTGTAAGGAGCAAATTCAATTGCGCCGTGCGCCAACTGCTCCTTGTCAATCGTGATTTCCCTATACAGCGGTGCACAAGCAAGGCGTCAACGCATCGACAGCACGCCAACTGCACTGCGCACTCGCGTAGTCCCTCGTCAATAGCTGTTGCGACCGGACGACATCACCCGCGATTTACTACTGCATTTAATTTTCTGGAAATATCATCCACACCGTTGACGCCTGACACAATCGGCGCGTCAGAGTTTCCCCTAACACGGCCAATGAGCGCGCTTTGCATCATTGGCCTATAAAACGATCGCTACCCTCATGAAGAAGACTTCCGTTGCGCTCGGCGCGGCACTGCTGGCCCTCTCCGCTCAGTCCGCTTTCGCCCAAAGCTCGGTCACCCTCTACGGCCTCGTCGATACGAGCGTTCGTTACCTGACCAACGCGAACGCCAAAAACGATTCGCAGGTGTCGATGGGTGAAGGCGTGGAAACACCGAGCCGCTTCGGCTTGAAGGGCAGCGAAGATCTGGGCGGCGGCACGTCGGCGGTCTTCAAGCTCGAAAACCAGTTCCAACTCTGGTCGGGCAAGTTCGACAACAGCAACAACACGCTGTTTCAACGTAATGCTTACGTCGGTTTGTCGAACAACCAGTACGGCACGCTGACCTTCGGTCGCCAACAAACGCCGTTCTTCGACGTGATGGGCAACACCTACGACCCGATGACCGTCGGTGACTTCTGGCAAGACAGCTACGTCTTCAACCCGGTGGGACCGTTCCTGTTCACCAACAATTCCGCGAAGTACACCGGCCAGTTCGGCGGCCTGCATGTGGAAGGCATGTACGGCTTCGGTGGCGTGGCAGGCAGCACCGGCGAAAACAGCATGTACGGCGTGACCGTGCAGTACGCGCTCGGCAACCTGCTGGCCGACGTCGGCTTCCAGCAGAACGACGTGTCGGGCAAGAAGTTCAACATCGTCAACGTGAGCGCGGCCTATGCCCTCACGCCGGAACTGAAGCTGCTGGCAGGCTGGCTGCACTCGCAGGACAACACTGGTCTGGCCGACCTCGACATGCAGCAATCCGGCGCGCCGACGCTGGCACGCGTGAGCCCGAACCGTATCGACGACAGCTTCTACGTCGGCTCGACGTGGCAAGTCATCTCGCCGCTGGCGCTGACCTTCGCCGGCTACTACGACCACGCGCGTAACTCGGCGAACGCCGACGGCACGCTGGGCGTCGGCGTCAACTATTCGGCGACGATCCTTGCCGAGTACTCGCTGTCCAAGCGCACGGAAGTGTATGGCACGGTCGACTTCACCCGTGGCACGGGCACGTTCCTCGCGGATTATCCGGGCCGCAACAACCAGACCGGTGTCGCCGTGGGTATCCGCAACATCTTCTGACGAAGCCGCCCGGCATGCCGGGCAAGTCGTTCAGAACCAGCCGCTCGCGTCGCAGGATACGGGCGGTTTTTTTTGGGACGCGCCGCTGGTTTTTACCAGGGAACGACTCTGCCGAGGTAGTCGAGGTAATGCAGTCCCGGCCGCCCTTGATTGGCCTCGATCGTATCGAGCAGGTTCGGAATGCTCTCCTCGATCGTCAGCCGCGCCTCGGGGCCGCCCATGTCGGTGCGCACCCAACCCGGCGCCATCAGCAGGAGCGTGCGCGGATCGTCGGCGTGACGGGCCGCGAAACTGCGCATGAACATATTCAATGCCGCCTTGCTGCCGCGATACACCTCGTAGTTTCCATTGACGTTGTTCGTCACGCTGCCCTGTCCCGACGACATCACGCCGATCGTTCCGCTTGCCGGTACCAGATCCTGGAACGCCTCGACGACCCGCATCGGACTAAGCGAGTTCGTCACCATCACGCGGATGAATTCCTCGGTCGAAACATCGGCGATGGTTTCGCGATCGTCGTTCTTGACGCCGGCGTTCACGAACAGCATATCGATCCGTCGACCCGCGAGCCGCGCACGTAGCGCCGCGACCTGGTCGGCGAGCGTGATATCGACGGTTTCGACTTCGAGCGCGCCGCCCAGCTGGCGCAGCGTGTCGGTCGAATTGGCACGCCCGGTGGCGATCACGCGCCAGCCGCGCTTGAGGTATTCGGCGGTCATCGCGAGACCCAGTCCTCGCGATGCGCCGATGAGAAGAACGGTTTTCTGTTGAGTCGAGGTTTGCATTGGCTGGCTTCCGGTGAATGACGTCGCGTCGGTCCAACCAATATATCCGGACATGAGACAGGGCGGCAGGCGCAGGCCATGCATAGATGCCCTGCACCCGCCGCCTTGTCCCACGGCGCGGTGTTACGATCGGACATGGCCGAACCCGACCTGAATCTGCTGATTGCGCTCGACGCGCTGCTTGCCGGCGCAAGTGTCGCGGGCGCCGCACGTCGACTCGGCTTGAGCGAGTCCGCCATGAGCCGGACCCTCACCCGGCTTCGCGCCGCCACCGGCGACCCCTTGCTGGTGCGCGCCGGCCGCCAGATGGTATTGACGCCGTATGCCGAGGCCATCCGCGAACGCACGCGCAATGCGGCGCAGGAAGCACGCGCGGTGCTTCGTCCGTCCACGGCGGAACTCGATCTCCCGACTTTGCAGCGAACCTTCACCATTCGGGCCAACGACGGTTTCGTCGAAGTCTTCGCGTCGCCGCTGATCGCTGCGGCGACAGCAGTCGCCCCTGGCGTTTGTTTGCGTTTTGCGCCGAAACTCGCCAAGACCGCCGCGCACTTGCGGGACGGTTCGGCGGATCTGGAGATCGGCGTGCTGGGTGAAATGGGTCCCGAAGTGCGCATCCAGGCGCTATTCCGCGACCGTTTCGTGGGTGTGGTCCGAAGCGGGCATCCGCTGACGCTCGATGGCCCGGTCAGCGCTGAACGCTACGTGGCGTTCGGCCATGTGGTCGCCTCGCGACGAGGCCGCGCAACCGGTCCCGTGGATGAAGCGCTGGCTGCCTCGGGCCTCGAACGCACCATCGTGGCCGTGGTGCCGGGTTTTTCGGCTGCGCTGGCCGTGGCGCGAACCTCGGATCTCATCGCGCTGGTGCCCGCCTCTGTTCTGGGCAGTCAGACTGCACCGCAAAGCCACGCGGTGGGAGTCGCCATGCATGCGTTCGAACTTCCGGTGGCGACCGAGGGCATCACCGTGTCGCAGATGTGGCATCCCCGGCTGGAAGCCGAGTTGGCTCATCGCTGGCTGCGCCAACTCGTGCTGTCGGTTTGTCGTGAGCAGATGCCGCTCTGAGCGCTCAGACGCCCTCCGCGTACGCGCGTCTGGTCGCCAGACGCTCCCAGTGCGGCGAGTCCATCAGCGCGGCAAGCGGCATCGGCTTGTCGAAGAAATAGCCCTGTGCCTGCGCTGCGCCCATGTCCCGCAGCATGGCGAGCGTGCCGGCATCTTCCACGCCTTCCGCGACGAGCGCCAGACCGAGCGATTCCGCCATGCGCACGATTGCCGTGACGATTGCCCGGCTGCGCGGGCTCGTGGTGAGTTCGAGAATAAAGGACTTGTCGATCTTGAGACCGCTGAAGCGGTACTGATGCACGTAGCTCAACGACGAAAAGCCCGCACCGAAATCGTCGAGCACGACCGACATGCCTTTGTCCGCGAGACGCTGCATGGTGTTGCGCGCGAGATCGGGCTCCGCTACGAGCGCACCTTCGGTCAATTCGAGGCACACGCGCGAAGGCGCCACACCATATCGCTGCAACAACGCGAGCACCTCGTCGGCGAACTCGGGCCGCGTGATGCTGAAGCTCGAACAGTTCACATGCACCGGCGGCCAGTTCGCGTGCTGCGGCTCCGAGAGAATCGCCGCGACCCGTGTGAGCATGTAGAGGTCGAGCCGCCCGATCAGGCGCAAACCTTCCACCTGTGGCAGAAACTCGCCCGGACTGACGATCCGTCCATCCGGCTGCCGCCATCGGATCAGCGCTTCGAAGGCGACCACCTTGTCCGTCGCGATATCGACGATCGGCTGGAAGAACGGCAGCAATTCGTCGTCGCGTTTGAGCGCATTGCGCAGTGCGCCTTCGCGCTCCACCTGATCGAGCACTTCGCGCCGCAACTCGTGATTGAACACGATGAAGCTGTCGCGGCCGCCGTTTTTCACCCGATACATCGCGATATCGGCGTCGCGCAGGAGGTCGGCGGGCTTGCCGTGGTATTGCCGGTCGGCGTTCACGATGCCGATGCTGCACGACGAGAACACGACATGTTCGTCGATATCGAACGGCAGATCGAAGGCCGCGAGAATCCGCTCGGCAATGGCGACGGCATCGCAAACCGGCGCGCCCGGCGAGAGCACGGCGAACTCGTCGCCGCCCAGACGCGCCAGCAAATCCGTCGAACGCAGGCAGCCGCGCAGACGTTGCGCCGCCTGCACGAGCAACTGGTCGCCGCAGTGATGACCCAGACTGTCGTTGACGATCTTGAAGCGATCCAGATCGAGGAACATCACCGTCGTCTGGCAGCCGTCTTCGCAATACGCTCGCCACGCGGCCTGCAGGCTCTGCTGGAAATGACTACGGTTGGGCAGCCCCGTCAACGCATCGTGTGAATTCTCGTGCAGAAGCCGGGCGTTGGCGTTGTCCAGCTCGCGCGTGCGGATCTGCACGCGCGCTTCCAGTTCGGCGTTGGCCGTTTGCAATGCCTCGGCGGCCCGTCGGCGCGACAGCGCGGTATCGATATGACGCGAGACGAACGTCAACAACTCCTGATCGCGCTGCGTGTAGCGCACGAGCGACGCATAGCTCTGGACGGCGAGCACCCCGCGCACGTCGTCGCCATCGAAGAGCGGCACGCCCAGCCACGAGCACAGCCACACCTCCTCGGTGCTCATGTCGATCTCGCCCTCGGCGATCAGGTTCAAGGCGTCGCTGGCCTCGATGAGACAGGGACGGCGCTGACGGATCACGTACTCCGTCAGCCCGCGACGGCCCACGCGCGGCGGCGGCGGCTTGAGGACGTGCTCGTCGACGTAGTAAGGAAAAGCCACGACCTGTGTTTCGGTATCGAAGAGCGCGATGTAGAAATTGGGCGCGTGCAGCAGATCGCCGACGATGCGGTGCAGACTGCGAAAGAATTCCACCATGTCGCCCGGCCGGCTCGACAACTGGGCGATCTGGAACAGCGTCGCCTGCAGATGTTCCGCGCGTTCCCGCTCGGCGATGCCTTCGCGCAGCGCCGTATTGACGCGCGAGAGTTCCGAGGTGCGCCGCGCGACCTGCTCCTCGAGATCGGCGCGGTGCAGGATCCGGTCGAGCGCCATCGCCACGTGGCGCGACACCACCAGAAACAGCGCGCGGTCTTCGGCACTGTAGGTGCGCGACACGTCGTACACCTGCATCGCGAGCATGCCGAACACTTCGTCCGACGCATTCTTGAGGGGCGCGCCCATCCAGAACTCGGGGCGGTCGCCAATCGGATGATAGATACCGTCGCGCTCCGCGGCGCCGATCATCGCGGCATCGGCCAGCAGCGGCTGACCGGTCGTCAGCACGTACGCGGTCATCGACAGACGCTCCGGATTGAGCACGTCGTAGTTTTCCGCCTCGATGACGTCGCTGTCGATCACGTCGACGTAATACGGATAGGTAATCTTGCCGCTTTTGCGATCGTAGAGCGCCAGGTAGAAGTTTTCCGCGTCGATCAGCGTACCGAGCCGCTCGTGCACGCGTCGGAGGAACTGCGCGCGGTCGGGCACCGAACTCGCCAGATAGGCGATCTCGTACAGCACGCGCTGGGTGTTCTGGGCGCGCACGAGTGCGTCGGTCTGCACCCGCTCGCCCAGACTCCGGGCAAATTCCCGCAGGGATTCATCGTCGACAAAACCGGCGGGTGCAACCAGCCAGCCGAGCACACTCGCGCCGCAACCTGTCGGCCAGCGCAGCCAGCCGCGCGCGGCACAGAGTTGCGCGAGCCGATCTTCGTTGAGGTTGCGCGGCCAGTCGGACGAGGCGTCGCCCTCGCCGGCCAGGTGCAACTGCTCGCCCACACGATACCAGGCCCAGGTTCCGGCCCACTGTCGGCCGCAGTCGCGCGCCGCCTGCAACTGGGCGTCGATCGTCGGCGCCGCTGGGGCAACACTGCCCGTTGCGCCCCAATCAGTCGACCTGTCAACCATGGGACGACCCGCGGCGGCCGGGCAAGGCCAACACCTCAACTGGCGTCATATTCTGTCGGTGCTCTGCGTTGTGCATGGACGCGCGCGGCCAGGCCGTTCTATAGATACGATTACCGTGCTAACGGCACGGACCGCCAAGGCTTGAGGGGCTTTTTCATGCGCCGCCAAAATCAGCGCCGAAGACAGAAAATTTCATCGACGAAACCCGCACGAGGGCGGGCTGATCGATCTTTCTCGCGCGCAGACGGTCACGCCGTCAGCAAACCGCGCTTGCGCAGCATCGGTGCGGCTTTCGGATCGCGGCCGAGGAACGCGCGGAAGGCGGCGCCCTGCTCGCGGCTGTCGCCGGCGCTGTAGACGTAGCGTTGCAGCTTGTCGGCCAGCACCGGATCGAAGGCGTTGCCGGCGTCTTCGAAGGCGTCGAACGCTTCGGCCTCGAGCACTTCCGCCCACATGTAGACGTAGTAGCCTGCCGCGTAGTACGAGCCGCTGAAGATGTGGCCGAAATGCGGCAAGCGGTGACGCATGCCGATTTCGCGCGGCACGCCGAGGCGCGCGCATTCCTGTGCCTCGAAGCCGGCCATGTCGAGACTGGCCGGGTCGTCGTGCAGATGCAGCGCCAGATCGACCAGCACGGACGACGTATACGCCACCGTCTCGAACCCCTGATTGAAGGTTTGTGACGCGCGAATACGGTCGATCAGCGCGCTCGGGATCGGCTCGCCGGTCGTCACATGGCGGGCGTGCTTCGCCAGCACTTCCGGCACGGTGGCCCAGTTTTCCAGCAACTGCGAGGGCAGTTCCACATAGTCCTGCGGGACGTTGGTACAGGACAGGCGGCCGTAGGTCACGTTGGACAGCAAGCCATGCAGGCCGTGGCCGAATTCGTGGAACAGCGTGCGCACGTCGTCGAAGCTGAGCAGCGTGGGGCCTGCGCCGCCGCGCGCGAAATTGTTGTTGTTCACCACGAGCGGAATCGCGCGGCCGCCGTTGTGCGTCTGCTTCCGGTAGACGCTCATCCATGCGCCGCCCTGCTTGTTGGGGCGCGCGTAGTTGTCGCCGAGGAACACGCCGACCAGTTCGTCGCCGCGACGCATTTCCCACAGGCGCACGTCCGGGTGATACAGCGGCACGCCCGTTTGCTCGACGAAGCGCACACCGAACAGCCGGGCGGCGCAATCGAACATCGCGTTGAGCATGGCGTCGAGGCTGAAGTACGGTTTGACTTCGGCATCGTCCAGTGCGTAACGCGATACGCGGACCTTCTCGGCCAGGTAGTACCAGTCCCACGGCTGGATGTCCGTGGGTTCGCCGAGCGCGATGGCCTGCTCGACCAGCGCCTGTCGCTCGCGCCCGGCGCTGGCCTTGGCCGGCTCCCAGACCTGATCGAAGAGCTCGTACACCGCCGCTGGCTGACCCGCCATGCGGTCGGCCAGCGCGTACCCGGCGTAGTTGTCGTAGCCGAGCAGGCGTGCCTGCTCGCGACGCAGGACGAGAATCTCGCGTGCCAGCGGACGGTTATCGCGCTGCGCGGTTTCGCCACGACCGGTCCAGGCACGCCAGGCGGTTTCGCGCAGATCGCGACGCGTGGACCAGGTCAGAAAAGGCTGCACCAGCGAGCGCGACAGCGTGATCACATAGCCATCGATGCCTCGCTCCCGCGCCGCGCTATGTGCGGATTGACGAAGAAAATCGGGCAGACCGGCGAAGTCGTCCTCGTTGACGAGGGGCAGTTGATAGCTCGATTCGTCGGCGAGAACGTTTTGCGCGAAGCTCGTGTACAACTCGGCGAGCCGCTCCGCAATGGCCGCGAAGCGCTCACGCGCCACGCCATGCAGTTGGGCGCCGGTGCGGACGAAATCGGTATGGATGCGCTGCAGCAGGCGATGCTGTTCTTCGTTCAGATCGAGCGTGCGGGCCTGCTGATAAACCGAGTCCAGGCGGGCAAAGAAGCCGGCGTGCATGGACACCTGGCTATCGTGCGCAGCCAGCAGCGGCGCCATGTCGCGCTCCACGGCCTGCAAGGCGGGCGACGACTCCGATGAACAGAGATTCTCGAAAGTCAGGCGCACGCGCTCCAACTGGGCGCCGGTGGCATCGAACGCGGCGACGGTGTTGTCGAACGTGGGCACGGCCGGATTGGCGGCCAGCGCATCGATCTGCGCCAGATGCGCGGCGAACGACTCGGCAAAAGCCGGGGCGAAGTGTTCGGGTTTGATTTCGGCAAAGGGTGGCAATTGATATGCCGTTTGCCAGTCTTGCAACAGCGGGTTGCTGTGGTCGGTCATCGCGATCTGCCTTGTGGGCATCAAGGTGTAAGAGCCGACATGATAAGACATCACGGACCAACAAAAATATGGCGGCGACACCGCCATCGCAGGGGACACTCGAGCGGGTTAGGGCCAGGCTTCTGACGTTGCGAAAAGTCCGCTTGCTCTATTGGCGCATTTCGTCGACGGGCGACATCGAATAGAGGTAGTGGCGATAGCCGTGTTCGTCGTGTGTGTAGACGAAGCCTGCTTTTTCGTAGAGACGGCGTGCGGGATTGTCCGCCTTCACCCCGAGCGTCAGTTTGCTGAAACCCTGAGCCTGAGCGTCGGCGATGAACCGTGCCAGCAGTTGTTGGCCGAGTCCGCTGCCACGTCGCTGCGGTGTGACGTAAATCGAGGCGAGTACGGCGGCCTCACCGTGGACTTCCCAGAAACAATAGCCCACCTGCGGGTCGGCGCCCTCGGCGCCATCAGCACATTCTGCAATGAACATGCGATCGAGGTCGTTGGTCCATTGTTTCAGGTGAAAGCGCATGCCGTCTTTCCAGCGTGCTTCCTGCTCCGGCTCGATTTGCCGGATGTAATCCAGTTCGCCGACATAAATGGACGGCAGATCGGTGGCGCGGGCACGGCGGATCGAACAGAGTTGATTCATCAATAGCAAAAATAATTATCAAAAAGCGCCGGCCGTGCGGCTGACGCTGTTACAGCGCGCCTCGCGCGCCTGCCTGCCCTGTCCACCTGTCCCGCGTGCTGCTGGACGAGTCGAAATCGATGCTCAGAAGCGCGACGGTGTCCGCTCCGGCGATCGACCGTTTGGTCGCGGCTTTCGCGAGAATGCGCTCGATGCATGCATAGAACAGTTGAAGTTGCCGCGCGTCCGGAGCCCTTCGCTCCAGCTCGAAAATATCTTCGAGCACGCGCCGCGATACATGGAAACGTTGTTGTCCGCGGGCAATACGGATCTGGAAGACGACGCCGTCACTGTTGTGCGGCACCGCTGCCCAAATGAGCGAATGGCTACTCATGAAGCCCCCGTGAATCTGGTTCTCTTGGATCGAAAGCTCGACGACCCATGTTGGCACAGCCAATCGGTCGCGAATACTTTTCAAAATTATGACGTATAAGGGATACGACATTTTTACAACAGTCGGCGCGCTGCGTACTCAAGTTTCATTTGAAATTGCCGTAATCACGCCAATCGCGTGTCGTCGAATAAATACATGAACAAAGAGAGACCTCTCGCCCACTTTCTGCTGGCGAGGCTGCTTCCCGCGCTGTGCGCATGGCTACTTTCCAGCTCTGGTTTCGCTGATACCCTGACTCGTCCCGGCGCTTCACCCGACGCGCCGCTCAACGAAAAAATCCTCTACGTGCCGGTCGAATCGTCGCCGACGCCGGTCCGTCTGGAGGTCACGTTGTACATGCCGTCGCGCGGCGGCCCGTTTCCGCTGGCGCTGGTCAATCATGGTTCGTCGAAAGACCTGCCGAATGCGCCGCGCGTTGCCGACGAGTTCATTCCTTTCTATTTCCTCTCGCGCGGCTATGCAGTCGCCATGCCGATGATGCGCGGTTATGCGCGCTCCGGTGGACACCCCGTGCCGCACGGATGCGACGTCATTGCCATCGGCCAGGACGCCGCGCGCGATATCCGTACGGTGCTGGATCGCATAAAAGCGCTGCCGGGGATCGACGCGTCGCGCATCGTCGTCGCGGGAAAAAGTATGGGCGGCTGGAGCACGCTGGTGTTCGGCGCGTCGAACCCGCCGGATGTGAAAGGCCTGCTCAACTTTGCCGGCGGCGTGAAGGAATCGGACTGCCGTACGCCCGACGAAAGTCTCGTGACCAGCGCCGGACAACTGGGCGCGAAAACACGATTGCGCTCGCTCTGGCTCTATGGCGAAAACGACCAGATCTTCTCGACGCCGACCTGGCAAGGCATGTTCAGGCAATACACGGCGGCGGGCGCACATGCGGAACTGGTGGACTACGGTTCTTTCCAGAAAGACGCGCATGCGATGACCGCGTCGGGTGCGGGCTTGCCGCTCTGGGTGCAGAAAGCCGATGCGTTTCTCACGAGCATCGGCATGCCCGGCCAGGAGGTGAATGCCGAATATTTGCCGGGACACGCGCCGGGCGCCACCCGCTATGCCGACATCGACGATCTGGGTGCCGTGCCGTATCTGAGCGACGCGCAGAAAGAAAAACTCTATCGGGCGTTTCTGGCCGCACCGCTTCCGCGCGCTTTCGCGATCGGCAGCACGAACGGCACGTGGGCTTCGGGTGGCTTCGATCCGGCCGTCGGCGCGATGAATCGATGCTGGACCCTCTCGCGCTACTGCCAGTTGTACGCGGTGGACAACACGGTCGTCTGGCAGCGCCAGGCCTCCGCGCCGCCGCGCACGAACTTCGCCACGCTCGCGAATGTCGGCGCCGTGCCTTTTCTCAACCCGACGGGACGCGAAGCCTACGCGCATTTCCTGATCTCACGGCGACCGCGCGCTTTCGCGCTGGCCCCGGACGGCGCCTGGGGCGCAAGCTCGGGCGTGGACCCGATCAACGACGCGCTGGTGCAGTGCGCAAACGGCCACGAAGGTTGCCGGCTCTACGCGGTGGACGGCGATGTCGTGTGGGCCGCACGATGATCGGGCGAATAACGCTTACTTTGTCAACGCGCGTCGTCTTGAGCAAAATTCAGTTCCACGCCGTTACCCGCCGGGTCGGAGAAAAATAACTGGTGCTGCCGGGTCAGCGGGACATCGTCGCTTCGGTAGGGAACATTGAATCGCTGCAAACGGGCCACCGACGCCGCGATGTCTTCACAGACGAACGCAACGTGGTCGAAGGTATTCGTCACGTTGACGCGGCGCGCTTCACCGGACGAAGCTTCCGAAAGATGCAGTACCGCTTGCGAGCCGGCATAAAGCCAGTAGCCGTGACTGTTGAACGGCGGCCGATAGCCGGCCGCGAGTCCGACGACATCGACATAAAAGTCCCGCAAGGTATCGAGGACGAGACGATCCGCGCGAAGGTTGTAGTGACTGAGACCGGTGACGGGCATGGCGAGGCTCGGTGGATGAGGAAACGGCTCCGGAACCTGAATCTTACTTCGCCGCCGACGGGTTCCTCGGCCGACAAGCCCGCGATTCACGCAAGAGCCAGTCATGAAACTGCGGGATCTTGCGCGACATGTGGGGGACCCGTTCATCGGCTGGCTGCAATTCCAGACGAGCTACGATCAACTGGTGGCGCAGCAGCCGGATAGGTTCGAGTCATCGTTCGAGAAATCGTTCGAGTAAGCGCGCCTGCCCTCAATGTCCACCCGCCCCTGCCGCGGCCGCCGCGCTGGAATGATCGGGCCTGGTCACCCAGATCAGTGGAATGATCAGGATAAAGATCACCGCCGACAGCCAGAAAATGTCGTTCAGGCCCAGCATGGCCGCCTGGCTATTCATCGCCTGTTCGAAGAACGCCATGGTCTGCGCCTGACTGCCGCCGAGCGTGGCGTGCAGCGAATCGAGCGCGGACGTGAACATGGGGTTGTTCACGCTCGTCTGCTCGGCGAGGCGGGCATGATGCAGGATCGTCCGATCGTTCCAGCCAGTCGAAGCGAGCGACGTGCCGACCGCCCCGGCAAACACCCGCACGAAATTCGACAGACCCGCGGCGGCCGGAATGCGATTGGCGGCGAGCCCGGACAGAATGATCGCGGTGAGCGGGACGAAGAAGAACGCGGTCGGAATCCCCTGCAGCAGTGTGGGCAGCACGAGTGTCCACGTATCGACGCCCGTGGTGTAATTCGAGCGCATGAAAAACACGGCGGCAAAGCCGACGAAGGCCACCGTCGCCAAAACCCGCGCGTCGGATTTCGGCATGATCTTCGCCATCACGGGGGCGAGAAGCACCGCGAAAATACCGAGCGGCGCGGTCGCCAGTCCGGCGTCCACCGAGCGGTAATTCAGATAGGCCTGCATCCATTGGGGCAGCAGCACGAGGTTGGAGAAAAACACCGCGTAGGCGATCGATATCGCAATCGTCCCGCCCAGAAAGTTGCGCTGCCCAAACAGTTTCAGATCGACGATCGGATTTTTTTCCGTCAACTCCCAGATCACGAAGAAGACAAAACTGATCGCGGCGAACACCGTCAGCGCGACGATTACGGGCGAGTTGAACCAGTCGAGGTCCTTGCCCTTATCGAGCATGATCTGCAACGACCCCACCCAGGCGATCAGTGAGAGCAGCCCGACCTTGTCGATCGGCAGACGGCGAGTCGGCGTTTCGCGCGTGCGATAGATCGCCCACGTCACGCCCGCGGCGAACAGGCCCACCGGAATATTGATGTAGAAGATCCACGACCACGAGTAGCTGTCGGTGATCCAGCCGCCCAGCGCGGGACCGGCGATCGGCCCGACGGTTGCGGTCATGGCCCACAAGGACAGTGCGTACGAGCTTTTTTCCTTCGGGTACGAGCCGAGCAGAATCGCTTGCGAGAGCGGAATCAACGGCCCGGCCACGGCACCCTGCAGAATCCGCGCGCCGAGCAGCACCGGCAGATTCGGCGCCATCCCGCACAACCAGGACGACAGCACGAACAGCAAAATGGCCCACACGAATAGTTTGATCGTGCCCACCCGCTGCGTGAGCCAACCGGTCAGCGGAATTGCAATCGCATTGGCCGCGGCAAACAGGGTGATCACCCAGGTGCCCTCATCCACGGAGACACCGAGATTGCCGGCGATCGTCGGAATCGCCACGTTCGCGATCGACGAATCGAGCACGTTCATAAAGGTGGCGAGTGCCACGGCAAGCGTCGCCAGCACGAGCTTGCCGCCGCTCAGCGGCGGCAGCGGGGCGGAATTCGTCGCTCCATTCATTTCTTCACCTGTCGAGGAAACCTGAAACTATCTGACTTATCAGTTAACAGCCGAAAAAAATCGGCCTTGTCGTGCCGCGTGTTCAGCCTGTTTTGCGGGCTGCGCTTTTTTGCGCGGTGCCGACCGCAAGCTCACGTCCGGCCGGCATGTTTTGCGCGATGATGCGGGCGATTTCCGCGTCGGCATCCGCACCGTACTGGGCGAATACGTCGGTGCGATACGAGGTGCTGAGCGCCGCGCCGAGCTGCGCGCCCGATTGATCGTGGGTGTCGACATCGACTTGCATCGACAGACCGATCCGCAACGGATGCGCGTTCAACTCGTCCTGCTGCAGTTGAATCCGCGCCGGCAGACGCTGCACGACCTTGATCCAGTTGCCGGTCGCGTTCTGCGCGGGCAGCACGGCGAAGGCCGCGCCCGTGCCCGCGGAGAAGCCGACCACCCGGCCGTGATATTTGACGCTGGAACCATAGACATCGGCGCACAGCGTGACCGCCTGGCCGATGCGCATGTGGCGAAGTTGTCCCTCCTTGAAATTGGCGTCGACCCACACGCCGTCGAGCGGCACGATCGCCATCAGCGGCGTGCCCGGCGCGACGCGCTGACCGACCTGCACCGAGCGCCGCGCCACGTAGCCGGTGACCGGCGCGGGCAAGGTGTTGCGCGCGTAGTTCAGGTAAGCGTCGCGCACCTTCGACGCCGCCGCCTGCACGTTCGGATGTTGTTCGATCGAGGTGCGATCGGTCAGCGCGTGATTCGCTTCGGCCTGCTGACGGGCGGCGTCGAGCGCGGCCTGTGCGGAGCTGACGGCGTCGCGCGCATGCGCAATGTCTTCGCCGGAAACCGCACCGGTTTCGGCCACCGCCTGACGACGCTTCAGGTCGTCGTTGGCGCGCGCGAGATCGGACTGACGTTGCGCAACGGTCGCGGCATAGAACGCGTTATCGACATAAAGTCCGCTCACCTGCCGAACCGTCTGGCCCAGGGTGGCTTCCGAGTTTTGCAGCGCGACCCGCGCGTCGGCGTTGTCGAGCGTGACGACCGGCGCGCCCTCTTTGACGATCTGCGTGTCGTCGGCGTTCACCGCGACCACGGTGCCGCTCACTTGCGGCGTCAGTTGTACGAGGTTGCCGCTGACGTAGGCGTCGTCGGTGGATTGATAGTAGCGGCCCGTCGTGTAGTAATACGCGCCGTAGCCCGCGCCACCCACCACCACGGCGGCGGCGAGCAGCGAGAGCAGCAGTTTGCGTTTGCCGGGCGGCTGCGCGTCGACGGGTGTCGGCGTGGGCGTTGCCGCGGTCGCAGATGCTTCCGCCGTCGTGCGGCGAGGGGTGATCGTGTCGCTCATGATGTAACTCCAGACAGAGAGTGAAACGTGTCGAGAAGGCTTCTCAGCGCGTGGCGACGACGGAAGCCCCAGTGGCGCCCGAGCCCGCGGATGCGCTCGCCGTAGCGCTCGCTGCGGCGCCGGCCTCATCGACATAACCGCCGCCGAGTGCCGCGGCCAGCGCGATCTGTTGATCGCGCCGGTCCATCTTCAGATTCGCGACCTGCTGATCGGCGACGAGCGCAGTGGTGTCGGCGTTGAGTACGGTGAGCTGATTCGCGAGGCCGGCCTTGTACTGCGTGAGCGCCAGTTGATCGGCGTCGCGCGCGGCCTGCTGCGCGGTTTGCGCGTCGCCGAGTTGATCGTCGGTCGAACGGATTTGGGCGAGTTGGGTCGCCACTTCCGACAACGCGCTCACGAGCGTCTGGTCATAGGTAGCGACGGCGTAGTCGAAGTCGGCATAGCGACCCTTCAACTGCGCGCGCAATTGACCGCCGTCGAAAATCGGCAGATGAATCGCCGGCCCCGCCGATTCCGTGCGGCTCGCCGCCGTGAGAAAGCGGCCGAAGCCGAATGCGTCGAGGCCGATCGCGGCGCTCAGATTGATGTCGGGATAGAACTCGGCCTTGGCCTCCTTCACATCGTGCGTGAGCGCGTCGACCCGCCAGCGGGCCGCGACCAGATCCGGGCGGCGGCTCACGAGGTCCGCCGGCAGATTGGCCGGTACGCGCACTTCGTCGCCCACGCCGAGCGTCGGCCGCGCAATGGCGAGCCCGCGATCGGGACCGGCACCGAGCAAGGCGGCCAGTTGATAGCGCGTGGTCAGAATGCTGCCGTCGATCGATGCCAGTGTCGCGCGACTGGTGGCGAGATTCGCCTGCGCCGTCTTGCGCTCGACTTGTGTGTCGAGACCCGTCGCGATGCGCCCCGCCGTGATGCGGTCGATCTGTTCGCGCTGGGTGATTTCCTGCTGCGCGATGTCGCGCAATGCATAGAGCCGCGCGAACTGGTTGTACGCACGCGCCGTGGCCGAGGTCAGCGACAGCTTGACCACTTCCGCATCGGCCTGGCTCGCCTGCAATTGCGACAGCGAAGCCTTCAGCGCTTCGCGATTCTTGCCCCACAGGTCGAGGTCGTAAGAAGCCGACAGCAAGCCTGTGTTTTCCGATTGCCAGGAGCCGCCCGACGGCGGCGGCACGAGCGCCGTGCCCGAGTACAACTGACGCGTGAACGAATACGTCGCGCCGACTTTCGGCAAGGTGCTGGCCTTCGCGGTGTCGGCATAGGCAGCGGCGGCGGCCACCCGGGCGCGCGCCTGGTCGATCGTCGGGTTGCCGCGCAGTGCTTCGGCAAGCAATGCCTTCAGTTGAACGTCGCCGAACTGATCGGCCCAGTCTGCAGCGGGCCAATGTCCACCATCGGCCACGATGCTCTGTTGCGTCGCGTAGGTCTGCGGCTGCGCCATCTGACTGTTGCTGGAGATACCGGCGTAATTCGCACAGGCCGATAGCACGGCCGCGAAAATCACCGTCACCCCCGCCCTGGCGGCCCGCGCACCGGCGATCCGCGAAACTAGCTGTGATTTCATTGTCTGACCTGTCAGATAAATGAGTGAAAAAATCTCCGCGAGTGATGCGGCGTGTCTGCCCCGGCCGTCTATTGCCGCGCGTTGTCGTCTACCGTCGTCTAATCCGCGAGAAACTTGTTGAGCAGACGGCGCAATTCCTCGAACTCCGTTTTACTGAACTTCTTCAGCCGCCGGTTCAGCACCACGGGCGCGATCTGCGGCAAACGTCCGGCCACCGCTTCGCCCGCACGCGTCAGTTTCAGATTGACCACGCGGCGATCCTCGATACTGCGCGAACGCTCCAGCAGACCTTTCGTCTCCAGTTTGTCGAGCATGCGCGTCATCAAACCGGTATCGATGCCGAGGATCTTCGACAGCTCGAACGGCGTGGCGGCCATACCGCGCTGCATCGACAACAGAATGCCCATTTGCTGCGACGTGATGTCGAGTTCCTTCAACGCTGCGTCCATTTCAGCGATCAGCACGTTGCGCGCCTTGCTGATCGCGAACCCCACGCTCTGCGTCAGGCTGAAACTCTCCGGCGTGTAGTGGTTCACGGGCATCTCCAGTTAAGTGAAGCGAACTTTATCTGCAAGGTCAGATATTGTCAAAGTTGGATTCCGCACTTCACTGTTTCAACGGCAGGCATGAGGATACCGCGCTGATTCACTTACGGTCGCCTTGCGAAAGTGGTTACCTTGATTTAGATAAAACCGGTCATTTCATCAAGCCAGTCGAGCGTTTAATCTGCGTTCATGCACAACCTCTCCTAAGGACGCAAATCATGAAGATCATGCACGTCGATGCCAGCGCCAAGCGCGAGCGCTCCAACTCCCGCGCACTGAGCCGCTTTTTTCTCGAACAGTTGCGCGAACAGCATGCGGATGTGGAAATCGACTATCTGGATGTCACGGTCGACACCCCGCCGCACGTTACCGAAGCGTTCGCGATTGCTACCTACACGGCTGCCGCTGATCGTACGCCGGCCATGAAAGCGACGCTGGCTTCGTCGGATGCGCTGTGCGCACGCGTGCTCGCCGCCGACGCGCTGGTCCTCGCTATGCCCATGTACAACTGGTCGATGCCTTCCGTCTTCAAGGCGTTCATCGACAGCATCACACGTACGAACGTGACATATCTGCTGAATGCAGACGGCAGCATCGTCGGCCAGCTTGGACGGCAGAAGGTGTTGTTCATTACGAGCCGTGGCGCCGATCTGCGCCCGGGTTCGTCGTATGAAGCGATGGACGCGCTCACGCCTGCCTTGAAAGCCGCCTTCGGTTTTCTCGGCGCGAATCATCCGACGTTTGTCGACGCCCAGCCGCTGCAGTTCGCGGATCAGGAAGCGCGCACCGAGGCACTCGCACGGGCCCGCAACGAGTTGTCCGCGGTGGCGGTGCAGTGGGCGAAGTCGGCCGCGGCCGGCGTATCGGGCAAGGACACTACCGCAACCGCATCGGGAGTCGCAGCATGAGCATTCGTACCTTGATCGCAGCAGCGACGTTCGCTGGCTGCACCTTGATGAGCGCCTCGCCAGGCGCGTTCGCGGCCGACGCCGCCATGGCCGGTCAGACGATTACGCCGGCCTTCGCCGAAGCCATCGCCAATGTGCCGGGCAAGACGATGACCGCCCTGGTGGTCGACTATGCGCCTGGCGCGAGGACGCCGGCGCATCGGCACGGCCAGGCGTTCGTGGTCGGCTATGTGCTGTCGGGCGCGATCCGCAGCCGCGTGAACAACGGCGAAGAGCATGTTTATCATGCAGGCGAACACTGGACCGAGAAGCCCGGCGACCATCACACCGTCAGCGCCAATGCGAGCGCGACCGAACCCGCCAAACTGCTGGCCATCTTCGTGTCCGATTCGAAAGACAAGAACCTCGTGGTGATGGACGCGAAGTAAGCGTCGCCCTTTCAAGCATCAGTCCTCGACGCCGGGCCGCGATTCACCGCGCCCGGCGTTTTCGCGTGCACTCACCTGCCCGCCGCTTCGCTAGAACTTCGGATGGCATTCGAAATTCACCGACGAAGCATGCGCGCTCAGCATCTGCACGCCACTCACCGTTTCCTTCGTGACACTGCTTTGCATGCCGCGGCGCTCGCAGTAGTCGTGCGCCTGGGTCAGCGCTTCTTCATGGGCACGAGCCCACGCCATCCGTCCGCCGGTTGCGCTCGCCTCGACGGTGTAGGTGCCGGGTTTATCGGCACTCACGACCTGGGTCGTCGAGGTACATCCGACCAGACTGGCGGCGCACGCCACGAGCGCCACGAACGCCGCAACGGCGTTGCGCACGCCTTTGCACCGTAGCCTCCTGCTCCGGGACGCTGCTTCCCGACTCTGCGTGTCCCTCATGGGGTTTGCGTTCCTGTTGACCATCGTGTGCCTGCGTACTCCTAGCCAGTTTTCCAATCAGGAAATTATCCGTAAATGTGCGCCGGAGATCAGCCACGTGGACTGAAAACACTGTTGCATCCCGACTAACAATCGACCACCCGCCTGCGTGCATCGACAACTCGCGCGGCGGCGCGGCACACGCGTTGCTACCGGAACCTGAATTGACGTGGCGCACGCGACGGCGCTGGCACGCTTTCGTCGCGGCCCCGGCGCAGCATCTTTCCCTCGGAGTCAGCCCTTATGCCCGACCGGCGCCCTACTCCTCCCCGACCCGCGCTCCCCGCGGACGCTCGAGGCATGATCGGCAACATGAAGACCACCGCACTGGTTTCGCTGCGCGGTGCGATCGACTTCATGTGTTTCCCGCGCATCGATTCACCGACGATTTTCGCGGGCCTGATCGAACCGTCGCACGGCGGCGCGTTCTCGATCGAACCCGCCAACGGGACGGCCAACGTCAAGCAGATGTACCTGCCGGACACCAACGTGCTGCTGACGCGCTTCATGACAGCCGAGGGGGTGTGCGAATTGATGGACTTCATGCCGGTTCCGGAAAACGGCGACGCTGCGGACACCCCCGCGCCGCTGCCGAACTGCGTGATCCGCGTGGCGCGCATGGTCCACGGCAGCATGCGCCTGAGCATGCGCTGCGAGCCGCGCTTCGGCTATGCGCGCGGCGCACACCGCACTCATCGGATCGAGGATGGCGCAGTCGAATTCCACGAGATCGACGGCGCGTTGCAACTGCGGCTCGACAGCACCTTGCCGGTGGAGATCGACGACGGCGCCGCGCATGCCGAATTCGAACTGGGCGATGGCCAGTCGGCGGGCTTCGTCTTCGGCGAGGCCGAGGGCTTGCGCGAGAAGTCGTTCCACTGCGAGACGGTGCTGGACCATACGATTCGCTACTGGCGAGCGTGGTCGGCGCAATCCACTTATCGCGGCCGTTACCGCGAAGTCGTGATGCGCTCGGCGCTCACGCTCAAGCTGCTGAGTTCCAGTGAATACGGCGCGATCGTGGCCGCGCCGACGTTCGGCCTCGCCGAAGCGCTCGACGGCTCGCGCCGCTGGGACTATCGCTTCACGTGGATCCGTGACGCCGCATTCTCCGTCTACGCGCTGCTGCGCCTCGGCTATACCGGCGAAGCCCGGCATTTCATGCGATGGATCGCCGAACGCAGCCGCCATTGCGACTCGGACGGCTCGCTCAACGTGATGTACACCGTCGACGGCAAGGCGCCGCCCGAAGAAACCGAAGCCGCGTCGCTGGCGGACGGCACGGCGGGCGTACCGCTCGTCGGCAACGCCGCGCGCGACCAGACGCAGCTTGACGTATACGGCGCGCTGCTCGATGCGATCTATCTGTACAACAAGTACGGCGCCGCGATTTCCTACGACGGCTGGCGCGACGTGGTGCGCACCGTCGATTACGTGGTGGACCACTGGCGCGAACCGGACCACGGCATCTGGGAATTTCGCAATGGCTTGCGGCCCCTTCTGCATTCGCGGCTGATGTGCTGGGTCACGGTGGATCGCGCGTTACGTCTGGCGGAAAAGCGCTCGCTGCCCGCGCCGCTCAAACGCTGGTTCGATGCCCGCGACGCGATTCACCGCGATATTCACGAGCATTTCTGGAACGAGGAACTGAACGCTTTCGTGCAGACGCCGGATTCGAAGACGCTCGATGCGTCCGCGTTGATGATGCCGCTCGTGCGTTTCATTGGCCCGACCGATCCGCGCTGGCTCGGCACGCTCGATGCGATCGGCGACGGTTTACGGGTCGATCCGCTGATCTTCCGCTACACGCGCGGCGAAACGCTCGACGGCCTGCCCGGCATCGAAGGCGGCTTCAGCGCCTGTTCGTTCTGGTATGCGGAGGCGTTGGCGCGAGCCGGCCGCGTCGACGAAGGGCGTCTCGTGTTCGAGAAGATGCTGGCCTACGCGAATCACGTGGGCCTGTTTTCGGAAGAAGTGGCGACCAGCGGCGAAGCGCTCGGCAACTTTCCGCAGGCCTTGACGCATCTTGCGCTGATCAGCGCGGCGTATCAGCTGGATCGCAATCTGGATCGCGTTCATATTCCATGGACGTGATCCAGATTGCCGACGCCAGTCCAGGCGGCGTGATGCCGTAGCGGGCAGCGCCCGTCAATCAGGGCGAGGTTGCGCCACTCGCCGACCCGCCTTGCAGCAGGTTCGCTGGACTGCCCGCATCGGACGGCGGCGCGTCGTCCGGGGTCGGGGTCGGCGCGAGCGCCGGCTCGCCGTTGCCGTGCGCTTCGCCATCGACCGCCCCGCTCGCGGCCATTGGCGCGGAGCCCGAAGGCTGGAGCAGCGGCGGCAGCGCGCGCGGTGCCGCAGGCGTCGCCGAGGCTGAGGACGCTGAGGACGCCGAGGCGAACGGCGCGGCAGGCGTCGTCGCGACCGGCGGTGCGGTCGGCGCGCGACGCGTCGCGCCATGCGTCGCCACCGGCGTGGCCGTCTTCGTGGGCGCGGGCTCGAACGCGTGCTCGAACCAGTCACGCAGTCTGCCTGTGCGCGCTTCGAACCAACCCGGCTGCTGCTCCGTCTCGAACTTGACGCGGCTGTCGACCAGCTTCGAGCGCTGCGCGCGCTGGAAAAAATCGCCGACGATCGGCAGCGCGCTGTGTGCCCCCTGGCCCCAATAGTCGCTACGCAAGGTCACACGGCTGTCGTTGAACCCGACCCACGCGCCCGCCACCAGTTGCGGATGGATCAGGATGAACCAGCCGTCCGCGTTGCCCTGAGTCGTGCCGGTCTTCCCGGCGACGTCGCCACGTATCCCGAAGCGGCTGCGGATCGTCGAGCCCGTGCCCCGGTTCACCACGTCGCGCATGATGTCGATGAGCATGCGGTCGGCGTCGGCGGGCAGTTCCTGGCGCGGTGTCACGGGCGCGAATTCGGCCAGCACCTCGCCCTTGCGATTTTCGATGCGCGTCACCATCACCGGCTCGACGTAAGCACCGAGATTGGCGATCGTGCCGTAGGCGGAGACCATTTCCTTCAACGTCACGGGACTCGTGCCGAGCGCGAGCGACGGCACCGGATCGAGTTCGCTGTCGCGCACGCCCATGGCGCGGGCGAGCCGCGCGACCTTGTTCGGGCCGACCGTTTCCATCAGTTGTGCGGTGATCCGGTTGCGCGAATACGCAAGGCCGTCGCGCAGGCTGATGGCACGGTCGCTCGGTTCGTCTTCGTCGTTCGGACGCCAGACTTCGCCACCGGCGAGTGCGATCTCCACCGGTTTGTCGATAAAGGTGTCGGCCGGCTTCGCGCCGGACTCGAAGGCCGCCGCGTAGACGAACGGCTTGAAGGTCGACCCCGGCTGACGGCGCGCCTGCTGGACGTGATCGAACGGGTCGTCGCTGAAATCACGGCTGCCGACCCATGCGCGGATCTGGCCGTTGCGCGGGTCCATCGCCAGAAAATCGGCTTGCACGCGGGTCTTCGACTCGCAGACCGACTGCACGAGGCGCCGGTCCGACGAGACGCGTTTGAGCGCGTCGTCGTCCGTCAGACCAGCATCTTTGGCCGCACGGTAGTCCGGCGTTTCGCGCAGGAAGGTTTGCAGGAGATCCTTGCCGTTCGAGCATCCCGACCGCGCGCCCCACGCCGAATTCGCGATCCCCTGCAGCTGGTTGCCCTGCAGCGTGACGGCCTGGGTGGCCATGGTCTGCAACCGCGAATCGATCGTGGTGCGCACCACGAGGCCATCGGAATACATGTTGTAGTCGTTGCGATCGGCCCACGCGGCGAGCCACTTGCGCAACTGTTGCGCGAAGTGCGGCGCGGGCCCGGGCGGCTCGGTCTGGCGCTCGAAATCGATGCGCAAGGGCTTGCGGCTGAGCGTGTTGAACGCGACCGGCGTCAGCTTGCCGTACTTGACCATCTGCCCGAGCACCGTATTGCGGCGCTGCAAAGCCCGCTCGGGATTGATCACCGGGTTGTAGTAGCTGTTGCCCTTGAGCATGCCGGTCAGCGTCGCGCTTTCGAGCACCGTCAGGTCGGAGGCCGACTTGTCGAAATAGGTGCGCGCGGCCATCTCGATGCCGTAGGCGTTATAGAGGAACGGCACGGTGTTGAGATAGGTCTCGAGAATCTCGTCCTTGGTGTAGAGCGCCTCGATCTTCAGGGCGGTGATCGCCTCCTTGAGCTTGCGGGTCAGCGTCGGCGCACGGCCGATCTCATCGGGATACAGATTGCGCGCAAGCTGCTGGGTGATGGTCGAGCCGCCCTGGCGGTCGCCGGAAAACGTATGCAGGGCGGCCGACGCCGTACGACGCCAGTCGAGACCCCAATGCTGGTAGAAGCGGTGATCTTCGGTCGCGATCAGTGCGTCGACTACGTTCGGCGAGATGTCCTTGAGCGCCACCCATTCGCGGTTCGAGGGTTTGAATTCGGCCAGCAGCTTGCCGTCCGCCGAGAGAATCTGGGCCGGCTGCTCGATTTTCGCCTTGCGAATATCGCCGATGCTGGGCGTGAACGGAATCAGGATCAGCACATACAGCACGAACAGCAGCGGCAGCGCGGCGCAGGCCTTCACGGCGCCGCGCCACGTCGGATGGCGCAAATGCCACCAGGCCTGGGCGATACGCGGATTCGCGAGAGTCAGGCCCTTCTCGAGGGTCTGCAGGAAAAAGTCGATCAGGCGCTTCACACTGGCTTACCGTCTGCTTGGAAAGGCGCAATCCTACCAAGACGCGCGGCGCCGACCGATTTTTGCGCCGCGCGCGCCTGAAACGACCGGCTGCATGGGCAAGCCGCCGAGGGCCACTATAATGTCGGCAATTCCGACAAGAGGTGCTTCATGATCATCAAACCGCGCGTGCGTGGCTTCATTTGTGTATCGACCCATCCGACCGGCTGCGAAGCCAACGTCAAGGAACAGATCGACTACGTCAAGGCACGCGGTCCCATCGCCAACGGCCCGAAGAAGGTGCTCGTGATCGGCGCATCCACGGGCTACGGCCTGGCCGCCCGCATCAGCGCGGCCTTCGGCTCCGACGCCGCCACGCTCGGTGTGTTCTTCGAGCGCGCGGGCAGCGAGACCAAGGCCGGCACGGCCGGCTGGTACAACACCGCCGCGTTCGAGAAATTCGCCTCGGAAAAGGGCCTGTACGCGACCAGCATCAACGGCGACGCTTTCTCCGACGCAGTCAAGGCACGCACCATCGAGGTCATCAAGCGCGATCTCGGCCAGGTCGATCTGGTGGTCTACAGCCTCGCCTCGCCCAAGCGCACGCATCCGAAAACCGGTCAGGTGTTCAGTTCGACGCTCAAGCCGATCGGCCAGTCCGTCAAACTGCGCGGCATCGATACAGATAAGGAAGTCATCAAGGAAACGGTGCTCGAACCTGCCACGCAGCAAGAGATCGACGACACCGTCGCGGTAATGGGCGGTGAAGACTGGCAGATGTGGATCGATGCCCTGCTCGAAGCCGGCGTGCTGGCCGACGGCGCGAAGACCACCGCCTTCACCTACCTCGGTGAAAAGATCACCCACGACATCTACTGGAACGGTTCGATCGGCGCGGCCAAGAAGGATCTCGACCAGAAGGTGCTCGGCATTCGCGGGAAGCTGGCGGCCAAGGGCGGCGACGCGCGCGTCTCCGTGCTCAAGGCGGTCGTCACCCAAGCCAGTTCGGCGATTCCGATGATGCCGCTGTATCTGTCGCTGCTCTTCAAGGTGATGAAGGAGAAAGGCACGCACGAGGGCTGCATCGAACAGGTCTACGGTCTGTACAAGGACAGCCTGTACGGCACGGCGCCGCATCTCGACGACGAAGGCCGTCTGCGCGCCGACTACAAGGAACTCGACCCGGAAGTGCAGGAACGCGTTCAGGCGCTGTGGAATCAGGTGACCAACGAGAATATCTACGAACTCACCGACTTCAGCGGCTACAAGACCGACTTCCTGCGCCTGTTCGGCTTTGAGATCGCCGGCGTGGACTACGAGGCCGACGTCAATCCGGACGTGCAGATTCCGAAGCTCGTGCAGATGTAAGTCACGGCGGCGCTGCGTGCTTTACGCGGCGCCGCGCTCACCGCTGTCGCGCCGCGATAGCGAGACATAGCCATCCACCGCGCGCATCACGCGCACTTCCAGCGCCGCGGCATCCTGTTCGGCACGCTCGCCCGCGTCGTCGACCATGCCGCGCACGATCGCCAGCAGATCGAGTGCGACCTCGCTCGCGTCATCCAGTTCAGGCGCTTGCGGCTTGACCGTCAGCGCCTCCATCAGCACCGCATAGAGACGATCGCCGAGCCGCTGGTCGCGCTCGTCGACCGGCAAGCGACGTTCCTCAAAATCGATCAGGCGCGCCAGTTCCGGCCTGCGCATCTGATGCGCGACTGCCGCGCGCACGAGCGCCCGCACGCAGTCGCGCGAACCCTCCAGCAGCGCGGCGGCCTCGATGTCCGCCAGCAACGGCCCGGTCTCGCGCTCGATCAGCGCGACCGTCAACGCATCGCGATTCGGAAAGTATTGATAGAGCGAGCCGATACTCGCTCCCGCGCGCTCCGCGACCGCATTGGTCGTATAACCTTCGAATCCTTGCGTCTCGAGAATTTGCGCTGCCGCTTCGAGCACGGCTTCGACGGTTTGCGCCGAACGCCGTTGAACCGGTGCTTTGCGGGGTTTGAGACGCTGGGTGGCGGCCGATTTAGGCATGGCAGGACGACGACTGGCGATCAGCAGGGAAATGCGCCCTGCAGCGAGCGAAGAATCGCAAGGCCGATGGGGAAGTCGTCCGAAATGCTGGGATGGCTGGCGAAGAACCGGTCGAGCAAGGGGTACACGTTCTGATTGCCGATCGCGAGGTCTTTCGGCGGGCAGAACAGCGCCGGGCGATTCTTCGACACCAGGTCGCCGTTGGCCCACCCGAGCGCGTTGATCGTGCCCGTAATGTAGGCTGCATAGACCGAGTTGTTGTCGGTATGGGCCCAAAGCTTGTATTGCGAGGCCGTCATCTCGGCGTTCGCGTTGAGAGTGAAACAGGCTGTCAGCAAAGCCAGCGCATAGGTCGATAACCGCATCGTCGAAGCCTTCAATTCATGTCGCAAAAGCGCTCATTGTAGGTGACTTGGGTAATGGCACGCAGATACGAACCTCGCACGTCAATTCGCAGGCATTTCGAAGGGAATTTGAAAGCTCAGGGCGTGCCGTTGCGACAATATTCGCGAAAGCCCTGGCGCGGCGCGAGGCGTTCCATGTAAGCCGTGAGCGCGGCGAACTCCGCGTGCGCCAGCGGCGTTTCCAGCCAACGGTTGATCGACAGCGCGATCGGAATATCCGCGAGCGAAAACGCGCGCCCGGCGATGAACGCGCCCGTCTTTTCGAGTTGGCGCTCGACGATCGCCATATGCTTCGTCCAGTTTGCGCATGACAGCTCGATCTGCCGCGAGTCCTGATGCGCCGCGGAGCGCCGCACGAGCGCGAGGAAAGCATAGCTCCAGGAGCGATTCAACTCGCTCGCCTGCCAGTCGATCCATTGATCGCATCGCGCGCGTTCGCAGGGATCGGACGGATACAGGAATGCGCCGTCATAACGTCCCGCCAGGTAGCGGATGATCGAATTGGACTCCCACAGCACGAACTCGCCGTCCTTGATGACGGGCACCATGGCATTCGGATTCAACGCGACGAATTCCGGCGCTTCGGTCGAGCGAAAGCCGCTGCCCCAGTCTTGCTGTTCGAACGCGAGGCCGAGCTCCGTCGCCATCCAGAGGACTTTGCGAACGTTGATCGAGGTGGTCTTGCCGAGTATCTGTAGCATGGACGTTAGCGTAACGGCGCTTCGTTCTGTTCGACATGGACAATTCGCACCGGGGTTGCCGGTCCAGCCGGCTCAATGTGATGCGACGAAAATCGAACCCGGTGCGGGCGGCGGCACGGCGAAGGTCTTGCGCATCCGCTCTGCCTCTTCGACCGGACTGCGCCCGAACAGACGCTTGAACTCGCGGCTGAATTGCGACGCGCTCTCATAGCCGACCTGCACACAGGCGAGCGCCGCCGTGACTTCGTTGCGGACCATCAGCAGACGCGCCTGATGGAGCCGCGTCGACTTCAGATACTGCATCGGCGATGTGCTCGTGACCGTCTTGAAGTGCGAATGGAAGCTGGGCACGCTCATGCTCGCCTCGAGCGCGAGTTGCTCCACATCCAGCGGTTCGCGGTAGCACGCGTGAATCTTGCGAATGACCCTGGCGATGCGGGCGAATTGACCCTGCGCCGTGAGCGCGGCGCGCAGCGAGCCACCCTGCTCGCCGGTCAGCACGTGAAAATAGATTTCGCGCACGAGGGCCGGCCCGAGCAGTTCTGCTTCCAATGGCGTCTGCATGGCTTCGAGAAAACGCAGTACCGATGCGCTCAACCTGCCGCCGAGCGGCGACGACATCATGCCGTGCGGCCTCGCCGGCACTGTGCTCTCGCGTTCGTCGAGTTGTAGCAGCAAATCGGCTGCGACCTTGAAATCGAGCCGGAAATAAATCGCGAGCAAAGGTTTGGCCGCGCTCGCTTCGGTTTCCATCGAAAACGGCACGGGTACCGAGACCGCCAGGTAATGCTGCGCGTCGTAGACGTACACCGTGTCGCCGAGAAAACCGCGCTTGCGTCCCTGGCACACGATCACGATGCCGGGATCGTACAGCACCGGCGTGCGGCTGAGCGGCCGGTTCGAGCGCAGTAACCGCACGTCGGGAAGGACGGTGAGGTTGTAGCCTTCCAGCGGCGCGAGCGCTTGCAGCAGCGTCACCATGCGCTGCTGTATCGCCGGATCAATGTGTTTGCGTGTCAATTCGGCTCCTGCCGCCTTTGCCAGTCGATCGGTCAGTCTGCAATGTGCCACCGGCGCGCCCAAAAAGCCACGCGTTCATAGGATCAGGCAAACAAGCCAGACGAACCGGCATTCGCGCCGCGCCCTGCCGCTTCTAACATACAGCCTTGTCCCAGACGCTGTCGACCAGGTGCGCTTTCGCCCGAAAGTGCTTCGCTCGATGGCCGAAATCAAGGAGCCATTCATCATGAGCAAAACATTTCTGATCACCGGCGTCAGTTCCGGTTTTGGCCGTGCGTTCGCCGAGGCCGCGCTCAATGCGGGGCATACGGTCATCGGCACCGTGCGCGACGCCGCGGCGCGCGAGGCGTTCGATGCACTGTCCGCCGAACGGGCCCACGCCGTCATTCTCGATGTGACGCAGTTCGATGCGATCGCGCCGGCCGTCGCGCGCATGACCGCGCTTGCCGGGCCGATCGACGTGCTCGTGAATAACGCGGGCTACGGACACGAAGGCACGCTCGAAGAGTCGCCGCTCGACGATCTGCGCCGTCAGTTCGACGTCAACGTGTTCGGCGCGGTTGCCATGATCAAGGCCGTGCTGCCCGCCATGCGCGAACGCCGCTCGGGGCACATCGTCAACATTACGTCGATGGGCGGCTTCATCACGATGCCCGGCATCGCGTACTACTGCGGCAGCAAGTTCGCCCTCGAAGGCATCACCGACACGCTTGCGAAAGAAGTTGCCGGATTCGGTATCAAGGTGACGGCGGTCGCGCCAGGCTCGTTCCGCACGGACTGGGCTGGCCGCTCGATGGTCCGTGCGGGACGCAGCATCGCCGACTATGACCGCCTGTTCGATCCGGTTCGCGCGGCGCGCGAGGCGAAAAGCGGTCAGCAGGCGGGCGACCCGCAGAAAGCCGCACAGGCGCTCCTGCAAGTGGTCGAAGCTGGGAATCCGCCGGTGCATCTGCTGCTGGGCAACGACGCGTTCGACCTCGTGGCAAGCCGGTTGACCGCGCTGCGCGCGGAGATGGATGACTGGGAGACGCTGTCGCGTTCGACCGATTTTTCTTGAGCCGGCGCGTCAGGTTTTCAGGGTCGCCTGATCGAGGATCATGTCGTAGAGCGCCTGCGCGGCCGGCGACAACTGCGCGGTCTTGCGCGCCACCAGCACGAGGGTGCGCGACACGACCGGATGGGTCAACTCGATCGTGCGCACCGTCGGATAGGCGCCCTTCTGCAACGCGAGGGCGGGCACCACGGCCGCGCCCACGCCTTGCGCGACGAGTCCCACGGCCGTCGAGCTGCGCTGGACTTCGTAGAACGAGCGCAACGCCAGTTCGCTGGTTTGCAGCGCGACGTCCAGCAAGGCCCGGTTGCCGCTCACTTCGCCCGCAAAAATCAGCGGGTAGGACTGCAACTGCGCCCACGCGATGCGCCGCCGTTTCGCCAGCGGATGCGCTTCATGGCAGATCAACACGTAGCGGTCTTCCGTGAGCGGCACGCTGTCCAGTTCCGGATGACGGTCGCGTGCGATGTTGATGCCGAACTCCACCTCCCGGCGCAGCACGGCCTGCTCCACCGCCGACGACGCGTGATCGAGAATCTTGATGCGGTTATGCGGATAACGCGATGAATACGCCTGCAGAATGCGCGGCAGATACTGCACGCCGACGGTCGGCACGCAGGCAATCGACACATCGCCGCGACGCGCCACGCCAGTCTCGCGGATTTCCATCAGCGCGTCGGCGAGTTCGCCCAGCAAGCGACGCGCCTGCGGCAAAAAACTGCGGCCAATTTCAGTCAGTGACATCGAGCGGGTGGTTCGTTCGATCAGCGTGACGCCGAGAAAGCTTTCGAGCTTGCGCAGCCGCTGCGTGATGGCGGTTTGGGTGACGTGCAGCGCGTCGGCCGCGCCCTGAAAACTGCCTCGATCCGCAATCGCGACGAATGCCTGAACGCCAAGGGTGTCGATTTTCATTGGAAAAATGAAGGAATCGGAATGATAAATTCATTTTACTCCGCCGTCGGTGCGGCCGAGAATCAACGGATTGAACCGATTGAAAAACATCGGTTCGTCCATTGGACACACAGGAGGAACCCATGAAATTGACGACGGATTGGCACGCAAAGCAATATGCGATGTTCGAAAACGAGCGCACGCGACCGGTGCGGGACCTGCTGGCCGCCGTGCCGGCCACGGACGTGCGGGTCGCGGTCGACATCGGCTGCGGGCCCGGCAACTCCACCGAGGCGCTCGCCGCGCGCCTGCCGGGCGCGGCGGTGAGCGGTCTCGACAACTCGCCCGACATGATCGCCGCCGCGCGCCAACGGCTGCCGCAGTTCCGGTTCGACGTCGTCGATATTTCGACGTGGCAGGCGCCGGGACCGTACGACCTGATCCTTGCCAATGCCGTGCTGCAATGGGTGCCTGACCACGAGCGGCTGTTTGCGTCGCTCGTGAAGAAACTGGCGCCGGGCGGCAGTCTTGCCGTGCAAATGCCGGATAACCTGGACGAACCGGCGCATCGCGTTCTGCGTGAGATCGCCGCCGACGGCCCCTGGGCGCCCAGACTCGCGGGCGTGGAGCGCACCATGCGCTACGGTGCCGAGTGGTATTACGCGTTGCTCGAGCCGCAGTGTGCACGGGTCGACGTGTGGCGCACGGTTTACCATCACCCGCTGGCGGGCGGTGCGGACGCGGTGGTGGAATGGTTCAAGGGCAGCTCGCTTCGCCCCTTCCTTGCCGAGCTCGACGACGCTGGCCAGGCGGCCTTTTTGCAGCGTTACCGGGACGCGATTGCGCGGGCTTATCCGGCGCTCGCCGACGGCACGGTGTTGCTGCCGTTTCCGCGGCTTTTTATCGTCGCGACGCGTTAAGGAGGCGTGCTGGCGCGCGGCCTGCCCAGGCGGGTTGCGGCCGGATGTGGCGCTGGCGCGCCAGGGTAGGTCAGGAATTGCCGCTGTTGAATTCTGCGTGATATTGTTGACGAAAGCGGAGGATGGCGGCATGCCCTTCTCACCGGAATTGCAATTTCAGCAGCGAGCGTCGCCATGAGTGATGTACGCCATCATCTGAGTCCACGGGACCGTCTGGAGCTGTTGTGCTGGCTCACATGCGGAAGTCTTGGCGCTTATTACCTGAATGAGGATTGGCCCGATGCCGCGTTTCATGTGCAGAGCGCGCATAAGTGGCTCGATCGCAGATCGCGGGAGGCGGATTGGCTGAGCATCGCGAAGCTGTCGGCGACGGCGGTGGAAATTGCGCGACGGCATGCGCGGTTCGTCGAGGCGGATTGGGCGCGCGACGCGGTGGAGGAGATTCTCGGCACGGATGAGATCGATCCGCAGGGGCGGCTTTTCAAGCAGGTTTTCGAGGATTGCCAGCGGGCTTTGGCGGATAAGAGGTTGGCGGATTAGGGGTTTTGTTTTTCTGGCTGGGTGGTTTGGGTTCTGGTCGAATTCGAAACAAAGTGCACCGCCACCGCCAGCTAAAATAACCCCACACCCAAAACCGCCCCCCAAAAACCTTGAAACGCAAAATGCCCGCGCTAAACGCGCTAAAAGCCTTTGAAGTCGCCGGCCGCACGGGCAGTTTCACCCGCGCAGCGGAACTGCTAAACGTCACGCAAAGCGCCGTCAGCCGACAAGTCCGCCAACTCGAGTCGCAACTCGGCGAAACCCTTCTGCAACGCCACCACCATCATCTGGAACTGTCGGCCGCCGGCCGCATGCTTCTGCAAGCGCTGCAACAGTCGTTCGACCGCATCGAACTCACCGTACGCAGCCTGCAGGAAAAAACCCACCGCAACCGTCTGCGCATCAACGCGCCTCCCACTTTCACCAGCCGCTGGCTGATGCCGCGTCTCGGGCGCCTGCGCGACGCCCATCCGCATCTCGAACTCAGCCTGTCGACCCGCGTCGACGACAACCTCGCCGAATCCGGCGTGCTCGATTGCGCCATCCGTTTCGGCAACGGCGAATGGGAAGGTTTCGACAACCGTCTGCTGATGAACGAGCGGCATATCGCCGTCTGCGCCCCCAGCCTGCTGGCCCGGCAGTCCGGCCGCGCCGCGATCGACCTGAATCAGTTCACGCTGCTGCACGTGCTCGCCAGCGCCGATCAGCGTTACCTCACCTGGCAACACTGGCTCAAGGCTGCCGGTATCGACAACGTCGACACACGCGGCGGCTACGAATTCGATCTGCTGGATCACGCGATCAGCGCGGCGATCGACGGGCTCGGTGTGACCATCGCCGACCGTCACATGATCGCCCGCGAACTGGCGGAGGGCCAACTCGTGCAAGTGCTCAACGTGCACGTGGACGGACATCAGTCGTACTGGCTCGTCACGCGCGCGGAACAGGACGATCTGCCTCACGTCGCGCTATTCCGCGACTGGCTGCAGCAGGAAATCTGGCTGAGCGAACGCGCGATCGATTCGTCGGAATCGGTGCCGTTGGGCGATCGGAGCTAGGTCACCGCGCCCTGGACCGCGCCTCTCTTCCCGTCAAGCCGCCGCAGCCAGTTCCGCCGCCTGCGGACGATGCGCAGCTTCACGCGCGGCATCTTCGAGAATCATCTCGGCGCCCTTCTCGGCCACCATCATCGTCGGTGCATTGATATTGCCCGAGGTGATGTTCGGGAAAATCGACGCATCGACCACGCGCAAGCCAGCGATACCATGCACGCGCAAGCGCGCGTCGACCACCGAGCTGCGCGGATCATCGCCCATCGCGCACGAGCCGCACAGGTGATAGATCGAACCCGACTGCTCGCGGAAGTACTGCAGGAACCCTTCGCGCGTATTCACCTGCGGCCCCGGCGAAATTTCCTCGACGGTAATGGCCTGCAGCGCCGGCGCGGCCATCACCTTGCGAACCAGTTCGCAGCCCTGGATGACCTCGTCGATATCCTTTTCCGTGGTCAGCGCGTTGATGCGAATCGTCGCCGCGTCTTCGGCACGATTCGACGCGATTTCGATCGAACCACGACTGGTCGGGCGGCACGGATTGAAGGCCAGCAAGAAGCCCGAATACGGTTCCGGCTCGAGATTCGCCTTGCTGCTCTTCGGAATCCGGTACGACAGCGGATTGAAGTACAACTGCAGATTCGGCTGCGCTTCGCGCTCGCTGCCCTTGAAAAAGCCACCCGACTGGTTCACGCTCATCGCGAGCGGTCCCTTGCGCGTGAAAATGTATTGCAGACCGAGCTTGAGCTTGCCGAGCAGCGGACGCATCTCGTCGTTCAGCGTCCTGATGTTCGCGCGATAGTAGAAGCTCACGCACAGATGGTCTTGCAGGTTTTGACCGACCGCGGGCAGTTCCTTGACCGTCGCGATGCGATGCTTTGCCAGCAGCGCGCTATCGCCCACGCCCGACAGTTGCAGCAACTTCGGCGAATCCACGGCGCCCGCCGAGAGAATCACTTCCCGGTTCGCCATAAATTGCCGCGTCGCGCCGTTTTGCGTGACGCTCACGCCGATCGCGCGCTGATTGCCGTCGAACAGCACACGGCTCGCCAACACGTCGCGCTCCACCGTCAGGTTCTTGCGGGTCAGCACCGGATGCAGATACTCGAAACTGCTGGACGAACGCTGGCCGTTACGCGTGTTCACGTCGTAGATGCCCGCGCCTTCGAATTGCGCGCCGTTAAAGTCGTCGCTGCGTTGGTAGCCGGCCTGCTCACAGCCGCGCAGGAACACGTGACAGATCGGATGCACATCGTCTTTCATCGGCGAGATGCGGATCGGGCCGTCTGCACCGTGATATTCCGTGTTGCCGAGCGGATGCGATTCGAGCTTGCGGAAATACGGCAACACGTCGCGAAACGTCCAACCCGCGTTGCCGGCCGCCGCCCAATCGTCGAAGTCGTGCGGCTGACCGCGCACATAGATCATCGCGTTGATCGAGCCCGAGCCGCCCTGCACCTTGCCGCGCGGACAATAGATCGGCCGGTTGTCGAGTTCCTTTTCCGGTTCGCTGTAATACATCCAGTTGTAGGTTTCGTTGTAGTACGTCTTGGTGAAACCCACCGGAATCCTGAACCAGAACGAGCTGTCCTTGCCGCCCGCTTCAAGCAGCAGCACCGAGTATTGGCCCGACGCGGACAAGCGGTTGGCGAGAATGCAGCCCGCCGATCCCGCGCCGACAATGATGTAATCGTAGTTCATGCTCTATGTCGCCAGACGGCGCTCAATCCATTGAATACTTTAAGCCAGAGTCACACCGGGTTCGAACCTGGCTCAACCTTTGGCCGGCGCGAGATCTTTCACGTCGACAGGCTGTGAAGCCATTTGCAGATGCAGACGCTCGCCTGTGTACGGCGTATGCGCCTTGACCACGTCCATATTCAACTCGACGCCGAGACCCGGTTCCTGCGACGGAATGATGTAGCCGTCTTCCCATTGAATCGGCTTCTTCAGCACAGCCGCATGGAAACCGTCCCACGTGCCGATGCTTTCCTGAATCAGAAAATTCGGCGTGCAGGTGGCGAGCTGAATGCTGGCCGCCGCGCCAATCGGTCCGTTGTAAAGGTGCGGCGCGATCTGTGCGTAATACACCTCGGCCAGCGTTGCCACCTTCTTCGCTTCGAGCAGGCCACCCACGCGCGCCACGTTCAATTGCAGAATCGACGCGGCGCCCGCTTCGAGCAGCTTGGAGAATTCGTACTTGGTGGTGAGACGCTCGCCTGCCGCGATCGGAATGCTGGTATGCCGGGCGACCTGCGCCATCGCGCCTTCCTGACCCGGCGGCACCGGTTCCTCGAACCACAGCGGATCGTATTTTTCGAGGCGTTTGGCGAGCCGGATCGCAGAGGACGGCACCATCTGACCATGCGTGCCGAACAGCAGATCCGCTTTGCTGCCGACGGCTTCGCGCACGCGGCGGCAGAAGGTCTCGCAGCGGTCCAGCACTTCCATCGACAGTTGATGACCCGAATAAGCGGTGTACGGACCCGCCGGATCGAACTTGACGGCGGTGAAGCCGCGCTCGACGTTCTCGACTGCACACTCGGCCGCAAGATCGGGATCGTCGTAGTCGTACTCGCCGCGGCTGTTCTTCGGATACAGGTACGTGTACGAACGCAGACGCCGGTTCACCATGCCGCCCAGCAACTCGTACACGGGCTTGTTGGCCGCCTTGCCGATGATGTCCCAGCACGCCATTTCCAGACCGCTGACGACGCCCATCATCGTCAGATCGGGGCGTTGCGTGAAACCGCTCGAATACGCTTCGCGCCAAAGCCGCTCGACGTGATGCGGATCGTGATCGAGCAGATAACGGCCAAACACATCGTCGATGATGGGCGTCATCGCTTTCGGATGGAACGTCGCGGAATAGATTTCGCCGACACCTTCAATCCCGCAATCGGTCTTGAGCTTGACGAAGATCCAGTACATGCCGCCCACGTGCGGCGGCGGTACGGCGACGATATGCGTTTCGAGCGAGACAACTTTCATTTACGCACCCTCTTTCCTGTTGAGCATGTTTTTCAGCGCAAGCCCGGCGAAACCGCCGAGCGCCGCCATGGCGGCGACATAGCCGAAATACAGTTGATAACCGAAGACGCCCGGGAACGTCTGCGTCAGATAGCCGTTGATGAGCGGCAGGAACACGTCCGGCGAATAACCCAGCACGGAGATGAGGCCGATGGCGAGGCCCATCGTGGTGACCGGAATGTTGCAGCGATCGAGCAGCGACCAGTACAGGCCGCGAATCGCGTACGTCAGAATGCCGATGAAGAGCACAAGGAACACCAGCAGCACGTGGCTCGAGATAAGCGGCGCGGCCATCAGACCCAGCAGGGAGATCGCCGCGAGAAACAACGCGATCACGAGCACCGAGACCTTCGAGTAACGGTCGCCGAGAAAACCGCCGCCGATGCCGCCGATCGGACGCATCCACAGCTTGAGTGTGGTGATCGTGCCGGCCATCACGACCGTCAGACCGATCTCGCCTTCGTGCAGATAGGCGGAGAAACTGTAGGTTGCCCAGAACACCTGATAGCCGCAGAACACGATCGCGGCGACGAGCCACAACTCGGGAATCTTCGCGAGCGTTTTCAGATCGACGAGCACGTTGTTGCGTTTGCGCGCGGCGCGATTGGCGGCGGCATCCTGGGTGCCTTGCGGGTCTTTGACGAGCGCGAGCACGACGCCCAACGCAATGCAAAGAAACGCGTACAGGTAGACGACCAGCCTGAAGCCGGCCGCGACCGTTTCCCCCTTCGTCTGCGTGACCCAGGCGAACAACGTGATCGCGATCGTGGCGAGCATCGCTTCGATCAGACCGCGGCCGCCGTCGAGCAAACCGAAGAAACGGCCTTGCTCGTGAGCGCCGGCGATCATCGTCACGCGCTTGATGACGGCGGCCCAGAAGGTCAAACCCGTCGACAGGCCCCAGCCGCCGAAAATCAGCATCAACACGTTGAACGACGGCGCGGTCGAATAGACCAGCCCAAGCGCGCCGGTGGCGATCAACGAAAAGCAGATCAGCAGACGCGGTGCGATGCGGTCCGCGAGCCAGCCGCTCGGCAGGTAACTCAGCAGAAAAATCGTGCCCAGCGACGAATATAGATAGCCCAGCTGGCTATCGGTGATGTGGAACACTTCGAGCATCGTCGGCTGATACACCTGCCGCAGATACAGAATCGGATAGATGGCGCCGGCTGCGATGACCAGCAGCACCAGCTGGATATAGCGTTGCGTCTTGCTGTTTTGCAAGGCGGCTTCGGCGTCGCTGGACGCGAGCGAAGCCTGAGTGCTTTGGACGGGTTGGGATGACACGAATGCGCTCCTGGGAGACACAGCGCCGGTCTGCCGGACCGCCGGGTCTCCAATATGTTTTGTTATGGGTTGGCAGCGTGTTCGCTGCGGTTTTACAGGGTGACGAACTGCGGTTTTAAAAAAGACGCGCGCCTCCTGGATCGATCATTCAGGACGACGCGCGCCGATTCAGCTTCAGTACTTCATGACCACGAGGCGGGTCTGGGTGAATTCGAGCATGCCGTGTTTGCCGTCGTCGCCGCCGAGGCCGGAACGCTTCCAGCCGGCGTGAAAACCTTGATACGGATCGGCCGGCGTACGGTTCACATACAACTCGCCTGCTTCGATACCGTTGGCGACTTTCATCGCCGCGCGATAGTTCTCCGTGTACAGCACCGACGACAAACCGAACTGGTGGTCATTGGCCATTTCCAGTGCTTCGTCCAGCGTGCGGTATTTGACGACCGGCATGATCGGACCGAAGGTTTCTTCCTGGATGATTTCCATGTCCTGACCGCAGTTCGACAGCAACGTGGCCGGATAGAAAAAGCCCTTGCCGTCACCCGTGGGCAGCTTGCCGCCGGTTTCGAGCCTGGCGCCTTCTGCAACGGCGCGCTCGACCATCGCGTGAATCGATTGGCGCGAAGCTTCGTTGACGAGCGGCCCCATCAGCGAGGGTTGTTCGCTGCGGTCGCCGAATTCGACTGCGCTCATGTGCTGCCTGAGCAGCGCGACGAAGCGGTCATGCACGCTTTCCTGCACGTACACACGTTCGATCGCCGTGCACAACTGGCCGCAGTGCGTGGTTTTGGACGCCACCAGGTCGCGCGCGGCCTTCTCCAGATCGGCGTCGGCCTCGATGATCGCGGGCGTCTTGCCGCCCAGTTCGAGCGACGGCTTGGCGATGTTCGCCTTGCAGTAGTCGAGCACCTTGCGACCGGCGCCAACGCTACCCGTCAGCGTAATCATGCCGACCTTGGGATGCGTGCAAAGCGCTTCGGCGGTAGCGTGATTCATCGCGAGAATGTTGACGACGCCTGCGGGTAAGCCGGCTTTCTCGACCGCCCTGGCGATTTCGAATGCGGAGGTCGGCGTGTTGTTGCTCGGACGCACGACGACTGTGTTACCGGCGATCAGCGCCGGCGCCACTTTGCGCATGAACGTGTAGACGGGGTAATTGAACGGAATCAGACAGGCCACCACGCCGATCGGCTCGCGATGCAGCACGAGGTTTTCGTCGGGCGTGTCGCTCGGAATCACTTCGCCTTCGATACGCCGCGCCCACTCGGCGTGATAACGCGTGATCTGGCCGGCGTAGATGGCCTCGTTGGTGGCGTCGGCGACGCTCTTGCCCGACTCCAGCGCGAGCGCTGCGCCGATGGCGGGCGCGCAGTCGGTCAGCGCCTCGGCAAGCTTGTGCAGATAGGTGGCACGCTCGGCGGACGGCAGCTTGCGCCAGCTTTTCTGCGCGACGGCGGCGGCGTCCACGGCGGCGATGGCTTCCGCCTGGGTCGCGCCCGTCACGTGAGCAATCACGGCCTCGGTGGCCGGGTTGTAGACGGCGATGAGCTCGCTGCTAGCGGAATCGGCAGCCGGTTCGATGAACCGTCCGTTAGCGAAATTGCGGTCGAGTCGCATGGTCGTCTCCTGAATGTCGTGGTGCGAAAACGCATTGCCTTTGGCTATCGGCGACATGCCAAAGGTGCATGGATGGAATTTTTCCCCTCCCCACCAACGCCCACAAGCGAATAATTCGCGGGACAAACATTCAAAAAAATCACGTTTATCCAGGGATGTGCCTCATACGCGATCAGCCTTTCGAAATAGCAGAATCCGGGCTTCGCCAAAAAAAGCAGCGGTCTTCGACTGGCTTCGAATTTCTTCGGAACAGGCCGTCCGCTCACTACCAACGTCTGGAGCTCTTGATGAAAAAGCATTGCTTCGCCACCGCCGCCTTGAGCGCACTCGCCTCACTGGCCGCCTTGTCCGCGTTTGCCCAGAGCAGCGTGACCCTGTACGGCGTGCTCGACGAGGGGATCGACTACACCAACAACGCCGGGCACGGCGCGGTCTGGGAGATGGCCAGCGGCTATGCGCAAGGCAGCCGCTGGGGCATGAAGGGGTCGGAGGATCTGGGCGGCGGCATGAAGGCGGTGTTCCAGCTGGAAAACGGCTTCGACGTGAGCTCGGGAAGGCTCGGCCAGGGCGGCCGCATGTTCGGCCGCCAGGCCTATGTGGGCCTGAGCGACAGCCGGTTCGGCACGGTCACGCTTGGGCGCCAGTACGACTCGGTAGTCGATTACCTCGCGCAGACCACGGCGAACGGCAACTGGGCGGGTTACCTGTTCGCCCATCCGTACGACAACGACAATACCGACAACTCGTTCCGCCTCGGCAATAGCGTGAAATACGCGAGCCCGGAGATGGGCGGCTTCCAGTTCGGTGGCGTCTACAGCTTCAGCAACGACACGAACTTCGCGAACAACCGCGCGTATAGCTTCGGCGGTCAGTATGCGAATGGCGGCTTGCTCGTCGCGGCGGCGTACATGCAGGCAGACAATCCGGGCGTGGGGTCGACGGGCGCGATCACGGCGAACGACGCGAGCTTCATTGCCGGACGCATGCGGGTGTTCGGCGGCGGCATCAACTATACGTTCGGTTCGGCAACGGCCGGCTTTGCCTATACCAACTCGAACTACAGGAATCCGACCGGCAACGGCTATATCGGCATTCCGCTGGCCGCGGCCGGCGTCGAACTGAATACGCTCAGGTATCAGAACTTCGAAGTGAACGGCAAGTACCAGTTCACGCCGGCCTTCTTCGTCGGCGCGCAGTATGTGTACACGATGGAAAACTACGACGCGTCCTCAGGCAGCGTGAAGCCGAAGATTCACTCGGTCGGCTTGATGGCGGACTACAACCTGTCGCAGCGCACGGACGTGTATGTGCAGGGCGAGTATCAGAAGGTCGCGGGCGACTCGACCCACTCGATTCTCGACGCTGCGTTCATTCCGGGTACGCAGGCGCCGTCGTCGACGGGCACGCAGTTGGCCGTGCGGCTGGCGCTGCGGCATAAGTTTTAAGGCGCGCTGTATTGCTGTTTAAACGCGGGTGCCGTGGGCGTGCTGCCCAAGGCGCCCCGCGCGCCACACTTCCGGGGATGCATCGGCAAGAGCCGTGCAGCCTTACTCCGTCGCGTGAGCGTGCATCACTCCGGTTTGCATCGACCACGCCATCCACGGGCGACGCAGCGCGACGATCGCAAGAAACGCACACGCAGCCAGCGCGCCGAAGGTCGCAAAACCCATCTGATAACTGCCGGTGCTTTCCTTAGCGATGCCCATCACGACCGGCAGATAAAAGCCGCCGATGCCACCCGCGGCGCCGACGATCCCCGACATCAATCCCGTGCGGCCCGCCCAGCGATGCGGCACCAGCTGGAAGGTCGCGCCGTTGCCGAGGCCGAAAGCCACGTAGAGGCACAACAGCAAGGCAATGCCTCCCGCCATCGCAGGCATCATGGCAGCGAACACGAAGTCGCATAGCGAGATGATCGCCAGCAGGAAGGTCAGCGCGCGCACGCCCGACACCTTATCGGCGATCAGTCCGCCGAGCGGGCGCACCATCGCGCCGGTCGCGGCGAGCAACGCCATGAACAGGCCCGCGTCGATCTTCGAGAGCTGATAGAGATTGGTCAGCAGCAGCGTCACATACGAGGACATGCCGACGAAGCCGCCGAAGGTAATGCTGTACACCAGCATGATCGCCCACGTGTCACGCTCCGTCAGTACCGCGCGATAACGCTTGGGCAGCACCGCGATCGCCAGCAGCGCGCCGATCACCGGCAACAGCAGCACACCGGTCTTGCCCGAGCCGAACATGCCGGCTTCGACGAGCAACACGAGCACGATCAAACCAGCCAGCGTCACCGCGAAGCTGCCGAATGCGCGCCGCACGCTACCCGACTTGATACCCGTATCGTTGGCCCAGAAGTACAGCGTAATCGCGGCAATCGCGAGTAGAGGCAGCGCACCGCCCGCGGCCATTTGCCAGCCGTAGTGGGTGGCCAGTTGCGGGAACAGAAAGCCGTCGAGCACCGCGCCGATATTGCCGGCCGCGGCCAGACCGAGCACGAGCCCCTGCACCTTCGGCGGATAGTTGCTGCCCGCCATCGGCAACGCCACCGCGAAACTCGCGCCACCCACGCCGAGGAACACGCCCAGCACCAGCAGCAAGGTGTATGACGGCACGAACGGCAACAGCGGCAGCACGATGGTCGGCACGGCGGACAGCAACACCCCCATCAGCGCAATCCGCTTGCCGTGCGCGGACTGATACAGATTGCCCAGCGTCACGCGCAGAATCGCCGCCGACAACACCGGCACGGCCACCAGCAAACCCTGCTGCGCCGGCGTCATCGCAATGCTCTTGCTGATGAACGGTGCGAGCGGTCCGTACAGCACCCAGACGGTGAAACCGGTGTCGAAATAGAGGAAGCACGCCACCAGCGCGCGCCAGTCCCCACTCTTTAGGGAGCTCATTACGTTTTTCATCAGACATCCTCACAAAACTGATTGTTCATCTCTCCGGCGGATTGCGCCGCGCGCGACGCACCGAAATGATGACGATGTTGAAAACCGGCCTGAACATGCAACCTCCATGCCATTCGGATTCGTCCGGGTCCGTCTTTTTGAAGCAAGCTGCGTACTCTCTGAAACTTGAAACTGTCAATAGACGTCGCGTGCGTAGCGCTTGTCGCGCGCGAGACGGCTCACGTAGTCGAGCGCCTTGTCGTCGCTCATGCCGCCATGTCGCGCGATCACTTCCTTGAGCGCCGTATCGACGTCCTTCGCCATGCGATTCGCGTCGCCGCACACATAGAAGTGCGCGCCGTCTTCGAGCCACGACCACAGTTGCGCGCCCTGCTCGCGCATGCGGTCCTGCACGTAGATCTTGTCGGCCTGGTCGCGTGAGAACGCGACGTCGAGTCGTGTCAGGACACCGCTGTCGCGCATCGCTTCGAGTTCGTCGCGATAGTAAAAATCGGTGGCTGCATGCTGCTCGCCGAAGAACAGCCAGTTGCGGCCCTTGTCGCCGCGTGCACGCCGCTCGTGCAGGAAGCCGCGAAACGGTGCAACGCCGGTGCCGGGACCGACCATGATCACTGGCGTGTCGGCGCTGTGCGGCGGGCGGAAATGCGCGGACTTCTGGACGAACACCGGCACGTTGGCTTCGGCGGCGCGGTCGGCGAGAAAAGTCGACGACACGCCTTTGCGATGACGCCGGCCGTTGCCGTAACGCACGGCGCAAACCGTCAGATGAACTTCACCGGGATGCGCCTTCGGGCTCGAGGCGATCGAATAAAGACGCGGCTGCAGACGCTTGAGCATGCCGGTCAGTTCAGTGGCTGTGAGGCTGACGGGAAATTCGTGTAATACATCGGCGAGTTGCTGCCCCCACAACCAGTTTTTCAGGTCGGCCTTGCGCTCGGGTTTCAGCAGTTCGCGGAGCACGCCGTGGTTGCTGCGCGCCGCGATGAACGCGAGCGCATCGGCGCTGGGACGCGCGATCTCGTAGTGTTTGCCGAGCGCGTCGGCAAGGCCCATCTCGCCCGCGCCTGCGACGTGCACCGGGGTGTCGGCGCTCAGGCGGCTCAAACCGAGTAGTTCGTCGACCAGTTCGGGACAGTTGCTCGGCCACACGCCCAGCGCATCGCCCGCTTCGTATTCGAGGCCGCAATCCGCTGTATCGAGCGAGAAATAACGCGTATCTTTCGCCGCGCCCTGCTTGTTCAGTCGCAGATTGCTGACGAGGCGCGACGCTGCCGGTTGCATCTTGCTCGGTACGACACCCGGCACCACGGCGTTGATCATGCCGTCCGGCGGCACGGCATGTAGCGCGGCGTCTTCCTCTTTGATGCGCAGGATGATTTGCTCGAGCCACGCGTCGGCACTCTCCTGGTATTCGCCGTCGCAATCGACGCGCTCCATCAGACGCAACGCGCCCTGCGTGGCGAGTCGCTCGTCGAGGCGGCGACCGTGGCCGCAGAACTGATCGTAATTGCGGTCGCCCAGCGCGAGCACCGCGAACCGCACGCCCTCCAGACGCGGTGCGTTCTCCGTGTTCAATTCAGTCCAGAAACTTTGTGCGTTGTCCGGCGGATCGCCGTCACCGAACGTGCTCGACATCAGCAACACGTATTGCGCTTTGACGAGCGATGCGGCCGGATAGTCCGACATGCACGAGGTGCGGATTTCGAAGCCCGACTCCATCAACCGCGTGGCATAGCGTTCCGTGAGCGATTCGGTGTTGCCGGTTTGCGACGCCCACAGCAAGGTCACCTTGGGCCGCGCGCGCACGATGCGCACGCCAGACGCCTGCACGGGCTCGGCCGCGGTCAGCGGGCCGGCCGCCGTCGCCGCGAGCTTCCCGCCACGGCTGTACAGACCCGCCAGCAAACCGTCCACGTAGAGCCGATTCGTCGTGTCGAACGGTGCGTGCGGCGGCAGCATCGGGACGCCCTCGATTCCCTGCGACTCCGCGGAACGCAAGCCGCTGACGAAACCGGCCAGATAGGTACGCTGCGCATCCGCGAAAGAAGGCGCGGGCGTCGATGGCAATTGCAGAAGCGTCGTGAGTGCGTCGATACGCGGCATGGTCGGCTCCTCGGCGCTCGCCGTGATGATGTTCGCTGACGCGGCACTCGCGGCACTCGCGGTTGCGTCAGTGAGCGTCGCATCGTCGCCGTGTGAAACCGGTTCGACGACGTCGACACGAATCAGGCTCAGCGCTACTGCGCAGAACTTGAGTTCGGGTTGCTGCGAAACCGGATCGATGGCGTCGCTCGTCACCGCGTTGATGCACAGGTCGTCGCCGAATACGTCGTTCCAGTGCATCGGCGCGAAGCAGTTGCCCGCGCTCACGCGTTCGGTCACGACAGCGGGCAGCACCGCGCGGCCACGGCGTGAACGGATCTCGACAGGGTCTTTCGGCTTGATGCCGAGCGTGGCCGCGTCTTCGGGATGAATCTCGACGAACGGCCCCGGATTCAGCTTGTTGAGCATCGCGACCTTGCCGGTCTTGGTCATCGTGTGCCATTGATGCTGCAGGCGGCCCGTGTTCAGGACGATCGGAAACTCACGGTCGGGCAATTCGGCGGGAGCCGCATAAGCCCGCGCGAAAAAAGTGGCGCGTCCGCTTGCCGTCGGGAAAAGGAGCCGTGGACGCGTGCCGTCGGGCAAGGTCTTCAACGTCTGACTCACGCCGTCGTTGAGATAACGCACCGGGTTGCGATCGGCGCCGGCGTCACTCGCAAGCGGCCATTGCAACGGCGTATTGCGCAGACGGCGATGGCTCGCGCCGCGTAAGTCGTAACCGGTCCTGGGGTTCGAGAAGCCCGTGATTTCCTCGAACACTTCCTCGGCGCTCGCATAACTGAACGCCTCGGCGAAGCCCATTTCACACGCGACGCGCGCAATGATCTGCCAGTCGGGCAACGCGGCGCCGGGCGGCTCGACGCCCTTTTGCATCAGCGTCAGATTGCGCTCGGAGTTGATCATCACGCCTTCCGCTTCGGCCCACAGCGCGCCGGGCAGCAAGACGTCGGCATAGCGGTTGGTCTCGGTGTCGAGAAAAGCGTCCTGCGCAATCACCAGTTCGGCCGCGCTCAGCCCCGCCATTGCGTTCTGACGATTCGCCACGCTCGCCACCGGGTTCGTGCAGATGATCCAGCACGCCTTGATCTCGCCCGCGGCCATGCGCGTGAACATGTCGATCGTGCCGTTGCCGGCGTCGGGCTTCAGCGTGCCCGCCGGAATGCCCCAGCGGGTCTCGACGAAGGCGCGATCTTCTTCGACCAGCACGGAACGTTGACCCGGCAAACCGGGCCCCATGTAGCCCATTTCGCGTCCGCCCATCGCATTGGGCTGACCGGTCAGCGAAAACGGGCCGCTGCCGCGGCGGCAGATCTTGCCCGTCGCCAGATGCAGATTGCAGATCGCGTTGGTGTGCCACGTGCCATGCGTGCTTTGATTCAGACCCATGGTCCAGCAGCTGATCCATTCCTTTGCGGCGCCGATCATCTGCGCGGCGCGGCGAATCTCATCCACGGAAAGGCCGGTGATCTGCGCGACTTTCCCGGGCGTATAGTCCGCGAGGAAGGCAGGCATCGCGTCCCAGCCTTCGGTGGCTTCGGCGATGAAATTGCTATCCGTCTGGCCGTTTTCGTGCAGCAGATGCAGGAGGCCGTTGAGCAACGCGAGATCGGTGCCCGGTTTGATCTGCAGGAACAGATCGGCCTTCTCCGCCGTCGTATTGCGGCGCGGATCGACCACGATCAGCTTTGCGCCCGCCTTGACACGATCCATCATGCGCAGGAACAGAATCGGGTGACAGTCGGCCATATTCGCGCCGATCACGAAGAACAGGTCGGCGTGATCGATGTCTTCGTACGACCCTGGCGGCCCGTCCGCACCGAGCGAGAGTTTGTAGCCGCTGCCCGCACTCGCCATGCACAGGCGCGAATTCGATTCGATGTTATTGGTGCCGACAAAACCCTTGGCGAGTTTGTTGACGAGGTACTGCGCCTCGATCGACATCTGCCCGGAGACGTAGAACGACAAGGCGTCCGGTCCATGCTGGTCGAGCAGACCGCGCAAACGCGCGGCCGTCGTGCTGATCGCCTGCGCCATCGGCAGGGGCACGGGGTCCTGGCCGCGCGCATGGCGCACGAACGCGTCTTCGAGACGTCCGGACTTGCGCAACGCGACGTGCGCCGACTGCCCTTTCGTGCACAAGCGCCCGAAGTTGGCCGGGTGCTCCTTGTCGCCGGCGATCTTCACCACCTGCCCGTCTTCGACGTGCAGCACCATGCCGCAGCCGACGCCGCAGTAGGGGCACACGGTTTTCACGGTAGACGGGGACATGTCGGGCAACCAGCGCGTTAAACCGCGACCCACACCTGGCCGTTTTCCACCCGCGCGGCAAACGCGCTGACGGAATACGCCGGTGTCTCGAGGCATTCGCCGGTACGCAGATCGAAGTGATGCTTGTAGATCGGCGAGGCGACCACGACGCGTTCACCGAGGCTGCCGATCAGCCCGCGCGAGAGCACGGCGGCCTGCGAGCCCGGATCGAAATTGCCGATCGCATACACGGCCGCCGGCGCGTCGCCCTTGTCCACATGAAAAACCGCGACCTGTTCGCCGTTGACGAGCGCGCAGACGCCCGTGTTGGGGACGATTTCGTCGAGCGGGCAAATGGCTGTCCAGTCGTGCGGCAAGCGGTCGTTGTTCATGGCGGAAGTCCTCGGTAAATGACACACGGCGTGGCGTGGCGTGAAAAACTAAACGGTCTCGACCACGACCGGAATCGCGATGAGTCTCGATTGGCGCTCGGCGGCTGTCGCCGGGCGAATCTGCCCGCGCTCCTCGACAAAGCTCACATTGCTATCGGCCTCGCCGCTGTTGACGAAATGGCGGAAGCGCTTGCGTGTTTCGGGATCGGTGACGGCTTTCTTCCATTCACACTCGTAGGTGTCGACCACATGCTGCAGTTCCGTTTCGAGTTCGGCGGCCACACCCAGGCGATCGTTCACGACCACGTCGATCAGGTACTGAAGCCCGCCTTCGAGGTTGTCGCGCCACACGCTGGTGCGCTGCAAACGGTCGGCCGTGCGCACGTAGAACATCAGGAAGCGGTCGATATAACGCACCAGCGTTTCCTTATCGAGGTCCGACGCGAGCAGTTCGGCGTGACGCGGTTTCATCCCGCCATTGCCGCAGACGTAGAGGTTCCAGCCTTTTTCGGTAGCGATGATGCCGACGTCCTTGCCCTGCGCTTCGGCGCACTCGCGTGTGCAGCCCGACACGCCGAACTTGATCTTGTGCGGCGTGCGCAGACCCTTGTAGCGGTTCTCGATCTCCACCGCGAGACCCACCGAATCGCCGACGCCGTAGCGGCACCATGTCGAGCCGACGCACGATTTCACCGTGCGCAGCGACTTGCCGTACGCATGGCCGGATTCGAAACCGGCCGCGATCAGTTCTTCCCAGATGAACGGCAGTTGCTCGACGCGCGCGCCAAACAGATCGACGCGCTGACCGCCGGTGATCTTGGTATAGAGACCGTATTTCTTCGCGACCTGGCCCACGGCGATCAAACCGTCCGGCGTCACCTCGCCGCCTGCCATGCGCGGCACGACGGAATACGTGCCGTCGCGCTGGATATTGGCGAGGTAGTAATCGTTGGTGTCCTGCAGCGAGGCATGCTCTTTCTTCAACACGAATTCGTTCCAGCACGAGGCGAGAATGCTCGCCGCCACCGGCTTGCAGATATCGCAGCCGAGGCCGTGACCGTGTCTGGCGAGCAGTTCGGGGAAGCTGCGCACGCCTTCCACGCGCACCAGGTGATACAACTCCTGACGCGAATACGGAAAGTGCTCGCAAACATGGTTGTTGACCGCAAGGCCCTGCTTTTTCATCTCGGCCTTCATCACCTGCGTGACGAGCGGCACGCAGCCGCCGCACGAGGTTCCTGCGCTGGTCGCGCATTTGAGCGCGCCGATGTCGGTCGCGCCCGCGCACACCGCCGCGCACAGCTCGCCCTTCGAGACGTTGTTGCAGGAACAGATTTGCGCGCTCGCGGGCAAGGCTTCGATGCCGAGCGCGGGTTTTGCGTTGCCGTCGGCTTGCGGCAGGATCAGAAACTCCGGCGCTTCCGGCAGTTCGATGCGGTTGAGCATCATCTGCAGCAGCGTGCCGTATTCGCTCGCGTCGCCGACCATCACGCCGCCGAGCAGATACTTGCCGCATTCGGACACCACCAGCTTTTTGTAGACCTGCTTGCGTTCGTCGCTGAACTGATAGGCGCGGCTGCCCGGCGTGTTGCCATGCGCGTCGCCGATGCTCGCCACGTCCACGCCCATCAGCTTGAGTTTGGTGCTCATGTCGGCACCGGCGAATTCCGCCGGATCGCCGAACAACTGCTTCGCCACCGCGCGCGCCATCTCGTAGCCGGGTGCAACCAGACCGAACAGTTGACCGTTCCACAGCGCGCACTCGCCGATCGCGTAGATGTGCGGGTCGCTCGTGCGGCAAGCGTTGTCGATCACGATGCCGCCACGCGCGCCGAGCGTCAGGCCGCTTTCGCGCGCGAGGTCGTCACGCGGACGGATGCCCGCGGAGAACACGATCATGTCGGTGTCGAGGTGACTGCCGTCCGCGAACTGCATACGGTGCGTACCCGCTTCGCCGTCGACGATCGCCGTGGTGTTTTTCTGTGTGTGCACGCTTACGCCCAGCTCTTCGATCTTCGTGCGCAACACGCGGCCACCGCCCTCGTCCACCTGAACGGCCATCAGGCGCGGCGCGAATTCGACCACGCTGGTTTGCAGCCCCATGTCGCGCAACGCCTTCGCGCATTCGAGACCGAGCAGGCCGCCGCCTACCACCGTGCCCGTCTTCGAGCGCGCGCCACATTCCTGCATCGCTTCGAGGTCGTCGATGGTTCGGTACACGAAACAATCGGCGCGTTCGCGGCCCTGCACGGGCGGCACGAACGGAAAGGAACCGGTGGCGAACACCAGCTTGTCGTACGGCAGGGTCTCGCCGGTCGACACGGTCACGATGCGCGCCTCGCGATCGATCGACACGGCCTTTGCATTGAGCTTGAGCAGCACGTTCTGACGTTCGAAGAAACCCGGTTCGACGAGCGAGAGATCAGCGGCGGTCTTGCCCGCGAAAAATTCCGACAGATGCACGCGGTCGTAGGCCGGTCGCGATTCTTCGCACAGCACGGTGATGTCGAGGCCGTGCGCGGCGTCCTGCGCCAGGCATTCCACCAGTTTGTGGCCGACCATCCCGTGACCGATAACGATGATTTTCATGACCGCGGTTCCTCAGTGTGCTGGGCTTCGAACGCCGCCGCCGTGGGGCATCGGGCGAAAGCGATTCCGGAAATAAAAACGGCGTCCCGCGAAGCCAGTCGATGACTGGATTCAGGGGACGCCGTTGTCCTGATCTGTACTTCGGCGAGTGCTTTGTGTTGCACCCGCACCGGATCCACGTTGATCCGACGGGTAGGCCTTATGCAAGGCCTATGCCAATCTCATGAATTACCGTCTGAAATGCCGTATCACGGTGCTTTGCGACGAATGGAGCAGCCGCACGAAGCGACACTCGCGCGGCTTGTTTCGATGCACGCAGGCACAGGCATAGTGCAACGCAGCACTACGTGCGTGCGAAAAGGAATAGCGTGAGCGCCGCAATGGATGCGCGTTCGGCTGGCTTCTTTCAGCGCGCCAGCAGACAGAACGTGGAAATAGGCACACCGCGTCGCGGGTTGGCGTGGACCTTGCATCGATACGTGGGAATCAGGTTGCGTCACAACGCGGTGACGTAACACGACGAATCGACCAGGCAGTACACGGACAACGGCGTCCCCTCGTGAGCTTCACGAGCGGACGCCGTTTTTTATTGGACGTCGATGCATCGATTTGCATCGGTCAACACCAAGGCAAAGGACACTGCGATGAAGACGAACACCGGCAAGGTCACGCTATTGAGCGCCGGCCCCGGCGAGCTCGATCTGCTCACGCTGAAGGCCGCAAAAGTGCTGGCGGCCGCTGACGTGGTGCTGCTCGACGACCTCGCGAACCCCGACATCGTGACGCTCGCCCCACGCGCGCGCGTGATTCGCGTCGGCAAACGCGGCGGTTGCCGCTCGACACCTCAGGCGTTTATCGAGCGCCTGATGCGACGTTACGCGCTCAAAGGGCTGCACGTGGTGCGGGTCAAGGGCGGCGAGGCCTTGCTGTTCGGACGCGCGGGTGAAGAACTGACGGCTTTGCGCGACGCCGGTATCGAAGTGGAGATCGTCAATGGCATTTCGTCCGGGTTTGCAGCTGCCGCGGGACTCGGCATTTCACTGACTCACCGCCGTCATTGCAACGGTGTGAGTTTTGTCACCGCCCATACGGAGGATCATGGCGAGCCGAACTGGGCCGCGTTGGCCGCCACCCGCATGACATTGGCTATCTATATGGGGATGCGGCGCATCGAGCAGATCGCCACGGCCTTGCTGGCGAGCTTGCCCGCCGACACGCCAGCGGCCGTCGTGCAATGGGCCGGCGGGGTCGATGAACGAAGACTGGTCACGCGCCTCGATCGGCTCGCCGCCGAGGCGACGCGCGCGGGTTTCGGCAGTCCGGCGGTGATTCTGGTCGGCGGCGCGATTGGCGAGGCTGTCGGGCAAGCCGGCGCAACCTTGGCACGCGAGCGGATTGCACAGGCGGCCTGACACGCGAAATATTGAGGCTGGGTTTTATCGGGACCTCAAATTGCTCACCATCAGGAACACAACCAGGGGGAGCGGGATGCCACATTTCGAAGCAGCACGCCTGCTAATCGCCGACGACGACGCCGATCTGCTAGCCGCCTACGCGCTGTTCTTCAGCGCCCACGGTTTCGACGTGCGCACGGCAGGCAACGGACTCGACGCGCTCGCGCAGTATTGCGCGTGGCACCCGGCGGCGGCCTTGCTCGATGTCGAGATGCCGCGCCTCGACGGACGCGCGGTTGCGCGGCGCATCCGTTACGTGGCCGACGTGCCGGAGCCGATGCTGGTCGCCGTCAGCGGCCTCGAGCGCGCCGACGAAAAGACTGCTTCGCTGAGGTCCGGCTTCGACCATCATTTCGTCAAGCCGGCACCCATGCCGGAAATTCTTGCAGCCTTGAGCGGCAAAGTGCGGCATTGATGTCGTGCCGAACTACGGCCTTGAGCTGCGCTCGAGTGCTTTTTCTTCGCCGTTCGAATTGCTGTTCTTAAGCGTTTTTTCAATCGCCGAAGCCCAATTCCGCCTCGACCGCCTGCCCCACCCGCAGCCAGACTCCGGCGCCGCGCGCGACCAGCGCGTTATTGCCGAAGGTGATCGCGCCGTTGAACTGCGGGTTGCCCCGATACACGCTCATCGTGTCGGTCGGCTCGTTTGGCCAGTGAGGATTGGGCGCGCCGGTCGCCTGATCGACGGTCGGCAAGGGACAGCGCGTGCACGGCTTGACGAGTTGCAACTGCACGGCCGCGCCGTCTGCTTCGCCGTCCACGCTCAGCGTCTCCACGTAGTCTTCTTCGTACGCTTCGAGGCCGCTCAACACGAGATTGGGACGAAACCGATCGATGGGAATCGACGGCGCGCCCTTGCTGTTCAAACGCGTATTCAGATCGTCGAGCGAGGCCTGGCCGATCACCAGCAGCGGAAAACCGTCCGCGAAATGGGTCGTGGCGCCGCCCACGCTGGTCGTGTAGTCAGGATCGACGACGCGCTCGCCCTCGGGATCGAAACGCAGAAGCCGCGCCGGCACGCCGAGAAAGCTCGAAAACCACACGGCGCTCGCTTCGCCCGTGTCGAGTCCGTAGGCTGCATCGCGCCAGACCCGCGTCTCGACCTTGTGCGTTGAAGCAAGTTGTGCGGCGTCGAGCGGCGTGCGCAATTCGCTCATGCCGGGCGCGCGAATCACCAGCTCCGTGTCGGCGAGTTCGACCGCGATCAGCGCCATGCGCGGATACTTGCGCTGCGTGAGCATGGCGCCGGCCGGGTCGGTCACCATCCAGTAACGGTCGTATTCGAGGCCGGTGGCAAGCAGACGCGCTTCGTGCAGCGCAATGCCGGCACAAGATTTGATCGGATAAACGAAAAGCTCGCTGATGGTCGGCATGATCTCAATACGCGTGAAGTGCATGTGAATGCTTGGGTTCGAGGCTCGATTGTAAGGCGCATCAAATCAGGCCGTTGATTCAAGCTGCTAGATCAAGCTGTCATTCCCAGCCTTCCAGCCGCAATGTCGCGCGCACGAGTCGTTGTTCTTCCTGCTCGATTTCGCGCAGATTGGCGCACACGCTGTCGACATGGTTGGTGGCCGCCTTGCGCGCCTGGTCGGGCAGCTTGCCGGTCACTGCGTTGTAGAGCCGCGCGTGTTGCCGGTCGATCACCTTCTTTTGCGGCTCGCGGTGATAGAGATTGTTGACCGACGCAAACACCGAACTCAGCAGCAGATCGGTCAGCGAACTCAAGGTATGGACCAGCACTGGGTTATGCGATGCCTCGCAGATCGCGAGATGAAACGCGTGATCGAGTCGCGCATGCGTCGACGCACTCGTCTCGGCGCCGTGCGCCGCGATCATTTCCTCGTAGCGCCGCGTAATCATCACAAAGTCGGCGGGCGTACCGCGCAGCGCCGCGAGTCGTGCCGATTCGCCTTCGAGCAAAGCGCGCACTTCGAACAGGTCGTAAAGCGTGCGCGGTTGCGAGCCGAGCAGATGCATCATCGGCGTGAGCGCCGGTTGCACGGTAAGGCTCGCGACGAACGAGCCCCTGCCGTGCGACGTCTCGATGATGCCGCGCGCCCGCAGCAGCTTGAGGCCTTCACGCAACGCCGTGCGCGACACGCCGAGCTTGTCTGTCAGACGCCGCTCGGAAGGCAACGCCTGGCCGGTTTTCAGCACGCCGTCGACGATCAGGCGCTCGATGCGTTCGGCCACCACGTCCGCGACCTGGCGCGGGCTCTCCTGATCCGCTATTTGCATTGCTTGTCCCAACTGGTATGACCACTTTTTAATCCTATCACGTGGCTTCTGCACGCAGGTCGTGTGAGTCATGTTTGATCGTGTTTTCGGCCACTTTTCTCCAACAACTCGCTTTCAAAAACTGGTACGACCACTGGCCGTGAGCCTCGACACCCCGCTTCATACCCGCAACAATCCCATGGGACACACGCCCGCGCGCCCGAATCCCCTGGATTCCCGCCAGATTCGGCGCGCTGCCAGGAGACCCCCGCCATGAGTTACCACTACGACGAAAACGTCGACGGCCCGCTCGCGACCCACGACAAAGCCGTCGTCGTCGCGCAATTGCAGGCGCTGATTCCCGACTTGCAATTACTTCACGAACAGGAAGACCTGCGCCCTTTCGAATGCGACGGCCTCGCCGCCTATCGCGCGACGCCGATGCTGGTCGCACTGCCCGACAAGGTCGAACAGGTCGAAGCGCTGCTGAAATTCGCCAGTGCGAAAAAGATTCCGGTCGTCGCCCGAGGAGCCGGCACGGGTCTGTCGGGCGGCGCGCTGCCACTGGAAAAAGGCATTCTGCTGGTGATGGCGCGCTTCAACCGGATTCTCGACATCGACCCTGAAGCCTGCGTAGCCCGCGTGCAACCAGGGGTGCGCAATCTCGCGATCTCGCAGGCCGCCGCGCCTCACGGGCTCTATTACGCGCCAGACCCGTCCTCGCAGATCGCCTGCTCGATCGGCGGCAATGTCGCGGAAAACGCGGGCGGCGTGCATTGCCTGAAGTACGGGCTGACCGTCAACAATATCCTCAAGCTCGAGATTCTCACCATCGACGGCGAGCGCATCACGCTCGGCTCCGAAGCGCTCGACGCACCCGGCTTCGACTTCCTCGCGCTCTTCACCGGCTCGGAGGGCATGCTCGGCATCGTCACCGAGGTCACGGTCAAGCTGCTCACCCGGCCGCAAAGCGCCAAGGTGTTGCTCGCCAGTTTCGACGACGTCGAGCAGGCCGGCGCGGCGGTCGCGCGCATCATCGGCGCAGGCGTGATTCCGGGCGGTCTGGAAATGATGGACAACCTCGCGATCCGTGCAGCGGAAGATTTCATTCACGCGGGCTATCCCGTCGATGCCGCCGCGATCCTGCTGTGCGAAGTCGACGGCGCGGAAAGCGACGTGCAGGAAGACGTGGAATGCGTCGAGGCGCTGCTGCGCGAAGCCGGTGCCACCGACATCCGCATTGCCAGAGACGAGGCCGAGCGCCAGCGCTTCTGGGCGGGTCGCAAGAATGCGTTTCCTGCGGTGGGCCGCATCTCACCCGACTATTACTGCATGGACGGCACGATTCCACGCCGTGAGTTGCCGCGCGTGCTGAAGGGCATCGAAGACCTCTCGCTCGAATACGGTCTGAAAGTGGCGAACGTCTTTCATGCCGGCGACGGCAATATGCATCCGCTGATCCTGTTCGATGCCAACGCACCCGGCGAAACCGACCGCGCCGAAGCGCTCGGCGCGCGCATTCTCGAACTATGTGTGGCGGTGGGCGGCAGCATCACCGGCGAACACGGCGTCGGCCGCGAAAAAATCAATCAGATGTGCGCTCAGTTCAACCACGACGAGCTCACCTTCTTCCATGCGCTGAAAGCCGCCTTCGATCCGGGCGGCTTGCTCAATCCCGGCAAGAACGTGCCAACCCTGCACCGCTGTGCCGAATTCGGCTCGATGCACGTGCATCGCGGCGCGTTGCCCTTCCCCGAACTGGAGCGTTTCTGATGCTGATCGAACCCGTTTCGATGGACGACAGCGAGCGCCTCGTCGCCGAAGTCTCGCAAGCGCTGCAAAGCGGCACGCCGCTCAGGATTCGTGGCGGCAACAGCAAGGCTTTTCTCGGTCGGCCGGTACAAGGCACACCGCTCGACACACGCTCGCATCGCGGCGTGGTGAGCTACGACCCGACCGAACTCGTGATCACCGCGCGCGCCGGCACGCCCGTCGCGGAACTGAATGCCACGCTCGACGCCGCGGGACAGATGCTCCCCTGCGAGCCGCCCACGTTCGATGGCGCGGCGACCGTCGGCGGCATGGTGGCGGCCGGCATGGCCGGTCCGCGCCGGCCGTGGTCCGGCTCGGTGCGCGACTTCGTGCTGGGTTGCCGCGTGATCACCGGCGAGGCGAAGCATCTGCGCTTCGGCGGCGAAGTGATGAAGAACGTGGCGGGTTTCGACGTGTCGCGACTGCTTGCGGGCAGCTTCGGCAGCCTCGCCCTGATGACGGAAGTCTCGCTGAAGGTCTTGCCCAAACCGCGTGCACTTGCCTGCCTCGCGCTTGAACTCGATGCGCCCGAAGCACTGCGTGAGCTGTCCGCATGGCGCCGCGCGGCTCTGCCGATCAGTGCCGCGTGTCAGGTCGACGGCCGTCTTCATGTGCGGCTCGAAGGTGGCGTGGGCTCGGTTGCGTCGGCGGTGGATCGCATCGGCGGTGCCGAACTCGAGCCGCGCTTCTGGGACGATCTGCGCGAACATCGGCTGGCCTTTTTCAGCGACCCGCGTCCGTTGTGGCGTCTGTCCTTGCCGGGCGCATCGCCCTTGACCCCACTGCCCGGCGACGCGCTGCTCGACTGGGCCGGCGCGCAACGCTGGCTGAAAAGCGACGCCCCGGCCGCGACGATCCGCCAGATCGCGCACGCGGCCGGCGGTCACGCGACCTGCTTCACGCCCCGCGTGGATGCCGAGCCGTTCACGCCCCTGGCGCCGGCGTTGCTGCGTTTTCACCGGCAACTCAAACAGCAGATCGACCCGCGCGGTCTCTTCAACCCCGGCCGCCTGTACGCCAGCCTGTGAAGACACGAAGGCACACGACACCATGCAAACCAATCTCAGCGATGCCGCCAAAACCCTGTCGCGTGCGGACGAAGCCGAGCAGATCCTGCGCGCCTGCGTGCACTGCGGCTTCTGCAACGCGACCTGTCCGACGTATCAGCTACTCGGCAACGAACTCGACGGGCCGCGCGGGCGTATCTATCTGATCAAGCAGATGCTCGAAGGCGAACCGGTGACGCAGAAAACCCGGTTGCACCTCGACCGCTGCCTGACCTGCCGCAACTGTGAAACCACCTGCCCGTCCGGTGTCACCTACCACGCGCTGCTGGATATCGGCCGCGCCGAACTGGAGCGACGGATTCGGCGTCCGGCGTCCGAACGCCTGCTGCGCGAGGGTTTGCGCCGGGTTATCCCGCATCCGGCGGTATTCGACGCGCTGCTGAAAACCGGCCGGGCGATGCGGCCGTTTCTTCCGGCCGCGCTTGGACGTAAAATCCCCAGGCGGAGCGCGCGCCCGAAAGCACGGCCGGCGCCGCGGCATCCGCGCAAAATGCTGATGCTGGAAGGCTGCGTGCAACCCGCGCTGTCACCGAACACCAACGCGGCCGCCGCGCGCGTGCTCGACCGGCTCGGCATCAGCATCGTGAATGCCGGGCGGGTCGGCTGCTGCGGGGCGACCGATTATCATCTGGATGCGCAAGAGGCAGGCCTCGCGCGGGCACGGCGCAATATCGACGCGTGGTGGCCCGCCATCGAGGCCGGCGCCGAAGCCATCGTGCAAACCGCGAGTGGCTGCGGCGCGTTCGTCAAGGAGTATGGGCATCTGTTGCGCGATGACCCTCGCTATGCGTCAAAAGCGCAGCGGGTCAGCGAACTGGCGCGAGACCTCGTCGAGGTGCTGGCTAACGAGCCGCTCGATCCGTTGTCGGTGCAGTCGCAAGACGAGACACGCAAGGAAGCCCGAAACGAAGCACGCCGGAGAATCGCCTTTCATTGCCCGTGCACGTTGCAGCACGCGCAGAAGTTGGGCGGCGCGGTCGAGTCGATCCTGCAGAGGCTCGGCTTCGATCTCACCGCCGTGCCCGACGCGCATCTGTGCTGCGGCTCGGCAGGCACGTATTCGATCACCCAGCCCGAGCTTGCGCAGACCCTGCGCGACAACCGGCTCGATGCACTGGAGAGCGGCAAGCCGGAGTTGATCGTCACGGCCAACATCGGCTGCCAGATGCATCTGGACGGCGCCGGGCGGACTCCGGTGCATCACTGGATAGAACTTGTAGAAGCTTCCTTACCATAACCGAACCAGGAAATTCATTATGCTGAGCAAACCCGTGTTGACCATCGCTGAAACGACCCGCATCCTCGAAGCCGCCCGTGCGGAGGCCGAGAAGCATCAGTGGGCCGTCGCCATCGTGGTGGTCGACGATGGCGGTCATCAACTCGGCATGCTGCGCCTGGACGGCAGCGCCCCGGCCAGCTCGTACATCGCGACGGAAAAAGCCCGCACTTCGGCGATCGGCCGCCGCGAAACGAAGGTATACGAAGACATGATCAACAACGGCCGCACCGCGTTCCTGAGCGCGCCGCTGCAAGGCACGCTGGAAGGCGGCGTACCGGTGATCGTCGACGGCCAGGTGGTTGGCGCGGTCGGCGTGTCGGGTGTGAAGTCGGATCAGGACGCGCAGATCGCCAAAGCGGGTATTCAGGCCATCGCCGCCTGAGCCCGAGCTTGCCAACGAAGAAAGACGTTAATCAGCAGTAGCTCAACGCGGGCCGATGCCCCCTCATCGGCCCCATTCAGACAGATGGAGCAGTCGATGACTCAGATGAACCCGCGCGGTGGACTGCAAGTCGCCGCCAACCTCGACCAGTTCGTCGAAACCGAAGCCCTGCCCGGCACCGGAATCGACAGCGCAGCATTCTGGTCAGGTTTCGACGCCCTCGTGCACGAACTGGCGCCCAAAAATCGTGCGCTGCTCGCCGAACGCGACCGCCTGCAAACCGAACTCGACACATGGCATCGCGCCAATCCGGGTCCGGTGCGCGATCTGCGTGCCTATCGTGCGTTTCTCGAAGGCATCGGCTATATCGTGCCTGCACCGGCCAGCGTCCAGGCCACGACCGACCAGGTAGACACCGAAATCGCCGAACAGGCCGGGCCGCAACTCGTGGTGCCGCTGTCGAATCAGCGCTATGCGCTGAACGCCGCGAACGCGCGCTGGGGCAGCCTGTACGACGCGCTGTATGGGACCGATGCGATCCCCGAAACTAACGGCGCGGAAAAACAGCAGGCCTTCAATCCGGTGCGTGGCGCCGCGGTCATTGCCTATGCGCGCAAGTTTCTCGATCAGGCCGCGCCGCTCGCCAATGGATCGCATGTCGACGCGGTGCGCTATAGCATCGAAGCCGGCAAGCTGATCGTCACCTTGAAGAACGGCACGAGCGAGCTGAAGACGCCGGCGCAATTCATCGGTTATCAGGGCGAGGAAAGTGCGCCGACGGCTCTGCTGCTCAAGCACAACGGCCTGCACTTCGAAATCCAGATCGACGCGAACGATTCGATCGGCAAGACCGACGCGGCACACGTGAAGGACGTTCTGGTCGAAGCGGCGGTGAGCACGATCATCGACTGCGAAGACTCGGTCGCGGCGGTGGATGCGGACGACAAGGTCCTGCTGTATCGCAACTGGCTCGGCCTGATGACCGGCGACCTGACCGAAGAAGTCACGAAGAACGGCAAGACCTTCACGCGTCGCCTGAATGCGGATCGGGTGTACACCGCCGCGAACGGCACCGCGCCGGTCGTGCTGCATGGCCGCTCGCTGCTGTTCATCCGCAACGTCGGCCATTTGATGACCAACCCGGCCGTGCTCACGAAAGACGGCCACGAGATTCCGGAAGGCATTCTCGATGCGGTCATCACCACGCTGTGCGCATTGCACGATCGCAAGCACCAGCTGAATTCGCGCACCGGCTCGATCTACATCGTCAAGCCGAAGATGCACGGCCCGGCGGAAGTCGCGTTTGCCAGCGAGTTGTTTGCGCGCGTCGAAGATTTGCTGAAGCTGCCGCGCAACACGATCAAGATGGGCATCATGGACGAGGAGCGCCGCACCAGCGTCAACCTGCTCGCCTGTATCGCCGAAGCATCGGAGCGTGTCGCGTTCATCAACACGGGTTTCCTCGACCGCACCGGCGACGAAATGCATACGGCGATGGAAGCCGGTCCGATGATGCGCAAGGGCGAGATGAAATCGAGCGCCTGGATTGCGGCGTACGAGCGCAGCAACGTGCTGGTTGGTCTTAATGCGGGCCTGCGCGGCCGCTCGCAGATCGGCAAGGGGATGTGGGCAATGCCCGATCTGATGCACGCCATGCTCGAACAGAAGATCGCTCATCCGAAGGCCGGCGCGAACACCGCCTGGGTGCCCTCGCCGACCGCGGCGACGCTACACGCGCTGCACTATCACCAGGTCGACGTGCAAGCGGTTCAGCGCGAACTGGAGCGCACGGATTACGCGAACGTGCGTGACGAACTGCTCGACGGGCTGCTGACGATTCCGGTCGTCGAATCGGCGAAATGGAGCGAGGAAGAGATCCGCAGCGAGATCGACAACAACGCGCAGGGCATTCTCGGTTACGTGGTGCGCTGGATCGATCAGGGCGTGGGCTGCTCGAAGGTGCCGGATATTCACAACGTCGGCTTGATGGAAGACCGTGCCACGCTGCGGATTTCGAGCCAGCATATTGCCAACTGGCTGTATCACGGCGTGGTGACGCGGGATCTGGTCGAGGAAACCTTCAAGCGTATGGCGAAGGTAGTCGACGAGCAGAACGCCGGCGATCCGCATTACAAACCGATGGCGCCGGGGTTCGATACGATCGCGTTCAAGGCGGCGCAGGCGCTGGTTTTCGAAGGGCGTCAGCAGCCGAGTGGGTACACGGAACCGTTGCTGCATAAGTTCCGGTTGGAGGTGAAGAAGGAAGGTTGAGGGTGTTGCACCGGGCAGCATGTAAAGTGAGAACCGGATAAAGAACGATGGGCGCCGCACGTTCGCGGCGTCCGTTTTTTTACTCGCTATGCCACTCCGTGCCTACCTACGCAGCTTCGCGATCGCACAAGGTTCGACGGCAATCATTACGAGGTTTGCTAACTAATTAGCAAAAAGATATCGAACAAATGCCCCTGCGCCCACCTTGTTTTTGTCACGTTTTGCAAAGGTCGCGTCAACTACCGATCAAGATCAACGAACCGCACGAGCAAAAAAAGACGGGCACCGCGTGAGCGGCGCCCGTTCCAATTTGCGTGGTGCTTCCGTGATGCGATGGTGAGGTAAAGGTCAAGCGACCGTCTGGCCTCCTGAGCCCTACAAACCCTTCAGCCCTTAACTCAAGCCGCCTCCGCCGTGTACTGCGTCGGCTCGCCTTGCATATTATTCTGCATATACGCCTGCAGATAAGCCTCGAATTCCGCCTTCACTTCTGGATGACGCAGCGCGAATTCCACCGTCGCCTTCAGATAACCCAGCTTGCTGCCGCAATCAAAACGAGTGCCAAAGTAACGATACGCGAGCACCTGCTCTTCCGTCAGCAGCGACTGCACCGCATCGGTCAATTGCAACTCGCCGCCCGCACCCGGCTTCAACGCGCGGATATGCTTGAAGATCGTCGGCATCAACACATAACGGCCTACCACGCCGAGATTCGACGGCGCCTTGTCCGGCGCCGGCTTTTCGATGATGCCCGAGAGCTTGATGACATTGTCTTCCCACTCGCGGCCATCGACCACGCCATACGAGCGGCTGTCCTCACGCGCGATGGTTTCGACGCCGATCACCGAGCTGTGATAGTGATTGAACGTGTCGACCAGCTGGCTCATCACCGGCTTCGAGCTGTGCAGCAAGTCGTCGGCCAGAATCACTGCGAACGGGCTGTCGCCCACCAGTTTTTCGGCGCACAACACGGCATGGCCAAGACCGAGTGCTTCGGCCTGACGCACATAAAAACAATCGACGTTAGCCGGCTTGATGCTGCGCACGAGATCGAGCAGCTTCTGCTTGTTGCGTGCCTCGAGTTCGGCCTCGATCTCGTAGGACTTGTCGAAATGATCTTCGATGGCGCGCTTGCTGCGGCCGGTGACAAAGATCATCTCGGTGATGCCGGCGGCAATCGCTTCTTCGACCGCGTATTGAATCAGCGGCTTGTCGACGATCGGCAGCATTTCCTTAGGACTTGCCTTGGTAGCCGGCAGGAATCGTGTCCCGAGGCCCGCTACGGGAAACACGGCTTTGGTGACTTTCAGCATGGTAGGCATTCCCACTGTCGGTTAGAAATTAGTATGGTTTCGCGGGCCAGCGGCCAATCGATATCGCTGGAAAAGACTAGCAAAAAATGTCGGTAAATTCACGTGTGAAAATTAAATTCGGAATGAATCGATCTATTCGATTTCGATCTGCCACATAGTGGAAAAACACTGGCAACAATTGCAGATAGAAATCGAATTATTTTTCAGCGAATCCGAAAAATTTACGCATGCGACCAACTTGCTTACCGCATCCGGGCAACGTCAGGCTTATTGAAAGCTAACGTTCATCCACCCTTTGTCAGCGGCTTCATTCGTTTTCGTCGAGTTGCGGCAGCTTGCCCGGATTCACGCGAAAACGGCGGATGGGCTCGTTGCGCAACGCTTCACGGTAGGCCGACGCAGCCACGAGGATCAGCAGCACGGCGATGCCGGCGAGTAAATGCAGGTTCATGACTTCACCTCAGGTCAAGAGAATCCGTGGCTTAAATTAGCACGACAAAACCAGCAAATAATTCAATGCAGCAACTGCTTATGCTCAATTACAATTCGTCACAAAATCGCCGCCTAATTCGAATTGGAGCAGATTTTTTTATCGATTTTTTGCCGCGCGGGTGCACTAGCATGTCATGCACTCCGGGCACACTGCGACGCGACATCGCGCCCGCGAGTCCGCATTTTTCTTCTCCAGAATAAGGACCGCGCATGAGCGACTCAGCTTTGGATGCCGCCGGCTCATCCCTGCCCCTGTCTTCCCCCCGTACGGCCGCCGCGCCGCGAGTCCATAGCGACGCGCGGGTCGACAGCGCCGGTAAAGAGCATGTGATCGACGCGATGCGCGGTTTCGCCGCGCTACTGGTGGCGTATTTTCATTGCCGCCAGGTCGAATGGGTCGGCATGCAGGCGTTTCACCAGAGCGTCGGACATTCATTCAGTCTGAGCGCGATCGCCGCCTATCTGACCTTCCCGATTGCGTGGGGCTCGGCCGGCGTGCCGATTTTCTTCGTGATCAGCGGTTATTGCATTCACCGGGGCGGCGCGCTGCGGCTCGCCGGCAATCCCGCTTACCGGCTCGATGCGGGCAATTTCTGGGTGCGCCGCTTCGCGCGCATCTATCCGGTGCTGCTCGCCGCGCTGGTGCTGACCTTCGCACTCGACTGGTTCAGCCTGCAATTGCCGCCGGTGAATCACAAGATTCGCGAGATCGGGCTGCAGTCCTTTCTGGTCAATCTGTTTTCGCTGCAAGGCGTGGCCGGCAAGACCTTCGGCTCGAACGGAGCACTCTGGACGCTCTCGCTCGAGGTGCAGTTCTATGCGATCTACCCGCTGCTATTCGCGCTGCGCCGTCGTATCGGCATGACCAACGTGCTGGCGGCCGTGGCGGTGATCAACGTCGTGTCGGCCCTGGTGCTGGAGCGGCACGACATCCAGTTCTTCACGTCGTACTGGTTTTCGTGGACGCTCGGCGCCTGGATCGCCGACGCCCGTGTCCGCAGCACGCCGCAAACTCGCTCACCGGTCTGGCTCTACGGGCTTGCCGCGGCGTTCATCGCGCTGGGCTGCGTGGCCTTTCATTTCGGTCAGTACGGGGCGTTCCAGTTCTGGGCGATCGGCTTCGCGCTCTACCTGTATAAAGCGCTGGACCGCCGCCAGGCTGTGCAACGCGCAACATTCGGTACGCGCCTGCTGTCGCGTTTCGGCGATTTCAGCTTCTCGCTGTATCTGATCCATCTGCCGATCTTCGTGCTGCTGTCGTCGCTGCTGTTCCGCTCGGCCTTGCAGATGTCGATCTGGCCTTCGTTCGCTTATATGTTCGTGGCCGTGCCGGTGGCTTACGTGTTCTATCGGCTGGTCGAGCTGCCCGCGATGAAGTGGTCCGCGAGCTTCAAACCGAAGAAGACCGCCTGAGTCTGCGGAACGTCTGCGCCGACCGCGACATAAAAAAACGGAGCGAGAGTCTTTCGACTGTCGCTCCGCTGCGCCAACGACTGGAACCGGCCAAGTCCCTGCCTACCCCCGCGTAAAAACCTGCTGAACCGCCACACGAGGCGGCCACCTGCCGGTAGCCGCCCAGCGTCGCGTTTAACGCCCCGCCACGCGCTTCAGAATCCGTTCGACGCCCGCCACATAGGTTTCCGTACCAAACCGGCTCAGCGCCGTCTGATAGCCGTTCCTGACGAGTTTGTTGCGCAGTTCGTCGTTCGAGCGCAGTTCGGCGAGCACGTCGGCGAGGCCATGCGCGTCGCCTGGCGTGCACAACACACCGTTCTGATAATCGTCGACGATCTCCAGCACGCCGCCCGCGCGCGCCGCCACCACGGGCCGCTGCGCCAACATGCCTTCGACGATCACCCGGCCGAACGGCTCCGGCGTGATCGACGTATGCACGACCGCATCGACCGCGCACATGCAGGCGGGGATATCGTGCTGAAAGCCGAGAAAATGCACCCGGTCGCCCAGATTGTGCGCGGCGACGAAGGCGTGCAATTCGATTTCGTACTGGTCTTCGCCGAACAGCGGCGCGCCCACCAGCACAGCGTGCATCTGCGGATTCAGGACCATCGCCTCGAGGAGCACGTGTTGCCCCTTCCAGCGCGCGAGCCGGCTGAACGAGCCGACCAGAAACGCGTCCGGCGGCAAATTCAGGCGCTGGCGCAAGGCGGCTTGCGGGACCGTGCGCAACGCGTCGAACGGCGCCGCGGAGATACCGTTGAACACCACGTCGATGCGCTTGTCGTCGAATTGCGTGAGCTCGGCAAATGCACGCGCCGAGGCGGCTGAATTGGCGATCACGTGCGCAAGCCCGAATCGCGCGCACCACTTGATGATGGCCAGTTGCTTGTTGCCGAAATGCTCGGGACTCACGATGTCGCGCAGATGCCAGACCACCGGACGCCGCGCCAGCTTGCCGGCGATCGCGCCGATCACCATCGCGCGCTGCGTGTTCGCGTAGATCACGTCGACATTGCGCGCGCGTTTGGCGGTGGCGCGCACGAGCGACATCAAACCCTTCAGCGCCTGGCCCATGGGCAGCGAGCCGCCCTGTTTGCGCACGTGACGCAGCGCGCCGGCTTCGAGCACGTTGACCGTCACACCGGCTTTCGCCAGCGCGGTGCGGAACGGCCCGTCGTCGAACAGCACGACCTCGATGCGCGAGCGCAGCGCCTTGACGATTTCCAGCAGCGACAACTCGGCGCCGCCGAGCACGCCGCTTTGATCGACCGCGAGAATGCGCGGGGCGTCGGCTGCGGCTTCAGCCTTGTAGGGCACATAGGGCGGCAGCGTCGCGGTACGCAACGCCGGCACCGAGGCCCGTACATGTCCGAAGAAACGCTCGCGGAAATTCGCCGCCGAAAACTGCTCGGCATTGGCGCGGCAATCCACCGGCGAAAATCGCTGCCCGAATTCGTCGAAACGCTCGACGGCGGCGATGATCGACTCGGCGTTCTGTTCGTCGAAGAACATGCCCGTGGGCCGCGTCTCGGACAGATCGCGCACGGTTTCGAGCGCCCCGCCCTTGCCGTAAGCGATGACCGGCGTGCCGCACGCCTGGGCTTCGACCACCGAAATGCCGAAGTCTTCCTCGGCAGCGAACACGAAGGCCTTGGCGCGGCTCATGCGGTCCTCGAGCACCTTGAACGGCTGGTAGCCCATGATCTCCACGTTCGGGCCCGCTTTGGCGCGGATCTTCTGCATGTCGGGGCCGTCGCCGATCACGACCAGCCTGCGCTCGGGCATGCGCGCGAAAGCTTCGACGATCAGATCGATCTTCTTGTACGGGACCATCCGCGAGGCGGTCAGATAGAAGTCTTCCTTGTCGGTGCAAAGAGAAAAGGCTTCGACGTCCACGGGTGGAAAAATCACCTGGGCTTCGCGCTGATAGACCTTCTTGATGCGCCGCGCGATGAAGTCGGAATTGGCGATGAAGCCATCCACCGAATTCGAGGTGCGGATATCCCAGTTGCGGATGTAATGCAGAATCAGCCGCGCCATGGCCGACTTCGGTCCATTGGTCAGCTTCGACTGCTGCAGATACTGATGCTGCAAATCCCACGCGTAGCGGATCGGCGAATGCACATAGCTGATATGCACCTGATCGGGGCCCGTGAGAATGCCCTTGGCGACCGCGTGGCTGCTCGAAATCACCACGTCGTAGGCCGACACGTCGAGTTGTTCGATCGCGAGCGGCATCAACGGCAGATACGCCCGGTACTTGGTGCGCGCGCGCGGCAGCTTCTGGATGAACGAAGTCGTCACCGGCTTGCCACGCAAAAAGCTGCGGTCGTCGAGAAAGTCGACGAGGCTGAAGAGATCCGCGTCCGGAAAGCACGCGACGATCTGCTCGAGCACTTTCTCCGCACCCGCATAGGTGACGAGCCAGTCGTGCACGATCGCCACGCGCACGGTCTTATCGGCGCGCAAGGCGGCGCGGCGCGGCGGCGCCGCAACCGCCGGCACCGTAGTGAGTTCAGCCAGTGCGCTACGCTTGGCGGGTTGCAGCGCGGCTTCTTCAAGGACTTCCTGGTTCATGCGCTTTTCCTCGGATTCAGTCGCAACAGCAGTGAACGCGCAAGATCGCGCAAAGCGGGGGTCATCGTGATGGACCAGGCGACATTCGCACCGACCATCAACAGGCCGGCGACGATCGCCACCGCGAGACCCGGCAGAAAGCTCGCGAGCCACAGGCTCGCCAGCAGGAAAGCAAGGTGGGCGAGCATGTCGAGCGCGATCTGGCGCGAGCGGATCTTCGCAAAGCGCAGCAGCACCGCGTAATCGAACAACGCACGGCCGGCCACCGCGAAGGCCGCGCCGGTCAACCCGTAATGCGTAATGCCGAACCACAATGCCCCGGCAAACAGGGGCAATTCGAACAAACCGACACGCGCGGCAGTGGCCGGATGCACCTGCGACTGGATCAGAATCCGCGTCACATTGGCCTGGCCGACGAGCCACACCGCGATGATCATGATCCGGCCGACCGGCGCCGCGACCGTGGCGATCTCATTGCCGACCCACAGATGCAGGAACGGTTCGAGCACGAGCATCGCGACCAGCGCGACCGGCGTAAACACGCCATTGAGGAATTCGAGCGACTGCTGGGTGATGGTGTCGGCGTCGGCGCGACCCACGGCGGAGAGGCGCGGAAATAACGTGCGCACCAAGGCGGTCGGCACGATATTCAAACGCGTCACGAGGTTTTGCGGCACCGTGTAGTAGGTCACGAAACGTGCCCCGAGACTCGTGCCGAGCATCACGCGATCGAGCGAATCGGCGATCATGGTCGTCACGCTCGCAATCAGCATCCAGCCGCCGAAATTGAACAGCCCCTTCGCCACGCCGAACTGCGGCGGCAGGATGCTGCGAATCTCCAGCACCTTCAGCGCGGAGCGGCCGAGCAGCAAGGCCGCGATGATCCGCGCGAACACGGCTGCGGCGAGCACGTTCTGCAAGGTCGCGCCCATCCATAGGGCGGCGCCGAGCGGCAGCAACTGGAACAGAAACGTACCGATGGTCTGATTGGTGTTGTAGACGGCGAAGCGTTCCGCGCCGTTGATCGCGCCCGCGAACACCCACGACACGTTGGCGATCGGAATCGCCACCGCGAGCCACGGCAGCGCCATATAAACCTCGTGCTGCAACTCGGGCGACACCTTGGTGAAATACGCGGTGTACAAAAACGCGCCGAAATAGATGATCAGGCCACCGATCACGCCGGTCGCCAGATTGAGCCACGTCGCGCTCCAGAACACGCGCGCGCTTTCGCTCTTGTCGCCGGAAGCCCGTGCCTTCGAAATGTGATTCTGCGCAGCCATGCTCATGCCGAGATCGAGAATCCCGAAGTAGCCGATCAGCGTCCACACGAGACTGATCACGCCGTAGCGCTCGACGCCGAGCAGCTTGATATACGACGGCACGGTCACGAGCGAGACGAAAGTCGGCAACACCAGCCCGAAAAAATTGATCGCTACGTTCTTGAGAATGCCTTTGTCCATCGGATGCCTTGGTTTTGACTGCGTTTGCCTGAGTGTGCCGACGACCTTGCGGCCGTACGACCTTGCACGTTTCAGGGTTTCCAGCGGTACATCATCACTTTGCCGCGAGCGTCTTCCTCGACGAAGATGAGGTACTCGCCATCGCTGCGCCTGGTGGCGCTGATACCGTTGGGTACATCGACCCAGCCCGACGCGCTGCCCACTTCCGGGCCCGGACGGATCACGCCGAGTTCCTGGCCGCTGTCCTTGTCCCAAACGTGCACCGCGCCGACCGGTTCGACGCCGAACAGGTATTGCCCTTCGACGGTCAAGCCGATGATGGTGGCGATCGGTTTGCTCTGCGTCTGCCACGGCAACGTGATCGAATAGCGCTGCACGGGATGGCCGCTCGACCATTTGTCGTAGCGCACCAGCACGCGCCCCACCTCCTTCCAGAAGCTGCGATCGGACGGCGTTTCCGGCGTGTAGCCGGTGACGTACATCGTGTCGGTGTCCGGTTCGTAGATCGCGCGATGCAGTTCCGTGAACGGTTGCGGCACGGGGTACTGCGTCATGCTGGAATACGCGTAGACCGGATTGCCCTTTGCATCGAGCCCGCCGAAACGGAAGCGGTAGATGCCCTTGTTATCGCGTGTGCGCCAGATGTCGCCGGCGGTGTCGACCCACCAGCCCCACCCGCCCGCGAGCTTCGTGCCGCTCGTGTTGAGGGTGAACTCGCCGGTGTCGAACTTGCCGTCGCCGTTCGTATCGCGCCAGATCCAGTCGCCGCCCGGCGGCGCGTTCGGCACCTTCGCGACCGCGCGCTCACGTCCCGCGATGAAGCCCGAGGGGATCGCGGTTTCGCCGTCGTGCTGCGCATCGAAGCGATAGATCTTCAGATGATCCGCGTACATGTCCGTCAGATAAAGGAACGTGTGGCCCTTCAGTCTGCGGGCGATCGGCAGGCCGGGATACTGATCGGTGTGGAAGACGGGGTCGTCCGGGTATTTGAAACGGTTCGACAAAAAACCCACGTATTTCCAGTCTTGACCCGCAGGTTTCGACAGATCGAGTTCGAAGCGCTTGTTGCCGGTGTAGACGCTATCCGGGCGTGCCGGATCGATCCATGCGCCGTCGACGAACAACAGCCCTTGCACCTGCCAGTTCTGCTTGCCGTCCGGCGCATAGCTTTCGAGCGTCGCGCCGAGGCCCGCGCCGATCGGCTCGTAACGTGGACCGATGCCGTTGGTCGACACAACCACGTTGCCGCGTGCATCCACGCCGACGCCGGTGAGTCCGTTGAAGCGCTGCGGCCCCGGCTTGCCCGCGACGCCGCTGAAGATACCGCCGCGCTCGCCAAGCGAGCCCGACTCCGCATAGCCGCCGTTTTTCTTGCTGAAGTACCGCACCTGCTGACGCGGCCCGTTATCGGCGATCAGAATGCGGCTTTGCGCATCGACCGCGATATCGACCGCGACGCAATCCGCCGGCAAATCGAACTTCTCGTCGATGCGCTTGCCCGCGAGCGTGTAATGCTCGACATGTGGCGCGCGATCGCTGCGCGTGCCGCTCAGCACCCACAGCGTGCCGTCGGGCGCAAGCGCAATGCGACCAGGTTCGTGCACGGTCCACGTGCTCTTCTGCTGCATCGACTCGGCGTCGACCACCTCGATGCGGTCCCGCGCGGTATTGGCCGCGTACAACGTCGTCTCGTTCGCCGCGAGTCCGCCGATTTCGGCGCTCGTGCCGGTGGGCACTTCGTTCATCATCAGGAAGCCGGCTGCCAGCTGCGCGTGCGGATCGGCAGTTTTCGCGGCCGGCTGGAACGGTGCGGCGAGCTTCGGATTGGCGATCTGCCGACGCGAAATGCCGAACCACTGCTTGCCCTTCTCCGGCCACACGCCCGCCTCGACGAGATGGCCTTTTTCATTGCCGACGCCGATCGCCACGAACGCATACTTTCGATTGATCGCGATTGCGTTGCCGCCGCTATTGCCCCATCCGTGCGTGCCGCCCGCGAAACCCAGCATCTTGCCGTTCTGATAAACGCTGGCCTCGGCGCCGCTTTCGTCCCATGGCGCGTTCGTATAGACCTTGCCGTTAGGCGCCACCGCAATCGCGGTGATATTGATCTGAGTCCACGTGCCGTCGGCGAATCCGAAGGTATTGCCGATCCACGAGTTTTTCGCGTTCAACGCCGTTTCCGCGTGCGCCGGCAGACTGACCCATCCCGAAGTCAGCCCGGCGGCGCACGCAAATACGGTTAGCCAGCTTTTGAACGTGAAACGGGACAAGGGCATTTCCTCCGGTCAACGGCGCGTCCGGGCATCGGCCCGGGCGGCCACGCAAATTCAGTGAAGTGACGGTACGCGCCGCAAGAGGCCGCGCAGGGACGCGCGATCGATTCGTGCGGAACGACAGGCGGGCGCGCAGCCGTAACAGAGCGGCCCACGCGCGGTCCTTGGCCACCCAATCCGCACGGCTTACATTACGCGGAAAAAACACCGCAACGAAAATCGAAAATAATTCAAAAATATTCGATGCTTTAAGCGGCGTGAAAGAAATCCATTTTTAAATCGATTAACCCTCAATGCAACGCGACGCGTGCGCGCGGCGGCCAATTGACACGCATCCTTACCGATATGGCCGCGTTGGGCTGCACTTATTACGCACTGCACCATCACCGCGACATAAGCATAAAAATCCATTGCGAATGCATAACGAAACACCCTGTTGCAATCTGATTCATTTATCCAATTCATTCCCGTTTTTTCACGATTTTCTTTTCCCTAGAATCGATTGCACTTCCGCAGCTTCACACCATGGACGGTTCATGACTGCCAGCGCATCGCCCCTAGCGCCTTCCCATTCCCGCCGCATCGTGCAGCTCGACGGCTTGCGCGCTATCGCCGTGCTCGCGGTGTTTGCCCAGCACGCATTGAAAGCGCCGCTGTGGATGGGCGTCGATCTGTTTTTTGTTTTGAGCGGCTTTCTGATTACCGGCATCCTGCTGGAGCGCAAGGCGCGCCAACAGTCCTACTTCGGTTACTTCTATGCACGCCGGGCGCGCCGCATTCTGCCGCCCTATGTGCTGCTGATGGTGGTGTCGTCGATGCTGTTCGGTCTTGGTTGGGCGCAGCACTGGGAGTGGTACGCGTTCTTCGCCACCAATATCGGCGACGCGCTCAACCAGAGCGGCCACGACAGTCTGAATGTGCTGTGGTCGCTGGCGGTCGAAGAGCAGTTTTATATTTTCTGGCCGTTCGTGATCCTGCTGCTGCCCGAGCGGGTGCTCGGCTACGTCGCGGCGGCGTTGATCGTGCTGGTGCCCGTGCTGCGCGCGGTGGCCACGCCCTGGTTCGATACGTTCTGGCCGATCTATTACCTCACCCCGTTCCGCATGGATCTGCTTGCGGCGGGCGCGTTGCTGGCCGTTGCCGTCCGACGGGACCGCAATGCGCTCGAGCCGTTCAAAGGCCTTGCCGTACTCGGATTTTTTGCGGCGCTCGCCATACTGGCGTGGCTGCATCTGCATTACCCGCGGTTTCGCGCGGCGAATACGCCGCTGTCGAACGCCGGTCTCTACAGCGTTTCGTTGCTGCTTTGTACGTCAGTCGTGGTCATCGCCTTGCAGAGCAAGGGCATCGTCAAACGACTGCTGTGCAATCCCGTGCTGGTCTATATCGGCACCATCAGCTACACGGTCTATCTGATTCACCTGAGCGTGCTGTACATGCTGTGGCCGCTGCATCTGAACCGCTATCTGACTGCCGCGCTCGCGCTGGCGATCACCCTCGCCTATGCCAGCTTCACGTGGTTCGCGTTCGAGAAGCGATTGATTTTCGGTTCCGCAGGCAAGGCGCATGCATCGGGCGGCGCCGGTGCCGCCGGCGGTGCGCGCGTGCCGCAAAGCCGCGCATGAAAGGACGCGGATCGCGCGCCGCGCACGCGTTGGCGGCAGTGCGAAAAATCGGCGCAGTGGCTTCGATGGCGCTCGTCACGCACGCCGGCCACGCCCTCGCCGCACAAGGCCCGCAAAAGCAGGTGTTGATCGAAGCGTATGGCGACTCCACGACGCTCGGCATCACCTGCAGCGACGGACACTGCGGGCCGCAGGCGCAAAACGCCGTGGCGTTCCTGCAAGACGCTTTGCAGGCGCACCACGCGGGGCAGGTCCAGGTCACGAATTACGGCGTGGGCGGCACGATGGCAACGCAACTGCGCGACGGCACGGGTAACCGCCGCGCCGGCCCGACTGCCGGCCTGCCCTGGCAAGAGCGTCTGGCGACCTCGAGCGCGCAGATCGTGCTGATCAATTACGGCATCAACGAAGTCATGCATAACCAGACGCCCGAGCAGTTCTACGACGCTGAAACGACGCTCGTGAAGACCGCCCGTTCGCTTGGCAAGGAGCCGGTTCTGCAGACTTCGAATCCGATGCCGGACAACCGGCTCAACGCACGGCTCGCCGCGATGGTCGCGATGACGCGCCGCGTGGCGACCGAGCAGCAGGTGCCGCTGGTCGACCAGTTTGCGTACATCAGCAGTCTGCCGGACTGGAAGACGCAGATGTCGGACGGTGCGCATCCGAGGCCAGCGCTTTACCGGCTGAAGGCGCAACAGGATTTTCTGGTCGTCGACCCGCTGGTGCGGCGACTGCTGGACGGCACGCCCTGAAGCGCTTTTTCAAGTGCGCTTGATTCAGTGCGTTTGAGCAGGCGCCTTCTGAAATGCGCTTTCCGAGTGTGCCGATGAAATGCGCCTACCCGGCGCGACTGCTTCTTCTTTTTTCTTTTACCAATATCGAAGGCAAGCTATGAGCCAACCACGCAAAGCGATCATCACCGGCGTATCCGGACAGGACGGCGCCTACCTGACCAAGCTCCTGCTCGACAAGGGCTACCAGGTGACCGGCACTTACCGGCGCACGAGTTCGGTCAATTTCTGGCGTATCCGTGAGCTCGGCGTGCTCGATCATCCGAATCTGCGTCTGGTCGAACACGACCTGACCGACCTCGGCTCGACGCTGCGCCTGCTCGAAGGCGCGCAGGCCGACGAGTTGTATAACCTTGCCGCGCAAAGCTTCGTGGGCGTCTCGTTCGATCAGCCCGTCACCACCGCTGAAGTGACCGGCATCGGCGCGTTGAATCTGCTCGAAGGCATCCGCATTCTGAACCCGAAGACACGCTTCTACCAGGCGTCGACGTCGGAAATGTTCGGCCTCGTGCAAGCGGTACCGCAGCGCGAGGACACGCCGTTCTATCCGCGCAGCCCGTATGGTGTAGCCAAACTGTTCGCGCACTGGTCGACCATCAATTACCGCGAGTCGTATGGTCTCTTTGCGAGCAGCGGGATTCTGTTCAATCACGAATCGCCGCTGCGCGGCCGTGAATTCGTGACGCGCAAGATCACCGACACGGTCGCCAAGATCAAGCTCGGCAAACAGGACGTGCTGGAACTCGGCAACCTCAGCGCCAAGCGCGACTGGGGCTTCGCGCTCGAATACGTGGAAGGCATGTGGCGCATGCTGCAGGCCAATGAGCCGGATACGTTCGTGCTCGCCACCGGCCGCACCGAGACCGTGCGCGACTTCGTGCGCATGGCGTTCGCGGCAGCGGGCTATCAACTCGAATGGTCGGGCAAGGAAGAGCGCGAAACCGGTATCGATGTCGCCACGGGCAAGACACTGGTGCGCGTGAATCCGAAGTTCTATCGTCCGGCGGAAGTGGATCTGTTGATTGGTTGCGCGGACAAGGCGCATGAGAAGCTGGGCTGGAAGCCGGAAACCACGCTGGAACAGTTGTGCCACATGATGGTTCACGCGGATCTGGGGCGTAACGAGCATCACGAGACGTTCTGAGTCGTAGCGGCTGCCAGTCAGCCGCTCGCCCTGTCTGCGGTGCAAAAAAATGCGAGGCCTGATCTTTACGATTCAGGCCTCGTGTCTTTTACGACGTCAGATAGCGTTCCTCAGTGCAACCCACCCGCCGCAATCGCCTCGCCATACACCGAGGCCACCCGCTTCGCGATCACCGCATTATCGAAGTGCTCACGCGCATAGCGTCGGCAAGCCTCTGAGTCCGGCAACTTCAACGTGCCGTTCAACGCCCCCGCGAGCCCTTCCGCGATTGCCTTCGCGCCCGTCTCCGGCAGCACCAGATTCGGCGACAAACCCGCCACCGCTTCCGGCAAACCGCCCACCGGCGTCACCAGCACCGGCGTGCCCGACGCAAGCGACTCGACCGTGATCAGGCCGAAGCCCTCCAGCGCCACCGTCGGCACCACGCTGATATTCGCCGCGCGATACAAGGCCGCGAGATGCCGATCGGGCACGAAACCCAGCAGCTTCACATTGTCTTGCAGGCCCGCCTCGTTGATGCGCGTCTGCAACTCGCCCTCAAGCCGCCCTTTGCCCGCGATCAGCAGCAGCACATCCGGCGTGCGGCTCTTGAGCAGTTTCACCGCATCGATCAGATCTTCGAGGCCCATGCGGCGCACGAGGCGTCGCACCGCCAGCACGATCGGGCGGTCTTGCGGCAGTTGCAGCTTCAGACGCGCTTCGGCCGGCGTGATCGGCAGATTGAATTGCTCGACATCCACACAACCGGGCACCACACGCACCCGGTCCGGCGCGATCCGGTAGCGCGACGTCAGAATCTTGCCGAACGCCTCGGACAACACGATCAGCCGCGACGAGCGCGCATAGACCGATTGCTCCAGATAACGCTTGGCGCGTTGGCCGAGCGAATCGGCGCCTTCTACGTGGCTCTCGTCGGCCCACGGCCCCTGAAAATGCGAGACCTGCGGAATGCCGCGCGTCACGTCGAGACCCGGAAACGTATAGAGCGCGAAGTGCGATGAAATCACGTCAGGGCGCGAAGTGCTGATTTCCTGGCGCAACGCGCGACGTGCCGCCATCAGCCGCAGCGGCAGAGACTGCGCGGCCGAACCAAAGCCATTGATGGCGCCGCCGGTGTCCTGCGCAACTTTGGCTGAACCGGCCACCACGCCGCGCACCGCGACGCCCGCGCCCGGCAGCGCGCCGACCAGCGAGTAGTACATGCGGTCGAGGCCGCCCGCGCGCTCGGGAAACCAGTGCATCCCGATCTGCAGCGATTTGATTGAACTCGTCGTCATGATTGTTACCCCTGTGCGTTCTGAGAGTTGTGTTGGTCAAGCCATGAAATAAACGATTGCCTCAGCGTGTCCAGCACGCGTGCCGGCACCGTCATTCCACGCTCTTCTGTCCAGCCAGCGAATTCAGCGTGAGCGCGTCGGTCTTCGCCACCGCGGCCGCTTCCGCTTCACTGCGTCGGAGATTCTTCTGCTGCCCGGCGAGTTGCCGATACAGCGCGATGTATTGCTCCGCCATGCGCGCCCAGCCAAAGCCGGTGGCCAGTTCGTTTGCGGCGACACCCATGGCGCGGCGCACCTCGTGGTTGTCGGCAAGACGCGCCACGGCACGTGCCAGCGCCATCGGATCATCCGGATCGTCGAGCACGATGCCGCATTCCGGCGTGATGATTTCCGCGCCGCCCGCCGTGCGCGCCGTGACCACCGGCAAGCCCGCCGCCATCGCTTCGAGCAGCGACAGGCTCATCGCCTCGTAACGCGACGGAAACACGAAGGCGTCGACCGAATGCATCAGCACCGGCATTTCCTTCACGAGCCCGAGAAAATGCACGCGATGCGCGATGCCCAGCGCCTTCGCCTGCTCCGGATACGGACTGCCCGGCAGATAACCGGCCACCGCGATCTGCACGTGATCGGGCAGATGCTTGAGCGCGGCGAGCACGGTGCCGAGGTTCTTGCGCGGCGTGCGCAGATCGCCGACGAACAGCAACAGGAACGCGTCCTTCGGCAAACCGAATTTCTCGCGATCGCCGGTCGCGGCCGCGAAGCCCTGCGTATCGACGCCGTTATAGATCACATCGACGCGGTTATCGGGCGTGAGACCGATCGCGCGGATTTCGTCGGCGACCTTCTGCGACACGGCGGTGATGACCTTCGAGCGTCGATAGGCCCAGCGTTCGAGCAACGCGTTACACCGCGTATAAACCGACTGATACGCCGACCACACGCCCTTGGTCAGCCCGAACGGATAGTACTTGCTGCCGAACCAGCCGCTGTGCACGAAGTGCGAGGTGTTGACGTCGGCGGGCATCCACGTGATGAAGCCGTTCACGTGCAGCACGTCGTATTCGCGGCGATGCGCGCGCAGCCACATCGCGCTCTTGAAGGCGAACACCTGCTGACGCAGCAGATTGGTCGGCCACCAGCGGCCGATTTTTACCGGCGCCCAGCGGACGTTCGGATGGTTGAGCAACTCCGGCGCAACATGCGAGGCCACCAGCGTGACGCCGATGTTCTCGTCGAGTGCGGCGCGCGCGATCTCGTGGTTGACGCGCCCCTGGCCGTCGTTATGACGCACCACGTGGGTGACAATGGCGACTCTCAATCAGTGCCTCCGTGAAGAAATAGCGTGCGTCTGCGGTTTATTTTTTCGTAATGCGCCGCGGAAAGAATCGAGAAAACACCCATGAAAAGCAGCAGTCCGCCGGTGCCCACCAGCGAATTGGTGAACACCAGCATCGCGAAGGTGGCGAGGCTCAGGCTCAGACTCGCGGAGACGAACTTGTCGTTGCGCAGCTTGAACGAGGCAAGCACCGCGCGCACCACCAGCCAGATGATTCCGGACATGTACAGCAGCGTGCCGGGCCAGCCGAGCACGAACGGAATGTTCATCACGCCGCTGTCGAAGTTACCGTACTGGCCGAGCTGGCCGCCGTCGTTCGAGAGCTTGGTGGAGGTGCCGGTGGCGCCCATGCCTTCGCCGGAAACGTCGGTAAAGGCGGTTTTCGCGAAGGTCGCGTAGAACTCGTTACGCGCGGCGTAGCTCTGGTCGTCGTTCAGGTTGACGATGGTCGTCAGACGCGCCTGCATCCGCTCGGCAACCGGGCCGACCGCCAGCAGCGGCACGCACAGTCCCGCCAGCAACACGGCACTCGCGACGATGCGCACGCGCACCTTGTTGTTCGACTTGACGAGCTGGATCAGCAAGGCGATGACCCAGCCGCCCCAGGTGGACCGCACGAGGCTCAGCGCGAACGCAAAGAAGCCCAGCGCTGCGGCGATCCAGCGTACGCGGTGGGTGGCGGCCATCACGTAGACCATCGCGCCCATCATCGCGAACGCGAACGGGCCCGACGAGTTCATCGTGCTGAAGACGCGCACGCCCATCGGCACGGGGTCGCCCTGCGAGTTCATCTGCGAGCCGAGCATCCACAGCGCGTCCCACTGCGGCATGATGAAGAACTGGACGAGGCCATAGCCGCCCATCACCAGCATGCCCCAGATGAACGTGTTGATGATGGTGTCCCGATACTGCGGATACTGGCGCGTGTTCGCCATGATGTGAAAGCCGATCAGGATCGGATAGAGCCAGTTCGCGAGGTCGTAGGTGGCCGCCAGCGGGCCGCTCGACATCACGCCGATCAGGAACGCGTAGCTCAGGCCGAGCAGGATCAGCAGCACCGGCAGGCCGCGCCGTTGCGCCAGCAGCTTGTAGTAACGCAGCAGCGACAGCGCGCTGATCATCGTGACCGCGAGCGGCGCGACCTGAATCAGACTGGTCGGCGTGAATGCGCCCTTCGACCAGTCGGCCAGACGCCGCACTTCCGGGCTCAGGAACCACAGCCACCACATGAAGCCGATGTAGCGCGCCGGACTCTTGAAGTAGAGCCACAGTCCGGTCATGACCGCGAGCACCGGGAACGCGAGCGTGAGCACCGTGCCTTGATGCGCGATGATCAACACCGCCGTGATCAGCCATAGCAGGGCCGGCGGCAGCCACTCCTGCGGGCCGCCGGACAGCACACGCCCGACGCCCTTCGCGTCAGCCGCGCCGGTTTGTGTGATGGTCGACATCGTTTAGAGACCTCCGCGTGATTCACGCGTGGTGGAATGGTGGCCCGGCGCTTGTGCCCTCGCCTGCGCCTGAGGTTGCGCTTGCGGTTGGGCGCGCTTCGGCGCCGCGCCCGCCGCCTTCGTCTCCACCACCGCAGCGGCGCTGCGTCCGCGCGACGAGGCCGCGCGCGCGCGCAGCATCTCCTGCGTGATCCGCACATGCTGCATCGCGTAGTGCCGGGTGGTCAGATCGCGCGACAGCAGACCCGCCGCCGCCGCTTGAGCCTGACGCAATGCGTCCAGCGGCGAGGCGGCCAGTTGATCGACGGCTTCGCGCAAAGCCTGCGGGTTGAACGGCGGAATATAGAACGCTTCGCCGGCCGGGAAATAATCCTGCAATGCGCCGACGTTGGTGACCACCATCGGCTTGCCGACGGCGGCCGCTTCGAGCATCACGGTAATGCCCGAGGCGTGCGAATTCGGCCGCAACGGCACGACGATCACGTCGGCCCAGTCGTACAGTTCATGTTGCTTCCTGATGCCGGAGAACAGCGCGATCTCGACGTTCGGCGCACGCAGCGAGGCGGGAATCCGGCGCCGCGTCGCAAGCTTTACCGTATAGCGCTCGTCCTTGCCGAAGGCCTTGATGAGCGTCTCCCAGTCGCGATCGCGATCGTTGCCGATGGCGGCGATGCGGATCGGCGTATGCGGCGCCCATGTCGAAGGCGACTCGATCGGGAAGTCCTGGGTGTTCAGGCCGTACAGCAACGGCTTCGCGTCGCGATCGAAATAACGTTGGCACAGCGCGGCGTTCTCGCTCGCGAGCGTGGTGAGCTGATCGGCACGCGTCATCAGCTTGCGATACAGCCAGCTGCGCAAGATGCCGTAGGAAGGCCATTTATCGAGCAGCCACACGCTTTGCGCGAGCAGCAAGGGGCTGCCCTCGGCGCCCGCCTTGCTGCCGCTCAGCAGCAGCATGAGGGCCGCCGACAGCCATTCCTGTTCGGTGTGCGTCCAGATCACGTCCGAGCGCAGCATCTCGGCGCGATTGCGCCACGTATGGATGAAATCGAAACCCAGCGCCGCCTTCAAGGCGCGCCGCGCCAGCCGCGCGAATTTACCTTCGCGGGCGTCCTGCGAATAGGTCAGCGCGAACGCGTCGGATTCGGCGTGGTGATAGCCGTACAGACAACCGATGTCGTCGCCCGGTCGATAGAAGCGCGGGTCGGCGCCGTAAAACAGATGAACGTGAACTTTCGTACTCATGCAGACACTCCGCTCTGCCGGTGGAAAGGGGCATCGGCCGCCCTGAGGCAATCGCTCAGGTTGACCCTCGTAAGGGCCACGCGCCGATGCGCGAACGTGCAGGACGTGGGGCTCACGCAGCGCGCGACAGCGCGCGGCGCGCTTCATGAGCGCCCGTGCGCACCGCGCGCCAGCGCGTCAGCTTCAGGCCGGCCTGCTTCGAGACCAGCGCGAGCGCCGCATGCGTGAGACCCGGATAGAGCCGCGTGCCGACCAGCGTCCACCACCACCACGCGGTTTCGCGGCGTAGCGGCGGCAACTGGTCGCGCAGGATCAGATGGAAATTGAAGGCGGCGTTGCGCAGCGCGGCCATGGTCTGCGCGTCGCGCCGGTCGTCGTCGAAACGTTCGGCGGGGAAGTGATCGACGGCCACGCGCGGGTCGTACATCAGCTTCCAGCCCGCGTTTTTTACTGCGAGGCTGAACGCCATGTCGTTATGAACCTGCGCGCCCGCGCCGCGCAGCCGCGCATCGAAACGGATCGTGCGCACGGCGTCGCGCCGGTAGCTCATGTTGGCGCCCTTCAGGATGTCGACCTGACGCGCGCCACCCACCCCCAGATGATGGTTGCCGATGATCTTGCCGTGCGCCGTGACCTTGCCGACCAGCGGCCGCTCGCCATCCAGCACGCGGCCTTTTTCGTGGACCCAGTCGCGTCCGCCGAGCGCGCCGAGGCGCGCATCGGCTTCGAAGGCGGCCGCGATGCGCTCGACCCAGTCGACGTGCGGCGCGGCGTCGTCGTCGGTGATCGCGATCACGTCGCCGTTGGCCGCGTCCAGCCCGCGATTGAGGGCCGCCACCTGGCCGGGCACCTCGACCAGCGCCACCGACAGCGGCAGCGTGCCCGGCACGGCCGGGTCACGCAGACAGGCGTGGGTAGCTTCGTCGTCGGCGCGGGCCACCACCACCACTTCGTCCGGCGCGCGCGACTGCCGTTGCAGCGCCGCGAGGCAGCGCACCAGGTCGGCCGGGCGGCGGTAAGTCGGAACCAGTACCGTCACTTTCATCGTGATGTCCTTTTTTGTCGTCATTGCGCGGGGCTCGAATGCACCGGGCTCAGGTGCTCAGATATTCCTGAACGGCCGCATAGCCACGGTCGTAGCCGCCGCGCGAGCGCGCCGGCATGCCGTTGAAAATGCCGCCCTGCACGTGCACGCCAGCCGCGCGCAGACGCTTGAGCGCATCGCCGATCTCGCCTTCGCTGTGCACGCCCGAGCGCATCACGAAGAAAGTCGAGCCGGCGTACGCGCCGATAATCGATGCGTCGGTCACGGCCAGCACCGGCGGCGTGTCGATCAGGATCACGTCGTAGCGCTTGGCAAGACCGTCGAGGTATTGCGGCAGACGCGGCGACATCAGCAGCTCCGACGGATTGGGCGGACGGCGGCCACACGAGATGAAGCTCAGGCCATCCACCTGCGAACTGCGGATCGCTTCCTCGAGCGAAATCTGGCCGCTCAGCAACTCCGACAGACCGTTGTCCTGCGCGCCGCCCAGATAGCGTTCGAGCACGCCGCGGCGCATATCGCCGTCGATCATCAGCACGCGCTTGCCGGAATTCGCGAGCAGCACGGCCAGGTTGACCGTCAGGAAGCTTTTGCCGACGCCGGCCATCGGGCCCGTCAGCATGACGATGCGGTTGCGCGCATCCATCATCGTGAACTGCATCGAGGTGCGCAGGCTGCGCAGACTCTCCACGGTCACGTCCTTCGGACGCGCATTCGCGAGCACCGAGCGCAGACGCTCGCCGCCTCGCTGGAAGCCGTTTTCGAGCAACGCCTGTTCGGCACTCATCGGCACGAGGCCGAACACCGGCAGATGAAACGCGCGCTCGATGTGGTCCGGATCGTCGATACCCTTGAACATATTGCGGCGCAGGAACACGAAACCGGTGCCCGCGATCAGGCCGAGAATCACCGCCGCCGACAGGATCAGCATCTTCTTCGGCTTGACCGGCGCACCCGGGCGCATCGCTTCGTCGACGATATGCACGTTGCCGCCCGTGCCGGCCTTCTGCACCGACAACTCCTGCACGCGGTTGAGCAGCAGCACGTAGATGTCTTCGGCCACCTTTGCGTCACGTTGCAGCTGCACCGCCTTCACTTCGGTGGCCGGCAGATCGCGGAAACGGTCGGCGTACTTGGTGCGTTGCGCTTCCAGTTCGGCCATCTGTTGACGCGCGGCCACCAGCATCGGATGGTCGTCGCCGTAACGCTCGGAAAGCTGGGTCATCTGCAGACGCAAGCCGGCGATCTGCTGCTCGTATTGCACGCTGCCTTCGAGGTACACCTTGGCTTCGTCGCTCGCGTTGATCGAGCCGGACGAACGCTGATAGGCGGTCAAGGCGGCTTCGGCACGCTCGAGATCGGCTTTCAGGCGCGGCTCTTCGCTCTGCAGGAAGTCGAGCATCTTGATCGCGTCGGCCTGCTTGTTCGACACGTGCTGACGCACATACGACTGCGCGAGCGCATTGGCGACCAGTGCGGCGTGCTCGGGGCTCTTGTCTTCCAGCGAGATCTGGATCACGCCGGTCTGCTTGCCCTGCTCCTGCACCGTGATGGCCGACTGGAACGCCGTGATGGCGTCGAGGTCGTTGGCGCGCATCACCGTGAACTCTTCACCCGGACGCGCCACCAGCTTGCTGACCAGCATCGTCACGCCACCGCCCTGCGCCTGCTGCCCGACCTGGCCGCGCAGCAGCAGCGCGCCGTTCGACGCATAGAGCTCGTAGTGCGTGTCGTCAGCCACCTTCATGGTGAGCTTCTGGCCTTCCAGCGCGGGCACCACGTCGATCGCATCGACGTCGGCCTCTTCGCCGCCCCACGCATACGCGGACAGACCCAGCCACGGACGTGCCGGTTGACCCGGCGTGGCCATGCGCGCGGCGATGCTGCCGAGCAGCGGAATGGTCTTCGGCGTGACGCTGAAATTCAGCTTCAGCTGTTGCACGACCGGGCCGACCACGCCGCGGCTCTTGATGATTTCGATCTCGGCGTCGGTCGGCAGCGAGGTCGAGCCGGTGGTGATGGCCGCACCGGTTTGCGTCTGCGTCAGCGCCTGCGAGGTGTTGTCGGACTGTTCGACCCGCACGTGCGCATCGGCCGAATAGATCGGCTTGGCAAGGAAACAGTACGCGCCGGCGATCCCGATGATCACCGCGGCGATGGCGAGCAGCCACCAGATGTCGTCGATGATCACCTGGATAAGTTGTCCGAGGACGACGTCCTCTTCTTCGGTCTTGATCGGACCAGCCATGTGTGGCGAAATTTGATTGCTCACGATTCGATCCCGTATCGGTTGCGGCGGCATTTGGCTTCGGTCTCGCGCCACACCCCTTGCGGGCGGTGTGGCGCGAGCCTGTCGAGGGCTCAGACGTTTAACGCGTCAATTGCTTCAGGTAGAACAACGTCTGCACGCTCGGCAGAACCTGCTGCAGCACACGGTTGAAGGTGGTCGAAGCAGCGGTGCCCACGTACACGACATCCAGCGGCTGCAGCTGGAATTGCGCGGACAGCATGATCGCGTCCGGCTGCGTCATATCGAGGCGGTACACGTCCGGCGTGGTCGGGTGGTCCTTCATGCCGCGCATCACGAAGATCTGACGCGGATTGGCGTCCGTGTCGAGAATGCCGCCCGCTTGCGTCAGCGCGTCGGCGATCGTCATGCGGCCGCGCACGATCGGCACCTGGATCGGTGTCTTCACTTCACCCATCACGAAGATGCGGCTATCGGTGCGGTCCGGCACGTTGATCACGTCGCCGTTCTGCAGCATCACGTTCTGCGTGGTGTCGCCCTGATCGAGCATGCGATCGGCGTCGAGCACGTAGAGTTTGTTGTGGCGGGTGAGGCGCACGCGCTGAATATCGGCGTCGGAATTCGTGCCGCCCGAGCGCGTGATCGCGTCGACCAGCGTGAGCGGGACGTCGCTGACCGCGAGCGGTCCTGGCGTCTTCACTTCGCCCGTCACCTGCACTTTCTGGCCGCGATACGACAGCACGCGCACGTCGACCTGCGGGTTGCGGATATAGCGCACGAGGCCGCTGCTCAACTGCTCGCGCAGTTCGCCTACCGTCTTGCCGGCAGCGTGGATGCGGCCGACAAACGGGAAAAAGATCGTGCCGTCGGCGGCAATCGTCTGGCCGTATGGATCGGCCTGGCCCGGCAACGCTGCCGTGTACGGCTGCTGCATCGCGCCGCCGACCGACTGCGTGGTGTTGCCGCCCGCCGAGAGCGTGCTGCCCTGCGGCGTGGTCAATTCGGGGTGATCCCACACGGTGATGCCGAGGATGTCCTGCGGGGCGAGGTGGTACACGTACTGCGACGGATCGCTCAAAGTCGAGGTCGGCAGCACCTGGGTCTTCGCGGCGGCGGCTTGCGCCTGCGCGGTCACGACGCTTGCATCGATCAGGTGGACAGGATAGGTCTCGGCGGGTTGGCTGTCGTGCCGGCCGTCGTCTTTCAGACGGGAGGTGTCGAGGTAATTACCCGGTGCGGTGGCACAGGCCGACAGAAAGGACGTCAGCAAAAGCGTGGCGGCGAACTTCGATTTGACGTTCGCGAATGAGTTTGCAGTGGTTTTTTTCATCAGCATATTTTTTTCAGCCATCCCATGACCAGATGTTCGATGAGCACGAGACTCTCCCTATAAGCAGCTTCGGCACCGCCGTGCGGATCGGCGACGTCGGAGTCGTCTTCCCACTTGCCGAGCGGGTAGACCTTGCCGCGCGCGGCCGGATCGAGCGCTTCGACGGCGCCGATCTGGGCGCGTTCGCTGACCAGCACCAGATCGGCCGAGCGCACCAGTTGCCGGTCGAGGCGCCGCGAGTAATGGATGCCGGAGGCGACGCCGCGCTCGGCGAGCAGGCGTCGCATGACCGGGTCCATGCCGTGGCCGTTGATGGCCCGGATGCCCGCCGAATGAAACGCGATCGGCGCCGCCGACGCACGCGACACCGCGCGCTGCCGGAACTTGAACAGCATTTCGGCGGCAGGCGAACGACACACGTTGGCGTGGCAGACGATCAGAACATTGGCGAACATGGCGGGCTCCGTGGCGAGGCGCGTGGGGCTCAGGCGAGCTGGCGGCCGGCGGCGTGCGCCGGCTCCAGTGCGTCTGCGTGCGCCAGCGGCAAACCGTTCGCACCGACCTTGGACGGTGCGATGCGCAGCGCGTGCTGACGGCCGATCGCGTGGTACTCGATACCGAGTTCGAGCAGCGCGTCCGGTTCGTACAGGTTGCGGCCGTCGAAAATCAGCGGTGTTTTGAGCATGCGCTTGAGCGCGCCGAAGTCCGGGCTCTTGAAAACTTTCCATTCGGTGAGGATCACCAGGGCGTCGGCGCCCTCGGCCGCCTCCATCTCTTCCTTCACGAACTCGAGGCGCGCGTGCTGTTGCGGCACGTCCTTCAGATCGAGCGCGAACACGCGCTTCGATTCGTCGATCGCGACCGGATCGTAGGCCTTCACGCGCGCGCCGCGACGCAGCAGTTCGGCGATCAGCGGACGGCTCGGCGCTTCGCGCATGTCGTCGGTATTCGGCTTGAACGCGAGGCCCCAGACGCCGAAAGTGCGATCCGACAGGTCTTCACCCAGCCGCGCGACGATCTTCTGCGCCAGCACCTGTTTCTGCGTGTCGTTGACCGCTTCCACCGCTTCGAGAATGCGCAGATTCGCCTTGTGGTCGGCGGCGGTACGGATCAGCGCCTGCACGTCCTTCGGGAAGCACGAGCCGCCGTAGCCGCAACCGGCATACAGGAAGTCGTAGCCGATACGCGGATCGGAGCCGATGCCACGCCGCACCGCTTCGATGTCCGCACCGACGCGGTCCGCCAGATTCGCGAGTTCGTTCATGTACGAGATGCGCGTGGCGAGCATCGCGTTGGCGGCGTACTTGGTGAATTCGGCCGAGCGCACGTCCATGTACAGCGTGCGTTCGCGATTGCGGTTGAACGGCGCGTAGAGACGCTTCATCATCTCGCGTGCTTTTTCGCCCGGCACGTCTTCATCGCAACCGAGCACGATGCGATCGGGACGCGTGAAATCTTCCACTGCCGCGCCCTCTTTCAGGAATTCCGGATTCGAGACCACCGAGTACATGTGGCCCAGATTGCGTTCAGCGAGTTCCGCTGCGATCACGTCGCGCACGCGCGATGCCGTGCCGACCGGCACCGTCGATTTGTCGACGATCACCTTGAAGCCCGTCATATGCCGGCCGATATTGCGCGCGGCGGCCAGCACGTATTGCAGGTCGGCGGAGCCGTCTTCGTCGGAGGGCGTGCCCACCGCGATGAACTGGATGTCGCCGTGCGCGACGGCCGCTTCGACGTCGGTCGAGAACGTCAGGCGGCCGGCCTTGCGATTGCGCGCGATGACTTCCTGCAGACCCGGTTCATGGATCGGCACGCCGCCGTTGTTCAGCACGTCGATCTTGCGCTGATCGACGTCGAGACAGAACACATCGTGGCCGATGTCGGCCAGACATGCGCCCGTCACGAGGCCTACGTAGCCACTACCGATGATCGTCAGGTTCATGTATTACACCTCGCAAAATGGTTGATTCAGGAGTGCCGTCACGCGCTTCTTGCGTGACGCGGGCTCAGTAAGCGTTGCTGCCGGCAAAGCCCTTCCACAGCGTCAGCACGACGATCTTGATGTCGAGCCAGAAGGTCCAGTGCTGCATGTAGTACAGATCGAGCTTGACGCGGCCCATCATCTTTTCGATGCGGTCGGTTTCGCCGCGATAGCCGTTGATCTGCGCCCATCCGGTGATGCCCGGCTTGATCCGGTAACGGTGCATGTAGCCCTTCACCAGATCCTTGTAGATGTCGTCGTGTTCGAGCGCGTGCGGGCGCGGACCGACCACCGACATTTCGCCGCGCAACACGTTGATGAATTGCGGCAGTTCGTCGAGGCTGGTGCGGCGCAGGAACGCGCCGACCGCGGTGATGCGCGGATCGCGCCGCGTGGCCTGGGTGATCTTGCCGTGCTCTTCCTTGTGCAGCTTCATCGAGCGGAATTTGTAGATCTCGAACTGATTGCCGTCGATACCCTTGCGCTTCTGGCGGAAGAACACCGGGCCTGGCGAGCTCAGCTTCACCATCAGCGCGATCACGATCATCACGGGCGCGAGCGCGGTCAGCGCGGCGAGTGCGAACAGCCGGTCGAACACGCGCTTGGGCAGCACGCGCAGATCGGTGATCGGCGAGGCGGCCAGGTTGATCGCGGGCACGCCGAGCAGATCGACCATCGGCTGATTGAAAAGCGTGAGGCTGCGCACGTCCGGAATGAAACGGATATTCACGAAGTCGTTCTTCAGGTCCATCACGAAGCGATGGATCGCCTTTTCCTTCGAGATCGGCAGCGCGAGCCACAGTTCGCGAATGCCGCGATTGCGCACCAGTTGCAACATGCGCTGATAGTCGCGTTCGACGGGTACGCCGTCGATCGTGTCGTTGACGTCGGGGTCTTCGTACGGATTGATGGTGCCGTTCTCGTCGAACACCACGATCGGGCTGAAGCCGGCTTCCGGGCGAGCGCGCATCTGTTCGATCAGAAAGCGCCCATAGCGCGCGTCGCCGACGACCGCCACTGCGCGCTGATTGAAGCCTTCCCGACGCAGGCCGCGCAGAATCGAATAGACGATCACCTTGGTGACGATCAGCAGCACGATCGTGGCGACGGCCCAGTAGACGAGCCACAGACGCGACAGACTATCCGAGCGGTGCAGGCTGAAGCTGATCAGCACGCCGGTGACTTCCACCAGTACCCAGCCGCCCGCAACGCGGCTCAGCATGTCGTAGAGCGGCTTGCCGCGCCACGACTGGTAGATGCCCAGCGCCGGGAAAAACACCACGACCAACAGGCAGTCGAACGCGAGCGAGACGCTTTGGATGTCGTCCAGCCACACGAATTTCCCGCTGTGCACGGCCGCCGCAATGGCGGCGCCGAGCGCGACCATGGCGATGTCGATGATTCTCGATAGAACGCTCAGCATGCGCTGCCCCTCAGTTCGTCAGTCAAGTGCCATCCGTTGGTTGGTTAATTGCGTCACGCATTTCGATCCGGCGGCGGGACGCACAACGCCGGAACCGCGTCAGGCCAATCGATGCGCGACGCGAAATGATTTGAACCGGTGCTAATTGCCCTGCCATTTCCCTTTCCTGAATTTGCCTGACCGGCCGGATCGGAAAACCTGAGTCGAAATGAGTGAATACCCTTGTACAGGTATAGATAAAGCGATATTAAAATTCCCACTGCAAGACCGCAAAATATCTCAAATTGTATCGGTCAATGTTTCGGCATTTTTTCTGAATTTTGTTCGGCAATTGTTACCGGATTGAGTGCCTGACGGGCGCCCTGCGCACCCATCTGTAAGCCTTGTCGGCTCGACCTGGGCGTTTGCCTACGAAACTTACGTAGCGCTTGTCCGATTCATTCTGCCGCATAGACCGCTGTAAAAAAATGGTCCGTGATTTTTTTCGGGTAATTTTTCTTTTTAAAAATTCAGGCGGACATTTTTTCTTCATGGAAGCGGATATTTTTATTATGCGCTTTTAGATAGTTTCTATTTAACGCGCTTTTATTGATTCCGAACTTCATGATAAAACTCGACGCATTCACCCCAGCCTCGAGGAGTCCATCATGACAGCTCCGGTTACGGCAACGCCCGCCGACACCCGGTCCACGCAAGCTACGCCCCTGAACGTCAAGCTCAAGGTTCATCCCGTGATTCTGGCGGGCGGCTCCGGTACACGGCTATGGCCGATGTCGCGCGAGCATCATCCGAAGCAGCTCATCGGACTGCTCGGCGAAGATTCGCTACTGCAATCCACCACGCGCCGGCTCGATGGACTCGAAGCCGGTTATCCGCTCACCGAGCAGCTTGTCGTGGTGGCCAACGAAGAACAGCGCTTCACCACCGCCGAGCAACTGCGCACGAGCGGCAAGCCGACTCGCCTGATTCTCGAACCCACCGGACGCGACACGGCGCCGGCGCTCACGGCCGCGGCCCTGTCGATCGCCGCGCAGGACGAAGACGGCATCATGGCCGTGATGCCCGCCGATCACGCGGTCACCGACGTCGAGGGTTTTCACGCGGCAGTGGCGGCGGGCGTACAGCACGCCGCGGCCGGCCATATCGTCACGATGGGTATCGTGCCGACACGCGCGGAAACCGGCTACGGCTACATCCGGATTGGCGCAGCCGTTGGCATGCCTAACGATGCGCAAGGCGACACTGCAAGCAGCGGCAAGATCGGCGCGCATAAGCTCGATCGATTCGTCGAAAAACCGCATCTGGAATTGGCACAGCGTTATATCGAATCGCGCGAATACTGGTGGAACAGCGGGATTTTCATCATGCGCGCTTCGACCTGGATCAAGGCGATCCGCCACTTCCAGCCGGCCATTTATGAAGCCTGCCAGGCCGCGGTCGCGGGCGGCAAGGCGGACGGCGATTTCTTCCGTCTACAGCGCGACGCCTTCAGCGCCTCGCCGTCGAACTCGATCGACTACGCGGTGATGGAGCAACTCGGCAACGATCAAACGGCGGCGTCGGGCGTGGTCGTTCCTTTGCAGGCCGGTTGGTCGGACGTGGGTTCGTGGGACGCGATCTGGGACATCTCGGAGAAAGACGCCGATCAGAACGTGGGCCGCGGTCGCGTGATGTTCGAGGGTTCATCGTCGACCTTCGCGCATTCCGAAGGACGCCTGATTGCCTGCGTGGGCACCCAGGATCTCGTGGTGGTGGAAACGGCGGATGCCATTCTGGTCGCCGACAAATCGCGCGTGCAGGACGTCAAGAAGATCGTCGGACGGCTGCGCAGCGACGGCGGACTCGAAGCGGCCAACCATCGCAAGGTGCATCGGCCGTGGGGCAACTACGATTCCGTCGACACCGGCGAGCGCTTCCAGGTCAAACGTATCGTCGTCAAACCGGGTGCGCGGCTTTCGCTGCAGATGCATCATCACCGCGCGGAACACTGGATCGTCGTGCGCGGCACGGCACTCGTCACGCGCGGTGAAGAACGCTTCATCGTCTCCGAAAACGAGTCGGCTTATATTCCGCTGGGCGTCACGCACCGGCTTGAAAACCCGGGCAAGATGCCGCTCGAAATGATCGAGGTGCAGTCCGGCTCGTATCTCGGCGAAGACGACATCGTGCGTTTTGACGACACCTACGGGCGTCAGTAATCAGCCGACCCCAGGCTGGCCCGTCGACGAACGGCGCCAGCCTGGAGGTAAGCCAGGCGCGTAGTCGACCATACCCGACGTCAAAACCAGAACGTTGAAACCGAAGGTAGAACAGAAGGTGAGAATGAAGCGGGAACCTGCGGCGGTTGCTCCTACCGGCCGCGGGGTGCTGCTGTTTTTTTGACCGCTGTTCTGATTGCCATGCGACTACCCAGCTACAGCCCTACCCCACGTGAGAGATGAGTTCCGGATACGACGGAAACCGATCTGACGTACTGCTCTCAGTCGTGCCTGTTGACGCGGCCGCCGGTTCAGCGGGATAGCGCCGCAACGGACCGCGAAACGCACTGAGCGGACCCGGCAACGGCGCACCGTGATGCACGGCCACCGGCTCCGGCACATGACGCAAGCTCGGTAACGGACGCGCCACCGCATGAGTGGCCGGCACGGGCGTCACCGGCACTGGCGTGCTGGCTTGTGCCGATGCATGCGGTGAAACATGCGTCGGGACATGAGCCGACGCAGCGGCTGCAAGGGTCTCGCATTCACGGTCGATCCACTGCCGCGCCCATTCGAACGCATAGTGTTCCGCTTCATCCGCATCCGCAAAACGCGGGCCGACGAGACCGGAACGCTCGACGCGTCTACCGTCTTTCAAGATCTCCGCCCACGCGCGATACATGGCGTTGGGCACCCGCTCGGCCGCGACGAAGATTGCATAGCCGCGAGCGTCGTCGATCTGCGTGCCGCGTGGCGCGAGACTCATCGACAGCGGATTGCGCTGATCGTCGAATGCCGGTGTGGCGCGTGCCGATTCAATCGCCGAGGTCAAGCCGCTCATCGCGGCGTTGACCGCACCCGCCTCATGCATGCCGGCCATGCTACCCAGATCGGCACGCATGACTGAGCGCCCCGCGGCTGCCAGTGGCAAGGCGGACCGGGTAGGCGAACGCGACACGGGTTGCATGGGCGCGTGACCGGACAGCTGACGCGTGATGTCGGCAATCGGATCGGCTGAACGCCACTGACTCAAGCTGTTCGACACGCCCGGCGCTTGCCACGATTCCGGGCTCCGCCAGGTCACACCACGCAGACTTTCCTCGCGCACGCTCGGCGCTTGCGCGACTGGCGTGACGGGTTTGGCCACGGTGGGCGGCGCCGGTTGCGGAATGTACGCAAAGGCGCGCCCGGTTTGCGACAACAGCCGAACCATCTCGAGCAACGTGCCGTTCAATTGCCATTCTTCAAAACGGCGCCGGCAAGTGGGTCCTGACGGATAGCGGCCGGGCAGCTTCGACCACGGCTCGCCAGTTGTCAGAATCCACAGAACGGCATTCGCCACAATGCGTGGTTCGGCGCGGGGCCGGCCGCGTCGATTTAGACGGACGGCCGGCTCATCAGAGACAAGCGCTGCCAGCAGCGCCCATTCGTCATTGCTTAGCTCATCGAAAAACATTGGGTTTTCTCCACGCAGCCTGGCCCGGCCGCGGCTTTGGACTGCCACGGATTCAACTTTCACGATCCGTGTGCAGCCCGCGGTTGCACAAATTTGTTTTGTACGTTCTGTTGGCTGGTCAATACCGCCCATATTTAGTGCGGTTTGTCCCTATTCCGAAGCACAAAACGTGGTCTCACTCGTGCATGGGAGAATTTGTGCACGAAGCATACCACCACCAGGGTTTGCGTGAATATGGTTGAGACAAGTGTTACGGATAGAAACAATCTTGTCCTTTTGGCTGCGTTATTTATCGTATTGCTGTAACAGAAGCCCTTGCGGTTTGGACGCCAGAATGCGTTATTGCACAGCACAACAAGCGCTAACCATGCTGAATGGCTTTTAGGAATTCGATGCAGGCGTGGAGCGTGTTTTTGAAGCGATTCCGATCGATCGCGCTCACGTGCCCGAGGTGTCACGGAGTGGCGACCGGATAAGTCAATACGCATCGCAGGAGCAAGGCCGTCATCGCGCGCGAGTGAGGTTCGTGACGGCCGCTTGCGTAGCGAGCAAAGGGGCATCGATACGGATGCGGCTGGCGTCTAGCGCGTCGGCCTCGCGGCGCCCTCGCCCACGACCGTCATCCACTCGCGCACGCGCCAGCGGGTCACCAGCCCGGCGAGAACATACGGATCGGCCTTGGCAAAGGCTTCGGCGGCTGCGCTGGACTCGCCCGTGAAAAGCAGGACGGCGCCGTCCGTGGGTTCGATCAGCGCGCCGCCGAGCAATAGCTCCCCGCGCTCCACTGCGGCCCACGCGAGCGTCAGATGAGCGTCGCGATAGGCGCCGCGCCGTTCGACATAGTCGGGAACCAGGTCGTACATCAACAGATAGTGCATGGAGAGCCTCCTTCGGTTTGAGGAATCAGCAGCGGCGCCACGCGCCCGCATCGTGCTACCACGTCAATATTACTCATGGCATGCGAGTTGGGATTTTCTGCCGATTTACTATTCAGGTGCACCCGCAGCAATGCCGAATGCATTTAAGCATTCTTATCGCTGGATTCGAATGGAGAAACCGTAATTCAATTGGGTCGATTTCATCGATTGATCTGGAATGCATATCAAATTTCGATAGCATTTCCATTCGCCCGTTTCAAACAGCGGCGACCCGGTTGACGCCGCCGGCTCAGGGAAAACGAGCGTCGGCAGTCTGTCAACCGGACTGCCCTTTTGTCCGTTCTGGCAGATAGCATTTGCCATAATGGGTACGCCGAGGGGCCCTGGATGCCGTTGACGCCCACGCGCATGAACGACCAAAAACGTTTTCACCACCGATGGAGTGTCACATGAAAATCCAATCCGCAATCGCTACGCTCGTGCTCGGCGCCGTGCTGGTTTCGCCGGCGTTCGCGCAAAACAGTCAGCAGACGAAAATGGCCGACTGCAACAAGCAGGCCGCCGACAAGAAAGGCGACGATCGCAAGGCCTTCATGAAGACGTGTCTGTCGGCCAAGCCGGCCGCCGCCGCGCCGATGAGCCAGCAGGACAAGATGAAGGCGTGCAACACGCAGGCCACCGGCAAGAAAGGCGACGATCGCAAGGCCTTCATGAAGAGCTGCCTGTCGTCCGCCCCGGCGAACTGAGCGAGTCGAAGCGCGCCGCGCGACTTCAGCGCGGCGCCACGCTTCGCCGCGCTCGATCCGGCCCGCGCCGGAACCCGGCGCGGGGCTTACCCTATCTCGGCCCCTTCACCGCCCACGCGCGCTCGCGCCACTCGCCCGAACCCGCCATTTTTCTTCTATGATGGCTGCGGAGACGGCCCACCCCCCTATACAACATTAGACGGGCCGCCATCTTGTCGTTCGTGCTGCAGAGCATCGATCGGAGGCAAGGATGGTATCGAAGCATAAAAACCGCTGGCTGAGGCGGTGGCTGGTCGTCATCGTATTCTGGGCCGTACCCGTGGCGATCGTGGCGGTGAGCGAAATCCGCGAGGAAATGGCCTATAACGCCGTCGACCTCAACCGCGAGCTGACCACCTGGAATCTGACCGGCGCCCAACGCGCGGCAGGCGCAGCCGCGCGCTGCCATGGCGAGCCCGACGAAGCGCGCGCCGCCGGTTGCCCGGCCGACGTGCTGGCCGCGAATGCGGCGCGCCAGCAGGACGCCCGCAACGAATACAGCGTGCGCCGATCCACTTTGATGTCTTATCTCTGGCATGCGTTCGTCGGCTACTGGATCGTGCCCGCGGTGATCCTGTTCCTGATCGGTGTCGTGATCGGCATGGTGCGCCGTGCATTGCGGCGGCCACCGCCGGTGAAGAGCCCCGCCAATCATGGGTGATCCGATCCAGACGGAATTGGGCCACGCGCGCCCCATTGCGTGCCGATGCGATATGCGGCGTCCGTGCAACACTTTTCGTTCGATTTCAGCGATGCAGTGCATTTGGCGCATCGGTAAAAACGGATGAGCCAGCGTGCTCGCAAACGGTGTTCGTCGGCCGAGGGATCCTTCGGCGAGAAGACGGGCGTAGCCGTTCCAAAGCGCGGCCCAAGCGGCGTTTCGCGCTGGCCTGCGGCAGGTCAAAGTTACTGCACCGAGTCTTACGACTTGCCGCAAAGCCCCGCCCTGCAAGGCTTTTCGCCTGCCGATCAAACGCACCTTTTACGCTTTCCTGTGATATAACTTAAAAGCAACCCGGCAACAGACACCGAGGTTGCGCCCCGGAACCATACGGAGAAAAACGATGCAAAGACGAAACTTCATGCTGAAGACTACCGCTGCGCTCGCTTTCGGAGGCCTTGCACTCGCTGGTTGTACGACCAACGGCAGCAACCACGACACCCCTTCCACCGATTCATCGAAACGCCAGTCGATCGACGCCAGCGTCGACGGCACCATGTCGCGTCTGTTCACCACCGTGCAGGGTTCGCGCGAGCTGGTTTCCAAGGCGCGCGGCGTGCTGGTGTTCCCGTCGGTCCTGCAGGCCGGCTTCATCGTCGGCGGTCAGTACGGCGAAGGTTCGCTGCGCGTGGGCGGCGGCACGGTCGGCTACTACAGTACGATTTCCGGTTCGTTCGGCCTGCAGGCAGGCGCGCAGTCGAAAGCCATCATTTTCCTGTTCATGACGCAAGACGCACTGGACAAATTCCGCAATGCCGACGGCTGGTCGGTCGGCGGCGACGCCTCGGTGGCGCTGGTGAAAATGGGCGCAAACGGCGCAATCGACACGACTACGGCCACCGCGCCGGTCGAAGTGTTCGTGCTGACCAATGCAGGTCTGATGGGCGATCTGTCGCTGTCAGGCACCAAGGTATCGCGCCTGAAAATCTGATAGTCCGGTTATCGGTCTGGCGAGGCTGCGGGGCGTGCCTGTGTTCCGTCCGAAGCGGTCATGAAAAAGCGGCGATGTGCATTGCACATCGCCGCTTTTTTTATGCTGCCGGCGCCACGCGACTCAACTGCCGGACGTGTCGATCACCTTGAAGCGCGAGCGCTTCTGCGCACGAATCACCGACTGGTAAGCGTCGACATACTGCTGCGCCATGCGATGCGAAGTGAAGCGCTCTTCGAAGCGCTTGCGCACGGCCGCACGCGGCATCTTATGCAGGCGGTTGACCGCCGCCACCGCGCCGATCTCGTCTTCGACGATAAAGCCCGTGAGTCCTTCCTCCAGCACTTCCGGCACCGAACCGCGATTGAAGGCGATCACCGGCGTACCACACGCCATGGCCTCGATCATCACGAGGCCGAACGGCTCCGGCCAGTCGATCGGAAACAGCAACGCATGCGCGCCGGACAAAAATTCGGCCTTCTGATGATCCGCGATCTCGCCAATGAATTCGACGTAGGGCAAGTCCAGCAAAGGACGAATCTCGCGCTCGAAGTACTCGCGGTCGGCCGTGTCCACTTTCGCGGCGATACGGATCGGCATGCCGCAGCGCCCGGCAATGCGGATCGCGGTATCGACGCGCTTCTCAGGCGAAATCCGGCCGAGGAACGCGAGGTATTTCTGCTCGACCGGTTGCGGGGTATAAAGCTGATCCGGCAGGCCATGGTAGACCGTGGTCAGCCATTTGGCCTGCGGCAGCGGATGACGTTGCGCATTCGAGATCGAAATCACCGGCGCCGTGTTGAAGGTGTCGAATACCGGCTGTTGTTCCGGCAGGTCGAGACGGCCGTGCATCGTCGTCACGAAAGGCGTGTCCTGACGCTTGAAGACCGAGAACGAGTAGTAGTCGAGGTGAAAATGCAGCACGTCGAAATTCTCGGCCTGGCGGCGCACCAGTTCCATCAGCAGCATGTGAGGCGCGACGCGGTCGCGAATGCCCGGGTCCAGACGCAGCGCGCGCGGCCAGACCGGTTCGAGCTTCGCGCTCGTCACCGAGTCGCCGCTCGCGAACAACGTCACGTCGTGGCCCAGATCGACCAGCGCTTCGGTGATGTAGGACACGACGCGTTCCGTGCCGCCATAGAGCTTGGGCGGCACCGATTCGGTCAAGGGGGCGATCTGCGCAATCTTCATATTGTGTCTCCGTGAACTGACGGCTTGCGCCTGGGGCGGTGCGCGTCAGCGGCGCCGAGTATGACAGTGCCAGCCCGCGATTCCAGGCGGTGCACCACCGGCATCCCAGCATTATTCACCACGTACCGGCAAAAAGCCCTTCGTCTTGCATTTGCTCGGCGCTGTTACAGTTAGCTTACATCCCACCGGCGCGACCGTACCGCGCCAATCAACGCGCCGGCCACTTCCACGGCGGCAGATCGCGATCGTCCGCGTCGGCGATACGGGTCGCGCCGAAGTGCTTCTCGAGCACGATCGACTGACTCTCTTCCTCGCGTTCGAGGGCCGCGATCAATCGTGCCGCGTGCGACACGACCAGTACCTGCGAATGCGCGGACGCACGCGCGATCAGGCGGGCGAGCGCCGGCAGCAAGTCGGGATGCAGACTCGTCTCCGGTTCGTTGAGGACCAGGAGCGCGGGCGGCCGCGGCGTCAACAGCGCGGCGACCAGCAAGAGATAGCGCAAGGTGCCGTCGGACAACTCCGCGCCTTTGAGCGGACGCAGCAGACCGTGCTGATGCATCACCACTTCGAAGCGGCTGTCGTGTGTCGCGACATCCAGACGCGAGCCGGGAAAGGCGTCGTCGATGGCGGCGTCGAGCGCGTTCGGGTCGCCGATTTCGCGGATGGTTTGCAAGGCCGCCGCGAGGTCCGCGCCGTCGTTGGCGAGCACCGGCGTGTGCGTGCCGATCTGTGGCAGGCGCGCGGCCGCCTCGGCGTCGGTGCGGAAGTGGTCGTAGAAACGCCACGAGCGGATCTGCTCGCGCACGGTAATCATTTCGGGCGCGGTGCGCGGGTCGGAGAACTCCGTCATCATGCTGTCGAAACTGGCGACGGGCTGGGGAACGGTCTGCCAGTCGCCTTGCTCGTCGCGGGTGCGCAGCACCGCGCCCTGGCGGTCGACCAGCAGCGCCGAAGGCCGCAGCACCGGACCGCTCCAGATGCACTCGCGTTTGATGGTGGGGTCGAGCGGAAAACGCGTTTCACGATCCAGCGGCGGCAAACCGAGATCGATCGCATAACTGAACGCCTCGCTGGCGAAACCCAGCCGCAGGCTCACCGGATCCTTGCGACGCGTGCCCTCGACGGGCGCCTCGCCCGCCAGCACCGCCCGCGAAAACCGTTCCGGCCCGGCCCACAAGGTGGATGGCAAACCGCCCTCGCGCGCGAGCGACGTGATCACTCCGCCGCGCGCCGTTTCGGCCAGCAGACGCAGCGACCGATAGACGCTCGATTTGCCGCTGCCGTTCGCGCCCGTGATGACATTCAGGCGCCCGAGCGGCACGATCAACTCGCGCAGCGACCGGTATCCCGCCACCGCCAGCGTGGTCAGCATGCGACCGTGCTTCGTGCGCCGGCGGCACGAGCGGCCATGCTACTCAAAGCGGCGGCTTCGGCCAGCAGTCCCATCACTTATGGCCGCCGCCCTTGCCGGGCTTCTGCACGGGCACGCTGCGCAGATCGCGCAGAAAACTGTCGCGCCAGACGCCGAGATCGTTCTTGCGCAGCGCCGCCATATTGATCTCGTGACGCCGCTGACGCGCGTCGAGCGGCATCTGCAACGCGCGTTGCAAGGCCTCGCACATGCCGATTGCGTCGTGCGGATTGACCATCAACGCGCCGCTCAACTCGGCCGCGGCACCCGCGAACATCGACAGCACCAGCACGCCCGGGTCGTCGGGATTCTGCGCCGCGACGTATTCCTTCGCGACCAGATTCATGCCGTCGTGCAAGGGCGTGACGAAACCGATCTGCGATTCGCGGAACAGCGACATCAGCTTCCAGCGGTCGTACTGCTGGTTCAGATAGCGGATCGGCGTGTAGTCGAGGCCCGAGTAACGACCGTTGATGCGCCCTGCTTCGTACTCCAGATCCTGACGGATCTTCTGATAGGTGGCGACGTCCGAACGCGTGGGCGGTGCGATCTGCACCAGCGTGACGTTGCCGCGCCATTCGGGCGAGCGCTCCAGCAGTTGTTCGAACGCGCGAAAGCGCTCGACGAGGCCCTTCGAATAATCGAGCCGGTCGACACTCATGATCAGCTTGCGGCCTTCCAGGCTCTGCTTGAGGTCGAGCACGTGCTGACGGCTTTCGTAGCGCTTGGCCTGTTCGGCGATTTCGTCCGGAAACACGCCGATCCGGTAGACGCCGGTGCGCAGCTTGCGGCCGAACACTTCGACGAGACCATCCTTGCTGACCGTGCCGCGCGCGTGGCGGGCCACGTAGTCGTGAAACGCCTCTTCGTCGGTGGCGGTCTGGAAGCCCAGCAGGTCATAACACGAGAGCGACTTCACCAGTTCTTCGTGCGGTGGGATGTTGAGCAGGATCTGCGGCGCGGGAAACGGAATGTGCAGGAAAAAGCCGATGCGATTCGTGATGCCTTCGTTGCGCAGCGCTTCGGCGAACGGGATCAGGTGATAGTCGTGAATCCAGATCACGTCGTCGGGTTCGAGCAGCTTGATCAGCTTGTGCGCAAGCCATGCGTTCACGCGCCGGTAGCCCGCGTATTCTTCGCGCTCGTAGCGCGCCAGATCGTTGCGATAGTGGAAGACCGGCCATAACGTGGCATTGGAAAAGCCGCGATAGTACTGGTCGTAGTCCTTGCGCGTGAGGCCGACGGTCGCGAAGGTCACCGCGCCGTCCTGTTCCAGCGTCGGCCCGGCGTTGGCGACGGTCTCGCTCACCACGTCGCCGCTCCAGCCGAACCATACGCCGCCCGCATCCTTGAGCGCGCCGAATACGCCGACCGCGAGTCCGCCCGCTGATCCTTTGGTTTCCGTCGGCGTTGCGACGCGATTCGACACGACGATCAGTCGACCCATAGTGCTGTCCTCCTTGGTTCGCGTGGCGCGGGCGGGTGACTCGGCATTCAGATGTTGGCAGGCTTTCGCACGCTGCTCGCGACGAGCATCCGAAACAGAATAATGCGCCCGGCCGCGCCGGATTCGTAAGTAAGTGGACGGTTCGACCGCTTTAGTGCCCGATCAGTTGCATGGATTTACAGGCCGGCCTACGCCTTTTCCTTTTCGTTGACGCTCGCCCTCGGCGCCGCCTCCACCGCTTGCGGCCGTCCCACCCGGCTTGCCACCGGATCGGCTTCGGTATGCGCGGCGGTACTGCCGGCGGGCGTCTGCGCGCCGCGCGGCACCCAGTCGAGCGGCTCGCCGTTGCCGTTTTCCAGTTCCGCCGACACCTCCGCGCGCGCCCGCGGCAAGAACTGCGGATAGTGTTGCTGGATGAAATCGAGCAGGCCCTCGCGCACGCGGCAGCGCAGGTCCCAGTTGAGGCCCGAATCGAGCGAACTGACGAGTGCGCGCAACTGCATGGAGCGCTCGGTGCCGTCGGTGACCTGCAGGACCTGCACGCGGCGATCCCACTCCGGCGCGTCTTCGACGATGCGCGCGAGCTCCTCGCGCAGCGGCGCAAGCGGCATCCGGTAATCCACATACAGAAACACCGTGCCGATGATCTGCGAACTGCTGCGCGTCCAGTTGGAGAACGGGTTTTCGATGAACCATTGCAGCGGCACGATCAGCCGGCGCTGATCCCAGAGGCGCACCGAGACATACGTACCGGTAATTTCCTCGATACGTCCCCACTCGCCCTGAATGACGACGACATCGTCGAGACGGATCGGCTGCGACAGCGCGATCTGCAAACCGGCGATCAGATTGCCGAGCACCGGCCGTGCCGCGATACCGGCGACCAGACCGGCGACGCCAGCAGACGCCAGCAGACTCGCGCCGATCTGACGGACATTCGGAAAGGTCATCAACGCGCCGCCCACGCCGACGATCACGATCACCAGCATCACCGAGCGCGCCAGCACGCGCGCCTGGGTGTGGATGCGGCGGGCCTGCAGATTGTCGGCGGTATCGAGCGGATGGGCCTGAATGATGGCCTCGCCGATGGCCGCCGCCGAGCGTACCGATAGCCACGTCAGTGCGCCGATCAGCGCGATTCCGGCGACGTCGCGCAAGGGCGTGATGAAGGTGAGTTCGTCCGGCGCTTCCGACCACACGGCCTCCAGAGCGAGAATCACGAGGACGAACAGCGACGGTTTGTCGATATAGCGCAGCACCACGCTCGTGAGCGGATACGGCCGCGCGATGCGCGTCACGATGCGTGCGCCGATCCGATGGACGCCCATGGCCAGCACCACCGCGATGACCGAGACGATCAACGCGCCGAGCCAGGTGTGCAGGGGCGCTTCGGCGATGCGGTTGAGGTCGTCGAGAGTCGGCATGGGAGCATGGTCCTCTGGGGCTGGGCGGTGGACGGAAGCGGCAAGCCTGATGCGTAGCCGCGAGATGGTGTAGTGCCTGGTGCAACGTGCGAGGCGCGCTGTACGCGGGCCGTGAGCGGCGGATTGCCAGATCCGCCTGCGCCGCTCGAAATGGCCGCCGCCGGACGCCCTGAAGGCGATCGCGCATTGCATGCTGCGCGGCGCTCTGCCGGGCGCACTCCCGGCCCGGCACGCGCCGAACCGACACGCGGAGATAAAGCCGGCCCGGACAGCTCCGACGCCTGCGTCGGCCCGAGCCAATTCCTGCTTTTACAACCCGCTGAGCGCCTCGCGCCCGGTGTGGAGCGCCTCGCCTCAGCCGTGGGTCGACACGTCGATCAACCCGACCGCCGACTCAGTTCCCGCTCCGGCAAGGAAACGCTTTACCGAGTCCCAGCGAGATCGCCGTGCTGGCGTTGTAGCCCGCCACGATCGGATTTTCGGCGATGTATTTGCGCACCGCATCGGTCAACTGCGCCGAGCGTGCGTCCTGCGGCAAACAGAAGTACTGGCCGACGCGTGGCCCGGTGGTGCCGCCGATCGCGTCGATGGTGTTGAAGATGCCGTCGGCGGCGCCTTCGATATAAGCGGCACACGCGCTACGCGATGCCACATCCGTCTTGGTGCACAGCTTGTTGAGGTCGCCTCCCGTAAACGCGGCGGCCGATAGCGGTACGGCAAGCGCGCTGGCGAAAATCAAAGCCCGCAGCATGGTGTTCCTTTCCAGGGTCGTTTATCAGGCGGTCTGTTGCCGCATCCGGACGGCACGCCAAATAGGGGCGCGCCAAGTCGTCATTCTGCACTGTTTTGCGAAGCCGCAGCGTGTGTGCAGCCGCTATCTTCAGGCTATTTCGCGGCAATCCCGGGCCGGCGACCCGCCGCCCCGGAGCGCGAGTCCATTTACTTCGGTTGCGTCTGCTGCAAGCGGGCCGTCAGCCCTTCGACGACGTCCGGCTCTTTGTACGTCTTCGCAAAATCGAGCGCCGTCATGCCGATCTGATTTTTGACCGTCAGATCCGCGCCGTTGTCGAGCAGCAGTTTCACCGTCGACACGTGACCGCCGCGCGAGGCCATCATCAGCGGCGTGGTGCCGTTCGGCGAACCGGCGTCGACGTAGGCCGAGTGGTCGAGCAGTACCTTGACCACGTCGTCATGGCCGTTTGCGGCCGCGTAGTGCAGCGGCGCCCAACCCTTCTTGTTGACTTCGGCGTCTTTCGCGATCAGCAGATTGACGAAGTCGAGGTCGCCATTCAGCGCGGCCATCATCATCGCGTTTTCGCCGGCCTTGTCCTGGATTTCGATGTTGGTCTTCGGATTGGCGACCAGTGCAGCGCCCACCTTGTCCGACTTCTCGCGCGCGGCCAGCACCAGCAGCGGAATGCCCTGGTTATCCACGCTGTTCGGGTCCATGCCTTTGGCGAGGAGCTTGTTGACACTGTCGACGTCGTCGAACTTGACCGACTTGATCAGCGAGTCGATCGGCGCGGCATGCGCCGGCGACGCAACCAGCGAACCCAGCGCGGCGCAAGCCAGCGTCGCGGCAAAGCCGAGGCGCGACGCCGCGCGACGGACCGAAGCGATCCAGCCGCGCGCCGTCGTGCTGGCGGCTGCCGGGATGGCCGGAGCCGCTTGAAACGCTGAAATCGACATCGAAATTTCTCTCATATTTTGCTTTAGGAAACGTCCCTATCCTTTTGATATTTATCGACTTTGATTATCACGCACCGGCTGGCACAGGAATCTTGAAGAGTCGAAAGAAATTTTGCGTGGTCGCGGCGGCCAGCGCCGTGTCCGGCATCTCGCGCTGCTGCGCAATGAAGCGTCCGACATAACTTACGTACGCAGGTTCATTGGGTTTGCCGCGATATGGCACGGGCGCGAGGTATGGCGAGTCGGTTTCGATCAGCAAGCGCTCGAGCGGTACGCGGCGCGCGACGTCCTGCACATCGGTCGCGCTCTTGAACGTGACGATGCCCGACAGCGAAATGTAAAAATTTTGCGCGAGCGCCTGCTCGGCCACCGCCCACGGCTCGGTGAAGCAATGCATCACGCCACCCGGCTCGCTCGCGCGCTCCTCGGCCATGATGCGCAGCGTATCTTCCGACGACGAGCGCGTGTGAATGATCAACGGCTTTTTCGTCGCATGCGCGGCACGGATATGGGTGCGAAAGCGCTCGCGCTGCCATTCCATGTCGGCGATGCTGCGGCCTTCGAGACGGTAATAGTCGAGCCCCGTCTCGCCGATCGCCACCACCTTCGGATGCCCGGCCAACTCGATCAGCTCGGCGAGACTCGGCTCGCGCATGTCCTCGTGATCGGGATGCACGCCGACCGACGCGTACACGTTCTCATGCTGGCTGGCGATCGCCAGCACGGACGGCAGCGTCTCCAGATCGACCGAGACGCACAGCGCGTGCGTGACCGAATGGCTGCGCATGTTCTCGAGCACCTGCGGCAGGCGGTCGGCGAGTCCTTCGAAGTTGATATGACAGTGCGAGTCGACAAACATGGTGGTGTCCTGCGAATGAATGGCTTGGATGAATCAGGCGGCGGCCTTGCCCGCGTCGAGGCGCTTGCCGAGAATCACCAGATCGCGCTCCACGCCGTCGAGCACGGCCACGCGCGGCAGCGACCCCCAAGTGTCGAATCCGAAGCCGCGGAACAGGCGCAGGCTCGCATCATTGTGGCCGAAGATAAAGCCAAGCACCGTGTCGATACCGAGCGCCGGCGCTGCCGCGAGCGAAGCCGCCAGCAGTTGTTTGCCGAGCCCTCGGCCGCGCGCGCTTTCGTCGAGATAGATGCTGACTTCGGCGGTGCGCAGATAGGCCGGACGGCCATAGAAGTCCGAAAAGCTCAGCCACGCGATCACGCGGCCCGGCTGTTGCGAATCCTCCACCACCCACAACGGACGCTTCGCCGGCCCATGCGCGTGAAACCACGCCAGACGGCTTTCGACGCTCACCGGTTCGAGATCGGCGGTCACCTGGCGCGACGGCACGGTCGAATTGTAAATGGCGACGATGGTGGGCAGATCGTCGAGCGTGGCATCGCGGTAGGAAAGGCTCATGGTGCTTTGACGTGAGATAAAGCGCCGCTGGCAGCGCGGCATGGGGCAAGACGGCGTGGACCAGGCGACCCGCACGGAACGGCGGACGTGCCGTGCAGGCGCCGCTCAGGAAGACTTAAGCGAACAGCTCGCGATAACCGATAAACAGTTCCTCGAACACCAGCCGGGCGTTCAGCGGATGGTTCTCGACCGCGCGCTGGCGCGTCACCGTGCGCATGAAGCGCGCAAATGCACTGGCGTCCGCCTGCGACGCGCAGCGCGTGAGCGCCGCCGAAGCCTGCGGAAAATAACGCGGCGCGCCGGCGGTGCGCTGCGCCAGCAGATCGTACATCCAGCGTTGCAGCCAGCCCAGCACCAGCGGTACGGGCAGCTTCTGCAGCGCCTCGCCGCAGGCGAAGGCGTCGCACTGCGGACCGGCGGCGAGTTGCTTCAGGGTCCAGTCGCGCAGCGTGCGGTTTTCGTCGCTGGCAAGTGCGAGGGCCGCGAGCGGCGCGCCGCCGGCTTCGGCGAGCAGCGCGGGCGCTTCGGCGACGCCCTGGGCTTTTAGCCACGCGGTCGCGACCTCGGGTGCGGGCAGCGTCATCGGCCATTGGCGGCATCGGCTGATGATGGTGGGCAGCAAACGGTCAACACGCGCCGACACCATCAGGAACACGACGCCCGCAGGCGGCTCTTCCAGCGTCTTGAGCAACGCGTTGGCGGCGGCGATGTTCAGGCCTTCCGCCGGATACAGCACCACCACGCGCGCGCCGCCGCGATGCGAACCGACGCCGACGAAGTCGAGCAAGCCGCGAATCTGCTCGATCTTGATTTCCTTGCTGGGCGCGCGGGTCTTCTTGCCTTCGTCGGCGTCGGCCTTCTCGGCTTTTTCGTCGGCGGCGTTGTTCAGACCGGCTTCGGCGGCCAGCGCCTCGGGCACGACGATCCGGTAGTCGGGGTGATTGCCCTGCCTGAACCAGTTGCACGCCACACATGTGCCGCACGGCTCGCCATTGGGCTGCTGCGCTTCACACAGCAAACCTTGCGCAAGGTGCTGCGCAAAGCGCAGTTTGCCGATGCCCGCCTGGCCATGCAGCAACAGGGCGTGCGGCCAGTGGCCGCGCAATTGCTGAAGGCGCTTCCAGTCATCGGCTTGCCACGGATAAATCATCGTTTCTCTTTGAAATCAATCGGTTGACAGTTCTTTGCGAGGTGTCGCAAGAACTTGGTGTGCCGTTATAAATCGAATTTATATTCTTTAATAATCAAAGGACTGCAATCAGCTCTTCAAGTTGTTTCTGAATTCGCGCAATGCTCTGCGAAGAGTCGATGATAGCGAACCGGTACGGCGCTTCCTCGGCGCGGCGCAGATATTCGGCGCGCGTGCGGTTGAAAAACGCCACGGATTCGCTCTCGAATCGGTCCGGATCGCGCGCTGCGCTGCGTCGTTCGTCGGCGATCGCCGGATCGAGATCGAACAGCACCGTCAGGTCAGGCTGGAATCCGCCCTGTACCCAGCGCTCCAGCGTTTCGAGCTTGTCGCGCGGCAGTCCGCGGCCGCCGCCCTGATAGGCGAAGGTCGCGTCCGAAAAACGATCCGACAACACCCAGTCGCCGCGCGCGAGCGCCGGCTCGATCACCTCGGCCAGATGCTGGCGACGCAACGCGAACATCAGCAGCGCCTCGGTTTCGAGGTCCATTTTCTGATGCAGCACGATCTCGCGAATCTGCTCGCCCAGCGAGGTGCCGCCCGGCTCGCGCGTCATCACGACGGCGCGTCCGGTGCTCGCGACCTTCGCTTCGAGGCGCTCGCGAAACCAGCTGAGATGGGTGGTCTTGCCCGCCCCGTCGATGCCTTCAAACGTTATGAATTTGCCCCGCGCCATCATTGCCCTCGAATGTATTTGTCCACGGCCTTGTTGTGATCGCCGAGGGTGTCCGAAAAGATACTGCTGCCGTCGCCGCGCGATACGAAATACAGCGCGGTGGATTGCGCCGGGTTCATCGCCGCCTGCAGCGATGCGACACCGGGCAGCGAGATGGGCGTAGGCGGCAACCCCATCCGGGTGTAGGTATTGTAGGGAGTGTCCGTTTGCAGGTCTTTCTTCCGGATGTGGCCGGCGTAGCTGTCGCCCATGCCGTAGATCACGGTCGGGTCGGTCTGCAGCGGCATGCCCACCCGCAGACGGTTCGCGAACACCGCCGCCACCATTGGCCGGTCCGATTTCTTGCCGGTTTCCTTTTCGATGATGGATGCCATGGTCAGCGCGTCGTACGGCGTCTTGTACGGCAGATTCGGCGAACGCGCGAGCCAGGCTTCGTCGAGCCGCTGCCGCATCAGATGATAGGCGCGACGGTACACGTCGAGATCGCTGGTGTTCTTGTCGAACAGGTAGGTATCGGGGAAAAACAGCCCTTCGCCATTGCCGATCGACGCTTCCGGCGCGCCGATCGCGTTCATCAGATCGGCGTCGCTCATGCCGGCGGTGTCGTGCTTCAGCGCCGGATTGGCGTCCAGCTCCGCGCGCATGCGCTTGAAGGTCCAGCCTTCGATGATGGTCGCCACGTACTCGTTCACGTCGCCGCGAGCAATTTTTTGCAGCACTTCGTACGGGCTCACGCCGGTCTTGAACTCGTAGTTGCCCGATTTCAGTTCGCTTTGCAGCCCGAGCAGCCGCGTCATGATGACGAACAGCTCCGGCTCGACCGGCACACCGCCGCGATTGAGCTGCAGCGTGACGCTGCGCAGGCTGCTGTGCGGTTTGACCGTGACGTCGAGTTGCGCGGGGTTCAGATCGAGCGGGCTGTTGGCCCAGTGGTAACCGCCGGCAATTGCGGCTGCGGCCAGCACAACGACGATTGCGCCGGCGGCGAAACATTTCTTCAAGAGGGACATGCGAAACGTGGCAGGGTTGGACTGCATATAATACTTGTTTGCCTTAGCTAAAGTCAGAATTGACTGTTCCCGGAATCCATGAACACACCGCTCGCTACCGCTTCAGGCACTGCCCAAGTCCCCGCATTGCCCATCCTGCCGCGTCCCTCGGCCGATGAATTCGACGCCGTCGTCCAGCACGGCGCCTACATGCCGCTGACGCAGTTCGGTGTGATCGACGCAACCGGCGACGACGCAGCGAGCTTCCTGCACGGTCAGCTGACCAACGACACCCAGCACCTCGACGCCGCCAACGCGCGGCTGGCCGGCTACTGCTCGGCCAAAGGGCGGCTGCTCGCGTCGTTCCTGAGCTGGCGCAGCGGCGACACGATTCGCCTGCTGGTGTCGAAAGACGTGCAGGCGGCGGTGCAGAAGCGTCTGTCGATGTTCATCCTGCGCGCCAAAGCGAAACTCGTGGACGCGAGCGGCGAGCTGGCGGTCGTCGGTCTGGCCGGCGACGTGCGTCAGGCGCTCTCCGGTGTGTTCGACGCGTTGCCCGACGGCGTGCACGTCAAGGTGGACGGTGCGGCGGGCTCATTGATTCGCGTGCCGGATGCGCTCGAGCGTCTGCGGTACTTGTGGGTCGGCCCAAAGGCGCAGGTCGACGCGCTTCTGCCGCTGCTGGACGAGAAGCTCAAACGCGTGTCGCCGGCGGTGTGGGACTGGCTCGACATCCGCGCGGGCGAGCCGCGTATCACCCAGCCGGTGGTCGAGCAGTTCGTGCCGCAAATGGTCAATTTCGACGTGCTCGGGGCGGTGAATTTCCGCAAAGGCTGCTATCCCGGTCAGGAAGTGGTCGCGCGCAGCCAGTATCGCGGCACGATCAAGCGGCGCACGTCGCTTGCCAACGTGGCCGGCGAGCTGGAAACGGTCAAGGCCGGCGCGGAACTGTTCCATTCGGACGATCCGGGCCAGCCGTGCGGGATGGTGGTGAACGCGGCCTCGGCGCCGGAGGGCGGCGTCGATCTGCTGGTCGAGATCAAGCTCGCGGCGCTCGACAACGGCTCGGTGCATCTGGGCGCGGCCGATGGCGCCCCGCTTCGGTTCATTGCCTTGCCGTATGGGCTGCCGACCGAAGTTTGAGCGGCGCACGCGACCTGGCGGCGCTGCGGCGCCGCTTTTTTCCGGGCGCTGCAACTTCTATTTCAACACCCCCACCGGGAGACGCGCCCCGATGTGCCTGATTGTGTTCGACTGGCGGCCCGATACGATCGACGGCCCGCTTTTCACGCTCGCCGCGAACCGCGACGAATTTTTTCGCCGTACGGCCGAGCCGATCAGTTGGTGGCACGACGCGCCTGCCGTGCTGGCCGGCCGCGATCTGGTCGGCGGCGGCACGTGGCTGGGCCTGTCGCGCAGCGGCCGGTTCGCCGCGCTGACCAACTATCGCGCGCCGCACGAGATGCGCGCCGACGCGCCCACCCGCGGCACGCTCGTGAGCGACTGGTTGAACGCAACGGCCACAGCCCCGAACGGCACCTCACTCGACACCCCGCTCGCCTACCTGCAGCAGGTTGCGCAAACCGGCGACATCTACAACGGCTTTAATCTGCTGGTGGGTGACTGGACGCGCCGTGAGCTTGCCTGGTACTGCAACCGCTCCGAGCGCGCACCCGCGTTGCTCGAAGCCGGCACGCACGGCATCTCGAATGCGGTGCTCGACACACCGTGGCCAAAGCTGGTCAAAAAACGCGCCGAACTGGGCGCGCTTCTCACCCGCGAGTCGCTACCGCCGCTCGACAGTCTGATCGATCTGATGCGCGATCCGCGTCTGGCCCGCGACGACGAACTGCCGTCCACCGGCATTCCGCTCGAACGGGAACGGGCGTTATCGGCGGCTTTTATCGAAACGCCTGAATATGGCACGCGCGGCACGACCGCCTTACGTGTCACGGCACATGGCGACGTGATCAGCGCGGCGATTGCCGAGCGTAGCGACGACAACGGCTCGCACCGACTGGTGCGTCCCGGCGATTTCGAGCGCAGCTTCGCCTTCAATATCGAACGCGAAATCGCCTAGCGGTTCGCGCTTACCCTGTGCCGAACGCTGCGCGCAGCGCTGCGGCGGCATCTGCGTGGGCCTGCGCCACTTCGGGCACGAAGGCGCCCATCTTGAAGAACTCGTGGATCATGCCCGGATAGCGTTGGAGCGCGACCCTGTTGCCGAGCGCGCGCAGCTTTTGCGCGTAGGCGTCGCCCTCGTCGCTCAAGGGATCGTATTCGGCCGTCGCGATCCAGGCCGGCGCAACGCCGCTGAAGTCGGGCGCGCCGCGTTGGCCGTCGAGCGGCGCGAAACGCCAGTCGTCGCGATCACGCAGCTCGCGCACGTACTGGTTGAAGAACCATTGGATCGTGTCGCTGGACAACAAAAACCCGCTCGCGAGCCGCGCGTGCGAATCGCTTTGCTGATACCCGCTTGTGCCCGGATAAATCAACAGTTGCAGCGCGAGCCGGATCCCGGCGTCACGTGCCAGCACCGCGCATACCGTCGCGAGCGTGCCGCCTGCGCTGTCGCCGCCCACGGCGAGCCGCGCGGCATCAATGCCGTACTCCGCCGCGTGCGTGTGCAGCCAGCTCAGGGCATCGAACGCATCGTCGACCGCGGTGGGAAAGCGGTATTCCGGCGCGAGCCGGTAGTCCACCGACAACACCGCGCAGCGGCCGTCGCGCGCGAACATCCGGCACAGCGCGTCGTGCGTATCGACGCTGCCTACCGTGAAGCCGCCGCCGTGGTAATAGACCAGCGCCGGCAACGGTTCGGCCCAGCTCGGTTCGACCGGCTGATACAGACGCGCGCGAATCGTCGCGCCATCGCGCACCGGCACTTGCAAGTCGTCGATCGAGAACATCGGCGCGCTCGGGATCTCGAGGATCGGCGCGCTTTTTTCGTAAGACGCGCGCGCCTGTTGCGGCGACATGTCGTGAAGCGGCGGGCGTTTTGCCCGCGCGATCATGTCGAGTACCTGCTCGATCTTCGGATTCAGCGGCATGCTGCGTCTACGCCTCTTTTTTGACTTCTGGCTTTAGCGACATCGGGTCCGTGGGATTGCGCAGATGCTCGATATCCTCGTGGCGCATCTCCACGGTCGCCATGATGCCCGGGTGCGTGATGATGTAGAAGCGTCGCGCGGCAATCGCTTCGAACGTGATGTCGGCGACATCGGCGGCGCTCAGCTTGCCCGATTGCACCGCGCGATGCAGTTGCTTGCCCGCGGCGATCTGCGAGCGCGTCGGGCCGCTATCGTTGCGTAACGCCGTGGGGCGCGCGCGTTCTGCGTTGGCGATACCGGTCGGCACGAAGGCCGGACATAGCAGCGAACAGCTCACCGGTGCGCCCTCGCCGCCTTGCGCCGCCTGTCCCGTCTGTGCGAGTTGCAGGTCGTGAAAAAGCGTCTCGGTGAGCGACACCACCGCGTGTTTCGACGCGTTATAGATGCCCATCGCGGGCGGCGACAGCAACCCCGCCACCGACGCCGTGTTGACGATATGCGCGGGCTCGTTCTGCGCCAGCATGATCGGCGTGAAGACGCGCACGCCGTGCGCGACGCCCATCACATTGACACCGAACACCCACGACCAGTCGTTGACCGAGCTTTCCCAGAGAAAACCGCCCGACCCCACGCCCGCATTGTTGAACAGCAGATGCACTTTGCCGAACGCGTCGAGCGCCGCTTGCGCGAGCGCTTCGACCTGAGCCGCGTTGGCCACGTCGGTCGGCACGCCGATCGCCTCGGCGCCCGCTGCGCGCAATGCCTCGACGGTTTGCACGAGCGCCTCGGGGTTCACGTCCGCCAGCACGAGTTTCATGCCGAGCGACGCCCCCTTGCGCGCAAACTCGCGGCCAAAACCGCTGGCCGCGCCGGTGATCACCGCCACCTTGCCTGCGAATTCGAACATCCTGTGTCTCCAGAGTTGAACGGCTAGTCGCGAAAGTTCAGTGAATGCTCAGTAAATGTTCAGCGTGCGTCTGCGGCGAGCGCCGTCGCGCTCAGATCAGTTTCACGAGCTGCTTGCCGAAGTTCTTGCCCTTCAGCAAACCGATGAACGCCTCGGGCGCCGCTTCGAGTCCCTCGGCGATGGTCTCGCGATATTGGAGCTTCTTCTGTGCGACCAGCGTGCCCAGTTGCTTGAGCGCTTCGGGCCACACGTCCATGTGTTCGCTGACGATAAAGCCCTGCACCAGCAGCCGCTGCGTGAGCATCAGCGACGGATTCCTGAGTGGCATCGGCTGGCCGTCGTAGCCCGCGATAAAACCGCACAGCGCGATACGGCCGAACGCGTTCATGCGCGCGAGTGTCACGTCGAGCACTTCGCCACCCACGTTTTCAAAGTAGCCGTCCACGCCGTCGGGCGTCACGGCCTTGAGGTCCTGATACAGATTGCCGGCCTTGTAGTCGACGCAGGCGTCGAAGCCTAACGTCTCGACCACGTAGCGACACTTCTCGGCGCCGCCCGCAATTCCGACGGCGCGCGCACCGGCGAGCTTCGCCAGCTGACCCACCACGCTGCCCACCGCTCCGCTGGCTGCGCTGACCACCACCGTCTCGCCCGCCTTCGGCGCGATGATCCGGTTCAGCCCGTACCACGCGGTCACGCCCGGCATGCCGACCGGCCCCAGGTAAGCGGATAGCGGCACATGGGTGACGTCGACTTTCTGCATACCCGAGCCGTTCGAGGTGCCGTACTCCTGCCAGCCGAAGATGCCGACCACCTTGTCGCCGACCGCGAATTTCGGATTCTTCGACTCGACCACTTCGCCGGTCGTGCCGCCGATCATCACTTCATCGAGCGCTTGCGGCGCGGCATATGACTTACTGTCGTTCATGCGCGCGCGCATATACGGATCGAGCGACAGGAAGTGATTGCGTACGCGCACTTCGCCGTCGGCGAGCGGCGCGAGCGGGGTTTCCACGAGCCGGAAATTGTCGGGCGTGACAGCGCCTTGTGGACGCGAAGCCAGCACGAGTTGCCGGTTGATCTGTGTCATGCGATCGTCTCCATAGTGGCCGATGTGATCGGCGAATAGTTCGAAAAAAAGCTGCGCGACTCAGCCGTCGCTCGGGCCGGGTTTCGCCGACGGGTCGCTACGCAAACGCTGCTGCGTCACGTCGCGGCCCACGGCGAGGCGCCGCATGTATTTGAAAGTGCCGAGCGCCTTGGCGACGAAGTGGCCTTCGCTGTCGCGAATCTCGCCTTCGCAGTAGGCCATCGTGGTCGAGCGGTGCAGCACGCGGCCGGTGGCGCGCAGTTCGCCGCGGCCCGGCTGCATGAAGTTGACTTTCATCTCGACGGTCACCACGCCGACGCCGTCGCCGGCCAGACTGCGCGCGGCCATCGCCAGCGCGACGTCGGCGAGCGTCATGGTCACGCCGCCATGGGCGACGTCCCATGTGTTCATGTGATCCGGCTGCAGCGGCAGCACGACCTCACTGACGCCGTCGGCCGCGCTCAGCAACTGCGCGCCGAGCCGGTCGACGAAAGGGCTTTCAGGCAGCGAGGCGCTGCGGGTTGGGGATGCAGATGAGTCGGTCATTGCAGTTTTCGGGTTCGGAGTCCACAGAGGGAAGCTGATGCATTGCTGTCTTTTCCACGCCGTGAGCGCAGCAGGAAATGATACCCGCTATGGCGTTTGTGCATGGGCGGCCAGCCGCGCCGCCAGTCGCCCAGCCTGCACACTGCCTGGAGCCAGCGTGCGCCGAACAGCCGGCTGGCGAGTAGATTCGCCGGATCGCGCAACGGTTCGGCTGTCGTATCAAAACGCGATCGCGGCGTGCTACCTGAAGCGCGACTTGTCGGGCCACGCCTGCCGGTACAATGCATCACCATTGCGCTCGCCTCGAGGTGCCGGTCATGTCCATTGCTCGCGTGCTGCTGTCCCGCCTGATGTGCCGTCTGCCTCTGCTTCTGTCTTCTCGTCTGCCCTCGCGTCTGCTGGCTCGTTCGGTTTCCCGTCCGGGTTACCGCCTGCATTTCCGCTCGAATTTCGCCCGCTTGCCTCGCCACTTCGCCGGGCTGGCCGCCGTCCTCGCACTGGCCACGCTGAGCCTCACAGGCTGCGCCGGATGGTTCGGCACCGATCCCGTGCGCGTGAGCGTCGCCGGCATCGAGCCGATCGACGGCCAAGGCCTTGAAATGCGTTTCAACGTCAAATTGCGGGTGCAGAATCCCAACGAGTCCGCCGTCAGCTTCGACGGCGTGTCGCTCGATCTCGATCTGAACGGCAAGTCCTTTGCGAGCGGCGTCAGCGATCAGAGCGGCACGGTGCCGCGCTACGGCGAAACCGTCGTCAACGTGCCGCTGACCGTGCCGGCCTTCGCCGCAGTTCGCCAGGCCTTTGCTTTCGCAGGCGTGGCGCAGTCCGGACAGATTCCCTACACGTTGCGCGGCAAGCTCGCGAGCGGTTTGACCGGCACGACGCGCTTCGTCGATCAGGGTACGTTGAGCCTGCCCGCCCTCGGCATGGCGCTGCCGTGATGTCCCCATTGCTGGTCCACCTGAGGCGCGGCGGATAAAAACAAAGGCTGCCGGTTCAGCGCCTTTGCGCCGAACCGTGCAACCCTCGTCGTTCATCTGCGTGCGCGCCGGATCACACTACCTCGAACAGACCCGCCGCGCCCTGCCCGCCGCCGATACACATCGTCACCACCACGAGCTTCGCGCCGCGCCGTTTGCCTTCGATCAGCGCATGACCGGTCAGGCGCGCGCCCGACACGCCATACGGATGGCCGACCGCAATCGCGCCGCCGTTCACATTCAGACGGTCTTGCGGAATACCGAGTTTGTCCGCGCAATACAGCACCTGCACGGCGAACGCTTCGTTGAGTTCCCACAGGTCGATGTCCGCGACCGTCAGGCCCGCCTGCTTCAGCAACTTGGGCACGGCGAACACCGGACCGATACCCATCTCATCCGGCTCGCAACCGGCCACTGCGAAGCCGCGGAAAATGCCGAGCGGTTGCAGGCCTTCACGCTCCGCCACCTTCGCGTTCATCACCACGCAAGCGGACGCGCCGTCCGAAAACTGGCTCGCGTTGCCTGCCGTGATGACGCCGCCGGGCAGCGCGGTGCGGATCTTCGACACGCCTTCGAGCGTCGTGTCGGCACGAATGCCTTCATCGCCGCTGACGGTCACTTCCTTCGTGAAGAGACGGCCCGTTGCCTTGTCGGCGACGCCGGCGAGCACCGTCAAGGGCACGATTTCGTCCTTGAATTTGCCGGCTTCGAGCGCGGCTGCCGCACGTTGTTGCGAGCGCGCGCCGTATTCGTCCTGACGTTCCTTCGAGATCGAGTAACGCTTGGCGACGTTTTCCGCCGTCTGCAGCATCGACCAGTAGATTTCCGGCTTGTTCCTGCTGAGCCAGCCTTCGGTCAGCATGTGCTGGTTCATCTCGTTCTGCACGCACGAGATCGACTCCACGCCGCCCGCGACGAACACGTCGCCTTCACCGGCGATCACGCGTTGCGCGGCGAGCGCGATAGTCTGCAAACCCGACGAGCAGAATCGGTTCACCGTCATGCCCGGCACGCTGACCGGCAGACCCGCGCGCAAGGCGATCTGCCGCGCGATGTTCATGCCCGTCGCGCCTTCCGGGTTGGCGCAGCCCATGATCACGTCTTCGATGCGCGCCGGATCGAGCTTCGCGCGTTCGACGGCGGCCTGGGTAACGTGGCCGCCGAGCGTCGCGCCGTGCGTCATGTTGAAACCGCCGCGCCAGGATTTGGCGAGCCCCGTCCGGGCGGTCGATACGATTACGGCGTCAGTCATGCAAATCTCCTGTGTCGGCGGCGCAGCGCCATTGCCGGGCGCGCCGCCTCATTCATGTCACTCGAGTGGTCTTCAGCCTCAAGGCTCAGCCGTTGAAGCCGCGCCCCTTGGCCGCCAGTTCCACGATGCCCGGCGCAAGCTGCCACGCGTCGCCATTGGCGCGCGACGCATAGCGGCGAATCGCGCGCTCGACGTTGTAGAGCCCGACCGTATCCGCGTAAAGCATCGGGCCGCCGCGATAAAGCGGGAAGCCATAGCCGGTCAGATAGACCATGTCGATGTCCGACGCTTTCGAGGCAATGCCTTCTTCGAGAATCTTCGCGCCTTCGTTGACGAGCGCGAACACCAGACGTTCGACGATTTCCTCGTCACTGATCTTGCGACGCTCGACGCTGGCTTCCTTCGAGAACGCGACGATCATCTCGTCGACCAGTTTCGACGGATGCGCGGTGCGGTCGCCCGCCTTGTAGTCGTACCAGCCGCCGCCGGTCTTCTGACCGAAGCGGCCTGTTTCGCACAGGCGGTCGGCGATTTTCGAGTAATGCAGGTCAGGTTGCTCCTGATAGCGACGCTTGCGAATCGCCCAGCCGATATCGTTGCCGGCCAGATCGCTCATGCGGAACGGGCCCATCGCAAAGCCGAACTTCTCGATGGCTTTGTCGACTTGCGCGGGCAGCGCGCCTTCTTCGAGCATGAAAAGCGCCTGACGGATGTACTGCTCGATCATGCGATTGCCGATAAAGCCGTCGCACACGCCCGAGACCACCGCCGTCTTCCTGATCTTCTTGGCGAGCTTCATGACGGTGGCGAGCACGTCTTTGGCGGTGTCCTTGCCGCGCACGACTTCGAGCAGCTTCATCACGTTGGCCGGGCTGAAGAAGTGCATGCCGACCACGTCCTGCGGACGCTTCGTAAAGGCGGCGATCTTGTCGACGTCGAGCGTGGAAGTGTTCGAGGCGAGAATCGCGCCGCGTTTGGCAACTTCGTCGAGACGCTTGAACACCTGCTCTTTCACGCCGAGTTCTTCGAACACCGCTTCGACGATCAGGTCGGCGTTCTTCAGGTCGTCGTAGGACAGCGTGGGCGTGATCAGCGCCATGCGCTGTTCGAGCGCCTCGGGCTTGAGCTTGCCCTTGCTGACGTTGGCTTCGTAGTTCTTGCGGATCGTGGCGAGGCCGCGGTCGAGCGCGTCCTGTTTCGTTTCGAGCAGCGTGACGGGAATGCCCGCATTGATGAAGTTCATCGCAATGCCGCCGCCCATCGTGCCCGCGCCGATCACGCCGACCTGACTGATGTCGCGCACCGGCGTGTCGGCCGGCACATCGGGAATCTTGCTGGCCGCGCGTTCGCCGAAGAACGCGTGGCGCAGCGCATGGCTTTCCGGCGTCTGCACGAGCGCCACAAAGCAATCGCGTTCGAACGCGAGGCCTTTGTCGAAACCCTTCTGCACGCCCGCTTCCACCGCGTCAATACACTTTTGCGGCGCGGGGAAATTCTTCGCGACGGCCGCCACGCTATTGCGTGCGAACTGGATGAAACCCGCCGCGTTGGGATGCTCGATCTTGCGCTCGCGCACCTTCGGATGCGGGCCATCTTGCGCGCCGACCTTGCGGGCAAACGCGAGCGCCGCCTCGGCCAGATCGCCTTGCACGACTTCGTCGAAGAGGCCCGACTCGGCCAGTTTCTCCGACATCACCGGCGCGCCGGAGACGATCATATTGAGCGCGGCCTCAAGGCCAATAGCGCGCGGCAGACGCTGCGTGCCGCCCGCGCCCGGCAGAATGCCGAGCTTCACTTCCGGCAGCGCGATCTGCGCGCCGGATGCAGCGATGCGGTAATGCGCGCCGAGCGCCAGTTCCAGACCGCCGCCCATCGCGACGCTGTGAATCGCGGCGATCACCGGCTTCGCGCTGCTTTCCACGATCTTGATGACGGTGGCGAGCGTCGGCTCCTGGGTCGCTTTGGGCGTGTTGAATTCGGTGATGTCGGCGCCGCCCGAAAAGGCCTTGCCGGCGCCGGTCAGCACGATGGCCTTGATGGCCGGATCGTGCTGCGCGCGCTCGATGCCTTCGACGATGCCTGCTCGCGTCGACAGGCCGAGGCCGTTCACGGGAGGATTGTTCAGCGTGATGACGGCCACGCCGTCATGAGTTGTGTAGTCCACTGCCATCTGCCTGCCTCCATGCGATCCATGCAATAAGGCGGCGCCTTGCGCGCCGCCCATCCGGTTCATCGAGCCGGTTCTGCTACCGGCTCATTGTCGATCATTGTCCCGGGGTCAGCAGGCAGAATACACAAAAAAGCACGCTCGTTCAATTTATCGTTAGGCGGGGTTTCCCCTGGCAAGCGGACAGTTTTTTTCGTCCTCGAGTGCGGACGGCAAGACGTGCTCGCGGAACAGGTCGCGCAGTCTCAGCTTCTGCAATTTGCCGGTGGCCGTGTGCGGCAGTTCGTCGACGAACGCGACGTCGTCGGGAATCCACCATTTGGCGACCTTGCCGTCGTAGAACGCGAGCAGCTCCTCACGCGTCACCTCGAAGCCCGCGCGTTTGACCACCACGAGCAACGGCCGCTCGGTCCATTTCGGATGCGCGCACGCGATGCAGGCCGCTTCCGCCACCGCAGGATGGGCGATCGCGACGTTCTCGACATCGATCGAGCTGATCCATTCGCCGCCGGATTTGATGACGTCTTTCGAGCGGTCGGTGATGTTCAGGAAGCTGTCGGGGTCGATGGTGGCGACGTCGCCGGTCGGGAACCAGCCGTCCACGAGCGGCGAATCGTCCTTGCGGAAATACCGGTCGATCACCCACGGTCCACGCACGTGCAGGTCGCCGAATGCGACGCCGTCCCACGGCAGTTCGCGCCCGTCTTCGCCGACGATCTTCATATCGACGCCATAGAGCACATGCCCCTGCTTCTCCAGCAATTTGCGCTGCTCGGCGAGCGGACGTTGCGATTGTTCCCACGTCAGTTTCGAGAGCGTACCGAGCGGCGACATCTCGGTCATGCCCCATGCATGAATCACCTGCACGCCGTAGTCTTCCTCGAAGGTGCGCAGCATGGCCGGCGGACACGCGGAACCGCCGATCACCGTGCGATTCAACGACGAAAACCGCACGCCCGCCTCGCGCAGATAGTTCAGCAAGCCGAGCCACACGGTCGGCACGCCCGCTGAATAGGTGACGCGCTCGCCCTCCATCAATTCATAGAGCGACTTGCCGTCGAGGTCCTTGCCGGGAAACACCAGCTTCGCGCCGGTCAGCGGCGCGGCGTGGGGAATGCCCCACGCGTTCACATGGAACATCGGCACGACCGGCAGCACGCAGTCGCGTGCGGACAGGCTCATCGCATCGGGCAGCGACGCGCCGAAAGCATGCAGCACCGTCGAACGATGCGAATACAGCGCACCTTTCGGATTGCCCGTGGTGCCCGACGTATAGCAAAGGTACGAGGCCTGGCGTTCGTCGATATACGGCCAGTCGTATGCGCCGTCCTGCGTGGTCACCAGTGTTTCGTAGCTGAGCACCGGCGTTTGCATGACCGGCAGATGCGCTTCGTCGGTCAGCGCGATCCAGCCGCGCACCTTTGGACATTGCGACGCGAGGCAATCGACGAGCGGCGCGAACGTGATGTCGAACAGCACGTAGGCGTCGTCGGCGTGATTGATGATATAGGCGATCTGATCGGGAAAAAGCCGCGGATTGATCGTGTGGCAGACCGCGCCGAAACCCGTCGTGCCGTAGTACGCCTCCAGATGCCGGTAGCCGTTCCAGGCGAGCGTCGCCACCCGTTCACCCGGTTCGACGCCGAGCCCGATCAGCGCCTGCGCGAGCTGCTTCGCGCGCTTTTCGCAATCGCGATAGGTATAGCGATGCAGATCCCCCTCGATGCGCCGTGACACGATTTCGGTGCTGCCGAAATGCCGTGCGGCGTGTGAAAGCAACGAAGACACGGTGAGCGGCACATCCATCATCTGCCCAAAAAGCGGCGTCGTCATAAAGCGTGGTCTCCTCGCCTTGTTCGTTTCAATCGGGTTGCAAAAAATCGGGTTGCAGCCCGGTCGCCATGCCGATGCGCTTCGCGGCGGCATCGGCGAGATTCTGAAAGCCGGGAAACGCTCGCTCGCGGATCGAACTCCGGGCGGCGCATGGCGGGCGGACGGCCGGCCAGCAGCTCCGCGGGCGCGGACTTACAATATCGGTTAATCCAGAGGCGCTCAACATGTCGTTTTCCCCAAGCATTGCAGGGTTATCCGGGCCTTTGACGGCCTTTTCGGAAGCCTTGACCACGTCGCCAGAATCCTCGTTTGCAAGGCTCGGCAGCGTGTTTCTGACGCGTCTGCCCGCCGCGCCGCTCAGCGCGCCGTATGTCGTCGGCTTCTCCACGGAAACGGCCGCGCTGCTCGGTTTAGAGCCCGGTCTCCAGAACGATCCCGGATTTGCCGAGCTGTTCTCCGGCAATGCCACGCGCGAATGGCCGGCTGAGGCGCTGCCGTATGCGTCGGTGTATTCGGGGCACCAGTTCGGTGTGTGGGCCGGCCAGCTCGGCGATGGCCGCGCGCTCGGACTCGGTGAAATCGAACACGACGGGCGCCGCCTCGAGCTGCAACTCAAAGGCGCGGGCCGCACGCCCTATTCGCGCATGGGCGACGGCCGTGCCGTGCTGCGTTCGTCGATCCGCGAGTATCTGTGTTCGGAAGCGATGCACCATCTCGGCATTCCGACCACACGTGCGCTCTGCGTGATCGGCTCCGATCAGACGGTGCGGCGCGAGGAAGTCGAGACCGCCGCCGTCGTCACGCGCGTGGCGCCGAGCTTCGTGCGCTTCGGGCACTTCGAGCATTTCTATTCCAACGATCGGGTCGATGCGCTGCGCGCGCTCGCCGATCACGTCATCGAGCGTTTTTATCCGCTGTGCCGCGAGACGGAAGATCCGTATCTCGCGCTGCTGAACGAAGCGGTGATGTCCACCGCCGACCTGATGGTCGAATGGCAGGCGGTCGGCTTCTGCCACGGCGTGATGAACACCGACAACATGTCGATCCTCGGCCTCACGATCGACTATGGCCCGTTCGGTTTCCTCGATGGTTTCGACGCGGGCTACATCTGCAATCATTCGGATTCGCAAGGACGTTACGCGTACCGGATGCAGCCGCAGATCGCCTACTGGAATCTGTTCTGCCTCGCCCAGGGACTGTTGCCGCTGCTCGGCCAACAGCATGAGGAAAGCGTACGCGGCGACAAATCGATCGAAGACGCCCAGCGCGTGCTCGGCACCTTCAAGGCGCGCTTCGCGCCGGCGCTGGAGCGACGTTTTCGCGCGAAACTCGGCCTCGAACTCGAGCGCGACGGCGACGACGCGCTGGTGAACCGTCTGTTCGACGTGATGCAGGCGAACCGCGCGGATTTCACGCTGACGTTCCGCAACCTCGCGCGCCTGTCGAAGCACGATGCGAGCGGCGACACGTCGGTGCGCGATCTGTTCCTCGATCGCGCCGCCTTCGACGCCTGGGCGAACGACTATCGCAGCCGGCTGTCCGAAGAAACACGCGATGACGCCGCGCGCGCCATTGCAATGAACCGGGTGAACCCCAAATTCGTACTTCGCAATCATCTGGCGGAAACGGCGATCCGCCGCGCGAAAGAGAAGGACTTTTCGGAACTCGAGCGTCTGGCGGCCGTGCTGCGCCATCCCTTCGACGAACAGCCCGAGTACGAAGCGTATGCGGGGCTGCCGCCCGACTGGGCCAGCGCGCTGGAAGTCAGCTGCTCGTCGTGATGGAGCGCGGCCCCGATCGATATAACGACGCAAACCCGAGACACAGTCTGAAACACAAGCCCGATACAGGAACCCGATCATGAACAAGCCCGACGACCTCAAGACCGACGCCCCCGCCGTGCAGAAAGACGACGCCGAGTGGCGCGAGCAGCTCTCCGACATCGAATATCAGGTGACGCGCCACGCGGCCACCGAGCGCGCGTTCACGGGCCGCTATCACGACCACTGGGACCGCGGCGTGTACGACTGCGTCTGTTGCGGCACGCCGCTCTTCGAATCGGACACCAAGTTCGACGCCGGCTGCGGCTGGCCGAGCTATTTCAAGCCCATCAACGGCGAAGTGATCACGGAGAAAACCGACCGCACGCATGGCATGCTGCGCATCGAGGTGGAATGCAAGAACTGCGGCGCCCATCTGGGTCATGTGTTCGAAGACGGCCCGAACCCGACGGGTCTGCGCTACTGCATCAATTCGGCTGCGTTACAATTCGAGCCCAAGTAACGCTGCGCGGAGTCTGGCGCGTTGCCGGCCGGCATCTTTCCAAGGTGCCCGCCGGTCGCGAATACCCTACATCCGGCTTGCGAACCGGTCCGCCCGGGTGCATCGCAACGCGTCCCTGATCCTCCGACCCTTTCTCCGAATTCCCGACCAGATAATGAAATTCCTGTTCGATCTGTTCCCGATCATCCTGTTTTTCGTCGCCTTCAAGATATGGGGCATTTTCACGGCGACGGCAGTGGCGATCGTCGCCACGCTGGTACAGATCGCGTGGGTGGCCTTCCGCCACCGCAAAGTCGACCCGATGCTGTGGGTGAGCCTCGGCGTCGTCACGGTATTCGGCGGCGCGACCCTCGTGCTGCACAACGACACCTTCATCAAATGGAAGCCGACCGTGCTGTACTGGGCGTTTTCCGTCGCGTTGATCGTCTCGCAACTGGCCTTCAACAAGAACCTGATCGAAGCGATGATGGGCAAGCAGATCACGCTGCCGCATGCGATCTGGGGCAAGCTGAGCGTCGTCTGGGCGATCTTTTTCGTGTTGCTCGGGCTCGTCAATCTGTTCGTCGCGTATCACTACACGACCGATCAATGGGTCAATTTCAAGCTGTTCGGCGCAACCGGCTGCCTCGTCGTGTTCATCGTCGGGCAGAGTTTGTGGCTGTCGAAGTATATGAAGGAAGAATGACATGACAAGCGAAGCCGATGTGTTCATGCACGCCACCACCGCCGAGCGCGCGGCGCTGATCGAAGCGCGCCTCATCGCCGCGCTCGCGCCGGTCGCCTCGATCCGGATCACCGACGATAGCGCGCAGCATGCGGGCCACGCCGGCGCCTCCGCCGGCGGTCATTTCAGTGTCACGATCGTGGCCGTCGCATTCGCCGGTAAGCCCCGCGTGGCGCGGCATCGCATGGTGTATGATGCGCTGGCCGATGGCATGCAGCGCGGCATTCATGCCCTTGCAATCACGGCGACTACGCCCGAAGAATTCGCTTTGTTGCCCCGCTAGGAAACTTTCGATGACCTTGAAGAAAACCCACCTTTGGGTACTGCTGGCTGCGTTCGCAGCCGCACCTGCTTTTGCACAGAACATCGCTGTCGTCAACGGCACGCCGATTCCGAAAGCACGCGCCGATGCGTTGATCGACCAGCTGGTACATCAGGGCCAGCAGAATACGCCGCAACTGCAAATGGCCGTGCGCGAAGAACTCGTGAACCGCGAAATCCTGATGCAGGAAGCGCTGCGTCGCGGCCTGCCGAATCGTCCGGACATCAAGGCGCAAATCGCTGTTGCACAACAAACCGTCGTGCTGCGCGCGCTGATCGAAGACTTCGTGAAGAACAACACGCCGACCGACGCCGAAGTCACGGCGCGCTACAACGCGCTGATCAAGGACGCGGGCGGCAAGGAATATCACCTTCACCATATCCTCGTGGACAACGAACAGCAGGCCAAGGACCTGATCGCCAAGATCAAGGCCGGCGCAAGCTTCGAAGACCTCGCCAAGCAATACTCGAAGGACCCGGGATCGGGCAAGAACGGCGGCGACCTGGACTGGTCGGACCCGAAGGCCTACGTGCCTGAATTCGCTGACGCGGCCACGCATCTGCAGAAAGGTCAGATGACCGACACGCCGGTGCACACGCAATTCGGCTGGCACATCATCCGTCTGGACGACACGCGCGCCATCACGCCGCCGCCGCTGGAGCAAGTGCGTCCGCAGATCGTGCAACAGATCCAGCAGGAAAAGCTGCAGGCGTTCGAAGAAGGTCTGCGTAAGAACGCGAAGATTCAGTAAGCGGGTTAGCTGCGTTACTGCTTCGTTTGAATACAAAAAAACCGCCCTTGGGCGGTTTTTTTGTTTCTGCGGGCTTGTTGCTGGTTGCGCAAAAAAGGCCGCCGTTCGATACGGCGGCCTCGCTTTACCTCAACCCAACCAGCGGCGCGCGTTCTGGAACACGCGCATCCACGGGCTGGCGTCCGTGCTGCCCTCGCCCCAGCCTTCCGGATGCCAGCTCATCTGCACCGCGCGATGCACGCGCTCGGTGTGCGGCATGAGTACCGTGAAGCGGCCGTCAGGCGTCGTGACCGACGTGATGCCGTCCGGCGAACCATTCGGGTTGAACGGATACTGTTCGGTCGCCTGACCATGATGATCGACGAAACGCATCGCCACGGCCGCCTTCGACGCATCGCCCTGCTGCGAGAAGTCGGCAAAACCTTCGCCATGTGCAATCGCGACCGGGATGCGCGAGCCTTCCATGCCGTTGAAGAAAATCGATGGCGAGGCCTGCACTTCGACCAGCGAGAAGCGCGCTTCGAATTTCTCCGACTTGTTGCGCGTGAACTTCGGCCATGCTTCGGCGCCCGGGATCATCGAGGCCAAACTGCTCATCATCTGACAACCGTTGCAGATGCCCAGCGCAAACGTGTCCTGGCGACCGAAGAACGCCGCGAACATATCGGCCAGTTGCGAGTTGAAGCGGATCGCCTTCGCCCAGCCTTCGCCGGCACCCAGCGTGTCGCCGTACGAGAACCCACCGCATGCCACCGCGCCGGCGAAATCCGCCAGATTGGCGCGGCCCGCCAGCAGATCGCTCATATGCACGTCGTGCGCGTCGAAGCCGGCACGGTCGAACGCATAGGCCGTTTCGAGGTGCGAATTCACGCCCTGCTCACGCAGGATCGCAACACGCGGACGGGCGCTCTTGCCGATGAACGGCGCGGCGACGTCTTCAGCCGGGTCGAAACTCAGCACCGGCGTGATGCCCGGATCGGCGGCATCGGAAAGCGCCTCGTACTCGGCGTCGGCACAAGCGGGGTTGTCGCGCAGACGCGAAATGCGCCAACTCACTTCACTCCACGTGCGATGCAGTTCGGCGCGCGGCGCGCCGTAGATCTTCTTGGCGTCACGATAAATTTCGATCGTGTCGCGCTCGTTGATCTTGCCGATCACATGCGAGCACGCCGACAGACCATGTTCGCGCAATGCGCCGAGCACCGCGTCGCGCTCCGTTGCGCGCACCTGGATCACCGCGCCGAGTTCTTCGTTGAAGAGTGCACGGATCGTGCGGTCGTCGCGGCGGCCGCTGGTCTGCTTGGCCCAGTCTTTGGCGTCGCCGTAATCGGATTCGTGATTCGGATCGAGCACCAGCATGTCGACGTTCAGCGACACGCCGACGTGACCCGCGAACGCCATTTCACACACCGTCGCCCACAGGCCGCCGTCTGAGCGGTCGTGATAGGCGAGCAGCTTGCCGTCCTGATTCAACGCCTGGATCGCGGCGAAGAAACGCTTCAGATCTTCCGGGTCGTCGACGTCCGGCACCGTGTCGCCCACTTGCTGCGTGACCTGCGCGAGGATACTGCCGCCCAGGCGATGCTTGCCGCGGCCGAGGTCGATCGCGATCAGTACCGTGTCGCCCACGCCGTCGGCGCCGTTCGCGCGACGCAGTTGCGGCGTGAGGTGCTGGCGTACGTCTTCGACCGGCGCGAACGCCGTGATGATCAGCGAGACCGGTGCAACCACTTCCTTCGCGACGCCTCGGTCTTCCCATTTGGTGCGCATGGACAGCGAGTCCTTGCCGACCGGAATGCTGATGCCGAGCGCCGGGCACAATTCCATGCCGATCGCTTTCACGGTGTCGTACAGTGCCGCGTCTTCACCGGCTGCGCCGCACGCGGCCATCCAGTTGGCCGACAGCTTGAGCTTGTCGAGCGACGCAATCGGCGCCGCCGCGATGTTGGTGACGGCCTCGCCGACCGCCATGCGACCCGACGCCGGTGCATTGATGACGGCGAGCGGCGTGCGCTCGGCCATCGTCATCGCTTCGCCGCGGAAGCCCGCATAGTCCATCGTGGTGATCGCCACGTCGGCCACCGGCACTTGCCACGGGCCGACCATCTGGTCGCGCGCGGTCGTGCCGCCCACCGAACGGTCGCCGATGGTGATGAGGAACGACTTGCTGGCCACCGTCGGGTGACGCAGCACGCTCGCCGCAACTTCAGGCAACGCGATGCCGGTGACATCCACCGGCTCGAGCTTCTGTTCAACGCGCTTGACGTCGCGATGCATGCGAGGCGCCTTGCCGAGCAGCACTTCCATCGGCATGTCGACCGGCTGATGCGCGGCGTCGGCGTTCGACTCCGAGTCGATCACCTTCAGTTGACGCTCGGCGGTCGCCGTGCCGATCACGGCAAACGGGCAGCGCTCGCGTTGGCACATGGCTTCGAAAGCCGGCAGATCGGCCGGCGCGATCGCCAGAACGTAACGCTCCTGCGCTTCGTTCGACCAGATTTCGCGCGGCGACAGACCGCTTTCTTCCAGCTGGATCTTGCGCAGATCGAACAGCGCACCTTTGCCCGCACCATCCACCACTTCGGGGAACGCGTTCGACAAACCGCCCGCGCCGACGTCGTGGATGCTCAGGATCGGGTTTTTGTCGCCGAGTTGCCAGCACGCGTTGATGACTTCCTGCGCCCGACGCTCGATTTCCGGGTTGCCGCGCTGCACCGAGTCGAAGTCGAGTTCGGCAGTATTGGTGCCGGTCGCCATCGAACTCGCCGCGCCGCCGCCCATGCCGATGCGCATGCCCGGGCCGCCGATCTGGATCAGCAGCGAGCCTTCCGGCAGATCGTGCTTATGCGTGTGCTGGTCCGAGATATTGCCGATGCCGCCGGCGATCATGATCGGCTTGTGATAGCCGCGCACGAGACCCGCGACGTTCTGTTCGTACGCACGGAAATAGCCGCCCAGATTGGGCCGGCCGAATTCGTTGTTGAACGCGGCGCCGCCGAGCGGGCCGTCGATCATGATCTGCAGCGGCGAAGCGATGCGGTCGGGACGGCCGTACGCTTCGTGCTTGTCGTCCGGATTGCGGTGCGCGAGCACTTGCGCCGCGTCGCGCGCGTTTTCCCATGTCTCGACGCCGTCCGGCAGTTCCAGATTCGACACCGTGAAGCCCGCCAGACCCGCCTTCGGACGCGCGCCGCGACCGGTCGCACCTTCGTCGCGGATTTCACCGCCCGAACCGGTCGAGGCGCCCGGGAACGGCGAGATCGCGGTCGGGTGATTGTGCGTTTCCACCTTCATCAAGGTGTGCGTGAGTTCGACGTTGCGGCGATAGTGCTCCGGCAACTCGCTCGCGCCGAGATCGGCCGGCGTGCGCGGAAACCAGCGCTCGGCGACACCGCCTGCCATGATCGCCGAGTTGTCCGAATACGCGACGATCGTGCCTTGCGGGTTCAGCTTCTCGGTATTGCGGATCATGTTGAAGAGCGAGATGTCCTGCTTCTCGCCGTCGATGGTCCAGTCCGCGTTGAAAATCTTGTGACGGCAGTGTTCGCTGTTGGCCTGCGCGAACATCATCAGTTCGACGTCGGTCGGGTTACGCCCGAGCTTCGTGAACGCGTCGACCAGATAGTCGATTTCGTCGTCGGCAAGGGCGAGGCCCAATTCGGTGTTAGCCACTTCCAGCGCGCCACGGCCGTTGCCGAGCACGTCGACGGTTTGCAGCGGCTTGGCCGGCAGTTCGTCGAACAGATGCATGGCCTGGTCGCGCGAGGCCGCGACGCTTTCCGTCATGCGGTCGTGCAAGGCGGCTACGACAGCTGTGCGCGCTTCGTCGGAGAGCGCTTTCTTGCCGCCGAGCAGGCCGCTTTTCAGCGTGACCGTGTATTCGATACCGCGCTCGATGCGACGCACCTGCGTGAGGCCGCACAAATGGGCAATGTCGGTTGCCTTGCTGGCCCACGGCGACACCGTGCCGAAGCGCGGCACCACGAGGAACGTTTCAGCCGCGCCGCGCTCTCTGGTTTCTTCGAGCGGATCGCCGTAGTGCATCAGCGCTTCGATCTTCGCGTTGTCTTCAGCGGAGAGCGGCGCCTGGGCGTTGACGAAGTGCAGATATTGTCCGCGCACGCCCGTGATGTTCGGATCGATGCGCGTGAGCGTGTCGAGCAGGCGGGTTTGACGGAAATCGGAAAGGGCCGAAGCGCCGGGGAAACACGAGAAGTGGGCCATGGACTTGACGTTGCGTCTATGAGTCGCGCGTGCAGGCGACGTGAGGCGGAAGGGAAGTCCAAGATTATACCCCGGGAAGGGCATCCGGCGGGCCTGCGGCGTGCCATCCAGGCGCGTAACGGCGTGGCGAGGCCGTCCGTTTGGCTGCTATCATTCGCCCTTTCATCAGATCGGCGCACGCCGCCCAGTCGCACCGGGCCATGCGCCGCATGTCACGCCTGACGGAATGGCGCCGAGTCGGCGTTCCGCCGGCACATCGAATCGAAACATGGATGTCATCGTCATTGGCGGCGGGATTGTGGGCGTCGCCACCGCTTATCAACTGCGCGCGGCCGGTCATCGGGTATGCGTCGTCGAGCGCCACGCCACCGTCGCGCAGGGCGCAACCTATGGACACGGCGGCACCGTCCTGCCGACGCCGCTCGACGTCTGGTTCGGCCCGACCTTCATGGCGAGCCGGCAAAACGCCAGAAACGGCGTAATCAGCAAGACCGGTTTTAACGGGCCGGCCCGCCAGTTCGTCAAGCAGCTCGCCGTCTTGCAGGAGCCCGAGGCCTTCAGCCGCCAGTATGGGCATCTGCGGCCGCTGATCGAATCGTCGCGCGAGACGATGGCCGACGTCGAAACGCGCTTCGGGCTCGAATTCGAACAGACCAGCGGCGTGCTGTATCTGGTGCGCTCGGCGCAGGAGTGGGAACAGACCCAGAGCGCGCTCGAACTTCTGCGCCAGTACGAGGTGCCGCATCACGTGCTCACGCCGGCCGAATGCGCCGCGTTCGAGCATTCCGTGCGCACCGAACCGGAATTCGCCGGCGGCGTGCTGTTCGACCAGGAACGCACGGCCAACTGCGCGCTGTTCGCCAAGCTCATCAAGCAGACGCTCGACAACCAGGGCGGCGTGCAATTCATGCTGGGCTGCGAAGTCTCGTCGATCCGTCTCGAAGGACAACGCGCCTCGGTGGAACTGGCGCCGAGTCCGGGCGCAACGTCCCGTTCGCGCGAAGTCGACGTGATTCATGCCGATGCTGTGGTGGTGGCCGCCGGCTACGGCAGCCTCGGCTTGCTGGAACGCCTCGGCCTGCGTTTGCCATTGCATCCGCTGCGTCTGCATAACCTCGTGGCGCCGATTGCGCATGAGGAATGCGCGCCGCACGTGGCGATCGTCGACGCGGTGAAACGGATCGGCATCAGCCGGATGAATCAGCGCTTGCGTATTGCGGGCGGCGCGGTGCTACAAAGCGCTGGCCAGATCGACAAACCGCTCGGCGAAGCGCTCACCAAGGAAGCCCTGGCGCTGCTCGGCCAGGCGACCCACGACTGGATTCCGGGCGCCGCGCGCATTTCCGCCGCGCTGCCGTGGGAAGGCGTCAAGCTGCTGTCGCCGGATGGCTTGCCGGTGATCGGCAATGCGCTGCATCCGCGTCTTTTCGTCAACGTCGGTCACGGGCCCGCCGGTTGGGGTCTCGCCTGCGGTTCGGGCAAGCTGATTGCCGATCTGATTTCCGGCCACACGCCGGAGGTACCCGCCGACACCCTCGCCGCGCTGCGCGCGGAGCGCTTCCAGTAAGTCACTCAGGCGCCGGCCCGTTTTTTCGGCGGGTCGGCCGCCACGCGTTCATCGCCTCGCGCATTGCGCGCATCGGCACTACCATAGCGATTCCCAAGCCTCGTCACCTTGCAGAAGGTGAAATGCCACGCCTCGCCATGACAGAAGCCGATCTCACGCCGCCGACCCTCCTGCGCCCGCACAACCGCGCCCTGCCCCTGCTCACGCTGACCGATCTGCGGCTGGCCGAATCCCAGGCCGCCGCGGGGTTGCCGGAGCACACGCTGATGTCGCGCGCCGGCAAGGCCGCCGCGAGCTGCCTGCTGGAACTGATTACCCGCGACACGTCGATCGAAAAAGCCCGCCACAAGGTCTGGCTGGTCGCCGGGCCGGGCAACAACGGCGGCGATGCGCTGATCCTCGCCACGGAACTGCAGCGGGCCGGGATCGCCGTCGACGTGTGCATGCCCGTCGAAGTGAAACCCGACGACGCGCGCTGGGCGCTCGGCGTCGCGCGCGCCGCGGGCGTCGCGATCGGCACGACGCCGCCCGCCTCGCTCGACAGCTACACCTGGCTGGTCGACGGCATGTTCGGCATCGGCCTGACGCGCGCGCTCGACGGCGTGTTCGCGACGCTCGCCCGGCAGTTGTCGCAGCGCGCCAGGGCGCGGCCGCGCAAAGGCGGCGTGCTCGCGCTCGACGTGCCGAGCGGGCTCGACAGCGACACCGGCACCGTGGTGGGCGATAGCCTCGGCACCGCCGTTCACGCGACGCATACGGTCACGTTCATCGGCGCGAAGCCGGGCCTGTTCACCGCGCAGGGCCGCGACCTGGCGGGTACGGTGAGCGTCGCGCCGATCGGCATCGATTCGAACCATCGCACGACCTTGCAACTGAACGCGCCGGACCTTTTCGGCGCCTTCCTGCCGCCGCGCGACTTCGCGACCAACAAGGGCACCTTCGGCAGCCTCGCCGTGGTCGGCGGCGACACCGGCATGTGCGGCGCGCCGATCCTGGCCTCGCGCGCGGCGCTCTACACCGGCGCGGGCAAGGTGCACGTCGCGCTACTCGGCGCAGGCGCGCCGCCTTACGATGCGCCGCATCCCGAACTGATGCTGCACGCCATCGACGATCTGCCGCTCGACAGCATGGACGCCCTCGCCGTGGGCTGCGGCATGGGCCATCGCGAGCGGGCCACGGGCGTCATGCACGACGTGCTGCGGCTCGACGTGCCGAAGCTGTTCGATGCGGATGCGCTCAATCTGATCGCCAAAGACCCCGCGCTCGCCGCCGAAGTCACCGCGCGCGGCGTGCAGGGCGACCCGTGCATCCTGACGCCGCACCCACTCGAAGCCGCGCGCCTGCTCGGCACCGACGCGCCCACCGTGCAACGCGACCGGCTCGCCGCCGCGCGCTCGCTGGCCGCGCGCTTTGCCAGTGTCGTAGTACTGAAAGGCACCGGCACCGTGATCGCCGCCCCGGATGGCCGTCTCGCCATCAATCCCACCGGCAACGCCGCGCTCGCCACGGGCGGCACCGGCGACGTGCTGGGCGGCATCATCGGCGCCTTGCTCGCACAACATCTGCCGCGCTTCGAGGCGGCGCTCGCGGGCGTCTACCTGCACGGGCTCGCCGCCGACACGTTGAGTGAGCAAGGCCACGGTCCGGCCGGTTTGACGGCGGGCGAACTGGCGCCGATGGTGCGCACGCTGCTGAACCGCATGTTCTATCCGCCGCTGGAGTCGTAAGGGCCGCCGTCCCAACCTTTGGACGGGCTGCCCAAACCGCTGCCGCCTGTCACGCAAGGCCGCTATACTGAACGACTGCGCCGCGAGCCGATTCCCTCGCGGATGGCGGCGAAACTTCGACGGGCGGCCCGGGTGGTCTACTGGCCCATCGGCTCGTCAAGTTCCGCTGCCGTCTGCGGCGAACCCGGCTGCGCGGCATCGCTCTAACAGCATCGTTGCATCATCCTCGGCGGCGCTTCACGCGCGCGCCTTTCTTCGTGCCCCTTGGTTAGACGGACGCTATGACGCAGAACTCGCTCCCCTCCTGGTCCTCGCTGCAAACGCATTACGAGAAGATTCGCGATGCCCACATGCGCGACTGGTTCGCTCCCGAGAACGATCCCGCTCCTACCCGCGCCGAGCGCTTCGCGTTCGCGGGCGGCGGCCTCTCCGCCGATTTCTCGAAGAACCGCATCACCGACGAAACCCTGAAGCTGCTCGTGCAACTCGCGCGTGAAGCCGGCGTCGAAAAACGCCGCGACGCGATGTTCGCGGGCGAAATCGTCAACCCGACCGAACATCGCGCCGCGCTGCACACGGCGTTGCGCGCCACCGATCCGAAAGCACCCTTCTTCGCCGAAATCCAGGCCGAGAAAAAGAAGATGGCCGCGTTCGCCGACAAGGTGCGCAGCGGCGAATGGACCGGTTACACCGGCAAGCGGATTCGCTACGTGGTGAACATCGGTATCGGCGGCTCCGATCTCGGGCCGAAGATGGTCGTGCACGCGCTGCATCATCTGGCCACGCCGGAGATCACCACGCATTTCGTGTCGAACGTGGACGGCGCCGATCTCTACAACGTGATGCAGAAGATCGATCCCGAGGAAACGCTCGCGATCATCGTATCGAAGACCTTCACCACGCTCGAAACCATGACCAACGCGCGCTCGCTGCGCGACTGGTTCGTCGAGAAAGGCTGCCCGGAAAGCGCGCTGGCGAAGCACTTCGTCGGTGTCTCGGCCAATTCCGCGGAAGTGGTCAAGTTCGGCATCGCGAAAGAGAACGTGTTCGAGATGTGGGACTGGGTCGGCGGCCGCTATTCGTTGTGGTCGGCGGTGGGCCTGTCGATCATGATCTCGATCGGACCGAAGCAGTTCGACGAACTGCTCGCGGGCGCCAACGAGATGGATCAGCATTTCCGCGATGCGCCGCTCGAGAAAAACCTGCCGGTGCTGCTCGGCATGATCGGCATCTGGTATCGCAACTTCTTCGGCTCGCAAAGCTATCTGGTCGCGCCGTATTCGGAAGCGTTGCATTTCCTGCCGTCGTATCTGCAGCAGTTGGAGATGGAAAGCAACGGCAAGTCCGCGCGCCTGGACGGCAAGATGGTCGACTATCCGACTGCGGCCGTGACGTGGGGCGAGCCGGGCACGAACGGTCAGCATGCGTTCTTCCAGATGCTGCATCAAGGCCCGACTATCGTGCCGATCGACTTCGTCGCCGTGCTCACGCCGGAGCATCCGCTCGTCAGCCATCATCCAAAGCTGCTGGCCAATTGCTTTGCGCAAAGCGAAGCGCTGATGCTCGGCCGCACGCTCGAAGAAGCCAAAAAAGTGGCCGGCGCGGACAAGCCGGAACTGGCGCCGGCGCTAGTGTTCCCGGGCAACCGTCCGACTAGCACGCTGCTGGTCGACGCGCTCACCGCGCGCTCGCTCGGCGCGTTGATCGCGCTGTACGAGCATAAAGTGCTGGTTCAGGCGTCGGTGTGGGACATCAATCCCTTCGATCAATGGGGCGTCGAGTTGGGCAAGATTCTCGGCAAGGTGGTCGAGGCCGATCTGACGTCGGCAACCGTCGATGAGAAGAAGCATGATTCGTCGACCTCGGCGTTGATCGCAAGAGCGCGGGCCGCGTTGAAGAAGTGACAGCGCGTGCCGGGCTCACCTGAACGAGGTGAGCTCACGCGAAAAAAAGCGGGCCCTTCGGGGCCCGCTTTTTTATCTGGCGGCAATGCTTGCCAGCGCGTCGACTCAACGCGACCCGTTCACGCGAGCCGGCCCGCTTCGATCGTGACGGTCGCATCGCAACGACGCGCCAGCTCGATGTCATGCGTGACCAGAATCAGCGTCGCGCCGTTCGCGCGATTCATCGCGAACATCAGGTCGATCACCGCGTGCCCCGTCGCCGCATCGAGACTGCCGGTGGGCTCGTCGGCGAACAGGATCGCGGGATGCGTGACGAAGGCCCGTGCGAGCGCCACCCGTTGCTGCTCACCGCCGGACAACAGCTTCGGATAATGGCCGATGCGCTGACCGAGGCCCACCTGTTCAAGCAGGCCGCGCGCACGCGAAGCCGCGTCGCGCGTGCTGATGCCGCCTTGCAGTTCGAGCGGCAAGGTGACGTTTTCGAGCGCGGTCAAATGCGGCATGAGCTGGAAGGACTGGAACACGAAACCGACCGAGCCGCTGCGCAATGCCGCGCGCCCGTCTTCGCTCAACTCGCTGAGTTCGCGGCCGAGCAGTCGAACCGACCCCGAACTCGCACTGTCCAATCCTGCGAGCAAGCCAAGCAGCGTAGACTTGCCCGACCCGGAGGCCCCGACGATCGCCACACTGCTGCCGGCATCGATAGCAAGATCGATGTTGTCGAGAATCGTCAGTTCGCCCGTTGCATCCTTAACCTTCTTGCACAAACCCCGCACTTCAATGACTGGATCAGTTTTGTTTAGCATGGTGAAGCGTAGGTTGGAAGTGCGTGCCGTGGGGCCGCGCGCCGTCGCGCTGACAACGGTCTGCGCCTGCGCCGCTGCGGCTGCCACCCTGTTTTCTGTCAGCTTTGCGGCTAACGCCGCCAATGCACCGGAACCAGCCAGGCCAGTGATCGTCGTGCTCGGCGACAGTATTTCCGCCGAATACGGCCTGCCCCGCGACACGGGCTGGGTTGCCTTGATGCGCCAGCGTCTGACCGATCAGCGAATCGATTATAGCGTCGCCAATGCCAGCATCAGCGGCGACACCACGAGCGGCGGACGAGCCCGCTTGCCGGCGCTGATGCAACGCCTCAAACCTAGCGTCGTGGTTGTCGAACTCGGCGCCAACGACGCCCTGCGCGGCGTACCGCTCTCCACCACCGAAGACAATCTGCGCACGATCATCGAACAGGTGCAGCAAGGTCACGCGAAGGTAGTGCTGATCGGCATGTATGTACCACCTAATTACGGCCCGGACTACACGCAAAAGTTCCACGGCATGTATGGCGATCTGTCGAAGGAGTTGCGCGTTCCGTTGGTGCCGTTTTTACTTGCCGGCATCGCCGATAAGCCGGAGATGTTTCAGGCCGATCAGATCCATCCCGCGCAGCAGGCACAGTCAGTGCTACTCAACAACGTGTGGCCGACCCTCGCGCCACTCCTTCGTACAAGTTCGCCTCGCTGAAAAGCCTGCTAACAACTTGTTTCCAGAACTTAGGGAACGCGGATCGGTAAGATCGTTCTGACACTTTCGTATCCCGCGTAACCTGGCTCGATTCCGAGCGACTTTTGAGGAGATAACGTGAAATATTTACCGTTAATCGCTTTGACCGTGGCAATTTCTGCCTGTGCCGCTCAACCGCCTGCTGGCGTCCAATCCGTCGGCGAAAGCCAGCAACCGGTGAAGACCGTCGCTACCTGCATCGCGCAGAAGTGGGCTGACGGCTCGCAACAGCAGGTCGTGTCGCAAGACACGTTGGCCAACGACCAAGCCATGGATGTGTACGTTCCGGGTCAGCAGCCGCCGACTGGCGCAGCCGCTGTCGTACGTCCGTCATATAGCGGCAAGGGCACGTGGGTCGGCTTCCGTGCCAACGGCGCGGCCGGCAGCGATGCCACCGGCGCTATCAGCGGTTGCCTGTAAAGACTTCAGGCAGGCCGCTCAGGCGCATTGTTTGACGGACGCGCTGCGTTCCGTCAAACGAAAAAGCCCCGCTTTTGCGGGGCTTTTTTTGTGGCCGGGCACCGGGCGCTAACCGCGCTGTGCCTTGCTGCGAGAGTTAGTCGCCGCTTGCCTGCGCGTTGCTGCTGTCCAGCGCGCCATAGAACTTGACCTTCGAACGGGCGCGGACCGAATCGACGTAGGCCTCAGCTTCGGATTGCGACTCGACTTGCGCAATCTGTTGCTGAGCCGCGGCCAGATGTTGCGGGTCGGTCGCCGCTGCCGTCACGACGGCGTTCACGCGATAGATCGCATAGCCATCTGCGCCCAGGTCCACACCGACGTAAGTCGGCAATTTTTGCGCGTCTACTTTGTAGATTGCACTCAATGCCGCAGGCGGAACGCCCTGCGCGTCATTGCGCGAAACCTTCAGCGGCGACGAAAAACCCGAGGTCGACTTGGACTTCTCCAACGCAGCCAGTTGCGCGGCGCCGTCTTTATGCGCGGCCTCGTCGGACTGCACCGCGATCACCTTTTGACGCACGGCGTCCTTGACGGCGTCGAGCGCCGGCACGGCGGCCGCCTTATAGTCGGTGACGTGCGCCGCGATCAGCGTGTTGCCGCCCACGTCGATGGCCTGCGTGTTGTTGCGTGCCTGCGCCGAGTCGTTCGCGAACACGGCGGCGAGGAACTTCGCATTGTTCAACGGGCTGTCAGGCGGCAGCTTCGGGTCCGGCTGCGGCGTGACCGTGGCGGTCTGCAATTGCAGCTTGTACTTGTCGGCGGCCGGCTGCAGGGTCTTGGCCTTTTCATAGACGGTCGACGTGAAGCCTTCCGAATCTTCCGTAAATGCCTTGCTGGCCATTTGCGTCTTCACGTCTTTCGCGATCTGATCCTTCACTTCGTCGAACGGCTTGGTGACGGCCGGCTTCACGTCCGTCACCTTGACGATGTGATAGCCAAAGTCGGTCTGCACGATGCCACTGACTTCGTCTTTCTTCAGCGCGAACACGGCGTCGTCGAATGCCTTGCCGCCGGCGATCATGCCGGGACCGAAGTAACCCAGATCGCCGCCCTTCGATGCCGAACCCGGATCCTGCGAATTCTGCTGCGCGATCTGAGCAAACTGGTCCGGATGCGCCTTGATCTGCGCGAGCACGTCTTCCGCTTTCTGCCGGGCCTTGGCCTTATCGGCCGCGCTCGCATCTTTCGGCGCCGCGATCAGGATGTGGCTTGCGCGCACCTGTTCATCCGTGCGGAAGTGGGCGATGTTGTCGTCGTAGAACTTCTTCAGATCCGCGTCGTTTGGCTGAACGGACGCTGCGAGCGTGGCCGGCGACATCACGAGATACTGGATCGTGGCCGTAGCAGGCGTGGCGAATTCATTGCGATGCGCGTCGTAATACGCTTGCAGTTGCGCGTCGGTCGGCTGCACCTTGGCGGCGTAGTCGCGCGGATGGAACGCCATGCCCTGCACTTCGCGCTGCTGCTCGGCGAGTTCGGTCAGGTGCTGCGCCAGCGTCTTCGACGTGAACGCGCTGCCCTGAATGCTGGCCGGCAACTGTTGAGTGGCAATGCTGTAGCGCACGCGCTCGTCGTACTGATCGGGCGTCATGCCCTGCATCGCGAGCAGTTGCTTATAGCGGTCGACGTCGATCGAACCGTCCGGATTTTTCAGCGACGAGATTACCGGATCGTTGAGCAGCACACGACGCACGGCGTCGTCGGATGCGGTCAGATGCAGGCGTTGCGTTTCATCGGCCAGCACACGCTGTTCGATCAGGCCGTCGAGCATCTCGCTACGACGCGCCGGCGTGTCGAACGACTTCATGTCGAACTGCGCACCAAGCATCTGGCGAGCGCGGTCGAGTTGCTGACGCATGGCGTCGTCGTACTCGGCGCGCGTGATCTTATGACCGTTGACGCTCGCGACGTTTGCACTTTCGTCAAAGAAGCCGCGGAAACCTTGAATACCCACAAAACCCAACCCCGGCACAATGACGAGGATGAGCATGAACATCATCAGGCGTTTGTGATTACGGAAAAAATCGAGCATGCGTGAAGTGCCAAAAACAGAACGCCCGATCTTACAACAGCGGGCAATAAAAAAGGCGAACCGTAGTTCGCCTTTCGAGGATACTGGCGGAGTGGACGGGACTCGAACCCGCGACCCCCGGCGTGACAGGCCGGTATTTTAACCGACTGAACTACCACTCCTTATACTGCGCTTACTGAATGAACTGAAGCATTCAACCGAATCTGAAACTGGTGGGTGCTGAGAGGCTCGAACTCCCGACCTACGCCTTGTAAGGGCGCCGCTCTACCAACTGAGCTAAGCACCCGTTTCGTGATTCAGTGTGCTTCGATTCCGCCACTTGCTTTTGCAGCAAAACCGCATTCGTCAAGCAGCAAGCCCATTAGTTTAGCGCATCCTTCAGAGCTTTGCCAGGCCTAAATTTGGGCACCTTGGCCGCCTTGATTTTGATCGCAGCACCGGTGCGCGGATTGCGGCCGGTACGCGCGGTGCGCTTGCCAACGGCAAACGTGCCAAAACCGACCAGCGTCACCGAGCCACCCTTCTCCAACGTACCTTTGACACCACCGATCACGGCGTCGAGTGCACGGCCTGCCGCAGCTTTCGAAATGTCGGCTTGCTGTGCAATGTGATCGATCAATTCCGTCTTGTTCATTCCAACCCCCGAGAATGTTATGGCAATCGTGACGGCGCTCTCTAGCGCCTAGCATCACGCGGCCGGCGGGCAACGCCGAGCCGCCTCATTAGAATTGGCCGAAACCCTTGTGTCAAGCGGGGTTGAGCCTGATTCGGGCGGTTTTGAAGGCGGCTTCTTATGACCAAATCTTGCCGCGAATCGATGTACCTGCAACCAGTCGACCGATTGCTCAACAAGTGGGAAAAAGCTGCGTCTCCATATGTTTTGCGCGACGCGCGGACAATAAAAAACCCGCGGCCGAGACCGCGGGTTTTTGTCCAGCCAACAGCCCGGATGTTTTAGTGCTTGACGACTTCCGTCGCCGCATCCTTGCCCGGCTCAGCCGCGACCGGCGTTGCAGGTTTCGGCTCTTCGTCCGGCAGTGCCGACGGCACACGTTCGAGCGCCAGTTCGAGCACCTTGTCGATCCAGCGGACCGGCACGATTTCGATTGCGTTCTTCACGTTGTCCGGAATTTCCGTCAAGTCCTTGACGTTTTCTTCCGGGATCAGCACCAGCTTGATGCCACCGCGATGCGCCGCGAGCAGCTTTTCCTTCAGGCCGCCGATCGGCAGAACTTCGCCACGCAACGTGATTTCGCCCGTCATCGCGACATCGGCGCGCACCGGAATCCCGGTCAACACCGACACCAAGGCGGTCGTCATCGCGATACCGGCGGACGGACCGTCCTTCGGCGTCGCGCCTTCCGGCACGTGAATGTGAATGTCCTGCTTTTCGAACGCTTCGTCCTTAATACCGAGACGGCGCGAGCGCGAACGAACCACCGAGCGTGCTGCCTCGACCGATTCCTTCATCACGTCGCCGAGCGAACCCGTACGAATCACGTTGCCCTTACCCGGCATCACCGCGGCTTCGATGGTCAACAGATCGCCGCCCACTTCCGTCCACGCCAGACCGGTAACCTGGCCAACCTGATTCTCCTTCGCAGCCAGACCGAAGTCGTACTTGCGCACGCCGAGGAACGTGTCGATATTGCTGCCGTCGACCTTCACCGCGCCTTCCGCCTTCTTCAGCAGAAGCATCTTCACGACCTTGCGGCAGATCTTCGAAATTTCACGCTCGAGCGAACGCACGCCCGCTTCACGCGTGTAGTAACGAATGATGTCGCGGATCGCGGTTTCCGTTACATCGACCTCGCCTTCCTTGAGGCCGTTGTTCTTCTTTTGCTTGGGCAAAAGATAACGTTGCGCGATGCTGACCTTCTCGTCTTCCGTGTAACCCGACAAACGGATCACTTCCATCCGGTCGAGCAGCGGCGGCGGAATGTTCAACGAGTTCGACGTCGCCACGAACATCACGTCCGACAGATCGAAGTCGACTTCGACGTAGTGATCGGCAAACGTGTGGTTCTGTTCCGGATCGAGCACTTCCAGCAGAGCCGACGACGGATCGCCGCGAAAATCCTGACCCATCTTGTCGACTTCGTCGAGCAGGAAGAGCGGATTGCGCACGCCGACCTTGGTCAGGCTTTGCAGAATCTTGCCGGGCATCGAACCGATATACGTACGACGGTGACCGCGAATCTCGGCTTCGTCGCGCACGCCGCCGAGCGCCATACGCACGAACTTGCGGTTCGTCGCGCGAGCGATCGACTGACCCAGCGACGTCTTACCGACACCCGGAGGCCCAACGAGGCACAGGATCGGCGCTTTAACCTTGTCGACACGTTGCTGGACCGCGAGATACTCGAGAATGCGTTCCTTCACTTTCTCGAGACCGAAGTGGTCTTCGTCGAGCACGCGTTCCGCATTCGAGAGGTCGTTGTTGACCTTGCTCTTCTTGCGCCACGGCAAGCCGATCAGCGTGTCGATGTAGTTGCGCACGACCGTCGCTTCAGCCGACATCGGCGACATCAGCTTGAGCTTCTTCAGCTCGGAGTCGGCCTTCTTCTTGGCCTCCTTCGGCATGCGGGCGGCCGTGATGCGCTTCTCGAGTTCTTCGAGATCCGCACCTTCTTCGCCTTCGCCGAGTTCCTTCTGGATCGCCTTGACCTGTTCGTTCAGGTAGTACTCGCGCTGGCTCTTCTCCATCTGGCGTTTGACACGCCCACGGATGCGCTTTTCAACCTGCAGGATGTCGATCTCGGCTTCGAGTTGCGCGAGCAGATGCTCGAGACGCTCGATCACCGGGAACATTTCGAGGATGTGCTGTTTCTGGTCGAGCTTGAGCGGCAAATGCGCCGCGATCGTGTCGGCCAGACGCCCAGCCTCGTCGATACCCGACAGCGACGTCAGGATCTCCGGCGGGATCTTCTTGTTCAGCTTCACATACTGGTCGAACTGCGACACGATCGCGCGGCGCAGCGCTTCAGTTTCAGCGCTGTCGGCGTGGTCGGGTTCGAGCGGCATGACTTCGCACGAGAACTGCGTTTCCTGTTCTTCGATGGAAAGCGTTTTCGCGCGCTGCAAGCCTTCGACGAGCACCTTCACGGTGCCGTCCGGCAGCTTCAGCATTTGCAGGATGTTGGCAATACACCCGACTTCGTACATGTCCTTTTCGGTCGGCTCATCTTTCGCAGCCGTTTTCTGGGCGACGAGCATGATGTGCTTGCCGCCTTCCATCGCTGCTTCGAGAGCCTTGATCGACTTCGGGCGGCCTACGAAGAGCGGAATCACCATGTGCGGGAAGACGACTACGTCACGCAGCGGGAGCAGCGGGAGCGTAATGCGTTCCGGCGGAAGGAGTTGGGTTCCTGACATTTCATTTCCCCATGAGTGGAATCAGTTCGTTCGATAGGTGAGGCCAGCAAAAAAGATTGCAAGCCTCCGCGTGTGGGAAAAGTTCAGTGACTCCGAAGGTTCAGTGACTCCATTGTGAAAACAAGCTCGCTTTGACCACACGATAAACGAAAAAGCCGTTCACGTCGCCATGAACGGCCTTTTTGCTGAACACTAAAGCCGATCAGTTCGAACCCGCGACTTTCGGCGCGTCTTCGTAGATCAGCAGCGGTTTGCCGTCGCCTTCGATGACATTGTCGTCGATGATGACCTTACTAACGCCCTTCATCTGCGGCAGGTCGTACATCACATCAAGCAACGCCTGTTCCAGGATGGAGCGCAAACCACGCGCACCCGTCTTGCGACGGATTGCTTTACGCGCCACGGCCTGCAACGCGCCCGGACGAATTTCGAGCTCGACACGTTCCATATTGAACAGCTTGTGATATTGCTTCACGAGCGCATTCTTCGGTTCGACGAGGATCTTCATCAGCGCGACTTCGTCGAGCTTGCCCAGCGTAGCCACCACCGGCAGACGGCCGATCAGTTCAGGAATCAGGCCGAACTTGATCAGATCTTCCGGTTCCACTTCGCGCAGCACTTCGCCGGCGTCGCGGTCCTGCTTGCTCTTCACGCTTGCGCCGAAGCCGATACCGGTCTTCTCGGTACGATCGACGATGACCTTCTCGAGGCCGTCAAACGCGCCGCCGCAGATGAACAGGATGTTGGTGGTGTCGACCTGGATGAAATCCTGGTTCGGATGCTTGCGACCGCCCTGCGGCGGCACCGACGCCATCGTGCCTTCGACCAGCTTCAACAACGCCTGCTGCACGCCCTCGCCCGACACGTCGCGCGTGATGGACGGGTTGTCGGACTTGCGGCTGATCTTGTCGATTTCGTCGATGTAGACAATGCCGCGCTGCGCCTTGTCGACTTCGTAATTGCAGTTTTGCAGCAGCTTCTGAATGATGTTCTCGACGTCCTCACCGACGTAGCCGGCTTCCGTCAACGTGGTCGCATCGGCGATCACGAACGGGACATTGAGAAGACGCGCGAGCGTCTGCGCGAGCAGCGTCTTGCCGGAACCCGTCGGGCCGATCAGCAGGATGTTGCTTTTGGACAGCTCGATCTCGTCTTTCTTGTCGAGGTGCTTCAGGCGCTTGTAGTGGTTGTACACCGCGACCGCGAGAATCTTCTTCGCGCGTTCCTGACCGATCACGTACTGGTCGAGGATTTCACGGATTTCCTGCGGACTCGGCAGATCGGACTTGGACAAGCCCGCTTCGATCCCCGCACCTGCAGCTTCGTCGCGAATGATTTCGTTGCACAGGTCGATACATTCATCGCAGATGAACACCGACGGGCCGGCGATCAACTTTTTGACTTCATGCTGACTTTTGCCGCAAAACGAGCAATACAACAGCTTTTCGCTGTTAGAACCTTTCTTGTCCGCCATAGATGTGTGAGCCTCCGGACACTCGATTACATGATACGCCGTTTGCCCCAGCCTCGCAGTTTGGGCGCGGCTGAAGCTGAGCCAAGGTAACGGCGTTTGCCGCAGGCGCTCGGACCAGTTTTGATTATTTCGCAGTCGTTCCGGCGGCAGCCTTGCCCCAACTCGGGGCGAGGCTGCACCAGATCAAGGACGCTTGTGCGCGACCTGATCGACCAGACCGTAAGCTTGCGCGTCGTCGCCGGACATGAAGTTGTCACGGTCGGTGTCACGCGCGATACGCTCGACGGGTTGGCCGGTGTGGTGCGCCAGCAGGCTGTTCAACCGCTCTTTCAGGTACAGGATTTCACGCGCCTGAATTTCGATGTCCGATGCCTGACCACGTGCGCCACCCAGCGGCTGGTGAATCATCACGCGCGAATTGGGCAAAGCAAAACGCTTGCCTTTCGCGCCGGCCGCGAGCAGGAACGCGCCCATGCTCGCCGCGAGACCCATGCACAACGTGGAGACGTCCGGCTTGATGAACTGCATCGTGTCGTAAATCGCCATACCCGCCGATACCGAACCGCCCGGGCTGTTGATGTAGAAGCTGATGTCCTTGTCCGGATTTTCACTTTCGAGGAACAACATCTGCGCAACGACGAGATTAGCCGTCTGGTCGTTCACTTCGCCGACCAGGAACACGATGCGCTCCTTCAGCAGACGTGAGTAGATGTCATACGAGCGCTCGCCCCGGCCGCTCGTTTCCACGACGATCGGCACCAGTCCGAGCGCCTGCGCTTCGAGATCCCGGGACGACTGGGAGGTCAACGTGTCCAGCATTTGGGCGCGAAAGGTCATGCAATGGATCCTTGTCTGGAAATATTCTAGATATTAGATGCTAGACAGGTGTGGTCGACGACCCCGTATTCAAGTGCGCGATCAGTGCAGGCGCAACACGTGCCGCCATGCAAAACGCAACGCACTTTCACAGCACAAAAAAACGGCGTGCGGGCCGTCGCTCCGACAGCCGGCACGCCGTTGCAGCGACGCTTACGCTTGCGCCGTTGCGCTTGCCAGTTCTTCGAAGCTCACTTCCTTGTCTGTCACCTTGGCCTTGCCGAGCACGAAATCGACGACGTTGGCTTCAACGACGTACGCTTCCATTTCTGCAAGACGTTGCTGATTGGAATAATACCAGCGGACGACTTCCTTCGGGTCTTCGTAGCTTTTCGCGAACTCGTCTACTTCGGCACGGATCTGTTCCGGCTTGGCTTGCAGTTCGTTGGCCTTGACCAGCTCGGCCAGCACCAGACCGAGCTTGACGCGGCGCTCAGCCTGTTCCTTGAACATGGCAGCCGGGATCGGCGCATCTTTGGCGTTCGGCACGCCGCGTTGCTCCAGATCCTGACGCGCCATGACGACGAGGCGTTCCTGATCCTGTTCGATCAGCGCGTTCGGCACGTCGAGTTCCGAAATCTTCAGCAGCGCGTCCATCACCTGATTCTTGACGATGGCTTGCGTGCGGCGCTTTGCTTCGCGTTCGAGATTGTCTTTGATCTCAGCGCGCATCTTGGTCAGATCGCCGTCTTCGATGCCGAGCGATTTGGCGAATTCACCGTCGATTTCCGGCAGGTGCGGCCACTCGATCTTCTTCATCGTGATCGTGAATTGCGCCGTCTTACCTGCCACGTCCTTGCCGTGGTAGTCCTCGGGGAAGGCCAGATCGAATTGCTTCGACTCACCGACCTTCAGGCCCGTTGCCGCCTGTTCGAATTCCGGCAGCATGCGGCCTTCGCCCAGCACGAACGCGAAGTCGTCAGCGCTGCCGCCCTGGAACACTTCACCGTCGATCTTGCCGACGAAGTCGACCGACACGCGATCGCCTTCCTTCGCCGCCGTGTCCGCGCCGCCGTCACCGTGCTCGCCGGATTCGCCGCGAGCGTGGAAATGCACGCGCTGCTTGCGCAGGATTTCCAGCGTGCGGTCGATTTCCGCTTCGCTGATGCTGGTCGTGGTGCGTTCGATTTCAGCCGTGGCGACGTCGCCCAGCTTCACTTCCGGATACACCTCGAACGTCGCGTCGAACGCGTAATCGCCTTCAGTAGCGTCGGCCTTCGGCGCGAAGCTCGGCTGACCGGCAACGCGCAGGTTTTCGGCGCGGCTGATGTCGAAAAATTCCTTGCCGACCTTGTCGCTCAGCACTTCGGCTTCCACCTGACCCGAATACTGTTGCGTCACCATCTTGAGCGGCACCTTGCCCGGGCGGAAACCCGGCATGCGCACGTTCTTCGCGAGTTGACGGATACGCGAGTCCACTTCCTTCTGCACGGCATCCTTCGGCAGGGAAATCGTTACGCGGCGTTCGAGCTTGCCGAGGTTTTCAACAACGTTAGCCATGGCTTCAATCGTCCTAAAATTATTCGAGCGAATCAGTTATCTTCTCCGTGCCGCTTCTCGATGTCGCTTCAGATTGTGGTCTTGCATCGATTGCGCGCCTGCGCCGCGGGCTTGCAGGCGGCTGGCAGCACGGTTGGGTCCAAAGAGCCGAATATTTTAGCAAACTATTTGCGCGGCTTGCCGGGATTCGATGAATGGAGGCGTTTTTATCGCTATTGCGGGGGCTTTGCAGTCTGTTTCGGCCGATTCCACGGCTCGCTGCCCAGGATTCCCGCTATGCCGTTCGACATATTCAGTCGGCGCGCCCATGCTGATAAGCTAGCGAACGCGTTCGGGGCCCGTGTCCGCATCCGGTTGCCTCAGCGCCTGCGCAACGATTCCAACCATACAGAGACACCATGCCGAATTCGTCGTCCTCGCCTGTCGTCGTCATCGCTCCCGACTCCTTCAAAGGCTCGCTCAGCGCCGAACAGGTCGCACAGGCGATCGCGTCGGGCATCCTGCGCGCGCGCCCCGATGCCGAGGTACGTATCTGTCCGATGGCCGATGGCGGCGAAGGCACGCTCGCCGCCATGCTCACGCGCGGCGGCGAGCGCCGCACGCTGAGTGTGCGCGGCGCGGCCGGCCCAACCCGGGAGGCGCTCACGGCCTTGCTCGCCGACGGTGGTGCAATCATCGAAACCGCTGAGATCGTCGGCATCACGGACGCGGTCGGCATGGGCGTGCCGGTCGAAGCGCGCAGCACGCGCGGCATGGGCGAGGCGATTCGCGCGTTGCTCGACGCGGGCGTGCGGCGCTTTTTCGTCGCGCTCGGCGGCAGCAGCACGAACGACGGCGGCGCCGGCCTGCTGGCCGGCCTCGGCATGAAACTCTTCGACGCGCTCGAAAACGAACTCGACGCCACGCCCGAGCAACTCGCCCGCGTAACCCGCCTCGACGTCTCGCAACTCGACGCGCGGCTCGTGGATACCCAGTTCGTCGGTATGTCGGATGTCGACAATCCGCTTACCGGCGAACACGGCGCAACCGCGATCTTCGGCCCGCAGAAAGGCGTGAAGCCGGAACAGATCGCGGAGATCGACGCCGCCCTCACGCGCTTCGCCGACCTGCTCGAGGCGGCGCTCGGCCGCAGCGCGCGCGACTTGCCGGGCGCAGGCGCTGCCGGCGGGCTCGGCTTCGCGCTGCATATGCTCGGCGCGCAATTCGAGCCGGGCGCGGAGACCGTCGCACGGCAGATCGGTCTGGACGCGGCACTGGAAGGCGCGGACTGGCTGATTACAGGCGAAGGCCGTTCGGACGTACAAACGCTGCACGGCAAGGCACCCTTCATCGCCTGTCGTCACGCGCAGGCGGCGGGCGTGCCGGCCACGCTGCTTTCAGGTGCGGTGGACCCGGCCGCGCTGCCTCGCCTCGCCGAACATTTCAGCGGCTGCTTCTCGCCGGCACCCGGACCGATCACGCTCGAGGTCGCGATTCGCGATGCAGCCCGCCTGCTTGCCGACGAGGCCGAACAACTGACGCGCCTGAAATACGGCGCGCGTTGACCGGCGGGACGGTTGCGGCAACAATCACAGCGCCGCGACCGCTTCGCTCTCTACGGGAACACCATGAAGGACTCCGCTAAAGCCGGCCTCGAACAGTTCCTCACGTACCGCCTGCACGTCCTCAACAAACTCGCCGAGCGCGGCATTAGCGAGCGGTATCAGCAGAAGCTCGGCGTGACCTTGCCCGAAGCGCGGGTGATCGCCTCGGTCGGCTCGTTTGGACCGTTCTCGATCATGGAACTGGCGCGCCACGCCAACCTCGACAAGAGCCAGGCGAGCCGCGCGGCGGAAGCGTTGATCAGGCAGGGGCTGGTAAAGCGCGAAGCGAGCGCGGAAGACGGCCGCGTCGTGCTGGTGTCGCTAACCGTAGAAGGACGCGCGCTGTACAGGAAGGTGATGCCGATCGCGCGCAAGTGGAACGGCGATATGTTCGACTGCCTCGACGAGCAGGAAAAGATCGCATTCGGTCACGCGCTCGACAAGATCATTGAAACGATGGTCCCGAGCGAGAAGTAAGACTCCACGACCGCCGGCCATCGTTTCGATGGCCGGCCGCATTCAGGCTCTTGGCTCGCCAGGTCCGCTTGCGTCGGCCGGACCACCTACATTGATGTTGCTGCCGGTCGCGCTCGCCACACCGGACCCACCACTAGCCGGCGCGGCACCCACGCCCGCCGCATGAACGCGCATCCCGCGCGCAAGCCGCCACCCAATCGCCGCGAGCGAGCCCACAGCCAGAACCAGCGCGCCCCACAGCCAATAGCGACGCTGTAAGCCCGAATCCTTGCCCGCAGCCGTCCCGTCCTGATCCGGCGTGACGAATATGGGGTCGCCGAGGTGCGCCGTCGCGGCGACCGCCGAAGCCTCCAGATGCAAATCCGCGCGGCTCACCGCCGCCGACGCCGCGCCCGCACTGCCCACGGCCAGCGTGAACGGCGCATCGCCTTGTGCGACGAAGGTCAACGTTGCCGGACGCCAGCCCGCCGAGATGCTCAGATCGCCATTGCCGATGCCGCCGTTGCGCGTATAGATCATCACGCGCCATTGACGGTCGGTGTCCGGCGCCAATTCGAGCGAAGGATTGGTCTGCTCCACGTCGCCGTTATGCAAGCGGAACAGCGTCGCGCTCGCAACTTCGCGCCAGGGCGCATCCAGACTCGGCCGCGAATAAACCACCGCGGGCGTCACCGTGTTGGGCTGCGGCAGGTTCAACCGCAACCGGTCGACCGGATACGAGCCGCCCGTCGCGAAGTAATACTCCCCGGCTTTCGGTCCGGCGTGAGCGGCAATGCCCTCGCGCCAAGCCCGCTGCGCATCGCCGCGCGCCATGCGATCGGCACCGGTGGCCTGCACTTCCATATCGAGCGACTCGACATACGGCGAACCGTCGAGCCAATGCACGCGCAGGTAACGCCCACGCGCGCCATCCAGTTCGATGCGATCCTGGCTGAGCGTGCTGCCGTTGTAGCTGACCTTCAGCAATTGCGCGCCGCCGGCCGGTTGCCAGTGACGCAGGTCGTCACTGGCGTCGACGGTGACACGTCCCTGGTAGTTGTCGTCGCGCAGATGCACGAGCAAAGCGCTCACCCGATTCGCGCGCGGCGGAGGCCCGAGGTCGATCAGATCGGTGTCGTGTTGCTGGCGGGCCGGCGGCGCCGCAGTGGCATGCAGTGAACCGTCAGCGCCAATCGCTACGCCGGGGGTGCCGGCGGTACTGCCCGGTTCGGGCGGCGGCAGCGAGAACCAGCTCGCGGGATGCAGCGTCGACGGAGCGCGAGGCGCTTCGCCCGGCGCGTCGAGCGCGTACGGCACCGGCTCGCCTGCCGCGTTGAGCACGCGCAGATCGCCCAGATCGCTGCGCTGGCTGGCGGCGTAGACGGCGGCCGGCAGCGTCAGGTTGTAGTAGGCCGCGCCACCGCCGAGCTGGAGCGCGAAACGCTGCGCGAACTCGTCCGCAGCGAACGTGGGCGAGGACGCCAGCACGGCCACAAGCGCGCAATACCATCCGGTCAGTTTCAAGACATGCTTCATTGCTCGATTTCCAGAACCACGGCCTCGGGCGGAAACGGCGGGAAGCGACCGCCTGGCGGCGACTTCAAACCGATTCCGTCGAACTTCTCATCCACTTCGCACCCACTTGCGTCAAACCATCCGATTCGCACGATACTGCCGCGTCGTGACAGCCCGTTCCGTCACGGCTCGACGACGGCGTATCGCGCCCACTCCACGCAATATATCAACTACGGCCAAACCCTTCGCTGTCGAACGAACACAGCGAGGCGGCCGGGTTCGCGACAAGCCGCCAACCATGTCAAAATTCGGCACCGGCCCTCGGGCCAACCGTCACCCACATTCATTCAGGGAAAGCTTCAGTGGACATCAACAAACAGGTCGCGGCGCTCACCGCGTCGGAACTCCAGACCGCCGGCGCGAGTCAGGCCACCGCCATTGCGGTCAGCGTGTTGCTGCGTCATCTGCGCTCGCCGGAGCTGGTCAAACTGCTGTCGTCGGCATTCGAAAACCATCAGGCGGTGATGTTGCAAACGCCCTGGCCCGAGCCGATGCTGCAGGCGTTCGAATCGACCCGGCGTTTTCTCGAAGGCGCCGCGCAAGCCGAGTTGCCGGGCGAGCAGGCAGCGTCCGCGACACCAGGCGTCTGAAAAACAAAAAACCCCGTCAGTCCAATGACTTAACGGGGTTCTCTGCTGCAAATAGATGGTGCGAGGGAGGGGACTCGAACCCCTACACCCTTGCGGGCGTCAGGACCTAAACCTGGTGCGTCTACCAATTTCGCCACCCTCGCAGCCGGGCGCGCCGCAATGCGTCTTGCCCGATGTCCTGCATGCCGCCGTTCACGCCACAAAACACGTGCCCGAAAGCGTAAGCGCGAGATTCTAACCGATAGATTCGCGCTTGTCTGCATTTGAGCCGCATCTGTCCAGGCGGCGCCGATGCTACAATTTTTGGCTGACCGCACGCACACCGTGCCCCTCTTCGACTGCCCTTCCCCACACGCCCAATCCCGTGAATTTCGACGAATATTGCCAGCAGAAAGCGGCGCCCCCCGGTTCGAGCACTTACTACGCGCTTCGCCAGGCCCCCGCCAGAAGCCAGCCGCTTCTAACCGCGCTGTTCGCGTTGCGCCGCGAGTTCGAGGAAACGGTCAAGGAGACCAGCGATCCGGCTATCGGCCGCACCAAGCTCGCCTGGTGGCAAAACGAACTCGGCGCGCTGGCTTCGGGCTCGCCGTCGCATCCGGTTGCCAAGGCGCTGGCCGCCTACCTGCCCGACGCCGAAGCCCACTACCCCGAGTTGCAGGCCCTGCTCACCGGCTTCGAGATGGACCTCGACCAGGCGCGCTATCTCGACTACCCGAATCTGCGGCGCTATATACAAGGCGTCGGCGGCACCTTCGCTTCGCTGGTGGCGCGCGCCACCGCGAAAGAGCCCGCGCAGGTATCGAGCTGGGCCGCGTCGCTCGGCGAGGCGCTGCTACTCGCGCAGTTCGTCGCCGAAACGGGCGAGGACGCGCGCCACGGTCGCATCTACATTCCGATCGATGAAATGCAGCGCTTCAATGTCACCGCCGCGGATCTGATCAACCGGAAATATTCCGACGCGTTCGTCGAACTCATGCGCTTCGAAACCAAACGCGCCCGCGACGCGTTGCATGCCGCGCTCGCCGCCGTGCCTGCCGCGGAGCGCCGGACGCAGCGCGTGCTGCTCGCGCAAGCGGCGCTGGCTTTGGCGCTGCTGGATGAAATCGAACGCGACGGTTATCACGTCCTGCATCAGCGAATCGCATTGACGCCGATCCGCAAGCTGTGGATCGCGTGGCGCGCGAAATAGTCGCAGGAGCGGCGACCCGCAGGCAACTCATCCGCCGCCGCGTGGCTCGATCCCGCATCACGCGCGCAGCAACGGCAACGGCTCGAATCGCTGCTCCAAGATAGCCGGCGCGTCGAGCCCCCACCAGGATCCGAGCACCGTCGCGTAAAGCTGGCGGAAATCGACTCCGACCGGCAGATTGCCGTTGCCGTCGAGCCGCGCCAGCACTGGCGGCACGCCATACAGTCCGCCACGCACCCGTCCGCCCATCACGAAGTGCGGCGCCACCGTGCCGTGGTCCGTCCCGTTACTCTGGTTCTCACGCGGACGGCGCCCGAATTCGGCGTACGTCATGATCAAGGTCTCGTCCCAGCGACCGAGTTCGACCAGCGCCGACTTCATCGACGCAAACCCCTCCGCGAGTTGTTTAAGCAACGCCGCCTGCTGGCCGGGCTGATTCTGATGCGTGTCGAAACCATTGAGCGTGAGACGGATCACGGCCACGCCCTGACCGCTCTTCGGCGTCTCCTGCGGCGTGTCGCCCGCGGCCAATACCTGCATCGCGGTCTTGATCGAACTACCGAACGCGCCGGCGGGAAACACGGTCTTCAACTGTGCCTGGCCTTGAGTCGGACGCAGGCGGTCGGCGGCTTTCACAATGTCGTTCTCGACGTCGAGAATGTGCGCGAGTTCGGGATTGCGCTCGTGCAACGACACCGGCGTGGCCAAACGGGACGCCTTGACGAATTGCGCCGGATTCACGAGCGCGATTGCGCGTGCGCCATTCGCGAGCGGTCCCATTTCGGCGCTGCCGATCACCACGCCATCGGCGGCGAACCCGCTGGGCACCGGCGCCTGCGCAAACGCGCGCGTTAGCCAGCCTTCGCGCAGATATTGATCGGAGCGCGACGCGGTATCCCAGATCTCGATCGAACGAAAATGCGAGAGGTTCGGCTGTGCGTAGCTGACGCCTTGCACGATGGCCAGTTGCTGGCTACGCCAAAGCGGCATGAGCGCCTGCAGCGAGGGATGCAGCGCGGTGCGCTCATCGAGCTGGATTGCCTGCTCGCGTTTGATGCCGATGTTCTTGCGCAACTGATAGTAAGCCGGATCGGCGAACGGAATCACGGTGTTCAGGCCGTCGTTGCCGCCCTTCAACTCGACGAGGATCAGCAGGTTGTCATAGCCGCGAGCCTGCGCGGCGTCCACGCCCGCCAGCTGCGCGCCGAACGCGCGCGGCAACCAGAGCGTTGCGCTCGCGGCTGCGCCCATCGAGAGAAAGTTGCGTCGTTTCATCCTGCACCTCGTTCGATTATGTCGGCGTCACGCGTAGCGCCGTTGCCGGCTCATTTCAACTGGTAAGCCGGGTCCATCAGCAACGCTTCCAGATAGGCGCTTGCAGTCGAGTCGGTTTCGATGGCGTCGACCGGCGTGATCGGCAAGACCGCGTGCTGCATCTGCAACTCGGCCGACAGGCCCGGCCGCGCCGTCGGCGCAGCGTTGTAGTGTGTGAGCCACGTCTGCACGTCAAAGCGTACGCCACCCTGACCGGCCCGCGCCATGGCGCGCTGCACCGGTGGGTTGCCTACCGCACCGCTCGCCGCCATCCTGGTGCCGAGCGGCTGGCTCATCGGATTGTTCGTGCGCTTCGGATTGGCCACCTCCGTCGCGCGAAACAGTTGTTCGACGAACTGCTTGCGCGCAAGCAGCGTCGAACTGTTGATCCAGGTCGTGCCGCCAGGCCATCCCTTGACGTTCGGCGGATAGAACAGGTTCTCGCCGAGGTTGCGTATCTGAGCGGCGAACGGCGCGGTGTTGTCGTAGCCGATATCGAACTCGCGCAAGGTGCCGACCACGAATTCCGCCGGCGACTTCACCAGTACGCCGCGGTCCTCGTCGTCCCAGAATGCATCGCTCAGGAACAGGCCGCGCAACGCCACCTTGATGTCGTAGTGACTCGCGCGGAACTGCGCGGCGATCGGCGCGACGCGCGCCGGGTCCGGCGTATCGGAGATGAACTCGCGCCACAGTTCGCTCGTGATGAAGGTCGCGGTTTCCGGCTGCGCGAGCAAAATGTCGAGCACCTGGTCGCCGTCGAAAGGACCGGCCTCGCCAAGCACGGTTTTCTCGCCGTCGTCGTGCTGATTGGCCCGCCACACGTAGGCCAGCGTGTCGGGATCGAGGCTCCAGCCCGTATAGGCCCGCGCGGCCTCCGACACATCGCGCTGCGAGTAATGCCCCTCGCCCAGCGTGAACAGCTCCATCACCTCGCGGGCAAAATTCTCATTGGGCTTGCCCTTACGATTGCTCGCGCCGTCGAGGTATTGCAGCATCGCGGGATCTTTGGCGACCTCGTGCAGCAGCTCGCCGAAATTGCCGAGCGCGTCGCGGCGCAACAGCATGTTCTGCTGCGCCATCAGTTGCGGATACGGGACCTTGTCCTGCCCGGACGTGAAGTGGTTGTGCCAGAAGAGCGTCATACGCTCGGTGAGCGGCGACGGCGTGCTCAACATCTCCCGCACCCACCACGCGCGTAATAGTTCGTAACGCTGGCCGCGCAGTTTCTGTTCATCGCGGCGCTGATCGTCGGTCCACGCGCGGCGCATGTCGCGCGTCGGAACCGGTTCGAGCACCCACTCCGGTAGCGGCGTGACGGCTTCGGTCCGGACTGCCGCCAGCACCTTGTCGACGGCTTGCTCGCGTGTGAGTCCGACATATTGAACGAGCTCTGCGTTGTCGGGCGCGAAGCCGGTACGGGTCAGAAAGAAGCGCGCATCATCGGCATCGAGCACGCTCTCTTTATCGTTCGACGAAGCGGACGACGCCACCACCGCGCGATGCTTCGCACGAACCGCGTGGGGTGCCGTTTGCTGCGCATCGGCTTGAGCACCCGCCAAACCAGGCATGGCCGCCAGGGCAAGCGCGGAAACTGCAAAGCATCGGCCACGATTACCACTGGTGAGCCATTTCATCATCGGTCATCCGGGTTGGCGGGACGTCACGTAAAGGCATTCGCGCAGACAGACAGCGCTTCGCTCTGACGACTCAACGGCAGACTGGACGGGAAAGTTGACGGGGGAAGTGCAACGAAATTTTTCACGCAGGGTTTCCGCGTGAAGTGCGTGCCCGAGGCCAGGCACGAAAATGGCTACCGCTTGTAGAGTTCGCGGACAGCATCTTCGATGTGCTGCCTTAACAGACGCCGTTCGTCGGGCGTCATATGACCATCACGACGGCGTTGATCAAGATCGGGGGGAACTGCAGTGCGCAACATCACGTCGGATGCGGGGTGCTCGATGGGAGGCGCGTGGCGATTGGCTCTGCCAAAGCCCGACCTCGGCGCATGCTCGCTCGCAGCTCTGTCGGCGGAAGGCTGGGCATGGGCGAGCGTGGGTCCTAGCGAGCCTGCGAGCGTACTGGCAACCGCCAGTGCAATGACGCTCAGGCGCACATTCGGCCAAACCCCTCCCTTCATGTTGTTCCCTTCGTGGCGCGGCAACCCGGCTACCTCAAATGCGTATACAAACCCCGGTAACGAGCCGGGTGCGAGAGTTTTGTCGAGTGAAGTATCCACCGAACAGCCGCATTCAGTAAAGGAGTCTAACCGTCCGTGCTTTACGTCGTGCCACAGTGCGGGTAAATTTTGTAACTGACTGTAACCCGGTAAATGATGCAACCGCGCACCCCTTTCTAATCGCGCTAAGATGCCGTCCATGGAAACTAAAAACCCTTCGAAAATCCTCGTCGTCGACGACGATCCGCGCCTGCGCGATCTGCTGCGCCGCTACCTCGGTGAACAGGGCTTCAATGTCTATGTCGCCGAGAACGCGCCGTCCATGAACAAGCTTTGGGTGCGTGAGCGATTCGATCTGCTGGTGCTCGATCTGATGCTGCCCGGCGAGGACGGCCTGTCGATCTGCCGCCGTCTGCGCGGCAGCAACGACCGCACGCCGATCATCATGCTGACGGCCAAGGGTGAAGACGTCGATCGTATCGTCGGCCTCGAAATGGGCGCTGACGACTATCTGCCCAAGCCGTTCAACCCGCGCGAACTGGTCGCCCGTATTCACGCGGTGCTGCGCCGTCAGTCGCCGTCCGAGTTGCCGGGTGCGCCGTCCGAAACCACCGAGGTGTTCGAGTTCGGCGAGTTCGCGCTGAACCTCGCTACCCGCACGCTCACCAAGGCCGGCCAGGAAATTCCGCTGACCACGGGCGAGTTCTCGGTGCTCAAGGTGTTTGCGCGTCATCCGCGCCAGCCGCTGTCGCGCGAAAAGCTGATGGAGCTCGCGCGCGGCCGTGAGTACGAAGTGTTCGACCGCAGTCTCGACGTGCAGATTTCCCGTCTGCGCAAGCTGATCGAACCCGATCCGGGCAGCCCGCGTTTCATTCAGACCGTGTGGGGTTTGGGTTACGTGTTCATTCCCGACGGCGCAGCCTGAGTTTGTTCTCGTCTCCTGTATCGACCGGAGTTGGCGCCCTGGCGCGCACTCCGGTCCCATGCAAAGCAGTTGCATATAAGAAGGGCCCATGCGGATCGACCGGCGCCTCCTGACGCTCGCGTTCGGCGGCCTTTTCTGGCGGACCTTTCTGTTGATCGCGCTGTTGATCGCAGTCAGTCTCGCCGCGTGGTTCCAGAGCTTCCGGGTGATCGAGCGCGAGCCGCGCGCACAGCGCGTGGCGCTGCAACTCGTCGCCATCGTGAAGCTCACGCGTACCGCACTCCTCTATTCCGATCCCGACCTGCGGCGCGCACTGCTGCAGGATCTGGAGAGCAATGAAGGGGTGCGCGTGTACCCGCGCGAAACCACCGACAAGTACAAACTCCAGCCCGACGAGTCACTGAACCGGCTGATCGAACACGATATTCGCGGCCGGCTCGGCGACGACACCGTTATCGCGCAGAGCGTCAACGATATTCCCGGCGTGTGGATCAGCTTCAAGATCGACGACGACGATTACTGGGTCGCCCTCGACCGCGACCAACTCGACAACGCCACGGGTCTTCAATGGGCCGGCTGGGGCGTGTTCGCGCTGGCGCTATCGCTTTTTGGCGCGGCCTTCATCACGAGTCTCGTGAACCGGCCGTTCGCGCGCCTCGCCATGGCGGCGCGCAAAGTGGGCTCGGGGCAATCGCCTGAGCCCTTACCCGAGCGCGGCATGGGTGTCGCGGCCGAAACCAATCGAAGCTTCAACCAGATGGTGCAGGACCTCGAACAGCTCGAGGCCGACCGTGCGCTGATGCTCGCGGGCATCTCGCACGATCTGCGCACGCCGCTCGCGCGTTTGCGGCTCGAAACCGAAATGAGCCCGTCCGATCAGAGCACCAAGGACGCAATGGTCGACGACATCGAGCAGATGGACATGATCATCGGCCGCTTCCTCGATTACGCGCGCCCGGTGCAGCGCGTGCCGGAACCTGTCGACCTGTCGGTGATCGCGGGAGAGCTGGCCGCGCGGATGCAGAGCGAAGACAGCATGCGGCTGATTACGCGGCTTGCGCCGTCGGCGGTGATCGAGGCGGACGAAACCGATATGCGCCGGGTGGTCGGCAACCTGCTGGAGAACGCCCGCAAATACGGTCTGAGCGACGGCGACGGCATTCCCCACGTCATTCTCGAAACGCGAGTCTCGCATTCGCGCGTCGAATTGTCCGTGGTGGACGAAGGCCCAGGCATTCCGGAAGACCAACTGGCGCTTGTCACACGACCGTTCTATCGTGTTAATTCGGCGCGTACGCAAGCCAACGGCACGGGCCTTGGCATGGCAATTGTGCAGCGTCTCGTGGGCCGTTATCGCGGCGCACTGCGTCTACGCAATCGCACGCCTGGACCGGGTCTCGAGGTCACGATCGAGTTCCCGCTGGCCAAAGGCGTCTGACCTGAAACGGCGCCGCCCGGCGCCAACGCGGCCCTCGCGGCCACAAGACGCGTTGAATAATAACTATCCGGGGTGTTAGAAAAAAACTATTGAACGGATAGTTTAATAGAGCTATAGTGAAAAACGTGTAACGCGCTCGTGATGACGAGCTAGTAGCCTCAAACATGCTGTTTTTCCAACACACGAAGGAGCACTCGCATGAAAACCGTTGGCGATAAACTCGAAGCGTTCACCGTTGCTGCTGCCAAGCCTGGCTTCAACAACCACGAAGAAAACGGCGTCTCGGCGTTCGAAGAGATCACGGAACAGTCGTTTCCGGGCAAGTGGAAAATCATCTATTTCTACCCGAAGGATTTCACGTTCGTGTGCCCGACCGAGATCGTCGAGTTCGGCAAACTGGCCAAGGATTTCGAAGAGCGCGACGCCGTGCTGCTGGGCGGCAGCGTCGACAACGAGTTCGTGAAGCTCGCATGGCGCCGCGAGCACAAGGATCTCGACAAGCTGAATCACTACGCGTTCGGCGACGTGAAAGGCGAGTTGATCGACCAGCTCGGCGTGCGTGACAAGGAGGCCGGAGTCGCACTGCGCGCCACCTTCATCGTCGATCCGGACAATACGATCCAGCACGTCTCGGTCAACAACCTGAACGTCGGCCGCAACCCCGAAGAAGTGCTGCGGATTCTCGACGGCCTGCAAACGGACGAACTGTGTCCTTGCAACCGCGCCGTCGGCGGCGCAACGCTCTAAGCCGTGCCGTCAAAAGCCCGCCGAGCTTGAAAGAGCCGCGGGTTTTTTTATCGACAACCCGATAGGAGATATCGATGGAATTCTTGTCTTCGATTAAGGCGCTGGTGCCGGACTATGCCAAAGACATCCGGCTGAATCTGGACGGGACGATTGCACGCTCGTCGCTCGAAGGGAATGACGCGGTCGGCGTGGCGTTGGCGGCGGCGTTCGCCGCGAAGAGCACGGTGATCGTCGGCGCGATTCGCAATGCGGGCGTGCTATCGCCCGAAGAAACGAATGGCGCGTTGACCGCTGCCGCGTTAATGGGCATGAACAACGTCTGGTATCCGTACGTCGAGATGACGGAGAGCGCCGATCTGAAATCGCAACCGGCGCAGTTACGCATGAACGCTTACGCGTCGCACGGCGGTGTGGATAAGCGGCGCTTCGAGATGTATGCACTGGCGGCGTCGATTATCGGCAAGTGTCATTTCTGCGTGAAATCGCACTTCGACACGCTGGTTGCCGAGGGCATGAGTTCGACGCAGTTGCGCGACGTAGGCCGGATCGCAGCGGTGATTAACGCGACCGCGCAGTGCATTGCCGCTGAGGGCAAATAATCGTTTTTGCGCGTGCAGTGCGATGAGAGGAGTGAGATGTGTCGACTCGTTATCGCCGCTGCGCGCCCTGCATTGCGTTGCTGCCTGCGTTAATAGAAGCAGGCAGCCGCCTCAATCACTTCTTGGTCAACAGCACAGCGGCCTGTGCTTCGATACCCTCGCCCCGGCCCAGATAGCCGAGCTTCTCATTGGTCTTCGCTTTCACGTTGACACGGTCGAGCGGCAAATCGAGGTCCGCCGCGATATTCGCGCGCATGCCTTCGATATGCGGCGCGAGCTTCGGCGCCTGCGCGACCACGCTGCTATCCACGTTGGCGATCGAAAACCCCGCCGCCTTCACGCGCGCAAAACATTCGCGCAGCAGCACGCGGCTATCGGCGCCCGCGAACTTCGCATCGGTATCCGAGAAATGACGGCCGATGTCGCCCATTGCCGCCGCGCCGAAAATCGCATCGGTGATCGCGTGCAGCAATACGTCCGCATCCGAATGTCCGAGCAGGCCGCGCTCATAAGGAATCGTCACGCCGCCGATGATCAACGGACGTCCCGGCACCAGCGCATGCACGTCGTAGCCCTGCCCAATTCTGAAATCCATATGCGTCTAGTCCTCAAGTCCGTTCGTTAAATGTGAAATCCGCAGGCACCTTCACGAAGCCGAAGGCCGCGACAGAATCGCTTCAGCCAGATCGAAATCTTCCGGATAGGTCACCTTGAAGTTGCGCAAGCTGCCCTGCACCAGTCTGGGCGCATGACCGAGCCATTCGATCGCGCTCGCTTCATCCGTCAGATCGTGACCGTCGGCCTGGGCGCGCAGAATGGCCTCGCGCAACATGCCGATGCGGAACATTTGCGGCGTCTGCGCCTGCCAGAGGCCGTCACGCGATTCGGTACGGGCAATCCGGCTGTCGCTCGATGCCGCGTCGATGCGCTTGAGCGTATCCGCCACCGGCAAGGCCATGATGCCGCCCACCGCGTCGTCCTTCAGCGCGCCGACCAGCGCGCGGATCAGCGCGGGCGTAATGCCCGGCCGGGCCGCGTCGTGCACCAGCACCCAGTCGTCGTCGTGCGCACCGAATTCGGCGAGCGCCTGCAGACCGTTGAGCACCGACGCCTGGCGCGATGCCCCGCCGCAGCGGCGCACGGCAAAACGCAGGCCGCCGAAGCGGCGACCGTCGAAGTGCTGGTCGTCTGGGGCAATCACCAGCAGGGTTTGCGCAAACTCGCTGCAGGCGTCGAACGCCGCCAGCGAGTAATGCAACATGTCGCGACCGGCGACAGTGCGATATTGTTTGGGCATCGCGGCGCCGGAACGGCTGCCGGTGCCAGCGCTTGGAATCAGGGCAAATAGACGGGAAGTCACGAGTGCGGAGGCCGCGAAGTCAAAGTAAAGGACGGATTTTATAATAGGTCCTTCGCATCCATGCCCCGACACGCGTAAACTTGCCGATCACGTGTGAGCCCGAGGCCGCTTTTTCTCATTTATGCCAGACATCGCCGCATCATCGCAGTCCTCCCCGCCCGTCGCCCTCGTCAAGGCCGGCCAGCGTTTCGCCTTCGACGGCACGCACGGCTCGTCCGACGCGCTGCTGATCGCCCGCTACCATCTCGCCTATCGCGAGAAGGTGCCGCTGCTCGCGGTGGTCTGCGAAAGCGCCGTCGATGCGCAGCGTCTGTCGCAGGAAATCGGCTTTTTCGCGCCCGAAGCGCGGGTGCGCCTGCTGCCGGACTGGGAAACGCTCCCTTACGATACCTTTTCGCCGCACCAGGATCTGGTCTCCGAGCGCCTCGCCACCCTGCACGATCTGGGCGAAGGCCGTTGCGACATCCTGCTGGTGCCCGCCACCACGGCGCTTTACCGGATGCCGCCGGCGTCGTTCCTCGCGGCCTACACCTTTTCGTTCTCGCAGGGCCAGCGCCTCGACGAAGCCAAACTGAAGGCGCAGTTGACGCTGGCCGGCTACGAGCACGTGAGCCAGGTGGTGCGGCCGGGTGAATACTGTGTGCGCGGCTCGTTGCTCGATCTTTATCCGATGGGCTCGCCGCTGCCGTACCGGATCGACCTGTTCGACGACCAGGTCGACTCGATCCGCGCCTTCGACCCGGACACGCAGCGCAGCCTCTACCCGGTGAAAGACGTGCGCCTGCTGCCGGGCCGCGAATTCCCGTTCGACGAAGCCGCGCGCACGGCCTTCCGCAGCCGCTGGCGCGAGACCTTCGAGGGCGATCCGAGCCGCGCGTCGATCTACAAGGACATCGGCAACGGCGTGCCGTCGGCGGGCATCGAATACTATCTGCCGCTCTTCTTCGAAGACACCGCCACGCTGTTCCACTATCTGCCCGAAGGCGCGCAGCTCGCCTTCGTCGGCGATCTGGACGCGGCGATCCGGCGCTTCACCAACGACACGAAGCAGCGCTACAACTTCCTGTCGCACGATCGCGACCGGCCGATTCTCGAACCGCAGCGCCTGTTCCTCTCGGACGAAGATTTCTTTACGCTCGCCAAGCCGTTTGCGCGGCTCGCGTTGCCGTCCAACGCGGGCGGCGGCTGGTCGATCCCGTTGCCGAATCTGGCAATCGACCGCCATGCGGAAGATCCCGTTGCAGCGCTGCGCGCGTATCTCGACACCACGCCGAACCGCGTGCTGTTCGCCACGGAATCGGCGGGCCGGCGCGAAACGCTGCTGCAACTGTTTGCGGACAATCACCTGCGGCCGGCTTCGAGCGACAGCTTCCAGGACTGGCTGCTCGGCGACGCCCGTTTTTCGCTAGGCGTCGCGCCGCTCGCCAACGGCTTTGCCGTGCCGGGCGACGGCATCGCGGTCATCACCGAAACGGAGCTGTACGGCCCGCTCGCGCGTCGTACGGGACGCCGTCGCCAGGAACAGGCGAGCAACGTCGATTCGATGGTGCGCGATCTGTCCGAGTTGAAGATTGGCGATCCGGTCGTGCATTCGCAGCACGGCATCGGCCGCTATATGGGCCTCGTCACGATGGATCTCGGCGAAGGCGATACCGAGTTCCTGCACCTCGAATACGCGGGCGACAGCAAACTCTACGTGCCGGTCGCGCAACTGCATGTGATCTCGCGCTATAGCGGCGCCGATCCGGAAAGCGCGCCGCTGCATTCGCTCGGCTCGGGCCAGTGGGAAAAAGCCAAGCGCAAGGCCGCACAGCAGATTCGCGACACCGCCGCCGAATTGCTGAATCTGTACGCCCGTCGCGCCGCGCGCGAAGGCCATGCGTTCTCGCTCGAACCGAAAGACTATGTGAAGTTCGCCGAGAGCTTCGGCTTCGAAGAAACGCCGGACCAGGCCGCCGCGATCGCAGCCGTGATCGGCGACATGACGAGCGGCAAGCCGATGGACCGCCTCGTGTGCGGCGACGTCGGCTTCGGCAAAACCGAAGTGGCGTTGCGCGCAGCCTTTATCGCGGTGATGGGCGGCAAGCAGGTGGCGCTCCTCTCGCCCACTACGCTGCTCGCCGAACAGCACACGCAAACCTTCACCGACCGTTTCTCCGACTGGCCGGTGCGGATCGCCGAACTGTCGCGTTTCAAGTCGACCAAGGAAGTCAACGCGTCGATCCAGCAGATCAACGAAGGCAACATCGACATCGTGATCGGCACGCACAAACTGCTCTCGTCGGACGTGCAGTTCAAGCGGCTGGGCCTCGTGGTCATCGACGAGGAACACCGTTTTGGCGTGCGTCAGAAAGAGGCCCTGAAAGCGCTGCGCGCGGAAGTGGACGTGCTCACGCTCACCGCCACGCCGATCCCGCGGACGCTCGGCATGGCGCTCGAAGGCCTGCGCGATTTCTCCGTGATCGCCACCGCGCCGCAAAAGCGTCTGGCGATCAAGACCTTCGTGCGCCGCGAAGAAGACAGCGTGATTCGCGAAGCCATGTTGCGCGAGTTGAAGCGCGGCGGCCAGGTCTACTTCCTGCACAACGAAGTCGAGACGATCGAAAACCGTCGGCAGATGCTCGAAGCGCTCGTACCCGAGGCACGTATCGCAGTCGCGCACGGCCAGATGCACGAGCGCGAACTCGAACGCGTGATGCGTGACTTCGTCGCGCAACGTGCGAATGTATTGCTGTGCACGACGATTATCGAAACCGGCATCGACGTGCCGAGCGCGAACACGATCCTGATCCATCGGTCGGACAAGTTCGGTCTCGCGCAATTGCACCAGTTGCGTGGCCGCGTCGGCCGCTCGCATCACCAGGCGTACTCGTATCTGCTCGTGCACGATCCGCAAGGGCTCACCAAGCAGGCGCAACGCCGGCTCGAAGCCATCCAGCAGATGGAAGAACTCGGTTCGGGCTTCTATCTGGCGATGCACGACCTCGAAATTCGCGGCACGGGCGAAGTGCTCGGCGACAAGCAGTCGGGCGAAATTCACGAGATCGGTTTCCAGCTTTACACCGACATGCTCAACGATGCGGTGAAGGCGCTCAAGGAAGGCAAGGAGCCCGACCTCACCGCGCCGCTCGCCGCGACCACCGAGATCAATCTGCACGCGCCGGCGATTCTGCCCGCCGATTATTGCGGCGATGTGCAGGAGCGTTTGTCGCTGTACAAACGCCTGGCCAATTGCGAGCACAACGATTCGATCGACGGCATTCAGGAGGAGTTGATCGACCGTTTCGGCAAGTTGCCGCCGCAAGCGCATGCGCTGGTCGAGACTCATCGCTTGCGGCTCGCGGCCAAGCCTCTGGGTATTTCGAAGATCGACGCGGGCGAAACGGTGATCGCTTTGCAGTTCATCCCCAACCCGCCAGTCGACGCCATGCGGATCATCGAGATGGTGCAGAAACACAAGCACATCAAGCTCGCGGGACAGGACAAGCTGCGCATTGAAACGCGCAGCCCCGATCTCACGGTGCGGGTTGCCACGGTCAAGGAAACCTTGCGCGCGCTGGGCTCGCCGAGCCGCGGCACCGCAACGCCCGCGTCTGCCCGCTGAACTTCGCGGTTTCGCGCGGCGTTCGCGCGGTGCGAAAAACGCGGGACGTCTAGTGTTTTTTCGTTCATGCTGCGGTGCGCAAACGCGCCCCGCAGCATACGGACTCATTTATTTTAGGTATGATCGAAAGACTAAAATGCCGGAGTCTTGTCATGTCTCACGTCGCTGAATCAGCGCAGTCCTCGCAGTCGTCTGCTTCGAATTCCACAACGCCCGCCTCCCTCCCCTGGGTCACCCGCCTCGTGTCGATGGACACGGTCAGCCGCAATCCGAACCTCGGTCTGATCGAAACCGTGCGCGACGAATTGCGCGCCGTCGGTGTGGAAGCCACGCTCACGCACGACGCAAGCGGCAAATGGGCCAACCTGTTCGCGACCATCCCCGCTCACAATGGCGAGACCAATGGCGGCGTGGTGCTGTCGGGCCACACCGATGTCGTGCCCGTGGACGGCCAGCAATGGGACAGCGACCCGTTCAAGCCTGAGATTCGCGGCGACAAACTGTATGGCCGAGGCACTTGCGACATGAAGGGCTTTATCGGCGCGGCGCTCTCGCTGGTGCCGGAAATGCAGCGCACCAAGCTGGCCAGGCCGATTCACTTCGCGCTTTCGTTCGACGAAGAAGTCGGTTGCGCGGGCGCGCCGCTCATGATCAACGATCTGATGAAGCGCGGCGTGAAGCCGGACGGTTGCATCGTCGGCGAGCCGACCAGCATGCGCCCGATCGTGGCGCACAAGGGCATCAACGCTTACCAGTGCTGCGTGCGCGGTCACGCCGCCCATTCGTCGCTCACGCCGAAGGGCCTGAACGCCATCGAATACGCCGCGCGTTTGATCTGCTATATCCGCGATATGGCCGATCAGTTCCGCGAGCAAGGCCCGTTCGACGAACTCTACGACGTGCCCTTCACCACCTCGCAAACCAGCACGATCAGCGGCGGCAATGCGTTGAATACCGTGCCGGCCGAATGCAAATTCCAGTTCGAATTCCGCAATCTGCCCACGCTCGATCCGGAGCCGATCTTCGCGCGTATCGAACAGTACGCACGTGAAACGCTGCTGCCGAAAATGTTGCGCGAGCATCCTTCGGCCGCCATCGAAATCACCAGAATCGCTGCGGCGCCGGGCCTCGATTCGTCTGAACAAGCGGCGATCACCCAACTCGTGCGCGCACTCACCGCCGACCAGGACAAGCGCAAGGTGGCCTATGGCACCGAAGCGGGCCTGTTTTCGCTGGCAGGCATTCCGAGCATTCTCTGCGGCCCCGGCGACATCGAGCAGGCTCACAAGGCGAACGAATTCGTCGCATTGGATCAGTTGGTGGCATGCGAGCGCTTCCTGCAAAAACTCATTCACAGCATGTCGGTGGAAGCCCACGCGCATTGAAACTGTGCGCCTGAAAAAGAGTCTGATATCTATCGACTAACTCACGCCCACGCCATGTCCACCGCCACGCCACAGCACACCGATCACACGATCGACGGCGAGCCGATTCCCACGCTCGACGACATCGCGACGCAGCATTTTGCGTTGACGCCGTGGGTGACGCGAACGCCGGTCTTCGACCGGCTCGATTTCGCATCGCTCGAAGGCACGGTGGTGAACTTCAAGTTCGAGTTGTTGCAGGCCGGTGGCAGCTTCAAGGCGCGCGGCGCGTTCACCAACCTGCTTGCGCTCGACGAAGCGCAACGCAGCGCGGGTGTCACCTGCGTATCGGGTGGCAATCATGCGGTGGCCGTCGCTTATGCGGCGATGCGCCTCGGCATCAGCGCCAAGGTCGTGCTGTTTCATGCGGCCAATCCGGCGCGCGTCGCGCTGTGCCGGCAATATCGTGCCGAGATCGTGTTTGCTGAAGACATCGCCGAGGCGTTCGAACTGGTGCGCCGGATCGAGGCCGAAGAAGGCCGCTACTTCGTGCATCCGTTCAATGGCTATCGCACGGTGCTGGGCTCGGCCACGCTCGGCTACGAATGGGCCACGCAAACGCCCGACCTCGAAGCGGTGGTTCTGCCGATCGGCGGCGGCGGTCTCGCGGCCGGTGTCGCCACGGCCATGCGTCTGGCGAATCCGCGCGTGCATGTGTACGGCGTCGAGCCCGAAGGCTCGGATGTGATGGGCAAGAGCTTCGCCGCCAATCACACGATCAGGATGGGCCACATGCACAGCATCGCCGATTCGCTCATGTCGCCGCACACCGAGGAATACAGCTACGAGTTGTGCCGTCGCCATATCGACCAGCTCGTCACGGTGTCAGACGACGAATTGCGCGCGGCCATGCTGACCTTGTTCGGACAACTGAAGCTCGCCGTGGAGCCGGCTTGCGCGGCCGCCACCGCGGCACTGCTCGGCCCGTTGCGCGAAAAGCTGCAAGGCAAACGGGTCGGCGTTCTGCTGTGCGGGACCAATACCGATCCGGTCAGTTTTGCCGCGCATATCGAAAGAGCGCGTCATGGTGAGTCACAGTTCCCAGAATAAAAAACGATCATCGCTTTCCGGGCTAAAACACTAGCCTATCCTTCTCAGGTTGGTATCATTCGATTATCGACTTCTGGGAGGAACCCCTATGAGCATGGTTAAGGAATTTAAAGAATTCGCCCTAAAGGGCAACGTAATGGATCTCGCGGTCGGTGTGATTATCGGCGGCGCATTCTCCACCATCGTCAATTCAATTGTTAAAGACCTGATCATGCCGGTTGTCGGCCTTGCCACCGGCGGCCTCGATTTCTCCAACAAATTCATTCGGCTCGGCGAAATTCCGCCCACGTTCAAAGGCAGTCCGGAATCGTATAAAGATCTGCAGACCGCAGGCGTGGCGGTATTCGGTTATGGCTCGTTCATCACCGTCCTGATCAACTTCATCATTCTCGCGTTCATCATTTTCATCATGGTGAAGTTCATCAATAATCTGCGCAAACCTGCTGAAGCCGCTCCGGCAGAACCGCCGCCCACACCGGAAGACGTTCTTCTGCTGCGTGAAATCCGCGATTCGCTGAGGAACTCGCCGCGTTAAAGTTTCGGCCATGGCATGCGTAATATCGCACTAGCCAATTCCGACAGAACCCAAAAGAAAGCCTGTTGCGAAAACAATCGCAACAGGCTTTTTTCATTCCGGTCCGAGCCACGCAATCGTCCGTTCAAGCAGCGTTTCCGCTTACTTTTCCTTCTGCGCCTTCTGATGCACCGCGCCTTCGATCATCGCTTCGAGCTGGCCGAAATTGACAGGCTTGGTCAGATGCGAAGAAAAACCGGCGCTCAGACAACGACGCACGTCCTCATCGGTACCGAATCCGGTCAGCGCCACGGCGGGCACGTCCGACCTTTCGCGGAACGCCTTGATGAAATCGAGGCCGGTGCCATCCGGCAAACCGACATCGCTGACAACCAGATCGAAGGTCTGCAACTGGGTCGCGGCCAGCGCGTCGTCCACGCGGCCTACCGTCGTGACTTCGTGACCGAGGCTGCGAATCAGTTGGTCCATCACCTCGGCGGTGTCCACGTGGTCTTCGATCAGCAGAATATTCAGCAGGCCTGCCGGATGCACTTCCTCCATCACCGGCATCGGCGAGACCGGCGCGGGCGGCGCAGCGGTCGGCAAGGTGATCGTAAAGGTGGCGCCGCAGTGCGCGCCAGGGCTTTGTGCGATGACCGTGCCGCCGTGCACATCGGTCAGCGCCCTGGTGATGGCGAGTCCCAATCCCAGCCCGCCGAACTGCCGCGTGTTGTTCTGATCGCCCTGCTCGAAGGCGTTGAACAGTTTGCCGATCTGCTCAGGCTCGATCCCGATTCCCGTGTCCTCGACCGAGATCTGCACGTGCATGCGCTCGTCGCGCGTGCGGACATAAATGTGGCCGCCGTCCGGCGTGAACTTGGCGGCGTTGCGAATCAGGTTCCATAGCATCTGCTGCAAGCGCGCGCGGTCGGCCAGCACGAAATGATGCACGGCGTTCTTCTGGACGTGGACGTCCTGCTGCTTGACCTGAATCTCGCTGCGAAAGAGTTCGAGCACGCTGTCCATCACATCGTGCACGTCGACGGTTTCCAGCGACAACCGCAGCTTGCCGTTCGCCACCCGCGTGAGGTCGAGCAGATCGTCGATGAGCCGCGCCTCGAGTTCGACATTGCGGCGAATCATGCGCACGCTCGCGCGCGCCTGGTCGGGCAGCCCGGGGATCATCTCCAGCACGCTGGCGCCCGCCAGAACCGGCGTGAGCGGCGTGCGCAATTCGTGCGACAGCATGGCCAGAAAGCGGTCCTTGGCGCGATTCGCGTCCTCGGCGGTCTGGCGGGCGGCCTGCTCCGAGGCGAGCAGCCGTTCGCGTTCCTCGATCGCCTCGCGCTGCGGATGAATGTCGGTGAAACTGCCGAACCATTTGCTGACGTTGCCCTCGGCGTCGCGCATCGCCACCACGCGCGCGTCGAACCAGCGGTACTCGCCGTCGTGGCGGCGAATCCGCAGTTCGTGCCGGTAGTCGTCGGCGCGGTTCGTCACGGCTTTCAGCCAGCTGCGGCGAATTTCCTCGCGATCGCCCGGATGCACCGCTTCGAGCCAGGCCAGACCGAGCGAGGCGTGCTCGGCCAGGCCCGTGTAGTCGTGCCACTGTTTCGAGAGGAAATCGCAATCGCCCGCCGCGTCGCAGGTCATGACGAGGTGCGGCAGCGCCTCCGACAAGGTGCGGTAATGTTGCTCGCGATCGCGCAGCAGCAGGGCTTCGTCCGAGGCTCGTTGCAGACGCACCTGCGAGAGCACCCGCTCCACCGCTTCGGGCAGATAGCCAAGGTAATCGCCGGATTTCGGCACCACGTCGGAAACGCCGGCGCGCAATGCCTCGATCACCCGGGATTCGTCGGTGAAGCCGGTCACGAGGATGGCCGGAATGCGCACGCCCTCCGAACGCAGGCGACGGAAAAAGTCGAGCCCGGTTTCGGGACCGCTCAGTTGATAGTCGAGCACGAGCAGGTCGGGGCCGCCCTCGGCGAGGCGCTCGCGGGCGGCTTCGACGCCGGCGCAGATCGCGACGCGGCAACCCGCGCGCTCGAGCGATTTGCGCGCGAGCCGCAGGATGCCTTCGTCGTCATCGACGACCAGCACATACGCGGCGTGCTGCGTGGACACTTCTTCGGTCATGCGGAGTCTTCTTTGGCTAGGTCTGATGGACTATCTTGTCATGCGCGGCTTTCGGTCGGCTTCATGCGAGCCGTTTAAGGCGCCGCGAGACGATGTCCCGAGGGCAATTTGACCACTTGCAGGAAAAAGCCGAGACGGCGCACCGCCTCGATGAATGCATCGTATTCGACCGGCTTGGTGATGTAGACGTTGCAGCCGAGTTCGTAGCATCGCGCGATTTCACGCGGATCGTCGGTCGTGGTCAGCACGATCACCGGCACCGAGGCCGTCAGCGGGGAATCTTTCAGCCGCCGCAGCACTTCGAAGCCGTCCACCCGCGGCATTTTCAGATCGAGCAGCACGACGAGATTGGTCAGATCCTCGGGCGCGGGCAAGGCGCTGGGCGGCGCACCGGCTGGCGGACTGCCGGCCGGACTCGCGGCGGCGCCCGCCGCAGTGCCCACCGGCGTGCCAGCCGACGTACCCGCGACAGCCGGCCCGAAAAAATAATCCAGCGCCTGCTGACCGTCGCGAAAGCGCACGAAACCGTTGGAAATCCCGGCGCGACGCAGATTGCGCTCGACCAGCGTGGCATGGCCGTCGTCATCCTCGATCAATACGATGCTGACCGTTTCCCCGTGACTCATACGCTCTCCGCATTCACGTTTCGTTGATGCACATCGTTGTTGGTCATACTGGCTCAGAGACGCGCGGGCTGCTCCGGCAGCACGACGAAAAAGGTCGACCCCGCCCCTTCCGCCGACTCGACCCACACGCGCCCGCCATGCCGCTCCACGGTACGCCGCACCACCGCGAGACCGATCCCTTCGCCGCTGACGATGTCGCCATGCAGACGCTGGAATGCCCGGAACACCTTCGACATATACGCGGCCGGAATCCCGAGACCATTGTCGCGCACGTAGTAGGTTCGCATGCGCGCGGCGCGCGGCTCGGTTTCGTCGACGGGTTCGGGCTCCAGCGCGCCGACTTCGATCCGCCCATTGCGCGCCGGATCGAGATAATTCAGCGCGTTGCCGATCAGGTTACTGAAAATCTGTTCGACCGCGCCGGGATCGCCCCAGACCGGCGGCAATTCGCGCACTGTGATCACCGCCGCACGTTGCTGGATCGCCGCCTGCTGGGCGTCGACCACTCGTCCCACGACCCGCCCGACACTCACGCGCTGCCACTGATATTCGAGCCGGCCAGCGCGCGAAATCCGCAACAACGCCTCGATGATGGCCGCCGCGCGTGTCACCGCGGTGCGCAGATATTGCAAGGATTCGCGCACGTCGCCATCGAGAATATGCGCCATGCGTCGATGTTCCTTTTCGGGCAGTTTCGCCGCCTCGACGACGCTGTCCAGTTCATCGCACGAGACCTGCAGTTCCTTCGAAAAGCCTTGCAGGTTCACCAGCGGCGAGCGCAGATCGTGCGACACGCTGTAGATAAACATTTCATTATCCTGCGTCTCCTGGCGCAGTTCTTCGTTCACGCCCGCCAGTTCGCGCGCCCGTGCTTCGAGCCGCGTTTTCAGCATGACCTGTTCGGCTTCCGCCTCGCGCAGACGCGCGCCCGTCTGGTGCAGCACGGCGTCGAGCGCGGCGATTTCGTCGTTGCCCGAGAGCGGCGCGGCGAGCGGCCGTCCGTTGCCCAGACGCTCGGCGTTGTCGGTCAGCACTTCCAGCCGCCGCCCGATGCCGCGTGAAAACACCACCGCCGTGGCCGCCCAGATCAGCATCGAGCCGAGCACGGCGGCGATCAACGCATATTGCTGACGCTCGCGACGCCGCGTGAGCGCCGCGCCACGGTCGGCATCGAGCCGCGCGGCCTCGTCGCCGAAAGCGGCGAGTTGGTCGCGAAACACGGCGATCTGCTGCGGCAACGCGTCGGTGTCGCGCGCGGCAAATGAAGCCGGGCTGCGCCCGGCATGCAGCAGTTTCGAAATTTCGACCGTCTGCGCCCGGTACGCGTCGATTGCCTGCTGCATCGCGTGCACGCGCTGGACCTGCTGCGGCGTATCGGCCACCAGCGCATCGAGATTCGCGAGACGGTCGCCGAGGTCGACCCATACCGTATGGCGATCGATCAAGGTGGCGTCGCCCGTCACCATGCCCGTGCGTACCCGCGCCGCCTGACGCAGCAACGGGTCGACGATCGCCGACGACTGATAGAGGATCTGCTTGCTATTGGTGACCCATTGCGCGGCCTGCGCCGTCTGCTCCTGGGTATCGAAGACGACGCCAAGAAGCGCCAGCTCGACCACGCTCGGCACCGCGATCAGCAGCAAACCCTTGGTGAATAGTTTCATGTTCGCCCGAAGGGTCGCGAAGGGTCACTCGCACTGCGGCGGCTCGCGCGGACCGGCCACGGCACGGCGCAGCCGGACGGGCCATTATCGACGTGAATTCGAGATATTTCAATGTCGCGGCAAGAAGCGCTGCCCCACATAAAAGTGACTTTTTTATTGGTATGAGATGATTTTTCGGCGCAACGTGCGTCTATGATGGAAACAGATGTGCTGGGAAGCGAAAGCGCGCGGCGAGGCGGTTCGGCATGATTCGTGCGGGAGGCGGTGGAGCGGCGTAGTCGTCGAATCATCGTGAATCCGGCCTTGTCGTATGCTATAAAAGATCGACGTGCGGCGCGCGAAGCCGGGAGTTGTCGCATGAGGACGCTGCGTTTTTTGCAATTCTTTTTCAGGCGAATTTTTATGTCCTTCCCGAAAAAGCGTAGGCGCGCGAAGGTGGACGGCGATGAGTCGTTCCTCGCGGTACTACGGCATTTCAAACCGTTCAGTCAGCTCGACACCAAGATTGCGCGCGCCCGTGCGCAAGACGAGCCCGTCCTTTATGCGCATGTATTGCCTGGGCTCGACGTGCTCCTGTGCAGCGTGCGCGGCGCACAACCACCCTATCCCGCCCCCGCCGAGTTACGTCGGCGTTGCGTCGAATCCATCACCAACGCGCTGGAACAGCCGCTCGACGGACTCGAGAACGGCGGCTACTGGTACGAAGCCGACGGTTTCGGTTTCCTGGTGTTCGCCAGCCGCGCGCGCGGCAAGATCCTCGCGGAATTCGGCGCAACCCGCGTCGGCGGAACGCGTCGTGGCGTGCGCCGCCAGGATGCAGCGGGCGACGCCGCCCCGCGTTCGCTCAGATAGCCCGACCGGTTAGGTCAGGCAGCAATTTCAGATTCCTGCAACGCCGCCGCTGTCCCTGTCACGTTCAGACGGGTCAACAGCGGCGTTGTCGTCTCTCCGTCTTCAGGTCCGTCTTCAGGTCCGTCTTCAGGCAGGGCGCCCTACTTCCCGAGCGTTTCATGGAAGCGCCCGCGCGCGGGCGCCACGCTGATCAGCCAGAGAAAGACCATCGACAAACCGCCGCCGAAGGTCCAGTCCCACCAGTGCACAGGCAATAAGGAAGACACGGTCAGCTCCCCTTGTATTCGGCCGCACTGGCCGGCGACAGCGTCGCCGGCTTTTTATCGGCCGCAGCAGGCGCCGACTTGCCGCCTGAAGACTTGTTGACCGGCGCGCCATCCAGCGAAATCGCCGCCTTCGGTTGCTGCTTGACGCCAGGCGGCGGCGCCGTCGGCGCCTGACGAACCTGAGCGAGCAATTGCCCGCACGGCAGCGGCTTGTTGTTGCTGGGCGCGAGCAGCGGAATCAACGCCGCGAACGGGTTGATCAGGCCGAGCCCCACGGCCGCGCCGCCACGTAGCGCCAGCGCGGCTGCGTTCACCCCCACGTGCGGGTCCTTGAAGGTACCTTTCACATACAGCGGCGAGCGCAGCGAGAACACGCGGAACCCCTTGGTATGCGGATGCACGCCGAGATCCATCGACTCGTCGCGCAAATTCACATTGCCGTCGATGTTGATCACCGCGTCGTCCGTATCGAGTGCGAAGACACGCGAGTCGAGCACGCCATTGGTCGCGACGAAATCGGCCGCCGCGCAATTGATCCGGACATCGCGATTGCCGAACAGCTTTTCGTACACCACGTTCGCCACGTTCAGCCCGGCCGCCTCCATGATCAGCCGGCTCACCGTGCCGTCGGTGACGAGCGCCTTCACCTCGCCGTTCGAAGTCGCCGCGAGCGCAGCGGGCGAATTGCCCGTGGCGGTCAGGGCGGCGTCGCCGTTGATTTCGCCGAGCGCGTTCTGCATCGTCTTGAAGTTCGGGAACAGTTGCTTGAGCTTCAGATGCCGGGCCGAGGTCGCGAAACGTCCTTTGAGCGGCGTCGTGCTGCCGTCGAGATGGATGTCCGAGGCGAGCGAGCCGCCCGCCACGCCGAATTTCAACGGTTCCAGCGACAGCACGCCATCGGTCATCACGACGTGCGTGTACAGATCGGTGATCGGCAGATTCGCGTCCTTGACGATGCGCCGACCGGTGAACTTCACGTCGGCGTCGATCGCCTTCCAGCGGTCGGTGCGGAACTCCTCGACCGGCAGTGCCTTGTTCGACGGCTGGGCCGTGGCGTCGCCGCGCTTGGCCTTGCTGGCGTTCGAGTCCGCGCCGATCACCGGAGCGAGGTCGGAGAACTGCAGCAGATGCGACACCAGCTCACCCTGCAGCAAGGGACGCGGCTGGCGCGCCGTATAGGTCAGTGAACCGTTCAGATCGCTGCCGCCCACCCGGCCTGTAAAATTTTCATACTTGAAGACGTTGCCGCTTTCCTTGAACTGGCCCACCAGACGCCCCTCGGTAGCATAGGGCGGCGTGTCGGGCAAGGTCACGCCGGTCAGCGAATAGAGACGCGCCATGCTGTTGCCTTGCAGCCAGAGGCGCAGATCGACCGCCGCGAGATGCGTCGGATCGGTGATCGTGCCGACCAGCCCGACATGCAGATCGCCCGCCTTCACGTCGGCCTGCACGGGGAACGGCCGGTCGGCGTCCTGCAAGGCGAGCACGCCGCCGACCTTGCCGCTGCCGGACACCGGCGTCTTGTTGTACGTTCCTTTGATGGTCCAGCCGATGGCGTACGGCGGGATCTCCCGCTTCGCGGCTGCTTCGGTGCTGGCCGCACTCGCGCCCGAACCCGGCGCCGACGCTATCGCCGCCCCGCTCGCACCTTCGCTGAGCGCCGCGCTCGCGCCGCTGGAGCCGCCCGCCACCAGCGCGCCCGAGGCACCCGTCGCGGCCGTCGTGCCAGATGCCGTGATATCGGTCGACGACGCGCCCGACGCCGCTGCCGCCGATGCCGCAGCCGCCTCCGACGCAGCCTGGGCATTGGCCTGCGCCGTCAGCTTGCTGGCGCCCGCTTTACCGATCGCTTCCGCCGAGGCACTGCGCGACGCCGCTTCCTGCTGCTTCATCGCCTCGCCGATCGGAATCGGCTGGCCGAGCGTGTCGATCACCATCTGCATCTCGACCTTCTTCTGCTGGTCGGACAGCGCGATATTGCCCTTGGCAAAGGCGATGTCGTGCAGTTCGAGCTTCCACTCCGACGGTCCGCTGGACGACGCCAGCTTGAAGGTCCAGTTGTTGCGCCCGTCGAGCAGGCGTTCGAGATCCACCGACGGGTTCACGAGATTGATCGCGGGAATCACGATGTTATGCGCGAGCAGCGGCAGCACCATGACTTCGAAGTCGATTTCGTCGAGCGTGGCGAACTGCGGCTGTTTGGTCCAGTCGGGATTGCCGACGGTGATGTTGGCCGCGGAGAAGCGCGGCCAGGGAACCCAGGCGCGCCAGCCGGTTTCGCCGACCGGATGCTTCCAGCCTACTTTCAGATCGCCATTGATCGCGAACGGTCTGCCGATCGCCTGCGTGACTTTGTCGTCGATATAGGGACGCGCCCGGTTCCAGTCGAAGATCAGGATGAAAATGACCAGCGCGACAACCAGAATGACGATAATCGCCAACAGCCACGCGATGATTTTTCCGATCCGCCTTCCGATCGTGCTCGACACTGCCATTGAGAGGCTCCACGGTTTTTCTACGTTGTGCTCCAACCAGCACGTAACGTGCCCGAACCGGTCCGCTTTCGCGTCAGGCGCGTCGCGACGCGGGGACCTGATTTATGATGCTGACGCGCTTGCTACCCCACACCCGATCCATGACCGACGTTCCCTTCGTCTTCGCCGACGGCATCGCCCGGCACGATGCGCTACGCGCCCAGACGCTGCTGCAGCCGACCACCTTCGCCCTGCACGGCGGCGAGCGCGTGGCGATCACCGGGCCTTCGGGCTCGGGCAAGAGCGTGTTTCTACGCGCGCTCGCGCTGCTCGATCCACTCGATGCGGGGCGCATCATGTGGCATGGCGCGCCGGTCGAGCGCACGGCGATTCCGCGCTACCGGCGCAACGTCGCGTATATCCGGCAACGGCCCGCTTTGGTCGACGGCAGCGTGGAAGACAATCTGCGGTATCCATTCGAGTTGCGCGTCTATCGCGACGTGCGTTTCGATCGTGCACTGGCGGCGAATCTCGTGGCGCAAGCCGGCCGCGGCGCCGATTTTCTCGACAAGCGCGCGAGCGAACTGTCCGGCGGCGAGGCACAGATCACCGCGCTGATCCGCGTGCTGCAACTCGCTCCGGAAGTGTTGCTGCTCGATGAACCCACCGCCTCGCTCGACCCCGAGTCCTCGCATGCCATCGAAGGACTGGTGCACGCGTGGTTCGCGGCGGCACCCGCGCGCCATGCGTCGATGTGGGTGTCGCACGATCCGGCGCAAGCCGCGCGCATGAGCGGGCGGCATCTGACGATGCGCGCGGGCGTGCTCGACGAGACCGCGGCGGCGCCCACTGTTCTTCCGGAGCGTCGTCCATGACTTTGCAAAACCTGAGTCTCTGGGACGTCGCGATCGCCGCACTGCTGATCGTCGTGAACGGCGTAGTGTCGGTCGCGCTAAAGCTGGACCTCGAGCGGCAACTCGCGTGGGCGGCGTTGCGCACCGTCGTGCAGTTGCTGGCGATCGGCTACGTGCTCGGCTGGGTGTTCCGCTACGACCACTGGTTCGTGGTGCTGCCGCTGATGATCCTGATGACGCTCATCGCGGGCTTCGCGGGCGCGCAGCGCGGCAGCCGCACCTATGCCGGACAACGCGCGGACAGCGTGCTGTCGATCTGGGTCAGTTCGTGGCTGGTGGCGGCCGTGGGTCTCTTCGTCGTGATCCGCATTCACCCGTGGTACGAGCCGCAATATGCGATTCCGATTCTCGGCATGATCCTCGGCAATACGCTCACCGGCGTCTCGCTCGGCATCGAACGGATGACCGAGGAGTTGACCGCGCGGCGCGATCGCGTCGACATGGCGCTCGCACTCGGCGCGACGCGCTGGGAAGCCGCCCAGATGCCCGCGCGCCAGGCCGTGCGCGCGGGCATGATGCCGACGCTCAATCAGATGGCGGTGGTCGGCGTGGTGAGCCTGCCCGGCATGATGACCGGCCAGGTGCTTGCCGGTCAGTCGCCCTTGCAGGCGGTGCGCTATCAGATCGTAATCATGTTCCTGATCGCCGCGTCGTCCGCACTGGGGACGGTGGGCGCGGTGCTGCTCACGTACCGGCGGCTTTTTTCGGCGGAGCACCGGTTTCTGTCGGCGCGGCTGGTCGAACGCAAACGAACCACGGCACGGCGATGAGCCGTGCCGGGTGCACGCCCGCTTCGAGCGACAGGGCTAGCGCTTCGCGCTGACCGCGACTTCGGTGCCGTCGTTGAGCGTGAGCGTTTTCGTGCTGCCGTTGACCGGCATCGTAAAACGCAGAATCTGACTGACGGTGACGTCGTTCGGACACTGCAGCGTTTTGCCGCCGCTCGTCACACTCTTCACACCGTGCGGCGTCTGCGCCTGGAAGCTCAACTGCACGCTCGCGGTGCCGTCGGTCGCGACGACCGGGGCGAAGCGGATCTGCGTTTGCCGGATCATCGCGCCGTTGGTATCGATCGGCAGCGATGCGTAGTTCGGGCAAGCGTCGGTGGCGGCGACCGGACCGCCTGGCGGCACGGTTTTCCACGTGAAGTCGTCCGATTCGCCGGAGCGGATCGTGCGGGTTTCCTGTGAATTGCCGAACTGCTTCGACGTGACGCGGACCGTGTAACGGATCGGACCGTCGAGCGCGGATTGCGATGTCACCGTGATCGGCGTGGCGGCGTGCGCCATCGTCACGAGCATGCCGGGCGCGAGCGCGCAGGCGAGAGAAGCGACAACGGACACGGCGGAGAGTTTGAAGCTTGAGCTCATACTGTCACCTCGTTGTTGTGCCGCTGCGCGCTCACTTCAGCGCTACTGCCTGTGCGCCGCCTGACTGAACCTGAACCGCCCATGGCCAGCCGGGGCCGCGAGACACGCAACTGTTTTAGCATGATGCCCTGCCAGTCTAACGCCAAGCGCGGCCGCGCGCGCTGCGCAAAGATCGGGTGTTAACCCGCTTGCGCAAAGGCATTTTCTGCGCGCGGCGGACCACGGCGTTAATCTCGCCAGATCGTCGCGCGGCACGGCGTATCCAATGAAAATGGCCGGCGCGCAATGCTGCGACGCCGGCCATGCGCTGTCATCGAAACGTCGCGGAAATCAGAAGCCGGTTAGCACCAGCTTGCCAATCGCGCGCCCTTGCTCGAGCAGTTGATGCGCACGGCGCAGATTCGCCGCGTTGATCGTGCCGAAGTTGTCGCCGACGGTCGTGCGCAAGGTGCCGGCGTCGATCAGACGCGCCACCTCGGTCAGCAACTTGTGCTGCTCGATCATGTCGGGCGTGCCGAACATCGAGCGCGTAAACATGAGTTCCCAGTGGAATGCCGCGCTCTTTGCCTTGAGCAATTCGACCGCCACCGGTTTGACGTTTTCGACGATCGTGCAGATCCCGCCTTGCGGCGCGATGACTTGCGCGGCAACCGGGAAATTCTTGTCGGTGTCGTTGAACATCAACACGTAATCGACCTGGTCGATGCCGAGCGCTTTCAGTTGCGCGGGCACGTCGCCGAAGTGATCGACGATGTGATCCGCGCCCAGCTCCGTGGCCCACTTCGCCGACTCGGGACGCGAGGCGGTGGCAATCACCTTGAGCTTCGCCAGCTTTTTGGCCAACTGGATACCGATCGAGCCGACCCCGCCCGCGCCGCCGAAAATCAGCACCGTGCGGCCTTCGTCGGCACCTTGCGGCGACACGCCGAGGCGGTCGAACAAGGCTTCCCAGGCGGTGATCGCCGTCAACGGCAAAGCGGCCGCGTGCGTGAAATCGAGCGATGCCGGCTTGCGTCCGACAATCCGCTCGTCGACCAGATGGAACTCGCTGTTGGCGCCGGGCCGCGTGATGCTGCCCGCGTAGAACACCGGGTCGCCGACTTTGAACAAGGTGACGTCCGGGCCGGCCGCGACCACGGTGCCGGCGGCATCCCAACCGAGAACGCGCGGCGTGTCTTCGACCTTGTCTTTCGGTGCACGCACTTTGGTGTCGACCGGATTGACGGAGATCGCCTCGACTTTCACGAGCAGATCGCGGCCGGTGGCCTCGGGTTTCGGAATGTCGACATCGATCAGCGACTCGGTTTGGTCGATCGGCAGATAACGATAAAGACCAACGGCTTTCATGGATGCTCCTGTTCGTTCAGATAAGAGGGACGGCCCGATGTGACTTGCGCGCCAGTCGCTGTCGCAGCACATCGATGCCATGGACACCATCCTAAGGCGGTTCTTATTCTTATAAAACCGTCATAATGACTGAAACATCTTTTTGGAATTCAGAAGAATGGACCTTCCGGCCACGTCTGCGCGCACTGCGTCCAGCGAGCGCGAGCGGCTCGATCTGCTCGACGTTGCGCTGTTCGTGCGCGCCGCGCTGCTCGCCAACGTATCGGCGGCCGGCCGAGAGTTCGGGTTGTCGGCGGCGGTGGCCAGTTCGCGGATCGCGCAGCTCGAGAAGCTCCTCGGCGCGCGATTGCTGCACCGGACTACGCGACGCATCAGCCTCACCCAGGACGGTGAAGTATTCATGACGCGCGCCGAGGCCCTGCTCGATGCGGCGGCCGCTGCGCGCGCTTCGGTCGGCAGCGCCCAGACCGAGCCGCAGGGCCGCCTGCGGGTCACGATGCCCTCCTCGTTCGGGCGGCAGCATGTCTCGCCGGTGCTGAGCGAGTTTTTGCGCCGTCATCCCGGCGTCAGCGTCGATCTCCGGCTGACCGATCAACTGGTCGACCTCGTCGACGCCGGAATCGACGTGGCGATCCGTATCGGCGTTCTGAAGGATTCCTCGCTGGTGGCCCGACGATTGGCGGTGAACCGGCGCGTGCTGTGCGCGTCGCCCGCTTATCTGGCCGCACGCGGCACGCCCCATCATCCGTCGGACCTTGCCGCGCATGAATGCGTCATCCTCTCGGATCAGCGCGACTGGGCCTTCACGACGCCCGCCGGCCCGCTGACGGTCCGCGTGAACGGACGCCTCGTCAGCGACAACGGCGAAGTGATTCGCGACGCGCTGCTGGCAGGTTTTGGCATCGCGCTCAAATCGACCTGGGACGTCGCAGCCTATCTGCGCAGCGGCGAACTCGTCGGCGTACTCGATACGTATCCGCTCGCCGAACAAGTCGCGATCTGGGCGGTATATCCGAGCCGCGCCTTCGTACCGCCGAAGACGCTCGCCTTCATCGACTTCCTGATCGCGCATTTCGGCGACCCGCCTTACTGGGACCGGGAGCCGGCCTGACGGCGCCTGCGCCGTCTGGAGACGCGGGCGCGATTCACAGACGCGCGCAGACGCGGGCGCCGTCAGTGTTTGCCGTGCTTCGCGCCGCCTGCTTTGCCGTCGGAATTGACGTCGGTGTGCGTGTCGTTCTGGGTTTTTTGCTGATACTCGTCGCCGCCGCGCCGGTCCGTGTCCTTCAGACCGCGCTCGAGATCGCGATGCGCCTGCTTGCCCACGTGACGCGGACCGTCCTCGTGCTGCGACTCGGGATTCTGATCGGCTTCGTGCGGCAACGGCGCAGCGGCATCCTGCATCGAACGGGCATGCTTGGTGGCGTGCGGATCGGCCTGCTTGTCGCCGTCCGAGGATTGCGGTGAGGTCTTCATGGTCATGCTCCTTTTCGTGGTGAACCGGGTCCGGCTCAGTCGCCATCGTTATGCCGGGTCGAGGCGTTTTTTCATGGCTGCGGTGATGCGCTGACGGGTTTTTGCATACTGCGCCCAGGGATCGCTCTTGAGTTGCGCGAGACGTTCGTGCAGGTTGGCGATGTTCCACTGATCGCCGCTGGTGGTACTGGCGACTTCGTCCCACGCAAGCGGCACCGACACGCCCAGGCCGGGCCGCGCACGCGCCGAGAACGCACACACCGTGCTCGAGCCGCGGTTGTTGCGCAGGTAGTCGACGAAGATTTTCTGCTTGCGGTTCTGCGCGCCCATTTTGGCACTGAAGTACTTCGGCAAGGTCGTCGCCATGTGCTGCGCGACGGCTTGCGAGAAGTCTTTTACTTCATCCCAGCCGGCCTGTTTGGCGAGCGGCACCACGACATGCAGACCTTTGCCGCCACTCGTCTTGCAAAACGATGTGAGGCCCAGTTCTTCCAGCAACGAACGCGTCAGTTGCGCCGCTTCGATCATGCGCTCCCAACCGAGCGAGGCGTCCGGGTCCAGGTCGAAAACGACACGATCGGGTTTTTCTATATTCGATGCCACCGCATTCCACGTGTGAAATTCCACCGTGCCCATTTGCGCCGCGCCGACCAATGCCCTGATGGTATCGACGGTAATCAGCGGCGGATGACCGGGGTCGAGGCCGGGATGTTGCTCGACGTTGGGAATCGAGAGTTTCTGGCTGTGCTTCTGAAAAAACAGCTCGCCGCCGATGTCCTCCGGCGCACGCACCAGCGACACCGGCCGATCCCGCAGATGTGGCAGCATCCAGTCGGCCACCGACTCGTAGTACTGCACGAGATCGATCTTGCGCGTGCCGGTGCTTTTGTCGATGACGCGGTCGGGGTGCGAGATGCGCACGCCAGCGATGTCGGCGGTCGTGGAAGATTTGGCGGTTGTGGAGGACTTCGCGGTCGCGGCAGGTTTCGCGGGTGTAGCGGACTTCGCAGGTGTAGCGGACTTCGCGGGTGTAGCGGACTTCGCCGTCGCGGCGGACTTCCCACTCTCTAACTTTGCGCCAGCTTTGCTCGCGGACTTTTTCGACACTGCGCGCTTTTTCGGGGCGATGTCGACCGTGGTGTCGGTTTGCGGTTGCACGTCGGCTCCTTGACGGGGGGCTTCCTTGACGATCTGGCGCGCCGGTTTGTCGTCGCGCAGGCTCACGAACGACGCCTGGCGAACGATGCCGTCACTCGTCCATTCGGCGAAGTTGCATTCGGCGACCAGCACCGGCTTGACCCAATGCACCGGCGTGCGACTGCGCTCGCGTGGTGCGCTGGCGAACGGCATGCGCGAGGTCGCGTGCGCGTCGAGCGCCTGTTTGACCGAGCGCAGCAAGGCGGCGTCGAAACCGGTGCCGACGCGTCCGGCGTACTGCAATTGCCCTTTGTTGTCGTACACGCCGAGCAGCAGCGCACCGAACGCCGCGCGACTGCCGGACGGCTCCGAGTAGCCGCCGATCACGAACTCCTGACGTCGCCGGCATTTGAGCTTGATCCACGCGGACGAACGACCCGACATATAACCGCTGTCGCGCCGTTTGCCGATGATGCCTTCGAGCGCCATGTCGCACGCGCTCTTGAGTAGATCATCGGCACTGAAATCGAAGTTATTGGAAAAGCGCAGCACGCTGTCGTCCGACGGGTCCAGCAGGGCGTGCAGAATCGCCCGTCGCTGCTCCAGCGGCACGCCACGCAAGTCGTAGCCGTTCAGAAACGGCAGGTCGAACAGGTAGATGACCATGTCCTGCGGACGGTTCGAATCGAAGGCGTTTTGCAACGCCTGAAAGCTCGGCACACCGCGTTCGTCGAGTACGACGGCTTCGCCGTCGAGCCACGCGCTGTCGATGTCGAGTCGTTCGAATGCTTCGACCAGTTTGCCGAATTTGCTGGTCCAGTCGTTGCCTGCGCGCGTGAAGATCTGGACCGCGCTGCGATCGGCTGATTTCGCTCCTTTTGGCCGTTTCGCGCCTTTGGCCGGCGAATCGAGGCGGGTCAATACGCGGTAGCCGTCGAACTTGATTTCATAGGTCCAGTCATCGCCGGGCGGCGCGGCGTCGACGAGCGTCGCCAGTTGCGGCTTGAGCGTGGCCGGCAAGCGCGCCTTCAATGCGCCCTCGATGGATGGCGCAGCGGCAAGCTCCCGCAGCGATTCGGGACTGCGGGTCGCGACGACGTCGGGTCGTTTGGGGTCGCTCGCGGAACGTTTTTTTGCGGCGCTTTTTGTGGCTCCGTTTTGTGTCGTGGTGCTTTTTGCCGTGGTGCTTTTTGTCGTAGTGTTCTTTCCCGTGCTACGTTTCGCCGCCCCGTTCTTTCTCGCTTCGCTCCCACCCGACGTATCCTCCAGCACGCTCCCCGGCATTGCCTTTAGCACGTCGTATTCACTCTCGTCGCGCGCCTGCTCATCACGCTCCTTGATCAACAACCATTGCTCCTTATCGCCACTGCCCCGCATATGACTGCGCACCAGCGTCCAGCCGCCGTGCAGTTTCTCGCCATGCAGATGGAATTTGAGTTTGCCGGCCGCGTACGCGCGCGCCGCTTCCTCCGCACCGCCGATCGGCTCCCACGTGCCGCGATCCCATACGATGACGCTGCCCGCGCCATAGTTGCCGGGCGGAATCTCGCCTTCGAACGAACCGTATTCGACCGGATGATCCTCGACGTGCACCGCCAACCGCTTCACCGACGGATCGAGGCTCGGCCCCTTCGGTATGGCCCACGACAACAAAGTGCCATTCAGTTCGAGCCGGAAGTCGTAATGCAGACGCCGCGCATCGTGTTCCTGGATCACGTACGACAGCGCCTCGTCCGCCGCGCGTCGTGCCGTTTTACGACCGGCCCGCGTGCGGCCCGTGACGGCGCCGGAAGGCTCCGGCGTTTCATCGAAACGCCGTTTTCGGGTGTATTGATCGAGTCTGTCGTTCATGTCGATGACGTCCTCGCGGTTCGAGTAGCGCGGTGCTCACCGTGCCGGTCGGCAAATCGGCAAGGCGTGCGCTCTGACAATCGATCAGGCCGCCGCGCGGCGCTTGCGCGTGGCGGAGGATGACGCTGCAGTTTTCGCCGCGGGTTTGGCCGCGCTCTTTGCTGCCGTTCGGCTGGCTGTACCACTACCGCTGCCGCTGCGACTGCGCGACGTGCTCGCACGCGCCTTTTTCGTGGCTGGCGCGGCTTCCGCTTCGCCGTCGCTTCGAGCGTCGTCGCCGTCGTCCTCATCCGCGGCGCGCTTGCGGCCGCCGGACGCCGCCTTGCCCTTGCCGCGGCCGAGGCTGCGTTTAAGCAGGTCGGACAAATCGAGAATGTCGGCGGATTGACGGGACTCGCGCGGTGCTTCGACGTCGGTGATTTCCTCCGTCTTGCCCGCGCGGACCTTGCGATCGACCAGCGCCATGATGTCGTCGCGAAACGTGTCGCGATACTGCGACGGGTCCCACGGATCGGTCATGTCGGCGATCAGCTTTTTGGCCATGTCGAGTTCGCGCGACGTAACGCCCGCCGCCTTCATGCCGTCCGGCGGCACTTTGAATTCGTCGACGTCACGCACCTCGGCCGCCCAACGCAGCGTATTCAACGCCAGCATCGGACCAACTGGAATCAGCGCGGCCAGATGCTGCTTGTTGTGCAACACGACGCTCGCCACGCCGATCTTGCCGGACGACTTCATGGCTTCGCGCAGCAGCGCGTAGACCTTGTCGCCCTTACGGTCGGGTGTGAGGAAATACGGCGTGTCGAGATACAGAAACGAGATGTCGGGTGCGTCGACGAAAGCGAGGATATCGACCGTTTGCGTCGACTCCGGATTGGCCGCGCGAATCTCGTCATCCGATAGCACGACGTATTTGTCCTTCTCGTACTCGAACCCGCGCACGATGTTGTCGCGCGTCACGTCCTTACCGGTACGCTTGTTGATCTGCTTGTACCCCACGGGGTCGATCGTGCGCTTGTCCAGCAGGTTGAAGCCGACCTTCTCGGACTGCGTTGCCGGATAGAGCTGCACCGGTACGTGGACCAGCCCAAAGCTGATTGCGCCTTTCCAGATCATGTGTGCCATCGTGCGCTCCCTAGGCCTGAGAATTCAGGTGAAGCAGCAAGCGTGCCACGGGTCGCGCGCGACGGTGCGCCTCGCGCACGACGAATCGGCTCTTACGCCAGACTGTAAGGCTTGCATTCGGTCGGCAAAAAAAACACCGGCGTGGACGGTTCCGCTATGTTCTGGGCAAGCGCTCGTGCGGGTGGGCGCGAATCGTCGAACCGTTACAATAACGGGATTGTCCGCGCCCCGCGCGCCCGTCCTTTATTCGCGTCATTGCGTCGTCGTCCATGAACCTCGTCATTCAAAGTCTCGCGCCCCTTTCCGCCGACCATCACACAACGCTCGTCGCGCTTGCGCGCGGCACATCGGCGACTGCTATCGACGCCAACGCGATTCGTATCGCGGATGCAAGCGTCGCCCAGCGCGCCGATCTCGATGTGTATTGCGGCACCCACCAACTGGACTACGCGTTTGTCGAACCCGGCCGCCAGTTGAGCGACTTCGGCCTCGTCGCGATGGACATGGACTCCACGCTGATTACGATCGAGTGTATCGACGAAATCGCCGACTTCTGCGGACTGAAAGCGGAAGTGGCGGCGATCACCGAGGCGTCGATGCGAGGCGAGATCAAGGACTTCAACGAAAGTCTGACGCGCCGCGTAGCGTTGCTCGAGGGGCTCGATGCCAGCGCGCTCGAACGCGTGTACGAAGAGCGACTGCAACTGTCGCCGGGCGCGGAACAGATGCTGGCCGGCGCGAAGGCGGCCGGATTGAAAACGCTGCTGGTGTCGGGCGGCTTCACCTTCTTCACTGACAAACTGAAGGCGCGCCTCGGCCTGGATTTCACGCACGCGAATACGCTCGACATCGTGGACGGCAAACTGACCGGCAAGGTGCTCGGCGAGGTCGTCAATGCCGACGTAAAGGCACGCACCCTGCGCGAAACAAGCGCCCAACTGGGCATTGAGCCGAGCCGTTCGATTGCGATGGGCGACGGCTCAAACGATCTGAAGATGATGGCCGAAGCAGGACTTTCAGTTGCTTTCCGTGCGAAGCCGGTGGTCCGCGAAGCGGCCAGCGTGGCATTCAATTTCGTTGGACTGGATGGCCTGTTGCGGTTGTTCTGATGTGGGTCGATTCATGAAGGCGGCATTGGCAATGCCAAATGGTTAGGCTTGCTGTCTATATTGACAAATATCGGCAAAAGAAAAAGCCCACCGGAAACACATCCCGATGGGCCTGATAAGCGTGCGGCAGAACGTCCGGGCGTTTAGCCGAGCGCCGCCAGACACTGCTCCATGTCCGCTTGCAGATCCGCCTCGTCTTCCAGACCGATATAGAAGCGCACCAAGGTGCCGCCATGCGGCCATTGCGCCGCCGTGCGCATCGACGCGACGTCGTAGGGCATCACGAGACTGTGCGCGCCGCCCCAGCTCCAGCCGATCGAAAACAGTTCGAGCGACTCGCAGAACGTGTCGACTTGCGCTGCGCTGTAGCGGGCATCGAACACCACGGAAAAAAGACCGCCGGCGCCCGTAAAGTCCCGCTCGAAAAACTCGTGCCCCGGACAATCGGCAATCGCCGGATGCAGCACCGCCGCGATCTCCGGCCGCGTCTTCAGCCACCTGGCCAAGGCGAGCGCCGCGCGGTCATGCTGCTCGAAGCGCAATTGCATGCTCGGCAGACTACGCAGAATCAACGAGCAGTCATCCGACGACACCCCGATCCCCATCCGCGTGCGCGCCGCTTTCAGCTTCAGATGCAGTTCGCGATCGACGGTGATCGTTGCGCCCATCAGCACGTCGCCGCCGCCCGACTGATACTTGGTCAGCGCCTGCACGGAAATGTCGACGCCGTGATCGAACGGCCGGAAACCGAGGCCGGCGGACCACGTGTTGTCGATCGCCGTGATCACGTTGCGCGCGCGTGCCGCCGCCGTGATGGCCGGCACGTCGGGCACTTCCATCGTCACCGAGCCTGGCGCTTCGAGCCAGATCAGACGCGTGTTCGGCTGGATCAGATCGGCGATGCCCGCGCCGATCATCGGATCGTAATAGCGCACCGTGATGCCGAAATCGCGCGCCAGCCAGTCGCCGTGATCGCGGTTCGGCGAGTAGACGTTGTCGGGAATCAGCACATCGTCGCCCGACTTGACGAGGCCGAAGTACACGTTCGAAATCGACGACAAACCCGACGGCTGCAACAACGCGTGATGGCCGCCTTCGATCGCCGCGAGTCGCTGCGCCAGCGCGAGCGAGGTCGGCGTCGCGTGCAGGCCGTAGCGCCATTGCGCGTCGTTTTGCCAGTCGAGCGCGCGCATGGTGGCGAGGTCGGGAAACACGACCGTCGAGGCGCGCGTGACCGGCATCGCGAACGACTCGAAGCCCGGTGTGATCTGGTCCTCGGCGCGCACGATCCGGGTTTGCAGGCCGCGTTTGAAGCTGGATTGGGTCATGGTGGAGTTCGATGAAAAGCGGGAAATGAGGGAAGCACCTGATGGATGCATGCGTCTCTCACGCAAGAGTAGGCGACTCGAGAGGTTTTTGCCTGACAGAAAACGGGCGCGCGGCGCGATGCCACGCGACGGCCAGCCTGTTTATTCGCCAGTTTGCAGGTTGTTGACGCCACCCACCGCATGGGCGTTGGCCGGAGCCGAAGGCGGCGGCTTCACCGCGCCGGCGGCAGCGCCTGTCGCCCCTTGAGAATCCGGTAAGGCCTTGTCGGCCGCAGCCGGTGCAGTGGGAGCCGGCACGGCCTGTCCAGCGGCAAGCGGCTTCAGATCGAAGGCCTGCGGGTCCGAATCGTCGACGTTCATGCGGTCGCCGGCCACCGAACCGTCGGCCGCGAACTTGCCGACCCAGTTGCCGGTGATATGCGTGCCGTCGTTCGATTCCTCGACTTCGAGCGTATCGCCATCGCGGTCGCCGGCGATCAGGATCACTTCGCCCGTGTCCGTGTACTGATACTCGCCGTGCACGCCCGACGGATCGTCGGTTTTCGCGCCGAGCCGCAGCACGATCTGACGCTCGCCCAGCATGCCGGCGTAGCGCGGGAACTTCGCGAATTCGGCGCTCGGCCGGAGCGGCAGCTGAATCGGCGGCGGCGCCGCCAATTCCTTGACCGCATCGCTTTCGGCCCATGCCTGAATCGGCCATACCGCGCCCGCGCCGACACCCAGCAAGGCGGCGGCGCTCACCACTGCCCAGACGCGCCGCTGCAGGGCACCCTTCTTCGCTTTCGATTCCCGCATCCCTTGCTTCCCCATTGCCCGTTACCGCTCAATAGCCGCCTGTGGCGTGTCCGACCGCCGGCCTTTGAATTCGCGCCGACCTGCCGGACCATGCCGCGACAGGCTTCAGATTCGCTCGAAGATCGCGGCAATACCTTGCCCGCCGCCGATACACATCGTCACCAGCGCATAGCGGCCGCCGATCCGCTGTAATTCATACAATGCCTTCACGGTGATGACCGCGCCGGTCGCGCCGATCGGATGGCCGAGCGAAATGCCCGAGCCGTTCGGATTGACCTTGGCCGGATCGAAGCCAAGTTCCTTGCTGACCGCGCAAGCCTGGGCGGCGAATGCTTCGTTGGCCTCGATCACGTCGAGGTCGGCGACCGTCAGACCGGCCCGCTCCAGCGCCCGGCGCGTAGCCGGCACGGGACCGATGCCCATGTAAGCCGGATCGACACCCGCATGCGCGTACGACACCAGCCGCGCCAGCGGCTTGATGCCGCGCTGTTCGGCGACGCTGCGCTCCATCAGCACGACAGCGGCCGCGGCGTCGTTGATGCCCGACGCATTGCCGGCCGTCACCGTGCCGTTTTCTTTCGCAAACACGGGCTTCAGCTTCGAAAAGTCTTCCGGCGATGCATTCATGCGCGTGTGTTCGTCCGTATCGAACACGACGTCGCCCTTTTTCGACGGAATCGTGATCGGCAGGATCTGGTCCTTGAAGTAACCGTTCGTGATCGCGTTGGCCGCGCGGCGATGCGATTCGAGCGCGAGCGCGTCCTGCGCCTCGCGCGAAATTTCGTACTTGCGCGCGACGTTCTCGGCGGTCACGCCCATATGGATCGACTGGAACGGGTCGTTCAGTGCGCCGACCATCATGTCGACGAGACGGGCATCGCCCATGCGCTGACCGAAGCGCGCGGCGGGCATCGAGTAAGGGGCGCGGCTCATGTTCTCCGCGCCGCCGCCGATCGCGATGTCGGCGTCGCCTAGCAAGATGCCTTGCGCAGCCGACACGATCGCCTGCAAGCCGGACCCGCACAGGCGGTTCACGGTCAGCGCCGGGGTGTGTTGCGCGACGCCGCCGTTGATCGCGGCCACGCGCGCCAGATACATGTCCTTCGGCTCGGTATGCACGACGTTGCCGAATACCACGTGCCCGACTTCGTCGCCCGATACCTTGGCGCGCTCCAGTGCTTCACGCACTACACGCGCGCCGAGATCGGTCGGCGGGAAATCTTTCAGACTGCCGCCGAAACCACCGATGGCCGTACGCACACCGCTCACCACGACTACTTCCCGTTGCATCGCTCGCTCCTCTCCAGTCTCTCAAGATGATGTGCCGCGACGGGCTGCGCGTCGCGGCGCGTGTGTTTCAGCCTGCCAGAAGTCGTTCGACCGTCGCACGCGAGGGAATCGGCGCGACCGCGCCATAGCCTTGCGTGGACAGCGCAGCGGCGACGTTCGCATAACGCGCGGCGGCAAAAGGATCGTCACCCGCGACGATGCGCGCGATGAACGCGCCGCCGAAACAGTCGCCCGCACCGGTTGCATCGACGGCATTGACCGCGTGACCCGGCACGACGCGCCGCTCGTTCGGCGTGGCGATGTACGAGCCTTCCTTGCCGAGCTTGAGCGCCACCACACGCGGGCCGTGCGAGAGCAGAAAATCGACGATCTCGTCGCGGCCGGTCAAACCGGTGAGTTCGGTCACGTCGTCCCAGCTCGGCAGGCAGATGTCGGTCAGGCGAATCGCTTCGAGCATCACCGCGCGCGCCCGCGCAAGCGGCCATAGCTTCAGACGCAGATTGGTGTCGAAGCTCACCTGCACGCCGTTGCCGCGAGCATGCGCGATCGCGGCGAGCGCGGCGTCACAAGCACTCAGGCTGATTGCCAGGCTGATGCCGGACAGGTGAATGACTTTCGCTGCGGCGATCGCTTCGAGCGGCAATTCGTGCGGCGCGTAGCGGCTTGCCGCCGACCCCGCGCGCAGATAGTCGAACGCGTGACCCTCGGGACCGTGCGAGACGAAGTAGACCCCGGTGGACGCCTGCGCATCGACCTTGACGAGCGACGTATCCACCTGCTCGCGCTCCCACAAATCGACCAGCAAACGGCCAAAATGATCCGCCCCGACCGCCGACACGAAACCGGTCTTCGCGCCCTGCCGCGCCGCCGCGATACAGAAGTTCGACGTGTCGCCGCCGAAGCCTTGCAGATAGTTCGGCTGGTCCTTCGCCGACTGGTTGAATTCGATCATCGCCTCGCCGAGAGCGAGGATGTCAGACGTTTGGGTTGGCTGGACGGCGGCCGTGCTCGACGTCATCGTTCAGACCTCGCCCCACAGGTCGTGACCGTCAGCGCCGGTGATCTTCACCGAAACGAAATCGCCGACCTTGTAGCGTTTGGACGCCTTGGTAGCCGGCGCGATATACACGACGCCGTCGATCTCCGGCGCATCAGCCGCCGTGCGGCCGATGCCGCCGTCGGCATTGATCTCGTCGACCAGCACCTTCAGCGTCTTGCCGACCTTCTTCGCGATGCGTTTGGCCGATACTTCTTCGGCCACTTCCATGAAACGCGCGCGACGTTCTTCACGCACTTCGTCGGGCAACGCGCCGTCGAGTTCGTTGGCCGTTGCGCCTTCGACTGGCGAATAGGCGAAGCAGCCGACCCGATCCAGTTCCGCCTCGCGGATGAAATCGAGCAGGGTCTGGAACTGCTCTTCGGTCTCACCCGGGAATCCGGCGATGAACGTGCTGCGGATCGTCAGATCCGGGCACATTTCGCGCCATTTCTTCACCCGCTCCATCACCTTTTCGGCATTGGCCGGACGCTTCATGCGCTTGAGCACTTCGGGGTGCGCGTGCTGGAACGGCACGTCGAGATACGGCAGCACGTGGCCCTTGTACGGACCTTCGGCCATCATCGGAATCACGTCGTCGACGCTCGGATACGGGTAGACGTAGTGCAGGCGCACCCATGCGCCGTATTGCGCAGCCAGTTCGCCGAGCGCGCCGACCAGATCGGTCATGCGCGTCTTGATCGGCTTGCCGTTCCAGAAGCCCGTGCGGTATTTGACGTCGACGCCATACGCGCTCGTGTCCTGCGAAATCACCAGCAGTTCCTTCACGCCCGACTTGAAGAGGTTCTCCGCTTCGAGCATCACCTCGGCGACGGGACGCGACACGAGGTCGCCGCGCATCGACGGGATGATGCAGAACGTGCAGCGGTGATTGCAGCCTTCGGAAATCTTCAGATACGCGTAGTGGCGCGGCGTGAGCTTGACGCCGGCAGCCGGCACGAGATCGACGAACGGGTCGTGCGGCTTCGGCAGATGGGCATGCACATGCTGCATCACCTCGCCCAGCGCATGCGGGCCAGTCACGGCCAGCACCTTGGGGTGCACTTCTTCGATCAGGCCCGTGCCGCTCGCACTCTTCTTCGCGCCGAGACAGCCGGTGACGATCACCTTGCCGTTTTCGTTGAGCGCTTCGCCGATCGCGTCGAGACTTTCCTGCACCGCTTCGTCGATGAAACCGCAGGTGTTGACGACCACGAGATCCGCGCCGTCGTACGTGCCGGAGATTTCATAACCTTCGGCACGCAACTGGGTGATGATCTGTTCGGAATCGACCAGCGCTTTCGGGCAGCCGAGGGAGACAAAGCCGACTTTCGGCGCAGCAGTCGGGGCAATCGTGGGGGTGGACATGGGGGACCGCGTGGAAGACGTTAAACCTTGAATTGTAGCGGTTTGGCACCGCCGCCGCTCGTAAGTCTTTGAATTTCCGCCCTCAACTGGCTGCGGCTTGCGCCGTTTCGGGCTGATCGACGCTCGCCGGATCGGCCTCCGGCATCGCGCCGCAGACCCCGATTGCGCGCTCGATCACCTCGATAATCTCGCGTGAATCGTGCAAACGCCGGATCGCCGCGTGCAGGTCGGCCGCTTGTGCCCAGGTGCGCTTCAGATAGCTGAGCCACATCTTGACGCGGCCATGCTCGTGGCGCGACGCGACGCGGTTTTGCATTTTGGTCAGATAACCGGCCATGTCGCGCAAAACGAAAGGCCACTCCCCGGCGGACGGCGTTCGATCCATCAGGCCACGTATGCGCAGCGACAGAAAGGGGTCGGAAACGGCGCCTCGCCCGATCATCACGTCCGCGCAGCCGCTAACTGCCCGGCAGCGCTCCCAGTCGGCCACGCTCCAGACTTCGCCGTTCGCGATCACGGGAACGTCGACCGCCGCGTCGATGCGGGCGATCCACTCCCAATGCGCGGGCGGCCGGTAGCCGTCTTCGCGTGTTCTGGCATGCACGACGAGCGACGCGGCACCGCCTTCGGCCAGCGCCACGGCACAATCGATCGCCTGCGAGGTATCGGACACGCCAAGGCGCATCTTCGCCGTCACCGCGATATGGGCCGGCACCGCGGCGCGCACGGCGCACACAATCCGGTTCAACTGACGAGGGTCGGCCAGCAGCATCGCGCCGCCGCCGTGCTGGTTGACGATCTTGGCAGGACAACCGAAATTCAGATCGATGCCGTGCGGCGAAAGCGTGGCCGCGTGGGCCGCATTGCGCGCCATCCAGTCGGCGTCGCTGCCGAGCAGCTGGATCACCATCGGCGTGCCGCTCAGGGTGCGACCGCCGTGCAGCACTTCGGGCGCCTCGCGCTCGTACACGCGGCTCGGCAGCACGGAACCCGTCACGCGGATGAACTCGGACACGCATCCGTCGAAGCCGCCCGCGCTCGTCAGCACGTCGCGCAACATGTAGTCCGCGACCCCTTCCATCGGCGCGAGGAACAGGCGGCTCATGCGGCAGCCCACGCCGACGGGAAGCGTCGCGCGTGAGGATCAAGGGGGAAAAGGTGAAACATGGGACGGACCGTGAGAATGGGGATCGAGTTGGCGGCCAGAGCGCCCTCTTCGAGGAAAATGCCCCACACCCGCAGCCCGCGATTGTACCGTGGCGACGCAAGTCGACCGGCCGGGCCGCGCGAGGAGCGGGCGCCGCCCCGCAAACCGGGAAACGCCGCCCGCGATCACGCGCTTCAGCCCTTACTTCTTCTCCGGCTCCGGATTGGTCTGCGGCGCGGCGGCCGGCGCGGTGCCGGCATTCACCGGGCCACCCGGCGTGAACGGGAAAGTCGCGAACATCGATTTGGCCTGGGTCTGCATCTGCTCCTGCATCTGCACGAACATATTCTTCGACTGCTCGATGTAGCTGGTCATCATGCCCTGCATCATCGGCGCCTGCATGTTCATGAACTGCGACCAGACCTCGGGGTTCATGGCCTTGCCTTCGTACAGATTCTTCGACTGGTCGGCGAGTTTCGCCTGAATGTCGATGAAGGCCTGAATGTTCTTTTCCAGATACGTGCCCATCATGCCCTGCATCGCATGACCGTAGAAACGGATGATCTGCGACAGCATCGACGACGAGAACATCGGCAAGCCGCCGCTCTCCTCATCGAGAATGATCTGCAACAGGATGGCGCGCGTCAGGTCCTCGTTGCTCTTGGCATCGATGACCTTGAAATCCTCCTGATCCAGCACGAGCTGTTTGACATCCGTCAGCGTGATGTACGTGCTTGTCTCGGTATCGTAGAGCCGACGATTCGGATATTTCTTGATCAGTCGTTCGGCTGTTTTCTTTGTAGTAGTGGTCATGTAACGCCTTTGAGCGCGAGTTGAGCGCGGAAACGGCGTCACACCGGCTGCACAATCGGGCCATTGCACAGTCGAGACGCCGCCGAACCATCTGAGCCGAAGTGCGCCGCCTTGTGAGCGGCGCGCCGCAGACTCAGCCCATATGCAAACCACCGTTGAGCGAAAAGTCGGCGCCCGTGGAGAAACCCGATTCGTCCGAGGCGAGCCACGCCACGATCGAGCCGATTTCCTGCGGCTGACCGAGACGACGCACTGGAATCGTCGCGACGATTTTTTCCAGCACGTCGGGGCGGATCGACTTGACCATGTCCGTGCCGATGTAGCCCGGCGACACGGTGTTGACCGTCACGCCCTTGGTCGCCACTTCCTGCGCCAGCGCCATCGTGAAGCCGTGAATCCCGGCCTTCGCGGTGGAGTAATTGGTCTGGCCGAACTGGCCCTTCTGGCCGTTCACCGACGAGATGTTGATGATGCGGCCAAAGCCACGCTCCACCATGCCGTCGATCACCTGCTTGGTGACGTTGAAGAGGCTGGTCAGGTTGGTGTCGATCACCGCCGTCCAGTCTTCATGCGTCATCTTGCGGAACACGACGTCGCGCGTGATGCCGGCGTTGTTGACCAGAATGTCGACTTCGCCGACTTCAGCCTTGACCTTGTCGAACGCGGCCTTGGTCGATTCCCAATCGCCGACGTTGCCTTCGGAAGCGACGAAATCGTAGCCGAGCGCCTTCTGCTCTTCGAGCCATTTCACGCGACGCGGCGAGTTCGGGCCGCAACCCGCGACCACCCGGTAGTTCTCTTTGTGCAGCCGTTGGCAAATGCTCGTGCCGATGCCGCCCATCCCGCCCGTTACGTACGCAATTCGCTGTGTCATAAACCACACTCCGTTATCGTTTTCGAGGCGCCGAGCGGCGCCCCTTTCCTCGCCTGATACTTCATCTCCGCTGCCGCCGGGCGACCGGCCGACGAGGCCACTGCTAAGCGCGCGGCGCCTGCATCAGCGCCCCGCGCGGCAACTCTGCTATCACCACATCACCACGCCAGGCGCCGCACGCCTGGCGATGGTCAAGCGTGTTCGCTCACCTTCAATCGCGCTCGAGCGCGAGCGCCACACCCATGCCGCCGCCGATACACAGCGACGCCAAACCCTTCTTCGCATCGCGCTTCTGCATTTCGTGCAGCAGCGTGACGAGAATCCGGCAACCGGACGCGCCGATCGGATGGCCGATCGCGATCGCGCCGCCGTTCACGTTGATCTTCGAAGTGTCCCAGCCCATCTGCTGATTGACGGCGCAGGCTTGCGCCGCGAACGCTTCGTTGATTTCCATCAGGTCGAGGTCGGCCGGTGTCCAGCCCGCGCGTTCGAGACAGCGGCGCGAAGCGGGCACGGGGCCCATGCCCATCACCTTCGGATCGAGACCCGACGTGGCGTAAGCCTTGATGCGCGCGAGCGGCTTGAGGCCGAGCGCTTCGGCCTTCTTCGCCGACATCACCAGCACCGCGGCCGCGCCGTCGTTCAGACCCGACGCGTTGGCGGCCGTCACCGAGCCTTCCTTCGAGAAGGCCGGCTTCAGGCCTGCCAGCGCCTCAGCCGTCACGCCATGACGCACGAACTCGTCGGTGGCGAAACGCAGCGGTTCGCCCTTGCGTTGCGGAATCTCGACCGGCACGATTTCGTCGTCGAAACGGCCCGACTTCTGCGCGGCTTCGGCCTTGTTCTGCGACAAGGCCGCGAACGCGTCCTGCTGCTCGCGCGTGATGCCGTATTCCCTGGCGACGTTTTCCGCCGTCACGCCCATGTGGTACTGGTTGTAGACGTCCCACAGGCCGTCGACGATCATCGAGTCGATCAGCTTCGCGTCGCCCATGCGGAAACCGTCGCGCGAGCCCGGCAGCACGTGCGGCGCCGCGCTCATGTTTTCCTGACCGCCGGCGATCACGATATCCGCGTCACCCGCGATGATCGCGTTGGCGGCCAGCATCACGGCCTTCAGGCCCGAACCGCACACCACGTTGATCGTCATACCGGGCACGGCGTTGGGCAAGCCCGCCTTGATCAGCGACTGACGCGCCGGATTCTGACCGGAGCCTGCGGTCAGCACCTGACCCAGGATCACTTCGCTCACCTGTTCGGGTTTCATGCCGGCCCGTTCGAGCACGGCACGGATCACCGTGGCGCCGAGTTCGGGCGCAGCGACCTTCGAGAGCGATCCACCGAATTTGCCGACTGCCGTACGGGCCGCCGATACGATCACAACATCAGTCATTTCCATATCCTCCGGGCATGTCGGCTTGATACGCCGCAGCCCGTCAAGTTAAAAATCCCGTTGCTCACACTGCCGTTGCACGTTACTCGCGCTGCCGCACGTAACGCCCGGGCGCCGGTTCGATCACCGGGAATTCGGCCGAACCGGCGGTGGCGCGCGGCTTGACCTTCTTGCCGCTGTACTGGTCGAGCCACGTGGTCCATTCGGGCCACCAGCTGCCTGGCACTTCGGTGGCCGCGTCGAGCCATTCGTCCGCGCTTTGCGGCAGCGTTGCGGCGTCGCCTTCCAGCGTCCAGTAATTGCGCTTCTTCTTCGCGGGCGGATTGATGACGCCCGCGATATGACCCGACGCGCCGAGCACGAACTTCAGCGGCCCGGTGAGCAGCGGCGCCGACGCATACGCGGTTTGCCACGGCACGATGTGGTCTTCGCGCGAACCGTAGAGGAAGGTCGGCACGTCGATCTTCGAGAGGTCGACCGGCTCGCCGCACGTAGTGAGCGCGCCCGGCTCACGCAGACGATTCTCGAGGTACGTGTTGCGCAGATACCAGACGTACATCGGGCCCGGCAGGCTAGTCGAATCGCTGTTCCAGTAGAGCAGGTCGAACGGCACCGGCGTGCGACCTTTGAGGTAGTTGTCGACGACGTAGTTCCACACCAGATCGTTGGGGCGCAGAAACGAGAACGTGTTGGCGAATTCGACGCCGCGCATCAGTCCCGCCGGCGCGCCGTTCTTGCCGCCGATGCTCTGCTCGCGCATCTGCACATGCGCCTCGTCGACGAATACGTCGAGCACGCCCGTGTCCGAGAAATCGAGCATGGCGGTGAGCAGCGTCATCGAAGCGGCGGGATGTTCGCCACGCGCCGCGGCCACCGCGAGCGCCGTGGCGAGCATCGTGCCGCCGACGCAGAAGCCCAGCGTGTTGATCTGCTCGCGGCCGCTGATCTTGCTGACCGTGTTGATCGCCTTGAGCACGCCGTCGCCGATGTAGTCGTCCCACGACTTGTTCGCGATCGACTGGTCCGCGTTGCGCCACGAAATCAGGAACACCTGGTGCCCGGAATCGAGCCCGTGCGCGACCAGCGAATTCTCCGGTTGCAGATCGAGAATGTAGAACTTGTTGATACACGGCGGCACGATCAGCAGCGGCCGCTCACGCACGGTCGCCGTGCGCGGCTTGTACTGGATCAGCTGCATCAACTCGTTTTCGAACACCACCGACCCTTCGGTGTTCGCGAGATTCTCGCCGACCACGAAACGCGACTCGTCGGTTTGCGAAATCTTGCCGCGCTGCAGGTCGCCGAGCAGGTTCATCACGCCCTGGCGCAGGCTTTCACCCTGGCTGTCCAGCAAGGTCTTCTGCGCCTCCGGATTCAGCGCGAAGAAGTTGCTCGGCGAAGCCGCCGCGGTCCACTGCTGGACGGCGAAGCGGATGCGTTCGCGCACCTTCGGTTCGGTGTCGAGCGCGTCGACCATTTCCTGCAGATAGCGCGCGTTCAGCAGATACCACGCGGCAGTGAAGGCGTAGGCCGGCGTCGCGCTCCATGCTTCGGCGCTGAAACGGCGGTCCTTCAGTTCGGGAATCTGCGTGGCGGGTGCGCTCGCCTGCTGGAGCAAAGCCATCGCTTCGCGCGAATAGTCGGCCTGCAATTTCTTCAGACGCTCGGGCGGAATCGCGGCGTTCGGAATATTGAGTCCGGCGAACGACGGCATGGACGGCATCGCGCCCGCCGTCAGTTTGCTGAAGTCGGGCATGCCGGGAAACGACGGCATCGGCGGCAAGCCCATGGACGGCATCTGCGGAATGCCCATTTGCGGCATCGAAGGCATGCCCGGCATGGGGAACGGCATACCTGCCGTCGCACCTTGCGGCGCGCCGAGCGAACGCCACGCGTTCAGCCAGGTATCGAATAACTGCTGCATGCCTGCGGTCGATGTCGCGCCGCTGGTACCGGCCTGCTGCGTGTGCTCCGTCGAGGAGTCCGTGCTGGGGGAAGCTGAGGAATGTGATGCTGCCATACCTGCTTTTGACCGGTGAGTCCTTGCGGACGGGTGGAGAGGCAGGTTCGTGCGCAAAGTGGGCGATTGCTCGCGACCTCGTCACGCCCTGTCCCATTTACGAGGAGCTCGTGAGGAACATTCTTGCTCCCCATCGCAAGGCATGTCAATGCTTGTTCCCGATTTTGCCGCAGTGCGATAGTTTTTTAATTATCGTTTTCCCTGTGTAGCAGAACGCGCTTTTGGCACATGCATGAATCGAGGTTGGGTAACGCGAAAAAAGCTCCCATATTGCATGGGCTTATGTGCGTTTATCCATTCGCGGAGGGACGCTTTTCGCGGCAGATTTACGCGCTCGCGAAGATTTCCGGCAGCGCAGCAAAACCGCTTGGTGCGCCTCCGAACAAACCCTCATACCCGGGCCGGTAGTCAGGCCGGGCGAACGGCGCGCGCTAGTCGGCGAGGCTCTGCGCGCGATCGTCCAGCCAGATCAGCGCAGCCATGCGACCGGTCTCGCGATCGCGGCGATACGAGTAGAAGCGATCACGTTGCGTGACCGTGCAGAGATCGCCCCCGGTGATGTGGGTGACACCAAGCCGTTGCAGCCGCAAATGCGCGAGCGCGGGCAGATCGGCGAGATATTTGCCGGGGTTCCCGGGATGTGCCATGAACGCATTGGCGGTCGCTTCGCGTTGTGCGCCGTCGACACCGTTCATGAAGGCGTCACGCACGTCCGGGCCGACTTCGAAGGCGCTCGGTCCAATCGCGGGTCCGAGGTAAGCGTGCAATCCACCCGCCTTCACGCCGGCCAGTTGCGCGACCCGCTGCGCCGTCTGTTCGACGATGCCCGCGGCAAGCCCGCGCCATCCCGCATGCGCCGCGCCGACCGCGCGGCCGGCTTCGTCGCAAATCAGCACCGGCATGCAATCCGCGACCATCACGACGCACACCGTGCCGGGCCGATCCGTGACGCTCGCATCGGCGCGCGTCGGCGTGCCGCCGGCCTGCGTCTGCGCGAGGACGTCGTCCGCCCGGACGATGCCCGCGCCGTGAATCTGCTCGAGCCAGGCGGCTTCTTCGACGCCGGCCAGATGCAACAGACGCGCGCGATTGGCGGCGACCGCAGCCGGCTCGTCTCCGGCCTTCATGCCCAGATTCAGGCCGCCGGGCAAGTCCACGCCGTCCTGCCAGCGGCCGAACGGCGGCTCGCTCATGCCGCCGTTACGCGTGGTGACCAGCGCGCGCACGCGCGGCGACACGTTCCATGCGGGTTGCACGACATCGGCAAAGCTCAGCTCCGGTGTATTCATGCGCGATCGCCCTGTTCGTCTTCGTTGCCCTCGTTCTGGCCGTCGTGCTCGGCGTGCTCGTCGTGCTCTTCGTGCTCTTCGTGCTCTTCTTGTTCTTCTTGTTCTTCGCCTGCGTCGAGGTCGTCGTCATGCTCGAGGGTGTCCTCGTAATCGTCTTCCTCGTAGTAGTTCTCGTCGTACTCGCCCGCTTCATCGCGGCCCAGACCGAGCGCCACCGAGAGCGCCTCCATGTCGGCCGGCACATCGGCGCGCCAGTTCATCGTGCGGCCGGTCTGCGGATGAACCAGGCCGAGGCGCCATGCATGCAGCGCCTGACGGGCGAAGCCGCCGGGCAGCGGCGCGACGGAGCGCTTACCGCGCGCGCGCCCATAGACCGGATCGCCAAGCAGCGGATGACCGATATGTGCGCAATGCACGCGAATCTGATGAGTGCGCCCCGTTTCGAGATCGCAGGTGACCGCGGTGACCGGCTGACGTTCCCAGATCGCCGTTTCGACGCGCCGGAAATGCGTGCGCGCGGGCTTGCCCGACGCGCTCGTCACCACGGCCATGCGGGTGCGCTCGCGCGGATCGCGGCCGATCGGCGCGTCGATCGTGCCGGACTCGGGCATGTTGCCCCACACCAGCGCCAGATAACGTCGCTTGACCGTGCGCGCCTGCAACTGGCGCACGAGGTCGGTTTGCGCTTCGAGCGTGCGCGCCACCACCATCAGACCGGAGGTCTCCTTGTCGAGCCGGTGCACGATGCCCGCGCGCGGCAAGCCCGCCGCGGCGTCGCCGTAGCGATACAGCAAGCCGTTGAGCACGGTGCCGCTCCAGTTGCCCGCCGCCGGGTGCACCACCATGCCAGCCGGCTTGTTGATGACCAGCAGCGTGTCGTCTTCGTAGATGATCTCGAGCGGCACGGGCTCCGGCGTGAAGGCGAGTTGCTCGGGCAGCAGATCGGGCACGAGTTCGAGGGTCGCGCCGAGCGGAACCGGCTGGCGGATCTTCGCCGCCTTACCGTCGATGCGCACCCGCTCGGCCTCGATCCAGCTCTGCAGGCGGTTGCGCGAGAACTCGGGGAACAGCCGCGCGAGCACCTTGTCGAGACGTTCGCCCGCCCATTCGTCGGGCACGAGGACGTGGCGCGGGGTCTCGTCCGTCACGCGATTCGCCACCGTCGGAATCAGGCTCTGCGGGTCGACAGCGCCCAGCGCCTCGCTGCCGAGATCGTCGTCGAGGGAATCGACGCCCAACGCGTCGGAGGGGTCAGCGCTTACGCTATAATCTTTGTTGCTATTCCCGGCACCGGTTGCGGCGCCTGGAGTATTTGAGCGGGTCATTGAGTCTGGGTCACCTGGACGTAAAGCTAGACTGGAAAATGCGAGCCTTGAACACCATCACTAAAGCGGCGATCAATTTGGCGGCCATCAAGAAGGCGGCCCGTAAAGTGGCCGGATACATTGCGTGTGCCGCAGCCGTCGCGGTTATTGCGGCTTGCCACGGCCTGCCGGAAAAGACCGACGAAACGGCAACGTGGAACAACAACAAATTATATACGGAGGCGAACGACGCCTTGAGCGGTGGCGATTTCGGCAAGTGCGCCAAGTATTTTGAAATGCTCGAAGGCCGCGACCCGTTCGGTCACTTTGCCCAGCAGGCGCAGATCAATGTCGCGTACTGTAACTGGAAAGACAGCGAAAACGCCGCCGCCGACCAGGCCATCGACCGCTTCATCCAGTTGCATCCGGATCACCCGGACATCGCCTACGCGTACTACCTGAAGGGCATGATCCACTTCAACGACGACCTCGGTCTGTTCGGCCGCTTCTCCGGCCAGGACATGAGCGAGCGCGATCCGAAGTCGCTGCGCGAGTCGTATGACGCGTTCAAGGTCGTGGTCGACAAGTACCCGAACAGCAAGTATGCACCGGACGCCGCGCAACGCATGCGCTACATCGTGAACGCGCTGGCCTCGCACGAAGTCCACGCGGCGGATTATTACTACCGCCGTGGCGCCTATGTCGCCGCGATCAACCGCGCGCAACTGGCGCTCACGCAATACAAGAACGCACCGGCGATCGAAGACGCGCTGCACATCATGATGCTGTCGTATCAGAAGCTGGACCAGCCGCAACTGGCCGAAGACACGAAGCGCGTGCTGGCCGGCACCTTCCCCGACAGCCCGTACATCACGGGGCGCGCACGGCCGGGGACGGAAAAGTCGTGGTGGCAGTTCTAAACTCCACGGCACGCTGAAATCAGCCGACCATAAAAAACGCCACGACTTCGGTCGTGGCGTTTTTGTTTGCGCGCCGGGTTCGTGCGACCTGGCTCAGTCCCGCTCGAATAAAGCAATCGACTCGACGTGCGAGGTATGCGGGAACATGTTCACCACGCCCGCGCCGACCATGCGATAACCCGCCTCGTGCACCAGCAGACCGGCATCGCGTGCGAGCGTGGCCGGCGCGCACGATACGTAGACGATGCGTTTGGGCAGCGGCCCAACGCCGCTCTGCGCGATCTCCGCCAACGCTTTGGCGACAGCGTGCGCGCCTTCGCGCGGCGGATCGATCAGGAATTTATCGAAGTGACCGAGCGCGCGCAGATCGTCGGCGGTGACTTCGAACAGGTTGCGGCAGGCGAACGACGTATGCCCTGCCACGCCGTTCAGCTCGGCGTTGGCGAGCGCGCGCTCGGTCAACACTTCCAGACCTTCGATACCCACCACTTCCCGCGAAACCCGCGCGAGCGGCAGCGTGAAATTGCCGATCCCGCAGAACAGATCCAGCACGCGATCCGTGCGCGCCGGCGCCAGCAGGCGCAACGCGCGGCTCACCAGCACGCGGTTGATCGCGTGATTGACCTGGGTAAAATCGGTCGGCTTGAACGGCATGCGGATGCCGTATTCCGGCAGCGTGTAGTCGAGTTGCTGGTCGAGCGGGTAGAACGGCGCGACCGTTTCCGGGCCGCCAGGCTGCAGCCAGAACTGCACCTTGTGCTCGTCGGCGAAATCGCGCAGCACCTGTTCGTCGGCGGCGGTGAGAGGCGCGAGATTACGCACGACCAGAGCCGTCACCGACGAGCCGACCGCCAGTTCCAGTTGCGGCAGGCGCTCATAGATCGACAGCTTGCGGATCATGAAGCGCAGCGGCATCAGCATGGCCGACACGTGCGGCGGCAGCACCTCGCAGGTCTTCATGTCGGCGATGTTGCCGCTCTTCTTCTCGTGAAAGCCGATCCGCATACCGCCCTTTTCGGGCAGGAACCGCACGGCCAGGCGCGAGCGATAGCGATAACCCCAAGCCGGTCCGTGAATTGGCCGGAACACCGTTTCGGGGCGCAGCTTGCCGATATGCTGGAGATCGTCCTCCAGCACGCGCTGCTTGACGGCGACCTGCGCGCGAATGTCCACGTGCTGCATCGAACAGCCGCCGCAGATATCGAAGTAGACGCATTTCGGCTGGGTGCGGATCACGCTTTCGCGAAATACCTGCACGACCTCCGCCTGCTCGAATTTTGCCTTGCTGCGATGGGTGGAATAACTGACGCGCTCGCCGGGCAACGCGCCTTCGACAAAAATCACCTTGCCGGGCGTGCCGTCTTCGCTGACCGTACGGCCGACGCCGCGCGCTTCCATATCGAGCGAAACGATGTCGATGACCGGTTCGTTGCCGGTGACGATGAGTGCGCGCGCCGGAGCAGGCGCCTTCTGGCGCTTCGGCGCGCGACGTTTGGGGGCAGTTCGGGACACCTGCGACTTCCTGACAAACTTGGGGAAAGGCGAGATTGTAGACGAAGCGCCGCGCTTGCCGACGATTCGGCGTGGCCGGCACGGCAGCCACGCCTGCGGGCGCGCCAGGCGGTTACTGGTCGAACGCCGCCAGGTATTCGGCCCATTGCGGCGCGGTTTCCTGCGCCAGAGCGTTCTTCACCAGATTGATTTCGTCCGCATATTCTTCGGCCGAAAAGGCACCGCGAATCAGCTGAAAACGGCAATACAGCAGGTAGGTATTGACGACGTCAGTCTCACAATAATTACGGATTTCCTCGATGCGGCCTTGCTGGTACGCGTGCCACACCTGGCTGCCGTCCATGCCCATCTTGCCGGGAAAGCCGCACATCTTGGCGAGCGCGTCGAGCGGCGCATTGGCGCGCGCCTGATACATGGCGAGCACGTCCATCAGATCGGTGTGACGCGCGTGATAACGGCTGATGTAGTTGTTCCACTTGAACTCGCGGTCGTCCTCGCCGAGATCCCAGAACCGGTACGCCGGAATACCGTGGACGAGCGCCCGATAGTTCAGCACCGGCAGGTCGAATCCGCCGCCATTCCACGACACGAGTTGCGGCGTGTACTTCTCGATCACGCGATAAAACGACTGCACCAGCGCCGCCTCACCGTCTTCGAGCGTGCCGAGCGAGCGCACACGAAAGCCGTTGTTGTCGCGGAACACGCAGGAAATTGCGGCGATGCGTTGCAGATGATGCGGCAGGAAATCGCCGCCGGTCTTTTCGCGGCGCGCGGCGAACGCGTGCTCGGCGACTTCGGCGTCGCTCAGCGTGGCGGGCAAATCTTCCAGGCGGCGAATGCCGGCGACATCGGGAATCGTCTCGATGTCGAAAACAAGAATCGGTGTCATCAGTTTTATAGAACGGCGTCCTTGCGCACACCGTTGGAGGCGAAGAAGCGCTTCAACCGCACCAGCGCTTCCTGTTGGATCTGGCGCACACGCTCGCGCGTGAGGCCCATTTCGTCGGCCAGCTCTTCGAGCGTGGCGGGTTCGATGTGGTTGAGCCCAAAGCGTCGCTCGATCACATGACGATGCTTGTCCGACAGTCGGGCAAGCCACGCGCGAGTCAGCGTTTCCAGTTCGCGATGCTGCACTTCGGCGTCTGGAGACTGACTTTGGTCGTCAGAAAGCAGATCGAGCAGGCTGCTCGCCGGGTCGAGATCGAGCGGCGCGTCGAGCGACGCGGTGTGCTCGTTCAACGCCAGGATGTCGGTGACTTCGTCGGTGGTCTTGCCGGTCAGATAAGCGATGTCGTCGATGCTGGCGTCGCGGCGGTCGGCCGCCTCGCCGGAATTCATCGAATTTTTTTCCAGATGACGCTTGGCGCGCAGCACCTGATTGAGCTCGCGAATCACGTGCACCGGCAAACGCACGGTGCGCGCCTGATTCATGATGGCGCGCTCGATGCTCTGGCGAATCCACCACGTGGCGTAAGTGGAGAAACGGAAACCGCGCGTCGGATCGAATTTCTCGATCGCGTGCATGAGGCCGAGATTGCCTTCCTCGATCAGATCGAGCAACGGCACGCCCCGATTCAGATAACCCTTCGCGATGCTGACAACGAGCCGCAGATTACGCTCGATCATGACTTGCCGCGCGTCGAACTCGCCCGCCTTGGCAAGGCGTGAGTACTTCTGCTCTTCCTCGACGGTGAGGAGCGGCTTGACGCTGATCCGGTTCAGATAGTGCTGGATCGTGTCGGCCGTCAGTTCGGCTTGCAGGAGTGCGCGGAAATCGTCGGCATCCGGCGCGGCTTCGCTCGCGCTCTCACGCGTGTCGCCGCCTTCTTCCGTGCTCGCCTGACGTTCGTCGAGATCGCGCTCTTCTGCGACCTCCTCCTCTACTTCCGAAGCGCCGCTTTCTTCCACCGAAGCGGACGTGGCTAGGCTGATCGTCTCAGATTCGGCTTGCGGCGGGCGGCGCTTCGATTTCGGCATGGTGGTATCGCTTATTGCGGCGGCAAATACTTCAGTGGGTCGACAGGTTTGCCCTGCCGGCGAACTTCGAAATGCAACATCACGCGGTCGGAATCGCTATTGCCCATCTCAGCGATCTTCTGCCCCTTCGTTACCGCGTCTCCCTCTTTTACCATCAAAGCGCGGTTGTGTGCATACGCTGTGAGATAAGTTGCATCATGCTTGATGATAATGAGATTGCCGTAACCACGCAGCCCATTTCCGGCATAAACCACCCGGCCATCTGCCGACGCCTTCACTGGGTCGCCCGCCGCGCCGCCAATGTTGACGCCCTTGTTGGTCGAGTCGTTGAAGGTGCCGAGCAACGGACCGCGCACCGGCCACGCGAACACGACGTTGCCGGCCGCGCCCGTATCGCTTGCGGCGCCCGGCGTGGACGGCGGCGTGAGCGACGCGTTGTTCGCGCCCGAACCGTAGATCGGCGGCGCCGCGACACCGGCGGCCGCGCCTGCGGACGGTGGCGTGCTGCCGAGCGGTGCGCTTTGCACCGCACCGCCGCTGCCGATCGGCGCGGTCGACACACCCGGCGTCAGCGCGGCGGTGTTCGCACCCGGCGGCACGACGCGCAGCAACTGATCGACTTCGATCTGATTCGGGTTGGTGAGATTGTTCCACGTCGAGATATCGCGGTAATTCTGGCCGTTCTCCAGCGCGATCCGATACAACGTATCGCCCGGCTTCACGCGGTAGTAGCCCGGCGGCGGCGGGCCGAGCGGCACGGCCGGTTGCTCGGCTTGCGTACTGAGCGGGCTGCCGCCGGAGCGGTCGACGACCGGCGCCTGATCGAGCCGGGTCGCACAGGCCGTCATCAACAGGGACAAGGCGAGCACGCACACGCTACGCTGGGTTACGGTCAGGGGGGCAGTCAGGCTGGTTCTTTGCATCGCGCGCAACATACTCATCGGTGTCAAATCACTCCGGATTTTAAGGGTACAAAGAAAACGCGATCAAGCCGCGACTCGCGCCACTGCGCGGGTCCGAGACGCTCGACCAGGGTCAGCACCTGGTTCTGACCGTCCTGCGAGCCGACCGGTGCGACCAGGCGGCCACCGATCGCGAGTTGTTCAAGTAAAGCCTGGGGTACGTCGAGCCCCGCCGCGGCGATCAGGATCGCATCGAACGGGGCCGTGGCCGGCAATCCCAGCCGGCCGTCGCCGTAATGCAGCCGGATGTTCGGAATGCGCAGCGGACGCAGATTCGTCTTCGCGCGTTCGGATAGCGGCTTGATGCGTTCGATCGAGTAAACCTCGCGCGCGACCTGGCTTAGCACCGCCGCCTGATAGCCGCAGCCGGTGCCGATTTCGAGCACGTTGTTCAGCGTGCGCCCGGTGGCCGCCAGTTCGATCATGCGCGCCACCACCGACGGCTTCGAGATCGTCTGGTGATGACCGATCGGCAACGCTGCATCTTCGTAAGCCTGGGCCGCGAGGCCCGGGTCGACGAACATGTGGCGCGGCACCGCCGCCATCGCGTTCAACACACGTTGATCGGTCACGCCGTTCGCACGCAGGCGTTCGACCATCCGTTCGCGAACCCGTTCCGAAGTCAGCGCCAAGGCGCCGTTCAATGCCACGTTCGGCGTGGCAGACCGTTCATTCGAGCGGGCTGCGGACTTCGACACCACCGAAGAGGTCGGCGTCGGGCGCGGCGTCGGCTTCTGCACGCCGGGCTTTGCTGGCGCGCCAGCGGACCTCGCCGCGCGTGCGCTCGTGGTCTGCACGACCGGCATGACCGGCGCTCTCGGCGACGACGGCGCGGCGAGCGGCTTGGGCGCGGCAATGGTCGGCGTTTTTGGCTGGGTCTGAGGCTTGGCTTGCAACGGGTGCGACGCCTTCGCCTGCGGCTTGGCCGTCATACCCGCCACCGGCTTCTTCGCCGGTTGTTGACGCGAGTTCAACGCCGCACTCGCGGCCAGTGCCGCCGCGCGGATTTCGCCCGGACGCCCTTCGGGCCGGCGCGGTTCGCGCACCAGATCCTCTAGGCCGAGCGGAAAGCGCTTGGCGCGCTCGCTGCTCATGAATTACCGCTACCGGCACGCACCCAGTCACGCGCTGCGGGCAGCATTTGCGTGTGGGTCAGGTCGAGTTGCAGCGGCGTGATCGACACGCGGCCGTTGGCGACGGCATGAAAGTCCGTCCCTTCGCTCGCGTCGCGCGCACTGCCGGACGGACCGATCCAGTAGATCGGCTCGCCGCGCGGATTGGTCTGGCGGATCACCGGCTGGGACGGATGCCGCTTGCCCAGCCGCGTGATGTGCCAGCCCTCCAGTTCCGCGTACGGCAGATTCGGAATATTGACGTTGAGCAGCGGATGCCCGGGCAACGGCTGCTTGAGGTAATGCTCGACGATTTCCGCGGCAACACGGACGGCGTCGTCCAGATGCACCCAGTCTTTATCGACCAGCGAAAACGCAATGGCCGGGACGCCGAACATGATGCCTTCGGTGGCGGCGGCGACGGTGCCCGAATAGAGCGTGTCTTCGCCCATGTTCTGACCGTTGTTGATGCCCGAGACCACGAGGTCCGGCGTGTGGTCGAGCATGCCCGTCAGCGCGATGTGCACCGAGTCGGTGGGCGTGCCGTTCACGTAGTAGAAACCGTTCGCCGAACGCAGAACCGACAGGGGCCGCGACAGCGTCAGGGAATTCGACGCGCCGCTGCAATTCTGTTCGGGAGCCATCACGGTGACATCCGCGATCGGCTTGAGCGCTTCGTAAAGCGCAGCAAGGCCCGGCGCCAGATAACCGTCGTCATTGCTGAGTAGGATTCGCATGCGGCGATTGTAACCGAGGAAAGAAGGCGCGCGGACGACACGGCGAGCCACCGACGCGCCATATGCATGGCGCACGGACGTCCTGCACGATGAACTCGCGACGCCCACGCGCGGCTTGCGCCGTACTTGCGTCACGAACTTCAGCACGACAGTAAAAACGCACGGTCGTGCTGATTGTTTTACACTCAGAATGCTTGCTAACGCCCCAGGGAAGTCCACTCGAGGACCCTGATCGATATGGAGACACGATGCGCGCGATTCGCTGTAATCAATACGGGCCGCCGGAGAGCCTGGTTGTCGAAAACCTGCCGGAACTTGAGGCGCCCGCCGGCCACGTGGTGATCGACGTCAAAGCCGCAGCCGTCAATTTTCCGGACGTGCTGATCATCGAAAACAAATACCAGTTCAAACCACCCCTGCCCTTCACGCCCGGCTCGGAAGTCGCGGGCATCGTGCGCACGGTGGGCGCTGGCGTTACGCAGTTCAAGCCCGGCTCGCGGGTGGTCGCTTTCACGGGGCAAGGCGGCTTTGCCGAACAGGCGATCGCGCCGGCTGCCGCCTGTGTGCCGCTCGCGGACGGCGTCGACTTCGAATTGGCGGCGGCGTTCACGCTGGCCTACGGCACCTCGCATCACGCGGTGGTCGATCGTGGCGCGTTGCAGGCCGGTGAGACGATGCTGGTGCTGGGCGCGGCGGGCGGCGTCGGACTGGCCGCGGTCGAAATCGGCAAGGCGCTCGGCGCGCGCGTGATCGCGGCGGCGTCGAGCGATGAGAAGCTGGCCATCTGCGTAAAACATGGCGCGGACGCCACCATCAACTACAGCACCGAAGATCTGTGCGAACGCATCAAGGCGCTGACCGACGGCAAGGGCCCGGATGTCATTTACGACCCGGTCGGCGGCGTGTATGCGGAGCCCGCATTTCGCAGCATCGGCTGGCGCGGACGGTATCTGGTGGTCGGCTTCGCCAACGGCGAGATCCCGAAGTTGCCATTGAATCTGACGTTGCTCAAAGGCGCGAGTCTGGTCGGCGTTTTCTGGGGCGATTTTGCCAGGCGCGAGCCGCAGCACAATCACGCTGCATTCCAGCAGATGACCCAATGGATCGGCGCGGGCAAGCTCAAGCCGTATGTATCGGCACGTTATCCGCTGGAAGAAACAGGACGCGCGTTGCGCGATATGGCCGAGCGGCGCGTGATCGGCAAGGTCGTGATCACGCCGTAGCGTGCGTTGCCCGAGTAAGGAAAAAAATACGGCGTGCGGTTCGAAGACCGCGCGCCGTTTTGGTTGTGCTCAGCGTTTCAGCTTGTCAGGCTTACAGCTTCTCCGTATCGCCGCTCTTCGGTTGCCACTTCATCAGCCGTCGCTCGCCGACGCCCACGATTGCATCGAGAATCAGCGCGAATGCGGTCAGCACCAGAATCCCGGCGAACACGGTATTGATATCGAAGGTGCCTTCGGCTTGCAGAATCAGATAGCCGACCCCGCGCGCCGAGCCGAGATATTCGCCCACCACCGAGCCGACGAACGCCAACCCCACCGACGTATGCAAGCTGGAGAACACCCAGCTCATCGCACTCGGCAAATACACCGAGCGCAACAACTGCTTGCGGTTCGCACCGAGCATGCGCGCGTTGGCGAGCACCACGGGACTGACTTCCTTCACGCCCTGATAGACGTTGAAGAACACGATGAAGAACACCAGCGTGACGCCCAACGCCACCTTCGACCAGATGCCCAAACCGAACCACACGCCGAAGATCGGCGCGAGAATCACGCGCGGCATCGAGTTGGCGGCCTTGATATACGGATCGAACAGCGCGCTCGCGAGCGGCGCCAACGCCAGCCACAATCCGACACCGAGCCCGAGTGCGGTGCCGAGCACGAACGCGAGCACGGTCTCGACCAGCGTGATCCACAGGTGCAGATAAATCTCGCCGCCCGTGAACCACTCCCAGATCCGCTGCAGCACCTTTTGCGGTTCGCCGAAGAAGAACGCGGCTTTGTTCGGATCGTCGAAATAGAAAGCCGGCAAAAGCGTCGGGCTGGTCAGCACGTACCAGAGCACGAAGCACAGCACGAGCAATAGCCACTGCCAGATCACCAGATTCGCCCGGTTCGGGCGCAACTTCTTCCACATGACTCGGTTTGCCTCGGAGGATGATGGGACGCGTCGGACCGGCCGGACGCGCCGGCATTAAACGGCGGTGAGCTGCTGCTGATAACCCTTGAGAACTTCGTCTCGCAACACGCTCCAGATCTGCGCATGCAACTCGACGAAACGCGGATGCGCACGAATTTCGGCGACGTCGCGCGGACGCGGCAAGTCGATCGTGAATTCGCCGATCGGATGCGTGCCCGGCCCCGCCGACAGCACCACCACGCGATCGGACATCGCGATGGCTTCGTCGAGATCGTGCGTGATGAACAGCACCGCTTTGCGTTTGGCCGCCCACAGGTCGAGCAATTCGTTTTCCATCAGCTGACGCGTCTGGATATCGAGCGCGGAAAACGGCTCGTCCATCAGGATGATGTCGGGATCGAGAATCAGCGTCTGCGCCATCGCGACGCGCTTGCGCATGCCGCCGGACAGTTGATGCGGATAACGGTCGCCGAAACCGCCCAGACCGACGCGCTTTAACCACTCGTCGGCTTTGACACGCGCCTCCGTCGGCGGCACGCCGTGAAACGCGAGGCCGGCCATGACGTTGTCGATGGCCGAGCGCCACGGCATCAGCGCGTCGGCCTGGAACATATAGCCGGCACGGCGGTTGATGCCCTTGAGCGGCTCGCCGAATACCGTCACCGCACCCGACGACGGCTCCAGCAAACCCGCGCCGATATTCAGCAAGGTGGATTTCCCGCAGCCGGTCGGGCCGACCACCGAGACGAACTCGCCCGGCGCGATGCGCAAAGTGGTGTCCTTCACGGCCGTGTAGCGTTGCGCGCGGTTGTCGCGCGCACTGAACGTGCAGGTGATGTTTTCGAGCGCCAGGGCGGCAACGGTCATCGTTCGGCTCGCTTCTTCGAAGTCGGTTTTGTGTGGACGGCCGTCATGGCGACGACCGTCCGGGCCAACGGCGCGTTACGCCTTGACGGTGGTCAGCGCTTTCTTGACGAAGTCGTTGGTCCACGTCTTCGACAGATCGATCGGCTTGCCCTGCACGGCCGGATCGAACGCCTGCAAGGTTTTCAGCGAGGTCGCGGGACCGTCGGCGGGCATCAGGCCATCGGGCGACATGGCTTCCTTGACGTGCTGCCAGGCGTCCAGATAAACCGCACGGTCGCCGAGCAGATAACCTTCCGGCACGGTGTTGATGAGCTCGCTGCCGGTCGCCGTCTGCAGCCACTTGAGCGCGCGCACCATCGCGTTGGTCAGCGCCTGGGTTGTGTTCGGATTCTTCGTGATGAAACTTTGCGACGCGTACAGACAGCCGGCCGGCATGTCGCCACCGAACACGTTGCGCGTGTCGGCCAGCGTGCGCGTGTCCGACACGACGCGAATCTCACCGGTGCGTTCGAGCTTGGTCATGACCGGATCGAGGTTGGCGATCGCGTCGATCTGCCCCGACTGCAACGCGGCAATCGCGCCCGCGCCCGCACCCACGCCGACGAACGCGACGTCTTTCGCCGTCAGTCCGGCTTTCGCCAGCACGAAACTGGCCATGATCGAGGTCGACGAACCCGGCGCGGTCACACCGATTTTCTTGCCCTTCAAATCGGCGATCGACTTGTAGTTCGGCAGGGTTTTCTTCGACACGGCGAGCACGATCTGCGGCGCGCGACCTTGCAGGACGAATTCGCGGAACATCTGCTTCTGAGCCTGCAGCAACAAGGTATGTTCGAAAGCGCCGGACACCACGTCCGCGCTGCCGCCGACCGCCGCTTTGAGCGCCTGCGAGCCGCCCGCGAAGTCGGAGATTTCGACTTCGAGCCCTTCGTCCCTGAAGTAATTGCGACGCTCGGCGATGGTGAGCGGCAAGTAGTAAAACAGGTTCTTGCCGCCGACGGCGATGGCCACCTTACTGGTCTCGAGTTTGCCCTGCTGGGCGAAAACGAGCGGCGTAGTGGCGAGTGAAGCGCCGGCGAGCGCGGCGGTTCCGGCGAGGAAGGTTCTGCGTTGCATGGTCTGTCGTCTCCAAACTTTTGTTATCCGGCTTTTTCTTTTTTACCGCGACGCTCGTCGGCGCCACGGTGCCCCGCCACACGCGCTCAGTCAGACGATCTGTTGCGCGTGCAACCTTGCAATGTCGTCAGCATCATAACCTAGCGATTGCAGGACTTCATCGGTATGTTCACCCAGTTCGGGGCCGAGCCAACGCGTCTCGCCCGGGGTTGCCGACAGCTTCGGCGTCACGCCCGGCAGCGTGATTTCCTGACCGTCCTGCCATTTGAAGCGCTGGATCATCTGGCGCGCCATGAACTGCGGATCGGTGAACATATCGGCCACGCTGAAGATGCGGCCCACCGGCACGTCGGCGGCGTTCAGCACATCGAGCGCTTCGTCGATGGTGCGCGTGGCGAGCCAGGCCGCGATCGCGCCGTCGATTTCCTCGGTGCGCGGCACGCGACCGTCGTTGTGCGCGAGGCCGGGATCGTTCGCGAGGTCGTCGCGCCCGATCGCCATCATCAGGCGTTTGAAAATCGGATCGCTATTGCCGCCGATCACGATGCTGCCGTCGCGGCACGGATAGGTATTCGACGGCACGATGCCGGGCAGCGACGCGCCAGTGCGCTCGCGCACCATGCCGTACACGCCGTATTCGGGCACCACGCTCTCCATCATGTTGAAGACGGCCTCGTACAACGCGACATCCACCACCTGCCCTTTGCCGCCGTTCACCTGCTTGTGATGCAGCGCCATCAGCGCGCCGATCACGCCGTGCAGTGCCGCGATCGAATCGCCGATCGAAATGCCGATGCGCGGCGGCGGCAAATCCGGATAACCGGTGATGTGACGCAAGCCGCCCATCGATTCGGCGATCGCACCGAAGCCCGGCCGGTCGCGATACGGCCCGGTCTGCCCATAGCCGGACAGACGCACCATCACGAGCCCAGGGTTCTCCGCGGACAACACGTCATAACCGAGCCCGAGTTTCTCCAGTAATCCCGGCCGGAAATTTTCGACGACGATATCCGCTTCTTTCGCGAGACGCCGCACGATTTCCTTGCCCTCTTCGGCCTTCAGATTGATCGTGACGGATTTCTTGTTGCGCGCCTGTACGGCCCACCACAGCGAGGTGCCGCCGACTTCGGGATAGAGCTTGCGCCATTTGCGCAGCGGATCGCCGCCCCTGGGATCTTCGATCTTGATGACGTCGGCGCCGAACTCGCCGAGAAAGCGCGCGGCGAACGGGCCGGCGATCAACGTGCCCAACTCCAGCACCTTGACGCCGGCGAGCGGGCCGGCTTTGCCGGACGTGGCGGCGGTGTCGGCGGCGTCCTTAGGCGCGGCGCTCGTGCCTGATTCGGGGGTGACGCTCATGTGTCTCCTCTCTTCGGTTCGTGGCGCGCGCCCGGCGCCCAACATTGGCAGCTGCGCTCAGCCGCTGAGGGCCGGCGAGCTCGTGCGTGGAAGCGTTACATCGAACGACGGTCGAGCATCGCGCGGGCGATCGTGCCGGCGTCGACATATTCGAGTTCGCCGCCCACCGGCACACCGCGCGCGAGGCGTGTGACCGAGAGGCCGCGTGCCTTGAGCGTCTGCCCGAGGTAATGCGCGGTAGCCTCGCCTTCGTTGGTGAAATTGGTGGCGAGCACGACTTCCTTGACGACACCATCCGTCGCGCGCCTGACCAGCCGGTCGAAATGAATCTCTTTCGGGCCGATGCCGTCAAGCGGACTGAGCCGGCCCATCAGCACGAAATAAAGGCCGCGATAAGTCAGGGTCTGCTCGAGCATGATCTGGTCGGCCGGCGTCTCTACGACGCACAGCAAGGCCGGATCGCGCTCTTCGTCCAGACAGACTTCGCAGATCTGCGCTTCGGTAAAGGTGTTGCACTTCTCGCAGTGCTGCAGATGCTCGGTCGCGAACAACAACGAACGGCCGAGTTTCTCGGCGGCGTCGCGATCGTGCTGCATCAGGTGGTACGCCATGCGTTGCGCGGACTTCGGCCCGACACCGGGCAGCGCGCGCAGCGCTTCGACGAGCGCCGACAAGGCGGAAGGTTGTTTCATGCGGATCGGCGTCGAAGTGGGGAATGCGGAGAGTGTCGGACCGCGCTGCGGCAATCGTTGCCGCAGCGCAGGCCTCGCCTTGCGGCGCGTCGATTAGAACGGCAGTTTGAAGCCCGGCGGCAGCGGCAGCCCCGATGTCATGCCGCCCATTTTTTCCTGGGCGGTGGCTTCGGCTTTGCGCACGGCGTCGTTGAACGCAGCGGCGACGAGGTCTTCCAGCATGTCCTTGTCGTCGGCGAGCAGGCTCGGGTCGATCGAGACACGGCGCACGTCGTTCTTGCAGGTCATCGTCACCTTCACGAGACCGGCGCCCGACTGGCCCTCGACTTCGATCAGAGCGAGTTGCTCCTGCATCTTCTTCATGTTTTCCTGCATCTGCTGGGCTTGCTTCATCAGCCCGGCGAGTTGACCTTTCATCATGGACATGCTCCTTCTTGATAGCGTGAAATTCGTCTATCGGGCGCTCGCGCGCCGCGAATCAGTGGACCGACGGCGCGCCACCAGGGCCGGCGTCAGGGGAAATCGGGCGAATCGAGCCGGGCACGATGCTCGCGCCGAACTCGCGAATCAGCGACTGCACGAACGGGTCCGCGCCGATCTCGCGCTCCGCTTCCTGCTGACGTTGCGCGCGCTGGGCGGTGTCGTGCGCGGCGGCGGTGCGGCGGGCCGGACCGACGTCGACCAGCACCTCGACCACCCGGCCGAGCTTGTCGGCGAGCGCGGTTTTCAGTTTAGCGACCTGCGAGGCTTCCGCGTACTGCGGCACCGGCACGTTCAGCTTGAGCGTGTTGCCTTCTAGCGCCATCAGTTCGCTGTTGAAGGCGAGCTGATATGAGATGCCCTTGAGCGGCAGGTCGACGGCAAGCGCGGGCCAGTCGCCCGTGAAACCCAGTGCATCGAGCGGTATGACGGGCGGCAGCGGACGCCTGTCGATCGCGGGCGCCGGTTGCGGTGCGGACGCGGACTTTACGCGAACGTCGTCGGGGCCGCTGTCGAAGACCGGCATGTAGCTGTCGTCGGGCGGGCCGTAATAGCCGTCGTCCGAGGTCGAGATCGGCATGTAGTCGTCGGGCGGCATGTCGTCCCACGGCGGCGGCGATGCGCCGTTTTGCTCGGGGCTGTTGCGCTGGGGCGCTGCGGCTGGGGCTGGGGCTGGGGCTGGGGCTGCGGCTGCGGCTGCGGCTGGGGCTGCGGCGGGGCGAGCGGCTGGTGCTGCGGATGAACCCGGCGCAGCGTCCTGCGGTGCGCGACGGGGAGCACCAGGGGTCGGCACCGGCACGACTACGCGGGGTACGGCGGGTTTCGGCGTGGCCGGCGCGACGGCGGCTGCGGCAGCGCGGCCACGATCCGACGACACTTTCAAACCCGCGCTGCGCAGGACGTCGAGCGCGGCGCTCGCACCGCCCGCACGACGCGACGGGACCTCGGCGGCTGGCGGCGGTTGCTGTGCGGCGACGGGTGCGACGGGTGCGGCTTCTTCAGCGCGCGCTTGTGCGGCCGCGGCCGGTGCCGTAAGCGAGGATGCGGGCGCTGGGTTGTCCGTCGCGGAGGCTAAGGAACGTTCGTCGGTAGTCGCTTCGGCGGGCGCGTCGTCCCATGGGGCCAAGGGCTGTGCCGCGGTTGCGTTGGACGACGATGCAACTGGGCTGGCTGCTTCAACATCTGCTGTGGCTTCGAGAACGGCTTCATGAGTAGCGGCGACAGCGGACACCGAGGCAATTGTTTCAGCTTCGGACTTTGCAGCGGCGTTCGCATTTTCGCCGAAAGACTCCGACGCCGAATCTGCCTCGGTTGCCACCGGCATCGACTCAGCGACGGGCACGGCTTGAGCGACGGACGCTTGCATCGGCGCTTCTTCGATCTCAGCAGTCCGAGTTGCCTCGCGAACAGGCGCAGCAGGAGCGCTCGCCGCTTCTCGCTCGACCACCGACGGCGCGGCCGCGACTGACGCACCCGAAGCGCTATTCTGAGTCGCTCCGACCGGCGCACTCGACGCACGATTCTGTGCCGCCACGACCGGCGCAACGGCAACATTATTCGGTGCCGCCACGACCGGCGCACCGGCAACACTGTTCTGTGCCGCCACGACCGGCGCACCGGCGCGCTTCGCGCCGCCAGCACCACCCGCTCCAATCTGCCCACCCGGACGCCCCGAACCCGCCGCGCCACCACCCCCGCCAGTCGGCGCCGGTTCAAACGCCAGCATGCGCAGCAAGGTCATCGTGAAGCCGGCGTATTCGTCCGGTGCAAGACCCAGCTCGCTCCGGCCGATCGTCGCGATCTGATAGAACAGTTGCACCTGCTCAGCGCTCAGTGCGTCGGCGAAACGACGCAGATCGCCCGCTTCCGGCCACTCGTCGAGCACCGACGACGGCGCGAATTGCGCCCACGCAACCCGATGCAGCAGACTTGCCAGATCCTGTAAAGCCGTCGAAAAAGAAAGACTGCGCAATGCCATTTCGTCGGCCACCGCGAGCACGGCGGCGCCGTCGCCGTCCGCGAGCGCGTCGAGCAAGCGAATCAGGTAACTCTGATCGAGTGCGCCGAGCATGCCGCGAACGGCTTCTTCATTGACCTGATTGGCCGAATAGGCGATCGCCTGATCGGTCAGCGAGAGCGCGTCGCGCATCGAACCGTCGGCGGCACGCGCCAGAAGGCGCAGCGCCTGGGCGTCGAACGGCACCTTCTCTTCGCCGAGAATATGCTCGAGATGCGAAACGATATGGCCGGCCGGCATCTGCTTCAGATTGAACTGCAGGCAGCGCGACAGTACGGTCACCGGAATCTTCTGCGGATCGGTCGTGGCGAGAATGAACTTGACGTGCGCGGGCGGTTCTTCCAGCGTCTTCAGCATTGCGTTGAAGGCGTGGTTCGTGAGCATGTGCACTTCGTCGATCATGTAGACCTTGAAGCGGGCATCCACCGGCGCGTACACCGCGCGCTCCAGCAGCGCGGCCATTTCATCGACACCGCGATTACTCGCCGCGTCCATCTCGACGTAGTCGACAAAGCGCCCTTCGTCGATCTCGCGACACGCCCGGCATACGCCGCACGGCGTGGAGGTCACGCCAGTTTCGCAATTCAGCGCCTTGGCGAAAATGCGCGAAAGCGTGGTCTTGCCGACGCCGCGCGTACCGGTAAACAAATAGGCGTGGTGCAGACGGCCGCCGTCGAGCGCGTGCGTGAGCGCGCGCACCACGTGCTCCTGTCCGACGAGCGAAGCGAAATCCTTCGGCCGCCATTTGCGTGCGAGAACTTGATAGGTCATCCGGAAATTGTATCAGTAACAATGGCGCGCAAAACCGAATCGAGGCGGCCTGCGAACGCATCGTCCTGCCTCATTGAAACAGGCTACTGAACCGATAGAAAAAAATAGACGGGGTGCGTGAGCGCCATGCGTGACAAACGCCGCGCGCTGCGTCGAGCCAACGAGTCGTCACGACACGCCAGGGGTAAAACAGGAGGTGGGTGCTGCAGCGGACACATGCTGCTAAAGCGCTGCTGAAGAAAGCAGAAAGAGGAAGGTGACGAGCCTGACCCTCGGCACTGGTGGAAAACGGCTGTGGCTGCTTCGTTCCCGACCTGACCAGGTTGACCATCCCTCCATGCGAGGAGGCCCGTCACGAAACATTCTATCATCGCTTGGCCCGTTGTGCGACTGTTAATACGAGCAAAGCTGCCACGGCCCACCGAATCGCGTCTTCTGCACCATATAGCCGGCGATGCCGCCGATCCGTTTGCAGGGCACTTGAGTTTGTTCGCCGCGCCACCAGATACGGCATGTCGTGATGGATGAAACACGGTGGCACTTCATCGGCAGACCTTGGCCCCACTGCCCCTGATGAGTACTATCGCCCCCGGCAACGCATAGCGAATTAAGCTAAACTGCCGTACGGATGACCCGCAAACGCGAGCCTTCCCGCATTTGGCCAAAACGGTTTCACCCTGTTTTGACGAACGCTGGCAAGACTCCGCTTGCGGCAAAGCGAACGGAAGTTTCCTTAGGTTTTGACGTATCGTGGCGAGCAATTCAGGCGGGCCTCGAACCGATAGAGGTATTCATACAATGAGCGAAAACATCAAGCATATTAGCGACGCATCGTTCGAACAGGACGTCGTGAAATCCGATAAACCCGTGCTGCTCGACTTCTGGGCTGAATGGTGCGGTCCGTGCAAGATGATCGCGCCGATCCTCGACGAAGTCGCGAAGGATTACGCCGATCGCCTGCAAATCGCCAAGATCAACGTCGACGAACATCAATCGACGCCGGTCAAGTTCGGCGTGCGCGGCATCCCCACGCTGATCCTCTTCAAGAATGGCGCAGTTGCCGCCCAGAAGGTCGGCGCACTGTCGAAGTCGCAACTCACCGCGTTCCTCGACGGCAACCTGTAAAACGGTCGCATCGGCGCTCGCGCGGGTCTCTCCAGACTCGTGAGCGCGCCGGGTTGAGCGTGTTGTCAACCGGCAACACGCTCAACAAGAAAGATGCCATCCCGTCGCACTGACGGAAATTGGCGTGTGCTATGCTAGAATCCGCAAAACGTCGAAAAGACGTGTAAGTCCTTGAGCGGTTCCGCTCACTCTCCTCCCAGATTTCATTTCGTCGCACCTTCTCCCGCGGGTTCTCCGTATGCATTTATCCGAGCTTAAGACTCAGCACGTGTCTGAATTGATCGAGATGGCCAATGGCCTCGAGATCGAAAGTGCGAACCGCCTGCGCAAGCAGGAATTGATGTTCGCCATTCTAAAAAAACGCGCCAAAACAGGCGATACGATCTTCGGTGACGGCACTCTCGAAGTGCTGCCCGACGGCTTCGGTTTCCTGCGTTCTCCGGAAACCTCGTACCTCGCCAGCACGGACGATATTTATATCAGCCCGTCGCAAATCCGCCGCTTCAACCTGCATACGGGCGACACGATCGAAGGCGAAGTCCGCACGCCGAAAGACGGCGAGCGCTACTTTGCCCTGGTCAAGGTGGACAAGGTCAACGGCCAGCCGCCGGAAGCCTCGAAGCACAAGATCATGTTCGAAAACCTGACGCCGCTGCACCCGAACAAGGTGCTGCTGCTCGAACGTGAAATGCGTGGCGAAGAAAACGTCACGGGCCGCATCATCGACATGATCGCGCCGATCGGCAAGGGCCAGCGCGGCCTGCTGGTGGCGTCGCCGAAGTCCGGCAAGACCGTGATGCTTCAGCACATCGCTCATGCCATCAAGCAGAACCACCCCGACGTGGTGCTGTTCGTGTTGCTGATCGACGAACGCCCTGAAGAAGTGACGGAAATGCAGCGTTCGGTGGCAGGCGAAGTGATCGCCTCCACGTTCGACGAACCGGCCGCGCGTCACGTCCAGGTCGCCGAAATGGTGATCGAAAAAGCCAAGCGCCTCGTCGAAATGAAGAACGACGTGGTGATTCTGCTGGACTCGATCACGCGTCTCGCGCGTGCGTACAACACGGTCGTGCCGGCCTCGGGCAAGGTGCTGACGGGTGGTGTCGACGCCAACGCGCTGCAACGTCCGAAGCGCTTCTTCGGCGCCGCGCGCAATATCGAAGAAGGCGGCTCACTGACCATCATCGGTACGGCGCTGATCGAAACCGGCAGCCGTATGGACGACGTGATCTACGAAGAGTTCAAGGGCACCGGCAACATGGAAGTGCACCTGGAACGTCGTCTTGCTGAAAAGCGCGTCTATCCGTCGATCAACCTGAACAAGTCCGGCACGCGCCGCGAAGAACTGCTGATCAAGCCCGAAGTCCTACAAAAGATCTGGGTGCTGCGCAAGTTCATTCACGACATGGACGAAGTCGAATCGATGGAATTCCTGCTCGACAAGATCCGTCAGACGAAGAGCAACTCCGAGTTCTTCGACATGATGCGTCGCGGCGGCGGCAGCTAAAGCTTAAGAAGGCCTCTGTCCACGAAGCTGCCCTGGCCTCACCAAACGCATCACATGGAAAAGCCGCTCGCTACCACGAGCGGCTTTTTTTCGTCCGTTGCTAGCCCGCCGGCGCTGCCGCATACGATCCCGCCAGAGCCATCGCGTTCGCCAACATGTACGTGAACGTACACGTTGGAGTACAATGCGACGCTTGTCTGCAATGCTTGAGAACGTCCATGTCGAAGGACTCACCCACTCTGCTAACCGTGCGCGATGCGGCCGAACGTCTCGGCGTCACGCCGCGCACGCTGAAATACTACGAGGAACGCGGCCTCGTGTCGCCTTCGCGCAGCGAGGGCCGCTACCGCCTCTACGACGAGGAAGACCTGAAGCGCTTCGGCCGCATTCTGCGATTGCGCTCGCTCGGTTTTTCGCTGCACGGCATCACCGAGATGCTCAAGCGTCCACTCGAGCCGGTCGACGGCGGCCATCGTTTTTCGAAGGAATCGCTACGGCAGATTCACGACGCTATCGGGCAACAGGTCGAGGCGCTCGACGCGCGCATCGAAGCCATGCGTCGCGAACTCAAGGAGGCGCAAAAGATACGCGCCGAACTGAGCCCCGACCTCGATTACCTCGCACGACGCCTGGCCGGCGAGAACGCCGACGCCCTGCTTGAACAGCGCCGCAATGCGCATGCCGCATTGGTAGGGAAATCGCCGGCAAAACGAGGTAAAAAAAGCACCAACGCCAAGCCGGACGAAGCCACGCCGGACGAATCCGCATGAACGCCGGCTCGTCCCGTATCCCACTGTTCAGCGCCGACAAACTGCGCGGCGACTTCTTTCCCTGGGTGCTGGCGGTCGTCACCGGTCTCGATTACTTCGACAACGCGATTTTCTCCTTCTTTACGAGCTATATCGCCGGCGGCCTGAACGCGTCGCCCGATGAACTCGTGTGGGCGTCGAGCGCCTATGCGGTCGCCGCCGTGCTGGGGATTCTCCAGCAGGAGTGGTGGGTCGAGCGCTTCGGTTACCGTCGCTATGTGGCGGGCTGCATGCTCCTCTATTCCGCCGGCGCGGTAGCGGCGGCGCTGAGCGAATCGTCGATCGAACTCGCTTTCGCGCGCGGTTTTCAAGGCTATTTCATCGGCCCGATGATGGGCACCTGCCGCATTCTGATTCAGATGAGCTTTGGGCCACAGCGCCGCCCGGGGGCAATTCGCGCGTTTCTCGTTCTGATCGTATTGAGCAGCGCGCTCGCGCCGCTGATCGGCGGGCAACTCGTCGCGCATTTCGACTGGCGCGCCTTGTTCATGTGCACGGCGCCCGTCGGCGCACTGTTCGCCCTGGCGGCCTTCCTCACGCTGCCCGACGCCGGCAACCGCCTGCCCGAGGAACGCGGTTCAGCGCATTTCTGGCCGTACATCGTGTTCGCCTTCGCACAAGGCGCGCTGCAGATCGTCATGCAGCAGGTGCGCTTCCAGTTGTTCAGCGCGTCGCCGGGGCTGATTCTGCTGACGGCGGCCGGCCTCGTCGCGCTCGGCTGGTTTGCTTATCAGCAATGGCATCATCCTTCGCCGCTGATGCGTCTGCATGCGTTGCGCGAGAAAGTTTTCCAGGCTGGCCTCGTCCTGTACGTCTTCTATTACTTCATCTCGACGGTCTTCAGCTATCTGATCTCGCGCTTCCTCGAAGGCGGCCTCGGTTATCCGGTCGAAAACACCGGGCAACTGGTCGGCGTGACATCGCTGATTTCGGCGAGCGCCCTCTTCGTCTATCTGCGTTACGCGAAGCTGCTGCCGCGCAAAAAGTGGATCATCGTGCCCGGCTTCGCGGTGGCGGCGTTCGCGGCGGCATGGATGACGCGTATGTCGCCGGGCGTCGGCGAGGCCGCGCTAGTCGTGCCGCTGCTGTTGCGCGGGCTGCTCCTGCTGTTCATCGTGCTGCCGGTCGCCAATCTCACCTTCAGAATCTTTGCGATCGAGGAATTCACGCACGGCTATCGCCTGAAAAACATCGTGCGGCAACTGACGATCTCGTTTGCGACCGCGTCCGTCATCATCGTCGAGCAGCATCGGCAGGCGCTGCACGAATCTCGCCTCGCCGAGTTCGTGAATCCGTACAATCCGATATTCCAGAACTCGCTCGCCGCGCTCACACGAAGCTTTGCCGCCGCCGGCCGCTCGCCGTCCGAGGCTCACTCGCTCGCGATCGTGCAAATCAGCCGCACGGTTGCCCAGCAGGCCAGCTTCCTCAGCTCGCTGGACGGTTTCTACTTCCTGATCGGCATCGCCGTCTGCGGCGGCCTGTTTGCCGCGTGGCAAAAACAGATCGACTAGGGGTTTCATCAAGCCATGCTCTCGAAACTCACTCATTGGCTGGGCACGCGCCGCCGCGACCGTGCGCTGCGCGACTACGCCATCGACGACGCCCTCTGGCAGGCCACACTGGAAGGCCTGCCGTTCCTCGCCCATCTCGACGCACCCGAACTCGAGCGGCTGCGCGAACTGACCAGCCTGTTCATCGCGCAAAAGGAATTTTCGACTGCACATGAACTCGAACTCACCGACGCGATGACCGTCGGCATCGCCGCCCAGGCCTGCTTGCCGGTGCTGAATCTGAGCCTCGATCTGTATCGCGGCTGGGTCGGCGTGATCGTCTATCCGGGCGAATTCGTGATCCGCAAGACCGTCGAGGACGAAGACGGTGTGGTGCACGAGGTGGAACAGGACGCGAGCGGCGAGGCCTGGGAAGGCGGCCCGGTGGTGTTGTCGTGGGAAGACGCGCAGATGACGGACGGCGCGGACGCCTATAACGTCGTGATTCACGAATTTGCCCACAAGATCGACATGCTGAGCGGCGACGCGGACGGCCACCCGCCGCTCATGCGCCGCTGGCACGCGCCGCTCGACTCGCAACGATGGGCCGACGTGTTCGATCACGCCTACGACCACTTCTGCGCGAGGGTCGACGCGGTGCCGGAGCGCCGCTGGGCGCGTTTCGAGCGCGACTCGCTGATCGATCCCTACGCCGCCGACCATCCATCGGAATTTTTTGCCGTTTGCAGCGAGGCGCTGTTCGTCAAGCCGAAGGCGTTCGAGGCTGAGTATCCGGAGCTTTATCGCCTTCTCGCGCACTTTTACCGGCAAGACCCGGCGCGGGTCGGGTTGAGCTTCGCGCCGGGTTGACGGGCTGAGGCGTCCCGTCCCTCCGTTCGAGCTGCTATCGCCCAATGACACGTCTGAAACCAGGCAAAAAGCTCGCACAAAAGTCGTCAAGCGACTGATTTTCTGGCATAATCGCCGTTTTTCGACCACAGGCAAGTGGCTCGCGCCTAGATGCGGTTCGCGCTCAACAGCGGCCGCACGCGGGTTGGCTACCGCCAGATTAAAGGAAAGATCATGAAAGAAGGCATTCACCCGGATTACCGCGAAGTCCTGTTCGTCGACATGTCGATCGACTTCAAGTTCGTGACGCGCTCGACCATCAACACGCGTGAAACTGGCGAATTCAACGGCAAGACCTACCCGCTCGCCAAGATCGAAGTGTCGTCGGAATCGCATCCGTTCTACACCGGCCAGCAAAAGATCATGGACACGGCAGGCCGCGTCGAGAAGTTCAACAAGAAGTTCGGCACGCGCGCTACCGGCAAGGCAGCAGCAAAGTAATACCCGCATCGTCGCCGGCTTTGGCCAGCCACGAAGCAACAAAAAAAGGGCAGCGCGAGCTGCCCTTTTTTGTCGCCTGCCTCGCGACGCTTGCCCGGCACCGCACGCTGAGTGCGCGACCCGGGCGTCGCCCTGTTACAGCTTTCCCGACTACGTTGCGCGCCGTTACCGGCCGTGACGCGCATCGTACGGCACGACTACAATGCCGGATGCTCCAGATTGGCCATTCCAGCCGGACTAGCCGTCCGGCCCCGGCTGCACCGCTTATCCAATATCCACACACCGCATGAGACCTGCCGTTCGCCTCACTGCCTCAGCGACCAGTGCATTGCCGCGCTGGCTACTGCTGACCATCTGTATCGTCTACGCATCGTTCGGACTTTTCGGCCGCGATCCGTGGAAGAACGAGGACGCAGCCGGCTTCGGTGTCATGTGGACCATGGCCAAGGGCGGCGCCCACGACTGGATGCTGCCGAATCTGGTCGGCAAATACATGACGGAAGACGGCCCGCTCGGCTACTGGCTGGGCGCCGGCGCGATCCGCGCGCTCGCGCCGTGGGTCGATGCGAGCAACGCCTCGCGCGTCTTCACCGGCCTGCTGTTCTGCGCGGGCTGCGCGTTCGTCTGGTATGCCGCCTACCTGCTCGGCCGCCGCGCCGAAGTGCAACCGTTCAAATACGCGTTCGGCGGCGAACCGGAGCCGCGCGACTACGGCCGCACTCTCGCCGACGGCGCGCTGCTGATCCTGCTGGCCTGCTTTGGCCTCGCCGAACGCGGTCACGAGACCACCCCGCAACTCGCGCAGTTCGTCGGCATCGCCATGCTGGTGTACGGGCTCGTGCGCATGATGGACAAGCCGATCCAGGGTGCGGTGATCTGGGGCGGCGCGATCGGCTTCGTCACGCTCGCCAGCAGTCCGGTGCTGGTCGGTGCGCTGCTGCTCGGCACGCTTGCCATGACGCTGATCGTGCGCCAGGTGCGCTCGCGCTGGCTGCTGCTCGCCGGCCTGCCGGTCGCACTTGCGCTGTCGATCTCGTGGCCCGTCGCCGCCCTCGCGACTTTTCCCGACGACGCCGTCTGGTATCTGAATCAATGGCTCCACGTCAGCCTGAGTTCGTTTGCCGGGCCGCCGGGCTCGGTCACGGCCTACGCGCTGAAAAACCTCCCGCTCTTCACGTGGCCGGCCTGGCCGCTCGCGATCTGGGCATGGTTCAGCTGGTCGGGCCTGCGGCGCGCGCCGCACGTAGCGATTCCGCTCTCGGTGATCGGACCGCTGCTGGTGCTGGTGGTCCTGCAAAGCCATCAGTCGAACCGGCTTTACATGCTGTTGCTGCCGCCGCTCGCGGTGCTCGCCGCTTTCGCGTTGCCCACGCTCAAGCGCGGCGCGATCAATGCGATCGACTGGTTCGCGCTCCTGAGCTTCACGATCCTCGGCAGTTTCGTCTGGCTCGTGTACGTGGCCGGGTTGACGGGTTTTCCGCATCCGCTCGCGCGCAACCTCGCGCGTCTGGCGCCGGGTTTCGCGCCGCAATTCAAGATCCTCTCGTTCGTCTGCGCGGTGGCCGTCACGGTGTGCTGGTTCGTGCTGGTGCGCTGGCGCCTCGCGCGTCACCCGAAGGTGCTGTGGCGCAGCGTGGTGCTCTCGAGCGCCGGCACGACCCTGATGTGGGTGCTGCTGATGACGCTGTGGCTGCCGGTCGTCAACTACAGCCGGACCTATAAGGACGTCGCCGAACAGATCGCGAGCCATTTGCCCGACGACTACACCTGCATCTCGCCGGTGCGCCTCGGCAATGCGCAGATCGCCACGTTCGCCTATTTCGGCGACATGCACTTCTCGTTCAACGACGACTGCGACGTGATCCTGCGGCAAGACTCGCAAGACTACGGCGATCCGAGTTCGATGCCGGACTACATCTGGAAGATGGTCTGGGAAGGCCGCCGCGTCGCCGACCGTGACGAGCGCTTCCGTTTGTATGTGCGCATCGACCGGCCGAAGCCGCCGGTCGTCAAACGTCGCGGCTGGCACAAGAAGTCCGACTGACCATGTTCGCCGACGTACGGAAAATCGCCGGCCTCGCCTGGCCGGTGTTGATCGGCCAACTGGCGATCATCGCGTTCGGCGTGATCGACACCGCCATGGTCGGCCGTTTTTCAGCCGTCGATCTGGCCGCGCTCGGCCTGGGTTCGTCGATCTACATCTCCGTCTACATCGGGCTGACCGGTATTCTGACCGCGCTGCAACCGATCACCGCGCAACTCTACGGCGCACGCCGCTACGCCGAGATCGGCGAGGAAGTTCGCCAGGCCTTATGGCTGGCTCTCGCGCTGACCGTGATCGGCTCGCTGATTCTGTACTTTCCCGGCCCGATGCTGAAAGTCGCGCGCGTGCCCGAGGCGCTGCATGAGCGCACGGTCGCGTATCTGCGGATTCTGGCGTTCGGCCTGCCGGCCGGTCTTGCGTTTCGCGTCTACAGTTCGATCAGCAACGCGGTTGGTCAGCCGCGCCTCGTGATGATCCTGCAAGTCGGTGCATTGCTGATCAAGGTGCCGCTCAATACGTGGTTCATATTCGGTGGATTCGGCGTGCCGCCGCTCGGCGGGCCGGGTTGCGCGCTGGCCAGCACGATGATCAACTGGACGCTCGCCGTGGTCGGCATGGTGCTGCTCACGCGCGTCGATCTGTTCAGACCGTTCGGGGTCTTCGGACGCTTCTGCTGGCCGGTGTGGCGGCGTCAGGCGGCGCAACTGCGGCTGGGCATCCCGATGGGCCTGTCGTATCTGATCGAAGTGACGTCGTACACGTTCATGGCGCTCTTCATTGCGCGCTTCGGCACGACGACGCTCGCCGGGCATCAGATCGCCGGCAATATCGGCGCAGTGCTGTACATGACGCCGCTGTCGATCGGCATTGCTTCATCTACTCTGGTCGCCCAGGCGCTCGGCGCGCACCGTCCCGAAGCGGCGCGTACGCTGTCGCGTCACGGCATCATGATGGCCGTGACGATCGCCTGCTGCTACGGCGCGATCGTGCTGGTCCTGCGGCCGTATGTGATCGAGGGCTACACGCCGAATGCGCAGGTCGTGGCGGCGGCCATGCCCCTGGTGCTGATCGTCGTCTGCTACCACCTGTTCGACGCCTTGCAGATCACCACCGCGTTCGTGCTGCGCGCCTACAAGGTGGCGGTCGTGCCGACGGTGATTTATGCCGTCGCGCTGTGGGGCGTCGGGCTCGGCGGCGGCTATTTGCTGGGCTTCGATATCGGCGGCGGTGTGCCCGTCTGGTTGACCGGCGCGCGTGGCTTCTGGGTCGCGAATACGGCGAGTCTGGCGATTGCGGGCATCGGCTTGCTGATTTACTGGCGGCATGTGAGCAAGCGCTACTTACGCGCGGATACGGGACGTCCTTTGGATTCCGCGGCTTGAAACAGGCGCCAGGTCGTCACGGCATACTGTCGAAGTGACTCGGTTCAACCGGCCGTTAGTTGCATTCCAATCAACAAAAAAGCGGCTGCGCAATGCAACCGCTCTTCCACCACCCTACTCCGCAGCCATCACGCCGCTTGCGCCTCTTCCGTCAGCGAACTGTCGCTCGCCGCCCGATCATGGCGCTCGAAAATCTCGCGGGCGGCAAACAGCGCATTCAACGCGGCCGGAAAGCCCGCATAAAGCGCCATCTGCATAAACACCTCGACGATTTCCTCGCGCGTACAGCCGACGTTCAATGCCGCTTCGATATGCACTTTCAACTGCGGCTGTGCGCAGCCGAGTGTGGCAAGCGACGCAATCGTCGCGATTTCACGGCTGCGCAGATCCAGTTGCGAGCGGCTATAAATATCGCCGAAACCGAACTCGATCAGCAGACGCGCGAAATCCGGCGCAATCGGCGCAAGCGCCGCAATCACCTGTTCGCCGGCCGAGCCGTCGATTTCCTTCAGCTTGTCCCAGCCTCGGGTGTAGCGGTCGTTTTCTGCGTGGTCCATGGCGAGTCCTTTTCCTTTTCCGAATGGGGATGCGACGAGGTGTCGTCGATCTGTCCTGTCGAATGGCACCCGGCGACGGCCTGCTGCGCCGCCTCCCGTTCGTAGTACGCGATTTTGTCGACGATCGCGCCGAGGTTCACCTGCAACTCGGCGATCCGCGCCAAAACCGCGTCCCGATGCGCCACCAGCATGTCCCGACGCGCCCCGACGGTAGGCTGGCCTTCCGTGCGCAACGCCGCGAACGCCTGCATGCCGGCGATCGGCATACCGGTCGCCTTCAGTCGCATCACGAACTGCAGCCAGTCGAGATCGGCGGGCGAGTACAGGCGATGCCCTGCCTGCGTCCGCCCGACCGCCCGGATCAACCCGGCCTGTTCGTAATAGCGCAACGTGTGCGTGGAGACGCCGATCGTCCCGGCAACCTGCCCGATGGTGAGTGCGTGTGACAGTTTCGACATGACAGAACTCAGGTTAGGACTTCGAGTGCACTCTAAGTCAAGCGCGTGGTGTTGTCATTTGTCTGCTTTGTCATTTTTTATGGCGGCTTGCATTGACCGATAAACTCATAACAGCCTAATCGCCAGGCAAAAGGTTTAAATATTGTCCACGCTGATTTACTTGTCATGAATCGATCGGTATAAATCGTCGGCAGTCGCAAATAAGGGCGCGCAATTTGTCCTATGCTTAAGCGCAGCGCCCGCTGACAAGGTGCGTGGTTCCGAGTTGTTTTGAGTTTGTCTTTTTTGCGGCTAACTTTTTCGCCCTCAATGGAGTGCTTGCCATGCTGAAGAAGCTTTTAATGCTTTGCGTTGCTTTGGCTTTGTCGCTGTCGGCCGGATTCGCGGCGGCCGTCGAAGTGAACTCCGCCGATCAGGCGGCGCTCGAATCGGTCAAGGGCATCGGCCCGGTCCATGCGAAAGCGATCATCGACGAACGCACCAAAAATGGCCCATTCAAAGATGCGGGCGACCTCGCTACGCGCGTCAAAGGCATCGGCACCAAATCGGTCAGCAATCTCGAAGCAGCCGGGTTGACGATCAACGGCTCCTCCGCGCCGCCGACGGGCGTCAAGCCGGCCGCCAAGTCCAGCAGCACAGCAAGCACCAAGGCGGCCCCGGCAGCCGCGCCAGCGGCCGCTACGCCCGCGCCGGCCACCACGGCGGCCACGACACCGGCTGCGCCAGCCGAGGCTTCCGGCGCGAAGGCGTCGAAGTCGAAGAAGAAGAGCAAGGCCGCGTCCGACGCGGCGGCGGCGGCGGCGTCCGCACCGGCCACGACGGCTGCGGCAGCGCCGGCGGATGCGTCCGGCACCAAGGCTTCGAAGAAGAAAGCGAAGAAGAGCAAGGCCGCATCGGCAGCGGCGGCCTCGGGCGGTGCGTGACACGACGAAATGTCGTAGCCAGCAAGATTGAAACGAGATTGAAACGGAGTACGAAACAGGATCGAGCGTCGACAGCATAACCGGCCTATCGATGTGCGCGCGGCTTCCACGCCATGCATCCATCCGTGCCGCCTGCTGCCGTCTGCCGTCCGTCCACGGCGCCGCGCAACCGCGCGGCGTTTTCACCCGCCGACCCGTCGAGCACGCGTCGGCACTCAAGAGAGAGAGCGTCATGAGCCTACTCGACACTATCGGTTCCCTGGTTGGCAAATCGCCTGAAGGCGGTGGCCAGCAAGCCATGGTTTCCGCCGCACTCGAATTCGTGAATAGCCAGCCGGGCGGGTTGAACGGCCTGATCGAGCGCTTCAAGGAAAAAGGTCTCGGCGACGTCGTGACCTCGTGGGTCAGCAATGGCGATAACCAGCCGATCTCGGCCGACGCGCTGCATGGCGTGCTCGGCTCGGACACCGTCACGAACCTCGCCGCGAAAGCCGGCGTGCAACCGGACCAGGTCACCGGCCTGCTGTCGCAGATTCTGCCGCACGTCGTCAACGCGGCAACGCCAGAGGGCGAAGTGCCCGCCGAAGGCAAACTGAATTCGACGACCGTGCTCGGCGCGCTCGGCGGTCTGGCATCGCTGTTCGGCAAGGGCAACGCCTGAAAAAAAGTTTCGCGCAGGCGAAAAAAAACGGCAACGAAGTCGCCTTCGTTGCCGTTTTTGCTTCTCGACCGGTGCTAGATTGAACCCCGGCCGATTCGCCGTCTGTGCTTAATGCACGACGCGTTCGAACACCAGCTTGCCGTCGTCTAATTCCACCGGAATCACGTCCTTCGGACCAAACTTGCCCGCCAGAATCAGCTTGGCCACTGGATTCTCGATCTCCTGCTGGATCGCGCGCTTCAACGGACGCGCACCGAACAGCGGATCGTAGCCGACCTTGCCGACGTGCGCGAGCGCTTCGTCCGATACTTCCAGCTGCATGTCGAGCTTGGCAAGCCGCTCATGCAGACGTTGCAGCTGAATCCGCGCGATCGACTGGATGTTCGAGCGGTCGAGTGCGTGGAACACCACGACGTCGTCGATCCGGTTCAGGAACTCGGGCCGGAAGTGCAGCTTCACCTCTTCCCAAACCGCGTCCTTGACCGCTTCCTGCGGCTCGCCGACCATCGCCTGGATCACCTGCGAACCGAGATTCGAGGTCATCACGATCACCGTGTTCTTGAAGTCCACGGTACGGCCCTGGCCGTCGGTCATACGGCCGTCGTCGAGCACCTGCAGCAGCACGTTGAACACGTCCGGATGCGCCTTCTCGATTTCGTCGAGCAGAATCACGCTGTACGGCTTGCGACGCACGGCTTCGGTCAGATACCCGCCTTCTTCGTAACCGACGTATCCCGGCGGTGCGCCGATCAAACGCGCGACGCTATGCTTCTCCATGAATTCGCTCATGTCGATCCGGATCAGATGATCTTCCGAATCGAACAGGAACGATGCGAGCGCCTTGCACAACTCGGTCTTGCCGACACCGGTCGGGCCGAGGAACAGGAACGAACCATACGGACGATTCGGATCCGACAGACCCGCACGCGAGCGGCGGATCGCATCGGCCACCGCAGTGATCGCCTCGTCCTGACCGACCACGCGAGCGTGCAACTTCTCTTCGATCTGCAGCAGCTTTTCACGCTCGCCCTGCATCATGCGCGAGACCGGAATGCCGGTGGAACGCGACACGACTTCCGCGATTTCTTCCGCACCGACCTGCGTGCGCAGCAAACGCGGACGCGTCGGATTGTTCTGCTCCTTCGCTTCGGCCTGCGTCACTTCCTTCAGTTGCGCTTCGAGACCCGGCAGCTTGCCGTACTGCAATTCGGCGACCTTCTCGAGCTTGCCTTCACGCTGCAAACGCGTGATTTCAGCACGGGTTTTCTCGATCTCTTCCTTCAACTGCGCGCTGCCCTGCACCGCCGCTTTTTCCGCGGTCCAGATTTCTTCGAGGTCCGAATATTCGCGATTCAGGCGCTCGATTTCCTCTTCGATCAGTTGCAGACGCTTTTGCGATGCTTCGTCCTTTTCCTTCTTGACGGCTTCGCGTTCGATCTTCAACTGGATCAGACGACGATCGAGCCGATCCATCTCTTCGGGCTTCGAGTCGATTTCCATCTTGATCTTCGACGCAGCTTCGTCGATCAGGTCGATGGCCTTGTCCGGCAGGAAACGATCCGTGATGTAGCGATGCGACAACTCCGCCGCCGCGACGATCGCCGGGTCGGTGATATCGACGCCATGGTGCAGCTCATACTTTTCCTGCAAGCCACGCAGGATCGCGATGGTCGCTTCGACCGACGGTTCATCGACCAGCACCTTCTGGAAGCGACGTTCGAGCGCGGCGTCCTTCTCGATGTACTTGCGGTATTCGTCGAGCGTGGTAGCGCCCACGCAATGCAGTTCGCCGCGCGAGAGCGCCGGCTTGAGCATGTTGCCCGCGTCCATCGCGCCTTCGGCCTTGCCCGCGCCGACCATCGTATGAATTTCGTCGATGAAGACGATGGTTTGTCCTTCGTCTTTGGCGATGTCGCTCAGCACGGCCTTCAGGCGTTCTTCGAACTCGCCGCGATACTTGGCTCCGGCAAGCAGCGCCGCCATATCCAGCGACAGGACGCGTTTGCCCTTGAGCGTTTCCGGCACTTCGCCGTTGACGATACGTTGCGCCAGACCTTCGACGATCGCGGTCTTACCCACGCCCGGCTCGCCGATCAGCACCGGGTTGTTCTTGGTACGGCGCTGCAGGATCTGGATCGAGCGACGGATTTCGTCGTCGCGGCCGATCACGGGGTCGAGCTTGCCGGCGCGCGCGCGCTCGGTCAGGTCGACGGTGTATTTCTTCAGCGCCTCGCGCTGGCTTTCGGCGTCCTGGCTGTGCACCTGGGAGCCACCGCGCACGGCGACGATCGCGCTTTCGAGCGACTTGCGCGACAGGCCGTGCTGACGCGCGAGGCGGCCCGCTTCGCCTTTGTCGTCCGCCACGGCGAGCAGAAACATTTCGCTCGCGATGAACGTGTCGTTGAGTTTTTGCGCTTCCTTGTCGGCCTGATTCAGCAGACCCGTCAACTCGCGGCCGATCTGCACGTTGCCGTCGGTGCCCTGCACCTGCGGCAAACGCGTGATGGCGTCGCCCAGCGCCGTTTGCAGCGCCTGGACATGCACGCCGGCACGCGAGAGCAGCGAGCGTGCCGACCCATCCTGCTGCGCGATCAGCGCCGACAGGACATGAACCGGTTCAATGTACTGATTGTCGCGACCGACCGCCAGACTCTGCGCATCGGCCAGTGCTTCCTGGAATTTAGTGGTGAGCTTGTCGATTCTCATCAAGAGACCTCCAATTTTTCGATTACCACCAAAATGAGGCTTTTTACCCAGGTTTCAAGCGCTTTTTTGCCCCCGACGGCAACTTTTTAACAATTGCCGCGAGAGAATGCCCTTGCCCCGTTCAGGGGAGCGGGGTGGCGCTTCCGGCGCTCGCCTCCGGCACGATCGGGATCACGCCGTTCAGGCCGAGCAGCGCGGCGAGCGGGCCGTGCGGCTGAGCGACTTCGCCGATGGTATGCCGGTCGAGTTCGGCGAGGAAGGCGTTGCGCGCCGCTTCGAGCGCACCGCGCAAACGACACTGCGGCGTAATCACGCAGGCGCGCCGCTCACCCTGATCGTCCGGGAAGCAGCCGACCAGCGCGAAGTCGCTTTCCGTTTCGCGCACGATCTCGCCGACCGTCAATGCGTTGGTTCGCTCGGCAAGACGCAGACCGCCGTTGCGACCGCGTACGGTCTCCACCCAGCCCAGTTCGCCGAGTTGCTGGACGACTTTCATCAAGTGGTTCTTGGAGATGCCGTACGCGTCCGAAATATCCTGGATCGTCGACAAGCCCTCGCCGCGCACGGCGAGGTATAGCAGAACGCGTAGTGAGTAATCCGTATAGTCGGTCAGTCTCATATCGCAGGTGTCACAATGAGCGCAAGCCGCGATCCGGAGGATAACCGCGTCGAGGCAAGGGTTGCCGGGGCCGTCGCTTCGCCCTAAGATGCGGACGCTACGCATGTTTCTCATTCTGCGCTGACAGGCGGTGTTTGTCTTTCGACAGCAATGGTAACGTTTTTCCCGCTAAGTCCATTGATACGAAAAGCCGGGTATTTGCCGCCCAGTTCTTTTCGTCTGGCTGAAATCCGAGGTCATGGGCGGCAGTTTATGGCGCCATGTGGCGATGCGGTTTGAATCGCCACGTTTTCTGGAATTCGTATGATCCCCCCATTTCCCGCCGCGCCGGTCGTCGAACGCGCCGCCGAGCCCACCGAGGCCAACATTCGCGATCTCGTGTACGGTTTTTACGACCGCGTGCGTGCGGATGCGCTGCTCGGCCCGGTTTTCGAAGCAACGCTTGCGGGGCGTTGGGACGATCATCTGCCCAAGATGTGTGTCTTCTGGGGCAGCCTCGTGCTCGGTGCGAAGCAGTATCGCGGCAACGTGCAGCAGGCGCACCAGCCGCTGGAAGGCGTGGAGCCCGAGCACTTCAGCCGCTGGCTGTATCTGTTTCTGGATACGGTGGAATCGCGCTATCAGCCCGCTGCGGCGGTCCGCTTCATGGAGCCGGCGCTGCGCATCGCGCAGAGTCTGCAATTGAGCCGGTTCGGCTGGGATTACAAGATTCCGGCAGAGCAGCAGGCACTACTCGAGCGGATCGCGCCGAAACGGCGTCCGCGTGACGATGCCGATGAGCACCATGCCGTTCGGCCGGCCGGCGAGCCGTTTCCGACACGGATCATCGGCAAGCCGCAGGACGAGTGAAGTCATGCGGGCGGCGCCGACCGTCCGACGCTCGCCTATTCTCCAGTTCGATTGCCGGAGTCGATGCCCCAACGGGCCAGCGCGGCGTCGTCGGTGACGCGGGCGTCGACCCAGCGCTCCCCGGCTTCGGTCTTCTCCTTCTTCCAGAACGGCGCTTCGCTCTTCAGATAGTCCATCACGAATTCGCACGACGCAAAGGCCTCCCCGCGATGCGCCGCCGTGGTCGCGACCAGCACGATCTGGTCGAGCGGAAACAGCTTGCCGACGCGGTGCACGATCAGCACCTCGATGCCCGGCCAACGTTCGCGCGCACTCACGACAATCGCCTCCAGCGACTTCTCTGTCATGCCGGGATAATGTTCGAGTTCCATCGCTTCGACCGCGCTGCCCTCGTTCAGGTCGCGCACGGTGCCGACGAAGCACGCCACCGCGCCGATCTTCGGATTGCGTGCGCGCAACGCGGCGACCTCGGCGGTGAGGTCGAAATCTTCTGTCTGGACGCGAACGGGCATGAAGGGCTCCTTGCGGTTATGCGGTGTTGCGGTGTTGCGCTGCAGTGCGGCGTGGCTCGACTCGCCGCCCGGCGCGTCCATCAGCCGCCGGTGACGGGCGGAAAGAACGCGACTTCGCAGCCTTCGGTGATACGGGTGCCGGGGTCGGTCATGACATGGTTGCAGGCCATGCGCAACGCGCGGCCTTCGGCCAACGTGTCGGCCCAGATGCCGCCACGCACACGCAGCCAGGCGCGTACATCGCCGACGGTGGCGATGCCGTCGGGGAGATCGACGGTTTCGTCGGCGGTCTCGAGCGCTTCGCGCACGCTCGCAAAATAGCGGAGTTGGATCTTCATCGGGATGCGGCCGGTGTTCGCCGGCCTCAGTTCAGCAATTCGGAGAAGGGAATAAAGCGCACGGTTTCGCCCGCGCTGATTGCATGATTGGGCGGATTGTCGATCAGGCCGTCGCCCCACACGGTAGAAGTCAGCACCGCCGAGCTCTGGTTCGGGAACAGGTCGAGCCCGCCCGCCGGATTGATCCGCGCGCGCAGGAATTCGTTGCGACGATCGGCTTTCTTCTGCGTGAAGTCCGCGCGCAACGACAACGCGCGCGGCGCGACCGACTGCACGCCGGCCAGACGCAGGATAAACGGACGCACGAACAGCAGGAAGGTGGCGAAGCCGGAAACCGGGTTGCCGGGTAAGCCGATGAAGAAGGTTTCGGGTGAGGTTGGGGTCGACGCCGAAGCCGAAGCCGATTCCGCCCCACGCCGCACTGCGCCGAATGCCAGCGGCTTGCCCGGCTTCATCGCGATCTGCCACATCGCGAGCCGCCCTTCGGCTTCCACGGCGGGCTTGACGTGATCTTCCTCGCCGACCGAGACGCCACCGCACGTCAGAATCAGATCGTGCGCCGCAGCCGCCTCGCGCAAGGTGGCACGCGTCGCGTCGAGCTTGTCGACGACATTGCCGTAGTCGGTCACTTCGCAGCCCAGCTTCTCCAGCAAACCGCGCAGCGTAAAGCGATTCGAGTTGTAGATCGCGCCGGGTTTGAGCGGCTCGCCCGGCATGGTCAGTTCGTCGCCGGTAAAGAAGACGGCGACCTTGACGCGCCGCCGCACTTCGAGCTGCGCGCAGCCCACCGAGGCGGCCAGTCCCAAAGCCTGCGGCGTGAGCCGCGTGCCCTCCGGCAAGATCACCGAACCGCTGCGGATGTCCGCGCCCTGGGCGGTGATCCATTCGCCGGCCTCGGGGCTGTGCAGCATCGTGACGGCGTCACCGTTGACCTCGGTCTGCTCCTGCATCACGACGGCATCCGCGCCGGGCGGCACCGTCGCGCCCGTGAAGATGCGCGCGGCCGTCCCCGCTTTCAGCGGCTCGGGAGCGTGACCGGCGGGAATGCGCTGCGAGACCGGCAGCCGGGTCGTGCCCTCGCCCGTCAGGTCCGCGACGCGCACTGCGTAGCCGTCCATTGAACTGGTGTTCATGGGCGGCACGTCGAGCGGCGAGGTGACGTCGGCCGAGAGCACCCGGTTCAGCGCCTCGAGTGTGGCAATCGATTCTGTGCCGGCAATCGGCATCGCGGCGCTCAGCAGGGTCGCGAGGGCTTCGGCGGTGGCGAGCATCGGCGCGCGGGGCGTGGGTGTGGACATCGGGTGTCGAAGCCGCAGGTTAAAAGAATATTGTAGCGGCCGATGGCGTCGGCCTGGGCGGCCGTGCGTTATGGAGGGATTTTTTGGGTTTTCAACTGACGGCGGCGAGCGAGGGTGCTGCATGAGCCGCCGGCTCACGCAGCACCGCACGCTTTACTCGCCGGTATTCGCGACCACGAAGTCCTTCACGCGCTGCGCGTCGTTCGGCAGCACTTCGAAACGCTGCGGCAACGACTCGAGCCCGGAGAACGCAGCCGGCCGCTCCGGTTCACGCAACAGCGCTTCACGAATCGTTTCGCCGAACTTGATCGGTTGCGCCGTCTCCAGAACGATCATCGGGATACCCGCTTGCAGATGTTCCCGGGCCACCTTCAGGCCGTCGGCGGTGTGCGTGTCGATCATCGTGTCGTAGCGCTCGAACACGTCGCGGATCGTCTCCACGCGCGTTTCATGATTGCTGCTGCCCGAGACGAAACCGAATTCCTGCACGCGCGCAAAATCGCCGCTCGCCGCGAGGTCGAAACCGCCCTTCTCCTCGACGTCGCGGAACAGTTGCAGCACGCGCGCCGGATCGCGGCCGAGCAGATCGAACACGAAACGCTCGAAGTTCGACGCCTTCGAAATGTCCATGCTCGGGCTGCTCGTGTGATACGTCTCAGCCGCCTTGCGCACGCGATAAATGCCGGTGCGGAAGAACTCGTCGAGCACGTCGTTTTCGTTCGTGGCGACCACCAGCTTCTCGATCGGCAAACCCATCATGCGGGCGATGTGACCCGCGCACACATTGCCGAAGTTGCCCGACGGCACCGTGAACGAAACACGCTCGTCGTTCGATTTCGTCGCGGCGAAATAGCCCTTGAAGTAGTACACGACCTGGGCAACGACCCGCGCCCAGTTGATCGAATTGACCGTACCGATCTTGTACTTCGCCTTGAACGCGTGATCGTTCGACACCGCTTTGACGATGTCCTGCGCGTCGTCGAACACGCCTTCAATTGCGAGGTTGAAGATGTTCGGGTCCTGCAGGCTGTACATCTGCGCGGTCTGGAACGCGCTCATCTTCTTGTGCGGCGAGAGCATGAATACGCGAATGCCCTGCTTGCCGCGCATCGCATATTCCGCGGCGCTGCCGGTGTCGCCCGAGGTCGCGCCGAGAATGTTCAGTGTTTCGCCGTGTTTGGCGAGCGTGTACTCGAACAGGTTGCCGATCAACTGCATCGCCATGTCCTTGAACGCGAGCGTCGGGCCATTCGACAATTCCAGCAGCGACAACGGCGCACCGTTCTCGACGCCGAGCGTCTTCAGCGGCGTGATCTGCGCGGCGCTTTCGTCGTCGCGCACATTGCAGTAAGTCGCCGCCGTGTAGGTCTTGCGCGTCAACGCGCGCAGGTCTTCGGTGGGAATGTCGTCGCTGAACTTCGAGAGGATTTCGAAGGCGAGGTCTGCGTACGGCAGCGTGCGCCAGCGCGTCAGTTCGTCGGCGCTGACGCGCGGGTATTCAGCGGGCAGGTACAGGCCGCCGTCTTTCGCGAGACCACCCAGCAGGATGTCGGAAAAGGTATGGCGTTCGCCGGCTCCGGCGCCGCGCGTGGAGAGGTAGTTCATAGTTCGGCCTAGTTCAGCGCTTCCATGCGCAGCTTCGTGACTTGCGAGACAACGGTCTTCAACGCTTCGATCGTTTTGATCGCGGCATTGACGTGCTTTTCAACCGTCTCGTGCGTGATCAGGATGATGTCGGTTTCGCCCTTGCCGTTCGCGTCGACCTGCTCCGATTCCTTCTGCAGCAGCGCGTCGATCGAGATGCCGGTGTCGGCCAGAATGCGCGTGATGTCGGCCAGCACGCCGGTCACGTCCGCCACCCGCAGACGCAGGTAGTAGCCGCTCGTCACTTCGTCGATCGGCAGGATCGGGGTGCTCGACAGGCTGTCCGGCTGGAACGCCAGATGCGGCACGCGATGCTCCGGGTCCGCCGTATGCAGACGCGTCACGTCGACCAGATCGGCGACCACGGCGGACGCCGTCGGCTCCGCGCCCGCGCCCTTGCCGTAATACAGCGTGGTGCCCACGGCGTCGCCATGCACGACCACCGCGTTCATCGCGCCTTCCACGTTCGCCAGCAGGCGTTTTTCCGGGATCAGCGTGGGGTGCACGCGCAATTCGATGCCCTTATCCGTACGGCGCGCGATGCCGAGCAGCTTGATGCGATAGCCGAGTTCCTCGGCGTACTTGATGTCGATCGCGGCGAGCTTGCTGATGCCTTCGACGTAAGCCTTGTCGAACTGCACCGGCACGCCGAACGCGATCGCGCTCATGATCGTCGCCTTGTGCGCGGCGTCCACGCCTTCGATGTCGAAGGTCGGATCGGCTTCGGCATAACCCAGTTCCTGAGCCGCCTTCAGCGCGGTCGCGAAATCGAGCCCGCGGTCGCGCATCTCCGAAAGAATGTAGTTCGTGGTGCCGTTGATGATGCCCGCGATGTACTGGATGCGATTGGCCGTCAGCCCTTCGCGCAGCGCCTTGATGATCGGAATGCCGCCCGCCACCGCCGCTTCGAACGACACCATCACGCCGTTGGCGCGCGCCGCTTCGAAAATCTCCGTGCCGTGCACTGCAAGCAACGCCTTGTTGGCCGTGACCACGTGCTTGCGGTTCTTGATGGCGCGCAGCACCAGATCGCGCGCCACGCCCGTGCCGCCGATCATTTCCGCGACGATATCGATCGACGGATCGTCGACCACGGCGTTGAAGTCATCGGTGAGCGCCACGGTGCCGGCTTCGCTGCCGAGCGCCGCGGTTGCCTTGGCGGGATTGCGCACGGCAATGCGCGCGATCTCGATGCCGCGGCCGGCGCGACGTTTGATTTCTTCCTGATTGCGGCGCAGTACCGTGAAGGTGCCGCTGCCTACCGTGCCGAAGCCCAGCAGTCCAACTTTGATCGGTTCCATGCAGCGTGTGTTTTCGATTAGAGGTTTAGAAAGAATCGGGTGACGCAGGGGGCGTTTGCGGCGCGACTCGGGCCGCGCCAAACCCCCATTGTGCGCTAGGCCGTGTGACGCTTGCGGTAACCGTCGAGGAAGCGCGCGATCCGGTTGATCGAATCCGCGAGGTCGTCGACGTTCGGCAGGAACACGACGCGGAAGTGATCCGGCGTTTTCCAGTTGAAGCCGGTGCCCTGCACGAGCAGCACGCGCTCTTCCAGCAGGAGGTCGAGGATGAACTGCTGATCGTCCTGGATCGGGTACACCTTCGGATCGAGGCGCGGGAACATGTATAGCGCCGCCTCGGGCTTCACGCAGCTTACGCCCGGAATCGACGTGAGCATGTCGTACGCGAGTTCGCGCTGCTTGTAGAGGCGCCCGCTCGGCACGATCAGGTCGTTGATGCTCTGATAGCCGCCGAGCGCGGTCTGGATCGCATACTGGCCGGGCACGTTCGGACACAGGCGCATCGACGCGAGGATGCCGAGGCCTTCGAAGTAATCCCTGGCGTGGCGGCGGTTCTCGCCCGTCAGGCCCGAGATGAACATCCAGCCCGCGCGATAGCCGCACGAACGATAGCTCTTCGAGAGACTGTTGAAAGTGACCGTGAGCACGTCTTCGGACAACGCGGCCATCGACGTGTGTTTCTTGCCGTCGTAGACGATCTTGTCGTAGACCTCGTCGGCGAAAATCACGAGGCCGTGCTGGCGGGCGATCTCGATCAGGCCGAGCAGCAGTTCGTCTGAATACAGCGCGCCGGTCGGGTTGTTCGGGTTGATCACGACGAGCGCGCGCGTGTTCGGCGTGATTTTCGCGCGGATGTCGTCGAGGTCGGGCATCCAGCGATTCGATTCGTCGCAGATGTAATGCACCGGCGTGCCGCCCGACAGGCTTACGCCGGCGGTCCACAGCGGGTAGTCCGGCGCGGGCAGCAGCACTTCGTCGCCGTCGTTGAGCAAGCCCTGCAGCGCCATCACGATCAACTCGGACGCGCCGTTGCCGATGTAGATGTCGTCCAGTTCCACGCCATGCACGCCCTTTTGCTGCGTGTAATGCATGATCGCCTTGCGCGCGGCGAACACGCCCTTCGAATCGGAATAGCCCGACGAGTTGGGCAGATTCAGGATCATGTCCTGAATGATTTCGTCCGGCGCGTCGAAACCGAACGGCGCCAGGTTGCCGATATTGAGCTTGATGATGCGATGGCCTTCTTCTTCAAGCCGCTTCGCATGTTCGAGGACGGGCCCGCGAATGTCGTAGCAGACATTCAACAACTTGTTGGATTTGAGAATCGGTTTCACGGCGGGCACTTCATCCTGTTGATGGCTTGGGCAAACGAGCGCGGGCAAAAGACGCCAGGCCGGCTAGTTCGCCGATACGGAGATTCGGTCGCGGCGCGGCCGGCAAGGGCCGTCAGGCGCGGATCGGGGTCGCTTTCCCGAACGTCTTGAGCCTGCGGGTGGCGGGTTGCGCCGGGGCAATGGCAAAACAGACGAAAAGCTGACGAAAGCGGGCAAAACCAGGGCAGGTAGCCGGTGGGCCGCACCCATGTTCTCGGTGCGGCTTGTGGCGGCACATGAGCGAGGGGCGCCGCGAGGCGGCTAAAAAGCTATAATTTAGCGGATTTTGGCCGACTTCCGCAATGCACCACCCGCATCGGCAAGCCGTTTCGGCCTCTTCGTGTCCCACTCGCGTCAACCATTCGCGTCGAACCGCCTGATCCGGCTGTAGCCGGTCGAGCCGCCAATACGCATGGTGTCGCACGACGACTTCGGAAAACGAATTTGAAATTACATCAGGAATCCAGCGGCGCCCTCAATACCGTCACCGGCTACGGTGCCGACTATGTCGAAATCAATCTCGTCCGCCACACGGGCAGCCTGCTCGTGCTGCCGCAGGCGCCGGTCATCCCGTGGCCCGTCTCGTCGTTCGAGCAACTGAGCCCCGAACTCTTCGCGATGCTGGTCGACTACGCGCCGGAGGTGGTCATCTTCGGCAGCGGCGAGCGCATCCGCTTTCCCCACCCGCGCCTGATCGCGGCATTGACCGCGAAGCGCATCGGCGTCGAGACGATGGACTTCAAGGCCGCCTGCCGCACTTACAACATTCTGATGGCCGAGGGCCGCAAGGTCGCGGCCGCGCTGCTGATCGAAGCCTGACGGCCCGTCGGCGGGTGCGTCCGGCGTGCCCGACGAATCGGGCGCCCTGGCCGCGCCACGGCCGATCACGTACACTGCGCGCCATCGGCGGCGCACCGCCCTGCGTGGTCACGCGCGAGGCAGCGCCCTTCGGGCGCGCCGGCGCCGGGCATGGCACCAGCAAGCACCTGGTACCGGTTAGTACGCGATCGCCGCCTCCAAATAACACCGCTGCGCCGCACCCGCGGCGTCGCCAGAAAGGTTGAAATTCATGAACGAGACGCCCTCGAGGCTACCGCTCAACCGCACCACGATCCTGCTGCTGGTGCTCGCCCTTGCCGTGATCTGGTTCGTGCCGCTGGGCTGGCGCCATCTGCTGCCGAGCGACGAAGGCCGTTACGCCGAGATGGCGCGCGAGATGTTCCTCACGGGCGACTGGATCACGCCACGCTACAACGGCTACAAGTATTTCGAGAAGCCGCCGCTGCAAACCTGGGCGAACGCGCTCACGTTCGCGTGGTTCGGCATCGGCGAATGGCAGGCGCGGCTTTATACCGCGCTGACGGGCTTTGCCGGCGTGCTGCTGGTCGGCTTCACCGGCGCGCGCGTGTTCAACGCGGCGACCGGCGTGTTCGCGGCGATCGTCCTCGCGACCTCGCCGTACTGGAACCTGATGGGCCACTTCAACACGCTCGACATGGGCCTGTCGTTCTGGATGGAGCTGACGCTGTGCGCGCTGTTGCTCGCGCAGCGCCCCAACCTGCCGACCGCCTCCGTGCGCGGCTGGATGTGGGTCTGCTGGGGTTCGATGGCGCTGGCCGTGCTCTCAAAGGGGCTCGTCGGCGTGATTCTGCCGGGCGCGGTGCTGGTGCTCTATACGCTGATCGCACGCGATTGGGCGCTCTGGAAGCGTCTGCACCTGATCGGCGGCCTGATCGTCTTCTTCGTGATCGTCACGCCGTGGTTCGTGCTGGTGCAGCAACGCAATCCGGAATTCCTGAACTTCTTCTTCATCGTTCAGCAGTTCGAGCGCTATCTGACGCCCGAGCAGAATCGCCCGGGCGCCTTCTACTACTTCGTGCCGGTGCTGCTGATCGGCTTTCTGCCGTGGCTCTCGGTTACCGTGCAAAGCGTGCGTCACGCCTGGCGTCTGCCGCGTCAGCCGAACGGCTTCGCACCGGTGACGATCATGCTGGTGTGGACGGTCTTCATCTTCCTGTTCTTCAGCGCGTCGCATTCGAAGCTGCTGTCGTACACGTTGCCGATCGCACCGACCATCGCCCTGCTGATCGGCATGTATTTGCCGCTGGTCACGCGTGACCAGTTGCGCCGCCATCTTGCCGGCTACGCGCTCTTTCTCGTGGTAGGCGCCTTTGGGGCGCTATTCCTGTCGCGTCTCGGCGACAGCCGCAATCCGAACGAACTCTACGTGGCATTCCGCGGCTGGGTGCTGGCGGCGCTCGGCACGGCCTTCGTGCTGACGCTCGCGGCGCTGTGGCTGAACCGCCGCAGCCGTGGCCGCAACGGCAGTCTTGCCGCCGTCGCCACCTTCGGCGCGGCGTGGCTGCTGCTCGGCACGATCGGCGGCACCGGGCACGACGTGTTCGGCCGCCTGAGCTCGGGCGCACCGCTCGCGCCCGCCATCAAGGCCGAGATCGCGAAACTGCCGGCCGATACGCCGTTCTACTCGGTCGGCGTGCTCGACCACACGCTGCCGTTCTACATCGATCACACGATGATCATGGTCGCGCACCCCGACGAACTGGCCTTTGGCGTGTCGGTCGAGCCGCAGAAATGGGTGCCGACCTTCGACGCCTGGGTGGAACGCTGGAAGTCCGAGCGCTACGCGCTCGCCCTGCTGCCGCCGCCGACCTACGACCGCCTGCTCAAGGAAGGCCTGCCGATGCAGCTGATCGCCCGCGATTCGCGCCGGGTGGTGGTGGCCAAGCCCGTCGCCGCGGCGAATGCGCCGGCGCCCATGGAAAAACCGCAATAACCCCCCATATCAGGATCTACCGTTCGATGAACCCGATTTCGCTCTTTTGTATTCTTGCCGGCGTCTCGCTGAACGCCGGTGCGCAGTTGCTGCTCAAAGCCGGAACGAATGCCGTTGGACACTTCGAATTCACCCGTGCGAACATCCTGCCCATCGCCTTTCGCCTGGCAACGCAGCCGCCCATCATCGGCGGCCTGGCCTGTTATGTGATCAGTGTGGCCGTGTGGGTGGTAGGACTGTCGCGGGTCGACGTGTCGATCGCCTATCCGATGCTGTCGCTCGGCTATATCGTCAACGCGTTCGCCGCGTGGTATCTGTTCGGCGAGATCATGTCGGTACAGAAGATGGTCGGCATCGGCATTATCTTGGTCGGCGTGGTCGTGCTGGCGCGAAGCTAGGCTTGCCGGGCCGGTCAACGGCCTGTGCCCGCCGTCGGCAAAAGATGCCGTAAGCCGTCGGTCGGTACGATTAAGAAAACCGTAAGCTTGAGCAGGGTATGCTGTATGGTTGCGCCCTTTTTGTCGCGGCCTTGGGTTTGCGCGTAGTTTGTGGTTTACTTCCGCGCCCTACGGGCTGCGCCCCTATCAATCGAGCGAAGCATTCAATGAGCCAGTCAACACTTCCGTTTTTGCCGTTTGTGAAACCCGAGATCGACGAAGAAACGATTCAGGGCGTCGTCGACGTGCTGCGCTCCGGCTGGATCACCACCGGCCCGCAGAATCAGAAATTCGAAGCGGCGCTGTCCGGGTTCTGCGGCGGCCGTCCGGTGCGCACCTTCAATTCCGGCACGGCAACGCTCGAGATCGGACTGCGCATCGCCGGCGTGGGTGAAGGCGACGAAGTCATCACCACGCCCGCCTCGTGGGTGTCGACCAGCAACGTGATTTATGAAGTCGGCGCGACGCCGGTGTTCGTCGACATCGACCCGGCCACCCGCAATATCGACCTCGACCTGCTCGAAAAAGCCATCACGCCGCGTACCAGGGCGCTGCTGCCGGTCTACCTGTCGGGGCTGCCGGTCAACATGGACCGTCTGTATGAAATCGCCCGCGCGCACAAGCTGCGCGTGATCGAAGACGCCGCGCAGGCGTTCGGCTCGACGTGGAACGGCGAGCGCATCGGCAAGCTGGGCGACATCGTCTCGTTCAGCTTCCACGCGAACAAGAATCTGACTTCGATCGAAGGCGGCGCGCTGGTCCTGAACAACGAGGACGAAGCGACGCTGGCCCAGAAATACCGCCTGCAAGGCATCACGCGCACGGGTTTCGATGGCATGGACTGCGACGTGCTGGGCGGCAAGTACAACCTGACGGACGTCGCCGCGCGCGTCGGCCTCGGCCAGTTGCCGCATCTGGAGCGCTTCCTCGCACAGCGCAAGAAGCTGGTACGCGCGTATTTCGCGGGTCTGGAAGGCGGCGCGGCGGCGGAACTGGGCGTCGGCCTGCCGTTTGCTGACTTCGAAAACAGCAACTGGCACATGTTCCAGATCACGCTGCCGCTCGAGAAACTCTCGATCGACCGCGCCGGTTTCATGGGTCAACTCAAGGAACGCGGCATCGGTTCGGGCGTTCACTATCCGGCGATCCATCTGTTCACGCTGTATCGCGCGCGCGGCTTCAAGGAAGGCATGTTCCCGCACGCGGAGCGCTTTGGCGCCACCAATGTCACGCTGCCGCTGTTCACGCTCATGAACGAAGCCGATGTGGCGCGCGTCTGCCACGCGGTCAATGAAATTTGCGAACAATACGGAAAATAAGCGGAAATGATTTATTCGGAACATCGCGCCGTCGCACCGGAAGTGTCGATCATCATCCCGGTGTACAACGAGGAAGCCGGGCTGGCTGCGCTGTTCGCGCGCCTTTATCCGGCGCTCGACGCGCTCGGCGCCGGTTATGAAGTGATCTTCATCAACGACGGCAGCCGCGACAAGTCTCCCGCGTTGCTCGCCGACCAGTTCCGCGCACGTCCCGACACGACGCGCGTGATTCTGCTGAACGGCAACTACGGTCAGCACATGGCGATTCTCGCGGGCTTCGAGCAATCGCGCGGCGAGATCGTCATCACGCTCGACGCCGACCTGCAGAATCCGCCGGAAGAAATCGGCAAGCTGGTCGCGAAGATGCGCGAAGGCTACGACTACGTCGGCACGATTCGTCTGCAACGTCAGGACAGCCTGTTCCGCCGCAAGGCGTCGCGCGCGATGAACCGGCTGCGCGAGCGCATCACCCGCATCAAGATGACCGACCAGGGCTGCATGCTGCGTGCGTACAGCCGGCACATCATCGACACGATCAACCGTTGCGGCGAAATCAACACTTTCATTCCGGCGCTCGCGTACACCTTCGCACAGAACCCGGTTGAAATCGAAGTCGCCCACGAAGAGCGTTTTGCGGGCGAATCGAAGTACTCGCTGTATTCGCTGATCCGTTTGAATTTCGACCTCGTGACCGGCTTCTCGGTCGTGCCGCTGCAATGGTTGTCGTTTATCGGCGTGATCCTGTCGCTCGGTTCGGCGGCGCTGTTCGTGCTGCTGCTGATTCGACGCTTCATCATCGGTGCGGAAGTGCAAGGTGTGTTCACGCTGTTCGCCGTGATCTTCTTCCTGCTCGGCGTGATCATCTTCGCGCTCGGGCTGCTCGGTGAGTACATCGGCCGGATTTATCAGCAGGTGCGCGCGCGGCCGCGTTATCTGGTTCAGACGATTCTCGAACAACGCGACGGCACGACCGTGACCGAAGCGCCGCGTCAGGCCGTCGTGCAGGCCGTGCAAGCCGCGCCGCTGATCGATCAGGGCCCGAATCCATGAAGCCGCGCGCCGTCGTATTCGCCTATCACAACGTCGGCGTGCGCTGCCTGCAGGTGCTGCTCGCGCGCGGTGTGGATGTGGCGCTGGTCGTCACGCATGAAGACAACCCGAGCGAGAACATCTGGTTCGGCAGCGTTGCTTCGGTCGCCGCCGAACACGGCATTCCGGTCGTCACGCCGGCCGATCCGAAGAGCGCCGAGTTGCGCGCTGCGGTGAGCGCCGCGCGGCCGGACTTCATCTTCTCGTTCTACTACCGCCACATGTTGCCGGTCGACCTGCTGGCGCTCGCCGCACGGGGCGCTTACAACATGCACGGCTCGCTGCTGCCGAAATACCGCGGCCGCGTGCCGACCAACTGGGCGGTGATTTTCGGCGAGACCGAGACCGGCGCGACGCTGCACGAAATGGCGGCCAAGCCCGACGCGGGAGCGATCATCGCGCAAACGCCGGTGCCGATCCTGCCCGACGACACCGCCGCGCAAGTGTTCGACAAGGTCACCGTGGCCGCCGAGCAAACGCTGTGGCGTGTGCTGCCGGCTTTGCTGGCGGGCGAAGCGCCAAATCTGCCGAACGATCTGTCGCACGGTAGCTACTACGGCGGGCGCAAGCCGGAAGATGGCCGGATCGATTGGACGCAGCCGGCGCAGCAGGTCTACAACCTGATTCGCGCGGTTGCGCCGCCCTATCCCGGCGCTTTCACCGATCTCGACGGCCGGCGTTTCGTGATTGCGCGAGCACGTCTGGCCACGCCCGGTGCGCTTCGTTCGGATTTGCCGCCGGGCCTGCACGTAAGCGATAATGCCGTTTTCGCGATATGCGGCGACGGCCGCGCGATCGCCATCCACGAATTGCGGCATCAGCACGACGGCGGTGAAGCTGTCGTCACTCCGGCCGAATTCGCCCAGCTCATCCAAATTCCCCGTCATTCATGAAAAAAGTCCTGATTCTGGGTGTGAACGGCTTCATCGGCCACCACCTGTCCAAACGCATTCTCGAAACGACCGACTGGGAAGTCTTCGGGATGGACATGCAGACCGAACGTCTGGGCGATCTCATCAATCATGAGCGGATGCACTTCTTCGAAGGCGACATCACGATCAACAAGGAATGGGTGGAGTATCACGTCAAGAAGTGCGACGTGATCCTGCCGCTGGTCGCGATCGCCACGCCCGCCACGTATGTGAAGCAGCCGCTGCGCGTGTTCGAACTCGACTTCGAGGCGAATCTGCCGATCGTGCGTTCGGCCGTGAAGTACGGCAAGCACCTCGTGTTTCCGTCCACCTCCGAGGTGTACGGCATGTGCACGGACGAGCAGTTCGATCCGGAAGAATCGCAACTGTCGTACGGCCCGATCAACAAGCCGCGCTGGATCTACGCATGCTCGAAGCAGTTGATGGACCGCGTGATCTGGGGCTACGGCATGGAAGGCCTGAACTTCACGCTGTTCCGTCCGTTCAACTGGATCGGCCCGGGCCTCGACTCGATCTACACGCCGAAGGAAGGCAGCTCGCGCGTGGTCACGCAGTTCCTGGGTCACATCGTGCGCGGCGAGAACATCAGCCTCGTGGACGGCGGCGCGCAGAAGCGCGCGTTCACGGATATCGACGACGGCATCGGCGCGCTGATGAAGATCATCGACAACAAGGACGGCATCGCCACGGGCAAGATCTACAACATCGGCAATCCGACCAACAACTTCTCGGTGCGTGAGCTCGCGCACAAGATGCTGGCGCTCGCCGCCGAATTCCCGGAATACGCCGAAACGGCCAAGCAGGTGCAACTGGTCGAGACCTCGTCGGGCGCTTACTACGGCGCAGGCTATCAGGACGTGCAGAACCGCGTGCCGAAGATCGACAACACGATGCAGGAACTCGACTGGGCGCCGAAGTCGACTTTCGACGAAGCGCTGCGCAAGATTTTCGAAGCGTATCGCGGCCACGTCGGCGAAGCACGCGCGCTCGTCGAACAGCAGTAAGGGCTGATCCTTGGCCCGTATCGTCCTGAAGATCGACGTCGACACGCTGCGCGGCACCCGCGAAGGCGTGCCGAATCTCGCCCGCATTTTCGACCGCTTCAAGGCTCGCGCCACGTTTCTGTTCAGCCTCGGGCCCGACCACACCGGTTGGGCGATGCGTCGCGTGTTACGCCCGGGCTTTCTGAAGAAGGTGTCGCGTACTTCGGTGGTGGAACATTACGGCATCAGGCAGTTGATGTACGGCGTGCTGCTGCCCGGTCCGGACATCGGCGCGAAGACCTCGGCGGAAATGCGTGCGATCCATGAGGCCGGCTTCGAATGCGGCATTCATACGTGGGATCACGTGTACTGGCAGGACAACGTGCGCGTGAAAGACCGTGCATGGACCGCGGCGCAAATGCAGAAAAGCCACGACCGTTTCGTCGACGTGTTCGGAGCGCCGCCCGTCACGCACGGCGCGGCCGGCTGGCAGATGAACGGCTACGCGTTCGAGCAGATCGACGCGTGGGGCATGCAGTACGCCTCCGACGGCCGGGGCCATTCGCCGTATCTGCCGGTGGTCGACGGCAAGACGCTCGCGCACGTGCAGATGCCGACCACGTTGCCCACGCTCGACGAAGTGCTCGGCGTCGACGGCGTCGATCTGGACAACGTCGCCGCGTGGATGCTGAAGCACACCGAAAATAATCCGCACGATCAGGTCTTCACGCTGCACGCGGAACTCGAAGGCCAGAAGCTCGCGCCGATTTTCGAACAGCTGCTTGAAGGCTGGCGCGCGCAAGGCCACACCTTCGCGACGATGGGGGATTACCACGCCACGCTAGACCGCAGCACGCTGCCATCGTACCCTGTTACGTGGGGCGAAATTCCAGGCCGCTCCGGCGAGTTGATTGTCCAGCCCTGACTGGCCAGGCGACCGTCGGCCCTGACGACCCAGCCGCCGCGCGAGTGTCCGCCGCGCGCCGGCCGACCTCCCCCAGCCTCGACGCCAGGCCGACGCCGCCGCAATGCTCCGGCGCCGGCCATAACAACCGGAGAACCTCGTGCCCATCGCAGTCGACCAACCCATCCCCGATTTCACCGCCCCCGCTACCGGTGGCGAGATCACGCTGTCCAAGCTGCGGGGCAAGAAGGTGGTGCTGTATTTCTACCCGAAGGACAACACGCCGGGCTGCACGACCGAAGGTCTGCAATTCCGCGATCTGTATCCTAAGTTCACCAAGGCCGGCGCGGAAATCCTCGGCGTGTCGCGCGACAGCCTGCGCTCGCATGACAACTTCAAGGCGAAACTCGAACTGCCGTTCCCGCTGATCTCGGATCCGGAAGAAAATCTGTGCGCGCTCTTCAACGTCATCAAAATGAAGAAAATGTATGGCAAGGAAGTACGGGGAATCGAGCGTTCCACCTTCCTCATCGACGCCGAAGGTGTGCTTCGTCAGGAGTGGCGTGGCGTAAAAGTACCGGGCCACGTCGACGATATTCTGGAAGCTGTACAAGCGCTGTGAGGCGCGTTATATTGGTTTTCAATGAGTGCCTGTCCACCCGAACTTTTCGCCACTGCGCCTGACTTGACGGCCGTTTCCCGTTTCACGGGTTCCGTCGGAGTCGTGAGGTGCAACGCGAGTGCTGAAAGCGAGCCGCTTGCCCCGTACGTCGGGGCGGCGGCTTTTTTAATTGCGCGCAGCCGTCCGTTCACCCGGCCACGCGCTTCCGTTAAGGAGCCGATCGAAGACAAGGCGAAACGGCATCTCTAGACCGAATGCGCGCCTCCGGGCGCAAACTGCGTGCGCACTCACTGGCACCTGCAGAATGCGACAGGCGGCGCACGAAATGCGACCCGATAAATTCGAGGGAAACCATGCCTTTGCCTACTCCCCCCAGCAAGCTCGGCAATCTTCTGCCGCCTGACGAATACAAGGCCAAAGCCGCCACTCCGGCGCGCTCCGCCGCGAAGAAACAGGCTGGCGTCGGGGAAGCCGCAGAGTCGGCCGACTTCGGCCGCGCCAATGTCGCTACGCCCATGACGCACGCCGCGAATGCCGCGACCACCTTGCGCCCCGTGCCGGCGTCGTCGGCTGCTGCTACTGCTTCCGCGTCCGGCGAGCAAGCCGCGCCGGCGCCCCGTCGCAAGTTGAAGCAGACGGCTGCCTTGTTGCAACCCGTTCCTGCCGCCCGCCCGCAAGCCGAACCGGCCGCGCCCGCGCAGCCGGTAGTCGCGCGCGCGCCGAGCGCGAAGCAGGCCGAAGCCGCGACGCCCGCGGCCGTCGCGCCCACTTCGCGCGGCACCAGCAAGAAACGCAGTTCGAGCACCGATCCGGTTGAAGTCCAGAAGCTCTTCGTGCTCGACACGAACGTGCTGATGCACGATCCAAGCTGCCTGTTCCGTTTCGAGGAACACGACGTCTATCTGCCGATGATGACGTTGGAAGAACTCGACAACCACAAGAAAGGCATGTCGGAAGTCGCGCGTAACGCGCGTCAGGTGAGCCGCACGCTGGACGCGCTGGTTGCCAACGCCGGCAATATCTCCGACGGCATTTCGCTCGCCCGTCTGGGTAGCCGCGAGGCGTCCGGACGTCTGTTCTTCCAGACCACGCTGGCTACCATCGAACCGGTGGAAGGTCTGCCCGAAGGCAAGGCCGACAACCAGATCCTCGGCGTGGTGCGTGCGTTGCAACGCGACCGGCCGGATCGCCAGGTCGTGCTGGTGTCGAAAGACATCAACATGCGCATCAAGGCGCATGCGCTCGGTCTGCCCGCCGAAGACTACTTCAACGACCAGGTGCTCGAAGACAGCGATCTGCTGTATTCCGGCATCCGCGCGCTGCCGCAGGATTTCTGGACCAAGCACGCGCAGGGCATGGAGAGCTGGCAGGACACCAAAACCGGCACCACGTATTACCGGGTGACGGGTCCGCTGTGCGCGTCGATGCTGGTCAACGAGTTCGTCTACCTCGAGCCGCAAAACGGTGAACCGGCGTTTCACGCGCTGGTGCGCGAGTTGAACGGCAAGACGGCGCTGCTGCAAACGCTGCGTGACTACGGCCACCACAAGAACAACGTGTGGGGCATCACGGCGCGCAATCGCGAGCAGAACTTCGCGCTGAATCTGTTGATGAATCCGGAGATCGACTTCGTCACGCTGCTCGGTCAGGCCGGTACCGGCAAGACGCTGGTGGCGCTGGCCGCCGGTCTCGCGCAGGTGCTGGACGACAAGCGTTACAACGAGATCATCGTGACGCGCGCCACGGTGCCGGTCGGTGAAGACATCGGCTTCCTGCCGGGTACGGAAGAGGAAAAAATGCAGCCGTGGATGGGTGCATTCGACGACAACCTCGAAGTCCTGCAGAAAACCGACGACGCCGCCGGCGAATGGGGCCGCGCCGCGACGCAGGAACTGATCCGCTCGCGCCTGAAGGTCAAGAGCATGAACTTCATGCGCGGCCGCACGTTCGTCGACAAGTATCTGATCATCGACGAGGCGCAGAACCTGACGCCGAAGCAGATGAAGACGCTGGTCACGCGCGCGGGTCCGGGCACGAAGATCATCTGTCTGGGCAACATCGCGCAGATCGACACGCCGTACCTGACCGAAGGCAGTTCGGGCTTGACCTACGTGGTCGACCGATTCAAGGGTTGGGCGCACAGCGGGCACGTGACGCTGGCGCGCGGCGAGCGTTCGCGTCTGGCGGATTACGCGTCGGAAATTCTTTAAGTTTCAGCTAGTTAGCTTGTAGTCGAAGCCGCGTCCGGAGTCATCCGGAGGCGGCTTTTTTCATGCCGGTTCGTGCTGGTCGGGCCACACTTAGCGCTGGAACTTCAAGTAAATTGTGAAGAATTCTTGCCGCAGCGATGTTCGACGGCTACCATCCCGAAATCGACCGTCATTAAACGAGCGTTTACCGCTCGCCTCGTCTTCATGCGCCGACTCGCCTTTTCGCTGCTGACCGTTCTGCTGCTCGCCGCTTGTGCCGGCGCCCCGCAGAAGACGTCGTCGCGCGGTGCGGGCGGCTCGATCGTCGTGGCGAACGGCGCGTATCACGCGCCGCCGCCGGGCTTTCCGAATTTCGTCGACCACAGTATCGGGCGCGAGGAAATCTCGATTCAGGCGATGTCGCTGGTCGGCATTCCATACCGTTGGGGTGGCAATACGCCGGATAGCGGTTTCGATTGCAGCGGTCTGGTTCGCTATGTCGTCTCGCGTGCGGCGTCGGTGAATCTGCCGCGCACGACGGCCGACATGAGCGGTCGCGGGGAATCGATCGAGCCGGATGAAGTCGCGCCGGGCGATCTGATTTTCTTCAACACGACCGGGCGCGCGCATTCGCACGTCGGCATTTACGTGGGCAAGCTGCGCTTCGTCAATGCACCGTCCACGGGTGGCACGGTGCGGCTCGATTATTTGACCAATCCGTATTGGGCCAAGCGGTTCGACGGAATTCGGCGTGTGGCAGCGCCGGCTGCTATGCCTCAACCGTTCGATACACCCAGCTATCAGGCTGCAGCGCCGCAACCCGAGCGGGTCACGCCGGTCGTACCGGTGGCGCAGACGGCGCCGCGCTCGCCGTTGACCGCCGCGGCAGCCCAGCCCGCGCCGACGATGGCCACGACCGCGACCGCCGCGCCGCCTCAGGCCGATCCGTTTGAACCGCCACCGCCCGGCATGAGCGCGGCGCAAATCCAGGCGCGCGCGGCCGGCGCGGTAGCGCCGACGCCGGTTCCGGCCACTCAAGCCAGTGCGTATGAGGCTACCGGTAGTTCAACGTCACAAGCAGCGGCAGCGCCGACGGCGCCGCGCTCCGCCGCGCCCTCTGCGACAGCCCGCGCGCCCGATCCGATCGATGCCGCCGCCGACGCCTTCGAGCCGCCGCCGCCCGCCGCCGTGGCAGCGCGTCAAGCCCGCCAGGCGCAGCAAACCGACGACAATGGCAGCGTGCAGATCATGCGCGCCTCGACGGCGTCGCGCGGGACGCCCGCGCCCACCCAGACCAACGACGACCCGATCGCCCGCTTCGCCAACGGCAGTTTCTGACGAACCATAGCGCCGCCCCGCCTGACACCCTTTGCGCAAGGCACCGCAAACGCCCTCTCACCGCCCCGCCACCGATCTGCTATCGTCATCGATATTCTTCCGACAGCGGGTGGTGACGATGGACCTCGGACTGAAAGACAAAGTGGTGCTGATCACGGGCGGTAGCAAGGGAATCGGGCTTGCCTGCGCCCGGGCGTTCGCCCAGGAAGGCGCAAAAGTCGCGATCGTCTCGCGCGATCCGGCCAATCTCGCACGCGCCTATGAGCAGTTGAAGCAGGAAGGACTGCACGTGCACCGGACTCGCGCCGACCTGCACGAGCCGCACAGCGCCGCCGATATCGTCGAGGAAGTCAGCACCGCCGTCGGCCCGATCGACGTGCTGATCAACAGCGCCGGCGCGGCGCGTCGCTACGACCCGGAAACGCTCGACGCCGACGCCTTCCGCGCCACCATGGAAGCGAAGTATTTTCCCTACATCTACCCGCAGCAGGAAGTGCTGCGGCGCATGGCCGAGCGGGCAAAAGCCGGCAACGGCGGCACGCCGGGGACGATCGTCAATATCATCGGCATGGGCGGCAAGATCGCGAGCGATATCCATATCGCCGGCGGTGCGGCGAACGCGGCTTTAATGCTGGCCACCGTAGGCCTCGCGCACTACTACGCGCGCTACGGCATCCGCATCAACGCGATCAATCCGGGGGCGACGCTGACCGAGCGCATCGAGGAAGCGGTCAAGCTGGAGGCGACGCAGCAAGGTATCGAGAGTGCGGAAGCGCTGGCACGCGGCCAGGCCAAAGTGCCGCTCGGACGCTACGCTAAACCGGAGGAAATCGCCGACGTCGCCCTGTTTCTGGCAAGCCGCCGCGCGAGCTACGTGACGGGCGCAATCGTCCCGATGGATGGAGGCAGCGCGCCGCTGATCTGATCTGATTTAAGCGACGCGCCTGGCTGTGCGAACAGCGCGGGTTGCCCGCCGCGCTGGCACGTTTGAATGCTTGCAGGCTTACAGGAAACGATGGCCGAGCCACCAGCCCACCGCGGAGAGCGCAGCGGAGGCCGGAATCGTTAGAATCCATGCCCAGACGATGTTGCCGGCCACGCCCCAACGCACTGCGCTCAGCTTCTGCGTAGCGCCGACGCCGACGATCGCGCCGGTGATCGTATGCGTGGTTGACACGGGAATTCCGAGCCACGAGGCGGTGAACAACGTGATCGCCCCGCCCGATTCCGCGCAAAAACCGCCAACCGGCTTGAGCTTGGTGATCTTCTGACCCATCGTGCGGACGATTCGCCAGCCGCCGAACAGTGTGCCGATCCCCATCGACAGATAGCAGCCGCCGATCACCCACAGCGGCGGCGCATCGGCGAACGACGATGCGTAGCCGGTCGCGATCAGCAGCATCCAGATAATGCCGATGGTTTTCTGCGCGTCGTTGCCGCCGTGCCCAAGGCTGTACAAGCCCGCGGACACCAGTTGCAGACGCCGGAAGCGGCGGTCGACCTTGCTCGGCGGCGTACGGAAGTAGATCCACGACACCAGCAGCATGAAAAACGAGCCGAGCACGAAGCCAAGCAGCGGCGAGATGAAGATGAAAGCTACCGTCTTCATCAGGCCATCGAAATTGAGCGAGCCCCAGCCCGACTTGGCAAGCGCCGCGCCCACCAGTCCGCCGATCAGCGCATGCGACGAACTCGACGGAATGCCGTAGTGCCAGGTGATGATGTTCCAGCCAATTGCCCCGACGAGCGCGCCGAAAATCACGTAATGGTCGACGATATTCGGGTCGATCGTGCCCTTGCCGACAGTCGCCGCCACCTTCAGGTGGAACACGAAATACGCGATGACGTTGAACGCCGCTGCAAAGGCGACCGCCTGCTGCGGCTTCAGCACGCCAGTCGAGACGACCGTGGCGATGGAGTTCGCCGCGTCGTGAAAACCGTTCATGAAGTCGAAGATCAGCGCGACGGCGACCAGGCCGGCAACGACCCAGATGGCGAGTTGTATCGATTGCATTATGCGTTTTCCAGCACGATGCCTTCGATGATGTTCGCTACATCTTCACATTTGTCCGTGATCGTCTCGAGCAATTCGTAAATTGCCTTCAGCTTGATCAGGGTCTTGACGTTGTCTTCTTCGCGGAACAGTTTCGACATGGCCGAGCGCAGCACGCGGTCGGCTTCCGACTCCAGCCGGTCAATGTCCTCGCAGGCCTTCAGGATCTGGCTCGCCTGCTTCATGTCCGACAGCAGACTCACGGCGAACTGCACGCGCTCGGAGGTCGCCGTGCAGATGTGCGCCAGCTGGCTCGCCTCGGAGGTCACGGCCTGCACGTCGTACAGCGAAATGGCGGTGGCGACGTCCTCCATCAGGTCGAGGATGTCGTCCATCGTGGTGATCAGCTTGTGGATCTCGTCGCGGTCGAGCGGCGTGATGAAGGTCTTGTGCAGCAGGTCGATGGTTTCGTGCGTAAGCTTGTCAGCGGCCTTCTCGGCTTTTTGCACGTTCTGCTTGTGGGTCTCTGCGTCTTGCAGATTGTCGATCAGCAGTTCGAGTTCGTGGCTTGCAGAGACGATGCACGCTGCGTGTGCATTGAAGATTTCAAAGAACTTGCCCTCGGTGGGCATGAATCGACCGAACATTGGAATCCCGAAAATTGGTCACATTATGGCTGACATAAAACCGCCACATTGTACCGGTGCAGGACCCAGGCCGCACTTTGGAAATCAGCATTACAACAGAGGCACGACGTGCCTCTTTCCTTTTCCGCCTAGTCGCTATAGAAATTCTGCGCGCCGGCAAAATTATCGAACTTCGTGAATTGACCATGGAACGTGAGCCGAACAGGCCCGATCGGACCATTACGCTGTTTACCGATGATGATCTCGGCCGTGCCTTTGTCCGGGCTGTCCGGGTTGTAGACTTCGTCGCGGTAAATGAACAGGATCACGTCGGCATCCTGCTCGATAGCGCCGGATTCGCGCAAGTCCGACATGATCGGTCGCTTGTTCGGACGTTGCTCGAGACCGCGGTTGAGCTGGGACAAAGCAATCACGGGCACGTCGAGCTCTTTGGCGAGACTTTTCAGCGAACGCGAGATTTCCGAGATTTCGGTCGCACGGTTTTCGCCGGCCGACGACGACCCGCTCATCAGCTGCAAGTAATCGATGATGATCAAACCCAGCTTGCCGCATTGACGCGACAGCCGGCGCGCTCGCGAGCGCAATTCCATTGGGTTCAGACCGCCGGTTTCGTCGATGAAAATCTGCGCTTCGCTCATTTTCTGTACGGCGTGCGTGAGCTTCGGCCAGTCTTCGTCGGTCAGGCGGCCGGTTCGCATGCGGTGCTGGTCCAGCCGGCCGACCGAGCCGAGCATACGCATGGTGAGCTGTGAGCCCGGCATTTCCATCGAGAACACCGCGACCGGCAGGCCATACTCGACCGCCACGTATTCGCCGACGTTCATCGAAAACGCCGTTTTACCCATCGACGGACGGCCCGCGACGATGATCAACTCGCCGCCGTGCATGCCCGAGGTCATGCGATCCAGATCGACAAAGCCGGTCGGCGTACCCGTCACATCGCTCGGATTGGCGGTGTGATACAGCGTGTCGATGCGCTCGACCACCTGCGTGAGCAGCGGCCCGATCTCGAGGAAGCCTTGCGTGCCGCGCGCGCCGTCTTCGGCGATCGAGAAAACCTTCGACTCGGCCTCGTCCAGCAACTGGCGAACTTCTTTACCCTGCGGATTGAAGGCGTCGGCGGAGATCTCATCGGCCACGGAAACCAGCCGGCGCAACACCGCACGATCGCGCACGATTTCCGCGTAGCGGCGAATATTGGCTGCGCTCGGCGTGTTCTGCGCCAACGCGTTCAGATAGGCGAGACCGCCGACCTCTTCCGCCTTGCCCGCGGTGCCGAGCGCCTCGTACACCGTGATCACGTCGGCCGGGCGCGTCGCCGCGATCAGCTTGCCGATGTGCTCGAAGATGAGGCGGTGGTCGTAGCGGTAGAAATCGCTCTGCGACAGGAAGTCGGCGATGCGGTCCCATGCAGCATTGTCGAGCAGCAAGCCGCCCAGCACCGATTGCTCGGCCTCGATCGAATGCGGCGGGACTTTCAGCGACTCGAGTTGGGGATCTTTGGACGGTGCGTTCATGGAGAGGAATTATCGGGTAAATCGGGCAGCGGCGGCGAGCGGTAAAAACAAAAAAAACGGGCACAAAAAAAGCAGGGGCCGGTTACCCGGCCCCTGCCCCTCGCCAGCACTATCCTGGCAAATACGACTTGATGCTTAGACGTGTTCGCCGATCACAGCCACCGTCACATCGACGAGAACGTCGGTGTGCAGCGAGACCTGAACTGCGTGTTCGCCAACCAGCTTCAGCGGGCCTTCCGGCAGACGCACTTGCGCCTTTTCCACTGCGAAGCCTTGCTTGACCAGGGCTTCAGCGATGTCGCTGTTCGTCACCGAGCCAAACAGACGGCCGTCGACGCCAGCCTTCTGATTGATCTGAACCGTCGAGCCTGCCAGCTTTTCGCCTTGAGCTTGAGCAGCAGCCAGCTTTTCAGCGGCGGTCTTTTCGAGTTCTGCACGGCGCACTTCGAATTCAGCCAGGGCTTCCTTCGTTGCACGGCGAGCTTGCTTGTTCGGGATCAGGAAGTTACGTGCGTAACCGTCCTTGACCTTCACGATATCGCCCAGGTTACCCAGATTGACGACTTTTTCCAGAAGAATGATTTGCATTCGGATGCTCCTTATCGCGTCGTCGGGTTAGGCCTTGTGCTGGTCGGTGTACGGCACCAGCGCGAGGAAACGTGCGCGCTTGATTGCCGTATCCAGCTGGCGTTGATAGTGCGACTTCGTACCCGTGAGACGCGCCGGCGTGATCTTGCCGTTTTCGCCGATGAAGTCCTTCAGCGTATCGAGGTCCTTGTAGTCGATATGATCGACATTCGCGGCCGTGAAACGGCAGAACTTCTTGCGCTTGAAGAGCGGATTTTGTTGCTGACGACGCTTGTCGAATTTCTTACCAGTCGGGCGGGGCATGTTCAGTCCTTTCCAATGTCCTGCAATGCTGTGATGTGAAATACCAGAGTTCGTGCGTTGCGGTGTCTCTTTGCCAGGAAGCCTGTGAAGAGCGTTTCCACGCCCATCTGACAGCTTTCGAGCTTACCGCTCGCCTCGCCTGCGGCTACCGCCTGCATGGTCAGTTCGACTTGCCGGGCAATTCCGGCTTCGACGACTTCCGTGCGGTGGTGCAACGTGCAGCCTGCAATCGGAACGCCGGCGGGGGTGTACCGCACCGGTTCGCGTTCTACGACGCTGGCCGTAAGCTGCAGCCGATTCATGTAACCTTTGGCGAAAACGACGCTTGGATCTGGTAGCTTAAATAATGTGTCTTAAGCCTGCGCTTCGGACGGTTGCGTAGCAGCCGACTTCTTGGCTTCTTCGCGCTGCACTTCCTTCATCATCGGCGACGGGCCCGTTTCGGCCTTCTTCAGCTTGACGATGAGGTGACGCAGAACCGCGTCGTTGAACTTGAATGCGTGTTCCAGCTCGTCGAGCGTGGCTTGGTCGCATTCGATGTTCATGCAGACGTAGTGAGCCTTAGCGAGTTTCTCGATCATGTAGGCCAGTTGACGACGGCCCCAGTCTTCGATGCGGTGGATCTGGCCACCGTGCGAGGTGATCGTGGACTTGTAGCGCTCGATCATGGCGGGCACTTGCTCGCTTTGATCCGGGTGCACGATAAATACGATTTCGTAATGACGCATATTCACTCCTTGTGCTGACTTATGGATTAAACCACCCGGGCGTCGGATCCGGTGTGGCAAGTGAGAAGCCAAAGAGTGTAACCCGAATGGGGCCGGGTTGCAAGATATCCCGTTAATCGGCAGCGTGAATCGGTTGTGTTTTCAAGGGTTTAGGAGGCAGCCAGACTGGGGCCACATGGCGTCCGCAGCCGATCAACCCCCTTCCGTGCGTTCACTGCCGCTCTGCAGACGCGCCTTGAGCGCCGTTTCCAGGTTGCCGAGGGCGTCGGGCGCCGCGTCCGAGATCGCCCACCACGTCATGCCCTCGGCGTTCCAGTGCGCGATGGCGTAGCCCTCCCGGCCGAGCTTTGCAGGCATCGCGGCGCTCGAGCCTGCGGCGTTCTGCGGATACACATAGACGTCGATCACGTGCTTCTGATAGCGATACACCAGCACCGCCACCCGCTGGTGCGCGAGGTAATCCAGACGCCCGCCTTCCAGCGGGAAACCGCTTGCCGCCAGATCTTCGACCGGCGGCGAATAGTCGAGCCGGCCGTTGAACCACGGCTTGACCGTATGCCGGTCCGTCGAAATCACATCAATGTCGCGTCCCGAGACCTGAGCACGCACGTGGCTCTCTATCAGTTCGTCGGTGAACGGCCCGACATCGGCCGGACGGCGCAGATTCAACGCCACGCCGGCCGCCACCGCGCACATCGCGACGACCAGCGCCACCAGCCAGCCGCGCGCAAACACGCCGCCCGCGCCACCTGAGGCGAATCCGCCGCCGCCCGTTCCACCCGAGCCACCTGACGCGAACCCGCCGCCCGCCGCGCCCGGCCAGCCAAGGCCGCCTTGCGGCGCTCGCCAGCCATCCAGCAAACGATCGAGCCAACCGCGCTTCGGCGCCTGACGCGGCGCTTGACCCTGCCCCTCGCGCGCCGGATTCTCGGCCGCGACGGGCAGCGCCGCGTCGGCCGCTACGACCGGCTCATTCATGGCCGGCAAGCCAGCCATGATCCGCTCGCGCAACGAAGCCGGCGCACGGTGATAAGGCGCCGTGCGCAGCACCCCGCTCAGCGCGCGCAGGTTGTCGCTTTCGCGCCGGCAGGCGTCGCAGCTCTCGATATGCTGCTGGACCCGCTGCGCATCCGGCGCGGGCAATTCGTGATCGGCGTTCGCATCGAGGAGCGGCCGCGCTTCGTTACAGTCCATCTGGCGTCTCCTGTGCGTGGCCGGCGGCCGTGCCGCCCGGCGCATTAAGTGGTGGCCGGCCGTTAGCCGACGCCCGCAGCGGCGTAACCGTCGCCGAAGCCGCTGCCTTCCCGACCAGCGGCGGCACGGCTTGCGCCGCGTCGTCGCCGGTCGCCGATCGTGCATCGGCGCTCAGTCGCGGGTTCGCGGGCAGATCGTCGTCCGAGCCGCTGCACCGCGTGCGCGGCGACTGGGACGGCGCATCGTGCGACGCCCCGCTCTTCGGCAACCGGCCCGCCGAGCCGCCCTGCCTGGCCGTCAGCACGGCGGCCAGCTTGCGGCGTCCGCGTGCGAGCCGCGACATCACCGTACCGATCGGCACGTCGGCGACCATCGCGATCTCCCGATAACCCATCTCTTCGATCTCGCGCAGGATCAGTACCTCCCGATATTCCACCGGCAGCTGCGCAAGCGCCTCGTGCACCTGCCGCGTGTCCTCGTCGCGGATCAGCAGCGTCTGCGGATCGTCGCCGCCCGCGCTCCAGCCGTCGAAGGTGGCGTCGTCCATGGTGTCGTCGAACTCCACCGTTTCATGCGACGACGCGCGCCGCCGCCACTCCGTGTACCAGGTGCGGCGCACGATCGCGAGCAGCCACGGCCGCGCGGTGTCGCCGCGAAACGTATCGAAGAACCGGAACGCGCGCATGAAGGCTTCCTGGACGACGTCGTCGGCGTCGTTCGGGTTGCCGCACAGCCAGCGCGCAAGGTTGTACGCGGCATCGAGGTGCGGCAGCGCCATCTGCTGGAAGCGGCGGCTCCTCGCTGCGTCGGCGTGGGCGTCGCTATCGCCGGGCGCGCGAACAGGATCTGAATCGGTCTGGACCACCTCGGCCCTCCAGGGCATTGCGACTATGCTGTGTGGCTTGTCTTGACACGCTATACATCACATAACCGACTGCATGCCGAGTTTATTCCCGCGCTCGTCGGCGGCAACCGAAAATATCCGAAAACCGCCCAGCTCAATAAGAGGGCCGATTCCAGTAATCCTCACTGGCGTACACCTCTTTCAGATAATCGATGAAATACCGCACCTTGGCCGGCACGTAACGCTGTTGCGGGTACACCGCGAGAATGTCGTAATCGGGCAGCGCGAACTCGTCGAGGACGGTCTCCAGTTCACCACGCGCCAGTTGCTGCTGGATTTCCCATGTCGAACGCCAGCCGAGCCCGAGTCCTTCCGAGACCCAGCGATGCAGCAGTTCGCCGTCGTTGCAATCGAGCGTGCCGCCGACCCGCACCGTCGCCAGTTTGCCGTTGCGGCGAAAGTACCAGCCACGGTTCTGGCCGCCCTGCAGATTGAACGCGAGGCAGTTGTGCTGCGGCAGGTCTTCGAGTGATTTCGGCTTGCCATAGCGGCGGAAATACTCGGGCGTGCCGCACACCACCCGCCGGTTCGTCGCCAGCTTGACGGCGACAAAGTTCGGATCGACCGCGCCGCCGATGCGGATCGACAGGTCGTAGCCCTCGCGCACCAGATCCACCACGCGGTCGGTCAGATTGAACGACACCTGCAATTCGGGCTTGTCGGCGAGAAAGTCGGGCGCGAGCGGCGCCACGTGCTTGCGGCCGAACGCGGCCGGCGCCGACACGATCAGATGGCCATTCACCGCGCGCCGTCCGGCGCTCAGCTCGTTTTCCGCCTGGTCCCATTCGGTCAGCAGACCCCGGCAGCGCTCGAGGAAAGCGGCACCGTCCTCGCTGACCACGAGACGACGCGTCGAGCGATACATCAGCTTCACGCCAAGGCGCTTTTCCAGCGCGTCGATACGGCGCCCGAGAATCACCGGCGACACGCCTTCTTCCAGCGCGGCTGCCGCGAGGCTGCCCGCGTCCGCGACGCGCACGAAGGTTTCGATCTGTTTGAACCGATCCATTGTTTGTCTCCCACTTTTTTATGCGCCGATGCCGTGCCGAGTCGCCGGCCGGACGCCCGCACCTCACCGCCATTCCATACTTTTTGTTTCGAAATAAGCGACCCGGACTGATCTTATCAAACCTTTAGGTCAGGCCTACAGTGCACTCAACGCGTTTAATTCGCCCATTCCCAGACATTCAGGAGACATTCATGGCCAAGATGAGAGCCGTCGACGCAGCCGTGCTGGTGCTCGAAAAAGAAGGCATCGACACCGCATTCGGCGTACCGGGCGCAGCGATCAACCCGTTCTACTCGGCCATGCGCAAGGCAGGCAATATCAGCCACGTGCTGGCGCGTCACGTCGAAGGCGCGTCGCATATGGCCGAAGGCTATACGCGCGCCCAGCCGGGCAACATCGGCGTGTGTATCGGCACGTCGGGCCCCGCGGGCACCGACATGATCACCGGTTTGTACTCCGCTCAGGCCGACTCGATCCCTATTCTCGCCATCACCGGCCAGGCGCCGCGAGCGCGTCTGTACAAGGAAGACTTCCAGGCCGTCGACATCGAATCGATCGCCAAGCCCGTCACCAAGTGGGCCGTCACCGTGCGTGAACCGGCGCTGGTGCCGCGCGTATTCCAGCAGGCTTTCCATTTGATGCGCTCGGGCCGTCCGGGTCCGGTGCTGGTCGACCTGCCGATCGACGTGCAACTCGCCGAAATCGAATTCGACATCGACACGTACGAACCGCTGCCCGTCTACAAGCCCAAAGCGAGCCGCAAGCAGATCGAAGCCGCGCTGACGATGCTCAATAACGCGGAAAAGCCGCTGATCGTCTCGGGTGGCGGCGTGCTCAACGCAGCCGCTGAAGATCTGCTCGTGGCGTTCGCCGAAACCATCGGCGTGCCGGTGATCCCGACGCTGATGTCGTGGGGCGCGATTCCCGACGACCATCCGCTGATGGCCGGCATGTGCGGCCTGCAAACCTCGCACCGCTACGGCAATGCGACGATGCTCGCCTCCGACTTCGTGCTCGGCATCGGCAACCGCTGGGCGAACCGTCACACCGGCAGCGTCGAGGTCTACACGAAGGGCCGCAAGTTCGTGCACGTGGACATCGAGCCGACGCAAATCGGCCGCGTGTTCGGTCCGGACCTCGGCATCGTGTCGGACGCAAAAGCCGCGCTCGAACTGTTCGTGGAAGTTGCGAAGGAATGGAAGGCCGCAGGCAAGCTGAAGGACCGCAGCGCATGGGTCGCCGACTGCCAGCAACGCAAGCAGACCATGCAGCGCAAGACGCACTTCGACAACGTGCCGATGAAGCCGCAGCGCGTCTACGAAGAGATGAACCAGGTGTTCGGCCGCGATACCTGCTACGTGAGCACGATCGGTCTGTCGCAGATTGCCGGCGCGCAATTCCTGCACGTCTACAAGGCACGTAACTGGATCAACTGCGGCCAGGCCGGCCCGCTCGGCTGGACGATTCCGGCAGCGCTCGGTGTGCGCGCAGCCGATCCGCAACGTCAGATCGTCGCACTTTCGGGCGACTACGACTTCCAGTTCATGATCGAAGAACTGGCCGCGGGCGCGCAATTCAAGCTGCCGTATGTGCACGTGGTGGTGAACAACTCGTACCTCGGTTTGATTCGCCAGGCACAGCGCGCGTTCGACATGGACTTCTGCGTACAACTCGGCTTCGAGAACATCAACGCGCCGGAGATGAACGGCTACGGCGTGGATCACGTCGCGGTGGCCGAAGGTCTGGGCTGCAAGGCGATTCGCGTGTTCAAGCCGGAAGAGTTGAAGCCCGCGCTGCAAAAAGCGCAAGCCATGCTCTCCGAGTTCAGCGTGCCGGTGATCGTCGAAGTGATTCTGGAGCGTGTGACCAACATTTCGATGGGCACCGAGATCGACGCGATCAACGAGTTCGAGGAACTGGCCGCGACGCGCGAAGACGCACCGACCGCGATCAGCATGCTCGACTGAGTTTCGCAACGCAGTACAGCACGCACTTTAGCAACGAGCATCACGTGACGGCGAATGAGCCGCGTGGCAGTGAAACAGCGCCACGCCACGCTCATTCGCCTCACCCAAGTCATTCCACTGACCGACCAGAGAGACACACGCATCATGCCGAAATTCGCAGCGAATCTCACCATGCTGTTCAACGAAGTCCCGTTCCTCGAGCGCTTTGCGGCGGCGGCGGACGCGGGCTTTCACGCCGTCGAATTCCTGTTTCCGTATCCGTACAAAATCGCTGAACTGAGCGAACGTCTGCAGCAGAATCGCCTGAAGCTGGTTCTGCACAACCTGCCCGCGGGCAACTGGGAAGCAGGCGAACGTGGTATCGCCTGTCTGCCGGATCGCGTCAGCGAGTTCCAGGAAGGCGTGGGCCGCGCGATCGAATACGCGACGGCGCTCAAGGTGCCACAACTGAACTGCCTCGTCGGCATTCCGACGGCGGGCGTCGATGCGGACAAGGCGCGCTCGACCATCGTCGACAACCTGCGCTTCGCCGCGGGCGAGCTGAAGAAAGCCGGCATCAAGCTGCTGGTCGAACCGTGCAATTCGTACGACATTCCGGGCTTCGCGCTGAACCGTTCGGGCGAAGGTCTCGACGTGATCAAGGCAGTCGGCTCGGACAACCTGTTCCTGCAGTACGACATCTATCACATGCAACGGATGGAAGGCGAACTCGCGGCAACCATCAAGAAGAACCTGCCGCAGATCGCGCATATCCAGCTCGCCGACAACCCCGGCCGCAACGAACCGGGCACTGGCGAAATCAACTACCCGTTCCTGTTCGCCCTGCTCGATTCGCTTGGCTACGAAGGCTACGTCGGCTGCGAATACAAGCCGCGCACGACTACGGCCGCCGGCCTCGGCTGGGTGCAGAGTGTGGCTGGGCAAGCGCGCGGCGCAGCTCACGCCGCAGCCTGAGCGACGCGTTCGTCGCATCGGGCGCATTAGACGCATCAACGGAAGCAAGCCCCTCGGGGCATCCCAACATGGGGCATCCCCAATGGGACATCCCCAATGGGCCATCCAAACAACACTGGAGATTCAGACACATGGCAAAGATCGGTTTCATCGGCCTCGGCATCATGGGCGCGCACATGGCGCGCAACCTTATCAAGGGCGGTCACACGCTGTTCGTGAATGGCGCGTACCCGGTGCCGGAAGATCTGAGCAAAACCACCAGCGTGGTCGCCGATTCGACGGCCGTCGCGCAAGCGGCCGACATCGTCATCATCATGGTGCCGGACACGCCCGATGTCGCCAACGTGCTGTTCGCCGACGACGGCGTCGCCGCCGGCCTCACGAAGGGCAAGCTCGTGATCGACATGAGCTCGATCTCGCCGCTCGACACGCAAGCCTTCGCGAAGAAGATCAACGCACTGGGCTGCGACTACCTCGACGCGCCGGTGTCCGGCGGTGAAGTCGGCGCACGCGAAGCGTCGCTGACGATCATGGTGGGCGGTCCGGAAAAGTCGTTCGCCATCGCCAGGCCGCTGTTCGAGTTGATGGGCAAGAACATCTCGCTGATCGGCGACAACGGCGCGGGTCAAACCTGCAAGGTCGCCAACCAGATCATCGTCGCGCTGAACATCGAAGCGGTGGCTGAAGCGCTGCTGTTCGCGTCGCGCTCGGGCGCCGATCCGGAACGCGTACGCAAGGCATTGATGGGCGGCTTCGCTTCGTCGCGGATTCTCGAAGTGCACGGCGAGCGCATGACCAAACGCAAGTTCGATCCGGGCTTCCGCATCGAATTGCACCAGAAGGACCTGAACCTCGCGCTCGACGGCGCACGCAAGCTGGGTATCGCCCTGCCGCACACGGCGAGCGCGCAGCAACTGTTCAGCGTGTGCGCGGCCAACGGCGGCAAGGCATGGGATCACTCGGCAATGGTGCGCGCGCTCGAAATCATGGCGAACTACGAAGTCGCGCAAGCGCCGGATAGCGAAGCCAAAGCCGCTTGATTAGCTGATGTGAAGTAACACGGATTGCCGCGCCGTCTACGTCGTGGCAATCGAAGGTGGGGCGCCCGTTGCGTCGTGCAGCATGCACGGCGCAACGGGCAAATCGTGCCGCTCTGGGCTGAGAGCGGCAAGTGGGGTCCGCAGCGGCACCCGGCGGCGCCGGGGAAGCCTTGGTCGGTCAGACGTCGTCGTCGGGTGTCCGGCTGTCGGATTTCATGCTGGTGTTTTTTCCTTCGCTCAGAAACGGTGGCGCATGCCGATGCGCGCGGCGATCTGCTTATTCGAGCCGCTGCCTGAATTGCCGAAGAAGCTGGAGCTCGAGCCAATTTCCGCCTGCACCTGCACGCCGTTATTGCTGCCCGACGCCTTCTGATACACGCCGATCACATACACGTCGGTGCGCTTGCTCAACTGATAGTCGAGAATCGAGCTGACCTGATTCCATCGACCCGTCGACGACCCCGACAGATCCGAAAACGTATAAGCCAGCGCCGCCGATAACGCCGGCGTGAACATATAACGGCCGTCGATTTCATAGTTGTTGAAGTGCGAGGACTGGCCGAGCGTGCCCTCGAAGCGCGTATTCGTCCAGTTGCCGAACACCAGCACCTTGCCGAAGTCGTATTTGGCACCCACGCCGATCGTGCGCAAATCCTTGTTGCCGAATGTGTTCACGTTCGCGATCGTGATCGGAAATGCCGGCGACGACGAGGTCGGATAGCGAATGTCCGTATAAGCCGCGCCCATCGAGAATGGCCCGTGAATGTAGTTCGCGCCGAAGCTGTAAGTGCGCGACGAACCTTGCGTCGTCACGCCGCCGGTGGTGGTGGTCGGTGAGCCCGCGAAGTCGCCTGCCTGATTCGAGAAGCCGTACATGGCGCCGAATGTCAGCCCGGAGAAATCCGCGCTCGAAAACTTGATCGCGTTGTTGATGCGGCTCGACGTCAACTGATCGACGTCGTTCATCCTGAATGCGTAGTTGCCGACCGTCACGCCGCCCGCCGCGAAGCGCGAGATGTAATCGGTCGAGAACGAATACTGCCGGCCGAATGTCAGCGCGCCGACGCCGTCCTGCGAAATACCCACGAACGCCTGTCGTCCGAACAGATCGCCGCCCTGCGAGGCGACGCCGGTGCCGACCGCGAAGCCGCCTTCCAGGGTAAAGATCGCGTGCATGCCGCCACCCAGATCCTCGCTGCCCCTGAAGCCCCAGCGATTGCCCTGGATCACGCCGTCGTCGAACTTGAAGTTATGCGACGAGCCGCCTTTCGAATTCGCCGCGTTAGTGACGTAACTGACGCCCGCATCGAGCAAGCCGTAGAACGTGACGCTGCTTTGCGCATGCGCGCTCGTTGTGGCCAGCACGCTGACGCCCGCCGTGAGGATCCATTTTTTCATTGCCGTCTCCTGCTTCTTATAGTCGTAACTGCGATTGAAAAAGAGTGGGTGATGCAAGGTGCTGCGAACCGTTGCGCGCAAAAATCCGGCGCGCACGTTTCCCCTCCGGGCTTGCGCCCCGAGAATCGAACTTCAGACGATGGAGTACGCCGGACTAGGCGGCTTTCGTTAGGCCGCTTCCAGTCATTGCGACGACGCCTGAGCGACCGGCAGACACACCTCGGCCTCGGCGCCGGGTTTCTCGACGTCGAGCCGGATGCGCATTGCGAAGATCGGCCCGAGCAGGAGCACCAGCATCGAGGTGCCGAACGCGACCAGCCAGTTGCCGTGCGACAGATCGAGCACGATGCCCACCGCCACCGGCGAGGCCGCGCCCGCCAGCGCCATGCCGGTGAACGTACAGGCCGCCGACGTCGCCGAGTGTTCGTGCGACACCTCGGTGCCGATCACCCACAGCGGCGAGTCCGCGATCTCCGAACAGAAGAACGCGAAACTCAGGCTGCACGCGCTGATGACCAGGTTGTGCGTCAACAGCAGAGGAACCAGTCCGAGCATCGACGCGAGAAAGCCGAAGATGATCACGTCGCGGCGCGAACGCAGCCGGTCGCCGCTGCGCCGGTAATGCCAGTCGCACAACATGCCGCCGACGAAGGTGCCGACCATCCCGCCGAGCAGCACGAGCGTCGAAAACACCGCCGTGTGACCGAGCTTCATGCCGTAACGCTGCGCGAAAAACGACGGAATCCAGTTGAGGAAAAACCACAGCACCCAGCCATGACAGAAACAGGTCGCGGCGGCGGGCCAGACCCGGCGGATCATGTCGGGCCAGTCGACCGGCTTCGCCTTGGGCGCGGCTTCGGCGGCAACCGGTACGCCATCCTGCGCAGCACGCCGGTTCGGGTCGCCGAGCGTGAAGTACATCACGAACATGTAGACGAGCGTGACGCCGCCGAGAATGATGAAGGTCAACCGCCACGAGAACATCACGATCAGCGAGGTCACGATCAACGGCGCGAGCGCATTCGCCAGACGCCCGACCGCGTGCATCGCGCCGAGCGCGGTGCCGCGCCCTTCTTCGGGCACCACGCGGCCGATCATGCGCGCCGCCGTCGGATAGATCGGTGCTTCGCCGACACCGACCGCGAAACGCGCCACCAGCAACGCCACGAAACTGCCGACGATCCCCGTCGCAATGGTCGCCACCGACCAGAGCACGCCATACACCAGCATGCCCTTGCGCGCGCCGATCCGGTCGCTGTGCCAGCCGCCCGGAATCATGAAGACGCTATAGGCGACCGCGAAGGCCGAAAAGATCAGCCCCAGATGCGTGTTGCTAAAACCAAGTTCACGGCTGATCACAGGCGCCGCGACGGACATGTTGGTCCGGTCGACGTACATGATGAAAGCCATGATGCATAACAGCACCAGCGTGAGCGGTGTCTTGCGTTTGCGCGCGGGCGGCCCAGCTTGCGGCTGCGGGCCGGCCTGCGGCGTTGGCTCTGAAACGGCCATGTCATCCTCCATGTAGTACCGGCCGGTCTGTCACGGACGGCGCGCGTCGTGCGCGACACCGCCCATGCGCCTGCCTGGTGGTCCAGACCCGGGTACGGCTAGCGGAAAAAGCCCTGCAGCACGTCGTACGTCTGCTCTGGACACTCCTCCTGCAGATAGTGTCCGGACGGCACGGTCGCGGTTCTGACGATGCGGTTCGCGTAGCGTCCCCAGACTTCCGCCGCGTTATGGTTACGGCCCACGCCGCCCTTCTCGCCCCACAGGATCAGCGCCGGCGTTTCGACGCGGCGGCCCGCTTCGAAGTCGGCCGTGTCCATCTCCAGATCGATGCCGAAGGTCGCGCGATAGTCCTCGCACATGCCGTGGATCGTTTCCGGATTCCTGATGCAGCGGATGTAGTCCTGCAGCGCTTCAGGCCCGAAGAACGAGGTGCCCTGATCGGTCTTCGACAACTTGCGGCGAATGAAGAACTCGGGGTCCGCGCCCATCATCTTTTCGGGTGTCGGAAAGTCCTGCGCCATGAAGAACCAATGCCACGAGAACTTGCCCCACTGCCGCGTCACGTTGTTGAGCAGATGATGCTGCGGCAGCATGTCCATGAAGCCCGCCTTCAGCACTTTGTCCGGATGATCGAGACACATCCGGTGCAACACGCGCGCGCCGCGGTCGTGACCGGCCGCGTTGAAGGTGTCGAAGCCGAGCGTCTGCATCACTTCCACCTGGTCCTGCGCCATCGCGCGGAACGAGTACTCCGAGTGGTCGCCGCCGCCGGCCGGTTTCGAACTGTCGCCGTAGCCGCGCAAGTCAGTCAGCACGACGGTGAAGTCTTCCGCGAGCTTCGGCGCGATCTTGTGCCACGACAGATGGTTGAACGGATTGCCGTGCATGAGCAGAAGCGGCGGACCCTTGCCGGCCGTCACGGTTACGATTTCTGCGCCGCTCGTCTTGATGACGCTCTTTTTGAAATTCTCAAGCATGGTCGTCTCTCTCACTGATGATGGTGTACTGCTTTTGCGCGTGGCCGGACCGCCTCGCCCGGCGTGTCAGTCGGAGGTAGCCGGATGCGTCATCCGCGCGATCGCGTTGTCGGTGGCGACACGGAAGGCCGCCGCCATCGCGCCGACGTCCGCACTGCCCTGTCCGACGATGTCGTAGGCCACGCCGTGCGCGGGTGTCGCGTAGACCGTCTTCAGGCCGCCCGTCATCGTCACGCCCGACGAGAAGCCGAGCAGCTTGGTCGCAATCTGCCCCTGGTCGTGATACATGATGACCACCGCGTCGAAGTCGCCGCGCCGTGCCTTGATGAACACCGTGTCCGACGGGAACGGGCCTTCGCTCGTCAGCCCCTTCGCGCGCAACGCTTCCAGCGTCGGACGGATGATGGTGATTTCCTCGTCGCCGAACAGGCCGTTTTCGCCGCCGTGCGGATTGAGCGCCGCGACGCCGATACGTGGGTGGGTCTTGCCGAACGCGCGCATCGTGTCGTGGGCGAGCGTCAGCGCGCCTTCGATCCGGTCCGGCTTGACCATGTCGACCGCCTTGCGCAACGCCACGTGTGAGGTCACGCGGAAGGTCGAGAACTGCGGAATGATGTTGACCTCGCCGAAGTAGCCGGAATGATCCGTCCAGGCGGCGAACATCTGATGTTCGTCGTGGTAGTTCCAGCCGCCGCGATGCAGCGCGGCCTTGTTGAGCGGCGCGAAGCAGATGCCGTCCAGTTCGCCGGCCAGCGCGAGGTCCGTCATCACCTTCAGCGTTTCGCCGGTCAGGCGGCCGGATTCGGCGCTCAGCTGGCCGCGTTCGTACAACGCGGGATCGACGTTCTTCAGGTCCAGCAGCGGCACGGCGGCGCTTTCGTCGAGTGCTTCGCGCACGTGGTTCACCAGCCGGTAATCGATCCGCACGCCGGCGTCTTTCATACCGAGTTCGAGGACGCGCGCATCGCCGATGATCACGACGTTGGCTTTCTCGCGCGCTTCGGGCGTCGACAGCAGCTTGACGACGAGTTCCGGGCCGATGCCGGTGACATCGCCGAGCATGAGTCCAATCAGGGGTTTCATGGTGTTGCTCTCCATTTTTTTGGGGACTTCTACAACGTGTTATGACGTCGGCTGTACGCCGCGAGGTTCGGCGGCCGACGCATCAGGTATTCGCACCGGGCAGCACACGCGCCCAGGGATTCGCGGCCCAGTGCCGCGCTTCGAACGCCTCGATGTCCGGCAGCAAGCTCAGCGACGCACCGAGCACGTCGAGGCCTTCAAGATACATGCGCTTGTGGCGCGCTTCGATATGAAACGGATAGCTGCGGCCCGTGGCCGTGCGCACGACCTGTTCGACTACGTCGATCGTCAGGCGGCGGGTGGCGGGCTGAGCCACATCGGCGCTGATTTCGTCGATCTGTTCGGCGGTGAGGATGATCGGCAGCAGCCGGTTGTTGATCGCGTTGTAGAAGAAGATTTCGCCGAAGCTCGGCGCGAGCACCGCCGCGATGCCCGACTGCATCAAGCCCCACACCGCGTGCTCGCGGCTCGATCCGCAGCCGAAGTTCGCACCGCCGACCAGAATCCGCGTGTCCGCATACTCGGGCGTGTTCAGCACGAAATCGGCGCGCTTCGAGCCGTCGGGGGCGAAGCGAAGGTCGTACAGCACGCCTTGGGCGAGACCGGATTTGTCGATGCCGAGCAGGAATTGCTTGGGCATGATCTGGTCGGTATCGAGATTGGCGATCGGCAACGGCGCGGCCACGCCTTCGATGGTGGAAAAATCAGACATGCGCGCCCTCCCACTGGCGAATATCGACGATGCGCCCGGCAATCGCCGCCGCCGCAGCCATCGCGGGACTCATCAAGTGCGTACGGCTGTCGCGGCCCTGACGGCCTTCGAAGTTGCGATTGGTGGTCGAGGCGCAGCGCTCGCCCGCGCGCAGCACGTCGTCGTTCATCGCGAGACACATCGAGCAGCCCGGCTGACGCCATTCGAAACCGGCGCGGATGAAAATGTCCGACAGCCCTTCCTGTTCGGCCATGTCGCGCACCGCGCCCGAGCCGGGCACGACCATCGCGCGCACCGTCGAGGCCACGTGCATGCCGTCGCGCACCATCGACGCGGCCGAGCGCAAATCCTCGATACGGCCATTCGTGCACGAACCGATGAACACGCGATCGATCGGCGTGCCGGCAATCGGCGCGCCGGCCGCAAGACCGATGTAGTCGAGCGCGCGAGTCGTCGCCGAACCCGTGGACGGGTCGGCGGCGTCGGACGCGGCGGGAATCAGGCCGTCCACCGCGATCGCCTGATCGGGACTCGTGCCCCACGTGACGAACGGCGCGACCTCGGCGGCGGAGAAACGCAGTTCCTGATCGAATGACGCGCCGTCGTCCGAGCGCAGTTCGCGCCAGCTGTCGATGGCGCTCTCCAACTCCTGCGCCGAGAGGTTGCCCGAACGGGCCCGCACATAGTCGAAGGTGGTCTCGTCCGGCGCGATCAGCACCGCGCGGGCGCCCGCCTCGACCGTCATATTGCATAAGGTCATACGCGCTTCCGAACTGAGCGCATCAATCGCCTCGCCGGTATATTCGACCGCAAATCCGCGCGCGCCCTGCGCGCTGATCCGCGAAATCAGGTACAGCACGAGGTCCTTCGCGGTCGTCCCGGCGGGCAGCGTGTCGTCGATCGTGATACGCATGGTGCGGGCCACGCGATACGCGAGCGTCTGGGTCGCCAGCACATGCTCGATTTCCGAGGTGCCGATCCCGAAGCCGAGCGCACCGAGCGCGCCGTAAGTCGTCGTATGGCTGTCGCCGCACAGCACGACCATGCCGGGCCGGATCAGACCGGTTTCCGGCGCGACGACGTGTTCGATGCCTTGCAGCGGATCGTTCACGTCGTACAGCTTGATGCCGTACCGAACGCAGTTCTTCGTGAAGTTGCCCGCCTGGCTCGCGGCCGCCTGAATCACGATGGTGCGCTCGCCGACCGGGTCTGGCCGCGTCGGAATCACGTGATCGACGACGCTCATTTGCGAGTCGGGCCGGCGTACCGGCAGGCCGCGGCTTTCCAGTCCGCTGAACGCTTGCGGGCTGGTGTACTCGTTCATGATGTGCAGGTCTGCGTAAAGCAGGATGTGCTCGGCATCGAGTCGCGCTACGGTGTGCGACTCGACGAGCTTCTGGTAAAGCGTGCGGGGCATCGGTTCCTCCGTTGTCCGTCTGTCTTTATGTGTCTCGCGATGCGCTGTTTTATCGGTGGCGCATTCTTGATGGAGACAGTTTATCCAGAAGCTGGAGTCGTATAATTCAATCTCCTTAACTCTATTGTTAAGTTGAATTTATAAATGGATTCCGTCTCCGATCTCTCGTTTTTCGTCCAGCTGGTCCGACACGGCAGCCTGTCGGCGCTGGCTCGCGAACTCGGCATCACGCCGCCCGCCGTCACCACGCGGCTCGCGCGGATGGAGCAGCGCCTCGGCGTACGGCTGCTGAACCGTACGACGCGGCGCATCAGCGTCACCCAGGAAGGCGAGATGTATCTCGCGACCGGCGCACAGATCCTCGCGGAACTGGAAGAACTCGACCGTTCGGTATCGAGCCGGCGCGCGGTGCCGCGTGGGCTGCTGCGTGTCAATGCGACGTTCGGCTTCGGGCGGCGGCATATCGCGCCGGTCATTTCAGCGTTCTCGCGGCAGTTCGCCGAAGTCGAAGTGCAACTGACACTCACCGACCGTGCCATGAAACTCACCGACGAAGCCTACGACGTCGGGATTGCGTTTGGGCAAATGCCGGATTCCCGGCTCGTCGCGCGCAAGATCGCGCCGAACCGCCGCTTTCTGTGCGCGTCGCCGGACTATCTGGCACGCGCCGGCACGCCCGCCACGCCGCGCGACCTGCAGCGGCATCAATGCATCGTGCTGCGCGAGAGCGACGCGGCGTACGGCACCTGGCACCTGCATCGCGGACGCAAGCAGGAAACCGTCAAAGTACGCGGCGGCCTCAGCACCAACGACGGCGAAACCGCGCTCAGCTGGGCGCTCGACGGTCACGGCGTGCTGATGCGCTCGGAGTGGGATGCGCGCGCGCATCTGCAATCGGGCGCCTTGCAGATGGTGTTGCCGGAATGGTCGCTGCCGAGCGCGGATGTATTCGCGGTGTACGGCGAGCGGCTGACGTTGTCGGCCAAGGTCAGCGCATTCGTCGACTTTTTGGCGGAGTGGTTTGCGCGGGACGTGCGATATTGAGTGCGCGGTGCACGAGCGGAAGGCGGGTCCGGACAGCCTGGTGTGGTCGGGAAAACCGCGTCGACCTTTTTTGACACATCGGTCCGCACGATCTCCTACACTCGTTGAGTCGGTTGCTCCCTGAAGCTTCCTGAAGCTTCCTTAACCCCTCTGCAAAGGATTCAGCATGAGTATCTTTGGTGACATCGTGAACAAGCTCTTCGGCAAAGCGAAGCCCGACCAGCCTGCCCCCACCGTCGAGCCGACACCGGACCCGGCAGCGGCGCAAGCGGCGGCTCCGGCCGCTACGCCCGCACCGCCGCCGCTGGCCGACGTCGACGTCGCGGTCGTCATGGACCAGTTCGTGAGCGAGAGCGGACAAACGCTGAACTGGCGCGTGTCGATCGTCGACACGCTGAAGGCGCTCGGCGTCGACAGCAGCCTCGAGCATCGCAAACAACTCGCCCATGAGTTGAAGTACGACGGCGACATGAACGATTCGGCAAGCATGAACATCTGGCTGCACAAACAGGTGATGAAAGCGCTGGCGGCAAACGGCGGCAAGCTGCCTGCGGATCTGGCGAGCTAGGCACTCACCCACGCAAACGCGGCGCCCGGAGATCGATCCGGGCGCCGCGTTTTTCATCGAACGTTCATGTGCGGGACAGGGTCCCGTGGCACTACGCGAATCAATACGTATCGAACACCTTCTGTAGCGCAACCGGTCCTGCGCCGCCCGCCGCCAGAGCCAGCATCAGCAATACGCGCGCTTTGTACGGATTCAGCGAACCCGCGCTGATGAAGCCGAGCGCATCGTCGGCGGCTGCGCCGTTGCGCATCACGTGCCCCGACCCTACGCGCGACGAGCGCACCACCGCCACGCCCTGCGAGGCGGCGTCGGCCAACGCCTGCTGCACCGAGGCGTGAATCGAACCATTCCCCGTCCCCGCTACCACGATGCCGCGTACACCGGCGCCGACCAGGGCATCTACCGCAAGCCGCGAAACGCCTGCATAGCTCGTGACGATTTCCACGAGCGGCCAGTTCGGGCCGATCACGAATTCAGTTGCGAGCGTATGCGGACGCACGACGCTGCGCTGGAATTCGACCCGTCCATCCTGGACCCAGCCGAGCGCGCCGACTTCGGGTGACTGGAATGCGTCGACGGCATAGGTGCTCGTCTTGACCACGTCGCGTGCGCTGTGAATCCTGTTGTTGAACGCAACCAGCACGCCCTGCCCACGCGACCCCGCGTGTGCCGCGACCGTCACGGCGTTCAGCAGATTGAGCGGCCCATCCGCCGACAACGCCGAGGCCGGGCGCATCGCGGCAGTCAGCACGACGGGCTTGTCGGACTTGACGGTCAGGTGCAGCAGATAGGCAGTTTCTTCAAGCGTGTCGGTGCCGTGCGTGACCACCACGCCGTCGATTTCATCGCTCGCGAGCAGCGTGTTGATGCGTTGCGCGAGCGTGGTCCACAGCGGCATCGCCATGTCTTTACTGTCCACGCTTGCAATCTGTTCGGCCGCGATCCGCGCCACCGAGGACAACGCCGGCACCACCGCGAGCAACTGATCGACGCCCACCACGCCGGCCTGATAGCCCGACGTATTGGTGGCGTCCGCCGCCGCGCCCGCGATCGTGCCGCCGGTGGCGAGCACGGCGATACGTGACAGTGACGGGAAAACGCTAGAGGAAGTGATCGTATTCATGGCGGCGATTGTAAGCGATGCGCCGCCGGCCGCCAGGTGCGAAAAAACGGCTGCCCGTTCGTTTCGAGGCTTTCCGGCTGCGCCAGGCCGCGCGAGCCCGGCGCGCGACCTTAAACCGCTTCGCGCAACTGCGCGGCGATTTCCGCTTCGTTCAACTGCGGCGCGAACATCTCGATCAGACGGTAGGCATAGGCGCGCAGAAACGCGCCCTTGCGCAGACCGACGCGCGTCGTGCTCGCTTCGAACAGATGCTCCGTGTCGAGCGCCACCAGTTCGCTATCGCGCTTCGGATCGTAGGCCATCGCCGCGACCACGCCGATCCCCATGCCGAGTTCGACGTAGGTCTTGATCACGTCGGCGTCGATCGCGGTCAGCACGACGTCGGGCAACGCGCCCGCTTTCGCGAATGCCTGGTCGATGTGCGAACGGCCCGTGAAGTCCTGATCGTAGGTGATGATCGGGAATTCGGCGATGTCGTCGAGCGTCAGATTCGGGCGGCCCACCAGCGGATGGTCCTTCGGCACGACCACGATGTGATGCCACGAATAGCACGGGAACGTGACGATATCCGGGAAGCGGTCGAGCGCTTCGGTCGAGATGCCGATGTCCGCTTCGCCGTTGATGATCATCTGCGCGATCTGTTGCGGACTGCCCTGGCGCAGCGCCAGATGCACTTTCGGGAACACTTCGGTGAATTGACGGATCACCTTGGGCAGCGCGTAGCGCGCCTGCGTATGAGTCGTCGCGACGACCAGGTGACCGCTGTCCTGATCGGCGTACTGACGCGCCACGCGGCGCAGATTTTCCGCGTCGAGCAGCATGCGCTCGATCAGCTGATGCACGGCCTTGCCCGGCTCGGTCAGACCCGTGAGACGCTTGCCGCGTCGAATGAAAATATCGACGCCGAGTTCGTCCTCCAGATCCTTGATCTGTTTCGACACGCCCGATTGCGACGTGTACAGCACGTTCGCCACTTCGGTCAGATTCATGTTCTGACGCACGGCTTCGCGCACGAAGCGCAGTTGCTGGAAGTTCATTTTTGATGTCTCCGGTTCAGCCAGAGTTGAGTTATTCGAGTTTTACTGTGCAGGAAATACGCGCAACGCGCGCGGCACGGCGGTGACGCCGTCGCCGATCGACAGTTGCAGATCGCGCCATGCTTCGCGATCGAGTTCGGCTTCGAGCAGATTGCCCTCGCGGCCCGCGAGTTCGACCCGCACCGAGCCGCCGAGCGTCACCACGCGCCGCACGTCGACGACGATGCCCTCACGGTGACCCGACGCCTGCGGATACAACTGCAGATCGTGCGGACGCACATACGCGAAAGCCGGGCCGCTGAAATCGGCCTTGATCGACACCGGCAGTGCCGCGCCGTCCACCACGAAACCGCTTGCGTCGACCTTGCCATGCAGGCGGTTGGCCGCGCCGAGAAACTCGTAGACGAAGGAAGTTTGCGGATGGTCGTAGACGTCCTGCGGACTGCCCACCTGTTCCACGTGACCACGATTCAATACGACGATGCGGTCGGCCACTTCGAGCGCTTCTTCCTGATCGTGTGTCACGAAGATCGTCGAGATATGCAGGTCGTCGTGCAGACGCCGCAGCCAGCTGCGCAGTTCCTTGCGCACCTTCGCATCGAGCGCGCCGAACGGTTCGTCGAGCAGCAACACCTTCGGCTCGACCGCCAATGCGCGTGCGAGCGCAATCCGTTGCCGCTGACCGCCCGACAACTCCGACGGATAACGTTGCGCGAGCCAGTCGAGTTGCACGAGCTTGAGCAACTCGTGCACCTTCTCGCGAATCACCGCTTCCGAAGGCCGCTCCTTGCGCGGCTTCACGCGCAAGCCGAAGGCCACGTTCTCGAACACCGTCATATGACGGAACAGCGCGTAATGCTGGAACACGAAGCCGACTTCACGCTCACGCGCGCCGACCGTTGCGACATCCTGGCCTTGCAGCACCACCTGGCCGCCGTCCGCGTATTCGAGGCCCGCGATCACGCGCAGCAAGGTGGTCTTGCCACAACCCGACGGCCCGAGCAGCGCAACCAGTTCGCCCGGCGGAAAGTCGAGCGAAACGTTATCGAGCGCGACGAAATCGCCGAAGCGCTTTTGCAGGTTACGAACGGTGATACCCATTACAGCTCTCCTTGCTTGAGCGGGTGTTGCGACGCATTGATCGCGTGTGTAGCACTAGCGGCAGCGGACGCTGTGACTGGACCGGCGTACGCGGGCACATCGCGCGCGGCCGACAGTTCCGCCGACATATGGCGCTCGGCGAGCAGTTTCAAACCGAGCGTGACGAGTGCCAGCAGCGCCAGCACCGACGCCACGGCGAACGCCGCCGAGAAGTTGTATTCGTTGTAGAGAATTTCGACGTGCAGCGGCATCGTGTCGGTCTGGCCGCGGATATGGCCCGACACCACCGACACCGCGCCGAACTCGCCCATCGCCCGCGCATTGCAGAGAATCACGCCGTACAGCAGGCCCCATTTGACGTTGGGCAGCGTGACGCGGCGGAAGATCTGCCAGCCCGACGCGCCGAGCACGTGCGCGGCTTCTTCTTCGTCGTTGCCTTGTGCCTGCATCAGCGGAATCAGTTCACGCGCGACGAACGGGAACGTGACGAAGATGGTCGCCAGCACGATGCCCGGCACCGCGAAAATGATCTGCACGTTATGGTCTATCAGCCAAGGGCCGAACCAGCCTTGCGCGCCGAACATCAGCACGTAGATCAGGCCCGAGATTACCGGCGAAACCGAGAACGGCAAATCGATCAGCGTCGTCAGCAGCGCCTTGCCGCGAAACTCGAACTTGGCGATACACCACGAGGCCGCAAGGCCGAACACGAGGTTCAGCGGCACGGCGATCGCAGCGGTGATCACCGTCAGCTTGATGGCCGAGAGCGCGTCCGGATCGGCGAGCGATTCCAGATAGAAGCCGAGGCCCTTGTTCAAGGCCTGATAGAACACCGCGACGAGCGGCACGACCAGAAACAGCGCGAGAAACAGCAGCGCGATGCCGATGAGAATCCAGCGCACCACCGGCGGTTCGGTGACCGGATCGGGCCGGCGCGCGACGTTCAGCGGCGCACGCGGCGCCACGGCGACTGCGGGGTTACCATTGCCGGCGGTCTTCGCATCGTTCAGGGACGGGCGGCTCATTGCGCACCTCCGCCGATCGCCGCAACACTTGCCACGCTGGCGGCGCCCGGTGCCGGACCCGCGCCGCCGCGACTCGTGCGACGCTGCAAATACCACTGCAGGGTGTTGATGAACAACAGCATCAGGAACGACACGACCAGCATCACCACGGCGATCGCCGTGGCGCCCGCGTAATCGTATTGCTCGAGCTTGGTAATGATGAGAAGCGAGGTGATCTCCGACTTCATCGGCACGTTACCGGCTATGAAAATCACCGAGCCGTATTCGCCGAGTGCACGAGCGAAGGCCAGCGCGAAGCCCGTCAACAGCGCCGGAAACACGGCCGGCAAAACGACCCGCCGAAACGTCAGCCAACGCGATGCGCCGAGGCAAGCGGCCGCCTCTTCCTGTTCGCGTTCGAATTCTTCGAGCACCGGCTGCACCGTACGCACGACGAACGGCAAGCCGATGAAGGTCAGCGCGACCAGCACGCCCGCCGGCGTGAAGGCGATCTTCAAACCGAGCGGTTCGAGAAACTGACCGATCCAGCCATTGCCCGCGTACACCGCCGCGAGCGAAATACCGGCCACCGACGTCGGCAATGCGAACGGCAGATCGACTACGGCATCGACGATGCGTTTGAACGGAAACGTGTAGCGCACCAGCACCCACGCGACCAGAAAGCCGAACACCGCGTTGATGAGCGCGCCGCCGAGCGCCGAGAAAAACGTCAGGCGATACGACGCAAGCACACGCGGCGAACTGACCGCGCGCACGAACTGACTCCAGTCGAGCGAGGCGGTCTTGAGAAAGGTCGCCGCAAGTGGAATCAGCACCACGAGGCTCAGATAAGCCACCGTGATGCCGAGTGTCAGGCCAAAACCGGGCAACGCGCTCGGTTTGCGGAAGGTCAACGTGGTCATGCTCGATACTCGCTCAGGTTGATGCTCGTGTTGTGCTCTGGCTAGCCAAAAGCGCGCCCACTGGGCGCGCTCGAAAGCGACGCATGACTTCGCGCCGCTTTGCCGCCGATGCCGTTTTCAGGCATCGGCGAACCGTCTTACTGCGGCTGGTAGATCGAATCGAATACGCCGCCGTCGGCAAAGTGAGTCTTCTGCGCGTTGGCCCAGCCGCCAAACGAATCGTCCACCGTGTACAGCTTCAGCTTCGGAAACTTGGCGGTCAGTTCGGCCGGCACCTTGTTCGAACGCGGACGGTAGAAGTTCTTCGCGGCGATTTCCTGACCTTCTTCGCTATACAGGAAGTTCAGATACGCCTCGGCCAGCTTGCGCGTGCCGTGCCTGTCGACGACCTTGTCCACGACCGCGACCGGCGGCTCGGCCAGAATGCTGACCGACGGCACCACGATTTCGAACTTGTCCGAACCGAACTCCTTTTGCGACAGGAATGCCTCGTTTTCCCACGCGATCAGCACGTCGCCGATGCCGCGCTGCACGAAGCTGGTGGTCGCGCCGCGCGCGCCCGAATCCAGCACGCCGGCATTCTTATAGAGCTTGCCGACGAACTCCCTGGCCTTCTGATCATTGCCGCCCGGCAGATGCTCGGCGTAGGCCCACGCGGCGAGGTAGTTCCAGCGTGCGCCGCCCGAGGTCTTGGGATTCGGCGTCACGATCGACACGCCCGGTTTGGTCAGATCGTCCCAATCCTTGATGTGTTTCGGGTTGCCCTTGCGCACCAGGAACACGATCGTCGACGTATAGGGCGACGCGTTGTCCGGCAAGCGCTTCTGCCAGCCCTTGTCGAGCAGGCCCTTGCTGGCCAGTGCGTCGATGTCGTAAGCGAGCGCCAGCGTCACGACGTCGGCCTGCAGGCCGTCCAGCACCGAGCGCGCCTGAGCGCCCGAGCCGCCGTGCGACTGCTTGAAGGTGATCGTTTCACCCGTCTTGGCCTTCCATTCCTTGCCGAACGCCTGATTGACGTCCTGATACAGCTCGCGCGTCGGGTCGTAGGAGACGTTCAGCAGCGTGGTGTCGGCGGCCTGCGCGTGGGCCATTACGCCGAGCGCGCCTGCCGCGCCCAGGGCGAGCGCCGCGAGCAGTTGTCTGATCTTGCCTGCCCGTCCCGTATCTCGATGATGCATGTCAATTCTCCGCGTAGTGGTCCGCTGAAACAGCGTGTGGTGTTGTTCTACGTCGCGGTCACGTGCACATGAGCGCCAACTCGAGGGCAGTCTATCGAAGAGCTTTCATCATTAAAAATAATGTTTCTTCATTCTTTAATACTCAAAAGTGGTAACGACAGCGGGATAAGGCGTTGCGGCACGAAAAGGGGTGTTTGAGCACCCGCGAGCGGCGATGTAACGTCCCCCTTCGCGACGAACTTAAAGTAAAGCTTGAATTGCGCCGAATACTGTATAAAAATACAGTCACCTGTTCATACATACAGTGGCCATGACAAAACTCACCGCACGACAGCAGCAGGTTTTCGATCTCATCCGCCGGGCGATCGAACGCACCGGTTTCCCGCCCACCCGAGCGGAGATCGCCGCCGAACTGGGCTTCAGCTCGGCCAACTCGGCAGAAGAGCATTTGCGCGCGCTGGCTCGCAAGGGCGTGATCGAACTCGCGGCTGGCGCATCGCGTGGCATTCGTCTGCTGAGCGGTCCGGAAGACTCGCCTTACCAGTTCACGCTGCCGCACGCCAGCATCATGCAGTTGTCGCTGCCGCTGATCGGCCGGGTGGCGGCGGGTAGCCCGATCCTCGCGCAGGAACATATCTCGCAGCATTACGCCTGCGACCCGGCGTTGTTCTCGAGCAAGCCCGATTACCTGCTGAAGGTACGCGGCCTGTCCATGCGCGACGCGGGCATTTTCGACGGCGACCTGCTCGCCGTGCAGAAGAAGAGCGAAGCCAAAGACGGGCAGATCATCATTGCGCGGCTGGGCGACGACGTCACGGTCAAGCGCCTGAAGCGCCGGCCGAACGGTCTCGAGCTGATTGCCGAGAACCCCGATTACGACAACATCTTCGTTGAGACCGGCAGCGCGGAGTTCGCGCTGGAGGGCATCGCCGTGGGGCTGATCCGCCCAGGCGAGTTCTAACCCGCCCTGTTCGCCCAAGAATCCGCCGTCCAACGTTGCAACGCCTGGAGAGACTCATGGAACGCCTTGCCCGCCTGCTGCCTTTTCGCCAGTTCGGTCGTCTGCGCCATTTGCGCAAGCTGGTGCCGTGCTCATTGATCGAGGCGTCCACCGGGAGCACGCCGTCGCTGTTCGATTCGCCTGTGGGCGAATCGAGTCTGCCTTCGTCGCTGCCGGCCTTCGCACGGGTGTCGTTGAACTCCGGGCTGAATACGGCCGAGCCGGCCCGGCGTGCGCCGGTGCGGGTCTACCATGGGCCGTCGCGCCTGATCATGGTGGGAACGATGGACGCGGTGTGCCGCATGATCGATCGCTGCATTGCTGAAGAAGCCAACGTGCACGGCGCCGTGTTCGAGTCTTGAAGCGTCCTCGTGCGGGCGACGAGATCGCATTGCGTGGGATCGTTTTCGCGTGGCGATGGTCCATCGTTAGATCACACCTGATGGAGAATCCCACTCGATGGCAGTTTCGACACGCAACAAAGGCGGCGCCACCCGGCCGCTAATCGTTACCCTGATCGTGATCGTGGTGATCGCCGCGTTAGGGTTTGCTTATGCGACACCGTATATCGCACTGAACAATCTGAAGCGTGCCGCCGACGCGCGCGACGCGCAGACCGTCAATCAGTATGTCGACTTTCCCGCGTTGCGCGAGAGTCTGAAGCAGCAGGTCACCGGCTTGCTAACGCGCCGGCTCGATGTGCACAGCAGCGGCAATCCGCTGGCCGCTATCGGTGCGATGATCGGCGTGGCCTTGATCGGTCCGCTCGTCGACGCTTACGCGACGCCCGATGGCGTAGCGGCCCTGCTCAATGGCATGCCGCCGCGTGGCAATCCGGGTGAGCGGCCACCGGTGCCGCCGGCAGCATCGGCGTCGCCTTCGGTGAACAGCCCTTCGGCGGACGCCGGGACTTCAGCCACGCCGGCCTCACCTGCTGAGGCCAACCCGCCCAGCAGCAGTGCGGCAAACCAGGCGGACACCACGCCAACGCAACCGCCGCAAACCACGGCGGGCTATCGCAGCCTTAATCAATTCGTCGTCACGTACCAGCACGGCGCGGGTGACGCGCGTTACTCGGCGATCTTTCAGCGTGAAGGCTTATTCACCTGGAAGCTGGCCGCGGTCAATCTGAACGAATGATCGTCGACGCGGATTGAGCCACGGCCGCCACGCTGGTCAGCGCGTTCCCAGCGAACGCGTATCAAGCCGCGGCCTGCTGTTGCTCCTGCGCGGAAGAACACGCGACCAGAATGCTGCACGAAACGCGGTCGAGCAGCGGCGTATTGCCCGCGCCCATCCACCAGCGCGACAAACCGGTTCGGCAGCGGTGGCCGACCACCACGAGGTCCACGTGCAAATCGTTCGCGAGGTTGGCGATTTCATCGATTGGATGACCGAAGGCGAAATGCCCCTGCGCGCTCACGCCGCGCTCGGTGAGCCAGTCCACGCCCTCCTTCAGAACATCGCGCGCGGTCTTTTCGAAACTGCCGCATGCCACGTCGGTCAGCAGGCCTGCACTTTGCGCAATGCTGGAACGCATGTCCACCACCGAGAGCAGGTGCGTTTCGGCCTTCAGGTCCATCGCAAGATCGGCGCCGCAGCGCAGTGCTTTGCGGCCTTCTCGCGAGCCGTCGTAGCACAACAGGATTTTCTGGTAGCTCGCCATGGTTTTCTCCCTTCCCGCGATAAGCGCGGTGTAAATCAATCATGGTGCGCCGCAATTCAGGTTGCAAGGGATGGAAAACGCTAAGTGCGCAATTGTCGCGCACTAGCTGCGCCCTAATCCGGTGCGAGCGGGGTCTGCCCTTCCTGAGGCGTCGCCGGTTGCTTCATGCGGCAGTGCAAGAAGCGGCTTATTCGACCCTTCAGCGGTCCCGCCGCGAGTCGGCCAATGTCCTAGAATGAGCGGCCTTCACGGTCATTCGTGCCTTTTCCCGGAGCCTGGATCGATCCATGTCTGAAGTCGCTATCGAATTTAATCAGGTCAAAAAAAGCTACGGCGAGAAGACGGTCGTCGACGGACTGTCGTTTCACGTCAACGCCGGCGAATGCTTCGGCTTGCTCGGCCCGAACGGCGCGGGCAAGACCACCACGCTGCGCATGCTGCTCGGTATCGCCGCGCCGGACGCAGGCGCGATTCGCCTGTGCGGCGAACCGGTCCCCGGCCGCGCCCGCATCGCGCGGGCGCGGGTCGGCGTGGTGCCGCAATTCGACAATCTCGATCCCGACTTCACGGTGCGTGAGAACCTGCTCGTGTTCGGCCGCTACTTCGGTCTGAGCGCCGCGCAATGTCGGGCGATGGTGCCGTCGCTGCTCGAATTCGCGCGCCTCGAGAGCAAGGCGGACGCACGCGTGAGCGAGTTGTCGGGCGGCATGAAGCGACGCCTCACGCTGGCGCGCGCGCTCGTCAACGATCCCGACGTGCTGATCATGGATGAGCCGACCACCGGCCTCGATCCTCAAGCGCGGCATCTGATCTGGGAGCGTCTGCGCTCCTTGCTCGCGCGCGGCAAGACCATTCTGCTGACCACGCACTTCATGGAAGAGGCCGAGCGGCTTTGCCATCGCCTGTGCGTGATCGAAGAAGGCCGCAAGATCGCCGAAGGCGCGCCGAGCGTGTTGATCGCGTCTGAAATTGGCTGCGACGTGATCGAGATTTTCGGTCCCGATCCACAAGCGCTGCGCGATGAACTCGCGCCGCTCGCCGAGCGCACCGAGATCAGCGGCGAGACACTGTTCTGTTATGTGCATGATGCCCAACCCGTTCACGCGAAACTGAAGCAGCGAACGGATTTGCGCTATCTGCATCGCCCGGCCAATCTGGAAGATGTGTTCCTGCGGCTCACCGGCCGCGAGATGCAGGATTGAAGCGCATGAGTTCTCTGTAAGCGCAATTCAGAACACCGCGCGCGCAGCACAGCGCACCACCCACGCTCCGGAAAAGCACCACACCAGCACCACACCAGCACCACACAGGCACCACACCAGCACGAGACACGCAATGGACGCACGCACGTACCACGCCCCGGACCACACCCCGAGCAACAAGCCGTCGAAACAGGAACCCTTCGCCGCGTTCCCCGCCAACGCGACGAACTGGGTCGCCGTATGGCGTCGCAACTATCTGGTGTGGAAGAAACTCGCGATCGCCTCGATGTTCGGCAACCTCGCCGATCCGATGATCTATCTGTTCGGCCTCGGCTTCGGGCTGGGACTGATGGTCGGACATGTCGACGGCGTGTCGTATATCGCGTTTCTGGCGGCGGGCACGGTGGCCTCGAGCGTGATGATGTCCGCGAGCTTCGAAGCCATGTATTCGGGCTTCTCGCGCATGCACGTGCAGCGCACCTGGGAGGCGATCATGCACACGCCGCTCACGCTCGGCGACATCGTGCTCGGCGAGGTCATCTGGGCGGGCAGCAAGTCGGTGCTCTCGGGCGCGGCGATCATGCTGGTGGCGGGCGCGCTGGGCTACGCGAATTTTCCGTCGATGCTGCTGGCGTTGCCGGTCATCGTGCTGACCGGATTAGCGTTTGCCAGCACCACCATGATCGTGACGGCCCTCGCGCCGTCATACGACTTCTTCATGTTTTATCAAACGCTGGTGTTGACGCCGATGCTGCTGCTCTCCGGCGTGTTCTTTCCGGCGTCGCAACTGCCGCCCGCCGCGCGCGTGGCGACCAACGTGTTGCCGTTGGCGCATGCGGTCGATCTGATCCGGCCCGCGATGCTCGGGCGCCCGGTCGATGCGGTGCTGCTGCATGTGGCCGTGCTGGCGGCGTATGCCGTAGGTGGATTCGTGATTTCGGCGATTCTGTTTCGCCGCAGGATGATGAAATAGGAAGCTGCGTTGCGCCGGCGAACGCCGGCGCAACTGGAAACATCGAAGGGTTAAGCCGCGCTCAAGTCAGGCTCGAGTCGCGCCTCAATCCTCGTCGTCCGTCCACGGAATATCCACGTCGGAAATGAACGCCACCGTCGCGAACGGGCCGCCATCCTGGCGACCGATCTTGCCGTCGGCGCGCTGCCATTCGACGCGAAACACCGTGCCCGGATCGTCGGCGATCAGGCGCACCGTGCGCACCTCGTCCGGATCGGCTTCCTCGACAGGACCGTCGAGCGAGACCTGCAACTCCTGCGGCCACAAGCCGTCGGCCGGATCGTAGATCTTGTCGCCGTCGGGGATCAGCGTAAAAGCTTCGACCCCGATCGTCGCCGAGGCATCCACGATCATCTTGCCGAGCGCGCGCAGCAAGGCGGTTGCTCGTGCCGAATTTGCCTGACGGATAGCCAGATCCCCGCGCGTCAGCGCCTGCTCAAGTTTTGGGTTTGTTTTTTGTTGCGCCATTGTGTCCTGAGTCCTATCGCTCTGTTGTGAACAGGCGTGTCGTATTGCTGGCACGCCGCTCGCCATTTTTCGGGCTGAATCCTACCACTGGCGTGCACCGCAACATCGCAAGCCGCGCATGCCGGCATTGACCGCCCGCCCCGTCCACCACAGTTTAGGTCGTGATTCGCGTTCCGGCAGAGACATTTGCCTTCCCATGCGTCACGTTGCACGCCCGCTGCGCTGCCGGCCGGTCTTCGCCCTCCCGCCCGCCGGGGGCTTCGTTCCGGCAATCTCGACGATCAGATGATCGCGAAAAGCCCGCACCGACGGCGGCAACTCGCGCCCCGCCATGGTCTGCACCTGAATGCTGCGCTGACGCATCTGCGGATGGACGAGCGGCATCACCACGAAGCCGTCATCCGCGTAACGATCGCGTACCGACAGCAGTCCCGTGAACATGATCGCGCCGGACTTCTGCGCGTAGCGATACATTGCCGCGCTGTTGTCGCAGGTGAGATCGGGCTCGAGCAGGATGCCTTCGAGCGCGCATGTGATGTCGATCAACTGGCGGATGGTCGTGCCCGGTTCGGGCAGGACCAGCGGATAACGCTGCAAGTCCGCGAGCGACACTTTCGCGCGCACGGCCAGCGGATGATCGGCGCGCAGCAGCACGAATACCGGCGCCCGCTCGGTGTGCTCGACCTTGACGCCCTTCTCCGGCGCGAGGCTGAAGGTTAGCGCGAGGTCTGCGTCACCCTCGCGCACGCGGCGCGTGGCCTCGCCCGGCGACATCACCGAGAGCGTGAAATCGATGCCGGGATACTGGCGCCGAAAGCTCGCCAGCGCCCCCGGCAGGAAGTCCGCCGCGAACCCTTCCGAACTCGCCACCCTGATCATGCTGCCGTGCAGGCTCTCGAGGCCGCCGATCTCCTTCATCACGTGCGCCGCCTCGAGCAGGCTGCGCTGAGCGTAGACGAGCAGCCGCTCGCCGGCTTCCGAGAGCGCCATGCCACGCGGACGACGTTCGAACAGCGCCACCCCGAGCTCGCTCTCGAGCCGCGCAATCTGCCGGCTGATCGCCGACACGGCCACATGCAGCCGCGCGGAGGCGTCGCTAATCGAACCGGAGCGCGCTACTTCGACGAAGTAACGCAGGGCAATGCCGTGCAGCGAAAGTGCCATGAAGCGGTGCCTCGTCGATCCCGGATGAGCATGCTCGAGCTTTGCCTTTTCGGCAACGCAAGCTTCGAAACACGATCATTGTGACAAAAAAAACGGCCTCCTAGAATCAATTCGACACTACAGGCACCCCAGCCCCCCGCATTGGAGACGACCATGACCCGCCATCAGGCCATCGAGCACGCCACGCAGCATTTCGAATCGGGCGCCTTTCTCGAAGACCTCAACCGCCGCGTCGGCTTTCGCACGGAAAGCCAGGAAAGCGACCGCGCCGCCACCCTGCTCGCGTATCTGACTGACGAAATCACGCCCGAAGCCGGGCGTCTCGGCTTCGAGACACGCATCGTCGACAACCCGGTGGCAGGCTTCGGTCAGTTTCTGATTGCGAGCCGTCACGAGGGCGAGCACCTGCCCACCGTGCTGATCTATGGCCACGGCGACGTCGTACGCGGCTACGACAACCAGTGGCGTGCACCGCTGACGCCGTGGGCCGTGACGATCGAAGGCGAACGCTGGTTCGGCCGCGGCACCGCCGACAACAAAGGCCAGCACACCATTAACCTGGCAGCGCTGGCGAGCGTGCTGGCCGCGCGCGGCGGCAAGCTCGGTTTCAACGCGAAGCTGCTGATCGAGATGGGCGAAGAGACCGGCTCGCCGGGCCTCGACGCGATCTGCCGTGCGCACCGGCAGGAACTGGCCGCCGACGTGCTGATCGCCTCCGACGGCCCGCGTCTCGCCGCACGCCGCCCGACGGTGTTTCTCGGCTCGCGCGGGTCGGTGAACTTCAAACTCTCGCTCAATCTGCGCGACGGCGCGCATCACTCGGGGAACTGGGGCGGGCTGCTGCGCAATCCGGCCACCGTGCTGGCGAACGCGTTGGCCAGCCTCGTCGACGCACGTGGCGTGATTGCCGTGGACGGCTTACGTCCGCCGCCGATTCCGGAAGCCGTGCGTCGTGCTCTGGCGGATATCTCGGTAGGCGGCGGCCCGGGCGACCCCGAGGTCGACGAGAACTGGGGCGAACCCGGCCTCTCCGCGCCCGAGCGTGTGTTCGGCTGGAACAGCTTCGAAATACTCGCCTTCAAGGCGGGCAATCCCGAGAACCCGGTGAATGCGATTCCGTCGTCGGCATTCGCGCATTGCCAGTTGCGCTTCGTGGTCGGCACCGATTGGCATCGGCTCGAAGAGCATCTGCGCGCCCATCTCGATGCTCACGGATTCTCTCTTGTGCAGATCGAGGTCGAACGCGGCGCGCCGGCCACACGACTGAACCCGGACGACCCCTGGGTCACGTGGGCGATCGCCTCGCTCGAACAAACCACCGGCAAGAAGACGGCGGTACTGCCGAACCTGGGCGGCACGTTGCCCAACGAGGTCTTCGCGGACACGCTGGGCTTGCCGACCATCTGGGTGCCGCATTCCTATCCCGCGTGTTCGCAGCATGCGCCCAACGAGCATCTGCTCGGGCCGGTCGTGCGCGAAGGTCTGCAGATCATGGCGGGGCTTTTCTGGGATCTGGGCGAGAACTCGCCGCATGCGCGAGCCGGATGACTGTTTCAACGACCACCTGAAAGCTGTACGAACCGCGCGAGACCTTCGCGAACCTGAGCGAGCGCAGCACGCCGCAAGCCGCATCCGTCACGAGATCCGTCCACGATGAGCACGTCCACCTTGCAAGCCAGCGCCGCGCGGCCGTCGACCGCGAAGGTCCATCGCATCATTCTCGCGGCGTCGATCGGCAATGCGCTCGAATGGTTCGACCTCGTCGTGTATGGCTTCTTTGCGGTGACGATTGCGAAGCTGTTTTTCCCCGCGCGCACCGAGGCGATTTCGCTGATGCTCACGCTCGGCACCTTCGGCATTTCCTATCTGATCCGCCCGCTCGGCGGCCTCGTGCTGGGCTCGCTCGCGGATCGCGCCGGGCGCAAGGCATCGCTGCTGCTGTCGATCGCGTTGATGATGGTCGGCACCTTGACGATCGCGGTGATGCCGCCGTATGCGGCGATCGGTTTGTGGGCGCCGGCGGGCATCATGCTTTCGCGACTCGTGCAGGGCTTTTCGGCGGGTGGGGAATTCGGTGCGTCGACGGCGTTTCTGGTCGAACATGCGCCGACGCGGCGTGGCTTCATGGGCAGCTGGCAGTTCGCGAGTCAGGGTCTGGCCACGTTGCTCGCGTCCGGCTTCGGCGCGTTGCTGACGAGTCAGCTCAGCATGGCGCAACTCGAGTCGTGGGGCTGGCGTGTGCCGTTTCTGTTCGGCCTCGCCATCGGGCCAGTCGGTTTCTATATTCGCCGCTACGTCGATGAAGGCGCGGAGTTCGACACCCAGCCGAAAACCCGCACGCCCCTGGGCGATCTGTTCGGCACGCAGAAGCTGCGCATGCTGCTGGCGGTCGGCTCGCTGATCATTTCGACGGCAGCCAATTACATGATCCTGTACATGCCGACGTATGCGATCAAGCAACTGCATCTGCCCGCCTCGACCGGTTTCGCGGCCACGCTCGCCACCGGCGTCGTGTTGACGGTGCTGACGCCGTTCGCGGGTCATCTGTCCGACAGCATGGGACGGATCCGCATCATGGCCGTGGCTGCCGTGTTGATGCTGGCGACGGTCTATCCGGCGTTCGTGTACATGAATGCGCATCCGTCGTTCACGACGATGCTGCTCGCGTTGATCTGGATCGGCGTGTTGAAGGCGACCTACTTCGGCGCGCTGCCGGCCTTGATGTCGGAGATATTCCCGACGCAGACGCGCGCGACCGGCTTGTCGGTGAGCTACAACGTCGGCGTAACGGTGTTCGGCGGCTTTGCGCCCTTCGTGATCACCTGGCTGATCGACGCCAGCGGCAACAAGCTAGCGCCCGGTTTTTACCTGATGTTCTGCGCGGCGGCGAGTTTGCTGGCGCTCTACGCCGTGCGCACGAAGCTGAAGATTCGCTGAGTGCAGCGGGGCTGGACTAGCCCCGCGCGCACTCAGCGTCCGCATCACGGTGCGGGATTCGGCTGCAACTCGTGCAGCGCGTCGATTTGCTCGAGCGCTTCCGGCGACAGTTTGACCTCGGCGCTGGCGATGTTTTCCTTCAGCTGATCGAGCGAGGTCGCGCCGATCAGATTGCTGGTCACGAACGGCCGGCTGTTCACGAAAGCGAGCGCGAATTGCGCAGGCGACAAGCCATGCTGCCTGGCCAGTTCGACGTAACGCGTGGTCGCTTCGATCGCTTGCGGCTTGCTGTAGCGCTTGAAGCGCTCGAACAGCGAAATGCGTGCGCCGTCGGGCCGCGCGCCGCCTTCATACTTGCCCGACAACCAGCCGAACGCCAGCGGCGAATAAGCCAGCAAGCCGATGTTGTCGCGATGCGCGTATTCCGACAGACCCACTTCGTACGTGCGGTTCAGGAGGCTATACGGATTCTGGATGCTGACGATGCGCGGCAAGCCAAGTTTCTCGGCCGCGCGCAGAAACTGCCCGACGCCCCAGGGCGTTTCATTCGACACGCCGATATGGCGCACCTTGCCCGCCTTGACGAACTCGGCCAGCACCGACAGCGTTTCTTCGATGGGCACCGTGTATTCGTCGTCGATCCACGGGTACGACGGGCGGCCGAAGGTCATCGTGTTGCGATCCGGCCAGTGCAACTGATACAGATCGACATAGTCCGTTTGCAAACGCTTCAGGCTGTCGTTGAGCGCTTCGGTGAGATTCTTGCGATCGAACTGGTTGCCCTCGCCACGAATATGGCGCGGATTATGCGGCTGACGCGCCGGGCCGGCGATCTTGGTGGCCAGCACGATCTTCTCGCGCGCGCTGCGATGCTGCGCGAGCCACGTGCCGATATAGCGTTCTGTCGAACCTTGCGTCTCGGCGCGCGGCGGCACCGGATACATTTCAGCCGTGTCGATCAGATTGACGCCGTGATCGAGTGCGTAGTCGATCTGGGCGTGCGCTTCCTGCTCGGTGTTCTGCTCGCCCCACGTCATGGTGCCCAGACCAATCAGGCTAACCTGCACATCGGAGTCGCCGAGTCTGCGGTGTTCCATCGAACTTGTCCTGTTGAAAGATGAACGGAAAGCGCTGACGTTACCACGCCGGCGCAATGCCTGCAGCGCGCGCTAAAATGCGTTTTTCCGCGCACACCCCGTGCGTTCGCCTGCATCAACGATCTCTGCGCCGACCGCCTAGCGATGAACTCCGAACACCTCGAACTGCTGGTCACGCGCGTGATGCCCTACGGGAAATATAAAGGCCGTTTGATTGCGGACCTACCCGGTCACTATCTAAACTGGTTCGCGGCCCAAGGTTTCCCACCCGGCGAAATCGGCCGGCTGCTTGCCTTGATGCACGAGATCGATCACAACGGTTTGTCGTCGCTGATCGAGCCGCTGCGCAAGCGATAAGCCAATGTCGGGCAAGAAATGAAAGCGCCATGACGTGCAGCGAAGGCCGATGAAAGCGAGCGCGCAGGCTGCGTGCAAGCCGAATCGAAAGCTGTACAAATTCATACAGACTTTCCCTTGCACCTTGTCGTCGGGTGAGCTTAAATCCGCTTCAGTCGTTGCTTGATTCATCGAGGTCATCGCACAGCTTCTTCTGCCGATGCCTCGAACACTTCGCGCCTCATCCGTACGCCATCCGGCGACCCGTTCATGTCCGCATTCACCTTGCCCGCTTTGCTTGAATTCATCGGTCACGATCTATCGCCCGTGCGAGCTGTCATCGCCTTTTTTCTGTTCGGCTATCTGGTGGTGGGCTTGCCCATGCATTTCCGCCAGGGCGCTGCCTCGCGCGACGTGTGGGGTACGGCGGCCGGCGTGACGATGGCGGCGTTGTATGCGGCGTTTATTGTCGGCGTGTACCCTGCCCTGCATCATTCCGTCGCGGTGCTGCGATAGCGTGAGCGCGATTCGCGATTCGCGATTCGCGGCTCAGGCTCTAGCCGGACAAACGCCCTGCCGCACGCAACTGCGCGAGTAGGCGTTCGACAGCTTCGTCGAGCGGCACACGATCGGTCTCGATCACCACGTCCGGCGCAAGCGGCGGGTCGAAGGGGCCGGAAATACCGGTGAAATGCGCAATCTCGCCACGGCGCGCACGGGCATAAAGTCCTTTGACGTCGCGCGCTTCACACACCTTGAGCGGCGCGCTCACGAACACTTCGACGAACCCTTCACCCACGATCTCGCGCGCCGTCAACCGATGTCGATGCTCGGGCGAAATCACGGCGACGATCGCGACGAACCCTTGCTGCCTGAACAACTGTGCGACATGCGCAACCCGGCGCAGGTTTTCGCTGCGATCCCCGGAAGCGAAGCCGAGGTCCGCATTGAGCCCGCGCCGCAACGCGTCGCCATCCAGCACGATCGCGCGATGGCCCGCTGCGGTCAGACGTTCATGCAAGGCGTTCGCCAAAGTGGATTTGCCCGCGCCGGACAACCCCGTCATCCAGATCACGGCGCCCCTTGCGCTCATGACTTGTGGTCCGTTGGGGCCGTCGCGGTCTCGCATTCGGTGTGATCGTCGGCGGGCGCGAGTTGCGGTCCCAATCCATCGAGTAGCGGCTGCAACAGCGTACGCTCCGGCTGCCAGCGGCGTAGCGAGCTCTTGTAGAGCGGACGACGTACCTGCGCCGCACTCGCGGTGCTCACCCGGCGCGTCGTCTGATGAAACGCGAGACAACGATCGTCCCAATCGAGCCTGCAATGCGCGAGCAGGCGGCGCACGTTGGTTTCGAAATCTTCCACGAGGTCTTCGTACTCCACCTCGATCATCACGCCCTCGGGCAGCACACGTTGCCAGTGCTGCATCAAGGCATCGTAAGCGCGGTAGTAGCGACCCAGTTCGCCGAGGTCGTAACTGAAGGGCACGTCGTGAAATATCCGCGAAAAAACCGACAGGCAGGTTTGCAACGGCGCACGCTTGCTGTGAATGAAGCGTGCGTTCGGCAGCGCCAGATGGATCAGGCCGATGTTGATGAAGTTGAACGGATATTTGTCGGTGAAATGCGTGTAGTGCGGCGCGTTATCCGGCGATCCGCCCTGAAGTTCCGGTTGCGCGTCGCGCATGCGGTGCAAATAGTCCGCGCCGAGCGCGCCCAGTTGAGTCGCGTCCACGCCCTGCATGGCGTCGATATCGATTCGGAGCGGATCGTCGGACGTGCGGCGGATGCAATTCACCAACGCCTCGGCGAATTCCGTGCGCTCACCGGCGCCGAACACCTGCGGATGGCTCGCGAGAATCTGTTCGATCAGGGTCGAGCCCGAGCGCGGCATGCCGAGGATGAAAATGGGCGCCGCCGACGGCTCGCCCAGGCCTTGCTTCCGGGCGAGCATTTCCGACGTCATCAGGTCGGGCAGATGCTTGAAGAGGCCGAGCGTTTCCGCTTCGTTATAAGGCACGCCGGCGCGATGCAGCGCGTTGCCCTTCAGAAAGTGTGCGAACGACTCGTCGTTGCGACCGAGATCGGACAGCGCCTGGCCGTACGCGAAGTGAATCTCCGCCTGATTGGCCTGGCTCAGCGAATCCGCGTGCGCGACGAATTGCTCCAGGACGAGGAACACGGGATCGTCGATCGTCAGGCGTTTGGACTGCACGAAATTGCGGTAATACAGCGGCACTTGCGGCGCGGCGGCGATCGCGCGGCGATACGCCTCGTGCGCTTCGTCGAAACGCCCTAGCGCCTGCAGGCAGTTGCCCATGTTGTTGAGCGAGCCGTCCGCGTTCGGGCTAACGCGCGCCGCTTCGTGATAAGCGCTCACGGCCTGCTCCAGCCGATGCATCTGTTCGTACGACCAGCCCAGACCGTGATGCGAGTCCTTGTTGTGCGGGTCGAGCGCGATCGCCTGGCGAAAACCGGCCACGGCTTCGGGGAAACGGTTCAGCGCTGCAAGCGTCGCGGCATAGCGCTCGATTGCGCCCGCGTCGGTGGGATCGAGGGTGCGGGCGGTGTCGAAACATTGCAAGGCGGCGGCGAAGTCGCCGCGCGCGGCACAGGCGTCGCCTGCGGCGCGCCATTCGGATGAGTTAGCCGGCTGAGGTTCGTGCTTCATTGGCGGCAGGTTTTTGCAGGCTTCGCATGAGCGAGCCTGGCAGGGGATGCGTGCTTTTTCGTCCGCTCACGTTGAAACGGGCGCGGAGTCGAAGGGATTTGTCTGACGGGAAATTAACAGGCGCGCCCTACAGTTACGTTGCGAAAATTTAACTAACTGTTACAAGGCTTATCATCGGTAAGCGATCGGAAGAATCTCGCGAGGCCTCGCCATCATGGTGTTGGCTGGCACGTGCGATCCGCGCTGAGGCGCTGCCCCCGTCGGAGCGTAATTTGCGGACACAAATGGCAATGAACTCGTTTGTGCGCGAGATTTCTCATTCACATACGTGGGAGAAAATCGTGAGCAGGCTCATTGCATCGATGGTGCTGTTGGTAGCGGCGGCGAGTCTCACCGGATGCGTGGTCGCACCGCCCTATGACTATGGCTACGCGCCGTACTACCCTGGGTACGGGTATGCGTACGGCTATGGACCATACGGGCCGGTGTACGGCAGCGTCGGCATCTATGGCGGTTGGGGCGGCGGCGGTTGCTGCTACTACTACCACGGCCATGGCTACTGGCATGGCGGAAATGGATGGCACGGCGGGGGCGGCCACGGGGGCGGCGGCTGGCACGGTGGCGGGTATGGCGGTGGCGGCGGCAGTTCGTGGAGCAGCGGCGGCGGTGGTGGACACGGCGGGCATGGGCATTGAGCGTTTGGCGCCATGCCGGATGCGGCGCTTCAGCGGGTCGCTTTGGTCCGCGGAACGTTGGCAGCCTGCTCTGCGCCGTTCGCGGCTTTCACGTCCGTTTCAGCGGGAAGGAGGCCCCGGTTGCGTAGCGACGACAAGACGTCTTCGATCAGACCATCTTCGAGCGGGCGTCGGCCGGCTTTGATGCGTCGAACGTTCGTCAAATCGATCGCGCGCTGGAGATCGGACATTTCCGCAGCGATGAAGACGGCCATGGCGTAGCCGAATCGCTCGGCGAGTGGGTAGTCGAAAAAGTGTTTCATGCTTATCGTTTTCGGCGCGCACGCGCAAAACTTTAAGGTGGCGTGGACGCGCTTTGCTTCAGGGTTGTTCGGGTTGACAACAGCGGGTGAGCGGGCGACGCTCCTGCTGGACGGAGCAGATCGATGTTCGCGGGAATCGGAAGGTTGGACGCCCTCTTTCGTCACACGAATCAGTTGTGATCGAGGGCCATTCTGACGCGCTGGCGATGAAAATCCGTTGCACTGCCGAATGATGCCACAGCTGAAGCTCCCCTTCAGCCGAGGTCTCCGATCGGCGCAACCGTGGAAGCTACCAGAAGCCGCCTGATGCCCCATCGATCGAACAATTTTGATGCACTACGACTGCTGGGGGCGCTTCTGGTAGCGGTGGGTCATACGTACGATGTTTTCGTCGGCGGGGATCCGCTGGCGGACGCGACCGGGAACCAGTCGTTCGGTGGCGTCGGCCTGAATATATTCTGTGTCATTAGCGGATTTCTTATAACGAAGAGCCGCAACAATAACGACACGTCTGGTTTTTTCCGGTCGAGAATTTTGCGGATATTTCCGGCTTTGCTTGTATCGGTGCCGATTATGGCGCTGCTTATCGGTCCGATGATGTCCAGCTTGCCCGTTAAGGAGTATTTCGCGTCGGGAGCGACCTGGCGGTTTTTGGGCAGCATGCTGGTGTTCCCGCTGAATTCGACGTTGCCTGGTGTATTTGGTGGCGCACCGTTGATCGGTCAGCTTTATTCCTTGACGGCGGAACTCAGCTTTTATGCGTTTGTGGGCTGGCTTGGCACTCGACTGGATTACTCGAAGCTGCTGACCGTTCTGACCGCCCTGCTGTTCGCCGCGTTTGTCCACTTCGATTATTCGACGCTTTCGTTTTCGAGTCTGATTACGCTGAAGGTTGGGCAACTGATTGTTTTCATGTTTCCTGTTCGGCTCGGCTTGATCTGTGTTTTCTACTTATTCGCCGGGTCGATGATCGCAACATTTTTAAAGGATGTGACGCGGCTTACTCAAGTGACGCCAATTCTTATGGCGGTATGGCTGATCGCGCTTTTGAATAGCGATCGCCGGGTTTATGACATCGTGGAAATGGTTGCATTTCCCATTATCGTGATTGGGATAGGTTCGATGTCGCGTTTTACGGTGCGAATTCCGGGTGCTATCGGCGACCTTTCATACGGAATTTATATCTGGCATTTTCTGGTCGCCGAATTGTTGATCACCTTGATCGGCAGGCGCCCAGTCGCGCGTGGCTGGATCGACGTTCAGATCGTCGCTAGCATCCTGGTGTCGTGTGGGGTCGCTTTTGTTTCGTTTCATCTGGTTGAGCGACGGGCGCTGGCGATGAAGCGGCGCACGAGCGCCGCAGGGGATGCTGCGCGGCTGGCACGTGGCCAGCCTGAGGTCCGGTGACGCCCTCGGCGGGACGTTCGTTATCTGGCGCTATCGACATGAACATGCCAGCCCGGCGCCACGTCCATATCGTAACCCGTCGCCGTGCGCTGCATGACGGTTGCCGGGAATTCGGCAACCTCGAACTTCGACACACTGGCGAGCAACATCGCGCAAGCCAGGAATACCGACGTCACGGCCGCCCATCGAAAACGTGCCGTTTCCGCGGAAACAATGGCGCACCACATGAAGAACAGGAGTGGGACATATAGGTACCGGGAACCGTCTCCGTACCAAACGAAGTTGGCGACGTACATGTTGATTCGTACTGCACCCAACGCCCAGATCGCAACGCCCATGATCACGATAGACACCAGCGCAAGCGCCCCGCGAGACAGGCACACGACTAGCGCCAGCAAAATCGCGAAAACCGCACCCAGCAAAATCGGGGCTTGTGACGGCAAATAATCGAGAAACAGCTCTTTATACGCTCGCGACGCCCACGCAATCTTGCCGGAAGGATGCTGCTCGCCCGGGAACCTGATCATGACGAACACCTGAACAGCGACCGCAAGCGAATAAACCACGAGCAATGTGACCTGTCTGGACGACAGGCGGCGCTGCCTTAGCGCGTGAACTACGGCGGCCGCGAGGAAAGGCCACGCGAGCACCCCGAACGGCCCAGTCAAGGTAAGCACGGCGACCAGAGCCGTTCTCCACGCATAACCCTTTTCAGGCGGTTGGAAAACACATTCCCAGAGCAGGACGATCAGCAGTGGAAATAGCATCCACTGCAAATTCGTTATGGTTAAAAGCACCTCGCCGTTCTGCGGCGACAGCACTGGAGCAAGGGCGACCGCTATCGCCGCGCCCGGCCGAATATTGTCGAGCGTCTTTGCGATGCAGGCGCTGGAGAGACAGACGATGACCGCGCAGCATAAGACAAAGAAATGAGGCGCTGTTTGGACCGACGAGATTTTCATCTGGACCCATGCGATGACCCGCGGTATCAGATGCAGGTAACCCGCGTAGCTGGTGATGATTGATCTCACGCCAAACTGATGGGCTTGCGCCATGAAAACCGCGGCATCCTCGGCCCAGAGAAAGCCGTGCGCCATACGCATCGGCGCCCTGTACCAGATGATGAGCAAAGCCATCAAGAAGACGAACACCGCCCGAAACCTAGAGCTCCTCAGATCCATCAAATCCCCGCGCGATCAACAAACCCGCGACGCTACCAAACCACGTGCGATCCGTCCAGCGAGGATGCGCCGCCGTTGGACGTTTCCCACCCCCGGGCGGGAGGGTGGAACGGATGTGTAATACTTCGGGGTCAAAAAAATCCACTCACCAGCCAATATGACACCTGAATTGGACAAAAAAACGGGAGCAGCACCCACTGTCGTCGTCGTCATTCCTTACTACAATGGCTCGCAGTGGCTCGAGAGAGCTGTAAAAAGCGTTGTAAATCAGACGGTTAAAGCAAACGAATTCATCGTTGTGAACGATGGGTCGACGCCGCAGGAACGCGCAGCGCTTGAACCGCTTACCGCCAAATATGGTTTTACCGTCCTTGACAAGGCCAACGGCGGCCAGGGTTCAGCCCGGAACGCCGGCGTAGCGGCAACCACGTCCGAGTACATCAGCTTTCTGGACCAGGACGATTACTATTTCCCGAATCACATCCAGGATCTTGTCGGCGCGCTTCCGGCAGATGATCCGCGGCTCGGCTTCGTCTACGCCGACCTTTGCGAGGCCGACGGCGACGGCAACATCGTTCACTCCAATATGTTGCGTGCGCAATTGGGTCAGCACCCGAAGCAAGGCCATATCACCACCATGCTGCGCAATGACATTTTCGTCTTGCCGTCCGCATCGTTGATTCGCCGGTCAAGCTTTGAAGCGCTGGGCGGCTTTGACGAGCAGTTCATGGGTTATGAAGACGATGACCTGTTTTTGCGCATGTTCCGCTCGGGCTACACCAACCACTTTTTGGACAAGCCGGTTACGGCCTGGTGTATGCATACGGGATCGACCTCGTACAGCATCAAGATGTCGCGCAGCCGTTTTCGCTATTTCAAGAAACTGGCCTTTTCGTTCAAGGACGAACCGCGGCGTAAAATGTTCTTTTTCCACGAATGCCTGGTTCCGCGTTTCGGCGATGTGTTTATTCGCGAAGCACTGGAGGCATCTAAAGTGGGCGATCCCAACCGGGAAGAACTCTGCGCGATCCTGAAAGAATACAGCGATATGGTAGCGGCCAATCCGTTCGTGCCGATGGATTATAAAACCTCCGTTCAGCGAGTTTCATATCTCACCACGAGAATGAAATCGAAGAATTTTCAGCGATTGGCTACGCTAAGAAAGTTGCCGGTAATTCGATCCATTGTGCGCAGGCTCATATAAGTCGTTTAATTTTTTCCGTCAAACGCCAGGCATTTGAAACAAAATGGCACCTCGACGGTGCCAGTCCACCTGATTCTAATAAAGCCTGTCGAGCAATAGCCCCCTGAAAACGGGGGCTCATCTGCCTCATTCGCATCCCTCTGACGCTTCCCCACAGACAAAATTCGCCACCGTGGACGTTCAGCGTCGGCCCGCTCAGCGCGCCTGCCGCAAGGCTATTGGCGGCGGTCGGCAAACTGTCGATACTGAGTTTTCGCGCGACTCAGTTTGGTAACATGCAAGCCGCCTGAACCATGCAAGGAACTGCAATGCCGCAAGTCAAGCTGCCCGACGATTTCAACGCCGATGACTATCTGACCCTCAACCCCGATGTCATGGCGGCCGGCGTCGAGCCTGCCACTCACTACCTGCATTATGGGCACGAGGAAGGTCGCGAATATAAGCGCAGCACCGATCACCGGGCGCTATTCCTCAAACGCATGTCGGGGCTGGAAAATTTCACCTGGCTCCTGAACCGGATGCCGTCCTATCTGCCACCCGCGCTCGCGCTGTCGCCCAATCCTGGCTCGATCTCCGACCAGAATCTGGTGCTTCGCGTAATGACCGCGTATCGCAACGCGGTCGAACGCTTCGCGCCGACCGATGGGTTCTGGGACATCTGGCACTGCACGATCAAGAAGCCCATCCACGACGCACTTTCAGGCGACGATGCCGACGCTGCAACCCGAGTGCTTAGAGATCCGGCATCGAGCGTGTTTTTTTGGGGTTTCGATGCGATTGCGAGTTCGCCCGAAGGCGAAGTCGAGCCGCACGAACTTGTGCTGACCCGCCTCAACAAACAAACGGATTGGCGCGAGCTCTACGCTTACTGGATTTCCGATGCGCTGGTCACCTTCGCTGAGGCCATCGGTGCACGCAAAGTCGCCTACCCGGAGTTCGAGGTCGATACGACGCTGGCAAGTCGCTCGGTCCCGTTTAACGTCGATTCGTTGCTCGACGAGATTGAAGCCGAACTCGGGATTCAGATCAACTTTCCGAATCCGTATCCGAATGAACTGGGCATTCCGTCCAAGCGTGGCGTCATCGGTTTCCGGTCAGTGCAATCTCTTTATCAAGGCTGGCGTATCGGGCAACTGGCGCAAGGGAATCCTGACTTCCGGGTCATGGAAATCGGTGCAGGCCTTGGGCGAACCGCCTACTTTGCACGTCAGTTCGGCGTAAAAAATTACACGATCGTAGACCTGCCGCTGACAAACGCCGCGCAAGGCTATTTTCTGGGCCGCGTGCTGGGCGACAGTGAAATATCGCTAGGCGCGGAAAACGGCGGCGGCCCGCTTCGGGTGATTTCCAATACGGCAATCGACGGACATCAGGATAAATACGACCTCATCGTCAATGTCGATTCGTGGACAGAAATGCCCAAAGACGTAGCTCAGTCCTACTGGGACTTTGCGCGCAAAGCGACGCGCACCGTTCTGTCGATCAATCATGAATTCAATGCGCACACGGTCCGCGAGTTGTACCGGGGTGCTAAGGATGCCCGTGCGACTCGATACGCCTATCCGATGCGTCGCGGCTATGTGGAAGAAGTGATTACTTGGTGATGTTGCTGAACCGGCCTGTCCGCGAGTTTTTTTGTCGAAGCAGACGGGCTGATTCACGCAGCTATTGGTTCTCCGTGAGTCCCTGCCTGTGCAGGAACTCACTCAAGACCTAGTCCATCCAATTTCATCGCCCAAAAACAAAAACGGCGTTGTGATTTCTCACAACGCCGTTCTCAAACTTCTCGAATTCTTTGGGGTGGCTGATGGGGCTCGAACCCACGACAACAGGAATCACAATCCTGGACTCTACCAACTGAGCTACAGCCACCACTGACATCTGCTTGACTCGCCCGAAAAACTTGGCTCGCCGATGAAGAAACGAGATTATACGAACAAGAATCTCGTTTGCCTAGTCCTTTATTCAAAAAATTCGACAGGCTCACGCAGATGCTGCCGGGCCTCGTCGAAGATGGTCAGATCGCGTGCAGCAAGGCGCTTGCTGTCCGACAAAACACGACGCCACCCACGCGCCCCTGCTTCGCCGCGATACAGCCCCAGCGCATGCCGCGTGATCGCTCCGAGGTAGGTGCCACGCGCCATCTCCGCGGCACAGTACTCAATCAGCTGCGCCTCGACCTGCTCACGCGTCAACGGCGTTTGCATCGACCCATAAAAGCGTGAATCGACTTGCGCCAGCACGTAAGGATTGTGATACGCCTCCCGCCCCAGCATCACACCGTCGACGTGCTGAAGATGCGCCTCCACTTCATCCAGCGTCTTGATCCCGCCGTTGATGATGATCTCCAACTGCGGAAAGTCGCGCTTCAACTGATATGCGTATTCGTACTTCAGCGGCGGAATCTCGCGATTCTCCTTCGGACTCAGGCCCTTCAGAATTGCATTGCGCGCATGCACGACGAAAACGTCACAGCCGGCGTCCGCCACGGTGCCGACGAAGTCACGCACGAAACCGTATTCCTCGACCGCATCCACGCCGATCCTGTGTTTCACCGTCACCGGAATGGACACCGCATCGCGCATGGCCCTCACGCAATCGGCGACCAGTTGCGGCTCGTTCATCAGACACGCGCCGAACGCGCCACGCTGCACGCGCTCGGACGGACAGCCGCAGTTGAGATTGATCTCGTCATAGCCCCACTGTTCGCCCAGCTTGGCCGAACGGGCCAGATCGCCCGGCTCGCTACCGCCGAGTTGCAAAGCGACGGGCGCTTCGTCAGGCGTAAACGCAAGGTGACGCGGCACATCGCCGTGCAGTAACGCGCCGGTCGTGACCATTTCCGTATACAGCCAGGTATGTCGCGAGATAACGCGATGGAGCGAGCGGCAATGACGATCAGTCCAGTCCATCATCGGCGCGACCGACACGCGGCGAGGACTAGGAATTTGCGGTGAAGACATGAGTTGGGCCAACTGCTTGAATCGAAACAGCGATTTTACCGCAAGGCCGGCTGTGCCCGGCTTGCACCGTATGTGACAAGCATCTGATAACCCGCCCCTTTGCCGGGTCTTTACCCTCGAAAAACCCTTACCGATCGGGGTCGGACCACGCCATTCCCTTGCCCCATCTGCCTCTGGCCGATTATTTCAGTATCAAGAATAGTAATTTCAAATTATCAGCACAAATTTTCGATAGTAGGGGTATACACTGCCTTCCATCGACGTTGCAGACAACCTTCCCGGACTCCTGCGACGCCATCCTGAACTGAAGTTGTAACGTTATCGGAGTCACACCATGAAGACCAAGCTCATCGCCGCCCTGTTGGTTGCCGTTTCTGCCTCGATCGCTGCACCGGCATTCGCTAGCGGCTACGGCCCGGCACCGTTCTACCGTCCGTCGGTCGGCGCACCGGCTTCGCAACAAGGCCAGAACGCTCAAACCGTTGCTGTCGAACACGCTAACACGCAAGCCAATGCGTACGGCGGTGTGAACAACACGTCGTCGCAATCGGGTACGCGTGAGCCGGTTTCGGGCCCGCAATCGGTTTTCTTCGGCCACTAAGCACTCGTCGTTGAGTCGGCAGTCCGCAAGGACGGCCGACAGACTGGGCGCCGCGCATGCAGTATTGATGCCGGCGCCCAGTTGCGTTTACCCAGCCTATCCAGCCGATTCGCAAAACCGGATGCGGTTGGCAAATGGATCGGTGGTCGTCAGCACCCTGCCCCACGGCAATGCCTCGACGCCGGGCTTTCCATATCTGTAGTCCTTGCCCTGCAGTTCGGCGTGTAGCGCGTCGATGTTCTGCATCGGCACGAAAATCGTCGAACCCGGCGTCGCATCGCCATGATGTTCGCTTAGATGCAGGATCAGGTCGGAGCGCCGCACCTGCGTATAAAGCGGAAAGTTGTCTTCGAACCGATGTTCCCATTCGACGGTGAAACCGAGGAAATCGACGTAAAACTCCCTGGCTTTTTCCTCGGAGAAAATGCGGATTATCGGAATGGCACGCGCAAGATGCACAGCGGTCTCCTGCAATTCATAACGGGACCGCCAGCTTACTGCGCCTTGACACCGGTTAGCACCTACTCGACGGCGACCTCGATGTCGCAGTCCAGATATCGCTCCTGATAGTCCCCCATGTCGTGGCCTTCAGGCTCCATCGCGGCCTCCGTCGAGTCATGTTGAAATGTGACGGCGAGCCTGATCCGACGGGCGTTCATTCACGCTCGCATCACCCTGCGCTCAGGCTTCACCATCCTGACGATCAATCGCAATCGCCGGACAGATATTGCCGTCCATTGCAGGTGATCTCCACCTCGCCGCTACCCGCTTCGGCCACCAGGCCGCCCGCCAGCAATTCCGCCGATACCGACGACGTCAGCGCCGGCGCCTGCTGCCCGACGCCAACGTCGTTCAGGCGTCGCAAGGCCTCTACCGCTTCGGGACTCAATGACTTCGACATGCTCGTCTCCGTCTAAATGCTCAATTCATCGTAGCAAGTTTCGGGGACGCACGCAGGCCCGCATCGGCGTGATCTGAAGGCACACGAGTTGCGTGTCAGGAGGGAATGGACAATGGCGAATGGGAATTCCACGAAAGCGACCGCGCTACCCGTATAGCTCGTACCACGAGGCAGGCGCTGCCGCAAAGGAGAACGACATGAGACGAAACAGAGGGTCCGCACTGGCGGCAGGCGTCGCGCTGGCAGCAATCTGTGCATGCGCCGCCACGGCGCTCGCACAAACCACGCCCCAGACCGACAGCGCCGCGCCGATGGTGAAACCGCCCGAAGCCGCGTCAGGCGCGGGCGGATCGAGCAATCCGGACAACATGCCGATCAAGCGCCCGCGCAAGCCGACCAACGACAAAATGATGCACACGCCGCCCGCGAGCGGCGCAAATGCCAAATAGCGGCCTGCTCAGAGCCGCGCGATCGACACCTCGGTCGATTTCACCAGCGCGACCACTTCCGAACCGACTTTCAGGTCGAGTTCGTCGACCGAGCGCGTGGTAATCACCGACGTCACGATGCCGAACGGCGTTTCGACATCGACCTCGGACACCACGGAGCCGCGGATGATTTCCTTGACCTTGCCTCTGAACTGATTACGTACGTTGATTGCGGTAATGCTCATTTCGCGTGACTCCAGAGTAGCGATTGAAGAAAACAGTCAGTCAAAGAAAAAAATGTCAGACGGCCCAGCGGACGTCTGTCGGTCGCCTCAGGCGAGCTTCGTCACGTGCTTCGTATGGGCGATCGGACAGCGCGTCGTCATTCGGTGCGTTCTTCAGCACGCGCTGCAGCACATGGTCCTCAAGCGCCGCGAAACCCGCCGACGCGCGCGCCCGCGGTCGCGCCAGCGCCACCGGCTGATCGAGCGCGATGCGCCCGGCTTCGATCAGCAGAATCCGGTCGGCCAAGGCCACCGCTTCGTGTACGTCGTGCGTCACGAGCAGCGCGGTAAATCGATGTTCGCGCCACAAGCGTTCGATCAATGCGTGCATCTCGATGCGCGTCAACGCGTCCAGCGCGCCGAGCGGCTCGTCGAGCAGCAGCAATTGCGGTCGATGTACCAGGGCTCGAGCGAGCGCCACCCGCTGACGTTGTCCACCGGACAGTTGCGCGGGCCAGTCGTTGGCGCGTTCGAGCAGGCCGACTTCGGCGAGCACGGCGCGCGCGTCTTCGCGCGCACTGCGGCCCAGACCGAGCATCACGTTCTGCAGGACGCTCTTCCACGGCAGCAGCCGCGCATCCTGAAACATGATGCGGGTGTCGAGCGGCCGGCCATCTTCGGTACGCTTTTCCAGCGTGCCCGCACTGGTCTTTTCCAATCCGGCGACGAGCCGCAGCAACGTCGATTTCCCGCAGCCGCTGCGCCCGACGATCGCGACGAAACTCCCGCGCTCGATGGACAGATCGAAGTCCGACAGCACCTTGCGCGCGCCGTACTGCTTGCCGACGCCCCGCAATTCGACCGCATGGTCACCGGCGCGGCGCGCGTCGTTGCGGGCCAGCGCAGGAGCCTGCGCACGACGCGTATCGCTGAACTCCACGTCGGCTTGATTCGTGTCGTGATCGACGACGCGAGGCTGGGCGAGTTCGGCTTCGAGATCGCTGCCCGCAATGCCGCCGAACGACGTCGACAAAGTCGTTGCACTCATGTTTTCGCTCCTCGTTGATAGGCCGGATGCCAGCGCAGCGACACGCGCTCGAGGCTCTTCGCCAGCAGGTCCGCGAGTTTGCCGAGGCCCGCGTACAGCAGAATGCCGACCACCACCACATCGGTTTGCAGGAATTCGCGCGCGTTCATGGTCATGTAGCCGATGCCCGACTGCGCCGAAATGGTCTCGGCGACGATCAGCGTGACCCACATCAGCCCGAAGGCAAAGCGCACACCGACGAGAATCGACGGCAACGCGCCCGGCAGAATCACGTGGCGATACAGCGCGAAACCCTTCACGCCGTAGCTGCGCGCCATTTCGATCAGATTGCTGTCGACCGAGCGGATGCCGTGAAAAGTGTTCACGTACACCGGGAAAAACACGCCGAGCGCGACGAGAAACACCTTCGCTTCTTCTTCGATACCGAACCACAGGATCACGAGCGGAATCATCGCCAGCGCCGGGATGTTGCGGATCATCTGCACGGTTGAATCGAGCACGATTTCGACGGGTTTGAACAAGCCGGTCGCGAGCCCGAGCGCGAGCCCGATGCCGCCGCCGATCGCAAATCCCGACACCGCGCGCCACGTGCTGACCTTCACATCCGCCCACATCTCGCCGGACTGGATCAACGCCCACGCCGCCTTCACGACCGCGAGCGGTTCGGGCAGCACCCGCGTCGACAAAACGCCGCTGCGCGCGGCGAATTCCCATGCGAGCAGAATCGCGAGCGGCGCAAGCCACGGCACGAGATGCGCGCCGAGACGACGCAACGTATCGCCACGCTGACTCGCGCCGGCATTCGCAGCGTGGTCCGCTGCTGCATTCACAGTGGCTTCAGCCATGGTTGCATTCCTCCTTACGTGTCGAGCAACGCGGGCTCAGCTCGAACTCGCCGCCTTCGGCAAATAGTTGTTGCCGACGATTTCGCCGAACGGTCCCGACAACGGCCCATTCGACGTCTTGCTCTGGCGATTCGGCAGCAACGGAAACACCAGCTCGGCAAAGCGATACGACTCTTCGAGATGCGGATAGCCCGACAGAATGAAGGTGTCCACGCCGAGTTCGGTGTACTCCTTCATCAACGCGGCCACCTGCTCCGGATTGCCGACCAGCGCCGTGCCCGCGCCGCCGCGCACGAGCCCCACGCCCGCCCACAGATGCGGATAGACCTCGAGCTCAGCGCGGCCGCCGCGTTTGCCGCCGTGCAGCGCGGCCATGCGGCGCTGTCCTTCGGAATCCATCTTCGAGAACGACGCCTGGGCACGGGCGATGGTTTCATCGTCGAGCTTGCTGATCAGCTTGTCGGCGGCGGCCCACGCTTCTTCTTCGGTTTCGCGCACGATCACATGCAGACGAATCCCGAACTTGATCTGGCGACCCTGCTGCGCAGCGCGCGCGCGGATGTCGGCGATCTTCTTGCCGACCGCGGCGGGCGGCTCGCCCCATGTCAGATAGGTGTCGATATGCTGACCCGCGATGTCGTGCGCAGCCGGCGACGAGCCGCCGAACCACAGCGGCGGATGCGGGTTCTGTACCGGCGGATACAGCGCCTTGCCGCCCTTCGAACTCAGATGCTTGCCTTCGAACTCGATCGCCTCGTTGGTGTGCGAAGCGGCGAGCAGCTTGCGCCAGATATGCAGGAATTCGTCGGTGATCTCGTAGCGGGTGTCGTGGTCGACGAACACGCCGTCGCCTTCCAGTTCGGCGGCATCGCCGCCGGTCACGACATTGATCAGCAAGCGCCCATTCGACAGACGGTCGAAGGTCGCCGCCATCCGCGCCGCCAAACCCGGCGAAGTAATACCCGGACGGATCGCCACCAGAAACTTCAGCCGTTTGGTCGCGGCGATCAGGCTCGATGCAACGACCCACGCGTCTTCGCACGAACGGCCCGTGGGTAGCAGCACGCCTTCGTAGCCGAGCGTATCGGCGGCCACGGCGATCTGCTGAAAGTAGTCGTAATCGGCTGCGCGTGCGCCTTGGGACGTACCGAGATAGCGGCTGTCGCCGTGAGTCGGAATGAACCAGAACACATTCATTTGCTGCTCCTGCCTGGTTGTAACTGGATTGAATGGAAACGCCGCGTGCCACGCGTGCGCGCACGCCGGCCGCGCGCATCCCACCGGCACAATGCACAAGGCACGAGCCCGGTCGATGCAGCGCTACAAAAGACGGAAAACGGTTGATGTCGAGGCTGGCTAGCGGCGACAGCGAGGCGACGGCGACAAACACCGTCTGCATGGAGAAACAGTCTATGGATCGGGCCGCGGCTTTTGAACGATTTTTTTTAGCTTAGGTTTTCCACTTTCGTGATTAGCCCGACGCTAAAGCATACGGTTGTTGCGCGTTGTGCACGCAGAAAAGCGGGGACCCCTAGATATAATGGCGCACGTTTCCAATAACCCGGTACAGACCACACGAATCACGCCGTCTGTACCCTGGCGGTGCAATGCATGCAAAAACTCATCCTGCCGTTCGTCGCCGGTTTTCTGGCTTCCCTGTTTTTTCATGAATCCACGCTGGCACTGCTGCACGCTGCCGGACTGATCGACCCGACGGGTTTTTCAACAGCGCCGTTTTTACCGCTCGGTTTGCCCGAGTTCATTGCAAACGCTGTCTGGAGTGCATTCTGGGCTGTGCTGATGGCATGGCTGCTGCGCGTCGCGCCGCAGCGCCGCGCACCGTGGGTGCCGGCTTTCGTGTTCGGCGGCATTGCCTTGACGGCGGCGAGCGTGTTCGTAGTGGATCCGCTGCGCGGCATCTGGCCGAGCGGCAACATGCTGCCGCGCCTCGCGATGGGATTCGCGGCCAACGCCATGTGGGGCTGGGGCGCGCTGGTATTCATGCGCGCCTTCATGGCGAGCGAAGACGAGGACTGAGCGTCCTCGTCGTTTCTTATCTTCTGGTTTAACTGCTTTCCTTCTAGCCGTTCAGATCGCGTAGCGGATGTTCAGTGGCCGGCCACGGGCTGTCGAACATCTTCGCGACCTCCGCCTCGCTCACGTCCTCGATTCTCGCGAAACGCCAGCGCGGCGCATTGTCCTTGTCGATGATGCGCGCGCGAATCCCCTCGACCGTGTCGCCGATCTGGAAGCATGAATGCGTCAGATCGAGATCGGTGCGTAACACGTCCGCCATCGATCCCTCGGCGCGCGTGACCACTTCCAGCGACACCGCCATCGATAGCGGCGAGCGTTCGCGCAATACCCCGATCGTCTGCTCGGCCCACTCGGCGGCCTCGCCACCGGCGTCGCGGGTGGCTTCGAGCGCGGCCAGAATCTGCGCGACGTCGGGCAATGCGAAGTGTCGGTCGATCAGCGCGCGCGCACGCGCGAGCGGCGCGGCGTCGGGCTGCGGCACGACCTCGTAGGCGCGGCTCTCGCGCTCGATGCACGCCACCACGTCCGCGCCGCGCTCGAACAATTCGCTGCGCAACGTGTCGACCAGCGCGGGCAAGGCCGCATCGTTGAGGTAGAGATCGGCGAGGCCGGCGTAAAGCGCGTCGGCCGCGCCGATCGTCTCGCCGGTCACCGCCAGATAGCGGCCGATCGCGCCAGGCGTGCGGGCGAGGAACCAGCTCGCGCCGACATCGGGAAAGAGCCCGATGCGGGTTTCGGGCATCGCCATCTTCGTCGAGTCGGTGACGACACGCAGTCCGCCCGTGCGGTGCGCGCCCTGCGAAATCCCCATGCCGCCTCCCATCACGACGCCGTTCATCAGCGCGATATACGGCTTCGGATAAGTGAAGATGGCGTGATTGAGCCGGTATTCCTCGATGAAAAATTCGTCGCGCGCGTCATGCTCCCCGCGTTGCGCCGACTCGTACAGAAAGCGGATATCGCCGCCCGCGCAGAACGCGCGCGGGTGCTGGCTGCGCACCACGACGGCGAGCACGTCGGGATCTTCGCGCCACTGCTCGAGCGCCGCGTGGATGGCGCGGATCATGCCGGTGGACAGCGCGTTCAGCGCTTTGGGCCGCTCCAGTTCGATGAAACCGATTCGGTTGGCGATGTAGGTCGAGACTTCGTCGCTCGTGGCTGACGAGACGGAAATGGACATGGAGAGCTAGGCGCTACCGCGCAGGGTCAAGTGGAACCAGACGTTATCACGCGTCCGCGGGTTTGGTGGTGCCGCCCGCCGCGGCGGGGTTTTTTGCGGAGGTTCTGGCGGCTTTCCTGACGGGCGTCGTGTCCGGCGCAGGGTCGTGCTCCGTGTCCCGACCTTCCGATTCGGACAGCGGGACGGCGAGTGCTTCGGCCTTTTTTTTCTGACGGGGAACCGCCGCCTTCACCTTGCCGGCAGCGGTTTTCGGCTGCGACGCCGGGCCGAGCCATGTGTCGAGCGCGAGGCCGAGCACGGTGTCGAGCGGCGCGTTGGGAAACACGGGACAGGTGAGATTGAGCGCAACGATGCCATGCAGGGTCGCCCAGAACGCCTCGGCCCATAAGCCCGCCTCCTGAGTAGCCGGCAGACGCCCGGCTGCTTTGAGTTCCTCGATGGCGCCGAGCATGATTTGCAAGGCGGCGTCGCCAGCGTCGTTCTCGGCGTGCGCCGGCGTACCGTTGCTCCCCGTGGACCCGGAACCGCTATCCGACCGGTCCGCTGCCGCCTTCGCGGCCGCCGCGCCGCCTAACGCCGCGCCGGTATAGCTGGGATCTTCCATGAAGATCAGCCGATACGTCTCAGGATGCGCGACGCCGAACGCCACGTAGGCGCGCCCCAGTGCCTTGAGCCGCCCGGCCGGATCGGCGATGCCGGCAAGCGGCACAAAGGTCTCCAGCAATTGCGCGTAACCCTCAGCGCACAAGGCTTGCGCGATCTCGTCGCGGCTCGCGAAGTGCAGATAGAGCGTGGCGGGCGAATATTCGATGGCGTCGGCAATCTTGCGCATGGACAGCGCGGCAAAGCCCTCGCGCATCACGATGCGCCGCGCGGCATCGAGGATGCGTTCGCGCAGTGCCTGTTTCTGGCGGTGTTTTCGGTCAGCAATTCCCATGTCGCTCATTTTCGGGTTGACAAACTGAAAAGTCAAATTAAACTGAACACCGTTTACTGAACAATGTTCACTAAGTTTTTTAGTGTCAAAATCTTCTATTTGATTCATCCCGGCGCAGGCGCGCCGCCTCGAGGAGTGGTCATGCAAGCCATCGGAAAAGTGGGTTTATTCGGCGCCGCGGGCGCGGCCGGCCAGATCGTTGGTGCGGCGCTGCGCGCGGCGGGCCGGGACTATCGGGTCGTCGGTCGGGCACGCGGGCCGCTGGAGGCCGCGTTTGGCCAGGATCCGCACGCGGAAATCGTCACATGGAATCCTGACGACCTGGCCTCGATCCGCGCGGCAGCAGAAGGCCTGCAGACTGTGGTTTATCTGGTCGGCGTGCCTTACGACCGCTTTGCCGAGCACCCGCCGCTCATGGCGCGCACGTTGGCCGGTGTGACGGCGGCGGGCGTCGAGCGTTTCATTCTGATCGGCACGGTCTATCCGTACGGCCGCGCGCGCGGCAATCCGGTCAAGGAGGATCATCCGCGCGAGCCCCACACCTTCAAAGGCCAAATGCGACTCGCCCAGGAAGAACTGGTGCTGGCGGCGCACGGGCACGGCGGCCTGTCCACTCTGGTGCTGCGTCTACCGGATTTTTACGGCCCCGGTATCGAGCGCAGTCTGCTGAACGGTGTGTTCGAAAGCGCGGCGAACGGCAAGCGCGCGCAAGTGATCGGCCCCGTGGATGTGCCGCACGAGTTCATCTACCTGCCGGACATCGGGCCGGTGGTCGAGACGCTCACCCGCAGACCCGACGCTTACGGCCGTTGGTGGCATCTCGCCGGGGCAGGCACGATCACGCAACGCGAAGTGGCCAGACAGGCTTACGCCCTCGCCGGCCGCGAACCGAAGCTCACGGTGGCGGGCAAAACCATGCTGCGCGTCGTCGGCCTGTTTAATCCGATCATGCGGGAAATGGTGGAGATGAACTACCTGATCACCGAGCCGCTGGTGCTCGACGACTCGGCCTTGACGGAGCTGATCGGTCCGATCAGCAAGACGTCCTATGAGGAAGGAATTCGCCATGCGTTCGACGCCGCGCGGGCGGCGGCGTCGACGCGTGCCGCGACAGACCGGAGCACGGCGAATCCGGCTTGATCGACGAGCCACGAGCCACGAGCAACGAGCCACGACCGACGAGCGATGAGCCGCGAGCGCGTCCGGCAAGCAACGACACATACGAAGCGGCGTACACGCGATACGCGCTATCCCGCGACGTTGCCCGGAGGAAAGTGCCCGCTTTTAAGCAGCACGGGCGTGCCGTTACTGATCTGCAGATGCTCGCGCGCCACCGCTTCGATACGCGGCCGACCGGCGTCGAACGCGCGCAACCAGCCTTCGAGGTCCTCGGAATAAGCGCCGAAGTGATCTTCGAGCGCTTCGACCGAGATCGCGCACGGCACCGGCTCGCCGTCCACCAGCGCGGGAAACACAACGGTCAGATTGGAGTCGCGGTAAGCGGGCGCGTCCGCGGGAAACCGAATTTCCATGGTCGCCTCATCAGAAGATTCCGGCAGGAGACCGGCGCCGGCTAACACCGGCCGGCCCCGGAAGACGCCATTATGGTACTCGCGCGGCCGGATCGCGGTCCAGCCTGCCGCGGCGCTTTTCTCCCGCTGCGAATCCGCCGTTTTCACCGCGCTTTCCACGATGCCTCGCTCGTTACCGCGTCGCGCCATCAATGACCTCCCAATAGTCGATCGATATATTCGCGCGCCGATTGTTCGACAAAAACCAGCGCCTGCTCCTCGCTTTCGAAGCGCTGCTCATCACCGAGATCGAGCAAGGTTTCCATCCGGCGCGGATCGTCCGGGCCGTGTTCCGCGAGGCTCACCGAGCCGACATACGTGCCGCTCGCCGCACCGGCGGACGCAGCCGGCGCGTCCACCGTCGGCACGAAGCGCGCGGCGGCGCTGATGTAATAACCGCGATAAGGGCCGCTGACCCGTTCAGCCATCTTCGTTCTCCTCGTTGCAATTCATGGGCGGACGCTGCGTGAAACTGCGCCGCTTTTGCCGACGCTGCACGCTCGCGCGCTCGCGCCCAACACGTAAGTAAGGCGCGGCGCGGGCCGATAAGTTCTGCGCGGCGCGCGTTCATGTTGCGCTGGATCGCACTTGTGCGGCTGGTGCCGGTCGAACAGGCGTGTCGGCACGATCCGTGCTCTATCAGGACGCCATTTCGAGACCAGCGAGCGCAATATGGGAAAATATTTTCTGCAGAACCACGAACTGCCCGAGCCGGATGCGGCGAACACCTGGTTTGCTTACGCCGAAAAACACGGCATCGACATTCCGAAAGCTATCAGCATCTGGGAAGACGCGGCCACCGTAAAAGGTACGGAAAGCCGCCGGGTGGTCAGCGCGGCAGGCATTACGATCGAAACGCCGTAGCCTGCTGCGCGCCACGCGCCCTCCGCTCCCAGGGTCTAACGGCAGGCCGCCACACTATTTGAAAGGAACATCACGATGCATCTCATGACGCAACTGCGCCGCGCCGCTCGCCTGCGATCGAACGCGGCACCCGCTCGCCGGATGTGGCTGGCGGCCGCCCTGCCCGCCGCCGTTATCCTCGGCGCGGGACTGGGCGGCTGCGCGTCGTCGAACACGACTTCGTTGATCAATCTGCCGAACGGCCAGACCGGCTTCGCAGTCAATTGCAGCGGCGCCGACGCCGCTTCGAGCTGGGCCTCGTGCTACGTGCAGGCCGGCAAGGCCTGCGGCGCGACCGGCTACGACATCGTGTCGAAAGACAATGACGAAGGCGGCACCGCCGGCGGCAGCGTCACGAACGTCGTGTCGGCCAACGTCAAGAACCGTTCGATGATCGTGCGCTGCAAATAGGCGCGTCCGAGCCGATGCTCAATGCGCCTGCATCTTTGAAAAGAGGTTCAGCACGGCGACGCCGGCAATGATGAGCCCGAGTCCGATGATGGCCGGCAGGTCGGGCACCTGTCGGTACAACACCAGCGCGACCAGCGAGATCAGCACGATGCCGGCGCCCGACCACACCGCGTAGACGATGCCGACCGGAATGGTCCGCAGCGTGAGCGACAGGCAATAGAACGCAATGCCGTAGCCCAGCACGACCACCACCGAGGGCACCAGCCGCGAGAAGCCTTCGGACGCCCGCATCGCCGAGGTCGCAATCACTTCAGCGACGATCGCGATACCCAGCAAGGCATAGGGAGGCAGGCGCATCGCCTCAAACCTTCGCAAGCGCGAGCTTGCCGTAGTCGTGGCCGAGGTGCGCACACAGCGCTTCCACCACTAACTCGTGATCGGCGCGTTGCGGCAGGCCCGACACCGTGATCGAACCGATCACGCCGACGCCCGCCACCGTCAACGGAAACGCGCCGCCATGCGATGCGTAGTCGCTCGCGAGCAAGGCGTGTTTGTCCGCGAGCGTGCTGCCGCCCTGCTGCATCTTCAAACCGATTGCGTACGAGCTGCGGCGAAAATGCGCGACCGTATTGCCCTTGCGGCGCGCCCAATCCACGTTGTCGGGCGTGGCGCCATCGAGCAGGCTGAAAAAGAGCGGCTGACCGAAGGTGCGCACGTCGATCGCGGCGGGAATGCCGCGCGCCTTCGCGACTTCGTGCAGATAGACGCCGAGCTGCCAGGCGCGATCGGCATCGAATTGAGGAAACACCAGTGCGTGTTCCTGTGCGGTAATCACTTGCAGATCGTGTGCGATATCCATGGGGTTCCGTGCAGGATGAAGTTGACTCGTGCGACCTCGCCAGAACATGACCACGACGGCGTCGCACAGGGATTTCGGATTCTAGCGCAGCGCCTTACACGAGCCTTCCGGCATGCGACATCGGCTACACGCGTCGCGCCACTTACCAACGAACGTACACAGTCATTGAAGTCGATTCTTAGATAGCTATTGCGTTGGCATTAGGATTGTTCTATAATCTTTTCTTCGACGGACGCGGGGTGGAGCAGTCTGGCAGCTCGTCGGGCTCATAACCCGAAGGTCGTAGGTTCAAATCCTACCCCCGCAACCAAGTAGCATCAGGTTCGAATCGTCGGAAACAACATTGAAGGCTTGCCCAACCGGCAGGCCTTTTTTGTTTTCTGCGTCCGGATTGTGCGCGGTAGCTGACCGACCGCATTTCGCGACCGTACTTCGCGCCAGATATTCCGGAATCCGAACTGATCATAAAAGCGCACACGTTCCGCCTTTCGCAGCGCATCCGCAATCTCCGGCGCAACAGTTTCACGCCTCGCGTCCACCGTCGACACTGCCGCTCTGGCAAAGCTCGCCCCAGTGATAAACTCCTATCACTCTTTCTCGTCCCCTTCCTATGAAATTCTGTTCTGTCTGCGGCCAAAGCGTCAGCCTGAGCATTCCGCCGGGTGACAACCGCGAGCGCTTCGTCTGTACCAGTTGCGGCACGGTGCATTATCAGAATCCGCGCAACGTGGTCGGCACCGTCCCGGTCTGGGACGACAAGGTGCTGCTGTGCCGTCGCGCGATCGAACCGCGCTACGGCTACTGGACGCTGCCGGCAGGCTTCATGGAAATGGGCGAAACGACCGCCGAGGCGGCCTCGCGCGAAACGCTGGAAGAAGCCGGCGCGCGCGTCGAGGTGCAAAGCCTGTTCTCGCTGCTGAATGTGCCGCACGTGCATCAGGTGCATCTGTTCTATATGGCGCGCCTGCTCGATCTCGACATCGCCGCCGGCGAGGAATCGCTCGAAGTGAAACTCTTCGAGGAACACGACATCCCGTGGGACGAGATTGCCTTTCCCACGGTCGGCCAAACCCTGCGCTTCTTTTTCGCCGACCGCGCCGCCGGCAGCTTCGGCCTGCACACGGGCGATATCTTCCGCTCGTTGCGCGAAGGTTAAGCGGCACGCATGGTTCCCTGGCTCGGAGCTGACGAACCGTTCCCGTCCGTCGAGCGTGCGCTCGGCGCAAACAGCGGCGCGCCGGGTCTGCTCGCCGCGAGTGCCGACCTGCTGCCGTCGCGCCTGATCGACGCCTATCGGCGCGGCATCTTCCCCTGGTATTCGGACGGCCAACCGGTGTTGTGGTGGAGCCCCGATCCGCGCATGATCCTGCGCCCCGCCGAATTCAAACTCTCGCCGTCGCTGCGCAAGACGCTTAAACGCGTACTGCGCGAGGATGCATGGGAAATCCGCGTCGACCATGATTTCGCCGCCGTGATGCGTGCCTGCGCGCAGGCGCCGCGTCGCGGCCAGCGCGGCACGTGGATCACGGCGGATGTGATCGAAGCCTACTCGTCGCTGCATCGCCGGGGCGAAGCGCACAGCATCGAAACCTGGTTCGAAGGTCAGCGCGTGGGCGGTTTGTACGGCGTCTCGTTCGGCAAGATGTTCTTCGGCGAATCGATGTTCGCGGAGGTCACGGATGCGTCGAAAATGGCGCTGGCCGCGCTCGTCGGACACTTGCGACGTCACAAAATAGAAATGATAGACTGCCAGCAGAACACGTCGCATCTGGCGTCGCTGGGCGGTCGCGAGATAGCGCGCAAGGCGTTCATCGCGCATGTTCGCGCGTCGGTCGAGGCACCGCCCATTCCGTGGGGTTTCGACAAGACCGTGCTGCTCGAGATCGTCGCGCCCGCGGCGTAGGAAGAATCAGGCCGAATCCGGATCCGCCGCCTATCGAGCCGCGGGTTCACGAGCCGCAAGGCGCGCCGGGTTTGCATTACCAGAGAAGCTTCGCGAGCTGCCAACGTGACTCATCCCAACGAGCTGCCTCTTTCCCCGCTGTCCGCGCTGCAGTTTTATGCCACGGCGCCCTATCCCTGCAGTTATCTGGACGGACGCATCGCGCGCTCGCAGGTCGCCACACCCAGTCATCTCATCAATTCCGACGTCTACACCGACCTCGTCAAGGCAGGTTTCCGGCGCTCGGGCGTGTTCACTTATCGGCCGTATTGCGACGGTTGCCGCGCCTGTGTGCCGGTGCGCGTGCCGGTCGATCAATTCGTGCCGAATCGCACCCAACGGCGCGTCTGGAAGAAGCACGGCGAGTTGATCGCCACCGTCGCGCCGCTGCATTACGACGAAGAGCATTACGCGCTCTACATGCGCTATCAGTCCGCGCGCCACGCGGGCGGCGGCATGGACCGCGACAGCCGCGACCAGTACGAGCAGTTCCTGCTGCAAAGCCGGATCAACTCGCGGCTGGTCGAATTCCGCGAGCCGTTTGCGGATCGGCCCGATGTGCCCGGCATATTGCGCATGATCAGCATGATCGACATCCTCGGCGACGGGCTCTCGTCGGTGTACACGTTTTTCGAGCCGGGGCTCGCCCACACCAGCTTCGGCACGTACAACATCTACTGGCAGATCGAGCAGGCGCGCAGCCTGAAATTGCCCTACGTGTACCTCGGCTACTGGATTCGCGAGAGTCCGAAAATGGCATACAAGGCGAATTTCCGGCCGCTCGAAGGCTTGATCGACGGCGCATGGCAGGTGCTCGATCCCGATGCGATGGATTTGCCGCCGGTCGATCTGGCGATTCACGGCAGACGCGGCCCGCTCAAACCGTAGTCGTGGCGACTGCCGGGAAAGGGAAAAGCACGCCGTCGGCCTTTCGGTCTCATTGAAGCCTCAAAGCCGGTAAAATGGCGGGTTCCCATTTTCCGGCCGCCCGGCTTCGTCCCGTGTTCAGTTCCCTCTACCCGCTTGTACGCGCCCAACTCTTTCGCATGGACGCGGAAGACGCTCACCACCTGACTTTGCGTATGCTCGGCGCCGCCGGCCGCACCGGCCTCGCCGGCGCGTTCGCGCCACGTGTGCCGGATGCGCCGCGCACCGTGATGGGGCTGAAGTTCCGCAACCCGGTCGGGCTCGCGGCGGGTCTCGACAAGGACGGCGCGTGCATCGACGGTCTGGCCGCGCTCGGCTTCGGTTCCATCGAAGTGGGCACGGTCACGCCGCGCGCGCAGCCGGGCAATCCGCGGCCGCGCATGTTCCGTCTGCCGCAGGCGAACGCCGTCATCAACCGGATGGGTTTTAACAACGCGGGCGTCGACCAGTTCGTGAAGAACGTGCAGGCCGCGCGTTATCGCGGGATTCTCGGCCTGAACATCGGCAAGAACGCCGACACGCCGATCGAACGCGCCGCGGAAGACTATCTGTACTGTCTGGAACGCGTGTACCCGTTCGCGAGCTACGTGACGGTCAATATCTCGTCGCCGAATACGAAAAACCTGCGCCAGTTGCAAGGCGCGGGCGAACTCGACGCCCTGCTCGCCGCGCTCAAGGACAAGCAGCAGCGTCTCGCCGACCTGCACGGCAAGCTCGTGCCGCTCGCGCTGAAGATCGCGCCCGACCTCCACGACGAACAGATCAAGTCGATCGCCGACACCCTGCTGCGCCACCAGTTCGAAGGGGTGATCGCCACCAACACCACGCTCTCGCGCACCGCCGTCGCCGGCATGCAATACGGCGACGAAGCCGGCGGCCTGTCGGGCAAGCCGGTGTTCGACGCATCGAACGAGGTGATCCGCAAGCTGCGCGCCGAAGTCGGCGAAACGGTGCCGATCATCGGCGTCGGCGGAATTTTCTCGGGCGAAGATGCGCGCGCCAAGCTGGCGGCAGGCGCATCGCTGGTGCAGCTCTACACAGGCTTCATCTATCGCGGACCGGCGCTGATCGCCGAATGCGCGCAGGCGCTGCGCTAAGCGGCGAACCCGCGCCATCGCCCGGTAATATAGACATAAACAAACGGTATTTACGTTTCGATAGTCTGTTTTGTTATGCTTTCGTCCGTTAAAACGTCGGACGAATCAAAGGAACACATGAAATTGGGTTTGCTGAAAAAGCTGCTGGTCGCCGGACTGATCGGCGCGTCGTTCACCGCCGTCGCGGCGCACGCCGACGATCTGCTCGACCAGGTCAAACAGCGCGGCACGCTGCGTATCGGCCTCGAAGGCACCTTCCCGCCGTTCAACTCGAAGACGCCGTCGGGCGAACTGGTCGGCTACGACGTCGACATCGCCAAGGCGATCGCAGGCAAGCTCGGCGTCAAGCCGGAATTCGTCACGACCGAATGGAGCGGCATTATTGCCGGCCTGCAAGCGGGCAAGTTCGACGTGATCGCCAACCAGGTCGGCATCACCGACGCGCGCAAGCAGGCACTCGACTTCTCGCCGGCCTACACGTATTCGGCGGCGCAACTGATCCAGCGTAAGGACGACACCCGTCAGTTCAAGTCGCTCGACGACCTGAAGGGCAAGAAGCTCGGCGTGGCGTTGGGCACGAACTACATGGACATGGCCAAAGCCGTACCGGGCATCGACGTCAAGACGTATCCGGGCGCGCCCGAGTATCTGCGCGACCTCGCCGCCGGCCGTCTGGACGCGGCGCTCAACGACCGCCTGATGCTTGCGTACCTGATGAAGAACTCGCAGCTGCCGCTGCGCAGCGGCGCGAACGTCGGCGCGGGCAACCCGTCGGGCATTCCGTTCAGGAAGGGCAATCCGAAGTTCGCTAAGGCGATCGACGACGCCATGACCCAGCTCGAAGCGGACGGCACCTTCGCGAAGATCTCGGACAAGTGGTTCGGCATCGACGTCAGCAAGCCGATCAGGTAACACACACCGAATGAAACGAAGGGCGGCATCGTCATCGATGCCGCCCTTCGCTTTTGTGCGGCGGGCCTGAAAATCCGCCGACGTTTATGATGTGCGCTTTGCGCGCCAACCGACCCACCGCTCATGTCCACCACTTCCCTGCTCGTTGAATCGCTTCCTGTGCTCGCGCAGGGCGCCGTCCTGACGGTCAAGTTCGCGGTTCTGTCGATGATCTTCGGCCTGCTCGCGGGCGCCGCGCTCGCCTTGATGGGCGTGAGCCACAACCGCGCACTGAACTGGATCGCGCGGATCTACGTGAGCGTGATGCGCGGCACACCGCTGCTGGTGCAGATCTTCGTGATCTATTACGGCTTGCCGAGTTTCGGCATCTCGCTCGATCCGACGCCGGCGGGCGTGATCGCGTTGTCGGCGAATGTGGCGGCGTATCTGTCGGAGAGCATGCGCGGCGCGATTCTCGGCATTCAGCCGGGCCAATGGCTGGCCGCGTATAGCCTCGGGCTCTCGCGTCGTCAGACGTTGCGCTATGTGATTGCGCCGCAGGCCTTGCGCATCGCCGTGCCGAGTCTGTCGAACAGCCTCATCAGCCTGATCAAGGACACCTCGCTCGTCTCGGTGATTACCGTGACCGAACTGCTGCGCAGCGCGCAGGAAATCATCGCCTCGACCTATCAGCCGCTGCCGCTCTATCTGGCCGCCGCAGCCGTGTACTGGGTGCTGTGCCAGGCGCTCGAATGGGTGCAACGGTGGTACGAACGGCGTCTTGCATTGCCGTCGAGTCATTGATTCCGCGAGTCGCGAGCCAGTAAGTCACCAATCCACCGGCGTCAGCGCCGGCACCCGCCCGGCTCGCGCGGCCTGCCTTCAGCCGCCCCTTTCCTGCTATTCCCCGTTGAACTTCAACCCGAGCGCCGCACGCGCCGCGTCCGCCATCGCGATCATCTGCAAGGACGTGCTGTGCGGCATCAGCGGACTCTCCAGTTCACCTGCACGAATCAGTTCGCAGAAGTGCGCGGTCTCGTAGTTCAGGCCGCCGCCTTCGAACGGTTCCTCGAGTTCGACCACGCGCCCATCCGCGTAACGGATCGTGGCGCGTGACGGGTTCCACCAGGGTTCATGAATCGTGACGTGACCCTGTGTCGCCATCAGCAGCGCGTCGCCCTTGCCGTGCAGATCGAGTCCGCAAAACAATTGGGCGATGCCACGCTCATGCTGACTGTTCAGGCTCGCGAACATATCGACCCCGGTCGGCCCGAGTCGCCCGAGCGTCTGCACCTCGCGCGGCGCGCCAAGCCAGTCGACGGCGAGAAATATTTCGTAGATGCCGATATCGAGCAACGCGCCGCCCGCATGCTCGAACGACAGCGACGGGTGATCGTCCGGCACGCCAGGCACCGAGCAGCCCGCTCGCACGAGCCCGACTGCGCCGATCGGTTCGGCCGTCAGATGCGCGCGCAACTTTCTATAGAGGGGATAGAACGGCGGCTTCATGGCTTCCATGAACAACCGTTTCGCGGCACGTGCGGCGTCGAGCACGCGCTCGAGCTGCGCCGCGTTGATGGTGGCGGGTTTTTCGCACAACACGTGCAGACCTGCCTGCAACGCGGCGACCGCGTAGTCGGCGTGACTGTCCTGCACCGTGGCGATATAGAGCGCATCGATGCCGCTGGCGAGCAGCGCGTCGAAACTCGCGCACACCTCGCCGCCGAATTCCGCCGCGAAGGCCGTGGCCGGTTCCGCGCGACGCGACCATACGGCGCCCAATTGCGCCTGCGGCACATGCGCGAGACTCTGCGCGAAGCGACGGGCAATGCGACCCGTCCCCACGATCCCCCAGCGAATCAGGCCGCCGGAGGTTTCCTGCGTTGCGATTGTCATCGTACCTTCGAGTCCATGCAGTTCAGAACAGGCGCTATTGTCGCCTATGCCAAACGCGCACGGCGCCAGCCACGCGCGTTGGACACGGCTCGCGCCGTACCTGATGCACGGTCCCCTCGGGAAACCACCAGACCCGCTCGCATGCCGCCGTAGCGGCCACGCTCAAGCCTGAGCCGGCGGTTCCTGCGCGAACCTGCCGCCCAGCTCTTCCGCCGTGTAGTCGATCATGGCGAGCGAGGCGATCTCCGCCTCTTTCGGATCGCGCCGTTCGATCGCGTCGACCACCCGCTGGTGCGACTTGATCGCCGACTCCCACAGCCCGTCCTTCTCGGTGACGATCGGATTCACCGTCGACAGCGCGCCGCGAATGATCGCCGCCATCTGCTTGAAGAACTGATTGCCGCTCGCCACCACGATGCGGGTGTGGAACAACTCGTCGGCTTCCTGATAGCCCGGCTCGCCGGGACGGATCACGCGGAACGCTTCGAATGCTTCGCGAATCGCCGCGATATCCGCAGCGGTGCCGCGCGCGGCCGCCTGCGCCGACGCACGCGGCTCGATCAGAATACGAAACTCGATCACGTCGCGCAAAAACAGCGGATCGGGCTTCGCGCGAAAACGCCAGTTCACGACGTCCTCGTCGATCATGCGCCAATCGCTCATCGAGCGGATGCGCGTGCCGATTTTAGGCCGCACGTCCAGCATGTCGCGCGCGAGCAGCATCGACAGCGCCTCGCGCATGACGGTGCGGCTGACGTCGAACTCCTTGGACAGCACATCCTGCGGTGGCAGGATGGCGCCGTACTTTTCTTCGACGATCCCCGTCACCAGCCCGTCCATGACTTTGCTCACGAGCGATCGATCTTTGTTTGCCTGTTCCATGACTCTCTCCCCGAAGCGGTGTTTGCCCCCGCGTTTCCTGTTGACCAAGCAGCCCTTGTGTATCGTTCTATTGGTCTGTCCTCGTTCTTTTACGATACGTTGCTAGCTTCAAAACAGTTGCGCCAGTTGGGAAACTTCCTGAGAGGGTTATCCCTCTGAAGAATTGTTTCGTTCGTGTAACGCCGCATATCCTGATGGGCCATAAGCTTGCGTCCCAAGCGTGCCTGCACTGCAAAATTTGCATAGTGCGAAGACGCACGTAGTAACGTGAATTGTCTGATTCACCACAGCCTGGTGGTGAGAGCGTGGCGGGAAATGATGATCGAAAGGCGTGCGCCTTCGGCTGCGGCGCAGCGTTTCTGGGAAACGTTCAGGCCGAAGGCATGGGCGCGCTCTGCGCCACCGCCGCATAGCGGCCGCCGAAAAAAATCAGCGGAGCGTGTTCGTCGAGCGAGAACACCAGTACCTCACCCACGAACAACGTGTGGTCGCCGCACGGATGGCGGTCCACCACGCGCGCGGCGAAGCGGGCCGCCGCATGGTCGAGCAGCACCACGTCGGCCAGGCCTTCCACGGGCGCAAAGCGCGGCGCGAGCCAGTTCTGCGGCTCACCGGCGAAGTGGCGGCTATGCGGCTCCTGGGTCTCGGACAGCACACTCACGCCGAACAGCGTGGTCGTCATCAGGCACTCGTGCATGCGCGCGCGATGCCCGACCGAGACCACGATCAGCGGCGGTTTGAGCGAGCCCGACATGAAGGCGTTGGCGGTCATCGCGTGCAGGCGCTCGCCGCTGCCCGTCGAGATCACCACCACGCCGGTGGCGAAGCGCCCCAGCGCCTGACGAAACCGCCGTTCGTCGAAGGCCGATTGTGGGTCGGCCTGCGGTTCATCGACCTGAAGTTGAAGTGCCCTCGCCGGCATGGCCGCTCTCCTGATCGCGGCCATACTGATCGTCGAAGCGCACGATGTCGTCCTCGCCGAGATAGCCGCCCGATTGCACTTCGATCATTTCGAGCGGCGTCTTGCCCGGGTTTTCCAACCGGTGCGTGACGCCAAGCGGAATGAACGTCGACTGATTCTCCGTCAGCAGGAAACTTTCCTCGCCGCGCGTGACGCGCGCCGTACCGCACACCACGATCCAGTGTTCGGCGCGATGGTGATGCATCTGCAAGGAAAGCCGCCCGCCCGGTTTGACGACGATGCGCTTCACCTGAAAGCGCTCGCCGCGTTCGAGCGAGTCGTAAAAGCCCCACGGCCGGCCGACCTTGCGATGCTCCTGCGCCTCGGCCTCGCGCTGCGCCTTCAGGCGGCTCACCACCGCCTTGACGTCCTGCACGCGATCCTTGGCCACGACCAGCACCGCATCGGCGGTTTCGACCACCACCAGACCGCTCACGCCGACACAGGCCACCAGCCGGCCTTCCGAATGCGCGAAGCTGTCGCTCGAGCCGTCGAACATGACGCGCCCGCGCGCGACGTTGCCGTCGGCATCCTTACTCGACGCTTCCCACACCGAGTCCCACGCGCCCACGTCCGACCATCCGGCGACGAGCGGCACCGCCACGCCCGTCAGGCGCGCATCGGTGGCGACGCGCTCCATCACCGCGTAGTCGATCGAATCGGACGGACAGACGGCGAACGCATCGCGCGCGAGATGCAAGGCGCCGTCGCCATCGACCGTGGCGTGATCGAAGGCGTTCGCGCAGGCGGCCGCGATCGCCGGGCGACACAGTTCGATCGCCGCGAGCCACACCGACGCGCGCACCACGAACATGCCGCTATTCCACCAGTAATTGCCTGAAGCGACGTAGCGCTCGGCCAGTTCGGCATCCGGCTTCTCGACGAAACGTTCGATCGCGCGCGCGCCGTGACTGCCCAGCGCGACGCCCGTGCGGATATAGCCGTAACCGGTTTCCGCGCGTTGCGGCGGCACCCCGAGCGTGACGATCGCGCCATCGGCCGCGTGTCTGAGCGCCTCGGCCAGCGCCGCGCCGAACGTCGCATGATCGGCGATCAGATGATCGGCCGGCAGCGCCACGATGATCGGATCGTCGCCTGGTTCGGCCGCCGCCCGGGCGGCGAGAGCCGCGACCGTGAGCGCCGGTGCGGTGTTGCGCGGCGCCGGTTCGAGCAGCATCCGCACCGTGCGAGCGGATTTGTCGAGGCATTCGCGCGTCGGCAGACGCAACTCTTCGCTACAGACCACCAGTGGCGCGGCCTGCGCGACGCTGTGCCACGGGTCTTGCCGGTCGGCTGCCGGCGCGCCGAATGCCGCGTCGAGACGGCGTAAGGTGGCCTCCAGCAACGACTCCTCGCCCATCAGACCGATCAACTGTTTCGGATTGCGCTCGCGCGAGAGCGGCCACAGCCGCGTACCCGAGCCGCCCGCGAGGATCACCGGCTGCACGGAAAGGCGTGTGGCTGCTTCTGTGGCGTTCGCACCGTGCGTAAGCGGATTGCCGGGTTCAACAAGACGATTCATGTGCTATTCCCGTTGGTGTTCAAGCTGGTCTGATCGGTTTATTTTGTAGGTGCTGCGCCGCCCTGTTCCGCCTTCCTGCCGCGTCAGTCGAAGCGGCTGGCCGCAAACGGCTTGTGAGCGATGAAGTGGAACCACCACGTGTCGCTCTCGTCCACGTCGTCGTCGATCCGGTTGCCCTCGGTGCTGCCGAACACGGCGTCGCAATGCAGACCCACTTGCGCCAGCTGGCGGCGCTGCTCGGGCAAGGTGGTGTAGACGATCACAATGCCGAAGTTGTGAGCCGCGGCGGTCTTCACCGCATAACCGCCGTAGTCGCGATTGAGCTTCATGTTGCGCACGTAGTTCAGCGTGCCGAGCTGGAAACGCCGCATCGAACGCAGCGTGCGCCAACCGAGCTTGAGCGGGTTGACGCTGAAGTGCGGCAGCAGTTGCCAGATATTTTCCTGGTAGCCCGGACCGCCCCGATTGTGCGAGGAGAACAGCAGATAGCCGCCGGGCCGCACGACGCGGTACATCTCTTCGAGAATCTTCGTGCGATCGCTATAGTCGACGCAGTCGATACCGTTCCAGCTGAATTCGGCGAGTCCGTAATGGCCCGACTGCAACGTCGACATATCGCGCGCGTCCATGTGACGCAAGTCGCGCTGCGGGTGGCGCGTCTTCGCCATGTCGAGCAGCTTCTGCGTGTAGTCGATGCCGGTGTAGTCGTTCGAGATCGCGGTCATCAGCGGAATCGTGCGGCCGGTGCCGACGCCGATATCGAGTAGCGGCTCACCCGCGCAACGCGGCGCGAGCCATTCGAAAGCAGCCTGTTCGCCGAGGTCGGAGTAAGTCTTGTCGAGCGTAAAGACACGCGCGGCATCCGCCGAATTCCAGGCGACACGGTTGACGCGGTCCAGCTCGGATTGACTGATCATGGCGGCTCCATTAGACCTGCATGCCCATCTACGACGCTTCCCCGAATAGACGAAACGCGCGCGCGCGCTTTACAAGCCATTGGGTGGCCCGCGTATGTCGCCAGCCCGCGTTTGCCGCGCGCGAATCGCGGGCAGGAGTCGCATCGGACTGGCGCATCTCGCCAAAAGTAGTGCGGTAATAATCCTCGACGTAGTTCATCACGTTGTCCTGCGCACTCGCCGACAGGATCGCGTGATCCGTGCGCTCGCAGAAGTCCGCGCGCACGCGACCGAAGCGCCGCAGTCGCGCACCGCGCACGCCGAAGTAACGCTCGAGTTCCTCGACGCCTTCGTCGAGTACGCCATAGACCAGCCGCGTGTCGCCGCCTTGCGCACAGAGCGCGGCGATGAGGCGGCGTTCTTCGCGTGCGCCCAGTTCGAGGCCGCTCACGCGCTGCAGCCGGTCAGCCAGCGTGCTCCCGAGCCGGGACGTGAAGCGCGCGGCGAGCTTGCGCGCGACCGGCCAGCCGCCCGACTGCCCCTTGACGACACGCAGCCATTTGCGCGGCTGCGCCATCGAGCGCAGATAGCTGCGCGTCGAGCCGAACGCAGCGACCGCGATGGTGGGCTTGCCGTGTTCGTCGCAGATGTTGCGCCAGGTGAATTTCTGCAGATTGACCAGCACCGCGCCGAGCACCGCCGGCTCACGCGCCGCCGCATGCAGGCCGACGAATGCGCCCGCGCAAATGCCGAGCAGCACCGCGCCGCGATGACCTCGTGCCTTCAGCCAGCGCGCCGCGCACGCGGCGTCGTCGGCGCCCGCCTGCGCGTAGAGATCGTCGAGGCTCACCGAATCGCGCGAGGGCTGACTGTCGCCCAGACCGCGCAGATCGACGCGCAGCGAAACGATGCCCTGGCGCGCAAGACGCCGCGCGAGTTTGACGCCGAGCCGCGCATTGCCGATGCGCGAAACAGCGCCGGTGTTCAGCAGCAGCACGGCAGGCGCACTCAGATCGGCCGGCGCTTCGGGCAGGCAATAGATGCCGAACATCCGGCCTTGATCGAGCGATACAGGCGTCTCGATGACGCCCGGTTCGACGCGCTGACGCACGTCGTAGCCAGCGCAGACGTCATCCGTTGCGTCGCTCGCGCCGCGCTCGCGCGCGCCGCTCAACCAGTCGGCGATCGACTCGAACGCCGCATGCGGTATCTCGCTGTCGAGCGACTCGAGCATGAACTTGCTGTATTCGGCGAAGTCCTGCCGCGCGACCTCGAGGCCCTGCTCGCGATAGTGCGCAGTCAGCGCGTCGATGCGGGCGGGGTCCAGCGAATCGAGCAGTAACACACGCTGCGCCGGACGACTCGCGTCGCGGCGCAGGTCGACGGCACGCATGCTCTCCAGCGTGTCCTGATAGAGCCGGAAACCGTACGCTTCGACAAATGCGTCGGTGTCGGCTTCGGGCGTGCAGTCCATCGCGGCCGGAATCGACAGCCACTGACGATAATGCGCTCGCAACTCACGTTGATAGTTCTTGCCGGACAGCACGGGAGCCAGCAGCACGAGACCGTTCACATCGCCGAGTTCCTGCGCGGCGAGCGCGGCCAGCATGCCGCCCAGCCGCAGTCCGACCAGGCTGACGCGCTCCACGCCGGTAGACTCGCGCAGCAACGCCACGGCCTGCTTGATGCTGTCGATCCACGCGCGCCAGCGGCCGGGTTCGCTGGCGTCGCCGGCCGAATCGCCGGTGCCTGGATAATCGAAACGCAGTACCGGCATGCCGCGCGCAGCGAGCCGCTCGGCAAGACGGCGCATGCCGCGATACGTGCAAAGCGAGTCGTACCCGAACGGATAACACAGCACCACACCTTCGGGGCCGCGCGCCGGATGCAACCAGCCGAACTGGCCATCAAAGACTACTGGCCTCACGCTACGCTCCTCACGGGGTCTCCCGTTTGAGGCATTACAGCAAAGATTACCTGGTTCATCTGTATGCTTTGCCACATTCTTTCTGATTCCGATTTAAACGCGGGACCAGAATGAAGCGAAAAGTCGAGCGTGCGGCGAGCCATACGTTGTAAACGTAACGCGCACGCAAGCGCTCGCGCGGCGCATAGTGCCGGGAGAGCAGCAGCCGCCAGGCGGCGCCCGGCTGCCCGGCCAGCGCAAACGAGGACGACGCGCGCGGCGCAAGACGCCGCATCGCTGCGTCGCGTGCGGCCTGCGCGGGCTCCGGCACGACGCTGTCGCGCAGTTGGATGAAGGCGTGCATCGCGGGCAAGGCCTGTTTTGAAATCGCCTGCGTCGTTTCGCGCACGTCCGACACGATCTCGTTCACGAAGCAGATCGCGTTTGCGTCGAGACTGCAGCGCAAGCCGAAATCGAAGTCGCACGCGTCGCCTACTTCGGCCACGGTGCGATAGCCGATCCGGCGCGCGGTCGGCGTATCGATCAGATAACCGTTGTTCGGGAACATCTGCTCGATGCCGGCCAGCGCGGGCACCGGCAAACGCCCATCGCGCTCGGCCACGCGCCGGTAATCGCGGTTCATCCGCTCGGTGGATTCGGGCAGCGGCGTGCCGTCGTGCTGGATCACACGCTGCTTGCCGAAGGCCACGATCAGGTCCGGATAGCGTTGCCAGCAGGCGTCGAGCAGGCTCAAGGCGCGCGGATCGAGCCGGTCGTCGTCATGCAGCAGCAGCAGGCGCGCACCCTGCGCGCGCGCGAACAGGCGGTTCACATTGGCAGCCTGACCGAGGCGCGGCTGGTTGCGTTCGTAACGAATCGGACGGTCGCTGCGCAAGCGGCAACGCTCTACCACCTTCTGCGAACTATCGTCGCTCGAATCGTCGCCGATCAGGATTTCGAATTCGCGAAAGGTCTGCGCGAGACAACTGTCGATCGCTTCTTCGAGCAGGTCGGCCCGATTGCAGGCGGGTATGCAGATAGAGATCAGTTGCGCGTGCGGCGCGGATTCGCCGGCTTCGCGCTGCCTGGTGTGAAGGTCGATCATGAATGCTCCGGAAGCGGTTCGCGCAGGGTGCGTGGGGCAGCGCCCCATTACCCTCATATGATTGGCATTTAACGCTTCCGGATCGCGCCTATCTGTACGGCCACCCACATAGGTGCACGGTGCGCCAGGGCAATATCGGAACCTGCGACGGGGCCGACGCCGTCGGGCAGGCATGCATGCCTGCATGGGTGCGACTGCGCACCGACACGGGCCGGGACGAACACCACCATTACTACACGACATCAGCCGCCGGACTGCGCACCATGGAAAGAAGTATCGTCAGGAACATCTTCATCAACTTCGCAGGAGCAATCGCTCCGACGTTCGTCTCCCTCGTCACGGTGCCGGCCTATATTCACCTGATGGGCGTCGAGCGCTACGGCGTGATCAATCTGGTGTGGACCCTGATCGGCTACTTCAGCGTGCTCGATCTCGGCACGAGCCTCGCGACGGAAAACCAGATCTCCAAGGCGCGCGCCGCCAACGACGACTCCATCGAACACATTTTCTGGAGTGCCTGGTTCATGAACCTGGGCACCGGCATCGTGGGCGGGCTGCTGATCTATCTCGGTGCCTTCATCTACATCAAGCACGGCGTGAAGATCGAACCCGAGTTCCAGGGCGAGGTGCTGGCGAGCCTGCCGTGGATCGCGGTGGCCGTGCCGATCGCCAATGTGTCGTGGGTGTTTGCCGGCGCCATCAACGGAGTCGAGCGGTTCGCCAGCTTCAACATCAACCAGTTGCTGGGCACGGCCCTCTTTCAGTTGCTGCCGCTGGCGGCGATCTTCTGCTTTTCGCCGTCGCTCGCGATCGTGATTCCGGCGGCGGTGCTGGCGCGCTTCGCGGCGGGCCTGATGCTCGGCGCGGCGGCATTCCGCGCGCTCGGCATCCGCCACGTCCGGATGCCGCAATGGCGCGTGATGCTCGAACTGTTCCGCTACGGCCGTTGGATGCTGCTGTTCTCGGGTGCCGGCATGATCGCGTCGACGCTCGACCGCGTGCTGGTCGGCGCGCTGCTCGGCGCGCGCTTCGTCACCTATTACGCGACGCCGCAGAACCTCATCACGCGTCTGAATCTGCTGCCGGTGGCGATGGTCCGCACGCTGTTTCCGCGTCTGTCGGCCGTCTCGCGCACGGATGCCGACGCGCTCGCCCACAGCGCCCTCGCGTTTCTGAACGGCGCGTTCACGCCCTGCGTGATCATCGCGCTGTTCGCGCTCAAGCCGTTCCTGCTGCTGTGGCTCGGTCCGACGGTAGCGGCTGCCGCCCCAGTGGCGAGCGTGCTCGTGCTCGGCGTGTGGCTGAGCGGTCAATGCGGCATTCTGCAGATCCTGATTCAGGCGCAGACGAGCCCCGCGTCTATCGCCGGCGTGAGCTGGCTCGAATTGCCGGTGTTTGCCGGCGCGCTATGGGCCGGTATTCACTGGTTCGGGATCATGGGCGCGGGCGTCGTCGTCACCTTGAAGACCTTGTTCGACTACGGCGTGTTACTGGCCTTTGCCCGGTTGCATGTGTGGACCATCGTGCGCAACATGCTGGCGCATCTTGGCTTCCTGCTGGTGGCGCTCGCGCTCGCCGACTCGGTGAGCGCGATGCCCACGCTGATCGTGTCGGCGATCGTACTCGCGGCGGCCAATCTCGGGATGTCGCTGCATGGTTCGAGCGAACTGCGCAACGTGGTCTACAAGGTGTGGACGCGCTTCACGCTATCGCTGAACTAGGTTTCGGCTTCAGTTCAGCCTGACGCCCATCTGACGTGCCAGTTGAAGCGCATGCATCGCATGCGCTTCAACTGGCCATCCCTACCCGCTAAAGCACTTTCACAAGCCGCTGCTCGATTGCGTAACCGCATCCGCTACGCCGAGTCCGGCCGGGCCGATCCGCGAAGTCGCGATATCGCGTGAGCTCATCGTCGCAAACCGACGTGGCTGGCAGCTGGCCAGCGTGCGTTCGTAGATCGCCAGATAGCCGTCGCTCACACGCTGCGCGCTGAACTTGTCGAGATTCTGCGGGGCGCGCGCAGCCAGCGCAGCGTGCGTGTCGCGCTCGGTGAGAAGTTGTCCGAGCGCCCCGGCCAACGTAACCGGATCGTGTGCCGGCACCAGGACGCCCGCTTCGCCGCCATCGAGCATTTCCGGATTGCCGCCGACGCGCGTCGCGACGATCGCCCGCCCCATCTCGCGCGCTTCGGAGAGCACCAGGCCGCCCGGCTCGTTATGCGAGGCCAGCACGAAGATATCGGCCTGCGCGAGATAGGCGCGCGGGTCCGCCACGAAACCTTCGAAGCGGGTGGACTGCGTCACACCGAGTTGCTCCGCGAGTGCCTCCATCGCGGCCCGGTCGGGACCCTCGCCGACCAGATACAGCACCGCCTCGGGTACCCGCTCGCGCAGCAGCGCGAACGCGTGCAGCAGATCGCGAATGCCCTTTCTTTCATACAGCCCTGCCACCGTGACGACGCACGGATGCGCGAGTTGCGGCAACCGCGGCACAGGCTTGTCCGCCAGCCGCGGCGTACCGACCGTGCCGTTACGCACCACGCTCAGGCGCGCCTTCGGAATACCGCGCCGCGCCATCGCGTCCGACACTGCTTCGCTCACGGCCACCACGCAATCGCCGACCCGCATCAGGTTGGCGCTCTTCTGGAATTCGTTGTGCACGGTCGTGATCAACACGAAGCGCCGCCGGATCACACCGAGACGCGCGATCAACGCACCGGTCATCATGTGCGCGTGCACGACATCGGGGTCGATCTGCGCGACGAGCCGGTTGAAACCCGCGATCATCGCCGGTAGCCGCGACGGCCGCGGCGCCTGCGGCAGCAGCACATGACGCACGCCGTGCCGCGCCAGCAATGCCTCGAAGCCGCCGCCGCCGGAGGCGACCGTGACGTCGTGGCCGGCGCGCGCCTGCAGGCAGGCCAGGTCGACCATGACGTTGACGATGCCGTTACCGACACTCTGCGCATGATTGGCGAGATGGATGATTTTCATGGGTTCGCTGAAACGTCAGTGGGTTTATCCGGGGCAGCTGCGAGCGGCGCGCCGGGTGGCGTGAAGCGATACATCAGCGCTTTGCCGTAGGCGTCTTCCTCGACCAGCACGAGGTATTCGCCGCTGGCCAGACGGTGGGCGGTCATCGGCATCGGCACGTCGACCCAGCCGCTCTTCGAGCCGACTTCCTGGCCCGGCATGAGACGGCCTGCTTCGTGGCCGTTGGCGCTGTCGTAGACACGCACGAAGGCGCTGCGCGTCTCGACCGCGAACACGTAGTCGCCCGCCACCGCGATGCCGTTGATCGACACCCAATCCGGCGCGCCGCGATCAGGCAAGCCGATCATGTAGCGCAGCACCGGCTTGCCGCTTTTCCAGTGGTCGTAACGAGCCAGCTGCGAGCCCGCGCTATTCCAGTTGTCCTGAACGAAGGGATGCTCCGGCGTGGAGCCGGAGACGTACATCGTGTCGGTCTCGGGGAAATAATTCAGCCGCGCGACCCGGTTGAACGGTGCGGGCGTCGCGTACTGCCGCATCGCCTCATAGCGGTAAACCGGATTGCCGACCCGGTCGAAGCCCTGCAACGGAAAACAGCGGATGCCCTGCGATTCCGTGCCTTGCCAGATGTCGCCCCGGCTATCCACCCACCAGCCGCGCAACTCCGGCGCGTTGGCGCCGCCGGTGGCCTGATCGAACGCCGCCGGAGAAAAATCGCCCTTGCCCGTCAGGTCGCGCCAGATCCATTCGCCATGCGGCGGCTGGTTCGGCGGCCAGGCGCCGTCGATGTGTCCGCGCGCGAAGAGTCCGGCGGGAATCGCGGTCTCGCGGTCGTCGGCGAACCGGTAGATGCGCAGGTACGCCGAGAACATGTCGGTGGTGAACAGCAGGCGATGCCCGCGCACGTCGCGCACCATCGGCATGCCGCGCTGTCCGCCGAGACCCAGATGAAAGTACGGATCGTACGGATAGCGGAAACGGTCCGCGGTGTAGCCGGCATACGACCATTCCTCGCCCGCCGGGCGCGACAGATCGAGCGTGAAACGCTTGCTGCCGCTATACACCGAAGGCGGCTCGCCATCGACGAACTGCGCGCCGTCCACGAACAGCAGGCCCTGCAGACTGAAACGCTGCTTGCCGGCGGGCGTATAGCTTTCGAGCAGCGCGCCGTCGAAGGTGCTCTGCCGCGAGTCGATGGGACGCGGCCCGGCATTGTTCATCGACACATACAGGTTGCCGCTCCGGTCCACGCCTACGCCGGTCAGCCCATTGAAGCGCTGCGGCCCGGGTGTGCCTTCCCGGCCCGCAAAAATGCCGCCCTGCTGTCCGAAGCTCGTCGACAGTTGCATCCCCGCTCCCTGCTGGGTCGTCCCGGCGGGCCCTTGCGCGGGGTCCGCGGTGTAGATCAGGATTTGCTGGCGCACGCCGTTGTCGGCGATCAGCAGGCGGCCATGCGTATCGACCGCGAGGTCCACCGGCACCACGCCGTCCGGCAGCGACAATTCGCCCAGACGTGCACCATTGCGCGCATGGTGGACCACGCGATGCGCGCCGTCTGTGCGGCTGTTCTCAATGATCCACAACGAACCGTCGGGCGCGAGCGCGAGGCGCCCCGGTTCGCGCACCGGAAAGGCGGCGACCGCCTGCATGGTCTGCGCGTCGAACACCTGGACGCGGTTATCGAGCGGGTTCGAGACGAACAGACGCGTGTCGTCGGCGGCGAGTCCGCGGATCGCGTAGTCGGTCTTGTCGGAATAAGTGGCAATCTGCAGATACGCGAGACGGGTGCCGGGCGGAAACCTGACCTGACCCGCGAACGGCACGCCATCGCGAATATCGAAGCGGCTGCGCCGCGACACGCCGGTCCAGAGCTCGCCCTCACGCGGCCCCGCGCGATGCTTGACGCTTTCGTTGCCCAGCGTGCTGATGGTCTGCGCCGCGTACACGTATTCGTCGTTGACGGCGATCGCGTCGCCGCCGAGCATGCCCCAGCCATGCGACTCGCCGCCGTGGCGAACCAGTTCGCCGTTACGGTACTGGCCGATCTCGCCGCCGCTCTCGTCCCAGGGAGCATTCGTGAACACATCGCCGTCGGGTGTCACGGCAATCGCCTGGACGTCGATCTGCATCCAGCGATGATCCGCGTTGCCCCACGTGTTGCCGACCCATGACGTCCGGTAGCTGAGCGACGGATGCGCGGCAGCCGCGCGCGCCTCGGCGGCAGGCCGGCTGGCCGATGCCACGGCGCCAGGCGCTGCCGGGGTGTCGGGCGCAAGCGCCGCCGGCACCGGTCCGCGCGCCGCACTGCCCGACTCGCCGGTAGCGAGCAGCACCAGGATCGGCAAGGCCACGGCGGCCGCGCAGACCAGGCGCTCGAAAGTTTTCCGTGCAGTGCGTTGCATGCTCGCCGGCGCGTCAGAACGCGCTGATCGCCTCGCGGTAGACCTGCGCGACCTGCGCCGCGACCACCGGCCGGTCGAAACGCTGTCGCGCATAAGCGCGGCAGGCTTTGGAATCGGGCAACTTGCGCTGGCCGAGCAGTACATCGGCAATGCCTTCGCCGATCGCCCTGAAGCCGCCCGAAGACAGCACCATCTCGCTCGACAGCGGGGCCACCGCCTCCGGCAATCCACCCACCGGCGTCACCAGCACCGGTGTGCCGGCGGCGAGCGACTCGATGGTCGTGAGCCCGAAACCTTCCAGCGACACCGTCGGCACCACCGAAAGGTCGGCCGCGCGATACCAGAGCGGGACCTTGTCGTCGGCGACGAAGCCGGCCAGCTTTACGTTGTTCTCGAGTCCGCGCGCGATGATGCGTGCCTGCAATTGCGCTTCGAGCGGGCCCTTGCCGGCGATCGTCAGGAGTACGTCGGGCAGCACCGGCTTGACGATCGCCATCGCGTCGATCAGATCTTCGAGGCCCATGCGCGAAACGAGGCGCCGCATGCAGAACAGGATCGGCCGGTCGAGCGGCAAACCGAGCCGCTTGCGGGCCTGCTGCTTCGTCACGCGCGTATCGAACTGGGCGACGTCCACACAACCCGGCACGATGCGGATGCGATCCTCGCGCACGCCGTAGGTTTCGTGCAGCAGGCGACCGAATGCCTGCGACAGCACGATATGACGCGTGCCGCCGCGATACACGAAACGCTCCAGCGCGATGCGCATGGCGCGCGACCAGCCGCCCCCGCCGCCCGGATACGATTCGGCGGCCCACGGTCCGTGAAAATGCACGACTTTCGGCACGCGATGGAACACGCCTACCGTCGGCGCGGCATACAGCGCGAAATGCGTGGCGACGACATCGGGCACCTTGGCTGCGCGTAGCGCACGCGACTGCATCCGCGAGCCCCACAGCCGCGCGCCGAGTTGTTCCTGGGCCCCCGCGAAGGCCAGCACGCGGCCACCGGACGAGTCGAATACGCCGGGGCTGCCCGCCACCATGCCGCGCACGTTGACGCCCTGCTCGGGCAAGGTGTCGATCAGCGCCTTGAACATGCGGTCGAGCCCGCCTGGCCGTTCGTTGAACCAGTGCATGCCGATTTGCAATGAATCGATCGGGGGCTGGCTCATAGTTCCACCGGCGCGGTCGCGCAGCCTGCCGGCAAGGCGCGTGCGGCGCGCCGCGCCTGCACCTGCTCGTAGACCGAGAGATAGCGCTCCGCCATCGTCTGCCAGTCGAGGGTAGCCGCCACGTCGCGCGCGGCCTCGCCCAGGCGTCGCGCGTGCTGCGGGTCGCCGGCCAGTCGTCCGATTGCCTCCGCCAGTGCGGCGGCGTCGTCGGGATCGTCGAGCACGATGCCGCTGCTCGCGCTGATTACTTCCGCCCCGCCCGCCGTGCGCACGGTGATGACCGCGAGGCCGGCCGAGAGCGCTTCGAGCAGCACCAGACCCATGGGTTCGTAACGCGACGGAAACACGAAGGCGTCGACCGAGCGCATCAGCGCGGGCATGTCCATCACCATGTCCGTGAAGTGAACCCGCTCCTTCAGTCCGAGCGATTCCGCCAGCGCCGGATAGGGGCTGTTGTGCAGAATGCCCGCGACGGCGAGGTGCACGTCGGCGGAAGTCCGGGTGAGCGCGTGCAGTACGGTGTCGAGATTTTTGCGCGACATGCGCAGATCGCCCGCGAACAGCAGCATGAACGGACCATCCGGCAAGCCGAAGCGGGCTCGCTGTGACGGCCCCGGCGTGAATTCGTCGAGGTCGACGCCGTTATGGATCACCTGCACGCGTGCCGCACCGAGGCCCAACGCCCGCACCTCGCCCGCCACCTTCTGCGAGACCGGCACGATCACCTCGGCATGCCGGAAGGCCCATTTTTCGCAGGCGATGTTCAGCAAGGTGTAGATCACCTGGTACGCGTCATACAGGCTGTGCGTGAGTCGAAACGGATAAAAGCCGCAGCGATACCAGCCGTCGTGAACGAAGTGCGCCGCGTTGACATCGGCACGCGCCCATGCAATGAAACCGTTCACGTGCACCACGTCGAATTGGTCGCGATGTGCGCGAATCCACGCGCCGCAGCGCCACGCGAACATCTGGTATTGCAGGAGCCGCGTCGGCAACCGGCTGATGGCGATCTGCACGAAACGCACATTGGGATGCTGCACGAGTTCGGGCGCGGCTTCGGCGGCGAGCAGCGTCACGCTGTGGCCGGCGGCGAGCGCCGCCAGCACGATTTCATAGTTGACGCGCCCCTGGCCGTCGTTTTTGCGCACGACATGCGTGACGATCAATATCCGCATCCTGTTGTCCTTCATCGGAATCGCGTGGAGTTAGGAGAGGACGCCGCGGCGCTCAGCGCCTGGCGCTCGCGCGCATAGCGCAGCGAAATCACCGGCAAGGTGACGCCGAGATAGAAGAACATCCCCGACACCGCGTTGAGCGTGTTGATGAAAATCATCATCGAAAAAATCGCGACGGCCACACCGACGCCGGAGATCGCCAGCAGGTCGGTGGGATGCAGACGGCTCGCGCGATACGCGCGCCACATCAGCATCAGCACGCCGGTCGTGTACAGCAGCGTGCCGGGCCAGCCCATCACGATCGGCACTTCCATCAGGCCACTGTCGAAATCGACCATGGTGGCCGAGGACTTGTCGTCGGATAGCTTGGTGCCCAGGCCGATCGTGCCGAGCCCCTTGCCGGCGATGTCGGTCAACGCCGAGGCAAAGAAACTCTTGTAGAACTCGGTGCGCGACTGATAGCTGCTGTCCTCGGTGATGTTCTGCATCGTGCTGAAGCGTTTGAGCACGGGCTCCGAGACCTGGTCGATCATCATCAACGGCGCGGCCATCACGACGAGGCCCAGCACGCCCGCCAGCAGACGCCGGCGGCTCTTGCCGTCGAGCATGAAGAACGAATAGATCAGCGCGATCGTGAAGCCGCCCCAGGTGCTGCGCGCGCTGGTGAGCAGCAGCGCGGGAATGCCCACGCAGCCCAGCACGACACGCGCTTTGCCGCGTGCGGCGAGCGACATCAGCAGAATCGTCATGAGCGTGACGGCGAACGGGCCGCACGAATTCATCGTGCTGCTGATGCGCATGCCGAACGGCACCGGCTGCCCTTCGGACTCCATCTTCGAGGCGAGCAGCCAGAACACGTCCCACGGCAGCGGCCTGACGAATTCGATCAACCCGTACACGCTCATCAGCAAGCCGCCGAACACGAAGCTCTTCAGCAGGACGCGGTGATAGTCGGGATAGTGGCGCCACGTGATGGTCAGATAAAACGCCACCATCACCGGATAGAGCCAGTTGATCAACGTGTAGGTCGACGCCGCCGGCCCGACCTGCACCATGCCGACGATATACGCGTAGAACAGCGCGATCACGATCAGCACCAGCGGCGCGGCGCGGCGCTGCCCGAGCAGCGAGACATGCTTGAGCAGGGTGAGGCCGGTGAGCGCCACCGCCAGCAAGGGCGCGATCATGATCGGGCTTTGCTGGTTGAACGAGCCGTTCATGAAGTCCGCGAGACGGCGCACTTCCGGCGTGAGGAAAAACAGCCAGCAGACGAAGCCGAGGTAGTGCGCGGGCGAGCGCCAGTACAACACCAGCGCGACGCCGAACGCGCCCGCCGGAAAGAAGAACTCGAGGAGCTTGCCCTGGTGCAGGATGACGAGCAGCAGGCTCACCCCGAACAGGAACAGCGGCAGGAGCAGCGGACGGAGCAGGCCTTTACCGCGCACCATCGCATTTGGCGTAGTGGGCGAAGGCATACGGGCATCCGGCACACGGGCATCCGGCGTACGGGCACCTGCCGGCCGTTGACCCACGCCCGCCGGCAGCCTCACCTGTGCGCTGGACGGCGTGACCAGCATGCGCCCCATCACAGCAACTCGAAGGTGTTGACGAGCGCGGCGCCGTCGCGCTCACGCCGCCGCATGCCAAAGCGCGGCTGGCTGCCGCGCACCTGACGCGTCAGGCCGATGAACGGCACGCCGTGTTCGAGATACGGGCCTTCGGTCTTGCGAAATCCGAACTGTTCGTAGAAATCGCGCAAGCCGAGCGGCGCGCTCACGCGCGCGGCGCGGCCCGGCCAGCGCTCGGCAATCGCCTGCAGCACGCGTTCGAGCAGTAGCTCGGCGGTGCCGTCGCCGCGGCGCAGCGGGCTCGTCAGGACTTTATCGATGGTGATTTCCGGGTCCTCGGCGTCGCCCGGCTGCAAACGGGCGTAAGCCACGATCGGCATCGGCCGCGCGATGTCCTCGAGCGCGAAAACGTGCAGTGCGCCTTCATCGCGACCGTCGGCGTCGAGACACACGTGCGATTGTTCGACGACGAACACCGCACTGCGGGCCCGCAAGATCAGATACAACTCGCGTGCCGAAAGCTGCTCGAATTCCAGCGTTTTCCAGTTCATCACGTTCCCCCAGCGGTCAATGAGTTCAACGAGGCCGGTATCGCGCGCCGCCCCCCACGGCCTGGCTCGAGACATCGGCCAGTTGTCATGGCTACACGGTACGTCCGCAATACGCCTGCTTCCGTGCGCCATCGCACTGACGCTGGGCTTTGACAATTCTTAAATACGACTTATCGCGAAACGGCCGCGCGCCGCGGCAAGGCGTACGAAAAATCGATCATGTCGGTTCGTTTTAAGTCGGCACTATCCGAGAGACCGTTGAACAACTGGGGGCACCTCACCATGAAAACTGCATTGCGCCGCATCCTTTCCGAATCGGCCCGCCTGGATGTCCCGCCGGACAGCCTTGCGGACGACGCCGACCTGTACGCCGCCGGCCTGTCATCGCTCGCGACCGTGCATCTGATGCTGGCCATCGAAGACGAATTCGGCATTGAAATTCCCGACCGTCTGCTGACACGCCGGCTGTTCTCCAGCATCGACTCGATGGCCGCCGCGGTCACTGAGCTGCAACAGGCGAAGGCGGCAGCATGAACGCCCCGCTGCTGGACGCGGCCGCCACGGCGGCGCCGCTGGCCCAGACTCCGCTTCAGGCCGACGCCGGCGTCGGGCTTGCCGCGGTCGAAGCCGAACCCGGCTGGCGCGCCGCCGCGCAGCGTTGCGCGGCGGTGGCCGCGCAGTTCGCCGACTCGGTGGATCGCGAAGCGCGTTTTCCTCGCGAAGCATTCGACGCGCTCAAGCGCGAACGCCTGCTTTCGGCGATGGTGCCGGCCGTGTTTGGCGGCGCAGGACTGTCGCTGGCGGACATCGGCGCGATCTGCGAGACGCTTGCGCAAGGCTGTGCGTCGACCGCGATGGTCTACGCGATGCATCAGATTCAGGTGGCCTGTATCGAAGCGCACGGCAGCGATTCGCCGTGGCAGCGGCGCCTGCTCGCGCAACTCGTCGAGCAGCAATGGCTGCTGGCTTCAGCGACTTCGGAAGAGACTATCGGCGGCAATATGCGCACCAGCGCGTGCTCGGTCGAGCTCGACGGCGCGCGCTTTCGCATCGAAAAGCTCGCGCCGACGATTTCGTACGGCGCGCACGCCGACGGCATTCTGGTCACCGCGCGCCGCACCGCCGAAGCGGCCGCAGCCGATCAGGTGCTGATCGTCGCGTTACGCGAAGAAACGCAGCTGGAAAAGCGCGGCGGCTGGGATTCGATGGGCATGCGCGGCACCTGCAGCGAGGGCTTCCGGCTGGTCGCCACGGGCCTCGCCGAACAGATCCTGCCGACGCCCTTCGCCGAGATCGCCGATCAGACCATGCTGCCGGTGTCGCACACACTCTGGGCCTCGGTCTGGACCGGCGTGGCGGGAGACGCGGTGAATCGCGCCAAAGCCTTCTTCCGCGCGCAAGCCCGCTCGACGCCCGGTTCGGTGCCGCCCGCCGGCCTGCGCCTCGCCGAGGCCGTCGGTCTGCTGCAGATGATGCAGGCGCGTCTGTCGGTCGCGCTGGAGGCGGCCCGTGCGGCCCACCACGCACGGCATGGCGGCTCGCAAGCCGACGCGCCGCTCGCGGCGCAGCTCGGTTTCGCCTCCGATATGAACACGCTGAAAACGAGCATCTCGACCACCGCCCTGCAGGTCGTTCAGGAAGTCCTGATGATCTGCGGCATGGCGGGTTACAAGAACGGCACGCCGTACAGCGTCGGACGCCATATGCGCGACCTGTACTCCGCGCCGCTGATGATCAATAACGACCGCATCGCGCAAAACACCGCGAGCCTGTTGCTCGCGCAGCGCCCGGCCGCTCCGGGGAGAGTCTGAGATGAACACGATGACCGATGCCGCCGCGCTGGCGGCCGCCGCGCCCGCCGAACTGGCGCCCTCGCTGACCCTGCGCGACGAACTGATCGCCGCGGGCCTGCTGATCGACACCGGCGAAAACGGCCTGTACGGTCGCAGCCAGATTTTCGAAGACGTGGTGGACCGCCTGAACGTGGCGATCACGCACCTCGGCGCGGATCAGGATGCCGAAGTCCTGCGCTTTCCGCCGGCCATGCGCCGCACCGACTTCGAAGATAGCGAATATCTGAAGAGTTTCCCGAATCTGGCCGGCACGATTCACTCGTTCTGCGGCAACGACATGGGCCACCAGCGTCTGCTGCGCGCCCTCGACGACGCCATGACCGCAGGCGACGACGAGCGCAGCGACGAATGGATGGCGCAGCAGAAGCCCACCCGCGTGGTGCTGACGCCGGCCGCCTGCTATCCGATCTATCCCGTGATGGCGCGGCGCGGCCCGCTGCCCGCCGGCGGCCGCACGATCGACGTGCTGTCGTACTGCTTCCGCCATGAACCGTCGCTCGATCCGGGTCGCATGCAGATGTTCCGCCAGCGCGAATACGTGCGCCTGGGCAGCCCCGACCAGGTGATGGCGTTTCGTCAGATGTGGATCGAACGCGGCTCGCTGCTGATCGATCTGCTGCAACTGCCGGTCGAAGTGGATCTCGCCAACGACCCGTTCTTCGGCCGTGGCGGCAAGATCGTCGCCGACAGCCAGCGCGCCCAGGCCCTCAAGTTCGAACTGCTGATCCCGATCGCCGACCCGCGCGGCAAGACCGCCTGCCTGTCGTTCAACTATCACATGGACCACTTCGGCGCGATCTGGAAGATTGCCTGCGACGACAGCACGGTGGCGCATACCGGTTGTGTCGGCTTCGGCATGGAGCGCATCACGCTTGCGCTGTTCCGCCATCATGGCCTCGACGTGAACGCCTGGCCCGACGACGTGCGCGCCCTGCTGTGGGGCGACACCGAAGCGCGCGTGGCGCACGGACTCGACGAGACGAAGGCGCAGCGCGCCGGAGAGCACGTATGAACCCGCACCTGACTTCCGCGCAGAAAAGTTCGCCCACCGCGTTCGCGCCGCCGCCTCGTCGCCTCGATCTGCCCGTTCAGCGCAGCGCGGCCGGCACCGGCTTGCGGCAACACGCGCCGCATGCCCTGCATCAAGGCGAACGCGTGTGGCAGGAGACCAACTGCTACGTCGACCTGTGGATCGAACTGCTACACGGCTTCGGACTCGATCCGCGCGCCGCGTTCGGCTTCACCGTCACACAGGATTTCGAAGGCGACCAGTTCACCTTCTTCAAATTCCCACTGGAAGACATCGAGCGGCTGTACGGCACCCAGGTGCAGGAACTGGCGATTTACGACTCGCTCGAAGCCCGCGTGCTCGCGCAGACCCAGCGCGGCCATACGGTGCTGGTGGAAGTGGATGGCTACTATCTGCCGAATACGCGCGCCACGTCGTATCGCCGCGAGCATCCGAAGACCACGGTGGGCATCGACTTCATCGATCCGGTCGCGCATCGGCTCGGCTATTTCCATAACACCGGCTATCACCGCCTCGACGGCGAAGATTACGACGGCGTGTTCCGCAAGCTGCCGCAATTCGCGCAGCAGCCGGACCTGCTGTTTCCGTATGTGGAATTCGCCAAGCAGGCGCGGCCCGCGCTGGAAGGCACCGCGCTCGCGGAGGCGTCGGCGGAATTGTTGTGCGCGCATCTCGCGCGGCGTCCGCTGACCAACCCGATTTCGCAATGGCGCGCGGCCTTTCCCGCCCATCTGGAGATGCTGCTCGAACGCGGCGAAGCGTTCTTCCATCCGTATTCGTTCAACCTGATGCGGCAACTCGGCGCGAACTTCGAGTTTCTCTCGAAGTATCTGCTGTGGCTGTCCGCGCAAGGCTTCGAGATTCCGGCGACGATCCCGGCGGCCGCGCAGAGCATCGCGTCGGAATCGATGGTGATGCAGTTCCGGCTGGTGCGGGCGATCGCACGCGGGCGCCGCGATTTGTGCGACGACTGCTTCGACGTGCTCGAAAGCGCTTATGAAAAGACGCTGCCGCCGCTCGCGGCGCTGGTGCTGTGAAGCGGCGTCGCTCCTGAAGCGTGGAATCGCGCGCTTCGGAGACTGCTTCAACCATCGCTCAATAGACTTCCCGGGGACTTGCCGTGGATGACCTGATGCTCGACCCGGCTCCCGTTGAAGGCGTCGCCGCGATCGCGGCCGACACGCCCGCCGCACCGGATGTCTGGCCGCAACCGCTCGACACGGGCTGGCAGTGCGTGAGCACGGCGGCGGGCGCCTGCGCGTCGCCCGCCGATTTACCCGCGCATGGCTGGCTCGCCGCGCAAGTGCCCGGCACGGTGGCCGGCGCGCGCACCGCCGCCGGACTTTTCGACGCGCTCAATCCCGCGCCGCTCGCCTTCGACGATCATTGGTATCGCCTCACGCTCGACGGCTACGGCAAACGCCGCCTGCGGCTGCACGGCCTCGCTACGCTTGCCGAAGTCTGGCTCGATGAACGCAGGCTGCTCGATTCCGACTCGATGTTCGTCGCGCACGATCTCGACATCGAACTGCACGGCAGCGCGACGCTCGCGCTGTGCTTTCGCTCGTTGACACCGGCGTTGGAGGCCAGGCGCTCGCGTGCGCGCTGGCGGCCACGGCTGGTGTCGCCACCGACGTTGCGCAACGTGCGTACCACCCTGCTCGGCCATATGCCCGGCTGGTGTCCTTCGGTGCAGGCGGTCGGTCCGTGGCGCCCAATTGAAATACTGAGCGACGCGCCCCACGCCTTCGATAAGGTCGACGTGGCGACCCGCCTCGATGCCGACGACGGCGTTGTTTCGCTTACGCTACATTTCGTTCATCCGCACGACGCCGCCACCAGCCGTGCGTCGCTTGAATGCGGCGCTTCTGTTTCGTCTTTGCAATGGTCCGATGCGTGCACACTGACCGGCAACGTGCGTGTCCCTCACGCTGAACGCTGGTGGCCCCACACGCATGGGGCGCCCACTTTATATCCTCTGACGTTGCAACTCGATGACACGGGTGCAGCTTCCGTTACCACGTCCCATACGCTGGGTTCGGTCGGCTTTCGCCGCATCGAAGTGGATCGCGGCGCGGACGGAATGGGTTTCGCCTTGCGTATCAACGACGTGCCGGTGTTCTGCCGCGGCGCGTGCTGGACCAGCGCGGACCTCGTCACGCTCGCCGGCAGCGAGGCGCAACTGCGTCACACCTTCGAGCTGGCTCGCGACGCGGGCATGAACATGCTGCGCGTGGGCGGCACCATGGTGTACGAATCCGATACGTTCTACACACTCGCCGACGAATACGGACTGCTCGTCTGGCAAGACTTCGCGCTGGCGAATTTCGACTACCCGAACGACGCGGCATTTCGCGCTTCCGTCGAACAGGAGGCCAGTCAGTTTCTGATCCGCACGCGGCGCTTTGCAGCGCTGGCGGTGTTATGCGGCGGCAGCGAAGTCGACCAGCAGGCAGCCATGTTCGGCCTGCCCGCCTCCCTGCGCGCCCAACCGCTCTTCACCGAACACTTGCCTGCGGTGGTCGCACGCGAGCGGCCGGATGTCGCGTATGTCAGCAATTCGCCGATTGGCGGCGCGTGGCCGTTTTCGACTAATGAGGGCATCACTCACTATTACGGCGTCGGTGCGTATCAACGTCCGCTCGACGATGTGCGCCGCTCGCAGGTTCGTTTCGCCGCCGAGTGTCTGGCGTTCGCCAACGTCCCCGACGATGCGACGCTGCACGAGGCGCTCGGCACGATCCACGCCCACGACCCGCGCTGGAAAGCCGCCGTGCCGCGCGACCCCGGCGCGGGCTGGGATTTCGACGACGTGCGCGACCACTATCTGGACACGCTGTATGGCGTCGAACCCGCCCGGTTGCGCTACGAGGATCCGCAGCGCTACCTGGATCTGTCGCGCGCGGTGGTCGCCGAATTGATGAGCGACGTCTTCGCCGAATGGCGTCGCGCCGGCTCGTCCTGCGGCGGCGCATTGGTCTGGCAGCTGCAGGATTTACGCGCCGGCGCGGGCTGGGGCTTGATCGACGCCACAGGACGGCCTAAAAGCGCCCTGCACGGCCTCGCGCAGGCGCTGCAACCCATACAGGTGGTCATCACCGACGAAGGCCTCAACGGCCTCGATATCCATCTGCTCAACGAGCGCGCGCAAACGTTGCAACTGACGCTGGAGCTAGTGTGCCTGCGTGACGGCAGCGTCAAGGTGGCGTCGGCGAGCCGTGCGGTCGATCTCGCGCCGCACAGCGTGCAACGTCTGAGCGCGGCCGAGTGTCTCGGTCAGTTCTTCGATTTCACCCACGCTTACCGTTTCGGCCCGCGCGCGCACGACGTCACGATCGCCACGCTGCGCGACACGGCGAGCGGGCGCATCGTCGCGGAAGCCTTTCATCTGCCGCAGCGGCGCGCGACCGAGCGCCACGACTGCGGCCTGAACGTCGCCGTGGAGCGCGGTGCCGACGGCACTAGCTGGCAGCTCGTGATCGAAGCAAAACGCTTTGCACGTTTCGTTCATATCAATGACACGCACTTCCGGGCCACGCGCGACTGGTTCCATCTGCCGCCGAATCGTCCCTGCGTCGTGCCGCTCGTGCCACGCGAGCGACTGGTTGCGAGCGCATCCAACGCCGCGTTTAAAGCAGACGCAACATGTGCGACGCCGGCCGGCGAAGTCCATGCGCTCAATGCGATATCCGCCACGTTCTACGGATAAACGTCGCGCTGATCTAGCCATACCTTGGCAAGCCGCATAAAACCTCGCGATGCGCGAATCCAACTGTCTGGTCTGCGGATTAAGTGTTGGGTTTTGTGCGACTTTCGTGACGCCATAAAGATCAACCGTGCGACAGCGTACACAGCGTATTGAACACATCTGAATCATTTCCGGCACATCCCGGACAGCGCCTGAAAGCGTACTTCGAGGGGCTTTCGCACGGTTGCGAGACCCTCCACGAGAGCCCGTCCAGCAGGCACTAAGCCAATCCGATCAAGCACTTGACTCGAATAAAAATAGCTCGCGAAAGGCGGACCCGCGGAACGGCCGTTGTACAGAATTGAAACAAAAAGTCACATTTAGCTTCGCGACTGGCTAACGGCAACATCGCTGCGCCGCACCAGTGCTCGTTTTCCCTATCCTTGGCACGGTCCTCGCTAATAGGAGATTGCAACACCGCATCACCGCAAACGGGATCTACAAAAACAGCGGCGATGCATCAAGGCCAATACGGGGCCGATCCTGTTTATCCATTGCTGCTCGCCAGGCAGCTGTCGTTTTTTAACGGAAACAGGCTTCGGATCAAAATCAGAAGTCACGCAGCGCGTGGCTTCACGCGAGGACCGATCATGTTGACACTGCAATCAGATCTGCACGGTAACCATTTGCTCGGCGCATTGCCGTCGCACGAATGGCAAGCACTAGCTCCCCACCTCGAACTGGTTCACCTGCGCAATGAACAGTTGCTGTGTGATTCCGGTCAGCGCATTCATCACGTGTACTTTCCGACTACCGCCATCATCTCGATGCTCTCGACGATGGAAGACGGCAGCTCGGTCGAAATCGCCGCGGTCGGCCGCGAAGGTATGACGGGCGTGCCCGTGCTCACGGGCGGCGAAACCATGCCGAACCGCGTGCAGGTGCAATGCGCCGGCTTCGCTTACCGCATGAGCGCACAAGCGCTCAAGCAGCAGTTTGCCCGCTCGGATTTCCTGCGCCGCCTGATGCTGCTGTACATGCACGCTCTGCTCACGCAAGTCGCGCAAACCGCGGCCTGCAATCGCCATCACGCACTGAACAAGCAATTGTGCCGGTGGCTCCTGATCGAAGTGGACCGCGTGGCCTCGAACGATCTGACAGTGACCCAGCAGCTGATCGCCGACATGCTCGGCGTGCGCCGCGAGGGGATTACGGAAGCGGCCGGCAAGTTGCACGACGAAGGTCTGATCCACCACAGCCGCGGCCATATCAAGGTGCTCGACCGCAAGGGCCTCGAAGCACGTGCCTGCGAGTGCTACGGCCTCGTCAAGCGCGAATTCGATCGCCTGCTGCCGCGTCTGCGCCAGGCCGAAACGGTGGAATAAAGTCTCGTCCCGCTCGTCTTCTGAGTAGAGTCAGCTATGTTCAGGAATACTGCGCGTTGCCTCGATGCACTGTTCGTGATCGCGGGCGGCCTGCTCGCTCACTGGATGCGCTTCTCCACGCCGATTGCTTTATCGGATACGGAGCGCCTCCTGATCGCGTTCAACTGTGTGCTCGTGCTGCTGCTGTTTCCGGGCTTCGGTGTCTACGATACGTGGCGTGGCAAGTCCTTACCCGCGATGCTCGCGAGGGTGGCCGCCGCGTGGCTGGTGGTGGTAGCCGCCGCGCTCGTGCTGGCGTTCACGCTGCATCGTATGGATGCGGTGTCGCGTTTGTGGTTCGGCTATTCCACGCTGATGTCCGGCGCGTTGATCGTCGTCACCAAGTGCCTCGTGCACGTGGCGCTGCGCAGCGTGCGGCGCCGTGGGATGAATTACCGCACGGTGGCGATCGTCGGCGCGCCCGGTTTCTCGCGCACGCTGCTCGCTCACCTCGAACATGCGCCGCAAGCCGGCTTCAAGCCGGTGTGTGTGTTCGACACCAGCGTCGAGGGCTGCGCCGCGTATGGCGCTCGCCTGAACCGGCTGCCGGTGCTGACCGATCTGGATGCGTTCGCCACCAAGGTGCGTGACGAGCATGTGAACGAGGTGTGGCTCGCGCTGCCGTTGTCTGAAGAACATACGATCTATCGCTTCACGCGCATGTTCAGACACGACTTCGTGAATCTGCGTTTCATTCCCGACGTGCGCAGCCTCTCGCTCTTTAATCATGCGCTGGTCGATGTCGTCGGCTTACCGACGCTCAATCTGAACGCGACGCCGGTGTCGCCGCCGCAGATGTGGCCCAAGCTGATCTTCGACCGCCTGTTCGCGACCGCCGCCCTGCTCGCGCTCGCGCCGGTGTTCGTCGTGCTCGCGATCGGCATCAAGCTGGGTTCGCCGGGGCCGGTGTTTTTCCGGCAGACCCGCAAAGGCGTGGACGGCCAGCCGTTCGCGATCTACAAGTTTCGCTCGATGACGGTGCATCACGAAGCGCATGGCCAGGTGACGCAAGCCTCGCGCAACGACACGCGCATCACGAAGCTCGGCGGCTTCATGCGCCGCACGAGCCTCGATGAATTGCCGCAGTTTCTGAACGTGCTGCTCGGGCAGATGTCGGTGGTGGGTCCGCGGCCGCATGCGATCGAACACGATGATCTCTACAAGGATCAGGTGTACGGCTACATGCACCGTTATCGCATCAAACCGGGCATCACCGGCTGGGCTCAGGTCAACGGCTACCGCGGTGCCACCACCAAGGTGGAAAAGATGGAAGCGCGCGTGAAGTTCGATCTGTTCTATATCCACAACTGGTCGTTCTGGTTCGACATGAAGATCGTCTTCATCACGATCTTCAAGGGCTTTGTCAGCCGCAACGCATTCTGAATCAAGCAAATAACCGGGAATCGTTCGTGAAAGTCTCAGTGATCGTGCCGACCTACCATCGCCCAGCCGATCTGGCGCGCTGCCTCGGAGCGCTGCAGCGGCAATCGCGCGCGCCCGACCAGGTGGTCGTAGTGGCGCGCGCCGACGACGCCGCGACGCATGCCTGTCTGCGCGATCCATCGGTCACCGGCAAGCTGCCGCTCACGCTGACGCTAGTCGAGGTGCCGGGCCAGGTCGCCGCGCTCAATCGCGGACTCGATGTCGCCGACGGCGACGTGCTCGCCATCACCGACGACGACGCCGCACCGCACGTCTGCTGGATCGAGCGCATCGCCACCGCGTTCGAGACCGATCCGCTGCTCGGCGGTCTCGGCGGGCGCGACTGGGTGCATGAAAAGGGCCACGTACTGGATGGCGAACGGGAACGCGTCGGCAAGGTCACGGCGGCGGGCAAGATCACCGGCAATCATCATCTGGGCGTCGGTGGCGCGCGCGAAGTGGACATCCTGAAGGGCGCCAACATGAGCTACCGGCGCGCCGCCGTGGGACTGCTGCGTTTCGACGTGCGTCTGCGCGGCATGGGCGCGCAGGTTCACAACGACATGGCGTTCAGCCTCGCGGTGAAAAACGGCGGCTGGAAATTGATGTACGACCCGCGTGTCGCGGTCGATCACTTCCCGGCCGAGCGGTTCGACGACGACCAACGCTTCACGTTTAACGACGCGGCTTTCTATAACGCGTCATTCAATCTCCGACTCATCATGTGCGAATACCTGACGCCGGCCGGCCGATGGGCGTTCGTCGCTTACTCGACGCTGATCGGCGATCGTGCGGACCCGGGGTTCGTGCGCGCATTGTCGTTGGCATTCGAGCGCGGCGGCGTGGCACTTGCGCTTCGCAAATGGCGAGTGGGTTTACGCGCGATGCGCGGGGCATGGCAGGAGGCGGTGCACTGACCGATCAGCGCGCCAGCTTCACGCGAGGGACCAAAAATGACCACCAGAAAAAAAACCGTTAGTCACGGAGTATTGCTATGAGTACGTACGACATGCTGGAACCTGGACCCGCATCCCGTGGCGATGAGGACGCGGTCGTGCGCGACCTGTTGCGCATGATCCTGGATCAGATCTGGTGGGTGATCGGTATCGCCGCCAGCGTCATTCTCGCCTCGGTGATCTATACGGAAATCGCCACGCCGATCTACTCCGCCGACGCTTTGCTGCAGGTCGATACGCAAGGCGGCAATAGCGGCTCGCAGAGTCCGAATGCGCTGTCGCTCGTGCCGGCGGCAGCGCCGACGCATACCGAAGCGGAAGTCGAAATCATCAAGAGCCGCGCGGTGGTCGAACCGGTGGTCGCGCAGTTCAAGCTGAACTTCAGCACCGCCACCAAGACGATGCCGGTGCTCGGCAAGATTTCGGCGTTGTTCGCGCGGCCGGGGCATCCGCTCGGCGCGGCCTTCGGCATGAGTTCCTATGCGTGGGGCGGCGAGCAATTCAGCGTCGAATCGATCAGCGTGCCCAAGCCGCTCGAAGGCGCACGCCTCACGGTGCATGCGCTGGACAACGGCCGCTATGAACTCACCGACTCGTTCGGCCAGTCTCTCCTGAGCGGCGTGGCCGGCCAGGAAGCGAGCGGCAACGGCGTGACCCTGTTCGTCAAGACGCTGGTGGCCCGTCCGGGCACCGAATTCTATGTGACGCGTTCCAATCAGCTCGACGCGGTTTCCGGTCTCGCCAATGGCCTGCAGGTGACCGAAAAAGGCCGCGACACCGGCGTCGTGCAATTGTCGTTCTCCGGCACCGATCCGCACGCGATCACCGCGATCACCAACGCGGTGGCGGCGTCGTATCTGAAGCAACGCACCGAACGCGCCCAGGAAGAAGCCAGCCGCATGCTGACCTTCCTGAACAGCGAACTGCCGCGCGTGCGCGATGAAGTGAAGAAAACCGAAACCGCCTTGTCGGAGTATCAGTCGAAGGTCGGTTCGTTCCAACCGACCCAGGAAGCCGGCGTGTATCTCTCCGGCGGACTCGAGTACGAAAAGCAGATCGCGGCGCTGCGCATCCAGCGCTCGCAACTCCTGCAGCGTTTCACCGAGCGGGCACCGGAAATCGAACAGGTCGACGCGCAACTGGCCGCATTGGCCCGCGAAAAAGCGCGCTTCGAAGATCACTTCGCCACCTTGCCGGGCACGCAGCGTAATGCGCTCGCCTTGCAGCGCGACGCGAAGGTCGCTGAAGAAATTTATGTGGCGTTGTTGAACAAGACCCAGGAGTTGTCGATCTCGCGCGCGGGCACGATCGGCAACGTGCACATCATCGACGAAGCGTTGTTGCCGTCGCAGCCGGTGCGGCCGAAGTCCGCGATGATCATTTCGGCGGGCACGCTGCTCGGCGTGATCGGCGGGATTGCCTTCGCGTTCTGCCGTCGTACGTTCTTTACCGGCGTGGCCGATCCGGAATTCGTCGAACGCCGCTTTCAGTTGCCGATTTTCGGCTCGATCGCCTTCAGCCCCGAACAGGCCCGCAACGACCGGCTGTTGAGCGCCGCACGCGCCGCCGCCTTGCACGCGCCCCGCTCGACACCGACCGAAGTGCGCGCGGTGGAGTCGCAATCCGGCGGCGTGATGCGGCTATTGCGGCCACGCTCGGCAGCAGGCCGTCAGGCTAGCGAGCCGGTCGGCACGCAGACCGTGATCGCGTCGAGCAAGGCACCGATGCGGCCGTTGCTGGTGAAGACGCATCCGTACGACACTACGGTGGAAGGCTTGCGCGGCCTGCGCGCCACGTTGCAGTTCGGCCTGATCGACGCTCCCAATCGCATCGTCGCGATCACGAGCCCGGCGCCGTCCGACGGCAAAAGTTTTCTGTGCGCGAATCTGGCCGCGCTGATCGCCGAATCGGGCAAGCGCGTGCTGCTGATCGATGCCGATCTGCGACGCGGGCGGCTGGCGCAATATCTCGGCCGCTCGCCCAACGGCGGCCTGACCGAATTGCTGACCGGCCAGGTCGATCTGGAAGCTGCCGCGCGCGCCACCGGCGTGGATGGCCTGCACTTCATCGCTGCGGGCGCCTATCCGCCGAACCCGTCGGAGATTCTGACTTCCTCGCGCTTCAGCGAAATTCTGGCGCGCTTCGAGCAGGAGTTCGATCTGGTGATCATCGATACCCCGCCGCTGCTGGCGGTGGCCGACGCCGCCGTGGTCGCCAACATCGCCGGTTCGACCGTGCTGGTGATGCGCGCCGGCGCTCACACCGAAAGCCACGTGGCCGAGGCGCTGAAGAAGCTCAAGCGCGCACGGGCCCGTGTGGTGGGCGGCGTGATGAATGCGGTGCCGCTCAAGAGTCAGCACCGAAACGGCACGTATGACTATGCGTATGCCTACACCTACTCCGCCGGCGATCCGCCCGATGTGCATTCGCCGCACTGACGTGCACTGAAAAGCAGGTGACATGCAAAGGGGCTGTGCCGATCGAGGCACAGCCCCTTGTCTTTTGAACGAGGGTTTTGGGCGACGGTTTTGGGCGAGGTCGAGTGCGCTCGCTGCGGGACGGCCAATGGAATAGGACAGAACTGCCGGGCGGCAAAACTGCCGATGCCGATGCCGATGGCAATGCCGACGCCGCTGCGAGACACACAGCCGTCATGACACAAAGGGGATGAAGCGAAACGAGGAAAGCTTGCTGGCCCGGCGCAAGGCGCGGGCCGAACCGGGCGCCGCTCGCGCTTTTACAGGAAAGCGCTGACGTCGGTATGGAAGCGCACGGCGAGCGCCTTGGCGACCTTCTTGCTGATCGCGCGCCGGCCCGCGAGGATGTCGCTCACCACGGTGGGTGAGGCAATACCCATGAGGTCCTTCTGCTTGAGCCCGTGCGTCTCGAGCAGATGCCGCAGCACCTCGCGCGGCTCCGCTTTCGGGATCGTCACGTGATGCGATTCCCAGTTCTCGACCAGATCGGTCAGGATGGCGAAAAGATCGGCAAGCGGATCTTCTTCGTTGCCGTTCAGATGGTCGGCGAGCTCGTTGGCGAGCCGCACCATCTTCTGATAATCCTCTTCACTGCGAATCGGAGTGATCGGCAACTGGGTGCGCAACGCGACCCAGCTTTGAGCGATGTCGGGATAGGCTCCCGGAAGGCGATCGGCATTCATGAGTTTAAATTCTTCCTCGTCCAAAGGTCGTACTCCGCATGCGTCAGTACATGACGAACGAATAACGACTGCCTGTTGTAGTGAATCGCCGCAACGATCCGGAAGCGGTTGCCGCCTACATCGAAAACGGTGTATTGAGGCGGCACGTAATCCACGGCGGCGAACGTCTGCTTCAGGTCGTTATAGCCATACGCGAGGCAAGCCTGCGCCAGTGAATACCACGTCAATAGCGCACTGCGCGCCCCCGGATGTCGTTGTATGAAGTCCAGCAATGCTTTCTTTGAAATGACCCGCATCGGATTTCCTCGCCTGTACTCGCGCATCGAACATGCGCGTTCTACCTGCAAGGCTAAACGGAGCGGATTGACAGCGATAGCCGGCCGGACGGCATAGTCCGAACGGCTGTTTACAGCTTACTGCGGTACGGCGAAAACCATTTTATTCGCTTGATGCGAAGTTCGCAATAAGCGAATAATGGGACGAACGTTAACGGCCCCAGCTGCTTTCCTGCGCCGTTTCGCCGGGCCAGCGCAAATCCTGCGTGGCCAGATCGTGATCGAGACGCTCGACCGTGCCGACCCGATGACGTACACCCGCTGCGGCGATCGTGCGCGTGACCTCCGCCATGAAGGCGCGGCGGAAAACCGCCGGCGTGAAGCGCTCGGCGTTGGCGCGGCAAGCGCCCGGCGTGATCGGTTCGCGCAAACGCTCGAAGCGGTCGATCGCGTCGAGCACGGAGACCACGGTCTGGCGTGCGAAATAGACGCCGGTCGGATGCGCCTCGCCCACCGGCACCACCGTTTCGAGCGCCCCGCCCTTACCGAATGCGATGACCGGCGTGCCGCACGCCTGAGCCTCGAGCGCGACGATGCCGAAGTCTTCCTCGGCGGCGAACACGAAGGCGCGCGCGCGTTGCAAATGATCCTTGAGCACTTCGAAAGGCTGATAGCCGAGGATCGTCACGTTCGGCCCCGCCATCGCGCGAATCGTCGGCATTTCCGGTCCGTCGCCGATCACGATGAGCCTGCGATGCGGCGTCGCGTTGAAGGACTCGACGATCAGATCCATGCGCTTGTACGGCACCATCCGCGAAGCCGTCAGATAGAAATCCTCTTTCTGCGTGCACAGTTCGAATTCGTGCACGTCGACGGGCGGCGGAATCACGGCGGCGTCGCGGCGATAGGTTTTCATCACGCGCCGCGCGACGAAATGCGAGTTGGCGATCAGCCGATCCACGCCATTCGCCGAATGCGAATCCCAGCCGCGCAGATAGTGCAGCAAGGCGCGCGCGGCCCACGACTTCGGTCCGCGCGTGAGTTTCGCTTCACGCAGATACTGATGTTGCAGATCCCACGCGTAGCGCATCGGCGAATGGACGTAACTCACATGCGTCTGATCGGGGCCGACCAGCACGCCCTTGGCGACCGCGTACGAGCTCGTGATGATGAGATCGTAGCCAGACAAATCGAACTGCTCGACCGCGAGCGGCATCAAGGGGAGATAAGCGCGATAGCGGCTGCGCGCGAACGGCAGGCGCTGGATGAACGAGGTCGTCACCGGCTTGCCGCCGAGCGGTCTGCGATCTTCGAGGAAATCGACAAGACTGAAGAGATCCGCGTCGGGAAAGCACTCGATGATCTGCTCGAGCACCTTCTCGGCCCCGCCGGGTGCGACGAGCCAGTCGTGCACGATCGCCACTTTCATGATCTCCCCACCTATTAGTAGACGCCTCGTTGGGCTTAGCATCGAGTGTAGGTGTCGCTTCGTTTGCCGTGCGTGCGCGTGCCCACATTCGACACGCGACAGCTCGCGAATAATTAAGCCTGACCGTTCGCCAATTGCGAACCCGCGGGTTCAATTACTTCGCCTTCCTATGCGCCCGACGATCGACGTCTCGCCTTTGTCCCATTCTTTGCCGCTGACGCAGCCGGTCTTGCTCGACCCGCACGCGGCGCCCGGCGCGCCACTAGCGACGGCAACGGCTGCGCCCGCGATGCCGCGCGTGCTTTTCGTCGATCAGAGCGGGCAACTCGGCGGCGCCGAATTCGCTCTGCTGGAACTGGCCGCGCATTGCTCGGCACGCAGCGAAGTCGTGCTGCTCGCCGACGGGCCGTTCCGCGCACGGCTCGAAGCGCTCGGTGCGCGTGTGCAGGTGATCGACGAGGTCCGCGTGTCAGGTGTGGTGCGCCAGGCTTCCCTGATGAATTGCCTGCGCGTGGTGCCCGCGATGGTGCGTCAGGTGCGCGCGATCGCGGCGCGTGCGCGCGCCTTCGACGTGCTGTTTCTGAATACGCAGAAAGCGCTCGTGCTGGGCGCGCTCGGCAAACCGCTACATCGCAAACCGGTGATCTGGTATCAGCACGACATTCTCACGCGCGAGCATTTCGGACGCGTGCAACTGAGCGTCGTCAAATGGCTGGTGCGGCTGGCGGTCGATCACGTAGTGGTGAATTCACAGGCCTCGGCGCGCTCGCTTGCCGAACTGACGGGACGCGATGCGAGTGCTGCGCCGGTGATCTACAACGGCATCGATGCGGATGCCTTCAGCCGGGTCGACGACGCCGACCTGGTCGCGTTGCGGCGGCGCCTCTGCTTGCCCGAGCACGCGTGGCTCGCGGGGCTGTTCGGACGGCTGGCGCCCTGGAAAGGTCAGCACGTCGCGCTCGAGGCAATCGCGCGTATACCCGATGTGCACCTGGTGCTGGTGGGCGCGCCGCTGTTCGGCGAGGACGCTTACGCGCAGCGTCTGCGCGAGCAGGCGGCGGCACTCGGCATCGCGGATCGCGTGCACTTCGCGGGCTTCCAGGACGACGTGCCGACGTGGATGAAAGCAATGGACGTGATCGTCCATACGTCGACCGAACCCGAGCCCTTTGGGCGGGTAATCGTCGAAGGAATGGCGGCGGGTCGTCCGGTGATCGCGACGGCGGCGGGCGGCGTGACGGAGATCGTGCGGCATGGACGCAACGGCTGGCTGGTGAAGCCCGCCGACGCCGACGCGCTGGCCGAAGCAATCAAGGCATTGCATGCGGACCCGGAACTGGCGCAGCGGCTCGCGGACCAGGCGTCGAGCGACGCACGATCGGAGTTTTCGGTGGCGCGGTATCTGGAGCGGATGAGTCAGGCGATCAAGCTGGCTGCGCGCTGAATGCTGCGCGGGCGGGACCGATCTCGTGCTGACCGTGAGGCGGTTTGAGTGCCGACATTCGAGGGTGAAGACGGGAGCCGGTTTGCCCGGACTCCCGCGCGATTCCAGCGCGCTTCGATCGCGCGCTGACAGGCTCGTTTAGCCCTTGCTGTATTCGATCGTCTCGACGCCGGTATCCGTGCCGAGCATGCACAGATTCGCGCCGCGGCCCGCGAACAGGCCGACCGTCACCACGCCCGGCCATGCATTCACATGCATCTCCAGCGTGCGCGGATCGCTGATCCGCAGACCCTTGACGTCGATGATCTCGTTGCCGTTGTCGGTCATGAAGGGCACGCCCTCTTTCGTCACGCGCACCACGGGCACGCCGCCGAGCGCCGTGATGCGGCGGCCGATGGCCGTGCGCGCCATCGGCACCACTTCGATCGGCAGCGGGAAGCCGCCGAGCGTCTCGACCCGCTTGCTCGCGTCCGCGATGCAGACGAACACGTCCGACACCGAGGCAACGATTTTCTCGCGCGTCAGCGCGCCGCCGCCGCCCTTGATCATCGCGCCGCTGTGGTCGATCTCATCGGCACCGTCGACATACACTGGCAGCGAATCGATCTCGTTCAGGTCGAGCACCTTGAAGCCGTGCGATTGCAGCCGCGCGGTGGTGGCGAGCGAGCTCGACACCGCGCCGCGATAGCGCGACCTGTCGGCGGCCAGCGCGTCGATGAAGCAGTTCGCGGTGGAGCCGGTGCCCACGCCGATCACGGAGCCTTCGGGTACGTTGGCCTTCACATAGTCGGCGGCGGCCTGGCCGACCAGTTGCTTGAGTTCGTCTTGAGTCATGGGGAAGGCTGGCGAGCAGTAAAAACCACTAGTTTACCGGAGTGCCGTGGGAACGCCGGGTGATTACTTCTTCTTCACCGAACGCTGACGCACCGCTTCGAACAGACACACGCCGGAGGCCACCGAGACGTTCAGGCTTTCCACCGTGCCCGCCATCGGAATCTGCATGACCACATCGCAGGTATCGCGCGTGAGACGACGCATGCCCTCGCCTTCCGCACCCATCACGAGGGCGACCGGACCGTCGAGTTCCGTTTCGTAGAGGCCCTTGGGCGCTCCGTCCGCCGTGCCGACCACCCACACGCCGGCATCCTTCAACTCACGCAGCGCGCGCGCCAGGTTCGTCACCGTGATGTACGGCACCGTATCGGCCGCGCCACTCGCCACCTTCGCCGCCGTCGCGTTCAAGCCGACCGCGCGATCGCGCGGAGCGATCACCGCATGCGCGCCGGCCGCATCGGCCACGCGCAGACAGGCGCCGAGATTGTGCGGATCGGTCACGCCGTCCAGCACGAGGATCAGCGGCGAACCGTTGATCCCGTCGAGCAGTTCCGCGAGATTTTGCGCAAGCGGCATGTCGCCCGCGCGGGCGACCACGCCCTGGTGACGTTCGGTGTGCGAGAGACCCCATAGACGCGTTTCGTCGGCGGCGATGAGGCGCACGCCGGCTTCTTTCGCCGCGTGCAGAAATTCGGTCATGCGACGGTCTTTGCGCGTCGCATCGTAATAGACCTCTTCGACCGTCGACGCATCGTGCCGCATACGTGCGGTCACTGCGTGGAAACCGTATAAAACCTTGAGACGTGACATGACTGATGCAACCTTTGATTGAGCGCGCCGGCAACGCGCGCTGCTGTGATGAATTCGAGCTCGTGGTCTTTGCTCAGGCACGGATGCTTGCGTGCCTTGCTCGAGTACGGGACTACGATGAAACGAAGAACGCGCGCAACCGGTACGTGTGAACGTACCCGATGCGCGCGGTTCATGCGAAAAAGCGGCTTTAACGCTTCTTGCGAGCCTGCGGTTTCGACGCCGATTTGGTCGGCGCGCCGTGCTTCTTAGCTGCGCCACGCGCCTCGCGTGCTTCCTTCACCGCCGCGGTTTGCGCAGGCGCTGCCTTCTTGCGTCGCGCACCCGGCGCGGCCGCGCCACCCGGCCCACCTTCGAGCGGCGGCAACGAGCGCACGCGAGCGTTGCCACTGTTGTCGCTGGAACTCTTGTCGGCGTGCGAGCCACGCGCTGCCGGCGGCTTGATCGGCGTATCGCGCACGAGGCGGAAGTCGATCTTGCGCGCGTCGAGATCGACGCGGCTCACCTGCACACGCACGCGATCCGACAAGCGATAACGAATGCCGGTGCGTTCGCCGCGCAACTCGTTCTTGATCTCGTCGTACTGGAAGTAGTCGGAGCCGAGTTCCGTGACGTGCACGAGGCCTTCGATAAAGAGCGAATCGAGCTGCACGAAAATGCCGAACGACGTCACGCCGCTCACCATGCCGCCATACTCTTCGCCGAGCTTGTCGCGCATGAAGTAGCACTTGAGCCAGGCTTCGACGTCGCGCGAGGCTTCGTCGGCACGGCGCTCGTTGGCCGAGCAATGCAGACCGAGTTCTTCCCAGATAGCCACATTGTTCGCACGGGCGCGGCCGCGCTTTTCTTCATCCGACTGCTGCATGGCGCGCGCGCGCGGCGACAGCGCCGTATTCAGTTCGATGCCTTGCGGCGGCTCCGGCTGATACTTGCGGCCCTGCAGGATCGCGTAGATCGCGCGGTGCGTGAGCAGATCGGGATAACGGCGGATCGGGCTCGTGAAGTGCGCGTACGCCTCGTAGGCGAGACCGAAGTGGCCGATGTTGTCCGGGCTGTAGACGGCCTGTTGCATCGAGCGCAGCAGCATCGTTTGCAGCATCTGCGCATCGGGCCGCTCGCGGATCTGCGCCATCAATGCGGCGTAGTCGCTCGCGTGCGGTTTGTCGCCGCCGGCCAGCGTGAGGCCCATGCCGCGCAGGAACGTACGCAGGTTCTCGAGCTTTTCCGGAGTCGGTCCGGCGTGCACGCGGAACAGACCTGGGTGCTTGTTGCGCTTGAGGAAATCGGCCGCGCAGACGTTCGCGGCCAGCATGCATTCCTCGATCAGCTTGTGCGCGTCGTTGCGGGTGCGCGGAATGATCTGTTCGATCTTGCCCTGCGCATTGCAGACGATGTACGTCTCGGTCGTATCGAAGTCGATCGCGCCGCGTTTCTGGCGCGCGGCGAACAGCGACTTGTACACGCCATACAGATTCTGCAGTTGCGGCAGCAAGGCGGCACGACGCGTGGCTTCAGGACCCTTGGTGTTCTTCAACACCGCGGCGACTTCCGTATAGGTCAGACGCGCGGCGGAATTGATCACGCCAGGATAGAACTGATACGCCTTCACTTCGCCACGCGCGGTGACGATCATGTCGCACACGAGCACGCAACGGTCGACGTGCGGATTCAGCGAGCACAGACCGTTCGAGAGCTTCTCCGGCAGCATCGGAATCACGCGACGCGGAAAATACACCGAGGTGCTGCGTTCGATCGCGTCGGCGTCGAGCCCGCTCTTCGGATGCACGTAGTGCGAGACGTCCGCGATCGCGACGATCAGCCGGAAGCCTTCGCCACGGCCAACTTGTACCGGCTCGCAATACACGGCGTCGTCGAAGTCGCGGGCGTCTTCACCGTCGATCGTGACGAGCGGCACGTCGCGCAGATCGATGCGATGACGCGCGTCGACCGGACGGACTTCGTCGGGGAGTTTGGCGGCTTCGTCGAGCGCGGCCTGGTTGAACTCGTGCGGCACGCCGTACTTGCGCACCGCGATTTCGATTTCCATGCCGGGGTCGTCGATATCGCCGAGCACTTCCACCACGCGGCCGAGCGGCTGCGAATGACGGCTCGGGAAATCGGTCAGCTCGACCACCACCACCTGGCCGACTTTGGCCTTCTTGGTGTTCTGCTGGATCAGAATGTCGTGGCCGATGCGCTTGTCTTCGGGCGCGACGATCAGTGCGCCGTTCTCGTTGAGCAGACGGCCGATCACGCGCTTGTTGGCGCGATCCGTGACCTCGACGATGTGCCCTTCCGGACGGCCGCGCCGGTCATAGCCGACGATGCGCGCAAGCACGCGATCGTTGTGCATGACCTTCTGCATTTCGCCGGTGGGCAGGAACAGATCGTCCTGGCCGTCGTCGCGAATCAGGAAGCCGAAGCCGTCGCGATGACCTTGCACACGGCCCGCGACGAAGTTCGACGGATGGGTGAGCTGATACAGATTGCGCTGATCGAGCCGGATCTGGCCGTCGCGCTCCATGGCGCCTAAGCGCTTGAAAAATCCTTCGCGCTCCTGGCGCTTGATCGACAAAGCTTCGGCGATGTCGTTCGCGGCAAGCGGCGTTTCACTCGTGCGCAGGACGCCCAGAATTTCTTCGCGGCTTGGAATCGGATACGGGAATTTGCTCAAGGGCTTGTCGATGATTTTTTCTCGTTGCATGGACGTCGGTCGCGATGTGGCTCGGCTTTAGAAGCAAGCGTTTGCAGGACGCTTGAGTTGCACTTGCAATTGCACTGAAAAGACTCTCTCGGGTCCGGCTCATTCAAGGCTGAGTCCGACGGGCGTGTGCACCGTGCCAACGAACTACTGCGAGGCATTCTAACACCCGTATTGCGCGCCAAGCGGCCCTCTCAACGCTTGCTGCGTACTCGCTGCGAGCCGCACGCAGCCTGGCTGACGCGCTGTTTAAGCAGTTTTTGAGAAACGCTTGACAGGTCTGAATGTGCCGCTATAATGGCGTTCTTTGCAGTTCATCACCTGCCCAGGTGGCGAAATTGGTAGACGCACTAGGTTCAGGTCCTAGCGGTGGCAACACTGTGGAGGTTCGAGTCCTCTCTTGGGCACCAGATTCAAAAGTAAAGCCGCTTCCGAGCGGCTTTACTTTTTGTGTGAGACCGGTTGTTCCGATCGTCGTTGGTCTGATCGAAATACGCGGTTCAGCAGTGGCGGTTTTGTAGTGGCAGTAAGCCTGATTGAAGCGCTGTGAGGTTTGCATGTGGGGATTGACAGCTTCCTTCATCACGCTAAAATAGCGGTCTAGCTTGAAGACGTGCCCAGGTGGCGGAATTGGTAGACGCACTAGGTTCAGGTCCTAGCGGTGGCAACACCGTGGAGGTTCGAGTCCTCTCCTGGGCACCACCCCTCTTCAAGTGAAACGAAACACCCCGTTAAGCCTTCGTGCTTCGCGGGGTTTTTTGTTTCTGGCGTCCAACTTTTCCTTAGCGCGCTTTGCCTGCCCCGTTCCAGTTCCAACCGAACATGGACTGCGCGGCGGGCGCCCATTTCACGCAAGCCCGAAAAGCCAGCAGCGAACCGCCGACGGCAAACAGAACCGGGATCAGAAAATCCTGGCCCACGCGTGTGAATTCGAAGACCAGCACGACGGCTGTGATCGGCATCTGCATCGACGCAGCCAGAAAAGCGCTTGCGCCGACAACCGCAAATGCCCCGAGCGACGCTCCCGGCCACATCGCGCTCCAGATACCGCCGAGCACGATCGCCAGCAACGCGCCATTCGCCAGCCCCGGCGTCAGCAAACCGCCTTCGGCTCCCGCGCGCAAACTGCCTGCTGTGATCACCACTTTCAGCACCAGCAGCATCGCCGCGAGACCGATGGTGAGTCCGCCATCGAATGCGAGACCGGCGGGACCTTTACCGTTGCCGAGCAACTGCGGGAAGTGCATCGCCAGCACGCCGATCACCGCGAAGTTCAACAACGATAACACCGGCAGTCGCCAGTCCTTCGGCGCTGCTGCGCGCGAGTGCTTCATCAGCTCCGTGAAGCCCCACGCCGCTACACCGAACACCGGCCCGCACACGATCGACCATGCCAGTAGCGAGGCACTCACCGTCATCGATGGAACCAGATATTGATGTTCGTTGCCCAGCCCGAGTTGCGCCACCAACGCCGCCACCGACGACGTCACGATGGCCGGCACGAGCGCGGGCCAACCGAAGGTGCCCAACAACACTTCGAGCACGAACACGGCGCCTCCGAGCGGCACGTTATAAACCGCGGCGAGGCCCGCACCCGCCCCGCACGCCACCATGATCCGGCTCTGCGCAACCGACAACCCCGCGCGCCGCGACAACCACCCTGCCAACGCCGAACCGATCTCGCGCGGTGCGACTTCACGGCCGAGCGGTGAACCGAGCGCGACGGTAACGATCTGCAGCAGCGCATGCACCGCTGTGCTGACCAACGGCATCTGCGGATCGTCGGATTTGACGGCGGCACGAATGCTCACGAGTGGCCGGCCATAGCGATACAGCGTCCACCAACCGAGGCCTGCCACCAGACCGCAACCGGTCAGCACGACAAGACGCCGTTCGGGCGACGCGCCGCTGACGCCTTGCAGAAAACTCTCTGCGCTAATCAGGTGCGTCACGCTGTAGCCGTAGGCGAGATGCTGGATGCCGTGCAGAAGCAGCGCGAGGAGCATGCCGCCAAGACCCGCGCCGACGCCAGTCAGTAGCGCGACTGCGGCGAGCGCCAAGAACGGACTATGTTCACGGCGCACCGACGGGGAAGTGATTGATTTGGCTGACATATCGAGTCGGGCGAGCGGATGGACGGGATAGCCGCCATCCTATTGCGCGATGCAACATGAGTCCAATTGATTTTTCTGCTCGACTGATGCGTCGCACGCATATATCGATTGACGGGCAGGCCGATTCAATGCGCCGACACGAAAAATATCGACACCAGACAAACCAGTCCGACGAACCACACCAGCGAGCGCAACGGAGCCAGATTCGCCACGTAAAACACGCCGTGCAGCACGCGCGTGATCACGAAGGCGATCGCCAGCCAGTTGATCGTGGCGCTCGACCCACCCGCCTGGCCGGCCACGACGATCGCAGCGGTGAACAGGGCCAGCGCCTCCCACGAGTTCTGGTGCGCCGCATGAGCCCGGGCGCGCCAGCCGTCCAGTTTGGCGAGGTACACGCGTGGCGTGCGGTTGTCGTAGCGTTTGCCGAGCTTGGAAAGAACGGTCCACGGAAATGGCAGCATGGCCACGATGAACAGACATACATGCGGAATTGTCATTGCTGGTCTCCCCCAATTGGACGGCGTCCGAGCCGCGAGCCGCTTTTATACCTGCCGCATCGGATCACCGCCAACTTCAATTGCGCGAGAATCTCCTCTACCGGCGACCGAAAAAGGCCAGGTCAGAGTGACCGGATTTCGCTTAAAGCCCCGCAAAAATAACATTACAAAATACCAACATTAAAGCAAACGCCATTACTACAATAATTACATTAAGCCGACATTGGACACATAAGCGTATTCCGTCCGACATGCGCGTTAGGTATTAATACCGAGAAAACGACGTTCAACCATGCAAGCGTTTAATCGTCGGCGTACACTCGCCGGAAGCCCATGCTACGGGGCGTACGGGGCAATCGAGCCGCTCGCCGTAAAAGGCGGGTTATTGGAGACTCAGGAGAACAATCAATGAGCTGGACACGGGAACAGAGAAACGTAACGATCGCTGCCTATCTGGGCTGGACGCTGGACGCATTCGATTTCTTTCTAATGGTGTTCGTATTGAAAGATATCGCGGCCGAATTCAATACAAAAATACCGGCAGTAGCCTTCGGCATTATGCTGACCCTCATGATGCGGCCGGTCGGCGCTCTGATTTTCGGCTGGCTGGCCGACAAATACGGCCGCCGTCCCACGCTGATGGTCAATATCGCGTGCTTCTCGCTGCTGGAATTGCTGTCGGGCTTCTCGCCGAACCTGATCACCCTGCTCGTGCTGCGCGCGCTGTTCGGCATCGCGATGGGCGGCGAATGGGGCGTCGGCGGCGCATTGACCATGGAAACCGTGCCGCCCAAGTCGCGCGGCTTCGTCTCCGGTCTGCTGCAAGCCGGCTATCCGAGCGGCTACCTGCTCGCCTCGGTCGTGTTCGGCCTGTTCTATCAGTACATCGGCTGGCGCGGCATGTTCTTCGTCGGCGTGCTGCCCGCGTTGCTCGTGCTGTACGTGCGTGCCCATGTGCCGGAGTCGCCCGCCTTCCAGACGCTCGAAAAGAAAGCCCGTCCGGGCCTGGTCGCCACGCTCAAGCAGAATGTCGGCCTGTCGATCTACGCGATCATTCTGATGACCGCGTTCAACTTCTTCTCGCACGGCTCGCAGGATCTGTATCCGACCTTCCTGCGCGTGCAGCATCAGTTCGATGCGCACACGGTGTCGTGGATCACGATCACGCTGAACGTCGGCGCGATTTGCGGCGGCCTGTTCTTCGGTGCGATGTCGGAGAAGATCGGCCGCAAGCGCGCCATCTTCATCGCTGCGTTGATCGCACTGCCGGTGCTGCCGCTGTGGGCTTTCTCGAGCACGCCCGCGTTGCTCGCGCTCGGCGCGTTCCTGATGCAGATCTCGGTGCAAGGCGCATGGGGTGTGATTCCGGTGCACCTCAACGAAATCTCGCCCGACGCGATTCGCGCGACCTTCCCAGGTCTCGTGTATCAGCTCGGCAATCTGATCGCGTCGGTCAACGGTCCGCTGCAAGCGAGCGCGGCTGAAGCGCACGGCAACAACTACGCGCTCATCATGGCGATCGTGATCGGCGTCGTGGCGGTAGTGATCGCCGCGCTGATTCCGTTCAGTCGCGAGCGTCGCGGCATCGACATGACGCAGTCGGCCAAAGAGGTGGCGGCACAGCTTTAAGCGTTCGAACTAAACAGCTATTTCGCCGCAACTTTCTCAGGCACAATAGCGACAAAGGCGGCTCGAACCGCCGCGGCGTCCAAGAGGCGTCAGCAAGACAAGCAAGGCCAAACTGAAGGTAGCAAGCAATACGAGGCCGTTCCGATTTCCATCGGAACGGCCTTTTTTATTTCCGCGCGAAATGACGCGTCGCGCGCCGTGGAAAGACGGGCCCTCGTCAGGTCTTCTAGAGGAGTTAGTCGACACCGACCCCTTGATCGCACGCAGCATCCTTCTTATCCTGAAAAAAACGGCTGTTTCAAATATCTATTTGAATCACTTGTTTGCGGGCCGGACGCCCGGCAACTGGGAGACGCAACATGGCAGTTCGCACAACAGGCCGGCATGCCGGCGATACGAAGTCCCGCATCCTCGACGCCGCCGAAACCCTCTTCATCGAATGCGGCTACGAGGCCATGTCGTTGCGCCAGATTACTTCGCGTGCCGAAGTGAATCTCGCCGCGGTCAACTACCACTTCGGCAGCAAGGAATCGCTGATTCACTCGATGCTGTCGCGCCGCCTCGATCAGCTCAACGAAGAACGTCTCAAGCTGCTCGACCGCTTCGACACCATGCTCGGTGCGCGCCTGACCTGCGAGCACGTGCTCGGCGCGATGTTCATTCCGGCGCTGCGTCTGTCGCGCGATCAACGTGTGGGCGGCAAGGCGTTTCTGCGTTTGTTGGGCCGCGCTTATACGGACCCGTCGGCGTTCATTCGCGACTTTCTGAATGGGCACTACGCGTCGGTGGCCGTGCGCTTTTTCGACGCCTTCCAGCGTGCGTTGCCGCATCTGCCGCGCGAGGAACTCGGCTGGCGTCTGCACTTCGCGATCGGCGCGCTCTCGGGCGTGCTGGCGGGCACCGATACCGACAGCCTGATCTCCGAGTTCTCGCAAGGCAAGTCGATGAACGATCTGCAACTGATCGCGCGTCTTGCTTCGCTGATGGTGGCCGCGCTCAAAGCGCCCTTGCCCGACGGCACGCAGTTGGCCGCGTTCGCGGCGGTGTTGGGCGATGCGAGCGACGGCGGCACGGAGTGTGCTGCAGCTCAGGAGACGCAAGCGGCGAGTGCTGCGCAGACTCAGCAACCTCAGCCACAGAGCGTCGCACAGGGATCGACGGGTCAGGCGGTGGACAGCGAGCGCCGCGGCGGCAACGTCGAAGCGGGTGCGTTTCATCACGCGTTGCATGGGGCGGACTAGCCGCGCAGCACGTTCAGCGCGAAGTGGACGACGATGCGGACGACAATTCGTCCGACGACGCGGACGGCGCCAGGAAGCGTCGTCCGCGCCAAGCGGCGCGACAGGACGCAGGACGCAAGCGCACCGCAATCCCACCGCAACCGGCCATTCAGACGCATCACGAATCACCGCCCACGTCGCGATTACGCGGGCGAACTGCACACCAGGAACATGAAAGCCGTACATCCGGGCAAACGGTCTAAGTCCCGCACCTAAGCGCCGTCACGTTGTCGAACCTCTAACGCGACAGGCAACACGGAGCGGCACGTGGCGAGGCAGTTCGACGCCGACAAGCAGAACGAAGATCAATAGAACGCGAGCCGTCCGCGCCCTGCGGATGCGTTCGCACGCACCATCGAAACAGGAGGAAACGTCATGCCGTGGTTCATCCTAGTGCTCGTCATCGCCGCTTTCGCGCTGGTCTATGTGCAGGCCCCTGCCGCAGGGTGGCTCGCCTTCATGATCGTCTGGGTGGCGGCCGCGCATGTCAGCGGTGCGGCGGGTCCGCTTGTGACCACGCTCCTCGCCGTCGTGCTGGTCCTTCCTGCCCTCGTGCTTGCGCTCAAGCCGCTGCGGCGCGCCTGGCTCGCCAGACCGGTGCTCGACATTTTCCGCAAGATCCTGCCGGAGATGTCGCCGACCGAGCGCGACGCGATCGAAGCCGGCACGGTCTGGTGGGACGCCGAACTGTTCTCGGGACGCCCGCACTGGGACAAGCTGCTCGGCTATGGCCCGGCCACGCTGACCGCCGAAGAGCAATCTTTCCTCGACGTCGAATGCGAGCAGTTGTGCGATCTCGCCAACGACTGGGAAACCACCATGGTCTGGCAAGACCTCTCGCCGAAGACCTGGCAGTACATCAAGGAACGCGGCTTTCTCGGCATGATCATTCCGAAGCAGTACGGCGGCAAACAGTTCTCCGCCTACGCGCATTCGCAGGTCATCATGAAGCTCGCCACCCGCTGCTCGGCGGCCGCCGTCTCGGTGATGGTGCCCAACTCGCTCGGCCCGGCCGAATTGCTGATGCACTACGGCACCGAAGAACAAAAGAACCACTATCTGCCGCGCCTCGCACGCGGCGACGAAATCCCCTGCTTTGCGCTTACTAGCCCGTATGCCGGTTCCGACGCCGCCGCGATTCCCGACGTCGGCATTGTCTGCAAAGGCAGCTTCGAAGGCCGCGAAACGCTGGGTTTTCGCGTCACGTGGGATAAGCGCTACATCACGCTCGGGCCGATCGCGACCGTGCTCGGCCTCGCCTTCCGCGCACTCGACCCCGACCGTCTGCTGGGTGCCGGCGACGAACCCGGCATCACCTGCGCGCTGATTCCGACCGACCATCCGGGTGTGAATATCGGCCGGCGTCACTGGCCGTTGAACGCGGTGTTCCAGAACGGCCCGAACTCAGGCAAGGACGTATTCATCCCGCTCGACTGGGTGATCGGCGGACGCTCGCAAGTCGGCAACGGCTGGCGCATGCTGATGGAATGTCTCGCGGCGGGGCGGGCGATTTCGCTGCCGTCGTCGAACGTGGGCATGGCGAAAATCGCCGTGCGCGGCACCGGCGCGTATGCCGCGATTCGCCGCCAGTTCCGCACCGCTGTCGGCAAGTTCGAGGGCGTGCAGGAAGCGCTCGGCCGCATGGGCGGCAACCTCTACGTGATGGACGCCGCGCGGCGCCTGTCCGCGCATGCGGTCGATCTCGGCGAAAAACCTTCGGTGATTTCGGCGATCGCGAAGTATCACATCACCGAGCGCGCCCGCATGGTCATTAACGACGGCATGGATATCGCCGCGGGCAAGGGCATCTGCATGGGTCCGTCGAATTTCCTCGCGCGTGCCTACCAGCAGGTGCCGATCGCGATTACCGTGGAGGGCGCGAATATTCTCACGCGCTGCCTGATCATCTTCGGGCAAGGCGCGATCCGTTGCCATCCGTATGTGTTGAAGGAAATGGCTGCGACGCGCGAAACCGACCACGCGAAAGCCTTGCGCGATTTCGACGAAGCCTTCTTCGGTCACGTCAGCTTCACGCTGTCCAACGTGGTGCGCAGCTTCGTCTACGGGGTGACGGGCGGTGCGTTTATCGGCAAACCACGCACGGCGCACGCGCCGCTGCATGCGTACTACCGCGCGGCGACTCGCCTCTCCACGGCTTTCGCGCTACTCGCGGACGTCTCCATGTTCGTGCTCGGCGGCGACCTGAAACGCCGCGAGCGCATCTCCGGACGCCTGGGCGACGTGCTGTCGCAGCTCTACCTGATCTCCGCCACGCTCAAGCGTTTCGAAGACGAAGGCCGTCAGGAGGAAGATCTTCCGCTGGTGCGCTGGGGCGTCGAAGATTCGCTCTACAAGGCGCAGCATGCGCTCGACGGTGTGCTCGCCAACTATCCGAACCGCTTGGCGGCCGGCCTCGTGCGCGTGCTGGCTTTCCCGTTCGGCCTGCCGTATCGCGAGCCGTCCGACAGCCTCGGCACCGCGATCGCCGAATTGATGCAGACGCCGGGCGCGGCGCGCGAACGTCTGGTGTCCGATTCGTACGTGCCGCATCCCGATGTCGACGCGCTCGGCTATGGCGAAGTCGCGTTCGAACTGAACCCGCGCTTTACGGAGATCGACCAGAAGCTGCGCGATGCGGTCAAACAAGGTCTGCTCGAGCCGATGCCACAGAGCCTGCCGCAACTGGGCGCGTGGACCGACGCGGCGCTGAAGAAAGGCCTGATCGATGCCGACGACCGCCGCGTGCTGGAGGACTATGCGAAGTACGGCGCGCTGGTGGTGAAGGTCGACGATTTCCCGGCCGACTTCGACATGCTCACGCACCTGCAACGACGCAAGGAAACGCTCGACAAGGCGCTTGAACTGGCGGCTTGAGCACGCCCGGCGTGCACGAAAAAAACTTACCCGGCAGGCGCGCCATGCGCGCCGAACCCGGTGCACACTGACACACGTCCGACGCCCTACGGGGCTTCCTTCGGCCGTGGCCAGCGGAGCAACAATAAAATGAACGACTCTTACCTGAACTTCGTCAACTCGCCGTTCGGCGCGCGCCTCGCGCGTTCGCTCGGTTTGCCGAAACCCGAGGTGCTGCGCCGCTATCGCGCGGACCGGCCCGAGTTCGACGGCATGGTGGCGATCGGCGCGGGCCGCGAACCCCATCTGCTGGACACGCTCGCGACGCTGGTGACGAGCATCGGCGTCACCAGCGTCGCGCATGGAAGCGCGGGTTTGTGGGTGCCGCTCGCCAATCGGCATGGCTTGATGACCGGCCGTTTCGAGGCGGCCGAGGCCGGTTCGCCGGGCAAGCTCACCGCCTTGCTGTTCGACGCCAGCGGGATCGAAGACAGCACGCAACTCGAACCGCTGCACGGCTTTTTCCACGACACGCTGCGCTCGCTCGGCAAATGCGGACGCATCATCGTCCTCGGACGACCACCGGAGGCCTGCACGACGCCGCGCGCATGGACCGCGCAGCGCGCGCTCGAAGGTCTCACGCGCTCGCTCGGCAAGGAAGCGCGCCGTGGCGTCACCGCGAATCTCGTCTACGTGGCGCAAGGCGCCGAGGCCAATACGGAAGCGACGCTGCGCTTCTTCCTGTCGCCGCGCTCGGCCTATGTCTCGGGGCAGGTCGTGCGGATCGGCAGCGCCGGCGGCACGCGCCTGCCCGCGTTCGACTGGCAGCAGCCGCTCGCGGGACGGCGCGCGGTGGTGACGGGTGCGGCACGCGGCATCGGCGCTTCGATTGCGAGCGTGCTCGCGGCCGAAGGCGCGCACGTGATCGGCATCGACATCCCGTCGGCGCGTGAGGCGCTCGAATCGACCATGCAGCAGTTGAACGGCACCGCCCTCGCCTTCGACATCGCCGCGCCCGAAGCGCCCGCACACATCGCCGCCGCGCTGGACGAACTCGGTGTCGATATCGTCGTGCACAACGCCGGCATCACGAAAGACAAGACCATCGCGAAGATGACCGATGCCGCGTGGCAGAACGTCATCGACATCAACCTCGGCGCGCAGGAACGCATCGACGACGCCTTGCTCGCCGGCGGCATTCTGCGCGACGGCGGACGCATCGTCGCGGTGTCGTCGATCAGCGGCATTGCGGGCAATCTCGGCCAGACCAATTACGCAACCTCGAAAGCGGGCGTGATCGGCCGCGTGCAAAGCATGGCGCCGCATCTGCACGCACGCGGCATCACGATCAACGCGGTCGCGCCGGGCTTCATCGAAACGCAGATGACCGCGAAGATTCCACTCGCCATCCGCGAGGCCGGCCGCCGCATGAATTCGATGAGCCAGGGCGGCCAGCCGGTCGACGTCGCGCAGACCATCGCCTGGCTCGCGCATCCGGGATCGGCGGGCGTGAGCGGCCAGATCGTGCGCGTGTGCGGACAAAGCCTGATTGGAGCGTGACCATGGCCGAGCCCGGTGATCCGTTCGGCAATGATCGTGCACCCCACGCCATGCGGCTCGACGCGGGGCGACCGAAAACCGTCGTCATCGACACCTTGCCTACGCCGTCCAGGCTCTATGCGTGCGCGTTGTCCGGCATCGTCAAACGTGGGCGCGACACGCAACTGCCGGCACTGCGCCTGGTGCGCCCCGCCGTGCCGCTCGAAGCGGGACCGGCCTGGCGTTATGCGCGCGTGTGCGGCTTTATCCCCGAGCATGGCGTGCCGCTCACCTATCCGCATCTGCTCGCCTTTCCCCTGCATCTGCTGATGCTGACCGACCCGGCGTTTCCGTGGCCCGCGCTCGGCCTCGTGCATCTCGCCAATCACGTGCGCTTGCGCCGTCCACTCGCGTACAAGGATCTGTTGCGCGTGGAGGTGGAGTTCGGCGCGCTGCTGCGTCACGACAAGGGCCAGGCGTTCGTGCTTCATACGCGTATCTATCGGCGCGGCGAAGCGGTATGGGACGGCGACAGCGTCTATCTGAAGCGCGGCGTGCCGGCGTCCGGCAACGCGCTGGAGCCGCTCGACCTGGGGCCGCTCGCGCTGCAACGCACCGCGCGCTGGCAGTTGGCCTCGCAACTCGGCCGCGATTACGCGAACGTTTCCGGCGACTACAACCCGATCCATCTGAGCGCGCTGTCGGCAAAAATATTCGGATTTCCCCGCGCCATCGCGCACGGCATGTGGACGCTGGCGCGCGCCGCCTCCGCGCTGCAACCGCCCAAGCCGCTAGCCGAAGCCACGCTCAGCGCCGAATTCAAACTGCCGATGCTGCTGCCAGGCGAAGTGTCGCTGTGGAGCGCCGCGCCTTCGCTGATCGAACGGGATATCGAGGTGCGCGATATCGCCGGAGAGAAACCGCATTTGCGCGGCCGGATGCAATGGCGGCTGCAATGAGGCGCGCAGCCATCGCACTGCTCGCGGCATGCGCATCATCAGCCGATAACCCAGCAACGACCCAAAGGAGCCGAGCATGACAAACCCGCTGCCAGCCGTGCGCCGCGTCGCCATCGTCGGGGGCAACCGGATTCCGTTTGCGCGCTCGAACACCGCGTACGCGACCGCCTCGAATCAGGACATGCTGACCTTCACGCTGCAAGGCCTGATCGATCGCTACAACCTGCACGGCGAACGTCTGGGCGAAGTCGCGGCGGGCGCCGTCATCAAGCACTCACGCGACTTCAACCTGACGCGCGAATCCGTGCTGTCCACCACGCTCGCGAAGGAAACGCCCGCTTACGACGTGCAGCAGGCATGCGGCACCGGCCTTGAAGCCGCGATCCTCGTCGCCAACAAGATTGCCCTGGGACAGATCGAAGTGGGTATCGCGGGCGGCGTCGACACGACCTCCGACGCGCCGATCGGCGTCAACGAACGCATGCGCAAGATTCTGCTCGAAGCGAATCGCGGCAAGAGCACCGGGCAGCGCGTCGGCGCCTTGACCAAACTGCGCCCCGACATGTTCTTCAAGCCGCTTCTGCCGCGCAACGGCGAACCGCGCACCGGCCTCTCGATGGGCGAGCATTGCGAATTGATGGCCAAGCGCTGGAACATTTCACGCGAAGCGCAAGACGTGCTCGCCTACGACAGCCACCGCAAGCTCAACGAGGCTTACGCGCGCGGCTTCCTCAACGATCTGATGACGCCCTACCGCGGCCTCGCGCGCGACAACAACCTGCGCCCGGATCTCACGCTCGAAAAACTCGCGGGACTGAAGCCGGTATTCGACCGCGACGCCGGCACGCTGACCGCAGGCAATGCCACGCCGCTCACCGACGGCGCCTCGGCCGTGCTGCTCGCCAGCGAAGAATGGGCGGCCCGGCACGGGCTTCCCGTGCTCGCTTACCTGACGTGGTCGGAAACCGCCGCCGTCGACTATGTCGACAAAAAAGAGGGCCTGCTGATGGCGCCCGCCTACGCCGTGCCGCGCATGCTGGCGCGCGCCGGGCTCACGTTGCAGGACTTCGATCTGTACGAAATTCACGAAGCTTTCGCGGCGCAGGTGTTGTGCACGCTCACGGCGTGGCAGGATGATGAATATTGCCGCACGCAACTCGGTTTGCCGGGGCCGCTCGGCGCGCTCGACCGGGCGAAACTGAACGTCAACGGCAGTTCGCTCGCCACCGGCCATCCGTTCGCGGCCACGGGCGGGCGGATCGTCGCCGGTCTCGCCAAGATGCTCGCGCAACTCGACAAACCCGCCGGCACCGCGCGCGGACTGATTTCGATCTGCGCGGCGGGCGGCCAGGGGGTGGTCGCGATTCTGGAGCGCTGAGCCCGGCACGCCGACACCTGTATCAAGACATGGTGTTGCCTCGAACACCGTTGCAAGATCTGCTTTGAATGCTTCGATGACTGGCCGCAAGACCAGCACATAAACACAGGAAGCCACTGCTTCAGGAGACGACCGATGACCCAGCCCACCCAGACCACGCTCGCGCCCGCCGCGCAGCCGCCGTCCTCGCCCGCTTCACCAGCCTCGACCCGGACGCCGAACCACGCCCCCAACACCGACGGCATCTGGTACGCGTCCTATCCGGCGGACGTGCCGCACGAAATCGACGTCCAGCAATACGAGTCGGTGGTGCAGTTCTTCGACCAGTGCATCGCGCAATTCCGCGAGCGCGTGGCCTACGTGAGCGTCGGCGCGAATCTGACGTATGGAGAACTCGGCCGCAAGGCCACCGCGTTCGCTGCGTATCTGCAAGGCATCGGCGTGAAGCCGGGCGAGCGGGTCGCGATCATGCTGCCCAATACCTTCCAGTATCCGGTCGCGCTGTTCGGCGCGCTGAAGGCCGGCGCCGTGGTGGTCAACGTGAATCCGCTCTACACGGTGCGCGAACTCGCGCACCAGTTGAAGGACAGCGGCGCGAGCACCATCATCGTGTTTGAAAACTTCGCCAAAACCGTCGAAGACGCATTGCCCGGCACCAAAGTGCAGAACGTCATCGTGACGGGTCTCGGCGATCTGCTCGCCGACGGTCTGAATCCGAAGGGACGTCTGCTCAATTTCATGTTGCGGCACGTGAAGAAAATGGTGCCCGCCTACAACCTGCCGCAGGCGGTGCCGCTGCTCAAGGCGCTCGCGACCGGTTACACGCGCCCGGTCACACCCGTGCGCCTCGTACACGACGACATCGCGTTCCTGCAATACACCGGCGGCACCACCGGCGTCGCCAAGGGCGCGATGCTCACGCACCGGAACATCATCGCCAATCTGCTGCAGGCGAAGGCGTGGTCCGAGGCGCAACTGAACGGCGATATCGAAACCGTGCTCACGCCGCTGCCGCTCTATCACATCTATTCGCTGACCGTGAACGCGTTGATCTTCATGGGACTCGGCGGGCGCAATATCCTGATCGCCAATCCGCGCGACATGAAGCGCGTGATGATGATCATCCGTCACGAGAAATTCACCGGCATCACCGCCGTCAATACGCTCTACAACGCCTTTCTCGACAACGAAGAATTCCGCCAGCGCGACTTCTCCAACCTCAAGCTCGCGATGGCCGGCGGCATGGCCATGCAGCGGTCGGTAGCCGAGCGCTTCAAGCAGGTGACCGGCAAGCCGATCATCGAAGGCTACGGGCTCACCGAGTGCTCGCCGATCGTGTCGATGAACCCGGTCGATCTGAGCAACATGCGCGACTTCGACGGCTCGATCGGTCTGCCCGCACCCTCCACGCAAGTGCGTTTCAAGAAGGACGACGGCACGTGGGCCGAGATCGGCGAAGCGGGCGAATTGTGCGTACACGGCCCGCAGGTGATGAAAGGCTATTGGAATCGCCCGGATGAAACCGCCAAGGTCATCGACGCGGACGGCTGGCTCGCGACCGGCGACATCGGCGTGATGGATTCGCGCGGCTTCATTCGCCTGATCGACCGCAAGAAGGACATGATTCTGGTGTCGGGCTTCAACGTCTATCCGAACGAAGTCGAGGACGTGATCGCGGCCCACCCCGATGTGCGCGAAGTAGCCGCAATCGGTGTACCCGACGCGGCGCAGGGCGAAAAGGTGAAGGTGTTCATCGTCAGGCGCAATCCGTCGCTGACGGCCGAACAGGTGATTGCCCATTGCCGCAAGAACCTGACGGGCTACAAGGTGCCGAAGCTCGTCGAGTTCCGCGACGAGCTGCCGCAAACCAACGTCGGCAAAATACTGCGCCGTGCGCTGCGTGACGAGGAACTCGCGAAGCAAAAATCTGCCTGACAGGCAAGACGCCCGGCGTCGTCGCCAGGCGTCACCTTACGGAGAGATTCATGAAGCACAGCCTGTCCGCACGCCCGAGCCGCCCGCCGGCCTTCATGCGCCTCACCGTCGCACCGCTGAGCGCGAGGCGTAGCCACGCAGGGTTACGCAGCGTGGCGTCGCGGACGCTGCTGATCGGCGCTTTGGTCGTCAGTACTGTCTGGATGGGCACGCCATCGGCGTTCGCACAGAACGACGACGCGCCGCCTCCGCTCGACACGGCCAGCGCCGTCAAGGCGCCCAGCACGCCGTCTTCACAGGTCGGCAAGCTCACGCTGGATCAGCAGGTCAAATGGCTGCGCGCCGCGCAACAGAGCGGCGCAATGGAAAAGCTCGACGACGCGCAACTGGTCGCTTTGTTCCAGTCGCTCGATCCGCTCGCCTTGCCGCGCTACATCAAGGAAGGACCGAACGGTTATCCGTCGTACGAGTTCACGATGGCGCGCTCGGAGCGCATTCACGGCCAATGGCCCGATAAGCCGGATCACATGCTGGTGCGCCTCGCGCACGACCCGCTACGCATCTACGCGGAATGGTTGCCCGACGGCGCGCATGCGGGCCAGGAAGTCATCTACGACGAGTCCAAACGTACCGATGAAATGTACGGGCATCTGGGCGGGATCTTGAACGTGACGTCCTTGTGGACGTCGCTGACCGGCGCCCTCGCCCGCGCGCAATCGAATCACCAGGTGCGCGATCTCGGCACCGAATACATCGCCAATCAGTACCTCAGCGAGGGCAAAAAATATATCGAGGCCGGCTTGCCGCGCTCGACTCAGGTGGACGTGAAGACGCTCGACGGCGTGCGCGTGGTCGCTTTCACCTTCGAAACGCCGACCGGCCAGCCGCAGTTCTATGCGAAGAAGGAAACCTTGGGTCTGGATCTGCGGCACCCGTATTTCCGCGCCGTCGAGTCCTACGACAACGACGGCAAGATCTTCGAAAAGATCGTCTTCGAAACGATCACGCCGAAGACGTTCGACGACTCGACCTTCGATCCGAAGAACAAGGAATACAAGTTTTAAGTTCGGACGGCGGCGCCAGGCGTAAAAACGAACGTGACATGCGCGGCGCCGGGGCCATGTTCATGACTGTGTTCGATCAACTCGCCGTGACGGGTAGCGAGTCGTTTGAGCACGAAGTAATCGGAGGTGCGGGTCAAACCGATCAGCGACGTCTGGGCGAGCGTCGCCGGCGCATGCTCCAACAGCAGCAGCGGCGCGAGCTTCGTGTACCAGAGCACGCCGATGTCGTCACCCGCTTCAACAGTCGGCCAGCGCCGATGAGCGGCATACTCCGCGAACGCGGCGCCATGCGGCAAGGTGGAATCGACAAGCGCCAGCGTGCCATGGCAAGCCGCGCCATGCGTGAGCCCAGGCCACGTCAACGCGCCGCCTGCTGCACGGGATAGGCAGGCGCCGCTCATCATGAAAGTGCGTCGGTCCATGACTCGATCCTCGCGATATCGCGCTGGCTTCACCGCTCAGGTATAGCCGCGCCGGTCCCGCCACGCTGCCGGCCAGATGCCCTGTTTGCCAGGTGCGAGAATCCCGTTCGGATCGAGCGCGTCCTTGATCGTTTCCGAGAGACGCAGCAACGCGCCCTCGTTGAAACTGTATTGAGCGGCGGCAAAATCCATATACGCCAGATGCGCGCGATATTCGCCGTAACCCGCCGCCCGCGCATCGCTCATCAGCGAACGCAGTAGCGCGCCGGCCCGCTCCACCTGGCTCGCGTCGTCACGATCGAAAATCGCCGCGACAATGTGATGCAGATGACGCACGCCTGCCGTAAAACCGCCGTAATAATCGAAGCCATATTCCGCCGCACGCGTCTTGACCATCGTGTATTGACGCAGCGCATCGCGCCCGGTTGCGGGACATACTGGCGCAAAGTCCACATGCGCACCCGCGCCGCCGCGCCAGTCGAGCATGCGAAACGCGCTCATCCCCGGAATGCCGGCCATATTGCGGTCGCCGCCGCCGCTGGGCTGGGAGTCGCCCGTGTAACGCGCCGCGAAGAGTCTCGCTTGCGGCACGCGCGCGAAGGCGCGCTGCACGATCGCGTAGCGCGCGTCGATCAATTCGGGCGTCCCGTAGAGCGCGAAATGCAGATTCCAGCGGCCCACGTCGAGCTTGTCGAGCATCGCCGCAACGGCACTCTCCGGCATGGCGCCCGCTCCCTCGTACCACTGCGCACGCGACGACAAACCCGCCGCGCGTCGCAAGCCGCCTTCGATCACCGCGTGGTTGCGGATCGTTTCGTCGAGCCGCAAGGGCCGCACAATCTCGACGATCGCTTCGAGATCCGCCTCGTGCTGAAAGCGGATTTCACCGAGCAGATACGCGGGCGGCGCGGGCATCAGCCAGATGCCCAGCTTCGTGACGATGCCGTAATTCGACTGCATGAACATCGCATCGAACGACGGTCCATAACCCGGCTGATAAAGCTGCCAGGCCGTACCGGTGTCGATGCCGCCCATGCCGGTGCGCAACACGTCGCCATTGGCGAGCACCACTTCCATGCCGCACTGCGCAGCCGCGTGATCGCCATACGCGGTGTAGCCGAAACCGCGTTCCAGCGTATTGCCGACCACACTGCCCCAACCCGCCGCGGGCGGATCGATCCATAGCTTGTAGCCCTTCTCGCGCAGATGCGAATACAGATCGAAGTAACTCACACCCGGTTCGACCAGCGCATAAGCGAGCGTCTCGTTCACTTCGATGATGCGGTTCATGCGCTGCAGATCGAGCACCACCGACCCGGCCAGTCGCGGCGCGGCACCGCCATAGGCGAAATTGCGTCCGGTCGACACGGTCCACAAGGGAATGCGTGCCTGATTCGCGATGCGCAGCACGGCGCGAATCTCATCGACGGAAGCGGGCAACAGCACGGCGCTTGCCGCAAAGGCGTCGCGCTCGCCGGGCGCGAACGGATCGAGATACCCGGCGAGCGCCGCCGCCGAGGTCATCACCTGCGCCTCGCCGACGATCGCGCGCCATGCGGCAAGCGCGCGATCGAACTGCGCGGCGGATACATTCGGCGGCAAGCTGCGTATCAAAGCCTCTCCTTGACGGCCGCCCATTGCATAGGTGTCGTGCGTATAGCGCACATGATCCATGTGATGAAAATGATGGAAACGGACCAGGGCGCGCCGCTATTCCAGGCGAGTTATTGCCACGACTCCGGTTTGCCACCAAGCGCACTGCAGACGTCGATCGCGATCGAGCGCAGCTTGCCTTCCGCGATCGGACCGGACAGCGCGTAACCCATGCCGTCGTTGATCCAGTAGAAGGTGCGCCGATTGCCGTCGCGAAAGAGACGGAAGGCGGTTTCGTCGCGTGCGGTGCCCGTGACGTACAAGGTGAGGCGTGCGCCGCGGGTGTTTTCATACATGAATTGCGCAGCCGGTCCCGCTTCGCCCGGCAACAGACGGCCGCCCACCAGCGAGTAGCCGTATTCCTGCAGCGACGGCACCGAAAGCGGCCGGTTCAGCCGCCTGGACAGCCAGTTGATCAGATGCTCTTCGTCGCTTGCCGCTACTTCGACCGGATGACGCTGCTCCGGCGTGTAGACCGCGTAGGCGACATCGGCGCGCTCGGCAAAACTCGGTGGATGCCCGCCCAGACCGTTCCAGGCGCCGCCCGTCAGGCGTGGCGCAAGCGGTCCCAGGGCGAGCGCAAGACCCGCGCCGGCCGCGAGCCAGCAAGCTGCGAGAGCGGTGCGCTGCCACCATGGCGTCGACCGGCGCACGACGATGAACGCCGGTTCGCCGAGGCTGCCGACTGTCTCGCGCATGTCATCGATGTCGTGCGGTGGGATCTCCTCGCTCGACGTTGCGCCGCACAGCGCGCGCAATGCGGCCTTCTGCGCGCGCCACGCGGCGACCCGCGCGGCGGCTTCGGGATGGCGCGCCAGTTGCGCTTCGAGCGCGGCGCGCCCGGCATCCGGCAACTCGCCGTCGACGAACGCCGACAGCGTGCGCAGATCGAGCCCGTCGGGCAAGCCGGAATCGTGGTCGTCGTTGTTCATCACGGATTTCTCACCACTTTCAGCGGCGCAGTTTTGCGCGCCGGCTCCTGTCCCGGAACCGGCCCCTGCGTCAACAACACGCGCAGTTGCTCACGCGCACGCGAGAGCCGCGACATCACCGTGCCGATCGGCACGCCGAGCGCGCGCGACGCTTCCTGATACGACAACTCCTCCACGCAGACCAGCAACAGCACTTCGCGCTGCTCGAGCGGCAAACGGTACAGCGCACGCTGCAGATCGCGCAGCACCAGACCGTCGACCTCGCCTTGCGGCGCTTCGAGATTACGCCAGGGCGCGCTGCTTTCGTCGACGGCAATCTCGCGGCGTCCGCGCAACTGATCGATGTAGATGTTGCGCAGGATCGTCAGCAGCCACGCGCGCAGATTGCTGTTCGGCCGGAACGCCGCCCAGCGCGCGAGCGCGCGCTCCGCCGTATCCTGCACGAGATCGTCGGCCCAGGCGCGGTCGCCCGTCAGTGCGCGCGCATAGCGGCGCAACTGCGGGAGCCACGCAATCACTTCGGTTTCAAAACTCACCCGGCGTGCGAGGCTCAATAGCCGCCGGTGCTGCCGCTACTGCTGCTGCCGGAGGCCGCGCCGTCGGTGGTGCAGCCACTGGTCGCAAGTGAGCCGAGCGCGAGCGCCAGCAGGACGAAGACGGCGGAAAGAAAGCGCGATGTTTTCATGGTAAGTCTCCTGATGAGCACCCGTTCGGCGCATGCCGGCCGGCATGCAACCTGCAAGCGGTCGGCCACGCGGATGATGCGGTGCTCCATGCCTGACTTAACGCGCGGCAGCGCCGTTTTATTCCGTCGAAGCGACGCCGGACGCTATCTTTTTCCGCCATTCGCGCCCGATGGGCTTGGGTGTGGCGGAAGAATGCGTGATTCGTCCGCAGATTCGTAACTCAACGTTACAGCCAATAGTTATCAGATGCTTATGCGTCCACAAGCCGTTATAGTGGACCCAGTTCGCCCGTCGACGCGTTCCGCCCCCACACAGGGTAGAATCGCGGCGAACAACCGTCTTACTAACCTGAATTGTCCATGGCATCCGCAGAATCGCATCCGCAAAACGACTTCATGAACGCTGCGCGCAAAGAACGAAAGCGCGTTGAGATCTATCTCGTCAACGGCATTCGCCTGACTGGGTGCATCGAGTCGTTCGATCAGTATCTGGTGATGCTGCGCACGCCGGTCGGCCTGCAAGGCATCTACAAGCGCGCGATCTCCACGATCCAGCTCGACACCGGCACGCGTCCGGCGCCGCGCGCCGGGCGCCCGTCGCATGGCGAGCACACCACGCGCGGTCCGCATGGCTCGCGTGAACCGCGCGAGCATCGCGAACCGCGTGAGCCGCGCGAATCGTATGGCCCGTCCTCAGACCGCCCGGCATCCGATCGTACCGGCAGTCCGTCCGACGGCCCGGTGGTGGTCACGCGTCGCCGGCGTCTGTTCGGCACGGGTGGCGGCGACGGCGGCAACCACGGTGGCGGCAGCCATGGCGGTGGTCATCATGGCGGCAATGGCGGCAACAGCGGTGGCAATGGTGGCAACGGCGGCGGCAGCAGCGAGTAACCGCTCACCGTCGTCATATCCGGCGTCGCGCCCGGCTACTTCGCAGGACAGCCGAGCCGCGCCAGGATCTTCTCCAGACGTATTCCCTGCAGTTCCGTCAGTTCGAATCCACATTTGACCGCCAGCACGCGACGCCGCCAGTACCCGGCGTCCAGCATGCGCAGTGCCGGTTGCTTCGTTGCCCACTCCAGGTGTTCCAACTCCGCTTCCACTACGTGCGAGGCGTGAAAGCGCTGCGCGGCCGGTGCGGCACATACGGTGGCGGGTGTGCTGATCTTCAGGTCCATGTCGTAGGCTGCCTTGGTTTCGTGAGTGCGGTCTGCTTCTGGCGACACATCGAAAACGAGTTGATGCGCAATGGTTTGAAGGCGATATGAAGAGAACGCTTACGACGCGAGATTCGCCGCTCGCGCAGCGAGACGTCGCCACTGCGAGCTTTGCGCTATGCTGAATGACCGACTCTCATCTCATGGAGCATGTCATGACCAGCAAGAAGCCGCACGCCTCTCATTCCACGACCACGCAGCAGCCTCTCGAGTCGACGGATAGCCGCCTCGACGAGGCGCTCGAAGAAAGCTTCCCGGCCAGCGACCCGATTGCCATCGACGTGCCGGAGTCGCGTCAGCCCGCGGCGAAAGAAACCCATTCGGAAGGAAAGAAGCATCACTAGCGTCGAGTGCGCCTCGCGACACTGACGGCGAGTTTGCCTGCATCGAAGGCGCGGCGAAACCGAACAGGTTTGCCGCCGCTTTCGCAACGCGAGTGCGCATTAAAGCAAGATGGAAGATCGCTTGGAGTGCGGCGCAGAGACAGCCACGTTGTCACACGGCCGACACGGCCGACACGGAGAGTATGCGGAACAGAGTACGCGATAGGCAGTAGAAAACTGCGCGCGGTTTTTTTCGTGGCAAGGCGGGCGGCGACACGCTTCACACGTGCCGCACCACCCCACCACGTTCATGCTTTAAATCATCGCCCTCAATGCGAGGGCAAGCCGCTTTCCAACTGACGCTGCAACTCGCGCACCTGGCGCTGAGCCGAGCGCAACTGATCCTGCGCGGCCGCCTTTTGCTGAGCCAGCGACGTCGCTTCGGCACGCGTTTGCTGTTGCTGCGTGGCGACGATGGTCTGCTGCTGACGCGCCACGTCGAGGTCCGCCTGCAGGCGATTCGCGCGATCTTGCGACAACGCGATCATGCGCTCCGTGAAGGCCTTCTGCGCTTCGAGTTGCGTGCGACGGATTTCCACATCCGACAGTTGCATCGTCTGACGCACGAAGTCCTTGTAGATCATGTCGGCGCGCGTCGCATCCTGAGTCTTGATGACGCGCCAGAAATTCTTCTGCTGGAACAGCGCCACGTAGTACGTCATTTCCTTGCCGTAGAACAGCAAGCTGGCGCCATAGCTGCCGTTATACGTGGTGCGCAATTCGCTGAGATCCGAGCCGTGGATCATCTGCTGCAATTCCGCCACGTTGCCGGCGGCGGATTGCTTCGCCTCATCGGGCGTGAGCGCAGAGGTTTGTGCCTGTCCTGCCTGCGACGTGGCCGGCAATGCCGTCGTCGTGCCCGGCTGGGAAACAACGCCACCCCCGACGTTTGCGCTCGCGGAACTGTCCGGCAAAGCCTGGGCATATGCGGCCTGCCCGGCGCCCAACGTGATGAGTGCCGCCAGGGCAATCTGTCGTAGTTTCGACTTTCGGTCCATGTAATTCCTGCTTGAACAGTTTTTGTTTTAGTACAACCGTCTCATTATTACTCACTTTCGCGTGTTTCGGGCTCCTCGTCGAAAATTTGATACTTGCGCATCTTCTCCCACAACACCTTGCGGCTGATGCCCAGATAGAGTGCCGTATCCTGCCGACGCCAACCGTTTGCGTCGAGCGCGGCGAGCACGCGATTGCGCTCCGCCATATCCCATTTGCTGCGATCCACCAGCACTTCCGCGGCGCTCTCGACCGGCACCGGTTGCGTGGAGCGCGCGAGCGCGAGCAGCCGCTGTAGACGCGCCGCATCCCACGCGCCGATCTGACGCACGGTCACGCCGATGCGCTCGGCGAGGTTGCGCAGTTCGCGCACGTTGCCGGGGAAATAAGTATCGGCGACGGCGTCGGCCAACCAGTACGGCAGGTCGGCGAGACTCGACAGACGTTCGGTGCCGACCACCTCGGCAATGAACGCCTTGAAGATTGCGATCTTGTCGACCGCGCCACGTTCTTCGAGTGACGGAATCTTCAACTCGATCACGGCGAGCCGGTAGTAAAGGTCGGCGCGGAACGTGCCCTCCTTGACCAGTTGCGGCAGAAGCTTGTTGGTCGCCGCCACCAGCCGGAAGTCGAGCTTCACCGGCGTGGCCGAACCGATCCGCGTGACGGCGCTGTCTTCGAGCACGCGCAGCAGCTTCACCTGCTGGTAGAGCGGCAGGTCGCCGATTTCATCGAGGAACAGCGTGCCGCCGTCGGCCTGTTCGAAGTAGCCTTTATGCGCGACCACCGCGCCCGTGAACGAGCCTTTCGAGTGGCCGAAGAAAAGCGATTCGAACAGGCCATCGGGAATCGCGCCGCAGTTCACTGCGACGAACGGGCCTTGTCCATAGCGGCTATGTTTTTCGTGCAGCAGTTGCGCGATGCGCTCCTTGCCGACGCCGGTCTCGCCGTGCACCAGCACGCTCGTGTCGCAATCGGCGAAGGTGTCGACCTCGTGCAGCAGCGCCTGCATGCACTCCGAGTTGGCGATCATCGCGTCGGACTGGTGGGTCTTGGCGCTGTGCGCGCGAATCTGCGCCACCAGTTTCATCACCATGCCGCGCAATTCGGCGCAGGTGAAATCGAGCGGCAGAATGTGCGAATACTCGGACGGGTAGCTCGCCGGGTCGTGGTCGCGCGGCGCCGCGCCGACCCACACCACGGGGATGCCGTGGGCCGCCTGCCAGTCGCGCAGGATCAGCGCGCCGCTGTCGATCACCGAGACGCTGATGATCGCCAGCGAGGGCCGCAGCGCAGTCCGTTCGGGCGAGATCGCGATATCGTCGGCACGGATCACTTCGACTTCGAAGCTCGCCATGCAGCGCGCGACCCGGTCGACGATGTCGGCCTTGCCCTCCCAGACGTAGATATCGAGTTCCTCGATTTTGGTGGTGGTTCTCATCTTGGATAGGCTAGTTGACCAGTTGCGAGACGCCGCACGTCAGCGACATGTTGTGAACGGTAGCGGTGCCGATCTGAACGCCCAGTAGCGACAGTGTCGGCACGAAGACCGAGTCGAGCAGACCGAAAACGGGGTTGAGGATCGGCATCAGAAGGCTCGTCACGCCGGTAAGAATCGGTGCCAGGACGGTGGAAAGATTGATACCCAAGGGTATGACCTGCAACAGTTTGGGCAATACGCCCAACAATTGCGAGGTGAGGACCGAGCCATCGCTGCCAATCGCGTTGGAATTGGCGCTTTTGCTCGCATCGAAACTCCCGGAGGAACCGTCGAAAACAAGCGGAGTTGTCGTTCCCGGCGCAAGTTTCAAGAATCCCGTCGGATTGAGCGCCACGGTTCCCACCGGCACGGTGACACCGAGGACGACCGCCGACAACGACACCAGATTGACAGGCTTGGTGCAGCTCGCATCGCCTGCGACACAGGCCGAGGCGATCCCCGGCGTTACCTGGATCGTGGCATTCGTGGCCGCCTTCGTGGTCTCGCAGTCGACCGAACTTAATCCCGCTGTACCCGGTGCGGCCTGGATCGTCACCACCAGCGGCGTGCTCAATGCCGAGAGCGTCACCGCGAGCAACGGCGCACCCCCGACCGTCGCGGTCGGCAAGCTGATCGGTAGCAGGTTGATACTCGCGTAGATCACCGCCGTACGCGCCGTCGCGCTATACGTGGTCTTCCCGTTGACAGTCGTCGATGCGCCGTCACCCGCGGCCAGCGCGGGCGGATTGATAATTTGCAGCGAAATGCCAGCCACCCCTGCGAGATTGGCCACCACGTTGATCGCCGGCGCATTGCCCGCCGTCCCATCCGGACTGGCCTGCGCAATCTGCGCCGCCACCATCAACGCATCGAACGCATTGATCGTTGCGGTCGCTGCGGAATTCGCATTGGCCAGTCCCAGTGCCAGCAACCCCGGCACCGGATTGCCATTGCTATACGTGCTGAGTCCGTCGCCGACGGTAATGTTCTGTCCACCGGGCACCGCCACAGCCAACGTTCTCAGAATGCCCGCGTTCACCGTATCGCCGCCCGCCGTCAGCGCGTTGGCCATCGCGACCATCATCTTCTGGTAGCTCACGCTGGTGGTGAGCAGTTGTTGCATCGTCGACGCCCCCAACGCCACCATCAGATCCTGCAGTTTGATGTGCGCCGTCGCGAGACTTTGCGTGTCGCCGATGCTCAATGCCACCGTACTGCCCAGCAAGCCGCCGAGAATCGCGTTCAGCAGCGTCGATTGCTGGGTGTTGATCGTCGCGATGCCGGTGCCGAGCGAAAACGCGTCGATGTTCGCGGCGTACGCGGTGCTGGTCGCCGTGACACTGTGCGAGGTCGTCGCCGCCAGGAAGTAATAAGGCACCGCTTGAGTCGCCTGCACCTGCACCGCGTTCTGCGGGTTGCCGCTCGTGCCGAAGTAAGTGCTGCTGGTGGTATCCCACCGTCCGCAGGTCGAAGTCAGAAACGTCGTGTTGTTGTCCGCGGTAAAGCCGTTGGCTGTCGCGTTCGCCGTCGCCGCCGACTTCGCGCTCGTGCAGCCGCCTTGCGAGCCGATCACCTGCACCCCCGCCATCGCCGCCAGGTCCGCCGTGCGCTGCAACTGCCGGCGCACGAAATACACATTGCCGATGTCGATCGCGCCGAGCGCGGCGAGCGCAATGGCGAGCCACAGCGCCGCGAGGATCGAAAACACCCCATGCTGACGACGCGCACCGGCCAGCGGCACACCGGCCCGCCACGCCGCGAACGGGCGTGCACAGCGAGCAGCAGGCGCCACGGACCCAGATCGGCGCATCTCAGTTCGCCCCGCTGCCGCCGGAGCCCAGCGCGCCGCCACTACCGCCGCCTGCATCGCCTGAGCCGCCGGCCTTGAGCGCGGACCCATAGAGATCGGGGATCTTGCTCTTGAACGATTCCATGTAACGCCGGTAGGCCAGACCCGCTTCGGCGCCGAGCATCGGCAAGGCGGGCGCCGCCTGCGTGTTGCTGCGTTGCAGGTCGAGCCAGGCAAGCGTCGAATGGCCGATTTCGGTGTTCGCGACCGGCGCCTGCATCGCTGCCGCGGGAGCGCCGTCGTTCGTCTGCGCGACTGCGACTGCCGACGCGAGCATCGATATGGCCACCGCCGCCGCGACGCACAGCGCCGGCGCGGCCCCACCCCGCTTCATTTTTCCCTGCTTCATTTTTTTCGCTCCCTGATGCGCGCCTACTGCCCGTTCGTTCTGTTCGTTTCGCCCGTACCCGCTTACTGTGCGAACCGCTGCAACACACGCGGCGCCGGCTCGATCCCCTGCACGCTCGCGACCGTTCCCGCAGCCGCCGCGCCTGGCCCAGGTCGAGGTTGTGCCTGCCCTTGCGAACCGCGCGTCTGCGCATGCGCCGCCGCCGCGACTTTCGCCGCCTCGCCGCGAATCGCCGTACGCACCTCCGGCGCCAGCTTCTGCTGGTTCATCACCGCCAGCGCCTGCGCCTGATCGCCGCTCGCGAGCAGATACAACACCACGTTGCTGACGATCTTCGGATTGTTCTGGTCGAGTTCGGCCGCCTTCATCAGCGGCACGCGCGCGCCGTTCACGTCGCCATCGCGCAGCCGCGCATAGCCGAGATCGGACAGCGCCACCGGATCGGTGGGCGCGAGTTGCACCGCCTGCTCCAACTCCTGCGCGGCGTGCGCGAAATCGCCCGATGCACCGGCGATCAACCCGAGACCGCGGTAGCCGCGCGCGGCGAGCGGCGTCTTCAGCAACAGGCTGTAAGCGTCGGCCGCAGCAGCCGGCTGATCGGTCATGCGCAGCGCGTCGGCGCGCAGCAGATGCGTATCCGGATTCGCGCCGTACTGCTTTTCGTAGGCGTCGATATGCGCGAGCGACGCAAAGTAAAGCCCCTGCGATTGCATCTGGTCGATCAGTCCGAGATACATGCCGGGCGTATCCGGCGCGGGGTCGCGATTGGCCTGCTGCGCCATCACGGCACGCTCGGCTTGCGGACCGACGCCGTAGCCCGTGACATCCTTCGACGCGCACGCGCCGAGCAGGCAGCACACGACCAGCGTCGACGCGCAGCGCGGTATGAATTCGAATGGGAGACGGTATGCCATGGCCAGATCCTTCCTAGTGCAGCGTGTGCAGCGAACGCGTGACGGCCAGCACGCCCGGACCCGCTGTCACGATCATCAAGGCGGGCAGCAGCGTGACGATCATCACGCCGGTCATCTTCACCGCGAGGCGGCCGATTCTTTCGCGCAGCATCGCGCGGCGCGTTTCGCGCAGCCGGTCGCCGAACTGCTTGAGCGGCTCCTGCACCGCGCCGCCGTGGCGGTCCACCTGCACCAGCAGGCGCACGACCGCGCGCAGGTCTTCGTTGTCGTAGCTCGAGGCCAGCCGGTTCAGCGACTGCTCGCGCGTTCGCCCCGCGGCGAACTGGCGCTGCGCGATTTCCAGCTCGCTCGAGAGCACCGGCAAGACGCTGCGGAAATCGTTGACCATCACCTGCAACGCCTGATCGAGCGACAAACCCACGCCCTGCAACAGCCGCAGCAGATCGACCAGTAGCGGCAACTCGTCCACCACGTGACGCCGGCGTTTGCCCGCGCGGCGCTTGAGCAGGATCTTCGGCAACATGAAGCCGGCCACGGTCGCCATGACGACGAGCGTCATGTAGCGCGGCCCCTCCAGATGACCGCGCGCCAGGGTCGCGGCAATCACCGGCAGGACCAGCGCGCCGACGATCCGCGACACCAGGAACAGGCCGCGCGTGCGCGTATCCACGAACCCGCATTGTTCGAGCAGACGGCGGTCTTCTTCGGCGACCACGAGACGTCCGAACGGCGTATCGAGCCAGCGGATGCCCGCATGTGCAAAACGCTCGAGCAGGCTTTTGAAACCCTGCGGCGCTTCCTTGCGCACCGCCGTCCTGGCGCCGTTTGCCGCGCCTTCCACGTTGCGCGCCGCCGTGGCTGCCGCGAGCGCGGCGCTTTGCAGCGCGCGTTCGTCGAGCGCGTGGCCGAGCGTGCGTTCGGTGCGCCGCTGTGCCGCCACGCGCGCGAGCACGAGGCCGGCGAGCAGCAGCAGGCCGAGCGAGCCGAGCGCCAGCGCAATCGCCGCCATTTGATGACTTTGCATCGTCATCTCCTCAGGTTCGCGAGGCGGTACAACAGCCACGCGCCGATGATCTGCAGCGCAAAGGCCAGGTAGACCATTTGTCGCCCGGTCGGGTCGAACCACATCGAAGCGAAATAGCGCGGATTGGACAGGATCAGAAATCCGCCGATGCCGACCGGCAGCGCCGCCAGCACCCACGACGACAAGCGCGTCTCCGCCGACATCGCAATCAGTTCGCGCTCGGCCTGTTCGAGATCGCGCATGAACGAGGACATGCGGTCGAGCATCACGTCGGCGCGGCCGCCGTATTTGACCGACAGTCGCAGCACGGCGCCGACCAGTTCCAGTTCGCGCACGCCGTACATCACCGCGACGTGATTCAGCGCGCGGTCGATTTCGACGCCGGTACGCAGCATGCGCGAAACGTGATCGAGACATTCGCGCAGCGGCGCCTCGGCGGTTTGCAGCGCGGCCTGGAACGCGGCGGGCACGCTGTTGCCGAGCGTGATGAGCCGCACGATGCCATCGAGAAACAGCGGCAACTGCCGCACGATCTGCTGACGGCGTTTGTTCGCGCGCAGGCTCAGCAGGAAATACAGAAACATGACGCAGCTTACGCACGACGCCGCGGCGGCAAGCCAACCGCCCACGGCCGCGGCCCACAGGCAGATGCCCAGAATGACGACCCCGGCGATCATGACCGGTCCACGCGTGTTGCCCACGCCCGCGCGCGCCACTACGTGCTGCATCATGAAGCGCGCCCGCGCCTGCTGATAACGCCAATGCTCGAGCAGACTTGCGTGCCGGGGCGGCGCCTGCGGCGCGATCGCCGCCGGCGCCGTCGAGGCCGCCGCGCGCCCGGCCGCCACGCGCGGACCACCCGCCGCTGCACCCGCCGACGCGCCTTGCAGCGCCGGCGCCATCCGGCTGTCGATGAAACGTTCGGCGCTCACCTGGCCTTTGCGTTGCGCGCCGCGTTGCCAGACCAGCAACGCCAGCGCCGCGCACAGCAGCGCGAGCGCCACAGAGACCAGCACGGCGCTAGACATTGAAGCCTCCGCCGAAGCCGCCGCCACCTGCACCGCCGAATCCACCACCGCTGCCAAAGCCCGCATTGCCGAACCCATGCAACGCTTCGTTGCCGCCGAGCGCCTGACGGAAGCGCGCCAGCTTCGGCGAGTGCGGATGAATGCCGAGCGAAACCCAGTTGTCGAGTTCCTCGCCTTCGGCATTCAGCACCGGCTCGTAGCGATACAGTTCCTGAGTCGCGATGATGTTGTCCGACAGCCCCGTGACTTCCGTGATCGACAGAATCCGCCGACGTCCGTTCGAGAGCCGGCCGATCTGCACGATGAAGTCGATCGCATTGGCGATCTGGCGGCGCAGGCTCGACTCGGTGCCCTGGAAGCCGGCGAAACCCGCCAGCATTTCGAGCCGGTACAGACATTCGCGCGGCGAGCTGGCGTGCACGGTGCCCATCGAGCCGTCGTGGCCGGTGTTCATCGCCTGCAGCATTTCGAGCACTTCACCGCCGCGCACTTCGCCGACGATGATGCGATCCGGCCGCATCCGCAGCGTGTTGCGCAACAGGTCGCGAATCGACACCACACCCGCGCCGTCGAAGCCGCCCGGCCGGCTTTCGAGCCGCACCACGTGCGGGTGATTCAGCGACAGCTCGGCGGTGTCCTCGATCGTCACGACCCGCTCCGCCTCGGGAATGTGAAAGGCCAGCGCGTTGAGCAACGAGGTCTTGCCCGAACTCGTGCCGCCCGAGACCAGCACGTTGCAACGCGCGGCCACCGCGGCTTCCAGCAATGCGCCGATCTCCGGGTTGTAGGTACCGTTGGCGATCAGGTCGTCGGGCCGCATCGGGTCTTTGCGGAACTTGCGAATCGAGACGATCGGCCCGTCGATCGAGAGCGGCTCGATCACCACGTTCACGCGACCGCCGTTCGGCAGGCGCGCGTCGACCATCGGATTCGATTCGTCCAGACGCCGGCCGATCGGCGCAAGAATGCGCCGCACGATGCGCAACAGATGCGCGTTGTCGGCAAAGCGCACCTGAATGCGCGTCAGGATGCCGTGGCGCGACACGTACACGTCGTTGTAGCCGTTGATCAGAATATCTTCGACGGCCGGATCGGCGAGCAGGTCCTCGATCGGGCCGAAGCCGGCGAGTTCCTTGGTGAGCGCCTCGGCGATCAGACGCACCTCGCTCTCGTTGATCGGGATGCGGCGCAGCCTGACGAAGCTGTCCATCTCCAGATCGACGAACTGGTTGATCGCGTTACGCGACCAGCGGCCGAACTCGGAGCCGAGTTCCTCGATACGCGTGAGCAGATGTTCGTGCGCCGCGTTCTTGATGTCCTGGAACTGCTGGCTATGCGCGAACGAAGGCGCGTCGTCGGCAAATTCGATTTCTTTTGCCATCGTCTATGACCGCTTATGAGGAGTGGGAATGAGACGCTTGAGCGCGCCGAAGGCCGACTTGCCGCCGGCCTGCGCGGCCGCCCGCTGCGCGCCGCCAAGGCGCTCGATCAAGGGCTCCAGCGCGCGCACGTACGGATCGCGCGCGGCGGCGTCGGCCAGCAGATGGCCCTGATTGACCGCCTGGCCGAGCGCGACGCGCCGCTCCGGCAAGGTGGCCAGCAGCGGCAGATCGAGACGCTGCGCGATCTGCGCGGCGGCGAGGCCGAGGTCGGCGTCGAACTTGTTGACGATCAAGCGCACGTTAGCGGTATCCACGCCCTCTTCGCGCAGCGCGTCGAGCACGCCCACGGCCGAGACGATCGAGGCGACGCCCTGATCGCACAGCAACCAGGTTTCGTCGGAAGCCTGCACGACGTGGGAGATGAACTCGCTGTTGGTGAAGCCGCCGAGGTCGATGATCTGCTGGTCGAAAAACGCGCGCAGCCGGTTCAGCAAACCGATCGACGACGAGTACGAGACCTCGCGCATGTCGGCCAGATTCGGCGGCAGCGTGGTGAGCGCGAGACCGCTCGCGTGATGCGACAGCGCGGTGTGCACGAAGGTCTGATCGAAGCGGCGCAGATTGCGCACCGCCTCGACGAAATTGAATTCGCTGCGGGTGTTCAGCAACAGCGAGCCGTCGGCGGCGGGCAGGCCGAGATCGAGCAACGCGGCTTGCCGCCCTTGCGCGACGTCGCGCCGTTGCAGCATCACCGAAAGATTCGCTGCGAGCGTGCTCACCCCCATGCCGACGCGCGCGCCCAGCAAGGTAGTCACGTGACCGTGACGGCTGACCGGCTCGACCAGGTTGTCGAGCACCTGGCGCGTGATCCGCAAGGCGTCCTCGGCGGCCGCCGACAGATCGATGAAATCGCGCACGCCGGCGCGCAAGGCCGCCAACGCGCTTTCGGGCTCGGCCAGCGAGCCGAGCGCAACGATCTGCATGCCGGGATAGGCCGCGCGCACCGCGCTCGCCGCCGCACTCGCCGCCGCGGCCCGGCCGGCGGAAAAGTCGACGAACACCAGCGAGGGATTGAGCGTCGCAATGCGCTGCATCAGCTGCGACGGATCGAGCGTCGCCGCTTCGACCACGCCCGCCCCCGCCAGCGTATCGGCGAGCCAATGCACGTGCTCGTCGGTCAACGACGCAAACACGAAATAATCGGTGACCGCCCGTTCAGTCAATGAATGCGTTCTCGCGTTCATAGTGGACATCCTTATGCGGCATCGGCTGCAAAGCCCCCGCGTCGACCTGCTTGTCAGCAGGCGCACGGGGTTCGCGCACGCGCTGATTCAACTCGCTGCTCACTGCGCCGCCCATGCTGCTGTTCGACCTGCTGTTCGACCTGCTACTCAACCGGCACGCCCTGCAGGCGCATGCCGTCCTCACTTCGAAAACCCCGGCGTCGCATCGTGCACCGCCGCCATGCCGCCGATCAGCGAACGCCACACCGGCGCGTTACGCTGCTCGGCCAGTTCGCCCGGCGTCGTCGGCAAGGTCGCGCCCTTTGCGAGCGGCGAGACCAGATGCGGCGTCACGATGATCACCAGCTCCTTCTCGTTCTGCTGATAGCTCAACTGCTTGAAGAACGTGCCGATGATCGGCAGGTCGCCGAGCAAGGGCACCTTCGACACATTCGACGCCGTCTCGCGATCGATCAGCCCGCCGATCACGAAGCTCTCGCCGTCGCCGAGTTCGACCGTGGTATCGGCGCGCCGCGTGGTGAACGCCGGCACCGACACGCCGCTGATCGTGACCGCGTTGGCGAAGTCCAGCTGGCTCGCCTCGGGTGCCACCTTCAAGGCGATGCGTTGCGGGCTCAGCACGGTCGGCGTGAGCGTGAGCCCCACGCCGTATGGCTTGAACTCGATCGAGGTCGCGCCGAGCGCCTGCGGCACCGGAATCGGCACCTCGCCACCGGCGAGGAAACTCGCGCTCTGCCCCGACAGCGCCACCAGCGTCGGCTCGGCCAGCACGCGCGCAAGGTTGTTGCTCTCGAGCAGGCTCAGGTTCGCGAACAGGCCATGCGTCGCCGAGTTGAAAATCAGGTTGAAGGCCGACGAGATCGGCGTCACGCTCGTCAGGCTCGGCGCCTGCCCGGCGGCGGCCGACACCGAACTCAGCGCCGACGGCGCGAACGAGCCGAAGGTAAAACCGTTGTTCTGCTTGAAGAAGTTGAAGCCCACCTCCTTGAGCACCGAGCGGCTGAACTCGACCACCCGCACGTCGACCTGCACCACGGCGCGGCTCGCCACCGTCGAGGTGTCGAACACCGCGCCGTCCTTGCCGAGCGAGCCCTCCGCCGCGACCACGGCGCGCTGATGCGCCTCCATGGTCGCCGAGGTGCCGGACACGACGGCCGTGCCGCCCAGCACCTTGAGCGCCGGTGTATCGGGGCCGAGCAACGACGCTGCGGCCGGCGTGATCACGTTGACCGTATAGCTGAGCGGCGCGGCGCGATCGCGCTCCCATACCATCAGGTTGGTCGTGCCGGCCGCCTTGCCGACCAGCAACACGCCGCCACGCTTGTCGCCCTTGATGATCAGCACGTCGGCAACGCTCGGGTCGCCGATTGCCACCCGCTGCAGCGCATGGCCGCTCGCGAGCGATTGCTGCGCGCCCACCGTCAACTCGATCGTCTGCGCGGGCATCACCGGCGCCGGTTCCTGCGCAGCGGGTCCGCGCTGCACGGGACCGGCCGCGTCGGTCGCCGCCGATGCACCCAGCAGCGCGATGCCCAGCCACATCGTCATTCCTGAAACAGCAAACCGTTTTGTCATGTAGTTATGGACGAGTTGCGCCGCCCGCTCCCAGAAACCTCTTTACCAGGCGACCGTCTCGGTGCGCCCACCCCGTATCACTTCGATACCGCTGCTTTTTGTACTGGTCGTGTTACCGGCGACGCGCGTCGGCGGCAGTGGCAAATGCGGCGGCAAAGGCGGCAGGCGCGTCATCGGGCCCGCCGAGCCGTTGGCGCCCGACAAGGCGTCGAGCGCCACGCCGGCTGCGGCACGGGTCGAGTCCTGCAATGGCTGGGTCGCGCCCGCATGAGCCGCTGTCTTCAGGACAGCGGGATAAGCCGGCAACGCGTTTTCGTCGACTACTTCGGTATCCTTCGGGTTGCGCAAGGCGAAGATCAGGCGGCCCGCGGTCTCGGCGAGCGTCAGGCGGTCCACGTCCGCAACCGGTACGGCCAGCACCGCCGTGCGCACGAGCCCGTTCGGGTCGCCTGCGGTGTCGCCCGCGGCGGTGGCGTTGCCGAACGCCAGCACGCGCACCTTCGACATCAGCAAACGCGCCTGGGTACGGTCGACTTCGGCACCGGCACCCACTGCGCCGTCGCGCTTGAGCGTGAAGAACACGTCGACGAAATTGCCCGGACGCAGCCGGTTGGCCACGGCGTTGCCCTCGTCGACACGCACGGCCAACGCCCGCTCGCCCGGCTCGATGCGCTCGGCGAGACCCGACGACAATTGCGCTTCCAGCACCGGCGAGTCCGCGCCGATCTCGGCGTTCGGCACACGCCCGACCAGTTGCGTCGGATCGGTGAAGGCGCCGTTCGGATTGATCGGCAGCGACTGCACGCGCAAGGCGTCGACGCTTATTGCCTTGCCGGCCGGCAGCGGCCGTGTGGCAACCACGACCGGGAAACTCGCCGGCGTGGCCACGACCGGCGCAACCGGCACCGGCCGGCGCGACAATGTCCATGCGAACAGGCCGAGCAGCACGGCGAGCGCGATCAGGACACCGGCGAGAATTTTGGTCAGATTCGGCATGAGGACTCGCTGCGTCGGTTGAACGATGCCGGGCCTGGCGTGTGCCGGTTCGGGCAGCCGGGCACGTAGCCGGTGACGGTGACGGTGACGGTAAGGGCCGGCGCGTGCATCACTGAATGTTCTCCGGGTTGAGCTGAACCGTGGCCGTGGCGACCAGCGAATTCGGCAACGGGGCAGTCATTAAACCCAGCGTCGGCACGAACGGATTGTTCTTGTAGTCGTAGCTCAACGACACGTTGATGCAGTACATCGCGTTGCCCGGTCCGCACGACGTCGCGGTCTGCGTGCATTGCATGATGTTCTGCAAGATCGATGCGGCCGCCTGGTTCGCCGCCGCACACGCATTGGCGCCGCGGTTGGTGAGCGCGGAGGCCATCGACGTATTGCTCGCCCAGTTCAGCGCGGCGCGCGCGCCTTCCTCGGCGGCGAGCGTCATGTTCTGTTGCGCCACGAAAATCAGGCTGAACGTAACGATCGCGTACAGGATCAGAAAGAACACCGGAAAAATCAGGGCAAATTCGACGGCGACGGAACCGCGCTGCGCGCTCCGGCGCCGCGTGCGTGCGCTCATCGGCACACGCGCCTGGTGGAGCTTTGGCGACGCCTTCACCGCACACCTCCGGCTAGCGTCACGACACCGAGCCAGCCGCTCGCGGCAACCGTCAGACACGCGGCGTACGGCGTCGACGTCTTGCCTGCCAATTCGAAGGTTGCGCCGCCACGACGGCCGAGGCTCGCGAGCGGCGTGCGCGTCGACAGCAGCAGCCACAGCGCGTGGGCACCGGCGGCGAGACTCGCGGCCATCCACAGACCGGGCAACGCGCGCATGCCGCACCACGCGCCCAATACCGCGAATATCTTGACGTCGGCCGCACCCATTACGCCGAGCGCGAAAAACGGCAATAAGGCGGCGAGTCCGATCGATGCGCCGAGCAAAGCCTGCACGAGCGAAACATCGAACGGCCCGCATTGAATGAGCGCACAAGCCAGTGCCGTCGCCAGACCCGCGACGACAAATGAATTGGGAATACGCCGGTGCCGGACGTCGCAATAAGCAACCCAGGCCGACCAGGCAACAAATAACAGAATCCCGAAGAAAGCTTTCATTTCGCACTCGACACGCGAAGCAATGCCATGCGTATTGCCAGGCAATACGCATTAACCAATATGGCAATGGCATAAAAAGCCGCGAAAACGAGCAGATAACAGAGCGCCCGCTCCGCGGGACTTTCAGGGCTGCTCTTTTACGCCGCGGGTGTGGCTGTTATTTTGGTGGCAATCGTGCTGAACACGCTTTCCAGATTGTTGCCGATGTTGGTCACCGACGTCACGATGACGAGGACGATGAGCCCCGCGATCAGGCCATATTCGATGGCCGTCACGCCCTTGCTATCTTTCAGAAAGCGTTTGGTGAACTTGTTCATTTTTACCCTCGGACTTCATTTATTTCGTCTATATGCATGCTGCATTGCTGGCGGTCTTCCTCGACGCAGCATGGACCGTGGCTCTCTCATTCCCCGGTCCTGCTTGTTGCGTTGCGGAAACTCCGCCGTACAGCGGCCTTCAATAAAACGGGTCAGCTGGAGTTGTCTGTTCGATAACGCACCTCCCTCGTCAACCTTTGATGCTTTCGGGTTTTATAGCCGAACAATCTTATTTAAGCAATTGTCCTAAGCCCTCAGCCTCATGGCCTATGCGTTTTAGGTCCACACTCAGGTTAACGGCAGTTCGTGCGTTGCAGCACATAGGAAAAACCACTAGTTAGATTCGCCTCACTAATTATCTGTTTGAACAGAACGTTTCAAGCGCGATGACGCGTTTTTCGCAATCGCGTTACGCACTTCACCGTAACGGCGCGCGTGGCTCGTTACGTTACGTAGCCCTCCCAACTATCGATCGACGCGCTCTTTTTCGTGTCGTTCTGATTCCGCGTTTACTCCATCAATGACTCGCCCCGCCTTATCGAATCGGGCTCGGCGACCCACGTCGAAAAATTTCTGCGAATTGCTCAGTCGAAATGGCACGGCTCATGCAGAGATAGGCACGCAGCAACACCCAACAACACATGCGATGCGAGGGCGACATGAACATTCAAACGACCAACACGACGGTACGGGCAACCCTGATTGCGGCGGGCGTCGCCGCGATGCTCTCTCTCGGGGCTTGCGGAGGCTCGGGGAGCCTGAGTTCCGGCACCGGCAGCAACGGTAGCGGCTCGGCCGGCGGCACGCTCACGACGACCGGCAGCGGCAGCGGTTCGATGGGTTCGGGCGGTTCGGGCTCCGGCAGTTCCAGCTCGGGCGGCTCGACTTCGGGTTCGGGAACGAGCGGCGGCACCACGCCAGTCGCCAATGCGCTTGGTACGGTGGTGGACAACGGCGGCGGCGTGATCGGCGATGCCGGTCAGACGGTCTCGAGCATCGGCTCCACGCTCGGCTCGCAAAGCCTGCCCGGCGTCAGCGCGCAAACCACTCAGACAGCCGGTGCGGTCGTGCAGGACGTGGGCGCAGCCGTGTCGACGCTCGGCAGTGGCGTGTCGCAAGGCCTCGGCCAACTCGGCACCGGCAACAACGCCGTCGGCACCACGGTGTCGAGCCTGGGCGGCGTGGTCGGTCACGTCGGCGGCGCGGTGACGGACACCGGCAACCTCGTGACGAGCCTCGGCAGCGGCCCGCTCGCTCCGCTCTCCGCCCTGACGACGCCGCTCGGCGGCGCGGTCGGTACGCTGGGCGGCGCAGTCACCAACGGCGGCGCGATGCTCGGCACCGCGCTCTCCACGGGCCCGGTCCAGCAAGTCACGCAAACCCTCAGCACCGCGATCACACCGATCACCTCGATGGTCGCCTCGACCACGCAAACGGTCGGCACCACGACCGGCCTCGGCGCGCCGGTGAGCGGCCTGCTCTCGACGCTCGGCGGCGGACTCGGCACGGCCGGCGGCCTGCTGGGCGCAGCCGGTGGCAACCCGATCACGGCCGCGCTCGGCCACACGGTCAGCGACACCGGGACCACGGTCACGTCGGTGGGCGGCCTGCTGACCGGCGGCACGGGCGGCAATCCGCTCGCGCCGCTCACGAGCGTACTCGGCGGACTGTCGGGCGGCACCGGCAGCGGTCCGCTCGCGCCGCTCACCAGCGTACTCGGCGGTCTGTCGGGCGGCACTGGCAGCGGTCCGCTCGCACCGCTCACCAGCGTACTCGGCGGTCTGTCGGGCGGCACCGGCAGCGGTCCGCTTGCACCGCTCACCAGCGCACTCGGCGGTCTGTCGGGCGGCACTGGCGGCAACCCGCTCGCTCCTGTCACCGGCGTGCTGACGACCGTGACAAGCGGTCTGTCGAGCGCCACCGGCGGCAGCAGCAGCCCGCTCGCACCGGTGACCAGCTTGCTCGGCACCGTCACCAACACGCTGGGCGGCGTGACGACCACGGCTGCCGCCACGCCGACCTCGACGACCGGCACGGGCACCGGCCTGTCGCTCTCGAGCTCCGCGGGCAAGGGCACGACGAGCAGCCCGCTCGCGCCAGTGACATCGCTCCTCGGCGGCCTGCTGGGCGGCATCTCGAAGAAATAAGCGCAAGCCTCTCGAGCATCTGAAAGAAGTGCAGCACCACCCGACCCGGAGCGCGGCCCGCCAGCCGCGCGCCCGGTCCCACTTGAACTTCGTCTGAACCGGGCTGCGCCGCCCGGACACCCGACACACCCGCGCGTCGAACCACCGCACACGATATCCATAAGACACAGAGGAGCACCCCATGTCCACTCAACGTTTTTTTTCTCTCCATGCGGCGTGCGCGACCGTGTCGTCGCTGCGCGCACCGCTGATCGCCGTCGCGGTCGCCGGCCTGCTCGCGGCTTGTGGCGGCAGCACCGTCACGCCGCCGAGCACGTCGAGCACCGGTAGCGGCAGCGGCTCGGGCTCGACCGGCACGGGCAGCGGTACGGTCGCCGCCAAAGGCACCACCGGCCTCGCCACCGCCGCCGCGCAGACCACCACCGACCTCGGCGGCATGATCGCCTCGACGACGATCCCTGGCCTCAGCCCGCAAGTCACGCAAGGCGTCGGCAATGCGGTGTCGAGCACGAGCAGCACGCTTAACTCGCTGGCCGATGCGGTCAGCACCGGCATCGGCCAGACCGGCACGACGGCGAATCCGGTCGGCACCACGGTCGGCGGGCTCGGTTCGGTGGTCGGCTCCACGAGCGGCGTGGTGCAAGGTCTGAGCGTGGCGGTCGGCGGTCTGGGCAGCGGCAATCTCGCGCCGCTCTCGCCGCTCACGACGCCGTTGGCGAGCACGCTCTCGACGGCGGCAGGCGCACTCAACGCCGGCGGCGCGACACTCGGCAACTCGCTCAATTCCGCACCGGTTCAACAGATCACACAACCGCTCAGCACCGCGATCACGCCGATCGTGACCACCGCCGGACTCGTCACGCAGACGGTCGGCACGCAGACCGGCCTCGGCGCGCCGCTGGGCGGCGTGCTGGCGCAGCTCGGCGGCACCTTGAGTTCGGCCGGCTCGCAAGTCGGTTCGGCGACCAGAAACCCGGTCGGCGCGGACCTTGGTTCGCTGGTCGGCTCGCTCGGCAATACGGTGACGAATGCCGGCGGTCTCGTGAATCCGAATGGCCCGAATGGCGCGATGCCGATCCCCGGGCTGATCACGAGTCTGGTCGGCAGCACGAGCGTGAGCGTGGCCAATGGGCCGCCCGCCAACAGCAGCCCGTTCGGTCCGCTGCAAAGCTCGCTCGCGAGCCTCGGGCTCGGCAACAATCCGCTCGGCTCGCTGTCGACGCTGCTCGGCGGCTCGCCGCTCTCGAGTTTGACCTCCACGCTGGGCGGCACGCCGCTCGCCGGTTTGACGTCGACGCTGGGCGGCTCGGGCAGCGCGTCGAGCCCCCTTTCGGCGCTGACCGGCGCGCTCTCCGGCACGACCGGCAGTTCGGGCAGCGGCCCTCTCGCACCGGTGACCGCGCTGGTCGGCCAGTTGACCGGCACGCTCTCGTCAGCAGCCGGTTCGACGAGCGGCTCGAGTAGCGCGACGAGCGGTGTGACGACACTGCTCGGCGGCTTGTTGCCGGTGAGCCATAAGTAGTAGTCCGCACAAGTGCCGCGCCGCTGTCGCGCGCGGCACGCCGTCCCCGCAACATCCGCCGTGCGATGTGCGATGTGCGATGTGCGCCAGGACGGCGAGTGATTCAGTGCGCATAAGCAGTCCGTCTCATCACGTGTTCTGCGTTTTTGCAACGCATGCTCAAGGCCCACGGAGCACGTGACGTAATACAGGCAAGCATGGCAGTATGCGTCGAGCCTCACATAAGCGATCGCGACCCGCCTGGCCAGGACGGTTCGTCCGCGATACAAGAACGGCCTACGAGGAAAATCCGATGAAACTCGGGTATGGCAGCAAATGGACCCTGGTGTTTGCGGCAATTGCGGCAAGCACCATGCAAGTGGCAGCACACGCGCAGTCGCGTCCCGGCGGTGCGGCGGTCGGCGGTAATCCGCTCGATTCGCTACCGTTGATCAAAGCGCCTGACAAAGGCCCTAACGTGACCGTTCAGGTCGCCCCGCAAGCCCCTCAACTCCAGGAACTGCTCGCCCGTCACATCACGCCCACACGCGTGCAGGTCGAAGGTGTGAAGTCCATTCCGTTCGACGAAGTCGCGCAGCGTTTCACACCGCTGGTCGGCAAGGACACCACCATCGGCGACCTGATCCAGATCGCCAACGGCGTCACCAGGCTCTATCAGGATCGCGGCTATGCGCTTTCGTTCGCGTTCATCCCGGCGCAGACTTTCGAAGGCGGCGTGGTACGCGTGACCGTGGTGGAAGGCTATGTCTCCACGGTCAAGGTGACCGGCAAAGCGGGCGCGGTGGAAGACAAGATTCGTGCGATCGCCGATCACATCGTCGCGGACCGGCCATTGCGGCGCGCCACCTTCGAGCGCTATATCAACGTGCTCGGTTTGCTGCCCGGCGTGAAGGTCGCGGCCAACGTGCCGCCGCCGCAGAACACCGACGGCGCCACCACGCTCGAACTGAAGGTGGACCGCAAGCCGTTCGACGTCAGCACCGGCATCGATTTCAATCACCCCGGCGTGCAAGGGCTTTTGACCGCCACCGAAAACGGGCTCACGGCACTCGGCGAGCAACTGAGCGTGTCGGCGCTATTGCCCAAGGGTCGCGACAACGTCACCTATCTCGCCGCGCACGCGTCCGCGCCGATCGGCAGCGACGGACTGATCGCGAAGATCGACGCGTCGCACTACCGCGGCAACCCGGTCGACAATCCCGGCCTGCCCTCTTACGTTCAGCGCACGGTCATCAACGACAAGGTCGGCGGCTCGCTCGCTTATCCGATTCTGTTGAGCAACACGCAAAGCGTAATCGGCACGGCGTCGGTGTATGCCTCGCACGACGAGGACCGCTACAACAATCAGCAAACCGGTGCGCAGATCGGTCTGCGCTCGCAAGTGCGCGTGATGCAGTTGCAAGCCGACTACACCAACGTGCAGACCGATCAGGTGCGCCGCGCGAGCGTCAACCTGGCGAAGGCGTTCGATATTCTCGGTGCGTCGAAATCGGGCGACTCGAATGTGCCCGGCACGACGGTCGTCAATCCGGCGTCGATCAATTTCGTGCGTACCGGTGCGACGTTTTCGCAAACCAATCAGTGGCCGATGAAGATCGGTACCGCCGTGCAACTGACCGGCCAGTACAGCGCCGTATCGTTGCCGACCTCGGAACAGATTTCATTCGGCGCGCAACGTTTCGCGCAAGGTTATCAACCGGGCGAAGCGTCGGGCGATTCGGGCTGGGGCGCGATGTTCGAAGTCAACCGCGGCTTCACGCCGGGTTTCACGTATCTGCGCACCTTGACGCCGTATGTATCGTTCGACATGGCGCGCGTCTATCTGCATGCGGGCACGCCGTCGCCGTCGCGGCTTTCGTCGATCGCGTTTGGTTTCCGCATCTCGGATGCGAAGTACTACAGCCTGGATCTCTCGGTGGCCAAGGCGCTGGGCGATGCGCCGGTGGAAAGCGCGTCGCGCAGTCCGCGTGTGAACGCGACCTTCTCTTATCAACTCAACTGAGTCGATGCGCGGTCGATGCCCGAAAGTGCCGCATCCTGATTAGAGGGTCCACTATCAAACGGCACGCGCGCTTTCACGTATTCTGCGACGACGATGCAGGAGAGGCACATAACGCCGCGCGACCACGATCGCGCCGTCTTTAATCAAGGAGGAAGACAATGACCCAACTCACTCAATTCACGCAGCGCGCCCGCGCTGTCGCACTTCGCACCGTCAAACACGCCGCAGTCGCGGGCGTGCTGCTTGCCAGCGCCGTCACGGCCATGGCGCAAACCGACAGCCCGGTCGGCACGTGGCAAACCATCGACGATCACACCGGCCAGCCCAAGGCGCTCGTGCAGATTTCGCAGGACGGCAGCGGTTCGCTCAACGGCAAGGTCATCAAGGGGCTAAGCGCGAACGATCAGCCGGATCGCCGCTGCACCGAATGTACGGATGCGCGCAAGGATCAACTGATCCTCGGCATGACGATCATCAACGATATGAAAAAGGACGGCGACGGCTGGGATCACGGGCATATTCTCGACCCGGAAAACGGCAAGATCTATAAGTGCAAGATGCATCTCGAAGACGGCGGCAACAAACTGGTGGTGCGCGGCTATATCGGCGTGGCGCTGCTGGGCCGCTCGCAGACGTGGGTGCGTCAGCAGTAACTCAAGCAGGGTCGCGGCGCCGATGCGCCCGCGACAGTCATAAAAAAACGGCCGACGATCGCAATCGTTCGGCCGTTTTGTTTATAGGCAACGGGCGGGTCGAAGTCGTCATGCAGCGTATTTGAAGGGCGACCCGAACGCGAATGGCGACGAAGGCAGCGGTGTGCCCGACGCCGGATTGCGCGCACCAGACGGTGCAGGCCGGCTCGCGGACGGGTCGGTCTCAGCGCCCTTCTGCGCCGCGTTCTGATGCGTGCGCATGCGCGCTTCCATCAGGGTGCAAAGCTCTTCGCTGGCGGCGCCGAACAACTGCTCCATGACCCGCTTGAGCACGCCCGATTCGTACCACGCCTTGAAGCGGCGATGACAGGTTTGATACGACGGGTATTTGCGCGGCATGGCGGACCACGTGGCGCCGCTGTACATCACCCAGAGCACGCCGTTGAGCACCGAGCGCGTGTTGGCCAGCGGCCGGCCGCGCAACTCAGAACGCGGACGCAGTTCGGGAAGCAACGGTGCGACACGTTGCCATTCTTCATCATTGATATCGCGATGTGGATACATGGTTTCTCCTTCGTCAGAACCGAGACAAAAGATATCCAGTCATCCGCAGCCGGAATATAAGACCAATCCGAATCTTGAAATTACGCCCGACGACGCTGCCGGCTCGCTTGCCGGCGTGTGATCTATCGCAAAAGCGAGGCGGCCTGCCTCGCGTCAATGCTTAGGTTAGCGACGTATCGACTAGCCGGCGTGGTGCGTCGAGATATTCCTTCGACTGCATTTCGACGATGCGCGACACAGTCCGCGTAAATTCGTTGGCCATCGGACCGTCGACGTACAGGTCGTCGGGCGGCACGGCAGCCGACATCAGCAGCTTCACCTTGTGGTCGTAGAACACGTCGATCAGCCACGTGAAGCGGCGTGCTTCCGAGGCCATGCGCGCGGACATCTGCGGCACGCCGGAGAGGATCACTGCGTGAAAGCGGCTCGCCAGCTCCAGATAGTCATTCTGCGAGCGCGGACCGCCGCACAGCGTCGCAAAGTCGAACCACACGACGCCATCCGCTTTACGCAACGCCTTGAGCTCGCGCTTTTCGATGTGCAGGATCGGGCTTTCGTCGGGCACGGCGGCAAGCCGTCCGAACGCGTCGCGCAAAGCCTTGTCGGCGGCGGCGCCAAGCGGCGTGTGATACACCTCGACCTGGGCGAGCGTACGCTGACGGTAGTCGACGCCCGCGTCGACGTTGATCACGTCGAGCTTCGATTTGATGAGCTCGATGGCCGGCAGCATCCGGTCCCGATGCAAGCCGTCCGGGTACAGCGTGTCCGGCGCATAGTTGGACGTCATCACGAACTGCACGCCGTTCTCGAACAGCTTGTCGAGCAGGCGATACAGGATCATCGCATCGGCGATGTCGGAGACGTGGAATTCGTCGAAGCAGATCATCCGGTAGCGCCTGGCGATACGACGCGCGAGTTCGTCGAGCGGATCGGCCTGGCCCTTCAGATCTTCCAGTTCACGATGCACTTCGCGCATGAACTCGTGGAAATGCAGCCGCGTCTTGCGATTCAGCGGCACCACCGTATAAAAGCTGTCCATCAGGAAGCTCTTGCCGCGCCCTACGCCGCCCCACATGTACACGCCGCGCGGCAGATCGGGATGAATGAGCAGCTTCTTGAACGCATTCGAGCGACGCGATTTGTACTCGGCCCACTCTTCATAGCACCGCTGCAGGCGGTCGACCGCCGCGCGTTGCGCCGGGTCCGACTGATAGCCCCGCGTCTGCAGTTCTTTCTCGTAGTATTCGGTGACGTTCATTGTGTTGCTGCAAAAAAGAAAGGCGGGAGGGAGTGAACCCGCCCGCCTTGGTGGTGAAGCCAGAGTGCTATCCGTCAGGCGTGCGCGTGATTACATGTTCAGTGCGCGCTTGTCGACGGCCAGCGCGGCTTCGCGCATGACTTCCGACAGCGACGGGTGCGGATGGCAAATGCGGCCGATGTCTTCCGACGCCGCCTTGAATTCCATCGCCACCACGGCTTCCGCGATCAGGTCCGAGGCGTTCGCCGAGATGATGTGCACGCCGAGCAGTTCGTCGGTTTTCGCGTCGGCGATCATCTTGACGAAACCTTCCGCCTTGTTGATGCCCAGCGCGCGGCCGTTCGCCATGAACGGGAACTGGCCCGTCTTGACTTCGCGGCCTTCCGCCTTCAGTTGCTGTTCCGTCTTGCCGACCCACGCGATTTCCGGTTCGGTGTAGATCACCCACGGAATGCAGTTGTAGTCGATATGCGGCTTCTGACCGTCGATGATTTCAGCGACCAGCACGCCTTCGTCTTCGGCCTTGTGCGCGAGCATCGGGCCACGCACCACGTCGCCGATCGCGTACACGTTCGGCACCGCCGTTGCGCAGTGGTCGTCGACGTCGATGAAGCCACGCTCGTTGGCCTTCAGGCCGATCGCTTCGAGACCGAGGTTGTCGGTGTTCGGCACGCGGCCGATCGACACGATCAGGCGGTCGGCTTCGAGCGTTTGCGCATTGCCGTCCTTGTCCGTGTAAGCGATCGACACGTTCTTGTCGGTCGCCTTGATTTCGCCGACCTTTACGCCGACGTGAATGTCCAGACCCTGCTTCTTGAACTGCTTGGCCGCTTCTTTCGCGAGCGACACGTCAGCCGCGCCGAGGAATTCCGGCAGCGCTTCGAGCACGGTCACGTCCGCGCCCAGACGACGCCACACCGACCCGAGTTCCAGACCGATCACGCCCGCGCCGATCACGGCGAGCTTCTTCGGCACGGTGTCGAACGTCAGTGCGCCTTCGTTGTCGGCGACGATCTTGTTGTCGACCGGAATGCCCGGCAGATGACGTGCCTTCGAACCCGTGGCGATGATCACGTTCCTAGCCGTGACGACTTCCGTCTCGCCTTCGCCGCTGACTTCGATCTGCACGCCGGCGTCCGTCTTGCCGGTGAACTTGCCATGGCCCTTGAGCCACGTGATCTTGTTCTTGCGGAACAGGAATTCGATGCCCTTGGTCATCTTCTCGACGATGCCTTCCTTGCGGGCCAGCATCTTCGCAATATCGACCGAGACGTTTTCCACGGAGATGCCGTGGTCAGCCAGGTGATGCGATGCATTTTCAAATTCTTCCGACGAAGCAAGCAGCGCCTTCGACGGAATGCAACCGACGTTCAGACACGTGCCGCCGAGCTTCAGCGTGCCGGCCGGGTTCTTCCACTTCTCGATACACGCGACGGTCTTGCCGAGCTGCGCGGCACGGATGGCGGCGATATAACCGCCAGGGCCTGCGCCGATCACGACGACGTCAAATTCTTTGGACATGACAATCCTTTTGATGACGGAACGGCGCGCGGCCACGCTTCGTGGCGCATGCCGTTCCTGTACTGCGGAATGCTGGAGACATACTGCATATATGGCGTCGACTTGCGCGATGACAAGCCGACGCCGGCCGAACCTGGTCTTACAGGTCGAGCAGCAGACGGGCCGGGTCTTCCAGCGCGTCCTTCATGGCGACCAGCGACAGCACGGCTTCGCGGCCGTCGATGATGCGGTGGTCGTACGACAGCGCCAGATAGTTCATCGGGCGGATCACGATCTGGCCGTTTTCGACCACGGCGCGTTCCTTGGTGGCGTGCACGCCCAGAATCGCGGATTGCGGCGGGTTGATGATCGGGGTCGACAGCATCGAGCCGAACACACCACCGTTCGAGATCGAGAACGTACCGCCGGTCATTTCTTCGATCGACAGCTTGCCGTCCTTGGCCTTCTGGCCGAATTCGGCGATCTTCTTTTCGATTTCAGCGAGGCTCAGCTGATCTGCGTTACGCAGGATCGGCACCACCAGGCCACGCGGCGAACCGACCGCGATACCGATGTCGAAGTAGCCGTGATAGACGATATCGTTACCGTCGATCGACGCGTTCACCAGCGGGAACTTCTTCAGCGCGTGAACGGCCGCCTTCACGAAGAACGACATGAAGCCCAGCTTCACGCCATGTTCCTTTTCGAACCTGTCTTTGTACTTGTTGCGCAGGTCCATCACCGGCGCCATGTTCACTTCGTTGAACGTGGTCAGGATGGCGTTGGTTTGCTGCGACTCGAGCAGACGCTCGGCGATACGCGCACGCAGACGCGACATCGGCACGCGTTGTTCCGGACGGTCCTTCAGCCATTGGTCGGCCGATGCCGGGCCCTTGACTTCCGGCAGCGACGGCTTGGCAGCCTTCGGTGCGGCAGCTGCCGGTGCCGGTGCAGCCTTGGCAGCCGGAGCCGCTTGACCGGCGGTCAGCACGTCACCCTTGGTGATGCGGCCATCGCGGCCCGTGCCGGCGACGTCGCCCGATGCCAGGCCCTTCTCGGCCATCAGCTTGCCGGCAGCCGGCGAAGCTGCGGTGTTCGCACCCGTTGCGGATGCAGCCTGAGCGGCCGGTGCAGCAGCCGGTGCCGCTTCGGCGACCGGAGCCGGCTTCACTTCGGCTTCGACAGCGGCGGCGCCAGCCTTGCCTTCCGTGTCGATCTTCGCGATCACCTGATCGGCGGCAACGATGTCGCCGTCGTTCGAGATGATTTGCGCGAGCACGCCGGCTGCGGGTGCCGGCACTTCGAGCACGACCTTGTCGGTCTCGATTTCGATGAGAATTTCGTCGATGGCGACAGCCTCGCCCGGCTTCTTCTTCCACTGCAGCATGGTGGCTTCCGAAACCGACTCGGAAAGCTGGGGAACCTTGACTTCAACAATAGCCATTATGAATATCCTGAATACGTATCGGGTGACGGCGCGGTGAACGACGACCGCCTGCGAACCGTGCGTGCCGCGAACCTTGTGGTTCAGATGCGGCACGGGAAAGCGCATGGCGCCTTCCCGGTTCGACTGTTTTCTTTATTTAGCGATCGACGCGCTCTTGAGGCGGCCGAAAGCGCCTTCGATCAGCGCCTTCTGCTGCTCGTAGTGCTTCGCGTAGTAGCCGACTGCCGGCGAGGCCGAAGCCGGACGTCCGCTGTATGCCAGCTTCTGACCTTCCTTCATGCCTTCCTTCAGATGGTGCTCGATGTAGAACCACGGGCCTTGATTCTGCGGCTCGTCCTGCACCCACACCACTTCGGTCGCGTTGTCGTACTTCTTCATTTCCGCTTCGAACTGCTTATGCGCGAACGGATAGAGCTGTTCGATGCGGATGATCGCGACGTCATGCGACTTGACTTCGCGGCGATGTGCCACGAGGTCGTAGTACACGCGGCCCGAGCAGGCCACCACGCGCTTGACCTTCTTCGCGTCGACGGTGTCGTCCACTTCGCCGATGATCGGCTGGAACGCGCCCTTCGCCAGTTCGGACAGATCCGACACGGCTTCCTTGTGACGCAGCAGCGACTTCGGCGTAGCGACGATCAGCGGCTTGCGGAACAGGCGGATCATCTGACGACGCAACAGGTGGAAAATCTGCGCCGGCGTGGTCGGTTGAACGACCTGCATGTTGTGGTCTGCGCACAGTTGCAGGAAACGTTCGATACGTGCCGACGAGTGCTCCGGGCCTTGCCCTTCGTAGCCGTGCGGCAGCAGCATCGTGAGACCCGAGACGCGGCCCCACTTCACTTCGCCCGACGAGATGAACTGGTCGATCACGACTTGCGCGCCGTTCACGAAGTCGCCGAACTGCGCTTCCCACGCGACGAACGTATTCGGTTCAGCGGTCGAGTAACCGTATTCGAAGCCCAGCACCGCTTCTTCCGACAACACCGAGTCGATCACGTTGAACTTCGCCTGACCTTCGGCGACGTTCTGCAGCGGCACATACGTGCCGTCGTTCCAGCGTTCGCGGTTCTGATCGTGCAGCACCGAATGACGGTGCGTGAACGTGCCGCGGCCCGAGTCCTGACCAGTCAGACGCACGGCATAACCGGACGCGACCAGCGACGCAAATGCGAGGTGCTCGCCCATACCCCAGTCGAGCTTCGCTTCGCCACGGCCCATCGCGCGACGGTCGTTGAGAACGCGCTCGACCAGCGGGTGAACCTTGAAGTTTTCCGGAACCGTGGTGACGCGCTCAGCGAGGCGCTTCAGTTCAGCCAGCGGCACTGCGGTATCGGCTGCGTCGGTCCACTTGCGGTTCAGGAACGGCACCCAATCCACTGCGTACTTGCTCTTGTAGTTCGACAGCACCGGATCGACCGTGTGGTGACCTTCGTCCATCGCCTTACGGTAGGCCTTGACGAATTCGTCGCCTTCATCCGCGGTGATCACGCCTTGCTGCACCAGCTTTTCAGCGTACAGTGCGCGCGTGCCCGGGTGCTTGGCGATCGTCTTGTACATCAGCGGCTGCGTGACCGCCGGCGTGTCCTGCTCGTTGTGACCCAGCTTGCGGAAGCAGACGATGTCGACGACGACGTCCTTGTGGAACTGCATCCGGAAGTCGATCGCCAGCTGCGTAGCCAGAACCACGGCTTCGGGATCGTCACCGTTCACGTGCAGAACCGGCGCCTCGATCATCTTGACGACGTCCGAGCAGTACAACGTGGAGCGCGAGTCGCGCGGGTCCGACGTCGTGAAACCGATCTGGTTGTTGATGACGATGTGCAGCGTGCCGTGCGTGCCGTAACCGCGCGTTTGCGCGAGGTTCAGCGTTTCCATCACCACGCCTTGGCCCGCGAAAGCCGCGTCGCCGTGGATCTGCACCGGCAGCACTTGCAGGCCGCTGTCGTCGCCGCGACGGTCCATCCGGGCCTTGGCCGAACCTTCGACCACCGGGTTGACGATTTCGAGGTGCGACGGGTTGAACGCGAGCGACAGGTGAACCGGGCCGCCTTCGGTCGAGACGTCCGACGAGAAACCCTTGTGGTACTTCACGTCGCCAGCCGGCAGATCGTCGACGTGCTTGCCTTCGAATTCGGCGAACAGGTCAGCCGGCATCTTGCCCAGCGTATTGACCAGCACGTTCAGACGGCCACGGTGAGCCATGCCGATGACGATTTCCTGCACGCCCTGCTTGCCGCCGTGACGGACCACTTCGTCCATCGAGGCGATGAAGCTTTCGCCGCCTTCCAGCGAGAAGCGCTTCTGACCGACGTACTTGGTGTGCAGGAAGCGCTCGAGGCCTTCAGCAGCCGTCAGGCGGTTCAGGATGTGTTTTTTCTTGTCGTTCGAGAAATTCGGCGTCGAACGGATCGACTCGAGCTTCTCTTTCCACCAGCGCTTCTGTTCCGGATCGCTGATGTACATGTACTCGGCGCCAATCGTGCCGCAGTACGTGTCGCGCAACGCCTTCACGATATCGCGCAACGAACCGCGCTCGAAACCGAAATACAGGTTCGTGGCGCTGAACTCCTGGTCCATGTCGGCTTCGGTGAAGTCGTAGAACGCGGGTTCGAGTTCGGGGATAGCGGGACGTTCGCGGCGCTTCAGGGGATCGAGATTGGCCCATTGCGAGCCGAGAAAGCGATATGCGCCGATGAGGGACTGCACATAGACCTGCTTGCGCGCGGTAGCGAGATCTTCGCCGCCGGCAGCCGTGCGCGGGATGAAGGCATTAGCCTTGGCCCGTTGAGCAAACGATTCGACGATCGGGCCATGGGCCACGTCGTTGGCATTGCTGCCATCCGATGCAGGGACGTTCTGCAACGCGTCGAAATAGCTGCGCCAGTTCTCGGGCACTGACGCCGGATTATCGAGATACGCTTCGTACATTTCTTCTACGTACGGAGCATTGCCGCCGAACAGATAAGAGTTCGACTGGAATTGCTTCATCATTTTTACGCTCACCTTTCTTCGAGTTTCTCGAGAAATAGCGGGTTACAGAACCTTCCGCGACACGGCCTGACCGTTTAGCGGATTGCGCGAATCAAGTCTTGCTTGGAAGGACCTAAAACTTTGCACCCGGGGAGCATATCACAGAACGGATACCGCAGATAGCAGACGGATTGCCGCCGAAGCCCGGCGCGACAAGGCTTTCGGGCTACTTTCAGGATACGCAACGGTGTTCTGCGGGAAACGGGGACAAACTCGACACGAATGCGCGGTAAGTGGCTGGAACGCGCCTAAATGCCCCAAACAGCCCCAAAACGACAAAAGCCACCCGAAGGTGGCTTTTGCCTGACAGCGAGACGACTAACGCCGCTCCGTGCCTTTTGTTGCTTAGTCCACTGCGCCCTTACGGCTGGCGCTGCGACGCTCGTGTTCCTTCAGGTAACGCTTGCGCAGACGAATCGATTGCGGCGTGACTTCGACCAGTTCGTCGTCGTCGATGAACTCGACCGCGTATTCGAGCGACATCTGGATCGGCGGAACCAGGCGCACGGCTTCGTCGGTACCCGACGAACGCACGTTGGTCAGCTGCTTACCCTTGATCGGGTTCACGACCAGATCGTTGTCGCGGCTGTGAATGCCGATGATCATGCCTTCGTACAGCGGCTCGCCCGGCGACACGAACATACGGCCGCGATCCTGCAGCTTCCACAGTGCGTATGCGACTGCCGCGCCGTCGTCCTGCGAGATCAGCACGCCGTTACGACGCTCGCCGACCGCGCCTTCACGCACCGGCTGGTACGAGTCGAACGTGTGGCTCATCAGGCCCGTGCCGCGTGTCAGCGTGAGGAATTCCGACTGGAAGCCGATCAGGCCACGTGCCGAAATACGGTACTCGAGACGCGTACGGCCACGGCCGTCCGACGCCATGTCGAGCATTTCGCCCTTACGGCGGCCCAGCTCTTCCATCACGCCGCCCTGGTGGCCGTCTTCCATGTCGACGGTCAGGTTTTCGTACGGCTCGTGCTTCACGCCGTCGACTTCGGTCATCACCACGCGCGGACGCGACACGGCCAGCTCGTAGCCTTCGCGACGCATGTTTTCCACCAGAATGGTCAGATGCAGCTCGCCGCGGCCCGCCACTTCGAACGTGGTTTCGTCGCCGGTTTCTTTCACGCGCAGCGCGACGTTGTGGTTCAGTTCCTTCATGAGGCGGTCACGAATCTGACGGCTCGTGACGAACTTGCCTTCGCGACCGGCCAACGGCGACGAGTTGACCAGGAAGTTCATGGTCAGCGTCGGTTCGTCGACGGTGATCATCGGCAGCGCGTCGGGTTGTTCCGGTGCGCAGATGGTCACGCCGATACCGATTTCTTCGATACCGTTGATCAGCACGATGTCGCCGGCTTCAGCCGAGTCGACCTGCACGCGCTCCAGACCCTTGAACGACAGCACCTGGTTGATCTTGCGGTTCAGGATCGCGCCATCGGGGCCCGAACGAACGGCCACCGACATACCCGGCTTGATCGTGCCGCGCGTGATGCGGCCCACGCCGATACGGCCGACGTACGACGAATAATCCAGCGACGTGATCTGCAGTTGCAGCGGCGCGCTCGGATCGGCCGGGCGAACCGGCACGTGTTGCAGCACGGCCTCGAACAGCGGGCGCATATCGCCTTCGCGCACGTCTGCGGTCAAGCCTGCGTAGCCATTCAGACCCGATGCGTAGACGATCGGGAAGTCGAGCTGTTCGTCGGTTGCACCGAGCTTGTCGAACAGGTCGAACGTCTGGTTGATCACCCAGTCGATACGCGCGCCCGGACGGTCCACCTTGTTGATCACGACGATCGGCTTCAGGCCGAGCGCCAGCGCCTTCTTGGTCACGAAGCGCGTTTGCGGCATCGGGCCTTCGACGGCGTCGACCAGCAGCAGCACCGAGTCGACCATCGACAGCACACGCTCCACTTCACCGCCGAAGTCGGCGTGACCGGGCGTGTCGACGATGTTGATGTGCGTGCCTTCGTATTCGACGGCGCAGTTCTTCGAAAGAATCGTGATGCCACGTTCTTTTTCGATGTCGTTCGAGTCCATCACGCGCTCGACAACCGCCTGGTTGTCGCGGAACGTGGCGGTCTGGCGGAGGAGCTGGTCGACGAGCGTAGTCTTGCCGTGGTCGACGTGGGCAATGATGGCGATGTTGCGTAGGGCGCGGGTCATAGGAAACCTGGAGACAGTTGGGAGTGCGCCGCTTGCTCATACCGGTTACTTGTACAACCACGAAACCACGACAAGCCCAAAGCGCACTTTTGGGAACCCAACATTATAGCACGCACAAATGAAGCTTTCTGGTATTCCCTGACAGGCCTGACGTGTTCGACCGTCGCGCCACACGGAATCACCCCCGAATCAGCTCCCGCCACTACGTAAAACCGCGCCGATTGTCACTTGAGCGAGGAAAGATACTTGCCTAAGCTGTAATAACACTTGCCGCGTCAAACAACCCGCCTCTATAATCCTGCCTAGTCAACCATTGCATTCGCACGAGAATCATGACGGAGCCGTCCTCTACACCCACGCCGGACCTCAGCGAGTATCAGCTCGGCGAAAGCGTCGGCTACCTGCTCTCGCGAGTGAAATCGACCATGTCGAATCTGATCACCCAGCGCAGCATGGCCGAGTTGGGCATCACCAGCCAGCAGGGCAGCATCCTGTTCATGGTGGCGAGCGGCAAATGCCTGCTGGCGGCCGAGCTGGCCCGCGAATACGGCATCGACGCCAGCGCCGTCACGCGTCTGGTCGACCGGCTGGAGAAACGCGGCCTGCTGACCCGGGTGCGCAGCAATGAAGACCGGCGGGTCGTCCGGCTCGCGTTGACACCGGAAGGTCACGCCATCGCGGCGAAAATGCCCGCCATCTTCAACGGCGTGCTGGACGATCTGCTAAACGGTTTCACCCCCGAAGAAGTGGGGTTTCTGAAAAGCATGCTGCGCCGCGTGCTTATCAATTCCGGCGAACAAACGGGACTAACCCGTGATGCAGCAAGCAATCTTGACGGTAAATCGTAACAGATTGCTTGCAGTGTCCATCATTACATTCCACTCAAAGAGTCGAGCGATGAAATCCCTTTCCCTGTCCGCGCCCGCGCTTTCGAGCCGGGCCGCTGTCGCCGCTGCGGTGACGGCGCTCGCCCTTACGGGGTGCGCGAACTACTTCGGTATGAAAAGCGACAAGCAGATCTCGTCGCCGGCTCAGTACGAGTCCTCGCAGAGTCTGTCCGGTCAGGGCGGTCAGTGGCCGTCGCTCGACTGGGCCAACCAGTTCGGCGACCCGCAACTGTCGAAACTGATCGCGGAGGCGCTGGAAGGCAGCCCGTCGATTGCGCAGGCACAGGCGCGCATCGCCAAGGCTTCCTCGTATATCGAAAGCTCGCGCTCGGCGCTGTATCCGAAGGTCAACGGCAGCTATTCGTGGAACCGCGAACTGTTCTCGGGCAACGCGCTTTACCCGCCTCCGTATGGCGGCACGTGGTATAGCGAGAACAACGTGCTCGCGAGCGCATCGTGGGATCTGGACCTGTGGGGCAAGAACCGCGAGCGTCTCGGCCAGGCCGTGTCGCAGGAAAAGGCGGCTGAGGCCGACATGCAGCAGGCGCGCGTCACGCTCGCCGCCTCGGTGGCCAGCACGTATAACCAGCTCGCGCAGCTGTACGCGTTCCGCGACATCGCCGCGCGCGAAATCGCCAACCGCCAGGATATCGGCCGCATCACCAATGGTCGCGTGACCGCCGGTCTCGACACCAATGTCGAGCGGCAAACCGCGAACGGCAACATCGCGACCAGCCAGTCGAATTTGACCGACCTCGACGGCCAGATCACCGTCGTGCGCTATCAGTTGGGCGCACTGCTCGGCAAAGGTCCGGACCGCGGTCTGCAAATCGACAAGCCGGTGCTGACCAACGGCGGCACTGTCGCATTGCCGGACAATCTGCCGGCCGACCTCGTCGCGCGCCGCGCGGACATCGTCGCCGCACGCTGGCAGGTCGAAGCCGCCATGCACGACGTGAAGGAAGCGAAAGCGGAGTTCTTCCCGGACATCAACCTGTCGGCCGGCATCGGCTTCGACGCGTTCGGCTGGGGTCGTTTCCTCAAATCGGGCAGCCGCCAGATGCAGATCGGGCCGGCCATTCATCTGCCGATCTTCGACGCCGGCGCGCTGCGCTCGCAGTTGAAGGGTCGTTTTGCCGATTTCGACCTGGACGTGGCGAACTACAACCAGACGCTCATCAATGCCCTCTCCGACGTCGCGACGCAAGTCGCGTCGATCCGCTCGATCGACCAGCAATCGGGCGACGCACAGCGCGCGCTCGACGCCTCGACCAAGGCGTACCAGCTGGCCGTGATCCGCTACAAGGCGGGCCTGTCGCCGCAGTTGCAGGTGCTGACCGCCGACCAGAACCGCCTCGCCGCCGACCAGACGGTGACGGGCCTGAAGATGCGCCGCCGCGATATGCAGATCGGCCTCGTCAAGGCGCTCGGCGGCGGTTTCGACGCGACGCAGACTGGCCTCGTGGTGCCGACCGATGCCCCGGCATCGGCCACCGCCGCGACCGCCGCCGCGAACTGAGCGCCAGGCGGAACGCACGCAGCACCAATCGAACCCACGCACGAACATCCGAATAAACGACGACGTTTGAGAGAACCCGGAGCACATCGATGAGCACCCCCCAGCAGCCCGCGGCTCCCGCGGCTAACACGCAGCCCACCCAACCGGCGAACAACAGCAAACGCAAGCGCATGATGACGTTGCTCGTCATCGTGATCCTGATCGCCGCGATTGCGTATGGCTTTTACTACTTCCTCGTCGCGCGCTTCCACGAAGACACCGACGACGCCTACGTGAACGGCAACGTGGTGCAGATCACGCCGCAGGTCACCGGCACGGTGGTCGCGGTGAACGCGGACGACACGCAAACCGTCAAGGCCGGCGACCCGGTGGTGGTGCTCGATCCGGCCGACGCCCGCGTCGCGCTGGAGCAGGCCGAAGCAAATCTCGCGCAGACGGTGCGACAGGTGCGAGGCCTGTTCGCCGACGACAACCAGTATCAGGCGCAAGTCGCCATGCGCCAGTCCGATCTGTCGCGCGCTCAGGACGACCTGAAGCGCCGGATCGCGGTCGCGCAGACTGGCGCTGTCTCGCAGGAAGAAATCTCACACGCCCGCGACGCCGTGAAGAGCGCGCAAGCTTCGGTCGACGCCGCCCAGCAGCAACTGGCGTCGAACCGCGCATTGACCGCCAACACCACGATCGCGAATCACCCGAACGTGCAGGCCGCCGCCGCGAAGGTGCGCGACGCGTACCTGAACAACGCGCGTAACAACCTGCCGGCGCCGGTCACGGGCTACGTCGCGAAACGCTCGGTACAGGTCGGCCAGCGCGTCTCGCCGGGCACTCCGCTGATGGCGATCGTGCCGCTCGGCGGCGTGTGGGTCGACGCAAACTTCAAGGAAGTGCAGCTCAAGTACATGCACATCGGCCAGCCGGTCGAACTGACGGCCGACGTGTACGGTTCGTCGGTGGTGTACCACGGCAAGGTGGTCGGCTTCTCGGCAGGCACGGGTTCGGCGTTCTCGCTGCTGCCCGCGCAAAACGCGACCGGCAACTGGATCAAGGTCGTGCAGCGTCTGCCGGTGCGGATCGCGCTCGACCCGCAGGAACTCGAGAAGCATCCGCTGCGTATCGGCCTGTCGATGCAAGCCGACGTCAGCATCAAGGATCAGAGCGGCGGCCAGCTCGGCGAAGCGCCGAACACGATCTATCAGACCGACGTGTTCAAGAAGTACGGCGACGAAGCCGATGCGGAAATCGCTCGCATCATTTCGGAAAACGCGGGCCCGAACGGCGGCTCGCTGAAGTCGTCGCAGGCTACCGCCGACAAGCCCGCCAAGCGAAGCTGAAGCAAGCCTCGTGACGATTCATACAAGGCTTCATTAATGGCTCAGGCTCAGGCGCAAGTCCCTCATCCGCCGCTCGAGGGCGCGCAACTCGTGATCGGCACCATCGCGGTGTCGCTCGCCGTCTTCATGAACGTGCTCGACACGTCGATCGCCAACGTATCGATTCCGTCGATTTCGGGCGACCTCGGTGTGTCGTCGGATCAGGGCACGTGGGTGATCACCTCGTTCGCGGTGGCCAACGCTATCTCCGTGCCGCTGACCGGCTGGCTCACCGAGCGGGTGGGCCAGGTGCGCCTTTTCATGGCGTCGATCATTCTGTTCGTGATCTCGTCATGGATGTGCGGCCTCGCGCCGACGCTGCCCTTCCTGCTCGCCTCGCGCGTGCTGCAAGGCGCGGTGGCCGGCCCGATGATCCCGCTGTCGCAAACGTTGCTGCTCGCCAGCTATCCACGCGCCAAGGCGCCGATGGCCTTATCGATGTGGGCCATGACCACGCTGATCGCGCCGGTGGCCGGGCCGATTCTCGGCGGCTGGATCTCGGACAACATCTCGTGGCCATGGATTTTCTACGTCAACATTCCGGTCGGCGCGATTGCCGCCGGCGCGACGTGGATGATCTTCCGCAATCGCGATTCGGTCATCAGGAAGGCGCCGATTGACGGCGTGGGTCTCGCGCTGCTGATCATCTGGGTCGGCTCGCTGCAGGTCATGCTCGATAAGGGCAAGGACCTCGACTGGTTTTCGTCGACCACCGTCGTCGTGCTGGCGCTGGTGGCGGTGATCGCGCTCGCGTTCTTTATCGTGTGGGAGTTGACGGCGGATCATCCGGTGGTCGATCTCTCGCTCTTCAGCCGGCGCAATTTCACGAGCGGCACGATCGCGCTGTCGATCGGTTATGGGCTTTACTTCGGCAACCTGGTCCTGCTGCCGCTGTGGCTGCAAACCGATATCGGTTACACCGCGACTCAGGCGGGTCTCGTCATGGCACCGGTCGGCGTGTTCGCGGTGCTGCTGTCGCCGATCACGGGCAAGATCCTGCCGCGCACCGATCCGCGCTATATCGCAACGCTGTCGTTCCTCGTGTTCGCGTTGTGTTTCTGGATGCGCTCGCGTTATACGACCGGCGTGGACACGTACTCGCTGCTGTTGCCCACGCTGATTCAGGGCATCGGCATGGCCGGGTTCTTTATTCCGCTGGTGTCGATCACGTTGTCGGGATTGCCGGGCAACCGGATTCCGGCGGCGTCGGGGCTGTCGAATTTCGTGCGGATCATGTGCGGCGGTATTGGTACCTCGATCTTCCAGACGGCGTGGGATCATCGTTCGATCATGCATCACGCGCAATTGGCGGAACAGGCGAACGCGTACAACCCGGTCTTCGACCAGTCGGTCCGGCAGATGGGCGCGGCGGGTTTCAATCAGCCGCAGGCGCACGGTCTGTTCAATACGATGGCGACGCAGCAGGCCGCGCAGTTGGGCGTGAACGATCTGTTCTTCGTGTCGGCGGGGATTTTCGTGGCGCTGATCGCGTTGATCTGGATAGCAAGGCCCGAACGCGCTGGCGGCGATGCGGGTGCTGCTGCAGCGGCCGCGCATTGAAGCGCTTGCCGTAGCTTCACTGGTCGGCTGCTGAAGGCATGAAAAAAGGCGGGACCGCTTGATAGCGGTGCCGCCTTTTTGTTTGTGGCGCGCGGGGTTTGGCGCCTGGCGCACGATACACGTTGGCGTGTCGTCACGCGCCTTCGCATCAGCCGATGGCCGACTCAGTGCCCGGTGGTGACCACCAGCCTCTCAGGCGCCAGCACGCCCTCACCCTGCTTCGCGACGCCGAGCAAGCGGCCCTGCGCGGCATAAACACGCACGCGCGGTGCGTTCACCGCTTCGCCGCTGATATCCAGTTCGGACAGCTTCAGACGTTGACCGTGCAGGAAGCGCCGCGCCGCGTCTTCATCCAGCTCGACGGACGGGAAGGTCGACAGCAACGCATCCACCGGTTGCAGCCAGGTATCGCGCTCGGTTTCGCTTGCATCGGACAACGCGTCGAGCGTCACCGAATTCTCCAGCGTCAGCGCGCCGACGCCCGTGCGTCGCAGCGCCACCAGATGCGCGCCACATCCCAGCGCTTCGCCGATATCCTCGGCCAGCGTGCGCACATACGTTCCCTTGCTGCAGGTCACGCGAAACGTCACGTCCGGCAGCGCGCAAGCGAGCAATTCGAGTTTGAGGATCGTCACCGGACGCCCTTCCCGCTCGACCGTCTGGCCGGCGCGTGCGTATTCGTACAGGGGCTTGCCGTCACGCTTGAGCGCCGAGTACATCGGCGGGACCTGGATGATGTCGCCGAAAAATGACGGCAGCACCGCCTGAATCGCCGCCTCGTCGCACGTCACTTCGCGCGTATCGATTGCTTCGCCTTCGGCATCGCCCGTGGTCGTGCGAATACCGAGGCGCATGGTGGCCTCGTAGGTCTTGTCGGCTTCGAGCAGGTCTTGCGAAAACTTGGTGGCTTCGCCGAAACAGAGCGGCAGCAAACCGGTAGCGAGAGGATCGAGCGTGCCGGTGTGGCCCGCCTTTTTCGCCAGATAGAGACGCTTCGCGCGAATCAGCGCGTCGTTGCTCGACAGGCCGAGCGGTTTGTCGAGCAGCAGTACGCCGTCGAGCGCGCGACGCGGCACGCGGGGGCGTTGAGGTGCGGTCATGTCAGAAAGACGGGATGTTGATGGATACGTAAAACGGCGGGGCGACAGCCACCGAGGTGGCGCCCCACGCTCTTCACTCGTCGTCTTTCGCGCGACTGGCGTTCGCTTCGTCGATCAGCTTGGACATCTCGACAGCGCGTTCGATCGTCTGGTCGTAATGGAAATGCAGCGTCGGCACGGTGTGGATGTGCAGGCGCTTGAACAGCTGATTGTGCAGATGGCCGGCCGCATGGGTCAGCGCTTCGAGCGTCTGCTGCGGGTCGCCCGTCAGCGTCGTGAAGTAGACCTTGGCGTGCGCATAGTCAGGCGTCAACTCGACACTTTGAATCGTGACGAGGCCGATCCGCGGATCCTTGACCTCGCGCAGCAGTTCGGACAGATCGCGTTGGATCTGATCGGCGATCTGTACATTGCGATTGGGGGAAGAACGTTTTTTAGGCATGGTGTTGTGTGATCCGCTCGGGCGGATGCAAAAAAGTGATTCGCGCTGAGTGGTTCGCGCGAAACAGCGGCCCCAAAAAACAACGGGCGGAGCGGGCGTGAAAGCCCGCTCCGCCCCTAGAGCCGTGCCGCTTGAATTACAGCGTACGCGCGACTTCGGTGATCTCGAAGACTTCGAACTGATCGCCTTCGACGATGTCGTTGAAGTTCTTGATCGACATACCGCACTCGAAGCCCTGACGGACTTCCTTCACGTCATCCTTGAAGCGCTTGAGCGAATCGAGCTCGCCCGTGAAGATGACGACGTTGTTGCGCAGCACGCGCACCGACGACGAGCGCTTGACGAAACCGTCCGTGACCATACAGCCGGCCACTGCGCCGATCTTCGGTACCTTGAAGACCTGACGCACTTCGACCGTACCGGTGATGATCTCGCGCTTTTCCGGCGCCAGCATGCCCGACATCGCGGCCTTCACGTCATCCACTGCGTCATAGATGATGTTGTAGTAGCGAATATCGACGCCGTTGGACTCCGCCAGCTTGCGAGCCTGCGCGTCCGCACGGGTGTTGAAGCCGATGATGACCGCCTTCGAAGCCGTTGCCAGGTTGACGTCCGACTCGCTGATGCCACCCACGGCGCCGTGCACGATCTGCACACGCACTTCGTCGGTCGACAGCTTGAGCAGCGATTGCACCAACGCTTCCTGCGAACCCTGCACGTCGGCCTTGACGATGAGCGGCATGTACGCCACTTCGCCTTCGGTCATCTGTTCCAGCATGTTCTCGAGCTTCGCGGCCTGCTGCTTGGCCAGCTTGACGTCGCGGAACTTGCCTTGACGGAACAGCGCGACTTCACGTGCCTTGCGGTCGTCCGGCATGACGATGACTTCTTCGCCAGCCTGCGGGACTTCCGACAGACCCTGAATTTCAACCGGAATCGACGGACCTGCCGACTTGGTCGGCTTGCCGGTTTCGTCGAGCATGGCTCGCACACGACCGTAAGCACTACCTGCCAGCACCACGTCACCGCGGTTCAGCGTACCGGACTGGACGAGGATCGTTGCAACCGGACCCTTACCCTTGTCGAGCTTCGCTTCGATGACGAGACCCTTGGCCGGTGCGTCGATCGGTGCCGTCAATTCCAGCACTTCGGCTTGCAGCAGCACTTGTTCGAGCAAGTCGTCGATACCTGCGCCGGTTTTAGCCGACACCGGTACGAACGGCGATTCGCCACCGTACTCTTCCGGCACGACGCCTTCCGCGACGAGTTCCTGCTTCACGCGATCCAGATTCGCATCCGGCTTGTCGATCTTGTTGATCGCGACGACGAGCGGCACGCCGCCTGCCTTCGCGTGAGCGATCGCTTCCTTCGTTTGCGGCATCACGCCGTCGTCGGCTGCAACCACCAGAATCACGATGTCCGTTGCCTTCGCACCGCGAGCACGCATGGCCGTAAAGGCCTCGTGACCCGGCGTGTCGAGGAACGTGATCACGCCACGCGGCGTTTCGACGTGGTATGCGCCAATGTGCTGCGTAATCCCGCCCGCTTCACCCGCTGCTACCTTGGCACGGCGGATGTAGTCGAGCAGCGAGGTCTTGCCGTGGTCGACGTGACCCATGACGGTGACGACCGGCGGACGCGGCAGCGATTCCGCATCCGACACTTCGCCTTCGACCAGCATGGCTTCCGGATCGTCCAGCTTGGCCGCGACCGCGTGATGGCCCAGTTCCTCGACGATGATCATCGCCGTTTCCTGGTCCAGCATCTGGTTGATCGTGACCATCTGGCCGAGCTTCATCATCGACTTGATGACTTCCGACGCCTTCACGGCCATCTTGTGCGCGAGATCCGCGACGGTGATGGTTTCCGGCACGTGCACTTCGCGCACGATCGGTTCCGTCGGCGCCTGGAACGTGGTGTTCAGATCCTGATGCTTGCCGCGACCCTTCGGGCCACCGCGCCAGCCGCGATCCACACCGCCGCTCGAGTCACCCCGCGTCTTGATACCGCGGCGCTTCGCTGCGTCGTCCTGCCAGCCGCCCTTACCACCGCCCGGCTTCTTCTTGTCGCCTGCGGACGGCGTGGTCGTTGCAGCCGGAGCCGCAGCAGCCGGCTTCTTGGCTGCAGGACGTGCCGTTGCTTCACCCGGCGGACGCGCCGGCTTGTGCAGCGTGCCCTTGGCTTCCACGGCCTTGGCCGGCTCAGCGGGCATCGGTGCCGGTTCCGGCGCCTTGACCTGCGCCTTGCGCGGCGTGTTCATCATTTCGCGAATCGCACGCGCTTCGGCTTCCGCCGCCGCACGGCGCTTGGCGATTTCTTCCTGTTCGGCGCGCGCTTTGTCAGCTGCCTGACGCGCTGCGTCTTCTGCCTTCTTCGCAGCTTCGCGTTGCGCGGCGCGTTCTGCTGCGGCGCGCTCGTCGTCCTGCTCGCTTTCCTTCGCGACCACCGGCTCCGCTGCCTTGGCAACCGCCGGCTCAGCCTTCGCGGCGACCGGCTGCGCAGCTTGCGCCGTCTGAGTCTTCTCGCGAGTTGCCGCCTCGGCCGCAGCCGCTGCGCGCTTCTTCGCCGCTTCTTCTTCCGCGCGACGACGCTCGGCTTCAGCGGCCTGCTCGCGTGCCTGACGCTCGGCTTCTTCGCGTTCGAGTTGTTCCTGACGCGCCTTCAGCTCCTGAGCCTGCTTTTCGAGCAGCTCAGCTTCGTGACGAGCTTCCTCTTCACGACGCTGGAGTTCGACGTCATCGACTTCGACGTCTTCGGCCACATGATTCGATGCATCCCCGCCTTCACCGGCGGCTTCGTCGCGGCGGACGAAAGTGCGCTTCTTACGCACCTCGACCTGAATGGTGCGAGCTTTGCCCGTCGCATCGGACTGCTTGATCTCCGACGTATGCCGTTTCGTCAGCGTGATCTTGCGCTTGTCTGCATCAGTCGAGCCGTGAGACTTGCGCAAGTGGTCGAGCAGACGCGCCTTGTCCGTTTCGGACAGGGAGTCGGCTTCGCTCGCTTTGGTGACGCCAGCCGCCTGCAGCTGCTCAAGCAGCACGCCTGCAGGCATTTTCAGTTCCGCGGCAAATTGGGCTACGTTGTTACTCGCCATTCATTCCTCTTAATGCAAGGACCGATTCCTTGCGGTTAGCATCGGGTCATGCGGCCTGACGGCCGCGTTCAATTTAGTGCGCCATGGTCATTTCTCACTGGAACCAGTGTTCACGTGCTTTCATGATCAACGCCTTAGCGGCATCCTCTTCCATTCCGGTCATCTCGACCAGTTCGTCCACAGCCAGCTCGGCGAGTTCGTCGCGCGTCTGGATCTGATGTTCGGCCAGCTTTGCGAGCAGGTCGGCATCCATGCCGTCCAGGCTCTTCAGGTCGAGTGCCACATTTTCGACCTTTTCTTCATTCGCGATTGCCTGCGTGAGCAATGCATCACGCGAGCGGTTGCGCAGTTCGTGAACGGTGTCTTCGTCGAATGCTTCGATTTCGAGCATTTCGTTGAGCGGCACGTAAGCGATCTCTTCGAGGCTCGTAAAGCCTTCGTCGATCAGGATGTCGGCAACTTCTTCGTCGACATCGAGACGCGCCATGAACAGGTCACGCAATACGCCGCGTTCCTGATTCTGCTTCTGCGCAGATTCGTCCGGCGTCATGATGTTGATCTGCCAGCCGGTGAGTTCGCTGGCAAGACGCACGTTCTGGCCGCTGCGGCCGATCGCGACCGCCAGTTCGTTCTCGTCTACGACGACGTCCATCGAATGCTTTTCTTCATCGACGACGATCGACTGGACGGCTGCCGGCGCGAGGGCGCCGATCACAAACTGGGCGGGATCTTCCGACCATAGCACGATGTCGACGTTTTCGCCACCGAGCTCGTTACGCACGGCCTGCACGCGCGAACCGCGAATACCGACGCAGGTGCCGATCGGATCGATGCGCTTGTCGTACGCGATCACGCCGATCTTGGCGCGCACGCCCGGATCACGAGCGGCAGCCTTGATTTCCAGCAAGCCCTGTTCGATTTCCGGCACTTCCATCTCGAACAGCTTCATCAGGAATTCAGGCGCCGTACGCGACAGTTCGATCTGCGGACCGCGAGCGGTGCGATCGACCTTGGCGATGTAAGCGCGCACGCGGTCGCCCACGCGCAGGTTTTCCTTCGGAATCAGCTGATCGCGGCGCAGCAGCGCTTCGACACGGCCGGTTTCGACGATGAAATTGCCCTTGTCGAGACGCTTCACCGAGCCGGTCATGATGTGCTCGCCGCGCTCGAGGAAATCGTTCAGGATCTGCTCGCGTTCAGCGTCGCGCACCTTCTGCAGGATCACCTGCTTGGCAGCCTGCGCGCCGATACGGCCGAACTCGATCGACGGCACCGGCTCTTCGATGAACTCGTCGAGCTGAATCTCGGGTTGCTGTTCGCGTGCTTCGAACAGCAGAATTTCCTGATCCGGTTCCTGCAAACCGGCTTCGTCCGGCACCACCTTCCAGCGGCGAAACGTTTCGTGCTCGCCGCTTTCACGGTCGATTTGGACGCGGATATCCGCATCTTCTTCGAAGAGTTTCTTGGAGGCCGAAGCGAGGGCCGCTTCGAGCGCGGCAAATACCACGTCTTTGTCGACGTTCTTCTCGCGTGCCAGCGCATCCACCAGCATCAACACTTCGCGACTCATTGTTTGCGGCTCCTAAAGTCAACTTTCGGAACGAGGCGTGCTTTATCCATGTCTGCGAGCGTGAAATCGAGCATCGCAGCGCCTTCCTTCCCTTCAAATTCCAGACCGATCGTTTCGCCTTGCGGGGCATGCAGGATGCCCCGGTACGATTTCCGTCCGTCCAATGGCTTTTTCAATGTGATTACCACTTCGCTGCCTGCGAAGCGTTCGAAATCCGCCAGTTTTTTCAGCGGGCGGTCGAGACCCGGCGACGATACTTCGAGCCGCTCATAATCGATATTTTCGACCGTCAGTACGTGCTGGAGCTGACGCGTGACTTTCTCGCAGTCTTCAATCCCGATCCCGGCCGGCTGGTCGATATAGATACACAACATGCCGCGCCCGGTGCGCTCGAGATCGACGAGCTCGTAGCCGAGTCCCACGACCGTGGTTTCAATCAGTTCCGTCAGTTGCACAGTGCCCTCTTAGATGTTCGCGCAGCGAGCCTGCCGCTTGTTTTGCAAACAACCAATGCGGGCCGCGCGCCTGGCCGGCGCACGTTCGTGCTACCCGAGATGCCGAACCACGAAGAACTGAGCGGCAAAAAAAAATGGGCTAAACGCCCATCATCTTATTACCGGTGGTCGCACCTGAGCCGCACATAAAAAGCCGCACGCCCAGCGACTTCGCGATTGTAGCCATTTTTCGGGACAAACGCAAACCGCAGAACGCCGCCCAACGCGCATTTCCGCTTGATTTCATGGGAATCTTTCAACGATATGGCGACGCTTCCGGCCTTTGGCGAGGCCGCTTGCGCGACCCGTGCGCCAGGCCGCTCAAGTGGGGCCGATGAAATCTGCCCCTACTTCGTGCAGCGTCGCGGTTTTATGCATCACATGAAAGAAACCGCGCCGCCCCTCGATCCGATGACGGCGATTGCAGCAGAGCGTTGAAACAACGATCTGCGGCCGGCCGCCATAGATGGATGCTTCGCCTTAACGACCGCGCGAACGGCCGCGCGGCGCACCGCCGCCGCGATTCGCGCCGCCCGGGCTGGCGTTGCCGCCACCCGCGCGGTTGGCGCTACCGCCGCGATTGCCACCCGGACCACGACCGCCGCCATTGCCGGGATTCGCGCCTTGACCACCGGTGCGCTTGCCGCCGGCCGGCGCACGATTACCGTTTCCCGTCGGCGCGCGATTGCCGTCGACGTCACGGCCGCCGCGCGGGCCACCCGCGCCGCCTGCGCCGCCTGCGCCGCCGCCCATCGGGCCGCTGAAACCGCCAGCGCTGCGGCCTGCACCGCCGCGATTACCAAAACCACCACCGAATCCGCCGCCGGAGCCGCCAGCACCACCAGCACCGCCGCCGAAACCGCCCCCTGCCGCACCACGCCGGCCCTGGCCACGCGGCTGCTGCTGGTCGAAACGGCCGTGCGACATCAGCACGGGTTCACGGTTGATGAAGCCCATCGACGTTTGCATCGGATCCGGTTGCTTGCGCTCCGGCGCCGAGCTACGGCTACCGCGCTCTTCAGTCGGAGCCTTGAGGCCGACCGACGCCATCAGCGCGCGCACCTGGTTGTCTTCGAGCTCTTCCCAACGGCCGCGCTTGAGGCCCTTCGGCAGCGAAATCGAGCCGTGACGCGTACGGATCAGGCGACTCACCATCAAGCCGGCTGCTTCGAACATACGACGCACTTCGCGGTTACGCCCTTCGGCCAGCGCGACGTGATACCAGTGATTGGTGCCTTCGCCGCCGCCGTCGCGGATACGCAGGAAGTTGGCCGGGCCGTCTTCCAGTTCTACGCCGTGCAACAGCTTCTGACGCATGCCTTCGGCGAGCTCGCCGACCACGCGCACCGCGTATTCACGCTCGACGCTATAACGCGGATGCATAAAACGGTTCGCCAGATCGCCCGAGGTGGTCAGCATCAGCAGACCTTCGGTGTTGAAGTCGAGACGGCCGACCGCGAGCCACTTGGCGGTTTTCATCGGCGGCAGCTTGTCGAACACCGACGGACGGCCTTCGGGATCCGCATGGCTGACGATTTCGCCGGCCGGTTTGTGATACAGCAGCACACGCGGCGGCTTATTGGCCAGCTTGCGCTTGACCGGCTTGCCGTTGATGCGGACCTGGTCGGTCGGCATGATCCGCTGGCCGATGTGAGCCGGCTCGCCGTTCACCGAAACGCGGCCGGCAATGATCAACTCTTCCATGTCGCGGCGCGAACCCATGCCGGCTTCGGCCAGCACTTTGTGCAACTTCGGCGCGTCGTCGTCCGGTTCCAGTACGCGCTTGGGCGCGGCTGGCTTGCCACGGCGCAGCATCGGGGCGTTCGGGCCCGTGCCGCCGTTGTCCGCGTCGAACGCGGGCGACGTGACGTACGAAAACAGATCGTCCGGCGCGGCTTCCGCAGCCACTGCCACCGGTGCCGCTTCGCTACCGCGGCGATTATTCTGACGTTGACCACCCTGACGCGGCTGACGCTCGCGCGGTGCGCCATCGCGCTGACCTTCGCGGGGTGCGCCGTCGCGGGGCGCACCTTCGCGCGGTGCCGCGTCACGCTGACCACCTTCGCGCTTCTGGCCACCGGCATTGCGGCGCTGACCTTGACCCTTGGCGCCCGCGTCCTTGCGCGGCATGCGCACCTGCGCGACCACCTCGCCGTCCGGCGGCGCTTCGGTGACGACCGGCGCACCTTGCGCGGGCGCGCCTTCGGCGCCCTTCGTCTTCGCTCCGGCGCGACGGCGCGCGATCAGGCTGCGCGGGCCGCGACGCAAGCCGCGGCGCGGACGGTCTTCGCCGTCGGCTTCCGCGTTTTGCGCAGGGCGTTCGCCCTCGGCTGCCGATGCTTGGCTGGTGCGCGTTTCGTCAGCGCGCGCCGACGGCACGGCGCGCTCGGATTCGGACGAATCGGTGTCGTGGGTATGTGTCAAAACAACCTCAAAATGTCAGGTCGCGCACGCCCATTGCGGGCGTGGCAAAAAGTTCGGTTACGTCAGGCGCTGCGCGACTCGGGTTCGTCGTCGGCTAGAACGTCTGCGTCCTGCGCGGCATCGCGGCGATCCTCAGGATCTCCGTGCGCCGCCGTGGTCGGATTCGGTTCGGCGGCGTGCTCCGTATCGCGGAGTACGCCCGAGCCGTGCGCGGGTAGTGCCGGATCGGCCTGGGAGACCGGATCGTGATTCTGTGCTGAGTCCGCCATGCCGCCCTGCGATGCAACGGGTGCCGCTTCGTGCTCGTCAGCAGGTTCGCCAGCGATTTCTGTTCCTGATGCGTCAGCCGCTTCGGCTGCTTGCGCCGACGGGGCAGATGTTTCGGGCCCATCAACTGGCTCCGCATCGTCAGCCGGTGCAGCCTGCCCGGCGCTCTCATCATGGCTGGTCGCCGCGACAGATTCCGCAGGACCCACCTCGACGCCGACACCAGTTTCGCCCTGGTCTGCAGCCTGATTCTCGCTCGCAACCTCAACGGCGGCCGCTTCGGCAAACTCGATGGCATGCTGACCCAGCAGATCCGCATTCAACTGCGCCGACGGATCGGCCAGCGGCGGCAATTCGTCGAGCGCGCGCAAACCGAGGTCGTCGAGAAACTGCCGCGTGGTCGCGTACAGCGCGGGACGGCCCGGCACATCGCGATGGCCGATCACTTCGATCCAGCTACGATCTTCGAGTTGCTTGACGACTTGCGTATTCACCGTCACGCCGCGAATCTCTTCGATATCGCCGCGCGTGACCGGTTGCCGGTATGCAATGATCGCGAGCGTTTCGAGCACCGCGCGCGAATATTTCGGCGGTTTCTCGGGATGCAAACGATCCAGATACGAACGCATCGCGGGCTTGCTTTGAAACCGCCAGCCCGACGCCAGCCCGACCAGCTCCACACCGCGCCCAGACCAGTCCTGCCTGAGGTCTTCGAGCAACGTTCGAACGGTGTCTGCCGACACGCCGTCGGCAAAGAGCTTGCGCAACTCGCCGAGCTTCAATGGCTCCTGCGCGCAGATCAAGGCTGTCTCGAGGACGATTTTCGCCTCTTGGGTATTCATGCAGCTAGGTCAGACCCTGTGGTCAAAGAACCGGATCAAACAGACGATGTGGAACTGAAGACGCGCTCGCCCGATTCTGATCGGTCATATTGATGGGAGCACGCACCGGGGGGAGGCGAAACAGACTATCGAGCCAAACCCAGCCGGACGGAGCAGCGATGTTCCTGGAAGGAATCGCGTGACTGAGCGCCATATTACGCAAAAACAATCGGTGCGTAAAGACGAAATCCCCCGCGCATTTCCAGCGATGCCTTGGCCGACGTGCATTCTCAGGAAAGCGCAGTGTATCGGAGCATAACGCCGCAGGCCGTTCTGATTCGTTTCGCGACGGCTTCGACCAACTTTTCAACCCGCCCTCACCGCACGATCACCCGTGTTGAGTCAGGAACCGCTGCAAACGCTCGACGCCCGCGTCGAGCCGCGCCGTGTCGCAAGCGTAGCACCAGCGCAGGAAGCCTTCGCCCTGCGGGCCGAAGGCACTGCCGGGCGCCACGCCCAAGCCGACTTCGCGCACCATCGCTTTGCACAGTTCAAGACTGCTCGATGCACCCGGCATCGAGAAAAACAGGTACATGGCGCCGGGCGGCGCTTTGACGTCGACGCCGGGTACCGTCGACAACGCTCGCACCAGGTGGTCGCGCGAAGCCCTCAGGTCGTGCACGAGCGCTTGCGTGAACGATTCGCCCTGCTCGACCGCCGTGATACCTGCCTGCTGGACGAAAGCCGGCGCGCAGGAGGTGTTGTACTCGACCAGCTTGCCCAGATCGTCCATCAACGCGGCGGGCGCGACGATCCAGCCAAGCCGCCAGCCCGTCATCAGCCAGGCTTTCGAAAACGAATTGACGCAGATCACACGCTCGTCGCGCCCGGCCAGATCGAGGAACGAAGGCGCGGTGCGCGAAGGTTTGCTGCCGGCGGCGGGATGGGCATCGGCGTCCGGGTAGTAGAGACGCTCGTAGACCTCATCGGCGACGATCCAGATGCCGTGGCGCCGGCAATGCGCCAGTACGGTGCGCTGCTCGTCGCGGCTCATGACCCAGCCGGTCGGATTGTTCGGCGAGTTGATCAGCAGCATGGTCGTCTCGGGCGTCAAGGCCGCGAGCAACTGCTCGATATCGAGTTGCCAGCCCTGCTCGCCATAGCCAAGTGCGACAGTGTCGACATGCGCGCCGAGAATCTTCGGGATCTCTACCAGATTCGGCCACAGCGGCGTAACCGCCACGACGCGGTCGCCCGCGCCGACCACCAGTTGCGCGGCGAGCATCAAGGCATTGACGCCCGCGCTCGTCACCGCGACGTGATCGGGCGAGGTAGCGCCGTGCAATTCGCTAACGTAACCCGCGAGCGCCTCACGCAGCGGCGCGATGCCCAGGTTGTGCGTATAGAAAGTCGCGCCGGCGGCCAGCGCGGCGCTGGCGGCATCGCGGATAAAAGCCGGGGTGACGCGGTCGGACTCGCCGAACCAGAACGGCAGCACATCGGCGACGCCGAAACCGGCGTTTGCAACTTCACGAATCTGCGAAGGACGCAACGCGCGCACGGCTTCGCGGGCATTCGGGACGGAGGGCACAGGCAGATCCGATTCGCTCATCGACGCTTCCAGACAATGTAGATTAAGGCTAAGGCCAAGCCTGACGCTCAGCCAGGAGCCAATAGTTTAGCTTGACGTCTACTTTTAACGCCGTGTCGTTGACGGCGTCTGGGCGGCCCAAGCCGGCCAACCGCCCAGACGCCGTCAGAGCAGATCCTCCGCCCTCGCCGGCAACTCCCGGATCAGGCCCCACACCGCTTCCGCCGCCGGCGACAGCGACCGGTCGCGCCGTCGCACCAGTTCCACCGTGCGCTCGGCGCGCGGCACGAGCGGCCGCGCCACCAGCGAGGCGCCCGCCGGCAGCGGCAGGGCCAGCCAAGGCAGCACGCTCACGCCGACACCGGCTTCGACCAGCCCAAAAACGGTCGCAGAATGCCCCAATTCCTGCACCACCGTGGCGCTTACGCCGTGGTCCTGCATGACGGCATCGATGATCGGCCGGCTCCCCGACGCATAGTCGAGCATCACGAGTTGTTGGCCGTCCAGGTCCGTCCACGCAACCTGGCTCTGCGCTGCCAGTGGGTGGTCCTCGCGCGAGACGAGGCAGAAGGAGTCGGTCATCAACGACTCACTGATCAGGTCGTCCGATGAAAACGGGCCGATGATCACGCCGAAATCGACCTCGCCCGATTTCACCTTGCGCATGACGTCGCTCTGCACGTCGTCGCGCAAACCCAGCGTGATGTAGGGAAATTGCCGCCCGCATGAGGCCACCACGCCCGGCATGAGCCGGCAGGCGACTGTCGGGCTGGCGGCCACCACCACGCGTCCGCGCCGCTGCTCGCCGATTTCGCGAATCTCGCGCAGGGCGTCGTCGAGATCCGTCAGCAGCCGCGAGACACTCGACACCAGATTGCCGCCGACATCCGTGAGCTGCACCTCGCGCGTCGTGCGATCGATCAGCTTCAACCCGATCTCGCCTTCCAGTTCGCGCACGCAACGACTCACGGCGGATTGCGTCAGGCCGATTTCGTCGCCGGCCCGACTAAAGCTCTGCAAACGGGCAACCTCAATGAAAACCCTTAGCTGCCGCAACGTCACATTCATTTACCGACCTCATCAATAACTCTATTTGATGCGAATTGTAAGCTGAAACGGTCGACGAAATCCGCCCTCGGGCCAATCGCTGCAATGCAGCAATAAGGCGCAAGCGCACGCTGGACGGGCTTGATTGCACAAGATTGGTGATTGTCCCGATTTGCGTGATGGGTTTTTTGGATTCTTATACGCCCCTAGCTAGCGCCCGCGCTGGCCCGCTGTCACGGGGCTTTCAGGCGGTTGGACCTAACTTGGCACACTTCCTGCATTTACCTGCACACAAGGGTCGGCGCCATGATTCTGACTGCATAGCAGACCGTGGCAAGCCCGACCCTCCTTGGCACTCGCCTATCGAGTGCATGGAGAGTGCGCGGCGCGGGGCAGCGCACCGGAGTTAGCTTCGCTGAGGTGAAACATGATGCTGTTCGACGATTTGAGAGACAACGAGTGGGCGCTGGTCGAGGCGTTGTTCTGTGCGGAACCTGCACGGAGCGAACGGCGCGGTCGGCCACGCGTGGAAGCACGCGCGGTCGTCAATGCCGTGCTGTGGGTGCTGTCGACAGGCGAAGGCTGGTCCAAACTGCCGGGCCGCTATCCGTCGCCGCCGACTTGCCGCCGCCGTTTCGACGAGTGGCAAGCGGATGGTACGCTCGCCGAAATAGTTAAGCGACTTGGCACGAGCGGCCGCGAAATTTCGCTGCGCGGACGCATTGGCGCCACCGCCGCGAAACCGCCGGCACCGCCGAGCCGCGATCGTCTGCGCGGCGCATTCTGGACCAATCCGGAATCGTGGCGCGCGCCGGTCAAGATGGCCTGACGCGAGAATTGTTTCGCCTCCGGGTGCCTGCGGGCACCCGGCGTTTATCCGGGCCATCGCGGGGCGTCTCACGACGCCGCCGCGGCCGACATGGGCACCGCCGACCGGGGCGCGCCCACCACCGTCGTCCCCTGCCGCCCAGGCCACCACACTTTCGCGCTGCATCGGATTGTCGACGCAGCGCGAAAGTTGCGGATGAAACATCCATTTACTATTACTTACAGCGTGCTTTCGCTACTCGGCATACCTTTATGGATATGCAAACAGGCCGTGAATCCATCGGCTTGACGGGAGCTCAGCATGAAACCAATGTCACTGCTTCTGTGCGGCATTGTCGTTTCATCAATGGCCGCACCGGCGCTTGCCCAGCAGCGCCCACAAGGCTGGAACTGGCGGCCGGACCGCACGGCCACGATCGAAGCCTGGCAACAAAGCGAACCGCGCCGCGACTTCACGCCGCCGGCGCCGCGTGGCGATTTGCGCGGCGATATCGCCAGTAATGTGCACACCCGCCCGGAATCGGCGCGTGCGGAGCCGCCGCGTCGCCGCTAGCAACGCGCGCCCGTGCTTCGGCTGCGTCAATTGTGCGAATTGATTAATCGGGGAACCACCCTGCTTTGCGTCAGTCTGATTTAACGCCATTAGCACAGCGTGGCAGTAGTAATTCCGGTACGCCCGTATCCTCGTGATACGGGCTTTTTTTTTTGCGCGCAGAAAGACGCTATTCACGAGCGCGGCATGATGCAGCGGGTCGCAGTGACTGGCAGGAGGTGGGGGCTATCGACGGAAAATCGGAAGCGATAAAGCCGCCGCCAGCCGCCTGAAGCGGCTGGAACAAGGCCTGTCGCAGCCAGCCGGTGACGCTAGGGCCGGACTTCGAGCGCGACGGCAACTCGCGTATCGGCTGTGGCGAGAACGTAGTCGTTCATTCGCTGAGCGGTCCAACTGAGTAGACGCTCGTCGTGTGCGAGCCGCGCAAACTCGGCGCGACCCCGATCGGTCAGCACGGCGATGTCGACAGGAGCATGAAAACCCGGTGCCGGCGCGACGGTGCGCTGCCGAACGGTGTCCATCAGGCCTAACGCGCGAAGATATTGGAAGACGCCCGGCCTTCTGGCCCAAGGGACCTGACGATATTGCGCCCGCCGCAGCGCTTCAAGTACCGCTTCGTTGGAATACGTGGTCATCTCACTTCTTTCTTAAAGTGCAGCTATGACACATCATGCCCACCACGTCACCGCGCCACCAGTGACGCGCTTGGCACCCGCCCTTGGCTGGAAGCTGGCTGCAACCCGTGCGGCCGAATTCCGCCAGGTGCTGCCTGGTCTCGTTCTCGGAACCCCCGTATGAACGGCATGTTAGCGTTCTCTCCACTAGCCGACGATGCAACCGCTGCGGCGCGATAGCAAGCCCGTGGATTCGTCCCGAAAGACATACGTTACCCCATTTAAATTGATTCTATTAACTTTATTAGTGCTTTTTTTTGCGGCAATCGTGCTATGGAAAGGCGCCCGCCGGCCCCTTGCCGCGGCCACGCTCGCACTGTTCTGGCTGCTCGCCGCCGGCTGGCTAACAGCGCCGCTCCTGCAACTGGCGCAACCCGAACGGCAGACCGGTTCGCCGGCCACCTTCGCGTCACGCACCGCGATCATCATGCTCGGCGGCGGGCTCGTTTACGGCAGCGACCACGAACTCATGCCGCCGCGCGACGTGATGGCGCGCATCACCGCGAGTGCGCAAAACTACGCCGCCTGCAAGCGGACGGCGGCGACCTGTCACGTGATCGTGAGCGGCGGCGATCCGCAGGGGCGTCGCGCGACCGAAGCCGACACCTACCTGCCCTATCTGCTGCGCGCCGCCGTACCGCGCGCCGATATCGTGCTGGAAAACACCAGTCGCACCACGTACGAGAACGCTCGCAACGTCGCCGCTATTCTCGACCACTCACGTTACGATTCCTTGATACTCGTCACTTCCGCGTATCAGATGCCGCGCGCTTTGCTCGACTTCGCGCGCTTCGGCCTCGCGCCGCAACCCTTCGTCTCGAGCGCGCGAGCGGCAGACCTTGGTGTACTGCCGCGCTATGACAATCTGGTGAATGCTGAGATCGCATTGCACGAGTTAATTGGCATTGCCCAGTTTCATGTCTATCGCGCCATCGGATGGTTCTGAAACAGCGCTAAAAGATCGCGCCGCTTTATTTAGAGATGCGAATATTTCTCACGGCGACAAGGACTTATCGGTAATTCGCTAGCCCGGAGCGCGCCAGGCCCCGCCGTGGCTGGGCCGTTACAAGATGTAACGAATTGTCATTGCAGTTACAAAAGCATCCGCTGGAGCGGATATTGCTGACTAGAATGCATTGTCTTTCCATATGGATGGGCAATTACTCGGGTCCACAACCACTCTGCGGAGGTAAAGATGAAGAAAGTGTCCCTGGCGATCCTGGTTTCCCTCAGTGCCGTAACGGGCGCGGCTTATGCGCAGGACAACGGCGTCATGATGAGCACCGATCCGGCCAAGGCCGCCGACGTCGAACAGCGTGCGCAAGATTTGCAAAACCGTCAGCAGGCGATGGAAAGCGCACCGGCCATGCCGGCCAAACATCACAAGACGGCCCCGCATCATCATCCGAAGAAGGCCGAGGCTGCCGGTTCGTAAGCACCATCTGCAAGCTCACCCGCGGCCGGGCCGCGAAGGTGAAAAGCCGAAGCCGGCACCGCCGGCTTCGGCTTTTTTGTTGTCTAATGGACCGGCAAGGAAGGCCCGCGGCGCCCGCCCGACGGTGTGCTAAAGTCGCGCACCGACCGGCGCCTGGCCGGTTCCCCTAACCCGTGCGCACCTTGGTGCGGAGGACAGCATGAGCAATATCCAGCTAGATATCGAATGGACTGAAGCAGCATCTCGCAAAATCGAAAAACTGATGCCGCGCGGCGGTCAGGAAGCGTTTCTGGCGCTGCCGCCCGTCGAATGCCTGCCGATGGAAGGCGACGTGCTGTTTCTCGGCCCGGATGGCAAGCAACAGCCGTTCATCGTCGCGGAACGCCAGTATCACCACGATGGCGACGCCGACTGGACCATCATCCTGATCCTCGACGTGCCGCAATCCACGCACTAAAAAGCAAACGGCGAGCACCGCGCGAGGCCGATATCCGCCCCGCCGTTCGCTCGCCGTCGCGCGATGCCGTCTCGCGCCCGGTTAAACCGGCTTTGCTTCCCGTTCCTTACGCGATCTTCGACACGACGCGAATTTCCGAGTGCTCGACCCAATCCGCCACGGCTTTCTTATAAGCCTCGATATGCGCGGATTTAGCGTGGCTGGCCAACGCCTCCTTGCTCTCCCAACGCTCGACGAAAACGAACCGGCGCGGTTCCTGCACATCTCGGTGCAGATCGTACTGAAGCGCACCCTGCTCCTTGCGCGTCGGGCCGACAATGCCTTCGAGCGCCGTGCGCAGTTGCTCTTCATAACCCGGCTTGGCCACCGAAATTGCGACTACCGCGATTTCCGACATGCTTGATCCCCTTCTCAAGAAAAGCAGCAGCATACCCGCCGCACACCAAACCTGCAGGCCGGTGACTGACCCATGCGCGCCGCATCGACGCCCGCCGCTCCGGACGACACCAACCCGCCGCCAGGCATAACGTCTGAGCACCGTCCTCGCCTGGAGTTTGGCGGGCGTCCGCTTGCCGCCCTGCTACCTTTGGCTTCATACGCGCGATTGATACGCGAGGCGCCGAAAGCGGTCGATGCTTCGCGCCGACCGGCCCAGAACCCATGCGACTTCCCGGCGACGCCCTGCCACACGGCTCTAACACGCAAGCGTGTGCCGACAACGGAGCCGCACCGCGTCTGTGATAACCCGCACATTCATGCGAATTGCAAGCTGCTAGACTGGTTTTGACTAACTCCGCCGGAGTCCAGCATGGCTGGCATCGCGCTTAGCGTTCGCGGGCTTCATCTGATTTGCCCTGCCGACCTCGGGGCTGAGCATCCGTTGCGCGCTGAATCGGTTTGCGCGCCCCGCCACCCGCTTGCCGCGAAGCCACCATGTCCGCCCTCATGCCTGCCTTTATGCCAACCGTCAGCGAATTGACCCTGAGCGGCCTGCTCCCGCATCTGGTCCGGGACGAGTCCGGCTGGACCGCCACCTGGCGCGCGTTGACATTGCACAGCGTGTTTCAGCCCGTGCTCTCGGTGACGCATCAATGTGTGGTCGGTTACGAGGGCTTGTTGCGCGCCTTCGATCCGGTCGGCCTGCCGGTTTCGCCGGAAGTGCTTTTTTCGGGCACGCGCTCGGCCGCCGACGCACGCGAACTCGACCGCATTGCCCGTTGCCTGCATGTGGCGAATTTCATGGAGCAAGGCATCAGCACGGGCTGGCTCTTTCTGAACACGCGGCCGCAGGTGTTCGAGACGGGCTGGCCGCAACGCACCTTCATCGACGAATTGTCCGCGCACTTCGGCTTGCCGCAGGAACGCATCGTGATCGAAGTGCTCGAGCAGCCCGCCGATGACGAATCCGCCGTCGCCAGCATGCTCGCCGCCTCGCAGCCGCGCGACTTCCTGATCGCAATCGACGACTTCGGTACCGGCTTTTCCAACTTCGACCGCGTGTGGCGTTTCCGCCCGGACATCGTCAAGCTCGACCGTTCGCTGGTTGCGCGCGCAGGCAAAGGCGAAGGCGACGACTCGATGATCAGTCACCTGGTCGCGATGCTGCATCAGTCCGGCACGCTGGTGCTCGCGGAAGGCGTCGAGACCGACGAAGAACTGATGATTCTGATGCAGGCCGACGTCGATTTCGTGCAAGGTTTCTGGCTTGGTCAGCCGAAAAGCTCGGTGCAGGCAGCCTGCGCCCGCGTGCCGCCGCTACTCGAATCGATGTGGAGCAAGTTCGCCGCCTATGAACGCGAGCATGCCGGCCATCGGCGGCTCGGCTTCGAGGGTTTCGCTGAAGCCGTGCTGGCCGCGGCGGAGGCCTACAAGGCAACTGGCGATCTGCGCCAGGCCGCGCAAAAGGTCTGGCATCTGCGCGAAGCGCGCCGGGTTTTTCTCACCGACGGACAGGGCGAGCAGACTCAGCCCTCGGTCACGGCGGCCTCGGTGCCGCCACCGCCGCTGCGGCTCGCGCCGCTCTACAGCGAGACGCGCAGCAACTGGTCACGGCGCGCCTATTTCAAGCACGCGCTCGCCGCACCTGGGCGTGTCGCGATGATGGGGCCGCACTATTCGCTCGCGGACGGCCAGGACTGCTACACGGCGGCACTGGCTTTCGAGCGCGACGGCACGCACGTCCTGTGCGTCGACTTCGTGCCGACACCGGCGGATGCTCGTCCTACCGGGCGCGGCGGCAAACGCTGAACCGGTTCGTTGACGCAGGTATTCCTAGTCGTCCACCCGGCCGCGGCCGGATTTGATCTCACTGCGCTTGGCCTTGCCGTCCAGACGCCGCCGGTTCGATGCCCGCGTCGGCCGGGTGGCGACACGCGGTTTGCGCGTCACGCTGACGCTTTCGATCAACTCGTCGAGCCGCGCCAGCGCCGCCGCGCGATTCATCTCCTGAGTCCGATGTTGCTGCGCCTTGATGATCACCACGCCGTCACGCGTGAGACGGTGATCGGACAGCGCAAGCAGGCGCATTTTCAGCACGTCCGGCAACGACGAGGCGTGCACGTCGAAGCGCAGATGAATCGCACTCGACACTTTGTTGACGTTCTGACCGCCCGCTCCTTGCGCGCGCACTGCGGTCAATTCGATTTCGTTTGGCGGGATCGGATAGCGGGAAGTCATGACGCGAGATTGGAATAAGAGACGCAAGTGTACACAGGCCGAAATCGGGCACGTTGGCCGATGCAAAAACCGGTTGCCTCGGCGGCGCGAGTTCATCGATACTGCGTTTTTCGCTTACAGCGTAAATTCATATGAAGCTTCGTCCGGGTTTTGTGCTGGAACTGGCCGTCAATTTCTTGCTGCCCTGGCTCGCGTACAAGCTCGCGTTGCCGAGGCTCGGCGAGACCGGCGCGCTGATTGCCTCCGCCGTGCCGCCGATCGTCTGGAGTCTGATCGAACTGGTGCGCTTTCGCCGCGTCGACGCACTTAGCGTGATGGTCGTGGCCGGCATCGTGCTATCGGTCGCGGCGATGGCGCTGGGCGGCAGTCCGCGCGTGCTGCTGTTGCGCGAGTCGCTGGTTTCCGGCGCGGTCGGCGTGGTGTTTCTGTTGTCGCTGCCGCTGCGGCGCCCGCTGATTTTTTATCTCGCGCGCGCCACCGTGGCGCGCGAAATGGAAGGCGGCGCCGCGCACTTCGAAGCGCTGTGGGAGGCACGGCCAGGCCTGGTCAGCGCCATGCGGCGGATGACACTCGTGTGGGGCGTCGGCCTCACCGGCGAGACGGCGCTGCGTGCCTGGATGGCACTGAGTTGGCCGGTCGAACGCTTTCTGGTGGTCTCGCCGTTCATCGGTTACGGCATCTACGGCGGCTTGGCGCTATGGACGCTGTGGTACCGCAAGAGCATGCGCGGCCGGGCCGAGGCACACGGACAAGCGAACGGGATCGTGGGATAAGCGGCCCGAAACAGGCACAGGCACGCGAAAAAACACGCAAGTCCATGGCGCGTTTAACCCCGCGCGCTCGTCGCATCCCTGCGACGTACTATCTCGTGCTGGCCTCCGCGATCCGTGCGGCCAGTCCCGAGTCGCGTTGCGTCGGCGTGGCAATCGCCTGGGCCAGCACCGCGCGCGCGCCGATCACTTCGACCCTTTCCCGCGCACGCGTAATCGCCGTGTACACCAACTCACGCGACAACACCCGGCTGAACGTCGACGGCAGCATCAACACGGCGTGCTCGAACTCGGACCCTTGCGATTTATGGACCGTCAGCGCGAAGGCGGTGTCGTGCGGCGGCAGCGCTGCCGGCGACACCGCCCGCAGGCCACCGTCGCCGGTACGGAAATAGACGCGCAATGCGCCGCCCGCGCCCGGCAACGCAATCCCGATGTCACCGTTGAACAGACCCAGCGCGTAATCGTTGCGCGTGACCATCACCGGACGTCCGGCAAACCATTGCGCGCCCACGGCCAAGGTGACGCCCGCTGCGCGCCGCACCTGAGCGGCCATGACCGTGTTCACCTGGTCGACGCCGCGCGGTCCCGAACGCGTGGCGCACAACACGCGGAAACGGTTCAGGGCGTCGAACAGCGGCAGCGGGTCGGGCGTGTCGGCGGCGAGCGCTTCTGCCAATGCTTCGGCGTAGGGGGCAAAGCCAGCGGCGAGCCTCGCGACAGTGCGCTCGGCAAGTGTTGCGTGAGTGTCTTCGTGCAGGGCCGCAGCGCATGCTTCCGTGGGATCGGTCATGAGGACGTCGAGGGCCTCGCTTGCCGAACCTTTGCGGATCGCCAGCGAAAGTCGTCCGATCGGCGATTCGAGTCCGAAGCGGTAATTGCGCTCGAGCCAGACGACGCAGTCAGCGAGTGGATTCCGGGCACGCGACGTCGATAAGGACGCTGCGTTTGTGTCGGGCGGCAGCGCAATAAGGGGGCGTGCGTTGCCTTCGCTCGCCGTTGTGGCTGTGTCTGCGAACAGATCGCCGCTGCCGGGGGCGTCGAATAGATCCGGCGTGTCCCTTTCGACGGACAGATCGGCTTGTGGCATCTCGAACGTTTCTGGCGCGCCTGTCTGAGCGTAGAAATCAGCCAGTTCTTCGTCGATATCGCGTGCTGCCACCGGCAAGGCTTGCGCAAACCGCGTTGCGTCGATGTCCAGCGCCTGTGCGATCCGCTGCCGTCCGTCTTGCGTGAATTCCGGTCGCGCGCTGAGTTCGGCGAACACCGCACCGGCCTCGACGGCGGCGAGTTGGTCCTTGTCGCCGAGCATGACGAGGCGCGTCTGCGGTGCAATCGCATCGAGCAGATGCGCGGCCATCGCCACGTCGATCATCGACGCTTCGTCGATCACGACCACGTCGTAGGGCAAGGGATTATCGCGATGATGCCGGAAACGTCCGCCCGGCCCCGAGCCGAGCAGACGATGCAAGGTGTAGGACGTCTGCGGCAAACGCGCGGCCAGTTCGGGCGGCAGATCGCCGGCGCGCGCCAGCAAGGCCTCCTGCATGCGCTGCGCGGCTTTGCCGGTTGGCGCCGCGAGGGCGATACGCAGATCGGCGCGCGTATCCAGCAGACAGGCGAGCACGCCGACCACCGTCGTGGTCTTGCCGGTGCCCGGTCCGCCACTGACGATGGTAAGCCGCCCGGACAACGCCATCACGGCCGCGACGCGTTGCCAGTCCACCTCGCCGTCTTTCGGGGGCCCGAAATAGCGCAGCAGACGCGCCTGAAGGGAGCGGACATCGGCTTCGGGATTGGCGTTAGCGCCGGCGTCTTTACCGGCGCCGGCATGCGCGACCAGTGCGCGAGCCAGTTGCCGTTCGTAATCGTAGTAACGGGCAAGGTACAGGCGCCCTTGTGCATCGACGACGAGCGGCCGCAAGGCCGCCGCGCTGCCTGAACCGTCGCTCGCCATACCGCTTGCAAAGAGCGCGACTCTCACCTCGTTCGTGGCGGCTTCGAAGCGTCGCGCCAGCGCAGCAAGCGGCAGACAGACGTGGCCCTCACTGGTCGCGCGGCTCGCGGCGAAAGCGGCCCGTGCGGCCCACTTCACAGCCTCGGTGGGGACACCGCCACGCCGCGCGAGCGCACCGATACGACGCGCAAAGCCTTCGGCCAGCGCGATACTGAAATCAGCCGGTGCGGGTAACGTCACGCCGATGTCGTCGAGTTCGGGCCGTGCAGCGCTTGTCGGGTCGAACGTGCTCATACGAGGACTCCGATCATCGCCGCATCGAGCAGCGCCACCAGTTCAAATGCGGGCCGTCTCATGTGCACGCCCGCCGGCACGTCGCCATCGCGCCAATGTGGACGCACCCCACGCACGAACAGATAGAGATAGCCGCCGATGTGCGTGTCGTACGAATAATCGCGTACCCGTGTTTTCAGATAGCGATGCAGCGCGACCGTATAAAGCAGCGCCTGCAGGTGATACGCGTGGCTCGCCATCGCGGCTTCGAGCGGTGCTGCGGCGTAGTCGGCGGCGCTCTCGCCCAGATGGTTCGACTTCCAGTCGACGATCCAGAAACGTCCGTCATGCTCGACGATCATGTCGATAAATCCTTTGACGAAACCGCGCAATACGCCCGGCTCCAGCACGACATCCGGATAGCCGTGTTCGATCAGTAACTCGCGCAATGCGGGGAAATCGAGTGACGGCGCAGCGAACAGAAACTCGAGTTCGTTCATGCGCCGACGCGGATTCAAATTCGCGAGCGTCATGCCGGGCACGAGTTCGGTCGCCACGACGTCGGCGATCAGGTGGTGCATCATGGCCGGCAAACGTGCGGCGAGTTCGGGCGTAGCCGGCGCGGGACGCTCGCGCAGCGCGCCACGAATCGCTTCGGGCCAGCTCTGTGCATTGGCGAAATCGGCGAGTTCGAACATGCGGTGCAGACAGTCGCCTGCCGCCGCGCCGCGCGGAAAAGCGAGAATGTCGTCCGGCGGATAGGACGGCGCTTGCGGAACAACCGCGGGCGCGGATGCAGACGCGAGTGCATCGGCAATCTCGTCGTGATCCGGACGCACCTCTTCGAGCGGCGCGTGCGTCTCGCCATTTCTGCTGCCGGCGGCGATCAGGCCACTGAAACTCGCCATGCGCCATTGATCGCGCAGGGGTCGGCGGTTGGTCCGCGCCTGCAGATGCACGCTGCGATCCTGCGTGCTTTCCAACGGCACCCGCCGCTCCACTTTCGGGAGCGCGTGCAACGTGACCGGGCCGCCCGCCAGCGCCTGCCAGCTCGCCGACAGTGCCGCTTCGTCGGGCGGCTCGGCGAGCCAGTCGTCGAAGCTGTGCCCTTTGCCGCCCACCAGCCAGTTCAGCACGCTGCGCCGCGATTCCCTGGTGGAGCGCGACGACAGATAGGTGCCCGCCACCAGATAACAGCGGTACACCGCGCGCGTCAGCGCCACGTAGACGAGCCGTGCCCGCTCCGCTGCCTGCTCGCGCATGGCATAACGCGAGGCGCGCTCGGCTTCCTCGTCGTCGCAGCCGTAGTGCAGCACGGCGTCGCCCGTTTCGTCGTGATACTCGCGTGCATCGGGCAAGCCGGAGGACGGTGGATCGCGCAATGCGCCGTCGTTCAGGAATGGACAGAACACCACCGCGTATTCCAGTCCCTTCGATTTGTGGACCGTGACGATCTGCACGAGGTTGCGATCCGACTCGAGACGCAGCTGCGCGTCTTCGCCACCACCCTGGGCACGCTGCGCGGCGAGCCAGCGCAAAGTTGGCGCGATGCCGGGCTGCGTGGCCGCGCGCGCCTGCACGAGTTCCGCAAGATGGTTCACGTTGGTCAGACGACGCTCGCCTTCAGGCCCGCCGACGAGACGTTGCGCGACACGCAGTTCGCGCATCAAGGTGCGCCACATCACCGCGAATCCGCGTTCATGCCAGAGTGTGCGGTAACGGGAAAAGCGTTCGACCCAGCCCATCGCGTCGGCTGCGTGCGCGGGGTCGTCGGCGGCCGCCGGGGCATCGGCCAGTTGCTCGAGACGCCACAACGCTGCGGCGTCGAGGCCGAGCCAGTCGGTCGCCAGCGCGGCACGCAGGCGACGCAGATCGCCCGGCGTATCGACGGCGGCCAGCACGCGCTCGATCTGCTCGGCGTCCAGCGTCGCGAACACGGAGGCTTGCGCCAGTTCCACGCTGCCCACGCCCCACGCCGCCAGCACGCGTTTGATCAGACTGCCCTGCTTATGTGTTTGCACCAGCACGGAGATATTGCCCGGCGCCAGCGGCGCGTCGCCGATCGTCACCTGAGCTTCGCGCGCGCCGCGCAACAACCGCACGATCTCGGCCGCGCAGGCCTCGCTCGCTTCGCGCTGCGCTTCGCGCTTGGTCAACGCGGCCTCGCCTTGAGGCAAGGACCAGATACGGAAATCGCCGCCGCCTGCATCGGGCTCGGCGAACGGCGGCCGACGCCGCTCGCCCGCGCGCACCGGCTGATAGTCGAGGCCGTCGAGCACGAATGCCTGCGGGTTGGCCTCGAACAGCCGGTTGCACGCCTCGACGATCGGCGCGGTGGAACGCTGGTTGACAGCCAGCGTGTAACACGCGGAAGCCGCTGCGCGCGCGGCCAGATAGGTATGCAGATCCGCCGCCCGGAAGCTGTAGATGGCCTGCTTCGGATCGCCCACCAGAAACAGCGGTCCACGAGGCGCGAAGATGCGGCTGAAGATTGCGAACTGCAGCGGATCGGTGTCCTGGAACTCGTCGATGAGCGCCGCCGGATAGCGCGAGCGCAGAGCATCGGCGAGCCATGGATGCGCGGCAAGTGCCCGATAGAGGTTCGACAGCAGATCGTCGAACGAGACGACCCGACGGGTGCGCTTGCGCGCCGCCAATTCAGCGGGCGCGAAATCGAGCCAGAGCTCCACCAGCGAAAGCCAGCGTGCGCGTTGCGCGGCCTCGGCCGCGACCACGGCAGCGGCAAGTGCCTCGGCGTGTTCGAAGAACGCATGCCCGGGCGGCTCGAACTTGACCTTGGTCGCCTTCTTCAACGCCGATACGGTCAGCTTCAAAGCGGCACGCGGCGGCGGCGCGTGACAGTCGCCCTGGGCGAAATAGTCGGTCCATGCGGCAATCGCCGCGCTCACGTGATCGGGCTTGTGCGTGGTCTTGCTCAGACGGTCTTGCGCCTGCGCGAGCAGACTGACGATCGCATCACGCTCGGCCTGCCAGAGTGCGCAGGCGGCATCGAAACCCGCTTGCGGATCGGCGCCACCGCTTGCGTCGATATTGCCCCAGCGCAATTGCGCCAAGGGCTTCTTCAAACGGCGCGCGAGTTGTTCGTCGAACGATGCCGGACCGGCGCGTTTAGCCACCAGCCACGCAGCAAAAGCGGGGTGCGCGTACGCCACCGGCTCGACCTGCTCACGCCAGAAATCAGCGGCCATCTCGAAGCGCAAGGCGGCGTCGTCGGCCTCCATGTCGAACTCGAACGGCATGGCAGCGGCAAACGGCGCTTCCTGCAAGGCGCGCTGACAGAACGCGTGAATGGTGTGAATCGCCGCCTGGTCGAACGTGCGCAGCGCGCGTCGCACCACCTTCAACGCCGCGTCGCGCTCGATGCCGCGCTCCGGCGCCAGCGTGGTTTCGAAGAGGCGCTTGATGAACGGATCGCCACCGTCGTGATCCATCTCGATCGCACGATCCAGTTCCGCGAGCCGCCCGCGAATCCGCTCGTGCAGTTCGGCGGTCGCCGCCTTCGTGAACGTGACGACCAGAATCTGGTCCGCGTTCAGGTTCTTCTCGAGCAGCAGCCGCACGTACAACGCGCAGATGTTCCAGGTCTTGCCGGTGCCCGCCGACGCTTCGATCTGGTTCACACCGTCGAGCGAGCAGGCGAAGACGTCGAGTTCCTCGGCGACCAGCGCGTAGTTTTGCAGGGCGCCGCTCATGACGCGCTCCGCAGATGCTGCATGAGCGGCTTGTAGACGATCGCCGCGAGACTGCCGAACGGTTCGTCGAGCGTGAGCGGCGTACCGCGCAATGCGATGCGCAACGCCGGATCGTCCGACTCGCCGCGCACGCGGTCGTTGATCCAGACACCTTGCGCCGCCGATTCGCTTTCGCTCACGCGCGTCCAGGCGCTCTTGGGGAAAAACCGCAGCGGCAGCATACGCCCCGCCTTGAACAAGGCGGCAAGCGGAGCCAGTTCATCGAGCGGCGCGGCGACCGGCGTGAGTTCGAAACTCTCGCCGCTGCCATACCAGAGCGTGCGTCGCGGCCCGTCTGGAAGCGCGGCGCAATAAGCCAGATGCGCGAGCCATGCGGAAAGATAGTCGCGCGCAGTGGCTTTGGCGTAGCGAAAAATCACTTGTCCTGTTTCGGTGAGTAAATTCAGACTGCCATGCAGTTGCAGCGGCGTTTCAGCCGCTCGACGAAGCGCCGCGTCATGCGGGCCGAATAGCGCGCCGGCGAGATCCGAGCCTTCGGGCCAGCGCGGTGTGATATCGAGCACGAATGGCAAGCGTTCGACACCGGAGGCCACCTCGCGCCGCACACTATCGGCAAGCTGGCGCAACGCGCCGAGTTCACGCGCGCGCCACACCGCGCCGGTCGCACCGCCCGGCAGTTCCGGGCTCGCAGCGGCCACGCGACGGACGCGCTCGAACATGGCGTGTTCGTCGTCGAGAGCGGTTTCGGTTTCGAGCAGCACAGGCAACAAACGATCGGCCAACGCGTCGCGCCCCGCGTAATCCAGGTCGAACGGCTCGGTATCGAGCAACTCGCCTTGAGCGTCCGACAACAAGATGCCCAGCCGATCACGCAACAGCGCGCGCGCCGGATGACGCCAGAAGCGCACGAACTCGTCGAACGCGACCGGCGCGGGGTCCGCGGGCGGCAAGGGCTGATCGAAGAACGGTGCGGGCGTGGGATGCTGCGGTGCGGCCAGTAACGTTGCCAGTTCGGCGCGGTCGGCGTCGTAACTGAACAACTCGGGTTTCGCGGAGAAATAATCCGCAGCAAACGCCTGCAACGGATGGTCGACGATAAACGCGTGACGCGCGCTCTCGACTTCCGCGGGGCTTGCGCCCTCGCCCGCCGACACGCGCCCCAGATGATCGAGCAACTCGTCGACCAGCGCAGCGGGCGGCAACGGCGCGTTATCGCGAATACTGCGCCCGGTGTAGGCGATGAACAGACGATCGCGCGCGGCCAGCAGCAGGTCGAGGAACAGATTGCGTTCGTCGTCGCGGCGCTGGCGGTCGCCAGCCTTGCCGAACGCCGCCATCAGATCGAACTCATCGGCGCGGGCGAGGCTTGGCAATACGCCGTCGTCCATGCCGAGCAGGCAGACGATTCTGAACGGCAACCCGCGCAAGCTGGTAAGCGAAGAAAACGTCACGCTACCCCATGGCACACCACCACGCGCCGGGTCGTCGAGCGCCTCCTTGAGGGCGCCGCGCACCACGGCGGCCGGCAACGTCACGTCTTGCGCGCCGGCTTGCATCGCGTCGCCCATCTTGTCGATCGCGTCGCGCACAGCGGCTAGCGAATCGGCGAAATCGACGCCGCCGTCAAAACATTGCGCGAGCGTTTCAAGCAGAAGTTGGGTCCACTCGACAGGGGTTTGTTCAACGGCACAGCGCGCGGAGAAGGTGTCGATATCGTCGACGAAGCGCGACAGGCGACCCAGCAATTCGGCGTCGGAGCCGTCGGCGCCTTCGACCGGCAACCAGGCGTCGACCGGCTCGCCACCGTCAGGCATGGCGTAGCCCAGGTACAGGCGAGTCAGCGCATCCGCAAAAGTATGGCGGGCGATCGGCACGTGTTCGCCGCTCGGCTCGACCGGCGCGAGTCCACGCCGGGCACCGGCCGCCGCAAGCCATTCCTGCGCGGATTCAAGCGAGCCGGCGTCGATTCCATAACGTACGGCGATCGCATCCACCCGCAGCCATTCGATCAGATCCGGCGCGCCGACGCTGCGCTCGGGCAAAGCCAGCCAGTCCAGCAGCAAGCGGGCAACCGGATTGGCCTGCGACGGCGGCAAGCCGGTGATGCGATACGGAATGCGGCGCGTGTCGCCGGCGGGCGTGGTGCCGAACACCGCGTCGATCAACGGGCCGGCGGCGGCGAGATCGGACACGGCGACCAACACGTCGGACGGCTGCAAATCGTCGAATTCGTCGAACCAGCCGAGCAGGCGATCGTGCAGCACCTCGAGTTGTCGCGACAGACTGTGACACACGTGCACTTCGATGCCCTGCTCGACCGGCAGATCGTCGGCTTGCGCTTCCGAACGCAGATCGAGAATGCCGTTCTGCACGGCCGCGAGCCAACTCGGCTCAGGGTTCTCGCTGAAGTCGCCGGTCTCGCCCGATGCCGCACTTTCGGTCAGCTCGTGCAGCATGTGCAACTGCGCCTGAGTCTGCCGACCCCACTCCGCCAGCAGCGGATGACCCACGTCCTGAAAGTCGAGTTGACCTGCTGCGTCGAGCGCTTCGACACGGCCCTCGCTGACCACGTCGAACCAGAATTCGCGGCATGGGTTGATCACGTATAAGCGCACGTCGACCCAGCGCGACAAGGCACGCAACAGTGCAACGTGCAACGGCGGCATGGTGGGCAACGCGAACACGCTGACGGCTTCGGGCCACTGCGCCTTCGAGATCGCCTCGAGATCGAGCGTGCCGATTTCTTCGAGGAAACGATAAGCGGGCGGCAAGGCGGCGGCGGGCGTCTGCGCATTGCCCGCCACGTCCGCCACTTCGACCAGCACGGCGCGCCACAACGCGGCCTGCCAACGCTCGTCTTCACGCGCCGCTTCTGTCGCGCCGACCAGACGCGGACCCGTGTTGTCCGCTGCGCCACCGGCGAAAATCGAACCGCCCTTCTGCCATTGCTGCAACCATTCCGGGCGATACGTCAGATAGTGGTCGAGTACGGTCGCCACGCGCCGTGCGAGTTCGTAGCGCATCGACGCGTCGGCCGCATCGAGATAGGTGCGCAGGCGCGGCGAGGCATTCCACGGCAGCGTCCCGTCCGTCTCGCCCAGCAGCCGGTAGCAGCGCCATACCAGCCGGTCGGGCGCGAAGGGCGAGTGCTGGGTAACCTTGATCACGCCGCCGATCTGCGCCCACAGCCATTGCGCGAGATAACCAAAATTGACATTCGCGCAGATGCCCTGGCGGGTGGCGATGTCCAGCTCGAGCCGACGCCTTATCGCCGCGCTGGGAACGATCACGGGTCGCGCCGTCCATGGATCGGACGGGGCTTGCGCGAGGTCGTCGAGCAGCGCGCCGACAAGGGTTTCGTAGCGGTTCGAATAGAAGAGCTGGAGCATAAATCCTGAGCGAAACGTGCGGCACGAGCAGTAAGCCGGAGCCGCGACAGACAGTGAAGCGACAGCATAACAAACGCGCCACCAGGGCAGAACCTGGCCAGATGGATGAGGTCGAATCCCCCTCGAAATCAGTTAGACTCGACGGCAGTTTGAGTCTGCCCTTCAATCGCGATTTGCCCAGAGAATGGAATCCAGGTAGTCGATGCGCTATTCGGTCGAGATCAAGAAATTCCTTTACAGCCAGTATTTTTATGGCGGCCTGCGCATCGCTGTCGGCGTGTCGTTACCCGCGATCCTCTGTCTGATCGTGTTTCACGACCGCGATCTCGGCTTCACGATCGCCACCGGCGCGCTTGGCGCCTGCGTGGTCGATATGCCGGGTCCGCTAAAGTACAAGCACAACGAAATGCTGGCGTGCACGGTGATCGGCTTTCTGTCGGCGCTGGCCACGGGTCTCGCCACGGTCAACGTGGTGGCGCTATGGTGCACCGTCGTGCCGCTCACGTTCGTGTTGTCGCTGATCGTCGTCTACGGCAATCGCTGGCCGCAAATCAGCTTCGCCACGCTGTTCATGATGATCATGACGCTGGAGGAGCATTTCACGCCCGTGCAGGCGCTCGTCAACGCATCGTGGATTCTGGTGGGCGGCCTGTGGTACACCTACTGGTCGACCTTCGTGAGCCGCTGGATGATGCATCGCATCGAACAGCAGGCGCTCGCTGAAAGCGTCTTCGCGTGTGCCGACTATCTGCTGGCGCGCGCCGAGTTCTACGACCTCGATAACGATCTGGACGAGTGTTATCGCAATCTGGTCGATAAACAGATTGCCGCGGTGGCGCAGCAGGACGCCGCACGCGACATCGTGCTGCGCAATCTGCCCAGGCTCAAAAGCGGCAAGCTCGAGCCACGCCGCGCCATGCTGTTCAATCTGTTCATCAACACGGTCGACCTGCACGAGCTGTTCGTGGGCGCACACACCGATTACCCGCTGGTGCGCAATACCTTCGGCGGCTCCGATCTGCTGGTGTTCTACCGCGATCTGATTCGCAAGGCGGCCGCCGACCTCGAGGAGATCGGGCTCGCGGTGCTGCAGAATCATCCGCCGCGGATTCGCGTGAACGTGAAGGCGGAATTGCGCGCTATCGAGTTCGAAATCGAACTGATGCGCAAACAGGACCTGCCGAGCAAGAACCACGAAGCGTACTCGGCGATCTCGTCGACCTTCCGGCGCATCTGGAGCGCCACGCGACTGATCGACAAGATGCGTAGGAGCCTGTCGAGCGACGCCAGCGCAACCGAAACCGAATTGCGCCTCGACCAGGCGCTCAGCCGGTTCGTGTCGAGCCGGCGCGTGCCGTTCGGGCAGATCTTCTCGAATCTGACCATGGCCTCGCCGAGCTTTCGCCATGCGCTACGCGTGACGATCGCCGTCGCCGTGGGCTTCTGGCTTGGGCGCCTGCTGCCGCTCACCAACGCCTACTGGATCGTGATGACCACCGTCATCATTCTGAAGCCCGGCTACTCGCTCACCAAACAGCGCAACGGGCAGCGGATCGTCGGCACGCTGATCGGCTGCGCGGCGAGTATCGGGCTGATGGTCTTCGTCAAGGAGCCGCACATCCTGCTGGTGGTGATGTTCGCGTCGATGGTGATGAGCTACAGCCTGCTGCTGTTCAATTACACCGCGAGCGTGGTGTTCACTTCGTCGTATGTGCTGCTGATGTTCCATCTGCTGGCGCCGGGGAGCATGCGCATCATCGGTGAACGCGCGATCGACACGGTGGTGGGCTGCGCGATCGCCATCGCGGCAAGTCATCTGTTCCCGTACTGGGAATATCGCCTGATGGGCAAGCTCGTCAGCACCATGCTTGGCGCGACGCGTCAGTATCTGGAAGCGAGCTGGTGGTGGAGCGGCAAGCCGGCCGCCGCGGTGGCCGCCACCGTGACCGAAGCCGGAGCATTCGCGCCGGCGGCAGCCATGGCCGATCCGGCGATCGATGTCGTGAGACCGGTCGCGGGCGCCTCTCCCGCCGCGGCCGCCGCTGCAACCGCACTCGATCGCGACTACCGCTATCGGCTCGCGCGCAAGAACGTGCATGTGGCGTTCGCCAATCTCGGCCAGGCGTTTCAGCGCATGATGCTCGAACCGAGGTCCGCACAAAAGTTCGTGCCGGAATTGAACGGTTTGCTGGTGCGCAGCCACGTGCTGGCGTCCCAGATCACGGCGGCCGCCCCCCTGCTGCGCACCTCCGCGCAGCAACAGCAGCAGGTCGAAAGCGTTTCGTTGCAAGCGCTGCAGCGTGCGCTGAGTTTCGTACGCGACAACCTCACCGAGGCCGAAGCCGGCAGCGCACCGCCGGCCGATCAGGGGGAACAGGTCAAACAGTTGAATCGCGAACTCGACGCGATGGTGGTCGAGGCGGAGAAGTCGCCGGACTATGCGGCGGACGCCGTCCATGACATGAAGCTACTGGCGCATCAATGCAAGCAGATGCTCTCGGCGGCACTGCTGATTCGCAAGGACGCGAGCGTGATCCGGTTGCCGGAAGAATGAGACGGCAGCAGCAATCGGCCCTTGACGAGGCACGCGCATGCGCTACTGCCGAGGCACGAGCACGCGCTACTGCGCGGTGCCGCTCGCAGGCTTCGCCGCGGTAGCCGCCGCAGCGGCGTCCGATGAAATCGTCGGCACCGCCTCGTTCTGACGGTCGAAATCGCGCTTTTCCGTGATGGCGTTGTAGAACAGCGTAGCGATCACCAACAGCACCGCGACCACGATGAAGACGGCAATGCCAAAGGTCGGATTCTTCTTGCGCGGCGGTTTGTTCATGAGGCGGGCTCGGTTCGCGAAGCGGTCGCGGATAGTGTCTGGGAAGGCGGCATTCTACGCCGCCCGAGCTTGCATACGGCTTGCAGCAAGCGGCGCTCCCGCGGGATTGTTACGTGGCTCAGGTCACCATGGCCGGTCGCACCGGCAGCGCCGTCGAATACTTGATCTGCTCCATCGCGAAACTCGAACTCACGTCGTACAGCGGCACGGCGGCAATCAGCAGCTTGTACACGCGGTCGTAGTCGTCGATATCGGACACCACCACCCGCAGCAGGTAATCGGTTTCGCCGCTCATCCGGTACACCTCCACCACCTCCGGAATCGCCTGCACCGCGCGCGTGAAGGTCTGCGCCCAGGCTTCCGTGTGCTGGTTGGTCCGCACGGCCACGAACACCGTCGTGCCCACGCCCAGCTTGCGGGCATCGCAAAGCGCCACCTGGGCGCGAATCACGCCCGCCTCTTTGAGTCGCTGTAGCCGCTTCCAGCAAGGCGTCTGCGACAGATTCACGCGCTGCGCCAACTCGGCGATCGGCATGGTCGCGTCTTCCTGCAGCAGCTCCAGCAGCTTCCGGTCGATGATATCCATTCCCATCATGACACCCCTATAGGAAATTATTCTACTTTTAAGACTCCAAGGGGAATTATATGGAAACTCTTTCTCCAGTCAAACGGGTATAAATATCGCTATTCAAAATCAATCGAAAAGCAGTCGCGTGACTGCGTCCACAAGATGAACCCAGACCATCGCCCAGCCTTCCTCGCCCCGCTCGAAACGCCTTCGCGTACCCGGCACAGCACGCCGCTCGCCCGTCTGTGCGAAACGCTGGATGCGATGTTCGAAACCTGCGCGAGCTTCCCCGAGCCGTCGCATTCCACGTTCTTCGCGCGCACCATGCGCATGGCGCTCGCCGAGGCGACTGTCGAGCCCGACCTGCTCGAACCGGCACAGCGCGAGGGCTCGACAGAGCGTTACCGCCGTCATCTGCTGGCCGCCGATCCGCACGGCCGCTACGCGATCGCCTCACTGGTCTGGTTGCCGCAGCAGATGAGCCCCGTGCACGCGCATCACACGTGGTGCGGCTATGCAGTGCTGGATGGCACGCTAAGCGAAACGGTATTCGAATGGGACGGTGCGCAGCATTGTGCAAGCGCCACTCGCACGCAAGCGCGCAAGACCGGTGCGGTCTCGTTCGTGCGAAGTGGTCGCGGCGGTATCCATCGGCTGGGTAACGGCAGCGATGCACCGGCCGTGTCGTTGCATATCTATGGCGTATCCGGCGCGCAGATCGCCACGCACGTGAACGACATCGTGCGCACGTCCGACGAACCCGCGCTCGCCTGACACTCGCCTGTCAGCGGGCGATTCAATTCAACCCGTATCAACTCTTGCCGCCCGCATCGCCCGCCGTGGGAATCTGTGGCGGGATCGGCGCGGTTTGTCCGGTGGGCGGTGGCGCGGGCCGCGGTTCATGCGAGACGTCACGCGCCGCTGCCACGGCCGCCTGAGCCGCGCGCGCCGATGAAGCCGTTGCCGCCGGCGCGTGCGCAGCCGATTGCCCCGATGACCCATGCGCGTGCCCAGATCCATGCTCGGCGAACTCGGGCATTTCGTCGTCTCGCAACGGCTGACCTTCGTTGTCCTTCGAGGACGTGAACAGCCGCATCTGCGGCACCGGAATCTCGATGCCCGCTTCGTCCATCTTGCGCTTGAGCCGCAGATTGAACGCGCGCGCCACGCTCCATTGCTGCAACGGACGCGTCTTGATCTGCCCTTTCACGACCATCCAGTTCGGATCGAAACGGTCCAGCCCCCACACCTCGATCGGCCCGAGCATTTCGCGCCGGTAGCGGAAGTCGGCCATCAGTTCCGCGCCCACTTCGCGAATCAATTGCGTGATCTGATCGACATCGGTGGAAAACGACATGCGTACTTCGAACACCGCATAGGCGAAATCGCGCGACAGGTTCTTGACGATCTTGATCTGCGAGAACGGAATCGCGTGGATCGCGCCCTGGCCGTCGCGCAGGCGCACGGTGCGAATCGACAGATGCTCCACCGTGCCCGCGTGGCCACCGTCCACGTCGATCCAGTCGCCCACCGAAATCGTATCTTCGATGATGATGAACAGACCCGTGATCAGATCGGTCACGAGCGACTGGGCGCCAAAGCCGATCGCCAGACCGATCACGCCGGCGCCGGCCAGCAGCGGTGTGACGTTGATCCCGAGATTGGCCGCCGTGACGATCCCCGCAATCGTCATGATGGTGACGAGCAGTACGTTGCGCACGAGCGGCAGCATGGTGCGCGCGCGCATGCTCGGCGAGCGCGACTTGTTGCGCGGACCGCCAGGATTGAGCGCTTCGGTGATCGCGGTGTCGACCAGAATCCACAGCAGCCACGCGATGAACACGGTGGCGATGATCGCCGTCACCGCATGCGCGATACCGCGCGCCGCGACGTTTTCCTCGACCACCGCGGCCAGCGAAACGCCCCACAAACGCGACGCGAGTTCGAAGAAGAACAGCCAGATGAACAGCGTGAGCAGCGTGCCGGAAAAGCGCAGCAGGCGCGTCAGATACGGCGAGCGGCGGCGTTTGCGGGCATTGCGCGGACGCGTCACGCGCAGCACGATGGCCGACAGGAAGAAGGCCAGCACCAGCAGCAGCGCGGTCACCACCGAAATCTGCAGCACGTTTTCATTCGAGCCGGAGCCGCCGAGCGTGGCCACCACGGAGGCTGTTGCCAGCACCAGCACCGGCACGTGCCAGAGCGCGGCGAGAACGTCGAAGGCGTCGGTCGCGGCCTTGTGATTGGTGCGCTGCTCGTAAGGGCGGTTGCGGATCAGATGCGCGACCGGCCGGCGAAACGCCAGCGCGAAATAGCCCGTGAGCACGGCCGCCGTCATGTTGGCGGCGGTCGAGATCAGCGCGGCGAGGTTCGAGCCGAGTTGATGCGCCACGTCGTAGTTGACGGCCGCGTCGCCGAGCGCGCCGCATACGCCGACCACGAACAGCACACGCCGCGCGTGATCGATCAGCAGGCGCACCGCGACGCGCCGGTGTCCCGAGCCGAACAGCGAAAACATGATCAGGCAGATCGCGGAGAACACCGCGCCCGCGACGATCGCATACGCCACCACCATGCCGAGCGTGCGGCCGAGCGAATCCGGCATGGCGCGCACGAACAGCAGCGCCGCCAGAAACGCGATGATCCACGGGCCGACGCGGCGTAGCGCGAAAATCAGCAATTCGCGCGTGGTCGGATTCGGATGGAGACCCATGGTGATGCCGAGCCGCAGATAAAGCCGGTGTTGCAGATAAATCAGCGCGCCGGCGCAAGCGCCCCAGCCCGCCAGCATGGCAAACATCGAGAACAGCACCCGGCCGAAGCTCTCGTGGCCCTGGCTGGTGATGATCGTATAGAGCTCGTTGCCGGCTGCATTGAAGCGTCCGCCCCAATAGCGCACCGGCGTGCGGCCCTGATGCACGTCGGATTCGAATGAGGCGATGCCCGACGCGATCGCCCCGAGCAAACCCGGGCTCGGCTGGGCCGGTGCGGGCGGCGCAACGTTTCGGGAGACTTCGCGCAGTTTCTTGAGTTGAGCGACGAGGGCGCTGCGCTGGCGGTCGTTGTCGAGCGTGCTGATGACGCTGTCGAGCGAGCGCGCCAGTTCCGCCTGGCTGGCCGGCGACGGCGCGGAGGCCGCATCCGCCGCCGAGGCGCCCGAAGCAGCCGACGCGGGCGCGGACGTCACCGTCGCGCTGTTGATCAGGCTCTGCAGGGCGGGAATCACCGGCGTCGTGGCGCCGGCGGCTTGCGCGCTCAGCGGCATGCCGCCGGCGAGCAGGATCAGCGCGACGCCGAGCGCCGCGGCCCATGCGCCGAACCACGTTGCGACGCGCGAGGAAGCGCGGCGACGGGCGTCGTGACCGGTGGAAGCAGGAAAACGAGAGGCGGCAAGAGCGGCAGGCTGCCCGCCGGTGGGCGGCACAGCCTCGGACTCACGCCGGATGAGGCATGACTGCATGGCAATCCGCAAGAAAACGGGAGACGCCAGTGTAGCCGTTGTTTCCCCCGCCGCGCCCGAACATGCGTAACCGATTGTTAGAGGGCTTGCGCGTGGGCGCGGGATTGGCGGGCGCGAAGTCGCTTAGTATGCGACCGTCGCGATCTCGCGAATGAAACGGCCCTGCTCCAGTTCGTCGACAAAAGCGATCGCGTAGTCTTCGGCGGAAATGCGGCTATTGCCTTCGGCGTCGGCCAGCAGCATGGTCGCGCCCGTGCGGAACTTGCCCGTGCGCTCGCCCGGCGCGATCAGCGCAGCCGGCGCGAAGAAGGTCCAGTCGAGATCGGTGACGCCACGGTAGTACTCGAATGCTTCGCGATGCGCGAGCGCGATGGCTTTGTAGGCGTCGGGGAAACCGTCCGTGTCGACCAGTTGCTTGCCCGGCGCGACCTCGAGCGTGCCCGCGCCGCCCACCACCACGAGGCGCTTCAGGCCCGCCGCGCGCACGCCTTCGACGAGCGCCCGGGTCGCCTTGGCGAGTCCGCCGAGATCGTCCGGCGGCGGCGCGTAGGCGCTGGCCACGACGTCGTTGCCACGCACGGCGGCGGCCACGCTGGCGGCGTCGAGCAGATCGGCCTGGGCTGCCTTCAGGTTGGCGACGTCGGTCGGCACGCGGGCCGGGTTGCGCGCCAGCGCCGTGACCTGATGTCCGCGACGGGCCGCTTCGGCGGCGATCCGCGAGCCAATCGTGCCGGTGGCGCCGAACAACGCGATCTTCAACTGTTTGCTCATTTTCACTGCTCCTTTGATTTGCTTATATGTAACTACATCGATTACATATATAGCGGAAAAAAGAGGGCTTGGAGCCCCGTTTCTTTGGAAGGTGTGCGGCGCCACCATGCGACGCCCGCCTTGCTATATGCGTGTCTGACTACCCTGCCCCGTGCGAGCGCCGCTTGCGTTCACGCTGACGTTCGGCGCGCACCAGGTCGGCCGTGGCATCGGCCAGCGTACGCGCGCCGAGCGAAGCCTCCATGGCCTGCTGCGCTTCGTCGATGATACCGCGCAGCACGACCTGAATATTGCGCCCGACCATGCAGGCCGGATTCGGCTCCTCGCGATGCAGCGCGAACAACTGCGCGTCGTCGACCGCGCGATACACCTCCAGCAGGCTGATCCGGTCCGGCGCGCGTGCCAGCAACGCGCCGCCGCCTGCGCCGAGTTGCGAAGCGGTCAGACCCGCCTCGGCGAGCATGGTGAGCAAACGCCGGATCAGCGCGGGGTTGGTGTTCACGCTGCCCGCGATCATTTCCGACGAAAGCGGCACACCCTCTTGCAACGACAGCAACGCAAGCACATGCACCGCAAAGGCAAACCGGCTACTCGTGTTCACGGCAAATCCGCCCGACGACGACAATGTGTAACCATAGTAATTACATTTAATCCGACTGTCAAACGACCCCGGCAGGCTGGCCGTCTCATTACTTGTCCATCTGTTTCTGCGCGTCGCTGGAATCGTTGGATGACGATGACGACGACGCGCTGGTTGCGGACGCCGAACTCTGCGCCGACCACTCCTGCAACTTGCGCCCCGCCGTTTCGAGCCCTTGCCCGGTGAGCGATGCGGCCTTGCCGAGTTGCGCGTTGGTGGCGCTCGCGGCGTTCTGCAGATTGGCCTGCGCGGTCGAAGCGAGCGCGCTCGGGTCGACATTGATGGACGGCGTCGCCGAAGCCGATTCGAGGTTCTGCTCCGTCGCAGCCTTGGTGGCGTCGACCTGCTGACCGACGTAGCTGGCGGCCTGATCGAGCTTCTGCCCGGCGAGCTGGGTGGCGTCGTTGAGCTTGCCGGCCACCTGGCCAGCGGTCGCATCGTTCTTCTGGCAAGCCGCGAGGCCACCGAACACGACCAGTACGACAGCGGCGCGACGCAGCAGAGATGAATTGAGAGATGAAGTCATGATTGGGTGTGAGCCGCTTCAAGCGGCTTCCGCATGCGAAAACGCGCCAATGATACGCCGTTGCACCGCTCCCGCGCGCCACGGACTGCCGACGCGCCACCTGCTTGCCGGCGAAAGCCGTCGCGGTTCTGTCAAACGGGTTGGAGTAGACTCCCTGAGCTTATCTGAGCACCAACTGGCGCTCGCTGTGTTCCTTTGAACAACTGGAGGCATACGATGGCGGCAAAGAAGATTCTGTTTCTGACCGGCGATTTCGCCGAGGATTACGAAACGATGGTGCCGTTTCAGGCGCTACAGGCAGTCGGCCACCAGGTCGATGCGGTCTGCCCGGACAAGAAGGCGGGCGATCGCATCAAGACCGCGATCCACGATTTCGAGGGCGACCAGACTTACACTGAAAAGCCCGGTCACCTGTTCGCGCTCAATGCATCGTTCGACGACGCCGATCCCCACCAGTACGACGCACTCGCGATCGCCGGCGGCCGCGCGCCCGAATATCTGCGGCTCAATCGCAAAGTGATCGAGCTGGTGCGGCAATTCGCCGAAGCCGGCAAGCCGATCGCCGCAATCTGCCACGCCGCGCAACTGCTGGCCGCCGCCGACGTGATCCGCGGCAAACGCATTTCGGCTTACCCGGCCTGCGCGCCCGAGGTCAAAATGGCCGGCGGCGAGTACGCCGACATTCCCGTCGACGCAGCGATCACCGACGGCAATTTCGTCACCGCACCCGCGTGGCCCGCGCATCCCGAATGGCTGCGACAGTTCCTCGTGCTGCTCGGCACGAAAATCGAACTCTGAGCGAGTGCTTGCTGGCCGCGTCGCCGATCGGATCGACGAGCGGCCGCCTCACGGCGCAGCGCGGCGAGCGCCAGGCAATGAGTCTTCTCGCGCTCGCCAACACATCCCATATTTGAGACTAGTCCGATAGTTCGTAGCGAAAGGCTTTCCTATAGTCGCCCGTTGACTTGGGAGCGTTTTCATGGAACTGACCGACTGGATCGTCATTCTCGCCGTGACTTTGATGGCGATTGCTTTTTTCTGCGCACGGACCTCGGCCAGCTGGTCGCGGGAAAACCGTGCGCGGCGGCTCACGGGCACGCGCATGCTGGCGCAGGCTGCGTGCTCGCTGTGGGGCGCGTTGCTGATCGGCGCGCGCGGTCTCTTCACGATCGACGGATTAATGGGCTTGCGTGCCGCGCCGCTCGAAGCGCTCGCGGGCGTCGCCGTCCTGATCGCCTGCGCCTGTTACTGGTCGATTCGCGGTAGCAAGCTGCTCAAACCGCGCAGACTCTTCACCGCCTGCTAATCCAGCGCGCGCAGATAGTGCGCCTCACGATGCCCGCGAGACTGCGCCACTTGCGGCGCTTGCGACACGACGACCGCGTCCGCACTCTGCGCAACGCTGTGCTTCTCCGCTTCAGGTAGTGACAGATAAAACGTCGTTCCCACCCCCTCTTTCGATTCCGCCCACACGCGTCCGCCGTGCCGCTCCACCACGCGCCGTACGAGTGCGAGGCCGATGCCCTCGCCCGCCGCGACATTGCCGTGCAGTCGTTGAAACGCATTGAACAGACGCGGCAACGCGACCGCGGGAATGCCCAAGCCGTTGTCGCGCACGTAAAAGATCCGCAGCGAATGAACGCCCGGCGGCGCCGGCGTCGTGCCGATCTCGATGCGCCCTTCACGCGACGGGTCCAGATAATTCACCGCGTTACCAATCAGGTTGGCGAACACCTGCTCCAGCGCAGTGGGGTCGCCCCATACTGCCGGCAATTCGTCGACGCTCACGTGCGCGCTGCGCGCCCGGATCGAACCCTGCATGGCGTCGATCACGCGCGGCACGATATCGCGCACCTCGACTTTCTGCTGGCGATACTCGACACGCCCCACCCGCGACAGGCGCAACAACGCGTCGATGATATGCGACGCGCGCAAGACGGCCGTCTGCAGATAGTGCAGCGCCTCGCCGATGTCCTCGTCGACCACCCGCTCGATGCGCTGTCGCGTCTCGGCGGCGAGCGACGACTCGCGTACCGCCGCGCGCAGTTCGTCGCAGGCGCGAATCAGTTCTTTCGAGAAGCCCTGCAGATTCACCAGCGGCGCGCGCAGATCGTGCGACACGCTGTAGATGAACATTTCGTTTTCCTGAGTCTGCTGCCGCAGCGTCTCGTTGATCCGCGCCAGTTCGCCGGTGCGGCGCGCCAGATCGGCCTGAAAGCGCGCCTGGATGCGCTCGGCCTCGAGCAGACGCCGGCTCGTGTCGTGCAAGGTGAGGTCGAGTCGGGCAATTTCGTCGCGGCCCGGCGCGATCGGCGCGAGTGGTTCATTGCTCGCGAGACGCCCGGCGTTGTCGGTCAGCAGGACCAGCCGGCCGCGCACGCCACGGGTGAAGAGCCCCACGGACAACGCGACGAACAGTAACGAGCCGAGCACCGCCGCGACCACCAGCCATTGTTGACGCTCGCGCGCGGCCTCGGCGGCGCTGGAGCGCACGGTGTCGAGGCGCCGCTCTTCGGACTGGAACGCCACCACCTGGGCCCGGAACCGATCGAGCACGTCGGACTGCGCCAGATCGCGGAAGCGCTCGAGCACGTCGCGCCGCCGCCCGGAATGCAGCATGTCCTGCACCCGGTCCGACCACTGGCGATAGGCCTGCACCTCCTGGCGCACCGCCACCACGCGCTCGACCTGCGCCGGATTGTCGGCGACCAGTTCGGCCAGTTGATCGATACGCCGGTCGACATCCATCCACACGGCGACCGGCGTGACGAAGTGCGCATCGTTGACGAGCACCGCGCCGCGCAACGCGACGGATTCGCCCAGCACCGGATCGAGGATCGCGGTGGTCTGGCGCAGCACGTCTTCGCTATGGATTGCCCAGCGCTCTGCCTGCGCCGCATCGGACTGCGCCTTCACCAATCCAGACAGCAACGCCAGCTCGAAGATGGCTGGAATCGCAATCAGCAGCAGGCCTTTAGTGGTCAGTCTCATGCATGCGCATTGGAGGTCGATGGCCGGCAGATCATGCACGGGGTCGGCACATTATGTCGGCGTTTGAAAAGAAAACATAGCTGCACGCCAAGGACCAGGCATTGAGCGCCAAACGTCCCGTGTCGACGCCTACGGCAACGCGAAAGCGCAAACCGCGGAAACTGCGAAAGCCGTCAGCACTTTGAATTAAACGTAAATCAAATCGAATATTTAGCCCGAATTTGGATCTCAACTTCCAAGTTAGAGCCTTAACGCACTTATATGGTGCATCGAGCCACAATAGCCGTGCAGCGGAAAATTCGACGAGGGTCGACCGACCGACTCAACAGGTCCATCCCGGTGCCGGATTGCACCGTCGAGGCGCTTTCCGGCACAACTTTGGCCCACTTCTTGCATTCAATGCCCGCTTTTTTGGCAATGCGGACATCTCGATGGACAGCTTGAAAACCGGCACCGACACCCTGTTCCTCTTACTCGGCGCCGCCATGGTGCTAGCCATGCACGCAGGTTTCGCGTTTCTCGAACTTGGCACGGTGCGCAAGAAGAATCAGGTCAATGCACTGGTCAAAATCCTGGTCGACTTTGCCGTGTCGACGATCGCCTACTTCTTTATCGGCTACACGATTGCCTACGGGGTGCAATTCTTCGGCAACGCCGAATCGCTGGCCGCGCACAACGGCTACGCGCTGGTGCGCTTCTTCTTTCTGCTGACCTTCGCCGCCGCGATTCCCGCGATCGTCTCGGGTGGCATCGCCGAGCGCTCGAAATTCAATCCGCAACTGTTCGCCACGTTCGTGCTGGTCGGCTTCGTCTATCCGTTTTTCGAAGGCATCGCGTGGAATAACCGCTTCGGCGTTCAAGGCTGGCTGACCCAGCTGTTCGGGGTGCCGTTTCACGATTTCGCCGGCTCCGTGGTGGTCCACGCGTTCGGCGGCTGGGTCGCCTTGCCGGCTATCCTGCTGCTGGGCGCGCGTCATGGCCGCTATCATCGCGACGGCGGGATTGCCGCGCATCCGCCGTCGAACATTCCGTTTCTCGCCCTGGGTGCATGGGTGCTGGCGGTCGGCTGGTTCGGCTTCAACGTGATGAGCGCGCAAACCATCGACAAGATCAGCGGTCTGGTCGCCGTCAACTCGCTGATGGCAATGGTCGGCGGCACGCTGAGCGCGTGGCTTGCCGGCCGCAACGATCCCGGCTTCACCTACAACGGCCCGCTCGCGGGCCTGGTTGCGGTATGCGCCGGCTCCGACGTGATGCACCCGCTCGGCGCGCTGGTGACGGGCGCAGTCGCGGGCGTGCTGTTCGTGCAGATGTTCACCTGCGTACAGAACCGCTGGCGGGTCGACGACGTGCTCGGCGTGTGGCCGCTGCACGGTCTGTGCGGCGCGTGGGGCGGCATCGCCGCGGGCATCTTCGGCCTGCGGGCGCTCGGCGGGATGGGCGGCGTGTCGTTCGGTGCGCAGCTGGTCGGCACGCTGGGCGGCATCGTGATCGCGACGCTCGGCGGCACGCTCGTCTACGGCGCGATCCGCCTGACCGTGGGACTGCGGCTCGACCAGGAAGACGAATACAACGGTGCGGATCTGTCGATTCACCGCATCTCGGCGACGCCCGAGCGCGAAAGCGTCGGCTAGGCAACCTGGCTTGCTGCATGCCGCGGCACGCTGTCCCCCGTGCGTGGAGCCGATGTTAGACTGCGGCGCTGGAGATGGCATCCTCCCTCAACCGCCCGCGTGGCTGATGATGCCTGCCTCGCCCGGGTGAACGGCTAGCGCAGCGTCGCGCTTTCCGCTCAGCCCGGATCGTCGACCTTCCAGATTTACCAGGTTCCCATGTATTGGTCCTTTCTCGCTGTCGCCATCGGCGGCGCACTCGGCTCGCTGTTCCGCTGGTTTCTCGGCATCCGTCTGAACGGCGTGTTCAGCAGCTTGCCGCTTGGGACGTTCGCGGCCAATGTCATCGCCGGCTATGTGATCGGCGTGGCGGTCGCCGGCTTCGCGCGCGCGCCGCAAATTGCGCCCGAATGGCGGCTTTTCGTCATCACCGGCATGATGGGCGGACTGTCGACCTTCTCCACGTTTTCCGCCGAAGTCGTGCAGCGCCTGCAGGACGGCCGACTCGGCTGGGCGGCGGGCGAGATCGTGCTGCACGTCGGCGCGTCGATTGCGATGACCGTGCTCGGTATCGCGACGGTCTCGCTGCTGTCGCGCTAAGCGGCTTCGCGCCCGTCAGGCATGCCCCGGCCGGCGCGACACCGCTTTCGCTGAAGCGCAGACACTCGACTGCGGCCGTTGAAAAGCGCCGCGCCTTGGCGACTCGATACGGCGGCCATGAGCCTGATCGTATGAATAACCGCCCGGTTTCGTGCGGTAGATCACGGAACATGCGGGCAAGCCGGGCCAAACTGTCGCGACGCTTATTCAGCAGATGAATAGCGGACAAAAGGACAAAATAACCTGCGGCATGCCGAAAGCAGGTTAAAGCCGGGACGAAAAAAAAGGCGTCACGTTGCCGTGACGCCTTAAAAAGTTCTAGCCATTCCGAGGGCCGTGCTAGAACCTGAGAGACGATATTCGAAAGCGCCGGGTTGCCGATGCGGCGCACTGCAAGGCATGCTGGGCACGGGCCCGCCAGATTGTTGGGAGGACTATGGAAGACACTCGACCAGACACTGCGCGGACCGCGACAAATTCCGCGTTTGAAACTGCAGAACCTGAAACCGTCTTTCGAAATGAGATTCCATTTTTTATGCTTATGCTGACTAAGTCAAGCAAAATCTAAAATGGTCTCAAGTGCCTCGGCAAAATATTCCGATACAATGAATCTTCCGATGAAAAACAGGTTGACGCCCCAAAATGGGGCTGCGTGAGGCCACGGATGTAAGCGCGTCGCGCACAGGAAGATCAAGAAAATTGAAATAAAGTTCCAAAAAACGCACATGAACCGACCCACGTCTTCCAGAATTGCCGCGGACGCCGCCAAAGACAAAGATGGCTCGGGCGATGAAGTCACCGCTCTTGCGCGTGGCCTGACAGTGCTGCGTTCGGTCGCCGCCGCCGACGCCCCACTTTCCAATCGCGAATTGACGGAACTGACCGGCATTCCCAAACCGACGGTCTCGCGTATCACCGCCACGCTGGTCAGCGCGGGCTTTCTGTTCCGCCTGCCCGACAGCGAACGGTTCGTGCTGACCTCGTCGGTACTGGAACTGAGCAATGGTTTTCTACGCAATTTCGATATTCGGGCACGCGCGCGGCCTTTTCTGATCGATCTGGCCGAGCGCACCGCGCTCTCCGTGCATCTGGCCGTGCGCGACCGACTCGACATGGTGGTAATCGATGCGATCCGGCCTCGCTCGGCCGTGCTGGTATCGCGCCTCGAAATCGGCTCACGCATGAATCTGAGCCGGACCGCGATCGGGCGCGCCTATCTGGCGGCGTTGTCGGTGCCGGATCGGGAGAAACTCATGATCGGCCTGCAGGCCGCCGAAGGCGACGACTGGGGTCACGTCGGCAATCGGCTCGACAGCGCGGTGCAGGACACCCTCGAACGCGGTTACGCGATTGCCACCGGCGAGTGGCACGACGGGCTGAACGCGATCGCACTCGGCTTCACCGGCCCCTCCGGCGAGCGCTATGCCGTCAACTGCGGCGGCTCGGCGGACCAGTGTCCGCGCGACTGGCTGATCGCGCGCGCCGCGCCGGCCCTGCTCGAGTGCGTGGCGAGGATCGTGCTGGAGATCGGCGGCACGCCGGGACGCCGGCTCGACACCTGAGCCGCCCGTGCAGCACCACACGCAACTTGCTTGGCCAGTCGGGGCTCAGCGGGTAGAGCAACTTCAATACATCCTGTAACCTTCGTAATCAAAAGAAAAATACGCAGGTGGACTGTTACAGAGCCGACAACGTAGGATCACGCATTCCCGTCGCGGGACGCACGGCCGGACAGCCGTTTTTCGCCCTCGATAACGGCTCGGCCGAGCTGATTTGATACCGCGTTGCGTTAACATCTCTGTCCCGCGCCTCGGGTAGCATCGCGCTGAATCTGCGCAATGCGCCCGCTGTCGAAACCGCCTGTCGTGCCACCCGCGTGCCGGTCCGCCGAATGTCGAAGCGGCACGGTCGCGCGAGCGGCTCACATCCAAGCCAGTCACCAGACCGAACCGATGGACGAACAACAAAAGCATTCGGAAAATTCTCGCCCCGCCGCTCCGGCCTCCAGAACGTCCAATAGCTCGTCCGGCGGCGCCACGCCTGGACCCGCGGCGGGCGCGGTGAAGCGGCATCGCGGACGCAACATCGCACTGATCGTTGCAGCACTGGTCATTCTCGGCGTGGTGCTGTGGCGCTGGCACCCGTGGGGCGGCCCCGGCGGCGGCGCCAGCGGCGCTTCGGCGGCAGGCGGCGCGAGCGGCAGCCACACCGGTCGCCGTGGCAACGCGAACCTCGCCAACATGGCACAACCCGTTCACGTGGCCACCGCGACCCAAGGCGAAATGCCTGTCGTGCTGACCGCACTCGGCACGGTCACGCCGCTCGCCAACGTCACCGTGCAGCCGCAGTTGAGCGGCATCCTCCAGGAGGTGTATTTCCAGGAAGGCCAGATGGTCAAGAAAGGCGACGTGCTCGCCCAGATCGACCCGCGTCCCTACCAGATCTCGCTTGAAAACGCGCAAGGCACGCTCGCGCGCGACCAGGCGCTGCTGCAAACTGCCCGCCTCGATCTGAAGCGCTATCAGACGCTGCTCGCGCAAGACTCGATCGCGAGCCAGCAGGTCGATACGCAGGCCTCGCTGGTGCGCCAGTACGAAGGCACGGTGAAGTCCGACCAGGCCAATATCGATACCTACAAGCTCGACCTCGTGTACGCGCGCATCACCGCGCCGACGTCGGGCCGCGTGGGTCTGCGCCAGGTCGATCCGGGCAACTACGTCACGCCGAGCCTGACCAACGGCATCGTCGTGATTACGCAGTTGCAGCCAATCAGCGTGATCTTCACCACCTCCGAAGACAACCTGCAGCAGATCATCCAGCAGACCCAGGGCGGCGGGAAGCTGTCGGTCACGGCGTACGACCGCAGCAACACGACCTCGCTCGAAGGCGGCATGCTCGAGACGCTGGATAACCAGATCGACACCACCACCGGCACGGTCAAGCTGCGCGGCATTTTCCAGAACCCGAAGAACCTGCTGTTCCCGAATCAGTTCGTGAATACGCGTTTGCTGGTCAATACGATCAAGGACGCCGTGATCGTGCCGACGCCGTCCGTGCTGAACGGCTCGATGGGTCAGTTCGTGTACGTCGTGAAGGCGGATAACACCGTCACCGTGCGCCCGGTCAAGATCGGTCCCGTGGATGGCGAGCGCACCAGCATCAAGTCGGGTCTCGCGGTCGGCGAGCGCGTGGTGATCGACGGTTCGGACCGCCTCAAGGAAGGCGCCAAAATCACGGTTCCGGCCGACCGTCCGCGCGGCGCTTCGGGTGCACACGGCGCGAGCAGTGCCGGCGGCGCGGCAGCGGCTTCCGGCGCGTCCGGCGCACGTGGACATCGTCGCAAACACGCGTCGCAAGACTCGCAATAAAGGCACGGCACTTACTGCATGAATCCTTCTCGCGCCTTTATTCTGCGTCCCGTCGGCACCGCGCTGCTGATGGCGGCGATCATGCTGGTCGGTCTCGTCGCGCTGCGCTTCCTGCCGCTCTCGGCGTTGCCTGAAGTCGACTATCCGACCATCCAGGTGCAGACCTTCTATCCGGGCGCGAGTCCGGACGTGATGACGTCGTCTGTCACCGCGCCGCTCGAAAGACAGTTCGGGCAGATGCCGTCGCTGAACCAGATGTCGTCGCAGAGTTCGGCCGGTTCCTCGATCATCACGCTGCAATTCAGTCTCGACCTGCCGCTCGATATCGCCGAACAGGAAGTCCAGGCCGCGATCAACGCAGCGGGCAACCTGTTGCCCTCCGACCTGCCCGCGCCGCCGATCTACGCAAAGGTCAATCCGGCCGACGCGCCGATCATCACGCTCGCCATCACCTCGAAGACGATGCCGCTCACGCAGGTGCAGGATCTGGCCGACACGCGTCTCGCGCAGAAGATCTCGCAGGTGGCGGGCGTGGGTCTGGTGAGCCTGTCGGGCGGCCAGCGCCCGGCCGTGCGGATTCAGGCGAACCCGCGCGCGCTCGCCGCGTACGGCCTGAATCTCGACGATTTGCGCACCACCATCTCGAACCTGAACGTCAACACGCCGAAGGGCAACTTCGACGGCCCGACGCGCAACTACACGATCAACGCCAACGACCAGCTGACCGACGCCGACGCGTACAAGAGCGCCGTGGTCGCCTACAAGAACGGCCGCGCGGTAATGCTGACCGACGTCGCGACTATCGTGCAGGGCGCGGAAAACACCAAGCTCGGCGCGTGGGTCGACGGCACGCCCGCCATCATCCTGAACGTGCAGCGCCAGCCGGGCGCCAACGTGATCCAGGTGGTGGACAGCATCAAGGCGCTGTTGCCGCAGTTGCAGCAGTCCTTGCCCGCCGCGCTCGACGTGCGCATCGTCACCGACCGCACCACCACGATCCGGGCGTCCGTGCGCGACGTGCAGTTCGAACTGGCGATGTCGGTCGTGCTGGTGGTGCTGGTGATGTACCTGTTCCTCGCCAACGTCTACGCGACCATCATTCCGAGTCTGTCGGTGCCGCTCTCGCTGATCGGCACGCTCGCCGTGATGTACCTGTGCGGCTTCTCGCTGGACAATCTGTCGCTGATGGCGCTGACCATCGCGACCGGTTTCGTGGTCGACGACGCGATCGTGATGATCGAGAACATCGCGCGCTACGTGGAAGAAGGCGAAGACCCACTCGAAGCCGCGCTGAAGGGTTCGAAGCAGATCGGCTTCACGATCATTTCGTTGACGGTCTCGCTGATCGCCGTGCTGATCCCGCTGCTATTCATGGGCGACGTGGTCGGCCGCCTGTTCCACGAATTCGCGATCACGCTGGCCGTGACCATCGTGATCTCGGCGGTGGTCTCGCTCACGCTCGTGCCGATGATGTGCGCGAAGCTGCTGCGCCACACGCCGCCGCATGAAAGCCACCGCTTCGAGGCCAAAGCGCACCGTTCGATCGACTGGGTGATCGCACGCTACGCCGTAGCGTTGACCTGGGTGCTCGACCGGCAACGCTCCACCCTGTTCGTCGCGCTGCTCACGCTGGTGCTGACCGGCGTGCTGTACGTATTTATCCCGAAGGGCTTCTTCCCGGTGCAGGACACCGGTGTGATCCAGGCGATCACGCAGGCGCCGCAGTCGGTCTCCTATGCCTCGATGGCCGAGCGTCAGCAGGAACTCGCCGCGCAGATCCTGAAGAATCCCGACGTGGAAAGCCTGACCTCGTTCATCGGCGTGGACGGCAGCAATATCACGTTGAACAGCGGCCGCATGCTGATCAACCTGAAGCCGCGCGACGACCGCAGCAACACCGCGAGCGACGTGATCCGCCAGTTGCAGCGGGATGTCGCGCATATTCCGGGCGCCTCGCTCTACATGCAGCCGGTGCAGGATCTGACGATCGATTCCACCGTGAGCCCGACGCAGTATCAATTCATGCTGACCGATCCGAACATCGGCGAATTCACGACGTGGGTGCCCAAGCTGATCGACCGGCTCAAGCAGTCGCCTGAACTCGCCGACGTCGCGACCGATCTGCAGGACAACGGCCAATCGGTCTACATCGAAATCGACCGCGCCACCGCGTCGCGTTACGGCATCACGCCGGCTACCGTGGATAGCGCGCTCTACGACGCGTTCGGCCAGCGCATCATCTCGACCATCTTCACGCAGTCGAACCAGTATCGCGTGATCCTCGAAGCCCAGCCGTCGATGCAGCACTACACCGACTCGCTGAATTCGATCTACCTGCCCTCGTCCACCTCGACGGGCGGCCAGGTGCCGCTGTCGTCGATCGCGCGCTTCATCGAGAAACCCGCGCCGCTGCTGGTCACGCACCTGAGCCAGTTCCCGGCCACCACGGTGTCGTTCAACCTCGCACCCGGCTCGTCGCTCGGCGCGGCGGTCAAGGCGATCAATCAGGCCGAGAAGGACATCGCCCTGCCGGCGTCGTTCCAGACGCGGTATCAGGGCGCGGCGCTGGCGTTCCAGGCGTCGCTGTCGAACGAACTGTTCCTGATTCTGGCGGCGATCGTCACGATGTATATCGTGCTCGGCGTGCTGTACGAGAGCTTCATCCACCCGATCACGATTCTCTCGACGCTGCCCTCGGCGGGCGTCGGCGCGTTGCTGGCGCTGCTGATCACCGGACACGATCTGGACATCATCGGCATCATCGGCATCGTGCTGCTGATCGGTATCGTGAAGAAGAACGCCATCATGATGATCGACTTCGCGCTCTATGCCGAGCGCGAGGAAGGCAAGGCGCCGCGTGAAGCCATCTACCAGGCGTGTCTGTTGCGCTTCCGGCCGATTTTGATGACCACCCTCGCCGCCCTGCTCGGCGCACTGCCGCTGATGCTCGGCACCGGCGCGGGTTCCGAACTGCGCCGGCCGCTCGGTATCGCCATTGCGGGCGGCTTGATCGTGAGCCAGTTGCTCACGCTCTTCACCACGCCGGTGATTTACCTCGCGTTCGATTCGCTGGGCCGCCGCGCGCGCGAGCGCTTCAATCGAGGCGGATCGTCCAACGATGCTACGCCGCCCGCCACCGACGCAGGGAACTGAGCGATGAACCTGTCGCGTCCGTTTATCTCCCGCCCGGTCGCCACCACGTTGCTGGCGGTCGGCATTGCGCTGGCCGGCGTGTTCGCGTTTACCAAACTGCCGGTCGCGCCGTTGCCACAGGTCGATTTCCCGACCATCTCGGTGCAGGCCTCGCTGCCGGGCGCGAGCCCGGACACGGTGGCGACCAGCGTGGCCAGTCCGCTCGAACGGCATCTCGGCTCGATTGCCGACGTCACCGAAATGACCTCGCAGAGCTCGGTCGGCTCGACGCGCATCACCATGCAGTTCGGCCTGAACCGCGACATCGACGGTGCCGCGCGCGATGTGCAGGCGGCCATCAACGCCGCCCGCGCCGACCTGCCGGCGAGCTTGCGCAGCAACCCGACCTATCACAAGGTCAATCCGGCCGACGCGCCGATCCTGATTCTGGCGCTCACGTCGAAGACGCTGACCGCCGGCCAGTTGTACGACTCGGCGGCCACCGTGCTGCAGCAGTCGCTCTCGCAGGTAGACGGCGTCGGCGAAGTGGACGTGAGCGGCTCGGCCAATCCGGCGGTGCGCGTCGAACTGGAACCGAACGCCCTTTCGCACTACGGCATCGGTCTCGAAGACGTGCGCGCCGCGCTCGCCGCCGCCAACGCGAACAGTCCGAAAGGCTCGATCGAGTTCGGTGCGAACCGCGTACAGATCTACACCAACGACCAGGCGAGCAAGGCGTCGCAATACAAGGATCTCGTGATCGCCTATCGCAACGGTTCGGCAGTGAAACTGTCGGACGTGGGCGAAGTAGTCGATTCGGTCGAAGACCTGCGCAACCTCGGCCTCTTCAACGGCAAGCGCTCGGTGCTGGTGATTCTGTATCGTCAGCCGGGCGCGAACATCATCGACACCATCGATCGCGTAATGGAGATGTTGCCGCAGTTGCACGCATCGCTGCCGGCCGACGTCGACATCTCGCCGGCCGCGGATCGCTCCACGACGATCCGCGCGTCGCTCAAGGACACCGAGCGCACGCTGCTGATCGCCGTCGTGCTGGTCACGATGGTGGTGTTCCTGTTCCTGCGCAACTGGCGCGCCACGCTGATTCCGAGTATCGCCGTGCCGATTTCGATCATCGGCACCTTCGGCGCCATGTACATGCTGGGCTTTTCGATCGACAACCTGTCGCTGATGGCCTTGACCATCGCGACCGGTTTCGTGGTCGACGACGCGATCGTGGTGCTGGAAAACATCTCGCGGCATATCGAAAACGGTGTGCCGCGCATGGAAGCCGCCTTCCTCGGCGCGCGCGAGGTCGGCTTCACGGTGATGTCGATCAGCATTTCGCTGGTCGCCGTGTTCCTGCCGATTCTGCTGATGGGCGGCATCGTCGGGCGCCTGTTCCGCGAGTTCGCGCTGACGCTGTCGCTCGCGATCGCCGTGTCGCTGATCGTCTCCCTCACGCTCACGCCGATGATGTGTTCGCGCCTCTTGCGCGAACGGCATGAGCAAAAGGAAGAAGGCCGCTTCGGCCGCTGGCTGGAGCGCGGCTTTGCGTCGATGCAGCGCGGCTACGAGCGCACGCTCGGCTGGGCATTGCTGCATCCGCGTCTGATCGTGACGATTCTTCTGCTGACGATCGGCCTGAACGTCTGGCTCTACATCATCGTGCCGAAGGGCTTCTTTCCGCAGCAGGACACCGGGCGGCTGATCGGCGGGATTCAGGCCGACCAGAGCACCTCGTTCCAGGCGATGAAGGGCAAGTTCGCGCAGATGATGGACATCGTCGGCAAGAATCCTTCCGTGAGCAGTGTGGCCGGTTTCACGGGCGGCCGGCAGACCAACTCCGGCTTCATGTTCGTGACGCTCAAGCCAAAGAGCGAGCGCAAGCTCTCCGCCGATGAAGTGATCCAGCAACTGCGCGCCCCGCTCGGCGACGTAGCAGGCGCCCGGACCTTCCTGCAGGCGGTGCAGGACATCCGCGTCGGCGGACGGCAATCGAACGCGCAGTACCAGTTCACGCTGCTGGCCGACTCGACCCCCGATCTCTACAAGTGGGGGCCGAAACTCACCGACGCCTTGCAGGCACGACCCGAACTCGCCGACGTGAATTCGGACCAGCAGCAAGGCGGTCTCGAAGCGATGGTGACGATCGACCGCGCCACCGCCTCGCGTCTGGGCATTAAGCCGGCGCAGATCGACAACACCTTGTACGACGCGTTCGGCCAGCGTCAGGTGTCGACGATTTATAACCCGCTAAACCAGTATCACGTCGTGATGGAAGTCGCGCCGAAGTACTGGCAAAGCCCGGACATGCTGAACCAGATCTACGTCAGCACCTCGGGCGGCAGCGCGAGCGGCGCGCAGACGACGAATGCGCCGGCGGGCACGGTCACGACAAAGGCAGCGGCCGCTTCGCCCGCGACCAGCGCGATCACGGGCGGCACGGCGGGCACGACGGCTTCGAGCGCGGCAAGCATCGCCGCCGATTCCGCGCGCAATCAGGCGATCAATTCGATTGCGGCGAGCGGCAAGTCGAGCGCGTCGTCGGGCTCGGCGGTGTCGACGGCGAAGGAGACGATGGTGCCGTTGTCGGCGATCGCGAGCTTCGGGCCGGGGAATACGCCGTTGTCGGTGAGTCACCAGAGCCAGTTCGTGGCGTCGACGATTTCGTTCAATTTGCCGCCGGGGGTGTCGCTATCGACGGCGACTCAGGCGATCTACGACACGATGGCCGAAATCGGCATGCCGGGGACGATACACGGCAGTTTCCAGGGGACCGCGCAGGCGTTTCAACAGTCGATGTCCGATCAGCCGATTCTGATTCTGGCTGCGCTGGCGGCGGTGTATATCGTGCTGGGCATGTTGTACGAGAGCTATATCCATCCGTTGACGATTCTGTCGACCCTGCCGTCGGCGGGGGTGGGGGCGTTGCTGGCGCTGCTGCTGTTCAAGACGGAGTTCAGCATCATCGCGCTGATCGGGGTGATTCTGCTGATCGGGATCGTGAAGAAGAACGCGATCATGATGGTGGATTTTGCGATTGAAGCTTCGCGGCAGGGTTTGTCGTCGCGGGATGCGATTTATCAGGCTTGTTTGCTGCGCTTCCGGCCAATCATGATGACGACTTTTGCGGCCTTGCTCGGCGCTTTGCCGCTGGCGTTCGGGCGGGGTGAAGGCGCTGAACTGAGGGCGCCGCTCGGGATTGCCATCGTGGGCGGGTTGATTGTCAGTCAGATGCTCACGCTCTATACGACGCCGGTCGTTTATCTTTATATGGATCGGATTCGTGTGAGGTGGGAGCGAAGGAAGGCGCGGCGCGGGCGGGCGGCGGCGGTTTAAGGTGCGGTTTTTTGCTGGGGCGGCGCCTGGCTGAGGTCCTTCAGTATTGGCCTTTCCTACAACTTCTGCTCCGCAGCAAGCATAAAAATCCGCCTCCACTGCTTAGCCTGCCCTTCATTCCGCATCGGCAAATCCCACACTTGATGTCTGGGATCTTTGACCTTCAAAGCGACCCTCCACTGCCCGCCGTCACCTTGCACCTCAGCCCCCAGCAGATCGGCAAAAATATAAGCCCCCCGCTGTTCCCCGAGCCGAACCTCACAAAGCCGTTTACCGGCAGCAAGCCGAACCGCTCCCCAGCTTCCTTTGAGCTCATGCGTCCAATCGCCATCGCGGATATTCGATGCAACAGCCTGGCGCCGCCGCCACCACCAAACCGCAGCAGCAATCAAAGCCAGTCCGACAAGAACCGCCACACCAACCGCCACGCCCAGCCCGAAAGCCGCCTGCAAGGCATAAAACGCCCGCACCGCGCCATACACCAACGCGATCAGCGCAATCAACGCAACCAGAATCGGCATCGCAAAGCTCACAAGGCAAAAAAACTCAGCCTAGCACGCGCGATGCCCCTCCCTCACCGCAAAAAACCATTGCGGAAAATGCGCCGCCGCTCGCCAGGCAGCTCTTACTGTTGCGGATGCGCCGCCGCCCACTCCTTCACCGCCTTGAGCGTGTTCTCGACATGCTTCTCCGGCGACAGGCTCGTGTACTCATAGATGATCTTGCCGTCCGGCGCAATCACATACGACACGCGATTGGCCATCGGCGCATGCATCGGCAGCCCGGCGTCGTACGCGCCGATCACCTTCGAGTCGGCATCCGCCGCCACCGGGAATTTGCTGCGGCATTCGCTCACCGAGAACTTCGTCAAGGTGTCGATGTTGTCGTGCGATACGCCGATCACCGTCGCGCCATATTTCTTGTATTCGTCCACCGCATCGGCGAACTCGTGCGCTTCGATCGTGCAGCCCTTGGTGAAGGCGGCCGGATAGAAGTACAGCACGACCGGCCCCTTCTTCAATTGATCGGCGAGCGAATAGGTGTAGGTCTTGCCGCCCAGCGACGCCTGCGTGGTGAAGGTCGGCGCACTGTCGCCCGGTTTCAGGGTGGCCGAGGCCGTCAACGAATACAGGGCGAAGCCCAGCGACGCCACAGCAGCGAGCGCCACCGGCATAAATGTCTTTTTCATCTGATGTTCCTCCGAGCGTTGATGCACGCAGTTCGTCCCATGTGCCACGAACCGCGTCGCCCAACTGGACGCCCGGGTTCGCAACTTGCGCTATTGGACCACGTACTCATCAAGTACGTGTGAAACCGCTCGAAAGATGCAGGCGGAACAAAATGACCAACGCGACCACCGCGACCATCGCGACCCGCGCGCCGTGCTCGACACGTCAGGCCGCCACTTCCTGGATATGCGCGCCAAACCAGGCCGCCGCCGACAGATTCAGCTCGGCCAGCACATCCGGCGTGAAGGCATTGAAGCCGGCGGGCGCATCGGGTCCGGCCGCGATGGCCGCGGCGTCGACACCCTCGCCCGCCGCCTCGGCAAGCCGCAGCAGAATGCCCAGTTCGCCGCTGCGCGCGACGATTGCGTCGCGGATCTGCGGCGCGAGGCCGAGCTTGTCCAGCACCGCCGCCGGCGTACTGCCCAAAACCACATGGACGAGCGAAAAAATCCCGGTCATGAAAGCGGCGTCGGCAAAATCGTCGTCCGACGGCCGCAGCCAGTTGGCCGCGAGTTCCATGAAGCGCGAGCGCGTGCCGGCCAGCTCCACCAGCGGATCGGCCCGCCACGGCAAGTCGCCGCTGTCCGCATAGAGCAGCAGCTGCGCCCAGCGCGCAATCTGCCGCGTGCCAGTCGCGATGATGGCCTCGCGCAGCGACGCAATATTGCGTCCCAGTCCGAAGGCGCTCGAATTCACGAGCCGCAGCAATTGCACCACGACGCTCGGGTTCAGCTTGAGCTCCGCTTCGAGCTCGACGATGCCGGCATCGCGGGAAAGCAGCGCAAGCAGCCGCAACAGCCCCGGACGCGGCGAGCGGTTGCGCGGCGCGACCAGCACCTGCGGCCGGGCGAAGAAGTAGCCCTGGAACAGATCGAAGCCGAGTTCGCGCGCCAGAGTGAAGTCCTCGCGCGTCTCGACCTTCTCGGCAATCAGCGTCTTGCCATGCCCGCGCAGGGTCGAAGCCAGCTTGGCGAGAGCCTTGCGGTCGGTCTGCAGAAAATCGACCTTGACGATATCCGCGTACGGCAGCATCTCGATCAACTCGTCCGTGAGCGCGGTGACGTCGTCGAGCGCCACCTGAAAGCCCGCGCGGCGCAATTCGGCCAGCCGGCGGCCCAGCAGGGCGTCGAACTTCACGGTTTCGAGGATTTCGAGCACGAAGCGCTCGGGCGGCATCAGATGGACGATGTCGTTGAAGAGCAGCGCCCGGTCGATGTTGACGAAGCCCCGGTGCACGCCCAGCACGGCCGGCACGCCGATTCCACCGATCGCGCGCGCGACGACCTGGGCCGTCGCCTGGGCGTCGTCGGTGACCTCGGCATAGTTGTGCGCACCGGCACGAAACAACAGCTCGTAGGCGTAGAGCGCGCCGTCGCGATCGAGGATCGGCTGGCGGCCCAGGTAGACAAACTGAGCCGCGGACCCCGGTTCGGCGTCTTCGGCGGATGAGTCGTGCACCTCGAGTCCGGGGATGGCCCTCGCAGATTGGCGTTCAGACATGGATCATCGGTGCAAGTATTCGGAAAAGCCACGCAACGCCGGCTCGATTGCCGATGTTGCACAACACGTATGTCCTATTAACGGACACCAGGCCGCCTCACTTTAACCGAATCGCGCCCTGGTCGCCGCTGGAACCCCGAAGCTTTCATTACCGGGTGTTTTTTGCAGTAGTCGCTAAAGATTTTCCGGCACCGGTCGTTATCTCGTTCTGATGGGGCGGCCTGATACCCCTCGACCGCCCTGATCTGGGGCGCCCGAGCCGCCCTGCTTGCAGACGAATACAGGTTGCCAGCGACAAACATGGAAGCGAACAGGATCACCGCGCCCCGCCGGGGCTCCTTGCGCACGGTCATGGACCGGCTGCGTACGTTCGGCCGGCGCGTGGAAGACAAACCGCAGCCCGGCACGCGCCGGACCGCGCAACTGGAACAGGCGGTCGGCGCAGTCGATCTGCTGGCGCACGTCGACGGCCAGCTGCACTTCGTCTACGTGTCGGAAGCCAGCCTGCGCTTCATCGGCTACCACCGCGAGTACCTCGAGACGATCACGCTGCACGACCTCGTGGCGCCGGCCGACGTGCCGCGCCTCGACGCGCTGCTGTCGCTGGCCGCGGCCTCCGGCAATGTCGAGAAGGCCACCATCGGCCTGATCAAGTCGCTGACCTACCCGATCACCGTCGAGTTGCGCGTGGTGCACAGCAGCCACGACGGCATCGACGGCTATGCGATCGCCGGTTTCGACGTGTCGGCCTGGCGCGCCACCGAGGAACGCCTCACCCAGGCGCTGCATCTGGACCGCCTGACCAACCTGGCCAACCAGTCGGCGCTGCTCCCGGCATTGCTGGACGCGCAACGCCAGGCCGACGTGCACGGCACGCCCGCCGCGCTGCTGCTGCTCGATATCGACGACTATCAGCGCGTGAACCGCGCGCTCGGCTACGACGCCGGCGACGAGATGCTGCGTGACACCTCGCGGCGTCTGCTGAATATGACGAGCCCCGGCGAGACCGTGGCGCGCGTGGCAAGCGACGAGTTCGCGATTCTGATCAAGCCCGCCGCCAGCCGCACCGATGCGGCCGCGGCTGCCGAAACCCTGGCGCGGCGCCTGTTGACCGCGATCCAGCAGCCCTACGTCTTCAACGGCCAGCAGGTGCACCTGTCGGCGAGCATCGGCATTGCGCTCTATCCGGACGTGCGCCACGCCAACGACACCGACGCCCACGACACGCACCTGCTGCGCTGGGCCGACCACGCGCTGCTGCAAGCCAAGGCGGCGGGCGGCAACACGCTCGCCTTCTACGTCCCGGACGACAACCCTGCCGACGCCGAGCGTCTGAAGCTCGAAGCCGATCTGTACGACGGCGTGCGCAACGGCGAGTTCTCGCTGCACTTCCAGCCGATCACGAGCAGCCGCACACACGGCGTGGTCGGCGTCGAGGCGCTGATCCGCTGGCTGCATCCGGTACATGGCCTCGTGCCGCCGTCGATGTTCATTCCGCTCGCCGAGTCGATCGGTCTGATCAACTTCCTCGGCAACTGGGTATTGAAGGTTGCGTGCATGCAACTGATCCAGTGGGATGCACGCGGCATCGAATTGCAATACGTGGCGGTGAATGTCTCGCCGCAGCAGTTCCGCGATCCGCGCTTCAAGGACTCGGTGCGCGAAGCGATCGCGCTGACCGGCATCGACCCGCGCCGCCTCGTGTTCGAGATCACCGAAAGTCTGCTGATGCACGATCCGGCGCACGCCAAGGGACTACTCGAAGAATTGACGGCGATGGGCATCCGTTTTGCTGTCGACGACTTCGGCACCGGCTACTCGAGTCTGGCGTACCTGCAAAGATTCCCGTTGGCTAAATTAAAGATCGACAGGAGTTTCGTCGAGAATCTGCTAACCTCGCGAAACGATCAGGCAATCGTTAGCGCGGTCGTCGGACTCGCGCAAACACTCGATCTCGAACTGGTTGCCGAGGGCGTCGAAACCGAAGCACAACGCGCTTTGCTCACCGAGATGGGATGCGACCATATTCAGGGATGGCTCGTCTGCAAGGCATTGCCTTCCGACGAACTCGCGCAGCGTTTCGAAGCGCGCACGCTTCACTTGCACACCGCGTAACGATGCAGGCACAGCTCCACCGCCGCGGAACAAGCCGGTCGCAGACCGGCGTGGCATTCATTGGAACATGTATGGCTTTGGCGGGACTCACATGGTAAAGGCGGCGGTGCTCGACCGGCTCTGGACGCGAATGAGCGAGCGCGGCGATTTTCCGATGCTGTCGCAGTCGCTGCGCACCACCATGGCGGCGATGAACAATGACGACCTCGACTTCACCGGCCTCGTGCAGGTGGTGCTGTCCGACTTCGCGCTGACGCAAAAGGTGTTGCGCCTCGCCAACTCGGCCATGTACATGGCGTTCGGCGGCAACATCACAACCGTCTCGCGCGCGCTGATGGTGCTCGGCATGGACGCGGTCGGCCACCTCGTGGTCGGTCTGAAGATCGTCGACCACTTCCATCACAGCGCACCACGCCGCATCGACGCAAAACTCGAACTGAACCGCACGCTGCTGTCGGGCTGCGTCGCGCGCAAGCTGACCGAACGCGGCGATCTGCGCGCCGGCGAAGAAGCCGTCGTCTGCACGCTGATGCGTCAGATCGGCAAGCTGCTGGTGGTGTTCTATCTGGATGCCGAGTGGGACCAGATTCGCCGCCATATCGACGACGGCACGCTCGAAAGCGAGGCCTGCGTGCTGGTGCTCGGCGTGACCTTCGACGAAATCGGCGCCGAAGCCGCGGTGCGTTGGCGCCTGCCGGACATGATCCGCTCGGGCATGGGCGAATTCGACCCGCAAGACGTCGAACAGCCGCGCCAGGTGCAATGGCTGCGCGCCATCACCAATTACTCGACGGCAGTGGCCGACGTGCTCACCCAGCAGAACATGCCGGACTGGGAGCGCGAGGAAAAGATCGCCGAACTGGCGCGCGAATATAGCCGCGCGCTGAACACGGACCCCGAGGTGCTGCTCGAGATGAGCATCGCCCTCGCCCGCGAAGAAGGCGGCGACGGCGTGATGCGCGAGATCACCGAGTTGCGCGCCAACGCGGACGCGATCGCACGCGAGGCGCTCAGCCCCGAGGCGCGCATCGCGGTCGGCGTGGAAGATCTGCGCGGCCTGCCCGAGGGCAGCCCGCTCGCGGCGGCCCTTGCGATGGCTGCGGAAACCGTGTTGGCCGGCTTGGGCTTCGCGCGCACGGTCGTGTTCGTCAAGCACAGCAACGGCACCTTCAAGGCGCGCCTGGGTCTCGGCCCGAAGATCGACTCGGCGCTGCCCAAGCTGACCTTCAACACCGCGTTCGAGCCCGATGTGTTCCATCTCGCGATCGCGAACTCGGTGGGCATCTTCATCGAAAACGCACGCGACCCGAAGATGGTCGCGCGGCTACCCGAATGGTTCCGCCGATCGTTCGACGACGCCCGCGCCTTCGTGCTGCTGCCGGTTGTCGACGAAACCGATCAGACGGTGGCGCTGCTCTACGGAGACTGGTCTCATACGCAGGAGCCCAGGCGCATCTCGCAGAAAGAGATGGCGGTACTGAATGAAATGGCTAGGGAGCTCGGCCGTTTTTTTGGCCTGGGGCAAATGCAGGAAATGGAGACGATGTGAAGACCTGGCGTGATCGCTGATCACGCTGCCTCACAGCTCTTCTCTGGATTTGCCCGAAGTCGAACGTAGAGTTGGCCAGCATGCCATGCATGCCGTACCCGTTGTTCCGAAACGCCGCTCCCGAGCGGCGTTTTTCATTGAGCGCCGCTTGCTCGCGACGCCCGCAAGTTCAGTCTTCGATCCGCTCGAGGCCTTCGGCGCTACGATCGGCCACGCCAGCCCAGGCACCCGCCGCCAATGCCAGCTGCGCGACCTCTTCCACCGTCAGCGGCTGCAGTCGCTCGCACGATGCGGCAACCTGATCCCAATCGCCGCGCTCCAATGCGTCGACCGTGCTCAACAGCAATCCCAACGCGCCTTCGCGATGCAGGATTGCCGCCTGAATCTGGCGCGACAGCGTCAGCACACTCAACGTGCTTTCGAGGGAACCACCGAACACCGCGTCGACGAAAGAAAACACGCCGGTCAGGAACGCCGAGTCGGCTTCGTCGCGTCCGGCGTTGGGCAAGCGCTCGATCGCCAGTTCCATGAAGCGTGCGCGAGTCGCCGCGAGTTGCAGTAGCGGATCGTCCTCCAGCGCCACCTTGCGGCCGTCTGCGTAGAGCAGCAGTTGCGTCCAGCGCGCGATGCGGTTCGTGCCGGTTGCGGTGATCGCTTCGCGCAGCGTGGTGACCTTGTGGCCCACGGCGAGGCCGCTCGAATTGGCCAGCTTCATCAGATGCATCACCAGCACCGGATTCAGCTTGAGTTCGGACTCGAGTTGCGCGACGGTTGGGTCGCCCGCCAGCAATTGCAGCAGGTTGAGCAAGGCATGGCGCGGCGCGCTGACGCGGCGCGAGGACGAGGTATGAGCGCGCGCGAAGAAGTAGCCCTGAAAACGATCGAAGCCGAGCGCGTGCGCCGCTTCGAAATCGGTTTGCGCGTCGACACCGGCGGCGAGCAACAGCTTGCCCGCCGACTTGAGTACGCTCGAGAGTTTCGGCAGCAGTGCGGCCGGTGCACGCTTCACGTCGATCTTGACGACCTCCGCGTAGGGCAGCAGTTTGGCGAAGGTCTCGTTGGGCTGCGCGACCTCGTCGAGCACGAAGCGATAGCGGCGGCCATGCAGATGCACGATGCGCGCGATGAGTTCGTCGTCCACCACGATCGACGGCAGCAGTTCGAGCATGAAACGCTCGGCGGGCAAACGCAGGATCGCGTCGTCGAACAGCATCTCGCGGCTCACATCCACATACGCGGGATGGCCGGTAAGCGCGCTGCGCACGCTGTTGTCGACGAGGCCGCGAAGAATGGCGCGTGCCACGCGTTGCGCGGGCGTGGGCGCGCGATTTGCGCCCGCGCCGTCGGCCGCTGCGGAGTTCGCCTCTGCGTCTTCTTCAACCACTTGCGCCGCGCCGGCTTCGGCATCGTGCGCCGATTCGGGCAAGGCCGGCGCGCGTACCTTGATCTCGTAACCGCACAGCATGCCGTCCCGATTCAGGATGGGCTGCCGCGCGAAGCTGGCATTCAATTGCGCATCGTCCGTTGCGCCTGCATGGCCCGGATTCTCGATTGCGATGGTGGTCATTGCGGGTCCCCCTGAGCGCTGCCCTGGCGCTGACTGCTGTATTTAATTTTTGCCGCATTGATAGCGCGCATCGCCCGTGCTGAAGCGTGCGACGCCTGCGACGTGCCCGGCGATTTTAGCTCAGCGCGTCGCGCCCGGACATGCCCGTGAAGCAATATCTGGAAATAATTGCTGAGCGGTCTGGAAGCGGTCCATCAGCGAATCGACGATACTCTTGTGCAGTGCAGAAGTGTTCCCCCCGCGTGTTCACCACCAAGGAAAAACATGGACGTCAAAAGCGTGCTGTCGAATGCCTTCGCGATGCCGATCACGAGCCCGGCTTTCCCCATGGGCCCCTACCGGTTCATCAATCGCGAATTCCTGATCATCACCTATCGCACCGATCCGGACAAACTGCGCGCCGTGGTGCCCGAGCCGCTGGAAATCGGCGAGCCGCTCGTGCACTACGAATTCATCCGCATGCCGGATTCGACCGGTTTCGGCGACTACACCGAAAGCGGCCAGGTGATCCCGGTGTCGTACAACGGCGTGGCAGGCGGCTACACGCTCGCCATGTATCTGGACGACCATCCACCGATTGCCGGCGGCCGTGAACTGTGGGGGTTTCCGAAGAAGCTCGCGAACCCGGTGCTGTCCGTCCATACCGATACGCTGGTCGGCACGCTCGACTACGGCCCGGTACGGATCGCCACCGGCACGATGGGCTACAAGCATCGGCAGCTCGATCTCGCGCAGCAAAAGAAGCGGCTCGAAACGCCGAACTTCCTGCTCAAGGTGATTCCGCACGTAGACGGCACGCCGCGCATCTGCGAACTGGTGCGTTACTACCTGAAGGATATCGATCTGAAAGGCGCATGGACCGGACCGGCCGCGCTCGAACTGGCGCCGCACGCGCTCGCGCCGGTCGCGGAACTGCCGGTGCTGGAGATCGTCGAAGCGCGTCATCTGCTCGCGGATCTCACGCTCGGGCTCGGCGAAGTGGTGTTCGACTACCTCGATCAGCCCGCGGCGAAGGCGCGTTGAACTACGCTCCAAAATGCAGAACGGCCGCATCATTGCGGCCGTTCTGCTTCAGACAGGGTGCAACGGTTTACTTCAGGACGACCTTCACGTCGAAGTACTTCGCGGCGAGACGGTCGATCGTGCCGTCCGCCTTCAATTCCTTCAGCGCCTGGTTGAGCGCGTCCTTCAACGCCTTGTCGTTCTTGCGAATGCCGTAGCCCACGCCCGCGCCGAGCAGCTTCTCGTCGCTGACGGCCGGACCGGCGAAATCGAAACCCGCGCCTTGCGGCTTCTTCAGAAAGCCTTTCGACGCGGCCTCGGCGTCCTGGAACGACGCATCGAGACGGCCCGAGGCGAGGTCCGAATAGATCTGGTCCTGCGTCTGATACGGCACGACGTCGACGCCCACCGGCGCCCAACGCGCCTTCGCATACGTTTCCTGGATCGTGCCCTGCAGCACGCCGACATGCTTGCCCTTGAGCGAGGCCGGCGTCGGCAGAAGACCGCTGCCCTTCTTCGCGATCATCTGATTGGGAATCGTGTAGATCGGATCGGTGAAATCGATCGCCTGACGACGCTGCTCGGTGATGGTCATATCCGAGTTGATGGCGTTGAACTTGCGCGCTTCGAGTGCCGGAATCAGGCCGTCGAACGAGTTCTCGACCCACACGCATCTGGCCTTCAGCTTCGCGCAGACGGCGTTACCGACATCGATATCGAAACCCTGCAACTCGCCCGTTGCCGACTTCGATTCGAACGGCGCATACGAGGCCTCGACGCCGAAGCGCACTTCCTTGATATCCGCTGCCGTTGCCGTGCCAGCCGCGAGCGTCGCCGTTGCGAACAGCGTGAGCGCAGCCATGTTTCGCCAATTCATCTTCATTACAGGTGTTCCTCTACGGTATTGAATAAGACGGAGCCGAATCCGGGCAAGCATGATTGCCGCGCCAAAAATGCGATTCAAACTCGTGCGGCCGATGTGGTGCAGCGCAACAGCCGCGAGGCGGCGATTGTACAGGCTTCACCGGACGCGCCCGGTGGGCGGCTGCTGGCGGCAGGGTTGCACGGACACGAATCGACGCACGGTAAAGGTGCAAATTCGTGTCGTTTTCCGGCAAGGCGGAAGGCAGCGCCATGACCTCGTGAAGAAGGCCGCGATCAAACGAGCTTCGACAACGTGTCCTGAGTGGTTTCGATCACCAGCAGGCCGGCGCGCAAACCAGGTTTGACCTTCGCATTCGGAAACACGATGCGCTCTTCTTCGTGACTCACCGTATAGCAATACTCGCCATCGCGCGCGAGCACGGTGTCTTTGGCGAACGGCGTGAAGTTCGCCACGTCCGCCGCGAGCAGCAACTCGAAGGCCTCGCTTTGCTTGGTGAGCTGGTCGATCACCGTGAACACGCGCGGCAAGCTTGTCGGTGCCCGGCCGCTCGTGCCTGCGAGCAGATGACGAAGCGCTTCATCCGCGCCCATGAAGCGCGTCAGATCGTTCTGGCCGAACGGCCTCACCTTGCCCAGCTCCAGCGTGCACGCTTCGGCGCCGCAGGCTTGCGCGGTGAAATGCGAATACGTGTTGCCTCTGGTCGTGTGCAACAGCACGGCGCTGATATGCGCCTCGCCGAGCCATTCGAACATCGCGCGCGACAACGGCTGGCCGGTATGCGGCAGCAGCGCGAATTGCTCGAACGCCGAGGCGCGAATCGCCGTGTGCATGTCGATATGCCAACGCGCGCCGGGCTCACTCGACGCCGCCGCGAAGAACCGCGTCGCGGCCTGTTCGAGCGCTACGGCACGCGGCGCTTCGTGACTGGCCGGCACCTGCAGATGACGCCCGCTGAACAGCCGGTTCAGATCGTCGTCGCGATAACGGCAGGCGTCGCGCATGGCGTCGACGTTGCCGAGAATCACGAGCAGGCGACACGTCAGCGCCGCTTTGCCTTGCGCGATGTCACGCACCAGATATGACAGCAGTTCGATCGGCGCGGTCTCGTCGCCATGCACGCCCGCCGAGACCAGCACGCTGCGCGTGCCTTCCGCTTGCGCGGCGGGCTCCATCATGAGGATGCCGTCGTCCAGCCACGACCAGCGTATGCCGTCGCCACAGGTGCCCTGCTGTTCATTCACGGCAGGTCGCGTGCCCGCGAGCGTGCAGGCAAGAAAATCGTCCAGCATCGAAACCGGCATGACGGGCTCAGCGCTGGAAGTCATACAGCGAACCCAGACCGAGAATCTGCGTCAGTTCGTCGAGCGCGGTGCGTGATTCGACCAGCAAGTGCGGGTCGGTCAGATCGGCCGGTGCGAGACGGTCGCGATAATGTTTTTCGATCCACGTATCCAGACGCCCGAACAAGGTGTCGTTGATCCACACGCCCTGGGTGACCGCCGCGCGTTCCGTGTCGTTCAACACGACCCGCAGACGCAGACACGCCGGTCCGCCGCCGTTCTTCATGCTCTCGCGCAGATCGAACACGAGTACGTCGTCGATCGGGCCGGTGTGCGATGTCAGATCGTCGAGGTACGCCGCCACGCGCGCGTTTTCGCGGCACTCCTGCGGCACCACCAGCACCTGCTTGCCATCCGGGCGCGTTAGCAACTGGCTATTGAACAGATACGAGGTGACGGCATCGGCCACGCTCACCTGCGCGTCCGGCACTTCGATCACGTTGAATCCGGACTTCAATCCGACCAGCTTCGAGCGCAGTTCGTCATACACGGCTTTCTGTTCGACGAAGGCCAGTTGATGACAGAACAGCGTGCTGCGATTGCCGACCGCGATCACGTCGTTGTGGAACACGCCCGCGTCGATCACGTCCGGATTCTGCTGCGCGTACACCGTGGCCGCTTCCTGCAAGCCATGGCGCTGCGCCACCGCACGACTCGCCTCGAACGTTTGACGCGCCGGGAAGCGTTTCGGCTCCGGTCCGCGACGATATTCGCTGCGCCCATACACGAAGAATTCGACGCCGCGGGTGCCATATTCCGCACAAAAGCGTGTGTGATTCGCCGCGCCTTCGTCACCGAGTGCCGGCGTGCCGGGCAGCGCCTCGTGCACCGCAAAGTGATCGGCTTCGCTAAAAATCGCGCGCAAGGTGCGGCGCGTGGATTCATGCTCGATCGCGCGATGCAGCTTGCTGCACAGATTGGCCGGCGTGAAATGCACGCGGCCGTCCTGCGTGTCGGCAGACGGGCTCACGGTCGCGGCATTCGCGGTCCACATCGCCGACGCCGAACTCGCGGCGGCCAGCAACTCGGGCGCGTCTTTGGCCACGCGCGCGATCACCGTCGCGTCGTCGCCGGAGAAACCGAGTTCGCGCAACAGACGCATCGACGGACGTTCCTGCGGCGGCAGCACGCCCTGATGAAAGCCGAGGTCGGCGAGCTGCTTCATCTTGCGCAGGCCCTGTTTGGCCGCCGCCTTCGGATTCGCCACCGACTTCTCGTTGTTCTGCGACGCGACGTTGCCGAACGACAAACCCGCGTAGTTATGAGTCGGGCCGACCAGGCCGTCGAAATTGGCTTCAGTGGCTTGCATCGTCGATCCTTAGAATTGGAGGCCCGGCGAGACGCTCGCGGGCATTTGCAGTTGCGCGCTTTCGACCGAGGCCATCGGGAACGCGCAGTAGTCGGCGGCGTAGTACGCGCTCGGGCGATGATTGCCCGAGCGGCCCGGTCCACCGAACGGCGCGCCCGACGAAGCGCCATTGGTCGGCCGGTTCCAGTTCACGATACCGGCGCGGATAGTGCGCTGAAAATGCGTCCACAGCGTTTCGTCGTCGGCGAGCAGGCCGGCCGAGAGACCGAATTCGGTGTCGTTGGCCTGCTCCAGCGCTTCGTTGAAACTGCCGTAGCGGACGATCTGCGCGAGCGGCCCGAAGTGTTCTTCATCGGGCAGATTCGTCACGTTCGTGACGTCGAGAATCGCGGGCGTGACGAAGCCGAGAGTCGGATCGCGCTGCTCCATCTTCAGCAAGGCCTTGGCGCCGTCAGCAAGCAGGCGTTCCTGCGCAGCGACGAGACGCGCAGCCGCGCGTGCCGAAATCACCGCGCCCATGAACGGCTGCGGGTCGGCGTCATATTCGCCGACGCTGATGCGCGACGTCACTTCGGTGAAGCGCGCCATGAAGCGGTCGCCCATTGCGTCGTTCGGCACGAAAATGCGGCGTGCGCAGGTGCAGCGCTGCCCCGCCGACAGAAACGCCGATTGAATCGTGTGATGCACGGCGGCGTCGATATCCGCTACCGGGCCGATCACGAGCGGATTGTTGCCGCCCATCTCCAGCGCCAGCACGATCTCGGGACGGCCGCCGAACTGCTTGTGCAGCAAGGTCCCGGTATCCGAACTACCCGTGAAGAACAGCCCGTCGATCTGCCGATGATTCGCCAGCGCGATGCCCGTCTCCTTCTCACCCTGCACGAGATTCAGCACGCCGGCGGGCAGCCCTGCATCACGCCAGATCTGCACGGTGAGCGCCGCCACGCCGGGCGCGAGTTCCGACGGCTTGAACACCACGGCATTGCCCGCGATCAACGCCGGCACGATATGTCCATTCGGCAAATGGCCCGGGAAGTTGTACGGCCCGAACACAGCGACCACGCCATGCGGACGATGCCGCAACACGGCGGTTCCGTCGGCCATCGCCGAACGCTTTTCGCCGGTGCGCTCGTTGTAGGCCTGAATCGAAATCTCGACCTTCGCCGCCATCGAAGCCGCTTCGGTACGCGCTTCCCACAACGGCTTGCCGGTCTCGCGGCCGATTGCTTCGGCGAGCGCTTCCTTGCGTTCCGTCACGAGCGCAGCGAAGCGGCGCAGCACGCCGCAACGCTCGTCGAAGCTCAAGGCCGACCATGCGGCGAAGGCGCGGCGCGCGCTGCGCACCGCGTGATCCACATCGTCCGACGAGGCGCTGTGGCCTTCCCACACCGTCGCGCCCGTACCCGGGTTGTGCGATGCGAATGCGGGTCCTGTGCCGGCGGCCCATTCGCCGTCGATGAAAAGCTCGCTCATGATCATCCTTGTTTGTGTTTCTGCGGCAGCACGCGCACCAGCTCGCCTGCCTTGACGTCGAGTGCCGCGGCTTCGGCGGCGCTCAGACGGAACACGCCGTCCTGCGGCACGCCCGTCACCGCGCCGACGCGGAAATCGCCCAGCGACGTATTCGATACCATCGACTTCGGTCCGTCCTGCTGCGCGGCCGACGACGCACTCGCGATCTCGACCGGCACGACCACGCTTTCGCGCACCGTGCGCAAATCGGCGATGTGACATTCGAGCACCGGACCCGCATCGAAGATATCGACGTGATTCTCGTAACGCAGCCCTTCCGCTTCGAGCATGCGACGCGCGGGAATCGTGTCGTTATGCGTGAGGCCGACGCAGTCCTGCGCTTCCTGCGGCAACAACTCGACATACACGGGATAGCGCGGCATCAACTCGGCGAGAAACGCCTTGCGGCCATGCGAACTCAGATAGTCCGCCGCATTGAAATCGATCTGATAGAAATGCGAGCCGACCGCGCGCCAGAACGGCGAGGTGCCTTCCGCATCGAAATGGCCGCGCAACTCCGCACACAACCGCTGCGGAAAACGCTCGCGGAATTGCGCGAGAAACATGAAACGTGAACGCGACAGCAAACCGCCCACGCCGCTCGTGCGATAACGCGGGCTCAGGAACAGCGAGCACACTTCGGCGTAACCCGTCAGGTCGTGCGAGATGTTCAGTGCCCGCATGCGCGTCCAGATGCCGAGATCCTGGCTCGCGTGCACCACCGTGCTCACGCGATAGTTGTAGAACGGCTGTTGCAGGCCGACTGCGGTTTCGATTCCACACACGCCGGCGATGTCGCCGGTCTCGGTGTCTTCCATCACGAAGAAGTAACCGGCCTCATACGGTTCGGCCTTGTCTTCCATGGTGCGGCGCGCGCGTTCCACCCGGGCCGCGAGCGCGTCGCGATCCGGCTTGAAGGTGGTGAGGCCAGGGCCAGTTTCCTGCGCGAGCCGCATGAGCGCGTCCACATCGCCTCGTTGCACAACGCGAACGACGATCATTGTGCCTCTCCCGATTGGTCATCTTCCTGCGGCTGATGCAGCGGCACGCAGCGCACCGCATCGCCGGCCGTCACGCCGAGCGCGGCGCGCGTCTCACGCGACAGCGGCGCACCGACGCTTCTGTCCGCAGCCAGTTCGCCGAGCACGCAGCGGAATTCGCCGCCGATACCGTTATGCGCGATCAGATACGCCGACCCCTGCGCCACGGAAGCAGCGTCGTGCACCACCCGCGTTTCGTTGCGCGTGACACAGGCGCTGCGATCCACCTGCGCGGTCAGCACCGGACCCGCATCGAAGATGTCGATGTAGCGATCCGTCTCGAAGCCTTCTTCCTGGTGAATGTCGTACGCGAGCAGTGCTTTGGAATCCGGCTCGCCGAGCACCCGCTGCGCCGCTTCCGGCAAGAGCGGCACATACACCGGATAGGTCGGCATCACTTCGGCGATGAACGTGCGGCTGCGTCCGCCCGATTCGATTTCGATATCCGCGAAATCGCGGCCGAAGAACTTGCGCCCCACTGCTTCCCAGAACGGCGACACGCCGTTCTCATCGGTGACGCCGAGCAGCAGCGAGAACACCTCAGGGGTAAAGCGCTTGCGGTTGGCGGCGATGTACATCATCCGCGCTCGCGACATCAGATGCGCGGCTGCATCGCCACGCAACGACGGGTCGATGTAGTAACCCGCGAGCCGGCTCTTGCCCGTCAGTTCATGCGACATGGTCAGTGCATGAATCTTGCGATTCACATGCAATTCACGCGACGCGTGAATCAGCGCGTCGTTGCGAAACGCGTAGAACGGGTCCGAATAACCGGCCGCGGCGACGATGCTCGCCGTGCCCATCAGCTTGCCGCTTTGCGCCTCTTCGAGCACGAACAGATAGAACTCTTCGCCCGGAAAATCGACCTCGGCGCGAAACGAGTCTTCCGACAGCGCGATACGCGCTTCGAGTGCGCGCCGGTCGTGCGGCAGCGAATGCAGCACCGGTTGCGCGGTGCGCGCCATGTGCTCGAGCGCGTCGAGATCGGCGAGGCGGCTGGGGCGTACGAAGAGCATCATCGTTCCTGTTGAAAGTGACGCACGGGATTCAATGCCATCGATCAGTGCGACGCCGCTTCAGTCTGGGCACCGACGATGCCTTCGATCGCCTTCGTCAGACGCGCGAAGCCTTCTTCCATGTCGTCGAGCGGCATGATGAGCGACGGCACGAAACGCAGCACGTCCGGACCCGCCATCAACATGATCACGCCATGCTGGCCGGCGGCAGTGACGAAATCTTTCGCACGGCCCTTGAAAGCGTCGGTCAGTTCAGCGCCGATCAGCAGACCCTTGCCGCGCACTTCCGTGAAGAGACCAAAACGTTCGTTGAGCTTCGCGAGGTGGCCCTTCAGCGCGTCACTGCGCATCCGCACGCCTTCGAGCAACTTCGGGTCGCTCACCAACTCGACCACCTTCTCCGCGATCGCCGTGCCGAGCGGATTGCCGCCGTAAGTCGTACCGTGCACACCGACCTTGAAATACGCGGCCAGCTCGTTCGTGGTCAGCATCGCGCCGATCGGGAAACCGTTGCCGAGCGCCTTGGCCGTGGTCAGGATGTCCGGCGTGACGCCCGTATCCTGATACGCATAGAAATAGCCGCTGCGGCCGACACCCGTTTGTACCTCGTCAAAAATCAGCAGTGCGCCGTGCTGATCGCAGGCTTCGCGCAGCGCCTTCAGGAAAGCCGGATCCGCCGGGATCACGCCGCCTTCGCCCTGGATCGGCTCGACGATCACCGCGCAGGTTTTCGCGCCGATCGCCTTCTTCGCCGCCTCGATATCGTTGTACGGCAGATGGACGATGCCCGCCGGCACCGGACCAAAACCTTCCGAATACTTCGGCTGACCGCCGACGCTCACGGTAAAGAACGTGCGGCCATGGAACGACTGCGTGAACGAGATGATTTCGTCTTTATCCACGCCATGACGGTCGAACGCGACGCGGCGCGCCAGCTTCAGCGCCGCTTCGTTCGCTTCCGCGCCCGAGTTGGCGAAGAACGCGCGGTCGGCGAAAGTCAGCTCTTCGAGGCGTTTGGCGAGGCGCAGCACCGGCTCGTTGGTGTAGCCATTGCCGATGTGCCACAGCTTGCCGCCCTGCTCGTGCAGCACCTTCAGCAGCTCGGGATGCGCATGACCGAGCGCGGTGACGGCGATGCCGCCGGCGAAGTCGATATAGTCGCGGCCTTGCGTATCCCAGACGCGTGAGCCGAGACCGCGATCCGGTACGAAGGCGGCGGGCGAAAACACCGGCACCATGACTTCGTCGAAGGTCTGGCGTGTCACAGTCAGGTCGTTCATGGCAAATCCTCGTTACAGGTGAGAGGTAATACAGGTAGTGTAGGAAACCGTCCGCGATACGTCTTGCGCATACGCGACGCTTTCTATGAGCTTCCACGCAGCCGCGCAGGCAACCAGGCTCGATTCGCGTGCCAGACCCGCCTGATTCGCCTAATCCGTCTGATCCGGCCGCTCGATCAGCGCGCCGGGGCGCGGCTCGCTCGCCGCGGCGCCCGTCGCGCCGGTCTGTTTGTCGATCCAGTTACGACGATCCTCTCGCGGTGTGACATCAAAGCGTTCGCGGTACGCATTCGAAAAATGCGCCGCCGACGAAAATCCGCACGCGAGGCTGATCTGCACCACCGACTTGCTGGTGCGCTGCAATTGCATGCGCGCCTTGGAAAGCCGCAAGCCCAAGTAGTATTTGGACGGCATCGAGCCGAGATATTGACGGAACAGGCGCTCCAGCTGGCGGCGGGACACGCCGACCAGACCGGCGATTTCATCGGTGGTGAGCGGGTCTTCGATATTCGCTTCCATCAACAGCAGCGCATCGTTCAAACGCGGATGACGCTCGCCCGGCGCCGTCACGAACGGAATGCGCTGCCGTTCCTCGCCCGCACGCAACACGCCGACGCCGAGCGTATCGGCGATCCGGTCCGCGAGCTCGGGGCCGTGCTCGCGGCCGATCATCGCCAGCATGAAGTCGACGGTCGCCTGACCGCCCGCGCAGGTAGCGCGATCGCGATCGATTTCAAAGATTTGCTGGGTGACGATGGAGCGCTCGAACTGCTCGGAGAACTGCTGATAGGTTTCCCAGTTGACGCTCACGCGATAGCCGGACAACTGCCCCGCCATGGCGAGCCACCACACACCGTGATGAATGCCGGTGACCAGCGGCGTGCGCTGCCCGACGCGCGACAGGCTCGCGAGAAACAGCCGATAGTCGGCGAACTGCTGAAACCGCTCGCTGACGATGATCAGCCAGTCGCACGCGATCGCATCGCCAAAGGCGGCGTCGGCGGGCCATTGCGCGCCGCCCGCCAGCGGCACCGCGCGGCCGTCCCAGGAACAGACCTGCACGCGATACAGCGCGCGGCCGTCGATTTCGTTGGCGAGATTGAGCGCGTCCACGATCGGCCCGACGCCCGACATCGACACGGGCGGCAAGGCGACGATGGCGACCTGGGTAGTGCGGGTTGGGTTGGACGTGCGGGCCATCGGGAGACTGTGCGCGAGCCGCGCGTTACTTCAGGCTGCCGGACAGGAACTGCCTGAGCCGTTCGCTGCGCGGCGTGGTCAGCACGTCGGCAGGCAGGCCCTCTTCTTCCGTGCGGCCCTGGTGCAGGAACATCACGTGGTTCGAGACGTTGCGCGCGAAACCCATTTCATGCGTGACGACGATCATGGTGCGACCTTCTTCGGCGAGCTTCTGCATGACCTTCAGCACTTCGCCGACCAGTTCGGGATCGAGTGCGGAAGTGGGCTCGTCGAACAGCATCACATCGGGGTTCATTGCCAGCGCGCGGGCAATCGCCACACGCTGCTGCTGACCACCCGACAGATGCGACGGATACTGCTTCTCCAGACGCGGTGCGAGCCCGACCTTCTCGAGATATTCGCGCGCCCGTTCCTCGGCTTCGCGACGCGACATGCCGAGCACATGAATTGGCGCTTCGACGATGTTCTCGATCACGTTCATATGTGCCCACAAGTTGAAGTGCTGGAACACCATCGCGAGCTTCGTGCGGATGCGCTGCAACTGCTTGTGATCGGCGACTTCGAGATTGCCGGCGCGATCGGTCTTCGTCTTCACGGCTTCCCCGTCGACGACGATCTGTCCGGCGTTCGGCCGCTCGAGAAAATTGATGCAGCGCAGGAAGGTGCTCTTGCCCGACCCGCTCGCGCCGATGATGCTGATCACGTCGCCCTTGTTCGCATTGAGCGACACGCCCTTGAGCACTTCGTTGTCGCCGTAGCGCTTGTGGATGTCCTGTACGGCGAGCTTGCAAGCTTCGGTTTGAGTCGTGTGGAGCAAGATGCTCTCCCTTTGAAAATACGGATCAATCTTCGTGACCGCGCCGAGAGGGCGCGCAGCTCTTTGCAAACACAGCGCGTTTCAATGCGTGCGCACCGCCAGATAACCCAGCCAGTGACGCTCGGCGCGGCGGAACAAGGCCACCAGCGCAAACGACACGACGAGGTAAATCAGCGCCGCGAGGCCGAACGAATCGAACGACGCGTAGGTTGCCGAATTGGCATCGCGCGCCACTTTGAGGATGTCCGGCACGGTGGCCGTGAAAGCGACCGTGGTGGCGTGCAGCATCAGGATCACTTCGTTACTGTACAACGGCAGCGCCCGGCGCAGCGCGGACGGTATCACAATGCGCCGGTACATCGTGAACCAGCTCATGCCATAGGCGCGCGCCGCTTCCACTTCACCGTGCGAGGTCGAACGGATCGCACCGGCGAAAATTTCGGTGGTATAGGCGCAGGTGTTCAACGCGAAAGCGAGAATCGCACAGTGAAAACCGCTGCGAAAAAACGCGTCCAGCAATTGATGCGAGCGCACGAATTCGAGGCTGTACATGCCGGTGTAGATCAGCAGCAGTTGCACGTACAGCGGCGTGCCGCGAAACAGGTAGGTATAGAGACGCACCGGCGTGGAGAGCCAGCGATTCTTCGACACCCGCGCCACGGCCAGCGGAATCGCCAGGAAGAAGCCGATCCCCACCGAGGCCACCAGCAGCCACAACGTCACCGCGAGCCCGGAGAGACGCTGGCCGTCCCAGTACAAAAACGCGCGCCAGAACTGATTGAGAATGTCGATCATGGTCTTAGAGCTCCGCGTGTCGCACGCCGGTCGAATAACGCTTTTCCAGCCAGATCAGCACGAGATTCGATGCGGTGGTAATCGCCAGATAGATGAGCGCGGCGATCAGGATGAAGAAGAACATGTTGAAGGTGCTTTTGCCGGCGTCCTGCGCGGCTTTGACCACGTCGGCGAGACCGATGATCGACACCAGCGCGGTCGCCTTGACCAGCACCTGCCAGTTGTTGCCGATGCCGGGCAGCGCAAAGCGCATCATCTGCGGAAACAGGATACGGACGAACACGCGTGCGCCGCTCATGCCGTAGGCGCTACCCGCTTCGAGCTGGCCGCGCGGCACGGCCAGAAACGCACCACGGAAGGTTTCGGTGAAGTACGCGCCGTAGATGAAGCCGAGCGTGAGCACGCCGGCCACGAACGGATCGATGTCGAATTGCGGCAGGCTCAATGCGTCGGTCAGGTTGTTGACCGCGATCTGGATGCTGTAGAACAGCAACAGCATCAGCACGAGATCGGGCACCGAGCGGATCAGCGTCGTGTAGCCGGTCGCAATGGCCCGCAACGGCCGGTTGAAGGAGAGTTTCGCCGCCGCGCCCGCGAGGCCGAGCAGCACGGCGGCCGCCAGCGACAGGACGGACAGCTCGATCGTCTGGATCGTGCCGGCGAGCAGCACCGGACCAAAGCCGTATAGGAACACGCGTGTCTCCATCCAGGTTCTATTGATGGCGCGCAGTCTCGCAAGCGGAAATTAATTGCTCAAATGGTGGACGGGTCTTGTGTTGCGTTGCAGCATGCGACCGTTTGACAGGACGGGAGCGCCGTAGCGCCGGGTATTGCGGAGGATATCCGTTTGTAAGGTGCGTCGCGGGCGGCGGGCGCCGCCGCGATTTAGCCAGTTTCGGGTCGCTTTTTCGATAGACGGGGCGCCCCTACTCCATCCCCAGCCGCGCCCGAATCGCCGGCAGCATATGCTCCACCGCCGCGCGCCCTTCTTCGATGGCCGGCGTCGCGCGATGAAAATCGAAAATCCCCATCCCACCCAGACGCGGCTGGATCAGGATATCCGCCGGTTCACCCGCGAGCCGGCTACGCGTGATGCGCACCTGCATGATGTCGATGCTCTGCGCGACCGAACTCAGCATGGAAGGCACGCGTGCACTCGGCGGGGGTGGCACGCGCACGTCGTCGGTGACACTGGACTCGGCTGGCGCGAGCCAGCGCGGCCATGGCTTGCCATTGCGGCGCAGCGCGACCGGCGGTGGCGCAGTCGGGTCGATGGCGGGCGTCTCGACCACCGCGCCGCCGAAATCGCGCCCGTTGAGAATGTCGTTGTTCAGATCGACGGCGATCACGCAGTCGGCCCGCATGCCGCGCGCCACCGATACCGGCACCGGATTGCTCAAGCCGCCGTCCACCAGCCACACGCCGTTGTGCCACACCGGCGTGAAAATGCCGGGAATCGCAATCGACGCACGCACCGCGTCGGTCACGCTGCCATCCTGCAACCAGCTCTCGCGGCCCGAATCGAGTTCGGTGGCCACCGCCGCGAACGGCATGTTCAGTTGCGCGATCGAGCGGCCGGCGAATTTGTCGGCGAATAGCTGGATCACCTTGCGCCCGCCGAGCAGGCCGCCCGAGAAACGCAGATCGAGTAGCCGCACCACCGTTTGCCAGGTGAGCCGCGAGACCCACTCTTCGAGCCAGTCGAGATCGCCGTTCGCATACACGGCGCCCACCAGCGCGCCGATCGACGTGCCGCACACCACGTCGGGCTTGATGCCCGCCTCGTGCAGCGCGCGAATCGCGCCGATATGCGCCCAGCCGCGCGCGGCCCCGCCCCCCAACACCAGCCCGATACGGCTGTATCGACGTCGACGTATCATTTTTTCCCCGCTTTCTGTCGTTATCGCCCACGAATCACGTCGGAGCGCGATGTCGTGTACACCTTCTGGTACTGATCGAAATGCACGTTGAAAATGCCTTCTTCGGTCACGCCGCCTTCGCGCCACTTCCAGCTCCAGACCGTCTCCGGCTTGAGCGGAAACACCGCGATCTGACCGGGTTTGCCGAGCAGGCGCCGCACTTCGTCCTCGCTCATGCCGAGACGGATTTTCCCGAAGTTGGCCGCCGTGAGCACCTGCGTGATGGCCTGCAATTTACCGTCCCGGTCGATGTCGACCATGTACGTATTCAGTCCTTGCGGGCCACGCGGATATTCGAAGCGTTTCGAGCCGTCCGTGAAGGTGCGTTCCGTTTCCGGCTTGCCCATCTGATCGCGGATCTGCGCTTCGGTCGTGACGCCCGGCGTCATGTCCTTGAGGAGCAGCGCGTCGGGTTTGACGGCGTTGAAGAATTCCTTGAGTTTTTGCACGGCTGCATCGCTCTGTTGTTGGTCGCAAGCGGTTAGTGCGAAGCACGCGGTCAGCATCGCGACGGTAAGCAGTTTCAGACTCACAGCGAGTTTTCCTGTCCGGACGCGGGCCATCGGCGACCCGCGTCGAAGTGTGTAGTGTCTGCTACAGGATAACCGCGCGTGCGCGAAACCGCGAGCCGGCGCGCCATGGCAGGTGTGGAGATGTTGCGCGTGGGGAACGACTCAGGAGAAGAACGATGAACAGCTAGGCGCGTGGCGGAACCAGCGGCAAAACGAATTGCAATCCGGCGTCACCAGCAAAAAAGGCGACGCTGTGCAAAGCGTCGCCGAGTCGGTCGATACGGTCAACCGGAAAACCGGACACGGCCTACAGGCCGCCAAAAAAACCCACATCGAGGACGACGCGCAGCGGTCTGATCCGACTAAGCGGGTGAACGACCTTGGCCGCTCACCTTGCACCGTCGCCGGCATCACAGACCGCCGCTTGTCTGGCCGCCCTGGTCCCTCGATAAGCCTTCAGGTGCAGCTAATCTAAACGGATTGCAAGGTTTAGACGAGAGCGCGTTTACACCAAATCGACAGAGGATTCGTGCGCTCTCGCAGCGAGGCAGATCGAGTCGAGGTGCCAGTCAGATCACGCGAAAACCATGCGTGCCGTCGCGAGCGAGTTGCGCGACGAGGCCATATTCCCACTCGAGGTAAGCGTTCATCGCTTCGCGGGCGTGATCGGCGCCTTCATAGGGACGTCGATAGCGATCGATCCGCGCCGACGCGAGCCGCGTCTCACCACTCTCGACCGGCAAGCCCGCCTCGATCCATGCCGTCGTGCCGCCGCTCAGAACCTGCACCGGCTTGCCGGTCAAGGCCGCGACTTCGGGCGCGGCGAAGCGCGCCAGCAGACTGCTGCCGCAGGTCACCACATAGCGCTGGGCATCGGGCAACTTGCGCAAAGCCTCGTCGAGTTCGCTGCGAATCACGAACCACGCACCCGGAATGTGCTGCTTCACATAGTTCGCGCTGGCCGTGAAATCCAGCACGGCGGTGCCTGGAGATTGCAGCAGCGCGGCCAGCGCGCCCGACGTGATTTCCTCCACCTCGGGCGGCGTGGGCGCGAGACGCGCCGCCGGCGCCGCGCCCTTCTCGCCGAAGTCTGCCGGCATCAGGCCGTCGACCACATAGGCGTCGAGGTTCATCTGCTTGAGCCACGACGCGGTCATGTTTGCGCGCACGCCGTCGTTGTCCGCGAGAATCACGCGCGCGCCGCGCACGGGCACGAACACGTCGGTTTCCTGGACTAGCTGGCCGCCCGGCGCGCTGCGAAAACCGGGGACGTGGCCCACTTCGTATTCTTCCGGCGTACGCACGTCGAAGCGATACACGCTGCGCACCGCTTCGTCGGCCCAGCGGCGTGCTTCGTCGCGCGAGGTGCGGCCGACCCGCGCGCGATCGGCAACGCCGCGTGCGGCTTCGGCGGCGGCCAGCCGCTGCGCGTCCTCGACGCGTGGCTCGAAGCGGCGCGTGCTGCCGTGCGCCAGCGCCTGTCCCGCGAGCGTCCAGCCGATCGTACCGTTGCGCAGCGCCGCCACCGGATTGGGCACGCCCGCATTGATCAGCGACTGCGCGCCGATGATGCTGCGCGTACGCCCCGCGCAATTGACGATGATTCGGGTCGCCGGATCTGGGGCGAGCTGGCGGGCGCGCAACACCAGTTCCGCACCCGGCACGCTGATGCTGCCGGGAATAGTCATGGTCTGATATTCGTCGAAGCGGCGGGCGTCGAGGACCACCACATCGGCTTCGCGATCGAGCAGCGCCAGTAGTTGCGGCGCGGTAAACGATGGCGTGTGACGGGTGCTCTCCACCAGTTCGCCGAATGCCTTGCTCGGCACGTTGACGTCCTGAAACAACTCACCGCCGGCCTTGCGCCAGCCTTGCAGGCCGCCGTCGAGCAGCGCGACACCGGTATAGCCCAGTTCGCCGAGACGTCGCGCGGCACGTTCGGCAAGACCTTCGCCGGCATCGAAGACGACAATCGGCACCGCGCGACGCGGCAGGCGCACGGGCGCCTCCAGTTCGAGCCGCGAAAGCGGCAGATGAGCGGCAAAAAGCGGATGACTCTGCGCGTGCGGATCTTCCTCGCGCACGTCGACGAGTGCGATTTCCTCGCCCTCGAGTAGTGCACGGCGCACGTCTTCAAACGAGCGGGTACGAAATGCTTGCGTGAAACTCATGAGATCAGACACTCCCTCGTGGCAATCCAGATGGCCTGGCAACACTGAGCGCGTGAGCGCGCCGCTATTTGCACCGTACACGCGAATGAGGATCGACGTACGTCCACCAAAAACCCTGCACACGTGATGGATAAACCTCGTCGTGATTCGACGCGCGTCAGCCTGCACGCTCAACGTCGTGTGCAATTTCCGCGCCACGCATCGGGCCGGTCAAACTCCCTTCGATCAACGTGGGCATCGAAGCGGTGTCAGCAGAAAACCGCAGGCTTTGCGAGAATGCCCCATCGCGTGAAAGCGCCGGAAACAGCCAATCAACAGACAATGATCCCCTTCTCGGTCCTCGACCTCTCGCCCGTCATCGCAGGCGCCACGCCGGCGGATGCGTTCAAAAATACGCTCGACCTCGCGCAGCACGCGGAAACCTGGAATTACCAGCGTTTCTGGCTCGCGGAGCACCACAACATGACCGGCATCGCCAGTGCGGCTACGTCGGTCGTGATCGGCTATGTGGCCGGCGGCACGAAGACCATTCGCGTCGGCTCGGGCGGCATCATGCTGCCCAACCACGCGCCGCTCGTCATCGCGGAACAGTTCGGCACGCTTGCCTCGCTCTACCCCGGCCGGATCGATCTGGGTCTGGGCCGAGCGCCCGGCACCGATCAAAGCACCGCTCGCGCGCTGCGCCGCGATCTGCAGAACAGCGCCGACTCGTTCCCCGACGACGTCGTCGAATTGCAGCGCTATTTTGCCGACCCCGTGCCGGGCCAGCGTATTCAGGCGGTGCCGGGCGCGGGTCTGCACGTGCCGCTGTGGCTGCTCGGCTCGTCGCTCTTCAGCGCCCAGCTCGCCGCCGCGCTGGGACTGCCGTTTGCGTTCGCCTCGCATTTCGCGCCCGATTACATGCTCACGGCGCTGCAGGTCTATCGCTCGCAATTCCGTCCGTCGGCCACGCTCGACAAACCCCACGCGATGGTCGGCGTCAATCTGTTCGCCGCCGACACCAACGAGGAAGCGCAGCTTCTCTTTACCTCGTTGCAGCAGCAGTTCATCAACCTGCGACGCGGCACGCCGGGACGCTTGCAGCCGCCAGTCGAGCGGCTCGAGGCGTCGGAAATGGAACTGAACAACGTGGCGCACTCGCTTGCCTGCACCGCGATCGGCGATCGCGACGCGGTACGCGAAGGTCTGCAATCGATCATCGCCCAGACCGGTGCCGACGAGCTGATGCTGACCGCACAGATCTACGACCACAAGGCACGCTTGCGCTCGTTCGAGATCGGCGCGCAAGTTCGCGACGAACTGAGTACGAACACGTAACTCGCGTCGGCACTGATGCACGAAAAAGGGCGGCCACGAGCCGCCCTTTGCACGATCACCGGTTTAATCGGGTTTGGCTCGGCGAGGAGTAGTACGGCTGTCGCGGCGCACGTTTAGCGCGTCGCGCCGAGGCGACGGCAACAGCAACTTCATCTCGTGACGGATAATAGCGGGTACATCACGCTACGTTCGTTTGAGCACCATTTTAGGATTCACCCATGGAAATTAAAGTCAACTTCCTCGATAAGCTACGTCTTGAGGCCAAATTCGATGACTTCACGGTAGTGGCCGACCAGCCTATCCGCTATAAAGGCGACGGCTCGGCACCGGGTCCCTTCGATTATTTTCTGGCTTCATCGGCCTTATGCGCAGCTTACTTTGTGAAGTTGTATTGCGTGAATCGCAATATTCCTACGGAAAATATCCGCCTGTCGCAAAACAATATCGTTGATCCGGAAAATCGTTACCAGCAGATTTTCAAGATTCAGGTCGAATTGCCGTCGGATATGTCGGAAGCAGACCGTCGCGGCATTTTGCGGTTTATCGACCGGTGTACGGTCAAAAAAGTGGTGCAGGCCGGACCCGAGTTTGTCATTGAAGAGGTAGAAAACCTCGATGCCGACGCGCAGTCGTTACTGATGCTGAAGCCGGCCACTGACGCCAGCACCTATATTACGGGCAAGGATCTGCCGCTGGAGCAAACCATCGCCAACATGTCGGCCATTCTGGCGGGCCTGGGCATGAAGATTGAAATTGCTTCGTGGCGCAATATCGTTCCGAATGTGTGGTCGCTGCATATCCGCGACGCGCATTCGCCGATGTGTTTTACCAATGGCAAGGGATCGACTAAAGAAAGCGCGTTGGCGTCGGCATTGGGCGAGTTTATCGAGCGCCTGAATTGCAATCATTTCTACGGTGGTGCGTTCTGGGGTGAAGACATCGCCAATGCGGCGTTTGTCCATTACCCGAACGAACGCTGGTTTAAACCCGGCCGCAAGGATGCATTACCAGCGGAAATTCTGGATGAGCACTGCCGGGAAATTTTCAATCCCGAAGGCGAATTACGTGGCTCGCATCTTTACGATACCAACTCCGGCAATGTGCAGCGCGGTATCTGTTCGCTGCCGTTCGTGCGGCAGTCGGACGGCGAAGTGGTGTACTTTCCGTCCAACCTGATCGAGAACCTGTACGTCAGCAATGGCATGAGCGCCGGCAATACGCTGGCCGAAGCGCAGGTGCAATGTCTGTCCGAAATATTCGAACGGGCGGTGAAGCGCGAAATCATCGAGGGTGAAATCGCACTGCCCGATGTGCCGCAGGAAGTGCTGGCGAAGTACCCTGGCATTCTGGCCGGGATTCGGGGCCTGGAAGAGCAAGGTTTTCCGGTGCTCGTAAAGGATGCCTCGCTGGGTGGGGTCTACCCGTTGATGTGCGTCACATTGATGAACCCGCGCACAGGCGGCGTCTTTGCGTCGTTTGGCGCTCATCCGAGCTTCGAGGTGGCGCTGGAACGGAGTCTGACGGAATTGCTGCAGGGGCGCAGTTTTGAAGGCCTGAACGATTTACCTCAGCCCACCTTTGTCAGTAACGCCGTTACTGAATCGAATAACTTTGTTGAACACTTCATTGATTCCAGCGGTGTAGTGTCGTGGCGTTTTTTCAGCGCCAAAGCGGACTACGAGTTCGTCGAATGGGATTTCTCTGCTCAGGGTGAAAACTCGAATGCCGAGGAAGCCGCAACGTTGTTCGGAATTCTCGAACAGATGGGCAAAGAGGCGTACATGGCGGTGTATGACCAGTTGGGCGCCGTGGCCTGCCGGATTTTAGTGCCGGGTTATTCCGAAGTTTATCCCGTAGAGGATTTGATCTGGGATAACACAAACAAGGCGCTGTTGTTCCGTGCCGATATTCTGAATGTGCACCGTCTGGACGATGCCGCGCTGGCAGCAATGCTTGAGCGGCTGGACAACAGTGAACTGGATGAATACTCCGATATCGCCACCTTGATCGGTATTGAGTTCGACGAGAATACGGATTGGGGGCAGTTGACCGTCATCGAGTTGAAGCTGCTGATCAATCTTGCCTTGCAGCAATTCGAAACGGCGCAGGAGCTGGTTGGCGCTTTCCTGCAGTACAACGACAACACGGTTGAGCGCGGCTTGTTTTACCAGGCCTTGAACGTGGTACTGGAGGTGCTGCTCGATGACGACCTCGATCTGAAGGATTACGAGGCCAACTTCCGCCGGATGTTTGGCAACGCGCGCATGGATGCGGCAATGGGGTCCGTGGACGGTACCGTGCGCTTCTACGGATTGACGCCGACGAGTATGAAACTGGAGGGCCTCGACAGGCACCATCGCCTGATCGACAGCTACAGAAAGTTGCATACGGCGCGGGCCAAAGCGGCGGACAGCGCGAAGTGAAGTTGCGAGCGGGGGCTGGACGCGCTGATGCCGTTCATGCCCCGCTCGAAACATACAGGCTTGATAGTTGAGCGCCCGCCACCTGCGTCTGTCGGCAAGTGGCGAGACGGAAATCCGCTTACCTGCTCAACGATTTTCCGGCGCTGCTGCCAGCCAGTCCAGCAGCGCCTTATGAAACGCCTGCGGATCCTGCATCTGCGGCGCGTGGCCGTCATCAGGAAATTCGACCAGCGTCGCATGCGGAATCGCCTCCGCGGCAGCCTTGCCCAGTTCCGGGTAATGACCGATCTTCGCTTGCACCTCGGGCGGCGCCGCATCCTTGCCGATCGCCGTGGTGTCCTTCTGGCCGATCAGCAGCAGCGTCGGCATGCTCAATTGCCCCAGTTGGTATACCACCGGTTGCGTGTCGATCATGTCGTACAGCAGCGCGGAATTCCACGCGACGATCCGCTTGCCGGGTCCCCGGTACATCCCCGCCAGCATTTGCACCCACGGTTCGTAGTCGGCGCGCCACTGGCCCGCGTAATACGTGGCCTGCTCGTAGCGGCGAATGCCGTCGGCGTTCGTCTTCAATTCGCGCTCATACCATTGATCGACCGAGAGCGAAGGCACGCCCTTCGCCTGCCAGTCCTCGAGGCCGATCGGGTTGACCAGCACCAGTTGCCGAGTCTCCTGCGGATACATCAGCGCATAGCGGATCGCGAGCATGCCGCCGGTCGAATGACCGATCATCGTGGCCTCGCTCACGCCCAGCGACGCCAGCAAAGCATGGGTGTTGCGCGCGAGTTGCTGGAAGCTGTACTGATAGTGCTCGGGCTTGCTCGATTTGCAGAAGCCGATCTGATCGGGCGCGATCACACGGTAGCCGGCGTCGCTCAGACGCTGGATGGTGGCCGCCCACGTCGCCGCGCAAAAATTCTTGCCGTGCAGCAGCACCGCCGTGCGCCCGTTCGGATGGGCCGGCCGGACGTCCATGTACGCCATATGCAGCGCGACGCCTTGCGAGGTGAAATCGTATTGTTCGACAGGTGCCGGGTAGTTGAACCCTTGCAACTCGGGGCCGTACGCCGGACCAGGGCCATTGGCGGCCGAGGCGGCGCAAGCGGCCGACACGGACGCCATGACTAGCGCGCTGGCGCCGAACCTGGCGAGCAGGGAAAGGCAGCGGAAACTCATCGATATTTTTTGCAATTGAAAAAGATGAAAAAGGCGACGGGGAGAAGAGGCGCACCGCTATCCCGGAGAACCGCTTCCCGCACGCGGACGATTCTACGTCGCACCACCCCGCTTTGCTGGCGCTCACGCAGGCTCATCGCGCCGCGGGCGGTCGTGGCACGCATATTGCGGCGACTCACCTCGCGCCCTATGTGTCGTGGCGCACGGAGACGGTCCGTGCAAGAGTTGATCGTGGACAAGGTAGCGACGAACGCGACGTCCGCACAATTCAGACTACTCGCTGCCGGCCAATCGGTGCTAGAACTAGCTGACGGACCGCGCGACAGACGGCGGCCGCCTGGCAGCACGAAACGTCGGTGACGAGCAGGCATACCAGATCACCCGGGGCATACTAATCATCAACTATCTTGCAGACGACCCGAGTTGGCGCCAACCCGCCACCTCGCGTCGGCAAAGGAGACTGACATGGACACGCCGGCACGGCTGAACGATCTGCAACGCACCACCCTCGCCATCGTCCTCGCGGGCGGACGGGGCACGCGGCTCGGGCCGCTCACCAATAAACGCGTCAAGCCGGCGGTGCACTTCGGCGGCAAGTACCGGATCATCGACTTTGCGCTGTCCAACTGTCTGAACTCCGGCATCCGCCGCATCGCGGTGGTCACGCAGTACAAGGCGCACTCGCTGCTGCGCCATCTGCAGCGCGGCTGGAGTTTCCTGCGCGGCGATTTCGGCGAATTCATCGACCTGTGGCCCGCGCAGCAGCGCGTGGAAGGCGCCCACTGGTATCGCGGCACGGCCGACGCCGTATTCCAGAACCTCGACATCATCCGCTCGATCCGGCCGAAATACGTGGTGGTGCTGGCGGGCGATCACATCTACAAGATGGACTACACGCGCATGATCGCGGACCACGCGGAAAGCGGCGCGGACTGCACCGTGGGCTGTATCGAAGTGCCGCGTATGGAGGCGGTGGCCTTCGGCGTGATGGCGGTGGATGAAAACCGCCGCGTCACGGGCTTCGTCGAAAAGCCCGCCGATCCGCCCGCGATGCCCGGCCGTCCCGACATCGCGCTCGCGAGCATGGGCATCTACGTCTTCAACGCGGACTACCTGTACTCGTTGCTGGAAGAGAACATCTCCAGCCTCGACACCGATCACGACTTCGGCAAGGACATCCTGCCGCGCGTCGTGACCCAAGGCACGGCGATCGCGCATCCGTTCAGCATGTCGTGCGTGTCGTCGGACCCGAACGTCGAGCCGTACTGGCGCGACGTCGGCACGATCGACGCCTACTGGGCCGCCAATCTCGACCTCGCCTCCACCATCCCGACGCTCGATCTCTACGACCGTAGCTGGCCGATCTGGACGTACACGGAACAGTTGCCGCCCGCCAAGTTCGTGCGCGACATGAAGGGCCTGCAGGGTTCGGGCAACAATCTGATCGTGTGCGGCGGCTGCGTGATTTCGGGTTCGCAGATTTCGCGCTCGGTGCTGTCGTCGAACGTCAAGGTGAGTTCATTCTGTAATATCAATGAGGCAGTCTTGTTGCCGCAGGTGACCGTCGGCCCGAGTTGCCGGCTGCAGAAGGTGGTGATCGACCGCGGTTGCACGATCCCGGAAGGCACGGTGATCGGCGAAGATCCGGTCGCCGACGCGGAACGCTTCTACCGCACCGACGACGGCGTCGTGCTGGTCACGCCTGAATCGCTGCGGCCCAAAGGCTAACCAACCCGGCCCCGCGCCGCCCGCGCCAACCGCCTGCCCCGATCAACCGGAACGAGACCGAGCCTATGACGATTCGCGCCCTGCACGTCGCAAGCGAGCTGTATCCCCTCCTCAAAACGGGCGGTCTCGCCGACGTCGCGGGCGCGTTGCCGCCCGCGCTGATCGAACGCGGCGCCGACGTGCGGGTGCTGCTGCCGGGCTTCCCGGCGGTGATCGCCGGTTTGAGCGATCTGCGTCCGGTCGCCGGGTTGGGCCGTCGCTTCGATGCGCCGGACGTCACGCTCGAAAGGGGCACGCTGGCGTCGAACGGGCTGGTCGTCTACGTGATTCGCGCCGGCACGCTGTACGACCGCCCCGGCAATCCCTATCTGAACGACGAACACGTGCCTTATGGCGACAACGCCCAGCGTTTCGCCCTGCTCGGCTGGGTCGCCGCACAACTGGCGCAGCAGCTGGACCCGGCGTGGTCGCCGCAGATCGTCCACGCGCACGACTGGCACGCGGGACTCGCACCCGCCTATCTGAAAGCGGCCGAACGCGAGCACGGCCGCTCGTTCGCGCGCAGCGTGTTCACCGTTCACAATCTGGCCTATCAAGGCGTTTTTCCGGCCCATCAGTTCGGCCAACTCGGCTTGCCGAACGATTTTTTCAACATGCACGGCGTCGAGTTCTATGGACAGATGTCGTTCCTCAAGGCGGGCCTCTACTACAGCGACCGCATCACCACCGTCAGCCCGACCTACGCCCGCGAAATCCAGACGCTTGCCCAGGGCGGCGGTCTCGACGCGTTGCTACGGCATCGCTCGCACGATCTGAGCGGCATATTGAACGGGGTCGACTACAGCGTGTGGAATCCGGCCAGCGACGCACTGCTCGGCGCTCACTACAGCGCGACGCGTCTCGCCGGCAAGATTGCCTGCAAGGAAGCGCTGCAAAAGCGCTTCGGCCTGGCGCAAAAAAGCGATGCGCTGCTGTTCGGCGTCGTGAGCCGTCTGACCGAACAGAAAGGCCTCGATCTGCTGCTCGAAGCGGTGCCCGAAATCGTCAGGCGCGGCGGCCAACTGGTGGTATTCGGCACCGGCGACCCGGCGCTGGAAAACGGTTTGAAACGCGTCTCGCAGACCCACCCCGAGTCGGTGGCGGTGGAGCTGGGCTTCGATGAAACGCTCGCGCACACGATCATCGCGGGCAGCGACGTGGTCGCGGTGCCCTCGCGCTTCGAGCCGTGCGGACTGACGCAGCTGTATGCGCTCGCCTATGGATCGCTGCCGCTCGTGCATTGCGTCGGCGGACTTGCGGACACGGTCGTGGATGCCTCGCTCGAAAACCTCGCCGACGATCTCGCCACGGGCTTCGTCTTCGAGAAGTTCGAGCTCAAAGGCATAGGCGCGGCCATTCGGCGCGCCTTCGCCCTGCATGGGCGCCGCACCGAGTGGAAAGCGACCCAGCGGCGCGCCATGCGCCAGGACTTCGGCTGGGGCGCCTCGGCCGAGCGCTATCTGGCGTTGTACCGCGAGCTGGCCTGAGGGCTGAGTCCGGCGCCTCGCCTCGTCGACGCCGCCCGGCATGTGATGGCGCGACGCAACAACTCGGGGACGGATCGCCTCGCGGTGGGCAAACTCATGTATTGTTTCCAGACCATGCAGAGCGTGCATTTTTCCTGCACCATCTGAAGGAGCCCTGCCGCACAGGCGCCCGGCGCATGCCGGCGCGCGTTACGCGGCGCACCCTAGCCGTTCCCACTGATCGCGCACGACGCCTGCGCGGGCCACACCATGACAAAAAACGTTCTGAGCATTCAGTCACATGTCGTCTTCGGGCACGCCGGCAACAGCGCCGCCGAATTCCCGATGCGCCGGCTCGGCGTCAATGTCTGGCCGCTCAATACCGTGCAGTTTTCCAATCACACGCAATACGGCCATTGGACCGGCAGCGCGATCGGCGCCTCGCAGATGGAAGACCTGGTCGAGGGCATCGGCGCGATCGGCATGCTGCCGCGCTGCGATGCTGTGCTTTCCGGCTATCTCGGGACGCCGGAGCAGGCGCAGTCGGTGGTCGAAATCGTCAAGGCCGTGAAGGCCGCCAATCCGCGTGCCTGGTACTTCTGCGATCCCGTGATGGGCGCGGCGAGCGGCTGCAAGGTCGAACCGGGTATTCAGGAGTTTCTCGTGCGCACCATGCCGTCGGTGGCCGACGCGATGGCGCCGAACCATACCGAACTGCAGCGGCTCGCGGGCCGCGAGATCGACACGCTGGAAGAAGCCGTGACGGCGTGCCGCGAACTCATCGCGCGCGGCCCGAAGCTCGTGCTGGTCAAACATCTGCTCGACCGCAACAGCCCTGCCGACCGCTTCAACATGCTGGTCGTCACCGAACGCGAGGCGTGGATGGGACAGCGCCCGCTCTACCCGTTCGCGCGGCAACCGGTGGGCGTCGGCGATCTGACGAGCGCGGTGTTCGTCGCGCGCACGCTGCTCGGCGATTCGATTCGCGCGGCTTTCGAGCACACGCTCGCCGCGGTCAACGCGGTCGTCAAGACTACCTGGCAGGCAGGCCGCTATGAGCTGGAACTGGTGGCCGCGCAGGACGAAATCGCCCAGCCGCGCGAGTGGTTCGATGCTTGGGCAGCGGACACGGCCTGAGCGGCTTGCACCGCCCGACAAGGTGTCAGTCGGCCGCCGGTGCCGTTGTCAGCCGGGCGTCCTATAATGCGTGCCGCGTGGACGTGGCAATGCGCCCGTCCAGAAGCATTTTTTCAGGCATCCGGTTTTCAGCAGACGAGGCATCGATGGACGGTTATATCCGCAGCGAGCGGGAAGAGTTTTTTGAACAGTTGTGCATCAGCGTGGACGCCGACGAGGCGCACGAACAGGAAGCGATCGAGTTCTTCGAGAATCAGTTCGACCAGGCCGATTTCGATCCCACCCAGTGGCTCGACATCGCGCTCTTCTACTCGCCGGCAGTGGCGCGCGGCATCGTCGACATGGTGACGCCCGACGACAAGGCGCGCAGCAATATCGCCGAAGTGATCGCCGACAACCTCGACATCTCCTACGGCGAGGACGAATGCGAGCAGTTCGCCGAGACGATCGAGTTCGCGTTGAACAACGGCGTGCCGGTCGATCTCGACCTGGTGCTCGACGGCTGCCAGCGCGCCATCGACGATCTCGACACCTGGGCCGACGACGAAACCAAGGCGCCGCTGTTGCGTCTGCGTGAAGAGTTGTTGCGCCAGCAGGGCGAGCGTTGAACGCCGCACGCTAAGTCCCGATCCGCGCCGGCCGTTCGCGCCGGCCTCTTAAGCATGTGCCGCAATCCTCACTCCGCATGAGCCCACCCGCAGCCCGCCAGCGTACGCGCTGAGCGGCCTGTGCCGAAATGCTCATTCAAAGCGCCTCGAACTGCCAAGACGACGGCAAATTGGCTTTCTATATTCGCGCCAGATTGATCGGCGCGTGACGCGTCACGGGTACTCAGGCACAACGCAAGCGCCGCGCAACTGCGCGTATTCCAGCATTGTTTATGGCGACCGATCATCCGTAGTCTCTCGATGCGCACCTGGCGAATCTGCCAACCCGCGCGTCGAACCAGCGTAACTGCCTTGCCGCTTTCACACCCTGAAACTGTCGATGGAAGGAGAGACCATGAGTCTTCGCAACACGCTGAAACCCCTTGCTCTGTTCGTTGGCGCCCTGTTCGCTATCGCGCCGGCCGCCAGTTTCGCCGACGACCTGCCGGTGAAAATCGGCTTCGCCGCCCCGTTGACGGGGGCCAACGCCGGTTACGGCAAGGACCTGGAGAACGGTGTCCGGCTCGCCATTGAAGAAGCCAACGCGCAGAAGATCAAGATCGGCGACAAGGTGGCGCAATTCCAGCTCGTCTCCGAAGACGATCAGGCCGACCCGCGCATCGGCGTGCAGGCGGCGCAAAAACTGGTCGACGCGGGCGTGGCGGCAGTCGTCGGCCACTTCAATTCGGGCACCACGATTCCGGCCTCGCAGGTCTACGAGCAGGCCGGCATTCCGGTGATCGATCCGGCCGCCACCAATCCCATCATCACGGGACGCGGCTTTGCCAACACCTTCATGGTGATTTCCACCGACGCGCAAAACGCCGGCAACGCAGGCGTCTACGCGGTCGAGGTGAGCAAGGCCAAACGCATCGCCATCATCGACGACCGGACCGCGTTCGGACAGGGCGAAGCCGACGAGTTCGAGAAGGCGGTGAAGGCTCACGGCGGCACGATCCTCACGCGTGAATACACCGACAACAAGGCGGTGGACTTCAGCACCCAGGTCACCAAGATCAAATCGATCAATGCCGATCTGGTGTTCTTCGGCGGCCTCGACACGCAGGCTGCGGGCTTTGCCAAGCGCATGAAGCAACTGGGATTGAATGCGCAACTGGTGGGCGGCGGCGGCGTGATGGACGAGGACTTCATCAAGCTCGCCGGCGACGCGGCCGAAGGCGTGCAGGCCTGGGAATACGGCCGTCCGCTGGCTCAGTTGCCGGGCGGCAAGGACTTCTCCGCGAAGTTCAAGAAGCGCTTCGGGGTGGACATCCTCTCGTATGCGCCGTTCGGCTATGACGGCGCGTGGGCCGCGATCAAGGCGATGCAGCAGGCCAAATCCAGCTCGCCGGCGGTCTATCGTCCGGTGCTGAAGGCGATCGATTTCGACGGCGTGACCGGCAAGATTTCGTTCGACAGCACGGGCGCATTGAAGAGCGGTTCGTCCACGCTGTATCAGGTGAAGAACGGCGCATGGGTGCCGATCGTCACCAAGAGCGGCAGTTAAGGTCGCCGCCCGCGCAGCAAATCAGTTCGCCACCTTGACTACGACCTCGGCATCGAGATCCCGCTCGACACGCACGAGGTCGTCCTTCATCGCGGCGAACTCATCCGCTGAACACATCTGATGGCCGAAGGCGGCACGCAAGTGCCGCCTCACCTGCAAGACCCGCGTGGCAGGATCGAAAACATAGCGCGATGAGAACGTCAGGAAGCGATCCTGCAGCGTCGTCTCGCCGGGCACATCCGTCACGCGCGCGAAATGCGGCAGCGTGATTTCCAGGGTCTCGTCGTATTCCCCGCCGATGCAGGCCCAAGGCTGCGTGCGCGCGGGCTCCTCCAGCCACGCCTGCACCTGCGAACCCATGCCGCCGGAGAAACTGGTCAGCGCCGGCACGGCCGTGGTGCCGTCGGTCCAGATGAAGTGCTCCACCGTCCCCTGCATCGACGTGGCGAACGGTCCCTGCGTCGCGCTTACGTCATCCGTGCGCAACTGCGCCGTGCCGTGCAGGCCCGTCGCCAGCAGACGGTTCGCCGCGATCTGCTGGGTCCGCTGGCGGGTCGCGCGCCGGAATGTATTGCGCTCGATTTCCGCGCTGAAGCCCACGTCCTCGGCCCGATAGGCGTAATGCGCCGCGCCGTTTTCGTCGACCTCGATCTGCAGGCGCGCGTTGCGCTCGCGCAATTGCGTGGCCGGCGTGCGCGCCAGCACGCCCTCGTCGACCAGTAGCACTGGCCGGTCCATAACACTCGGCGGCAAATAGCCGAAGCCCACGCCGCCCGAAGTCGTATCCGCGAACAGTGACAAGTCGGGAATCCACAGGATCGCATGATTGATCGCGCTCGAGCCGTAGCCGGGCACGTCCGGCAAGCTGTAGTACGGCCCGAGATTGAGCAGCACCGCTTCACTGCGTATGCCGACAGCCGCCAGCAACGCGCCGTAGAGCGCGACGTAGTCCTTGCAGTCGCCATACCGGTTGTGGAGGATGTCGATCGCCTTGTGCGGGATCGCCGCCGTCTCGCCGAGAAACAGGGCCACGTAGCGGATGTTCAAACGCATCCAGTCGTAAAGGATTTGCGCCTTCACGCGCGGGTCGGCAGTGCTGGCGCTCAGGCCTTGCGCGAGCCGCACGATCGCGGGGTCGCCGATGGTGGCGTCCGTCGCCGGTCCGCGATAGCGCGCGGCGAAGCTCGCGAAGTCCGGCACCGTCGACACCATCAAACGATCACCCCAGTTCGCGTAGCCCACCGCGCCGGTTTCGAGTCGCGCATAGGGCCCATGCCGATAATCGAACTCGTAGCGAGTGCGGCCGTTGGCCGTGACCGGCGGCACCGCGACGTAACCCCGCGTATCGGCATAGAGCGGCACCTCGGCGGGCAGATCGAAGATCAGGCGCTGCAACTCGACGGGGTCGCGCGTCGGTTCCACCAGGTAAGCGAAGGTGCCGGCCTGCAGCGGCTTCGTGCGGGTCTTGCGAAACGCCAGATGCACGCGCGAGCCCGGCTCCACGCCGGGGAAGATCACCGTGCGCAACACGCCGTCCTCGAAACTCGGCGCGCCGGCCGAGCGCGGCTCCTGCACGTCGCGGATCGCCTCGGGACCGACGGGATGCACGGTACCGTCGGGGTCGATCGTTTCGGCGGCCAGCAACTGCACCTGCTCAATGTCCTTGTTGAACCACACGTAGCGCTGCGCGATCTCGTCGACGCCGCTCGTCGTGTTGGCCCGCAGGATCGTGTCGTCATGCTCCTCGATCGAGCCGTCCTTCTGGATCGTGAAGAGGTGGACGTCGCGCTCCATCGTGAAAGGCACGCGATCGCCGTCGGATGCCGGGGGTGCAGTGTCGGCGACCGCCGCGCTGGCGAGCGCCACCGCACACGCCCCGAGCACCCACCCGGCGGCTAATCTGACGAACGCGACCGCGACACGACGCGTCATGCGCGAGCCGCCCTGCCGCGCGCGCGCCAGGCTCGCGGCGTTGCCGCAAACTCCGCGCGAAACGCGTGATTGAAATTCGACAGATCGTTGAAGCCGCAATCGAATGCGATATCGACCACTTTGGTGCCACCGTCCCGAAGGCGCAGCGCGGCGGTTCGCAAACGCGCGCGCAACAGGTATTGATGCGGCGTCACGCCGGCCACGCGCTGGAAGGTGCGCAGAAAATAGAATTCGCTCAAACCCGCCGCGGCGGCGAGGCTGGTGAGCGTATGGGCTGCGCCGGGGGTGTCGTCGATCAGGCGGATGACCTGTGCGACGCGCGCTGAGACGGCGGCGCCCGGAGCCGCCGTGGGGTTCTTCAACGATCCCACCGCTTGCATCGTTGCAACAGCCAGTTCGACAGCGAGTTCGTGCCAGGCGGCTCGATGAGGATCGTATTCAGACGCGCGTGCACTTGCATGATCGGAGGCGCGCCGACTCGCGCACTCACCCGCGCGGTGACTCTGGCGATCGGGCGCATCACCACCCGCCTGTTCGGCTCCCGTAACGGCCGTCGCGCACGCTCGCGCGATGAGTGGCGACAACGCCCGCAGCGTCGGCAAGCGCACATGGTTGAAGCGCAGCGGACCACGCCCGAGCCCGGCATCGACGGCAAGGCGTTCGAAGTACGCCGGTGCATAGCGAAACGCGATGCACCGATCCCCCGCGCCGTGCCGGTGTCCGCATTCGAAACAGTCGCCCGGATTGCCGAGCAGCAACGAGCCGGGCGTGAGCAATTCGCGGCCCGTCGCCGCGCGATAGCCGAACGATCCCGACGCGACCATCGCGATGCACATGCCCGCGTGCCGCTCTTCGAAGGGCCGGTCATGTGGACCGAAGGTGCAAACGATATCCGCGACATTCCATCCCTCGCCGTGGGCGAGCGGACGCGCGGCGGTACTGCCGGGCGCACCCTGCTGCTCGCGCCTGGCAAGCGCCTGGTCGAGCGTGATGGCAATTTTCCCCAAGATGCACCTCGGCTGAGTCCGTATCCTGGTTTTAGCACATCGGCGGCTCGCGTGTTTTTGCTGCTTGCGCCGGGGCGAATCGACTCTCAACCCAAGGAGCACCTCATGTTGACCACGCTGGAAAACGACTTCGACAACGGCTTCCTGAACGCCTTGCGCGCGCCCGCACGAGCCGCCACCATCGCCGCTGCGGACGACTGCTACGGCTGGATGATCGGCACGTGGGAGATGGACGTCCTGCACTATCGCGTCGGCCTCGGCGGCGTGCGCCGGCGCGGCGAAATTCATTGCGGCTGGGTACTGGAAGGCCGTGCCGTGCAGGACGTATGGATCATGCCGCCGGGCGACCATCCGGATGACCCGGCCGCCGCCCACTCGATGTACGGCTCGACCCTGCGTATCTGGGACCCGGCATTACAAGCCTGGCGCGTGACGTTCGTCAATCCGGCGACGGGCCAACGCAACGACCTGATCGGCCGGCGCATCGGCCGCGATCTGGTCCAGATCGGCACACGCGCCGACGGCACGCCGATTCGCTGGAATTTCACCGAGATTACGCAGGATTCGTTCCGGTGGACTGGCGTCGCGCTCGCGCAGGACGGCGTCACGTGGACGCTCCAGGCCGAGTTTCAGGCGCGGCGCAGCACGCCAGTTTCTGCGCGGTAAGGCAAGCGGGTGCTCACTCGGTCTCGCCGAGCTGCCCCAGTAGCGCCTGCAACTTCTCGACGTGCCTGAGCAGCAGATGGCGATGTTTTTCAATCTGCTCCAGACGTCCCGCCAGATCCGCCTGGATCGGGTCGTCGAGTTCGGCGGCGGCGATGACCTCCTCCACCTTGGAGCGCATCGACGCGAGTTCCACGGGCGCATGACTCAGATGCCGCTCGAAACGCCGCACGTCCTGAATCGCCACGTCGCGCACCTTGCGGAAATGCGCCTGACGCCGATGCGCTTCGGCGTCGAGCGTCTCTTCCTCGACGCGTTTGGCGGGCCCCGGCTGGCCAAAAATCGGCTCGGGCGGCCGCAACACCGTCTTCTTTCTCACCGGATGCGCCGTGCCGCGAAAACGCGCGAGCGGCTGCTCGTTGTCGATCGCTTCACGCGCGTTGGCGGGAATGTCCTGCGCGCCGTGCGCTACATTCATCCAGCCACCCGGCAATCCCGTGACGGCTTCGATCCCGCGCACGAACTCCTCGCTGAATTCGCGCTGGCCGGACAGCATCAGTTTCAGATAGCTCGCGGAGAAGGTCATCATGCGCGCGAGTCGCGTCGCCGCGCCGACCTCGCGAGTCAACAGCACCAGGTTTGCCCGCCAGACCGGGAGCAGCAATTCGTCGGAATCTTCCATCGCTGGGTCTTCCATCTTTTGCCCGATGTAGAGACGACCCGCTCGCGCGTGTCATCGATTTGAAAGGGTAGCCGACCGGGCGCGGGATGCGCAATGGCCGCCTGCTCGAAGCGAGCCGCCGACGTGTCGAAATGACATGCTCCAGCGCGCCCACTTCCGGCTCTGATCCATCGCTTCGTCCGGCGTTTTGAGTTGACCTATGCTTTCGTCCAGTGTTCCTGGGCGCGGCGCGCGGTGTGTGGCATGCTTTCCTCCCGTTGCGGCACGGCCCGTGCTTCAGCGTTAGTACCCCAACACTGAATTAAGGATTTTGTAATGAAGAAGATCGTCCTCGCCCTTGCTGCCGCTATCGTCGCTATGAGCGCCATCGCTCCCGCACAGGCTGAAGAGCATCACCACCCCGTATGCCACAAAGTGCGCGTCCATCATCACTGGGAAAAGCACTGCCATTGATGATAAAGCCGCCCCAACGGGTGCGGCGCGCATCGCAAAGCCCCGTCATCAACGGGGCTTTTTTGTTTCTGGCGGGGACAGCGCGGCAACCGTCGAGACGGACAACGTGCTCTACGTTCTGCGCGAAAACGGCAGCGCGCAATCACGGTCACAAGCTGTTACACCTTGGATGTGCGGGCCGACACGAAGACGGCGCCGCGTGGCGCGGCAGCGTCGCTCGTGTGGAAAAGGTGAGACGAATACTCGAAGCGCTCTGGACTGCGACCGCTCAAGCGGCCTTGACGCGCTCCAGCGCAGTGACGACGAGTTCCTGCAGGAGCGGCTCGACCTTCGCAGCGAGCGTCTCGTCGTACGCGTAAGGCATCTGCTCCTCCATATAAGCGATCTGCGAGAGTTCGAGTTGCAAGGCGTGAATGCCCTGGGCGGGCTGACCATACTCCCGCGTGATGTAGCCACCCTTGAAGCGCCCGTTGGCGATCGCCGAATAGCCGCCATGCCGTTCGACCACGGCGGCCATTTCCTCGGCCAATCCCGCCACGGCGCTCGCACCGTTCGAGGTGCCGAAGTTGAAATCCGGCAAGCGTCCTTCGAAAAAACGCGGCACGTGCGAGCGGATCGAGTGCGCTTCCCACAACAGCACCTTGCCGTGTTTCGCTTTCAGTGCCGCCAGCTCGTCGACGAGCGCGGCGTGATAAGGCTTCCAGTAAGCGTCGCGGCGACGCGCCGTTTCAGCCTCGGTCGGCAGATGTCCGTCGAGATACAGCGGCTCCTTGTCGAACGTATCGACCGGCAGCAGACCCGTCGTGTCCTGCCCCGGATAGAGGTTCGCACCGTCGGGCGGACGATTCAGATCGATCACGTAGCGCGCATTCGACGGCGCGAGGATCGATGCGCCCATGCGCCTCGCGAAAGCATAGAGACGGTCGAGATGCCAGTCGCAATCCTCGGTGCGGTGCGCGGCAGGCGTCATGGTCGCGGCAATATCGGCGGGAATCTGCGTGCCGACGTGCGGAATGGAGATCAGCAACGGCAAGCTTCCCTGGTGCAGCGAGAAAACCGGCGGAGTGTTCGAAGCAGTCATGTCAGTCCGGAATCGATAAGATCAATGGATCATTTCAGCAACTGGGCGAGCGCCACGCGATAGCGCGCGTATGCGCCCTCTTCGTCGCGATGCCGACGGTTGTCCACCACTTTCTCGCCGCCGGTGTAGACGTCGCGAATCGGCGTCTCGCCATGCTCGCAGAATACAACGCCCGACAGCCAGGCGTCCGACTGATGCTCCGCGATGCTCGAATGATTCGCGTCGAGCACGAGCCAGTCCGCGCGGCGGCCCGGCTGCAACGCGCCGACCGCGCGGCCGGTGGCACGCGCGCCGCCGTCGAGCGCGGCATCGAACAGACGGTCGGCCACGTGCGTGGCGTGCGGCGACGCCAGCACGTTGCGCTGCCGGCGCGTGAGACGCTGGCCATATTCGAGCAGGCGCAACTCGGCGCGCCAGTCGACGCCGATGTGACTGTCCGAGCCGATGCCGATGCGCCCTTGCGCGTCGAGATATTCTTGCGCCGGGAAAATGCCGTCGCCGAGATTGGCTTCGGTGGTCAGACACAAACCGGCGACTGCACCGCTGCTGGCGAGCGCCTGCGTTTCGCTTGCGTCCACATGTGTCGCGTGCACGAGACACCACCGGCTGTCGACCTCGAAACGATCCAGCAGCCACTGCACCGGACGCACTCCCTCCGTTTCGATGCAGGCGTCGACTTCGGCAGTCTGCTCGGCGATATGGATATGCACCGGCGCATCGGCCTCGATGCCACCGAGCAACGCCTGTAACGAATCGGCCGACACCGCGCGCAACGAATGCGGCGCCACGCCATACCGCAAGCCGCCGTTTTCCGCGCGTGCCGCGCGCAGCGTGGCGAGCAAAGCAAGCAGACTGTCCGGCGTATTGATGAAACGCTGCTGATCCTCACGCGGCGCGCGCGAACCGAAACCGCTGTACTGATACAGCACCGGCAGCATCGTCATGCCGATGCCGCTCGCCGATGCCGCATCCACCACGCGTTGCGCCAGTTCCGCCTGGTTCGCGTAGCGACCGCCGTCCGGCGTGTGATGCACGTAATGAAACTCGCACACCGACGTGTAGCCCGCTTTCAGCATTTCGATGTACAACCACTGCGCGACCGAGGCCAGGCCTTCCGGCGTGATGCGCGCGGCAAAGCGGTACATCAGGTCGCGCCAGCTCCAGAAATTATCCGTAGCGTTCGCGCGATATTCGGTGAGGCCTGCCATCGCGCGTTGGAACGCATGCGAGTGAAGGTTTGGCATCCCTGGCAATACGGGACCGGCGGCATGCTGCACGCCGGCCGCAACCGTGGCCGTATCTGTGTCCGGCGCGACGGTGGTCAGCGTGCCGTTTGCGTCCCACTCGAGCAGCACGTTGCGGCGCCAGCCGTCGGGCAGGTAGGCATGCGCGGCGTACAGCGCGCGATTCGGTTGAGGGGTTGATTGTGTCATCGTTAAAACCTAGCTCGGCTCGCGCCGCGTATAGACAGTTTCGCCCGCGCGCACGACTCTCGCGCACAGCGGGCGCCCAATCCAGTAAGCCAGTTCGGCCAAAGAATCGACCGACCACACCGCGAAATCCGCCGCGCGCCCTGGCGCCAGTTCGCCATGCCGATCGGCCTGGCCGAGCGCGCGCGCCGCGTGTGAGCTCACGCCTTGCAGCACTTCGGGCACCGTCATGCGGAACAGGGTGGTGGCCATGTTCATCATCAGCAACAACGAGGTGGCGGGCGACGTGCCGGGGTTGCTGTCGGTTGAAATCGCGATCGGCACTTGATAACGCCGCAGCAAATCCAGCGGCGGCAGTTGCGTCTCGCGGATGAAGTAGTACGCGCCGGGCAACAACACGGCCACGGTCCCCGCTTCTTTCATCGCGGCCACGCCGGCTTCGTCGAGGAATTCGAGGTGATCGGCCGACAGCGCGCCGTGGCGCGCCGCCAGTGCCGCGCCGCCCGCGTTCGACAACTGCTCGGCATGCATCTTCACGGGCAGTCGATAGCGCTCGGCGGCATTGAACACGCGCTCGCTCTGCTCCAGCGAAAAACCGATGCGCTCGCAGAAAACATCGACGGCATCGACGAGGCCTTCGTCAACGAGCGCGGGCAGCATCGTGTTGCAGACTTCGTCGATGTAGGCGTCGGCACGGCCGGCGAATTCGGGCGGCAACGCGTGCGCGCCGAGAAACGTCGTGTAGACGCTGACCGGATAGCGCTCGCCCAATTGCCGCGCGACGCGCAGCATCTTGCGCTCACTCGCGAGGTCGAGGCCGTAGCCGGATTTGATTTCGACAGCCGTCACACCTTCGGCCAGCAGCGGTTCGAGTCGCGCCGCCGATTGGCGCAACAGCGAGGCTTCATCCGCGGCGCGCGTGGCGCGCACTGTCGAGACGATCCCGCCGCCCTGCCGCGCGATTTCTTCGTAGCTGACGCCCGCAAGACGTTGTGCGAATTCGTCCGCGCGCTGACCGCCATACACGAGGTGCGTGTGGCAGTCGACCAGGCCCGGCGTCACCCACGCGCCGTGCAGATCTTCGCGCGGCCACGTGGCATAGCACGCGGGCAAATCCGCGGCTGCGCCAAGCCAGGCGACCTGGCCGTCTTCAACGGCGATTGCCGCATCGGTCAGCGTATGTTCGGGATTGCCTTGCGGGCAAAGTTTGAGGTGATGCCAGACGGTTTGCTTCATCGCGTGCTCATTGCAGCTCGTTGCGTGTCCGTGGTGGTTCGCGCGCGCGTCTCGTGCCCATGAACGTACGCGCGAATCGTCGTCATCGTTGCGTGTAGCGGATCGTGATCGCTAGTAGCGCGCCCGCGCCCTGAACGGTGCAGTGGAGCGCATTGGGCGTATCGATGCGTAATGTGTCGCCCGCTTCGAGCGACACCGGCTGTGCATCGGCCGGCGTGACCGAGACCGCACCGCTCGCGCAGTACAGCAGCGCCACGTCGCCGGACACGATGCGTTGCGTGTCCTGCTGCCGGTCCGCACGCCAGACCTCGAGTTCGCCCTGCGCCGCGTCGCGCCGCACCATCAGGTTGAAATCGCGTGTCGCACCATCGACGAGGCGTGCGTCGATGCGCGCCTCGCCGGCGAAACGGGCCATGTCGAGCGCTTGCGTCAACGTGTGCGTTTTCACGCGCTGCGCGTCGTTCGCCGAAGCAACCGCCGGCGCTTCGTCGAGCAGCATGCCCGCGCCGGATAGCAGCACGAGCGTGCGATCGATGCCCTCGAAGCGCGAAAACGGCCCCGCTTGCCCGACATCGGCCACGCTCACGCGCCACACGAAGCGATCGAGCCCGGCGCCGCGCGCATCGCGTTCCTCAGCGGAAAACGCCGCGATTTCACGCGTGACGCCGCCGCCGTTCTTCCACGGCGCCGCTACGAGTTCGGCGCCGCGAAGCAGCGTGAAGCGGGCCTTGCAACCGAGCACCGTCACGTCAACGGCCCAGCATCGGCAGATTGAGACCGGCCTCGCGCGCCGTTTCCTGCGCGAGTTCGTAGCCGGCGTCCGCGTGACGCATCACACCCGTGGCCGGATCGTTGAACAGCACGCGGCCGAGGCGTTCTTTGGCCGCGTCCGTGCCGTCGGCGACGATCACGACGCCCGAGTGCTGGCTGAAGCCCATGCCAACCCCGCCGCCGTGATGCAGCGACACCCACGATGCGCCGCCTGCCGTGTTGAGCAGTGCGTTGAGCAACGGCCAGTCGCTGACCGCGTCCGAGCCGTCTTTCATCGATTCCGTTTCGCGATTCGGGCTCGCTACCGAACCGGTGTCGAGGTGATCGCGACCGATCACGATCGGCGCTTTCAGTTCACCGTTCTTCACCATCTCGTTGAACGCCTGGCCCAGACGATAGCGATCCTTCACACCGACCCAGCAAATCCGCGCCGGCAAGCCCTGGAACGCGATGCGTTCGCGCGCCATGTCGAGCCAGTTGTGCAGATGCGGATCATCGGGAATCAGTTCCTTGACCTTCGCATCGGTCTTGTAGATGTCCTCCGGATCGCCCGACAGCGCAACCCAGCGGAACGGACCCTTGCCTTCGCAGAACAGCGGGCGGATGTAGGCCGGCACGAAGCCCGGGAAATCGAAGGCGTTTTCCACGCCCATTTCCAGCGCCATCTGACGGATGTTGTTGCCGTAGTCGAGCGTGGCCGCGCCACGTTCCTGCAGCGTTAGCATGGACTGCACCTGCCTGGCCATCGACTGCTTGGCCGGCGTGACGATGCTGTCCGGCGCGGTCTTCTGACGTTCGCGCCAGTCTTCCACTGTCCAGCCTTGCGGCAGGTAGCCGTGAATCGGATCGTGCGCGCTGGTCTGATCGGTCACGCAGTCCGGCGTGATGCCGCGCGTCACGCACTCGGCGAACACGTCTACCGCATTGCCCACCAGACCGATCGACACCGGCTTGCCGGCCTGCTTCGCTTCCTCGAGCATGGCGAGCGCTTCATCGAGCGTGTGGGCTTTTTTATCGACGTAACGCGTCTTCAGACGCATGTCGATGCGCGACTCGTCGCACTCCACCGCGATCATCGAGAAACCCGCCATGGTGGCCGCGAGCGGTTGCGCGCCGCCCATGCCGCCGAGACCGCCGGTCAGGATCCAGCGGCCCTTCGGGTCGCCGTTGAAATGCTGGTTCGCCACCGAGTAGAACGTCTCGTACGTGCCCTGCACGATGCCCTGACTACCGATGTAAATCCAGCTGCCCGCCGTCATCTGGCCGTACATCATCAGGCCCTTGCGGTCGAGTTCGTGGAAGTGTTCCCACGTCGCCCAATGCGGCACGAGGTTCGAATTCGCCAGCAACACGCGCGGCGCATCCGCGTGCGTGCGAAACACGCCGACCGGCTTGCCCGACTGGATCAGCAGCGTCTCGTCTTCGTTCAGGTCTTTCAACGACTGGAGAATCTGATCGAAGCAATCCCAGTTACGCGCGGCGCGGCCAATGCCGCCGTACACCACCAGCGCATGCGGATGCTCGGCGACTTCCGGGTCCAGGTTGTTCTGGATCATCCGGTACGCGGCTTCCGCGATCCAGGTCTTGCAGGTCTTTTCCGCGCCGCGCGGTGCGCGGATCGTGCGGGTCGGGTCGAGTCGCGGGTCGATGTGTTTCGGGTTGTTCATGATGGCCCTCGGATTGCTCAAAATGGTCGGGAGATTTGAAGAAACGGTGACGTCAGAAATGTCCGGTGAAGCGATAGCGGCTGCCGGGATGCCAGAGATTGGCAATCGAAGCGACCTGGCTTTGCGACCACGTGCGCCGATGCAGCACGAGGCACGGTTCGAGTTCGTCCATGGTCAGCAAGGCGCGCGTGTCGGGGTCGGCCGCCAGCGCCTCGATGCGGTACTCGACGCGCTGCAACGGCGCCACCCGCACGAGATACTGGTTCGGCGTGGTGTTGGTGAAGTCCTGCAGCGCATATTCGGGCGCGACTACCGGATTGACCCAGCGCTCTTCGAGCTGCACCGGCTCGTCGTTTTCGAAATGCAGCACGCGCGAATGAAACACCGGACTGCCCGCGCTCACCTGCATTTCCTCGGCGAGCGCCGCATCGGCGATGCTCGCGCCGATATGCAGCACCTTTGCCTGATGCCGATGACCGCGCCCGATGATTTCGTCGGAGATGCTGCGGATCGCCACCAGCGTCGACTCGTACTTGGGACGCGCCACGAAAGTACCCGACCCTTGCACGCGCGTGAGCACCTGCTCCGACGTCAACTCGCGCAAGGCGCGGTTGACCGTCATGCGGGCCACGCTGAACTCGCGCGCGAGTTCGTTTTCGGAGGGCACCTGGTCGCCTTCACCCCATTCGCCCGCATGAATGCGCGCGAGGATAAAGTCCTTGATGCCCTGGTAAGCCGGTGCGTTCATGGGCTGTTTTACTGCTCGGAGGCGAACGAGAACGGGCTCAGCTTCGCGATCGTGCCGTTTTGCACGAGGCGCGTGACGGCCGCGATATCCGGCGCGAAATAATGATCGAGCTCGTAATGCGCGACGTCCTTGCGCACCGTGTCCATCACTTTCTGCAGGCTCGGGCTGGTCTTGTGCGGTGCGCGCAGATCGACGCCTTGCGCGGCGGCGAGCAATTCGATCGACAGAATATTGGCGGTGTTTTCAGCGATGTCGCCGAGCTTGCGCGCAGCGAACGTCGCCATCGACACGTGATCTTCCTGATTGGCCGAGGTCGGCAGCGAATCGACCGAAGCCGGATGCGCCAGCGTCTTGTTCTCCGAGGCGAGCGCGGCGGCCGTCACGTGAGCGATCATGAAGCCCGAGTTCACGCCGCCATCGCGAACGAGGAACGGCGGCAGGCCCGACAGCGTGGCATCGATCAGCAAGGCGATGCGGCGTTCCGCCAGCGCGCCGATTTCAGCAACGGCGAGCGCGAGGTTGTCGGCAGCGAAGGCCACCGGTTCGGCGTGAAAGTTGCCACCCGACAGCACTTCGCCGGTGTCCGGGAAAATCAGCGGATTGTCGGACACGGCGTTCGCTTCCAGCAGCAGCACGTTGGCCGCGTGACGCATCTGGTCCAGACACGCGCCCATCACTTGCGGCTGACAGCGCAGGCTGTACGGGTCCTGCACCTTGTCGCAATCTGCGTGCGAGACGTTGATGCCCGAGCCGTCCAATAGCGAACGGTAAGCCGTTGCCGCGTCGATCTGGCCTTGATGGCCGCGCAGTTCGTGAATGCGCGGGTCGAACGGCTTGACCGAGCCCATGGCCGCATCCACCGACAACGCGCCCGACACCAGCGCCGTGCGGTACAGGTCTTCGATTGCGAACATGTTGTAGAGCGCGAGCGCGGTGGACGCCTGCGTGCCGTTGAGCAACGCGAGGCCTTCCTTGGCTTGCAGCGTGAGCGGCTTGAGACCGACCAGCGCGAGGCCTTCGGTGGCCGCCATGCGCTCGCCCTTCGCGAACACTTCGCCGACGCCCAGCAGCGCCGCCGACATATGCGCGAGCGGCGCGAGGTCGCCGGAAGCGCCCACCGAACCCTTGACCGGAATCACCGGCAGCACGTCGGCGTTGTACAGCGTGATCAGCGCTTCCATCACTTCGCGGCGGATGCCCGAGTGACCGCGACCCAGGCTCGACAGCTTCAGCGCGATCAGCAGACGCACGACCGGACGCGACATCGGCTCACCCACGCCGACCGCGTGCGAGAGCACCAGATTGCGTTGCAGCAGTTCGAGTTGATCGTGCGGAATGTGCGTGCTGGCAAGACGCCCAAAGCCGGTGTTGATGCCGTAGGCCGGTTCGCCCTTCGCCGCGATATCGGCGACGGCTTGCGCGCAGGCGTCGATCGCGGCGTGGCTGGCCGGATCGAGCTTGAGCGCGACGTGTTCGCGAGCGATCTGGCGCAGTTGCGGGAGGGTCAGGTGGCCGGGCTTCAAAGTCATCATGATGGTTGTCATCCTGTCTATACAATTTGAGAGAAGTCTAGCGGCGCTGGCTTGTATATACAACTTGTTTTTAAATGCCCGGCCTAGGGGTTTTCATTAAGGTGGCCCGTGTCCGCAGGATGCGGGCGGCGTCGCGTTGGCGTCCAGATCGGGCTTCGACTGTAGAGAAGACGCTCTCCCGGTCACAACTTGTATATACACCTTCAAAATCAGCGGCGCCACGCGACCAAAAAAATGCCGCGCCCCGGCGGTGGCCACACGCCGGGGTCGATGAGAGTGTTATAGGAGAGGCGAGCGCGGGTCGCGCGCCTAGAGATTCACGCGCGTCGCGATGAAATCCAGAAAACACTGCACACGGCCGGCCAGCGACGCGCTCTGATAAAACACCGCACTCACCTGCTGACGCTCGTCCATCAGCACGTGCTCGAGAATCGGCACGAGACGTCCGTCGCGCACATCGGCGGCGGTCATGAAGCTGGCGAGGCAGGCGATGCCCCATCCTGACAGCGCCAGTTGCCGGATCGTCTCGCCGCTCGAGGCGGTCATCGCCGGTTCGATTTTCAGCAGTTCGGCTTTGCCCTTGCGGCCCTCGCGCAGCGGCCAGCGATTCAGGTGCTCGGGCGCGGTAAAGCCGATCAGCCGATGCCCACGCAAAGCATCGATCGATTTGGGCTCGCCATGTTCGGCCAGATACGCCGGACTGGCGAGCACGCTCAGCTTGCTGCTGCCGAACACCCGCGCGTGCAGGGTCGAATCCTGCAGCGCGCCGATCCGGATCGCGATATCCACCTTCTGTTCGAGCAGATCGACGATCCGCTCGTTGCTGGTCAACTCGAGCCGGATCTCCGGATAGAGCTGGGAAAACGCCGCCATATGCGGCGCCACGCAATGCAGCATGAAGGGCGACGCCGCATCCACGCGCAGTCGCCCCGATGGCCGTTCCCGGCCGCGCGTGACGGACTCCTCCGCCTCCTCCATCGCCGCGAGAATCGCCCGCGCGCGTCGCAGGAAGGCCTCGCCCTCCTCGGTCAGTTGCAGACGGCGGGTGGTACGCCGCACGAGCGCGGTGTCGAGTTTCTTTTCGAGGCGCGTGAGAGCCCGGCTCACGCCGGACACCGTTTGCCCCAGCTTTTCCGCAGCCGCCGTGATCGAGCCGCTGTCGATCACCGTGACGAATACCAGTAACTCGTCGGTGGAAGTTTTCATTGTTGATTTCAAATCAAGATTGATTTGAGACTAACACGCTTTTTGCGAGAATCAAGTCGGCGGATACTGCACGCATTCCATCGTATTTCCCTCAAGGAGAACGTCTTGAAAGTATTCGTCACTGGCGCCAGCGGTTTCATCGGCGGTTCGATCGCAGCGCATCTGGCACGCGCCGGGCACACAGTGCGCGGCCTGATCCGCAATGCCGGACAGAGCGCCGAGTTGCAGCGGCTGGGGATCGAGCCGGTCATCGGCACGCTCGACGACCGCGCGTTGCTGATTGCCGAAGCGCAAGCCGCCGACGCCGTCATCAACGCGGCAAGCAGCGATCATGAAGGCGCGGTGCAAGCGCTGATCGACGGCCTCGCCGGTTCCGGCAAGGTGTTTCTGCATACGAGCGGTTCGAGCATCGTCGGCGATGCGTCGGGCGGCGAAGCGGGCGCGGCGCGCGTTTATCACGAGGACACGCTGCCCGAGCCGACCGCCGACAAGGCCGCTCGCGTCGCTATCGATCAACTGGTGCTGAAGGCCGCGCGCCAGAACATCCGCTCGGCCGTGCTCTGCAATACGCTGATTTACGGCGACGGCGCCGTAGCCGGCAGCGCGAGCGTGCAGTTGCCGCGTCTCGTGCGTCAGGCGCAAAAGAGCGGCGTGGTGCGTCACGTCGGCAGCGGCGGCAATACGTGGTCGAACGTCCATATCGACGACGTCGCCGAGTTGTATCGCCTCGCGCTGGAAAGAACGCCGGCGGGCATGTTCTATTTCGTGGAAAGCGGCGAAGCGTCGTTCCGCGACATGAGCGCCGCGATTGCCCGCGCGATGAAACTCGGCGAGGCACAAGACTGGCCGCTCGAAGAAGCGCAAAAGGAATGGGGCTATGAAATGGCCTCGTATGGCCTCGGCTCGAATAGCCGCGTGCGCGGCGAGCGCGCTCGCAAACTGCTCGACTGGCAGCCGAAACGCACCTCCGTGACCGACTGGATCGAGCACGATATGAAGGTCGAAAAATGAGCGGCGGCGGCGCGCGCCGGCTGTAAGCCGTGTAAGTGTCGCCGTTGCGAATTCGTAATCTCCACTCGCTAGAATCCGGCTCATTGTCCGTGCGATCCGACTGTCCGGGTTGCACACGAGTCCGGATTCGATCGATGACTTTCGCGCTGAATTTCGATTGGCTGACCAATCTGCTAGCGATTCTTTTCGTCGTCGCGTGCCTATACGATGCACGCTACGACGAATACGGCACGTTGACGCTGTCAGCGGCCGCGATGGGGCTCGCCGTCATGGCCATCGAGCTGTTCCTCAAGCCCGCATTCGATATGTCGCTCTGAACATAACGCTGCGCAACGCAACGCCATGTCCCCGACATTCCGTTCAGACTCCCCTTCCGCTTCGAATCAGACCGGCCAGAGCGTCGCCGAGGCGCACGCGGCACAACTGCCGTGCGCTTCATCGTCGTAGCGGTCGTCATGCTTCACCCAGTCGGTCCGATTGCTTTCGTCCGCTCGTCGAGAGCGAGACACCAGTCGCGCGCAAGAAAGACGCCTGAAGCAAGCCGCAAAAAAGAAACGCGGCGCGCCGCAGATACAAACCTGCCACGCGCCGCGCAAAGGTGGAGAACAACCGACTACACGTCCGAACCAGGCGGCCGATACCGCATCGCCCTGTTCTCGCGTTACAGCAAAAAACGTTTCTCGCTCACCGACTCACTCGTGAGCCCGCTGCACGACTAGATCGCCCAGCCGCCCAGATAGAAGCCGACCAGCACCGCGGCGATCACCACCGTGCCGACATTCAGCTTGCGGTACTCGCCGCTCACTACGCGGCCGATCACCAGCGTCGCGAAGCCGAGCATGATGCCCGTCACGATGTTGGCGGTCAGCACGATGAACACCGCACACATCAGGCCCGACATCGAGTCGACCATGTCGTCCATATGCAGCTTGCTGACGTTCGAGAGCATCAGCAGACCGACGTACATCAGCGCGGGCGCCGTTGCATACGAAGGCACGAGACTGGCCAGCGGCGAGAAGAACATCACCACGAGGAACAGCAGACCGACCACGGCCGCAGCCATGCCCGTCTTCGCGCCCGCTGCGACACCCACCGTCGATTCGATATACGCCGCCGCCGGTGCGCCGCCGAGCAGGCCCGAGAAGATCGAGCTCAGCGAGTCCGCCGTCAAGGCGCGGCCACCGTTGATGATGCGGCCGTTTTCATCGAGTTGACCCGCCTGCCCCGCGACGGCGCGGATCGTGCCGGTGGCGTCGAACACGGCCGTCATCACGAGTGCCAGCACGCTCGGCAGCACCGCCATCGACAGCGCGCCCTTGATGTCCATTGCGCCGATCAGCGAGGCATGGCCCGGTGCGCTCAGCGACGGCACCGCGAACACGCCATGGAACGCCACCGCCGGATCGATCGCCAAAGCAATCGCCGAGATCGCGACGATCACGATCAGGATGGAGCCCGGCACGCGACGGCGCACCAGACCGAAGATCGCCGCCAGCCCCGCTACCGACATGATCGCCGGCAAGGCCGTGATATTGCCAAGCGCAACCGGCAAACCGGCACCCGGGTTCTTCACGACGAGGCCCACGTCGTTGGCGGCGATCAGCAGCAGGAACAGGCCAATGCCGATCCCCGTGCCGTGCGCGATGCCGGTCGGCAGATTGCGCAGGATCCACGAACGCACGCCCGTCACCGAGATCGCCGTGAACACCACGCCCATCAGAAACACGGCGCCGAGTGCGACGTTCGGATGCAGGCCCTTACCGAGCACGAGGCCGAACGCGGTGAACGCGGTCAGTGAAATCGCACAGCCGATCGCGATCGGCAGACGCGCCCACACGCCCATCAGCAGCGAGCCGAACGCCGTGGTCAGGCAGACGGCGACGAACACCGCGCTGGTGTCGAAGCCCGCTTTGCCGAACATGCCCGGCACGACGAATACGGAATAGACCATCGCGAGGAAGGTCGTGATGCCCGCGACGATTTCCTGACGCTGCGAACTGCCACGCGAGGAGATTTCGAAGTAACGGTCGAGAAAGCCCTTTCCGTCGAATGATTCGGCGCCGACTTCAGAAATCGGTTGGGCGTGGGGTTCCATCATGATGAGTGCCTCCTTTATCAGCGTGCTGAAACAGCCGTCGATGCGGCCGTCATCAGGTTCGTCTCGTTGCGTTGGTTTAGTGGGACGTCGTCTCTTTTTTGCTGTCTCGAAATGTAGGGCAACACAAATATGTCTCCCATCGCATGAATGGCATGCCGCACATGTCGCGACGCGTATATCGCTTAAGGGACGGCAAAGCAGCCAACCCGCCCGCGTGTTTACACCTACGGTTTGTCATGAAGATGTGGAAGGGTATTGAGCACTTTGCGCAGCGAAATCGGCGTATCGGGTTTATCGAAACCGCCGCTCGCGCCTGGAATCTGAGCGCCGCACTCACGGTGCGCGGCATGAACCCTGCTTGGGCCGTACCTGTCAGAACGCCTGCAAAACCGGTCCAGCGGTGCCTCGCGGGTTACACTCTGGCCCGTTACCTGTCTCAATCGCGGCGGCCCATCGCGCCCGTCCGCACTGGCCCATGGAGTCCTTCTTGATGAGCGGCGGTTTTTCGCGTCCTGCCTGGCGTCTGCTGATTCTTGCTGTCTTCGCGTTATTCGCGCTGTCCGGTTGCAGCCTGCTGTGGGGCCCGCAGCAGGCGCCGATCGTCGACGCCACGGTCATGCCGGTCGAGCCCGCGAGCGCGCCGGTGGCCGCCTCCGAGCCCGAGCCGGTCGAAACCGAAGCCGTCGAACCCGAGCAGCCGCGCAGGCCGAAGAAGCCGGTCGTCAAGCCGCACAAGGTCGAGCCGCCGCCGCCCGTGGTCGCGCCCGCTCCGCCGCCGCCCCCCCCGCCTCCGCTGATCGTGCTGCGTACGATCGAGCGCTCCGAGGCGCGCGCGCTACTCGACAGCGAAGTGCAGAAAGCGGACGGCAAAGTCGTCGGCCGGGCCGTGGACCTGATCGCGGACGCCGGCGGCAAACCGCGTGAGATGGTGGTGAATCTGCAAGGATTCCTCGGTGTCGGCGACCGCAAGGTGAACTTCCCGTGGAGCGCCTTCCGCTTCACGCCGACGGCCAAGGCCGCGCCCATTACGCTCAACGCGGCCGCGATTCCGCCGAATACGGCCAAATCCGCTGCCGTGCAATTGCCGTTGATCGACGCCACGGTCGAACGCTCGAACGGCGCGAAGATCGGCCGCGTGATCGACGTGCTGATCGACGCCAACGCGCAACCGCAAGCCGTCGTGCTCGACGTCAACGGGATCGTCAGCACGGAGCGGCGCACGATTGCCGCGAACTGGTCGGCGCTGCGCTTCGTCACGAAAGACAAGGAACTGCATCCGCAAATCGATTTGACCGACGCGCAGATCAACGCCACGCCGCCGTACGCCAACGACAAGCCGATTCGCGCAGTCTCGCCCGCGCCGCCACCCGCTGCGGCTCCCGCGCCCGCTGCGGCTGCGCCTGCCACGGTGAGCGCGGTCTCCAACGCACGGGCGGCCCGATGACAGGCCGCACTCTGGTAACCGCGCGCAGTCTGCGTGCGCTCGACTGGCTGAATTTCTTCGTCGCGAATGTGCAGACGGGGTTCGGGCCGTTCATCGCGTCGTATCTCGCCTCGCATAAGTGGACTCAGGGGGAGATCGGCATGGCGCTCTCCGTGGGCACCATCAGTGCGATGGTGAGCCAGGTGCCGGGCGGCGCCGCGGTGGATGCCTTGCGCAACAAGAAAGGCGCGGCGGCATGGGCGATCATCGCGATCATCCTGAGCGCGGTATTGCTGGCCGTGAGCCCGACGGTGCTGCCGGTGATCGCGGCCGAGGTGTTCCACGGCTTTGCGAGCTGCATGCTGACACCCGCCCTGGCGGCGATTTCGTTCGCGCTGGTGGGTCGGGCGAATCTCGGCGACCGGCTGGGGCGCAATGCGCGTTGGGCCTCGATTGGCAGCGCGGTGGCGGCTGGGTTGATGGGGGTTTTCGGCGAGTACTATTCACCGCGCGCCGTGTTCTGGCTGACGGCCGCGCTCGCGGTGCCCGCGCTGTTTGCGCTGATGTCGATCCAGCGCACCGACACGGTCGAGTTACCGAAGGCCGGCCCGACGCCGCAGCAGATCGAACGGCGCGAGAGTTTGCGCGAGTTGCTGCGCGACCGGCGGATGCTGTTGTTCGCGGCGTGCATCGTGCTGTTCCATTTGTCGAATGCGGCGATGCTCAATCTGGCCGCGGGTGAAGTCACGGCCGGCATGGGTGACAACGTGCAGCTCGTGATCGCGGCATGCATCATCGTGCCGCAGGCGATCGTGGCAATGATGTCGCCGTGGGTCGGACGCTCCGCCGAGCGCTGGGGACGTCGGCCGATTCTGTTGCTGGGGTTTTCCGCGTTGCCCATTCGCGCGTTGCTGTTTGCCGGGATCAGCAGCCCGTATTTGCTGGTGCCGGTGCAGATGCTCGACGGGTTGAGCGCCGCCGTTTTTGGGGTGATGTTGCCGCTGATCGCCGCGGATGTCGCCGGGGGTAAAGGACGCTACAACCTCTGTATCGGGTTGTTCGGGTTGGCAGCCGGGATTGGGGCGACGTTGAGCACCACCGCTGCCGGCTTCGTAGCCGATCACTTCGGCAATGCGGTTAGCTTTTTTGGGCTGGCCGCCGCGGGGGCTCTGGCTGTCCTGCTCGTATGGGCGGCCATGCCGGAGACTCGCGATGCTGCCGAGGCAGAGGCGAAGGCGAAGGCGTCGGTCGGCGATGGCGGGAAGTCGGCGGCGAGGTAGCGGTCGTTGCTGTCTGGTAGTTGCCACCTGGGCGGCCTTACTGGCCGCTTCGGCAGCATCCAGAAATCGCCCGTCTCTTAACGGGCGAGACCGTTACTTCACCTCGTCGCCATTGCGCAGGACAGAAGCGGCTGCAGCCGCGATGAAAACAGCCTTGACCGAGTCACCGACCTTGAGGTTAGTCAGCGAGACGTCGGGGACCACATCGAAGGTCTCTGTCCGGCTCGGCCCGCGCAATGTGACCTTGCGATGCTTGCGGTCGATTTTTTGCACCGTCGCGATGACCTCGACCCGTCGCGCGGTCGAGACCACCCCGCCAGAGGCGGGATGGGTGACCTCCGTTTCCACTCGCTCACGAATGCCCTTCGAGGCGACCTTATCCGCACTGATGAGGATGGCGTTCTTGTAAGCGATGTCGACCGTGTCGCCCACGCGCAGCTTTTTGACGTCGGCGACATCGGGATCGACTTCCATCACCGCAACATTCCCACGGGGACCGCGCAACGTGACGGTGTTGGTGTCCGCATCGATCTTGATGACGTGCGCCTGGACGTGCAGAAACACGCCGCCCCCCACCACCTGCTGGGCCTGCGCCTGCGAGGCTTCCTGCGCGCTCGCGGGCACCGCGACAGCGAAGCCCAGCATCACCGTGAAAGCAGCGGCAATCGTGTTCATGGTCCCAATACTGTACGCACGCGACATGTGATTTCTCCTCGTGAAAGACGGGTTGTTCAGAATAGGTACGGGCTACCGGGTGCGAAAGCAGGCTGACGCGGCACGTTGCTCCGGCCAAAAGAAACCCGGTGCACCGTTTTGCCGGTCTTCCAGTGGAGTCCGATCACTTCCCAGCCGGTCTTCTTATAGTAGCCGTTCACGAAGACAGGGATTTCCAACTGACGCATGGCCAATGCGCGCCTGCTTGGGGCACCGCCTATCCAAATCCAGCAGGTAAGGCGCGGCACGCGCCCCCAAACAACCCTCAACCAATATCCCTCCCGGCAGTCTCCCGAATAAACGGCAACGGCAACAACGACACAACCCCACACCCGATCAAATACCACGCCGGCGCAAGATTACTGCCCGAAACCTGAATCAACCACGTCGCAAAGAACTGCGCAAACCCACCAAAGATCGACACGCCGAGACAATAAACAATCGACATCCCGGTCGCCCGAATCTGCCGCGGAAACATCTCGGGCAGCATGACGATATTAGGCACGGCGGTAAACGCGACGAGCACAGCCAGCCCCGCCACCACGGTCAACAAAACCGGCACGGTAGGCGCAGCATTAATCGCCATAAACGCGGGATAAACCGCCACGATCAGCAGCACTCTGGACACCCCCAACACGCGCTTGCGCCCGACCCGATCGGACAACGCCCCAGCGAATGGAGAACACACGACGGTCACCGCGGCAGCCGTCCAGGCAGCCCATAACGCCGACGACATCGGCAGATGCAAAATCCTGATCGCATAAGTGGAGAGATAGAACAGCACGATATAGTTCGCAGCCGTGCCTCCGATGGTCGTCAGAACACCGGTAGTAATCACCCGCGCATGATCGCGAAAAATCTGCCGGACAGGCATTGAGGCCGCCGCCTCGCCAACCCCACCCGCAGTATCCTCGACCCCAGGCAACGTCTCATTCAGATGCCGCCGGATATAAATCCCAATCGGTCCCATCGCCATACCGATCACGAACGGCACACGCCATCCCCAGCTTTCCAGCGCCGAAGTCGACAGCGCCGCCGCCAAGGCGACGCCCAGCAACGACCCGCAGACCGTATTCAACCCCTGGCTCACGAACTGCCAGCTTCCATAGAAGCCACGCGTTTTATCGCTGCCGTACTCCAGCAGCAGTGAAGTCGACGCCCCAATCTCCCCACCCAACGCAAAACCCTGAATCAGACGCGCAAGTATCACCAGCATCGGCGCGGCAAGTCCGATCGCCGCATACGTCGGCGCAAACGCGATGATCCCCGAGCCTAGTGTCATCAACCACAGCGTCAGACTCATCGCCGCCTTGCGCCCCGCGCGGTCGGCATACGCGCCAAGCACGATGCCGCCCACCGGCCGCATGATGAAGCCCACGCCGAACGTGCCCACCGCCAGCATCAACTGCGCAAGCTGCCCTTCCACCGGAAAGTACAGCTTGCCGATGATCGTGGCGAAAAAACTGTAGATCGTGAAATCGAAAAACTCGAGACCGTTGCCGAGCGTGATCGCGGCAATCGCCTTGGCGTGGCTGGCCCGTTTCACGGGCGGCGCCATGCTCTCGAGCGTCGACGTCTCGGGGCCTACGGCCTGGGGTGTGGCGGAATAGTCCATCTGTGTCTCCGTGATGTGCTTCCAGCGCAATGAAGGCGCACGCGCCTGCGTCCGCTCAAACGGTGCGCAGTGCCCTACGCAAGAAACGTCTGCGCGAGTCTCGCCCAGTAAGCCGCGCCGGTCGCGAGACAGTCGTCGTTGAAGTCGTAGCCCGGGTTGTGGACCATACAGCCACCTTCGCCGTCGCCATTGCCGATGATCAGATAACTACCGGGACAGCGCTCCAGCAAAAACGCAAAGTCTTCACTGCCGGTCAGCGGTTGCATGTCGGGAATCAGACCGTCTTCACCGAGCCAGTCGAGCGCGACCTCGCGCGCGAGCCCGGTCATCGCCGGGTCGTTGACGAGCACCGGGTAGCGGCGCTGATAGTCGACGTGTGCCCGCGCACCGAACACCGCTGCCTGAGCGCAGGCGAGCGCCGTAATGCGTTCCTGAAGATAGTCGCGCACCTCGGGCTTCAAGGCGCGCACCGACAAGCGCATCTCGGCCGTCTCCGGAATCACGTTCGGCGCTTCGCCCGCGTGGATCGCACCGACGGTGATGATCGCCATGTCGAGCGGCGCGATATTGCGTGAGACGATCGACTGCAATGCCAGCACGATTTGCGCGCACACCACCACGGGATCGATGGCCTTGTGCGGCACGGCACCGTGACCGCCGCGTCCCGTCACCGTGATGACGACCGTATCCGACGAGGCCATGAACGAGCCCGGCAAAAAACCGAACTTGCCGGTCGGAAAGCCGGGCATGTTGTGCATCGCGAATACGGCGTCGCACGGGAACGTGTCGAACAGGCCATCTTCGAGCATTTTTTTGGCGCCGGCCTGGCCTTCCTCGGCAGGCTGAAAGATCAGATTCAGCGTGCCGTCGAAGCACTTTTCCTGCGCCAGATATTTAGCCGCGGCGAGCAGCATGGCGGTGTGGCCGTCGTGGCCGCATGCGTGCATTTTGCCGGGCACCTGGCTCGCGTACGGCAAACCCGTCGTTTCATGGATCGGCAAGGCGTCCATGTCGGCGCGCAAACCGAGCTTGCGAGTGCCGTTGCCGACTTTCAACTGGCCGACCACGCCCGTCTCCCCCATGCCGCGATGCACCGTGTAGCCCCACTTCTGCAGGCTCCCGGCCACCAGGTCGCCGGTGGCGAACTCCTCGTAGGCCAACTCCGGCCGCGCATGGATGCGATGGCGCAGCGCAATCATTTCGTCTTCGAGTTCGGCGATGCCCGCCGGGATGGCCATGGTGTTCACGTGTCGTCTCCGTCTATGAAAGCGTGAACCCAGCATAACGACGCCGAATTTCCAGCGGCAGACGTAGAATCGTTGCGACAGCAACCACGGGTTGCCACGCCACCCAGGGTTTATCCGATGAAACTCCATCAGCTCAGCACGTTAGCGGCGATCGCGGATACCGGAAGTATCCGGGCTGCGGCCCGCTCGTTAGGCCTGTCGCCCGCGGCCGTGACCAAAGCGATGCGCGAACTGGAGGCCGATCTGCAGGCGCCGCTGGTGGTGCGCAGCGCCAGCGGCATCGCCTTCACCGAGTTCGGCCGCGCGCTGGTCGTGCATGCGCGCGTGGTGCTCGGGCAATTGCAACGCGCGCAGGCGGAGATCGAAGCCTTGCGCGGCGCGGCGGCCGGCAAACTGTCGATCGGCGTCACGCCGTGGGTCGCGCTGACTTTCTTGCCGCCCACCGTGCAGCGCTTTCGCTCGCGCATGCCGGAAGTCCAGCTGGAATTTTTCGAAGGCCTGCTCGCGGTCGTGCAACCGCGTCTGCGTGACGGCAGCCTGGATTTTTCGATCGGCCGGCCACCGCCCGCCTCGCCGCAATCGGAATTTCACAACGTACCGCTGTTTTCGACGCACGCCGCGGTCGTCGCGCGGCGCGATCACCCCAGGGCGGGTTGCCGCACGCTGCTCGAACTGGAAGACGCGGAATGGGTGTTGAACTGGGATCCGGCGAGCCGCGAGTCGATCTCAGACAATCTGTTTCGCAAGCGCGGCATGCGGGTGCCGCACACGATCCACCTCGCGCATTCGCTGGCGATCGTGCTGGGCCTGCTCGCGCACACCGACATGCTGAGCATCTTTCCATGGCCGCTCGCGGAAGTGACACTCGCGAAGGAGAATTTGTGGGCGTTGCCGCTGCGCGAGACGGTGGATGAAACCATCGTCAGTATCACCTCACGCCGCGGCGCGCCGACCAGTCCGGCGGCCGCGTGTTTTCTCGATTGTCTGCGTGAAGTGATCGATGAAGGGGCGCGCTCGCAAGACCCCGAGCAACGCCGCCTGTTTCATTCGATCGAGTTGCTGCTCTAGACGAGGTTCAGGCTCAACCCTCGTAGCCCACTACGCCCTTGATCTCCAGAAAGTCCTCGAGACCGAACTCGCCGTACTCGCGGCCGTTGCCCGATTGCTTGAAGCCGCCGAACGGCGCATCCGGGTTGTAGTCCGCGTAGTTCAGGTAGATCGTGCCGGTGCGCAGGCGTTTGGCGACCGCACGGGCATGCTCCAGCGAGCCGGATTGCACATAACCCGCGAGACCGTAGAGGCTGTCGTTGGCCATGGCGATGGCTTCGTCTTCGGAGTCGTACGCGAGGATCGACAGGACCGGGCCGAAGATTTCTTCACGCGCGATGGTCATGCCCGGCGTGACCTTGCCGAATACGGTCGGCTGCACGAAGTAGCCGTTTTTCAGTCCTTCCGGACGGCCGGGTCCGCCCGCCACCAGCGTCGCACCCTCTTCCACGCCGACGCCGATCAGATGCTGGATCTTGTCGAACTGCTGCTCGCTGATGACCGGACCGAGGTCGATTCCCGACGCATCGGCTGGGCCGACCTTCAGCGCCTGGGCCGCTTCCTTCGCGTAGGCCAATGCTTCGGCTTCGCGTGCGCGCGGTACGAACATGCGGGTCGGTGCATCGCACGACTGGCCGCTGTTGTCGAAACAGGCGCGCGTGCCGCGCATCACGGCTTCCTTCAGGTCGGCGTCTTCGAGAATCAGGTTGGCGGATTTGCCGCCCAGTTCCTGGTGCACGCGCTTGACCGTGTCCGCGGCCGCCTTCGCGACCTGCACCCCCGCGCGGGTCGAGCCGGTGAACGACATCATGTCGATGTCCGGATGGCGCGACATCGCTTCGCCCACCGTGCGGCCTTCGCCATTCACCAGATTGAACACGCCTGCCGGCACGCCGGCTTCGTGCAGAATTTCGGCGAAGAGGATGCCCGACAACGGCGCCAGTTCCGACGGCTTGAGCACCATCGTGCAACCCGCTGCAAGCGCAGGCGCGACCTTGGTGGTGATCTGCAAGGCCGGCCAGTTCCACGGCGTGATCAGCCCGCACACGCCGACCGCTTCTTTACGGATGAAAATGCCGTTTTTCATCGACTCGAACTCGAAGGTGTCGAGCGTGCGGATCATCGTTTCCAGATGCGCGACACCGGTCCACGCCTGCGCGTCGTTCGCGTATTGCAAGGGCGCGCCCATCTCGCGGCTGATCGCGTGGACCATGTCGTCGTAACGCTTGCGGTAGACGTCGAGGATTGCCTGCAGCAGATCGATCCGTTGCGCGACGGTGGTTTCGCTATAAGCCGCAAACGCACGCTTCGCGGCCGCGACGGCGCGCCCGACATCCGCTTCGCTGCCGAGCGAAATCTGCGCGAACGCACTCGCCGTGGACGGATCGATCACATCGAGCGTGGCGGCGTGCGCATCGGCCGGATCGACCCATTGGCCGTCGATGTAAAACTGCTTGGTATGTTGCATGAGCTTGTCCTTTACACGAACGTTTCAGGTCAGATGCCGGGCTTCGATTCGCACCGGCGGCGGCATCGCCTGCCTTACATCGACGCCGCTCAATCTGAATGTCTTTAAATCGAAATTCATCGCTACGCAGCTTTGGCTCAGACTCCGGTTCTGTTTCGATGCGTCATCGAACCAATCACCCAGGAGAGACACATGAGCACCATCACTTTCACCCGCATCGACGCTAAAGGCCCTGGCGCATCCGGTTTGAACCCGGCCCTGCACGATCCGGCCGACGTCATTCTAGACGGCGCCAAAGCACCCCACGCGCTGAACGCCTACTCCGACGCGACCAACATGCTGTCCGCCGGCGTCTGGCAATGCGACGCCGGCACGCTGCAACTGGCCGACCTGCCGATCGCCGAAGTCTGCGTGCTGATCGAAGGCGAAGTCGTGATCACCAGCGAAGACGGCCGCAGCGAACGCTATGCAGCCGGCGACGCCTTCGTCCTGCACAAGGGCTTCTCGGGCACGTGGCATATGCCGGTGGCGACCAAGAAGTACAGCGTCGTGTACTGCGGTTGATGCTTGCTGCGCCGCTGCGCTGCTGCACTGGAAACCGCACCCGCCAAGGTGCGGTTTTTTTATTCAGGCGGCAATTTAAAAAAATCAGCTTCGAATCTACCTGCGCGACGACGGCGCGAACGCCGTCGTCGATCGGTCACATCGGGAAACCCAGCGCCTTGATCGAGTTGATCCACAGACGCCGCCAGCCGCCGCGATCATCGGCGCCGTCGAAGGCGTTGAAGGTGATCTTCGCGGCGATCCAGCGGACCGGTTCAGGCGGAATGTACGACGGCCCCTTGCGCGAAATATCGAGCGAGGTGATCACGGTGTCGCGATTCCACAGCATGTCGAGGCCCATCTTCGCGCCGAAGCGGCTGCCCGCCACGCCGAAGCCCGTATAACCCGCGACGAACACGCTCTTGCCGCCGTGATAGCGGCGCGCGAATACGGCACCGCGCGAGCAGTAGTCGATCGGGCCGCCCCATGCGTGCGTGAAGCGCACGTCGTCTAACTGCGGGAAGGTCCGATAGAACGCTTCAGCGAGCTTGTAGTACGTGCTTTCGTCGCGATCGGCAGCGGGGTTCGGATCGCCGCCGAAGTGATAGCTCACGCGCCCGCCGAAGATGATGCGGTTGTCTTTGGTAAGCCGGAAATAATTGAGCTGCGTGCGCGTGTCGTAAATGCCCTGACGATTTTGCCAGCCGATGCGCGCCATCTGCTCCTCGCTCAACGGCGCGGTCGCGATGATGTGATCGCGCACCTGCATGACGCGGCGCTTGATGTCGGTCACGCCGACATCCGCCGTACCGGTGCCGAGCAGTACGCGCGGCGTTTCGACGCTGCCCGACTGGGTATGCACCACCATCGTCGCGCCACGGTCTTCGAGACGCGTGAGCGGCGAATGCTCGTGCAGACGCACGCCGAGCTTCAGCGCCGCGGCCTTCAATCCCCACGCGAGCTTCGCCGGATGAATCGTGCCGCTGCGATTGCGCGACCACATCGCCCCTGCGAACAGCGGCGAGTCGAGTTGTCCGCGCGCGCCCTCGCTATCGAGCAGCACCACGTCGTGGCCGTGCTCCTTGTGCAGTTCGTAATCGCCCTTCAGATGGCCGAGGTGAGCGGGGTCGACTGCCACCGTCATCTCGCCGTTCCATTCGACATCGGCCTCGATGCCGTAGCGCGTCAACGAGGCCTTGAAGCCGTCGAGATTCTCCTGGCCCAGCTTTTCGAGCACATCGAGGTCTTGTGGGAAGACGCGCGTCGCGTTCGGCAGCCCGTGCATGACCGAGGTCGAGATGATGCCGCCCGGCCGGCCCGATGCGCCGTAGGCCACCTTGCCCGCCTCGATCAGCACCACGTCGAGCGACGGATCGGCTTCTTTCGCCTGAATCGCCGCCCACAATCCGGTAAAGCCGCCGCCGACCACGACCAGACCGGCCGAGGTCGGTCCGATCAATTCCCGTTCGACAGCCGGCGCGCGCGGATTGTCCAGCCAGAACGGAAACAGCTTCACCCCTTCGAACGCGCGCTTTACTGACTCGCTCATCTTGTTTGCCTGCCTGACTTGAATGCCATTGCCTGTACTTTGTATTTCACGATTCGTTGCACGTCGAGCTGCGCGTTAACCTGCGTCCTGCGTGTCGAGCGCCGCTTCGCGCTCATGCACCGGCTGGACCATGGTTTGCGGTTGCGCCACAGCCCTAAGCTTAGTCGCCGGTACCACGGGATGCACGATGACATTCGCCTGCGCCCCGCTGCGCAGCCAGCGGCGGCCACGCGGGCCATACACGCCGGCTGGTTCCGGGAAGCACTGCAGCAGAGCGACGTACAACGTGCAAGCCAGCGTCAGCGAAACCGGCATGCTGATGTCGAGGCCACCCGCGAGTTCGCCGAGCGGACCGACGAACTGATCCGGCAGATTGACGAAGCACAAGCCGATCGCCGCGCTCGGCAGCCACGCGCCCATTGCGCGCCAGTTCCAGCCATGCGTGAACCAGTAGTGACCGCCACGGCCGCCGCGATTGAACACCTGCAGATCGTCGGACAGGTAGTAGCCCCGCCGCGTGACGAAACCGATGATCATGATCATCATCCACGGGCAGCTGCACGTGTTGATCAGCACCGAGAAGGTCGACACGCTCTCCACCAGGTTGAACGCGAAACGGCCGAGGAAAATGAAGCCAATCGCGAGGCAGCCGATCAGCAGCGTGGCACGCACGCGGTTCAGCAGCCTGGGGAACATGCTCGACATGTCGAGCCCCGTGCCGTACAGCGCGGTCGTGCCCGTGGACATCCCGCCGATGATCGCGATCAGGCACACCGGCAGGAAGAACCAGTTCGGCGAGATCGCGAGCAGGCCGCCCACATAGTTGTTCGAGGCGATGAAATCCGGCGCCCTGGTGGCGATGATCGTCGCGGTAGCAAGGCCGAAGAAGAACGGCACGAAGGTCGCCACTTGCGCGATCATCACCGCGAGCATGGTGCGTTTTTTCGGCGTGTCCTGCGGAATATAGCGGGCCCAGTCGCCGAGTGTCGAGGCGAACGAAACCGGATTGCTCATCGCAACCAGCACGGCGCTTACGAACGCCGGCCAGAATCCTACCGAGCCGAGCGCGACCTTGCCGGCATAAGCGCTGTTGAACGGACCGGCGAACGCGGCGATGCCGACCGCGAACATCAGGCTCGCGGCCCACACGGCGATCTTGTTGACCCACAGCATGAAGCGGAAACCGTAAATGCAGACGGTGAGCACCAGTACCGCGAAAACGCCGTAAGCGAGGCTCAGCGTCATCCAGTTGACCGGCAGGCCGAGCAGATGATTCGCGCCGCCCACCAGCGCGTCGCCGGAACTCCACACGGCTAGCGAGAAGAACGCGACCGAAGTCAGCAGAGCGAGAAACGAGCCGACGATCCGCCCGTGAATGCCGAAATGCGCGCCCGACGAAACCGGATCGCTCGTGCCGTTGCGCGGGCCGAACAGACTCATCGGCGCAAGAATGCACGAGCCGATCAGCACGCCGAGCACGATCGAATAGACCCCTGCTTTGAACGACAGACCGAGTAGCACTGGAAAACTGCCCAGCACCGAGGTCGAAAAGGTGTTGCAGCCGCCGAACAGCAGGCGGAACAGATCGATCGGCCGCGCGTAGCGCGAGCGATCCGGAATGCGTTCGAAACCGAATGTTTCGACTTGAGTGATGCTGTTGCTGCTCATTGTCTCCGACTCCTGTTACGGCCAGGTCAATCACGATGGCTCGCCACGGGGATGCGGCGTCCACTTTTCTCTGATGTCCTGGACGCCACTGTAAAGACAATCGGCGCCGGCAAAAATATCGACCCTCCAACCTTTACTTCGATTCCGGGCGATGTAAGACAGAAGGCTTGCCAGATAAGGCTTTGCGCGACAGCTGAAGGGTCCAGGCGGGACCCGGCGAGGGTACTGGAGCGCGCAAACGTGGAAACAAATCGCGAGAATCGACGCCCTTTAGCCGCCGGCCGCCCCGCGGGTCTGGCGGCGGCGCTTCGCCGCGGCGACAGCCGGTAGCGGGACCGGCACCGCGCCCGACATGCCGTGTTCGATCAGAAAATCGCGAAACAGACCGGCGACGTGCGGCAGGCGCTTATCGGAAACATGCATCACGTACCAGTCGCGTTCGATCGGATTGGCGGGCAACGGCAGCAACGCCAGCAACCCCGCCTGAAATTCCAGCGAACAGGCATGCAGCGATAAAAACGCGATCCCCAGGCCGGCTTCCACCAACTGCTTGATCGCCTCGTTGCTCGACAACTCGGAGCCGATATGAAGCTTCAGCCCCGCTAGACGAAACAGATTCTCCACCGTCGAACGCGTGCCCGAACCGCGTTCCCGGACGAACAGATTCGCGCTGTGCAGATCGTCGAGCGACAGGCGTTTTTTCTTCATCAACGCATGCGCGGGCGAGGCGACGAACGCCATGGGATGTTTGGCGAATGCCGTTGCCACGGTGCGTAATTCGCGCGGCGCGCTGCCCATCACCGCGAGATCGATCTCGTGCGTAGCCAGCATGCGGATGATGTCGGCGCGGTTGCCGACTTTGAATTGCACCTTCACCTGGGGACGCGATTCGGTGAAGCGCACCAGAAACGGCGGGATCAGATACTCGGCGGTGGTGATCGCGCCGATGCGCAAGGTGCCGCCCTGCTCGCCTTGCAGCGCAGCGAGGTCGTCGGCCGCGCCGTTCCAGAGATCGAGAATTTCCAGCGCGTAGCGCGCGAGGATTTCGCCGGCGGCAGTGAGTTGCACGCCTCGTCCGACTCGCTGCAGTAACGGCGCACCCGCCGACTCTTCGAGCAGCCGCACCTGCAACGACACCGCAGGCTGCGTCAGACGCAATTCTTCCGCGGCACGCGACACACTACCGAGCTTCGCCACCGTATGCAGCGCCTTCAACTGACGAAACGTGGCTGCTTTTAGCATAAGTAAAAACCTATATGTCTCGTATAAACATTAAATTGTGCTGCGGTTTCCGCCGATTCTATACTGGCCCGACAGATGAGCCGGCAAGAACAACTTCAGGAGGACGCGGATCATGGACGCAAGAGCTACACCGGCAGCTACAGCTACGCCGCAGGATGCGCAGCATCGGATCGTGATCGTCGGCGGCGGCGTGGGCGGTCTCGGACTGGCGACCCGTCTGTCCGAATCGCTCGGGCGCACGGGTCGCGCGCAGATCGTGCTGGTCGATCGCTGGCCCACGCACTTCTGGAAGCCGCTGCTGCATGAAGCGGCCTCCGGTCAGATCGATCCCGCCACGCATCAACTGCAATATGCCGTGCAGGCGCAGCGGCATGGCTTCGAATTCGAACAGGGTGAGCTGGCCGCGCTCGATCGCGCGAACCGGGTCGTCACACTGAACGCGCTTCACGAGGCCGACGGTCGCGAGATCCTGCCGGCAAGGCAGATCGCTTTCGATACGCTCGTATTGGCGATGGGCAGCGTCACGCATTATTTCGGCGTGCCCGGCGCGGCCGATCATGCATTGCCGCTCGAGTCAGTTGCGCACGCCGAAGCGTTTCGTCGCAAACTGCTCGACGCCTGTCAGCGGGCCAGCCATGCGCGCCGTATGCGAACACGGCAAGCGGACGTGCCCGTGTCGGTCAATATCATCGGAGCGGGCGCAACGGGTGTGGAACTCGCCGCTGCGGTGCGCGACACGGTGCGTTTGCTGAACCGCTATAGCCCATTTTCGCTCGATCCGGTGCGCGACTTTCACATCCGCCTGATCGAAAGCGGCGAGCGTGTTCTGCCGGCCCTGTCCGAAACCATTTCGGCACGCGCACGACGCATGCTCGACAATCTCGGCGTCGAAGTATTGAGCGGCACGCGCGTGACCGAAGTGCGCGCCGATGCCGTGCTCACCAGCGCGACCGAACCGTTGCCGGGCGACATCGCAATCTGGACTGCGGGCATCGCGGGACCGCCCGTACTGCGCACGCTCGACGGCATCGCGGTGAATCGCAACGCGCAGGTCCAGGTCGATCGCACCCTGCAATGTACAAACGATGCAAACGTGTTCGGCCTCGGCGATTGCGCCGCCTGCCCAGCCGACCAGGCGGGCGCGTTTCTCGCACCGCGTGCGCAGGTCGCGCATCAGCAGGCGTTGTTTCTGGCGCGCGCGCTGAAGTGCCGGGTGGCGGGACAACCGCTGCCGGAGTTCGTGTATCGCGACGCCGGCACACTGGTCGGCTTTGGCCGCGAAGGCACCATCGGCAATCTGGGCAGCAGCTGGCTCAGGCAACCGCTATTCGTCGACGGCTGGTTTGCCACCGCCATCTACAAGCTCATCTACCGCCGTCACGTCATGACACTGACCGGGTTCGCACGCATGGCGATCGATACGGCGAGCCACTGGTTGCGCCGTCGCGTGCATCCGGTGATCCGCCTGCATTGAGGCCGCAAGGGTCGATCGGCGCCCGACGGCATCGCATGCCGGCCGGGCGCCGGCCGCTGATTGCATGACAGAAATGTCATGCGGCGCTCACGGAGAAATCGGCAACGCGTGCATACCATGGATCGCACGACCTCCCATTGAAGCCCTATGCAGCGTGCCCGACTGATCCAGCGTCTCGTGAGACCCCGCATGCTCCGTATCATGGCGCTTGCCGAGTGTTCGCACGCAAGCGAATTCGCCTCCCTGATGGGCGCTTTGACGGTCATCGTCATCGGCTCGCTGGCATTCTGGTTAAGTCAGCCAGCCGGCCTTTTCGCGCAAAGACCGCCCGCTGTGCTGCCCGATTATCTGTCTCTTTCCTCGCATGGCATGCCCCTGCACCTTGCTCACGTCGCTTGCTACCACGTCGATTGCCCCAACGGATGTACTGCGCCTCAACGCAACTGATTTCCTCGCCCCGCCACCCTTCCTTCCTGGCTCGCCCGCCCCTTCATCCCAAAAAAACCATCCACTTTGACCGTGGTATAAGTTTCCCATACGTTCAGTACACCGTTTTAATTGCGCGGATGGCGACACGTCCTCCTCTGCATCGGTGTGGGCGTCACCAGGAGAAAGAGCCATGCGCATCCTGATCGTCGAAGACGAAGTCAAAACCGGCACTTACATTCGAAAAGGGTTGACGGAAGCGGGCCTGGTCGTCGACTGGGTGGACGACGGCGTAACCGGCCAGCACCTGGCCATCACGGAAGATTACGACCTGCTGATCCTCGACGTGATGTTGCCGGGACAGGACGGCTGGACTGTACTGAAGAACCTGCGCCGTACGCATTCCACGCCGGTCCTGTTGTTGACCGCGCGTGACGATGTAGACGACAAGGTGCGGGGCCTCGAAATGGGCGGCGACGACTACCTCGTCAAACCTTTCGATTTCGCCGAGCTACTCGCGCGTGTCAGATCGCTCCTGCGGCGCGGCCACGCGCGCGAAACATCGATGCTTCAGGTGTCGGACCTGATCCTGGACCTGACGCGACGTAAAGCAACTCGCCAGGGCGACACCATTCTGCTGACCGCCAAGGAATTCTCCCTGCTATGGCTCCTGATGCGCCGTCACGGTGAAATCCTGTCGCGCCCGGCTATCGCATCGCAAGTCTGGGACATGAATTTCGACAGCGACACCAACGTTGTCGACGCCGCGATCCGTCGTGTGCGCGCGAAGGTCGACGACCACTACGAGCCCAAACTGATCCATACGGTGCGAGGTATGGGATATGTACTCGAAGACCGCGGTCCACCACACCTATGACACCACGCTGGCTGACCGCCCTTCACGCACGAGCAAAACGAGGCGAGCCAAAAACGCGCACGACGCTCCTGCCGCACACGCTACGGGCCAGGCTGTCGATTCTCTTCGCCATCTCGACCTGGTTGCTACTGGTTTTCAACGGCGTTCTGCTTTATCACGGTCTGCGAACGCGTATCGAAACCACCTCGACGCGTGAGATGAGCGCGACGCTCGCCGCCCTGCAATCGCGTCTGCAAACCATGGACGGAACCGCCGCCGTCACGGCAGAACGCGAGACCTGGCGCAACCATCTGTACGGCCATCAGAATCTGGACATCGCGTTATTCGACGAGCGTGGCGAGCGGCTCTTCCAAACCGATGGCTATTCATCCAACGAGGCAGCGATTTCGGTCCGCGCCGGTGCCTTTCCCCCTCCGGCTGCCGTTGCGGTGACGGGCAAACCGCTACGGTTCATGGTGGCCATGGCGCCGCTCGGCGACGAGCCCCGCACGCAGGTACGCGTCGTGGTGCAATACGACGTCAGCGCTGAGCAATCGCTGCTACATGCCTATGCGCTGAACGTGCTGTTCGTGATCGTCATCGGTACCGCGATCAACGCCTTGCTCGCCTGGTGCATCGTGCATCTGGGGTTGTTGCCGCTCGGCCGTCTTACCGCGCGCGCCGAACAGATCTCGAGTAACCGGCTAGCCCAGCCCTTGCCGGAGCGCGACATGCCGGGCGAGCTCAAGGAGTTGAGCCGCGCATTCAATCGCATGCTGGCGCGTCTGCATGAATCGTTCACCCGTCTCACGGGGTTCTCGTCCGATCTCGCTCACGACATCCGCACCCCACTCACCAACCTGCTGGCCGAAGCGCAAGTGGCGCTCTCGCAACCGCGTTCTGCCGATGAATACCGTACCGTCATCGAGTCGAGCGTCGACGAGTTTCATAGACTGTCGCGTCTGATCGACAGCATCCTGTTCATCGCGCGGACCGATAGCGCGCAACGCCGCCTGAATCTGCAGCGAATCGATGCGCGCACCGAAGCGCTGCGTATCGCGGGATACTACGAAATCATGGCGGCGGACGCCGGCGTCGAAATCAACGTAACCGGCAATGCCCGCTTCGCAGGCGATGCACTGCTGATCCAGCGGGCGTTGAGCAATCTGATGTCGAACGCACTGAGCCACGCACCGCGCGGCAGTACGGTCGAACTGGTTTGTGCGGAGGAGGAACACTACGCTCATCTGTCTGTTTCCGACAGCGGCGCCGGCATCGCGCAACTCCATCTGGCGCGAATCTTCGACCGCTTCTATCGTGTGGATCCGGCACGCCACAACTCGGCCGCCGGAGCCGGACTCGGCCTCGCCATCGTCAAATCGATCATGGACGAACACCATGGCGAATGCAGCGTCGAGAGCGTGCCGCATCGGCGTACCACGTTCCATCTGCATTTTCCCAGACACGCTCGCATGGTTTGAACCCTCTGCTGTATGACAGAACTATCACGCTGATCTCACCCTCTTCTCATGCCTCCTGTTCACAATGGAACTGTCGGATAAAGATGATTCGGCATCCCAATCAAACAGGAGAAGCAGATGAAAACCTATCCCCTAGCAATCGCCGCCATAGCGCTAAGCATACTGTCCACGTCCGCGTTGGCCGAGGCCAATCCACGCTACCCGGCCGAGGCCGCCCAGCCCCAGCAGCAAGGCAAAACGCGCGCGCAGGTTCGTGCTGAATTGCTGGAGGCGCGCCGCCACGGCTGGATACCCACCAGCGAGGCCGACTATCCGCCGAGCCAGCAGACGATCGATATCAACAAGGCCCGCCACGCGATCGTGGAGCGGTATTGGGCCGCCAACCAATAACAACGATTCGACGACAAGAGGCCTTCCCATCCACGCGCACGTCGCATTCGGGACATTCACGCATGACCTACCCCAAACGCATGCTGGTCGAAAACCTCGCCTGGTCCGACGAGATCGCTCAGCGCGATCCAACCTATTTCAAGCGTCTCGCCGACCGGCAGCAGCCTCGTGTCTTATGGATCGGCTGCTCGGATAGCCGTGTGCCGGAAGCCATCGCGCGCGTCATGCCCGGCGAAGTATTCGTACATCGCAACATCGCGAACCTCGTTTCCGATGACGACGACAGCCTCGCGAGCGTGCTCGAATACGCGCTGGTCGTTCTGGGCGTGGAGGACGTCATCGTCTGCGGTCATCACTGCTGCGGCGGCGTTCGCGCCGCGTTGCTGCCGCCCGACGGCGCCCTGCCGCACGTGAACCGGCGCATCGGTGGAATTCGCCGGCTCGGCGCGCTGCATCGCACCGAACTGCTCAGATTGCCGAGCTTCGAAGCACGCGCCGACAGGCTTGCGGAGCTCAACGTGCTGGCTCAGGTCGATGCGCTTCACCGCTTGCCTCTGATTCAACAGGCCCGGCATCCGATCCGGATTCACGGCTGGATCTTCTCGCTGATCGACGGCCGTCTGAAGGCCTTGACCGAGCCGCACTGGATATCGCATCGCCTTCGCGACACCGAGGAAGCCGTCGGCTGATCCTCACTGGCGCGTGCGTCCGACGCACGCTTTTCCTGCCCCGTGTTCATCCTGTAAGGAGCCCCGCCTCGTCATGACGCAATCCAACTCCGCGCCGCCGGACCCGTCGCCCGTTGCCGACGCCGGCACCGCCACGTGGCGCGCCGATCTGTTCGCCGGTGTCACCGTCTTCCTGATCGCCCTGCCGCTCTGCCTGGGGATTGCTTCCGCCTCCGGCGTCGCGCCGTTCGCGGGCATTCTCGCGGGTGTGATCGGCGGTCTCGTGGTGGGCCTGCTGAGCGGTTCGCCACTGAGCGTCAGCGGTCCGGCGGCGGGCCTGGTCGTGATCGTGATGCAGGGGCTTGCGACGCTCGGCAGCTTTTCCACCTTCCTCAGCGCGCTCATGCTGGCAGGCGCGCTGCAATTCGCATTCGGTCTGCTGCGTGCGGGACGCTTCGCCGCCTACGTGCCCGTGCCGGTGATCAATGGCATGCTGGCATCGATCGGCATCCTGCTCATCCAGAACCAGTTGCCGGTGGCAGCGGGCCTCGCGGACGGCGACACGAACCTCGCCATACCTTTGCTCGCGCTCGCCTCGCTCGGCATTCTCGCGGTGTGGCACCGGCCGGCACTGCGCCGCTTCAGCCTCGTGCGCGCGATTCCGGCGCCGCTTGCCGTCGTGCTGCTCGGTATTGCTGTCGTGGCATTGGCGGAGCGCCTCGCGCCCGGCTACGCCATCCCATCCGCCCATCGCGTTGCAATGCCCTCGTTGGGATCGTGGGATGCGATTTTCGGTGCGCTCGCGTTTCCGGATTTTGCCGCGTGGACCGACCCGGCGGTCTGGCGGGTTGCCGCAGTGATTGCGCTCGTCGCCAGTCTGGAAACGTTGCTGAGCCTCGAAGCGCTCGAGCAGATCGATCCCGCGCATCGCAAGGCGTTGCCCGATCGCGAGTTGAAGGCGCAAGGCGTCGGCAACCTGCTCGCAGGTCTGATCGGCGCGCTGCCGATCACCGCGGTCATCGTGCGCAGCGCGGCCAATGTGCACGCGGGCGGCCGCACGCGACTCTCATGCGTCACCCACGGCATCATCCTGCTGGTCGCAACGTTCGCGCTGAGCGGTGTCATCGACATGATTCCACTCGCCAGTCTCGCCGCGATCCTGATCTATACCGGCTACAAACTCGCAAGTCCGCAGCTCTTTGTCTCGATGAACAAGGCCGGCATCGCTCAGTTCGCGCCCTTCCTCGTCACGATTGGCGGCGTGTTGCTCACCGACTTGCTGATCGGCATCGCAATCGGTTTCGGGCTGAGCGTGTTGATCGCGATGGAGCGCAACTTGCGCCGCGTGTTGAGTTTCACGTGCGACGGCGATCACTATCTGCTGACCATCCGCAAGAGCGCGACCTTTTTCTGCACGCCGCAGTTGAAGCGCTATCTCGGACAGGTTCCCGCCGGCGCCACGCTGATACTCGATGCCACCCACGCCGATCATATCGATCACGACGTACGGCAAGTGGTCGACCGCTTTACGGCAGGAGCCGCGGCGAGCGGCGTGCGGATCGACATCAAGCACTGGCCGGCAAGCTGATGCCGCGTCGAGCACGCGAGCCGTCCACGCGGCTCAATCGAGAAACTGCGCCGCGCGCTTGCGCAACACGGCGCCGAAGTCGTCGAGCCAACCGATCGACAGGCGCCAACTCTGCCAGTAGAGATCGACATCGATCGGCTTACCCGGCGCCATGTCGACCAACTCGCCGCTGGCAAGATGCGTGCTGACCATGCGCTCGGGGCACATACCCCAGCCAAGCCCGGTCGCGCAGGCGCGTAAGAAACCGGCGACGTGCGGAATCCAGTGCAAAGGCGGATCGAGCTCGGCTCGCGTGATACGGCGCATGAAACGCTTTTGCAGCTGATCTTTCGGATTGAAGTCGACGCACGGCGTGCGCCGCAAGCTTTCGCGCGTGACGCCGTCGATGAAATACCGGTCGTAAAAGGCCGGCGAGCAGACCGCCAGATAACGCATGCGTCCAAGGCGTGTGGAACGGCAGCCTTGCACCGGCTCGGCCTGCGTGGTCACCGCGCCTTGCACGCTGCCGTCGCGAATCAGTTGCGCGGTGTGATCCTGATCGTCGACCACCAGATCGAGCAACATTTCCCGTTCGACGCAGAACGGCGCCACCGCGTCGATGAACCAGGTGCCGACGCTATCGTCGTTGACCGCCACACGCAAGGCGGGCCATGGTTCGACCAGCGCGCCGGGCAAGGCCGGCAGGCGGCCGGTCAGCTCCGCCTCGAGCAATTGCACGCGCTCGGTGTGGCGGCACAGCAGCGCGCCCGAGGTGGTCGCGACACAGGGCTGGCCGCGCTTGACCAGCACGCTGCCCACCCGCTCCTCCAGCAATTTGACCCGCTGCGAGACCGCGGACGGCGTGACGTTCAGCTCGTTCGCCGCGCGGTCGAACGAGCCGTGGCGCACCACCGCGGCGAGCGCGTCGAGCAACGCATAATCCAGCATTAGCGTTCCTTAATCGGCGTTAAGTAAATTAGCTTCTCTTATGAGATGCGAACCCGCAGACTAGCCCTGTTCGCCTCACCCGTCTACTGGATCGATTATGAACTGGCTGTCTTTTTCCCACGGCGCCGCCCTGTGCGCATCGCTGATCGTCACGATCGGCGCCCAGAATGCCTTCGTGCTGCGTCAAGGGATCATGCGCTCGCACATCGGCAAGATCGTCGCGCTGTGCGCGATTTCGGACTTCATTCTGATCGGCGCGGGGGTGGGGGGCGCCTCGGTGCTGGTGGAGCGCTATCCGGTGTTCGTGCACGCCATGCTGTACGTCGGGCTCGCCTATCTGGCGTGGTTCGGCATCAACGCCTTGCGTCGCGCCGTGCGGCCCGGGCATGCGGTACTGGACACGACGGCGGACGGCAGTGCATCAGGCACGACCGCCGCGCCCGCGCAACGCGCCATGCCGATCGTGCTGATGACGCTCGCCTTCACGTGGCTCAATCCGCACGTGTATCTGGACACCTTCCTGCTGATCGGCACCGCCGGTGCACGCGAGCCGCAAGGTGCGCGGGTCGCCTTCGCACTCGGTGCGATGGCGGTGAGCGGGGTCTGGTTCGTCGGTCTGGGATATGGCGCACGCGCGTTGGCGCCGCTGTTTCGGCGGGCCACCGCGTGGCGCGTGCTGGATGGCGCGATCGGCAGCATGGTGCTGTTGCTCGCGGTGACGCAACTGCGTTGAAGGGCGGCAAGCGCCCTGCCCACGCGTAAGGTTACTTTTGCCCTTGCTGTTGCTGCAGGCTCAGCAACTCCTGCACTAACTGCGCCGATACGTAATGCGGACCATCGAACAGATAGGTCCGGTAACCACGATAGGCGCGCAACTGGGGCTCGAGCTCGGCCGCCGTGGCCGGGCGGAACACGCCACCCGGCGCGGGCCGGAACGCTTCGGCGATGATCCTCACGCGGTCTTTGCCGAGGCGCTGCACCAGGGCATCCGCGTAACCGCGCGCAGCCGCCGGGCCACGTGCATAGACGCCGCAACCGTCCTGTAGAAAGACGCCGACATCCTTCGGCAGCCAACCGTCCAGCCACGCGGCGAGCGCCGCGCCACCGATATTCGAGTTGTCGTAGACGCTGATCCACAGCGGTCGCGGCAATTGATCGAGCAGCAAGCCGAGCTTCGCGGCGTCCTGCCAGGTCGGGTCCACTTCCACGGGAAAGTAATAGCCATCGACGCGAACCGGTGGCCGCACGGCCGCCAGTTGCTTCGACTGCGCGATCAGTTGCGCCACTTGCGCGCGCGCCGTGGCCTCATCGAAACGCCCTGCCAATCCAACGATCACGTTGCGCGCCCACGGCTCACCGGCGACGCGCGTCCAGTCCGGTTGACGCTCCGACGTTTGCAGACCGGTGCTCGCCGGATCGTTGCCCGCCAGAAACGCAGTGCCGTCCACCGCTGTCCACTGCACCAGCAGATCGGTCACGCCGAGCCGGTTCCAGTCGCCCTGTGGATTGGTATGGTCGGTATCGACCTGCCACACGACGCCCTGCGCGAGCGCGCCAGGGTCGCCTGAACCAGGCGCCGAACAGGCGCTCAGGAAGGCCGCGCATACGCCCGCGGCGAGCAGCGCCCGTCGGCGTGGCGAACACGGTGCGGCGACGGCTACGCCCGTCGCGGACGCTGTCCGGGGTTGGCGCGAATCGAGCGGATCACGCATTGGCCGGCCGCTGTGCGTTGAGATGAGCGTCACGGTAATCCTGTGCAAGTTGCACGCGATCGATCTTGAAGTTGACCGACACCGGCAAGGCGCGGCACGCGAGCAATTCAGACGGAATCATATACGGTGGCAGGCGTGCGCCGAGCAGCGTCTTCCAGTCGTGCAGCACGTCGGGTAGACGGCGATCGTCGCTGCCGGTGGCGACGAACGCGACAAACGCGACGATCCGCGCCACCGACCCGTCCGGCCGGCGCAACGGCACCGCCGCCGCGCTCGCCACGCCGGGCAGCGCGCGCAACGCCGCATCGATCTCCATCAGTTCGATGCGATAGCCGCCCACCTTTATCTGGTCGTCCATGCGGCCGTGGCAGAACAGCAGCCCGTCGCCTTCGAGCGCGCCGAGATCGCCCGTGCGAAACGCGCGCTGGCCGTGGTGCGTGAACATGCGTGCCGCGTTCAGGTCGTCGCGATTCAGATAGCCGCGCATCACGTGCGCGCCGGCGATACACAACTCGCCCGCCTCGACGAATACTTCGGCGTCGCGCTTCGCGTGGCCGATCGGCAGGCGCGCATGCTGGGCGAGCACCGCATCGTCCACGACGATCCACGTGGTCGCCACCGTCGCCTCGGTCGGCCCATACGTATTGATGATGCGCGCCGCTGGAAAGCGCTGGCGCAATTGCCGCGCGAGCGCGAGCGGCAACACTTCGCCGCAGAACAGGAAGGTTCTGAGCGCCGGCAAGCCCGCTTGCGAGAACTGCGGGTTGAGCAACTGCTGTTGCGCAAACGACGGTGTCGACACCCACGTCGTCACGCCGTGGTGTTCGAGCGTCGCCAGCAACGCCGCGCCCTGCGCGGTCAGCGCACGCGACGCGAGCACGACCGTGCCGCCCGAAGCAAGCGTGCCGAATACCTCGTACATCGACAGATCGAAGCTGAACGGCGCCTGATTCAGGAACACCGGCGCGTCGCCGAGGGCGAAATCCGCCGCCATCCATGCGGCGAGCGCGGCCACGCTCTCGCGGCCGATCTGCACGCCCTTGGGCTCGCCGGTCGTGCCCGATGTGAACAGCACGTAGGCGAGGTTTTTCTCGCGCAACGGTTGCGCCGGCGGCTCGTTCGAGTTCGGCTGCGCGCCGCCATTCAGATTGACGAAGCGGTCGTGCTGCGCGTCGAAGTAGATCTGCGCGCCGAGCGTCGTCGCGATACGGCGCATGCGCTCTTCCGGATAGATCGTATCGACCGGCACGAACGGCGCGCCGAGCAACAACGCGCCGGTCATCGCGACGAAAAACGCCGCTTCCTTGTGGCCGCGCACGATCACCGGCACGTCGGTGCCAAAGCCTTGCTCGCGCGCCCGTTCGGCCCACGCTTGCGCCTCGGCCGCCAGTTCGTGCCAGTGCAACGCGCGATCGGCACCGATCACCGCCCATGCGTCGGCACGCACATCGGTTTCGACGAAGCGGCCCGCGCTCAGATCGAATCGCATGGTGCGCCTAGCGATTGGCCGCGATGAACGCGGCGAGCGCATCCACCGAGGTGAGATGTTCGGCGATCTCGGTCGGCGGAATCCGCACGCCGAATTGCATCTCGACGCCCATCACGATTTCGACGGCCAGCACCGAATCGACGAGTCCCGTTTCAAGCAGCAGTTCATCGCCCTGCACCGGGCGCAGTACCACGGATTCCACCAGCGACGCGACCTCGGCGTGCAGCGTTTCGTTTTGAGTCATTGTGTTGAGTCCTTGCGCAAACGTCGTTCGATCAATCAGAACTGGAAATAAAGGAACCGCACTTCGCCATGCAACTGCGCGACGCAGAACACCAGCATGCCGAGCATCGCCACGCTCCAGCGTAGCGACGGCCGCCACGTCAGCGCGGCAGGCAGGCCTTCGGCCGCGCGTTCGAGTGCCGGCGAGAACCGCCCCATCAACTGATGCGAATTCGGCGCGCACCACACGATCACGAGCAGGGCGGCGATCTGCAAGGCGAGCGTCGAGCGCCCGGCGACCAGATGCAGCCATTCGCCCGCGCTCATGCTGGCCGCGCCCCAGGCGGGCCAGTCCAGCGATTCGATGCCGTGCATCCCCGCCATGCCTTGCAACAGCGCAAGGGCATCGCCGACGCCGTGCGCGCGGAAGAACGCGAACGCGACCAGCGCGGCGACAAAGGTAAGCAGCACATTACCGGCATGACGGGCGCGCAGGGCAAGCCCGTTTGCCGACGCCGCGCGCGTCGTCGAACCAGCGGCGCGCACTGCACCTGCAGCACTCACACCGCCAGCAACACCCGCTGCACCTGCAGCAGCGGGCGCGGGCGCCGCAGCCGCCCGCCACGCGCGATAGGCGTGATTCACAGTCAGATACGACGCATGCAGCAAGCCATAGATCAGATACTGCCAGCCGGCGCCGTGCCAGATGCCGGCCAGCGCCATCGTATAGAACGTGGGCAGCGCGACGGTCGCGAGAAAGCCGCGCGACGAACGCTGCGCGAGACGGCCGATCGGTAGTCCGCGCAACGCACGGCTGCGATTGATACGCATCGCCAGCGGATAGTACAGATAGGCCGTGAGATAGCGCGTGAGCGTCATATGCCAGCGCTGCCAGAAATCGATGATGCTGGCTGCCTTGAACGGCGAATTGAAGTTCAGCGGGAAGCGCACGCCGAACATCTTCGCCAGACCCATCGCCATGTCCGAATAGCCGGAGAAATCGAAGTAAAGCTGCAGCGCGTACGCGAGGCAGGTGCCCCACGCCGCCAGCCACTGCAATTCGTGTGGCGCGGCGAAACCGGCGTCCGCGAAAGGCGCAATGGTATCGGCGAACAGCACCTTTTTCGCCAGGCCGATCGTGAAGACGAAGGCGCCAACCGAGAGATTCTCCGCCCGCAGCCGGTACGTGGCCGGCTGCGCGAACTGCGTCATCATTTCCTTGTGATGCAGGATCGGCCCGGCGATCAGATGCGGAAAGAACGTGACGAACTGCACGTAGCCGAGCGGATCGCGTTCCTTGACGATGCCCGCGTTGCAATCGAGCAGATAGCCGATTTGCGTGAAGGTGAAGAACGACACGCCGAGCGGCAGGATCACATCCTGCATGCCGTGCGCGAGCCAGTCCGCCGGTGCGAGGCCGCTTGCGTGGACCAGCGCGGTCAGGAGCGTCGCGAGATATTTGTAGCGCACCAGCAGCGCCAGGTCGGCCGCGATCGCGAGGCCGAGCAGCCAGCTGCGCCGAGCCGACCTGGGCGGCGCGGCGACGATCGCGCAGCTCATCGCGTAGTTGAACACGATCGAACCCGCGAGCAGGCCGACGAAAGCCGGATTCCACCAGCCATAGAACACGATCGACGCCAAGCACAGCCAGGCCGCTGCCGCGCGCGGCGTGCGTTGCCCGAGCAGGTAGTAGCCGGCCAACGCGGGCGGCAGGAACAGCGTGAGGAAGATGAACGAATTGAAGAGCATCGGGATCAGTCCTGGCGCGCGGTGGCGGAAAGCGTGCCGGTGGCCGCGGCGGGCGTCGTGCCGGGGTGGGTTGCGTCGACACTGACCGGCTCGACCGGCATCGACAGAGCGTCTTCCGACATCTCCCAGACGACCACGCGCAAAGTCTTCGGCCAGCTCGCGCGGTCGCGCCAGATCGCCTGCAAGGCGCGATCGAACTGGCCGTCGTCGAGGCTCACGTTCCAGACTTCACGGCCGAGTTGTTCGCCGAGTCGCTCGGCAAAGGCACTGCGGCGCGAGAATGAGCTGCCCGCCAGCAGTACTTCGGCGGCGGGGCCGTCGTCGAGCAGGCCGCCGCTTCGTTGCGCCTGCAATGTTTGCGCCGCGACCACATCGGGCGCCGGCCGCCACGCGTCGGACACCTTGTCGAGATTGGCCAGCGTCAACAGATCGCCGACGCGCGGCGCGGGTTGCGCTGTCGTATGCGTGAAGGTCGTATCGCCAGGCTTGCCGAGCAACGGCAAAAGCGATGCGCCCACCACCTGTGCGGCGGCTTGAGCGCCACGCGCGTTCCAATGCACGTCGGTGCGGAAAAACGCCGGACGCGCAGCCTGCAAAGCGGAGAGCAGTTCGACGTGCGCGACGTGGTTCGCGCTCAGCGCGCGGTCCCACACGTTCAGGCGCTGCGTCATGCGCGCGTCCTGCTGCAGTCCGCACAGCATGTCGCTTTGCACGCGCGCCTTGTCCGGCACCGTCACGACCACCAGTTGAACGCCCATGCCACGCAGCGCGGTCGAATAGCGCTGCAAGGTGGCGATGCGCGCGTCGGTCAGCGCATCGCCGCCGTCCGCGCGTTCGATGGGATCGTGGCCCGCCTGCACCGGCGCGCGTAATCCGTCCGCATAGAAAAGCCAGCCGGGACAACCCTCGCGCACCTGATGCCCGAGGTCGCCGACCAACCGGTAACGCGCCGCCGCTTGCCAGCGATGCAGCGTGGCCGCGTACGGCACGTCGATCGCGCGATCGAGGCTGTGGCCGAGACTGCCGTCGCGCCAACCGTGTGCGTCGAACGATGCGCCGTTGCGCGACTGCACGGCCAGCGTACTCAACGCGCCGACACAGCCGAGCCCGAGCAACGACGCGACCAGCCACGCAACGCGACGATGCGCACGTCCGGGCGCGCGCGCCGACGAAGCGTTTTCGCCTTGCCCCGCTTCGGCATTCCTGCTCGCGGAGCGCGCCGCGGTGCGGCCAACCGACTCGCTCATCAGCCGAGCGCCTTGGCAACGCGCGCGAGGAAGGCGTCGTCGGCCATCACCGACGGCGCATCCCACTGACCCGCCGCGCTCGGCAGATTCATCATCTGCCCTTCATTGAATTGCCAGACTAGCGCTTGCGGCGGATTCGCCTTGAAGTCGGGCGACTCCAGATAATTGAGCAGCGTCTTCCACGGACCGGTGTCGCCGAAAGTCCACGTCAAACCGACCGGGCGATCGATCGCGTTCGAGAGCTTCTGCGGAAACCCGAGGTACGGTTGCACCATGCTGTTGCCGACCACCTGCACCGGCGGCGCTCCGCCGTCGACGAGACTCTGTGCGGCGGCCGCCGTGCGCACGACGAAATGATCCTTGCCGATTGCCTTCTTGCGATCCGGCGACAGCAACGCCGCGAGGTCGCCGTAGCGGATCTCCTCATTCCACTTGCCGAGCCGGTTGCCGCTACCTGCCGTGCCCTTCAGCGGTCCGGACGTCGTGAGCCGTTTGGCGACGCGCGTGGCCACCGCTTCGGCGGAATGGCCGCTCCAGTGGTAGTCGGCGCGAATGTATTTTTCCTGCGAGGCGTCGACTGCGGAGATCACCGATGGCGCGTTGACGAAGGCGAGGCCGAGCGAGTTGGCATGCGTGCGCATGGCCTCATAACGTGCGGCGACGGCTTGCGACATCGCGCTGCCGTCCGGCAGATTCTCCGCGCAGCACCGCGCCTTGAGCGGCGCGATCACGATGACGCTGTGAATGCCGCGCGCGGCAAGCTTGTCGGCGGTCTGTTTGATCAGATCGACGGCTTTCAGGCACGCAGGCGTGGCGTCGTCGGTAATGCTCTCCCAGCCGGGATAGAGCCACAGATTGCGGCCTTCGATCACGCTGGTCGACGCGGCCGCCGACGCGCGGCGCGGCGCGAGCGACAGGACGCCCGCGAGCGGCGCAGCGGCGAGCGCGAGTAGCAGACGGCGGCGGCCGTCACTGAACGGCTCGCCCTGGCCGGACGATGAGACGAGTGAACGGTTCGCGTCGGTCATGTCGTGAAATCCCCGTAACGTATGTGGATTAAAGCGTGGGTCGCAGCGTTGATTCGCAGCGTCGATCCGCAGCTGTGAGGCAGCGGCCGGTGCCGCGCCGCCCTCTTCTGTTGGCCCTGCTGACGTCTGTCGCTACTCAGTTCGCAGCCGGTGGCCAGGCGAGCGCGTCGCGCGTGCCGCTCAACACCGGCCTGGCGGCATCGCCCGTCAGGAACAGGCTGTAACTGTCACCGGCGGCGAGGGTCGGCAACGGCAGTGCGGCGCTGGCCGCGCTGCCGCATCGGCCCACCAGTTTCGCGCTGACCGGATTGATGGCGCGCGCGCCCTGCGCCCCCTCGGCCACTTGCGTGAACACGGTCGGGCCATTGCCATCCACGCCGATTGTCGCGCTGCAACCCGGCGCGAAATTGAACGCCCGCAAGGTCGCCTTCAAGCCGTCGATCCGCTCATAGCGGCCGACGATGCGCGTGCCGTGCCAGCCCCTGGCGTCGTGCCGCAAGGCGACGGTCACCGCGTCGCCCGCGTTCGCCGCACCGGCGGCCTCGCCGAGCGCTTTGCCGTCGAGCGTGACGCGCGCCGGCGTGCCTTGCGTCAGCACGCTGAAGCGCGTGGCCGCGCCCGGCGCGAGCGTTTGCGGCGCTTCGCTGCCGGCGAGCGCGACACGCACTGCCTGCGACGACGCGTTGAGCACGCGCAGATACGATGCGTTGGCGGGCGGCTGCGGACCGTACAGACTCGCGACGTCGTCGGCGGCGGCCTGCGCGGCGGCGGCCGACAGCAGCAGCGTCGCGCTCAAGGCCAGCTTCAAATGAATCAGACGGATTTTCTTCATGTCACTCATCCAGATCAATACGAATAGATCGCACCGAAGAACACGCCGCGCGCACGATCGTCGCCGGTGATCTTCAAGCGGTACTGCACCGAGAGATCGACGTACGAACGCGGCGCGTCGTATTTGCCGTCGCGGAACCAGTAGCGCGTCGAAACACCCACGCCCGCACCGACCGGAATGCTGTGGTCGACGCTCGAGTCGTAGTCCGCACCGATCACGGCGTACGGGAACACGGTCCACTTCGGGCTGTAACGGTCCATGCGGAACGTGCGGCCTGCTTCGATGTTGGTGGTCGCATAGACCGACCCGGCGTTCAGATACGTGCCGGTTTCGGCGTACATCTGCACGGTCCACCAGGAAGGCACGTCGACGCGACGTTCGGTGCCGTAGCCGCCCGAATACGCGAGCCGCGCGAGCCAGTCCGGATTGACCTTCGAGCCGATCGGGAAGATCCGCTCGAAGGCCACGATCGCATCGATCTGCGCGAACGGTTTCGCGCGCGCACCGAGCGTGGCCTGCAAGGTGTCCACGCCGCTCGGGCTGCCGTTCTTCACGCCGAAGCTCTCGTAACCGCGCGTGTACAACTCGAACATGCGGTCGCCGAGACTGCCGAACGGACGCCAGTAGGCTTCCACGCCGGCCTGCCAGTTATTCGACGTGCCGCCCGGCGTGGGCGACGACGCATAGCCCGGTTGCATGCCCGCGCCACGATAGTTCAGCGAGGTGTCGAAGCCCCAGTTGCGGGTCGCCTCGGCGTGCGCGCTGCGCATCTCGTTCAACTGCACGGGCGTGGCGGGCGGCGTGCCGTCGTCGCCCGGTGTGGCGCTCGCGTCGATGGCGCGCTCGAAGTAACGCGCGGCGTCCTTGTTGCGATGCGCGTCCTCGGCGGCGTAGCCCGCGTCGGCATAGGCGCTGCTCGGCATCGCGCCGGCTTTGTCGGCCATGCTGAAGCGCTCGGACGCGACGCGATTGTTGCCGGCGCGTTGCGCGATGTAGGCCGCGCTCATGGCGGGCATCGCGTCGAGCATGCCGGCGTCGATCATGCGCTGCGCTTCCTTGCCAGCGGCGCGGTCGTCGCCGGCGGTGCTGAGCGCGTTGATCAGTTCCACGCGATGTTGTGGGTCGTCGGGTGCGGCCTTGACGGCTTCGCGCGCATAACCCACCGCGCCGGTCTTGTCGTTGGCCGCGGCGGCGAGGTTCGATGCGCGTGCAGCGCTGAAGCCGGGGTCGGCGGCGTAGACGTCGCAGCTCGCGCCGAACTGGTCGACGACACAGTCGATCACGGGGCGGCGTTGGGGGTCCAGTGGCGTGGTGGCGGCGGCGGTTGCGGTCGATGCAGTTGCCGTCGCTGCAGTTGCCGTCGCTGCCGTTTGCCCCACCATCCGGCGCGCCCGCGCCAGACGCAGTGCAATCGGTGGATCGGTGTCGTCGCTATTGACCTTCAGCGGAGCGAGCAGATCGATCGCACGTTGCGGCTGCCCTTCGGCGATCCAGACATCCGCGATGATCACGCGCGCCACGCGCTGGTTGCGCTGAGTGGCGTCGTTTGCATGCAGAGCCCTGGTGAAGTCCGCTTCGGCCTGCTCCGTCTTGCCCTGCGCGGCGAGCACATAGCCACGCAACGCGAGCGGCATGATTTCGGTGTCGTCGGCAGCGATCGCGTCGCTTGCGGCGGCCTGCACGCCGGGCAGATCCTCGGCGGCGAACAGCACGTCCATTAACTGGATGCGATAGCCGACCTGGTCCGGCGCATAGGCGACCGCCTGCCGCGCGAGCGTGGCGGCCTGCGCGTAATCGCCCTTCTTGCGCGCGGCATACGACGCGCCCGACGCCGTCGGCGCGAGGCGGCTGCCGATAAAGCTGCGGCGCAAACGCAAATCGTCGTTGTCGCCGAAACGTTTGACGGCGTCGAGGTCGGCGCTCCAGGCATCGGTGTCCTGACCGGCGGCGCTCGCCGCATCGATCAGCAGCAAACGCAGACGCAGCAGATCGGGCCGCAACGCGATCGCCTCGTTGGCCGGCTTGATCGTGCCCGCGAAGTCCTTGGCGTTATACGACTTGTAGGCCTGCTGCGCGGCAATCAAGGCCGGGCCGCTGAGCGCGTCGGGATCGGCCGCCTGTTGACGGCCGGCCCGCGCGACCGCGCGAGTCGACACGTTCAACGCATCGATCTGCTTGCGGCGCGACACCAATGCCGGTTCGCGGCCGATCTGGGCGATGGCGTCGCCGAGCGAGCGGCTCGCTTCGCTGTAGCGACGCTGCGCGGCGAGCGCGTTGGCCAGCAATACGCGCAAGGACACCACATCGGGACGCTGGCGAATCGCTTCGCGTGCGTGGGCGATGGCGCCGGTGTAGTCGCCACTGCCGTAGGCGGTGTACGCCTGCTGCGCGACTCGGTAAGCCGCGCCGCTCAAGGGCAACGGATCCTGGGCAGTGGCGGCGAGTTGCGCGGCGTCCGTCAGGCTCGCCGGCCTGGCGGTGTTCGCCGGATTTGCCGCGTTTGTCGCGTTCGTCGCGGTCCCCACGTTCGCCGCATGCGCCGCGCCGCTCACGCTCAACGCGCCGGCCAGCAGTGCCGCCGCGACGCTGCGCAGCGCGAACGCGGTGCTCGCGGCCGGCCACATACCGGACCGACGCTGCGCGACCGACTCCGCCCATTCACACGATGCACCCACTGTCAAAGAAGCGCGCGTCTTACCGGCGCGCCGGACAAAAAATGATTCGATCATTCGGTTGCCGTCAAAGCGCCCTGCATGCGGCGCTGTTGTTGGATTACGTTCTCGAGTGCGACACGCGAGATCACGTCGCGCGCCACCATGTAGTCGCCAATACGGCCATGGCGATCCGGACGGTAGTGCTGCATGGCGGCTTCGAAGGCTTCGCGCCGCACGTAGCCGTGCTCGATCAGCAGATCGCCGATCAGCGGCACGCTGCGTGCGGGCACGGACGCAGGTGCAGTACCCGCCGCGCCATCGACCGTTGCATCCGCCGCCGCGCCTGCCTGCTGCGCACCGTCGACCACCGGTTGCACGAGCTCGACGCCGCGCAGCACGCGCAGCCCCGCGGCGATCTCGCCCTCACGCACGATCTCCTGCGCCACCGGCCCTTGAACCAGCGCGCTCAGCTCGGCCAATACCGGCTCGGCCAGCGGACTCGCGCTCAACAGGATCGTGCGCTGCCCTGCCTCGTCGAACTGCGGCAACACGCGATGCCGCACGATTGCTTCGAGCGGCAGGCGCGCGGCGTCCGTCTGAAGATGCTCGGCATGCAGGCGGCCACGCGGCAGATCGGCCTGGAACGCAATCGCTTCCGCGAGCGTTTCTTCGTCGAGCCAACCCTTGGCCATCAGCACGCGGCCCAGCGGCGCCTCACGCGCATGGCTTTCGCCGAGCGCCTGTTCGAGTTTGTCCGGGTCGATGGCTTGCCACGACAGTAGCAACTCTCCCAAACGCTGACGGCGATTGTTGAAACCGTCCGCGGAGGGAAAATCGTGCATGGTCTTGTCCCATGCGAGGCGCTTGCCCGTCACGAGATGCGTGAGGAACATCTTCCACGCACGCGACACCGCCATGAAGTTGATGAAGTTACCCACCACCATCCGCGGTACGGATAGCACACCGTGTTCCCAGCCATAGAGGCGGGTCACGAAATAGATCCGCTGCACGACGCGCAACAGCAGCGCGCAGCCGTTGGCCAGCAGCAGAGTCTGCAACCAGGCCGAATCGGAAAACGGCGAAGCGATCAGATCCGGCATCCAGCCAAACAGATCGGCACCGGCAAAAAGGAGAAACTGGATCACCAGAACATACGCGATGATGCCGACGAACGCGGTGACGATCCCCTTGCGGTCACGGAACAACAGATAGCGATTCGCCAGCGAGCCGGTCCAGCCGGTCTGCTTCCAGCCTTGCAGGCCGATGCCGAGTGTCCAGCGCGCGCGTTGCCGGTAGGCGGTGCGGAACGTGTCGGGGAAAAATTCGCGCACGCACAGCGGCATCGTCACGGTGATGTCGCGTTCCTTGCCGAACCCGAACCACGCCTTGCGGCGCGTGGCGAACTGCACCGGGAAGCGCGCGAAAATCGACTGCATGCCCATCTTGCCCAGGCGCGCGCCGACGTCGTAGTCCTCGGTCAGGCTCTCGGTGTTGAACGGCTGGTTATCGGTTTGCGCATTCAGCGCGAGTAACGCGCGTCGCGAGAAACAGGTGCCAACGCCCGCCGAAGGCACCGAACCCACCAGGCTCTCGCGCACCACGAGATCCTTCGCGTGCCATTCGGCGAACTCGTCCATGTAGGTGCCGGCGACGAGTTCGAACCAGTTGCGCTCGAGCGACGCCACCGGCAACTGGATCATGTCCTTGCGCGGCAGCAGGTAATTGAAGAAGCGCAGTTCGACCGGATGCAGCACGTCTTCGCTATCGTGCAACACCACGCCGGCGAACTCGATGCCGGCTTCGGCCTCGTACTTGAAGATCGCCTGGATCACCCAGTTCAGACAGTCGGCCTTACACGTGGGACCGTCGTGCGGCACTTCCACGCGGCGCAGCTGTTTATAACGGCGGCGCATCCGTTCGACTTCGGCGATGGTCTGCGGGTCGTTCTGATAAGTGCCGACGAACACCACATAGTTGCGGTAGTCCATCACCCGCACCATGTCCTCGATCATCGCGGCGACCACGTCGTACTCGTGCCACGCGGGCACCATGATCGCGATCGGCTGCTCTTCGCGCTGATACAGCTGCGCGCTGGTGAGCGGCCGATAGGCGCGCTGCACCGTGAAGCGGCGATAGATCGTGCGGGTCCAGTACCAGGCGTCGATGAACAGATCGTCGAGGCTGGACAGCAGGATGATGATCGCCACCAGCGCCGCGACATATTCGAGCGCATGGTAGTAGTGGGCTACCGCGTAGCCCCCATACCACTTGATCAGCGCGACGTTCACGACTTGTCCCGATTCCGGCTGCGCGCCACGTTGGCGACCAGCACCAGCAGGATCAGCAGCGCGACGAGCGCGGCCGGAATGCCCCAGCGCACCCATGCCTGCATGTACCACGGACCTTCGACGTCGTCGGCATCGACCACTTCGCCCGGATGACGCGTATCGAACTGGCGCAGCGTGCCGCTGCCGTCCACGATCGCGACGTCGCCGCGCGAGAGTTGCAGGGTCGCCGGCAGAATCGCCGCCGTATCGCCGACCGTGCGGTACGCGATACCCGAGACCGTACCCGACTTCACCGCTTCGATCACGCCGACGCGATTCAGACCGGACACGTCCGCGAGCATCTTGCCCGATGCATCGGTCAGCGAGAGGCGGTCTTTCGACAGACGCGCGAGGCTCTTTTCATCGGCAAGTGTGACATCGGCGGCGAGGAAGGCGCCCTTCGGGCTCACGGCCTGGCCGTCCTGCGCGACGCTGAAGGTGGCACGGGTCGGCGCAATGCCGCTCGCATTGGCAAGGCGTGCGACGCGCGGCAGCACCTGAGTCGGGTCGTTCAGATACGCGGCCGGCACGATCACCGTCGCTTCCGATGCGAAGCGCGCCACCATGCCGGTGAAGTCGTCATCCACCTTGGCGTCGGCGAGCGTCAAGTGGCTGCTCGGCAAAACCGCAATCGGATGGCCCTGGCCGCGCGGCTGGCAGCCGCCTTCCGGCTGGCGCTGGAACACCACGCGCAGCAGATTGTTCGGCGCGAGTGCGTAGTGCGGCACGCGCGCGGTGATACGTTGCGGCTTGCCGTTGGCGTTCAGCAGTTGCGAGCCGATCAGCACGTCGTTGAAAAAGATCGAAGCGGTCTGCGCCGTGTTGTTCGCGGTCGGCGAGGCGGCCACGTCGAGCACCACGGAAGCCGGCAGCTTGCCGTTGCCCGATGCCGCGCCGAGGTCGAAGTTCGCGTCCCAGGTGGCGCGGCCCTGCACGTCGAGCGTGCGCGGTTCGCCGCCGAGCAGCGACAGCGCGATCTCATCGCCGCGCGCGTTCGGTGCGTTGTCGATCTGATGGACCACGAGACGGCTCGTCACGTCGATCGGACGCCATGCGCGCGCGAGCACGGAAACGGCGTCGTTGTCGCCGACCACGATCGCGGTCTGGCCGCCGAGATGCGCGAGGCGCACTTCACCGGAGGCAAGCGGTTTGGCGATCGGATCGATCGCGCGGGCGCGCCAGGCATCGAATGCTTCGGCGGCGCCGGGCCCTGCGCTCGCGACCTGCTCGCGCAAGGCGTCGAGCGTGGTCTTGAGCGTATTGCGCAGCGTGTCGTCGGCAATGATGACGTCCGGCGCGAAGGCCGCCCGCGGCGTGAGCGCGATCAGCGCGCCCGCTTCCGCCGGATTGGCCAGCTTGTGCGAACCGCCCGCGGCCAGCGCGGCAAAGGCCGGAATCGCGCGCAGCGGCGCCGGCACGTCGATATCGCTCAGATTCACCGTCTCGCCCACTGACGGCCATGCGCGCGTGACCGGCGTGCGGCCTTCGCGTTGCAACAGCGCTTCGACACGCCAGCCGGCGTCGAAAGCGGGCGCCGCCAGCGTGCGGGCGCCGAGCATCACCACCGGCTTGTGCGGCAACGCGCTCCAGGCGCTGCGCAGATCGACGATCGCGTCCGGATCGTAGCGATAGGTCAGGCGCGAAGTCGGCGCAATGCGCCAGACATTGCCGATCGCGGTCTGATCGGTACAGATGTTGTCACTGAGCACCGACGACCAGTCCAGACCCACGCGCACGAACCCGCTCGGCCGCGCTGCACCGTCGACGCCGAGGCTGGCCGAGGCGTCGCCCTGATCTTGGGTCGGCGTGCGCGACAGCACGGGCGAGCCGTCGAGCGAGACCAGCATGGTCGTGCGCCCGCCGTTGCCGCGCAGATAATTGCCGTCGATCTGCAGGGCCGCGTCGCTCAGCGGCACGCCCGCCGGCACCGGCAGGTAGAGTTCCTGACGCCCGTCCGGCGCGCGCAGCACGACCGGGTCGCGCATGCCCAGTTCGGCCAGCGACACCGTGCGCGTCGCGAGACGCCCGCTGCCGAGTTGCGCGAAGCTGCCGGCGAGGTCGGTCGGCTGTTGGGCGTGGGCGCTGGCGGCAAGCATCAGCAGCGCGGCGAGTGCCGTCAGACGGGGGCGGGCAAGGTGGCGCATCGGTTGATCGGGGATCACGTTGTTTATCTCTTAATTAGCGCGCAAGCGGCACAGCCGGATTTACGCGACATGGATTGTCTGGAACGGTCAGTCCGGCGCGAAGCCGGAGGCCAACGGTGGTTTGCCAGTGGTCCTTAGCCGTGTTATCGGCACGGCGGGCGTTTCACTGGATGGCCCGTGCGGGCGGCGGCTAACGGGCGCGCGAAGCGAATGCGCGCCAGCCGGTTCAAAACCGGTCGGCGCTGGCGCCTGCGCGGCCGAACCGCGGCCGCGGGTCGCTATTGCACGGTTTCGCCGAGCGGGACGCGCGACGTCGGAGCGGACTCCTCACCACTTGCGCTCGCGAACTCCTCGAACGGACGGCCGGTGAGCGCCGCGACGATACGCTGCGAAGCGTGGCCGTCGCCGTACGGGTTGATGCGGCGAGCGAAACCGTCACGCTCGCGCGCGTCGTTGAGCAGGCCGCTCACCGCGCGCACGATCGCGTCGCGCTGGGTGCCGACGAGGCGCACCGTGCCGGCCGCGACCGCTTCCGGGCGCTCGGTCACGTCACGCATCACCAGCACGGGCTTGCCGAGCGCGGGCGCTTCTTCCTGCACGCCACCCGAGTCGGTCAGGATGATCGACGCGCGCTGCATCAGCCGCACGAAACCGAGGTAATCCAGCGGCTCGATCAGATGCACGTTGCGCGCCGCGCCGAGCGTTTCCTGCACGGGGCCGCGCACGTTCGGATTCAGGTGGACCGGGTAGACGATCTGCACGGTGTCCGTTCTGGCCAGATCGGCGAGCGCCGCGCAAATATTCGCGAAACCTTCGCCGAAGCTTTCACGGCGGTGGCCGGTTACCAGCAGCACCGGCAGCGAGCCGTCGAGGAACGGCAGGCGCGCGTCGAGTTCGGCACGCAGGGCCGGATCGTTGTCGATGCGCGCGGTGGTCAGGTTCAAGGCGTCGATCACCGTGTTGCCGGTGACGATGATCCGGCCATGCAGCGACTCATGCGCCAGATTGGCCTTCGAGCTGGCGGTGGGCGCGAACATCAGGTCGCTCATCACGTCGACGACGCGGCGATTCATCTCTTCCGGCCACGGCTGCATCAGATTGCCGGTGCGCAGGCCCGCTTCGACGTGGCCGATCGGAATGCGGCGGTGAAACGAAGCCAGCGCCGCCGCCGAGGCGGTGGTGGTGTCGCCATGCACCAGCACGCGATCCGGCTGGACGGTCGCGAGCACGTCGTCGAGCGACGCGATCAGGCGCGACGCCAAACCGTTGAGCGTCTGGTTGCCGGTCATCAGGGCCAGATTGTGGTCCGGTACGATCTCGAACAGATCGAGTACCTGATTGAGCATCTGTTGATGCTGCCCCGTTACGCACACCACCGAATCGATATCGGGGCACGCTTCCAATTGTTTGACCAGCGGCGCCATTTTGATGGCTTCCGGCCGCGTGCCGAAAATCGACAGAATCCTCGTTGCCATAAGTCCTACTTTTTTTAGAATGTTTTATTCCCAGCGGGCGACTCGAGGCGCGGATTAATATCGTGACACCCCTTTTTACCGGTCCGAGTTTGCCGCTGGCCGATGCTACCGGCGATCCCTATACGCAGGATTCGCACGATCGGATGCAAAACGTCTGACTTTATTCGCGCACTCCGCTGGTGCGCCGCTGGCCATGCCGCATTGAGCGCCGCGCATTCTAACGCGCTTTCCCGCCACTTTTACGTCCGATGGCGACTATACGACGCCTCCCGCAAAGCGCACCGAAGCCGCCCGATCGACCACTTTGCAGACGTAGCCGGGGGTTCAGCCGTCGCAAACGTTTTCCTCTTATCAATAACCCTGTTGAATTTACGCGACATGATTTTTTCGACTTCGCAAATAGCAAAGTCCGATTTAACCTTCACGGCTTCTGAATCAACAAAATTTAAACATCTGCGGATTAAGGCGCGCAAACGTTATCGCGTGAATAATCCGGGCGCCGCCAATATCACGGTTTCTACGTCTGAATTGACCCTGCGTCTCATTCGCCGGATTCACGCGCGATTTCCGCGGCCAGTTCGGCGATCTGCGAGTCGGCGAATACACGAATGCTTTCACCCTCGCCCAGCGGCGGCCCCGACCTCAGAAGACGCCCATCAATCTCGACAGATGAGCGACATATTCCCCATAGGCCGGATCGCTTTTCACCTGATCCGGCTGGCGCGGCCGTGGCAGATCGATCCGAACGTCGTGGATCACCCGGCCGGGCCGCTCGGACATGACGAGCACCCGGTCGGACAGAAACACCGCCTCGTGGATGCTATGCGTGACCAGCAACACGGTGAGCGTGCTCTGCTGCCAGATTCTCAGCAACTCGACGTTCAGGCGATCGCGGGTCAGCGCGTCCAGTGCGCCGAACGGTTCGTCCATCAGCATCACACGCGGCTGCAGCAGCAGAATCTGCCCGATCGCGGCGCGCTGGCGCATGCCGCCCGACAACTCGTGCGGATAGCGGTCGGCGAAGGCCGTCAGGCCCAAGGTTTCCAGCAGCGCAGGAAGCCGCTCTTCCACTTGCGCGCGCGGCAGATTGCGCAGCTTCGCGCCAAGCCGGATGTTGGCCCCGACCGTCAGCCACGGCAGCATATTGCTGGTCTGAAACACCACGCCGATGTCGGGCACCGGCGCGCCGATCGGCTCGGCACCAAGAAGGATGCGGCCGTCGTCACAGGGCACGAGGCCGGCGACCATGCGCAGCAAGGTGCTCTTGCCGCAACCGCTCGGGCCGAGTATCGATACGAATTCGCCCTGCCGAATCTGCATCGAGACGTCTTCCAGCGCGCTGAACGCCTGCGCGCCGCCGCGCGCGGCGAACCGCTTGCCGGCCTGCTCGACCGCGATCAGCGCGGGCGCCGCGCCGTCGCGCGGCAAGGGATGAACCGCTGCGCCGGTTGCCACGGCGCGCTCAACGATACGCAACTTGTCGACCATTGCCATCAGACCGTCACTCCTCTCCACCACACGCCGCGCGATACCAGTTCGACGGCCCAATAGAACAGCATCGCCAGCACGGTCACCATCAGGATCGCCGCGAACGACAACGCCGTCTGCGCGTTCGACGTCGCGAACACGATCAGATGCCCAAGCCCCGACTCCGAACCGATGAACTCGCCGACGATCGCGCCGATCACCGCCAGCGGCATCGCGATCTTCAAACCGTCGATCAAGGCGGGCAACGCCGCCGGCAAGCGCAGATACCAGAAGGTCTTGGCCTGCGACGCGCCGAGCGCGCGGAAGTGCTCGTCGAGATTGCGCGGCACGCCGGCGAGACCGCCCATCGTTGCGATAACGATCGGAAAGAACGCGAACAGCACCGCCGCTGCCAGCTTCGACGCGAAACCGTAGCCGAACCACACGATCAGCAAAGGCGCGAGCGCGATCTTCGGCATGCTCTGCAACGCGGTGACGAGCGGGAACAAAGTACGCCGCGCGATGCCCGACATGCTGGCGAGCAAACCGATCGCGAGCCCGCCGGCCAGCGCCAGCGCGAACCCGGCGAACACTTCCCACGCCGTTGTCAGCGTGTCCGACAGCAGTTGTCCACGCATTTCCCAACCGGCGGCGAACACTTGCGACAGCGCCGGCAGCACGTAGTCGCGCGTGCCGCTCCAGCGCACGCCGAATTCCCAGATCAGGCCGATTACGATCCAGAACAAGACGGTTTCGATCAATCGCTTCATAAGGGTTCCGAAGTTTGCCGAATCAGGATTTTTCAGAGGGATCGGCGGGTGCTGGATCGGTAGCGGCGTTTGACGGGGCCGCAGTTTCAGCCGCTGCCTGCGCCGATTTTTGCGCGACCAGATGCGGTGGCGGCGGCACCACGAAGCGCTCGAACCGATACTGATCGAACGACTCGATCGTGCGCTCCCACACTTGCGGTTCATGCGCGTCGCGCTCGCCGATCTGCGTCATGTCGAAATACACCTCGACGTTATTACCGTCCGGGTCCTTGAAGACGAGAAACAGGTTATTGCCCGGACCATGCCGGCCGATACCGCGAACGATTTCGACGCCATGTTCCTGCAGCACTTTCACCGAGCGTTCCATTTCCTCGTAGCTGTCGATCAGATAAGAGAAGTGCTCGAGACCGGGGCGCGAGTAGCGCGGCAGATCGTCGAAGTCGGGGGAATCTTTCGGCAGTTGAGCAAGCGCGAGATCGTGATGATCGCTGCCGGCGCGCAGAAATACCATCTGGTCGCCGATCCAGTCGGACACCTTCAGGCCCAGCACGTCGGTATAAAAACGCGCGGATTTCTGGATGTCGCGCACCATCAGCACCATGTGTCCAAGCCGCTTCGGACGCAAACTGTTCATTGCCTGTCTCCTTTGTCGATCGAAGCTTGCGCTTGATCGCCTGCTCCGGTCCCATGCAAAGCATGGTGGTCCATTCGGTTCATTCGACGAATCGATTCGTATAAAGATCGGTGGCCTTCACCTTCCCGCCCGTGCCGAACGCTCGCGCCACGAAATCTGCCGTCGACTCCATGCGCGCCGGACGCAGCCAGCCGGTCTTGTGTTGCGCGGGGTCGTCGCTAATCAGGCCGTTGGTTTCGACGATCTGCTGCAACAGGATCGTCTTGTCGAGCACCGGATATTGCGCGGCAATCGCATCCGCCGCTTCCTGCGGATGCTCGCGCATCAAGGCATAACCGCGATACGTGGTCGCCACGAAGCGCTTGACCACGTCGGGGTGCTGGGCGACGAAGGTGTCGGTGGTGACGATGCCGTTGCCCATCATATCCAGACCGAAATCGCGGTAGTACACCTTGCCGAGTTGTTGCCCTGCCCGCTTCGCCAACGCGGCCTGAACCGGCAGGCTCGCACCTTCCCAGCACTCCGACAGATCGATGCGCTTTTGCAGCAGTGCCGTATTGATCACAGCCGGGTCCAGACGCACAGTCTTGATCGCGTCGGGAGCCAAACCGTTCTGCTTGAGCCAGGCCGGCATGATGTTCTGCACGGGTGATGCGCCGCCGCCACCGAGCGTGAGCCCCGACAGATCCTTCAGCGAGTTCACCTTGAAGCCGGGACGCTCGAGATAGCACATCGCCCCCGGCCAACGCGTGTTGATCGCGCCGACCATCACCGCATGTCCACCGTGGGCGCGGTTCAGCATGACGCTTACCGGGTCGCCGTAACCGAACTCGAACAAGCCGCCGTCCACCTCGTTGACAGTGCGCTGGCCGCCGTAACCGCGCATCACGCTGACGTCGAGACCGGCATCGCGGTAGTAGCCCTTTGCTTGCGCCAGCAGAATCCCGCCGGTGCTGCCTTGCGGCAGCCAGGCGAGATTGACCCGCACGGCGTCGGCTGCCTGCACCGGAGCGCTCGTGAACAGTGCGGCGACGGCAAGCGTCACCGTAACCGACACCGTACGCCGCGTCATCCGCGTGAACTGCTCGCGCTGCGCTGCCACCTGCGCTATCGGCCGTAATAGCCGCACCAATAGCCGCCGTGATAGCGCATGCCGTAACCGCTGCAACATGTCGTGTCCCTGTCCATGAGTGAGTGAAGTGAAAATAGCCGCGCGGCGAGTTCGAAGCACGACGTTCAGCCCGCCACCAGCGGATTCTCGATCGAACCGATCCCGTCGATCGACGCGACCATCACGTCGCCCGCCTTCAGGTAAATGCCGCGCCCCATGCCGACGCCGGTCGGCGTGCCCGTAGCGATCAGATCGCCGGGTTGCAGCGTGAGGATCGTCGACAGATATTCGATCTGCTCGGCGATGTTGAAAATCATCCCGGACGTATTGCCGTCCTGCATCGGCTCGCCGTTCACCGCGAGGCGCATACGCAGATTCTGCGGCTCGGCAATACACGCGCGCGGCACGAACCAGGGGCCGAGCGGACCAAAGGTATCGAAACTTTTGCCGCGAAACCAGTCGTGTTTGAACGGATAGTCGGTGCGGCGATTCAGGTCGCGCGCGCTGACATCGTTGAGGATCGTATAGCCGGCGATGTAGTCGTAAGCATCCTGCTGCGCGATATGGCGCCCGCTCCTGCCGATCACGACGGCCAGCTCCACTTCCCAGTCGACCCGTTCCGCGTGCGGCGGAATCACGACATTGGCGAAGGTCGGCACCACGCTCGTTTCGGCCTTCATGAACATGTACGGCGTGCTTTCCTCGCGCGGCGCCAGCTCCGTGCCCATCTCCCGGGCGTGCTCATAATAGTTCGAGGCTGCCGCGAAAATGCGACGCGGCTGGTACGGCACACCCAGCGTGTGCCCCGTGAGCGGCGCGAGATCGAGCTTGCCGGCCTCGATGGCGCGGGCGGCGCTTTCGAACCGTTCGACGATAGCCGCGCCCTCCTGCTCCCAGGCGGCGATCAGCGCGCCGACTTCGGTGAGCGTCGCGTCCGAAGCCGTTTGCTTCAACGCGGCGTGCGCGTCGTACAAGCGGCCGCCGACCGCCAGCCCCATGGCGCGATGGCCATTCAATTCATAAGTTGCGATACCAAACCAGGTCACGTGTTGCCTCGCTTTTTTCGTTTGTGGGAAGCCGTCATGGGACCGAATAAACCGTATACATTCAGTCACTCATGTATTTCTATTAAAATCCTCGTATACACTTATCGGGGCGTGAACACGTTCGCGCTTACACTGCATGGGCTTGCACGGGGCGGATATGCGCGGTGGCGATTGAGGCGGCTGGGTCGCTGGCGCATAATGAAGGCCGCCTGCCCACGGTTTCGCTCAACCCAAGACCATCACGATGACCACGCTCTCCTCCAAGATCTACCGCCTGCTGTGCGACGAGATCATCGACGGCACGCTCGAACCGGGCCAGAAGCTCGAAGAGGCCGCACTTGCCGAACGCTTCAACGCCTCGCGCACGCCGATCCGCGAGGCGCTGCGCGAGCTCGCCGCGCGCGGCATGGTCGAGCTGACGCCGCGCAAGGGCGTGGTGGTCGCCAAGTTCAGCCTCGACGAACTGGCCGACATGCTCGAGGCCATGTGCGAACTCGAAGCGCTGTGCTGCCGTTTGAGCGCGCAGCGCATGAGCCTCGTCGAGAAGAAGCAGCTCGAAGAGCTCCAGAGCGAAATGAACGCCGCGATCGCGCGCGGCGATGAAGCGGAGTACTTCGAACTCAATCGCGACTTCCACGAACTGATCTGCAAGGGCGCGCAGAGCAAATCGCTGGCGTCGATCATGGCGGTGCAGCGTCAGCGTCTGGCGGGCTTTCGCGCGGCGCAGCCGGCTTCGCCGTCGCGCTTCGAAGCCGCCACCGACGAGCATCGCGAGATCGTCTCCGCGATCCTCAACTCCGAGCCGGAACGCGCGTACAACGCGATGCGCGATCACACTGCGCGGCTCTCGATCGTCGTGCTCGGCCGTCTCAAACGGCAGCGCGCGGAACGCGAGAACGTCTGAATGCCGGGCGAGCGACGCCGTGCCCAGACGCGGGGTTCGTAACGTCCGCGGCGCCGATTGCGCTGATTGCGCCGCTGGCGTGCTCACGCAGCCGCCTCGGCAAGCGCCGACATCGACGGCATCGAAAAACCCAATGCCTGCAACTGCTGCAAGAGCGCGCCGGCATGCGCCGGGTTCATCGTCGTGAGCGGTGGACGCACGCGGGTCCATGCGTCGTCGCTCGAGAAATGCGCGACCACGCTCTTCAATGCCGGGATCATCGGTTGCGCCTGCACCGCGAGGCGCACCGTGGCAACCGTCCCTTCCCAGTGGGTTCGCTCTTCCACCGTGGACGCATTCAGCAAGCTCGCAATCGCATGCGGCTGGATATTCGCAGTCGCCGAAATGCAGCCGGCCGCACCGAGCGGCAAGGCTTTGCCAAGCAACGCCTCGGACGCGGGAAACACCGCGAAGCCCGGAAACTTTTCCAGCATCGCGGCCGTGTTCGCCCAGTCGCCTGAACTGTCCTTGATGCCCACCACCGTATCGGGATAAGCGGCGATCAGCCGTTCGATCAGCGTGTGCGTGATCGGCACGCCCGTGAACTGTGGAATGTGATAAAGCAGCACGCGCAATTGATCCGAGCCGACCGCCTGAATCACGTCGGAGTAGTAGGCGAACAGGCCATCGTCGCTGACACCCTGATAGAAGAACGGCGGCAACATCAGTGCACCCGCACAGCCCGCTTCGCTCGCGTGACGCGTCAGTGCAATCGCATCGGGCACCGCGCAGGCGCCCGTGCCCGGCAACATCTGCGCAGGGTCGATGCCGGCGTCGATCACTTCATCCAGCAAGGCGTGCCGTTCGGCGAGACTCAGCGAATTGGCTTCGCTATTGGTGCCAAAGAGCGCGAGCCCGGCGCCCTGCCCGACCAGCCAGCGGCAAAACGCGACGAAACGCCGCGCGTCGACGTTCAATTGCGCATTGAACGGCGTGACCACCGGCGCGAATACGCGCGGCCTGGCAAAAGCGGACGGCCGGTTCAGGGACAGGCTGCTCGACATGCGAATCTCCTTGTAGATGATGCGGACAAAAGCGAATGGACGGGACGCCCGCACGGCCCGATTACATGGCCGAAGACGCGCCGAAGAAATCCAGCATCGCGTCGCCCAATAACGTCTCGCCTGAATCGAAATGCGCGACCACCGACGTATGGTTGTGCCGCAGCATCTGCATGAAGCGCGGCGCGCGCGGCGCACGCGCGGCGCCGGTGCGTCGCCGCGCCAGCAACACGCGCTCGAAAAACGCCGCACCGTAGGCGTCGAGATAGGGGTTCTCGTATTCGGCGACCACCACCATCAGCGGCGTGTCGAAGTGGCTCGCGTGAGTGAATGGCGAACGCGCGGCATAGCGCGATTCGTCCGCGCCGAAATAGGCGCGTACGCCGGGAGCGTTGGGGTTGTCGGGTAATACATCGGCCACGAGTCGCGCACTGATCAGCACTGCGCCCGCGACCGCCGCGGCGCTTTCACGCAACTCGGCAAAGAGTGGATCGCATAGATAACTGGCGACATGCGCGCCGCCGGCCGAATGACCGACCAGAAAGATCCTGCGCGGATTGCCACCGAATCCGGCAACGTGCGCATACGCCCAGGCCAGGGCGGCAGCGACATCGTCGGCGCCTGCGGGATAAGCCGCAGCGGGCGCGAGCCGGTACTCGACGTTCAGCGCCACGCAGCCCTGCCGCGCGAACCAGCGCGACACGTTGTCGTAGATCAGTCCGTTAAAGCTCTTGCTGCCGCGCAGAAAAGCGCCGCCGTGCACGAACAGCACCACATCGGCATCGCCTTCGCGCCGTGTCGCTTCAGAAGCGAATACATCGAGACGTTGACGTTCATGGTCGCCGTAGGCGATATCGCGCGCCGCTTCGAACGACTCGCCCGCCTCCCGCGCGGCGGCCAGCAACGGCGAATACGCGTCGATGACCAGATCGCGATGCAGGTTGATATCGCTCGCCCACACCGGCCCGATCTGCGCAAAGCGCGCCCTGAGCATGGCGGACAAACTGCCCAACGGTTCCTGCAAGGTGTGCATCGGTGATCCTCATACGTCGCAGCGATTCAGCGCGGCCGGCCTCCGCCAGCGTATGAAGACCATCCTGGTATATCAAATTGTTTTTGTGTATACATTTGTTATCCGTAGTATACCTGGTGAAGTTGCGGACACACTTGATTCACAGTCACGACAACCCTCTCTCGCCCATAGGCGAATCATCGTCAGGACAACCCAAGGACAACTCATGGACAAGCTCCGCCACATCGCGCTGTCGGTCGAAGACCCGGAAGCCGCCGCGCAATTCTTCGAGCAGGCGTTCGGCATGCGCCGCGCCGGCAATGCGATGCGCGGCATCTATATGACGGACGGCACGATGAACGTGGCGCTGCTCAACTTCAGGGACGAGACCGTGCCGGGGTACGCCGGTCTGAAGGACGTGCGCGGCGTGATCCACTTCGGCATGTGGGTGGATAGCGTCGACGACACGGCGGCACGCGTGGTCGCCGCCGGCGGTACCTATCTGACGGGACGCCATGAGAAAGACCCGAACGTGTTCTACGAAGTGAAGTACCGCATGCCCGACGGCACGGTGTTCGACATCACCGAAAACGGCTGGAAAGGTGCGGTAAAGGAAGTCGCGCCCGCCGAACAATCTTCCGATCCGCAGTCGTGAGCGCGGCGGTGAGCGGCATCCACGTGCTCGCGCTGATCGCACTGCCCGACGCGACACTCGCGGCACTGCGGCGCGATTACACGCTGCATTACCATCCCGACGGCGTGGATGCGGAGGCGTTGCACCTGCAGTTCGACGCGGCGGCGATACGCGCGGTGGTGACCAACGGCTCGACCGGTTTATCCGATGCGCAGATGGCCGCGCTGCCCGCGCTCGAGATCGTCTGCGCATTCGGCGCGGGCTATGAGAATGTCGATGTCACTGCAGCGATGCGACGCAGCATCGTGGTCACGCATGCACCGGGCGCAAACGCGGCGACCGTCGCCGATCACGCGATGGGTCTGCTGCTGGCGCTCGCACGCGGCTATGCGCCGCTCACCGAAGCGGTGCGCGCGGGCCGCTGGCACACCTCGCGCGCCGAGCGGCACACGCTGAGCGGGGCGCGGCTGGGGATCGTCGGCATGGGCCGCATCGGCAGGTTGATCGCGGCACGCGCGCAAGGTTTCGATGTGACGCTCGGCTATCACGGCCGCCAGCCGCATGCCGATGCGCCGGGCCGTTACTACGCGAGCGCCGTCGAACTCGCCTCCGCCAGCGACTTTCTGGTGATCGCCTGCAACGGCGGCCCGGCAACCCGCCACCTGATCGATCGCGATGTGCTTCGCGCACTCGGCGCGGACGGCTACGTCGTGAACGTGTCGCGCGGCTCGGTGCTCGACACGCAAGCGCTCATCGACGCGCTGGCCGACGGCGCGATCGCCGGCGCGGGGCTCGATGTGATCGACACCGAACCCGAAGTACCGAGCGCGTTACTCGAGCATCCCGGCGTACTCGTCACGCCGCACATCGCCGGACGCTCGCCGGCTTCCTGGATCGCCCAGCGCGACGCGTTGCTCGCGAGTCTGTCCCAGCACTTCGCGCACGCGCCGGTCGAATTCAAAGTGCTCACGGCCTGAAACACGGCGCTGCAACGCGCCGCCAGCGAGGCGCTGCGCCATTCGTCATTCGCCATTCGTCATTCCCGTCGCTCCCAAACCGCACAAGAGGTCTCGCCATGAACGTTCGCTCGTTGGGCGCGCTCGCGCTGATTTGCGCATCCACGTGGGGCATGGCGTCCCGCGTCGCGCATGCGCAAACGTCTGTCACGCTGTACGGACTCGTCGGCCTTGATATCGCCAGCAGCAAACGCAGCAACGGCCCGCCCGCCGCAATTGCCGGGCAGAGTCCGGGGCTCACCGCCCCCTACTGGGGCATCCGCGTCAATGAAGAACTCGGCGCGGGCTATCGGGCGATCGCCGTGCTCGAGAGTTTCTTCCAGCCGACCAACGGCGGCATCGGCCGCACGTCCGCCGATCCGTTCTTCGGGCGCAATAGCTATGTCGGTGTTGCCGGCCCGTTTGGCCGCGTGACGCTCGGCCGGCACACCAACCTGCTCTATCTCGCCGAACAGATAGCGAATCCGTTTCAGGCCTCGATCCTGTTCTCGCCGCTAGTGATGCAGAGTTTCACCGCGCCCTATGGCGGCAGTCTCGCGGGCGACACCGTGTGGAACAACGGCATCCAGTACACGAGCCCCAATCTGAATGGACTGACCGCGTCGGCCGTGTATGCGCCAGGTGGTATCGCCGGCTCGAACGGCGTCTACAACGCGGCGTTATCGACCACCTACGCAAGCGGTTCGCTCACCGCTGTCGCAGCCGTGCAACGCACACGCGTAGTGGCCGGTGTGGCATCGCCGACACAGAACGCGTACGTCGTCGGCGGCGCATACGATTTTTCGCTGTTCAAGGTGTACGGCGCATTGCAAGGACTGCGCACCGATTCGAGCGGTGTCGGCGCGCACACCGTCGAAACCGGCTTTTCCGTGCCACTCAGCTCGCAACTCACGGCCCTCGCCGAATGGGCTTACACGCGCCGCAGCGCGCCGAAAAACGTCGTCAGCGGGCGCAATACCGGCTCCGCCGGGCTCGACTACTTCCTGTCCAAACGCACCGATCTCTACCTGTTGAGTGTCTACGACCGGCTCTCCGGTTACGGCACCGCGATGACCTATGCAGCCGGAATCCGGCATCTGTTTTGACGCGCGATGCCATTCGGGTCAACCCGCTATAACCAAACCGCTGTTTTGTATAAAAAAATAAAGCTCGGAATCCAAATTTTGCCGTGGGTATAATTTTTTCCAGTTTGTGTATACACGACATAACAGGATGCAACCGCGGCTGTCGAGCGCGACGACGGCACTCTCTACAACACGAAAAAAACGACGATTGGTTTGGAGATTGAATGAAAAAGAAGACTCTCGTGTCAGGCGCCCTCATGCTCGCATGCGCCGGGGCGCATGCTCAGTCGGCCATCTGGCTGTCCGGTTATGTCGACCTGAATATCGAACATCTGATTTCTTCCGGCTCCGGCGGCAACGTCACGCGCATGTCGAGCGGCGGCCTGAATAACTCGCGCTTCAACATGAGCGGGGTGGAAGACCTGGGCGGCGGCAACAAGGCCGTGTTCACCATCGAGCCGATGTTCTCCGCGAACACCGGTGTGCAGTCGGCGCAATTTCGCCAGTCGTTCGTCGGCCTCAAGGGCAACTGGGGTGAAGTGACGATGGGCCGCCAGTTCACCCCGTCGTACTGGATTGCGGGCTACGCCGATCCGAGTTGGGCGGCCGACTTCAGTATGGTCAACAACATGGAGTTCTTCTACGCGTCGTATCGGGTGGACAACGCGATCCAGTACAAGACGCCGACTTTCTACGGCTTCACCGGCCGCATCATGGCGACGACCGGCGTGGGCGACAGCACGCGCGCGGGACGCTTCGTGAGCACGAGCCTCGACTACCGCCACGGTCCGATTTTTATCGGCGCCGTGAGCGAGTTGCAGTACACGCGGGACATCTTCAGAGCCTCGCAGATCCACTCCTCGCGCGACAACTACTTCGCGGCCGTCTACAAGTTCGGCGGCTTCGAGCCGACCTTGATCTATCACACGTACAACGGCTACTACGCGTATCCGCCGTACGTCGCCTTCAACTCGCAAGGCTGGGATGCGCAGGTCGGCGCGCGCTGGAATATCGACGGGCGCAATCGCGTGTATGTCAGCGTGGTGCATCGTCATGACGACAACAACAAAAGCATCTCCAGCGCCACCGGCGGCGTGATCGGCTATCTGCACGGTCTGTCGAAACGGACCGACCTGTATGCCACTTTCGCGCACGTGAAGAGCCAGCACGATGTGCCGGTCGCCTATCCGGTGACGTTCCAGGTCTATCCCAACGCAGGGCAGAATCCGAGCGGCTTCCAGTTCGGTATCCGCCACGCGTTTTAAATATAACAAGGAGGAAGCCCATGCTTCGCACAAGCAATCTGAAATCAACTCTCGCAAGCGCCGCACTGCTGGCGTTCATGTCGGCCGCCGCGTGCGCGAGCGGCGAAGCTGCGCCGTCCGTCGCGGCTGCGTCGGACGCGGCCGCGGCTGCGACGTCGGCGTCCGCTGCGCAAGTGACGCCCGGCACGCCTGCGGTCAAGGACCCTTATCTCGCTTCGTGGTTGCGACTCACGCCGGATCGTCCGCCTGTGCCGCTGAAGCCGGGCGTCGACTACGGCATGGACCCGGCGACCGGCCAGTTCGTGTGGCCGAAGGCGACGCCTGAAGTCCACAAGGGCCAGCACTTCCCCGGCGAAATGACGACGTGGGACAAGAACAGCTATGCGAAAGACGTCAAGGTGCTGGCGTTCTATCCGCTCGTCGATTCGCCCTTCCATGCCTGGAACAATATCGTCGACTTCGACGGCCACCGTTATCTCTACATTCACGATCGCGACTATCTGCGCATCATGGACGTCACCGATCCCGCCCACGGCAAGGTGGTATTTTCGCAAGGCGGCACGTGGGGGCCGAAGGGACCGACCGAGCATTTCGATCCGAACAACGTCCACGACTACCTCGGCGGCGCCACCATCGTGTGGAGCAGGAAGCTCGGCAAACCGGTCATGGTGGCGTCGTTTGAAATCGGCCGATACGGTCTGATGACCGACAAGAGCGAGCAACCGGACAAGGTCGAAGCGCAGCGTCACTACAACTCGCTCAAGGGCTTCAAGGTCTTCGAAATGGACGGCCCGCTGCCGGCTCAATGGAAGCTGATTGCGACGCGCACCACGGACTACAAGCATCCCGATGCGCCGATCGGCCAGCAGCAGGGTTCCGGTTCGCTCGATGCGCCGGAATACTACGGCGGCAAGTACATGATCCTGTCGGCCGCGCCGGACGACACCTATGGGTTGACCGAATACCCGAACTATCTGTATTCACCGGGCTATCAGGTGTGGGACATGTCGGACCCGGCCAATCCGAAATTCGTTTCGCAGATTTCGGTGCCGGGTCAGATTCTTGGCAATGAAGCGCACGAACAGGCCTATCTGCAGAATCCGCGCGCCGGCAATCGTACTTCGTGGATGGGTTCGCGCATTCCCATCTTCTTGCCTAAGCCGTTGGAACAAGGCGGCAAGATCGGGTTCGGCGCGATGGGCGGCCTCGGTCTCTACTCGTTCGATCTGTCGAATCCGGCCAAACCGAAGGTACTCGGCAATGTGAATACCGCACCGAGTTTCGCGGGCACCGAGTACGACAATGCCGACGTCAGCCAGTACGAGCGCACCGGCTTCGTGCTGACGAGCGGTTACCCGATGAATCGCGATTGCTACGAGCCGTATAAGGACATCTTCGTCGTCGATGCGCGCGATCCTTCGCATCTGAAGGTGGCGGCCAAACTGCCGCAGCCGACGCCGCCGGAAGGTGCGCCGTTCACGAGCTTCTGTCAGCGTGGCGGCAATTTCGGTCCGAAGCGGTCGAACGCGATCGGGCAGCCGGGCGGCTCGCGTCAGGGTGTGATTCCGTATTCGTTCTATAACGCCGGCGTGCAGATTTTCGACGTGCGCAATCCGGAGAAGCCGACCATCGCCGGGTATTTCGTGCCGGCGTTGGCCGACGAGAGCGAGTTGCCGAGTTACACGCTGGGCAAGGGTGTGCTGGCGATCTATACCGAGTACGACCGGAACATCATCTGGGCCTTCACGGAGAACGGTGCGTATGCGTTGTCGACGCCGTTGCTCGGCAAGCCTGTGATCGGTGCGCCGGCGAAGCCGTGGCCGCCTCGGTGAGCGGTGCGATTTTTCGCGTGTATTCGATCAGTTGAGCTGCAGCGCTTTCCCCTGCCGACGGTTGCCGTCGGCAGGGTTTTTTGTTTTTACAGGAGTGCAATTGTGAAGAGAATGGTTTTGCTGCTTGCTATCGGTGGTTTTTTTGCCGGGAAAGTTTTTGCCGCGGCGCCTGGAGACGGCGCGAGTATGGGGCGGTCTGTTTCTGCTAGTGAACAGACCTGCCGGGCTTGTCATGCTATCGATACGACCAGGGTTGGGCCGCCGTTCAGGGCTATTTCCGACCGGTATCGCGGAGATCCCGATGCAGTTGCGAAGCTGGAAAGGAGCATGTTGCAGGGAAGTTCGGGCAAGTGGAATACCGGAGCGCAGATGCCACCCAATGATATTTCGGCCGCTGATGCAGAGAGGTTTGCCCGGTGGATTCTGGGAATCAAGTAAGGAAGCGTGAGCCATGCTCGCGGCTCGAGACCCATCGAGGAACTTTGCTTTCCCTACCACTCGCCGGTATTGTGTCGGACATCGCCGGACAGCCGGTTCGACAATCTGCGGGGCCGATACCGGCCCCGTGCAACGAGCGAGCGCCAGGACGTGAGTGAGCGGGAAACGAGTTCCATTGACGAGGTCAAGTACACGTTCGGCTATTGCGACGAGCTGAATCCGCTACGCCTGAAACTTCCTCTGCTCCATGCCGGACTCGTATTGCCGACCGTGCATACGGCTTGCGAGTTGGGCTTTGGCCAGGGTGTGAGCGTCAATATTCACGCGGCCGGGTCGGCTGCGCAATGGTGGGGCACCGACTTCAATCTGTCGCACGCCAACTTCGCACGGCAACTCGCGAGCAATGCCGGATCGCAGGCGCAGTTGTTCGGCGAGTCATTCGCGGATTTCTGCGGGCGAGACGATTTGCCGGACTTCGACTTCATCGGTATGCATGGCATCTGGAGCTGGATTTCCCCGGAGAACCGTGCGTTGATTGTCGAATTCATCGGCCGCAAGCTCAAATCGGGCGGCGTGCTGTATTTGAGCTACAACACCCAACCCGGTTGGACTGCGATGCTGCCCGTGCACGAACTGATGCAGCGGCATTTTCAGATCGGCCCGGTATCCGCAACGGGCGATCGCCCGGACTCCGACGAACCCATGCACAGGCGCATTAGCGCCGCCGTCGATTTTGCGCGGGCTGTATTTGCGACGCAACCGGGCTACGGGCTGGTTAACCCACTGCTTGCCGAGCGCGTCGACGCGCTGTCCCAAGCCGACCCGAGTTATCTCGCGCATGAGTATTTCACTCGCGACTGGCACCCCATGTCTTTCCTCCAGGTTGCCTCGTCGCTCGATGCGGCGGGTTTGACTTATGCAGGATCTGCGGACTATCGCGACCTTGTTGACGAGATCAACCTCACGCCGGCGCAACGCGATCTGTTAGCGAACATTGCAGATACGGCGTTGCGAGAGACCGCGCGCGATTTCTGTGTCAACCGATCGTTGCGGCGCGATTACTGGGTGAAGGGTCCACGGCCGCTCAGCGACGCTGAACGGCAGGCGGCATTGCACGCACATCGCGTGATCCTGGCGCTTCCACGAGCGTCGGTGATGCTCAAGGTGCGCGGTGCGCTCGGTGAGACGATGCTACCGGAAGCGACATACGCCCCCATTCTCGACGCGCTGTCCAGCTATCGCCCTACAAGCCTCGCCGGGATCGAAAGCTGCGTTCGCGCACAGGGCGTCACCTTTGCGCAGATAGTCGAGGCCGTGACCTTACTGGTTAGCATGGGCGTGTTGTTGAATGCCCAGGAAGACGCGCAGATCCGCGCCGCGCAGCCGTTGTCGGCGAAGCTGAACGCGGCGATCTGCGAACGGGCGCGCCATCATGAGGACATTCAGTTTCTGGTGAGCCCGGTTTCAGGTTCGGGCATATTGATGCCACGTGTGGCCCAACTCTTTTTGTTGGCGAGACTGCATCATCTGCAGCAACCGGCGCAATGGGCCGAATTCGCCGAGGCTGCGCTACGCGCGGACTCACAGTCCGGGCGCGAGCCAGCGGCGCCGCAGTCCGCCGCGCTCCCCTCTCGCGCTGATATGGCCGCGAAAGCGCACCGCTTTGCTCAGGTTCATCTACCGATATTGCAGGCCTTGGGTATCGCCTGAGATGCCATCGGCGTAGCGGACGAGGCTGGCACGGTTGCATCAGGCCGATCACGCTGACGAAGGTCTACATCGCGATCGATCTGTCCATCGGGTCATTCCTGCAAGGAATGACTGATATCGCCCGCGCATGGCTTCTGCTGGACCGCGATATAGGACAGAGTTGACACGGCGTACGGCCACCCAATTCAGATCCTGTTCGATATGCCCGCGCAAACCTGGATCGAAACGCTATGGGCGGAATGCCTCCCGATGTCACGCGGGAACAATTACAAGGAGCAACCACGATGGGACTCAAGCAGGAGCTAGTGGCCTTTCGCGCCGAATACGAGCGCACGACGCCAACCGACCGGATCGCGCTTTACAACGCCAAAGTGGCAGAACTGAAAGCAAGCTTTCCGATCGACGGCGTACTCGCCGCAGGAGAAAACGCACCTGCTTTTGAATTGCCCAGCGCATGGGGAAGGACGGTTTCGCTGGCGGAAGTTCTTCACAAGGGCCCCGCCGTTCTGGTCTTTTATCGAGGTGGGTGGTGCCCCTACTGCAACATTCAACTCAGAGCGTACCAACAGGCACTACCAGAGATATCGCAACTCGGCGCCAGCCTGGTCGCCATTTCGCCCCAGTTGCCGGATGGGTCACTCTCCACCGCCGAGCGCAATGCGCTTGATTTTGCGGTGCTGAGCGATGCCGGCAATGACGTCGCCCAGTCGTTCGGTCTCGTGTATTCGCTTCCGGAAGAACTGCGCCAGGCCTTGCGTTCGGTCGACAAAGCGCTGCCCGCCATCAACGGCGACGAAAGCTGGGCATTGCCGGTGCCCGCGACCTTTGTGATCGCTAGCGACGGACGCATCGCTTTGTCTCATGTCGACATCGACTACCGGGGGCGCTGCGAACCGCATGTCGTACTCTCAGCACTTCGCTCGTTACAATCGGCGGCCTCCGCCGCCGCCCATGCGTGAACCCGGGACGCGCCGGACTGCGTTCCGGTCGCTTCCTCGCCAGTAAAAGTCACCCGCCTATAATCACTTATCCAACCCGCTCACAGGCCGCACCATGATCAAGTTTTACTATCACCCCTCCCCCAACCCCGCCAAGGTCGCGCTGTTTCTCGAAGAGAGCGGGTTACCGTATGAACTGGTGCCGGTCGACACCCGCAAGGGCGAGCAACACGCTCCGGCATTCACCGCGATCAATCCGAATGCGAAGACCCCGGCGCTAGTCGACGGCGATGCGACGGTATTCGACAGCAACGCCATCCTGCTGTATCTGGCCGAGAAGACGGGTCAGTTCCTGCCAGCGAACACGCCCGAGGCGCGCGCCCAGATGTACTCCTGGCTGATGTTCGTGGCCACGGGCATCGGACCGTACGCGGGCCAGGCGGTGCATTTCAAGCACTATGCGCCGGAACCCAAGGACTACGCCGTGAACCGCTATGACTTCGAAGCGTGGCGCCACTGGAACATCGTCGACGCGCATCTGGCGCAATACCGCTACATGCTTGGCGACAACTACACGCTGGTGGACATGGCCGTATGGGGATGGGCCCGCGCCGTGCCGTTCGTACTCGGCGCCGACGCCTGGGACAAACTGCCGAACGTCAAGCGCCTGTTCGACGAGATCAATTCCCGCCCGGCGGCGCAGCGTGCTGAAGCGATCAAGGCCCGCCATACATTCAAGAGCGAGCTGGACGACGAGACGCGCAAAGCGTTGTTCCCGCAGAACGCACGCCTCGCGACGGGTGCCTGACCCGTTGATCAAACGAACGTGAGCTTCGTTTGACGCCGCCTCGCTTCGAGCGAGGCGAGCGCTTTGTTATCAAGGGGCGATACCCGCTGGCGCTCGACCACGACGAACATCACGCCAGCTCGACACCCTTCGCCTCGCCAGCCTTGCCCCGATACCAGACAAAATAAACCACCACCAGCGCAACGACAAACGGCACGCCCACTACCAGCGTCATCCGGAACTCGCGAGTAAACCAGGTGGTAACGAGCGCCCCCACCATCAGCCCTGCGCCAAGCAGTGAGGTCACAGGAAACCCCCACATCCTGAAAGCCAGCACCCTCCCTTTGTGAGCGCGCCGAAAAAACAGATGGGTCACGAAAATCATGAGCCAGGTGAACATTGCCCCAAACATGGATACCGACATCATCAACACAAACGACGCATCTGGATAAGCCACATTCAGCACCGTCGCCAACGCGATCCCGATAGTGGAGAGCCACAACGCCGCCACCGGCACACCCTTCTGGTTCAACTGCCCCAGGCGCCTCGGCGCATACCCTGCCCGCGACAGGCTGAACATCATCCGCGTCGTGATATAGAGCTGGCTATTCATCGCCGACAAAGCCGCGACCAGAATCACAAAGTTGATCACGCCCGCCGCGCCCGGCACATGGGTAGCCGCCATCACCCGCACGAACGGACTCTCATCCGTACCCGCCGCATTCCATGGGACGATTGCCAGCATCAACGCCAGAGTAAGAAGATAGAAGAACACCAGTCGGACCATCGTGGCGCGGAATGCCTGCGTAATCGCCTTCTGCGGATCGCGTGCTTCACCTGCCGCGACGGCGATCATTTCGATACTCAGATAGCTGAAAATCGACACGATCACGGCAACCCACATGCCCCACACACCTTTCGGGAAGAACCCGCCGTGCGATGTGTAGTTGGAAAAGCCAATTGGCGAACTGGCCGGCGCGCCGAACACCACATAAGCGCCCAGCAGGATAAAGCCGACGATCGCGACGATCTTCAGCATCGAGAAAACATACTCGACCGCGCCGAATACTTTCACGCTCACTGAATTGATACCGATCAGCGCGGCAGAAAATCCCACGATCCAATACCAGCCCGGCACGGAAGGAAACCAGTACTTCATGTACACGGCAATGGCAGTGACCTCCGTTCCCACCGCAAACACAATCGACGACCAGTACGCATAGCGCACCAGGAACCCGGCCCACGGCGCAATATAGTGCTCGGCGTAAGCACCGAAAGAACCCGACGTCGGGTGCGCGACCGTCATCTCGGCAAGACATCCCATCAACAGCAAGGCGATCAACGCACCGATCGCGTAGCTCACCAGCACGCTCGGTCCGGCAAACCCAATGGCGAATCCGCTGCCTAAAAACAGGCCTGTGCCGATCGCCCCGCCAATCGCAATCATCGACAGCTGCCCCGTCGACAATCCACGGTGTAATCCCTTTTCACGTTCGACAATCGTGTCGAAGCCTCGCTGCTCCTGCGTCATCTCGTGTCTCCTCCTGTATGCGGCTGCATGCATCGCACGCAACCGCCGGTGCCGCGTTGTCGTATTACTTTTATGGCTCGATATCAGGTCACCGACTTGCGCGCCTTGAACTCGTCGGTGTTCCACGCATCCGTCGCGATGATGTCCTTGAGTTGCGCGATGGTGTCCCAGATGTCGACGAAGCGCACATACAGCGGTGCGAAGCCGAAGCGCAGGATGTCCGGCGCACGAAAATCGCCGATCACGTTGCGTGCAATCAGCGCCTGCATGATCGCGTAACCTTCGGCGTGCCCGAGCGATACCTGACTGCCGCGTTGTTCGGCGTCGCGCGGCGAAGCCAGCGTGCAGCCCAGGCCTTTCAGTTCCTGATCGCTCAGTTCGATGAACAGATTGCCCAGCGCCACGCTCTTATCGCGCAGCACGTCGAGATCGACGCCGTCGAATGCCTCGAGCGCGCTCTCGAGCGCGATCACGCCAAGCTGCGGCGCGGTGCCGGTCAGCATGCGGTCGATACCCGGATGCGGCGCGTAGTCATGTGTAAACGCGAACGGCTTCGAGTGACCATGCCAGCCTGTCAGCGGTTGGCGCACTGCTTCGATATGGCGTGACGCGACGAACACGAAAGCAGGCGCGCCGGGGCCGCCGTTCAGATACTTGTAACCGCAGCCGACGGCGAAGTCCGCATCGCAACGATTCAGACCCACCGGCATCGCACCGGCGGAGTGACACAGATCCCACACGATCAGCGCGCCTGCCTCGTGCGCCTGGCGCGTCACCGCTTCCATGTCGTAGCGTTTGCCGCTCTTGTAGTTGACGTGCGTGAGCGAGACGATCGCCACACTGTCGTCGATGGCTGCCACGATCTCGTCCGGATCGACGCAGCGCAACTCGCAACCGGTCAGCTCGGCCACGCTCGATGCAATGTACACGTCGGTCGGAAAGTTGGTTCGCTCGGCCAGAATCACCTTGCGGCCCGGTCGCATGCGCGTGGCCGCCACCAGCACCTTGAACAGATTGACCGAGGTCGAATCGGCGACGATCACTTCGTCCTGTCCCGCGCCGATCAATCTGGCGATCTTGTTGCCGGTGCGCTGCGGCGCCGGGTACCAGTCGGCGTCGTTCCACGAACGGATCAAGCCGTGTGCCCATTCCTGCCTGAGCGCCTGCTCGATGCGTGCGGGCACGTTAGCGGGCATCGCGCCCAGCGAATTGCCGTCGAGATAAATCGTATCGGCGGGCAGGTCGAAGCGCGCGCGGCATGGCGCCAACGTGTCGACCGCATCGAGCGCGGCGCAGTGTTCCCGGGTGATCATCTGGCTCATTTCCTGTGATTTCTTGTTGCAATGACAAAACGTCGTGACGAGCGTTGCCGGTGTTGCTATCAGACCGTGTGAGCGACACCCACCGGCAAATCGAAAAAGCGTTGTGCGTTGGCGCCGAGAATCCCGGCCTTCGCCGTATCGCTCAGTTGCGGATGGTGCGCGACCAGATCACCGATCTTCAGCTCGCCAAGCGGGAACGGATAGTCGGACCCGAGCAGCACGCGGTCCTCGCCCATCGTCTCGACCAGCAGACGCAGTGCGCCTGCGTCGAAAACTGCGCTATCCACGTGAAAGCGATCGAGATACGAAACCGGTGGATTCGGGCAATCCTCGCGCACGATGTCGCGCTGCTCCCACGCGTTCTGCACGCGGCCAAGCAGAAATGCGAAGCTGCCGCCGCCATGTGCGAAACACAGCTTGAGCGACTTCGGAATCCGTTCGAACGCTCCCGAAAGGATCAGCGACACCATGCTCAATTGCGTTTCCGCCGGCATCGCGACCAGCCACGGCAGCATCCACTTCTTCATGCGTCCGTCGGTCATCATGTCCCACGGATGCACGAGCACCGGAATGCCGTCGTTCGCGCAGTGCGTGAGAAAAGTCACCAGATGCTCGTCGTCGAGATCGCGCGCGCCCAGATGATTGCCGATCTGCACGCCGCGATGGCCGGCGCGATGCGCACGCGTCGCTTCCCGGCAAGCGAGATCGATATCCTGCAGCGGCACCTGCGCTAGCGCCATCAAACGTTGCGGTGCATGCGCGCAGAGTGCCAGCGCGTGGTCGTTCATGCGGGCCGCCCAGTCGTGCGCGGCGGCGGCAGCGTAGCGATAGCCGAACATCACGGGCGTCGCGCACATCAGTTGAATATCGACGCCGAGCGCATCCATTTCCGCAATGCGCGCCGCCGGATCCCACAGCGCGCGATACACCGGACGAAAGCTCTTCTCGCCGGTCATGATCGTGCCGTGCTCGCCGTCCGCGTCGATTTTCAGCCAGGGCGCGTGATCGGCGTCGAGGCGCGCGGCCTCTTCCCGCCCGATGGGCGGAAAGAAGTGGGAATGCATGTCGATTCGAAGTGTCATCGTAATTCTGTTTGTTTAGGCAGCCTTGCCCGGATGAACATGACCGCAATGCGCGCAGCGCCGTTTTTCTTCCGACGCATAGAACGCATTGAAAAGCGGCGGCAAATCGCTGACGATGCTCTTCAGTTGCACCTCGACCCGATAGACGAGCTGCCCGCAGTCGTCGCAATACCATTCGAAGCCGTCTACCAGACCTGCCGGACGTTGCCGTTCGATCACGAGGCACACGCTGCCCGCTTCCGGGCGTTGCGGCGAATGACGCACATGCGGTGGCAACAGAAACACGTCCCCTTCCTTCAGATCGACGCGTTCGCGTTTGCCGTCGTTCCACAGATAGAGATACGCATTGCCGCGCAACTGGTAGAAGAATTCTTCGAGCGGATCGTCGTGGTAATCGGTGCGCCGGTTCGGCCCACCGACCACCGTGACGATGAAATCGCTGTCCTGCCACACTTGCTGATTGCCGACCGGCGGCTTCAGCAGATGCGCGTGATCGTCGATCCAGCGTGGGAAATTGAACGGTTTGCCGTACGTGAGCATGGCTGTCTCTGGGTTCTGTTTTTTTTGCGGGTCTATTTTTTCGGTGCGTACGCAATCGCCTTCATCTCGATCAGCAGATGCGGATGAGGCAATTGATGCACGGCCACCGTCGTGCGCGTCGGACCCGTTTCGTCGAAATACTCGCCGTACACGGCGTTATAGCCGCCGAAGTCGTTCATGTTCACGAGAAACGACGAGATCTCGACGAGGTTGGCCAGGTCCGCGCCTTCACTCTGAAGAATATCGCGAATGTTCTCGATGACCACACGGGTTTGCTCGCGTATGTCGAGTTGCACCGTGCCGAGTTCGTCGGCACTGGCGCCCGCAATCGTATTGTCCGGACGGCGCGAGCTGGTCCCGGAGACGAACAGAAAATCGCCGGCCCGCGTCACATGCGGGAAACGGCCGCGCGGTCTGGCCTTGCCGGGCACGACGCGCCCTTGAATGGTCGATTCGTTGGTCATGAGCGTTTCATGAAAGTCGGTAAGTGGTGAATTCGGTGCTGCCGAGACCGTTGACGGCGCAGTGCACATGCGCGTTCGCCGGCAACGACTGCGCGGCGGTGGCCGCGCCCGCCATGATCAGCGAGCCGGCGGGTAAAACGAGGCCGCTCTGCGAAATCAGGCGCGAAGCCTGCACGACAGAGCGCAACGGGTCGCCGAGAATCGCGGCGGTCGAGCCTGCCTGCACGACGCGACCATCGATCCGCATCGTCACGCCGGCGTTGCGCAAACCGTCGAAACGCGTTGTCCAGGGGCCGATGACGAGCCCTGCCGACGAACAGTTGTCGGCTACCACGTCTTCGAGCGTGAACTTGAAATCACGGTAGCGCGAGTCGATGATTTCCATCGCCGGGGCCACCGCTTCCAGATAACGCGACGCTTCGAGCAGGGTCAGCGGGCGGTCGATCTCACGGCTCGTCAGAAAGCAGACCTCCGGTTCGACACGCGGATGAATGAAGCGATCGAGTGCCACGCGGCCACCGTCTTCATCGAGCATCGCGTCGGTCAGCCAGCCCCAGATCAGGCTGTCCACGCCCATCTGGATCATCTTCGCGCGGCTCGTGAAACCGAGCTTCACGCCGACCATGCTTTCGCCGCGATGAATGCGCCGCTCGATCGACGCGCGTTGAATGCCGTACGCGTCATCGAGTGAAAACGGTGTGGCGCTGGTGAGCTGCGCGATCGGCTCGGCGTGGCGCGCCGCATCGTCGACACGAGCAGCGATGACGTCGAGATCGATCATGCAGCCTCCTGCGCGTGCTCACGAGCCTTGAGCATATCGAGCGCGACGTCGACGATCATGTCTTCCTGGCCGCCGACCATCCGGCGCTTACCGAGTTCGACCATGATCTCGAACGCGGACAGGCCGTACTTCGCCGCCGCCGCTTCGGTGTGACGCAGAAAGCTCGAATACACACCGGCATAACCGAGCGCGAGCGTTTCGCGGTCCACGCGGACCGGCCGCTCCTGCAACGGCCGCACGATATCCTCGGCGGCGTCGATCAGTTTCTTCACATCGCAACCGTGATCGAGCTTCATGCGATCCACGGCGGCGATGAATACTTCCAGCGGCGCATTGCCCGCACCCGCGCCCATGCCGGTCAGCGACGCGTCGATGCGCTCGCAACCATGCTCGAGTGCGACGATCGAATTCGCCACGCCGAGCGACAGATTGTGATGCGCGTGCATACCGGTTTGCGTCGTGGGATCGAGCACCGCCTTGAAGGCGTCGAAACGCTCGGCCACGTCGCGCATGTTCAGCGCGCCGCCCGAATCGACCACGTACACGCATTGCGCGCCGTAGCTTTCCATCAGCTTCGCCTGTTTGGCCAAGGCGTCGGGCGAGGTCATGTGCGACATCATCAGGAAGCCGACAGTGTCCATGCCGAGCGAGCGCGCATAGTCGATGTGCTGCTTCGAGATATCCGCCTCGGTGCAATGCGTGGCGATACGCACGACGCGCGCGCCGGCATCGTAGGCCGCGCGCAGATCGTGGACGGTGCCGATGCCGGGCAGCAGCAGCGTCGCGACTTTGGCACGCTTCACCGTGGCCGCGACGGCTTCGATCCATTCGAGATCTGTATGCGCACCAAAGCCGTAGTTGAAGCTCGAGCCCGACAAACCGTCGCCATGCGCGACTTCGATACTGTCGACGCCCGCTTCGTCCAGAGCGCGTGCGATCGCCACTGCGTGAGCCAGCGAGTACTGATGGCGGATCGCGTGCATGCCGTCGCGCAGCGTCACGTCCGATACATAGATTTTCTTGTTGCTAGCGGTCATTGGATTCTTTCCTCGTGTCTTCGCCGTCACGCCGCTACGCGGCTCGCCGCAATCTGCTCGGCCGCGGCCAGCGCCGCCGAGGTCATGATGTCCAGATTCCCCGCATACGAAGGCAGATAGTGCGCGGCGCCCTCCACTTCGAGGAACACGCTCACTTTCAGGCCCGGACGTCGTTCGTTGGCGTGCAGCGCGAGCGGATTCGCCGCCGTATAGCGATCGAACTGCACCGCCTGCTTCAGACGGTAGCCCGGCACGTAGCTCGCCACGGCCGCAACCATCGCGTGAATCGAGCTTTCGATGTCAGCGGTATCGGCGTCTTCTTCAGTCAGGCAGTAGACCGTGTCGCGCATCATTAGCGGCGGCTCGGCCGGATTCATCACGATGATCGCCTTGCCGCGCGCCGCACCGCCCACGGTTTCGATCGCCTTCGCGGTGGTCTCGGTGAACTCGTCGATATTCGCGCGCGTGCCCGGACCGGCCGAACGGCTCGCAATCGAGGCGACGATCTCCGCGTAACACACCGGCGCGACTCGCGACACCGCGTGCACGATCGGAATCGTCGCCTGGCCGCCGCAGGTCACCATGTTCAGATTCGGCGCGTCGAGATGCGCGAACAGATTGACGACCGGCACCACGAACGGTCCGATCGCGGCCGGCGTCAGATCGATCACGGTGACGCCGTGCTCGCGGAGAATCGCCGCGTGCCGATGATGCGCGCCGGCCGAGGTCGCATCGAAGGCGATGCGAATATCGCCGAAATTCGGCATCGCGACCAGGCCTTCGATACCGCCTGCGGTAGTCGGCACACCCAGTCGCTGGGCGCGAGCGAGACCGTCGGAAGCCGGATCGATGCCGACCATCGCGCCCATTTCGAGGTGTCGGCCGTGGCGCAGCACCTTGATCATCAGATCAGTGCCGATGTTGCCCGAGCCGATGATGGCGACGGCCTGTTTGTCTTGTTTGTCGTGCATGGGGCTCCCGCTCACGATGCGGATTCAGGATGAAGGGAAAAACTCGCGCTCACCGAGCCGAGTCCTTCGATATGGGCGGTGAAGACGTCGCCGGCACTCACGCCGGTCATCGGTCCGAGCGCGCCTGTCAGCACGATGTCGCCGGCCTTCAGCGGCGCGCCGACTCGCGTCATCGTATTGGCGAGCCACACGGCCGCGTAGAGTGGATTGCCGAGGCACGCCGCACCGATGCCGACGCTCACCTGATCGCCGCGTCGCTCCATCACCATGCCGCATTGCACGAGGTCGAACGCATCGAGCTTGACGGGGCGATTGCCGAGCACGAAAAGGCCGCTCGATGCGTTATCGGCCACCGTGTCGGTCAAACGGATGTCCCAGTTCGCGATCCGGCTGCCGACGATTTCAATCGCGGGCAATGCATAAGCGGTCGCGCCGATCAGGTCGGCTATCGTGTGTCGCTCGTGCGGCAGGTCGCGGGCAAGCACCAGCGCGATTTCTGCCTCTACCTTCGGCTGTTGCGTGCGCGACAGCGCGATCTCTTCGCCGTCGGCAATCGACATGTCGTCGAACAACATGCCGAAGTCGGGTTGATCGACGCCGAGTTGCGCCTGCACGGCTTTGGACGTCAGACCGATCTTGCGTCCCACCAGCCTGCGGCCGCTGGCCAGCTTGCGTTCGGTATTCAGACGCTGCACGGTGTATGCGGCATCGAGCGGATCGCCGCCCAATGCCGCAACCGCGTCGCGTACAGGCGCCACCGGTGCGGCAGTTTGTTGAGCCAGCCAGAGTGAATCGGCGATGCGTCGCGCGGCATTCAGGTCGATGGCACTCATGCGATCCTCACGCAAACGTTGGTCAGTTCCGAATAGAAATCGAGCGAGTGACGTCCGCCTTCGCGACCGATGCCCGAGAGCTTCGCGCCGCCGAACGGCGTGCGCAGATCGCGCACGAACCACGCATTGACCCACACGATGCCGGTTTCGATCTGACGCGCCACGCGATGACCGCGCGCCAGTTGCGTGGTCCAGATGCTGGCAGCGAGGCCATAGGCGCTATCGTTCACGCGGCCGATCACTTCGTCTTCGCTGTCGAATGGCGCAATGTGGCAGACAGGGCCGAAGATTTCTTCTTTGACGCAGCGGGCGTCGTCGGCGAGACCGGTCCAGATGGTCGGCAGAACGAACGCGCCCTGATCGCGCACATCGCCGAATTGCGGCACCGTGCCGCCCGTGACGACGGTGGCGCCCTCTTCGAGCGCCAGCCGGAAATACGACAGCACCTTCTCACGATGGCCTCGCGAGATCAGCGGTCCCATCGTGGTCGCGGGGTCGTCCGGCGCGCCGACTCGCAGCGCTTCGGTTTTTTCCTTCAGCGCCGCGACGAAGCGCCCGAAAATCGACCGCTCGACATACACGCGCTCGCTGCACAGACAAACCTGGCCGGCGTTCGTGAAACTCGACTTCAGGACACCGGCGACGGCCGCGTCGAAGTCCGTATCCGCGAACACGACCGCTGCGTTCTTGCCGCCGAGTTCGAAGGAGATTTCTTTGACGCCGTCGGCCACCGTCTTCATGATCGTGCTGCCGGTACGCGATTCGCCGGTGAAAGTGATCGCGCTGATCTGCGGATGACGCGTGAGAAACTCGCCGGCCGCATTCGGGCCGTGACCGTGGATCAGATTGAACACGCCGCGCGGCAAGCCGATGTCGTGCATCACTTCGGCGAGCAAGGTGGCGGAGCTGGGCGTTTCCTCCGACGGCTTGGCCACGACGCAATTGCCCATCGCCAGCGCCGGGGCGACTTTCCATGTGAACAACAACAAGGGCAAATTCCACGGCGAAATGATGCCGATCACGCCGAGCGGCTTGCGCGTGACGTAGTTGATCAGTTCGCTACCGTCGGCTGCGTGCGTTTCGAAAAACTCGCTGTTCGCGGTGCGGATCAGATCCGCAAAGGTGCGGAAGTTCGCAATGCCACGCGCGATGTCGAGCTTGCGTGCCTGGTCGATCGGGCGGCCGGTATCGGCGACTTCGGCGGCGACGAAATCGTCGAAACGTGCGTCGATGCCGTCGGCGATTCTGTGTAGCCAGTCGGCGCGCTGTGCCGGGGTGGTGTTGCGCCAGCCGGCGCGTTGCGCGGTGGCCGCGGCCCGCACCGCGGCGTCGACCGTGGCGACGTCGGCCTCGCAGACCCGCGCGATTTCGCGGCCGTCGACCGGGCTGAGGTTAGCGAAGGTGGTGGCGGTGGCGATGAATTCGCCATCGACGTAATGGCGAAGTAATCGCGGAATAGGTTGAGCGCGCTGCGCGGCGGCCGGGGTGAAGGTCACGACGTCTCCTGCTCGATTGAAGTATGGGCAGGAGTCTAAAGTCGCGGCCTGGCGCGGCGGTAATCAAAGATTGGGCGGTGGGTATGCTAAAGGGGAATACCAGAAACGATGGCCTCAGGCGGCGGCATCGACAGCGGACGCGGCGACGCTGACCGCCTCCCGCAGGCAATCGACAAACGCCTGGCAGGCCGCGCTCTGCTCCTTGTGCGAGCGCACCGAAAAGCCCACCGTACCGAACGAAGCGCTCTCCGGCAGATCGAGAATCCGCAGCAACCCCGCGTCTTCGAATTGCTGCGCGGCGGCGCGTGGCATCAAGGCGATGCGCGGCGTATCCAGCAGCAAGCCGATGTTGGTCAGCAGCGACAGCGATTCGACGATATCCGTCGGCAGCGGCAAACCTGCCGCGCGGAACAGATGCTCCGCCGAGAGCCGCGCGGGCGAATCCGGCGTCGGCAGAATCCACGGCGAGCCGACCAGTTCCGACAAATGCGTCACGCCCGCAGGCGCCGGACCATAGCCTTTGCCGACCACCACGCACAAGGACTCGTCGAACAATGCCTCATGAGTCAGCGGAAACGCGCTGGCAATCGGCAACTCGCGCTCAGGCAAGCGACCGACCACGATATCGAGGTCACCGGTGGCGAGCGCCGGGAACAGATGCGCGGTGGTGCCTTCGCGCACCGTCACCAGCACGTTCGGGGTACGCGCCTTGAGCATCGCGATCGCGGCGGGCAGCAGCCGCGCCGACGCCGAGATCAGCGTGCCGACGATCACATGGCCGCTGGTGCCGAGCCGGAAATCGTTGAGCTCGTCGGTCATGTAGCGCAGCTCCGCCATCAGCGATTTGACGCGCCGCCCAAGCAGCAGCCCCAGATCGGTCGGCACGACACCGCGATTCGAGCGCGCGAAGAGCGCACCGTCGAAACAGGATTCGAGTTCGTGGATGACCTTGGTGACGGCCGGCTGCGTCAGGCGCATTTCATTGGCCGCCCGCACGACCGAGCGCGTTTCCAGCACACGCTCGAAGATCATGAGCTGATTGAGCTTCAGCTTGCGGATCAGGGAAATCTCGCTGAGCGGATTGGATTGCATGGCAGGGGACCGCGGAAATCGACGATCCGCGATGGTAACAGCAGAAAACCGGCTGGCCGATCCGGGCGAGCCCCTGGTTCAAAGGGTCTGGGCACACCTATTGCTCTATTCCGCTCGCCGGCACACAACCCGTCAAAGCACGCAGTGCTCGCAACGAGTCGCCGTTTTCCATTCAATCCAGCAATCCATCGGTGGGAGGTCCCATGCTTCGATACGCTGCAATTTTCTTCATTATCGCCATCATCGCCGCAGTGTTTGGCTTTGGCGGCATCGCCGCAGGCGCAACGGAAATCGCCAAAGTGCTGTTCTTCATCTTCGTCGTGATTTTCCTCGTCACCTTGCTGATGGGTGTGATGCGACGCTAGTCGTCACATCGATCGGGCACGAGTAAGACCCACCGCCCCGGCTCGACGCGCAGCACCTCGTTGCAATAGTTGCCACACGATATTGCAATAGTTGCTGCCCGAGCCGGGGTTTCAACTTCCTTCAGCAAGCTTTACGCAGCGCGCGCGACCGGCGCGACCACACTTGATCGACGCGACCAGTTCGCCAACCTGCGCTTCGCGACCGGCGGCTTGCTGAGAATGGCGCTGTCGTAGGACTTACCGTCAAAGCGCACGAAATCGACGATACGAAACCCTTGGCGCCGATAGAACGCAATCAGGTGAGCGGCCGGTTGAGGCGTGTCGAGCGCCAACTCCGCATAACCTCGCGTGGCCGCCCAGTGATCCGCGAACGCCAGCAGCAAGGTGCCGATTCCGCGCGCCTGCCAGGCCGGCTCGACCGCAAATTGCCGCAAGCTCGCGATATCGTCCCGCCGGTATGACTCGCAGGCCGATTCGCGGTCCTGCGCATAGAGCGTCATGGTGCCGACGATACGCCCCTCGCAGACCGCCACGTAACAATCGCCGCGTGTGGCGCGCAAGCGGGTCGTCGCGACTGTCTGGTCGACGCAGGTGCAATCGAGCCCGCTCTTGCCGAGCGGCGCGAAGGCGCGATGCAGCAACGCCGTCAACGCGATAAAGGAGTCGCGCGATGGGTCGAAACGGCGCAACTCGATGCGGCCGACGCCGTGATACCTATAGTCGATACGAACCGTCTGCCGCGTCGTTGCAGGTCGCTTCACGTTAAGCCCCTCATGCTGTCAGGATGCTCGAAGTGTAGGTTTGGCGACCCGGCCCCTCAAGAAAAAATGTCGTAAAAACTGGCACGGAATGAAGCGACTACACGCCTTCGCGCCGACCAGGATACCTGCGGTCCCGCTAAGATAGCGGCCAACGACCCGATAGAGCGACCACCCGACGACATGCAGGACACCACGATCGACCCCACGCTGAATTCCGCGCACCCGGCCATGAAGCCCACCGGCGCTGCCGCGGGCGCGGCGCTGCTGTGCGTGCTGTCGATGTCGAGCGTGCAGTTCGGCGCAGCACTCTCCGCGCCGACGATGGCGGCGTACGGCTCGCTCAGCACGACATGGTTGCGTCTTTGCTGGGCGGCGCTGGTGCTCGCGTTGCTCGTGCGCCCGCGCCTTCTGAGCTATTCGCGCGAGCACTGGCTCGCGGCCGGCGCGCTCGGCGCAGCGATGGCCGGCATGACCCTGTGTTTCTTCGCGGCGCTTCAGCGCATTCCGCTGGGCTTGGCCGTCGCAATCGACTTTCTTGGGCCGCTTACGGTGGCGACGCTTTCAGTGCGTCGGGCGCGCGCGCTATTGTGGCCCGTGCTTGCCATCGCGGGCGTGGTGCTGCTTTCACGCGACCGCGCCGGATGGATCGGCGAGCCGCTCGGCGTGCTGCTCGCAGGCGGCGCGGCGCTTGGCTGGGGCAGCTACATCGTATTGATGAAAAAGACCGGCGCGTTGTTTGCCGGCCTCGAGGGGCTCTCCGTGTCGCTGATCGCTGCGGCGCTGGTGGCCACACCCTTCGGCCTCGCGCAAACCGGTCCGCATCTCGCGGCAGGCCAACTGGCCGCGACGGCAGGACTCGCACTCCTCGTGCCGTTATTGCCCTATGCGCTCGAAATGGTAGCGTTGCGCCACATGCCCGCCGGGTCATTCGGCATCCTGATGAGTGTAGAACCCGCAATCGGCGCGGCGGCGGGCTTCGTCGTTCTACATCAGCCGATGGGGGTCATGCAGATCGCGGGCACGCTGCTGGTGGTGGCCGCGAGTGTGGGCGCCGTGGTATCGGCGCGTTGAAGCGCCAATCAAGCGATGTTTTCCGCTTCGTAGAGACGCCGGCCCGCGGCATCTTTCGTGCCGAGAATCGGCTCGAAGTCGATGGGCCATTCGATGCCGATGTCGGGATCGCACCACAGGATGCAGCGCTCGAGCTCGGGGAACCAGTATTCAGTTGTCTTCCACAGGCACTCGGCCATCTCCGACAACACCACGAAGCCGTGCGCGAAACCCGGCGGCACCCACACCTGGCGATGATTCGCCGCGCTCAGATAGGTGCCGCTCCATTTGCCGAAGTTCGGTGAATTGAGCCGCACGTCGACGGCCACGTCGAAGATCTCGCCCACCACGACCTGCACGAGTCGCCCCTGTGGACGCTGCACCTGATAGTGCAGGCCGCGCAATACGCCGCGTGCCGCGCGCAAATGCCGGTCCTGCACGAAATTGAAACCGAGCGAGACATCGTCGCCGAACTCGTCCTCGCTGAAGCTCTCGAAGCAGAAACCGAATTCGTCGCAGAACACTTCCGGCTCGATGAGTTTTACCTCCGGCAAAGCCGTCGCCATGACCTTGTTGCCCATCGCCACTGTGCTCGTAAGAAAACTGCCCGGCGAAAACTCGGCTGCCACGGCGTTTCGCCGGCGGCGGCCGTGAGGCGCGCCGTCGGCAAGCACGCCTCACGAAATACTACGCTTCTGTCGCGACCCGACTGCGCGCACGGTATTCGGTTGGCGACAAGGCCATACGTTTGCGAAAAATCTTCGCGAGACGATCGCCGTTGCCGGTGCCGCTGCGTCGCGCGATCTTGTCGACCGGCAATTCGGTCTCGGTCAGGAAATTGCAGGCGATGCGCAGACGCACCTGCAACAGATAGTCCGACGGCGTGACCTGCATCTCATGCTTGAAGCGCCGCAGAAAATTGCGCTCGCTCATCGCGGCCACCTGGGCTGCGTCGGCAACCGACACGGGGCGATCGCAATTCGCTTCCATCCAGCGCGCCGCGGCGCGGATTTTTTCGGCGACGCTCAATGTGCCGCCTTCCGCCGGCAGCGGCACCCACGTTGCCGCCATGCCGGGCATGACCCGGTCGGCAACACTACGCGCCAGTTCGGCGCCAAGGTCGCGCTTGATGAACATCAGCGCGCTGCGGGCGCAATCGTTGCGGTCGTTGGCGGCGCTGCTGAAGGCCGCCTCGGCCGCGAGGTTGCCGGGATAGCGATTGATCGGCGCTGCGTCCGGCTCGGCGGGCGCGGCGGCTTCCAGCACCAGCCTGCCCTCGCCGATGGTTTCGATCGCACGGGTGCGCGACTGCACCGCGCGCAGCCAGCTCAGCAGACGCTCGTCGCCCACCGCCTCCTGCGCGCCGTAGCCGCCCGCGATGAACAGGACGTCGAAGCCATTACTGTAGCGCGCGTCGATCCGGTCGGTCCAGATGCGAGCCGAAGAAGAACTGGCGACACTGCCACCGTCGAGCGACAGAAACTGGACTTCATAAGGTGGCTCTTCGCCGGCGCGCGAACCCGAAAGCTCGTTGGCCGTCTGGAACATCTCGACCACCGTGCCCGGGCCGAGCAGCCAGAAGCCATCGAACAGCAGCACGCCGATTCGCCGCGCCGCGCTCCGCACGTTCAGGGTCGGCGTATGTAACCAGGTGATCCTCGCAGTATCAAGGTGCATGTGCGGCATGATCTTTCCCCAATCTGTCGTACGTGATAGACCCCGATGCCCCGTTACCGGCCGATATGAGCGAATAAATTATCACGGCTGAAACTGCCGGCAACGCCGCTTAACGGATTAAGCGTGATGTTAGCGGAATGCCTCGATATAGTAAATTTGAAAAACAAATCGCTCCTGGGAATTGGAATGTATGACGAAAACGATTAACACGCGTTTCATATGACTGTCGGCGTTTGCGCGGCGGTGACGGTAAGACGTACTGCACCGTTTCGTGGCATTCCGGCGCAGAGCCGCATGCAGGCTCGTTCTGCGTGTATCTTCACAGGCACACGAAGATGTCATCTGGATGTAAATCCGTAGTATCGACTCGCCGCGAGGCGCGTTCGAAAGTGTTTCAAACCTGAACTCAAAACCGTGCTGATAATACGTGTTCATTACGGATTTTATTCGCAAATTGGGAATTTACCGGGCTAATTCCAGGTGCCACCCCGGCATTCATGGATTGGTGTTGATTAATGAATTTCGGACCGATTCAAGAGGCGTCGAAAAACGTTTCTATATTGAAACATTCCGGCGCCTTTTCGTATGACTTAAAACCCCGCTTCATTTTTCCATTTATAAACTTCAGATGATTGAGGCCAGCGTGACAAGCTTGCTCAAGCCGCTCATTAAACAAAATTTCATGCGGTGATCGCGCACTTTAAGGATGGATTAAGGGAGGCAGCGCCATAATTCGTCATCGTGATAGCCGCAAGGAGCAACGACATGACGCGCCCCATGAGCATCGACAAAGTCAACGAATATGGTCGCAACGCGGTCCGCATCGACATTCAGGGCCGCGAGGTGCTGCTCGAAGCCGCCGATCTGGACGCCGTGATCGAACACCTCAGCGCGTTGCGCGCCACCATGCGTCCGGAAGTGCCGAAGGCGCCTCAACGCACGCATCAGTACGTGATCGAGATGGACCCGTGCTGGCACGCCGAAAAGCATCCCCTGTTCGACGGATCCGTGTTGTTCATGCGGCACTCCGGTCTCGGTTGGGCTGGCTTTGCGCTGCCCACCGAAAGCCTCGCCAAACTACATCATGCGCTGACACAGCAACTCGAAGCGTCGCTCGAAGTTCACGGCATGCTCAATTGAAGCGAGCGGCCCGCGCTGCTGATTGCAACTCATCGCGGACTTGTTGCACTTTGCGCAGCACTGCATTTCAGAATCGCACGAACAACGCGCCGGCCATCCCACCTATACTTCATTCCGCCGTGTAGCAGCGGCTACTTTCTTTCAAGTCTCTATTCGAAGCGCGGCTCCGTCCGCGCTCTTTTTTTGCCTGCCGTTTACCGATTGATTAGCCTTGCTTACATTTTATCCACCGAACTTTACGCCTCGTGAAAGCGTAGTTCATGAACATTGCACAAAGTTAAAAAAGACTTAATCCACGTAGTAGCTGCGCTTTATCCGCGATCGCCGATGATGCACCCATCGCCCTTCTCTACTGTTCCCCAATGAACCAGCTACAAGCGATGCGTGTCTTCACACGAGTAGTCGATCTCTCCAGTTTCAATCTGGCCGCCAGACAGTTGGGTATGTCCGCTGCTGCGGTCACGCGCAGCGTCGGCACTCTCGAAGCGCATCTGAATATGCGCCTGCTGAACCGCACCACGCGCAGCCTGTCTCTCACCGACGTGGGCCGGGAATATCTCGACGGTTGTCGCGCGATCATCGAAAAGCTCGACGAGATGGAATCGAATCTGCTGGAAACCACCCGTGACCCGCAGGGCACGCTGCGCATCGCAACGCCGATGACATTCGCCGCCGCCGGCCTGGGTGCCTTGATGGCGTCGTACCGCACACTGCATCCACGCGTGGATTTCGACGTCACCACCTTCGACACGCATATCGATCTCGTGGAGGGCGGTTTCGACGTGTGTTTCTCCGACGACCGGCGCCTGACCAATTCCACGCTGGTGAGCCGCACTCTAACCAGCGTGGATGAAATCACGATCGCCTCGCCAACCTACCTGGCGCGCAACGGTACGCCGCGCGACCCCGCTGCCTTGAACCGCCACGGGTTGTTGACCGTGTCCGACGGTTCCTCGCGCGCATGGGAATTCGCGGATGCCGACGGTGTTTACCGCGTCAGCACCGGCAGCGCGCTCACCGCGACCAGCAGTGCCATGGTGCGTGTCGCCGCGCTGAATCATATGGGCATCGCGTTATTGCCGCTGCCGATCGTCGCCGACGATCTCGCGCGGGGCACCCTGATCCCCGTGCTCGAACAGTTCGAGATCAATGGCGGTCCACGTCAAATATCGATCATCTACTCCGGCCGCAAATACCTGTCGATGCGCGTACGCAGTTTCATCGACTTCGCAGTCGGCCAGTACCGCACGCCGGATCGGCCGGTCGCCCTGCGGGCCGTTGCCTGAAGCGGGCGCGCGCATCATGCCCAAAATATTGACGATCGAAGACGACGAACTGATCGCCCACGACATCGAACGCACGCTGAGCGCGAGCGGCTTCACCGTCGACGTCGCGCGCACCGGTCGCGAAGGCATGGCCAAAGTCATGGCCGGCGACTACGACGTCGTCACGCTCGACCGCATGCTGCCCGATCTCGACGGCCTGACGATCGTTGCGACCATGCGCGGCGTCGGCATGGAGACGCCCGTGCTGGTGATGAGCGCCATGTCCGATGTCGACCAACGCATTCAGGGACTGCGTGCCGGTGGCGACGACTATCTGACCAAGCCGTTTTCGCCTGAGGAAATGTTCGCGCGCATCGAAGTGCTGTTGCGCCGCCGCCCACGCCATGCAAAAGCCGAAACGTTGCTGCGCAGCGGCGCACTCGAACTGGATCTGGTCAAGCGCAAGGTCATGCATCGGCAACACGAACTCGATCTGCAACCCACGGAGTTTCGCGTGCTCGAATTCATGATGCGCCATACCGGCCAGGTGCTCACGCGCACGATGATTTTCGAAGCCGTCTGGGGCTGCCGCTTCGACCCCGGCACGAATCTGATCGACGTACACGTGGGACGCTTGCGCAAGAAAGTCGAGATGCCCGGCGAACGTCCGTTGATCCGCACGATTCGCGGCTCCGGCTATCTGTTCGGCTGATCCGGACACTCGCCGTTTCGACATATTCCACATGGGAGTTTTAGCGCTGGCAGCAGCGCTAAAACTGTTTGCGCACGCCTGTCGGCGCCATCGCGATACGGCGACTGCTTCCTAAAACTAGTTTCATTTGTTTAGTCCGCGCCTGTTAGGCCTTGCTCTCCAGAATGCCGTTACCGCCCGCGCCACCCGTGCGAGCCTCAACCGCCACACGCCCGCGCAGATTCAATCGCGCCTCTGAACGGAGCAGCCTTCGATGTTGAAAATAGTCCGGTTAGCTTTGACCCGGCCCTACACGTTCATCGTGCTTGCGATGCTGATCCTGTTGATCGGCCCGCTTGCCGCGTTGCGCACGCCGACGGATATCTTTCCCGACATCCGTATCCCCGTGATCAGCGTGGTCTGGAACTATGCCGGCCTGCAACCGGACGACATGTCCGGACGCATCGTCACTTATTACGAACGCACACTCGGCACCACCGTCAACGACGTCGCGCATATCGAGTCGCAATCGTTTCGCGGCTACGGCATCGTGAAGATCTTCTTCCAGCCGACCGTGGATATCCGCACGGCTACCGCGCAAGTCACCTCGGTCTCGCAGACGGTGCTCAAGCAGATGCCGCCCGGCACCACGCCGCCGCAGATCCTGAACTACAACGCGTCCACCGTGCCGGTGCTGCAACTCGCGCTGACCAGCAACACGCTCGACGAACAGAAACTCGCCGACTATGCGGCCAACTTCATTCGCCCGCAATTGCTGAGCGTGCCGGGCGTGGCGATTCCCACGCCCTACGGCGGCAAGACACGCGAAGTGCAGATCGACCTCGATCCACAGGCCTTGCAAGCGAAGAAACTTTCCGCCAACGACGTCGCCACCGCGCTTGCCCAGCAGAACCAGATCATTCCGGCGGGCACCGAAAAGATCGGCCGCTTCGAATACAACATCAAGCTGAACAACAGCCCGCTCGCACTCGACGAACTGAACGCCCTGCCGATCAAGACAGTGGGCGGCGCCACCATTTATATCCGCGACGTGGCACACGTGCGCGACGGCTACCCGCCGCAAGGCAACGTGGTGCGCGTGGACGGGCATCGCGCGGTATTGATGAGCATTCTGAAGAACGGCTCGGCTTCGACACTCGATATCATTTCGGGTGTGAAGGCACAATTGCCGCGCATCGAAGCCACCCTGCCACCAGGCCTCAAGCTCGTCACCATGGGCGATCAATCGACCTTCGTGAAAGGCGCCGTGAGCGGGGTGGCGCGCGAAGGCGTCATCGCCGCCGCGCTTACCTCGCTGATGATTCTGCTGTTTCTCGGCAGCTGGCGCTCGACGCTGATCATCGCGGCCTCGATCCCACTCGCCGTGCTGGCCGCGATCGCCGGACTCGCGGCGATGGGTGAAACGCTCAACGTGATGACGCTTGGCGGCCTCGCACTCGCCGTAGGAATTCTGGTCGACGATGCGACCGTCACGATCGAAAACATCAACTGGCATCTGGAGCAAGGCAAGGACGTGAAGCGCGCGATTCTCGACGGCGCCGCGCAGATCGTCGGGCCCGCTTTCGTATCGTTGATGTGCATCTGTATCGTATTCGTACCGATGTTGCTGCTCGACGGCATTGCACGCTTCCTGTTCGTGCCGATGGCCGAAGCGGTGATCTTCGCGATGATCGCCTCGTTCATTCTCTCGCGCACCTTCGTGCCGATGATGGCGCAGTATCTGCTGCGTGCGCACGCTTCGGGTGGTCACGCGTCGGGCGAACTGGCCGCGACGATGGATCCGCACGGCAGCCATTCCCACACCCGGCCGTCACGTAATCCACTGGTGCGTTTCCAGCGCGGTTTCGAGCATCGTTTCGAGCGTGTGCGCGGCGTCTACCGGATCGTGCTCGGTCTGGCGCTCACGCATCGCAAGCGCTTCGTGGCGGGGTTTCTGATCGTGGTCGGCGCGTCTTTCCTGCTTGCGCCGTGGCTCGGGCGTAACTTCTTTCCGGATATCGATTCCGGAGAAATCGCCTTGCACGTACGCGCGCCAATCGGCACGCGAGTCGAAGATACCGCCGATCAGTTCGACCTCATCGAGAACGCGGTGCGGCGCGCGATTCCACCCGACCAGCTGCGCAGCATCGTCGACAATATCGGGCTGCCCAACAGCGGTATCAACCTGACTTATAACAACAGCGGCACGATCGGCCCGCAAGACGGCGACATTCTGATCTCGCTGAATGAAAACCACGCGCCCACGGCGAGATTCGTGCGGACGTTGCGCGAGACCTTGCCGCGAGAATTTCCGGGCACCACCTTCGCCTTCCTGCCTGCCGATATCGTCAGCCAGATTCTGAATTTCGGCGCACCCGCGCCCATCGATTTGCAGGTCGCGGGACCGAACCAGGCCGCCAATCACCGTTACGCGAACGAAGTGATGCGACGCATGCGGCTGATTCCCGGTATTGCCGATACGCGCATGCAACAAGCGGCGACTTATCCGCAATTCACCGTCGCGGTGGACCGCTCGCGCGCCGATCAACTCGGCATTACCGAGCAGGACGTCACCAATTCGGTCGTGGCGAGTCTCTCCGGCACGAGCCAGGTGTCGCCCACTTACTGGCTCAATCCGAAGAACGGCGTGTCGTATCCGATCGTCGCGCAAACACCGCAATATCGCATGACCTCGCTGTCGAATCTGAGCAACCTGCCGGTGACCGGCAAGAGCGGCCAGGCGCAGATTCTCGGTGGCATCGCCACGATCAAGCGTGGTGTGGGCGATGCAGTGGTCTCGCACTACAACATCGAACCTTTGTACGACGTGTTCGCGACGACCCAAGGCCAGGACCTCGGCGCAGTTGCGGCGAAGATCCAGACCATCGTGCACGCCACCGCGAAAGATGTGCCGAAAGGTTCGATCGTGACACTACGCGGCCAGGTGCAGACGATGAACAGCGCTTTCCTCGGTTTGTCGCTGGGTCTGGTCGGCGCGATCCTGCTGATCTATCTGCTGATCGTCGTGAACTTCCATTCGTGGAGCGATGCGTTCGTGATCGTCACCGCGTTGCCGGCGGCCTTGGCGGGCATCGTGTGGATGCTCTTTACCACGCACACACCGCTTTCGGTGCCCGCATTGACCGGCGCGATTCTCTGCATGGGCGTGGCGACTGCCAACAGCATTCTGGTGGTGAGCTTCGCGCGCGAACGGCTGGCCGTGACCGGCAACGCGCTGGTGGCGGCGATGGAAGCCGGCTTCACCCGCTTCCGCCCGGTCCTGATGACGGCACTCGCGATGATCATCGGGATGGCGCCGATGGCACTCGGTCTCGGCGACGGCGGTGAACAGAATGCGCCGCTCGGACGTGCCGTGATCGGCGGCCTGATCTGCGCGACCTTCGCCACGCTGCTGTTCGTTCCCGTCGTCTTCAGCATCGTGCACCGGCGCGATGCCGCGGAGCACGACGCCGCGCATGGCGCTTGCGACGCCCACTCTCAAGATCACTCACCATCCGAACCCGGAGTCCATCATGTCCACTGAGATCCAGATCAATTCGCCGAAGCGGCTGCGTCATCTGAAACTGATCGGCCTCGTCGCACTGCTGGTAGCGGCGGGTGTCGTGGCCGCCGGTGTGACGAGCCGCGTGCATGCGAAGCAGGAACTCACCACCTGGTCCGCGCAGCAAGCCATTCCGACGGTGGTGGCGTACCCGCCGAAACCCGATACCGAGGGGCAGTCGCTGGTGCTGCCGGGCCGCCTGTCCGCGTTCGTCAATGCGCCGATCTATGCGCGCGTGCCCGGCTATCTGCATGCGTGGTACGCCGACATCGGCACCCACGTCAAAGCCGGACAATTGCTCGGCGTGATCGACACGCCGGACCTCGATCAGCAATTGCAGCAGGCTCGCGCCGATCTGCAGAACTCGGTGGCGAACGAAAAACTCGCGGCATCGACCGCTGCGCGCTGGACCAGGATGCTGCAGCAGGACTCTGTGTCGCAACAGGATTCGGATGAAAAGACCAGCGACCTCGTGGCGAAGCAGGCCACGGTGGCCGCCGCCGAGGCTAACGTGCGACGGCTCGAAGCGCTGGAGTCGTTCAAACGCATCACCGCGCCGTTCGACGGCGTGGTCACCGCTCGCACTACCGACATCGGCGCGCTCATCAACGCGGGCGGCGGCAATGGGCCGGAGCTGTTTTCGGTCTCTGACGCGCGCCAGTTGCGTGTCTATGTCAGCGTGCCCCAAGACGAAGCCGCCGCGATCCAGCCCGGCATGAACGCGACGCTTACCGTGCCCGAACGCCCCGGCGTCAGGTTCAACGCGAAACTGGTCGACACCGATGATGCGATCACGCCGTCTTCAGGCACCCTGCTCGTTCAATTGCAGGTCGACAATCACGACGGCGTGCTGATTCCCGGCGAATACACCGAGGTCCATTTCGATTTGCCGACCAATGCCCACGCCTTGTCGATTCCGGCGAGCTCGCTCATCTTCCGGCAAAGCGGATTGCAGGTGGCCGTGGTCGGCCACGACAATCGCGCGGAACTCAAACCGGTTTCGATCGCAACCGATCTCGGCACGCACGTCGAGATCGCTTCCGGTCTGAACGCGACGGACCGAGTGATCGACAACCCGCCCGACTCGCTCACCTCGGGCGACGAAGTACGACTCCAGGGCAGCGCCACCAATCCAGCCGACACGGCGCTGGCGGAACGGCGCGCAGCGGAGAATTCGCATGGATAAACGCCGTCTGTGCCTGGCGTTGGCGGCCGCGATGCTGGTGAGCGGCTGCTCGTTTGCCCCGGTCTATCACGCGCCGGCTGCCAGCATCCCCACCACGTTCAAGGAAGGCGGCGCCTGGCAGCTTGCGAAACCGGCCGACCGCGTGCCGCGCGACGCGTGGTGGCGAGTCTATCGCGATGCCGTGCTCGACCATCTGGAGGCACAGGTGGCGACCGCCAACCCGGACGTGGCCGCCGCGATGGCGCGACACGATGAGGCCACCGCCTATCTGTCGCAGGCCCGCTCGGGGCTCTTTCCGACCATCGGCGCCGAAGCGTCGGTGCAAAGACAGCGGCAGTCGGATAACCGGCCGTTGCGGGGCACTGACCAGCCCTCGGTGTACGGCACGAATACGGTCGACGTCGGCATCGGTTACGAGCTCGACCTGTGGGGCAAGATACGCAATGAAGTCGCCGCGGGACGCGCCTCGATGCAGGCCAGCGAAGCCGATCTCGAATCGGTGCGCCTGAGCTTGCAGGCGAATCTGGCGAGCGCCTATTTCAATCTGCGCGGACTCGACGCGCAGCAGCAACTGCTCAACGACACGATCGCCACCTACCAGCGCGCGCTGACGCTCACGCTGAGCCGTCACGCCGGCGGCATCGCGTCGGATCTCGACGTGTCGCGCGCGCAGACCCAACTCGACACCGCGCGCGCATCCGCCGACGACATCGCCGCGCGCCGCGCGCTCTACGAACATGCGATCGCGAGCCTCACCGGCACGCCCGCCTCGAACCTTTCGATCGCGGCCGTCACCGAATCGACTTATCTGCCCTCCATTCCCACCGGTGTGCCGGCAACGCTGCTACAGCGGCGCCCTGACATCGCGTCTGCGGAGCGGCGTGTCGCGCAGGCCAATGCGCAGATCGGCGTGGCGAAGGCCGCCTTCTTCCCGGACATTTCCCTCGGGCTGGACGGCGGCTATCAGAGCGACACGCTTTCGCCCTGGTTGATGGCGCCGAACGAAATCTGGTCGGTCGGGCCGAGTCTCGTCTTTACCTTGTTCGACGGCGGCCGCCGCGAAGCGATGACGCAGCAGGCCCGCGCTAGGCTCGCCGAAAACGGCGCGAAGTATAAGGCCGCCGTGTTGCTCGCGTTCCAGCAGGTCGAGGACAATCTCTCGCAATTGCACCATCTCGGCGACGAAGCCCAGCAGCAGAACCAGGCCCTGATTGCGGCGCAACGCACGCTGACACTGTCGATGTCGCGCTATCGCGACGGTGTGGTCAGCTATCTCGACGTGGTGACCGCGCAGACGACCGAGCTCAATACGCAAACCGACGCACTGAGCCTCGATACGCGTCGCCTGCTGGCCTCCGTGGGTCTGATCCAGGCATTGGGAGGCGGCTGGTCCGCGGAGGGCGCCAAGCCCGCGCCTGAGGTTCAGGCGGCGCAGAGCAGTCATACCGCGAGTTGAACACGCAATAAAAAAGTCGCCGGTTCGTTACCGGCGACCTTTCTGGAAGCGGGCACGACGCCCGCTGCCTGCATTTAGAAGCGGTGACGGAGACCCAGCGCCACGACGGCCTGCCTGTCACTCGACGAAGCCGCCAGCGAATAGATCGAAGCGTTACCCAGCACCGCGATGCCGTCGGCACCCGACACATGCTGATACACGCCTTCCAGATAGAGATCCGTGCGGCGCGAAAGCGCATAGTCCGCCTGCAGCATGAACTGATTCCATTTCGGCGCGACGCTTCTGCCGTCGTCGCTGAAATGGCCGTCCGTGAAGGTGTAGGAACCGCCTAACGTGAACGCCGGCGTAATCGCGTAGCGCGCGTTCAACTCATAGTTGTTGAAGGTCAGCAGATCGCCATTGACCGTCGAATACGCACCACCCTGCGTGATCTGATGCGGATCGTTGAGCATCGTGCGCGTGAAGACGAGACCAAGGGTCGCTGCGCCGAACGTGTAGCGGCCCGCCGCGCCGAGGATACGTTGACGCGCGCCCGTGAAAGTCGCGTCGCCGTCGCTGCTGCTCACCGCACCGCCCGTGTTGGCCGGTGTGTTGACACCGCCCGGCTGGTTCACCTGCAGGTAAGCCAGTGCGAGATTGAACGGACCACCCGCCCATTGTGCGCCGAGGCTATAGGCGTTGTTATTGCTGAAGCCGCCCGCCGCATTGCTGAATGCGTACGCGCCGCCGACAGTGACGCCGCCGTAGGTCGCGCTGCGGAATTTCAGTGCGTTGTTCATCCGCAGATCGTTGTTGAGGTTGTCGTTATCGAAGGGGTGGTCGGCGATATTGCCGCCGAAGCCCGAACCGGTCGCCGACAGAGGCGCGACGAAGTCGACCAGAAAGTCGTATTGACGCCCCAAGGTTACCGTGCCCCATTGCCTGCGTGCGATGCCGACCCACGCCTGGCGGCCGAACTCGTCGCCGCCATTGGAGAACTTGCCGCTGTCGATATTGAAACCGTTCTCGAGATCGAACACGGCGCTCATTCCACCACCCAGATCTTCGTTGCCGCGCAGGCCCCAACGATCCGTGCTGATGTTGCCGCTTTCCATCATCCAGTTGCTTTTGCCGCCGGTGGCCGTCTTCTGATTGCTGATGTAGTCGAGACCCGTATCGAGCGTGCCGTAGAGCGTGACGCTGCTTTGTGCGTGCGCCGCCGCGCAGAAAGTGCCTGCCAGCGCGACGAATGTGGTTGCCAATGCCTTATTCATGTCCTGATTCCGGGTAAGAGAGAATGCCGGCCCGCGCATCGACGAACCGATCCCGCACAACGTGCGGGTAGCCGCAATGTAGATAGACGCGGTGACATACCCGTGATCAAAACCCGCCGTTTCATGAAACGTTTTTTATGTTGATGACACGCGCCCAATGGACCCGCAATTCAGCGAACGACCGACGCTGCAGCGGATAAATATCTTTTCATGCACACATCGCCGATCCGCTAAAGCGGGTTGACTATCCTTCTCATCAACCGCTCGACGAATCCATGAGGTTCACGAACCGGGGCCACCCAATTTTATTTGTGAGGATTACGACATGAAATCTCTGACGTTCGCCATCGCCTTTATCGGTCTGACCGCCACCGCCTCTGCCTTCGCACAGTCCACTACGGCACCGACGCAGCAGAGCGCCGCACCCTCGATGCAGGTTGCCGCCAACAGCGGCATGGCGATCAATAGCGCCGGCTCGTGGGTACCGCCGTATGGTCAGGCCACGGGCGAAAAGACACGCGCCCAGGTTTATCGGGAACTGGTACACGCGGAGAAAGATGGCCAACTCGCGTATCTGAACTCGACGCTGTATGCGCACTGAGCTTCACATCAGCGACACAGCGCCGTATTTTCCCCGACGATATCAATGACACTTCGTACCGCGATCAAACGATCCGTTCGTTTTGCCGCCGCCGCTGTTGCAGCCGGACTGTTGCTGTCCGGCTGCGCAACGACGGCGCCCAACGCCAGCACCGCCGACAACTGCGTCGGGCCGCCCGACTACTGCAATATCTATTTTGGTTCCTGATAACGAAAGAGCGCGCTACCCTGACTGGATAGCGCGCTCTTCTGCTAATTGCAGTCAGATTAGAACGTGTGGCGCAAGCCGACGCGACCCACCACCTGCTTGCCATCCGACGACGGATCGAAGCCTGCGATTTGAGCGACCGCGCCACCGCTTGCCTTCTGTAGTGCGGCGAGCACATAGACGGCAGTACGTTTGGACACCTCGTATTCGGCGCTCAAATTAAGCTGTTGATACTTCGGTTCCTGATTGGTCGCGTGATCGCGTCCATCCGTGTAGGTGTAGCCTGCCGCCAGGTTGAGCTGACTGGTCGCCGCGAACGTACCGGCGAATTCATAGTTCTGGAACTTGACGTCCTGACCCGCATCGCCCTGCTGGAAGTCGACGTTGGTAAAGTTGCCCATCAGCTTGAAGCGGTTGAACTGATAGGAGGCGCCGGCGGCGAAGATTCCCTGACTGCGGGCATTTGCCAGGTAGTCGCCGTACACCGCATTGGTAAAGCCGGAGCCGTTCTGATAGCTCTGGATGGACTGCTCCGGGTCGTTGACCCGCAAATAGCCGGCACCGATCGAGAACGATCCCTGGGTATAGGACGCTGCCGCGCTGTAGGCTGCGTTATTCGAGAACTGTCCGGCTTGTCCACCGAACGAGTAAAGTGCTTCACCGGTAAAGCCGCCGATGGTGGGACTCGTGTACTTCACCGCATTGCTGACGGCGAATCCGTTGTCGAGATTGTCCATATCGTTCGGGTGGGAGAAATACCAGCCGCCGTAGCTGTCGTTGAGCGAGAACGGTTCGATCAGGTCGACCAGCGGATCCCACTGACGCCCCACGGTGACCGTGCCAAGCGTTTGACTGGCGAGACCTACGTAGGCATTGCGCGAGAATGCGAGTCCGCTGCCCAGGGCGCCATCGGTCGAATTGAAGCCGCTTTCCAGGTCGAAGACCGCGGCGAGGCCACCACCGAGATCTTCCTTGCCTCTGAGGCCCCAACGGCTTCCTGCGCTAACGCCGCTGGCCATCTGATAGAGCCGGTTGCCGTTGACGTTGCTGGCGAAATCGATACCTGTATCGAGGACGCCGTAGAGCGTGACGCTGCTTTGCGCATGGGCGGTCGATATCGCGCCGATACACAGCAAAGCTCCGGCCAGGTGTGCCAGTTTCATCTTCTGGTTCATGAATAACCTTTCGCTTAATTGAGGATGCCTGATCGCCGTGGTGGCAAGGAAATTGCCACCACCTGGCGAATATATCGACACCAGAAAGCCCCGCGTGTGCAAGACAGACTTTCAAAAAACGCGTTGGATTTTCATGAACGGGTTATTGACCCGCAGCAGCAGAGCGAGTCACATCGACGCGGACGTCGCAACCGAAGTCGCGTTGGACGTCAGTCCGATGTTAAAGAAACTCGAACCCCTGTCGCCGACGTAAAGATGGCCAACCACGTCCCGCACACCCACGCCGTGTGGATTCAACGCTAGCGGGCCGGGTACGATATGCCCCGTCTTGACGAGACTCACCGTCACATACAATTGCGACGAAAAGGTTGGCGCGCCGGGGCCTCCCGGCAACCATGAGGCGTTGATCGCCGTGTCGAAGCCCACGGGGCTGGCAAGGCCGCCGCCAGAAAGCGACGCGGTGTAGCCGACCCCCTGTACCGATGTTGCGCCGACCCGGTTTGGAATAGCCGGGCCGGCAATCAGCGACCAATAGACATTCCCACCGCCCGAACAGGTTCCATACTGCACTCCCGAACTCGCAACCGGCACCGGCACGGTTACCGCCATAATCACCGTCCCTATCGCGGCGTTGTCGGAAACGGTGACGGTGGACGGAAATGTGACGGGGACAAGACCTCTGAATTCCGTCGGAGAACAGTCGGCGTACGCGGCCGATACACCGAACAGGCAAGCGAAGCTGGCCAGTACCAGATGTGGCAGTTTTCTCGTGCGTCGATTGATGGAGAAACTGTACATTTTCCGAGAAGGATTACTAATCAACGATGTCATTATTGCTCGCTCCTATAACGCAAAGGGTTATGTTTCCTACGTGAGGAGCGTTCGGCCTGGCCCTTTCCAGGGTCAGTCCGGTTTGACTGTATTAGATACTCCTCGGGCTCCATGCTATGCCGTGAATTCGGCTCTTTACATGCCCCGGATTGTCGCAGCAAGCGCGCTCGGCAACGCAGGTCAAGCAGAGGGAGCCGATACCTGATAACCGAAACGGCTAACCGTCTCAATCTTCAACTCAGGCACATCGCCCAGCAACTTTCTCCTAAGCCGGGACACGACAAGATTGACGCTGGACGGATCGACATCCTCCTTCTCGGGCCACGCGTAGCGAATCAACTGCTCTCTTGCAACCGGAGCATTGACCTACCTCAGCAGGCATTCGAGCAAAAGAAACTCTCGCCGGGTCACACCGATCCGGCGCACGCCGAACACCAGTTCCCTTGTCGCCCCGTCAAGAGACGGTACCGCACGCTCGCCATACGCGGACAGAGAACCACTCGCGCGCGCGGGGCCGCCGACGATCCGCGCCCCGGCATTGCGCTGCCACGCCTGCAGCCTCTCGTGCATTTCGATAAACGAAAAAGGCTGACAGAAACACGCATCCGCCCCGGCCCGCAAAACCCGCGTGCGATCCTGAGCGGAAGCCGCCCCCAACACCACGACAATCGCCGCACCACTGCCCGCCGCGGCAAACTCCCCGAGAAACGCGAGCAGATCGGCGTACAAGCCGACCTCGATGACCATCAGCACAATCACGTCGAAGGGCTCCTGAGCCGCGAGGAACACGCCATCGCGCAGATCATCGGCTCGCTGCAAACTATGAGCGCTCTCCTGCAACGCCTTGAACAACCACGCCGCTTCCGGATGAGCGGGACCCACGAACAGGACGCGCATTCACCACCCTGCCAGAACAAGAAAAGAAATAGAACTCACGCCAGCGTTCGCGACCAGCACTCGATGGAAATCCGCGTACCCGGCTCGCCACTACCGATCTTCATGGTGAAATCATGTACCCGCATCACCGCGGACACGATGCTCAGCCCCAACCCCGACCCAGCGATATGACGCGTACTCTCGCCACGATAAAAGCGTTGCAGAACCGCGTCGCGCTGATCCGGAGCAATACCAGGTCCGTTGTCGACGATGTCCACCTGCGGCCCCGCCGCCGTCTGTCGCAGCTCCATGCGTACCGTGCCGCCTTCCGGCGTGAACTTGATCGCGTTATCCACGAGATTGCTCAGCGCTTCGAACAACAAGGCGCGGTCGCCGTAGATCGCATCGGCCGCTGGGGCGTCCACGGAAAGCTGGATCGAACGGCTCTCGGCCAGCGGCTCGTAAAGCTCGCCGACTTCCTGAAGCAGCGTGTCCAGCTGCACTTCGCCAAAGCCGCCGCGTCGTTGCAACGTACCGATCTCGGAGATGCGCAGCATCGCGCGAAAGCGATCGAGCAGCGCGTCGGTCTCGGTGCGCGCACGTTCCATCAGTTTGGCCAACTCGGCATCGTGGTGCGTTTCTGTACGCTCCGCCGCGTGCGCGAGCAAGGTCCGCACGTGCGCCAGCGGCGTGCGCAAATCGTGCGCGATGCCGTCGCACGCCCCTTTGACTTCGTTCATCAGGCGCTCGACTTCGGCAAGCATATGGTTCACGAGATGCGCGAGCATATCCACTTCGTCGCGTCCGCCAATTGGCAGACGTTGCGCGAGATCGCCCTGCGCAATGCGTTGCGTGACGCGCCGGATCGCCTTCAGGCGCCTCATCTGCCGCACGCTCAGTGCCAGTCCACCGGCCACGCCGGCCAGCAGACACAGCACGCCCCCGCCTACCAGCGCGTTGATGATGGTCTCTCGAATCCGCAGAATATGGGTCAGGTCGCGCGCGATCACGAGCGTGGAGCCATCCTTGCGCTTCTCGGCCATCGCGCGCACCACCGGCGCCTGATCGTTGCGGCCCATCGAGAGCGTGAGGTCGAGCGTCTTGCCCTTGCGGGTAGTGGGCAGCACGGCGGGATACGCGAGCACGTCTCCGGCGATCAGCCCGCCGTTGGCATCGAACAAGCCGTAGTAGTTGGTGTGCATGCGCTCGCGCTCGATGCGCCGATGAATCGCATCCGCCAGTCCCGCGTCGGGCAGCGAGTCGAAATAGATCAGTTGCCAGTCCATCACGACGTCGGTCTCACGCTCCATGTCGCCGGTCACGGCCCAGCCAATGAAGCCGAGCAGCAGCATCACCGAAAACGAAAAGATCACCGCATAGATGGAGAGCAGGCGAAAGGTCGTGGAATGCCAGCGCCGCCCGAGCGCAGCCTGGCCGGGTAAGATTGTGTCCATCAGAAAAGTGCGCTCATGCGAGGATATAACCAGAGCCTCGTACGGTCTGGATCAAGGGCGCGAGCCCGGGCGGATCGATCTTCTTGCGCAACCTTCCCATGTGCACGTCGATCAGGTTGGTGCCGGGATCGAAGTGGTAACCCCACACAGCCTCGAACAACATGGTGCGGGTGATGGTCTGCCCCGCATGACGCATCATGAATTCGAGCACGCGGTATTCGGTGGGCAGCAGTACGATTTCTTCGCCGTCGCGCTGAACCTTGCGCGAAATCAGATCGAGTTCGAGCGGGCCGACTCGCAGATGCGTTTCGAGTTGCGCGGCCGGGGTCTGGCTGCGGCGCAGCAGCACTTCGAGACGCGCGGTCATTTCCTCGGGATCGAAGGGCTTGGTCAGATAATCGTCACCACCGGCACGCAGACCGCGCACCCGTTCGTCCACATCGCCAAGCGCGCTCAACATGAGCACCGGCGTTTGAATGCCGATGCTGCGCATGGTGGTCAGAATCGTGAGGCCGTCCACGCCGGGCAGCATGCGGTCGAGCGTGATCACGTCGTAGTCTTCGCTGATCGCGCGCGCCATGCCGTCGCGGCCATTGGCCACCCAATCCACCGTAAAGCCGCGGCTTTTCAATTCACCGACAATTTCGTTCGCGGTGATTTCATCGTCTTCGATCGTCAGCACTCGCGACATGATCATTGCGTGCGCCGCCAGCTCTACCGATGCAAGCGGCGGGCGCGACCGGTTATCAGTAGAAGGACATGATGCCATATTCGGCTTGCGCGTTCAGTGCACGGGCGTGCGGTTCGTTGGAGGCCGCAGCTGTGCGTCGGCGCCTGCTTGCAGGCTACGCGGGATCGTATAGCGGATGAATATCCGCTTCATGAAGAAATATTTAAGTTCGGCGCAGAGCCTCGCACACACGTTGCCGAACTCGATAAAACAAATTTCATTTTGCCGACGCCGCTTCGGTATACCGGCTCCACTAGCCTACAGCCATCCCGCCGAATCAACCGGCGGTCCGACTCGACCCTTCTCGTGGATGGTAAAAATGAAGCTCACAACGAAAACGCTGATCACCACGCTGCTGCTGATCGGCAGCGCCTCGGCGATGGCCGCGCCTGGTCTCACGGCACAGCAATGCAATGACTATCCGTTCAAACAGCTAAAGCATGAGGTGACGCATACGCAGTTGATGAACGAACTCGGTGAACTGGAGGCCGTGGGCTACAACCCGTCTGGCGACGACGACAACTATCCGCGTGACCTGGAAGCCGCCGAGCACAAGGTCCAGACCGAATATCGCGCCGACTGCCTGCCGGCGGCGCCGCATGTGTCGGCCGACACCACCACGTCGCCCGCGGGTGGCGCGCCCACTCAAGCCGTGAATCAGCCGGCCGGCTGATTCACTAAACGCCACCTTGGCGGCAGCGAACTCAACGCATCGTCGAGCCGTCGAGCGGCCGCGTTTTATCCTCGGTATGTCGTGAGCGCGACGCTCGCCGCTCCGCGCGCTGCTGGCGTAGGTCGGCCAGCCTGCGCCTGCCATGCGTGAGCGACGCAATCCCGTAAAACGCGAGCGGCGCGAACACCAGCCCGAACAGCGTGGCGGCCAACACGCCGCCGAACACGCCGGTGCCGATCGACCGGCGGCTTTCCGCGCCCGCCCCGCTCGACACGACCAGCGGCACGACGCCGAGCAGGAACGCCGCCGACGTCATCACGATCGGCCGGAAGCGCGCGCCGGCCGCTTCGGTCACCGCACGCGTCAACGGCAGACCGCCGCGATACAGGTCGCGTGCGAATTGCACGATCAGAATCGCGTTCTTCGCCGCGAGGCCGATCACGGTAATCATGCCGACCTTGAAGTACACGTCGTTGGGCATGCCGCGCAGCAGCACCGCACTCACTGCGCCGATCACGCCGAGCGGCACGACCATCAGCACCGCCAAAGGAATCGTCCAGCTTTCGTAGAGCGCGGCCAGCGCCATGAATACCGCCAGCAGGGACAGGCCGATCAGGAGTGGCGTCATCTGCGCGGCCACGGTCTCCTCGCGTGCCGCGTCGACCCAGTCGTAGCTGACGCCCAACGGCAAGGACGCGGCAAGCCGCTCCATCTCCGCCATCGCCGCACCGGAACTGTAGCCCGGCGCCGCGTGGCCGCTCACGTCGAGCGACGGATAGCCGTTGTAGCGGTTCAGCATCACCGGGCCGATGGTCCAACGCTCCGAGGCGATAGCCGAAAGCGGCACCATGCCGCCGGTCGAATTGGGAATCGAGAGCGCGAGCAGATCGTCTTCGCTCATGCGCGTGGCGGCCTCGCCGGAAATCATGACGCGACGCATCCGGCCGCCCGCCGGGAAGTCGTTGATATAGGTAGAGCCGAACGTGCTACCGAGCACGTCGGCGACACGCTCGAACTGCACGCCTAGCGCATACGCCTTGGCACGATCGACGATCAGCTCCAGGCGCGGCGCGTCGGGCAGATCTTCGGAGTGCACCGAGGCCAGCATCGGACTCGCCTTGGCTCGCTCGAACAATTGCTCGCGCGCGGCCTTCAATGCATCGAGTCCCACGCCGCCGCGATCTTCGAGGCGGAACGTGAAGCCGTCCGAATGCCCGACGCCCGGCACGGAGGGCGGCAACTGCGCCTCCACGTCACCGTCGAGAATCTTCCCGAACTTCTGGTTGAGGCGGTCGCGTAACACGAGGGCATCGGTATCGCGCTTGTCCCAGTCCTTCAGCTCGACGAATTCCATCGCCACGTTCTGACCGCTACCGGCAAAACTCCAGCCGATCACGCTCGTCACGTTGGCAATCGCCGGTTCGGCGTGGAGGATTTTCTCCGCGCTCTTCACCACCGCGAGCGTGCGCTCCTGCGTGGCGCCCGCCGGCAATTGCACCATCACCTGCAACTGCCCTTCGTCTTCGCTCGGCAAGAAACCGCTCGGCATCTGCCAATACAACGCGACGCACACGCCGACCAGCACCGCATAGACCGCCAGCATCGGTCCGACGCGGCGCAGCGTGCGTGCAGTCAACCCGCGATAGCCGCTGGCCGCGCGATCGAAACCGGCGGTGAAACCGCTTGCCGCACGCGCGGCGAAACCGAGCACACCACGGCGCGCATCGCGCTGATGCACCGACTGCGTATGCGCCTTCAACAGATTGGCGCACAACGCGGGGGTCAGCGACAACGCCATGAACGACGACACCAGCATCGACGCAATCATCGCCACGGCGAACTGCCGGTAAATGCCGCCGACGCTGCCGGGGAAAAACGCCATCGGCACGAACACGGCGGTCAGCACCGCCGTCACGCCGACGATCGCGCCGCCGATCTGCGTCATCGCCTTGCGGGTAGCCTCACGCGGCGGTAGGCCCTCTTCCTCCATCACGCGATGCACGCTCTCCACCACCACGATCGCGTCGTCGACCAGAATGCCGATGGCGAGCACGAGGCCGAACATCGTGAACACATTGATCGACAGGCCGCACGCGTACATGGCGAGAAACGCGCCCATCAGCGTGACCGGAATCACGACGGTCGGCACCAGCGTGTAACGCAGATCGCGCAGGAACAGCCACATCACGAAGAACACCAGCACTACCGCTTCCCCGAGTGTGACGAGCACCTCACGAATGGCGATCTTCACGAAATGGGCGTTGTCGAACGGAATCTCGACGGCGACGCCCGGCGGCAAACTTTTGGACAACTCGTCGAGCCGTGCACGAATCGCGTTCGAAGTTTCGAGTGCGTTGCCGCGCGGTCCGAGTTGAATCCCCACGGTGGCCGACGGCTTGCCGTTCAGGCGTGACCAGAACGAGTAATTGTCACGCCCGAGTTCGACTCGCGCGACATCGCGCAGACGCACCGCCGAGCCGTCCGGCTGCGCCTTCAACACGATCTGGCCGAATTCCTCCGGCGAAATCAGTTGCCCTTTCACGCTCACCGACGCCGTCAACTGCTGGCCGGGAACGAAAGGCGCGTCGCCGAGCGTACCCGCCGTGACGGTGGCGTTCTGCGAGGTGATCGCGGCGATCACCTCGGCGGCACCGAGGTTGTATTCGCGCAGCTTCATCGGGTCCAGCCAGATCCGCAGCGCTTCGTCGGCGTCCCAGAGTTCGGCGGCGCCCACGCCCGGCGCGCGCTTCAACTCGCGCAGCACGTAGCGGCTCAGGTAATCGCTCAGTTGCACGGAGTCGCGCGTGCCGTCGGTGGAGGTGAGCGCGACCAGCATCAGAAACGTATTGGCCGCCTTGAAGACGCTAATGCCCTGCTGCACGACCTGCTGCGGCAAGCGCGGCTCGACCTGCTTGAGCCGGTTCTGGATGTCGACGAGCGCGAGATCCGGATTCGTGCCGGGGGCGAAGGTCGCATCGATTTCAAGCTCGCCGAGATTGTCGCTGGTGGTCTGGTAATACAGCATGTTGTCGGCGCCATCGAGACTCTCCTCGATGATGCTGCCGACATTCGCATCCACCACCTCGGTCGACGCCCCCGGATACATGGCGGAAATGACGATGCGCGGTGGCGCGAGGCGCGGATACTGCGCCACGGGCAGCATCGGAATGGCAAGCGCGCCCGCCACGACGATGGCGAGCGCGACGATCCAGGCGAAGACCGGGCGGTCGATGAAGAAAAAAGGCACGCGAATGTCCGTTCAGATTGGAGCGAAGCGTGGCGCGTCGGTCAGGCGCGCCATATGCAGCGCATCGGCCAGCACGCCGTCGCGCATCGCGTAGGCGCGCGAGCGGCCCTCCTCGACAAAGCCGAACTTGCGATACAGCGCGATGGCCGGGACGTTGTCGGCGAACACCGTGAGTTCGATACGGCGCAAACCGAGCGAGCCATCGGCGGACCCGGTCAAAGCCTGCATCAGTGCCGTGCCGACACCCCGCCCATGATAATCGTCGTGCACGGAGATACCCAGACACGCGCCGTGAGCCCGGCTGGGACGGTACAACTCCAGACCGGCATGCCCCACGATGCGCCCGTCGAGCCAGGCGCACACGCTCACGCTGCCTTCGAGGCGCCGCTTATGCCACGCCGCGATCTGTTCGGTACGGCGATAACCGTTAGACAAGGTCCCGCTTCGCACGCCGGGCAGGCTCATGATGTCGGCGAACGCCTCCATGTCGGCCGGTTCGCAGGCCTTCAGGACGATGCGATTCTCAGAGGCCGTCTCAGCCGTCGAGGTAGCTTCTTTCATGGACTATTGCGCTCCGAGATGGGGCGCGGACGGCGCCGGCATAAACGGCGCGGGCTCGCGCAGCCGCGCCATCATGTAGCAATCGATCAGCTCGCCACGGCGCAACACCGAGCCACGCTGGCGTACCTCGATCTCGAAGCCGAGCTTGCGATACAGCGCGAGCGCGGCGTGATTATCGGCAAACACATGCAGTTCGACACGACGCAGACCGAGCCAGTTGTCGGCAATGTCGAGCAGTTCGTTCATCAGCAGATTGCCGATTCCGCGCCGGTGCCAGTCGTCGTGAACGCAGATGCCGAGCGAGGCGGCATGCGCGCGACGTCCCCTGAATGGCGTCAGATCTGCTTCGCCGACCAGCGTGTCGCCGACCATGGCGACGATCGCAATCTCGCTGGCGTCGAGTTTTTCGATGAATTCACGCGTGCGCGTAACGGACTCGAACGGTACATGCGGGTTGCCGTTCGCCACCACCGGCAACTGCAGCAAGGCATGGAATTGCTCCGCATCGGACAGCCGCACCGCGCGCAGCGTGAGGCCCTCGGGCAAGCTCTCAGATTTTGATGTTGTTTTTATGTGTTGATCCATAGGCTCATAACGTCAATTCGAATGACCTCACCAGGATGCCGGGCAATTGCATGCCGCCCGTGGCGCGCTCACCCCATGTGGAGTCGCTGAGTAGCAGTTCGGCTTGCGCGCCGATCTGTTCGAGTTCACTGCCGAGCAAGCGGTACAGACTGTCGTCGAAACGCATGGCTTCGAGCGGCGCGACGATCTCGCCGTTTTCCACCCAGAACGTCGCGAAGCGCGTCATGCCGGTCAGGCGGCAATTCATACGGTCCGAGAAATTCACGTACCAGAGGTTGCCGATATAAAGTCCGGTGCCGAGTTTGGCCAGCACGTCTTCTTCCAGCAGATCGCCGCCTTGCATGGCGAGCGCGGCGGGGGCCTCGTCCGTGAGCGCGCCGTTGGGCGTCAAGCCGTACTCGCGCGCGCTGCGTGCATTGGTCAGCCGCTCGACACTGCGCCCGGCTTCGATGAGCGACACGTTCTCGCGCAAATAGCCGTCTTCATTGAAGCCGGGTGTGATGCCGAGACTGAGATCTTCGCTGATCGAAACACGCGGGTCGACTACGACTTCTCCTACATGCAATTTGTAGAGCGCGCTGCGCGAGCTCGCTTGCGTCTGCGCAGAAAAACCGCGCCATGACGCGGTGCCCAACAGTTCTGAGAGCGCATCGGGTGCCAGATAGGCGCGATATTTCCCTGGAGCCAACGCTCGCGGCGTGCGCGCGAGGACGGTCAGACGCGTTGCCGCCTGCTCGACTTTGCGCGCGAACACGGCGTCGTTCCAGTCGTCGCCGGCGTAAGTCGTCTTGATCGCGCGACCGCTCGGGTCGTAAAGCGACCAGCTGAAATTGAAGTTGTCGACCTCGTACCAGCCACGACTGCCGCTCGTGGAGGCAAAGCCGCGCACGATGGTGCCGCCCGCGTAAAAGCCGACGAAATCGAGTCCTTCCGCCAACTGCGCCACCGAGCGCAACAAGCCGTCCGGGTCCGGCAACTTGCCGGAGCGCTGCGTGCTGCGCTCCCACTTCGACGTGTCGAACAGCAGATGCGGATCGTCCGCCGCATCGCGCAGACCTTCACGCAAAGTGGCAAGCGCGGCGCCTACGTCGTCGATATCCTGGCGCAGATCGCCGCAGACAGTCAGGGTGGAATAAGCCTGACGTGCGCCGTCGATCAGGCGCAAGGTCAATTTGCCTTGCGACACACTGCCGGTTTGGCGCACCTTGCCTGCATTGAAGCGGATAAAGTCCGACTGCTCGCCCGCGAACGAACTGAGCGTGGTTTCGGCGCCCTGCCGTTGCGCTTCGATCGCTTCGGCGAGCGACATGAAATGCCGCTGCCAGTCGACCGGGTTGGCGGCGCGAGATGAAATGAACTGGCTCATCATGCGCCTCCGAATACGTCGATGTTGCTGAACACACAAGCCGGCGACGCATGCCCGACGCGAATGATCTGCGCGGGCTCGCCCTTGCCGCACATTGGCGTGCCGTACACCTCGCGCGTGGCGGCATTGCCCACCGCGCTCAGACTACGCCAGAAATTCGCCGAGATGCCGCGGTAGTTCGGCTGCTTGACCACTTGAGTCAGCTTGCCGTTTTCGATCAGTTGCCCGAATTCGCAACCGAACTGGAATTTGTTGCGATGGTCGTCGATCGACCAGGACGTGTTGGTACGCATCAGAATGCCGTGTTCGATACCGCCGATCATGTCCTCCAGCGAACTGTCGCCGGGTTCGATATTCAGGTTCGCCATCCGGTCGATCGGTGCACGATTCCAGTTCGACGCGCGCGAGTTCGCCACGCCCGGCATCTGCGCACGCTGTTGCGAGAGCGCGCCGCCCAGCGGCCGCTCCAGCACGCCGTTGCGAATCAGATATTGTTTGTCGGCTGCCGTCCCGTCGTCGTCGAATGCGTAGGCTGCCGCTTCTTCGCGCAGTTCGGGGTCGAACGTGACATTCAGCAGTTCCGAACCGTAACGATAGGAGCCGAACATGTCGCGCTTGACGAAGCTCCAGCCCGCGAAGTTGCGCTCGTCGCCAAGAATCCGGTCGAGTTCGAGCGGATGGCCGATCGACTCGTGAATCTGCAACATCATCTGATCGGGCATCAACAGCAGATCGCGCTTGCCCGAAGGGCAGTTCGGCGCGGCCAGCAATTGCAGTGCTTCATTCGCGACACGCACGCCCGAGCCTTCGAAGCGAAAACGCGCCAACACTTCCATGCCGCCCTGCCCGAGCGTGCCGTAATTGCCGCCGTTGGTGCGCACTTGCGTGTCGCCATCGGCATGCGCGGCCACGCTGAGTTGAGGCATCACGAACTGAAACTGCTGATCGATACGCACGCCGTCGCTGGTGATATAAAACTGATCGGTATGCGTGATCTGTACCGATGCCACGCGCTCGACGATCCGGTCGTCGAGTTTGGCCCCTGCGCATTCGGCGCCGAGCAGGTCGAGCCATTCGGCGCGTTGGGGTAACGCACGCTGTGCATTCGGCGACACGTAGTGACCGCTCGCTGCCGGACGCGCGACTTCGCGGTGATCGATCAACGACAGCCCCGCACTTGCCTCGGCCCGCATGGTGGCGATATCGAGCGCAGACTGCAAGCCCGCCGCCGACAGATTCGCGGTGGCGGCATAGCCTGCCCCCGCGCCCACCCACGCAATCAGCATGGCGCCGCGATCGCGCACGGTGCGCAACGGCTGCGCGATGTCGTTACGGATCTCGTGATCGTCGATTCGTTCGTCGACAATGCGCAGCGACCAGAACGCAGCCCGGCTCTTCAGCGTGCGGGCGGCCTGCGCCCAACGTTCGTCAATCATTAGCTGTTCCCGTATGAGTCGCCGCACCGTCCGGCTCGGGCACGTTGAGCGAGGACGCCAGCAGCGACTGGGTATAAGGATGCGACGGTGCGTGCAACACATCGAGGGTGTCGCCTGTCTCGACAATCCGCCCGGACTTCATCACGATCACGCGATGCGCCATGGCTCGCATCACCGCCAGATCGTGCGTAATGAACAAGTAGCTCAGCTTGTACTTTTTCTGCAGATTTGTCAGTAGATTCAGCACCTGTTTCTGGATCGAGACATCGAGCGCGCTGGTCGGCTCGTCGAGCACCAGCAATTCCGGCTCGACTGCAAGCGCGCGCGCAATCGCGATGCGCTGACGCTGGCCGCCGGAGAACTCATGCGGATAGCGCAACATCGAGTCGGCGGGCATGCCGACTTCTTCGAGCAGACTGCCGACGCGTGCCCGACGCGCCTTCGCGTCCACTTCCGGCCGATGCATCACGAGACCCTCGCCGATGATCTGCTCCACCGTCATGCGTGGCGACAGCGAACCGAACGGGTCCTGAAACACGACTTGCATACGCGAATACAGCGCGCGGCGTGAGCTTGCCGTTTTCAGCATGGAGAGCGGCATGCCGTCGATATGGATCTGGCCGGCCGCCGGATGCTGCAGCCCGAGCACCGTTGCCGCCAGCGTGGATTTACCCGAGCCGGATTCGCCGACGATGCCCAGCGTTTCGCCGCGCCGCACACTCAGATCGACGTCATGCACCGCGCGGAAAGTGGAGCGGCCGAACAGCGAACGCCAGCCTTTCGCGGCGGTGCTGTAATCGACGGCCAGACCCTGCACTTCCAGCAGCCGGGGCGCGCCCGGCTCGACCGGTTCCACGGCGCGCTGCGGCTCGCTGTCCAGCAGGCGTCGCGTGTACGGATGCTGCGGACTGGCGAATAGCGCTTCGGTCGTATTCGTTTCAACCAGAATGCCCTTTTCCATCACCGCGACACGTTGCGCGAAACGCTTTACCAGATTCAGATCGTGCGTGATCAGCAGCACGGCCATGCCGCGTTCGGCCGCTTCCTGCTCCTGCAGCGAAATCAACAGGTCGACGATCTGCTGACGCACGGTCACGTCGAGCGCGGTGGTCGGTTCGTCGGCGAGCAGCAAACGCGGACGGCACGCGAGCGCCATGGCAATCATGGCGCGCTGCCGCTGACCACCGGACAACTGATGCGGAAAACTGTCGATCCGCCGTTCCGGCTCCGGAATGCCCGTGCGCCTGAGCAATTCGATGCCGCGTGCGCGTGCTGCGTTCGGTCGCAAGCCTTCGTGCAGACGCAAACTCTCGGCGATCTGCTTGCCTATCGTGAAGAGCGGATTGAGCGCGGTCATCGGCTCCTGAAACACCATCGCAACGTCGGCGCCGCGCAAGCCGCGCATCTGTTGCTCGGTTTTCTGCAACAGGTCTTCACCGTCGAGCAACATGTGTCCGCTCAGTTCGGCATGTTCGACGAGACGCAGAATCGACAGCGCCGTGACGCTCTTGCCCGAACCCGATTCGCCGACCAACGCCACCCGCTCACCGCGGGCGATGGAAAGACTGAGTTCGTGCACGGCAATCTTGTCGCCGAACCGTACCGAGAAACGATCGATTTCCAGCAGCGGACGGCCGATGGGTGCCTGACTATCTGTCATCGCGGACCTCCGCCGAAAGCCGAACCACGCGAACGTGTATCGAGCGCGTTACGCAATGCATCACCCATGAACGTCAACAACAGCAGCGTAATCACCAGTGCCGCAAACGCCGACATCGAGATCCACCATGCGTCGAGATTATTCTTGCCCTCCGCCAGCAACTCACCGAGGCTCGGCGTCGGCGGTGGCACGCCGAGGCCGAGAAAGTCCAGACTGGTCAGCGAAAGGATGGCCGCGCTCATGCGGAACGGCAGAAAGGTAATCACCGGTGTGAGGCTGTTGGGCAGGACATGGCGCCACATGATCTGCCAGTTCGACAGGCCCATGGTGCGGGCAGCCTTCACGTAGTCGAGCGAACGGTTACGCAGAAACTCGGCGCGCACATAGTCCGACAACACGAGCCAGCCGAACATCGAAAGCAGGATGAACAGCAGCCACAGCGTGGGCTCGAAGATCGACGCGAAGATGATCAGCAGGTAAAGATCCGGCATCGAACTCCAGATCTCGACCAGACGCTGGCCGATCAGGTCGGTGCGGCCGCCGTAAAAGCCCTGCACGGCGCCGGTCAGCACGCCGATCGCCACACCGGACACCGTGAGCGCGAGCGCCATCAGCACCGAGAGACGGAAGCCGTAGAGCAGGCGAGCCAGTACATCGCGCCCGAACTGATCCGTGCCGAGCCAGTTGCTTCTGGTGGGCGGCGCCGGATACGGATGCGCCGCGAAGTAGTCGATCGTGTCGTAGTGGAAATGATTCGGCGGATAGACGGCGAAGTTCCCATTCGATTCGAGCCGCGAACGGATATACGGATCGAGGTAATTCGCCTTTGCCGGGAAGTCGCCGCCGAACAGCGTCTCCGAATAGTCCTTCACGATCGGGAAGTAGTAGTGCCCGTCATAACGGACGATCAACGGACGATCGTTCGACAGCACCTCGCCTAGCATGCTGATGGCGAACAGTGTCACGAAGATCACGAGGCTCCAGTAGCCGAGACGCTGCTGCTTGAAGCGCAGCCACGTACGCCGCCATGGAGACGGCGACGCCGCGTGCGCCGCACCGGCCGCGTCAGCGGTCCAGGCGGTTGAATTGGATGCGGGGGTCGACGAGGACATAGCAGACGTCAGCAATAAGTTTGGTTACGAGGGCAATCAGCGTGAACAGAAACAGCGAACCGAGCACGACCGGATAATCACGGCGAATCACCGAGTCGTAGGACAGTTGGCCCATGCCGTCGAGCGAGAACAACGTTTCAATCAGCAGGTTGCCGTTCAGAAACGCACCGACGAAGGCCGCCGGCAAACCGGTGAGTAACGGAATCGCAGCGTTGCGCAACACGTGCTTCCACAGGACGTCGCGCTCGGGTGCGCCCTTGGCGCGCGCCGTCAACACATACTGGCGGCCGATTTCTTCCAGAAAGGTGTTCTTGGTCAGAATCGTGACGATCGCGAAGTTGCCGACCACGGAGGCGGCGACCGGCATCGCGATGTGCCAGAGATAGTCGAGTACCTTGCCGAACGCGCTCAGATCGTTGAAGTTATCCGACGTGAGGCCGCGCATCGGAAACACCTGCCAGAACGTGCCGCCGCCGAAGAACATCAGCAGCAACACGCCAAGCACGAAGCCGGGAATCGCATAACCGGAGAGCACCAGCACGCTCGTGACCGTGTCGAACCGCGAGCCGTTGCGCACCGCTTTCGCGATCCCCAACGGCACCGATATCAGGTAGGTGAGCATCACGGTCCATAGGCCGAGCGTGATCGACACCGGCAACTTGGAACGAATCACGTCCCAGACGCTGTCGTGCTGGTAATAGGACTGGCCGAGATCGAAAGTCGCGTAGTGCCTGAGCATCAGCAAATAGCGTTCGAGCGGCGGCTTGTCGAAACCGAACTGCTTCTTGATCTGCTCGAGTTGCTGCGGGTCGACACCCTGGCTACCGTGATAGCCGCCCCCGCCCGCCCCCGCCTCTCCGCCACGACTGGCGCCGTGGCGGAGTTGCGTCATCACCTGTTCGACCGGCCCACCCGGAACGAACTGCGTGACGACAAAAGTCAGTGTGACCACGCCGAGCAGCGTGGGCACCATCAATAGCAATCGTCTGAGAATGTAGGCAAGCATGCTGTGCCTCAGTGGGCCGGAGCCGTGGTGGAAGAAGCAGTCTGAGCGGCCTGCGCTTTGGTGTACCAGTAGTCGATCACCCAGTCTTCGTATTGATACGACATCGGCACTTTCGCCGGATAGCCAAGCGTCGACTTGTAGCCGATTCGCGCGCCGGGTGCGTAGTATTCCGGCACGAGGTAGAACGAATAGATCAACACGCGATCCAGCGCGCGAGTCGCCGCTTCCAGCTCGTCGAGATTGTTGGCGGAGATCGCGGAGTGGATCAGCGAATCGACGGCTTTCGAGCGGATGCCCGGATAGTTTTCCGAGCCGACTTCCGAGGCCGCCGCACTACCGAATCGACGCGTCAATTCCGAGCCCGGAATCGTCACCGGGGAGTAGATGAAGGTGGTCATGTCGTACTCGAAATTGTCCAGACGCTTCTGGTACAGCGCACTGTCGATCTCGCGCATATGAGCCTGAACGCCGAGCATGCTGAGCGCCTGCATATACGGCAGGATCAGGCGGTCCATGCCGGGCTGGTCGTCCATGATCTCGATCGTCATCGGCGCACCGTTGGCATCGCGCAATGCGCCGTCGCGAAAGTGCCAGCCCGCTTGTGCCAGCAGATCGCGCGCGACCCGCAGATTGCCGCGCAATGTATTCGGCGCAATCGTGTTGGGTTGCTTGAGCATCGGACCGAATACTTCCGGCGGCACGCTACCTCTTAGCGGTTCCAGCAAGGCCAGTTCATTCGGACTCGGCATGCCGGTCGCGCCAAACGGACTTGCTTCGAAATAGCTGCTGGTGCGCCGGTATTGACCGTAGAACATCATCCGGTTCATCCAGTCGTAATCGAATGCCATCGTCAGGGCGTGGCGCACGCGCGGGTCCTGGAACATCGGCTTGCGGATATTCATCAGCAGGCCTTGCATCTGCGCGGGGCCATCGGCGAACTCGCCCTTTTTCAACAGCCCATTGTCGAAGTTCTTGCCGACGTATTTGCGCGCCCATTGGGTTGCGCTGTATTCGACCACGGCATCGGCATCGCCGGCCTTGAATGCTTCGAGTTGTGTGTAATGGTCACGATACAGTTTGAAGGTAATGCGCTCGAATCGGAACATACCGCGACGCGACGGCAAATTCGCCGCCCAGTAGTCGGGATTACGGCGATACACGATCTGCTTGTCGTTCTTGCGCTCTTCGATCAGATAGGCGCCACTGCTGATAGGCGGCGCGATGGCGATCTGATCGAACGGCAGGCGCTTGCCGCTGGGCTGCATGCCCCACTTCGGCGAGAAGATCGGCAGGTCGCCGGCAATCAGCGGCGCGTCACGTTGCGCATGCTTGAAATCGAAGCGGACGGTTTGTTTATCGATCACCGTCGCGCTTTTGATCACCGAGAACTGGGCGTTGAAAAGCGGCGACGCCTGCGGGCTCGTCAACGTGTCGAACGAATATTTGACGTCGGCTGCGGTGATCGGATCGCCATTGGAAAAACGCGCGGCGGGATTGATATGGAAGGTCGCGGAAGTCAGATCGGCGGCCACCTCGACGTCGTTCGCGATCAACGGGTACTCGGAGGCCAACTCGTCCCAACTGCGCTGCATCAGGGTGTCGAACATCAGATTCAGAATGTCCGGAGCGGGCGCACCGCGCACCAGAAACGGATTCAGCGAATCGTAGGTCTGCAGTTCGTTGTAGTTCTCGAAACTGAGCGTGCCGTTGGTCGGCGCATCAGGATTCGCGTAATCGAAGTGCGTGAAATTGGCGGGATATTTGGGCTGGTCGTATTGCGCAATCGCCGGACTTGCCATTGCGTCGCCGGGAGCGAACGTCGCCATCGCGCCAAACAATGCGATCGCCGCCAACGCGGCGCGCCCACCGTTGGCCGGGAATGCGCGGCGGAAGGTTCGCTTCGCGCGCAACGGCCGTAACTTCACGAGTCTTTTCATGGTTCTGCGCGAGGACTCACGCGGGCTTCTGGCCAGCGCGCTCCGTCGGATGGTTCGTCTGGTTGACGCGACGATGCGCACAGTCATCGCTCGCGTTACTCGCCCATGCCGCAACGAACCAGGCCCTGTCGAACAGCAACGCGAGCCCGCAACGCCTTGGCCACCGACTCCCCAAGGGGACTTCCTGCGGGGCGTACTTCACTCTACTGCATCAAAAACGAGGTCGCTCCAGCGCCGTACCGCACGCCGAAGCGACCGTTCCTACCAGGCAATCAGACTACGCTTTCATCAGAACTTGTACGTTGCGCCAACCTGCGCGAAACGACCAATGTACGTATAGACCGACGTGTCGTAGCCCGTCTGATCCAGCGTGCCGTTAGCAAAGATCGGATCGTACGGCGGGATACGATTGAAGATGTTGTCGATACCGCCGTAAATCGTCCAGTGCTTGAAGCCCGTGTACGTCATCATCAGGTTGAACTGGCTGTACGACCCCACCCGGCTCGGTTGCGACGCCAGATTTTGTGCGTACGGACCCGTGAACTGCCACGTCAGCGCTGCGTCGAACTTGTGGTAATTCCAGTCCAGCGTGGTGTTGCCCTTCCAGCGCGGGAAGCTGCCGCCGAACGGTTGGGTGATGGTGTAGTTGTTACCCGCACCATTCACCGGCGCCCCACCCGGCAAGCCGAGCTTGAAGCTGTTCACGTAAGCCCAGTCACCCGACAGGGTGAACATACCGACTGCCGTCGGCAACGACTGACGCAGCGTGCCTTCGAAACCGTTCGTATCGAGGTAGCCCAGGTTCGCGTACGGAATATTGACGTACAGCGTCTGGCCCGTCGTCGGGTCGACAACCGTCGACGAAGGCGCACCCTGGCCGATCACGTTATCGACACGAATCTTGTACCACTCGAGACCGACGTCGGTCGTACGGGTCGGCGACACCTGGAAGCCGATGTCCAGGTTACGTGTGCGTTCGGCCTTCAGGTCCGGGTTACCCTCGGTGATCGACGTGTAATTCTGGCCGGTGGCCTGATCGACCTGAATACCCAGCGTACGCGAATTGCTGTCCTCGACGAACGTCGGTGCACGGAAGCCGCGGTTGTACGAGGTGTACATCGTGAGCGCCGAGACCGGCTGATAGCGAAGCGCAAAGCGCGGCGAGAATGCACCGCCGACATCGCTGTAGTGGTCGTAACGGCCCGACTGGCTGAACGTCAGGTTGCGGATGATAGGAATGTCCAACTGGTAGTACACAGCCGCCACGTTGCGCTGGCCGTTCACCGTCTGGAGATTCGGGTTGATGACGGTACCGTCCGCGAACCCGCCGCCCGGCGTCATGATTTCGCTCTGGTGCGTGAACTGCGCACCGAAGCCGAGACCCACGTCGCCTGCCGGCAGATGGAACAGTTCCGGCGTCGCCAACGTCGCGTCGACCGTATCGAGCTTCGAGATAGCCAGGTTGTTCGCGCTCGTGTACAGACCCACGGACCCGTTGGGGGTGGCCGCCGGATTCGAGAAGTTGTACGTGCCGTTCTGATAAATGTTATTCAGTGCACCGGCGTTCAGCTCGTTCGAGTATTCGTTCGAAACCGTGCTCTGCGAGTGGCTGACCGAGGTCGCCCAATCCCATTCACCGTTCGGCAGATTGAACGAACCCTTGATACCGGTCGACGCGCGCCAGAAGGTCGCGTACGTTTCTTCCGCTACGGCGTTCGGGAACGTGTACGTGAGCGGTGTGTCGACGCCAAACGGGTTGTACTGGTTCGATGCCGGCACCACCGTGTTGAACGGCGAGAGCTGCTTCGTCTGCGGGTTGTACACAAGGGTCGGGGTCTGCGGATTGCCGACCACGTTGACGCCCTGGTTACTGGTGCTCGTGTTGCTGCTGATCAGGAAGTCGCCGAACGCCGTCGTCGCATCGTTGACCTTGAAGTCAGCGTGCAGCTTGGCGTTCAGACGCTCGGTCAGCGGCAGGATCGACAGGCTTTCTGCGGTGTTGGTGCCGCATACCGCGCCGCCCGTCACGCCCGCCGAAGCGATGGAATTGGTGCCTGCAGGGTGAACCGAACTACCCGGCGGACAACCCATCAAGGGCTGTGCCGTGCCGTCCGGCATATTCCAGTACGACGGCGAGAGCAATGACAGTCCGCCCGGCTGCTGCGTGAAATCCTGATTGCGCGTCGAGTCGCGGTCGGCCAGCGTGAAGCCGTTCGACTTGTAGTAGCTCGCGGCGGCCGTCACGTTGAAGCGGTCGGAATTCAGATCGCCGAAACCGCCGAGCACGCCGAATTTGTAGGTGCCGTCGCCGTTACCACCGGTCAGGGCGCTGCCAAGGCTGCCGTCGAGCTGCAGCCCCTGGAAGTCGTGCTTCGTGATGATGTTGACCACGCCTGCGACGGCGTCCGAGCCGTATTGCGACACGGCGCCGGCCTTCACGATTTCGATGCGGTCGATGGAGTTCAACGGCAGCGTATTCAGGTCGAAGAACGAGTCGACGCTGTTCGAGAAGAATGCGAACGGCGCAACGCGCTGACCATCCACCAGTACCAGCGTATATTTTTCGCTCAGACCGCGCAGCGCGATACCTGCCGCGCCTGCCGCAAAGTTGGCGGATTGGCCTTCGCCCCAGCTATTGGCCGAGTTGGCCGAGGTGGTGCGCAGGAAGTCAGCGACGGTCGAAGCGCCGCTATTCTGAATGTCTTTCTGCGAAACCGTCTGGACCTGATTGAAGCCGACCTTGTCGGCGCTGCGAATCAGCGAACCGGTGACTTCGAACTTCTTCAGTTGCGCAACGTTGCCGTTGCCAGTCGCGGTCGCGGGCGTCGCGGCAGTACTTGATGCCGGAGCGGCTGCCGCTGCCGCGGGCTTGCTCTCCGTCGTCGTACCCGCCGCCGTGTCCGCTGCGGCCGGCTGGCTTTGTGCGAACGCCGGAATAGCGATCGCAGCCGACAACGCCAGTTCAGCCCAGATTATTCTTTTGATGGCCAACGCCAATGCCCTTTGTTTCATTTTCCCCTTCCCGCTCGTCAGTAAGGCCACAGCTGTATGTGAAGAGAGGTCTTTTGAACCTCGCCACTCGATATACGGCGATCTTGCGCCGCGCTCCGTTAAAGCCGCTCCGCTCTCTTTCCCACTTTGCATGCTGGTTACCCCTTACCCGGCATGCAAAAAAACAGTCAGATAGACGGAGTACTTCAAATGAATCAGAATCGGACTACTAATTTATTACAAACGAAATGCGCAGCGCTTTCTAATTGATTTCACTTCTTATGCGACACGACACAGGCTGGAGCAATGCGTTGCCCTTCTTCATGCACCTGTCCTTTGCAACCTCAGGTAAAGCTTGAAACACAGAGCGACCGCTTTTTAAAAAAGCGTGGAGTGCGGCTCTAGAACAATCTTGGCGTTCCGACCCATACGAGCACCGCCTCTTCGCGTGCCGTATTGGCCCAGGCATGAGGCACGGTGGACTCGTAATGCGCGGTGTCACCTGCGTGCAACACGAATGTCGTACCTTCTAACGTGAGCGATATCTCTCCGCTCATCACATACAGAAACTCTTCCCCTGCATGCGTCGTGACCTCCGATGGGTTCTGCCCCACCGGCATCTTGACGAGAATGACTTCCAGCTTGCTGCCGACCGACAGATTCGTCAGTCGACCAAAGAGATTGGCACTTCCATCGAAGCCGAAGTACTTCAGCTCGCTTCCTCTACGCACCGATCTGTCTTCAGTCGGCGTGTCGACGAAGTACTGCACCGTGACACCTAAAGCTCGAGCAATACCAACGAGTGACGTAATCGATGGCGTTGCATGCCCGCGTTCCACTTGCGACAAAAACGGCTTGGAAATCCCCGCGGTCTTCGCCACTTCTTCCAGCGTTCGCTTCAGCCGTTGGCGAAGCGCGCGGATTTTGCTTCCTATAGCGACTGCAACATGTGCCTTGTTATCGAGTGGCAAAACCATAGCAAGACAGAATCCCGTAGTCAAAAATAGTTTGATAGAAGCTAATTATGTTTCAACTAATACAACACTCTCCATCAAGTTGCGCGAGCAACCATCGCCGGGTAGCGGCGTGAACCTGCATTCGAGAAGGCGAGCGCGCGCCCGCGCTCTCGACACAGCCATGTTTCGAGCGCGGTTCACCGAATGAAACAAAGTGGAAACGGAGGTTTTACTTCGACGCCACCAGCACCCACAGACGGGCGAGATCCGCCGATCCGTCAGTACCCTTCACAGCGCGGAAGGCCTGGACAGCGCGGGGCTTATCGCCCGCGATGTAGTAGGCAACGCCGAGATGCAACTGCGCCTGGTCCGGATGATCGAGACCGCCCTTTTCGATCGCCGCATCCATTCCAGCGATACCCTGCTTGGCCTGCCCTGCGAACACCTGATTGAAGGCGACGTTGACCGGCGCAACAGGATTGGCCGGATCGGCCGGCGCTTGCGCACGTTTAGCCGCGAGCGCCTGCAGACGCTTCTCGCGATCCGACTGCGCATCGTGACCAAGCACGCCAGACGTAAAGCCCTGATCGATCACCTGTTTGCCTTCGGCGGTCGTACCGGCGACGATCGCCAGTTGCGTCATCTCCATGTAATCGTCGACCGTGGAGAGCGAACCCGTTGCACGACGCAGCCGGTAAGTATCGATATCGAGCGCCGACGAATAGCCCGGCTTGTTGCGGATCGCCGCGAACATATCGTCCCAGTACGACTGCTTCGGGTGATAGGCAACCAGCTTTTCAAGCGTGCTGCGATACGTTGCGTCGTCCTTCACGCGTTGCGCGCAAGTGCCGAGCAACTGCAGTTGCGACTCGTCGGGCGCATGGCCGGCTTTCGCCTGTGCATCGACGGTCGGCTTCAGCAGGCCCACTACGCTCGCGCAATCGTTTGACAGGTAATACGACTGAACCAGCAGGGTGCGCATGTCGGGATCGCCGCCACCCGCTTTCAGATAACGCTGTGCAACTTTGGCAGCTTGCGCGTAGTTCTTTTGCTGGAAGTAGATGCCCGCGAGCGCCGCCGTCGTGCGCTGTTCGTCCGCGCCCGTCAGCTTGCCGGAGCTCAGCAACGTTTCATACGCCTGCGCGGCGATGCCCGTTTCACCCGCCGCCACTGCCGCGGCGCCGCGCATTTCCTCGACCATGGTGCTTTCGTACGGCGTCTTGCCGGGTACGGCCGCCGCCTGGTCGATCTTCGTCAACGCGTCCTTGTACTTGTGCGCGCGATACAGATCCTGCGCGGCATTCAGCGGCTTCGCTACATCAGGCCGCAGCGTGTCGGCGGCATGCGCCGCGAGCGGCAATGCGGTAAGCGCGGACAGCCCACCAAAAGCGGCCGCGATCACGGCGCGCCTGAAGCGTTGATGAATCGTTTGCATTGCCCTTCCTTATTGCATGTACTGCTCGTTGCCGATCAGGCCGATTTTCGTCGCGCCCAGTCGTTGTGCTGACGCCATCACCGCCGCGACATCCTTGTACGGCACCAGCTTGTTCGGCCGCAGATGAATTTCTGCCTGCACCGGTTCGGCCGCCACCTGAGCGAGTTTCGATTCGAGCGCCGCGCGGTCCGGCACGGGCTGGCCGTTCCAGGTCGTGGTGCCGTCGAAGTCGATATCGATCTGCACCACTTCGGGTTGCGTGATCGGCGGCGGCGGATTGCCGACCGGCAAGTTCATCTTGATGGCGTGCGTCTGGATTGGAATCGTGATGATCAGCATGATCAGCAGCACCAGCATCACGTCGATCAGCGGCGTGGTGTTGATGTCGACCATCACATCCGGTTCGCTACCGCCACCCGACGATACGTTCATTCCCATGATCGTCTCCTGTCGATCGGACTTCGCGCTGTGGCGCCTCGTCCGATCTCATGCAAAGTTAGCCGCCGCGTGCCGGCGGCTCGGTGATAAACGAAACCTTCGCGATACCAGCGCGCTCGCACTCGGTAATGACCCGGCCGATGAATTCATAACGCGCGCTCTGGTCGCCGCGAACATGCACTTCCGGTTGCGGCGTCATGACCGACACGGTTTTCAGGCGTGCCAGCAGCGTAGGCGCATCGACCTGCTTCTCGTTCCAGAAGAAGTCGCCGTCGCGGTTGACCGCGATGACGATGCTCTTCGGCGTGGTTTGCAGCGGCTGGATCGTCTCCTTCGGCAGCTGCACCGGCACCGTATGCGTCACTACCGGAATCGTGATCAGAAAGATGATCAGCAGGACCAGCATCACGTCGACGAGCGGCGTAGTGTTGATACTGGAGATGACCTCGTCGTCGTCGTCCTGCCCAACGCTCATTGCCATGACGGACTCCGCTTATTGGGCCAGCGAGGTTTCGCGAGCCGTGGCGCGCGCCGAGCGGCGGCTGCCGGCCAGCAGAACAGTGTGCAGTTGTGCGCCGAAGCCACGCACACGTTCCATCACCGACTTGTTGCGACGAACCAGGAAGTTGTAGCCGAGCACCGCGGGCACAGCCACTGCCAGACCGATTGCGGTCATGATCAGCGCTTCACCCACCGGACCCGCGACCTTGTCGATCGATGCCTGGCCGGCGATACCGATTGCCGTCAGTGCGTGATAGATACCCCACACCGTACCGAACAGACCGACGAACGGTGCCGTCGAGCCGACCGTGCCGAGAAAGGCCAGGCCGTCTTGCAGACGATTCGACACATTGGTGATCGCGCGCTCGACCGACGTATCGATCCAGGTATTGCGGTCGACTGCTTCGAGCAGGGCTTCGTCGTGATGCTCGCCTGCTTCGATAGCCGTTTCGGCGATGAAGCGGAACGGCGACGCTTCGTCGAGCAGCCTGGCGCCTTCAACCAGCGACGGCGCGGTCCACAACTGTTCTTCGGCGCTCTTCGCGCGGCGGTTCGCACGGAACTGCTCGACGAACTTGGTGATCATGATGTACCAGCTGCCCATCGACATCAGCACCAGCAGAATCAGGACGAAGCGTGCGACGAAGTCGCCGTTCTTCCAGAGCGCGCCAAGGCCGTAGGGGTTGCTGACCGTTTCCGAGGTAGCCGGCGCCGGCGGCGGCACGGCGTCGTCGGTTGCCGCGCTCGCGGTTTGCGGTGCTGCGGTGGCCGGCGCCGTGGCTGCCGACGCGGTTGCGTCGCTAGCCTGCGCGTGGGCCATATGCGGTGCTACAAAGGTATCCACCGTGGTTACGGCGAACAACATGGTTGCCGCCAGTGCGGCGAGAGTACGCTTCTTCATGCCTGCTCCAAGTTCATTAGTACAACTTCTAAACTAAGACTGATAAATCGCTACCGGTACCGAACAGCCTGTGGGATCAGTTCAGGTTAAACGAGAACGGAACTTGCACACGGACAGCCTGGCCTTGGGAAACGCACGTGAACTGCTTGACCGCGTTGAACGCAGCGCGATCCAGCGAGGAATCGTCTGCCGATTTGGCAACACGTTCATTCGTAATATGGCCTTGCGGGTCGACAACGAATTCAATGAGCACATCACCCGTCACGTTGTTTTCCTGTGCTTCCTTCGGATAGCGGATCGACGAACGGATCTGATCCGAGTTCGGGCACACGACGCCAACTTCGGCACTCACGGGCTTGCTCGGTGCGGGCGGGGCCGGCGGTGCGGGCGGAGCCACGGCAGGCGCCGACACGACCGGCGCAGCCTGGTGCGTGATAGTCGGCTGCGGCGGCGTTTGCACCTGCACTTCCGGCGGCGGCACGAACGGCGGCGGCGGCGGCGCGAACTTCGGCGGCGGCAATTGCACGGTCGGCAACGGCGGCGGAGGCGGCGGCTTCACCGGCTCGATGATCTTCGTTTCGATGGGGTGCTGGATGACTTGCACGACCTTGGTGGCGAGGCCGTTGATAAGTGCATAGATCAGCACGATATGCAGGAGCAGAACAACTGCGATGCCGCCAAAGCGGCGTACTGGGTTTTGTTGCTTGCGCCCAAACTCGCGTGGGCGTCCTGGCCGTTCCATCCGGGCCGTTGCTGCCGGAAATTGCCCTTCAACTTTCGTACCCACCTTTACTCCTCCGGCGTGAACCGTCCATTTCTGTAACTGCAGTGCGCTTTCTTACCGCCAACATCCTTTACTTCGACCGACCCGATCAATCTGACTGCATTGATTTGTAGTCCAAAATTCCTGTATTGCCGATCCACCTGGATTGATCGGCACGAGCGCGTCGGCGTTCGCCAGGCGTAACGACGCCTTGACTGGCTCGGCACCAATCTAGGTAGAACTACTAATAGATTAAATATGACCCGCCCGTTCTCTTGCCGCATGAACGCAGAAGACAACGTAATGGATGTCCGCGATGGCGCCTGGGACTTTTTGCGCGAACGTCACATTCGTTTCATGGGAGGCAACGATAGCAGGACAAAAAATGTACGGTCAAACTTTTTTTGATGCCAGCATACTTAGTTTAGAAAGAACCCTCTAACTAACACTGGATTTCCGCCGCTTTAAAAGAAAAAGCGTATGTCGGACAGATGCGGAGACCGCTTATCGCGGCTCGATACTTGGGACGCGGCCACTCTCACGGAGCGACGCAAAAGCATTCACGACAGCTGGCAGGATGCTTCGATCTTATGCCGCAGAGCCCGCCGGACGGGCCTTGCACGGAGGATGCATAACAGCCTGACGGGATCGCCAGCCGGATCCTCGCTGCGATGATCGGACAGCAAAACGAGGCTTCGACTGAAGGCGAGAAGATAGCAGAAGAAAAACGGGCTTTGAATTTCTTTTTAGGGCTATTTACGACACTTCAAATAGGCATGGCGATTACGTCTTTTGACTAATTACAAATCAATTGAATTAAATTACACATAGCTTACGCATAGACGAGCGATGCAATTCGTCACAAGCGGCGCAATTCCGGTAAATTGCGCCGCTCCGCCCTTTTACCCGTTAGTACCCTCGCCTTTCGCCGTCATCGCGCCGTGTTGCGTTCGCGCGAGCACGGGTCGCAATGCCGCTCCGGTGTGGCTCGCAGCGACACGGGCCAGCCCTTCGGGATCGGTGGCTGCGACGATCGTCCCGCCGCCCACACCGCCTTCCGGACCGAGGTCGATGATCCAGTCCGCCTCGGCAATCACATCGAGATCGTGCTCGATGACGACAACACTATGGCCGCCGTCCGCGAGACGATGGAGCACGCGGATCAGCTTGGCGACGTCCGCCATATGCAGGCCGACCGTGGGCTCATCCAGCACATAAAGTGTATGCGGCGGCTTCTGACCACGACGCGTAATGTCGTCGCGCACCTTGCTCAGCTCAGTGACGAGCTTGATCCGCTGCGCTTCGCCACCCGACAAGGTGGGCGACGGCTGACCCAGCGTGAGATACCCGAGCCCGACATCCTTCATCAACTGCAACGGATGCGCGATGTTCGAGATCGGCGCGAAGAATTCGACGGCTTCGTCGATCTCCATCGTAAGAACGTCGCCGATATTTTTGCCGCGCCACGTCACCGCGAGCGTCTCCGGGTTGAAGCGCTGGCCGTGACACACATCGCACGGCACCTTCACGTCCGGCAGGAAGCTCATGCCGATCGTGCGCACGCCCTGACCCTCGCACGCCGGGCAACGCCCGTCGCCGGTGTTGAACGAGAAGCGCGACGCCGTATAGCCGCGCGCGCGCGCTTCGAGCGTGCCCGCGAACAGCTTGCGGATTGCGTCCCACACGCCGATGTAGGTAGCGGGACACGAACGCGGCGTCTTGCCGATCGGTGTCTGATCGACTTCCAGCACGCGGTCGATAGGCTCCCATCCGGTGATCGAATCGCAGCCTTGCCACGCATGCGTCACGTTCAACGGCGCACGCGGCGCACTACGCGCCAACACGCTCGAGCGCCGGTTGGCGGCCGGCTTTTCTTCAGCCGCCGCGCGCGCCCGCCGGGTGGCCGGCGAGGACATCACGGAGCGGCCGACGGCATCCAGCAGATTGGCCATGAGCACGTCGCGCGCCAGCGTCGATTTGCCCGAGCCGCTCACGCCCGTGACCGCCACGAGTCGCGACAACGGAATCCCGACCGTGACGTCACGCAGGTTGTGCAATCGGGCGCCATGCACGGTCAGCCAGTGCTCCGGCACCGCCGCCGTGCGCCTGCTCGCCGCAACCACCGTGCGACGCGGCTGCAACGGATGCACGATCGGGTTCGCGAGGAACTGGCCGGTCAGTGAGTCCGGCTGCGCCGACAGATCGGCCACGCTGCCTTGCGCGACCAGCGTGCCGCCGCGCTTGCCCGCGCCAGGCCCGATATCGATGATGTGATCGGCCCGCCGGATCGTATCTTCATCATGCTCGACGACCACCAGCGTGTTGCCCTTCTCACCGAGCTTGCGCAACGCGTTCAGCAGGATCTGGTTGTCGCGCGGATGCAGACCGATGGTCGGCTCATCGAGCACGTAGCACACGCCTTGCAGGTTGCTGCCGAGTTGCGCGGCCAGCCGGATACGCTGCGCCTCGCCACCGGAAAGACTCGGCGCCGCGCGATCGAGGCTCAGATAGCCGAGCCCGACTTCTTCGAGGAATTGCAGACGGCTGCCGATCTCGCTGATGACGTCCCGCGCAATTTCCGCATCGCGGCCGGTCATCTCCAGTGAATCGATCCAGGCGCGCGTCTCGGACACCGTCCATTGGGCGACGTCGACGATCGCCTGCGAATCGAACGTGACCGCGCGCGCCGTCGGATTCAGCCGCGTGCCCGCGCAATCCGGACACGGTTCGTCCGCGAGTCCTTCGGGTTCCTGCTCTTCCGACGGCAAGCTTTGCTCGCGACCGCGGTTGTCGTCGGCGACGATCGTGTCGTCGTAGGCAGCGCGTTGCTCTCGCGTCAGCGCGAGGCCCGTGCCGACGCAGGTCGTGCACCAGCCGTGCTTGCTGTTGTACGAGAACATGCGCGGGTCGAGCTCCGGATAGCTCGTGCCGCACACCGGACAGGCGCGCCTGGTGGACAGCACCTTGACGGCGCCAAGTTTCGACGTGGGCCGGCCGCCGCTGATCGCGTCGTGCAGGCCGTCGAGCGGCGTCAGCAGATGCATCACACCCTTGCCCACTTCAAGCGTCTGGTCGAGCGCCTGGCGCAATTCGGCCTCATGGTCCGCCGATACGACAAGGTCGGCCACCGGCAGTTCGATCGTATGCTCGCGGAAACGGTCGAGCTTCGGCCACGGGTCCACCGGCACGAATTCGCCATCCACGCGCAGATGCGAATTGCCGCGCGCTTTCGCCCATTTCGCGAGATCGGTATAGACCCCCTTGCGGTTCACCACCAGCGGCGCGAGGAAACCGACATGCTGCCCCTTGTGATCGCGCAGCAACTGCGCCGCGATCGATTCGACGCTTTGCGCCGTGACCGGCGTGCCATCGTGAATACAGTGCTGCAAACCGAGCTTCACGTACAACAGACGCAGGAAATGCCACACCTCGGAAGTCGTGGCGACCGTGCTCTTGCGACCGCCGCGCGACAGACGCTGCTCGATCGCGACCGTCGGCGGAATGCCGTAGACGGCATCGACCTCAGGCCGCCCCGCCGGTTGCACGATGGAACGGGCATAGGCATTCAGCGATTCGAGATAACGCCGCTGCCCTTCGTGGAACAGGATGTCGAAGGCCAGGGTGGACTTGCCCGACCCGGACACGCCGGTAATGACATTGAACTTGCCGTGCGGAATGTCGACGTCGAGCGCCTTCAGGTTGTGCTCGCGCGCATTGACGATGCGCACCACGTCCTCGCCCTCGATCGCCCGGCGCGCACGTGCCGCGCTCAGCGCCTTCTGCAGCGGTATGCCCTGCGACGCCGGTTCGGCGGCCGCGCCCATCGCACGATCGTATTGCAGCAGCGCCTCGCCGGTATGCGATTCCGGACATTGCTTGACGTGGTCCGGCGTGCCGGCGCACAGCACCCGGCCGCCGCCATCGCCCCCTTCTGGACCGAGATCGATCAGCCAATCCGCAGCGCGGATCACGTCGAGATTGTGTTCGATCACGATCAGCGAATGACCGCTTGCCAGCAGCTTGCCGAACGCCTGCATCAGCTTGGCGATGTCGTCGAAATGCAAACCCGTGGTAGGTTCGTCGAACATGAAAAGACGCTTCGCGACGGGCTGTTTCGCGCTGCGCGCCGTGCGCGGCTGCGCCGATTCCGCAAGGAAACCGGCCAGTTTGAGCCGTTGCGCTTCGCCACCGGAGAGCGTCGGCACGGGCTGGCCTAGCTTCACGTATTCAAGCCCCACGTCGACGATTGGCTGGAGCACACGCAGTACTTCGGCATCCTTCCCGAAATAGGCGATCGCCTCACTCACGGTCAATTCGAGTACGTCGGCAATGCTCAACGCGCGCGCCGGCTCGCCGCGCTCGATCTTCACTTCGAGCAGTTCCGCGCGATAACGGCGGCCGTCGCAATCCGGACAGCGCAGGTACACGTCGCTCAAAAACTGCATTTCGATATGTTCGAAACCCGAGCCGCCGCAGGTCGGGCAACGCCCGTCGCCCGAGTTGAAACTGAACATGCCGGGGCCGTAACCCCGTTGTTGCGCGAGCGGCGCCTTGGCGAACAGCTTGCGGATCTCGTCGAACGCGCCCACGTAACTGGCCGGGTTCGAGCGGGCCGTTTTGCCGATCGGCGACTGGTCGACGAACACGACGTCGGTGACCTGATCGGCGCCGCTCAGGCTCCTGAACGCGCCGGGCGATTCGGTCGCGAGTCCGAAATGCCGCGCCATGGCTGGATACAGGACGTCTTGCAGCAGCGTGGATTTGCCGGAGCCCGACACCCCCGTGACGCAGACGAGCCGCTCCAGCGGAATCTCGACCGTGACGTCGCGCAGATTGTGTTCCGTCGCGCCTTCGAGCACGATGCGCGGCGTGCCGGGCTCGACTGGCCGTTGCGTCCAGTGCGCCGCATCGGCCACATGCCGGCGGCCGGCGAGATACTCGCCGGTCAGCGTGCCCGACGAACGGATCGCTTCGGGCACGCCGTCGTAAATGATCGAACCGCCGCGTTCGCCCGGCCCCGGACCCATGTCGATCAGACGATCGGCCGCCAGCATCACCGACGGATCGTGCTCCACCACCACCAGCGTATTGCCCGCATCACGCAGACGATGCATGGCTTCGACGATCCGGTTCAGATCGCGCGGATGCAGCCCGATGCTCGGCTCGTCGAGCACGAACAGCGTCTTGGTGAGCGATGTGCCGAGCGCCGTGGTCAGGTTGATCCGCTGGACCTCACCGCCCGACAGCGTGCGGCTTTGCCGGTCGAGCGTCAGATAACCGAGGCCGACGTCGCACAAGTACTTGAGACGCGTGCGTACTTCGGCCAGCAGCAGCTTGAGCGCGTCGTCGAGCAAGGCGCTCGGCAGGCTGATTTCGTCGAAGAAACGGCGGATGCGCTCGATCGGCATCAGCATCAGATCGTGCACGGTCAGTCCCGGCACGGCTTCGAGCTGGGCACGGCTCCATTCGACGCCGCGCGGCATGAAACGCCGGGCCGGCGGCAGGACGTCGTCCGCATTCGCCTTGCTGCCGAGGCGCCACAACAGCGATTCGGTTTTCAGACGCGCGCCGCCGCAGGTTTCACACGGCGTATAGCTGCGATATTTCGACAGCAGCACGCGAATATGCATCTTGTACGCTTTCGATTCGAGATACTCGAAGAAGCGTTTGACGCCGTACCAATGTGTTTGCCACTTGCCGTTCCACTCCGGCGACCCGTTGATGACCCAGTCACGCTCGGCGTCCGTCAGCTCGCCCCACGGCGTGCCACGGCGAATCCCGGCTTTCGCCGCGTAGCGCATCAGATCGTCCTGGCACTCCTTCCAGGCGGGCGTTTGCATCGGCTTGATCGCGCCTTCGCTCAACGTCTTGCGCGCGTCCGGAATCACCAGCCCGAGGTCGACGCCGATCACGCGGCCGAAACCGCGGCACACTTCGCAGGCACCGTAGGCCGAGTTGAACGAGAACAGCGCCGGCTGTGGATCGGCGTAGCGCAAATCGCTTTCGGGACTGTGCAAGCCCGTGGAGAAACGCCAGATGGCGGGCTGCGCCGGCTGGCTTTCCGGTGCCTCGGGTGTGGCGGGCAGCACGTAGACATTGACCCGGCCGCCGCCGCGCTTGAGCGAGGCTTCGATCGCCTCGACCGCGCGTTGCCTGTCGACCGCACGCAGACGGAAGCGGTCGGCCACCACGTCGAGCAGCTTGCGTTTGCCGGTGGGCGAATCCACCTCGCGCTGCGCCTGCACGCGCGTGTAGCCGCTCGCCGACAACCACTGCTCCACTTCCTGCTCGGAAGCCGACTCGGGCAACTCCACCGGGAACGTGACGACGAGGCGCGGATCGTCTTGCGCGGTGCGTTCGAGCAACTCGGCGTAGATCGTTTCCGGGGTGTCGTGACGCACCGGCTGCGCGGTCTTGCGGTCGAACAGCTCGGCCGCGCGCGCGTACAACAGCTTCAGGTGGTCGTTGAGCTCCGTCATGGTGCCGACGGTGGAGCGCGAACTGCGCACCGGGTTGGTCTGGTCGATCGCAATCGCCGGCGGCACGCCGTCGACCCGGTCGACTTGCGGCCGGTCCATGCGATCGAGAAACTGCCGGGCGTAGGCGCTGAAAGTTTCGACGTAGCGCCGCTGCCCTTCCGCATAAAGCGTATCGAACACGAGGCTCGACTTGCCGGAACCGGACGGACCGGTTACGACCGTCATCTCGCCGGTTCTTACGTCGAGATCGACGTTCTTGAGGTTGTGCTGGCGCGCGCCGCGAATCTTGATGATGCCGTTAGATGCCAATTTTTCCGACCGTCTGAATGAGTGGGCCACCTCTCACGGACGCCTCGCGACCGCGCAAGTTCAGTGCAAATGGCCGGCAGCACGCTCACGCCAGGCCCAGCTTGCAACGGGATACTATACTGTATATTTATACAGTTTTCCACGACACGGCGCGCCGCGATGGCGGCCGCGCTGGCGTTCGCGGCCCACTTGCGCGGTGCGGCTAGCCGTAGAGGCGTTCCACACCCGATTGGGCGACGGCTACCGGTTGCGCCGCCGGGGCCGGCACTTCGCCCAACGCCGCGCGGTCGCCCAGCGCATACGCTACGCAGCGCCGCGCCAGCACGTCGGTCGGATCGACCAGCCGCACCACCAGCCCGCCTGGGCAGGCAAGTGTGGCGTCGCGCGCCAGCAGCGGCAGCTCGGTGCAGCCCAGTACGATCACCTGCACGCCTTGAGCCACCAGGTCGTTGACCGCCACAGCGAGGTCGTCGGCACATTCGCCGGCGGTGTAGCCGGCTTTGACGCCCTTTGGCCCGTAGATGGCATTCATCAGGCGCGCCTGCGCGGACGCCGAGGGCGTGATCTGGGCAAAGCCGCGCGCTTCGAGCGATTGCTGGTAGACGCAGCTGGCGAGCGTGCCCGAGGTGGCCAGCACGCCGATCTCGCGCAGGCCCGGAAAGGTGTCACGCAGATAATCGGCGGTACAGGTCAGCATATTCACGATCGGAATGCCGAGCGACGGCTGAATCCGTTCGACAAACGCGTGCGCCGTGTTGCACGGAATCGCGATCAGATCGGCGCCGCCGTCTTCCAGTGTCCTGCAGGCGGCATAGAGCGCGAGCGTCGGATCGGCGCCGTCGTCGAGTAACGCCGCGGTGCGGTCGGGAATCTGCGGGTTCTGCTCGACCATGACCTTGAGATGATCCTGATCGCAGGCAGCCGGCGTATTACGCACCAGCTTGGCCATGAAATCGACGGTCGCAGCCGGGCCGAGTCCGCCCACCACGCCTACCTTGAAACGACGCTCCCGTTGCGCATAGTTCGCTGCCGCCACGTAGCGCGCATAGACCCGATTGGTGTCGATGACCGGCACCTCGAATGCGCCGAGCAGACGGTCGACCAGCGCGATTTCCGCGAGCCCCGGCACGATGAGCTCGGCGCCCTGCGCGATCAGATCGGCACAGGCCGCACGCAGCAACTCGACCGGGCGCCCAAAAAAGCAGCCGCTGCGGATGCCCTGCTCGCCGAACACCGCGCTCGTCACGCAGTCGATACCCGCATCGAGTCGTGGGTGCATCACCGCGACATGCGCGGCGTCGAAGTAGCGCTCGAAGAGGCCATTGCCGCGAATCGCGTCCGAGGTCAGCACGCCGACCCGGCACACCGACGGAAACGCCTGCCGCACGTGCGCCGTCAGCGCGCTCATGATGTTGGCGATCGGCACGGTGAGGTTGGCCGAGAGTTCGTCGATGAAGGTGTGGCTGAGGAAGCACGGCAGGACGATCGCGTCGACACCACGCTTCTCGAAAGCGCGCAGGTTGTCAAAGACATGAATCTTGAACTGCGCGCTCGCCGTTCGTTGCGAGGCCGGCCCGGACCAGGCGCGCTGCTCCAGTACGAGATCGAACGGCAACGCCGCGCCGTGATGCGGCGCGGCGCAGGTCATTCGGCTCAGCACGTCGGCACTGGCCAGTTGCGCTGCGCCGGTCACCACGCCCAGCGAACGATAGCGATTCATGATGACTTCCCCTGTCGTTTTCTCCGCCTGCCTCGATGGTAGGCGGCTTTTGTGCGCCTGAGGATGACATTATGTCGACCGAGTATGACGTGGGGTTAACCACGAACCCGCATTTCCTTACGTTTTGCAGCGAGCGCCAGCAGCGAACTTTTGCAGCAAGCCTTTGCAGCCACTTTGCCCAGTGGCCCTAACGGCAATCGTTCCCGGCCCCCTCAGGCGACCTCCGCCATGGCAGGCGCCGCGCCGCGTTTGCGACGCTCGAGCGTGCCGATGCATACCAGCGAGATCCCGGCCAGCACGCTGTAGAACACGGCCAGCGGCCACCACGCGCCCGGATAGCGGTGCGCGAGCACGGTGCCGATCAGCGGCGTCAAACCGCCGGCCAATGCCGCGCAGACCTGGTACGACAATGAAATCGCCGAATAGCGGACGCGCACGGGGAAGGCCGTCGACATGAAGCCCGCCATCACCGCGTACGAACTCGACATGCACATCACCGCGAGCGCAATGCCGATTACGATCGCCACCGGCCGACCGGTCGAGACGAGCGCGAACATCGGATAAGGCGAGAGCATCGCGAGCGCCGCCGCACCCTTCAGGAAGCGGCCCGTGCCGATGCGTTGCGCGAACCATCCCGAGCCCAGTTGTGTAAACAACTGAATGAACGCCACCACGAACAGACAGTCGAGAATCAGCGAGCGGTCGAGGCCCAGGGTCTGGGTCGTGTAATTGAGCATGAAGGTGTTGACGAACCACGCGCCCGCCACCCCGATCACGTTCGCGCCCAGGCATAACAACAAGGTGCGCCACGCGTCGCGCACCACTTCGGCGACCGGCAACGCGGCGACGCGTCGCTGCGCCTTGAGCGCCTTGAATTCCGGCGATTCGTCGACGCCCGCGCGGATCAGCAGGCCGACCACCAGCAGCACTGCGCTTGCGATGAACGGCAAGCGCCAGCCCCAGCTGAGAAACGCCGCCTTATCCATCGACGCCACCGCGCGAAACGCCACCAGCGAGAGAATCAGTCCGGCCGGACTGCCGAGTTGCGCGAACGACGCGAAGAAAGTGCGACGTCCTTGCGGCGCATGTTCGCTCGCCATCAGCACCGCGCCGCCCCACTCGCCGCCGATCGCGACGCCCTGTGCGACGCGCAGCAGCACGAGCAGGACCGGCGCCCAGATGCCCGCACTGGCATAGGTGGGCAGGAAACCAATGCCGACCGTGCCGACGCCCATGATCGCCAGCGTCGCGACGAGGGCCTTCTTGCGACCGATGCGGTCGCCCAGATGCCCGAACACGAGGCCACCGAACGGCCGCGCGAAAAAGCCCACCGCGAAGGTGCCGAACGAAGCCAACGTCGCGAAGAACGGATCGCTGCCGGGAAAGAACAGCTTGCCGAAAATCAGCGCGGACGCCGTGGCATAGATATAAAAGTCATACCACTCGATGGTCGTGCCGACGAAGGCCGCGGCTGCGGCGCGGGTCGGTTGCCGGACGGCGGCGTGTTCGTCTGATTCGCGGTTCATGTCGGTGTCTCCAGAATCGTTGTTTTGGGTGGCGCAGCCTCTGCGTGCCGCTAACCGGGAAACAGCAGGGAAAATCACGGCGTCCGGGCTTTTTCCAATTCGCCCTTGAGGACGCCCGCTTCGAACAATTGCTGCTGCGTAGCTGCGTCGATACCCAGGCCGTCGAGCACTTCGCGCGTGTCCGCGCCGAGCGCGGGTGGCGCGCTGCGATAGGAAGCTGGCGTGCGCGACAGCTTGATCGGCGATGCGGTGCCGCGATACTCGCCCAGTTCGACCACCATGCCGCGATGCAAAGTGTGCGGATGGCGCGCCACCACATCGACCGTTTGCACGGGGCCGCACGGCACACCCGCGTTGATCAACGCATGCGCGAGCGGCTCGCAGTCGTGCGCTGCCAGCAGGCTTTCGAGCGCCGCTTTCAAAGGCTCGCGATGCGCGCAGCGGCTGCGATTGTCCACATAGCGCGGATCGTCGGCGAGTTCAGGTGCGCCGAGATGCGCGCACAATCGCGCGAATTGCCGGTCGTTGCCTACCGCGAGGAAGATCGGTGCAGTGGCGGTGCAATAGCTGTCGTAAGGCGTGATGTTGGGATGCGCGTTGCCGCTACGCTGCGGAGTGCGCCCCGAGCCGAAATAATTCGGCAGATGCGGATGCAGCAGCGACACGCCGCAGTCGTACAAGGCGATATCGATCGACTGCCCGCGCCCGCTCTTCACCCGCTCGGCCAGCGCGAGCAGGATGCCGGCAAGCGCGTTCAGGCCGGTCACCATGTCGACCACCGGCAAGCCGACCCGCGTAGCCGGGCCGTCGCGCTCGCCGTTGACGCTCATCAGGCCGGTCATCGCCTGAATCGCGGCGTCGTAACCGGGCAAGCCGCCGAGCGGACCATCCGGGCCAAAGCCCGACACCGCGCAATGGATCAGTTTGGGAAAGCGCTCGCGCAGATCGCGCTCGTAGTCCATGCCCCAGCGCGCCAGCGTGCCGGGCTTGAAGTTTTCGACCAGCACGTCGGCGTCTTCGAGCAACTTCCAGAGAATCGCGCGGCCTTCGTCGCGTGAGAGGTCGATGGCGATGCCCTGCTTGTTGCGGTTCACGCCCGCGAAGTACCACGCGGTGTCGCCATAGAACGGCGGGCCCCAGCCACGGGTTTCGTCGCCGTCGGGCGGTTCGAGCTTGACTACCGTAGCACCGTGATCGGCGAGCGCCTGCGTGCAGTACGGGCCGCCCAATACGCGACTCAAGTCGATCACCTTGATGCCTTGCAGCGCGCCTTGCGGACGTTGTACGCCGCTGTCGAGGGTTGCGGTCATTGCACACTCCCTGCCGGCAATATTGCCTGCGCCTGCTCCAGCGTGACGCTGCGCCCGTTGACCAATGCGTCGAGCACCGCGCCTTCGTCCGGTGCGCCCTGCACGTCGAGCGGATCGAATGGCAACAGCTTGTGACGCAGAATCAGATGACTCAACGCAAGACGCCGATAATCCGGCGCGAGGCGCATGCCTTCGCAGGCCATCAGCACCGCCGTGCTCACGTGATACAGCGCGCTCCCCGCCTGACGCACCCATTCGTCATGGCCGGATTCGGCGACGCTCATCAACGCATCGCAGGCGCGCGTCAGCGTCGAGCGCAGCAGCGCGAGGCTCGTCGCGGGCAAACCCGCCGTGCCGAGCAGGTCCTGCAAATACGTGCGCAACGGTTCGAGCGCGCCGTCGCGTTTCGCCGCACGTGCGACGTCGAGCGCGACGATGTTGCTGGTGCCTTCCCAGATCGAGCCGAGATGCGCGTCGCGCACGAGCCGCGCGTCGCTCCATTCTTCGATATAGCCGGTGCCGCCGCGCACTTCCATCGCGTCGCCGGTCACGCGGCGCGCGTCGCGGCAGGCGCGGAACTTGATCAGCGGCGTGAGAATGCGCACGCATTTGGCTGCTTGCCGGTCGCCCGCGTCGGCCTTTTCCAGCAGCATGGCGATCTGCATGAACATCGAACGAGCCTGTTCGGCCGGCAACATCATCTTGAGCAACTGACGCTGCATCAGGGGCATGTCGATCAGCTTGCGGCCGAACGCCTCGCGATTGCGCGCGACATGCAGCGCCTCGGTCAACGCACGTCGCATCAAGCCCGCTGCCCGCACGCCGTTCGACAGACGCGACATGTTGATCATGTCGGCCATCTGATGAAAACCACGCCCCACTTCGCCGATCAGATACGCGAGCGCGCCTTCCAGCACGATCTCGCCGCTCGCCATCGAGCGACTGCCGAGCTTGTCCTTCAGACGCACGATCCGGTAGTGATTAAGCGTGCCGTCCGGCAGCGTTTTCGGCAGCAGGAACAAGCCGAGGCCGTTGATGCCCGGTGGCGCATCGTCGACCCGCGCGAGCACCATCGCCAGGTCGGCGTCGGCGTTCGAGCAGAACCATTTATCGCCGTACAGACGCCAGCCTTTCTCGCCGTGCGTGTCGTCCTCCCAGGCTGCGCGTGTCGCAATGCGCGCGACGTCGGAGCCCGCCGCCTGTTCGGTCATGAACATGGCCCCCTGAAACAGCGTGTCGAAATCGCGCGAGGCGAGCATCGGCAGAAAACGTGCGACCAGTTCGGGCGCCCCGAACTTGCGCAATGTGCGCGTGAGCGAATCGGTCATGCTGACGGGACAGCACAAGCCGAATTCCGCCTGCACGAAGAGGAAGGTCAGCGCATATTTGACGAGCGGCGGCGGCGCTTTTTTGCCGTCCACGGTGGCGTGGCTCATCGACGCCAGACCTAACTCCGCATAAGCCACGCGTTCGAGCGCGACGTAATCCGGATGCTTGTCGATACTCTGGAGCGCTTCGCCACGCCGCGTGCGATGCCGCAATTGAGGCGGATTTTTATCGGCGGACAGCGCCCAGATATCGAGTTCATCCGAGGCACGCTGTCCCAGCGAAACCAGCTGGCTCTCGAGTTCCTGAAACAGGGTGTCGCCGAGATGCAGCCTGAGCAGGCCCGCAAAGTCGGGATCGTTCGTGAAAAAGTTGAGGCCCCGGCTGTCGGGAATGTTGGACGCGCCGTATGCCGGCTGCGCGGTGAAATCGCTCATGCTTGTCTCCTTTGTGGATGCAGCATAGAAGCGGCTTCGATAATCGTCTAATACAACTTATATCCGGTACGATAGACGCAGCTTATCGATCGGAACGAGGAGACCGCCGTGGACCTGAAGCAATTGCGCTATTTCGTGGCGGTCGCCGAGGAATTGCATTTCGGCCGCGCGGCCAAGCGGCTCTTCATTTCGCAGCCCGCGCTCAGCTTCGACATTCGCAAATTCGAAGAGCAACTCGGCGTGCAACTGCTCGCGCGCAACAACAAAACGGTTTCGCTGACCAATGCCGGCCAGGTGCTGCTCGGCGAGGCGCGCCGCCTGTTGTTACAGGCAAGCGAGGCGGAACGCATCACGGTGCGTTCCGCGCACGGACTCGCGGGGCGTCTACGGATCGGTTTCGTGAACTCGATGCTGTACCGCGGTATGCCGCAGGCGGTGAGCCGTTTCGAGGCCGATTATCCGGGTGTCGAAATCGTCCTGAAGGAAATGAATACCAGCGAGCAGGTGCATGCAATCCAGCGCATGCAGATCGACATGGGTTGCGCGCATTGGGGCAACTTCCCATCCGATGTGATTTCCACACCGATGTTTTCCGAGCCGTTTCTATGTTGCCTGCCGGTCGATCATCCGCTGGCCGGCAAGCGCAAGATCGATCTGGCGGCGTTGGCACAGGAGCCGTTCATCCTGTTTCCGCGCACCGTGTCGCCGCATTATCACGATCTGATCATCGCGCAGTGCGTCGGCGCCGGGTTTAGTCCGTTGATCCGCCACGAGGCCCGCTTGTGGCAAACCGTGGTGACGATGGTCGGCTTCGGCATGGGCGTCGCGCTGGTGCCCTATACGTTGCGCCAGGTGCAGGACCCACGGGTCTGTTTTCTGCCGTTGAAGGGCGACACGCTGTTATCGCAGGTGTTGCTGTTGCGCAGAAGCGGCGATGCGGAGCCGGTCGCGGACCGCTTCGTCGATTACCTCAGGGACGCCGGCGGCGAGCCGCGCAAAGCGCTTCAGGCTTCGCCTTCGCGGCGTCCGTCGTAAGCGGTCAGCAGACGATGGGCGATCATGTCCACGGCCGGCTTGACGAGGCCGTTCTTGTCGGTCCACACCTTCGGGGTGATAGTGCCGCTCAGCGCGACGCTGTCCGCGTCGGCCAATGCCAGCAACGCGGTTTGCACGTCGTCGTCGAAAGCAATCACATTGACGAAAATCGTGTCGCCGTCATTGGTGGTTGCGCGCACCTTGCAGGTGACAAAACGCCTGCCGTTCTGCCCCGTGCGAATCTGCGCCTCGCCATACAACCGCCCGCCCACCAATCCATCGATCATCGCCCTGCTCCTGTTATCACTGATCGTGCACGAGCCGAATCGCCCGGCACGGTGCGTATGATCCCACGAGAAGGCCTGTCACGCGCCGATGATCATATCCACGCCGCGCACGAGGCGTTTGGCGAGCCGCGGTTGCCGCAACTGGTCGAGCCACCATTGCAGTGCGCGGCCCTCGTGATCGCCGCGCCAGGCGACATACAGCACGTTCGGCTCGCGCGGATCGGCCGTGACTTTTTCGATCAGCTCCCCGCGCTTCAATAGCGACGCCACCCGCTGACGCGGCAACCAGCCCACGCCGAGGCCGTCGCGTTGCGCGAGAATCTTGGCGCGCATGGACGGCACCGCCAGCGATACCTGCCCGCCGATCAAACCATACGCACGCCCCGCCGTCGCGCGCGACGAATCCGCCACCACGACCGCGCGATGCTCGATGATCCGCTCACGTCCGAGCGGCCCTTCGACGCCCGCCAGCGGATGGCGCGGCGACACCGCGAACACCCACTCCATCACGCCGAGTTCGAACCAGCGCAAGCCGGGAATCGCCGGCGGCTCGTTGGTGGCGCCGACGATCAGATCGGCGCGGCCGTCGCGCAATGCCTCCCATGTGCCGCTCAAGACTTCGTGCGTGAAGCGCAGTTTGACGCCGGAGTCGAGCGCGTCGAACGCGCGCACCACGGGCATTAGCAGTTCGAATTCGAGAATCTCGTCCGTGACCACCCAGAGACGGTCTTCCCAACCGCTTGCGATCTGCCGTACGCGCTGTGTCATGCGCGACATGTCGAGCATCAGACGCGCGGCTTCGTCGGCGAGCAGCTGGCCGGCGGGGGTCAGTTGCAGGCGATAGCGGCGCCGGTCGAACAGCAAGGCGTCGAAGCGTGTTTCGAGTTGCCGGGCGGCATGCGACACCGTCGACGGCGCCTTGCCGAGGCGCGCCGCCGCGCGTGACAGGCTACCGGTTTCGCGAATCGCGTCGAGCAGAGCCAGTTCGTCTTCTGACAACATGTTCCATTCCTTCGAACGAGTTCATCGGAAAGATGGTACGGCATGGCGCTTGCAATGGTCCATCATGGCTGTCATGGCACACGCATAAGGAGCGTCGCGATGGGACTTCTGGTGAATGGGCAATGGCAGGACAGCTGGTACGACACCAAGTCGACCGGCGGACGCTTCGTGCGCAAGGACGCGGCGTTTCGCAACTGGGTGACGGCGGACGGCGCCGCGGGCCCGAGCGGCAGCGGCGGCTTCGCGGCGCAGGCCGGACGCTACCACCTGTACGTGAGCCTCGCCTGCCCGTGGGCGCACCGCACGCTGATCGTGCGGGCACTGAAGGGACTGGAAGCAATGATCGACGTCTCGGTGGTGCATTGGCTGATGCTGGAGAACGGCTGGACCTTCGCGGACGGTCCCGGCGTCGTGCCCGACGACGTCAACCATGCGACGCTGCTGCACCAGGTCTATACGGCCGCCGATCCGCACTATACCGGCCGCGTCACCGTGCCCATCCTGTGGGACAAAGAGCGCGGCACGATCGTGAATAACGAGTCGTCGGAAATCATCCGCATGCTGAATTCGGCTTTCGACGACATCGGCGCCACGCCCGGCGACTTTTATCCGCCGCCGCTGCGCGCGCGTATCGACGAGATCAACGCGCGGGTCTACGACACGCTGAACAATGGCGTGTACAAAGCCGGTTTCGCAACGACCCAGCAGGCGTACGAAGAAGCCGTCACCCCGCTCTTCGACACGCTCGACTGGCTCGAAACGCAACTCACCACGCAACGCTACCTGACCGGCGCGCAACTGACCGAAGCCGATATCCGGCTCTTCACCACGCTGATCCGCTTCGACGCGGTGTATGTCGGCCACTTCAAATGCAATCTGCGCCGCATCGCCGATTACCCGAATCTGTCGGCCTACACGCGGGACATCTATCAACTGCCGGGCGTCGCGCAGACAGTCGATTTTGCGCATATCAAGCGGCATTACTACGAGAGCCACCGCAGCATCAACCCGACCGGCATCGTGCCGCTCGGTCCGCTGCAGGATTTCCCGGCGCCGCATGATCGTGCGCGGCTCGGGGAATAACCAGCGAATAACCGGCGAAAGCGCCGCGGCAGCGGGCCCCGGCGGGTCGTGGGTTGAAGACGGCGCGGCCTTTCACCCCGCGCCGTTACCGCTCACATCCGCCGCATCGAAGATCTCGCGCAACCACTGCGCGAACACCCGCACGCGCGACGACAATTGCCGGCTCTGCGGATACAGCACGGAAACCGGCATCGGCGGCGGCGGAAAAGCGGCCAGGATGATCTTCAACTGCCCCGCCGCCAATTCACCCGCGACACGATAGTGCGGCACCTGGACGATGCCGAGCCCGGCCACGGCCGCGCCGGTGTAGAGGTCTGCGCCCGACACCGACACCGCCGACGGCAACACCACCGAGGTCAAGCGCCCGCCGACGCTGAATTCGAGCGACACCGCCTTGCCCGTCGCGCTCGACACGTAGTTGACCGCCCGATGCGTGTCCAGCGCCGCCGGATCGTGAGGCTCGCCATACGCCGCCAGATACGCCGGGCTCGCCACGCTCACTTGCGGCAACTGCGCGACGCGCCGCCCGACCATCGACGAATCCTGCAGATTGCCCGCGCGCAAGACGCAATCGATTCCCTCGCGCACCAGATCGACGAGCCGGTCGTCCTCGGCGATCATCAATTCGATCTCGGGAAAACGCGCGAGAAATCCCGGCAACGCGGGCACGACGAAGTAGCGCGCCAGCGTGCCTTGCAGATTGACTCGCAGCAATCCCTTGGGCGCGAGATTCGAAAACGAGCCCTCCGCGTCCTCCATATCCGCGATCAGACGCACGCAGCGACGGTAGTACGCTTCGCCGTCGGGCGTGAGGCGCACGGTGCGCGTAGTGCGCTCCAGCAGACGCGCGCCGAGCCGCTGTTCCATGCGCTTCATCAGGTTGGTGACGGTGGCGCGCGGAATCTGCAGGTCGTCCGACGCGCGCGTGAAGCTCTGCCGCTCTGCGATCCGCACGAACACCCGCATTTCCTCGAAACGATCCATCTCGCCGCCCATTGCGGCGCTTGAGCCGCGAATTATTAAAGTAAATGGAATGATGATGGCAAGTCTAGGTGGATTATCCCGAAAGGGAAAGCGCGCATGATTCGATTCATCCACTGCCACTATGAGGAAGCGAATCATGAACACCAGCCAGAACGCTCGAGTTGCCATCGTGACCGGCGCATCGCGCGGCATCGGCGCAGCGATCGCGCAGCGTCTCGCGAAAGAAGGTTTCGCAGTCGTCGTCAACTATGCGTCGAGTGCCGCCGAGGCGGACAGGCTAGTCGCCGAACTTCAGGAAACCGGCGCCAAAGCCATCGCGGTAAAGGCCGATATTTCGAAGGGCGATGAAGTGCGCCGCCTGTTCGAGACCACCGAACAGCAACTCGGCAAGGTGGACGTGCTGGTCAACAACGCCGGCGTGCTCAAGACCATGCCGCTCGCCGACACCAGCGACGCCCTGTACGACCAGACCTTCGACATCAACGTGCGCGGCACCTTCAACACCTTGCGCGAAGCCGCCGCACGCATGAACGACGGCGGGCGCATCGTCAACTTCTCGAGCACCACGGTCGCGATGAACATGCCCGGCTATGCGATCTACAGCGCCACCAAAGCGGCGGTGGAAGTGTTCACGAAGGTCTTTGCCAAGGAATTACGCGGCCGCAACATCACCGTCAATGCAGTAGCACCGGGCCCGATTGCCACGTCGTTGTTTCTCGACGGCAAGACCGAGGAACAGATCCAGACCTTCGCCAGAATGCCGCCGCTGCAACGGCTCGGCGAACCGGAGGATATCGCCGCCGTGGTGGCGTTCCTGGTGGGACCGGATGCGGGATGGGTGGACGGCCAGGTGTTGCGCGCGAACGGCGGCCTGGCCTGAGGCGTCGCACGTGTAGCGCATGAGCGGGTCGTGATACCGCGCTTCGGCTTTGCTCGCGAAGCGAGTGTCGGGCCGAAGCGCGTCTTCATGTCATGCAGCGGCCTTACACCGCCTTCGGATTACGCTCCGCGAATCCTTCCTGATGCCAGTACGGATAAGCGGGACGCACGGCGCTTGCCGCGTCGAGTTTTGCGACCTGTTCCGGCGTCAGGTTCCAGCCCACCGCGCCGAGGTTCTGCCGCAACTGCTCCTCGTTACGCGCACCGATCAGCACCGTGGAGACGGTTGGCCGTTGCAATAGCCAGTTCAATGCAATCTGCGGAACCGTCTTGCCCGTTTCAGCCGCCACATCTTCCACTGCGTCCAGCACACGGAATAGATAGTCGTCCGGCACGGGTGGCCCCATGTCGGCGGTCTTGTGCAGACGGCTCGTCTCGGGCAGCGGCTGGCCTCGCTTGATCTTGCCCGTCAGACGCCCCCAGCCGAGCGGACTCCACACCACCGCTCCCACGCCCTGATCGATACCGAGCGGCATCAATTCCGACTCGTAATCGCGACCGATCAGCGAATAGTAAGTCTGGTTCGCGACGTAGCGCGGATAGCCGTAACGGTCCGCGACGTCCTGCGATTTCATCAGATGCCAGCCCGAAAAATTCGACACGCCGGTGTAGCGGATCTTGCCCGCGCGCACCAGGTCGTCGAGCGTCGACAGCACTTCCGCCACCGGCGTTCTCGCATCGAAACCGTGCAACTGGAACAGATCGATGTAGTCCGTTTGCAGACGCTTGAGCGCCGCGTCGACCGCGCGAATCAGATGGAAGCGCGACGAACCGACGTTATTCGGCGTGTCGTCGAAACGAAAGGTCGCCTTGGTCGAGATGATCGCCTTGTCGCGTTTGCCCTTGAGCGCTTCACCGAGCACCGACTCCGAGGCGCCGCTCGAATAGATGTCCGCGCTGTCGAACATGGTGACGCCCGCGTCGAAACAGATGTCGATCAGACGACGCGCATCCGCCACGTCGCTCGAGCCCCACGCCTGAAAGAATTCGCCCTTGCCGCCGAAGGTGCCCGTACCGAAACTCAGTACCGGCACCTGAAAACCGGACGCACCCAGATGTCTGTATTCCATTGATGTATCTCCGTGGCTTAGCCGTCGATAAATGGACATTCAGTCTACGCGTCTTGCCGTCAACGCGTCGGCGAGCGTGCCGGTCAGGGTGGCGAGTTCAGCGCCGCAAGTGCCGCGCGCGCCGCTTGCATCACGCTGTCCCAGTCGCCCAGCGCGGGCTGCCGGAACAACCGCGCACGCGGATACCAGGGCGTGTCGGTCCGCGTCAGCATCCAGCGCCAGCAGGTATCGAAGCGGTTCAGAATCCAGACCGGCTTGTCCAGGGCGCCGGCCAGATGCGCGGTGGAGGTGTCGACGGAAATCACCAGATCGAGATTGGCGACCAGGGCCGCGGTATCGGCGAAGTCATCGAGTTCTTCGGTGAAGTCGACCACCTGCCGGGCGCCCTCGCCGTGCCCGAGTTGTTGCGCGGCAGAGCCTTTTTGCAGACTGAAGAACTGCACGTCAGGCACGTCGAGAAGCGGTGCGAGGCGCTCGAAAGTCATCGAACGGCGTGCGTCGTTCCTGCGTAATTCGGCGACGTGCGGCCGGTTGCCGCCCGCCCACACCAACCCGACTTTCAGACGCCCTCGTGCCTGCGCATCGACCCGTTCATGCCATCGCGCGGCGGCCTGCGCGTTCGCGAACAGATACGGCGTGGCCGACGGAATAGTGGCGAGATCGGTCTTGAAAGCGAGCGGCAGACTGAGCAATGGACAGTGACAATCGAATGGCGGCAGCGGCTGACCGGCTTCGATCAATTGGCTCACGCCGTCGAGCGTGGTCAGGAGCCGCATCAACTCGACCGGCGCTTCGAGCACGACTTTTGCGCCGAGCTTCGACACTAGCGCGGCGTAGCGGCAAAACTGCAGCGTGTCGCCGAGGCCCTGCTCCGCGTGCAACAGAATCGTTTTGCCGTCGATCGAAAAATCGCCCAGCCAAAGCGGCTCGGTGAAACTGCGCTGGCCGGCTTTGATCCGGCTGCGTTCCCAGCGCCACTCGTATTTGCGCCAGCCGCGCTCGAATTCGCCCATCTGCAGGAGGCACAGCGATTCGTTCCAGTGCGTCTCCGCAGCGGCCGGGTCGACGGCCAGCGCGCGTTCGTAACTCGACAGCGCTTCTGTGTGCTGATCGAGATCGATCTGCGTGAGGCCGAGGTTGTTCCAGGCATCGGCAAAGGCCGGAGCCAATTCGAGCGCGCGACGGTAACTGCGCTCCGCCTCCTGCGGCTGGTTCATATCGCTCAATGCATTGCCGCGATTGCTCCATGCGTCGGGATAGTGCGGCTGCAGTGCGAGCGCACGATCGCAGCTCGCGAGCGCATCGGCGGGGCGACCCAGATCGCGCAACACGCAGGCGCGATTGTTCCAGGCCTGCGCGAATTCCGGCGCAAGAGCTATCGCACGATCGAAACTGGCAAGCGCTTCGAGCGGCCGATCGAGACCGGCTTGTGCGTTGCCGCGATTGTTCAGCGCATCTGGAAAATTACGCTGCAAGGCGAGCGCGCGATCGGCGCTGACGAGCGCTGCGTCGAAACGTCGTAGCGCGCTCAGCGCATAGGCGAGGTTCGAGTGAACCGGCGCCTGCTTCGGGTTGAGGGCGAGCGCTCTTTCAAGCAGATCGGCACCCTCTAGCAGACGGCCCGATTGCAACGCGAGCGCGCCGAGCAATTGCAGCGCGTCGGCATGGCGCGGCTTGAGTTCGAGAATCTCGCGATAGAGTTCTTCGGCTTCGGTCAGTGCGCCGTTCTGCTGAAGCGCGACGGCTTGCCGAAGCATGTGGTCTAACTGTTGCGGCAGATTGGCAGGCTTGCCCATACGGTGAGCTTCGATTGAATGCGCGTGGAATCGTCGGAATGCTTTCGAGACGCGCGAGTCGATTCGCACTGGATGATTCGCACAGACGATGCGCGAACCGGACTCGAAACGATGCTGCCGATTATCGCCGAAAAGACGCATTCGAACTGCGCGCGTCACGCCGCAACATGACGCGCCGACGGTCGCCCGACCGGGTTACGCCGGGCCTTTGCCGATCCTTACTGCGCCGTGGTGCTCAGATGCTTGCGTTTGGCAAGGTCCTGCGCCATCGCGTAGTGCTCCTGGATGGTCGGCAGCGCCTGCTTCGCGACCGCCTTCAACTGATCGTCGCGGCCCGAAGCGATTTCCGCCTGGAATGCCGACAGCGTGTGCTGCTCGCCGGCAAGCGCGACCTGCTCGATATAGGTCTTGTCGAAATCCGCGCCGCGCAGATTGTTGATGCTTGCGAGCACCGCCGCATCGGGATCGTTCTTCGGCACATCGACCCCGCGCGGGCTGGCTGCGCGCAGCGCGTCGGAGATTTTCGCGTTGTCCGTCGAGACGCGTTCGGCGAAGGCCTTGACGTCGCGGTCCGTCGAACGCGACGTGGCGATACGCGCGGCATCGCGCTGTGTGGCGACGTCTTTGGTGCCGTCCGCGATGAACGATTGGTCGGCGGCGTGCAGACGGCCGGCGTCTGCTGCCGCGGCCGGCGCGGTTTGCGCGTGAGCCGCAGTCGCGATAAGCAGGCTGGCCATGCAGGCGCTGGTGACAGTGGCGAGAGGCAAACGGGTCATGGATTTTTTCCTTGAGGTGGAAGTGAACGACTGCAATGCGTGTGCGCTTCGGGCGTCGTCATGACTGAATCACAACCTTGCAGTCAGCTTTCGAAGCATTCATGGCGCCACGCTTTTATCGCTGAAGATTCTAGAAGCCGCGATGTGCACCATGTGATACGGCGGTGTCGCTTGTGTAACCTTAGGTAACCTTCATATCAATGCCGCGCCTTACCTGTCGGGGCGCGAGAGACTCTGGAGCTCGAATAGTGCTTGCGCGTTAACCAGAACATCTCTGGAAAGTGCCTGAAAACGCTGAATTTTCCGCGCGTTGCGCCGATAACAAAAAGGAAGAGCGCGCGCCTGCGTCGAACTTATCGACGACCCGGCGCCATGCTCGCACCGTAATTCTGGAGAGACTCGATGGCAGTAGACAACCGCGCGCATGACGAACGCAGCAACCTGACGAGTTCGAACAAGTTCGAGCTGTTGCTGTATCGGTTGGGTTCGGTTCCTGGCAGTGACGCGCATGAGCTTTACGGCATCAACGTCTTCAAGGTGCGCGAAATTTCGACGATGCCGCAAGTCACGCCGATTGCAGGTTCGTCGCCCTATGTGATGGGCGCGGTGGATATTCGCGGCCAGATCATTCCGGTGATCGACTTGCCACGCCTGATGGGATGCACGCCGACACGCGGTTTGAATATCCTGCTGGTGACGGAGTTCGCGCGCTCGACGCAGGCCTTCGCGGTTGAAGAGGTCGACGATATCGTGCGGCTGGAATGGAATCAGGTGCTGTCCGCGGAAGGGGCTGCAGGCGGCAATCTGGTGACCAGCATTGCGCGGATCGACGGCAACACCGGTGACTCGCGGCTCGCACAGGTGATCGATGTCGAGCAGGTGTTGCGGGATGTGTTTCCTTCACAGCATCCGAGTGTGGATCCCACGTCGGTTGGGGAAGCGCTGGGGATTCGACCTGGAGCGAAGATTCTTGCCGCGGATGATTCGGGGTTCGCCCGTAAGCTGATCGAGCAGGCTTTGACAGCTATCGGAGCGGATTATGTGATGACCAAGACCGGCGAGGAGGCTTGGACTACTTTGCAGAAAGTGGCGCGGGAGGCGCAGTCTTCTGGCGGGCGGGCCAAGGATAGTATTGCGCTGGTGTTGACCGATCTCGAGATGCCCGAGATGGATGGGTTTATGTTGACCCGGCAAATCAAGGCTGATGAGCGAACTCGGGATATTCCGGTGATTATTCATTCCTCGCTTACCGGGGCGGCCAATGAGGCTCATGTGAAGAATGCAGGCGCTAATGGGTATGTGGCCAAGTTTGCCGCTGCCGAGTTGGCCAATGCTATTCGGGAGGCTTTGGGGGCGGTGGCTTGATGGGCTTTGGCCTTTCCTTGAAGTCGTGGTGGTCTTCGTGGTGGCCTATTAGCCCTCGGTGGAAGGGTCGCTCTTTTTTATGCTGGTGCTGAGGCTCGGTCCAGCGTGATCGAGAATTTCAGGTGGCTCGTTGCCAGGCCCATCGTGTTCAGCATTTTTGGGGCGTGGTAGCGGTCCAGTTTTTTGCGTTGCTCCGCTGTGCCAATCCCCAGGAGTGTCAGCACTTCCACCACCGATGCGTAGAGCGCGCTCACGTTGCCATCCTCGATTTTTATTGCAATGCCCAGTGCGCCCCTCGCGCCCGCACTCCTCGTTTGGTCCGACGCTCGCACGCCTATCGCGTAACTCCCGTCCGCACCGACCTTGCCGACCAACGCGCCGTTGAACGATCTCATCAACTCCGTGCAGAAGCGGTCCTCGCCACCTATCAGCTCGGGGTAGGTCGTCATCGCCCGGAAGATTCGGGCGAGTGCGGATGTGCGCGGTGCAAGCGTCGCGCCTTTCGATGACTCGTCCTCGGCACTCGCCAGTTTCGCAAATAGACGCGCGAGGCGGTCCAGCGCAAAGGCCGGCGTCGGCAGGTTGCAGCCGTCGGTCGACCAGTGCACGGCGTCGTCCGGTAAGTCACAGACGTCGGCGACCGTGTGCTTGACGTGCGTCTGCAAGGGGTGATCCGGTTGCTCGTAGTTCTTTACCGGTGCGCCCAGCGCGCGGGCGGCGGCCAGCATTCCCGCGTGTTTGCCCGAGCAGTTGCTGCATACGGCGCCCGGCTTGAAGTCGCGCTTGAGCCAGTCGATGTACACCGCGTCCGATAACGGCGGGTGCCCGCCGCAACGCATGTCGGCTTCGCTGACGCCCGCTTTCGCCAACATGCCCCGCGCTCGCTCGATGTGGCGCGCCTCGCTGCTGTGCGAGGCACACATCAAGGCCAGGTCGGCGGCGTCGAAACCGTAACGTTCCAACGCACCGGTTTCCAGAATCGCCAGCGCTTGCGCAGGTTTGGCCGCGGATCTCGCCAGCGTCATGCGCGAAGGGTCGCCGAACCAATGCAACAGGCGGCCGTCAGCGTCGACGACCGCGATGTGCGCCCGGTGCGTGTTCTCGATCGACTCGCCACGATAGACAGTCGCCGCAATGGGCCCGGTTTCGCGCAAACTGCTCATGCTGGTTCTCCTCGTAATCGACCGATATCGCGCGGTCGCTTTTGATGGGGATGTCTGGTCGGTGATTCTACGTGCGTCCCGGACTCGAACCCACACCGCGGGACAGATGCGGGGCATCGAGATGTTCGACAAGGTAGTCGATCAGCGCCCTCACCTTCGGTGGCAAAAAACGGTTGGGCGGATACAGCAGCCACACCGACCCGACATAGGCGCGCGCTTCGAGATTCCACTCCGGCAGCACTTCGAGTAAGGCGCCGCTTTGCAAGCAATCGGCGGCGGCGAACTCCGGCACGCACGCAATGCCGAAGCCCTGCAAGGCCGCGTCGAGCCGTGCGCCGGCGTGATTGGCGATATAGCGGCCCGTCACGTCGACGCTCTGTGTTTCCGTGCCGCGACGAAAGCGCCAGCGGTTATCGTCGACGGACTCGCCAAGGTGTATGCAAGCGTGTTTCACCAGATCGCGCGGCTGGGCAGGCGTTCCGCACGCCTGCAAATACGCCGGCGACGCCACCAGCAGCCAGCGCACCACGCCCAACCTGCGCCCCGCGAGCCCCTGCGGCGGATGCTCGGTCAGGCGGATCACGAGATCGACCTGGTCGGCCAACGGATCGATGTCGTGGTCGGCGAAAACGAGTTGCAGATCCACCTCGTCGTAAGCACGCAGGAAACCGGCGACGAGCGGGTGCAGCACCGCCCGCGCGAACTGGGTCGGCGCGCTCACGCTCACCTTGCCTTGCGGCCTGGCGGCCAGTTGACCGGCGGCATCGATTGCGCCCGATGCGGCGCTCACCATGTCGCGGCAAAAGCGCGCCACCTGAGCGCCCGATTCGGTCACCCGCACCGTGCGCGTCGAACGTTCGAGCAGGCGCGTGGCGAGCGCGTCTTCAAGACGTTTGATCTGGCGGCTCACGGTGGAGGGCGTACTGCCGAGCTGGCGCGCCGCCACCGAAAAATTGCCGGCATCGACGACGCGCGCGAACACCGCCATATCCGGCAGCAAGGCGAAAAGCTGGGTTGGGCTCATGGATGGAAGTCGTGGATACGGCCGGTCGATTGATGCATCTGAGACATAAACGTTGTTCTCGACGACCCGATTATCAAGCCAAATGCAAAGCTCGACAATAGACGCTCCATCGTTCGAGGTCCGCCATGTCGAAATCCAATCGCCTACTCATGCTCGCCGATCTGATGTTGCTCGCCGTCGCCGTCGTGTGGGGCACGAGTTATGGCGTCGTCAAAAGCGCGCTGGTGTTTTACCCGGTGCTGGGTCTTCTTGCTCTGCGCTTCGGTATCACCTTCGCGATCCTGTCGCCGACGTTGCGCCATCTGCGCGCCGCCGACGCCCGCACGCTGCGCGGCGTGCTGATCGCAGGCGCGCTGTTGCTCGGCATCTTTCTGTGCGAGACCTTTGGGATCCTGATGACGCGCGCGGCCAATGCGGCGTTTCTCATCAGCCTGTGTGTCGTGCTGACGCCGCTCGTCGAATGGATGCTGCTCGCGCGCAGGCCGAGTCGCATCGAGTGGATGGCCGTGGGCTTGTCGCTGCTGGGAGCCTGGTTGCTGGCCGGCGACGGCGCACTGAGCCTCAATCCCGGCGACGCGCTGATTCTGCTCGCCGCCCTGCTGCGCGCGTTGACCGTCTGCGTGACCAAGCGCGTGATGCGCGACTCGACCCTGCCGGCCCTGTCGGTGACGGCAGTTCAGGCGGGTGTGGTGGCGTTCGGCAGCGCCATCGCGGCGTGCGCGTTTTCTTCGCAACAGTGGCAGCCGTTGCCGTCGCTGGCGGGACACGCGGCGTTCTGGGGCTACGTTGCCTATCTGGTGATCGCGTGCACGCTGTTCGCCTTCTTCGCCCAGAACTTCGCGATCAAACGCAGCAGCCCGACGCGCGTGTCGCTGCTCATGGGCAGCGAACCGGCGTTCGGGGCCCTATTCGCGTCGATCTGGCTGGGAGAAAGGATTTCCGCGACGGCCTGGATGGGCGGCGGACTGATCGTCGCCGCATCGATTCTGGCGACGGTGCGCTGGACCGCATGGCGAGTCGCCCCGGCGCGCGCCTGAAACAAAGCTCACGAGTCAGGCACGCACACCGCTGGATCAACGCGAGGCGACCGCGCCCCGCTCGCTGACCACTTCGCCGCGTTGCAGAACGAAGGCGATGCGTTCGCCCTGTCCCGTCAACACGCTGATGTCCTTGAGTGGATCGCCGTCGACCACCAGCATGTCGGCGATCGCACCCGCCTGAATCACCCCGAGCCGACCGCTCGACGCGACGATGTCCGCCGCGATGGTGGTCGCGGAACGCAAAGCTTCCAGGTTGCCGAGCACGTCGGCGCGAATGCGCAACTCGTCGCTCTGGAACGTATGCATTTCGCCCAGCAGATCCGAGCCGAAACCCATCGGCACACCGGCTCTCGCGTAGATCTCCAACGAATCGCGCCCGGCCTGCCGCACGCTTTCGACCTTGGCAATCGAGTCGGCCGGCAAGCCGTAGTCGGCACCGTGTTTGGCGAGCGCGTCGTAAGTGACCAGCGTGGGTACGACGAACGCGCCGTGCTCGTGCATCAGTTTCGCCGCCGCCTCGTCCACCAGATTGCCGTGTTCGATGGTGCGCACGCCGCAGCGAATCGCGCGCGAAATCGCGCGGCCCGTGTAGGCATGCGCCATCACGTAGGTGTTGGCCGCGTGCGCCTCGGCGACGATCGCGCGAATCTCGTCCTCGGAATACTGGGTGTTGCCGATCGGATCGGTTGGCGAAGCGACGCCGCCCGAGGCCATGATCTTGATCTGCGTGGCGCCTTTCTGAATCTCTTCACGCACCGCGAGACGCACGGCATCCACGCCGTCCACCACGCGCGCAATCGCGCCCGCGCGAAAAGCGCAAGAACACGGTTCGAGCGTATCGCCGCGCGGCCGGAAATCGCCGTGACCGCCCGTTTGCGATAGCGCCTTGCCCGACGGAAAAATGCGCGGCCCTGGAATCAGGCCGCTTTCCAGCGCCTGCGTCAAACCCCAATCCGCGCCGCCAGCGTCGCGCACCGTCGTAAAACCACGGCCGAGCATCGCCTTCAGAATCGGCAACGCGCGAATCGCGGTGAGGATATTCGGCTGCGTCGCGTTGATGCCGAGGTTCGCGCGCGATGCCAGCACATGCACGTGGCAATCGATCAAACCGGGCATCACCGTCTTGCCGCGCGCGTCGATCACGCGTGCGTTCGGCAGATCGACGGGGCGGTCGGTGACTTCGACGATCTGGCCGTTTTCGATCACGACATGATGATGCTCGAGCCACGTGCCCTGCGCGAGATCGAGTACGTTACCGGCGCTGATTACTGTGATGCTCATGACTCTCTTCCTGACTGATTAGCTGACTGGATGACCGGATCGATGCGGCCTCGAAGCGCGGCCGCACAGGTTGCCTCAGAGGCCGCGCCGGCGCGGATCGCGTACGAAGAACGTGCCCACCAGGCTGATGGCCGCGGCGATCATCACGTAGATGGCGGGGGCCATGTTGCTGCCGGTCGAGGCGATCAGCCACGTGATGAAGAACGGTGCGAAACCGCCGAAGATCGTCACCGCAAAGTTGTAGGCGACGGACAGCCCCGTGGACAACACCCTGGTCGGAAACAGTTCCGAGAAGGCCGCGAGAATCGGGCCGGTGTAAGCGGCGATCAGCAGGCCGAACACGCCCTGAAACACCATCAGCGAGGCAAGGCCCGGCGCGCGATTGATGTAGGCGAACATCGGCCACGCGAGCAGCAGGATCAAGGCGGCGGCGCCGGACAGAAAGAGCCGGCGGCCGAAGCGGTCAGCCAGTTTGCCGACCACCGGCGAGAAGCACATGATCATCAGGCCACCGAACATGCCGGCGAGAAAACCGGTCGATTGCGGCAGATGCAAAGTCCGCACCGAATAGGTCGGCATATAGAACAGCAGCACGTAGGTGCATACGGTCCACAGAATCACCATCGAGAAACTGGCGAAGGTCTCGCGCGGAAAATGGCGGAAGACTTCCGCGAGCGGCGCGTCGCTTCTGGCCTCGTCGGCGACTGCGCTGAAGGCCGGCGTTTCGTCCATGCGGCTGCGAATGAAATAGCCGACGGGTCCGATCAGAATGCCGATCAGAAACGGCATTCTCCAGCCCCACGAGTGCAGTGCATCCGCGCTCAGGCTCGCGGTGACGAAAGTGCCGACCCCTGCGCCGAGCAGCACGGCAAAGCCGATGCTCGACTGAATCCAGCTCGAATAGAAAGCGCGTTTTTCCGGCGGCGCATATTCGGTGAGAAACGCCGTCGCGGTACCCATTTCGCCACCCGCGGAAAAGCCCTGCAACAAACGCGCGATCACGATCAGCGCCGGCGCCCACAGACCGATCTGCTCATAAGTCGGCGCGAGGCCGATCAGGGCGGTGCCGCCCGCCATCAGCAGAATGGTCAGCGAGAGCGCGGCCTTGCGACCGACCTTGTCGGCATACACGCCCAGCACGATGCCGCCCACCGGCCGCATGAAAAAACCCACGCCGAAGGTGGCGACCGCCAGTAGCAGCGAGGTCAGTTCATTGCCGGTCGGAAAGAACAGCTTCGCGATGATGACCGCAAAAAAACTGTACACGGTGAAGTCGAACCACTCCAGACCGTTGCCGAGCACCGTCGCGACGATGGCGCGGCGCCGCTGACGCGCGAGCGTGTCCACGGAGAGTGCGACGTTGGATGAAAGCGTTCCTTGCATGGTCTCTTTCCCTATCTGGCTGCCTGTCAGGCGGAAGTGTCCGCAACGCGCCACGCCGTGATCGAGCGGCGCTTTCGCATGCATTGAGCCGATCGTAGAGAGACCTGATTTGTTTTCGAAACGAAAGATTCGCATGCTTGCATGCGTGTGGCGCATGCGAAGCCGGTTCAGGCAGTCGGGTTGCCCATCTGCAGTTCAGCCTGCTCGAACAGCCAGCGCGTGAACACGCGCGCCGCCTGATTCTGCGAGCGGTCGTTCGGCGACACCACGTAATAGCCGCCGCCGTGGCTCGCCGAGGCCTGGGTGGCACGCACCAGCAGGCCTTCGCTGAGACAGGCGTCGATCATGTGACGCCAGCCGAGTACGACGCCCTGACCGAGAATCGCCATCTGCACCAACTGCGGATAGTGATTGACGACCACGGCCCGCGGCGACGCGGGCATCGGCACGTCGTTCAGACGGAACCATTCGGACCACGACATCCATTGCCGCTGACCGTCTTCCTGCATCAGCAACGTTTCGTGCGCGAGGTCGGCGGGGGCCAGCACACGGCCGGCGAGATAGCCGGGCGAACACACCGGATAGACGTCTTCGTCGAAAATACGGCGTGCCGCGAAATGCGGTTCGGGGCGCTGCCGGATGTAGTACAGGCCCACGTCGAATTCCGCGGGCGACAACGAGGCCAGCCCGTCGCGCACGATCATTCTGATTTTGATGTTCGGATGAGCGGCGCGAAATGCACCGAGCCGCGGCGTGAGCCACAACACCGCGACGCCCGACGAACAGGCAATCGTCAGTTCGAGATCGCCGTAGCGTTTCATCACGTCGAGCGTAGCTTCGGAGCAATGGGTAAGGAGCCACTGCACGTGCTTCGCGTAGCCTTCGCCCGCGATCGTCAAGCGCAGCGCGCGATGTTCACGCACGAACAACGAGCGGCCGAGAAATTCTTCGAGCTGGGCAATTTGCCGGCTGATCGCGCTCTGCGTGAGATGCAACTCCGCGGCTGCTTTGGTGAAGCTCGCATGCCGCATGGCCGATTCGAAGGCGACGAGGCACTGCAGCGGAGGCAAAGGGGCGATGCGCATGATGTGGGCGGCCAGGTGACGATCACGCCATCATAGCGGGTGAAAGCCTGCTGGCCGCCGGTGCGCCCATCGCGCTCAACGGCTCGGCGCGAGCGCCTCTTCCCGTTCCAATGAACGCGTGCGCCTGAGTTCGGGAAAGAAGCGCATCCACAGCAAGGCGACAGCGATCGTCGCGATGCCGCCCACCAGCACCGCCGGTTGCGCGCCCCACCAACCTGCCGTGACGCCGGACTCGAATTCGCCAAGCTGATTCGAGGTGCCGATGAAAAGCGAATTCACCGCGCTGACACGCCCCAGCATCTCGTCCGGTGTGCGCAATTGCACGAGCGACAACCGCACCACCACGCTGATCGTGTCCGATGCGCCCAGCACCATGAGGGCCAGCAGCGACATCAGAAACTGGTGCGACAGGCCAAACGCCACCGTCGCCGCGCCGAATGCGATCACGCCGCCGAACATCGCCGCGCCGGGCCGGTTGCGCAACGGGAAATGCGCGAGCCAGATGGTGCCCGCGAGCGCACCGATGGCCGTACCGGAACGCAACAGACCGAGACCGAGCGGCCCCGTATGCAGGATGTCGCGCGCGAAGACCGGCAGCAGCGCGGTCGCGCCGCCGAACAGCACCGCGAACAGATCGAGCGAGAGCGCGCCGAGAATCACTGGTTCCTTGCGAATGAACGCGATCCCCGAGAACACCGATTCGAGCGTGACCGGCGCGCGGCTCACCGGCCGCGTTTGCAGGGGGATGCCCCACACCGCGGTCGCGGCGGCCGCGAACGACACCATGCACGCGAGATAGGCCGCGCCCGGTCCGATGCCGTAGAGCAGACCGCCCAATGCGGGACCGGCGATCTGCGCGGTCTGATTCGCGGAGGTGGCCCATGCCGTCGCCTTGGGCAACTGCCCGCGCGGCACGACGCTCGGCAACAGCGACGCCACCGCCGGCGATTCGAAAGCGCGGGCCGCGCCGACGCAAGCCGCCAGCACGTAGATAACCGGCGCGCTGATCCAGCCCCCAAATGTGCCACACACGAACAGCAACGCAGCGACGCTTTCGAGGCTTTGACAGATGGCGGCGATGCGACGCCGGTCGTAGCGATCGGCAACATGGCCGACCACCAGGGTCAGCAGGAACATCGGCAGAAATTGGGCGAGGCCGACAAGGCCGAGTGCGAAGGCGCTATGCGTGAGCGCGTAGATGTGCCAGCCCATCGCGACGGCAAGCATCTGAAACGACAGCGACGAGAGGATACGGGTGCACCAGAAACGTCGAAAGGCGGGGTGTTTCGGCAGGCTGAAGCGGGTGGTGTCGTGGGGGTCGGCTGGTGCTGGGGGCATTGAATGAGGGCTCTTGACTGGGCTGGCGTAGGCGACGGCTAGTTTAGAGCAAGACGACGGCTTTTGCTGCTGGGCGCCTGCCCGCGCAGGGTCCGTCTATCACCAACGCCATATAGCCCAACGGCTCGGTGGCCACGATACTCCATTCAACCTGAGCGGCATCCAGAAGTTCTGCGGCTGCTTTTCCAGGCCATCCGAAGCCCGGTTTTTACTCGTCGTCGAGAGACCGGGCCAGTTCGGCGCAACCGGTTTTGCGTCACTCTTTTCCACCAGGAGATTCAAATGAAAACCTCTCTGTTACTCGTCAGCGGCATGCTTTGCGTCGGCTCATGGCAAGCGAGCGCTCAGGAAACCGATCCGCCGGCACAACCCACCAACGCGGAACTCGTGAACAACGCGCAAGGATCGTCCACCGCAACCAACTCGATGTCGGGTGGGCCCGCAGCGCTCCAGGGCAAGACCCGCGCCGATGTCTATCAGGATCTGGTGCGCTCGCAACAGAGCGGCGAAGCCGCGCGGCTTCAGGAACTCTACAAAGGCGGCCAGTAACGCGTGGCCGTTATAACTTGATGCCTCGCTTTCGCCAACGCGGCTCCGGTAGTCGGCCGTAGCCCGCCCGAACCGAGGGCAGTCGCGGCAGATAGGCGTGCCCGCCGATCGGTACGATCGCCGGCATCAAGGTCGCGGGACACGCGGCCAGGTTGTGAGGCGCAATCATGGACGGTTCCGGGTCGAGCTGGTTGGCCTGCGCCTGCACCCATTCACGTGGGTTCGGAACCGGTGTGGCTGGCGTGGCTGGCGTGGCTGGCGTGGCTGGCGTGGCTGGCGTGGCCGGTGTGGCGGGCGTCACGGCGGGCGCAAACTCGGCGACTTTTCGCCTCGCCAGCAGGCGCGCCACCTGCGGCGCCGCGGCGCTGGTGCCGCTTAATGCCAGCAGACAGCCGCTTCGCGTACTGGCGGCCAGCACGCCCGAGCAGACCATCGAGTCTTCGGTGACGGCAGCCGCATCGGGACCGGTTCGTTTGCTCAGGTCGAGCGACGGACCTGTCGACGAATACGTCGCCGCGCGTCCGTCGACGCGTCGATAGGCGCCGACCACGACCGTCTTCTGGCCGGTTGCGATGGAACTCAGCGTGCCGGCACGTTTGATCCACGTCGCCTCGTTGCCGTCGTCGAAATCGCGGAGGTGCGCACCGAACACGAAGCGCTTATAAGGCAGATGTTCGAAGCGCGACTGCCGTCCTCGCAACGGATAGCCATACGCCGTTTCGTTGCGCTGCACCCAGGCGTGAATGTCGACGTCACTGTCGGAACGGTTGGTCAAGGTCAAAACCCAGTTGCCCGCCGGCGCGGCATCGCGCGTCTCATCGCGCGTGAGCGTGGGAGCCAGCGCGATCAGGAGCATGTTGCGCGCACCGGTCGCCACGCGCTCCAGATAAACGGCGCTACACAGGACCGTGCGTTTCGGCTGCCACGTGTAGACGTTTTTCACGACGAACTCGGGGCTGCTCTCTTGCCAGGGCGGTTGGATCTTCACCGTCACATTCGCCGCATCGATGTGTGGCGGCAGCCAGATCTCGAGAAAACTGGGCGTGGCGCAATCGGGCAAAACCCGCCACGTGTAGGGCTGCGAGTCGCCAGCGGCGAGCGCGATCTCCGCGTGACATCGCTCCAGATTGCTGTTGCCGGCAGGCAGCACCAGCGAAAGATTGTCGTGCCCGGCGAGCAGCTCGTCCATCGCGGCTTCAATGATCGAGCTGCCGTCGTGCGGACCCGCCATGTAACCGTAGCTGAGATTGAGCACCATCGAATAGCCTGCGCCGTCCGCGAGATCATGCGCACGGCGCAGGATGTAGTGCATCGCGTCGAGCGCGTGCGCGGCGAACCATAGGCCGGAGGTGTCGCGCACCGTGCGCCCTGCCGTCCTGAACTGCACGCACAGCACACGCAAGCTCAGGACTTCCGCAGTCGAGTCGCGTTGCAGGTCGACCGAAGCGGCGTCGATGCGATTCGGCCGGACCCCGCATGCGAGGTCCATCACTTCCGTGCCGTGCGCCCAACGCCTGCGGGCGACGATATAACCGGCTCGCCGATACACACCGTCCTCATCGATCAGCGTGCCGTCGGTGCACTGCTTCAGCCAACCGTCGATGTCCGCTTTGCTGAGCTCGCGGCCATAATCGAGGCTAAGCGGGCCCGCGTCCGCAGCACCCTGATCCCAGAAGTAGTCGATCCGAGTGGAGGGCGAGCCGTCGACCGCACGGAAGCGTTCGTGTGCGAAGGCGAGTCCATCGTCCATTACACCCATGAACACCACGTGCGGCTTGCTGCCGGATGCGCCGGACGTTGCGGCGATGGCGCCAAAGACTGGTCCGGTTCCGGGTGCGAGCGTGGCGGCCGCCGCGGCGGACTGCGAGGTGTCGTCCGGAACCACTGGCATGCCCAGTTCGAAGCGCTTCACAAAGCCCTTCAACGACGTGTCGAGTTCAACGAAGAATTGCTGCGTGACGACTGCCGTCAGAAAACGCGCGGCCTTGAGTTTGGGCGGCGGAAAGCGATACACGGACGGCACCTGAATCCATGTCTTCCACGCCTTGTTAGCGTTTTCGAGGCTCTCGGCGAACGACTGCGCCGAGAGCACGGAGCCGTCGGGCGCGTTCTTCTCCAGTTCGATGATCACGCGCACCCACCCAGCGGGAGGACCGCCGAGGTCGGCAAAACCGCTCACGTCGGCCCATGCGAGATACGGATCGGCCCGCACGCCGGCGGCCGCAGCCCCGGTCCAGTCGAGGCCGCTCCATGCACCGACACCTGTCAACGCTTGCCAGGTCATATGCCCCTCCTCTGCGCCGCAATCGATGAAAAACTGACAGAACGCTGGTTGAAACGCGTGTTGTTGAGACTGTTGCCGTTCCACTCGCCAAGCGCCTGACTCCACAGCCACGACAGAATGTCGGAGCCATCCACCGCGACCGCCTGCGCGTCCCACGTAATGAAGCTAAAGAGCGCATCCACCTGTTGCTTGGTTACGTTGGTATTGTTCAAGAGGTACGTCGTGACATCGGCGTCGCTCAGCGGCTCGTGATAGTCGAAGTCGGGATTGCCGTTCGGCTGGGTCGCGTCCATATCCTTGCCCTTGAACTGGCGCGCGGTGATGAGGCCACTGCCGCCCAGGTTGCGCGTGCAGCGCGCCACCACGTACTCGCCAAGCGAGGTGCCCAGCACGTGCCCAGCGATGCTGTCGATCGGAAAATGCACGCCCGCCACCGTGCGATTCACCGCGACGCGGTACGCCTGCCGCATCACCTGCTGCTGGAAGACGGAACCGTATGCCTGGCCAAACAGCGCGCACATCACCACCGCGATGACAAAGGCCTGGGTGGAATGACCGCTGGGTAAAGAACCGTGGCCCGGCGTCTGGATCATCGGCTGGACCTGAGTGGAATACTCAATGGCTCGCTGCGCCGCGATGGCATGTTTGAAGCGTATCTCCACGTAGATCGCGAGGCGCACCACAGTGTCGAACAATTCGAGCGTCCTCGGCGTACGACTCGGGCTCAGGTAGATCAGCGAGCTCCAGAACGCCACCTGTGGGCCCATCTGGCAGATTATTTCCGCACTGCGATCGGCGCGCAGGTCGGCATAGAAATCCAGCCATTCGACTTGTTGCTCGAAGACGGCCAGAGGCGGACGACTCAGACTGACGATGTTGGTGTCGGCGCCCCCAGGCGTGCTCGATCGATGCGACAACCCGGCGATGAACGAGGTGCTGTCGAGCGCGAAACGCAGGTTCGACAACAGTTCGAAATCGAACACCGTCGCGCGCACCCACGGCTCCCAGCGCCACAACTGCGCATAGTCGTCGAGTTGGGGCGCCGTGATGGACGACCCCGGCTGGTCCTGCAGCTTCTGCTTGTCGAAGTTGAGCGTGACGAGTTCGGGCGTGCGCCAACTCCCGACAATGCCGTCGCGCTCAGCCATCAGCGCATTTGTGATCAACGTCGCGTCGTAGGGCGATCCGCCCTGCGCGTAGACGCCGCCCGCGCCGCCACCGCCCGCCGGCGCACCGGCACCGCCCGCGCCACCCGCTCCGCCTGCTCCACCCGCACCGCCAAGTCCACTCACGATAGGCCTCCGATCTCAGGAATCCAGCACCGCATGCACCGCTTGTTCATCGCTTCATCTAGCCAGGCAGACCCGCTTGCCGCAATGCCTCCGACCAGACTTTCCCGGTCTTGTAGGCGCCGCTCGGCGAGCGTTCGAGATATCGTTGCACCGTCAGCGTCGGATCGAGCGCCAGCACCTCGTGCAGCGCCGTTCGCGCCGCGTCGAGATTGCCGAGCAGCGATTGCGCGATGGCCAGTGCGCGCAGCGTCGACGTGTTGGTGCGATTCACACGGAGGGAGCGTTGCGCCAGATCCACCGCGCGTTCGTAGCGACCCGCCGACAGCGCAGCCGTAGCACCGAGCGATTCGTAGAAGTAGCGCAAGGGATCGAGTGGCGAGAGTTTCAACGCACGCTCGGTCGACTCGACCGCTTCCTCGCCCTCGCCTTCGAAAGCGTGCAAGGTGCCCTTGAGCAACCACGCCAGCGAATCGTTCGGATTGACCGCGAGCGCGGACTCGTAGCGCTGCTGTCCGACGTCGAGCTGCTTGAGCAGATTGGTGTGCACGAAGCCATCGATCGTCAGCGCCAGCGAACATTCGGGATCGGCGTCGAGCGCGCGCCGCGTGCAGGCCAGCGCGATCTGCGCTTCGCCGCTGCGGTCGTCGGTCCAGCCGCGATTGAAACGCAACACATGCCATTTACCGAGCCACGCGTGCGGTAAAGCCTGTCGACGCGCGCGCTCGATCACCGCATCGAGCATGTCGCGAGCACGGTTGAAGTCTTCCGCGACGCCGCGATGCATCAGCACGATCGCGCTCATGAGCAGCGTCGAGATTTCCAGCGTGGGCAATGCCTGCGAGCGCGCCCGATGCAACTCGCGGTTGATGATCGCGTGACTGACGCCGCCGACCACCTGCTCGATGGACTCGTCCTCGCCGAGCATCACCTGGCTGATGCGTCCTTTGATGCTTTCGGTCCACACGATGTGGCGCGATCTGGCCTCCGCCAGTTCCGTGACCAGCACGAACCGGTCGCCCGACGCACGGTAGGCGCCGGAGAGCACATAGCGCGCGCCGAGCAACCCGCTGATTTCGTCGAGCGTCGCGCCGCGCCCGCGAAACGCGGTGGTCGACAGACGCGAGATCACCTGGAGTTCGGCCGTGCGGGACAGCGACGAGATGATCTCGTCGGCCAGCACTTCGCCCAGCATCTGCTGGTCGGGCTCGCCACCGCGCAAGCAGAAGGGCACCACGGCGATGGTGGGCCGCAGTTCGGGCAGGAACGCCGCGCCCCGCTCGATCACCGGCCGCGGACCCGGCGGGCCGATACGAAAAGCGCGCACGGGCTGCTCGAAATGTTTCAGATGGCACTCACCCAGATCGTCGAGTTGCGCGTCCAGTTCCGGCGTGAGTTGGTCTCGCACCTGCGCCGACACGACGATCTCGCCGGGACCCGCGAGCGTATAGAGGCGCGCCGCCAGATTGACGCCGCGTCCGTAGACGTCGCGTTCGTCCTCAAACAGTTCGGTGACGTGCAAGCTCATGCGCAGGAGCATGTGCCGCTCCAGCGGTTCGCTTGCATTGATTTCATGCGACGCGCGCTGGATGGCGAAGGTCGCGGCGAGTCCATCCTGAATGTCGATGAACGTGACCATCAGCCCATCGCCTTCCGTTCGGATCAGACGGCCGCAATGCGTGGGCACGATCGCCGTCTCGATGCGCGACTTGAACGCGCGCCAGCGCAGCGCCGCTTGCGCCTCGTTGTCCTGCATCAGCCTGCATGACTCCACGAGGTCCATGAACAGGATCGTGCGGACGACACGGCACATCCCATCGGATGAACGGGAAAAATCTGCGACCACTTTTTCGAGCCTCTTAGCCGTGCACCTGTTTTACACACGACGGACATGACCGCAATCGCGCATTCGATCGAATGCGACGTTGGGAAAAGTCGCGGCCACACATCCGCGATCTCTCTGCGCCGCGCCGGGGTGCACCTCGTCATGGGACTCGCGCGTCTGAACGGGCTGCGCGAATGCGCACCCCACCTCTTTAACAGACCCGCGATTTGTATGTGTTATAGGTCAAAAATGTCAGGTGAATGCGGATTTTTTGCCACCCCATACATTTATATCAGTCAATATCGGACAAAATTCCCGCGTATTGGTATGCACTGGCTTAGCGCCTCTTTCGCTGATTATCAGCTTCCAGCCGGCGGGTAATCAGGTGGATCAGATAAGTCGCGAATTCGGGATCCTGATAATAAAGCCGCATGGCGTCCGCACCCGACACTTTCAACAATTCGCAGTCGCTTTTGCAACGCGCGGAGCAAGTGCGCCGATGCCCCGGCGAGAACAACCCGATCTCGCCCAGTACCGTGCCGGCCCCTACCTCAATGCCGATTTCGTCGAGCGCGACTGTGCCGCGCACGACGTAGTAAAGCGCGTCGCTCGGGTCGTCTTTGTGAAATAGCACTTCGCCCGATCTGAAACGGGTCGGCGTCGTATAGGCCAGCAGGCGTCCCACCGAAAGCTGACCGTCCAAAGCGTGATGAAGCGCCGCGTCGCCGACTTTTTGCAAGCGTGCAGCGGCCACGCTCGCCTGCGCGCGGCTGCCGACCTTCAATGCTTTGTACACCGTATATAAATGCACTTTGACCGTGCCTTCGCTGATGTTCAATTCGCGCGCGATCGATTTGTTCGAGTCGCCGCGCGCCGCCAGGGCGAGCACCTGCAACTGGCGAGGCGTAAGAAAGTGGCTTGCCGCGTCGGGGTTGTGCGCAGTGTCCGCGAGACGCGCCGCCGAGGGGTCTTCCGGCCAACGGAACGCCGTGGGCAGATAGCGGCCGCCCGCGAGCAGCAGACGCAGCGCATCGAGCAGGGCCTGCGCCGACGCGGATTTCTCCAGTTGTCCCGCTACGCCGGCTGAACTGAATTGCTCGACGGTTTGCGGATCGACCGCGGTCAAAAGCGTGAGAACCGGCAGGCCCGGTGCGAGGCGATAGGATGTTGTCGCGGTAACCAGCGCGTCGGCCGCGAAGTCGCCGTCGAGCACGAGGATATCGACGGCCGCCTGGCGCTGGCCTTTGCTCGACGCGTAATCGGCGCACCTGACTTCCACGCCGCCTCCCAGGTCGCCCAGCAGACGCGCGACGCCGTCACGAAACAAACCGGCTGGAGCAATGAACTGGATGAGCATGGGCGCTGCACGCTTGTCGGATCGGTAGCCGGACCTCGGCTTGAAACGCACGCCGCGCCTCGCTATTGATATGAGGAAAACGGCCGCAGTCTGATGGAATTCGCACGCTGCTAATGGTTATAGCCGACACAGCGAGATTGGGTGGCGCAGATCGCGCTAAGAGTAGAGATTGGCCTTGCCCTCTGCGTCGAACTCGAAAGGAATTTCTGCAAACAACGTGCCTTTTTTATCGACCATGGAGGCCATGCATTTCAGCCCCTCGACGAGCCCTGCGTTGTCGGTCCTGAATTCCGAGTCGACCCCGCTGAAATACGAATTCATAAACGGATACCTGCGATCCGGATTGATTGCCTTGTAGACATCGGGACGCGGATATCCCACCGGCGCCTGAAATTCCGCTGCATTCAGGCGCACGTTCAATTTGAATATCTCCGCGCGACAGCAGATCCACCCGGAGATCTTGATGCGCCCGTGACCGTCTACCCGATCGAGCTGGACACTCAGGTGAAACCGCAGCGCGTTGTACTCGATCAGATCAAGCATGTTTGAACACCCTCGAAATCAGATTGGCCCGCTTTTTAAAGAAGAAAGCGTATGCCGGCACCGAGTCCGCCGGCTCCAGAAGATCGAAATATCGGGTGTGGTAAAGATCGAACAAACCCGTCGCCCGCTTCAGAAACCCGGGCGATAGATCGAGCTGCGGCAGATAGCTCAACAGGCAATAGTCGATGTGCTCGGGGTCGCCATAGGGAATAGTTTCCACGAGGTCGAAACCCGCATCGAACGCGGCCTGCTCCACCTCTTCGCGTAGAAAGAGATGCTTATCCTCCCGATCCGACAGGACCTCCTGATCGCCCACGTATTTCAGATTGAAGTGCAACTCGTGAATCCAGTTGCCCAGTCTGATGAGATCGTGCTCGGCGTTCAACTCCCCCTCGTTGACCAGAGTCTCGAGTACTTCCGACATCGACTGGACGAGCGCGTAATGAAACTTGTAGGAGGGCTCGGCAAAAATGAAGGAGCCGTCTTTCCTGAGCAGGTCGTATGACGTGCGCAGAAAGCCCTTGTAGTCGAGAATATGATGCAGGACGAAGCTTCCGATGACACAGTCGACGCTGCAGGCAGGAAAAATGTCTTCTACTGCGCTGTAGGTGCTGAAAATGACCTGATCGGCCAAATGCTCGTCCGCGAGCACCCTCTTTCTGCAAACCGCCAGCATCTTCGAAGAAATATCGGTGACGATGGCGCTGCCCACCTTGACGTTGGTGAGCAAGCCTTTGGTAAAACCTCCGGTTCCGGCGCCAATCTCCAGCAAGACCTCGTAGTCGTCTTTCAGCCGCTCGCCCAGAACGGCCTTCAGGCCGGCGAAGGCTTGCTGCGACGACTCGTTGGAAATCGAGTAGTGCGCGTCGTAATCGATATTGTCCAGTTGGGTGAAACGGTGGCTCGGGACGAAGCAGATAACGCCGTCAGCCGCGCTAAATTCGGTTCTGCAGGACCGGCAGATCACGACATGAGCTTTCTCTTTGTAATCCAGCAAAAGGCTGCTGCATGAAGGGCATTGTAGTTGCGTCAACATGAATCAAGTTCCCTCTGGCATACGATCTATGGCAATAGAAAATATTTCATCAGTGCAACTTGTTGTTCTTGTTTTGGCCACGGCGCGGCCGCGCGCGATGACGTCAGAGTACACCTGAAAGGCGCGCTCACGATCGCGTCGAATCAATTGGAGGAACGCGCGCCTTGCAGATCGGCCGACGACCTGGCTGCCGGAGACTGCGTTGCGCCCGCGCCCGGTTTCACACTGCCGTCGGCCTGCGGCACTTCCGTCGGCTTCACTTCGACCGGGGCCGTGCCGTCTTTTTTCAAGCCGAGCTTGTCTGCTGTCTTGGGCGATACGTCGACGATCCTGTCCTTGACGTAGGGACCGCGATCCTTGATCTCGACCTCTTCGGTGCGGCCATTTTCCAGATTGGTGACCTTGGCCTTGGTGCCGAGCGGCAGCGTCTTGCTCGCGGCGGAATTGGACTGCGGATCCATGCGCGTGCCGTCGGCCATCTTCTTTTTGTAGAACTTGTGGCCGTAGTAGGAGGCCTCCCCGGTGCGGGTTTTGCCGCTGCGGTCGAGTTTCGGGCTGGTCTGTGTGGCGGCGCTGGCCGGCGCGTTTTCCTCAGCAAGGAGCGCCCCGTTCATGCAACACGACAGCACCACAAATAGCAGCGTTGAAAGCCGGCGGGTCAGCCGGCTCCTTCTCGTATGAAGGTTGGTCACCGTGTGCCACTCCTTTAAGCCGCTCGAAATGCGGCGGCCGCTGATCCAGCGAGATCGATGCGTGAAGTGCCGGTGTGTGCGGGATGTCGGGAAGGCTCCGACGATATCGACCGGGCAGGCCTGTTCGGATTATAGGTTTCAATTGTTGAGGCCGCGCGAGTTGGTGGAGATCGCGGTTTGCGAGGTCTGGTCTGGTTAAGCCGGCCGGGCAGATTGAGGTTCAGCAATGAGCGGTTGCTGACTTCGCAGTGGTCGGTCTTGTTTTGCGCTGGTGTGAGCGGATTAATTGTTTCGGATACCGCAATGCGTTTGAGAAGGCTTTAGTGCCGCTCGCGAGCGTGATGGATTGCACGATCGAAAGGTAGTTGGACGTTACGCGATGGTGAACGATGGTAAGAAAGTCCCCATCGCGAGAGAAATGCGCGATAACAGAATCACGGCGTAGCGCGATTCAAGTGTTTCATCCATAGCGTCATCCAGTATCAGGGATTAGCTGATGTGCGCGTTCCCTTCGTTCTTGTTTTAACGTCGCTGTGTAAGCAAGCGCGGCCTTCCCCGGTCGAACTCAGCGATTGGCCATGATTCCTTGGCTGTTGTCGAATGACTGTTTACTGGCCGGAGGACGCCCCGACCCGCACTGAATCCTCAAAGCCGACGGTGTTCCGCGCGCCCGATCGTCACCGCCTTTTCTCACATGCCTTCGACGAGAACGGCGCGATAGCGTGCGCCCTTAAACCGGTGTTGCGCAACCTCCTGATACGCCGGGCTGTCGTACCACGCACGCGCGGCCGCCGTCGACGGGAACTCCACGATCACGACGCCCTCTGGCGCGTCGCCCTCAAGGACCTGTTGAGGTCCATAAGCAGCGAGAATCTTGACGGGATGACCTTTGAAAGTCTCGCCCACCCTGCTTTGGTAGATGTCGAGCTCACCCTGATCCTGCGTGCTTTCCCTTGTGAAGACAATATAAGTCGCCATGGCTTAGGCTCCTGCGGTGGCTCTGAAGGTGCGTACGATGATGCCATGAAACTGCATTGGAACTCGATACGCAGTGTCGGTGCATTGTCGATCGTCCTTGGGCGGGATAACCGTCCGGTGCTCGCAAACAGAATTTGACGAGGCGAACGCAGCGGGCAGTTCTCTAGCCGATTTCCCTTCTCGCGTCAGACGCATATCGACCCTGTGGAGACGCGCCCAAGTGCGGTGGGCGTCCGCAGATAGCTCAACATGAGACATTACTGTTAGCAAGTACAGCATAGCATTTCGCGAACATCGACAGCCTCTTGAATTCGCCTAATTCGGCGCGTCGCGAACTAGACTGCCACAGTGTGCCGGGCATCAGAAAATCCGCGACGCCTGGCCAGTGAACGCCTTGCAAGCTGCCTGGCGGTTCGAACATTACGTCCACTGCGTATCCGCGATCGATTTTCAGTCGCATCGGAGCACAGACATGTCTTCGATCACGATAGCTCTGTCGTTGGTCGCCTCGTTGCTGCTAGGCGCTTGTGCGACGCGGGCCATCAACCCGCCAATAGTCAAGTACGAATCCCATGAGACGATGCAGTTCGAGAAACTGGAACGTAACCGCGGAGACCCGCAGGATCTCGTAGTTCTTGCCTTTTCAGGGGGCGGCACGCGTGCGGCGGCATTCTCCTACGGGGTGCTGGAAGCGCTGAGACGCACGGAAATCGTCGACATATCGGGCGAACGTTCACGTCTGCTCGACTCGGTGGATGTCATCACGGGGGTGTCAGGCGGAAGTTTTACGGCGCTTGCTTACGGTTTGTATGGCGAAAAGCTGTTCGATATCTACGAGAAAAGTTTCCTTAAACGCAACGTGCAGGGCGAGCTCGTATCCCGAGTCCTGAACCCATTGAACTGGGCCGCCTTATCGTCGAAAGGCTGGGGACGGTCCGATCTCGCCGCACAGCTCTATGACGAAATCCTGTTTAAGGGGGCAACGTTTGATGACCTCAATCGCGCCAACGGACCAGCGATCGCCGTCAGTGCTACGGAACTCACGACTGGATCGCGATTAGTCTTTCTCCAGCAAAACTTCGATGTCATGTGCGCGGACCTTGGGCCGATCAGGTTGTCACGCGCCGCAGCTGCATCGTCGGCGGTGCCGGTCGTACTTTCGCCAATCACGATCAATAACTATGGAGGCACCTGCGGTTATCACGAACCCGAATGGATTCGTCGGTTTACGGACACCTACAAGCCGCCAAGGCCGGCCGGTAGAGTTCTCAAACGCCTGCAGGAATTGCGGGAATTTAGCAATGCCGAACAAGATCCCTACTTCCATCTTGTGGACGGTGGAGTCTCCGACAATCTGGGGTTACGCGGGGTACTGGACTTCATCGAAACGTTCGAGGCGTTGCGAGCAGCGGGCAAGCCCACTCCAATTGATAACGTACGCAGATTCATCATCTTTGTCGTCAACTCGGTTTCGTCCCCGGCTAATAAATGGAACCAGTCCGAGAACCCGCCCGGCAGCCTGGACATTCTGACCAAAGCGGCGGGGGTACCGATTGACCGCTATTCCAGCGAGTCGGTGGAATTGCTGAAAGACATCGACGCCCGATGGACAGCCTTACGCGAACTCCGCGACTCGGCTGGGTTCGCAAACAGCAAGGACCCAAAGCCCAATTACATCGCAAACGCGCCCAACGCCGACATCTACGTAATCGATGTGTCGTTCCAGGCGCTGAAGGACAAGACCGAATATGACTACCTGAATCAATTGCCAACGTCGTTTCACCTGCCGGACGAGGCAGTCGACCGCCTTCGTGCCGCGGCTGGAAAGCTGATACTCGATTCGCCGGATTTCCAGCAAATGTTAAAGGACGCAGGGGCCCGCGTTGCTGATGAGTCTGTTTCCGCGCCTTCGGCTATGCCTGTTGCAAAGTAGGGATCCATAGGCTGCCAGACTTCGCTCGGGGATATCCTGGAAGTCGGCAAAAAGGCGACAGCGAGTGTCGAACGCTCGAGCATAAGCAGACGGTGGTTTGCGTTGTGCGAGCGTCTCAACCGGCCCGATCACCGTCTCATGCAAACGGCAAACGCTCCGCGAATCTGATGTCGACGCAATCGGCAGTATGCAACCCTGAGGCGACCTTCATTTTCCCGAAAGCGGCCGTTGTACGATACGAGGCAAGCTCCAGAGCGGTGTCGAATTGCTCGATTCATCCAAAAAAACACGAAGTCTCGACTATCTCGCGAAAAGCCGAGCCACATCTGCCGTCGGCTGGTTGCCGTTGCGTCAGACCTGATCGGTTGGTCGGATAACGATTTCATTCACGGCCACACGACGCGGATTCGTGACAATAAAAGCTGTGGCTTCGGCAATGTCGGCCGCATGCAGCTTTTCTACGTCAGAAAACATTTTCCGATACGCCTCTTGCGTAATTGAGCTTTGATGATCAAATAATTCCGTCTCGACCGCGCCTGGTTCGACGACGGAGAATCGCACCGATTGCCTCGTATATTCCTGACGCCACGCCTCAGTCGCGGCAGTCACACCAAATTTGGTCGCGTTGTAGATCGCCACATGACGACGGGCAACCCGCCCCGCTATCGAACTGATGTTCACTACGTCAGCCACATGTCGGGGACTAGTTTCCACATCCCGGATGAGGTGAGGCAGCGCAGCTTTGGTTACGTACATCAACGCCTTGAGATTGAGATCGACCATCAACTCCCAATCCGCCATTGGCGTCGTGAGCGAATCGCCGTTCAGCATGACGCCCGCAGAGTTCACTACCGTGTCCAGCCGCCCGAACTCGGTCACGGTATTTGCTACGGCTGCGGCAGCCTGCGCGGGGTCGACAAGATCCGCTTCAATAATCAGCACTTTCGATCCGGTCGCCCCTATCTTACTAGCTAGTTCCTCCAGCTTGTCCCGGCGCCTCGCCACAATGGCAATCGAGGCACCTGCAGTTGCGAGACGCAACGCGACGGCATAGCCAATCCCGCTGGACGCGCCGGTAATCAACGCCACGGTTCCTTGAAGACTCTCCGACATTCAAACCTCCCTTTACCTTCAATGCATGGGACTGCCCGAATTCTCACTCAGTCCGGCAATCATTCCCCGCTCGGTTCGCTGACAGACATCAAGCAGCGAATGGCCATGCGAACCCACAACGCGCAGGTATTCAATCATGCTGCAATGTCACCGACACGTGCCGCCATTGCTGAAGACTCTCGTTACGTTTCGCAATCTCCTGTTCAAACAGCTCGACCGCATCTGCGCCTGCGGTGAAGCGAAGGGGAGGATGTTTTTGATTGGCGAGCATGACGAGTGCAGCAGCGAGCTTTTTGGGGTCGTTTGCCTGCTTGCCGTTCACATCGACGGTCGCGGTACGCGTTGCGCCGGCGGTCTCAGCGTAAGCGTCGATGACTTTCTCGGCATATTTCACTGAGTTGCTGTTGAGAAAGTCGGTACGAAAGAAGCCTGGTTCCACCACCGTCACATTGATTCCCAGCCGCGCCACTTCGAGCGCGAGGCACTCCGTGATGCCTTCTACTGCGAACTTCGTCGCACAGTAACTTGAGGCCCCAGCATCGCCGTGAAAGCCCGACAGTGACGATAAATTGATGATATGTCCACTGCCTTGATTGCGAAGAACAGGAAGCGCCGCACGTGTGACATTGAGCAGGCCGAAGACGTTTGTATCGAACTGCCTGCGAACTTCCACGTCGCTCACCTCTTCGAGCGCACCGAGCACGGCAAAGCCTGCGTTGTTCACGACCACGTCAATTCGCCCGAAGTGCTCCGAGCCTGCCTTGATCGACAGAATCGCCTGCTTTTCATCGGATACATCGAGCGCTAGCGGAAGCACGTTCTCCGACTCTCCTAGCGCCCTTACAACGCTCTCAAGCTTGCGTCCCGTGGCAATCACCCGGTCGCCTGCCTCGACCACAGCTTTCGCCAGTTCAAGACCAATGCCGCGTGACGCACCCGTAATAAACCAAACTTTACTCATTGAAAAGCTCCGCATTCAAACGTCTCTCTTCGTTTCGGCAAGCCGCACAGCCGGCGGCGCAATTGAAAATTGCCCCGCCCGAGTGCCGCCATGTTGACTGCATTCCGCCCAACGAGACATTCCTCGAATGACCAAGTATGCGTCGAGGCGGCCAACACGCGATAGATCATTCGTGCCTGTTTATTGCCTATTCGTGTCGATCCCAAGAAGAAGGTCAGCGTCGAGTTACTAGAGTTGCTATTCTTTCTAGACGGCGTCACAAGAGGTAAATCTTCATGAAATCGACTTTACCGAAACGAATGCAGAGCGACGAAAGGATGGCGTTGGCTCGGGTCGATCTCATCGAGCAGATAGCACGGTGGACAAGCCAGTCTGACGACCAACCGACTGGAATTCCCGGATTGACCCTTTACAGGCGGACCGCACCTGGGCAACCGGCCAGTGGCATGTATCCGCCCAGCATTGCGGTCATTGCCAGAGGGCGCAAACGAGTTGCGCTGGGCGACGAGATGTTTGAATATGATGGCGGACACTACCTGGTGACGGCCGTGGACCTTCCGACCGTCAGTCAAGTTATGGAAGCAACCGAGGACAGGCCCTATCTTTCGCTGATGCTCACCCTCGAACCCAAAGCGATTTCTCAGTTGATGGTCGACCATGATTTCTCGTATGCTCGGAAAGGTGGACCAGGGCGTGGCATGGCGATAAGCGAACTCACACTACCGCTGTTGACAGGCCTTACCCGACTTGTGGCACTACTTGACGAGCCCGAACATATCTCCGCGCTGGCGCCAATGTTGAAACAGGAGTTGCTCTATCGATTGCTGGCTGGCGAACAGGGCGAACATCTTCGGCAGATGCGCTATGTGGGCAGCCAGAGCCATCAAATGGGAAAGGCGATCGCATGGTTAAAGGACAACTACCAGCAGCCCTTTCGCGTTGAGCACTTGGCCGCACGGGCCTCTATGGGGTTATCCACGTTCCATCACCACTTTCGCGAACTTACTGCGATGAGTCCGCTTCAGTACCAAAAGCAGCTTCGACTACACGAAGCTCGGAGATTGCTGCTAACTGATTGCATTGATGCTGCCAGCGCAGCTCAGCAGGTTGGATATGAAAGTCCATCCCAGTTTAATCGGGAATATAGTCGATTCTTTGGAGCACCGCCGCTGAAAGACATCTCCAGGTTTCGAGGGTGACGGTGCGCAGATCAGAATTCCTCGCCACGACCCACTGATGACGCCAGGAGATTCAGTTGCCACTAACGCGGCCGATCCAATTTATTTTGCGCCCGCGATCGTCCTGCGCGCAAGCATCGAAAATCGCACGCGCATCAGATCGCCGAAGTCTTCTAAAGTAGAAACCGGCTGGTTTGAAGCTGCAGTTCGTTCATTGGTCCGACGTTCGGTTGGGCCGTACGATCAGACGGCCGCGATCGAGCAGATTGTTCACGATCTTCATTGCGGCCTCGAAGGTCCGCTACCGGCCGCACTCTGCCTGACAAACGTGGCAGTCCCCGCCTTGAAGTGGCCGCGCAACTTTCCCTCGTAACGATCATTCGATTCAAAACCGAAGTCACTCGCAACTCGAAATTTCATTATCTTCCGGGCTCTTGCTATTCAGGCCGGCTGCCGCCAGCGTCGCTGTCGCCGCTGTCTGCATGGACTCTCTTACCGGTGTCATCCACAGGCGCGCGTCGATCGCCGTTGTCTGCGTCGACTCGTAGTTCAGCGACCCGCCGATCACCGACAGATTTGCGCCAGTAGCCACTTGCCGCGAGGACAACTTCCATGCTTTGTTCGGCTCGACCACATGCCACATTGCTGGAATGCTGCTAGACGGACGAGCGAAAAGCCACGGACGGTTGAGGATGCGACGTTTGATAGTCGCTTTGTGAGCCAGAAAACAAAAAGCCGCTGAATCCTTATAGATTCAACGGCTTATCATCTGATTCTGGCGGAGAGACGGTCCCCCAAAGGCCTATATTTGGCGGCGGTTTCCGGCTTATTGAGGAATCGTACCCACCAACCAACCCTCCAAATCCGTCGACACGATCATTAGGGCCGAAATGGGCAAAGCCTGCGTTCTGCAGGCTTTGTTAACGGACATAACAGCGAGGGGTCACGCCGCCTTTTTCTCTCGGGGACGTTTGTCCATCGGCCCACGGCCGCTCGCAGCCTTTTCGGCCTTTTGCTTTGCGCGATCGGCTTCTCGCTGCCTCTGATTTTTAATGTGCTCGCTTGCCGCTGCTTGGAGAAGCATCTTCTTCTCCCCCTCGGCAAAACGGTGCAACGCCTGTCTCATTAGCGGCTGGTACCCGAGACCATGGATCTGGGCGATGGCCTTGAAATCGTCAATGAGGCTCTTGGACAAGCGAATTGAAATCAATTGTAGATCGAGGCCAGCGTCGAGGTCTGCGAAATCCTGTCCCTCATCAACAGCAACGAACTGCTCTTCGCGACCCAGCAGACCCTCGTCCCATGCTTCGTCGCTTGCCGGGATTCGTGGGGCTTTGCTCATGTCGAACTCCTATCTAGATTGCTTACATAGCGTACTTACTGTAGATCCGCAGTTCATCTTCGTTCGGGTCGTAAGCGGTGCGAATTGTGACTACCTGCCCGCGCGCGATGAACGCGATCTTCAGTTTTCGGCCGAAATTGGTCTCCGCGATGAACCATCGCGTGGGGGGATCGGATTGGTGATCCTCCCGAGTATCTAAGAGAAACTTACCCTCTCGATTCGCAAAGCACTGTAGGATCTCGTCCCGCTTTACCGGCGGGGTTTTCCCAGCCAACTTCGCCTGAACGCTGGGAGATATTTGCAAATTTGGGGTCGAATTCTGCGCCACGGTCGCTCCGCGTCACTGTCAGGACCGAGATTGTATATACAGTCTTCATATGAGTCCATAGCAGAAATTTGCAATATCAAGAAGAAAACACCCAAAATCCCAATAAAAATGGATGAATATTGCACAAGCTAGCGCAGGAGGATCGTTGATCGGTACGTCATTCTGTATATACAGAGTAGCCCAACGATTCGCCGAAGGAAAGATACCCAACCGTTCTGTGCGGTCTTTCCCACGTAAGGATTGCTGCTCCCGATCCCCGTCTAACGGCAGCGTTGATGCCGGATTGTTCGGCCCATGAAAAAGCCGACCTCACAGGGTCGGCTTCGGCCGTCAGTTCCGCCTAACCTAGTCGCGCGGCAAGTAAACGAAAAAAGCGCCGAAGCTCCTTCTTCGCCCCTCCCCGCCAGTTTGATGTTATTCCGAGGCGGCTAAAACCGACCCTATCGATGCGCCCTGATGGCATTGATCAGCTCGCGGGAAAACTCCACTTCCCGCTTCAGCGCTGCGGCATCCGTGCCGGGCTTTACCTGAGCCATCGCAGCGACAACATGCTCCAATACGCCGTCCGCTCGGTCGATGACACCCCATAGAGCAGCGTTCTGCTTTCGGAGCGAGTTAGTAATTGCCTCGTCTCTCTTTTCGATTTCCGCCAAGACCGCCCGCGCAGACTCGCCTCGCGGGTCGTGTTGCAGCCGATAAACCATCTCCCCATTAACGGTTAGGCCCGCGGCTTCAGCCGCCTTCTCGAGTTCGGCGTGGAGCGTCTTGGGGAGACGCACGGACGTCTTGGTGATCGTATCTGCTGGCATAGTCGCGATTCTAGCGACGGCGCAATTTAGGTGCCATATCACACTTATTTAGCCACTCAAATGCCACCCAAATGGATGCCTTTTCGATGAATCGATTGAGCTGCGGGTAGGCCAGAATGCGTATCGATTCGGCGACGGGCCGAGACACACACGGAAGACTGGCGATGATGCAGGACATAGAAGAATTGTGCAGGGCGCGGGCGGCGAACGAACTGACCGCAGCCGTAGTAGCGTTGAATCAGGCGAATGCGCTATTTGGCATCTTGGAAAAGATGAGCGGTTTGGGTGATCCGGCTGAAGCGTTTCTGCTCGCTCAGATCGGCTCAGAGTTGACTGCAAATTACGGCGAACGCGCCGCGTCGGCAGCCGATTGCTTCGCGGAGGCGTGCCATGGATAAGTTCGCTTTGACCGACAGGCTGTCGACGATCGGCGCGAAGGCCCAGCAGCTCGAAGCGCTGCTCAACATGTGCTACGGCGCCGGTTTTGAGCAGTTCAGTGGCCTGACAGAGGTGCTGCAGGACTCGGTGCTCGAGCTTGCGGCGGATCTCGCTGGCCAGATCAACCGCATTGCCGACGGGGTGGCGCATGCCTGAGAAAATCGACACAACGACTGAGCCGATTGACCTCAAAGACATCGTATTCCGTGTCGACAAGGCCAGTGGCTTGTTCGCTCACGCCGCTCAATCCTTCGCGGATGTATGCGCGATCTTCGAAGCAATCAAAGCGGCCGCGCCGGCCGGTTCTTTGCCCGCGCGACTCGCCCAGCTCGGCATCAACAACTGCGAAACCCACGACAGCGATTTCACAGAATGGATGGAAGACTACAGCGCCCACGCTGAGGCCTATACCGCTGCACTGCCCAACCATCCGTTTCGGCGTTTGTGCAGCGCTTAGTCGGAGGGGGCATGCTCCTCGCCATCGGCCGCGATTCAGCTCATTTTTGTATTATGTCCGCTCAGACGTCCTATATCGAAGGGAACACCATGAAGCCGATGAGATTGCGTGTGCCGCGTGAGGAAGCTCCCGATTTCGCAGATGACCTCACCGCTTGGGCTAGTTCCAGCGGTGTCGACCCTCGCCTTACAATCGCGAACGAGCCCGGTATGACGACTAACCTGAGCTCGCCCATCCTCTATCTCGTGTACGTCAGCGAGAGCTTCTTCGAGCAGTTCCCTGAATGGCGGATGTATATCGAGCAATAGGAGACGATACGGTCACACGGTGGCCATATCGTCACCCAGGCTCTGACCGGAGGCGGATCGATGACAATTTTGACAAACGATGAACTTGTACTGCTGACGGGCGGCCTTCGTCAGGGGGCCGCTCAGTTGAGGTGGATCGAGAGGCAAATGGGCATCAAGGCGCCGCGCAAGGTAGACGGTCACCCAATGATCACGTGGGAGCAGGTGAACGGCCGTCCGGAGGAGCGCAGGAAGACGTCTCCGAAATGGAAAATTGCACTGTAGCTGCCTTTGACGCGCGGGCCACTTGGTATTCGGATGGCTACGCTACGAAGCTGTCGGTAGGGGCGACCGTAACGGTCGCGAACAACACGGAAGAAATCTCAACTACGGCACGAAGACGCATATGCACGAGAAAATAAGGGAAGCGGTCGATCAACATAAAGCCATTCGATCCCTCGCACTAGAGTGGCGCAGAGAAATGATTCTCCAGCAGACCACCTGGTCGTTCGAAACGGTCAAACACTTGGCCTTTATAAATGGCGCTGGCCTAGCGGGGGCGGCCACTCTTTATGCCAGCAACAGCACGACTAAGATCGGTTCGATTCCGAGCATCGCATTCACCGTTGGTCTGCTCCTAGCGGTACTGGACATGCATATCAACACCCTGGCGTATCAAGCTAGATCGCGCGAGATTGGCAAGCGAATCACCGAATTCGACCAGCAGAAGCGTACAGCCGAAAAACTATTCGAGGATGTAAGTGCCGGGAGAATTGGCTTTAAAGTTGCCGGTGCAATCGGGACGGCTTCCGCGATCAGCTTCATAGTTGGTATCGTCCCCTTTGTAAAGATTGCTTTCGCGCCCTGAATTACGGCTGTCCGGAAATTGGGTCTCAGCGCTCCGAGAAATCGGCTTGCGGTTCGCCGAGCGCACTGATCTGCCGATGCACGTACCCGGTCAGCACGTCCGTCACCTTGTCCGCCTCGACGCCAAGCTCCGAGGCGATCAGGGGTGCAAACTTGGCTGGCCAGTTTAGCCAGGCGTCGCGCGCCGCGCGGGCGGTCTCGAATAGGATCGACGTGGCAAGTTCCAAATCAATGAGCGCCCCCGACTTTTGCTCGAACTCAAGTCGATTGAGCAGCGCGAGATAGACCTCTTTGATGCGCCGTGCCTCGTCGAAGCTGGTGGCATCGACATCAATCTCGCCGACGAGGCGTTGGGCGGCATCGTCAACCGTCTCGCCGGGCTCGAGTGCTATCTCTACCACCTTGGGCATCCCCGGTAGCTCAGATACTGGAGATCCGCCTTTGCGAACGCGCCCGAGCTGCGCAAGTGAAGCGTCGACATCGACAAGATCGCCCCGCATCACAAGCTTGCCTTCCTTTTTCCAGTTGAACACAGCCGGCCGTGAAACGCCGCACAGTTCCGCAAACTCGGATTGTTTGACAAGAGCCATAGAATCACCGGTGGTTAGGTGTGGTTCGCAAAAACAGAGGAGCGGTGCTGCTCCTCTGCCGTCGCCGCGGGGATGGAATGCGAGGCCCTAGTCCTTGCTGCTATCCAAGGCTTTATTGATCGCTTGCAGCAAAACTGCAGCGATGGCGGCTGGGTCGCTCATTTGCGCTAGGCGATCAGCAAGGCCGAGAGGAATTGCCCGAAGACGCATGTGCTCGCGATCAGCGGGTGTGATAGCGAATCCGTCTTTGCGAGCTTGAGCCAGAGCTGCCTTGAATGCAACGGCACCAGCGGTTTCGACGGGTTCGGGCTGGTACGCTGATTTGTCGTTTGTGTCGTCGTTCGGAATGGTCGTCATGTGTATTTTTCTCGATGTCTAAGGGTTGGCAGATGCTTCAGTGGAAGGGTGCTGGTCGTTAAGATGCGTCGGCGTGCAGTTCCCACTGCATATCGTCGCGGTCGGCAGTCAACTCTTCAAGCGCCTGATCGATGACCTCACTGATGAAGGCGGAAGCCTGCTCGGGAGTCTTGAGGCGAGCCAACTGCGGTCCGTAGTTTGGGCCAATTGCTCGCAATCGGGTACGCACGCTTGCGAACTGCATCCCTACCAACGCGGCTACGTCCTCAATCAGTGCCACCCGGCGAGACTTCTGGTCGTACTCAAGTTCGTTCAGCCGCATCAGCCAGTATTCCTTCAGCCGACGTGCCTCGTCGAAGCTCATCTCGTCGGGCCCCTGAGACGCGAGGCGGGCAACGGCCTGCTCCGCGGATTCGCCGGGGCGGATCAATTTCTCAAGTGCAGTTACGGGCGCTGCGTCAGGCGGCACTGTCACATCGGCCGAATCGGCAGCGCCAAGCAGGACGCCACCTACGCGCAAGCCGGTCATCGGCGAGCCCCCTTTCCGGTGCCGGAGCATTCTGGTGTGCGTTGCCTCGACATCGACCAGCGTGCCTGCCATGACCAGCTCACCAGCGTTCCGCCAGTTCGTCACGGCGGCTCGCGAAACCTTGCAGAGTTCGGCGAATTCCGATTGCTTCATAAGTGTCATTTTCTTGTCCAGAGTCGGTAATTGACCCGTCCGCGCTTAACAAAATGAGCGGCTTGTGCCGCCGGCGGCGATTTGCTTAACACTTCTGTTAAGTGGATCTTGTCCTCGCTTAACAACCGAAAGGGCTTGCCGGGAAAGGGCGCGAGCCGTTTCTGTTAAGCGATAGAGTTTCGCTATGAGCCATTCTGTTAAGCAAATTTCAAAACTTCACAGCTGCAGAGAACTCGGGGGTTATCGTCCGCGCAGTGCACGAAGGGCCACAGAGGGACCCTGACGATTTGTAAGGCGTCAAACCGGGGGGCCGGATGGTCGAACAGCCCTTCTGAGGCCCTCGATCTCGCCATTGCGTACGGACAACTCAGGCTATTTGTGCGGGCCATATTCCACGGGGGTTTGCTCAAGGTCGTTCGCCACTTCTTCGCCACCATGTTTCGATTCGCATTGCAGGCCGGCGAGTCGAGCAATTGACGCTTGAGCATGGACCGCTGACGACAGATTCGCTTCGAGGTAGCGCATCGTTGTCATGGGGTCTTTGTGACGCATGACGCGCTGGATCGTCTGGATGGGCAAACCCCGCTCGCTGAGCAAGGTCGCATATGTGCCGCGAAGTCGATGCGGAGTGAGTCCATGGATCTCACAGGTCGCGTTGGCTGCCCGCATAGCACGACGCGCGAAACCCGATACAAGGGGCTTGCCATTGGCGCCATGCACGATCAGACCGCTCGATCTCCGCTGGGACGTCAGATGGTCAACCAGCCATCGGGGAATCGGAACCGGGTCGGCCTCACGCCCTTTGGTGACACCTGGCGTATATGTCCGGCGCTCCCAGTCGATCCACTCCCAACGTGCGGTGATGACCTCCGATTCGCGGAGTCCGAGCCCGAACATCATCCGGACCGCTAGCTGAATTTCTGGCCGATGTGCGGCGTAAGCGTCGATCGCTTCAATCCACTGTGTTGCCCGGTTGACGGGGAGGGTCGCGCGCGGCTTCTTCTGGACCTTAAGCGGCTTCACCGACCACGGGACTTCCGGCATCACCTTGCGACGCACAGCCCATTTGCAGACGACTTTCAGGATGGTCAACCAGTGATTGACCGTGACAGGCGCGTGATGCCTGCGATGATCGAGCATGGCCGCCTCCACCAGTTGCGTTGACAATTCGTCGGCCATCACGTCGGCAAGCTGATACAGGTGCAAGCGTCCAAATGTCTCAACGATCCTGATGTATGCGGGGCTCACAATAGATTCGTGCGCCGCGATCCACTGCCGAACTAGCTCATGCAATGTCGGGACCGGCTCGGCGCCACGCGCCCATGTTTTGGCGTGCCGGTATGCCCGGTTCGCGATCGTTTCTGCGAGGTGTTTCACCGTCTCCCGAGTGGAACGCTGCACGCGCACCCCGTTTATCTGGAAGCGGTAGTGCCAGACCTTGCCGACGCGGAACATGCTGTGGGTCATTGGTCGATGTTGCTGACAGTAGAGAAGGCCGGTTGATCTGTTTAGGATGCTTCGCTCGTGGAGGATCGGCGCCATCGGCACGGTGCCAAGGCCCGCAATCCTCCATCTTCATCGCGTGTATGTATGGCTTCTGCGGTCACCCGCCATCTTTACTAGGCGCCGGGATGTTGCAGAATGACGGTGCACCGTTCGGATAGGCGGTTTTGTAGTAGGTCTCCCAGCGCGGATCACTCGTATCGAGCGCCCCTTGATTCGGAAAGACATCCGCGTCTTGAGGGCCGCCGAAAAACGAGATTACTGTGGTTTCCGTGTTATCCGAAAACTGAACATTTACCGTTGTCATACGTGTCCTTAAAAGGTATAGCCGTTGATGAAAACACCCCATGTCCACGCGGACCCATTGACGGCCGTAAGGCTGTAATAGATCGTCTGCAACGCAACAACGATCTGCAGGTCTTTGAAGTTCCCATAGCCGATCGCCGCGCCGGTCGAATAGCCACCGCCGGATTGCGCGCCGCTCGCATTCGTGTCAGAAGCGACGATGGTTTGCACGTCGCCAGAGCCAGTGTTGGTCGCAGCTGTCAACTGCCCCGACACTGAGATCGCATTCTTCGGCGCGGCAGTCGCGACATTCAAGCTGACGTTGGTGCCTGCGGTCGTGGTATTGAGAACGGCAATCAACGGAAAGCTAACGACGCGGTCACGCTGCGAGGCCACTGCGAACAGGGCCGCCGCAGTGGTCGCGCGCACGGAAACCAGTGCACTTGCCGTATAGCCCGACGGTAGCGCTCCCGCGTAAATATTGGGCGCCGACGCTGCCGATGCGTTCGTAGCCAAGAGCGCACGCGCACTCGTTGTCGGGTTGTAGATCGCGTAGATAGCGACATAACCCGAGACCGGCGCTGTGCCGGTATCCATCCCGCCCGCTCCAGTCGTGGCGAGATTGATTGTCTGCCCGAAGCCGCCTAGACAGTAGCGCAGACCGCCGAGCGTGGTCTCGACGACAATCTCGTCGGCCGAGATGGTGCCTGTCGCGCTGGCCGCGGTGAGGTTGAACGTGAGGTTCCGGACTTGGCCGACAACCCCAGAAACTTGACCCAATTGCGCCGCGTGCTGGCTGGCCGACGCGGGAGGAACCTGCTGTGTACCCCCCGCGCATTCCATCAGCACACAGACTGGATTGCCGCCGTTCACGCCCGCGACCGTCAAATGCATGAGGATCGCAGTGCTGTTGAGCAGCAGTTCGCCGCCTTGAAGCGGCTGGAGCCCCAATCCGTAGATTGGAATCGCGGTCAACCCATCGGGCGCATACGTCGAAGCGCCTGTGTTCGTGTGGGCGATCTTCACCGCTTGCACGACACCGTCAACCCAAGTCGGCGACGCACCGGCAACGAGGGGAACCGCGTTTGCCGCGGCGTATGCATTGACCGCGCCAGTGTCAGCTAAAACAACCGTGTTCTGACCGAGTCGCTTGATCGCGCCTAGCACCTGGTTGTAGGTTGTCTTGCTCGGTGTCAGGCCTACTGCCGTTACGACATTGATCAACTCTTGCTGGACCATGTTGAGAAAGTCGGCATCCAGAATTGTGGCGGCTATTCCGGTGGCCGGGTTGCCGTTCGTGAAGAATCCTTGCGTGCCAGCGGCAACCGGCGTTGGCAACGTCGGCGAAGCAGTAGCCTCATCAACTTGAAACATCGTTTAATCTCCTTGCTTTGCGGTGGGTTGCTTGGTTTCGGGCAGTTGATCGAAGGCCGTCGCGCATGGATCGCCAGCTCTCAGACATCCGGTCTCCATTGGGTCACCCATTCGAAGGAGGCCGGTGCGGCTTTCGCCGACGCGGGTGCATTGCGTTGACGTCGTATCGTTGGCTCCCGGATTGCGACAGTGAAGCGGACCTCCTATCCGACGTTCGGTCGCGATTTCCTGATCGTCGGCCAACTCGTTATCTGCATCCATCCGATTTCTCCTTTGTGCGCGATAGCGCCGATCGAGGATTGCTGCCATTAGTAGTCCTGTTCGGTGTTACTGCGTGCCCGCCGCGGGGTTGGCCGGCCCAAAGCCCGGAGAGGAACCCGCTTCCATGAGCGTCACGCAGTTGCCGGTGTTTTTACCCACCGCCGGCTGGGGTGCCGTTTTATTGGCGCTTGATCTTGTCCAGATGAATCAAACCGACTTGCGGGCAAAACCTACTTCGGATCGATCGAGCAGCTTGAGCATGCTCACGGACGTGTCGGGTGCAAGCGGGGCTTCGTCATCTTCGACATCGCCGAGGAAGCCCAGGCGCGTCAGGCGCTCGACTTCGGCGGACGGCAACTGAACGATTTCGCCCGGGCCGCGCGCGCCGGCGGCCTTCGTGACATCGATCTCTTTGTTCAGGGTGTGATCCCAGCCTTTGTTCGTTGTGGCCTCCGTATAGACGGTGCCCTTGCGGACCACTGCGGTTACCAGCTTCTCTTTTGCTGCGGACGTTTGCGTTGCCATGGTGCTTTTCCTTGTTGAAGAGATACAGCGTTACTGTCGTGCAGAATCGGCGGCATGCATGATTGCTCGGCCCATGTCCATCTCGGTTGCGGCAGCCTGGCGAGTCCGGACACCGCTTTGGTCGCCCTTGACTTGGTATTCCCCGTCGATTCGATACCCCTTGAAGGCGGGTTGCTCGACGACTCTCACTGGCGGTGCCTCGGGTTTGCCGCCGATGCCTTCGTTTGATCCCTTGATGATGTAGGGCTGACGCCTCGAAAGCGGCACATAGGGCCGATGCTTACGCCCCGCGTGGACCGCGTCCGTAATCGGCTTCATCAGCTCGGCCAGTTCGGCCTCGGCCGCCTTCGTTTCATCAGTCGCCGCCGCAAGGAGGTTGGGCGCCGCGTCATAGTGCCCGGTGCCGGTATTGACACGCATGCAGCTCTCAAGATCCGGCACGTAGGCGCTGATGAGAAAGTCGCTCGTTCGATCCATCGGCACAAGACGCTGTAGGGCGCGGACCTTCGCGTAGATCACCTGAGCCTTTGCGACCGCGCTGCGGAGTTCCTCCGCCAGTTCCGCTTGGACGTCCTGCGCCGCCATGTTGGCATCGACGCGCACGAACCCGATCGCCAGATCGATCTTCGAGTCCAGTTCCGGGGCGCGAGCCTCAAGAGCTTCGACACGGGCCTTCAGCCGGCGAACGGCGAGATCCTTCGCGTCGACGGCATCGGCGAGCTTTGCGATCTCCTTCTGGAGGGCGGCAAGCTTCGAGTCATCAACGAATACGACGTCGGCTTCCCGCGCGGCCAGATCCGCGCGCAGACCCGATAGCTCGCGCTCAGCTGCCGCGATCTGCCCGGGAGCCTCATCGACCGCGTCGTCGAGTTTGCGGCGTTGCGAGAGCAACTCGTTGAGTTCATTGATCGCGTCGGCGTCGACAAGCGGTTCGGCGCTTTTGGTGGCTTCTGCGTTGCTTGCAATCTGGTTTGTGCGTTTCATGGTCTTCCGTACGGTTTTATCGGGGCGACGAGACCCGCGACTCCCGGGTGACTGAACTCGACGAATTGCCGAGTCATGAGAGGAGTGTAAGTACGGTAATCGTGACTGCGCGACCGTACGGTGACAGTACGGTCACCGCAGAAAAGAAAGCGCCCCGTTGCCAAATGGCAAGCGGGGCGCTGAGTCTGAAGTCTCACTGCTTAAGTAGCGGTCGGGAACCAGGTGGCGGCTGCCGACGCGCCAGTTGATACATCCATGTGCTCGGTCACGTAAAGATCGTTTGGGTAATTCTGTTCGAGGAAAGCTCGTGCGGATCGTTCGGTCAGGTACTTCTCGCCGTACAGATGCAAAACTACGCCGCCCACATCCCAAATTGCTGTTCTGCCGCTGTCGATGAGCGTTCGAAATTTCTGCAGTCGCTTGTGGGTGCGGCCGACTTCGGTGAGCACACGCTTGAGCCAGTCGCTTTCGCGGCCGTCTTGCAGGAACGGGCCAAGCGCCGCTGCCAGTTGCGCGCTAGTCGGTCGATGTGAAGGAGCATTGGCGACACCCAAATCTTCGCGGTCGACGATTTCAGGGGCGCAGTCTTCCCTCTGCGTGGCTGAACCGCTTATTTGCACGCCGTTACCGAGCCGCGCAAGCCAGCCATTGAGGTCGGATTCGTTAATGATGCAGCCATGGAAGGCGATGACGGCGCCCAGCCGGTTGGGATCAATAGGATCGCGGTCGCTCGGATCTCTGCCGATCAATTGGCCGTCGCATAGCTTCCCATAGATGATGTTGGCGTAGCGGGCGGCCGAACCGGCTCGATTGTCGTCGTCGTCCGGATGCAGTTCGGCGGCAATGGCTGCCGCCGCCTCTCGAAGGGTGTAAAAGTTCATGGGGGTCCTCACGTCTATCTGGTCGTGCCTACGTTCGGCGAGGACTGCTACCTACACCGACGCACGCGTGCATTGGGCTATAAGGTCAGGGAACGGAGGGAACTGAGGGAACTCCTTATTCAGCAAGGGTCCCCCCGTTCCCAGTCGAGCTTTGAACGGGGAACAGCGGGAACTAACCAAGCAGCAGATTCCATGTTCCCTCTGTTCCCTGCCACACCATCCATAGGGAACGGGCAAAGCCTTATCTGTAGGCGTGTTCCCTATGTTCCCTCTGTTCCCTGTTAAAACTAAACCGCTCAGTCATCTGTCGCTGTCGAGAGCTTCCGGGTCGATGTGGTACAGAGACACGGATCGGCCTGTTGGGTCTCGCGTCTTTTTTGAACGCTTGTCCAGATCGGTAGCGGCGAGCGCACCAGCCTTGTGAAGCGCCGAGGTAACCCGGAGCAAATCGAATCCCTTGCTCGCCTCGCGCAACCCCACTGAAGTGAACAGATAGAGTCGGCGTGATCCGTCCTGCTTCCAGTAGCCAGCACGGTCGCGGATTGTGTCGGCGCTGCCCTCGATATTCGAAAAGCGGCTGTCCGAATGACGGTCGATAAAGTCAGAGACGGCACGCAAGATGGCGCCGTGTTCCGAACTGCCCCCTGATGCACCGCGCCGCTTGCGCCAGATGCCGAACGCGTGCGCCGCTGAGTTCGTTGCTTCTCCGGCGGCCCACGGAACAACATTCCATCGGGCGGCCAGTTCGCCTGCCAGGCCGCACAGCGCGAACGTGCGCGCCGCGCGCCGTTCCTGACCTTCTGTTGCGTTCATTCGCTCGGTAATCGCATGCAGCTCATCGGCAAGGGGCAGGCCGTCGCGCAGCGCCAGAATCAGCGCCTCGACAAACATTGGACCGGCATGGCCGTAGTGTTGCGCAGACTTGTTGCGGATCTCGTCTGACAGCGCGCTTCCGGAGGCGCGGTCGTGCAGGTCTTCGAAAAGCCCATAGCGTTCCTGAACCGGCACGTCGAGAATCCGCAACTCCTGGCCTGCTTTCGCCTCAAATCCGCCCGCAATCATCCGCGCCGCGATAGTCAGTTCGCCTGTCGACAGCAGCAGCACACGCCAACGCGCAGCAGCCTTCGCTTCGCCGTGCCGATTTGCTCGCGTTTTCCCTGTACCGTTGATCAGCGCGTATGCGGCTTCGTAAAGGCTTTTTGGGTCGATCTCGCCCAGCTCATCGAGCGCCAGAAGCGTGTCCGAGTGCAGTGTCCCAGCGCCTTCCAGGCCGTTGGCGGTCGCCCGCCATGTCCGCTTGAAATGCGGTCCACCCCAAACGCTCACCGCAGCGATCTCCGCCGTAGTTTTACCTGTCGACGAATCGCCATAGATGTGGATGCCTGCCCCCTCAATGTTGAGAGGACCGAGCAAAGGGCCCGCCATCGCTGCTGACAGGGCAAGCATGAGAAGCGAATTTCCGCTCGCGAGCGCTGCCAAATCCTTCCAGTCGTCGAAACTTCCAGCCGTCGCGTAGGGTGCCGTGCGGCCGGAGGCCTGAAACCAGATGTCGTCGGCTCCGATGACGGTGTGCGGTAGCACAAAGGCATCTCGATTCCAGCCAGTCACGCTGGCTGCTCGCATACGAACGCTGGGTATCTGGGCCGCGACATACCGCAAAATTGCGTTGCGGTCGTTCAGATCGAATACCAGACCCTCGCTCAGCAACACGCCGCGCGCCTCGCTACCGTCGCCGGCCAGCATCGACATCGGCATTGCCCACTTCTTCCACTTCCCGGCAGGCGAACGGATTTCAAGCAGGCGCCCATACTCTGCGTCCTCGCCGTTGCTCGTGGTGGCGAGAATTCGCAACGGCGTGGCGATCCACTTGTCGACGAGAACGGGCGGAGCATCGTTCTTTTCGGCTTTGGAGCTGTGCCAGTAAACGCCCGGCTTGACCTTCCGGCCGTCAATCTCCAGCGCCCCCTCATACACGCGGTAGCAGGGCCGGTCTTCCAGGCCGGGAAAGCCGCAAGGCTGCGCCGCCTCAATCGCGTTTTTTACCATCGCGGCGCCGCGATAGAGATGCATGTCGTTAAAGTCTGTCGATTGATCCGAGGTCTTGCCACCGAAGGTCGGTACTGCAAGAGACGCTCCGACCGCTTCAGCAGCTTTGCGCGCGTCGGCCTCGCCGTTGCCTAGATCGGCCAACACCGTCAGGGAAGCATTCATGTACATCCGGCCGAGCGATTCGCACGCCTTACGCAGGTTGCCGCAGGAGAGCGCGGCGACCGCCGGCAGGCCGGTGCATGCTGCCGCTGACATAGCCGTTGCAATGCCCTCGGCAACAAGAATTTTACGCGCGCCGTCCAACGGAGCTGTACTCCAGAAGCCAGCCGATTTGATGCCGCCTTTGAGCGCTGCTTTCCGGCCGGACTCATCGATCATCTCGATCGTGGATAGGGCGCCGTCGACCTCGACCGGGGCGATCAGTATCCGCCCGACAAGTCGCTCTCCGGATGCCGCCGGCGTATAGCCAATCAGCTTCGCGAGTTTCTCTACCGGCATTTCGCGCAGAGCGCTGGTCGGCGATAGCCCCTTCTTCACGAGATACGGATGGTCGGCGAGCGCGGCCAGAGCCTTCTGCCAAACGGCGAGCGTGAGTGTGGCGGCTTCGCGGGCTGCGATTGAGCGCTTGTTCGCATCCGCTTTCGCCGCGGCTTCCCGTTCATTTCTGCGCTGCTCGAGTTCGACAGTCGAAACGACAACTCGGCGAGAGTTCGACCGGTGATGTCCGTATTCCCGCGCGATCGAAAACAGTGTCCCGGCGGTAATGCCTCCGTCGATGCTGAGAGACTTCCACGTATCTCGTGCATCGGCTTCGACGAACGACTCGCTTCCCTGGCTCCAGCGCCTGAACAAATCGAACCCTTCGTCACCGAAGGTATGCTTTAACGCCGCAGCGAGCCGCCACCATACGTCGCGGGGAACCGTTGATGGGATACAAAACAGTGCGGCCTCTACCTCAGCACGCTCATCGAGGACAGTGCTCATGTTGCCTCCGGGTCGAAGCCTGCACGTTCGAGAGCCGCAAGAAACGCGGCCGTCCCGCCGATATGGTCGACGGCGCGGATGGCAAGATCGACGACACGATCCGATTCGCGGTCTGTCGACAACATCGTTTCGAGAACATCCCCTTGCGTAAAGCCTCCTGTGCGTGCCGCGCTGAGCAGCGCATCGATCGTCTTTTGAGCGCGCTCCCGTGCGTCAAGTGCCAAAGCGATCGAACTGTCGTGCCTGGCGCTCGCCGACAAAATGAGGATGCCCGCGCCGCTGACATGTGCTTCGCCGTCGATGTACATAATTAGTTTCGGGTGAATATTCATGCGTCTCCCTGTGAGGAGTCCTCAGCGCCATGCAAACGCCGAAACGGATGGTTGGGCAGTGCAGCCGAATAGCTTTCAGCGTGGGCGCCGTAGTCTTCCATCCACTCAGTGAAATCGCTTTCGTGGGTTTCGCAATTGTTGACGCCGAGCTGGGCGAGTCGCGCGGGCAAAGAACCGGCGGGCGCCGCAGCCCTGATCGCCTCGAAGATCGCGCACATGTCCGCGAAAGATTGCGCGGCGTGAGCGAACAGGCCACTGGCCTTGTCGACACGGAATACGATGTCTTTGAGGTCGATCGGCTCAGTCGTTGTGTCGATTTTCTCAGGCATGCTCTGCCCCGCGAGCGATGCGATTGATCTCGCCGGCGAGCTCGGCCGCCAATTCAAGCGCAGAATCCTGCAATTCTTTGATGAGGCAGTTGAACTGCTCAAAGCCGGCGCCGTAGCACATGTTGAGTAGCGCTTCGAGCTGCTGGGCTTTGGCTCCGATCGCGGAAAGGCGCATGCGGTCCAGTTCATTCGGCTTATGCATGGCTTACCTCTGCCGCTTCGGAGTTACCGAACAACACCTGCAGTTCGCCCAGACATTCTTGGCTTCCGTGCTGACGCTGCGCTTCAGCGACAATGTGTTTCCATTCGGCACGCGTGACGCGCTCTTTGAAAATCTTGATGAGATGGTCGCTCAGATTCTGATACCGCTTTGCCACAACACCCTTTGCCTTGATTTCGCTCAGTTGATGACTGATGTAGGCAATGCGGCCGCCTGCACGGTCGTACTCGACCGACTCAGGATCAAGCGTTGCACGCAGCTGCTCTGTTGAGCGCAGGGCTAGGAGCAAACTTTCGCGCTGGTGCTCGAGCGACAGCACCTCGAGGACGATTGAATCCCAACCCAAAAGATTGGTGCCGCGACGACTGCCATGCGTTGAATGTGAAGCGGAGCGATCACGCCAGGTTTCGCTGTTGATAACTGCCTTGCTCATCGCGATGCCTCCCCGCTGAACTGACGGGCGATCGACAGCGCAATTTGATCTGCAAACGCATCGTTGAATGCTTTGCGGCGTGCGGCATCGTTGGGCAGGTCTGCATTGCTGTTGACCAACGCATTAAAGCGAAGATCGCGATACTCGCCCATACTGATCTGTGCGCCGACGAGCCAGAGATCTGCAGCGTTGCGGCCCGCGTATGTGAACAGCGGGTAGCGTTCGCCGAGAGTATTCTGGAGAGGCTGGCGGCCGAGATACCCGCGCTTTACGGCTTGTTGATCTCGATTGTCGCGCCGATCGCTCGCATCCTTGCAAGAACTCGTTCCATTGTCTCCGGATCGAGCTCCAACTGGGCAATCGCGAAGAAGAGCATGTGCATCCCCATGTCGCGCTGCTCGGTCGATGAGGTGTACTTGCGCCACTGGCGCCCCGTCGAGACGCCGAACAACTCCGCCATTTCGGTGCTGCTCATGCCGAGTTCCGACTTCAATTTGAGAAGGTCCTCCGGAGTCGGCGGAGTGTAATTGATCATGTTTTTTTGAGGCGCAATTGAGCGCACGAAGAAGGGTCTTCATGAGGGGCTTCCTTTCGGAGAATCGGGCCGCGCACACTGCGTAGCCCATACGACCATGGTAGGCCCTTTGGGTACCTTCGGTCAAGCGATCCCGTACGTCAATCTGTCTATAACGCGGAATGTGCGCTGGGACACCAATTGCAAGTCGCCAATGTTCTGAGACGCGGAGCATCAGTTCGCTCCCTTCGGATCGATCGCGCGTGACGCGAGCAGCAGTCCCTGCGTGATCTCTGGAATCTGATCGGGTCGCAGCGTGATGCCGGCACGGCCGGGTTTGAACTCGCCGGACTCCGTCACATACCAGACCCGAAGGTCGATGAACGAGCGGCCGCGGTACTCGGAGATGGTGACGCGCAGACGCTCGCTGTCGCTCTTGCGGATGTCCAGAAAGGAAGCGGTCGCGTTGGCGGTCATGCCGGTTCTCTCAGCAAGATCTTGCGCAGTTCGCCAACGTTCCAGCGCGCATTGCCGCCAATCTTAATTGGCTTGGGCAGGGCGCCGCGCTTAGCGCGTTCCCAAACCGTTGAAGAGCTACAGCCGCAGAGCGCGGCCACCGTTTTGACATCGACGCCTGCCGCATTTGGTAGGTCGTCAAAGTTCCTGAGGGTGCTTGCTGTTTTCATCCGTATCGACTCTGAGGCGTCCGGTATTGGACGGGTCGATACGAAATCTATTGCTAACTTCGACGGTTATTTGCCACATGGCAAAAGTAGTTGCCAGCGGCAAATCAGGAGGCCAGCAAAGTCAACCCAGCGCTTATGCTGTCTCGAACGCTCGAGCTCTTTAGTCCATTCCTGTCCGCATCGGGCAGCGCTTCGATCACCTCGCCTATCGCGGCGGCAATCTGGCTAACGTTGGGTTTTCCACCCCTAGTGTATTTTCCGCCCTTCTCTGCCAGCACGAGCGCAAGAGCGGCGATCTGCTTAAGCAGTTTGTCCCGTTCGGCGTCAGTAAGCTTTTGCGGAGAGTCTCCTTCAGCATGGACTGGGATCTCGTTCAGCGCAGCGTGGATGTCGGAAGCAGCAATGCGAAACTCAGAATGATCGGGAAATTCACCACTCGTGATATTCACGTAGTCCTTCGATTTATAAGAAAACGAATCTGATGGTGACTTGCGCCGCACTATTCGCAGAACCGATTCGCCATCTTCATCAAACACAAGCACCCCGTGCACGTATTCTGTTTTTGCCTCGTGCTCCCCAATCGGAGCAACTATCAAGTCAGAACGATCCAGCACTGCGATGCGATGAAGTCCATGTAAAACCTCTATGGAGTCTTCGGAATTGTAGTCAAGCGTACCGGCTCGAAGCCACTGCAACCTCTCTTCAGAAGCCTCAGGAAAATAGTCGTAGAGGGGATTCTGCGTCGGGTCAGAAAAGTAGTGACAGACGGGGTACATCGCGACGGCATAGCGGCCGCTGACATCCCACCATGCCGGCATCTCACCACTAAAGATCTGTTCCAAAACGTCATCTTGGCTTATAGGCTCCTCGAAAAGCTGACTGAGTGTGGTCGCCGCTTCCGAGACTGAATACCAGCGTTTGAATTTTTTTGGTGCCTTCACCGCAAGCCCCTACATAACCGAAATTGAGAACGAAGTTAGCCGCATTCGTTGGCACATACGGCTAACCTGCGGCAAGGCTGTCATGCCGTCTTGTTGATCGGTAGCGCGTCCCCGGCTCCGATCGGCTTGGCGATGAATTCGGCCCAGTCAGTCATCATGCGCCGGCGCTTTTCCAGCACGTCGCTGCGCCAGTACGCCGCCTCGGTCGCGTCGCCCTTGATGTGCGCCAGCGCGACTTCTGCCAGCTCGCGTGGATAGTTGGTGTGCTCCCCTGCCCAATCTCGAAACGTCGATCGAAATCCGTGAGGAGTCGCCTCGAGCTTCTGCCCACGCATCAACTCGAGCAGCGCCATATCGCTGAGCGCGCTTCCCGACCGTTGATTCCGGAAAATCAGGTCGACGTCGTCTTCTCGCTCAATGGACTTCAGGAGTTTCACGGCGGCCGGCGACAACGGTACGCGATGCTCTCGCTGCATTTTCATTCGCGGCCCAGGTATCGACCAGATTGCCTTCTTGAGATCGATTTCGGTCCACACGGCGCCGCGCGCCTCCCCAGATCGAGCGGCCGTCAATATCGCAAATTCGAGACACCGGGCGCTGACGCTACCCATCGCGCGAAGAGTCACCATGAAGTTGCCCATCTGCTCGATCGGCAACGCGGGGTGGTGCCGCACTCGCTTCGTTTTATTCGGTTTGGAAAGCAGCTTTTCCAGGTTGCCGCGCCATGCGGCGGGATTGATCCCGTTCTCCCTTAACCCATTTACCCGAGCCCAGTCGAGAACTGCCTCAACGCGGCCGCGCACACGGGATGCCGTTTCCGTTTTGGTAGTCCAGATCGGCTCGAGCACCTCGACCACGTGCGATCGATCGACGTGTCGGACCAACAGATTCCCCATGACGGGATAGGCGTAAGTCGTCAGCGTATTGGTCCATTGCGTAGCGTGCTTCGCGTTGCGCCACTCGGGCGCTTTCGCTTTGATAAACCGCTTCGCCGCCTCCTCGAAAGTCACCTCGAGCGCCTGCTCCGCGCGCAGCCGGCTGGCAGCTTCTTTGCGCGCCATAACTGGGTCAGTGCCAGCAACGATCTCATCGCGCGCGGCCTGCGCCTTCGCTTGGGCTTCCTTCAGTGATATACCCGGATAAGCACCGAGCCCGATCTCACGTCGTCGCTCGCCCACGGTAACGCGAAGCACCCACGAACGGGCGCCACTCGGCGTAATCTGCAGCGCGAGACCCGCCACTTTCCCGACCGTGTGACGCCCCGGAACAGATAGGCGGGACACTGCCAGCGCGCCAATCTCTTTCGCCGTTTTTGGCATGGATGAATCGAACTTTTCGCCGGAAAGGCCCGTCAGACGGGGCTCTGCTGGGTTCGGCGGAGGAGGCGCAGAAAGTATCTGCGGACAGCACTCGAAAAGCGCCCACCCACCGACCGACCCACCAAAAACTTTACGACTAAACCGGACTGAACGCAATCATTCCGGACTATTTCATTTTGGGATTTTGCCCTGCAAGCCCTGTTCGATAAGGGTTTGGGCGATTGAACCGGACGGTTCAGGATTGCTCCAGAGGGGTGCCCTGGCGGAGAGACGGGGATTCGAACCCCGGATAGGTTATTAACCTATACACGCTTTCCAGGCGTGCGACTTAAACCGCTCATCCATCTCTCCGGCGGGGAGCCGAATTATAGCAAACTTCGCGCCGAGCGCCAGACCCATGCGCAAACACGTCTAAGGATGCCGGATATAGTCCACCAGCGCGGTCGTATAAGCATCCGGTTTCCGGTCGATCAGGCTCACGACGATCGCCACCAGAAAACCCGCCGGCACGCCGAACACTCCTGAACTGATCGCCTCGATCCCGAACCAGCGCTCCCCCGCGAAACCCGTCAGCTGCGTGAAGAACGGGTAAGTCGAGACGATGTAATAGATGCACACCGACAACCCCGCCAGCATGCCCGCCACCGCGCCCAGCCGCGTGGTGCGCTTCCAGAACACGCCCAGCACCAGCACCGGGAACAGACTCGAGGCCGCGAGCGAAAACGCGGCGCCCACCAGAAACAGAATATTGCCCGTGTTCAGCGACGCCACATACGACGCAAACAGCGCCACCCCTAGCAACAGAATCTTCGATATCGTCACGCGTCGTTGACTCGACGCATTCGGATCGACCATGTGGTAGTAGACATCGTGCGACAAAGCATTCGCGATCGTGAGCAGCAAGCCGTCCGCGGTCGAGAGCGCGGCGGCCAGCGCGCCCGCCGCGATCAATCCCGACATGACGTACGGCAAGCCCGCAATCTCGGGCGCTGCCAGCACCACCATATCCGGCTGCATCTGGATCTCGCTCCAGCGCACGATGCCATCGCCATTCGTATCGGCCAGACTGATCAGGCTCGGCTCGACCTTGCGCCATTGCATCAACCACTGCGGCAGATCGGAAAAGTGATGGCCCACCAGATTGGTCAGCATCTCGTACTTGATCAGCACGGCCAGCACGGGCACCGTCAAATAGAACAGTGCGACGAAGAACAGCGTCCACCCCACCGAGCGGCGCGCGGAAGCCACCGAGGTCGTCGTGTTGTAACGCGTCAGGATGTGCGGCAAGCTCGCCGTGCCGAGCGACAGACACAACAGCAGCGATAGAAAATTACGCTCGTGAGTACGCCGGTCTTCATCGTTCGAGGCGGGAAACGGTTCGTGCATCGGCACCGGCGCGGCAGCACGGCTCAACATTTCGTCGCGGCGTTGGGTCCAGACGCTCTGCGCGGCGGCGGCATCGCGAGGAAACTGTTCGAGCGCTTTCTCGCGTTCCTTGATCTCGCGCAGCGGCCCATTGTGCCGGCGCAGATCGGCCACCTCCTGCATGAGCCGCAGCTTTTCATCGACGAACGATTGCGGCAGCGTGTCGATGCGCATCTGCATCAGGTCGGCACGGCGTCGATAGTCGTCGCGCACGGTCTGCTCGAGCGGCGCGTCGCGCACCTGCTTCTCGAGTCCTTCGACACGCTCCATCAAACGACCGTAATTGAATTGCGGCACCCAGCCGAGGCCGTCCTTGTGCGCGATCATCGACACCGGAATCAGGATCGCCGCAATCAGGATGATGTATTGCGCCACCTGCGTCCATGTCACGGCACGCATACCGCCGAGAAACGAGCACACCAGAATGCCGGCGAGTCCGCAGAAAATGCCGACGGCGAAGTCCACGCCGATGAAACGCGTCGCGATCAGTCCCACGCCTTGAATCTGCGCGACCAGATAGACGAACGAACACAGGACCGCCGCCAGCGCAGCGAGTCCGCGCACCGCATTGCTCGAAAATCGCGTGCCGAGAAAATCGGGAATCGTGTAGCGCGCGAGCTTGCGCACGTACGGCGCGAGCAGGAACGCCACGAGGCAGTAGCCTCCGGTCCAGCCCATCAGATACGCGAGACCGTCGTATCCGGTGGCATAGATCGAACCGGCAAGCCCGATGAACGAGGCCGCCGAAAGCCAGTCGGCCGCCGTCGCCATGCCGTTGAAGACCGACGGCACGCGCCGCCCCGCCACGTAGTATTCGACCAGATCGGAGGTCCGCGAGAGCAAGCCGATCACCGCATATACCGCGATCGGCACGAACAGGAAAACGTAACCGATCCACACGCCAGGCCCCGTCGCGCGCTCGATGCGCCACATCACGTAGATGAAGAACAGGAAGCCGAGCGTATAGAGCGCGTAGGAACGGATCAGGCGGTTCGTGAGTTTCATCGGCTCAGCGTCCGCGTTCGATGACATCGGCGTGGGCATCCGTATCCGCATCCGTATCCGCATCCGTATCCGCATGCGCCTTCGCATCGGCGTCGAAAGCACGTTGCAGCCGTCGATCGGCGCCCTGCATCAACACGATGTAGACGACGATAAGCGCCACATAAAGCAGGATCGCGCCCTGCGCGCCGACATAGAACGGCAGACTGAATCCGCCGATCCGCACCCGCGTGAGCGCCGGCGCCAGCAGCGGAAAAACGAACGATGTGACGAAGCCCAAGGCCATCAACGTGGCGATCAGCACGAGGTTGAAACGCCAGTACCGCTGATGCGCGCGCGCCATCGCAGCCGAGACCGGAGGCGGTTCGGGCGCGGGATTGAGCGTAGCGTGAGGGGAGTGGTGAGGCGCGGCCATGCGCCTATGTATCAAAAAGCCACCGGGCAGGCAATCGGGATTGTCCGCGCGGTGGCTTCGGCTTGCATGGTTCGAGCCGGACTTACAGCGACTCGCCGAGCTGATCGAGAATCGCCGGGTTCTCCAGCGTGGAGACGTCCTGGGTGATTTCCTCGCCCTTCGCGAGCGAGCGCAGCAGGCGACGCATGATCTTGCCCGAACGCGTCTTCGGCAGGTTCTCGCCGAAACGGATGTCCTTGGGTTTCGCGATCGGACCGATTTCCTTGGCGACCCAGGCGCGCAATTCGTTGGCGAGCTTTACCGCTTCTTCGCCTTCCGGACGCGCGCGCTTGAGCACGACGAAGGCGCAGACCGCCTCACCGGTCGTGGCATCGGGACGACCCACCACGGCGGCTTCCGCGACGATCGGATTGGACACCAGCGCCGACTCGATCTCCATTGTGCCGAGGCGGTGGCCCGACACGTTGAGCACATCGTCGATGCGGCCCATGATCGTAAAGTTGGCCGTGTCCTTGTCGCGCACCGCGCCGTCGCCGGCGAGGTACAGCTTGCCGCCGAGTTCTTCGGGGAAATAACTCTTCTTGTAGCGCTCCGGATCGCCCCACACATTGCGCAGCATCGACGGCCACGGACGCTTCACCACCAGAATGCCGCCCTGCCCGTTCGGCACGTCCTGGCCGGTTTCGTCGACGACCGCAGCCATGATGCCCGGCAACGGCAAGGTGCACGAACCCGGCACGAGCGGCGTGGCGCCCGGCAGCGGCGTAATCATGTGACCACCGGTTTCGGTTTGCCACCACGTATCGACGATCGGGCAGCGGCCGCCGCCGACGTTCTCGTGATACCACACCCATGCTTCCGGATTGATCGGCTCGCCGACGGTGCCGATGATGCGCAGCGTCGACAGGTCATAGCTCTTCGGATGCACTTTCTGATCGGCCTCGGCGGCCTTGATCAGCGAGCGGATCGCAGTCGGCGCCGTATAGAACAGCGACACCTTGTGCCTGGCGATCATGTCCCAGAAGCGGCCGGCGTTCGGATAAGTCGGCACGCCTTCGAACACGACCTGGGTGCCGCCGATCGTCAGCGGGCCGTACGTGATGTAGCTATGCCCCGTGATCCAGCCGATGTCGGCGGTACACCAGAAGACGTCGGTCGGCTTCCAGTCGAAGGTCCACTTCATGGTCTGCGCGGCCCACAGCAGATAACCGCCGGTGCTGTGCTGCACGCCCTTCGGCTTGCCTGTCGAGCCCGACGTGTAAAGAATGAACAGCGGATGCTCGGCGCCGACCCACTCGGGCGCGCACTGATCCGATTCGGCTTGCGTGAGTTCGTGCATCCACAGATCGCGGTCGTCGTGCCACGCAATCTTGCCGCCCGTGCGCCGATACACGATCACGCTCCTGACCGCTTCGCAACCGCCCATGGCGATGGCTTCGTCGGCGATGTTCTTGAGCGGCAGCGCCTTGCCGCCGCGCATCTGTTCGTCCGAGGTGACGAGTGCGACCGCGCCCACGTCGACCAGGCGCTCATTGAGCGACTTCGACGAGAAGCCGCCGAACACCACCGAGTGCGTGGCGCCGATCCGCGCGCACGCCTGCATGGCGACGATGCCTTCGATCGACATCGGCATGTAGATCACCACGCGGTCGCCCTTCTTCACGCCACGCTTTTTCAGCGCGTTCGCGAAGCGCGACACACGTTGCAGCAGATCCTGATACGTGACGTTGGTAATGGTGCCGTCGTCGGCTTCGAAAATGATCGCGACGCGCTCGCCGTTGCCGGCTTCCACGTGACGGTCGATGCTGTTGTACGACGCATTCAGCTGGCCGTCTTCGAACCACGTGTAGAACGGTGCGTTCGATTCGTCGAGCACCTTGGTGAAGGGCTTGTTCCAGCTAAGCGTCTCGCGGGCGAGGCGCCCCCAGAAACCTTCGTAATCGCGTTCCGCTTCGGCGGCGAGCGCCCGGTACGCGTCCATGCCGGAGATCGCGGCGCCAGCCGCTGCTTCAGCGGAGGGCGGGAAAACGCGGCGTTCCTGAAGAACCGATTCAATCGCAGACATCGACAACCCCTTGGTGAAGATGAAACGTAAAACCTATGCCATGGCGTGCTGCCAAGATAGAGCGTGCAACTTACCTGTCACTTACATGCGCCTGGCGCGGCAGGTCGTCGCAAGGTATTCGCGACTGTCATGTTAGCTGATGCGCTCTGGCAATGTCATGAATCACACCGCAAGGAGCCGCGTCCAGCGGGCGCGCACGCGATCGGCATCCGGGTTATACCGGAGTCGATGCGTGTGCTCGCGGAAAAACTGGTGTTAACCCGTAAAGCGCAGGTTGCTCGTGCCGTTAGCTTTGCGGCGGCGACGGCAGGCGTAGCGCCGATCAGGCTTCCAGACGCACTCGCCGCCTGAGGCTTGCTACACGGTTACGCTACCAGGCACGCCTTGGCGCCGGCGGCGTCAACATGGAGTTCGTTCCGGCTGGTTCGCGTTGCCGTGCATCGTCACTTGTCTATCTGAAGATTCTAAATCGGCTTTCGCCGAACACCTGTCGCCCCGGAAAAGTGCCGGTCCATTGCAACAGCGCAGACGCGTCACGAGGTCACATTTATAGCGATGTCCGATGGTGAGCGGTCGGCGATCTGTGGGTCTACTTCACTTCTATACATAAGTACGCCGTACTAATCACCGATCTCTTTACTATTTGTACAGCCGGGCCAAACCCAACACCGTCGGCCGCGCGGCTCCGGCTTTTTTCAAGCGGACTTTCGAAACCTCAGGAATCTCGACATGCAAGCAACGATGCAAACGCAGCTTTCGTTCAACTCACACCAGACTTACACGACCACGCCGTTCGGCGGCGCATCGTCACCGCGCTCGAACGCCCCGGCGTTCGGCAACCCGCGCAATCCGTCGAACCAGATGGCGAACACGGTGAGTGGTTTCTCAAAGACCTCGTTCTCGGTCCAGGGCCAAACCACGATGAATGGCCGGAGCACGCCGTTCATCGCGCAGGGAACGATCAGCACCCGAAGTCAGGGCATCAACCCGATGCCGCCCGGTTCCGGACGCGACGACCGTTGCGCGAGCCGCACGCCGCCGGCACCGGACCCGCGTTGCGGCTGCAACGACTCGGGCCGGGTCGACGCAACGCAATGGAGCAACACGCCCGTCTCCGGCAACAAATCCAGCATCGACCTGGGAGACTACAAGCTCGACTTCAGCAAAGGCGACTCGTCGATGCTGCTGACCGACAAGAAGACCGGCGACACGACGAACATCTACGGCGATCCGCATCTCGTGCAGCATGCCAACAGCGGCAACAAGACCTCGGCCATGTTCAACGGTCCGATGACCTTCATGCTGCCGGACAATACCAAGGTCACCGTCAGCACCCAGGCGGCTAAGAACAATCCGTCGGTGTCGTACGCGGATAAGGTGACGATCACACGCGGCAATCAGGCCTATCAGGTCACGGGTTTGAGTCAGGAAAACAAGGCCGGCCTCAACGTGCAGAAAAGCAACGACGGCCGCACGCTCGACGCCGCCACACCGGACGGCTACACCGTAGTGGCCGCGCGCAACGGTACGGGCTGGGTCGATCCGGCCACCGGCAAGCAGCCGACCGCGGACGACCTCAAGAAAGCCGCGTAAGCGCGGCACATCGCGCGGGGATAACGGCGCACGTTGTTGTCCTCATTAGACGCCGCGCATTCATGCGCCGATGGATGCGCGGCATCTGGAATGCCTGCTAGCGACCGCCGCGTTTGAAGCTTGAGACCCAAAGCCCGAGCTTCGAAACTCAATGCTCGATGCTCAGCGCTCTTCGCCGCGCAACGGCGGCTCGCCAACGATCTTTCGCGTCATCATGCCGCGCCTGCTCGATCTGCCACGCCCGCAGCGCCTCCCCCGCCGCCTCGCGCGCCGCCGCGTGCAAGTGCCGCGCCTCGCTCAACAGCCTCTGCAAACCGGGCATTAACGCGTCGTGGCCCCGCAGCGTGGCATGCCATTGCGCGCGGGCGCGCACGTCACGCCGGCACCACGCGAGCACGCTCGACCGTCGCTGCGCGTGCTGTTCCAGCGCCTCGAACTGCCGAGCCACCGCGTCCGCCGCCTGCCGCTCCCGCCGACGCGCATCGGCCAGCCCGCGCAGCCGGCGGCGTACGCGCACACCCCGCACCCGCGTGAGCAGCCGCCAGAACTCCGCCTCTCGCGCCGCGCCCCGCATCACGCGGCGCGTCCGTGAGCACACAATGCCTGCAGCAACGCGCGCGTCTCGTCCCACTCGCTGCAACGATCGTGCGGTTGACGCAAGAACGCCTGGATCGCACCGCGCCGGTCGATGGCGAGATCGGTCTCGAGATCGTGACCCCGTTCGTATTCGCCGATCTGCAACAGCATCTCGATCTCTTCATAGCGCGCCAGCCAGTCGCGCACGCGGTTAGCATCGGCGCGCTGCGGCGCGTCCGCGACGCGGTTCATCAAGCGGCTGCGGCTGCGCAGAACGTCGATGGCCGGATAGTGGCCGCTCGCACCCAGCTTCGACGACAACTGGATATGTCCGTCCAGCAGCGACCGCGCTTCTTCCGCAACCGGGTCCGACAGATCGGTCTCATCCGCGAGTACCGTATAGAAGGCGGTGATGCTGCCTTGCGCGTTCACGCCAGCCGCTTCGATCAGACGCGGCAGGCGCGCGAACACGCTCGGCGGAAAGCCGCCGCGCAACGGCGGTTCGCCCACCGCGAGGCCGAGTTCGCGCAAGGCACGCGCGTAACGTGTCAGCGAGTCGAACAGCAGGAGCACATTGCGACCCTGCGCGCGCAAGTCCACCGCGACCTGCGACGCGAGTTCCGCCGCCTTGATGCGCTCGGCGGCCGGACGATCCGAAGTCGCCGCGATCACGACTGTCGAAGCACGCCGCCGCGCCAGATGGTCGTGGATGAATTCGCCCACCTCGCGGCCACGTTCGCCGATCAATGCGACCACCACGGCGTCGGTCGATGCACCGTTGGCGATCATCCCCATGATCGTGCTCTTGCCGCCGCCGGCCGACGCAAAAATGCCGGTCCGCTGGCCGACGCCGCAAGTCAGCAGACCATCGATCGCACGCACGCCGGTGACGAACGGCGTCGTGATGACCGGACGGTCGAGCGGATTGAGCCACGCCGCCGTGCCCTCGTGACTGCCAGCCGCACCCTGCGACGATGGCGGCGGCGGACCGCCGTCGAGCGGCTTGCCGAGACCGTCCACGACACGCCCGAGCAGGCCCACTGCGTCGACACCACCCCACGTCGAGCCGCAGCCCTGTGCCTCGGTGATATCCGACAGTCCGGCCAGACCGGCAAGCGGCATCACCAAGGCGCCATCGTGCGCGAAACCAACCACCTCGCCATACTGTGCCTCCCGCGTATCGGGTCGCACCAGCTGCACTTTCTCGCCGATGCGCAACGACACGCCCACCACACGCGCAATCACACCGCGCGCTTCGACCACCCGACCGCGCAAGGTGGGCGCGGACGAAAACCTGGGCACGCCCGGTCCCGACGATTTCATCATGCTCTCCTTCAATCCGCGCCCAAGGTCGCGATGGTCCTGATCCGGTAGACATCCAGCGGAATTTCTTCGATGGCGAGTACCTCGATGTTTCGCCCAAAGTCGTGCAGCAGACGCGCGAGGTGCGGACGCAACACCGCATTCGTCACGACGAGACTTATCCCGTCCAGCTCCGCGGCAAAGATCTGCTGGGCGCGTTCGAGTTCGTCAGCAGACAACACGCACAGCGGTTCGCCGTCGACGCCGCTGCGAATCTGCGCTTCGAGACTCGCTTCCCAACCCGGCTCCAGCACTGCTGCGTCGATCGTCCAGGTCTCGAGGTCGGCGTGCAGGCGTGCAATCTGCCGCCCCAACTGGATGCGCGCCTCCCGCACCATGCGGTCGGTGGTGCGCTCACCGGCCGGCACCCGTACCACCGCTTCGAGAATCGCCCGCAGATTACGGACCGGCACGTGCTGCTGCAGCAGTTGCCGCAGCACGCCCGCCAGTTGCACCGTGCTCACCGCCTGCCCTGCCTGCGCAACCAGCTCGCGAAATTCGATCGCCAGTTGATCGAGCAGAAAGCGCGTTTCCTGGGTGCCGAGGAAATCGGCCGCCGAGCGTTCGCACACTTCTCCGAGGTGCTCGCATAGCGCTTCGTCGGCGCTCGCCTTACTGATCGCCGGATCGTCGACCGAAGCTGCCGCCGCGTTCGCCATCCACACCGATTTCGGCGCGCGCGGCCGATAGCCCGCCACGCCCTCGAAGGTGATACGACCCGCGTCGCCGCTGAGCAAGGTGTGCGCGGCGAGCAGCGTGCCGCTCGCATACGGCACGTCCTCGATATCGACGATGTAGGCTTCGGGCGCGAGCCGCGCATCGCGCAACAGTGCAAGACCGGGGAACGGCACACCCAGTTCGACCATCAGACGCCGCCGCAATAAACCGAGTTGACGATTCAGCGCCTCGGGCCGCAACGCGTCGAATGCCTGCAGGCCGAGCCGCAGTCGCAGCGACGCACTCGTGCCCAGTTCGACGTCGTCGAGAATACGCGGGACGTAGTGGCCGCCGTCGCGCGTCATCTCCGGCATCACTGCCCGCTGCGAGTTGGTCGCAAGCGCGGCGTTACGCATCAACGTGAGCGCCAGCGCCAGCAACAGTCCGCCCGCAAGCACAAACTGCAGGTGCGGAAATCCCGGCATCGCCGCCAGCGAACAGCACGCGACGCCGGCCATGCCGATCGCTTTCGGATGCCCGGCCAGTTGCCGGTAGATGTCGCCGCCCAGATGGGTGTCCGGCTGGTCGGCCGACGCCACGCGCGTCACCAGAATGCCGGCCGACACCGACACGATCAGCGACGGAATCTGCGACACCAGACCGTCGCCAACCGTGAGAATCGTGTACGCATGCAGCGCGTCGCCGAACGACATGCCGCGCTGCGCAATGCCGACCGCGAGCCCGCCGACGATATTCACCAGCGCGACGACGAGCCCCGCTACCGCATCGCCCTTGACGAATTTCATGGCGCCGTCGAGCGAGCCGTAGAAGTACGTTTCGCGTTCGAGCGCCGCGCGCAGGCGGCTCGCCTGCGGGGCCGCGATCACGCCGCTGCGCAGATCGGCGTCGATGCTCATCTGACGCCCCGGAATGCCGTCGAGCGTGAAGCGCGCCGCCACTTCGGCCACCCGGTCCGCGCCCTTCGCCACCACGATGAACTGGATTGCCGCGAGCACGATGAAGACCACGAGGCCGACCGCGACGTTGCCGCCCACCACCATCTCACCGAACGCGCCGATGATCTGACCGGCATGCGCGTGCAGCAGAATCATCCTGGTCGAAGCAATCGCCAGGGAGAGGCGCAGCAACGTGGTAATCAGCAGCAGCGAGGGAAAACTCGCGAGTTCCGCGGCCTTCGAGACATATAGCGTGGTGGTCAGCATCGTCAGACTGGCAGCAAAACTCACGCAGATGAACAGATCGAGCACGAACGGAGGCACCGGCACGATCAGTAACGCGAGCACGGCCAGCAGGCCGAGCGCGACGGCGAGGTCGGCATGGCGCGCAAAGAAGGCCGACAGATCGTAGCGGCTCAGGAAGGAACGGTTCGACATGTTATTGACCAAGCTCCCGGTGAAGCGCGCGGCGACGGCTTTTGACATAGGGGTCGCCTTCGTCGTCGCGGAATTCGCGTTTGATTTCGTTCTTGTCCATGCGCAGATTGCGCAGCCACAAGACGCGCTGAATGAAATAGTCGAGCACGCCCGGCGCGATCTGCGATGCGGCCATCCATGCCAGCAGATGCGAGTGCGAAGCCGCCATATAGCCAAGCTGCGCCGGTAGCGGCCACGCGTGGATCGGCGCGATCTGCCGCAATGCCGTGACGAGTGCCTGCCAGAACAGAAACAACAGGATCGCGAACTGCAGCAGCGTGAGCGCCGTGTCCCACACGAGGCGCAGGCTGAACATCTGCTTGAGGCCGTTGAGCGGATTGACATGCTTCAAGTCGGGCGTGATGCGCTTGCCCGCGATGAGTCCGCGCGTTTGCAGCAGTTCGGGCATCAGCACGGCCAGTACGCCGACGCCGAGCGCGCTCAGTATCGATGGCGCGACCGATCTCAGCATGCCGAGGGTCCGCACCAGCCGATCGTCGAACGCAAGGCGTGCGTCCAGGCTCGTCACCGCCTCGATCAACCGCGCGCACAGCGCATACAGATGCGGCGCTTCGATGAACAGATAGAGCCACCAGCACAGACCGCTGAACGCGACCGTAAGATGCACGCTTCTGGCAATCTCGCCGTCGCGGCGCGCGCGGCGTAGCCGTTTAGGGGTGGGGGCTTCGGTCTTATTGCTCATGGCAGACGAAGCACACGGTCCAACACGACACGCAATTGCTCGAAGAGTGCCGGCACGCAAAGCATCACCGCGAACGACAGGATCAAGGCCTTGACGGTACGCGAAGTGGCGAACGGGTTGAGCCGCTTTGCGTGGCGCGACATGAGTCCGAACGCCACATCGATCAATATCGCGAGACCGAGCAGCGGGCACGCGAGCCGCACGCCTTCCGTGAGCGAGCCGCTCAGCGAGACGGCCGTATCGCCGAGCGCGAGGCGCTGAAATACATCGTGCAGATCGACGCGCCAGCGGCCTGGCGGCCATAGCACCCAGGCATCGGTAAAGAAGCCGAACAGAAGCGGCAGTCCGGGCCCGGTGAACATGGTCAGCGCGGCGAATTGGGAAAACAGCGTCTCGAACAACGCCGCCTCCTGCTGGAAGTGCGGATCGTAAATTGCCGCGCTCGCGTAACCGCCCTGCTGATCGAGCACGGCCCCGGCCGCCGACGCCGCATGAAAGATCGTGCCGAGTAGCAAACCGAGTATGGCGCCCGTGATCGCTTCGACGCACATGCCCAGTGCAAGCCGCGACGGCCAGCCGACCTGCTGCGGCAGCGTGGCCAGCGCGAGCAGCATCGGCACACGCAACAGAACGCCGAGCGAGCCGCTGCGCCCGAACGGAATCAGCGAAAGCGCCACGGCGGGCCGGATCGTGCAGAACGCAAAACCCTCGAGGTAGTCGATGTAGTTCGGATTCAAGCTAGCCGCCCCGCCGCAATGAAGTTGAACACATGAGCGAGAAAGCGCGCCAGCTCGCGGCTCGCCCACGGCGCGGTCACGATCAGCACCACGCCCACGCAGATGATCTTCGCGCCATACGGCAGGCTCTGATCCTGAATCTGCGTGACCGATTGCAGGAGCCCAATCGCCAGACCGACGACGGTGGCGACCGCGAGCGCGGGCAGCGACAGCCAGAACACGAGCATGAGCGCGTCGCTGGACAAAGTGACGAGAGACGGAGCGCTGTTCATCTCGCATAGCCAATAATCAGCCCGTGCATGAGCTTCGACATGCCGGACACCGATACGAAAATAAACAGCTTCAGCGGAATCGACACGGTGCTGGGCGACAGCATCACCATGCCCATCGCGGTGAGCACGTTGGCAACGACCAGATCCACGACGAGAAACGCGATATAGAGCAGAAAGCCCGCTTCGAAGCCACTCGATATTTCACTAATCAAAAACGCCGGTACCAGTAACGAAAAATCGGTTTCGTGTGCCTCGCGCGCCGGGTCGATGCGCTTCGCGGCGCCCACCAGAAACTTGCGCTCGTCGGGTCGCGAATGCGTCATCATGAAATCGCCAAGCGGCACGCTGACCGCCTGCCATAACTCGGCGGCACGCGGCATCGTGATTTCCCCGTCGTCCCCGGCCGGCAGCGCCGCTTCGATCCTGGCAAGCGTGGGCGACATCACCACCAGCGTCGCCGCCAGCGCGATGCCCGAGATCGCAAGATTGCTCGGCGCCTGCTGGACGCCGAGCGCCGAACGCAGCAGCGTCAGCACGATGCTGAACTTCGTGAACGAAGTCGTCATGGTGACCGCGAGCGGCAGCAGCCCGAGCATGAAAAACACGCTAATGACCCCTAGCGGGTCGAATTGATCCGTCATGCCGGTGGGTCCTCCCGAGTCAGCCGGGTCACGCGCACACCCAGCGAGCCTTCGATATCGATCAGCTCACCGCGCGCGAAGGGAATGCCCTGGCACAGCAGCGTCACGGTCCGCTCCCGCGCCGGCAAACGGAACGCGACGATCGATCCCTGGCGCAAATGCGCCAGTTCGGCGACGGACAACGACAGCGTGCCGAGCACCGCTTCGAACGCAAACGTGAGGGCGTCGATCGGCAGCAGTTCGCTGGTCACTTCGACGGGCGGAGTTTCATCGTTCAGGACATGGTCTATCAAGGTCTGCTCCTCGGAGAATTTCAACAGGATCCGGCACGCGCCTAGCCGCAAAGGCACGCGCAGGTAACACGCATCACGGTCGAACAGCAGCGCGTCGCCCGCGGCAAGCTTGCGCAAGCGGGGTAGCGCGAGCGACGGACCGGACACGCAGATCGGCATGCGCACATACAGTCGCTGCAGCAGCGTCTCGCTGACCCGCTCTGGCGGCACATGCCGCCGCAGCCACGAATCGACCGCCGGGCTGCAAAACGAAAAATGAGCGGTCCGGTGGCTTGCCGTATGGGTGACGGCGATGCCGTAAGCGCCCGGCTCGGGGGCGGCGTCCAGCGCCACGCCGCTGACATCGATCGTGAAGCCGAACAGCCCTTCGAGCGCGCATAACCAGTCGCTCAATACACCGGCGACATGACCCGGTGCGCGATCCCCGAGCGGGTCGATCACGGACGGCGCCAGTGCCGGCAGTAGTGCACCGGCATCGCACACCGCGCTGAACGGCAACTGCGCGGCCACGCCTGACAGGTGCAACGGATAGCGCGCCCGGCACGGCTCGAATTCGAGCGTGAAGCAACGCGTGCCGACACGCACCGTTTTCCGGCGGCCGACATGCCGCAACGCCAGGTTGTGGCGTTCGGCATCCGCCAGGGCGAAGGTTTCCAGGTCCGGCCAGAGCGTCATGCCGCCTCCCGCGAAAACGGCCGCTGAACGACCTGCGCCGAAGCGGCGCCAGGCGATGTCGACGGCGACGGCGGCTTGCGAGGCGTATCCGATGCAACGGGTGTCGCCAGCAGAGCCAACGTCTGTCGCAACTCGTGCCTGACCGGGTCGAGCGCGCTGTGCCCGGCACCATCCGCGAAGTCGTAGTCGCTCAGCACTGCGGCCACGCCGTCGCGGATACCGTGCTCCAGCGCTCGCAACTGCACTTGCAGACCGCCGTCGATCACACCGGCCTCTGTCTCGATCACGCAGGAATGCGGCGGCAATTGCGCATCGACCAGAACCGCGCACAACGGCACACCGAGCTCGCGCTCGAACGCGGCGATCACGTGGGTCGCGTCGTCGAATGCGGACGGCGCAACGCGCACCGATATCAGCCGCTGCGACTGCGCGACGGCGATGGCGCGGCGCAATTGATTGGTCAGCGGCACCGACGGCGGCATCTCGCCGACAATGTCGGTCACCGCATCCAGCACGATCTGCGCGAGCTGCTGCTCGAGCCGATGCGCGGCGAACAGTGTCGCGGCCTCGCGGGCCGCGCACTCGCGCAGCGCCGCGAGCTTGCCGGCGGCGTGGCCGTGACGCCACGCCCGCCGTTTGAGTGCGCGCCCCTGCTCTTCGAGGCGGGCGCGCTGGTCGGCTGCTTGCGCCGCGCGTTGTGCTTCGGCCGCTTGCAGTCCCTCCAGCGACATCAGTTCGTGCCCGCTCAGATGACCATCCGATTCGATGCGCCAGTTGCCCATCCGACAGATCAGCATGCCTCGCCCTCCATCAAACGCCGTGCGTCGCAAAGCAACTCAGCCGCCTCCACCGTCGACACGTCATGCATCCGATAGCGTTGAGCCGCGTCTCCCATTTCGCGAGGCAAGCGCAGGCTCCACCAGAAAGCCAGCGACGCATCCGAAGCGGCGTGTTTGGCCAGCGCGAGCCCGAGCGCCGTCATGTCGCGCCGACTGAACAGAGAAGGTGCCGGCTCGACCCGCAAGTCGGCCGACGCAGAGCGCGGATGTCGTTGAATCGTGTCGAGCAGATGCGGCGCGACGGCAGCCGCGAACGCCAAGCGAGCCTGCGCAGCCACCACGCGGCGTAGCGAGCCGCCGAACGCCAGTGCGGCGGCGAGACGGCACAAGCGCGCGCACGCGGGCCGCGGCCAGGTCGGCAAAGCAGACGGCAGGTCGGCGCACGCGACCTGAACCAGTTCCGGATAACGGCGGAACAGAAAAGCGTGGGCGACACGTGCGGCGCGCTCGTCGCGGACCGGATGTCCGCACTCGAGCCAGCTGTGATGCGCCCAGCCAGCGGGTGCGTAGAAATGCGCGTGCTGTGTCATGCGTCGTCTCCGGCGCGCAGTGCGGATTGGGATTGGCCGGAGCCGGGCGAGTCCTGCCCGGCCTCCTTTCGCGTGGGACGATCTGCAGCTCGGGACGCGGGCGCGCCGCCGCGCGGCGGCCACCTGAACCACGTGCGGCGGCCCGAACGCCACAGCCACATGAAGCCGGCCACCGACAGCACGGCCAGTGCGAGCGCACCGAGCATCGCCGTGGTGCGCGACGGTGCCCTGCTCTCGTCGTGCACGCAGTCGGCCGCCGCGACGCCGCCCGCGGCGCTCGCGACGTCGGCGCCGCCCGGGCAGTTACCGGGGAACGTCAAAACCGGCGTAACGGGTAATAGCGTCAGCGAGACGCGCGCCGGCGTAAGGCCTTCGACACTGCCCGCCACCAGGGCGCGAATCCGGTCGCGCATCAGATCGAAGTTGTAATCGCTGCGATAGCGCATCATCACGGACGCCGACGGTTGTGTGTCCTGTCCGGGGTCCATCGGGTCCTTCTGCGGCAGCACGATATGCACGCGAGCCAACAACACGCCATCCATCTTTTCGAGCGTCTCCGACAACTCCTGCGAGAGTCCGTAGACAAAGCGGACGCGGTCTTCCTCGGGGCTCGAGATCAAGCCTTGACGGCTGAACAGATCGCCGAGATTGGCATGGCCGCCGCGCGGCAGCGCGTAGGCGCTCGCCAGCTCGGTGGCGATCACCGCATCGGCATCGTCGACGGAGATGTTCCAGCTGCGCTCCGCGTTGCGCTCCTTGTAGCCCGTGATGCCATGGTGGCTCAGGGCGGCGACAATGCGATTCGCCTGATCCTCGTCGAGGCCTTCGAACAAAGAGGTTTTGCAGCCGGCGAGGATCAGCAGAGCCGGTAGCACGATGAGAGCGCGGCGCATCAGCTTCGCTGCGTGAGTGTCTGCAGCGCGCTGCCGAACTGTTCGGCGAGGTGCGACGTCAGCTCCACCCGCACGGCGAAGTGGGTCATATCAGCCTGCAGGCGCAACATGTCGACGGTGGAAATGCGGCGGGAATCGAGCTGCTCGAGATGGCTGACGATGGGTTGCGTCGACCTGTCCAGCGCGCGCTGCGCAGAGTCGATCAGGCGCCCGACCGGCGACTCCGCCTGACCGTTGCCGGCGTCCACAGGAGCCGCGGGGGTGGAAGGACCGGCAAGCGCCGGCAGGTTCGTGATGGGAAGTTGCAACATATCAATAGCCGCCTCGAATGGTCAGTCGTTCAATCGTTGAAAGGGAAGCCGCGACGCGAGCGGCGTGCACACGGCCGGCATACGGTGCGCATTCCGGCAGCTGGAGGAATGCCGCCGCCATCGAACTGGCGCCCGGCACGTCGCTGGTGGCCGCCGTCGTCAATGTGCGTACGCCACGCGCGTAATGTCCTTCGAGCACCTGGGACGCACCCAGCCACACGAGCGCCAGCGCGCTGTCGGGCTCGGCCTCCAGCGCCCTGCCGAACCATCGCGACGCGCCGCGATAGTTCAGGCGATCGATCTCGACGAGCCCCAATCCGAGGTAGGAAAAGGCGCGCTGCGGATAGAGCAGCGCCATCCGCTCGAATAGATAGCGCGCTTCATCGAAACGTCGATGAACGCGAGCGAAATGACCGATCGAGAGCAGCAGCTCCAAGGTGTCGTCCTTTATCTGCACGGGCTTCCGAAGACGCCGCGCGGGCGTCTCCGTCCTGGTTGAAAAATCGCTATTTGGTGTTACGGGCGACATCCTTGAAGGTGTCGCCGGCGCTTTGCATCATCGAGGAGAAGCCGGTCAGCATCGTGGTGTATTCGCTGACCTGCTTCTGCAGCGTCAGCGCGGCGGTACCGCCCTGATCGCCGGTGCCGCCCTGATTGGCCGCCCCGCCCTGAACGCCTGCGGCCTGACCGTTTGGCTGGGTCGCAGGGGTCGAGTCTTTGACTTCCTGCCCCTTGTCGGCGAGCGCCTGTTTCGCCTTCTGGAAGATCCAGTCGAGCGACAGGTCGCCGCCATTTCCGTTCGCCACATTCGGAGTCATCATTTTCTATTCCTTACTATTTGCCGCGCGCGTTGACGAAGCTGGCGCTTCGTTCCACTACTCGCCGAGCTGCGCGCAAACACTCGACAAGCAGAATCAGTTCTCTTCGCCGATCAGGCGATGCGTTCGCCCACGACCTGTTCAGGTGCTCGATCTCGCCGCCCAGTCGCGCGACGATCGCGGCGCGGCCGGCCGCGCCGCCTTCGGCGAGGCGCGCTTCGAGCGACGCTTCGTGGCTCGCGTCGAGCGCGCCTTCACCGGCAGCTTGCGGGGGCACGGGCGGCATCCAGCACGAACTCATAAATCGAACCGTCGTCGTCACGCGACACTTCCGCGCTGCACGCCGAGATCCGGGTGATCCGCCCCATCGGCAGACGCGCGCCGACGAAATAGCGCACGCCCTGTGCGTCGGTCAGCCACATGGCGTGCCGGCTCGTCAGCAGATTCAGGCCGAGCGCATCGAGCGGCACGCGCACTCGCGCGCCTTGCTGCGTGTGCCCCGGAAACGCCAGCCCGCGCAGGCCATGAATCTCGGCGTGAGCCACCCGCGCCACGCGGGCGTAGTCCCACGCTTCGGGCGAAAGAAAGCCGTGGACTTCCGGCAGCGTCACCGCGAATGCACCGGCTTGCGCGGCCCGCACTTCGGCGCCGCGGTAATAGCGCGCGAGCAATTCGCCGAGCTGTTCCTGCAGTTGCGCGAGCACGATCACGTGCATCACCGGCGCGCGCTGACGCGCCCACGCGTTCGCTGTCAGTGCGGCGAGATCGGTCGATGACTGCACGTAGCCCTCGTAGACCAGCGCGCCGGTCTTCGCGTCGAGATGCGTCGTGACCAGCCGGAACGCCTCGTCGACGCGTGTCGCGGGCGGCCCGGATGGCGCAGGTGTCGTGGCGAACCACATCAGCATCGCGAAGCCGAACGGCACGCCGGGCAGCGCGGCTTTCGTCATCGGCGATGCGTCGGACCAGCGCCGGGCGAGATACTTGAGCGGCTGATGACGCAACAGATAGGCACGTTCTGCGTTGCGTGCCATGGCAGGTCCTGGCGCGTCGCGCCCGCCGAAGCGGAACGTGACCGAGCCCACCGAGAACCACGCACCGCGCCTGAGGCGCACACGGCGATTGGTCGGCACGCGCTGGCCGAACACGGCGACGCCGTCGTGATGCGCGACCAGCGTGAGCGCGTCGCCTTGCAAGTCGACGGTGGCATGCAGCGCTTCGACGTCTGCGTCGATCACGACCAGGTCCGCCTCACCACCGCTGCCGATCCGCAGCGGCTTGCCGGCGGCTAACGCCACGCTCGCGCCGGCGTGCACGCCGTCCATCACGACGATCTGTGCGTCAGCGGTCATCGCGCTTCTCCCACGGCAGTTTGTTGACGAGCGGCAGACCGTGCGCCGGGACCGGCGACGCGGGAGGCAGCGGAGGCGGTGACGACGGCGGTGGCGCTGCGAACGATGGTGTGGCTGTGGACGCGTTGCCGCCGGGCGCTGCGAACGATGGCGTGGCTATGGACGCGTTGCCGCCGGGCGACGCCGCCAAGCTCAGCAATGCGGTCAGCGCGTTCGATGCATCCGCGCTCGTCGTGCTTGCGCCAACGCCCGCCCCAGCCCCAGCCCCAGCCCCGGCCAGCGTCGCATCGGAACCGCCCTCGCCCGACGCACGCTTGAGGCTCGGCGTAAGCAGGATCAAGCGTTCGAGCCGCTCGTGAGTGGCCGCGGTCGAGCGGAACAGCGCACCGACATACGGAACGTCGCCGAGCACCGGCACTTTCGACGTGGTCCGCTCGCTACGCTCGTATTGATAGCCGCCGATCAGCAGACTTTCGCCGTCGCGCACGATCGCCTGCGTCACGACCGAATGGTTGTCGACCTGCGGAATGCCATCCACCGACGCCGACGTGTTGAACGAGCCGTCGTCGATCTGGACGTTGAGGCGGATATTGCGGCGCGGCTCGCCACTCGACTCGACGCTCGGCGTCACCTTCAGCGTCAGGCCCGTGTCGATGTTGTAGAGATCGACGGCCTGATTGCCCGCGACCCGCACGTACACCGAACTGCGCGAGGTGAGCGCCGCCTCCGTGTTGTTCATGGTGAGAACCCGCGGACGCGATAGCACCTTGGCCTGGCCGGCGTCCTCGAGCGCATGCAACTGGGCGAACAGGTACTGCGCCGAGTTGCCGACCAGCGTCGCGAGATTCAGGCCGGCCGCCGCGCTGGCCGGCGTCAACAGCGCGGCCGCGCCAAACGAGAGCGGCGCGCTCGCGGTCCCGGCCGCACCGTTGATTCGCCCGTTCGCGCCGCCCCAATTGATACCGAGCGAACGCGCCGCCGTCGACGACACGTCGATCACCACCGCATCGATCTCGACCAGTTCCTGCGGCTGGTCGAGCATCGCAATGGCGCGTTCGTAATTCGGCATCATCGAGACGAGGTCGCTGATGATCACGGCGTTGGTGCGTGGGTCCGCCACGATGTTGCGGCGCGCGGGCGTCATGGCAGGCGGCCTGGTGTCGGACGCGGGCAGCGGCGCGGCGTCGTCGGCCGCGGACGGCGCGCCGGCGAGGCCGAGTCCCAGCAGGCTCGGCAGCGGCGGCGGCCCGCCGCGCGCGGTGCGGGCTTCGGTGCGGGCTTCGGTGCGCGTGTTGACGTGCATGTCGTTGCGTCCGTCGGCACGGTCTTCCGCACGCGCATCGTCACCGCGTGTGCGCGGCGCGGTGGGCTGCCAGGTATCCGCCATCAAGCGGCGCAGCAGCGACGCGACCCCGGGCATGACCTGCTCACGCGCGCCGACCGTGTAGCGGATGTCCTGCGCCTGGGCATAGCGCAACGGGAAAACGCGGATCACCGTCTGGTCGAACCACGGCTCGACGGTGGTCTGGCGTTGCGCCTTGTCGATCGCCTCCGTGACGGCGTCGACGAATTTCGATGGGCCGGCGACCTTGACCGTGGTCGCCGAGTATTTGATCGGCAGACGTTCGTCGTCGAGATCGAGATTGCGCAGCAGCGAGGCGACCGCTTCGCGGGTCATCGGCGCGAATGGGATCACGCGGCTGCGCACATCCGCCGCGCCCGACACATGCATCGCCTTGCCGTCGAAATACCAGACCAGCCCGTACGCCTCCGTCAGCTGGGTGAAGACGTTGCCCGGCGTGTCGTCGAAGCGGCCATTCACCACGCCCTTCACGTCGCGGCCGATATCGGCACTCAATCCTTCGACGGCGAGCACGTCGCGCAACACGTCGGGCAGCGGTGCGCCGTTTACCGCGTAGTGCACGGGCGCCCCATGCCACACAGGAGTCGCGGCATCGGCCGCCGGGATCGGCAACAGTCCCCAGAGCACCCCGAACGGAACCACGATGTGACGCATGGCGGCGCTCATCGCGCACGGCATGAAGGAATGCGAGCCGCCACTTTCCTTTGTGATAATCGAATCCTTGCGCCACATCATAAGCATTAAAAATCCCTGGCTACGTTTATTGACAGCGTTGTAGAGAATTTAATGGCGCCACGCTTATGACGGGTAATACACAGATACGACATAAGCAGATAGGGCAAGACGCGGCCCGACGTCACATTAATTCAGCGAAATGCAATTCATTGAATTAACCAATCGGACCATTCACCCAAGACGATCCCGGCCCATCCTGAAAATAAGGAGAAGATAAAAAATTTCAGCAAGTCATACTCCTGTATGACCCGCCTAATTGACAGAGAGAGAGGATTGGCGAACTCGCTAATCCATCGATCCGACTATGAAAAAAGACGACCCGCCTGATTTGCTTCGTGACGAATCGCCTTGTCCGACCTTCGCCCATGCATGGTCCAGCAAGGCCTTCCTAATTTCGGCATTGCCGCGTCAGATTCCTACGCGCGCTTTCTCATGGGGATGAAACGGTATTGCAACTTCGCGCCTCGGCTTGCAAAACCCAAATTGCGTTCGATCAGAATTAACGGATTTGCGACATGTTTGCGACTCGAGGAAATCTATTGGCGCATCATCGAAGAAATCGCGCGTCAGGAATCCCTGACAGTGGGAAAGCTGATTTCAAAATGGGCAATTGAAATTGATATGACACAGGAAACCATCTGCAACTTTACCGGCTTTATCCGAATCATTTGCGTGACTCAAATACTCGAACAAGCTTATCCGATCGATATGAACACGATCGCTGCGGATTAACTATGCAACCAGCATCAATTAGTGCAAGGAGGTCTATCGGAGAAAAGCTCATTCATTCCCTTTCCAAGCGAACGCGGGCCAGCAATCGATCGACGCGCGCAATGACTTGCGCGAACAACACAACCAGACCGTTGTATTTTTTTTCAAGGATTTGACCATGACGAATGCGATCAATAACTTCGGCAACAGCATGCCGTTCAATCCCGGCGAAACGCCGATGGCCGCTCAAAATGGCGTGGAAATCAACGCCAGGTTCCGCACGGCGCCGGTGTTTCCGCCGGACCCCGTCGACGCTGGCATGAACGCCGGCGCCATGCGACCGCCGCTCCCGGCGGCTCAAGCGCTCGGCGGCGCGGGTTTCGGTGGCGGCATGATGGGTGGCGGCAATGGCGGCGCCGGCATGTCGGGCGTGATGAGCCAGATCATGAACGTCGTGCAGGGCTTGATGTCCGCCGTGATGCTCGTGGCGCCGCCACTGCTCGGCATGTTCGGCTCGATGATGGGCGGCGCTGGCGCGGCCGGTCAAGGCGGCCAGGGGACGGGCGCGGCCTGACGCAGGCCTGATATCGACCGGCCGCCGCCATCAAGCGGCCGGCCGGGTTCGCAGCGGCGCCGCGAGGCGCCGGCTCAGCCCTTCCTGCCCTTCCCTCCAGAACGCAATGACTACTCCTAGCGGGACAGGTCCCGCCGATCGCGAGCGGCTCGCCACCCTCGTGCGACGCTCGAATGCCGGGCTGCACACGGCCATCCACGATTTCGTCGACAGCGGCCATCGACACATCAACCACGCTTTGCGTCAGGCCTTGCCGCCAGATGCGATCGTGCAGCGTTTTCTCGACGAGCTTCAGCTCATGGACGATTACGCCGGCACCTCGTACCGCGTCTGGACCATCAGCCGCGACGGTCTGAGCACCTTGCAGCGCGCGCAGGGCCAGCCGTTCATCGACCTCGGCGCGCTATGCGCGTTCGTGCTGCCGGGACACGCGGCCGAATGGGCGACACGCGCGAATGCCGTTGGGGCGCATCGCGACGAGGACACCCAACAGGTGTTCTCGATCTTCGACGAAACGGTCCCGCAGAAGAATCTGTCGACCGGCCAGTGCGCGGATCTGGTCGCCGTGCCACCGGGCGTGCCTTTAGTGCTGAAGGCGCTGCGCGTCGTCGCCGTCGAATTGCCGGCGGGCGCGAATCGCGAGTGCATCGTCGCGCATTTTGCGCGCGCCGAATGGCCCTCGCTCCCGCCGTACGATCTCTATAGCGGACGGCTTCTGCGCTAAACAGTCGCCGTCGTCGGGCGCGACGGCCCGTGCGATTCGGCGGCCCGTCCGGTAAACTGCGCGGCGCCGTGCACTTTTCCGGATTGTCCGTTTTGAATCGCTATTCCCTGCTTCTCATCACCTCGATGCTGCTGGTCGGCAGCAATGTCGGAATCGGTAAATCGATCGTCGAGTTCGTGCCCGTTCCGTTGTTCGCGCTGCTGCGCTTCGTGATCGCGATGGCGGTGCTGTGGCCGTTGCTGCGGCTCGCCAAACTGCGCCGCGTGAAGCGCGACGAGTGGTTCAATCTGTTCCTGCAGGCGCTGTTCGGCACCTTCGGCTTTACGCTGCTGATGCTCAACGGCGTGCAGCGCACCAGCGCGGTGGCGGCCGGCGTCATCACCAGCACGATTCCCGCCGTGGTCGCGCTGCTGTCGTGGCTGATTCTCAAGGAGCGGCCAAACGGCCGGGCGCTCGCGTCGATTGCGCTGGCGATCGTCGGCGTGCTCGTCATCAATCTCGCGCATGCGGACCGGAGTGCGGCCGGCGAAACTTCGCTGACCGGCAACCTGATGATCCTCGGCGCGGTGTGCTGCGAATCGCTCTACATCATTCTGTCGCGCCGTCTCACGCAGACGCTCGCGCCGATCGATATCTGCGCCTATACGCATCTGTTTGGCCTCGTGCTGATGCTGCCGCTCGGCGCGGGCGCGCTGCTCGATTTCGACTATCGCGCGGTGCCGTTCAGCGTGTGGACGCTGGTGCTGTGGTACGGCCTGTCGGCGAGCATCTTCTCTTTCTGGCTATGGATGAAGGGCATCCGTCACGTGCCCGGCAGCCTCGCGGGCGTATTCAGCGCCGTCTTGCCGGTGGCCGCGGCGCTCTACGGCATCGTGTTTCTCGGCGAACGGCCCACCCTTGCGCACGGCGTCGCGCTGGCCTGCGTGGTCACGGGGATCGGGCTGGCCAGCCTGAAGGTCAGGCGAGTGCCGCCGGTGGCCTCGTGAGCAGGCGCGCCGCCGGGCCTGTTGTGTGCCCGCCGCGGCGCAGCAAAACCGGCCGACGCTGTACAATAGCGCGCCTGACGCGAGCTTTCGCGGCCTTGACAGGTCGTGCAACGCGCCATCGGCAACGGGTCCATGTGCCCGGTTCGCGCGCGTGGTTCGTACGCCGGATCGACGCATTGGGTCCGATCCGGTCCGTCTCCCGTCACCTGCGTTTCATCTGACTCTTGCCTATGTCCGCTCCGCGCCCCGACTCCAACCGTCCGCGCCGCCCGATGCGTCCGCTGCCCGCCATCATCTTCATGAGCCGCTGGTTGCAGGTGCCGCTCTATCTGGGCCTGATCATCGCCCAGGGCGTCTACGTCGTGCTGTTCGTCAAGGAGGTCTGGCATCTGGTCACGGCCGCCATGACGCTCGACGAAACCAACATCATGCTGGTCGTGCTCGGCCTGATCGACGTGGTCATGATCTCGAACCTGCTGATCATGGTGATCATCGGGGGGTATGAAACCTTCGTATCGCGTCTCGGCGTCGAAGGTCATCCGGATGAACCGGAGTGGCTCGATCATGTGAACGCGGGCGTGCTCAAAGTCAAACTGTCGATGGCGCTGATCAGCATCTCGTCGATCCATTTGCTGAAGACCTTCATCAGCCCCGACCAGAACACGACGCATACGATCATGTGGCAAGTGATCATCCACATCGCGTTCCTGCTGTCGGCCGTGGTGATGGCGCTGGTCGACCGCCTCACCACGCATACGCATCCCCATCATTTTCAGGAACCCGCCGGCTCGCACGTGCTGGGTTCCAACGATTCCACTCCCCTGAAGGCGCACGACTGACACGCACTACCCGTGCGCGTCCGACTATAAGCGCCATTGTCCCCACTGAGCTTAGCCATGACCGTCATCAAACAGGAAGATCTGATTCAGAGTATTGCTGATTCGCTTCAGCACATCAGCTATTACCACCCGCTCGACTACATCCAGGCGCTCGGCCGTGCTTACGAGCTCGAAGAGAGCCCGGCGGCGAAAGACGCCATCGCGCAGATTCTCACCAACAGTCGCATGTGCGCCGAAGGCAAGCGTCCGATCTGCCAGGACACCGGCATCGTCACGGTATTCGTGAAGGTCGGGATGGACGTGCGTTGGGACGGTGCGACGATGAGCGTCACCGATATGATCAACGAAGGCGTGCGCCGCGGTTATCTGAACCCGGACAACGTGCTGCGTGCGTCGATCGTGAGCCCGCCGGAAGGTGCCCGCAAGAACACAAAGGACAACACGCCGGCCGTGATCCACTACGAGATCGTGCCGGGCGACAAGGTCGACGTGCAGGTCGCGGCCAAGGGCGGCGGCTCGGAAAACAAGTCGAAGTTCGCGATGTTGAATCCGTCGGACTCGATCGTCGACTGGATTCTGAAGACCGTGCCGACGATGGGCGCGGGCTGGTGTCCGCCGGGCATGCTCGGCATCGGCATTGGCGGCACCGCTGAAAAAGCGATGCTCATGGCCAAAGAATCGCTGATGGACCCGATCGACATTCAGGACGTGATCGCACGCGGCCCGCAGGACTGGATCGAAGAGCTGCGCGTGGAACTGCACGAGAAGGTCAACGCGCTCGGCATCGGCGCGCAAGGTCTCGGCGGCCTCGCCACCGTGCTCGACGTGAAGATCATGGCCGCCCCCACGCACGCCGCATCGAAGCCAATCGCGATCATTCCGAACTGCGCGGCCACGCGTCACGCGCATTTCACGCTGGACGGCTCGGGCGTCGCCAAACTCGAAGCGCCCTCGCTCGATGCATGGCCGAAGGTGCAGTGGGAACCGGACACCGAGAAGAGCCAGCGCGTCGATCTGAACACGCTGACGCCGGAACAGGTCGCCGCCTGGGCGCCGGGTCAAACGCTGCTGCTGTCGGGCAAGATGTTGACGGGCCGCGACGCAGCTCACAAGCGCATCGCCGACATGCTGGCGAAGGGCGAGAAGCTGCCGGTGGACTTCACCAATCGCGTGATCTATTACGTCGGCCCGGTCGATCCGGTACGCGATGAAGCCGTCGGTCCCGCAGGTCCGACCACGGCCACGCGTATGGACAAATTCACCGAGACGATGCTGTCGCAAACCGGTCTCATTTCCATGATCGGTAAAGCCGAGCGTGGTCCGGTGGCGATCGAGGCGATCAAGAAGCACAAGGCCGCCTATCTGATGGCCGTGGGCGGCGCAGCCTACCTCGTCTCGAAAGCGATTCGCAGCGCGAAGGTTCTCGCCTTCGAAGATCTCGGCATGGAAGCGATCTACGAGTTCGACGTGCAAGACATGCCGGTCACGGTTGCGGTCGACTCGAACGGCATCTCGGTCCATCAAACCGGCCCGAAGGAATGGCAGGCGAAGATCGGCAAAATCCCGGTCGCCACGGCGTAATTGCATCTCACTTGTATTAAGAAGCCGGGGCTGCGGTCCCGGCTTTTTTATGTCGCGAACAATGCGACGCGCGATACCTGAAAACAATGTCAAAAGTTGCGTCTGTTTCCTTGGCTTTTTCAGGTATGGCGTTTATTGTTGTTGAAAATTCAAAGTCACGATTCAAAGACCCCTCAAGGAAACATCATGCAAGGCGACAAGAAAGTTATCGAGTATCTGAACTCGCAGCTCAAGAACGAGCTGACTGCCATCAACCAGTACTTCCTGCATGCACGGATGTATCGGCACTGGGGCCTCGAGAAACTCGGCAAGCACGAATACGACGAATCGATCGGCGAGATGAAGCACGCCGACTGGCTCATCGAACGCATTTTCATGCTCGACGGCCTGCCGAATCTGCAGGACCTGCACAAGCTGCTGATCGGTGAGGAAACCAAGGAAATTCTCGAATGCGATCTGAAGCTCGAGCAGATTTCGCAGAGCACGTGCAAGGAAGCCATCGTGTATTGCGAATCGGTTCGCGATTTCATCTCGCGTGAAATCTTCGTGAAGATCCTCGACGACACGGAAGAACATATCGACTGGCTCGAAACCCAACTCGACCTGATCGACAAGGTTGGCATTCAGAACTACCAGCAAACCGCCATGGGTTCGATCGAGTCCTGATCGGCTCCGGTTGCATCGGCCCGCGCGCCAGGTCACGAGCAAGCTCATCGGTCCTGAGCTGCGCCGCGCGGGCGATATACTTGCGCACTTCCCTGTTTTGCCGAACGTCACTCAGTGGCGTAACTTAACGGCTTTACCGCGCGCCCTCTTCGCCTATGCCTGCAGAATCGCTTTCTCCGAATCTCCGGACTATCGCCTCCGATGCCGCTTCGCGCGCGCCGGTCGGCATATTCGATTCGGGGCTGGGCGGTTTGTCGGTGCTACGCGCGGTGCGGGCGCAACTCCCCGACGAAGCACTGCTGTACGTGGCCGACTCGCGCTATGCCCCCTACGGCGAGCGCGACGACGACTTCATCGCCGACCGTACGCTCGCGATTGGGCAATGGCTCGTCGCACAAGGCGCGAAAGCGCTGGTCGTGGCCTGCAATACGGCGACTGCACAGTCGATCGCTCTGGTTCGGGAAAAGCTGTCCATTCCGCTGGTCGGCGTCGAACCCGGCGTCAAGCCGGCGGCGCTGCAGTCGAAAACCCGCGTCGCCGGCGTGCTCGCCACGCAAGTGACCTTGCGCAGCGTGCGCTTTCAGGGGTTGCTCGAACGCTACGCAGCGGACTGCCGCTTTCTCTGTCAGCCGGGTCACGGACTCGTGCAAGCCGTTGAACGCTGCGACGTCGGTTCGGCCGAACTACGCACCCTGCTGCGCAGCTATCTGGAACCGATGCTCGACGCCGGTGCGGATACGCTGGTACTCGGCTGCACCCACTATCCATTTCTCGATGCGGCGATCCGCGATATCGTCGGCGACCGGCTGATGTTGATCGACACGAGCGTGGCCATCGCGCGCCAATTGGAGCGCGTTCTCGACCAGCACGGTTTGCGCGCCGCTCCGTCGGAGGATGCCGCCGTTCTGCCCCGCTTTTATTCAACCGCGGACGGCTCACATCAGCAGCAGCTTGCCGCCAGTTTGCTGCGCATCGAAGCCACGGTCGAGCAAGTGGTGATTCCTTCGCGCCGCACCGCAGCGTCGGACTCCCAAGCCGCATAAATCGGCAAAAAGCAGCGAATTTTTGCTCGGCGAGGCGGTTTTCCCAGACTTTTCGCACGCCGGCGGCCGTCGTCAGCGGCCCGCATCCGATCCCGCCCTATAGATGAAACCCTTCTAAGAGTCTGGTTTTGTTACAAAAAACCATGCAGGGCGCTTGCCAAACGGCTCAAACAAAATGATAATAATTCGCATTAACGTTAGCTATGACGCCCTGCCATGATTGTCTGTGTCTGCAAGTCTGTTTCTGACCGAACGATCCGCTCATCGATTGCGGAAGGTGTCGACTCGTTCGACGAACTTCAGTTCGAGCTCGGCGTCGCGATGTGCTGCGGCAAGTGCGCGGATTCGGTGCGCGACGTCATGATGCAAAGCGGCGTGTGCGCGAGCCGTTGTGGCCTCGACCATCACACGCAGGCTATGCCGATGACTTTCTACGAACGCAAGGCCGCCTGAGTCCAACGCGATTTTCAAGGCGCGGTTCACACCGCGCGTCGGGACGCTTTCTGGTCCTACTGCTGTTCACGCTGTTTAGCGTTATCCCACTACCGTCAGCAAGCCAGTATTCGTACCAGCCAGCTACCCCGCTCACCCCTTCCAGGAGTTAGAGATGGAATTGCTGATTGGTTTCGTGACCACTTTGTTCATTTCGTTGCTGATCTTTCGAACATGACGATGCCTTGTCTGACGCGCCGCTCAAGCAGCGCGCTGCCACACTAACATGCAGGCCTCGCCTACCGTTTCAGCCGGCTCCGTGCCGGCTTCGTCCACCCGACTGAACTCCCGCGCCCTGACCGCAACCGCCGTGGTTGCAGCGATTCACGTCGCGCTGCTGGCCGTGATCATGACCTTGCGTCATGAACCCGTGCAGCCGACGCTGGAATCGCACGTCATGACCGCGCAGTTGCTGCCGCCAGCTCCGGTTGCGACACCCGTCGCGGTGCAGTCGATCGCGCCGCCACCGCCCAAGCCGACGCCGCCGGTTCATACCAGGCCAAAGATCCAGCCGAAGCCGACACCCAGGCCGACTCCGACGCCGCTGCCAGTGGCCGCCGCGCCGTCGCCGGTTGCAGTCGCCGCACCGGATCCGACGCCCGCGCCGCCGGCCCCGGCTGCGCCGCCCGCTCCGGCAGCGCCCGCAGTCGGCCGGGAGACGCTGCAAATCACGGCGCCGAAAAACGTTTCGCACCTCGACTGCAATATCGCCAAGCCGGACTACCCGTCGCTATCCAGGCGGCGTGGCGAAACCGGTACGGCCTATGTGCGGTTCGTGGTCGGTCTGACCGGCAAGCTCGAAAACATCGAGCTCAAGAAAAGCAGCGGCTTCAGCCGCCTTGACGATGCCGCGCTTGCCGCTGTGCATGAGACCAGCTGCAAGCCATTTCTCGAGAACGGTCAGCCGATTCGGGCCGCCTACACCCAGCCTTACGACTTCAATCTGAACGATTGAGGCAGATTTTAAAAAAAGGAATTGCAATGCAGAACTACGGAATAGCGCACGTGTGGGCGCAAGGGGATTTCGTGACGCGCGGTATCGCGCTCGCGCTGTTGATCATGTCGGTGATGTCGTGGAGCGTGATCGTCATCAAGGGCTGGAACGTGATGCGCCTGAAGCGCCTGACGAAGAATGCCGAGCAGGCGTTCTGGCATTCGGACGATCTCGCGGACGGCGTGAAGAAGCTCGGCGCCGGTTCGTCCACGCCGCAGGACAACCCGTTCCTCGCGCTCGCGCTGTCGGGTCAGGAAGCCGCCGATCACCATCATCAGACGCAGCCGCATCTGCACGATCGCATGGACGTGTCGGACTGGGTCACGCGTTGCCTGAAAGACACGATGGATGAGAGCGTCGCGCGCATGCAGAGCGGTCTCGCGATTCTCGCGTCGATCGGCAGCACGGCGCCGTTCGTCGGTTTGTTCGGCACGGTGTGGGGCATCTATCACGCGCTGCTGGCCATCGGCGCGAGCGGTCAGTCGTCGATCGACCAGGTCGCCGGTCCGGTGGGCGAGGCATTGATCATGACCGCGTTCGGTCTGTTCGTCGCGATTCCGGCCGTGCTCGGCTACAACGCGTTGACGCGCGCCAACAAGGCGGTCGTCGCCAAACTCAGCCGTTTCGCACACGGTCTGCACGCCTTCTTCGTGACGGGCGCGCGCCTGTCGTCGTCCAGGCGCGGCGACGGCCTGCGTCTCGCGACCCGCACGCACTGATCGACGAGGCACTCCCATGGCAATGAGCCCCTTTGCCGGCGACGATGACGACGGCCTGATGAACGAAATCAACATGACGCCGCTCGTCGACGTGATGTTGGTTCTCCTGATCGTCTTCATGGTGACGATTCCGGTGATTCGTCACGCGGTCAAGATCGATCTGCCGCACGCCAGCAGTCAGAAGGAAGACACCAAGCCCGCGCAGGTCACGGTCGCGATCGACGCCGACGGCAACGTCCTGTGGGACGACAAGAAGGTCGACGAGGCCGCGCTCGCCGCGAAGATCGCGGAAGCCGCGCAAGCAAACCCGCAACCCGAGTTGCACCTCGATGCGGACCGCAAGGTCGCGTACGAAAAAGTGGCGCAAGTGATGGCGGCGGCGCAGTCCGGCGGCCTCACGAAGATCGGTTTCGTCACGCAGCCGAAGAGCAGGTAAGCGGCAGCGTCGACTGACGAGCGCGTAAAAAAGCCCCTGAAACAGGGGCCGAAAAGTAAAAGGCCTTCATCGTCAGATGAAGGCCTTTTTTTGTGCGCACTCGGCGCCTTCGGGCGGCGGGATCATTTGCCATCGTTCGAAGATTGATAGCTCGTGTTATCACCGCATGCGACGGCCGTGATCGACACGGACAGCGCGGTCAGCCCTATCAGGCCGGCTATCATAGCGGCCATGAGTTTCCGCATAAGAGACTCCTTAGCGAAGGGATTTCACTATAGGTCCGCGCGAGCGAGCATTCAAGGAAACGGCCATTGAAAGTACTCATGACAGGCCGCGCTTAAATGCTAAAAGCGATGTTGCGGCGCGTAATGCGTGCTATGAGCCGAGTGCTATGAGGCGACGGCGAAAGCGCGCTGCGTAGCGGCTTTTGCTTCGTGCGCCGGGCACTCGCCCATGATGTGTTTTCCTTCGTCGGGATCGAGCATCTCCACCAGATAATCGACGAATGCCCGCACCGCCGGCACCATGCCCTGCCTCGAGACGAATACCGCGTACAACTGCGGCGTCGGAAAAGTCCAACCCGGCATGACCGGCGACAATTGCCCGGCGCGCAACGCAGCACCGTACATCATCTCCGGCAGCGCGGCGATACCCACGCCCGCCAGCACCGCCTCGCGAATCGTCATCAGATCGGCCGTCACGAGGCGCGGCTCGTGTTCGTGCGCATGACGCGTGCCGTCCGGCGCGATCAGGTTGTACACGTGCCGACCGTCGCCGGTCGGCACGTCCAGCGTTTCGAAGCGGTTCAGATCGGCGGGCTGCAAAGGCGGCGCATTCTGCTGCAACAGACTCGGCGCGCCGACCAGCATCTGCTGGGTGCGCCACAGCGGCCGCACCACGATGTTGGCATTTTCCGGCGGATCGGAGCGCACCCGTAGCGCCACGTCGATCGAGTCTTCGAACAGATCGACCACGCGATTCGTGACGCGCATCACCACCCGCACTTCCGGATAGCGATGCATGAATTCGGGCAGGATCTGCGACAGGATCGTCTGCGAAATCGTGACGGGCACGCTGACGCGCACATTGCCACGCGGCGACGAACGCAGTTGCTGAACCACGTTCACGGCCGCCTGTGCTTCGCTCAGCATCGCCTGACAGTGCTGGTAAAACAGTTGACCGGCTTCGGTCAGCGCGAGCTTGCGGGTGGAGCGCTGCAACAAACGCACGCCCAGCGACGCCTCCAGCTCCGTCAAGCGGCGCGACAAGCGCGACTTGGAAATGCCCAGCACGCGCTCGGCAGCGGAAAAACCGCCGTGTTCGACGACCTGCGAAAAGTACATCAGGTCGTTCAGGTTATGCGAATCAATCTTCATCTCATCGTTCCATTAATAGAACAATCCATTGCGCGACAGCGGCTGGCACCCCGGAAAACGGTCCCTATAATAGCCCTATGTTTCAAAAATAACGCTATTCCCCATTTTTTGAGGTGACTTTGATGAGCACGAACCGCACGATCGAACGCACGTTTCCGGCTGTTCGCACGACCGAGGGTGGCGGCTTTATCGTGCACCGCCCTTTCCCCACCCGTCTGCTGATGGATTTCGATCCGTTCCTGCTGCTCGACGAAATGGGACCGATCGATTACGCGCCGGGCGAAGCCAAAGGCGCGCCGGACCATCCGCATCGCGGCTTCGAGACGGTCACGTACGTACTCGAGGGTCAATTCGGTCACAAGGATTCCGCAGGTCATTCCGGCACCCTGCACGCCGGCGACGTGCAATGGATGACCGCCGGCGCGGGCGTCGTGCACAGCGAGATGCCCGATCCGTCTTTCGTGCGCACCGGTGGACGCGTGCACGGCTTGCAGTTGTGGGTGAATCTGCCGCGCCGCGACAAGATGATCGAGCCGCGCTATCAGGAGATGCCGTCGGCGAGCATTCCCGTGGCGACATCCGCGGATGGCAAGGTGCGTGTCAAGGTGATCGCCGGCGAGGCGCTTGGCGTGAAAGCGGCTATCGAAACGCGCACGCCGATCCTGTATCAGCACTTCTCTCTGCAACCGGGCGCCACCATCCAGCAACCGGTGCCCGCCGACTATCGCGTGTTCGCTTATAGCTTGTCCGGCAAGGGCTTTTACGGCGAAGGCGAGGCGCGCCAGGCAATCGACGCGCAAAAAATGGTGGTATTTCAGAACGACGGCGATTCCGTCACGCTGAGCGCCGGCGCCGAACCGCTCGAAGTCCTGCTGCTCGGCGGCGTGCCGCTGAAGGAACCGGTGGTGCGTTATGGCCCGTTCGTGATGAATACCGAGGACGAGATCCGCCAGGCCGTTATCGACTACCAGGCCGGACGCATGGGCGAGATTACCCATTGAGTGGCAGTCGGGGCGCCTAGGCCGCCAAATTCGTTCACAATAGCAATTCAGGCCGCGCGCCGCCCCGCTCACTCGTAGCGGGTGCAACGCGCGGCGAATTCCGTCCCAGTTCAGGAGCGCGCATGGCAGAAACCACCGTCACCGCCCATATCGGCTCGACGAATTTCCAGGTCCTTTTGGACGACGGCAAGCACAGCTGGCTCGCCGACGAGCCCGAGTCCCTCGGCGGCGGCGATCGCGGGCCGGCACCTGTTACGTTGCTGCTGGCGAGTCTCGGCGCCTGCACCTCCATCACGCTGAAAATGTACGCCCAGCGTAAGGAGTGGCCGCTCGCCGACGTGCGCGTGGCGCTCTCGCTCGAAACCGGCGACGCCGGCACGACCATCGACCGAAAGATCGTGCTGGAAGGCGATTTGTCCGACGAACAGCGGGAACGGCTCCTGCAAATCGCCAATGCATGCCCAGTTCATAAGATCCTCACGCATTCGATCACGATCCGTTCGGGTCTGGCCGTCGCGTGAGACGTCTTGCAACGCTTTCATAGGAAGCTGTCGTTTTGAATTTCGAACATCTTATCCAGATCAACGACCCGTTGAATCCGTTTGTCGAATCCATGACGCGCGAGCAATTGTGGGAGGGGCTCGTGCTGCGCGCCGAACAGCCCCAATTGTTTGTGATCGGACTCGACAGCTGCACGATCCTTTCGCGCGAAGGCAACGTGCTCGAACGGGAATTGCACTACGGTCAGGCTACGGTGCGCGATCGCGTCACGCTGGCGGACCGTCAGAGCGTGCGCTATGACATTCTGCCGACTGCGGACTACGTGGGCGGATCGTTGACCATGACCATCGAGCAGCCGGACGAATTGCAATTGTTCCTGCGCTTCCAGTACGCCACGACGCTGCCGGAATCGACCGACCCGGACGCGCATCAGACGCAGGAAATCGTCAAGTCGGCGTATCGCGAGAACGATATCGACACGGTGCGGCTGATCCGTCAGTTCGTGCAACCGCGTAACGAGGAAAGCAACAAGCTTCACTAAGCTCACCAGGCGTCACCCCTGCGCGATGCCGGCCGGCATCGCGCATCGGCAACAAACTTCCCCGCGTCACTCCGCAGCACCCTTCCCGCTCCCGCCTTGCCGTTCGTTCGTATCCGTGCGGCGCGACTACCCGCCGCACGAATCTGTGTGATTCCCATCCTAAATATTCACTATATTCAGGATTCCAAACATCACCTTCAACTTCGCTTTCTTTCTCAATCGCACCTGCGTTCGGGCGGGGTGCATCTTTGCAAAGGAACATCGATATGGCTACGAAATCGTGGAATGACATTACCAGCCTGAGCTCGCTGTCGCTGATGTTTGACACCGGGCTCACTGACGGAAAGATTTATGCAAATGGCAATCATCAGATCGGTGTGGTCGTGAGCGTCACGGCCCTGGATTCAGATCGCAAAGAGATCGACCTCACGCCGGCCGATGTAATCAATCACGCCTGGCTGGTCGACTATGCCGATGGCAGCGATCTGAGTCGGGACAGGCAGACCCAATGGAATTACACCGTCACGGAAAATCGCTATCACGTCGGCGCCGCGTCGGCTGCAAACGCATCGCAATGCGTCTTCTTCCTGATGTGCGCGGCGGACTACCAGGAAAACCCCAAATCGATCTCCGTTCGGTTCGCCCTGCCCAGCGGAGAAATCATCTCGACGGCCAAAGTTGGCACACAAGGGTTCGAAGACCACATCGTCGGTCGCGCCGACCCCGCCAGGCGATACACCGAAGACGACATATCGGTTTCTCGCGAAGACACCTATAACGGCGGCAATTGCGATCATGACAATTACTACTGCAAGATCACCGATGAAAAGTTTCACTGGGTGTTCGTCGAATCGATCGATGACCCGGAGTTTGCGAGCATGCCTTATGACGTGGACGATATCCCTCGCTTACAAGCGTACGACGCACGGACTTACTGGGGCGTCGAAGCGAACTTTCAGGAAAATAGCGGCTACATCGCGCAATTGGGCCTGCCGGGAAAAATGTCAATGATCTCCATGCAGCAGTCCCAGAGGGATTTCAGCGTGAATCAGCGCAGCGGGCAGTTCACCATGGCCCGGCTTACCACGACAGGCTCAAGCGTCGGCAGCTTAAAAGACGATCCCGATTCAAGCTGGGACTTAAATTATTTTAATCGCAACGTGACCCTGTACGACCAGTACGGAAATACCGGCAAGTTCTATGTCGCGGCAAGCGATGACGGAAATACCCTGTCGCTGATCGAAGGCCAGACGGACTGACCTCTTCAACCGCGCGCCAAGGCCGAGTCTGGCCACCCCAAACCGTCAGCGCTCCGAGAGGTCGATCCATGAACAACTCGTTCTATTCGCACGCATTCAGCTTTTGCAGTTCCGCAGCACGCGGGGTAGACCCGCGTACGGGCCTATTCAACCCAGTCACACCCATTGCCAGACTGGTCGGCAATGCCAACATGGGACCGAGCTTCGACATCACGCTCGGCTATAGCGCGCTACTCGATGAGAACATGGGATTCGGCACTGGTTTCTCGCTAAAGTACTCCATGTACGATACCGGGCAGAAACGACTCACTGTTTCGACCGGCGAGGTTTATATCGTCGATGAAGATGCGAGCGGAGTGTGGCTGCGTCAACAAGGCCTCGCAAACTTCAGGTTCGAGCGGCTTCCGAACGCCTATAAGATCACGCACAAATCCGGCGATATAGAACTTCTGAGCGGACCGGACACGGCTGATACGATCAAAGTACCGTACGCCATTTACACACCCGCCGGCCACGTATTGAAGTTTTCGTGGTCCTACGATCCGGGCCCTCAACTCAGCCGGGTCAGCGACGAAAGCACCGACCTTCTACGGATAAACTACGACGACGCCGCATCGACGGTGCTCCACATCTGGCCCGACAAGCAGGAAGCCTACGACGTCACACTACGATTGTCGAACGGCAATCTGACGACGATCGAGACGCTACCGGACGAGACGGCGCTTAGCTGGTCGTTCGAGTATGAACAGGTCGACTCGTACTATCTTCTCTCGTGCATGCGTGCGCCCACCGGTTTAGTCGAAACAGCTTCATACACTGCAAGATTGAAGTTCCCCGATAGCGCGCATCTGTCACCGCTGCCGGCAGTCGCGCGCTATGTACAGGATCCGGGACAAGGTCAGCCGGCCGTCGTCGTCACTTACGAGTACACGCCCGAAAACTATCTGGGCTACGGCGCCGATGCGGCCTGGCATCCGGACGCGGACTATCTCTACGGGATTTTGACGGACTATCAGTATCAATCCGTCGAAACGACCCAAAGCGACACCGCCGTCATCACCGTCACCCGTACTTACGACAGCTTCCATTTACTTGTCGCACAGGTGGAGCGACAGGCGTCGTGCGAAAAGACCACGCGTACGACTTACTATGCAATCGCCGATGCGCCTTTCGACCAGCAGCCGAAGCAATTCCAGCTGCCCCGGCAAATCGATACGGTCTATACCGACTACGCGAAACCGGCCGGCGCTCAATCGCGCACCGAAACCGTCGCGACGCTATTCGATTCCGCCGGCAATCCGCTTCAATTGATCATGCCCGACGGAACGCAAGTCGATTGGGTCTATTACCCGGCGCAAGGCAGCGCGGATGACTGCCCGCCCGATCCCAATGGATTTGTCCGCTTCACGCAATCCAGAACCCTCACGCCGGGCGCGTCCGGATTCGATACACCGATCCGCACGGAGCATTTCCGCTATCGGTCGATGCTGCCAGCACAATTAGCCGGTGCCCCGATTGCTTCACTGGTCGTGCTGACGCAAGAGTCTCACACCTGCGACGGTGCGCCGATCGTGGATAAAACCACCGAGTACGTGGACGCGCCCACCTCTTCCGAGCATGGACGCATCAAGCGTATTACCTCGAGCGTGCATGATCTGAACGGGACTGGAGACACCTATTCCAGTTCACTCGCGTTCGACTTCACCGTCGACACCGCTAGCGACGCACTCTGGCAACTCACGAGTTTTTCCGGTCACGACGGCTTGAGTGCATCGATCACGCGCTCTCAATCGTGCTTCAGCGGACGGCTGTGGTCGGAATCGGATGTCCACGGCAATCAAACGGCCTACACCTACGACGCATGTGGTCGCATGCTGAGCCGCACGCGTAATCCCGGCACCGAATTCGAAAACACGACGCGCTTCGTTCACGAGCGAACCCTGGATAGCGCAACCGGCCAACTGAGCGTTACCACGACCACCACCGACGCCAGCGGCAACGCGCTGCGAGCGGAGGTAGACGGCTTCGGCCGTGCCGTGCGGCGGCTCGCAAACGACATCGACGAACTGGACAGCGGGCCGCGGCATGCCGCGAACTGGTACGAAATCGATTCGAAGCAATACGACGCCTTCGGCCACTCGATTGCGGGCATGAGTCGCGACTATCTGCGCGGTGCAAACGGCGCCGCCGCGCAGACGGCAGTGCAGGACGAAGCGGCGATTCGATACGACGCATGGGGACAACGCAGCGAGACAAGCTGGAGCGATGGCCGCACATTGCTCGAGAGCCACGCCCCCGTCGAGTTGACATTGAGCACGCAAGTGCAAGGACCGGCCGACGCCGGACCGCCAGATCGTGTGACGCTGGGCAAACGCGTGACGCAATACGACTTGCGGAGCTTGCCCCTCTCACAGACCGACTATGACGCGAACGGCATCGCCCAAAGCACGATTGCCCAGCAATACGATGGCGCGGGTCGCTTGCGAGAACACATCGACGAACTGGGTCGCGTCACCCAGTACGCCTATGATCCGTTCGATCGCATCAAGACCATCACGCTACCCGACAACACGGCGATCAGCAGAACGTATGCGCCGTTCAGCGCGGACGCGCTCATCGCCAGCGTAAGCGTCACCGACGCGCAGAACAAAACGACCACGCTGGGCTCGCAAACTTTCGACAGCCTCAAGCGGCTTTCACAATCGAGCAGCGGCGGCCGCAAATACTCGTATCGCTACGACGGCGTGACGAGCCGTCCGCAAACGATCACGACGCCGGCGAACGAAACGATCACTAGCCGCTATGTCGCGCAACTCGACGATGCACTCGAGCAACGCTCAGCGGGTTCGCTCACACAATCGTTCACGTACGATCGTGTGACAGGCGCAATGCTGACTGCGACGGAAGACAATGCGCCGACGTGCGAATGGCGTTATGCCGCTTCTGGAACGTTGTCTGCGGAAACATCGACGCTGAACGACGACTCGAAAAAATCCGCGGCTTATGCTGGTTCGTTGCGTGGACGCCTGCAGCAAGTCACCGACGTTTCGGCTCGCTTGCAGACCTATCGATATGACGAACTCGGCCGCAACGTCGGGATCGATCATCCCGCCGTGCAGGTCGCCACGACATACGACGCGGTGGGACGCGTGGTCGGCTACACGACGCTCGATACCGCAACAGGCATGCGCCTGCAAACCCGCTTGACGCTCGACGACTTCAGTCGCGAGATCCGGCGCGAGTATCTGCAGGACGAGACTCAGGTACTGGACATCGCGCAGGAATGGAATCCCAACTGGCAGCTTCGGCGGCGAGTGACCCGCAGCAACGACACGGTCTTGCGCGACGAAAGCTTCGCTTACGACTGCCGCAATCGGCTGGTCGAGTATTCGTGCGCGGGCACGGCTTTGAATGCGGACCCATACGGCAAGCCGATCGCCGAGCAGTCGTTCAGTTATGACGCGCTGAACAATCTGACAACGTGCGTGACCGTCTTTAGCGATGCCGGCAACGGCACGGGCAATGAAAACGACACAGCAACTTTCCATTACGACAATGCCCAGGACCCCACGCAACTGACGTCGGTGACGCATACACACGGCGCGTATCCGGCGACAGTCACCCTGCTCTACGACGCGAACGGCCGCATGATCACCGACGACGCGGGTCGCACGCTGAGTTACGACGTGGGCGGCCGACTCCGGAAAGCGAACGCCGCCGCGACGGCGACGGCAAGCACCTCCTACGGCTACGACGCACTCAACCGGCTGGTCGCGCAGGCGCTGAGTGAAAGTGAATCGAGCGAGCTCTGCTATCGCGACGGCCGGCTGGTCAACGACCTTCGAACAGCGCCCGACGCGCAGGCGGCGATCATCCGGCTCGGTAGAAGTTGTGTTGCCCTCGTCGACGAATCAGCGGCGCTGCAGCCGAGCGATGTCGACTCGACACTCACGCGGGTCGGCGTCGATGCAGCGGGTAGCGCGCAGCTATCGATCGACTCACGCGACGCAATGTCACTCATGAGCTACCTCCCCTATGGAGACGGCATAGCCTCCAGGACCGTCGGATTGCCTGGCTTCATGGGCGAACGACTCGATCCCGTCACGAACCTGTACCACCTGGGCGACGGCTATCGCGTCTACAACCCGAGACTCATGCGCTTCGTGTCGCCAGACGCGCTCAGCCCGTTCGGCGCCGGTGGGCTCAACGCATACGCCTATTGCGCGGGCGATCCGGTCAATCGCGCCGATCCGAGCGGGCATATGAGCTGGCAGGCCTCCATTGGCATTGCAAGCGGCATCATGGGCATCCTGTTGGCGATCTTTTCGGCGGGCGTGTCGATCGCGGTGGAGGGAAGTGTGTTGGCGGCGATCGAGGCGACATCGGGACTCGATCTGGTCGGCGGCGCAGTCGGCGTCCTCGCTGACGCAACCGGTATCGCCAGCGCCGCGCTCGAACAAACCGACGAACAGGCTTCCGAGGCCCTCGGGTGGGAATCGTTCGCCTTCGGACTGATCTCCGGCGGCGTCGAATTGACCGACAAGGCATCGCACCGTATCAAGAAGCTCAAAAGCCAAAAGGTGGCGGACGTGAGCCCGCGCACAGCGGCATCGTCGCCATCGGGCGCTCGCTCGGGGCTTCATTCGGACAACGCAAATTCAGTGCTGCGCCAACGCACGTCCGTCTCCTCGCTCGATTCGAACCGGCCGTCGACAACCGGTTTCAGCAGCGCATCGTCGGACGATCTTCAACTCGGCCAAACGGCACGACGTTACACCGACGAGGCGTCGGGGCGTCCAACGCGCCGTGAGGCGTGGGCGGCCAGCTCTCCTGACACGGGGGGCAATCGCGCCGACCGGGTTCGGCGGTTTTCCGAGTCAGGATCGAGCACATGGAGCCAAAGCTCGACGAACTCTCCCTGGGACGGCGATATCTCGGACGACTGCGTCTCGATCGTCGGCTCGCATCCGGGCGTCCATCTGCTGCCCCTGATCCATCCCAGCCGTGCCACCGGCCGGTATCGGCGGGAGATCGAGATTCCCGGCATACCGGACAGTCCTGGCATCGCCTGATTCGGGCTACTCACCGGGAAATGGGGAAACAGGAAAACGGGGGCGGCACATGAGCCACATCACACGCCGCCCCGCTACTCGGCACAGACTATCGGAAACGCGTTCCGATCAAATCCTTTACTTGTAAATGGGAACGATTATCATTTAGAATCATTCCATCGAATCGACGAACAGCAAAAACGAATGACCGATCTCAACCGCTCCTCGACCCTCAGCCTGCGCCGCCCGGTGGCCGCGCTGACCAGCCGTCCCAAGCCCTCGGGCACGACGGCGCCTGCGGCGAAGCCGGCTGCGGATCGCGACAGCGGCTCCAGCAAATCGACAACGCGCGTGGTCCGTAGCGACACGCTGTTGCAAGGCCAGAGTCACGTCAGCATCGTGCATAACGGTGAGACTTACCAACTGCGCGCCACGCGTCTGGGCAAGCTGATTCTGACGAAGTAGCAACGAACAGGCAGTACGTACCGGGTATTGTGGGGACCACCTCCTCGAGAGGTGTTGGGCTTTAGCCAGCCACGACGGCTTGCACGTGAGAACTAGACCCCTTCGTGCAGACACCAAGCCAGCCGTCGCAGCCAGCCAGGCCGCTTTTTTGGTCCTCGCTCAAAGCGGATACACGAACGCCGTGTACCGTTCATGCAGAAAATGAAAAAGCCGTGGGATGACGAGGTCGTCTCCACGGCTTTTTTGCTTTAGCGCTCAGGCGAAATGAATTTACTTCGAGGCCCAGCCCCAGAACATCAGCCACCACGCGCTATCGACCACGGCCAAAGCCGCGATAAACCACACCATCGCGAGACCGCGCTGAAAAAAGCGCTCGCTGTAGCGATGCGTGACGAGCCACGCCAGCCATGCACTCCAGAGATTCGCAATCGCGAGAATCGCGATACGCAGATCCGACGCCCACCAAAGCGACACATGTTCCGCGCGCAGCAGCGACAGCGTCGTCGCCGACAAACCGAGGAACACGCCAGCGCCCGCGATCGGAATCAACCCTTGCGTCAGATGATGCAGACGCACGGCGTTAAAACGGCCCAACATGCGCGTCGCGCCCATCAGCAGCACCAGCAGCGCGGTGCCGTACACCAGCGCCGTGGCGAGGATGTAGCCGATCACCATGGTGCCGTCCAGCCACGAAAATACGTCGTTCTGCTCGGGGTAATGCGTGAACAGAAACCACGGCGCGTTGGTGTCGAGCGGCCAGGTGATGTTGTGATCGACCAGCCAGTTCGCGAAGAACATCTTCAGATCGATGAACCAGCGCGAGGCCGTCCAGTGGAACGCGCCGATTGCGATGCCCAGCAAGCCGTACAGGATCAGCGCAGTGTCCCACGGATTGGCCTGCTTGTCGCCGAGTTGCACGACTTCCGTCGACGGCGCGCGCCACGTCAAGGCAATCGCGTCGCGGTGGCCGCTGCAACGGCCGCACATATGGCAGTCCGAGGCGCCCTTCATATTGCGCAAGGGCACGAGCGGCGCGCAATTGATCGGAATCACGCGATGCCCATGTTCGCCGTTCTTGTACGAACGGCGCCATGCTTCTTCATCGACTTTGTAGTGGAACGGCGCGAGACGCGCCAGTAGCGAAAAAACCCCGTTGACGGGGCAGAGATATTTGCACCAGACGCGCTTCTCCCGTCCGTATAGCAAACCGATGATCATCGCCGCGAAGGTCGAGCCACCCAATACCAGCAGCACGGCTTTCGGATACTGGTAGACGCTCACCATCTGACCGTAGATCGTGGTGATGCCGAACGCGACGAATGGCCATCCGCCCCAACGCATCCAGCGCGGGATCGCCCAGCCGCGCCCGTACTTGCTGGTGAATTCGGCGAGCGCACCTTCAGGGCACAGCACGCCGCACCAGACCCGCCCGAGCATCACCATCGACAGCAGCACGAAGGGCCACCAGATACCCCAGAACACGAACTGCGCGGCGAGCGTGAGGTTGTTCCACAGATGCGCGGTGTCGTCCGGCAGCGGCATCACCGCCGGCACGAGAATCAGAAACGCGTACACCGCCACCACGACCCACTGGATGCCGCGAATCACCGCGCCATGCCGTTGCATCCACTGCCCGGCCGCGGCAAGGCGACCCGGACGGGACATCAGCGTACTCATGCTGCGCGCCCTGCGGCCTGCTGCACCGGTTTGCGGGTCGCGCGACGCACCAGCAGATAGACCACGGCCCAGTACACCGCGTACGCGAGCAGGTTCATCAGCGCCGGATGAGCGCGATAACCGGTGAGCGTCGCGACCAGCGAACCGAAGGTGCTCGAATCGTCGAGAATCGCCGACGAGTTCCACAGCTGGTCGACGAGCGTCGGCAGGATTTCCTTGTCGATCAGCTTGTCGACGCCGGTCTGAAACAGGCCCGCGCCGAGAAACAGCAGCATGATTTCGGTGACGCGGAAAAAGAGCCGCCACGAGAAGATCTCGCCGCCCAACTGCAACAGGTAAAACGTGAGAAACGCGAGCCCGAGACCGATCACGACTGCGAGCATCTGGCTGGCGTCCACGTGACCCGACTGGCCGAAGCCGAGACCGTACAGGAAGATCACCGTCTCGCTACCTTCACGCGCGATTGCCAACGCGACCAGCAAGGCCACTCCCCACCAGTTCGAATCGCGCTGACTCTTTTGCAGCGACTGTTCCATGTCGCGCTTGAGCGTGCGGCCGTGCTGCTTCATCCACAGCACCATTTGCACGATCAGCACGCAGGCGACCAGCACCATCGCGGTCTGGAAATAATCCTGCGCGTCGCCCGAGAGCACCTCGGTGAAACCGACCAGCGCCGCGCCGAGCGCCACCGCCGCGACAAGCCCCGCCACCACGCCGCCCCACAGATAGGGCAAACCGCGACGCGCATCGTCATCGCCATTTTTCAGCCACGCGTACAGGATGCCGACGACCAGCAACGCCTCGACGCTTTCCCGCCACACGACAAATAGAATCTGACCCATCTTGCTCTCCCGTCTACTGCCCTGGCGTTCGCGGCCATTCGAGGCGCACGTCCGCATGCAGGGCCACTACTTCGCGACGATTACACCCTGCGCCTGCTGATGGAAATCGTCGAAGAACTTGTACTCGCCCGGTTCGAGCGGCGCGATCACCACGAACGATTCCGCGCCCGGCGCCAACACCGTTTCCTTGCGCAGCTGCAAGCTTTCGAATTCGGCGGCGCCCTTGCCGACATTGCGCACTTCGATCTTGATGCGCTTGCCGGCCGGCACTTCGATACGCGCCGGATTCAGCTTGCCGTCGCTCATTTCCAGCTTGAAGGTGGGCAGGTCGACGGCGTGGGCCGCACCCGCCAGCGACATCGCTGCGGCAAAAATCGCGATCTTTCGGTTGATTCTCATTAGCCCTTCCGGAAAACGCGGCGCGTCGGAGTCCACATGTGAGGCCTTCTGCGCGCCGCCTGCTGCGTTGACCCGTTCAAGCGTCGTCGCGGGTTAGCCGCGCTGAATGACGCATGACGCATCGCGCGGTAAACCGTGACGACACATGGCGATCAGTAGCCGCCCTTCTTGCCGATGCCGGCGAAGGTAAAGTCGTATTCGAGCGTAATCGGCTTGAACCACGGACCCACGCCGGTTTCCTTGTCGACGTGACGGCCGAACGCCATATGGCCGCTTTGCATCGGCGCTTCGACAACCATCTTCAGGTGGTACTTGCCCGGGCCTTGCAGTTTGACGTTGTCGCCGTAGTGCGGGCCGTCGTTGGCGACCATCGGCATCAGGTCGCCCTTCTGCGTCTGGGTCGAACCGGCCTTCGTCAGTTCATAGTGCACTTGCAGATACGGCATCCAGTCGCCTTCGGCGAAACCGGTCGGGTTGTTCTTGACGGCGTGGATGTCCGCTTCGAGGTGGACGTCCGAATCCGACGCCTTGCGCATCATGCCTTCGGGTTCCATCGTGATCGGCTGCAGGTAGACGGCGTTGATTTCCATGCCGCCGTGGATCTGCTGCTTGCCGATCGGGTATTCCGCTGCCGTTGCCGACAGCGCCGCGACTGCGGCCACTGCTGCCGCGCCACCACGCACAAATGAAGAAATCCGCATTGAAACTCCTTGTTTTTATCAGACGAGACTGGATAGACACCCATTGGAACAGTGCGTTGCGCATGCCGGGCTCGACCGTCGACGTCTTTCACGAAAGCGACGGCCCGTAAGCAAACCGCATATACGAACGTTAATGCGAACCATTCTCAATATTGGATGAGTTTATCATCGATCGCTGGAGAGGACAAATGAGAAACAGCCCAAAGCCTTACGGCAGTGGGGTCTTAAGGGATGCCTAAGGATTCTGATGGGCCACAACTGGGATAACGCGCCGGCCGCTCGCGGAGCGTGATTGCGGCCTCGTTCATATTGCGTAGGGTGATTGTCGGCTCGCTGTCGGCAAACTGCGGAGCCAATCGCGGCAATCCGTCGACCAGGCGTGGCACATCGCCACGCCTTCGCAGACAGCGTTACTCGACGCCGGAGATGTGGTCGCCGACGTTTGCGCCGAACACGCGCTGGCGCAGCAGCGCCAGTTGATCGCGGGTTTGCGCGGCCTTTTCGAACTCCAGATTCTTGGCGTGCTCCATCATCTGCTTTTCGAGACGCTTGAGTTCCTTGGCGAGTTGTTTCTCGGACATGTCCTCGAATTTCGCGCGCGTCTGCTGCTCTTTCAACTCGGCGCGGGCGTCGTCGACGTTGTAGACGCCGTCGATGATGTCGCGAATCCGCTTGACCACCCCGCGCGGCGTAATGCCGTTCTCGAGGTTGAAGGCGATCTGCTTGGCGCGCCGACGTTCGGTTTCGTCGATCGCGCGGCGCATGGAATCCGTGACCCGATCCGCGTACAGGATCGCCTTGCCGTTCACGTTACGCGCCGCGCGGCCGATGGTCTGGATCAGCGAGCGCTCGGCGCGCAGGAAGCCTTCCTTGTCCGAGTCGAGAATCGCCACGAGCGACACTTCCGGAATATCCAGCCCTTCGCGCAGCAAGTTGATGCCGACCAGCACGTCGAAGGTGCCCAAACGAAGATCGCGGATGATTTCGACGCGCTCCACCGTGTCGATATCGCTGTGCAGATATCGCACCTTGACGCCATGGTCGGCGAGAAACTCGGTCAACTGCTCGGCCATGCGCTTGGTCAGCACCGTGACCAGCACGCGGTCGCCCACTTTGACGCGCTCGTTGATTTCGGCGAGCACGTCGTCGACCTGAGTGCGTGCGGGACGCACCTCGATTTCCGGATCGACCAGACCGGTTGGGCGCACCAGCTGCTCCGCCACCTGCCCAGCCGTCTTATTCTCGTAATCCGCCGGCGTGGCCGAGACGAACACCACCTGGCGCATCTTGCGTTCGAACTCGTTGAACTTGAGCGGCCGGTTGTCCAGCGCAGACGGCAGACGGAAACCGTAATCGACCAGGTTCTCTTTACGTGCCCGGTCGCCGTTGTACATGCCGTTCAACTGCCCGATCAGCACGTGCGATTCGTCGAGCATCATGATCGCGTCCGACGGCAGGTAGTCGACCAGCGTGGGCGGCGGTTCACCCGGCGCCGCGCCCGAAAAGTGTCGCGAGTAATTCTCGATGCCCTTGCAGAAACCAAGCTCCTGCAACATTTCCAGATCGAAACGGGTGCGCTGCTCGAGGCGCTGCGCTTCGACCAGTTTGCCGCCGCCATAGAAGAATTCGAGCCGCTCGCGCAGTTCGTTCTTGATGGTTTCGACCGCGCGCATCACCGTATCGCGCGGCGTCACATAGTGCGACGACGGATACACCGTGAAGCGCGCAATCTTCTGGCGCACGCGGCCGGTGAGCGGGTCGAACAGTTGCAGCGTTTCGATTTCGTCGTCGAACAATTCGAGACGCACCGCCATCTCGGCGTGCTCGGCCGGGAAGATATCGATCGTGTCGCCGCGCACGCGAAACGAGCCGCGCTGGAAGTCCGCTTCGTTGCGGTTGTACTGCATCGCGATCAGCCGCGCAATGATGTCGCGCTGGCCGAGCTTGTCGCCGGTGCGCAGCGTCAGAATCATCTTGTGATATTCGGACGGATTGCCGATACCGTAAATCGCCGACACCGTCGCCACGATCACCACGTCGCGCCGCTCCAGCAGACTCTTGGTGGCCGACAGCCGCATCTGTTCGATGTGCTCGTTGATCGACGAGTCCTTCTCGATGAACAGGTCGCGCTGCGGCACGTACGCTTCCGGCTGGTAGTAGTCGTAGTACGAGACGAAGTACTCGACTGCATTGCGCGGGAAGAACTCGCGGAACTCAGAGTAAAGCTGCGCGGCGAGCGTCTTGTTCGGCGCGAACACGATGGCCGGGCGGCCGAGCCGCGCGATCGTGTTGGCCATCGTGAAGGTCTTGCCGGAGCCGGTCACGCCGAGCAGCGTCTGGAACGACAGGCCGTCCTCGACGCCTTCGACGAGCTTGTCGATCGCCGTGGGCTGGTCGCCGGCGGGCAGATACGGCTGGTAGAGCTGGAACGGCGAGCCGTCGAACGTGACGAACTTGGATTCGTCGAGCGCGTCTTCGGCTTCAGTCAGATGTTGTTCGGACATGTGGGGCGGCACCGGGCCTTGGGCAAAGAACTATTCTAACGGGTTGCGCGCAGGCGGGCTGAGCCGGTCTTCCGTAGCGGACTGAAGGCGGTTTGCCGCCTTTTTCGCCTGGGCGTGAAGCGGATTCACTGCACCCATCTGGCGCCCGGATGCCTGTTTTTCAAGCAATTAATTCCCTTTCGCGGGTGTTGTCGCTCAAAAAACGACCTCGAATTCGTTACAATGCCAAGTCGCGCCCGCTTGCAGCCGCCCGCCACCCGCCCGCGTTTTTTGCCGGACGTCACAGGCCGGGCCGCCTTAGCGCTCGACGCCGCCCTCTTTTCACTACTGCTGCCCACCATCATGTCTCTGTTCTCCGCCGTCGAACTTGCTCCCCGCGACCCGATTCTGGGCCTGAACGAAGCTTTTAACGCCGATGCGCGCGCCACCAAGGTCAACCTTGGCGTTGGCGTGTACTTCAACGAAGAAGGCAAGATTCCCCTGCTGCGTGCCGTGCGTGAAGCCGAAAAGGCGCGCGTCGAAGCTGCTCTGCCGCGCGGTTATTTGCCGATCGAAGGCATCGCCGCGTATGACGCGGCCGTGCAGAAGCTGCTGCTCGGCAACGACTCGCCGCTGATCGCCGCGGGCCGCGTCGTGACGGCGCAGGCACTGGGCGGCACGGGCGCGCTGAAGATCGGCGCCGACTTCCTGAAGCGTCTGAACCCGAATGGCAAGGTCGCGATCAGCGATCCGAGCTGGGAAAACCATCGCGCGCTGTTCGAAAGCGCAGGTTTTGAAGTTCTGTCGTACCCGTACTACGACGCCCACACGCACGGCGTGAACTTCGACGCCATGCTGAGCGCGCTGAACAGCTACGCCGCGGGCACGACCGTCGTGCTGCACGCGTGCTGCCACAACCCGACCGGCGTCGACCTCACCGTCGACCAATGGAAGCAGGTGGTCGAAGTGGTCAAGGCGCGAAACCTCGTGCCGTTCCTCGACATCGCCTATCAGGGTTTCGGCGACAACATCGAAGCGGACGCGGCAGCAGTGCGTCTGTTCGCGGCCTCGGACCTGAACGTGTTCGTGTCGTCGTCGTTTTCGAAGTCGTTCTCGCTGTACGGCGAGCGCATCGGCGCGCTGTCGATCATCACCTCGAGCAAGGAAGAAGCCTCGCGCGTGCTGTCGCAACTCAAGCGCGTGATCCGCACCAACTACTCGAACCCGCCGACGCATGGTGGTTCGGTGGTAGCAGCCGTGCTGGCGTCGCCGGAACTGCGCGCCACGTGGGAAACGGAACTGGCGGAAATGCGTGACCGTATTCGCGCAATGCGTAACGGCCTGGTCGAACGCCTGAAGGCAAGCGGCGTGGATCGCGACTTCAGCTTCGTGAACGCACAACGCGGCATGTTCTCTTACTCGGGCTTGACGTCGCCGCAAGTGGACCGTCTGCGCGAAGAGTTCGGCATTTATGCCGTGGGCACGGGCCGCATCTGCGTGGCTGCGCTGAACACGCGCAACCTCGACGCGGTGGCGAGCGCGATTGCTCACGTGTTGAAGTAAGGCAGCCGGCGCGCGTGTTCTGTGAAGCGCGCTTTGCCGGACATGCTGGCTGGAATGTAGAAACGGCGCCCTTTTCAAGGCGCCGTTTTTTTGTCTGACTCTCTGTTTGAACTCGCGCTTTCAGCGTGAATCCCGATGGATATCGTGCGTGACGAAACCCGCATCGTTGTCCGGCATCTCGAGCCAGTTGGGTTGCGCAAGCGAATGACGAATGTCCTCCAGGCCGCTCTGCCAATGTTCGCGCATGGTCGACAGGCCGAACTGGAAGTCCTTGTAATGCCCTTCGTATTCCTTGTGCCGGTAGATCAGATGCATCACGTTGTAGCGCTTGGAGCACGATAGGTCGTCGGCCAGCTTGCACCACGGGTCGTCGCGCTGCTCGGACGGCACGCGGTCGAGTACCTCGCGCAGAACATGCCGGAAACGTTGCGAGCGTTGCAGCATATCGGTCACGAGACGCGTGCGGCTCGAATACTGAATGTCTTTCATGCGCCCCTGGACGTCGGTGATGTTGTCCGGCACCGGCCCGATCGCGCTCCATAGATCGACCTGGAAAGCGAGCGTGTCACGGCGCGGCGTGGACTGGATCACCTCGTACAGCGGCGTGTTCGACATCAGACCGCCGTCCCAGTAATACTGCCCGTCGATCTCCACTGCAGCGAAACCCGGCGGCAACGCACCCGACGCCATGAAATGCTCGGGACGCAGTGTCGTATGCGTGTTGTCGAAGTACGCGAAATTGCCGGTCCCGCAATTGACCGCGCCCACCGAGACCCGCATTTCACGCGAATTGATCCGGTCGAAATCGCACAAGGCCTCGAGCGTGGCCTTTAGCGGCGTAGTGTCGTAATAGCTGGCCATTTGCGGCGGCCCGGACACCGTGGGCAAGGGTGGCGGAAAACGCGGCACGAAAAAGCCCTTCTGCCCTTCGACGATCGCGCCTATCGCCTGCGTTGCCGTGAACGCCTTGCGCACGGCGTCGCTGGAATTGAACAGCGCGTGCTCGATGAAAGCAGGCAACGGCGGCCCGAATGCCGGTTGGCAGATCGTCTCCCAGAACTGCAGCAGTCGCTCCACCCGCTTTTCCGGCGGATTGCCGGCGATGATCGCCGTGTTCAATGCGCCGATCGAAATACCCGCAAGCCAGTTGGGCTCGATGCCGGCTTCGTTGAGCCCCTGGAAGACACCGGCCTGATAAGCGCCCAATGCACCGCCGCCTTGCAACATGAGCGCGACGGTTTCGTAATTGGGCAAATGTAGATGCCGCCCCGGCTGTGCTGCGGGCGCCGGACCGGCGCCCTCGCCTTCCCCATCACCGGGCGCACCCGCGCGCGCCCGCTTGAGATTGCGCTGCGCCATGGGCGCCTCCTTATTGCATGTACCAGCCGTGGCTCACAATAAAGGACTGGCCGGTCAGCGCCGCCGTCGGGAAGGTGGACAGGAACAGCACCGTCTCTGCGACGTCTTCCACCGTGGTGAAGATGCCGTCGACCGTGCCGCCGAGCATGACGCGCTTGATCACGTCTTCTTCGCTGATGCCGAGTTCCTTGGCCTGCTCGGGAATCTGCTTGTCGACCAGCGGCGTGCGCACGAAACCCGGACACACGACATGCGAGCGCACGTTGTGCTTCGCGCCTTCTTTAGCCAGCACGCGCGCGAGACCGAGCAGCGCATGCTTGGCCGTCACATAAGCGGACTTCAGCGGCGAGGCCTCATGCGAATGAACCGAACCCATATAGATCACGATGCCGCCGCGATCGTCCTTGTACATGTGCTTGAGCGCGGCCTTGGTGGTCAGGAAAGCGCCGTCCACGTGGATCGCCTGCATTTTCTTCCAATCCGAAAACGAATAGTTTTCGATCGGATTGACGATCTGGATGCCGGCGTTGGAGATCAGGATATCCACCGAGCCGAGTTCCGCGACGACTTTGTCGATGCCCTGGTTGACGGCGTCCTCGTTCGTGACGTCCATCGCCACGCCGATTGCCTTGCCGCCGCCCTTTCTGATTTCTTCAGCAACGGCGTTCGCGCCGTCCTGGTTCAAGTCGGCGATTGCGACAGCCGCGCCAGCCGCGGAAAGGGTCAGCGCGATCTGCTTGCCGATGCCGCTTGCGGCGCCGGTAACGACCGCGACCTTACCATTCAGATTCGTGTTGGGTGACGACATCCAGAACCTCCGTGCAGTTGATGAGCAATGAGACCACAGGCCGCCGACGGCGTGAAGTCAGCCAGACGGCATAGGCCGTCCGGCCGAATGTTGCACTGCGGCCAACGCTGCTATTGTGCATGAAGCGTGTGAACTCCATCGGTAAAACGCACATCGAACGGTATCTCTTTACACTACATGTTTCAGCGGGATTCCGGTGGCATCACCAACAAGGAGGAATGCATGAATTATCGACGTCTGGGCCGTTCAGGCCTGCAGGTTAGCGAACTGTCCATCGGCTCATGGGTGACCTACGGCAATCAGGTCGACCACAGCGCGGCACGCGAGTCGCTCGCGGCCGCACGCGACGCGGGCGTGAACTTCTTCGACAATGCCGAGGTGTACGCCGCCGGCCAGTCCGAAGAAATCATGGGTCAGGCGCTCAAGGAACTGGCGTGGCCGCGCGTCAGCTACATCGTTTCGACCAAGTTCTTCTGGGGTCTGCAGGAAGCGCCGAACCAGTACCACACGCTGAACCGCAAATATCTGCTGAACGCGATCGATTCGTCGCTCAAGCGTCTGCAACTCGATTATGTCGATCTGGTGTTCTGTCATCGTCCTGACCCGAACACGCCCGTCGAGGAAACCGTCTGGGCCATGAGCGACATGATCACGCGTGGCAAGGCGCTGTACTGGGGCACTTCCGAATGGAGCGCCGACGAAATCCGCGCCGCTTACGACATCGCCGAGCGCCACAGTCTGCACAAGCCGGTGATGGAACAGCCGCAGTACAACCTGTTTCACCGCAAACGTGTCGAGCAGGAATACAAGCGGCTTTACGAAGATATCGGCCTCGGGTTGACTACCTGGAGCCCGCTTGCATCCGGCCTGCTCACCGGCAAGTATCGCGACGGCGTGCCGTCCGACAGCCGTGCCCAGTTACAAGGCTACGACTGGCTGCGCAAGCAGGTCACGGACTCCGGCAAGAACAATGTGGTCGGCAAGCTCGGCGAAGTGGCCGACGAATTGGGCTGCACCGTCGGTCAACTGGCTATCGCGTGGATTCTGAAGAATCCGCATGTCAGCACCGTGATCACGGGCGCGTCGCGGGTCGAGCAGATCGGCGAAAACATGAAGTCCGCCGAAGTGGCCGAACGCATCACGCCGGAGATCAAGCAGAAGATCGAAGACATCATCGGCGACTCGTACGACTGAGCAGTCTCGTGCGGCGCACGCAACCCGGCTTCGCAATCGCGGGGCCGCGTTACGTGAGTCAGAGTGCAAAGCGCGAGGCGCTGCGCGCGCGTCGCGTACAATACGCGACCGCGCAGCACATTGGCGCTGTATGTCCGCCGTGCTTGCGCCTTGCATCCGCAACGCCGAATCCAGCCTTGGACCGGCACGCCCTCTTTAGCGTCTCCTCATCATGCTCAGCTACCGCCACGCCTTTCATGCAGGCAATCACGCCGACGTTCTGAAACACGCCGTCGTCTTGCAGCTATTGCGCTACCTCGGCCAGAAAGACAAGGCCTATTGGTACATCGACACGCATGCGGGCGCGGGCGTCTATTCGCTGAAAGAAGGCTTCGCGACCAAGACCGGCGAATTCCAGACCGGCATCGCCAAACTTTGGGGACGTGACGATCTGCCGCCCATCTTTTCCGAGTACGTCGACGAAGTCGGCGCGCTCAACCCGGACGGCCAGTTGCGCTTCTACCCCGGTTCGCCGTACATCGCATGGCGGCAGATGCGCGAGCAGGACCGCATACGTCTGTTCGAACTGCACACTACCGAAATCGATGTGCTTCGGCACAATTTCCGCGATGCGGGCCGCCGCGCCATGCTTTATGCGGGCGACGGCTTCGACGGCATCCTTGCCCTGCTGCCGCCGGCGTCACGCCGCGCGTTGGTGTTGCTCGATCCGTCGTACGAAGACAAGCGCGACTATCACCGTACGTTGCGCTGTGTCGAAGAAAGTCTGAAGCGTTTTCCGACCGGCACCTACGCGGTCTGGTATCCGCAGGTACGGCGTCTCGAATCGCAGCGCTTTCCCGATCAACTGAAAAAGCTGCAGGACCGTAACTGGCTGCACGTGAGCCTGACCGTCAGCAATCCGCCGACGGACGGCTTCGGCCTCTTCGGCAGTGGCATGTTCATCCTGAACCCGCCCTACACGCTGGCAAAAACGCTGAAAGACCAGATGCCGTATCTGGTCAAAGCGCTCGGCGAGGACAAGGCCGCGCAGTTCAAGGTGGAATATCGCGGCGATTGAAGTCCACGGCGAGCGCGGGCTGCGGATGATGAGCGGCGTTGCTCCGCTTACTTGATCTGGCTAGCCGCCTTATGCGCGAAATCGTTCGTATAGGTGGCATTCAGATCGATCTTCTTCGGATCGAGCCGGCTATCGAACGACGACAGCGCGCGCAATGAGGTCGCCGGCCCGTCGGCGGGCATCAGACCGTCCGGCGAGTAGGCATCGCGCACGTTGTGGAACGCTTCCACATACAGCGCCGAGTCGTTGAGCAGATATGCGGGCGGCACCATCTTTAGCAGATCCGCGTCGCTCGCACTCTGCAACCAGTGGTCCGCGCGCACGATCGCATTGGCCAACGCCTGGGTCGTCTTCGGATTCTTCTGGATGAAGCTGTCCGAGGCGTAGAGTGTCGCCGCCGGCATCGTTCCACCGAACACTTCCTGGGTGCCCTTCACCGTGCGGGTGTCGATCAATACCTTGATGGCGCCCGAGCGCGTCAGTTTGGTCATCATGGGATCGACGTTGGAAAGCGCGTCGATCTGCCCACCGCTTACTGCAGCCAGCACCGTCGCGCCGCTACCCACGCCGATCGCCGAAATCTCGTTACGCTGTACACCGGCCTTGCGCAAAGCCACGGTCAGCACGAGATCCGTCGACGAACCGGGTGCGCTTACGCCGATTTTCGCGCCTTTGAAATCCGCGAGTGTCTTGAGTTGATCGGCCTTCGACTTCAACACCCCGACGACGATTTGCGGCGCGCGACCCATCAACGCAAACGCCCGGTAGTGCTGCCCCTTCGCCTGCATGAACAGCGTGTGCTCGAACGCGCCCGCGCCCACGTCGGCGCTGCCGCCCACCACCGCTTCGAGCGCTTTCGATCCGCCCGCGAAATCTTCCAGCGTCACATCGAGGCCTTCGTCCTTGAAATAGCCCAATTGCTGCGCGGCCAGCACCGGCAAATAATAAAGACCCGGCAAACCGCCAACGGCCATGGTCAGAGTGGGTTTTTCCGGTGTGTCTTTGGCGAGCACGCTACCGGGCAGCATGGCGAGCGCGAACAGCGTGAGGCCGGCGCCGGCGGCGCGCCGCATCCAGTGAGTAGGCATGGAATGTCTCCTTGTTCGGTTTTTATTTGATGCGGACGGCGCAGGCGCGCTCTGCAAAATCCGGAGCGCCGGCGAGAGACCGCGCAATGATTGTCGTCGGTGGATTTCGGGGGCGCCATGCGCCGAAACCCCAATGGCAATCAACCAACCGGTCGATGCGTCGACGGAACCGAACGAAACCGAAACGCGGATATGGCGCGCAAACGCCTATTGCGGGCGAGGCGCAGGGCGAGGTTGCGGCTGCGGCATGGCGCCGCCGCCTGACGGCAACTGGATATAGGGCGCGACGATATAGGGCGTGGACGAATTCGGCGCCAGTTCCGTGGGCGCAGCGATCGGCTGAGCGCCGACGATTGGCTGCTTCGACAGCGGAGCGGTCTGCAGCACGGTGCCGCTTTGGCCGTCGCTAATACCGTTTTGCGAGTCCAGGATCAACGGCTTGCGAGCATCGCTGGACGCGGCAAATGCGCTCGATGCCGCAAAACCTGTTGTCAGCGAAACGGCGACGGCCGCAGACAGGATAGTTCTGAACGAACGGACTAGGTTCATGGGCGGACCGATAGGGTTTTGAGGATGCCGGATTGCACAGCAACACCTTACGTTACCGCAGCGCTCAGAGTCGTGCTAGTCGGCATTCGCCATGAATAGCCTTTTCACGCCATACGTGTGGCGGATTTTCGCGCTTCAGATGTGACAAAGCCCCGCATAGACGGGGCTTACACTGAACTGCAACGGCCGCTCAACCAACGCCGCCGGGTCCAACCTGACGCAAATGAAACTTACAGCGAGTAGCCGTTGGTTTCCAGCGAGCGGATGCGTTGCTCGAGCTGAACGATATCCGACGACGATGCCAGATAGGCTTCACGGCGGCTACGTTCTGCGGTTTCAAACCAGATGCTCAGCTTTTCAAGAATGACTGCAAACATGATGTTCTCCAAGGATCAGATTGAATCCCCGGTGAGTTCGGCATCAGGGATTTCCCGTAAAAGGGTTAACCCGAATTATAGCCTCGGAGTGCAACCGCGCCAATGAAATGCCCGCATGACGTGCATTCCGCTTTGGAATGGTGCACGGACGTGGTGCACATAAGTCGTTGATTTAAATGAACCCGCGATGGTTTTGGCGTACATCTCGTTGGAGCCCCTAATTTTAAAGCACAATATCGGTGCAAATCACTGAAGGTTGCGACGAAATATCGAGTGGGGTTGCACCTTTTGCTCGTAAAGCCCATCAGTCCGCATGACAACCCGCTTCTGTAATCGGAGTAGCGTCGGCCAATCCCTCGATGATCGGGCAGTCGGGGCGATCGTCGCCGTGACAGTGGTGTGCGAGGTGCGCCAAGGTGTCGCGCATATCGGTGAGTTCTGCGATTCGCCTATCCAGATCAGCCACATGCTCCAGCGCAATCGCCTTCACCTCGGCGCTGGCGCGCGAGCGGTCATGCCACAGCGCCAGCAACTTTCGAATATCCTCGACCAGAAACCCGAGTCGCCGCGCCTGACGAATGAAACGCAGCGAATGAACCTCCTGCGGGCCGTACACGCGATAACCGGCGCTGGTGCGCGACTTCGCCGTCAATAAGCCAACGCTCTCGTAATAGCGAATCATTTTTGCCGTGACGCCCGACGCGCGTGCCGCTTCACCGATATTCATGACGGATCCCGTGACTGTTGCAGAGTGTTCGTCGATCGTACACCTTCCCACAATGGGAAGGTCATGCGCCGGATCGGCAGGCATAATCCAGCTATCGCAACCTTTACGCTTCGAGGCTTTTCCAATGACGATCGAATTCCAGGTAGAAGGCATGAGCTGCCAACATTGCGTCGCGGCGGTCACCAACGCCATCCGCGAACACGATGCCAATGCGCAGGTGCGGGTCGATCTGGCAGCCGGTCGCGTGACGGTCGAGTCGTCGCAAGCGGCCGACGCCTTGAAAGCCGCTATCGACGATGCCGGTTACACGGTCAAAAGCGTGACCGGCAGCGCGGCCGCTTAAGCGAGTTCACGTCATGTTCAAAGTTGCCGTGATTGGCGCCTCCGGGCTGCTCGGCCGCGCGCTCGTCGACGAGTTGGCGCAACAAAGCGATTGGCAAGTCGTCGCCACGGCGTTCAGTCGGCCATCGGCGAGCACCGTGGTACTGGATATTCGCGACGCGCGGGCGGTCGAGCAGTTCGTCGAACGGGAAGCGCCGGACGCGCTCGTCATCGCCGCAGCGGAGCGTCGGCCGGATGTCTGCGAGCATGATCCTGCGCTTGCCCGCGCGTTGAATGTCGACGCCGTGCGCACCCTCGCTGCAGCAGCGGACCGGCGCGGTGCCTGGACGCTGTCGATTTCCACCGACTACGTGTTCGACGGCACGCAGCCGCCCTATCTGCATGACTCGGCACCTGCCCCGCTCAATGCTTACGGACACAGCAAGCTCGAAGGCGAACGCGCGATGAGCGAAACCACCGATCTCGGCTGCGTGCTGCGTCTGCCTTTGCTGTACGGGCCGATCGTCAGTTGGGCGGAATCGGCGGTGACGAGTCTCGTGCCGGCAATTGCCGCATCGGCTGAAATCGGTGCCCAGCCGGCCACGATGGACGCTTGGGCGATCCGCTATCCCACCTTTACGCCCGACGTCGCGGTCGTGATCCGGCAAATGCTGGCGCGGCACGCTCGCGACGAAGCGATCCGCGGCATCGTGCAATGGTCGGGCGACGAGCCGATGACCAAGTACGAGATTGCCCAGCGCCTCGCCGAAGCGCTGCAACTCGACGCGCAACTGACACCGCAATACACGCCGACCGATACGACACCGCGGCCGCATAACTGCCATCTGGCGTCGGAGCGGCTCGAAGCGCTCGGCATCGGCCGCCGCACGCCGTTCGATGAAGCGATCCGGCAAGTGCTGGCTGCGTTTGCGTGGCGCGACACGACATCCGCCTGATCCCAGGTGGTTGCGGGAGTGGAAGACGGCTAGCCGCCTTTAGTGAAAATCGCGGCTCGCCGTAGCCAGTTCACCGAGCCATTCGCTGTGATCCTCAAGACGATGGGCGACGAGATGGATCACTTCGCCTTGATGTTTCTGCCCCGCCTTTCTCTGCCTGTTTGCGTTCGCCACACTCGCCCCATTCGCCGCCTCAGCCGCCTCAGCCGCCTTACCGGCCGGATTGCCGCCCGTCGCCACGCCGTCGTCGCGCTGCAAGACGCCGTACACCGCCAGCAGCGACGCTCCCAACAAAACCTTGCGCTGTTTTTCCACGAGCGACGGCCAGACAATCACATTGACCGAGCCGGTCTCGTCTTCGATGGAAACGAACACGGTGCCGTTCGCCGTGCCCGGCCGCTGCCGCACGGTGACGATGCCGCACGCCCGGACCAGCGTGCCGTGCCGGCATGCGGCGAGTTCCGCGGCCGTGCGAAAACGCTGTTTGGCGAGCCGCGCTCGCAATAGCGCCAATGGATGACGATTGAGCGTGAGGCCGATACTCGCGTAATCGTCGACGATCTCGCGACTTTCCGCTGCTTGCGGCAACGCCAGCGGCGCCTCGGCGATCGGCGCATCGCGCAGCAATTTGGGCACGACATGCTGCGCCGTCACGGCCCACCAGGCTTCACGCCGATGGCCCGCAATGCTCACCAGCGCATTCGCCGCGGCAAGCGCTTCGAGATCGCGCCGCGTCAAGGCCGCGCGCCGCGCGAGATCGTCGACATCGGCAAATTGCGCGTCGCGGCGAGCCGCCACGATGCGTTCGGCCGCGCCCTGCGCCAGCCCTTTGATCAGATGCATGCCGATACGCACCGCCGGACCGCGTGCGCCATAAGTGCTCGATGGCTGAAACACCCGCGCGGTCAAACGTCTCGCCGCACGCCGGATCGTTCTATTCACTTTCAAGTGCCGCAACGAAAGATCGCGTAATTGCTGCGCCGACAATACGGATTGCTGACGATGCAAACCGGTCTCGTCCGATAAGATCCGCTGCCCTACCTGCCCGCGTTGTTCGAACGTCGACTCCCAATCGCTCAGCGTGACGTCGGGCGGCAATACCTCGACGCCGTGGCGCTTCGCATCCTGCACGAGTTGCGACGGCGAATAAAAACCCAACGGCTGACTATTCAGCAAACCGGCCAGAAACGCCGCCGGCTCATAGCGCTTCAGCCATGCGCTGAGATAGACGAGTAGCGCGAAGCTCGCCGCGTGGCTCTCGGGAAAACCGTACTCGCCGAAGCCTTCGATCTGTTTGCAGATACGCTCGATAAACTCGGGCTCGTAGTCACGCGCCAACATCCGGTCGCTCAGGTCCTTCTGATACTTCGCCAGGTTGCCGCTGCGCCGCCATGCGGCCATCGCACGACGCAACTGGTCGGCCTGCTCGCCGGTGTATTTCGCCGCAACCATCGCCAGGTGCATGACCTGCTCCTGGAAAATCGGCACGCCGAGTGTGCGTTCGAGCACCGGCCGCAACTCATCCTTGGCGTAATCGACCGGTTCCAGACCCTGCTTGCGACGCAGATAAGGATGCACCATGCCGCCCTGAATCGGCCCTGGCCGTACGATGGCCACTTCGATCACGAGGTCGTAATACTTGTTCGGCTTCAGACGCGGCAGCATGCTTTGCTGGGCACGCGATTCGATCTGAAACACGCCGATCGTATCGGCGTGGCTGCACATCTCGTAGACGGCTCGATCTTCGCGCGGAATGTCCTGCACCCTGAATTGCGGAAAGCCCCGCCTCAAGGCGACGAACTCCAGCGCACGCCGGATCGCCGACAACATGCCCAGCGCCAGCACGTCGACTTTCAGGAGTTTGAGCGCGTCGATATCGTCCTTGTCCCATTCGATCACGCTACGATCTTTCATCGTCGCGTTTTCGATCGGCACGAGCCGCGACAGCTTGTCTTTCGCGATCACAAAGCCGCCGACGTGCTGCGACAAATGACGCGGCACACTGCGCAATTCCTTCGTCAGCCGGATCAGATTCTGCGTGATCGGCGAGTTGGCGTCGAAGCCCGCTTCGGCCAGATATTTAGCGACCGCGTCGGTGCCGTCCCACCATTGTTGCGACTTGCTGATCCGCTCGATCAACGACACCTCGAGACCCAGGGCTTTGCCGACGTCTTTCAGTGCACTGCGCGCGTGATACGTGATCAGCGACGCGGTCAGCGCGGCGCGATGACGACCGTACTTCGCATAAATATATTGGATCACTTCTTCGCGTCGCTGATGCTCGAAGTCGACGTCGATATCGGGTGGCTCGTTGCGCGCGCGCGAAATGAAACGTTCGATCAGCATGTTCATATGCACCGGATCGATCTCCGTGACATGCAGGCAATAACACACGATCGAATTGGCGGCCGAACCTCGACCCTGACACAGAATGTTTCGTGAGCGCGCAAAGCTCACGATGTCGTGCACGGTGAGAAAATACTTTTCGTATTTCAGATCGGCGATCAGCTGCAACTCTTTTTCGATCTGATTGATCCGCTTCAGATCCATGCCCTTCGGCCAGCGCTCCACGGCGCCCGCCATCACCAGTTTGCGCAGATAACTCGAAGGCGACTCGCCGGCGGGCACCAACTCTTCGGGATACTCGTACTTGAGTTCATCGAGCGAAAAGCGGCATAGCGCAGCGATACGCAACGTTTCTTCGAGCGTATCGCGTGGATACAGTTTGCCGAGCCGCACCCGCGTACGCATATGCCGCTCCGCGTTCGCCTCGAGCGCGTGACCACATGCCGCTAGCGGCGTGACGAGACCGATGGCGGTCATGGTGTCCTGTAACGGCTTGCGCGAGCGTGCATGCATCAACACACCGCCGGCCGCGACGAGCGGTAATCCGCACTCGTTTGAAATCATGCGCAAGGCGTCGATCTGCAGATCGTCGCTGCCGGTTTGCCACAGTTCGAGTGCGAGCCACGCACGTGGCGCAGCGAACGAGGCGAGCCAATGCGCGCAACGCAGCGTGTGCGACAACGTTGCCGTGCGCTGCGGCACGAGCATCAGGATGCAATCGGGCAATCCTTTGAGATGCTCCAGATGAGGCAACGCATCAGTGAAATCGGATGGACTCAGGCGGTAACTTCCCTTATCCGCACGCGACCGGGCTAGTGTGATCAGCTCGGAGAGATTGCCGTAGCCGTTGCGGTTGGTTGCTAGTGCAACCAGTGTGCAGAAGGACTCGCCGGTGTCGTCGGTCAGGTGGAGTTCGCTGCCGATGATCAGCTGAGGGATTGGTTTTAATGGTTCGGGTTCTGCAGGTTCCGTGCAGTCCGCGGATGCGGTTTTTTTCGCCTTGTCCGCGCGCTCTTTCTGTTGACGGTTCCACTCCCCGGTGATTTCCTTCAACGCCGTGTGGGCTCGCACGACGCCCGCCAACGAACATTCGTCGGTGATGGCGAGTGCGCTGTAGCCGCGCGACATCGCCTGTTCCACGAGTTCATACGGATGCGAAGCGCCACGCAGGAACGAGAAATTCGTCAGACAGTGCAGCTCCGCATACGGAGGCAGGTTGGCTGCGAGTGCTTGCTGAATGACGCGCGATGGCTGGGAGTTCGTCATGATGCTCAGCCGAACAGGCCCTGCAGATACCACTCGCCGCTCAGGCGTTCGCGATACACCCAGAACATATGGCCGCGGTCGTCGGCCGCGACGTAGTAGTCCCGTTCGACTCGATCGCCATCCCACCAGCCGGCTTCGATCCGCTCGGTACGGGTGAGCATTTTCAAGGGGCGTCGGTAGATTGGACGCTGGTCGCGCATCATCAGACGCAGTGGCTTATCGAGCATCCAGACTGGGCGAGGTTGCGAAGGCAACGCGCTGTCGGGTAGATCGAGCGAGGCTTGGGCGGCGTCTGGTTTTGGCGTAAAGAGTGTGGTGTGTGTGTTGCTGCGCCCGGATGACGAGCGGGTTGTGGATGCCTCGAGAGAGGCGTTGGCAGTATGGGTTGCGAAGGCCGCCACCTCTCGGCCTGCCCGCTCTTCTTCCGATGCGGCATGCCGCAACTCATCGGTGAGCCAGGTTTTATCCGCTTTGATTTTTGCCTTGGCCTTCGCCGGCGTACGCTTCTTACCCGAAGTCGCTTGCGACTGGTAAGTCTCGATGCGCATTGCCCGCTCAGGGCGATGATCGTCCTGCACCGACATCTTCAGCACATTCTCCGGCCCCAAACGCGCACTCAAGCGCTCGAGCAGACGCGCGATCGACTCGCCATCTGATTCTGGCATGGGAAACAGCGTGTCCGACTTCCCGGCGTGTTCCGCGATCTGATCCGCGACCAGCTTCAACTCGATGACCGGCGCCACCAGAATGGTCTGATTCAATTGTTCTCGCAACAGCCAGATCAGATGTTCCGCATCACGCGACGGGATCGCCCACGCGACTCTCAAACTCGATGTCTTCGGCGCATGACGGGCCGCCAATTCATGCTCGAGCAGCAAGGTATAAGCGCTGAGTGCAGCATGATGCGCGCTCAACCACCCAGCCAACTGCACAATCAGCCGACGTGCGGCGAACAGCAGCGCATCGGCGTTATCGACCCGCGACGGCAACTCCAGCTGTGCATGAAACGACGCCGGCGCACGAAATGATTCGCGCGGATCGGCGCGCGTGCCATAGGCTTGTGCCAACAGATCCAGAATGCCGCTGCCGAAACGTCGCACCACACCCGAGCGCGGCAATTGCCGCAACTCGGCCAGCGTGTTGCAGCCGACATGCGCAAACGCCTCGCGGTGCGTCTGCGCAACCGGCAACAACGCTACGGGCAGGCGGTCGAGCACGCGTACAAGCGAAGTGTCCTTGACCACATGCCAGCGCCGCCCCTGTCGTGCGGCGCGCGCTTGCGCCAATAACCACGCGCCCCAGGCAGTCGGCGCGCAGGCGATGCGCGCCGTATAACCGAATTCGGCCACCGTGGCGGACACTCGCGACAACAACGTGCGCAAGCCGCCGAACAAGCGCAAACCCGAACCGACCTCGAGCAGCAACGTGTGTCCTTCGGCAAGCGAGACTTTTGGCGTGTACGTCAGCAATGCGAGCGCCATCGCTTTGACTGCCTGGGTTTCGCGATCGACATCGGCGACAAGCAACTCGAGGCCCGGCGCCAGCGCCAAGGCAGATGAACGCGAATGTCCCGCATGGACGCCGGCACACTGCGCGTCGAAATCAGGCAGCAGGATATGCGCGTGATCGGCCAGCGCGTAACAACGCGCCTCGGGAGCCGGCTCGGCATCTCGAGGTTGATTCTCGCTGTCGCGAGGCTCACGCCGACTCGGCTTCGCGGGCGAACCATCCGGGAGCGGCGCGAGAGGCTTGACCGCTTCCAGCGACAGGAGTGGCAAGGTGACTGCGATCCACAACATGTTTGATCTCTCGTCCTTGATGGCTGCCGGCTCCGGTCATCGGCAACAAGGCGCTTTGCAAAGGTAAAACGAGACGTAAAGGCTCAGCGAGTGGCGGCCCGCGACGCTTGAAGATGTCGATGGACAGTCCTATTTCCTGCAACCATTCGCGGCGATTGATCGTCTGGGCATTGGCTGGCAGGATCGGCTCGCAGATCATTCGCAATGGCGCTGGCGAAGATTGCGTGGCCGCCCCGACGGGCCGGATCAAAAATGCCAGCGATGACGACTCCTGAGCCGCCACTTGCAGACGCCGGACCTTATCGGCACGCGCCTTCGTCATCCATATCAGGACAGCGCCGATGCCATCCTGCTTCAATGCCTGGGTGGCGGCCCATAACGCCTGATCTTCACTCGAGCGCACCCATAAAACTCGTTCGACATCGACGCCCCATGCTCTCAACGCCGCGGCGCACGGCTGATAGGGGGGCGCCACGAACATGACATGCCGCCCAGCTTGCTTCGTCAGATGACAAAGTGCGTGGGCCAATAGCCGCATCTCCCCTACACCACAATGCTCGATCAATAACTCCGTCAGGCCGCCGACTGCCCAGCCTTGTCCCGGCAACAACTGATCCAGTGGGACGTAACCACTGGAAATCACACGCGAATCCGCCTCGGCAAGCTCATTGCCCTGCCATACCTGTCGTCGCAATTGCGACGACATTTCGGTCGTCGCAAGCTGAATCGCTGCAGCCATAGACACGCTCTTTCAATAGGGAAAGCTTCGCCCTGCCCGGCATCGGGCACGCGTAAGCGACCAATTTCACTGTATATTTATACAGTATTTTGAGAGGGTTGTTAAGGCGTCGAGGCTAGGTGTGCAGACGGAGAGGAGCGACGGATGATTGCTGATGCTCGCTCGGAATGGAATAAAAGAGCGTGAATGTGCCCTGTTGCAAGCAAATAGCCACAAGGCTCGATATGGAATTGAAGGTTGCTCAGAGTTGAGCTGGAACTGACGGGATACGCGGACGCGGTGCGGCTGGGGCGGGAGTGAGTGTTTTGCGCCCGCTGGGATGTAGTGTGGCTGTTAAACGCAAAAACCCCACCTTGAAGGGGTGGGGTTTGTGCTTGCTGCTTGGGAGCCTGACGATTACCTACTTTCACACGGGAATCCGCACTATCATCGGCGTGGAGTCGTTTCACGGTCCTGTTCGGGATGGGAAGGGGTGGTACCGACTCGCTATGGTCATCAG